>OZ242286.1:0-2893942 GCA_965207515.1 Dehalococcoidia bacterium | reverse complement strand
GTTGAATGAGGCGATGCTCTTCAACTGGGAATCCTCACCACGATCGACCACGCTCATCACTCCGCAGCACTTGTTGCCGGTTGCCGGCGGCGGTAACACCGGTCGGCTCTATGGCGACTGGCACATGTCGGGCGGCGAGCAGGGTATCAAACCGACGAACCCGTACCTCTTGGAGCAGATGGAACTGTTCGACGAGTCGCAGTCCACCGCTACTGCGGATCGCGCCGCGGAGATCCTCCAGCGCGTCGTCACGCTCAACTGCTTGAACGTCAACCCGATCACGACCGTGATGAACAAACCGACTTACGTCGCGATCATCAAAAACAACGTTCGCAACATCCCGAACCCGTTGCCGTTCTCGTACCACAACCAGACGTCCGGAAACGGACACCCCGAACAGTGGTGGATCGACGACGATAACGCGATGATGGGCAAGTAAAGCATGATCGCTCGCTGAATCCTTAACCGGGTTTGACGGCGCTAAGGAACATCCGCCCCCGGGCTTGATCGGGGGCGGATGTTGGTATGTCCAGCTAGTCCTAAATACGGCGACGGTCATATCGGCTGACGAATATGCTTGCGTTCCTTGCAAGAAGACTTATCTACGCGATCATCGCAATGTGGGCGGTGTCGATCATTTCGTTCGTCATCATCAACCTTCCCGCCGGTGATTTCGTCACAACGTACATCGCGACTCAGCTCGCCACTGGAAACCTCATCTTAGAAGAGGAAGCAGAGGGCTTGCGCGAGTTTTACGGGTTGAATGACCCGGTCTACATCCAGTACACGAAGTGGATCACGCGCATCCTCCGCGGTGAATTGGGCTTCTCGTTCGAGTTCGAGGCGCCAGTCAGAACTGTGCTTGGGATGAACTTATTGAACACGGTGCTGTTGGGAGCAGGAGCAGTGGTGTTCATATGGATTGTGGCAATACCTATTGGCATATATTCTGCCGTCAAGCAATATTCGCCTGGCGATTACATCGCGACTTTTTTCGGGTTTTTAGGCCTTGGAATTCCGGACTTCCTGATAGCTCTTGTCATGGCGTGGGTCATCTTTGATACGACTGGCTTTCTTGCCACAGATTTGTACTCGGCCGAATACAGAACGGCTCCTTGGTCACTTGCCAAGATCTGGGACCTTATTAAACACTTAATATTGCCTGTGGTCATCTTGGGCACGGCGGGAACGGCCACGTTAGTCAGGATTATGCGCGCCAATCTGCTCGACGAGTTGAAGAAACCGTATGTCACTACGGCGCGCGCCAAGGGACTGACTGAGTGGCAGATCATCATGAAGTATCCGGTGCGTTATGCTTTGAACCCTGTTATCTCGCTCACGGCCTATATCCTGCCCTTCATCATCTCGGGTAGCGTCGTATTGTCCTACGTCCTCGATCTTCCCACTATCGGCAGGGACTTTCTACGCGCTTTGACTGCCCAAGACATTTATCTCTCGGGGGCGGTTATCCTCTTCGCGGGGTGGTTGACAATCATCGGCACGTTCGCTTCTGACCTGCTACTAGCATGGGTCGATCCGCGAATCAGACTGGAGGACGATTAGCTAGATGGTTGCTGGACGACAAGTTGGATCACAATCCGATACGCCGGGCACGCTAGCCGCAGATTTCGAATCCGAGGGCGAGATCGAGGTAATGTCGCAGCGCCAGTTGATCTGGCGCCGATTCAAACGACACCGACTCGCGATGGCCGCGACCGTCGTCGTCGCGATGTTCTACGGCATCGTGGTATTCTCTGATTTCTTGGCGACCAACGATCCAGAAGACATCGAAGCAGCCCGCCAGTACACACCCCCGCAGTGGCTGCGTCTATTCGACGGTTGGAAACCTGATTTGCACGTTTGCAAACTTACCGGGAAACGCGACGAGTTCTTGCGCAAGGTTTACGAAAAAGACTGCGACCAGATCGTCGATGTCCAGATCTTTGGTAGAGGTTACGAATATTCGTTTTTCGGTCTCCGATTGGACAGGCACCTCTTCGGTGTCAACGATCCGGAATTAACCGCGGAGGACGCGATTTTCATCTTGGGCACTGATGTCCAAGGTCGCGACTTGTATTCGCGCTTGATGCGCGGAACTCGGTTGTCATTGCTTATTGGTCTGGCCGGCATCTTCATCTCGTTAGTAGTGGGGACGTCGTTAGGTGCGGTATCCGGCTTCTACGGGGGTTTCGTGGACAACTTGATCCAACGGAGCATCGAGATAATCCGATCCATCCCTACGGTACCGCTGTATCTTGGTTTGGCCGCCGCATTCCCTGCCGATTGGTCGGTCGAGCGTAGATTCTTCGCTATAACGATCGTCGTTTCGCTATTCGCATGGACGGAGCTGGCGCGTGTCGTGCGCGGACGTTATCTTGCGATGCGACAAGAGGACTTCGTCACCGCGGCGATAACCGCGGGTGCGAGTCAACGCCGCATCATCTTCCGGCACATGCTTCCCTCGTTCTACAGCCACATCATCGCAGCGAGCACGCTCAACTTGGCATTCATGGTGATCAGCGAGACGACTCTGAGCTTCCTGGGGCTCGGCCTCCTTCCGCCTGCGATATCATACGGCACACTTCTGTTCACCGCCCAAAACATTCAGACTGTCGCGCTTGCTCCTTGGCTGCTGATACCCGGCATATTTGTAGTGGTGTTGGTGCTTTCGCTCAACTTCATGGGCGACGGGATACGGGACGCCGCCGACCCGTACGGAAGTTGACATCGACTCCGAAAAAATGACAACTGCAACTAAAGCTCCTGCTGCCGCCGAAATGCAATCGAAAGATGCCCTGCTGTCGGTGCGTGGCCTCGTGACGCACTTCTTCACAGATGAGGGGGTGGTCCGTGCAGTCGATGGCGTCGATTTCGACGTGAAGCCGGGAACCACGATGGGCATCGTTGGTGAAAGCGGTTGCGGCAAAAGCATAACCGCCAAATCGATCCTCCAGATTGTCGAGGCGCCTGGACGGATCGTTGATGGCGAAATCTCTTACAACCCGAGACCAGGCGAACGAGCGGCTACGGACCTATTGCAATTTGGTGCGAACAGCGATGAAATGCGCTCGATTCGTGGCGGCGAGATCTCGATGATCTTCCAAGAACCGATGACCTCGTTCAGTTCTTTGCACACGTTTGGGAACCAGATCGACGAGACATTGAGGCTACACACCAATCTCTCGAAGAACGAGCGTTTCGATTTGGGCGTCGATTGGCTTGCACGTGTCGGAATACCCAATCCGGTTCAGCGAATGCACGAGTATCCGTTCAGGTTCAGTGGCGGTCAACTTCAACGTGCAATGATCGCGATGGCGATGTGCACTAATCCCCGCGTTCTCATCGCGGACGAACCTACAACCGCTTTGGACGTCACGACTCAAGCCCAAATTCTCGACTTGCTACAACGAATGCAGGAAGAGAACGACATGGCTATCCTCTTCATCACGCACGATCTCGGTGTAATAGCCGAGATCGCCGATGAAGTCACCGTGATGTACCTCGGAAAGGTCGTCGAAACTGGACCGGTCCACAGCTTCTTCGATGATCCGATGCACCCGTATTCGCGAGCGCTTTTGACATCGATACCGAGCATGTTCACGACGTCTCGCGAGAGATTGCCCTCCATATCAGGATCGATTCCGCATCCGCAGAACCGGCCACCGGGTTGTTCGTTTCATCCGCGATGCCAGTCGTTCATCGACGGCGTTTGCGACGCGCGCGAACCCGAGTTGATCAGCGTGAACGCTGAGCAGGACGTAAGCTGTTTCCTATACGAGGATCAGTAGATGGCGCAGCAGACCACTCAGAACGGCAACGGCCAGCGGCGTTTATTGGATGTGCGCGGACTGGTGAAATACTTCCCGATTAAACGCGGTTTCTTCCGTCGCACCGTCGGTACCGTCAAAGCTGTTGACGACATCAGTTTCGACATTGTGGCTGGCGAGACGCTCAGCTTGGTGGGAGAGAGCGGTTGCGGCAAGAGCACGACTGCGAGGTCGATAATTCGCGCCTATGAACCCACTGCCGGCGAAATCCTGTTCGATACCGGAGACGGTGAGACGGTTGACTTGGCGCAGCTTTCAATGATCGAAATGCGTCCGATCCGCCGCCAGATGCAGATGATCTTCCAAGACCCGTTCGCTTCGCTTAATCCTCGGATGAACATCTACGAGATCATCAGCGAACCGTTGCTCGTCCACGGGATCGGGAGCAGTGAGGAACGGGAAGACCGAGTTGCCGAACTACTCCGCGTCGTAAGGCTTCGCCCCGAATATATGCGTAGATACCCGCACGCGTTCAGCGGCGGTCAACGGCAACGCATCGGTATCGCGAGGGCTCTCGCTCTGAACCCGCAATTGATACTCGCGGATGAACCGGTTTCTGGTTTGGACGTGTCCGTTCAGGCGCAGGTAATCAACCTTATGATGGACCTGCAAGACGAATTGGGTTTGACGTACCTGTTCGTTTCTCACGATCTGAGCGTCGTCAAACAGATTTCCAACCGCGTAGTCGTGATGTACGTCGGCCGCATAGCCGAAATCGGTACGCCGCAAGAACTGTTCGAAGCCCCGAAACACCCTTACACCGCGGCGCTGATGAGCTCGGTTCCCAAACCGCACCCGAGTCAACGCACCAAGCGTTACGTCCTTGAAGGCGAGGTGGCCAACCCGGCTAATCCTCCTACCGGGTGCTATTTCCACCCAAGATGTCCTTTCGCTATCGATCAGTGCAAAGTCGAAGTTCCGCCGTTAGTAAAATCTAAAGACGGCCGTTATGTTAGTTGCCATCGTGCTGATGAGATCGAACTGACGACCAACTAACATCCACTGATCTTTCGCATCCTTTCGGAATTTCCCCGTCATAGGAACGACCAACATTGAGCGTTTGTCGACGCTTGAGGCCTTACAGCCTGACGCGAATCGGCGACGACGCCTAACTGTAACGATTTCCGTGCTGGGAGTCTTGCTTTCGATCGGCGCGTTTCAACTCGCTGTGCTGGGGCAATTCGAATACTTCGAGGAAGTCGTACGCCTTGAAGGATGGGGCGCTATTTTCTTCGCTATAACGGCCTCGATCGCGGCGTTGATCGCAGTGCCGATCTCCGTCTATCACATCCGCGATATGGCCCAGATTTCTGCCAAACCGATCACGTGGCTGTTCATGGGTTTTGGGTTTGGCGTCGCTATCCCGATATTGAGTGGCGGGTTCACACGAACCGCCGCCGCGTTTGCTGGGCTGGCCGACGGCATCTACGGCGTAGGTTCGATGCCGTCGTTGTTGCTCGACGCGGTGCTAATCTTCCCGTACGACATGTTCGTACAGGGCGCGCAAAACGTATACGGGGGACTTTACGCTGGGGCGTTTTTCGCACTGATCGGATACTTTGTCGACCGTTCGAATGCGGCCAAGAGCGAAACGGTTTCGGCGTGGGGCCCGTGGTTGCTCGCACTC
This sequence comes from Dehalococcoidia bacterium, assembly GCA_965207515.1. GTDB lineage: Bacteria > Chloroflexota > Dehalococcoidia > Lucifugimonadales > Lucifugimonadaceae > Bin127. The sequence goes on along the minus strand of OZ242286.1, from coordinate 2,888,488 downwards.
GGACTGGGATTGCCGGTCATGTTGTTCGCAACATTCGGACCGGCCGAGTTTTTGCGCGACATCGTGCGCTGAATGTTTCTTCGGCTAGTTCGAAGTTTTGAAAACGTCAGAGATGGCTTGCACGTTGCCGATGGCTGTGTCGCGGTGCAGGTAGCACAAGGCAGCTTGAGTGTCTCCGATCCGGTACAGCGGTGGCATCTCGGAGGTACACTCCGCCATCACAAACGGGCATCTCGGTGCGAATCGGCAACCAAGATTTTCGGAGTCTCCGCCTGTTTCTTGAGACGCCATTTCGCGACCCCATCGCTCCTTCGGATCCGGACGGGGTATCGATTCGACCAGCAACTGCGTGTACGGGTGCTGCGGATTTTGGATTACGTCTTCGACACGACCGGTTTCTACGACCGAACCCTGGTACATAACGATGATGTTGTCGCTGATTTGGAACGCCGTCGTCAGATCGTGTGTGATGTATATGACGGCGATGCCCAGCTCTTTATTGAGCAGGTCGATGCTTCCTAAAATGGTGGCGCGCAATGAAGCGTCGACCATTGAAACCGGCTCGTCAGCGACGATGATGCGGGGCTTAAGTAACAGCGCGCGCGCCACCATGATGCGTTGACGTTGACCACCGCTCAATTGATGCGGAAACCGTCCGAGAGTTTCTTGGTGACGCAGCCCCACGGTCTCGAGCGATTCGATCACCAGGTCGCGTGCTTCGCGCTTGTTTTGCGCCAAACCGAAATTGGTTACGGGTGCCATAAGCACGTGGTCGACCTTGTAAAACGGGTTGTATACCTCGAACGGGTCCTGCATGATCGGTTGGACTTCGCGCCGAAACTCGCGTCGATCTCGCCGATTCAATGCCGCGATGTCATGCCCATTAAAGTAGATGGCTCCTTCGGTCGGCGGGATGATGCCCAACATCAGACGTGCCAGCGTCGTTTTGCCGCTACCGCTCTCGCCTGCTACTGCGATAATTCCAGGGTTGTCTCGAGGTATTCCGAGACTGACATCGTCAACCGCGACGGTGAGCTTGCGACGTAGCAGACCGCCGCCGAACACCTTGGAGACGTTCTGGAGTTCCAGTACGTTGTCTGAGCCGTTGGCGGAGGTCGACGGAGTTCGTTCCAAGGTTTGCGTCGCCAACTCAGTTGCCCTCCTCATACAGGTGGCAAGCTACCCACCGGCGCGGCTCGATTTCGTTCAAATTAGGGTCGACCGTGGTGCACAATGACGTGTCCAAGTTGCCTCTGAGATCTGTGAACTCGCCTCTGAAATCTTCGTCATCGTTATAGATCGGACACCGAGGATGGAATCTGCACCCTGGCGGCGGGACAACGAGCGTAGGAGGCAATCCTTCGATGCCAGTGAACGTGCCTTTGACTTGGATATCGGGCAAGCTGCTGATCAGCTTTTTGGTGTACGGGTGCTTGGGGTTTTCGAAGATCTCACCGATGGGCGCAAATTCAACTAAGTGCCCGGCATACATAACGCCCAATACGTCAGCGAATTGGGCCATGAGTCCCATGTCGTGACCCACAAGTAGGACCGATGCCTGCATCTCTTGTTGGAGCTGCTCAAGCGTCAGCATGATTTGACGTTGCACAACTACATCAAGCGCGGACGTCGGTTCGTCGGCGAGTATCATTTTGGGGCGCAATGAAGTTGCAATAGCTAGGGCAACGCGTTGTTTCATGCCGCCGCTTAGTTCGTGCGGGTACATGTCAGCGACGCTGCCATCAAGACCGACACTGTTCAGCAACTCAACGACACGTTCTGAAACAACGCCTTTGTTCGGCATCTCATGTCTTGGGGTGTGATGCCTGATGCCGTCTACGATTTGGTCACGTACTCGATACACAGGGTTCAGTGAGTTCATGGCGCCTTGCGGCACTAACGCCAAATCCCTTAGTCGGGTTTGCCGCATCTCCTCGTCGTTCAGGTCTAATATGCTGACTCCGTCGAGCCGCACATTGCCGCCGGCGATGATTGCCGGAGGTTTGTGGAGGCGCATCAACGCCATCGCCATGGTGGTCTTGCCGGAACCCGATTCGCCAACTAACCCCATGCGCTCGCCACGCCGAAGCGTGAAAGAAACATCATCGACAGCCTTAACCTGTCCCGCATCGGTGTCGTAGTACACCTTGAGGTTTTCGACCTCGAGCAATACATCCGAGGGTGATTGGGCGGATGCGGTTTCGGTGGCTGGAGTTGCGGTGGTCATTTGGATTTAGTCATTCGATAGGTCGTTGGTCGGGGTCGACTTCCATGAGATTACACCCGTCTCCGGAGTCTGGGATTGGCTACCTCGTCGAGGCCGGCGGAGATCATGAAGAGGCCGACGAAGAGTAGCACGATGACGACGATTGGAGAGAGCAACCACCACCATTGCCCTTTGAGCAGTGCTCCAAGCTCGATGATCCAGTACAACATTGCGCCCAGAGTGGGAGCATCGATATCGCCCAGTCCCAACGTCTCAATTCCGATAGTGGCGAGGATTGCACCGGTTACCGCTGCCACATAGCTAGCGAGAATATAAGGTGCCAGATTAGGCATCATCTCTTTGAATATAATGCCCAAACTTCCAGTACCAGACATCCTGGCCATTTGGACGTAACCCCGTTCTCTCATAACAAGGACCTGCGATCGTATGACTCTGGCAGGGCCTGGCCAAGCTAACACTGCTATTGCAAGTGCCAATTGGTCGACGTTAAGCCCCTTTCCGGGCGTTAATGCGGTCGCAATGATAATCAGAATGACCAGTCCGGGAATAGGTATCAAGCTGTCGACTAAAACTCGGATGATTGCGTCGATCCACCCACCCGCGTAAGCTGAGATGAACGCGAGTATCATTCCCACACCGATTCCAATAGCCGCCGCTAACAGTCCAATACGCAATGTCAGTGGAGTGCCAACCGTCAAGTGCGCTAGGATATCACGGCCCTGTTCGTCTGTGCCAAGTGGAAATTCACCCCAGGGATTCCACGTCGGTTTGATTCGAGCCGGAACCGACAATGCTGTGGACAGGCCATCGACGCCTTGTTCTTCGCCGTAAAGATCTGTCTGTCTATAAAACAGGTACGACAGAATGATGAGTAAAGCCAATGCGCCGAGAATCGCTAGTCCCAACACCATCAATCTGTTTCGGCGCAAGTATCGGAGAGTCGGAAGGGTCCGTTCTTGATAGATTGACGAATTTAGGGGGCCACCAACTTCGGTAGCGTCGGTTGTCGGTTCTGCCGAAGGGTCTGGTTGAATTGCAGAATCCATTCTTCTAGGTTGCACCGTACTTGATTCGAGGGTCGATCAAAGGGTAGATCATGTCCAAAATCAGAGTCGCGAACGCGGTGCCAAAAGCGAGAACAAATACTGTGCCTTGGATGATGGCATGATCGCTGATCCGTATCGCTGAATACAACATACCGCCGACCCCAGGATACGCAAATACGACTTCCACGAGCAACAGGCCTGAGACGATCAATCCTAACTGCAAGGCCAATCCGGTCAACTGCGGCAAAGTTGAATTTCGGACTGCATAGCGGTAGAACTGGACGCGCCCGGGCAATCCTTTTGCTTCCGCCATCAACATATAGTCCTCACCTTTCGTGGTGACCATCATGCCTCTCATGCCCATGGCCCAACCGGCGAGGGACACGAGGATGATTGATAGTGCGGGCAATGTACCGTGCTTGATCACGCTTAACAAGAAGTCAAATTCGGACCAGTTAGGCCAACCGACCACACCGGTTTGATACCCGCCGTAACCGGGCAAAACCGGCCAAGCAAAAGAAAAGACGGTCAGTAAGACCAAACCGAAGATGAAGTACGGCACAGCCGCCCAAATCATGAACGGAAAGAACGACACCATGAGCAACGAGTTGTTTCTTTTCCATTCCATCAAGGCTCCCATGATGGTTCCGATCAAAAACGCGATGGTACCTGTCAGCAATGACAACGACAACGTCCAAATAATCGTCTCGCCCAACAATTGGTTCACGGTTTTGGGCCAGCTGAAGATCGATCGGCCCAAATCGAACCGTGTCAAATTGATCAAAAAAGTGAAGTACTGTTGGTAGAGCGGTTTGTCGAAGCCGTACTGCTCCTCGAAAGCCGCGACGATCTCATCCACGTCCTCGAGGTAACCGCCTCGTTGGGCTTCTTGATAGAACTTCTCTTCCAGCGGGTTTTGGCCGGTTAGTCGAGGCAGGAAGAAAATGACCGTGCTGGCCACAAAAATCGTGATGAAGAACATTGCCAAGCGGCTGAATATGTACTTGAAGACCACGTTTTTGGGCAGATTTTAGGATGATCGTCGCCCATCCGTGTACCGAGGTTGAAACCGATGTTTAGCTACCGAGGAGGCGACATGAATCGAACCGATTGTATTGGGCAGTAAGGGATTTGTCAATTGCGACTTATCGCCTGAGTATCGGTGACAACTCGCGTCGCCGGCGAACCTCAATTTCGGCTCTCGCTAGTTAATAAGTCAAACTCGTAGAAATCCAGTGATAACGCGCGAATTGACTCCAAATTGCTTAAAAATTAGAATCCGACTGTTTGTTTACGTGTCAAGGACACACGATTCGCAATCCCAAGACATGAGGAGGAAGTCAATGCGCAAACATGTAGCGACTTTGGCGACGTCTCTCGTTCTGGCTGCTGCGCTCTCCATAAGCGTCATCGCTTGTGGCGGTACTGAGACCGTTGTTGAGACGGTCGTCGTCGAGCGCGTTATCACGCAGGCTCCGGAACGCGTTGTTGAGACCGTCGAAGTTGAAAGAGTAGTTGAAGTCGAGAAGGTCGTCGAAGTTGAAAAAGTCGTCGAAGTCGAAGTCACGGCAGCCGCTGATGACTCGATGATGATGATGGACGACGCCATCCCGAGAGACCGACAGCTGATCTTGCTTTGGGGTGGATCTGGCGGCGTCGGCGCTGCCGGTCGATACACCGATCACGACATCTGGAACATCTACAACGGCGGCACCAGCCACCAGAACGGGCCTGGCCTCCTGTACGAACCGCTGGCGTTCTACTCCGCGTTTAACGACACGGTTTACCCGTGGTTGGCCGAGTCGTGGGAATACAACAGCGACTTCACTGAACTCACCATCAACTTGCGGGATGGTATCAATTGGAGCGACGGCACCCCGTTCGGCGCACATGACGTGGCCTACACGTTGGAGTACCTGCTCAACAACTCCGGTCTCCGGCGCAGCGCTCAAGTTCAACGTGACGTCGAATCGGTCGAACAGGTCGACGATCTGACAGTGCACGTCCACTTCCAAGGTCCGAGGCCGAAGTTCTTCTACTTCATGATGTACAAGTTCGACATCGGACTTTACATCGTTCCGAAACACGTCTTTGAGGGCAACGACTGGCTCGAGTTTACGCATTTCGACATTGACGCGGGCCTACCTGTAACAACCGGGCCGTGGCACGTCACGCAAACTTCACCAGAGCAGAAGATCATCAACCGTCGCGATTCCTGGTGGGCCGTCGACCAAGGATTGGTCGACCAGCTTCCCGAGGTTTTGCAGATCGTTTACGTCCCGAACCCGGGCGAGACGCAGATGGCACAAGCCGTCATCGCCAACCGGGCCGACGCGACGCTTGACCTGCGCCCGACCACGATGGCCGAGGTTCTGGCTCGTAACCCAGCAGTTGTAACTCACTCCGGTTTCGAGAAACCCTACGGCTACGTCGACTGGTGGCCGATCGGTTTGCTGTTCAATGCCAGCCAACCGCCGTACAACGACAAGCGCGTGCGGTGGGCGGTGTCGTATTACATCGACCGCGATCAGCTGATCGAAGTCGCCTACGATGGTGCGGGCACACCGTCGCAACTCCCGATCCCGTCTTACGCTCCACTGCAGCGTTACTACGACGCCGTAGAAGAAAAGTTGAACACGACTCACAACACGACCGAGTACAACCCTGGCAAGGCCGACGGGTTGATGTCGGATGCCGGATACTCCAAGAATGCCGACGGCTACTGGGAGAAGGACGGCACGGAGGTAATCTGTGACATCCTCGGCTTCGGTATCTTCAATGACTTTGGTCCGATCCTGGCCCGCCAGCTAGACAACCACGGTATCAAGTCCTCGTACAACAACCCGCCCGACGCTTGGGCGCAGCAAAGCGCTGGCGAAGCATCTTGCGGATTACGCGGACATGGTGGTTCTGTGCGTGACCCGTACTTCACCATGAACCTCTATTACGGCACCGATGCTGAGGAAGCAGGCGAAGGTCACCAGACCAATGCTTACTTCTGGTCGGATCCACGCTTCAACGATCTTACCGATGAAGTCTCGTCCACTGGTATCAACGACGTCGCCAAGCTCGAAGAGCTCTGGACCGAGGCGATGGACATTTGGCTCGACGAGCTGCCGGACGTGCAAGTCCTCGAGTGGTACCACCGCATCCCGATGAACACGACCTACTGGAGCAACTGGCCAACCCATGACAACCCGTACACCAACGGCGCGTTCTGGCACCTGACATTCCAGTTGATCCTGAACAACCTCAGGGCAACCCAGTAATCGAGTTCACTCGAAGCATTCACGGGCTCGGCCGGTTCGCTGGCCGAGCCCGTTTCTTTTTGTTTCTTCATCGGTCGTATTCATGAATTCCATTCGCATCCCGACGGAGATTGTTGGTGCTTTGACCCAAAATCCTAGTAGGTGCAGGATTTGACAGGCGGATCCGAAGAGCAAAACATTCAGACCAGCTGACTGAACCCACATCCATCGACCATGAGGCGAAGTCGTCATCTGCCGGATCCGTTAGTCCGGTCATTTCGCGTAGTGATCTGGTTTAGACCCGCCGGCGCAGTCGCGGATTAGCGACCTCGTCCAGACCGGCTGAGATCATGAATAGGCCGACGAAGAGGACGACGAGGACGATGATCGGCGGCAATAGCCAGTACCACAGTCCGAGGAGGACGGAGCTGGTGAAGATGTTCCAGTAGATCATGCTGCCGAGCGTTGGGGAGTCGAGCGGGCCTAGTCCGAGCGATTCGAGGCCGATCGACGCAAGAATCGAGCCTGAAACCGCTGCCACGAAGCTTGCCAAGGCGTAAGGAGCCAAGTTCGGCATCATCTCCTTGAATATGATGCCCAGCGCGCTCGTGCCCGACATTCTCGCCATTTCAACGTATCCACGCTCCCTGATCACCAACACTTGGGAACGTATCACTCGCGCGGGTCCAGGCCATGCCAATACGGCGATTACGAACGCCAACTGATCGACGGTTAATCCTTGTCCTGGATTCAGGGAGGTCGCTACGAGTACCAAAACAAGCAAGCCAGGGATGGGTATGAGACTGTCAACGATGGTGCGGATCACCGCGTCGACGGCTCCGCCGACGTATGCGGCTACGAAAGCCAAAACCATACCTGCTCCGACGCCTATCGCGGCGGCGATGAGGCCGATCCTCAACGAAAGCGGTATGCCTACAACCACAGCGGCGTAGATATCACGACCTTGGACGTCAGTCCCCAGCGGGTATCCGCTCCATGGGTTCCAAGACGGTTTCTGGTTAGCTTGAACTGAGGCGGCTTTGACAAGACCACTTACACCTTGCGTCTTTTGCAACAGATCTTCTTGCTCGTAAAACAGGTAGGAAAGCCCGACGAACAGAGCTAGCGTTATAAAGGCTCCCAGACCGATGATCATCAGGCGATTCCGTCGCATATAGCGCAGTATCGGCACTACGCGATCGCGAGTGAACTCAGAACGCGCGGTTAGGGAGTCCCACCACGACATTTCCGGCGCTTCTGTCTGAACGTTTTCCATGGATGATCTGTCAGGCGTTGCCGATAGATTTGATACGGGGATCCAAGAGCGGATATGTGAGGTCCAACACCAACGTCGCGGCGGCCGTGCCGAATGCCAATATGAAGACGATCCCCTGGATGGTCGGATAATCGTTGCGACTCACCGCCTGCACCAATTGGCCACCGACTCCCGGGTAACCGAAGACGATTTCGACCAGCACCACGCCCGAAACGATAAGTCCAAGCGCGAGCGTCAAACCTGTCACCTGCGGCAGCAACGAGTTTCTTATCGCATATTTGGTCAACATGATGCGCTCGGGCAATCCCTTGGCTTCGGCCTGCACCATGTAGTCCTCGCCTTTGGTCGTAACCATCATGCCGCGCATACCCATGGCCCATCCACCGAGGGAGACCAACGTAATTGAAAGTGCTGGCAACAGACCATGTTTCAGGACGCTCAAAATGAAATTCATGTCCGACCAGTCTGGCCATCCGAGGACGCCCTGTTGGTATCCATAGACCAATGGATATTCACGGTTGATGTTGAAAACTATGAGCTGCAACACCAATCCGAATATGAAAAAAGGCACGGCTGAAAGGGCGAGGACCGGCGCCATCGAAACCATCAGCCCCCAGTTTTGCCGCTTCCACTCGAGCATCGCGCCCATTCCGGAACCTATTAGGAACGCAAGAACCAACGTCAGCAAGCCCAAAGATAGCGTCCAGATGATGCCCTCAGCAAGAATCTCGTTGACCGATTTGGGCCAAAGGTAAATCGAACGCCCGAGATCGAATTTAACTATGTCGTAAACGAATTTGACGTATTGCTGCCAAAGCGGCTTATCGAACCCGTATTTCTGCTCGAAAACGCGGACACGCTCTTGCACCGCCGGATCCTGATATCCGCCTCGTTGCGCGTCTTGGTAGATCTTTTCCGCAAGAGGATTCTGACCAGAAACCCGCGGAAGAAAAAATACGATCGTGCTCGCCACCCAAATGGTGATGACGAACATCAATAGTCTGCCTGCTATGTATCGCCAAGGCATTCGGCGTTAAGAACCCCGTCCTTTTCGGTCACTTGTAACCAGAGAATCGCTTGAGCGGGCCTCGTCAACTGAGGTCGACGAAACCCACTCTTTCGACGCCGAATGTCGACGTCGAACTTTTGCCGCTGGCGTTACTGTACCGGCTCAAGCTCGTTGAGCACCAACTGGAACGTGAGGTGCCAGAACGCCCCGTTGACGTACGGGTTGTCGTGCGTGGGCCAATTGGTCCAGTACGTCGTGTTCATCGGGATGCGGTGGTAGAACTCTAGGACTTGAACGTCCGGCAGCTCATCCAACCAGATCTCCATCGCGTCGGCCCAGAGTTCCTCTAACCTCGCGATGTCGTCGATCGCGGTCGCGAAGACCTCATCGGTGATCGCGTTGAACTCTTCGTTGTACCAGTGGTACGCGTTCGGCGGCTGGTTGTCTGGACCTGGTGCCGCATCGGGATCGTACGTCTTGGGGTCTCCACCTGTGTAGAGCCTCAGAGTGAAGTACGGGTCTCGCACGGAACCTCCGTGACCTCGGAGACCGCACGAAGCCTCGCCGGCCGACTGCCTGCCCCAAGCATCGGGCGGAGTGCTGTATGACGACTTGATTCCGTGGCTGTCCAACTGTCGGGCCACGATCGGACCGTAGTGGTTGAAGATGCCGAAGCTGAGAATGTCGCAGACGACCACGTTGCCGTCTCGCTCCCAATAACCGTCGGCATTCTTGGAATACCCGGCCTCGGTCATCAACTCGTCTCCGCGCTCGGGATTGTATGCCGTGGTGTCGTGCGTCGTGGTCAGCTTGTCTTCGACCACGTCGAAGTAACGTTGCAACGGCGCGTACGTCGGGATAGGCAGGTACGAGAGCGTTCCCGCTCCCCCGAAACCAATCTCGATCAACTGCTCACGGTTCAGGTAGTTCGACAGCGCCCAGCGAACTCGTTTGTCATCGTACGGCGGTTCGCTCGCATTGAACAACAGACCGATCGGCCACCAGTCGACGTACCCGTACGGAGGGTTGAAACCTGAGTGCGTGATGATTGCACTGTTGCGAGCCAAAACTTCGCGCATCGTGCCTGTCTGCAGCGACAACGAAGCGTCCGCACGGTTCGCGATCATCTCCTGTGCCATCTGTGTCTCACCCGGGTTCGGGATGTAGACGATCTGCAGGACTTCAGGCATCTTGTCGACTAAACCTTGTTCGACGGCCCACCAAGAGTCGCGACGGTTAAGAATCTTCGACTGCGTAGATGTCTGCACTACTTCCCAAGGACCTGTAGTCACAGGCCAACCTTTGGCTTTGTCGTAGTTGGTAAATTCGAACCAGTCGTGCTGCTCATAAATGTGCTTAGGAACTATGTACACGCCAATGTCGAACTTGTAGGTCATGAAGTACAAGAACTTCGGTCGCGGACCCTTGAACTTCACCAATACCGTGTTGTCGTCGATCTGTTCAACCGATTCGACATCCGCTTGGATCTGACCGGCGTGCGGCAATCCAGGTGTAGTGCGAAGGTGTTCAATCGTGTACGCGACGTCATGCGCGCCGAACGGTTCGCCGTCGCTCCAGTTGACACCTTGGCGGGTATTAATCGTCAACTCGGTGAAGTCGTCGCTGTACGACCATGACTCGGCGAGCCAAGGGTACTCAGTGTCGTTGAAGGCTGAATAGAACGCTAGCGGTTCAAAGATCAGCTGCGGGCCGTCTTGGTGACTCACGCCCGAATAGACGTTCCAGACATCGTGGTTGGTGTACTGGCCAGCAGACCCGACACCGCCGGAACCGCCCCAGAGCATAATGAACTGGCGTTCTCTCGGGATGGTGTCGTCAGCCATCATCATCGCGTCATCCATCGCCTCGGCCGTGACCTCGACCTCGACCACTTTCTCCACCTCCACGACCTTCTCGACCTCGACAACCCTCTCCACCTCGACGGTCTCGACGATCCGCTCTGGCGCCTGGGTGATCACGCGCTCGACGACGACAGTCTCGACCACTGTCTCAGTGCCGCCGCACGCGAAAGCGAATGCCGTTACCGCAGCAATCGCCATAACCAATATAGATCTCATTTAGCGTTCCCTCCTCTTGTTGCGGGCCGCGCCCCTGCAGCCGCGCCTTGCGGCAAACGTGCGCGAACTTTAACACGAGGATGCCGCCGCGTCAATCGTTCCGCGGATTGGTCGGCAGGGAGGTCTTCAGTCGTTGCCGCAGACCGCACGACGGGCGGTGCTGCCTTTGCGCAACCGCGCAAGGCGTTAGTTACGGCTAACACGGAATCTTTAGCGCAACCAAAGTCCTTGAACATGCACAATTGAAGTTATGGAAAATTCAAACTCTTCTTCAATAAACGACGAAACTTCCGAACCCGACTCATCACCGGCGTCACGTGTACAGGCTCTGAATCGCATCCGTGAAGCGGAAAACGAACGCCTGGGAGTTGATCGTTTGATCCAGAAACGACTGACGTGGCTTGGCGTCGTAGCTGGCGCTTCGGTGGGGATGCTGGTTGGCTATCTCGCCACTCTCGTCACCATCGTTGATAGCGGGATCGGTGAGTTCGGATTTGAGTTTTACCGGCCGAATTTCCTCCAAGGTTTTTTGCGAGTGGTGGCGGCCTATCTCATCGCAGGAGGCGCTGTCGGCGGTGCCTTGTTGTACGTTCTGTTCACCTCTAGGCACGAAGCTTCGAGCGTGTTCAGGTGGGCTATAGCGGCAGTCGTGTACTCGTTAGCCGCTCCATTGTTGATCGGCTTTCTGCTTCCCTTGACGATCTTGATTTTCGGCGATTTCGTCGAAGGTTTGCGGCCCGGTCTGTGGTTGTCGGCATTCGTTGAAACTTTGCTCGGATCCTTCTTGGACGGCTACATCTTCTTGGTCAAGGTCCTCTATGCAGGCGTGGTGGGAGGTTTGCTGTTCGTCGTGATCACAGCGTCGGTCTACGCGAGTTCGCGGCGGTTGTCTTCAATTGCGTCATTGACGGATGCAATGCCCAAGCCGGCTGTTCTTTACTTCGTCGCGGGTGTTGCCGCGTTGTTACCGCTGGCAGTGTTCGCATTCGGACCCTTCTCACTCGCAACTGCAGTCGCGTCGTTCTTGACCGGTGAGAAGCTCTGAGCGTGGCGTGATTTGCCGAGCCGAGGCGGCGAATCAAGTACAATCGAACATGGTTTAAACAGCGAGAGTCAGGAATCCCATGGCTAGGCAAGTACCCGGCGAACCATACGCCCGCATCACATCCAAAGAAGCCTACGAAATGGTCCAAAACGGCGATTCCACCGTCGTCGATGTCAGGAACCCCGACGAGTGGGAGGCTGGTCACGTTGAAGGAGCACTTTGGGTCCCGGTAGATGACATAATTCCCAGGTTCGACGAATTGCCGACGGATGGAAATCTCCTTTTCATTTGTGAGGTTGGCGCGCGCAGCGGGTTAGCCGCCGAGTACGCGGCTGCGATGGGCGCAGAAACCTCCCGGCTCTACAACATCGAAGACGGCACGCCAGCGTGGATCGCTGGCGGATTGCCCCACGCCACGGGCGCGTGAGTCGCAAGGTGTCTAGCGACGACATGAGTAGCTCCGAGGTGGCGCCGTCCCTTCGCAACCTCGGAGACAAGATCGAAATCGATAATCTAACGGTTCTGTATGTCCGCGCGCTCTTGAGGGACGCGTCGTGAAAGTATTGGTGGTTGGTTCGGTCGGTTACGACGATGTTGAAACACCGGTGGGTGTCAGAAGATCGCAATTGGGCGGCTCGGTCTGTTATTTCTCTGTAGCGGCCAGCTACTTCACTGATGTCGCCATTATCGGCATCGCCGGCGAAGACCTCCGCCAAGAGGATCGACAGTTGCTCAGTTCATGCGATGTCGATCTAAGCGGCCTCGAAATCGTAGAAGGTAAGACCTTCCGCTGGTCCGGCAGTTACATGCATGACATCAACGATGCCGAAACCGTCAGTGCTGAGTTGAACGTGTTCGCGGATTTCGATCCTGTGGTTTCCGAATACCATGCTTCGGCCCCGTTCCTGTTCCTTGCCAACTGTGATCCTGAGACTCAACAGTCGGTCCTGAATCAGATGTCAGATGGACTTCAAATGGTCGCTGGCGACACCATGAACCACTGGATCATCGAGAAACGAGAGCCGCTCGCGAAATTGATGACCCAGCTCGATGTCTCCGTCATCAACGAAGGCGAAGCGAAGATGTTCACCGAAAAAACGAACTTGGTGGACATCGCTGAAGGCATATCGAACGCCGGGCCGAAGAACGTGATCATCAAACGAGGCGAATACGGTGCCGCGTTTTTCGGTCAAGAGCAACGTTTCATCGTGCCGGCATATCCCGTCGAAAACGTTGTCGATCCCACCGGTGCCGGAGACTCTTTCGCGGGGGGATTCATGGGCTATATCGGCGCGGTCGGCAGTTGCAACGCCGACGTATACCGGCGAGCGTTGATCGCTGGATCTGTGATTGCGTCTTTCACCGTCGAGGGGTTCGGCCTTGAAAAGCTAGCTCGTTTGACACCCGACGAAATCGCAGGACGATTCGACGAATTCGCTGAACTCACTGCATTCAACAAGGACTCTAGATTGCCCTTGAGAGAGTTTCAGTCGGCGATTTAAAGTCAACCCAATTGGAGTATCGATGAATTACGACATAACTGATTTGGGTCTCGCGGCGGAAGGTGCGTTGAAATCCGAATGGGCGGACCAGCAGATGCCCGTGCTGCAAGGCATTCGGCAACGGTTCGCCGAGACCCGACCGTTGGACGGCATGCGCATTGCTGCGTGTCTGCATGTCACGTCTGAAACATCCAATTTGGCGAAGGCGTTGGTGGCCGGCGGCGCGGAACTCGCGCTATGCGCTTCGAACCCCTTGTCAACCCAAGACGACATCGCCGCACATCTCGTATCGGAAGGTATTTCGGTGTTCGCGCGAAACGGTGAAGATTCTGAGACATATTACGAGCACATCTCGGCCGCGGTCGATACCAAACCGCATCTCACGATCGATGACGGCGCCGACCTTGTCGCCATGCTCCATTCCGAAAAACGCGATTTGCTCGACACAACGCTCGGAGGGATGGAAGAGACGACGACCGGAGTGGTTCGGCTAAAGGCGTTGCACGCCGAGGGCAAATTGGCCTACCCGATCATCGCGGTCAACGACGCGATGACCAAGCACATGTTCGATAACCGCTACGGCACCGGTCAGAGCACGCTCGACGGTATTATCCGCGCGACGAATATGCTAATCACCGGCAAATCGGTAGTGATCATCGGCTACGGTTGGTGCGGACGCGGATTCGCGGATCGAGCCCGAGGCCTCGGTGCTCATACAGTCGTTTGCGAGGTGGATCCCGTACGCGCTTTGGAAGCCGTTATGGATGGGCACCGCGTAATGTCTCTAGATGAGGCATCCAGAGTCGGCGATATTTTCCTCACGGTAACGGGCGGGCTGCATGCGATCGACAAAAATCACTTCGAAAACATGAAGTCGGGTGCGATCGTCGCCAACTCAGGGCACTTCAACGTCGAGATAAACATTGATGCGTTGAGGGAGATGTCGGAATCTCGACGTTATGTTCGCCCGTTCGTGGAGGAACACACGTTGGAGGACGGTCGTCGGATCAACCTCCTAGCCGAAGGCCGCCTCGTTAACCTGGCCGCGGCAGAAGGCCACCCCCCCAGCGTCATGGACATGAGCTTCGCGAACCAAGCGCTCGCCAGCGAGTACATCGCCAGCAACCACGCTTCGTTGGAGCCTGGCGTCCATGTTCTACCGCGCGAGATCGACACAGAAATCGCTTCGCTGAAACTTCAATCGATGGGAATGGAATTTGACACATTGACCGCCGCCCAGGAGAAATACCTGAACTCGTGGGAAGCCGGTACGTAAACCCATAGCCGGCACTTTGACGTCAACGCTAGGAAGCATCAAATGAAACCAAGCAGTTCGAACTTTCTGCTCACTTCCGAGTCGGTGTCCGACGGGCACCCCGACAAGATTTGCGATCAGGTTTCAGACGCCGTCCTCGACGCGGCCCTGGCCGGCGACCCAAACTCAAGAGTAGCCTGCGAGACTTCGTGCACGACCAACCGTTTGTGGATGTTCGGCGAAATTACCACCAGATCAGACGTCGACTTTGAGGCGGTTGCGCGAGGCGTCATTCGAGGAATCGGCTACGATAACCCTGAGTACGAATTCGACTACGAATCTTGTGAGATCGGCGTTTACCTACACGCGCAATCCCCTGACATCGATGCGGCTGTAAGTACCGCTCTGGAAGACCGTGGCGAGGCTGAAGGTGCCGACGCGCAACAGGGTGCGGGCGATCAAGGCATGATGATCGGTTACGCGGTCGATGAGACACCCGAGTTGATGCCGTTGCCCATTTCGTTGGCTCATCGATTGACAAAACGCATGAGCGATGCAAGGCGCGACGGCTCGATTCCGTACTTGCGCCCCGACGCGAAAAGTCAAGTCACTGTCGAATATAACGAGGACCACGAGCCGCAACGCATCGACACGATCGTATTGTCCACCTGGCACGCGCCTGATGTCGAGCAGAACGAGATCGAAAACGACCTCGTCGCACAAGTGATCGATCCGCTCGTCCCCAACGAGCTGCGGGACGACGACACAAAATATTTGATCAACCCATCGGGCAGATTCGTTACCGGAGGACCACACGGCGACGCCGGCTTGACCGGTCGCAAGATTATCGTCGATACATACGGCGGCAGCGCCCGACACGGCGGTGGCGCATTCTCCGGCAAGGATCCGTCGAAAGTAGACCGTTCAGGTGCATATGCAGCCCGATACGTGGCGAAAAACATCGTCGCAGCTGGATTGGCGAAGCGCGCCGAAGTGCAGATCGCGTACGCCATCGGGAAGGCCGAACCTGTGTCGCTGATGGTCGAAACGCGGGGCACTGGCCAACTGCCAAACACGGCGATCGCGGCGATCGTCGAGGACACATTTGACCTTCGGCCCAGCGGCATCATCCAAACGCTGAAACTTCGACGTCCCATATACCAACCTGTAGCCGCGTTCGGTCACTTCGGCAGGCAGGACTTGGATCTGCCATGGGAGCGCACCGACAAGGCGGATGCCCTTAAGGCCGCCGCAGGCATTTGAATCCAGCTTCTATCGGTCACCGATGAGCGCTCAGCTTGACATCCGATTCGGAACCGATGGCTGGCGAGCCATCATCGGCGACGACTACACGTTCAACAATGTGGCCGCGTGCGCTGCTGCGGTCGCGATGGATGTTCAAGTCACTGGTCAAACCCATAGAGGCGTCGCTGTCGGATACGACACCCGATTCCAGTCACGACAGTTCGCCGAAACGGCCGCCGAGGTAATCGGTAGCCGCGGTATCCCCATATTGCTGTCAGATCGGCCCTTGCCTACACCGGCACTGAGTTATGCCGTCACGACCCATGACACCGCGTGTGGAGTGATGATCACTGCAAGCCACAACCCTCCGGAATGGAACGGATTCAAAGTCAAATCAGAAGCGGGCGGAAGCGCACCGCCGGAACAAGTGGAACGCATCGAAAATCATTTGCCCGGCGCTTCGTATACAGGTATGAGAAGCGCTAGATTGGTCGAACCCGTTGTCGAAGATGTCGATATGGTCTCGCCTTACCTCGACCAGCTGTCTAGTTTGGTGGACATCGATCAGATCAAATCAGCGGGTATGAGTATCGCATTCGATTCGATGCACGGTTCCGGTGCCGGGATCGTCGCGAAGTTACTCGACGGCGGCACAACCATGGTTCAAGAAATCCGAAGCGAGATCAATCCGGCCTTCCCCGGAATGAAGCAACCAGAACCTGTCGAAGACAACCTTGAACCGCTAATTTCACAGATCGACAATCATTGTTTCGACGTTGGACTCGCGACTGACGGTGACGCCGATCGATTGGGAGTCGTAGCGGAAAATGGCGTTTATTTGACGACGTTGGAAGTATTTTCGTTGCTTTTCCACCACTTGAAGTTTCGACGCAAACTTTCTGGCGGCGCGGCCTGCACCATCACGATGAGCAGCATGATGGACCGGCTAACCGAGCATCACGGGGTCGATCTCTACCGCACGCCGGTCGGCTTCAAATTTGTCGGCCCGGCGATGCTTGACAACGCGTGCGTGCTCGGAGGCGAAGAGAGCGGCGGCTACGCCTTCGCCGGACACATCCCCGAACGCGATGGTCCCCTCAGCGCTCTGCTCTTCCTCGAGAGCATGGCGATTTCGGGCAAATCGCCCACCGAACTCCTCGCCGAAATCCACGAAATCACCGGTCCTCATACCTTCCGTCGCATTGACGTCGAATTCACCGACGACGCACGTGATCGCATCACGACAGCAGTGAACGGCGATGCGCCGATGAGATTAGGCGGCGTTGATGTGGTCAACGAAGATCGGCGCGACGGCGTCCGATTGGATCTGCGAGACGGCGGCTGGGCTGTCGTACGCATGTCGGGCACCGAGCCTCTCCTTAGGATCTACGCCGAGGCGTGTAGCATCGGACAGCGGGACGCAATGCTTGCCGATTTTCGGGCGCATTTGGGGGTCTAGACGCTCGATTGTGCCGATATCACACCGCAACCCAAGTCGGCATCCCATCTTCCTTAACCACCTTCCCCATACTCATTCCCGTTGGCAGGTGTCCTGAGACAACAGTCCAGTTTTCCGACAACGCGCGCCACAGTAGCCATCGGCGAGAAGCGGTAGAGAGGTCTTGACGCCAGTCGAATACGGGGCACCAATGCTGTTCGCGGATTTGGGCGACGTTGTGGAATAGGTCGCCAGTGAGGACCGCGGTTTCGCCGCCCGATTGGACTAGGACGCATTGATGTCCGGGCGTGTGGCCGTTCGTTGGGAGGAGTGTCACGCCGTCCATTAACTCGAATCCGCCCGACACCAACTTCAACTGCCCTGCCCCTTCCAATGGCGCAACATACGCGTTGAAGTCGTCGTTAGCGTTGGCCGGATCGCTGTAGAAATCCCAGTCGTTTTTTGCGATGTGGTAGTTTGCGTTCGGAAAGGTCGCCGCCGCTGCATCCCCTTGGCCTTGCACGTTCCAACCGATGTGATCCCAGTGGCAATGGGTTGTGACAACGTTGTCGATGTCAGAAGGACTCACACCTAGGGCCCCTAAATTGTCCAACAGATCGCCGTGTCGCGGACCGTGTTCGTACGGGCCCGGACCAGCGCCCGTGTCGACCAATAGATTTTTGCCGGTACCGTCCGTGCGCCTGATCATATGGCCGCGCCATTGGGCCTCCCAATAACCTTCTGGTGCAAGCGCGTAATGGCGATGCGGGTCCCATTCTTCAGCGCTAACGTCGACGAACACGTCAGCGGGATCACGTTGAAATCCGATGTGGTCGTCAACGACCGAAATTTCGTAATCGCCGACTACGATTTGTGTGGAGCCCATCTCATCCAACTCCCTTCCAGTCGGATACGATCTCGATCTGTGATTACCCAGGATTAAGAAATGATTAGAAGTTCGCCAACGCTGGCACGGAAAGTGCCAGTTTACGGCTCCATCACCTCGATGAATATCGCCGATCCGTCTCCGAAAACGGAGATGCTACTCATTTCACCCTCGCCTGAGTAGACCACATCGCCCATACCTGAACGGATAACGTCTCCACCGATATGGAAACCGACTTTTCCGCGCAGAACCACCCACCAAGCCTCCGATTCGCCGGACATAGATGCCATCGGGCCGCCCGGCTGCACATGCCACATGTCGACTCTATTCCGCTGGTCAAGGATCACCGTCTCACGCCAATCTTCTTCCAATCCATGTCGATCAACCATGTACTCGAGTGGCGTAAAAATACGATTCGGCGGCTCCCAGTGATCTTCCAAAGGAATCATTCGCGCCGGTTCCAGGCCTTTCAGGTCATGATTCGATCCCGGCTTGCCAGTCACCATCCTCATGCACATCTCGCCCTTCCAAGCCCGAGGATCGTGCCGATACCCGCTCGGCGCGACGATTATGTCTCCGAAGTGCGCTTTGAATGGTTCGTACTCCCCAACTCGGTATCGCATCTCGCCGCCATAAGCCACCCACCACTCGTTGAAATCATCGTGCAGGTGCGGATCGCCAGGCGAACCACCAGGCGAAGAGATAACCGCCATCCGATTTCGAGAGTCCATGACCATGACGCGCGACTTGGTAACCGCCGCGTATCCGCCGCCGGACCGCGCAATCTCGTCCAACACTGGACCCTCGATATCGGGTGCGTCAGGCCGAAGCGAATCGACGATCTCTTCGTAAGTCACATGGCGAGCGTTGATCTCAGACATCTCAAATTCCGTTAGATTGTTTGCTTTCGAGTTCAGTTTTCGAGACGAAATCTTCACTCGTAGAAGTTTAACAACCGATCAGCAGGTCTCTGGGTCTGCGACTTCGACGAAGATACCCGACCCAGGACCAGTCGCTGTAATCGCGCTGAATTCGCCATCGCCGGAATAGAGTACGCTGCCCTTGCTCGCGTCGACCACATCTCCTGCGATTTCGAATCGGACGTTGCCCTTCAACACGACCCACCACGATTCGCCGTCGCCATTGACAGATTCCGCGGACGCTCCGGGTAGCACGTTAAACATTTCGACGCGGTTGCGTTGGTCGAGAAGGACGGATTCTTGCCAATTCGCGTCCACGCCGTGACGTTCAATCATGTACGGCAAAGGCGTCAATATCCGATTGGGCGGCTCCCAATCAGGATCCAACCTCACGGTTCGCGACGGTTCGATACCTTTAATGTCGTGGTTCGAACCGGGTTTCGTACAGACCAACCTCATGCACATATCGCCGTACCACGGGAGGGGGGTGTGTCGATAGCCACACGGCGCGACCGTTATATCCCCGAATGTCGCCCTATGTGGAATGTACTCCCCAACAAGGAAGCCCATAACTCCACCGAACGCCATGAACCATTCGTTGAAGTCAGGGTGAATGTGGGGGTCGCCGGGAGCGCCGCCGGGTGATGTGATCACCGTGGCACGGTTACGACTGTCTTTGATTAGGACTCGGTTCGACTTGAATTCCGCGCCGAAATGATTGGAAAATTCTTCTTGTTTGGGTGCATCGCCAGCCGCAGCAATTGACGCTTTTTCGCGAAGGTCGCGGACGATTTCGGCGTAGGAGACGTGGCGTTGATTGACTTCGGACATGGGATCTTCTCATTTGGCGCGAGCGTTGAATTCAAAGCGAGTTTAACACCGGAACTGTTTCGAGAATTTCGAGTTTGGTGCCGAGAGTGGGATTCGAACCCACACGCCGTTTTAAGGGCCGCGGGGTTTAAGCCCGCTGCGTCTACCGTTCCGCCACCTCGGCAGAGAGGCCGTCGCCGACCAGTCTCACCACGCTTAAGATTCTAACTACTGAGTTTTCGCGTACGTGTGCTCAAGGATCGGCGCGATCGTATTCGAGACCGGAACTGCAAAGGAGCCCAAATTTGGCAATCGAGACCCAAACAACGGTAGGCGTCATCGGCGGTACGGGGTTGTACGACTTAGATGGGTTCGAAGATGCCCAATGGGTAGCAGTCCAATCGCCTTTCGGCGAGCCTTCAGACGAGCTCTTGATCGGGTGTTTCAAAGGTCAACGCGTCGCATTTCTGCCTCGTCACGGACGCGGTCATCGCGTCTCTCCCCAACACCTGAATTACCGCGCGAATATCGATGTCTTGAAACGGGTTGGTGTGGATCGGATTCTGTCCTTCAGCGCCGTAGGGTCACTTAAGAGGAAACTCGAACCGGGAAAGTTCGTCATCGTCGATCAATACATCGACAAAACGAGTGGACGAGAAAGCTCGTTCTTCGGCAACGGGTTCGTTGCACACGTCAGCATGGCGGATCCGGTTTGTACAACGATGTGCGACGCGATCGAGGTTGCGGCAAAAATCGCCGAGATCGAAATCGTGCGCGGCGGCACGTACATCGTCATGAACGGTCTTCCCTTCTCCACGCGTGCGGAATCATTTATGCACCGCGAGTGGGGCGGCGACCTGATCGGGATGACTAACATGCCAGAGGCAAAATTGGCTCGCGAAGCGGAGATGGCTTACGCCACAGTCGCGATGGTGACAGATTACGATTGCTGGGTCGAGGAACATGGCGATGTTACGACTTCGATGGTGCTTGAGTTCTTACGACGCAATTCCGAAAACGCCAAAAAGCTTGTGGCGACAGCCATCCCGATCATCGGCGCGTTGCAAGCACCTTTCCCGTCCGGCGTCCACACCGCGTTGGAACATTCAATCGCCACCGCCCCTGAATATCGCGACCCGGCGATGATCCGGAAATTGGACGCCGTGGCGGGGCGAGTTCTCAAGAATGAGGGTTGGACCGCCTAAAGCTGCCTCAACCTCGGATCCAACCGATCCCGTATCCAATCGCCGAGGAAGTTCATGGCGAACACGACGGCGAAGATTGCCAAACCCGGGAACAACGCCATCCAGTACGAAGTGTTGATGTAGTCGCGACCTTCCGCGACCATCGAGCCCCAAGCAGGACGGGGTTTAGGGATACCGACGCCAAGGAAACTCAGCGTCGCTTCCGTCAGAATCAGCTGGCCTATCGCGAGAGTGGCAATGACAAGTACGGTGTTGATCACACCGGGCAAAACGTGCTTGGTTACGATACGGTTTGATGACGCGCCAGCTACAATTGCCAACGCAACGTAATCGGCTGACTTTAGGCGCAGTGTTTCAGCCCGAACTTGCCGCGCGAAACCGCTCCAACTAAAAAGGATCAGCAGGGCGATTATCAAGACCATACTGGAACCGAACACGACGACCGTTGCCAGCGCGACGAGGATGAACGGGACACCAAGCGTGAGGTCAACCATCCTCATCAGAAACTCGTCATAGATACCACCGAAATAACCCGCGATCAATCCAAGGAAAGTCCCACCGATCGCGCCGCTGATGAGCACAACTGATGCTATTAACATCGAATACCGCGCACCCCAGATAATGCGGCTCAATAGGTCTCTGCCGAGTGGGTCGGTCCCTAGAGGATATTCCCATTTAGGCTCTTTGCCGCTAATCGGCGACTCATCTTCCCAGAACGGCGGGCGATCCTGATCTCGTAGGTTGCCAACCAATGGGTCGTGCCTGGCGAGCCACGGAGCGAACGCGGCAGCAATGACGAGTAATGCTACGATGATCGCGGGCAATACCGGATATCTGCGCAATACATGCCAAATTATCTCGATTGGATTCCTGCGTTGGCGCACAACGGCCGGTCGCGTCGCGGATTCGATGGAACTGTCAGATCTGGTTGCCAATTCAACTCTGCCTGATGCGCGGGTCGAGCACGCCGTAAAGGATGTCGACCAGAAGGTTCATGCCGAGATAACCGGCGGTGGCGAACATAACAATTGCACTGATTACGGGGAAGTCGGTTCCGAATACGGATTGAACCGCCAATCGTCCTAATCCAGGCCATCCGAAAACCGTCTCGGTCACCACGGCGCCGGTAATCAAGGCGGTGAGAAACACCCCAGCAAACGTCAACGGAACGATTATGGCGTTCCGGAACGCGTGCTTGATGATGACCGCCGTCTGCGAAGCACCTTTGGCGCGCGCGAGTTTAACGAATTCGCTGTCAAGCGTCTCCAGCATCGCCGATCTAGTCAGCCTCAGTAACGCCGCGGCGGCGTACCAGCCAAGAGTTATCGAAGGTAGTACAAGGCTTTTGATGTTGCCCTTTTCTCCAGCTGGGAACCAACCGAGTTGAACGGCGAAAATGAGGATGAGCATGATACCGAGCCAGAATCCCGGCATGGCTTGCCCTAGCAACGCGAAGGCACGTGCGAATAGATCGAGCATGGTACCGCGCCATATCGCCGAAAAGATACCAAGTGGGATCCCCATCACAATCGCAAAGAAGTATGCGCCCACCGCCAATTGCAACGTGTTCGGGATCCTGCGAATCACCACCGTTGTCGCGGGGACCTGTTCTTTTACTGCGAGGCCGAAATCCAATCGGACGGCGCCAAGCAGCCACGCGAGGTACTGCTCGTGGTACGGCTTGTCGAGGCCGAATTTGCGCCCCCAAGCCTCCCATTGCTCTTCCGTCGTGTATTCGCTAAGAAAGAGGTTTCTCGGATCTCCACTCATCCTTGACAACGCGAACACAAGTACGGAGGCGAGCAAAAGCACGACCACGGCGGCCAAAAGTCTGCGTGCGATGAGCTTTCTCAACTCATGAATCCAGCGATCTAGCTACATGCGCCAAACGACATGAGGCGGCGTACCCAGAATCTCACTGAGCACGGCCGCCCCACGATCCGCTATTCAACCAGCGTTGTCGTCACTCGCTCATGACAACGGTTTCCGGTGCAACAAACTCCGGCCCGCGATTCATGTACGGTTTGTATTCGATGATCTCTGGACGTATCACCACCGATGTCGGAAGGGTAGTCACCGATGCGACCAAGTTCCAATCGTTGACGTACGACCACCAATCTACGGTGTTTTGGATTCGTTCTTCGTAGGTCGTTGATGCTGAGTCCAAGTTGCGTTCTGAGATCTCGGTTATTTCATTCGGTAACTCAATCCCGTAGTTGAAACCGCGCGACGGACGGTAGGCTCCGCCGAAGAATCCGTCTGGCGGTGATATGGTGCCAGCTTGGATCATCCAAGGTATCTGCTTTTGTCGGTTAACCAATCGCGGCCGCGCCGCGCCGTAGTCGGTCGCGTCGACCGTCACTTCGCATCCGAGTTCGCGCCAGTATTGGGCTACCGCGCCGCCAACTTCAACGTCCCATTCCTTGCCTGGTGCGACGTGGTACTTGAACGGGAAGCAGTTCGGGAACCCAGCCTCCGCCAACAGAGCTTTGGCTTGATCGCGGTCATAGGGGACGTCGAATTCGTCGCGCCAATGGGGATCGCCGGGGAACGCGTTGATCGCGTTAGTTAACACCCTGCCAACACCCGACTGGATCTCATCAAGAATCGTCTGACGATCGATCCCTAGCCTGAGGGCTCGGCGCACATTATTCGCGCGTTCCATGGATGCGGGATCGTCAGGATCACCGATCCAGGGGTGGTCATCGTCGGGTAGGAATCCCTCGCGCTGTCGGTAGATGTCATCCCCGGTCTCACGGTACGTTTCCGCCCAGTAATTGCCGGCGAACATCACGACTTGGTTGATCGGCGGTCCGACCTTAACCGGATTGGCACCGTCAATGTTGTTCAACGTGTTCTTGATCAACTTTAACGGTACGCGTGCTACGTGTATCAATCCTGTCTGCAACGCGGCGATACGTGCCAGCGGTTCCGGCATCAATATCACTTCATAAGATGCGACGCTCGGTTGCTGGCGGTAGTGACCTGCGACAGGTTCAGCTCGGATGTTACTGTCAGCTACCCATTCGGTGACCCGGAACGTACCTGTCCCGACCGGGATCAAGTTGGCAGCATCTTCACCCATCTCGTCGTGCAACCGCTTCGGCACGATGACCGGCGCGCCCAACGTCGTGTTCGACATGATGTGATACCAGGTTGGCCTCAGTTGATTGTCCTTGATGTTCATCCTCACAGTGACATCGTCAATTGCCTCGAATTCGCTGACGAACTGTTCGATAGCTTGGGCTCGTTGGTTGATGCTGCCTTCGCTCAAAGCGTCGTCGAAGCTCCAATCGACGTCGTGCGCAGTGACTTCACCCCAATCGTTGCCGTTCCAGTCAGTGTGGAACTTCACGCCTTCCCGGATCTTGAAGGTCACCGAGCTCGTGTCTCCAGCGACCTCCCAAGATTCCGCAATCCCCTCTGTGTACGTCGGCAAATCGAGGTTGAGATTCGGTGGATCCGTGTGCTGCGCCCACATCAATGGCTCAAAAAAGCCCCAGAAGGTCAACAACTGCATGTTTCCAGTGCCTTGCTTACGAGGCAGGAACGATGGCGGGTCAACAGTGATTTCGCCCAGTCGTAAGTTGCCTTTAAACTCGGAAGGCGGCTCCATCATCGCAGGTTCTGCAGTTGCGGTTACCACTACCTGCACCTCTTTCGGGACCTCCTTCTCAACAACCACTTCCTTCTCTACCACGACGGTCTGCACGACAGTTTCGCCGGGCACCGACTTTTCGACGACGACCGTTTGAACGACCGTCTCAGTCTCGCCACATGCGATCACAACTGCCATCGCGGTCGCAAGTACCGCGAGGCTGAACGCAACCCCCGATTTTCGCGCCTTGGCAGCGCGATGCAATGCGTTTCGCATTTTTTGCTCCTCGGATATTGAATACGATTCGTCACGCAAAGATACGACGTTTACGAAAAAGCGTCATCAGCCGCACTCGCGACGTTTGCGTGTGTTGAGTGCAAAGTTACACCCGAACGCATCAACTGTCAACAGTTGAACAAACCTGTTTTGGGGCGATTAGCATTTGAAGCGATCGAAGGTTTACCGGCCCTGCGATTCCTTGGCTAGGAAGTGAAAGGTGCATTAATGGCGCGGTGGACAACAGATGAAATACCCGGCCTTGCGGGCCGAGTTGCGATTGTCACCGGCGCCAACAGTGGCGTGGGCTTCGTGACGGCCGCGGAGTTGGCGCGACATGGCGCGACCACGATCCTCGCTTGTCGCTCGATCGAGCGCGGCCAGAAGGCAATGCGAAAGATCAACGAACTTGTGCCTTCGGCCGATGCGCGGCTGTTTGCGCTTAATTTGGCCGATCTCTCGTCGATCGACCAGTTCGTCTATAACTTTCGCGTTGATCACGATACGTTGCACATCTTGGTGAACAATGCAGGAATCATGGCGACACCTTATCGAGAAACGGTCGACGGGTTCGAGTTGCAAATCGGCACCAATCATCTCGGCCATTTCGCATTGACCGCCATGTTGATGCCCATGTTGTCAAACGCGTCGGCGGCTCGGGTGGTCAACGTCAGCAGCATCGCCCATCGAGGAGAAAATATCCATCTGGATGCCCTGAATCCTGGTCCGACCCAGTACAACCGCTGGCGTGCGTACGGTCGTTCGAAACTCGCGAACTTGCTGTTCACATACGAATTGCAAAGACGTTTGGAATCCGCCTCAGTTGAAAATATCGCAGCCCTGGCTTCTCATCCCGGTGTGTCCAAGACCAACATTGCACAGGGATACGGTGTATTGGCCCAGATATTCATGCCGATAGTGGGGCTGTTTTTGCAGAGCGCAAAGATGGGTGCGTTGCCGATACTGCGGGCGGCGACGGATCCGAGCGCGATAGGTGGTCAGTACTATGGTCCGGACGGTCGTAAAGAACGCAAGGGTTACCCGGTGATCGTTTCTTCGACGCCCGAATCGCACGACGAGAAGGTTGCGCGGCTTCTTTGGGAGCGATCAGAGGAACTGACTGGAGTCAAGTTCGAAATCTGAAGACTCGTCACGTCATATCGGCGCCAGCCGGAAACCATGAAGGGTGGGGAGAATGGAGGCGACGGGCGGATTCGAACCGCCGAATAGAGGTTTTGCAAACCCCCGCCTTAAACCACTTGGCTACGTCGCCCCGAATTTTACGAGTATATTGCCGTTCGGCCGCTCAAGCGAACCGAGTTGGTGCCGAGAGTGGGACTCGAACCCACACGCCCTTTCGAGCACTACGCCCTCAACGTAGCCTGTCTACCAATTTCAGCATCCCGGCCCGTCCAGCTAGCTGGTCGACTCGCCTTGCTCCAAGGAGAGTCTTGGCAGGAGCGGCAGGATTCGAACCCGCGACCTTTGGTTTTGGAGACCAACGCTCTAGCCAACTGAGCTACGCTCCTGTGCCGTCTTCTGATTTTACACGGAGGCGAAAACGCGACGCCTCGTTAAACAACGAACAGTCGGCACCCCTTGCTCCTCAAGACCCATTAGGAGGTCTCGCATCTGCTCGCGGCGCCGACTGTGTTTGGTCGAATTTTGCCGGATTGTTGGATCGGCAGCCCTCGTCAAGCGGCCACCGAAAGCCGGACCATTACGTCACCGTGCTGTCGCCAGTCTCTCCGGTTCGCACCCTCACCGCGTCTTCCACGGTGGTGATGAAGATCTTGCCGTCTCCGATAGCACCTTCGCCGCTGGTCCTAGCGGCGTCGATGATAGCGTCGACTACTGTATCTTTCATATCATCCGGAACGACGGTCATGATCACCGTCTTGGGCAATGCGGCGCGATGGGACAGGTGTCCTCCGCGGCCGGTGAAGACTTCCACGCCTTCCTGTTGACCCTTACCAGTGATGTTCCAGTATGAGTAGCCCTTCACTCCCGCCGCAGTTAGGGCTTCGAGCACCGTGGACGTCCTTTCAGGGCGAACCACTGCTTCAATCTTTAGCATTGGTATTTCCTTTCGTGGTTCTTTTTACGTTCGGTTGGGAGGGGCGTAGCGCCATGCTACACCCCCTGCCGAACGTTGTTTCACGTGCCGTTAGTCAGCACCATCCGCGACGTAGCCGCGTTCACCGTGCGCCGTGATGTCGATGCCGATGTCCTCGTCGGGTTCGGTGATCCGGAGGCCGAGACCGGGGATCTTGTCCAGCACGAAGAGGATGATGAATGAGACGACACCGGAGTAGACGAGTGTAGCGACTACTGCGATTATGTTGGCGACGAAGTGTCCGGCATTGCCGTTCACCAAACCGCCGGCGCTACCGGTCAGCACACCCCACGCGAATATACCGGTTGCCAAAGCACCCCAGATACCGCCGAGTCCGTGAACCGCGAAGACCTCAAGGGAGTCGTCGACACCCAACTTGTGCAAGATCTCGAAGTGCACCGCGTAGTGGCAGATTATGCCAGCGCCGAGGCCGATGGCAAACGAACCCATGGTTCCTACCCAGCCAGCCGCCGGCGTGACGGCGACCAGACCGGCTACTACACCGGTGGCCACACCGACTGCACTAATGCGTCCCGTGTGGATGTAGGAGAGCAAAGCCCATGCGACTGCTGCGACCGCTGCCGCAGTGTTGGTGTTGACGAATGCTTGGACCGCGACGCCGTCTGCGGCTAGCTGTGAACCAGCATTGAAGCCGAACCAGCCGATCCAGAGAATCGCTGCGCCCAAAACTACGAACGGAACATTGTGCGGCTCAAGGCCGGGGCGCCGGCGCTTGCCCACCAAGATTGCCGCTGCAACCGCCGCGATACCGGCGTTGATGTGAACGACCGTCCCGCCAGCGAAGTCGAGCGCGCCGCCGTCGAGGTTGCCGATCCAACCGCCGCCCCAGACCCAGTGGCATACGGGTGCGTAGACCAAGGTGACCCAAAGAACGAGGAAAATCAGATACGTCGTGAACTTGAAGCGTTCAACAAACGCTCCCGTGATCAGCGCCGGCGTGATGATCGCAAACGTCATCTGGAACGCCGCGAACAACAGGTCAGGTATGCCGTCGCCCTCGTCCATGCTGACACCGCTCAAGCCGATAAACTCAAGTCCACCGACGATCCCATTGCCGGTGTCGTTGAAGGCAAGACTGTAGCCCCAAAGCACCCAGACGATGCTCGCCACTCCCATGGCGATGAAGGAGTACATGAGCGTGCTGACGACATTTCTGCCGCGCACGAGTCCTCCATAGAAAAACGCAAGGCCCGGTGTCATGAACAGCACCAACAAAGTTGCCGTCAACATCCAGGCTATCGAGCCAGTGTCCATACTTGTAGTCCTTCCCGATTGGGTGATTACGCAATAATTAGCAAACTACGCCAGTGTTGTTTCGCCGATGTTACGCAACTGTTTCACCGAAGTTAACCTCCGCAACATCTTGGCAACGCGTACGATTCGTCGCTTCGTCAGCGCGCATAAAATGCATTTGGCGACTGCTCATACGCAAATCGCACCCACCAACCGCTAAACCGATAAACCGTTCATCAGGATCTGACCACAATGCCGATCATCGACTCTCACTGTCACTCATGGGATTATTGGCCGTATCTTCCAGAAGTCTCTGACCCACATCATCACGGCTCAGTCGGTGCCCTGCTGGACCAGATGGATGTGAACGGTGTGGATCGCGCCACCATCGTCTGCGCGCAGATTCATCGCAACCCCAACAACAATGACTACGTCGCGGCGGCGGTGCGGAAACACCCTGACCGTCTGGATCAGTTCGCCGATGTCGATTCGTTTTGGTCAGACACGTATCACATGCCGGGCGCGGCGAAGCGCTTGGAACAAGCCGCCGAGCGATGGCCCATGAAGGCGTTCACTCAGTATGTCGCGAGCGAAGACGATGGCAGGTGGTTCAATACTCAAGAAGGCAAGGATTTCTTCTCAGTAGCCCGTGACGTGGGGCTGATCGCATCGATGGCGATAGCACCTCACCACCAGAACGAAATCCGCAAGGTAGCCGAGGCGTTCCCGGAAGTGTCATTTCTGTGCCACCACATGTCGGCGCTCAAGTCCTACGGCGACAACGCCCAAGCTATGGTCGACAACGTCACGGAATCGGCCAAACTGCCCAACATCCATCTCAAACTTTCGGGTTTCCACTACCTGTGCCATCCCGATCGCACTTGGGATTTCCCGTACAACGAGACGCACTGGGTTTATGAAGCGTGTTACGAGGCTTTCGGCACGCGCTTGTGTTGGGGATCTGACTTCCCGGTAGTCAAGAAGTCGATGACCCACCTGCAATCGCTAGAGGCGTTCCGTACCCACCTGAAGTTCATCTCTGACGAGGATCGCGAGATGATCCAAGGTGGGACTTTGGAGAAGTTGCTAGCCGATGCCCGGGACGTGAGGTAAATCCACGCTACACATACTCAGTTGTCCGATAGAACCTGTTGCGCCGCCTTGGTTCCGGCTATGCGACCAAACACGGCTCCGGCCATCATGCCACCGCCCGAAGGGTAGTTGTCGTGCCACAACCCACCGACCATCTCTCCGGCGGCGAATAGACCGGGGATCACCCGACCGCTTTCGTGCAGGATTTCGCCTGAGGAAGTGATTTTCAGACCTCCGTACGTGAACGTCATGCCACAGATCGTCGGGTATGCCTCAAACGGCGGGGTTGCGATGGGTAACGCCCAATTGCTCTTGGGAGGAGTTATACCGGCGGTCGATTTCCCATCGATTCGGAACGGATGGAAATCGCCATTTTGAATGGATGCGTTGAAATCACGAACCGTCTCGAGGAACGATCCCGCATCACGTATCCCGAGATCATCTGCCAATGCTCCCAATTCGTTCGATTTGAGTACGGTTGCGTCTTCGTACCCACGGATCAATCCTTTGCGTCGTTGCTCCGCGTCGAAAATCTGGAAGGCGAGACCGTTTGGCTGGGACAATATTGCGCGTCCAGTCTTGGCATAGGTTAGTCCGCGCCACGTCTCACCCTCATCCACGAATCGTTTCCCGTCGACATTGACCGTGATACCAAAGGGATAGGAGTAGCGGCTCCAGTACACTCCACTCACACCCGGACCTGGTAGATCGTACTCGGGTCGATTCGAATCCTGCGGCGACGCATGACACGTTGACCAACTCCCATAGGGCTGAGCGCCCAGCTCCAGAGCCATGTTGAGGCCGTCGCCGGTGTTGAACGGCACACCTCGGAGCTTCACCTTGTCCCAACCAGCGCCGAGATATTGCTCCCGCATTTCCGGGCTGGATTCGAAACTGCCGCACGCCAGAATCACCGTTCGCGAGTTGTAGCGAACATCCCTCATACCGGTACGAGCCAGCACTACCGTCACCGCTCCCTTTTGATCCGTCAACAGTTCTGCCGCTCTAGTCTCGTAATGCACCGGAATGCCCAAACGCTCCGCCGCGCGAAACCAACGCTCCTGCATGGCATACCCACCTCCGTCGAAGGAGACGACGTTTGCCGATGTCGGACTTTCGTGCGATGGGGTCCACGCGTGCCCGTATGACCGCATCCAAAGAACTGTTTCGTAGGCATTCGAGACCAGCATTCGCGCCAACGCGGGGTCGCTCTGCCCGTCAGTGACCGCCATGATGTCGTCGTAATAGTCCGACTCTGTGTATTCACCGACCCTTTCGGCAAGCGATCGGGTTCCTCCTTCGCTGACGTCCGACAGGAGTGGCAGCAAGTCTTCGATTCCGCTGTACGGGAAGCGCATGTGGACGGTCAGCGCGCTGTTTCCGCCACGTTGAGATTTGGGTGCTTTTTCAAGGACTACCACTTCAGCGCCCTGTTCCCTCGCGGCTACGGCGGCCGCCAACGCGGCGTTGCCGGCGCCGACTATCAGGACTTCTGTATCGACTACGTTTTCCAACGACACCGTGTCAGTTAGTCCAAAACTGCCACTTTGTTGGATTCGATCAGATCGAAGTCGATCTTTGCGCCTAGCCCTGGCTCTTTGATGGCGTGTACGTTGCCGTCCGCGTCGGGTTCTATGTCCTCGACCAATCCGTACTTCTGCAGGTTGTGAGGCAACAGGACTTCGAACATTTCGGTGTTCTTGATGGCCATCGCGCAGTGCAGATTTGCGACGTTGTTCAAAGAGTTACCGCCGTGATGGATCTCGTAGCTGACGTGAAAAGCCTCAGCCAAATGGGCGGTCTTCATCACCGCCGTGATGCCTCCCTTGACTGCGACGTCTCCGCGCAGGTAGTCAGTCGCCTGATGCACTAACCACGGAGCGTATGCGGTAAAACCACCCGGCGAGTGTTCCGTAGCCATGATCGGGATGTGTAGTTGTTGTTTCAGCTTGACGTAGTTGAAGATGTCGTCTCCAGCCAAGGGATCCTCGTACCAGTGATAGCCGAGATCTTGGATTGCGTGGCCGACCCGCAACGCCCCGGGATAGTCGTAGGCCCAGATCGAATCGAGCATCAGCTGGTAGTCATCGCCCACCTCATCTCGCACTGCTTCGCAGACCTCGATATCTTCGTATATGTCCTCCGCTGGCGGATGGATCTTGTACGCCGCCCAGCCCACCGCCTTCATCTCGGCGGCCTCCGCGGCGTAATCCTTCGGTGTCGCAAGTCGAGGCGAACTTACGTAAGCCGGGATGCTCTCTCGATACGAACCGAGCATCTGATACAGCGGCAACCCTGCGACCTTGCCGCCGATGTCCCATAGCGCAACGTCTACCGCGCCGATGGCCCGGATGGTCGTGTTGTTCTGAAGGAAAATCATCGTCTCGTGGAGACGTTCGCGCGCTAATGGGTCCTGCCCCATAACGACGGGTTTGAGATAGGTGACCAAAGACAACGCGTCCATCTCGGCACTGCGGTTGGACGATCCTAAGAACGCGTGACCGTCCACGCCTTCGTCGGTGTGGATTGTCAGCAACCCGATGTTACTCGTGTTACTAGGTTGCACCGAGTGTTTTTTAGCCAAGGGAGATGGCAGGTCTTCCCATTTGAATAGCGTTAGCGTCACATTCGTAATCTTCATCCTGATCTCCTCGGCTTTGTCTGTGGTTCACCGACTTCGCGCTCTGGTGCGTACACTACGTTCGTTGCTCCTTTGCCCTCGTTAACTCATCGTGCAGATGCGAGAGCATCCAACACTGATCCGAATCGCTTCGTAAGGTACGGAGACTTCTGCCCCACTCTACTCACCCACTCCATCAATGGAAATGCAGGACCGTGCCACTCTCCGTTCCTGTCGTTCACTCGTCTCCCGACCACAATTCCCCGACCCCGAGTGAATCTCTTGAGTCGGTGAATACCTTCCTTAATGACATCCTTGGGAAGGGGTTGTCGTCTTCGGCGAGACCACTCTACGAGGAAAAAAAGGCCTCGCAAAATGTCGTATTCAAAATATCGAGGGAAAGTCGGCTTCAGCCATTCCGGATTTATTACAACCCCACCTTCCTTTGAGCAAACCAACCGATGCTCAATTAAGTAACGCGCTCCATTATCGAGGAATTTCTTTTCCGCATCCGTATAGTCTCGATCTGTGAAGAACAACACCGCTTCCAAGGGTGGCAGGGTTGATACGATGGAACTCTTACCTGATTTCAGGTAGGCTTCTGGATCGCAGTTTAGCCCTCCATCTGAAAGCTGATGCTGTAAGAACCACCTTCTTATCCACGGCAGTTCCGTATCTATATCACATGCACAGGCCGATAGGATCATATAGAACACGCCAAGTTCACAGTGGCAGAGATCCATTTTTCCCTTGTCTGCTCCAGTCTGAGGAGCATCATCTCGGGTGATGACGAATTTGCACCAGGCATCGCTCTTGAGCTGCTCCAACGCGCGGTCGATCGCCGACTGGGGAATCCGTTCAACCTCACCCAGTTCACACAGGATTGCCAACTGCCACCACGGTCCGTCCCATTTCCTTCTGCTGCCGCGGTCCGGCACGGAGAATGCGCGTTCAGACGATATCGCCTCGATCGCAGACTCGATTGCCTGGTCCATGTTGATACTTTTCACGCTTTTATGCCATCCGCTGCCCGCCGTCAATATGTATCGACTGCCCCGTGATTGAACTCGCGTCTTCCGATACGAGAAACGCCACTAGGGTTCCGATCTCTTCAGGCGTCTGCGACCTTGCCAGCGGGATAAGGTTCGAAACGTCCTCATTGAATACGTCGACCGGATCGGCTCCAGCCAGCGAAGGGTCGCTCTTCATGCGCTCGGATATCGCCACGTCGTGGAACTTGGTCCAGACCCTGCCCGGGCATATCGCGTTTACATTGATGTTGTGCGGGCCCAAGGTTGAGGCACAGTATTGGGTGTAGTTGATGACCGCCGCTTTGGAAGGTCCGTACGCATTGGCATACCCGGGCGCGCCTGAGGGCGGTCCCCACCAAATCGGACCTCGTCCAGCACCAGAGGCCGTATTGATGATCTTGCCGTACTTGCGTTCCATGAAATGCCCTACCACAGCCTTCGTGCATCGCATCACACCCTGCACGTTGATGTCCATCACTGTGTTCCAATTCTCCTCCCAGTCCTCGTCCAAGCCACCGCCGGCTTTTCCTTCAACGCGCCCGATGCCGGCGTTGTTGATCAATATGTCCAAATGACCGAACCCGGCGATGACCCGCTCGATAGCTAGTGATACCGAATCGTTGTCGGTGACATCGATGTTGACGGAAAAGCTGGCACGACCGATCGCCCTTACTTCTTCCGCGACCTCTGCGGCGTTTTCGTCGTTGATATCAGCGATGGCTACATCTGCGCCTTGCTCGGCCAGTTTGAGCGCGATTCCCCGCCCAATACCCTGGCCGCCTCCAGTTACCAACGCGTTTTTGCCGGTAAGGTCTGCGATCATCTTTCATGCCTCCTTTTGCAGCGGCAAAACGATGTGAGACGGGTGCTCTGCACTGTGGTAAATCGTTTGGTGAGCGACTTCGTACCGCTGCTCAAGTCCTAGCGGGCCGCCGGTATTCGGATTGACGTCGAAACGTGGCCAGTTGCTGCTGCTGATGTCCAACCGAATCCTATGCCCTTTCCTGAACACGTTCGAGGTCGGATACAGATGAAAGCTGAACTGGTACGGCTTTCCCGGCTCCATCATCTCAGGTTTGGACCAACTGTTGCGATACCGCGCTCGGATGATTGAGTCGGTGATGTTCATTGCGAAGCCGTCCGGGTAGTCGTCTGACGGCGGATGCATGTCGATCAGTTTCGCAGTGAAATCGGTATCGACTGCGGAAGACGACGCCCAAAGGTTGACGACAATGTGACCCGTTACCTCAGTATCCTCTTCGAGTTCCGGAGTCTGGAACGTGAGGATGTCGTGACGCAAGTTCAACGGCTGAGTGTCGACGCATCCGAAGAAATCGGGACGTCCCCGCTGGTCGAATGCCCCAGCTCTGATGATCGACTCGGCAGCGGAAATCCCCCCGCCCATCGTCGGCACTGGATCTTTGGGATCGAACGTGTAGCCGGTCGACGCGGTCTCGTCTTCGCTCGGCACTTCCTCTGATAGTCCACCGCCGGCGCGCATGTAGAACGGTGTTTCCGACGTACCGGGCAGAGGCCAATCCGGTTCCGATCGCCAATATCCGCCATGGTCGAGAAAGCGGTCGTGGTCGTGCTTGTTCATGCGCTGGCTGCCCGTGCCCATCGTAAAGATACGCACCGGCGACCAATCGGCGAACTCGGTGTGCATCCCTTTCATGTAGTGGTCGAACCATGCCAATCGAAGGTCGTTCACGTTGATGTGCGCTTCAGTGCCGAAGTCGACATCCCCTGAATTGGTTACCTCGAATGCGCCGTGTATCCACGGCCCCATTAGCAAAACCTGTTGCGATTTCTTGATCGCACTCAATTTCATGTAGCTCTGCGGCGTATTGCGGGCGTACGAGTCGTACCAACCTCCCAGATACAGCGATGGCACATCGGCATGCTCTTCGTAGTACTCGTCGATCGCGTAGCCCCGCTGCTTCCAGTAATCGTCAAAATCGCCGTGCGTCGCGATATCGATCGCCCAACGTTCGTAGGAAGGCAATCTGCGCAGAACTGTTGCGCCTTCTTTCAGCGGTAGCTGGCGGACTATTTCCGGCATGTCGTCCATGAACGCTTTTCTGATCTCAGCCTGCAATCCTCCGTCCGCTATCGCTTCCTTGCTGGTCATCGCCATACGGAACGCGTAGACCATGAAGCGTTGCTCAAGCGTGCCGTTCTGGCGCATTGAGCCGTGATAGTAGTTCGACGCACCGACCGCCACGATCATCGTCGACAGATGCGACGGATTCATGGTGGCCAATGCTGACTGGTCGCTGCCAGCGTATGAGCCGCCCATCGTGCCAACCTTTCCGTCACTCCACGGCTGCACTCCTAGCCACTGAACCGTGTCGAAGCCATCGGGCGCTTCCTTCGCGAATGCGTACCACTCCCCTTCCGACTCAAACCGACCGCGAACATCCTGAATGACGCCGACATATCCGCGCCGCGCGTAGTACTTCATGTTGGTGACTTGGCGCGGCGCAGTTTTGTCGTACGGCGTCCGTTCAAGAATGACAGGGAATTGCCCCTCGGCGATGTTCCCGCCCGTCGCTGGCAAGTAAATGTCCGCCGCCAGTTTCACCCCATCGCGCATCGGGATCATTACGTTTTTGCGAATTTCGACGTCGTACGCAATCGGCGAACCGTCATATCGAGTCATCGTGGAGTTTCTCCTGCCTGGAATCAGCTCGCGAAGTCAGAATGTTCCGTGCTGGCTCCGCCGCCGTTGGATACGCTATAACACGTTCAAGATTTTCGCCGAAACGCTACATGCCCGACCTACTCCATATCATCACCACGTCCTTGGTGTTGATGGGCGCTGCATTCGTCATTGGGGCCATTGGATTTGGATTCGGTCTGACAACGTCTCCGATACTGCTCCTGATACTCGATCCCCAAACGGTAGTCGTTGTGATCAACGCGGTCGCGATTTTGGCCTTCGCGCTCGTCCTAGTTGAGACACGCCAGCACCTGCGCAACCGCGAACTCGCGCCGATGGGCATCGCGGCTGTGCTAGGAACTCCGATCGGCGTATTCGCATTGAGTACTCTCGATCCATCGGTGCTTCGCATCACAATCGGGTTTCTCGTGCTGATACTCACCGCATTGGTCGTTTTCAACGCTGAGTGGCGGGTTCCCTATCCGAGAATCTCCGGCCCGGTCCTCGGACTGATATCGTCCGCGTCCACAACCGGCTTAGCCATTGGAGGCCCCATACTCGTGCTTTTCTTTCTTGGACGACGGATGGACAGGCACAACGTCCGAGCCTCGATGGCGTTCTTCTTCACAATCATGTACATCGCAGCTGCCGTGGGATACGCCATCCAGGGGCTCTTCACCGCAGAGCGACTCATCCTCATCGCGGCTGCGGCGCCGGCAGTCGCGTTCGGTTACTGGATCGCGATTCGGCTAACCGGGCGGATGAATGAAAAAGTGTTTCGAACCACCGTGGTCGTAGTAGTCACGATCTCTAGCTTAGTCGTAATCGGTCGAGAACTATTCGCGCTGTTTGGCTAATCGAGACCCTGGTACTCTCATCCACCGTCTGTCGGGTTCGAAAATGGCATCCGAAGCGGTACGTCCCTCTCCGCCTTGTCGTACCAGCCCTGCGGCGCGTAATCGCTCATGTGCATGTAACACTTCACGTTCACGTCGCTGGCTCCGTCCTTAAACGCGAAAAGCCTACTCATGGCGATGTTCTTCTGACCGTGATACCTGGACAACGCCGCGACGTTGACGAACGTGACGCCCCACTTTCGCTCGATATGCGAACGACCTCCATATGTGTCGTCCGGGTTGGTGTGGGTGTGACCGCCGATCCAGATGTCGATCGCACCTGGATTTTCCGTCAGATAGGACTCGAACGAGCCAGCATCGGGTACTTCTCCGACGAAATATAGGTAGGACGCGCCGATCGGAGCGCCGTCTTCGAACCTTCCGTGATATCCGCCGTCCACCCCCTCCCACGGACCCGAAGCGACGGTGGTTTCTTTCAACATGTGGTGATGCGCCGAGATGATGATCTTGTCCTGATTCGCCTCGACGTTTTCGACCCACCACTCGAATGTCTCTTGCGTGACCGCGCCAGCCGGATATCCGCCATATTCGCCGCGACCTATAGGCGGGCCGCCATCGTTACGATCACCCATAACGAGGAACAAGATGTTGCCCACCTCGAACGAATAGCGTTCCCAGGTTCCCGATATGGGATAAGGCCTTCTATCCGCATGAACGCCCGAATGCTCGCTGTTTTCGCCTGTGGGATCGATCCACTTGCGAAACCACCACTGTGTTTCCTCCTCTGCTCCGCTCGCGTCGTGGTTCCCGACCAGATCGTAAAAGTCCTCTCTGCCGTGTTTTGTCGACACCCCGTATTGCCGCACTACTTCCCTGCCCTCCTCGTCATCCGGTGGCGTCTGCGAACCCGAGTAGTCTCCGGCGTTCAGCATGATGTCCCAATCGAATGGCGGTCCGCCTTCATCGCCACCAATCTCGGAATGGAGAATCGCCTCAGCTAGGCTCCGACGGTTTCCACGCTCCAGATCGGTCCCTACGTGCGCATCGCTCGCCGCCCATAACTTGAAAGTCCTCTCGTGCAATCTATCCATCTCCCAGTTGATCAAAGGCCGGGTGCCATCGCAACGAACCACGTGATTCGGATAACGCCCCCTTTTTCAGTTCCATCACCATGAAAGCGTCTCCAAAGTCGGCGTTTTCGATCTTCAAACCGTGTTGAGGCGCTGGTGTGAAACCGAAGCGTCCGTAGTAGTTCGGATTGCCCAAGACCGTCAATACGTCAGCGTCCTTTTCTCGGCAGCGATCGATCGTCACCCGGACGATCCGAGATCCATACCCGCGCCGTTGCCTGTCTGGTTTCACACTGACTGGTGCCAATGCCCAAACCACTACCCTGTCGGTGCCGCAACTCCACGACATCGGACTCGCCGCGGCGTGAGCCACCATCTCATCCTCAACAACGAGCACCATAGAAACCGAAAGTGCCCCTGCATCCCTGAGTCGATCCACCAAGATCGCCTCGTCGTCTTGGCCGAACGCCGCTCGCACCAAATCGCGTATATCGGCGATTTGATGCGATTGCTCCTCACAGATCAACGTATTCAATCGGCTGTTAATCTCTCGATCGGTTCACTGTAGTCCGCCGTCCGACAACTCCAGTCGTCATCCGCTTCAATCCGATAACGTTACAACCTGACCAGCAATCGTAAGTTGTGCCGGCCGTATCTGAGCCGAATCACATTGTGTGGCGATTTCCCGTGCGTTAGAATCGAGTGTTGGGTATCAAACCCAACCCTCCTCCGTTCCCGAGTAGCTCAGCGGTAGAGCAGCTGACTGTTAATCAGCGGGTCACAGGTTCGAATCCTGTCTCGGGAGCCACAGTCTCAAACGTCAAACCAAGTCGCCGAATACTGCTATCCAAATACATGGCGGCTCTCGACTCGTGAAGACGACGCGATGGCGAACATGCGCGGGTATCAACACGTGATCGCCGGCATTCAATCGCACCTGTTCACCGCCTTTATACTCCAACGCCGCCTCACCTTGTATCAATACCACCCATTCATCAAGGTCTTGGTCGAACCACTCGTTCTCAGGTGTCGTCTGGCCGTTGGATACGATTCGTTCGATCCTCACCGCATCAGAGGAAACGAGATCGGTCAGCACCTCTGCGTTGGGTAAAGGATCGGGCAAGAGATAAATATTGTTAGCCATCGCGGATTCTCGAGCGCATAAATCCGAGCTTTCGCTTCAAATCACCTTCCCGACCCTGAATCCGACGAACACGGCGGTTAAGGCCGCGGCATTGCTGATCAGTAGATTCGCGACGAACAGCGCCCAACTACTGCCGCGGATGAACATGGCTTCGTCGAAAGCGAATGTCGAGAACGTGGTAAATGATCCGAGGAAGCCGGTTAACACTAACAGACGCATATTCTCCGAGATCCATTCGCGGTCCTCTGCGTACGCCCACACCAATCCGAACAGCAACGAGCCGACCACGTTAACCGTGAGGATCGCCAGCGGAAACGTCGAAGTCGTATAACGTTGGTAGATCACAACCGTCCCATAACGGGCTAATGCACCAGCCGCACCGCCGATCGCAACGCTAAGCACCTTCTCCATGTGCTAAACCTTAATTGCATAGAAAATCGAACTAACGATCCTATCGAGCGCGGAGGTTACGGACCATGGCAGGTTCGATGATCAAATTCCCAAGCAACGGTAGCCAAACCAAGGGTTACCTGTCATTGCCGCCCTCAGGTTCCGGCCCAGGGTTGCTCGTGATCCAAGAGTGGTGGGGGCTGGTAGAGCACATCAAGAACATGGCCGATCGGTACGCGGCGCGGAATTTCGTGACGCTGGCTCCCGATCTTTATCACGGCGAAGCGGCGACGGAACCAGACCACGCGATGACGCTTATGCACGAGCTCGAGATCCCCCAGGCGTCTAAGGATCTAATCGGAGCAGCCGACTATTTGCGCTCCCACGAAGCCAACTCCACTGGCAAGCTAGGATGCCTCGGTTACTGTATGGGCGGTGGGATGACGTTACTGTTGGCATCTAAGGGCGCCATCCAAGCCGCGGCACCGTTCTATGGCGTTTTGCCGAGCGGTCTGCCGGATCCAGAATCCATCCAATGCCCGGTGCAAGGGCACTTCGCAGAACACGACGATGCGACCGACGCCGTGCCCGGGTTGCGAGATGGACTGACCTCAGCCGGCATCGAAAACGAGTTCTTCGTTTACGACGGTACTGAACATGCCTTCTGCAACGACGACCGGCCGGAGGTTTACAACGAGAACGCGGCTACCAAGTCGATGGATCGAACTGTCGAATTCATGATGCAACACCTGTCGTGAACACCAGCTCTACCGATCCACAAGAGCAGTTCAATCGTCAGGCTGCGAACTACGCGGTGAGCGTGCCCCACTCCTCCGGCCAAAGCCTGAACATCCTAACCGAGTGGGCTTCGCTTGGACGTTACAAACTCGGTATCGATCTGGCTACCGGTCCCGGTTTCACGGCCTTCGCCATCGCTGAGTTCTGTGAAACCGTTGTCGCATCCGACATAGCCGAAGGAATGTTAGTTCAAGCGCGGAGCATCGCGGCAGAGCGTGGGATCCAAAATGTTCGGTTCGAGGTCGTGGATGCTCAAAACATCCCGTATCCAGATTCTTCTTTCGACATCGCGACCTGTCGTACTGCGCCCCATCACTTCCCAGACATCTCGCAATTTCTGTCCGAAGTTCGCCGCGTGCTCAAACCTTCAGGTGTCTTTCTTCTATGCGACACAACAACCTCGGAGATACCCGACCTCGCTGAGTGGCACCAACGCGTGGAGGCGATCCGCGACCCGTCACACGTTCTCGCGCCACCGCCGTCGCAGTGGCGAACCTTGGTAGCCAAAGCGGGTTTTGAGATAACGCACGAACAGGCGACGCAGGTGAACATGACTTTTTGGGATTGGGTCAAACGTTCGGGCACACCGGACGAAGTCGTACGCGAACTCCATCGAGACTTTGCCAGGGCATCCGACGCCATCAAAGACGAGTACGGAATCGTCCAACTAGACGGTGACGACTTCGCGTTCCATTGGCCCGTGTTCACGTGTCGGGCGGTAAAGAAGTGAAATACCCTGTCCCAACGCCACAAAAATCCGACAGACTTCTGCTATAAAAGGATTGTTGCTCTGAAAACAGAGCAGACGCCTCCATCGGTTTCGAGTAGGTGACCTAACGGAAATCGCTCGGACGAAGAGGGAAAGCGGTGAGAATCCGCTGCGGTGGCGCCACTGTGAATCGGTGAGCGATCCCGTCGATAGCCACTGGCGATGTTGAAAACGAACATGCCGGGAAGGTGACGGGCACGCACCCGCATCCAAGTGATGCGGTGAACCGTAAGCCAGGAGACCTGCCGAAGGAGGCCCAGAGTGAAAGCTCCGCGCCACACGGAGCGGCTCGGGGGCAGGTCGAAAGGATTGCGACGATGCCGCCCCAACGGGTGAAAGCCCACCGGCGTCGAAAACGCAACCTCCTTAACCAGCTTTAGTAGCCCTTCGTTGGCGAGGTTACCGACGGAGGGTTTTTATTTTGCGAGTGCGGCGACCACCGCAACTTGATCTCGCAGTGCACGCCTCGCGTGCGCTTCGCTTCTTCCCGCGCTCGGATTCCGCGGTGGTTCGCAAGGCCGCCTTCGGCTCGTTGATCCTCGGCGCATTGCTCGCTGCTGGCGTTTTCGTCGCGGTCTCGACTGGTCCCGTCGAAATCCCGTTGCCTAACACCGTCCGCGCCGTCCTCGCATCCATCAGCGGCGAAACTTCTACGAGCGTCACCTCGACGCAACAAGCTGTAATAGAGAGGGTGCGGATGCCGCGCGTGATTATGGCGCTTAGCGTTGGAATGGCGTTGGCGATGGCAGGCACTATCATGCAAGCCATTTTCAGGAACCCACTTGCCGATCCCGGCGTGATCGGTACATCCGGTGGTGGGGCCTTGGGCGCTGTGATTATGATCTCACTTGGATTCACCGGCTCGACGCTACTGATACCCGCCGCGTCGATCGTCGGTTCGACTTTGGCGTTGCTAGCGGTTTTCGCCATCGCGTTCTTGGGCGGAAGAATGTCCGTCGCCGCGCTTCTCCTAGCTGGTGTAGCGATGAGTTCGCTCCTAGGTGCCGCCGTGTCGGCGGCGATCCTGACGACCGACAACTTCACGGCGCAACGCGAGATGTTCTTCTGGCTCGCGGGTGGATTCGAAGGGACGACGTGGTACTCGGTGAGGGTGATTGTGCCGTTCGTCCTGATCGGCGGAGTCTTGGCCGTCATTAGCAGCCGAGACCTCAATCTGCTCCTGTTGGGCGATGACGAAGCGCGGTCGCTGGGGATAAACGTCAGAGCATTCCGCATTGGTATGGTTGTGCTCGCCGCTGTGCTAACCGGTATCGCCGTCGCGTTTGCCGGCATCATCTCCTTCGTGGGCCTAGTCGTGCCGCACGCCATCCGGCTAGTTGCGGGGCCCGATCATCGTCACGTCGTTCTGCTGAGCGCGCTCGGCGGCGCACTATTCGTCCTCGCTGCTGACACCGTTGCTCGCACCATCATTTCACCCGCCGAATTGCGGGTCGGGATCATCACCGCGATGATCGGCGGCCCGGCTTTTGTCGCTTTGTTGATGACCACCCGCTCGAACAGGAGTTCA
This sequence comes from Dehalococcoidia bacterium, assembly GCA_965207515.1. Lineage (GTDB taxonomy): Bacteria > Chloroflexota > Dehalococcoidia > Lucifugimonadales > Lucifugimonadaceae > Bin127. The sequence continues at coordinate 2,846,093 of OZ242286.1, read as the reverse complement.
CTTTGAACAGTCGACCTAGAGTCCTTCCCTCGCGCTTGATGAGCGCGTTATTGATCGTCGGTTTGATGGCGTTGATCGCGATTGGATGCTCGTCCCCACCCCCGACGGCTACCCCAGCGCCGCCAACCGCAACGCCGATACCTCCCACTGCGACGCCACTGCCGCCAACCGCGACACCTATCCCTCCAACACCTACCGCCGTTCCCCCAACAGCCACGCCCGTTCCACCGACAGCCACACCGATCCCGCCGACGCCAACAGCAGTACCGCCCACCGCTACACCAGCGCCAGATCTGGGCGCGTACGCTGACGTTCCGGGCATCGTCGACCCGACCAATTTCGATTGGCCGCGCGAGGTCGAATCCTCAGAAGGTCTGATCTCCCTTTCGCAACCTCCGGCTATTGCCCATTTCGCGTCTCAAGGACACGCAGAGATCGCGTTCGGTCTAATCGATCCCGCTAGGGTCGCGGCGATTTACTCGTTTTTCGCGGACCCTGAGGGATCAAACATCGCCGACGCAGTTGGCGATGTGCCTATGATCGGGTTCGAGCCTGAAGAGGTTGTAGCTCTAGAACCGGAAGTGATCGTAGTGTCCAAATTCACGAACCCGGATCTCGTTGCTGTGTTCAAAGATGCAGGTATTCCCGTGTTGAGAACTGCCTTGGAAGGTAGCAACGGAGACGTCCCGAACATCCTTTTGATGGCATACATGTTGGGCGCGGAAGAGCAAGGTTTGGCACTTGCTGGAGAGGTCGAGTCGCGGTTGGACTTCGTGCGAGCAGAGGTAGCGAAAGCCGGTGTGCCAGAGTCTGATCGGACTTCAGTGCTAACCGTGTCCGAGTACGGCGATATCTGGGCCGCAGGTGCAGGTAGCAACGTCGACAACATCATCAAAGACGCGGGTGGGGTCAACGCCGCAGCGGAGATTGACAACTTCCAGCAGATCAGTATGGAAAGCATCGCCGCGATGGATCCCGACATGATCATCATCACCCAGCCGACGGAATCCGGTCTAGTGTTTGCTGACAAATTAAAGGCTTCTCCCGTGCTGCAAGATGTGGGTGCCGTCCAGAACGACAATGTGCACGTCGTCGCCACGCGACACTTCACGACGCTTTCGCACTGGAACGTACGCGGCGTAGAAACGTTGGCCAAGATGCTCTACCCCGATCAATTCGCTGATGTGGAGTTCGCAGATTTCAAGCATTACGGGCAGGAATGACAACCCTTTCAAACCCAAGATCAAGGTCGGAAGGCTTTGCCGATGTGATTCGGTCAGATGCATCGAATCCGGGGTCGATGCAGGCGTTTTCAGCTCGGAATGTCACCGTCCGCATCGCTGGCAATACGATCGTCGACGATGTTTCGATCAATGGTCAACGCGGAGATGTCGTGGGCATCATCGGTCCCAATGGCGCTGGCAAAACCACGTTATTGAAGGTTCTGGCGGGTTTGCTCAAACCAACGATGGGAAGCGCCACGATAGGAGACGCCGCGATCGACGAGATGCCGGTTTCAACGCGATCAAGGCGCATTTCATACGTTCCGCAATCTACCGGTCTACACCCGTTTACTGCGCTGGAAATGGTGCTGATGGGACGGTACCCTCATTTACGGCGATTCCAGATCGAAGCGGAAGACGATACCGAAATCGCGATATCCGCGATGAAACGCATGCATGTCGATCAGTTCATAGATCGACGTGTCGATACGCTCTCAGGGGGTGAACGTCAACGCGTTCTGCTGGCTCGGGCGCTGGCGCAACACGGTGACGTGCTGTTCGTGGACGAACCGATTACCTCGCTAGACATCAAACATCAATTGATGTCGCTGCAAGTCTTGAAGGATGAAGCAATCAAGCGCGGTGTCGCAGTATGCGCGGTGCTTCATGACCTCAACATGGCTGCGCGATATTGCGACCAACTTGTCCTGATGTCGAACGGCCATGTCGTCGCCGATGGAGAACCGAAGGATGTGATCACTGAAGAAAGTGTTCACAGCGTTTTCGGCGTCCACGCTCGTGTCGAGTTCGACCCTGGGACTAAGTCCCTAAAGGTCGAAGTGATGGAACCGGCGTAAGGACGTCGACGCCAACTGGCGCGTCATCCGCCTGACGCCCGTGCGCCGGTTCCATCGCTTTCAGACGCACCTAAGCGCAAGCGATAATACGCCTCTTTAATTCGAACTGCGCTTGCAGAGATTTATACTTGAACCTGTCGGGGACGGCTTCAATTTCCTGCAATCCGTAGCACTTAGATTTGCGTAACGTTTGAAGGATGGATGCGTTCGCGCATTCGGAAAAACTATCTCATCCCGTAATTTCTCAAGGAGCCCCGATGGAGTCACAACCCATTATCGAAGCGCTCGGCGTGACCAAGGTATATCGCACGCGAGATGTGGAGGTACGAGCGCTGGATGGCGTGGATATCAGCGTAGACAAGGGTGAAATGGTTTCGGTGATGGGTCCCAGCGGGTCCGGCAAGACTACGTTACTCAACTGCTTATCAGGTCTCGACACCGTTGAGAGCGGTGACATCAAGGTTGCAGGTAACGTGATCGCCGAGATGTCCGATAACGACCTCAGCGAATATCGAGCCAAGATGATGGGTTTCATTTTCCAGTCTTACAACCTGTTGCCGGTCCTCACGGCGCAGGAAAACGTAGAACTGCCTTTGGTCTTGACAGGTGTGAAACAGTCAAAGGCATCGAAACGAGCGATGGAAAAGCTAGAGCTCGTCGGATTAGCGGATCGAGCTGACCATACACCCTCTGAACTCTCAGGCGGGCAGCAGCAACGAGTCACGATTGCACGTGCGTTGGCAAACGACCCCGCGCTCGTGTGGGCAGATGAACCTACTGGCAACTTGGACTCCTCAAATGAAGACGAAATCATGGAGCTTTTGAGGCGGTTGAACCTGGAGCAGGGCCAGACGTTCGTCATCGTGACCCACTCGCAGCACGTTGGGATGCTTACCGACCGAACAATCCGCATGTTCGACGGCAAGATCACGGACTATGGTCACAAAGACGCGATACGGCAATCTGAGATGCCGCAACACGTCACCGCGGATGCCAACGAATAACGTCACCGGTCTTAACTCGTTTTTGGCGAAAAGGTTCTAGTTCAAAGATGGAAACACTTTTCGGACTTCCGATGCTGAATATCGCCGCGGGGTTGACGGCGACGCTTCTGATATTGATCCTGGCGATAGCGATCATCGCAATCCGCAATCGTTTCCTTATCAAGCTCTCGCTACGGAACATCCCGCGCCGTCGCACCCAAAGCATTCTGATCATAGTCGGGCTGATGCTGTCGTCGACCATTGTGGCGGCGTCTTTGGCGATCGGCGACACGATCACGGCGAGTATTCGCAACGCTGTCGTCGATGGTATCGGTGACACTGACATCAGGATCAGTAAGCCCTCGTTCGGCGTGTTGGACGACCCTACGATCACCTCCGAGGAGATCGAGGAAATCGCCGTTAAGCTCTACTCGGATCCGCGCGTCGACGGCATCATGCCGATCAGCACCGAAACCGCACCGGTTCTAAATCAACGTACCCGGCTGACCGAGGCGCGCACCACCGTCCGGGGCTACAACGTGGATGGTGCGTTGGGCAACTTTAAGCCGCAAGCCGAAGGCGGGCCTGGCACCGACAGTAGGCTTTCGCCGTTCGATCTTAAGCCTTCGGTCGACGGCGAAGTGATCGATTTCGGATCGCTTGCCGACGACGAGGTTCTGATAAACGAACTCTTGGGCAACACACTGGACGCCCGGCCTGGTGACGTTTTGACGATCGTCACGCCTTCGGGGCGACAGGACTTCCGTCTTCGCGCCGTAATGCAGAAGGGCGGAATGGCGGCGAATGACTTGCGCGTCATGCTCCCGCTGACATCATTCGACCGGATCTACGAATACGAACCCGGTACCGCGGAACTTGTCGAAATCTCACTCGATCTCGACCAATATGATCTCGAAACCGAATCTGAAGAGATAGTGGACACCTTGACGGTGGCGTTCACCGACGCAGATTTGGCGAAAGAAATACACGCCGGGATGCAACCGTTCAAAGACACGGTCGTCAACGGGATCCGTGCGTACATCGACGAGAGGAGCGGCACGAACGAACTTAACTTAGGACGAGAAGAGGACTTGAACGAATTCATCGGTGAACTCGAGCTCGCCGAGCCGACTGATAGATTCCGAGTCCTCCTAGGGCGAGATGCGTTTGTCGGATTGTTCTTCATGGTTCTGGCAAGTATCGACCTCGGGGTCGCCGCCGAAGGACTGCCGCAATTGGCATTCGCCATCGGCCAGTTGGAACGATTGTCGGCGTCCGATTACAAGGTCTTTCTTACCGGCATCGCAGAGCAGGTCGGCAACCTCTTCTTCACTTTCTTCACCTTCTTCGGTTCGTTCTCGGTAATCGTGGGTCTGTTGCTGATTTTCCTGATATTCGTGCTGCTTGCTTCTGAGCGTCAGCAGGAGATGGGAATCGCACGTGCCGTAGGGACCAAGCGTGGGCACCTCGTGCAGATGTTTACTTTTGAGGGTTTGGCTTATGCGATCGGCGCTGCCGCGGTCGGAACTGCGATTGGTATCGCAGTCAGTCGCGTCTTGGTGGTGATTATGGCCAACGCTTTCGGCACGGCGGATGATGAGAGCTTCTCGATCGACTTCACCGTCACTGTCTATTCAGTGCTCACCGCGTTCTCGATCGGCCTGATCCTCACCTTCGCAACGGTTATCTTCTCTGCCTATCGAGTCAGCAAATTGAACATCGTTGTCGCGATCCGCAACCTGCCCGAGGAGTTCGTCGCTTCAACAACTAAGCCGGTCCTACGGCGCATCCTAGAGTTTGTGTTCTGGATCTTTGGCCCGATCTATGCGTTGGTCGGATTGATCCAATCTGTCCGCAAACATGAAGATGTCGGCGTCTCGATCCTGAAACTGGTTTCCACGATCCTAGTAATCGGCTGGGTCATCGGATTGGTCGCTGCATTCTTCCGCATATTTGCGCCCTACTTCAAACAGGGTTGGCCGATCGCGATTTTGGGTGTGGCGTTGGCGGCGCTAGGGTTCATCAACGAAAGCGCGTGGCAGGCGTATCTCGGAGTTAGCGCCGCGATCTACGGTGTCGCCATGCTGTCCCTCGCCATCATGATCCGGGTTGGCACACGCGAAAGCATCGCATCGAGGATCGCTTACACCGTTGCCGGGATCCTGATTCTCGTTATCTGGGCGCTGCCGCAAAGGTACACGAAATTCATCACAGAAGATCTGAACGCCAACATCGAGATGTTCATCTTCGCCGGCTTTTTCATGGTCGCTTCTGCAGTTTGGATCATCATGTACAACTCGGACATTATCGTTCGCGGCCTACAAGCAACGCTGGGTCGTTTCACTGCCGTGCGACCGATCATGAAGCCCGCAGTTGCCTACGCGGTTGCGAATCGATTCCGAACAGGTTTGACGGTCTCGATGTTCGCCCTCGTGATCTTCGTGTTGATGTCTTTCTCGATACTGAATCAGAGCTTCAGCGGGTTGTTGCAGACACCTGAAAACGTCACCGGCGGTTTCGACGTGCGGGCGGAAATAGACGACGATCTGCCTATACAAGACATCGAAGCAACCATCGATGCTTCGCCAGATCTGAATCTCACCGACTTCGAACTCATTGTCGGCCAGTCCTATCTCGAAATGGCGGGACGACAGGTGGATGGGGAAGAGGCGAGGTTCTTAGACCTGAATGTGCGCGGCACCGAACCGGAGTACTTCAGAGAAACGCAGCTCAAAATCACTGCTGCCGATCCATCGTTCTTGCCGAATGGAACGGATATGGGAGATGAAGAAGCTCGCGCCCTCGCCGTCTGGAACGCGCTGGCCGATGATCCAAGCTTGGCGGCGATATCGGCCGAACACGCCATCGATTTCGAGGTGATTGGACCCGATCCTACAGAAGGGTTGATGAAGCTGGAAGACGTCGATTACGGCGAGGATGGTTTCACGTTTGAAGCTAAAGAGATCGAAATCGTCAGCGGACCGGACAGCGATGCTGCAAACACCGTAAAACGGACTGTGATCGCCGTTATCGACGATCTCGCCGAGAGCATTGAAGGCGAATCCGACGGTGGTCCGGCACCTGGATTCACCGGCATATACACAAATCACGAGATCTTCGCCGAATTGTCGGATGATCCCGTTCCCTACACGATCTACCGCATGAACCTAGCTGAAGGAGTTGACCCGGTCCGAACGGCGGCAACTCTCCAGACGGTGTTCCTTGACAACAGCATGCTGGCGGTGGGCACTGAAGACGAACTCAGGGAATTTTCGGCCCAGAACGAACAGTTCAGCCTGCTGTTCCAAGGTTTCATGGGTCTCGGATTGGTCGTCGGCGTAGCCGCCCTCGGAGTGCTTTCTTTGCGTGCCGTCAATGAGCGGCGGATGCAGATAGCGATCATGCGCGCAATTGGTTATCGGTCCCGCATGATCCGGATCCAGTTCATCATGGAGTCGATATTCATAACGGTTATCGGAACTGGTCTGGGTATGGCGTTGGGCGCGTTGATCTCGTGGTCGTTTTTGGATGACCTTTCAGGCAGCAACCAAGGACTCACGTTCGACATTCCGTGGTTATCGATTCTCGTGGTTGCCGGCATCACGATAGCAGCGGCGCTGATTACGACCTACGTGCCTGCGCGGCAGGCATCGCAGGTTTATCCGGCCGAAGCGTTGCGTTATGAGTAGCTAATCGGCTGGTGATACTCGGTCGATCTGAATCTCGCCGCAGTAGGGTGCGCTAGCTAACTCGGTCGCGTCGCCTTCGATCAATCCGCAAACGTTTACAGCGCTTGCCGGCCGGATTTCATCGCCTCGGCTTGCGGGCGTGGGACCCCAGAACAGGCACAATGCATTGCCCGGAGGCCAATAGGCGATAGTGCCCTTTCCCACGACGTCGGCGGCGGTTTCGTCGTTCGACGCCGATACCGGTATTGGGAAGTAGATTTCGTCGCCCCAGGTTTGGACGCGGCCGGTTATCGGGAGCGCATCGGCGATCAGTTGCGAGGTCTGGGAGTCGTTGAGATTCGCCGTGAGGGAAACTTCGCCGGAGGTGATGCGGATTTGCGTCATGATGATTGGCGAGCCTTCCACTCCTGGTATACGCGCTCGGTGTCTTCGTTGAATGGGTAGAAGTGTTTGGGTGATACGCGTTCTCGTTGCGTATATTCGAGAACCGCCTGCTCGACCTCGTCGTGATGTTCGCACTCATCTACTATCTCGGCAGCCAAACCGGACGGGAGAACAACGACGCCGTCGTCATCTCCTAGGATCACATCGCCAGGCCAAACCAAAACCCCGCCGCACTGGACTGGTTCGTTGACTTGGTACGGCAGGATATTTGGTTCGCCAACGGTAGGTGTGCTACCCCCAGCAAAAACGGGGTATCCGTATCGGACTACTTTGTGGCCGTCGCGAACAGCGCCATCGGTAACTAGCCCTTCCGCGTCTTGAGTGAGGATCCTTGAGAACACGACATCGCCGCCGGTTGAGGTTTTCGACATGCCCATGGCGTCGGCGACCAATACGTCGCCCTTTCGGAGCGTTTCGAGTGCTTGCCAGCGCGGGGTTTCGTTGAAACCGGAGCCGTGTTGGCCAGTTGCGATTACCGATTGGAGGTCTGGTCTAGAGGGCAGGTATTGGAGGGTTACTGCCCTACCTACCAATCGGCGGCCTTCGGCTAGGCTTTCGACGCCGAGCATGTAAACCTTTTCGTAGCCGCGGCGCAGCAGTTGCCCGAGCACGGTCGCGTTCGAAATGTCACGATAACGCGCCAGTAGTTCATCTGACACGTTTGCCAACGGTTCTGCCATTTCATAGACCTCGGATCAATCGCACTGGAAGCGAGTTGGTTGGGGTTCGCAAATCGCTTTGGAAGTATAAAAGAAGCGGGTTTTGATGTTGAAACGACTAGAATCGCATTAGTCGTATCTCGCTCGCCCGCCTTTCGGAAGTGTCGGTCCTGTTGAACATCGTTAAGCAGATCATCGGTTGGTTCAATCTTCGGTTGATCAGGTTGGAGCCGAAAGTCCGCGCGGCGGTTATGTTCCTAGCAGTGGTGTTGGTGCTGTACCCGTTCGTGGTACAGGTTTACGGGTTATTGTGGGCGATTGTTTGGTCGGTTTGGCTTGGGGCGTTCGCGCTCTATTTCGCGTTCCGGGCAGGTTATTTCTCGAAGCGGGTTTCATTGCTGCTCCCTGGTAACGACAAGCCGTATCCGGAGAAGATCAGATCTATTCAAGGCGGCGTCCGGTTCAAGGCATGGGACGAAGTTGCGTACCTGGATTCGGACGAGGCGGAGGAGCATGTGGCGCGGGATGACCGTGTCGTTGGATTAGAGATTGAGGGCGATGCGATAGCGTATCCGTTGTCAGCGATGGCGTTGCGCGAGGTTGCGAATGAGGAGTTCGGGGAGTTGCCAGTGTCGGTCACATGGTCGCCGATCACGTACGCGGCGCGGGTTTTTGTGAGTGAGGGGCCGGATGGAAACGCGTTCACTTTGGCTCCCACCGACCAGTTGGTGCTTAACAGTCCGCTGTTGGAGGCCGAGAATGGCAGTTTGTATTTGCAGTTCACTGGTGAAGCGATTATGGGCCCGGATGCTGGTCATCAGTTGCGTCGGTTACCTTGCCTAAACACGACGTGGGGGGCGTGGTCGCATGCGTGGCCGAATACTGAACTGCTTTCTCCCGAGGAGACGCCTGATTCGGACGTTTTCGAGAGCTACTACGCGTCGACGCGTGCCGGGCTATTCACTCAGGGTTCGAAGGATAAGCGTTTGCCGGACAAGGATGTGGTTCTCGGGGTTTCCGATCCTGGTGCGCCGCTGGAAATCAAGGCGTTTTCGGCACACATGATGCAGCAGACTCCGCTTTTGAACACGAATGTGGGCGGTACTCCGACGCTTGTGTTGAATGAACGGTCTTCGGCGTCGTACGTCGCATTTGATCGTGTTGTGGATGGTTTGGCGTTTGAGTTCGTTGGCGAGACTAAGAATGCGTTCAGACCGAATCGGGTGGTTGAAAGGGACCAGCGGGAAGAGTTAGAAGACGAGGCGATGCCGCATTCGGAGTACGAGCCTTGGTTGGTTCGGGATGAGCAGACGAACAGTCTGTGGCACGCGGTCAAAGGCGCATGCATCGAGGGTGAGCTTGAGGGAACGAGGTTGCGGGTCTTGGACGGTCGGTTGGCGTTTTGGTTTGCTTGGTCGAAGTTCCACGGTGATGTGGAGTTGGTGCATTGAATTGAACGGCCGATTAGCAGAACCGATCTCGATGCCGGCGTTACCGGATGTTTAACCCTGCATCTTTGACTGGCATAGTGCTTGCTGGTGGGCGCTCGGAGCGGCTCGGGATGGCGTTGCCGAAGCCTTTGATCGCACTCGGCGGCAAGCTGCTGTTGGCGCGAGTGTCGGATACGTTGAAGTCTTTGTGCAAAGAGGCGATTGTGGTGGTTCGCCCGGACCAGGACGACGATGTACCGGACCTTGGAATTGCGCTTGGGATGCATGTGGTGACGGATGTGATGGATGCTGATGGTCCTCTGTCGGCGATATCGGCGGGGTTGTCGGCGGCGACGACACCGCTGGCTTTCGTGGTGGGTGCGGACTATCCGTTTCTGTCGCGGGCGTTGATCATTGAGATGACGAGGATTTCGCAGATGGGTGGAGATGGGCGAAGTTCGGCGGTTTTTGTGCGTCACGCGAATGGGATCAATCCACTTCACGCGGTGTATCCGGTTGCCACGTGGAGATTGTTGGCGGCGGAGGGGCTGAGTCAAGGAATGCGATCACCGACCGGTTTGATTTACCGGGTGTTGGAGGAAGGCATCCATCCGATCCAGATTTTGACTGAGGATGAGGCGGAGCGGATCGATCCGCGTTTGTTGAGTCTTTTCGACGTTGATACTCTTGATGATCTTGGGACGGCGAAACGGATAATCGATACCCGGAATTACCATCGAGTGCGGCCCGACTTGAAGAAGGGCGGGATTTGAGGTTGCGACAGGGGCATCCCCTGCGGGTCGCTTCGCTGCCCGCATTCCATTCGCTGCGCGAAAAGGACAGTTAACCACATGAGCAGAATTGTGATGATCCGTCATGGTGAGACGGCTTGGAATGCGGAGCGTCGGTCGCAGGGCTGGTTGGACCCGCCGTTGAATGAGGAAGGCGAGCATCAGGCTCAGCTGTTGGGTCAGCACGTGCGGAAGCATTACGAGTTCAGCCGGGTGATTTCGAGCGATTCGACGCGTTGCACGATGACGGCGGACGCGTTGGGGGTCGAGTATTCCACTGATCAGAGGTTGCGGGAGATTAACACTGGTTCGTTCGCGGGTTTGTTGATTGCTGACATCAGAGAACAGTTTCCTGACGATGTGGAACCGTGGGATCAGGGGCATGGTCGTGCACCGGAAGGGGAATCTTGGCTCGACCTCGCGGCACGTGCGGGTGATTTCGTGGCGCGGTCTGGGGTCTTGGAGGTTGAGGGCGATACGTGTCTGGTCTCGCATGGCGGAATGATCCGTGCGTTGCTTTCGGTGTTTTTGAAGTTGCACATGGACGCAACGCGGTTTTTCGCGCAGAGCAACACGGGGGTAACGGTGGTTTCGCGTGAGGGCGTGGATGGGGAGCATAGTTTCGGGCTGGATTTGTTGAACAGCACGGAGCACCTGCGGGGTTGATGTCCTGTTTGGTGCTCCGTGTGTTGGCTTCCGCCGCCCTGCCCTGCCCCTCTGGTTCCCGGCTCTCGCCGGGATGACATGTGTGGGGCCTCCGGTTTCCGGGCTTCTCCGAGATGACTGGTGCACTTGCAGTCAATCGAGCTGCAAATCGCCGTATCATTGGGTTTCGGAAGGCTGATCGATGTGAGGAAAGACGCTATGCTCAAACGCGATGAGTTGGCTGAGATGACATTCGAAGAGATCAAAAAGCTGTACGGTGAACAGGCGGCGATCGATGCAGGGATTGCTGCCGATCCCGATACGTTCGAATTGGACGACGAGTGGTTCGAACGGGCTCGACCTGCGAGGGAAGTCGACCCCGGTTTATTCGAAGATTCGTCTACCTGATTAAGGTGCCGGGCTAGTTGGGCTGGTGGCGTGTGTGCGGCTGTGAGGTGGTTGGATTTAAGATTGATCGTGTTCGTTGTTGTCTGAACGCTGAAAGGACGGTAGAGATGGGGATCAATCGTCGTGGGGAGCAGGAGATTAGTTCGCCTTGTGCGGATGTTGAGATTCGTGTGATGTCGGGCGGATCGACTGGTTCGAAGATGATGACGGTGTTGGAGGTGACGTTGGAGCCGGGTGGGTCGACGCCGTATCAGGCGAATGTTTCGCATGAGGAGTCTTGGTTCATCTATTCGGGGGATGTGAGTTTCGTGGAGGGGTCGACGCGGTATTCGTTGACGTCGGGGGATTGTGTATTGGTTGCGAAGGGGGTTGGGATGTCGGTGGAGAATGTTGGTTCTGAGGCGGCGCGCATCGTGACGATGACTCCTGACCCCTCGCCGGAGCGCGTGGAGGTCAGTGAACCTGAGATTTCGGATGGTAGTCCGGGCGGGAACGTGTTGATCCGGGCGGAGTACGAGGCATTTGAGTTCGCGCCGGGCGTGATGCGCGTGGACATGGTAGATGACAGCCGCGGGGCGACGAGTTCGTATTTCAGCGAGCTTTCGTTCTCTCCGGGGACGTTGACGCCGAACCATTACCATCCGGCGCATGAGGAGACGATGTTCTGCATCGAAGGCTCGATGACCGCCGTGTACGGCGAAGCCGAGGGCGTCCCTCTGCCCGCGGGCGATGTATTTTTGTGCGAGCCGACGATTCGTCATGCGACGAACAACCCGTCCGATGCGCCGAGCAAGTTGCTGGCGATTCATCCGGTGTTGAATCCGCCGCCGCGGGTGATGGTCGATTAAAGACGTGCTTTGATGACCACCGCGACGTGGTTGTTTGCCGCCGGACCTTCCCGGGGGAAGGCCCGGCGGCGCAGGGTCCTCGGGCCCGTAGGAACTGGCCCTCGCCTAGAGCGTCGTCCTCAGCGCTGAGGACGATGCTCCTTCCCTCTCCATCGCCTCTTCGGTTCGAAGAGGGCGACCCCGGAGAGGGGTCAGATGCTGCGCAGAGCGGTGTGCGAGACCGCTAGCAACGTTTACCAGCCGCGGCCCGCGTCGCCAGACCGCGGGCATGGAGTTCGGCGCGGCGCTTGGGTACGCCGTTCGGAGTTCGCCTTCCCCCTTAGATTCACCTGTAACTAGCTCCTCTCGGGCTGTAGCCTCCCTCCTGCGGCGGACAGGAGTAGACGTCTGTCGGCTCCACGTTTAGGTCTCCCGGCCCTTGGCTCGCTCTGCGACGCGGGACTGACGCGTCGCGCTCCGGGAACTTGGCCTCCCACGCTTCGGCACGGCCCTCCCGGCCTTGCACCGGACTGCCGATCCGATGAGGGACGCCGCCGGAGGGAGCAAAGACGCTGCGACTGGGGACGGTACTGGACCGTGCCGGTCGTCGGTTTTGCCTCCGCTTCCTCACGTTTGATCCCTGTGGCCGCTTGGGACGGGGGTCTGCACACGTCTGCGCAGCGCTGTGTCGATCCGTCGATCTAGTTGTTAATGTAATACATATGTAGCATAAGAGTCAAGAGTGAACCGCTGATTGCGCTGATTTTTGTGATGGGCTGTGATCGGGGCGTTGCGGATCGGTGCCGTTGCTGGGGATGATCGTGCGGGTGGGTTTGGTTGGTAGAAACTCCGCCCATTGGCCGCGGTTGCACCGACCTCCTTCCGCCCCGTTTACCCGGGCCTTCTCCCATCAGGGGACGTTTGCGCAGCTGGGCGATAGATTGTCGTTCCGAGCATGGCGAGGAATCTAGAGCGTTCCGCCATCGTCGTCGGAGCCGTGCAAGCCGCGAAACGCCGTTTGGAGAACATGGACTTTAGATTCCTCACTCCGCTGCGCTGCGTTCGGAATGACAATGACAGATGTTGGAGCTGCGCAAGGGTCTCGTCAAGGGACGTTTGCACAGCTGGGTTGTAGCTTGTCATTCCGAGCGTAGCGAGGAATCTAGGGAGTTCCGCCATCGTGATCGGAGCCGCTCATGCCACGAAACGCCGTTTGGGGAACGTGGGTTTGAGATTCCTCACTCCGCTGCGCTGCGTTCGGAATGACAGATGTCGGAGCTGCGCAATGGCCTCACGACAGATGTTGGGGTTGCGCAAGGGGCCCACGACAGATGTGGGTGTTGCCCAAGGGTCTCGTCAAGGGGGAGGGGATTGTTGGTGGGCGTTTGAGTCCGTGTCTGGCTGGCAGGGGCGGTTCGCGAACCGCCCCTACGGGTTATCCGTGGCACATTTTCCCACGAGCGGGGGAATGTGACCCCTCCTTCCGCCCCGGTCACCCTCGTCCTGGTCCTCGCCCATCAATGGAGAGGAGAATATGGTTGGGGGATTGCTGTTATGGTGGAGTGGATCGGTTGTTTGGTGGGTACTCGCCCCGCCGCCCCGGGCATTCCCCGCTCACGTCGCCTCGCTAATTGGGAGAGATTTCGGAGCCGAAGTTTGCCGGTCGCGTCTGGTCATTCGAACGCCGAAAAGTATCGACGTGTGGCCGAGAATCAGCAATAGCAACACGATCGATTTTTTTGCGGTTGTCTGTTTTTCAGTTGCGCTTTGATCGACTTGACGGGGTGATTCTTCGTAACTTGTGGCTACGATCGCGTAACGTGTTTCACGATTTGATTCAAACGCGCGCACGTGGGCGCAGGTCTTGGAGTTGGCTCCCTCGAATTTAGTTGTGCTGTCGAACGCGTAGACGCCGCCTTCCGAGAGTCTGAGTATTGAATAGAAGGCAGATCCACCGCTGGCCGCGTCGGTGATTGAAATGCATATGCGAAGCGGTTCAACGAATTCATACCGCCGCGCCGAGTCGTCGAATCTCAAGCGACGCGAGTCGAAGGTTGGTTTTACGCTAAAGACCTCGGACGCCAACACCCCTCGCTTTCCGTCGTCATTTCTCATCGCAGAATGGCTGCGATCCGATCTCCGGACTTCGACCGTCATGTGATCGCCCCAGAACAAAGATCGGGCATCTGCCTGCATCTCGAAACCTGACAGTTCCTCATCGTTTCGAAGCACGGTATGCCGTCCACTCGCAACGGAACCGGTAAATGGGTCGTAATCACGGAAACGAACCAGTGAATGGATAATGGCAAACTTTTGGGTCGCTGCCATGCTATCGTCGATCCGATTGAAGGCTTTGACACGGGTTCGGTATTTCACGCCCGAACGCAGACCATAGACACCAATTGATTCGTTGTCAGGCGACACGAATATAGGGAAAGGTGGCGATTCGGGCATCCAATCGACGGTATATGCGAGCACGTCGGTCCCGCCATCGTAACTCGGGTGATCCCAATACAGACGAACCGCATCCCGGCCTTGCACTGAATGGAAGTCTGCGGGCGGCTCTGGGTCGGCAAGTCGATCCCGGTTTAAACGAGCACGGCGGCCCGCCGATGTTATGTCAAGAGTTGGATTCGTGGATCGTGTAACGGTCGGCGTTGGGCTAGGAAGCGGAACTTCGAAGGTCAGGATCGAAGCTTCGCTTTCGCCAAAGGCGTTGATTGACCGAATGGTGATCTCGTAGTTTGATCCAACCACAAGATCGGTCAACTCGATAGAGTTCACATCGGCATTCAACACGAATGATTCGGGGTCTGAACCTCCATCAATCTTTCTCCAGTAAAACTCGTATTTGGAGACTGGTCGCTGCACTACGCTTGTTCTGTCGTGTGTTTCAAACCATGAGACTAGGAAGCTGTTGCTGGATGTCTCGGTAATTCGGGGGTTCGGACTCCGCGGCACATCTAGCAACAGATCGAAGGTTTCAGAGTTTCGATCTCCGTCTGTGGCGATCACATCGAATGTGATGGCGTAACGGATCTTTGCTTCAACGTTTGGGATTGAAAACTCGCGGACTGAATGTGCGAGGGTTACCGGCATGATTAGCTCTCCATCGGTTGTGGGTTTCCAACTGATTTCGAACCTGTCTATGCTTGGAGTTGCGTCGGAACTCGCCTGCCACCTTACGACAGCGTCCCTGCCGTTCAAATCATGAAAACTGACGCTCAGCAAACGCGCATCGGGAGTTGGTGCCGGCGTTGGCGTCGGTGTAGGACTAGGCGTGGGGGTCGGGGTCGGCGTGGCTGTTGCTGATGAGCGTGGGGTCTCAATTGCCTCCACTGCTGCTTCGCCGTAGCCGAAACCGTTCGCCGCCCTCAAAGTGAACGTGTAGATGGTTTCAGCTTGAAGGCCGTCTGCAGTAAATTCACCTATATTTGCGCCGAGCACGGTCTTTTCAGTTTCATCGCTCGAACTACCTCGACTCCACGAAAGTTCGTAATGGGTGACCGGCCTCTTGACTACACCAATTCCGGTTGATGGCGACACCCACGTGACGTTGACTTCGGATTCGGAAACGGTCTGAAGACGCAACTCCGGCTTTGTTGGCACATCGAAAAGCATTTGAGTTTCCCCGACGGCGCGGTTTCCGTTCGTGTAGATAGCGACCAGTTCGATCTTGTACCTGACTTTTGCCTTCGCACCTGAAATGGTGTAAGTGCGTTCATCGGCGGAAAGGGATATAGGCATCACGTCAGTGTCTGATGTTTGAGGCGACCAGCTCAATTCGAACCCAATAATCGATGAAGTAGCTCTTTCACCGGGTTCCCATCCGATTGACGCGCCGTCAACATCCAACGCGACGAAGAAGATCATCGGAGGAGTCAGCGTTGGCATTTGCGTAGGTGAAAGAGTAGCGCTCGCAGTAGGTGACGGCGTCGCAGTGGGCGTGGCGGTCGAAGTGGCGGTGGGCGTCGATGTCGGTGTCGGAGTAGCGCTCGCAGTGGGTGTCGGCGTGGCGGTGGGCGTGGCGGTCGAAGTGGCAGTGGGCGTTGATGTCAGTGTCGGAGTAGCGCTCGCAGTGGGTGTCGGCGTGGCGGTGGGCGTTGATGTCGGTGTTGGAGTAGCACTCGCAGTTGGTGTCTGCGTTGCGGTCGGTGTTGGTGTCAAAGTGGGCGTTGGACGAATTTGGCTCAATGCAACGGATGCGACCGCCGTGTGTTTTGACCCTGCGTAGTTGAGGACAACGGCGATCTGATCTGTTTTGTCTTGGATTGCGGCCGGCGCGGTGTACGCGGCGGTCGTGCGGGTGACTCCCATCACCGTGCCGGACTGGGCGGACCACGCGAGTTCAACGGATGGAGGGATTTGAGCCATTTCGTTGCCGGAACCGTCGTACACCGTTACCTCCAGCACGCGGGATTGCCTTGCATCGATGGAGAAGCTTGAAGGTGCGATCTCGACATCGGATATGCACGGTTCGATTGCTGGAACGGTTATCTGCAACCCGTTGTCTGGGTCTGTAGGCACGGCGGCGTTATCGTCGGCGAAACGGGCGGTCGCGGTGACCGTCAGTTGCCGCGAATCGCAGGCCATGCCGATCATCCTTTGGGCCCGGAAAGTTTCGCTTCGGTTCTCGAACATTGAGACGCTACACATCACCGTTCCAGAAACTGCCTCACATCCAGTTGGTAGCATCTGAAATTCTGTTTGCGTTTCGAAATAGATGTTGATTCCTGGGTCTGGCGAAAACAATCGTCGTTCGATCGTCACGTTCCAAGTGGCCATGAAAGTTGCCGTATCGTATGCCGCGTCCGAGAGCGTAATGTCAGGGCAGTTCGTTTGCCTGTACCTCAAAATACGGCTTGACGTTGTGGAGGTTACGGACTCGCCGTTGAGAGTTGCCCGGGCAGTGAGGCGTATTCGGTTGGTGTTGCAGATATGTGCGATGGAGGTAGAGATGACGATCTCAAGCGTTTGGTTGGCGGGGACTTCGCAGTCCCAACCACCCTCTGCATCGGAACACAGTTGCGATGTTTCCGCAGTGTCAGAACCGGTACTGGTTTCCACCATTACCCGCAAATTGCCGGCGGCGTTGCCGCGATTTATCAACTCGACATCCCAGTAACCCGTGTCCGTGTCCACATCGTGACGCGATCCCGTCACGTTGATTTCAAAGTCAGACGCGCTAGCGGCCGATGGTCGTATCGTCTGGTGAAGCGCAACAGTAAAAACGGACGAAGTGACTGCAACGGCCAATAACGACAAAACGTGAATTGCGAATGGGTGATTTGGCACCGCGCGGGTACCTGATAGCGAGTGATGCCAAGGACGACCGGGGACTCAGGACCTCGAGGAACCACAGTGTTAATCCGTTTATTACCGATATGGATGTTATCGCAATTATTTGTTTTGTAATTGACCCTGGGAACTTGATGTTAGCCAATTTAAGGCGTGGATCTGTGGTGTTTCGCGGTGGGTCCCGGCTTTCGCCGGGATGACGATGAGGCGGCCAGGATTGACGAGCGGAACACAGGGATTGAAGAGAGGGCGGGCGGGACTACGTTTAGTCGATCGTTATGACCGCGAGCCGACCGCGACGACGTTGAGGTTGAGTGGCCGGGTTGGAGAGTTGCCGAGCCGATGTGGGTGCGGCAGAGGTTACGAGTAAGTGACCGGCTCGCGCTGAAAGCGGTGCGGGATGTCGTTTTTGCCGCTAAGCGGGGGCGATGTGCGACGACAATCGCGCTGATTGCGTGTATGCGGACCGACTAGTGGCGGCTCGCAAGGAATTCAGAGATCAGGAGGATTTGCGGGGACGTCCTCGGCCGCGACCACCTGCTGCCTTAGCGCCGTACCAGGACGAGTATTCGAACGAATTACGAAACTGTTTTTTTGCGCCGCATTTTCGGCATGTGCCGGTCGATTCGGGGCCGTTAGGAGCTTCGATTTTCCAGTGGCAGTTACTGCCTTCGAGCTGGCATTGAGTGAGTTCCTCGACCTCTTCCTCTTGCTCTTCTTCGATCTGCTTCTTGGCGTTTCTGCGGCTGGCGGCCTTTTTGGTGGTCATAGCGGTTGCGCCTGTCGGGAGTTGAGATGTGTTGATAGGTGGCGCCGGTGTCGGTATTCGATGCCTGGGTTCGGTCCGTTGCCTCGTGAATCGTTTTGCGCGTTAGCGCGAGGGAACAGAACCGGCGGCGGCAGATGCGTCGCCCGACGAGATCCGGAGGAGGCTGAAGGGCGACGCTGTACCCAATTGTAGCGCGAAGCCCAAATTGCGTGCAATTGGGCTTTGCGCGTTAGGGTTTCAGCTGACTTCGACGGATGCTCCAGCGGCTTCGAGCTTCTCTTTGGCTTCGTCGGCGGACTCTTTGCCGATCTGCTCGAGGACGAGAACGGGAGCGGACTCGACGAGGTCTTTAGCCTCTTTGAGTCCGAGAGGGGTGACTTCCCTTACTGCCTTGATGACGTTGATCTTCTTGGCTCCGATGTCGGTGATTTTGACATCGAACTCTGTCTGCTCTTCGGCCTCTTCGGCTTCGGCGACGGCCATAGCGCCGGGGGCCATAGCGACGGGCATGGGAGCGGCGCTGACGCCGAACTCTTCCTCGATGGCCTTAACGACATCGGCAAGGTCTAGAACGGACATCGATTTGATTTCGTCGATGAATTGTTCTTTGGTGAGAGCCATTTGGTGTCTCCTTTTGGGGTTTGGTTGCTAATTGTTTGGTTGGTAGGGCATCCCCTGCGGTCGCTTCGCTTCCGCGTCCCCCTTGCGTTCGCGGGCCGTTCGCGGGCGAAGGGGAGGGGGTGGAGTTCGCGTCCCGTTCGCGGAGCGAAAGGGACAGGGTGGTTATGCAGTTTCGGCGGATTTTCTTTGTTCGGCGATTTGTTCCAGTGCGCTGGCTAGGTTTTGGACTGGTGCGTTGAGGACGCGTGCGAAGGACATGAGAGGTCCGTTGAGAGTGGACGCCAACATGCCGATGAGTTGCTCTTTGGAGGGTAGGTCGGCGATCTGCTCGACGCGGTTGGCGTTGATGAGTTCGCGTTCCATGACGCCGCCGAGGATTTCGAATTCTAGGCTCTGGTCTTTGATCGATGTGGTGAGGGCTTTGACGGTGGCTGCGATGTCGTCATCGGCGATTACGTATGCGGTGGGACCGTCGATGATGGACTCGATGTCTGAGATGCCGAGTTCTTCGGCGGCCAGCTTGACGATGTTGTTCTTTGCGATCAACATCCTTCCACCGCCGTTGGTGATTTCTCGACGCAGGTCGTTCATCTGCGAGGCGTTGACGTTTGAGTAGCGTGCGGTGACGATGAGGGGTTTATCCTTCATGCGGTCTAGCAGCGTTGTGAGGATTTGTTGGTTTCGTTCGGATGGCATGTTGTTTGTTTCGTCGGCTTGTTGTTTTGCGGGTTTACCCGCGTCCCTCTTTTGATCTCCGCCCAAAGGGACGAAGGAGATAATGTTGCTCCTTCTTCGATTCTCGAAGGGGGTTGAGAAAGAAAAAGACCTCGTGCTGGCTGCGTTTCGAGTTGGAGGTTGCAGCGCGCCACGAGGCGTCTAGAGGTAGTCTACGGCGTGGAAAGTGGGTTGGCCGTATTTTTGAAGAGCCTCGGCGGGCGACATCCTCGTCTTTAGTCTCCCTCGTTTATCTATCGGGGAGCTCCCGCTGTCTGCAGCCGGCGATTTCGATTGCTGGTTTAGGGATTTGGGTTCGGTCTGGACTCCGTGTTTGTCGTGTTTCGATTTCGACCAAATTCAATTCTAATTTGAAACGTTCAGAGTATCCAGGCTTGGCAGATTCACCTTGAACCCTGGCCCCATCGCGGAGCAGAGCGTCGCGGTCTTTATGAATGGGCCTTTGACGCCTTCGGGTTTGGCTCGGGTGATCGTGTCGTAGATGGCTGCGAGGTTGTTTAGTAGCTGTTCGTCGGTGAAAGATCGACGTCCGATGCGAGCATGCAGGTTGGCGTGCCGATCCATGCGGATTTCCTGTCGGCCTTGTCGAGCGGCGTTGATGGCCGATTCGATCTGGTTCGGTTGGACGACGGTGTTGTTGCGTGGGTTGGGCATCAGGCCGCGTGGGCCGAGGACGCGTCCCAGTCGGCCGACTTTGGGCATCTGGTCTGGTGTTGCGAGCGAGACTTCCCAATCGGTCCATCCGCCTTGGATGCGTTCGAGCATTTCGTCGTCGACGATGTAGTCGGCACCGGCCTCGGTGGCGATGCTAGCGGCTTCGCCTTCGGCAAACACGAGGACTCGGACTACGTCTCCAAGGGAGTGTGGCAATGCGACGACTTCGCGCAGCTGCTGGTCAGCGTGGCGCGGGTCGGCGTGAGTTGCAACGTGGACCTCTATGCTCTCGTCGAACTTGGCGGTCGCGGATTCGCGCGTACGTTTGACTGCGTCGGGAGCATCGAGTAGGTCTCTCGGAACGGTTGAGTGGACTTGGCGGTAACGTTTGCTGTGTTTTTGTTTGGGCATGTCGTAATGGCTCGGCGTTTGGTGACTACGTTTCAGATTTTTAGTCGACGACCAATATGCCCATGCTGCGGGCGGATCCTTCGATGATGTTCATCGCGGCGTCGATGTCGTTCGCGTTCAACTCTTCTATTTTGGTCTCAGCAATTTGCCTCAATTGGTCGCGTGAAACAGAGCCGGCGATCGCGGTTCCGGGTGTCTGCGACCCAGCTTCGACGGCTGCGGCTTGTTTCAGGAGCGCGGATGCGGGCGGCGACTTGACGACGAAGGAGAATGATCGATCGGCGTAAACGTCGATAGCGGCCCGGACGATCATGCCGCGCTGGGACGACGAACGTTCGTTGAACTCTTTGATGAAGAGCGGGATGTTGATGCCGTGTTGACCAAGAGCAGGACCAACCGGCGGCGCTGGTGATGCCTCGCCGGCGGCCAACTGTAGGTTTACTTTCGCTACTACTTTGCGTGCCAATTCGATCTATTCCAATCTGGCTTTGCGTGACGAAAAATCGAGTGTTGGGTGCGAACCGTTGGGCTATGCCTTCTCGACGGACAGGAACGGCAGCTCGACGGGGGTGTCTTGGCCGAAGAACGAGACGGTGACGCGAAGGGTTCCGCGTTGGCCCATGACTTCGTCGACGGTGCCGCTGAATTCTGAGAACGGTCCGTCTTTGATCGTGACGACGTCGCCGCGCTCGAAACCGAAGTTCACTTGCGGGCTGTCGCTGGAAGGTCCTTGGATCATGCCTTGTGCTTCGTCATCCGTCAGCGGCGTGGGTTTCGCCCTGCCCTCGTCGCCTTCCTCAACGGAGATGAAGTTGGTGACGCCCGGAGTGTTTCGGACGACGTACCAGCTGTCGTCGTTCATGACCATGTGAACCAACAGGTATCCCGGGTACATGGTTTTTTGGACCTGCTTGGTTTCGCCGTCGGTCATCTGGACGACGGTTTGTTTGGGCACTACGGCGTCGAAGATCTGGTCTTCGAAATCCATCGTGATGATGCGTTGCTTTAGGTTTTGGCAGGTTCGATCTTCACGGCCCGAGTATGTGTGTACCACGTACCATCGAGCTGTTCTTGGGATCGCGCGTGTTGATGCAGTTGTCAAGGTTAGGTTCCTGCTAGGAGCGAGAAGATGCGGGCGAAGAGCCAGTCAAATGCACCGAGGAATACGCCCATCACGGCCGCGAGCGCGATGACCAGCACGGTCAATCGGGAGGCTTCTTGGCGCGTTGGCCATGTGACCTTTCGGAGTTCGGAAAAGACGTCTCCGAAGAACCCGAAGATCGAGAAGCGCCTAGACGGCGTGATGCTCAGATCAGGTCTGACTCGGTTCTGGGCCATTTTGTTTCCTCAATCGACCGATTTTAGCGCCGCTGTTCGCGGAACTGTTTGGGAGCGCGGCACGGGGGACAGTACTTTCGAAGTGTGATTCTGTCGGGCGAGTTGCGGCGATTTTTCTCTGTATGATACGTGTAGGTTCCGCACTCGCAGGTGAGTTGAACCAGCGTTCTGACTGCGTTTTTTCTCGCCATTTCAACTCCTATTTTTTATCGGCCTCTGGGTGTCGGCGTGACCCTTATCTTGGCAATTCGGCGGTTAAGCGAATTGCCTGCGAACCTCGCGATATTTGTCGCGGGGATCGCAGGCAAGACGGTTCGAAGTTTGTTAGGCGCTTACGTCCGTGAATACGCCAGATCCGACGGTTCGGCCACCTTCACGGATGGCGAAACGTAGGTTCTCTTCGAGTGCGACCGGGTAGATCAACTCGATTTCCATCTCCGTGTTATCGCCTGGCATGACCATTTCGATGCCGTCGGGCAACTGGATTTCGCCGGTGACGTCGGTGGTTCGAATGTAGAACTGCGGCTTGTAGCCGGAGAAGAACGGGGTTCGACGCCCTCCTTCTTCGGCAGTCAAGACGTAGACCTGCGCCTTCCCTTTGGTATAGGGAGTGATCGTGCCTGGCTTGGCGAGGACGGCGCCGCGCGAGACCTCGTCGCGGTCGATACCTCGCAACAGACAACCGACAGCGTCGCCAGTTATGCCTTCGTCGAGGGTTTTCTGGAACATCTCAACGCCGGTGACGACGGTGGATTGGGTCTGTCCAAATCCGACGATTTCAACCGTTTCGCCAGTTTCCACCTTTCCGCGTTCGATTCGTCCGGTGACCACGGTGCCGCGTCCTTTGATGCCGAAGACATCTTCGATGGGCATGATGAACGGGAGGTCGACGGGTCGGTCCGGGATCGGGATGTAGTCGTCGACGGCTTCCATGAGTTCATAGATCTGCTGGACCCAGCGGTTGCTGGCGTCGTCGGAGTTTTCGAGAGCGTCGAGCGCGCTGACTTGGACAACCGGGATGTCGTCGCCCGGGAAGTCGTAGGAAGAGAGCAACTCTCGGACTTCGAGCTCGACGAGTTCGAGGAGCTCTTCGTCGTCCATCATGTCGCATTTGTTAAGTGCGACGACGAGTGCGGGAACGTTCACCTGGCGTGCTAGCAAGATGTGTTCTCGAGTCTGCGGCATAGGGCCGTCAGCGGCGGAAACGACCAAGATTGCGCCGTCCATTTGAGCGGCACCAGTGATCATGTTCTTGATGTAGTCCGCGTGACCGGGGCAGTCAACGTGTGCGTAGTGCCGATTAACGGTCTCGTACTCGGTGTGGGTAGTCGCGATGGTCACACCACGTTCACGCTCTTCGGGAGCGTTGTCGATATCATCGAAGGCCTTGGCCGTGACGTTCAATTCCGGATTGTTAGCCAGAACTTGAGTGATCGCCGCGGTCAAGGTAGTCTTGCCGTGGTCGACGTGTCCAATCGTGCCGACGTTTACGTGCGGCTTGGTCCTGTCAAAGACTTGCTTCGCCATTTTCCTCTTCGCCTGCCCTTTCCTAAAGGGTCCTGTTTTGTAACTATTTTCGCCGTATCACGGCTATGCAGGATCGTCTCGATCGTGGCTCCAGCGTTGTGGAGCCCACACCGAGACTTGAACTCGGGACCTCATTCTTACCAAGAATGTGCTCTACCACTGAGCTATGTGGGCTCGGCGCTTTGCAGTTCGAATATTGTCCCTGCTCCTGTCTGGTGCAGGGAGTAGGATTCGAACCTACGAAGCACAAGGCGGCAGATTTACAGTCTGCTGGGTTTGACCGCTCCCCAATCCCTGCACAACCCTTCATCTTAACACAGAGGGGATTTCGAACTAGCTTCGTTACGACATTCGTAACGTCGTGAACGGGTGATATCAAACTTAGTTCACGGCTTAGTTTTGGAGCCCCAGGGGGGATTCGAACCCGCCAACCTGCCAATTACAAATCGGCTGCGCTGCCATTGCGCCACTGGGGCAGAAACACGAATGTAGTCGAAAGACTATGCGTTTGATTCTAATTGGGGCGGTTACGTTATCGGCGCTGTGACGGCGACCGTTGGGACGCTTGACTTTTCACGTCAGATGGTGGCGCGCGTTTATGCGCAGTGATTGGTAAAAGGCGCGGAGATGTCGGTAGGATCGGATTTCGTAGATGTTCGCGCCGATTTCTGGATTAGCAAGATCTACGGCGATACCTTGTTGAGACTTTTGCCCGTGGAATGCCCTGTACCAGATTATCGAATCCGGCGACAGCGCCGTTTTGAGGGTCTCGTAGTTGTCGCCGCATATGCGGGTTCGGTTTATGGCGTTTAGGAGTGACCGTTTCGCAACGCGGAGGGTCGTTGGTATTCTCGGCAGGTTCAACCAAATGACGGTGTCGGCCAAAGGCAACAAGTGGGGTCGGATTCTGCTGTAGTTTCCGTCGACGATCCAACCGTCAGTGGCATGGGCGACTCGGTCGATGACGATGTTTAGCATCTCTCCACGATCTCGTTCCACCCAGTTTGGCAGCCAGAAAACGGCGTCGAGTTCGATGACCGGAAGCCCCGTGAGGGTGGCGAGGGCGCGACTGAGTGAGGTCTTGCCGCCCTGGCCGTAAATGCAGATTCGAGAGCCTATTTCGGGTTTGTTGCTGGACGCTTCGAAAATCTGGTGTCTCGATGAAACATCTCTGTTGCTGGGTGCCATAGCAGAAACGCGATCATTCGAGGTATTTCGATGCGACTGATTTGGCTGAGTGCATTATCTGGTTGATCGGAACGCCTAGTTCGGTTGCAACCTTGGCGCAATCATCGTATTCGGGCGATACGTGGGTGACTTTCCCGCCGATGAATCTCAATTTGACGCCTATCGGCCCGTATGGGGTTGAGACGTGGGCAGTTTCTCGTCGGGCGGTTAATCGATCCAACTGACGAACTCGTACGCCTAGGGTCGTGGTGTGTGCAAAGAACCCGCTGGTGATTCGGTCTAGGTCCTGACTCCTGCAGATCGCGGACAGCATGACCGCCGGACGTGATTTCTTCATCTGGATTGGCGTAGTCCAGACATCTAGTGCCCCGAGATTGAAGAGTGTTTGCGTTGCGAATCCAAGCTCTTCGCTTGTCATATCGTCCAAGTTGGTTTCGATTAGAACGGTATTGGTCTGGAGTTCGGCGCCCACGGCATCAGCCGTTTCGTGAAACTCACCTGCTTTTCCGGCAACATCGCCTAGCCACAGGCCGACGACGTTTGGCGGGGTATCGGAATCTCTAGTGCCGGCGCCGTAACCAACTGATTCGATTCGCATTGTGGTCGGCTGGAAACTGGCCAATGTTGCGACGATCGCGGCACCGGTTGGGGTGATGCTTTCGCCTGCCGGGAGTTGTGAACCTGCAATCCGAACGGGCACCTCGGATTCTTGGATTATCGCCATGGTCGCGGGGGCGAATGACGCACCTTTTCCGTGGCTGCTCGACGACATTCCGGTTGAGGCCGGAAAGGGCGAAGCATGGAGCGCCTCAACTTCGAGCGCACGGAGCCCGATCACGGCGCCCGCGATGTCGATGAGCGTGTCGATAGTGCCTAGTTCGTGGAGGTGGGAGGTATCTGCAGATTCGCCGTGTGCCGCGGCTTCGGCGCGCTTCAAACACTCGAAGATCGCACGGATTTTGTCGTTGTCTCTACCAGGGAGTCCGCTGCGATCAATCGCGGCACCGAAGTCGTTCCATCCCATGTGTTCATCGTCGTCGCCGGGTGGGAAATCGACGTGAGTAGCCTCGATGGAACCTCGGACGGTTTTGTTTATCTGGATTTGGAAGTCGTTGGGTACGATTTTGTTGAGTTCGCGGTGAAACGGATCCAAGGGCAACCCCGCATCGAGCATTGCTGCGATGAGCATGTCTCCGCTGATACCACCGATGATGTCAAGGTATGCGATGCGTTTCATGGAAAGATCCGAAGTGCGAGCCGGTCGTGATCACGTGGTCTCGTCGCGGCAACAGCGGGTTTGGTGATGGCCGAACGCGAATCGATACGCCGGCCCGCCGAGGTTCCGGAGTGCGGCACGGCCGTTTACCGTCTCGATTTTAATGCGTCGTTCAGGTTGCCTGATCGCAGCCCGTTAGGGTCAAGTTCCACCTGTTGGTAACCCGCGGCCAGAATTCCAGCAATGGCTCGGTCGCGTACGTGCTCTTGCGAATATACCGCCACCATGTCTAAGGGAATTTCGACACGCGCGGTTTCGCCATAATGACGCACTCTGCAATCCGTGAAACCGAGGTCTCGCAGGTGTTTTTCGGCCTTGGAAATCATCGATAAAGCTTCGACTGTGACATGGGTCCCGTAAGGGATTCGAGACGAAAGGCATGGTTGCGCGGGTTTATCCCAATTTGGCAAACCAGATTCTAGAGCCAACGCGCGGACATCATCTTTGCCTAGATCGGCCTCGAGGAGCGGCGAACGTATCGCGTAGTTCGTGGCGGCTTTCATGCCTGGTCGGTAGTCGCCGAGGTCATCACGATTGGCACCGTTTGCGATGACTTTGAATTCGGAATCGGCCGCGATGCGGTTCAGGTGTTCGTACAACTCGGTCTTGCAAAAGAAGCAACGGGCGCCGTCGTTTCTCATGTACCGTTGATCTTCCATCTCATTCGTAGAGATGGTGC
The DNA here is from genome assembly GCA_965207515.1 of Dehalococcoidia bacterium. GTDB lineage: Bacteria > Chloroflexota > Dehalococcoidia > Lucifugimonadales > Lucifugimonadaceae > Bin127. The sequence continues at coordinate 2,819,641 of OZ242286.1, read as the reverse complement.
GGTGGTTCCACCCGCGATGTTCCGCCAGGGATCGTGCGCTCTCGAGTTCGTACTCGGCGAGGCTGGGAGAGACTGCGGTGATGATCAAAGAGTTCGTCGGACCGAGAGTATCGTGGACGAAATGACCTACGAGTGCGGAATCGACCCCACCGGAATAAGCGACAATCGCGGAATCGAACGACGCGATGATTTCTCGAAGACGCTGTGCTTTCTGGTCGATGTTTTCCGTGACGGTCATTTGGTTGCCGAGATACCTATGAAAAAGGGGATTCGCGGTTCACGAATCCCCTTTAATTCGAGGTTTGAAGCTCGTATCAGCTCGTCGACAAAGCAACGGTTTCGTCGCTGACTTCGGCTGCCGACGCGGACTCTTCTAGGATCCGGCGGTGCTCGATGTCAGGCTTGATCACGATCGATCTTTCTTCGTCGTCATCAGTTTCGCTGACGTCGATCTGCACGATGTCGCCTTCGTGCACCTCTTTGGTGAGGTACATCTCAGAGATGACGTCCTCGACCTCGTCTTGGATCTTCCTGCGCAACGGTCGAGCGCCCATCTTGGGGTCGAAACCGACGTCTGCGAGGTATTCTTTCGCGGCATCGGTGATTCGCAACTCCATCTCGTGTTCTTCGGCACGATCTCGCACCTCGCTCATCATCAAGTCAACGATGTCAAGAACATCTTGCCTAGTGAGAGCGCGGAAGACCACTACGCCGTCGATACGGTTCAGGAACTCAGGTCTGAACCCGTTGCTCGGGTTCTTGAGCTCTTCCATGACTCGATCTTTCATGCGGAGGTAGTCGTCCTCGTAGGCGCCGTCCGAACCTTCGCCGGTACCAAAACCGAGTCGTTTGCTGGAGGAGATGAGGCTGGAACCGAGGTTCGACGTCATCACGATGATCGTGTTCTTGAAGTCGATCCTTCTGCCCTGCCCATCCGTCAAGTGTCCGTCTTCAAATACTTGCAAGAGCATGTTGAAGACATCCGGGTGAGCTTTCTCGATCTCGTCGAGAAGGATAACGCTGTAGGGGTGCTTGCGGACCTCTTCGGTCAGCTGACCACCATCGCCGTATCCCACGTAGCCCGGAGGCGATCCGATCAAGCGCGAGACCGTGTGTTTCTCCATGTACTCGGACATGTCTAGGCGAATCATGAGGCGCTCGTCACCAAACAGGTATTCGGCGAGTTGCTTAACCAGGTATGTCTTGCCGACACCGGTTGGGCCGAGGAACAGGAATGCGCCAATGGGACGCTTCGGGTCTTTGAACCCCGCCCGAGCACGGCGAACCGCTTTGGACACAATCTCGATCGGTTCGCGCTGGCCGAGCACGCGTTTGTCCAATTCGGCTTCCATGTTTCGCAGACGTTCCACTTCGACGACGTCGAGTCGCGTAACCGGAATGCTGGTCCACATCGAAACCACTTCGGTCACGTCATCTGCGGACACTTCGGTCTTGATGTTCCCTTTGTTGGCTTCGGCGAACTTCTTCTCAACCTTCGCGATCAACGCCTTTTGGTTGGTTTCTCGCTCGAACAGATCCGAAGCGGAGTCGTAGTCCTGACGTGTCACGGCTTCGTTTTTCTGTCGAAGTATGTCGTTGAGCTGTCTTATGGCATCGCGAACTTCAGGCGGCGGCATGGTGTTTTTGACGCGAACGCGTGAAACGGCTTCGTCGACAAGATCGATCGCCTTGTCGGGCAGGTGACGGTCCACGATGTACCGATCTGCTAGTTGAGCGGCGATCTCGATCGCCTCATCGGCGATGGATAGTTGGTGGTGATCCTCGTACTGTTTCTTGACGCCTTGGAGGATCTTCACGGTCTCTTCGACATCCGGAGGTTCAACTTTGACCGGTCTGAACCGGCGTTCCAGAGCCGCGTCGCGCTCGATGTGTTTGCGGTAATCGTCGTGCGTCGTGGCACCGACCACCTGCAATTCACCTCGCACCAACGCAGGTTTCAGAATGTTTGCGGCGTCTACGGCTCCTTCTGCGGCACCGGCGCCAACGAGCGTGTGTATCTCTTCGATAAAGAGGATGCACTCCCGGTTGGTCTTCAACTCGGTAATGATCTTGGTCATCCGCTCTTCGAATTCGCCGCGGTATTTTGTGCCGGCGATAAGCGAACCCATATCGAGCGCCACTACGCGGCGCCCTTTAAGCATGTCGGGTACGGCGCCATCGACGATTGTGGTCGCCAATTTTTCGACGATAGCGGTTTTGCCTACGCCGGGGTCACCAACCAAAACCGGGTTGTTCTTGGTCCGTCGGCTGAGGATCTGGATGACTCTTTCCAGCTCGGTGTCGCGTCCGATGACGGGGTCGAGTTTGCCGTCGGAGGCAAGTTCGGTCAGGTCGACGCCCATGCTGTCGAGCATCGGGGTCCGTTTCTTTTTGTCGTCCGCGGCACCCTTACGACGTCCTCGCTTCGAGCCCGTCTCAAGCTTCTGCGTTTCATCGCGGACGCGTTCCAGCGTCACCTCGTTGGTGTTGAGTAATTCTGCTGCGGCGCCTTCACCGTCGCGAAGCAGCCCAATGAGCAGGTGTTCGGTCCCGACCCTGCTGAGTTCGCTCAGCCGGGCTTCATCGACCGCAAGGCGTATCGCTTTTTTGGCTCGGGGTCCGAGGCTGGGCGGCCGATCGGCTGGAGTAGCTTCTCGATTGATGGAAAATTCCAAGGCGGTGCGCATCTCGCGCACATCTACCTTGAGGTTGGTGAAAACTTGTGCAACAATACCTTCTTTCTCGCTGAGAAGTGCGAGCAGGAGGTGTTCAGCGGTGATGTAACGCTGGTTGAAGCGTTTCGCTTCCTCCTGAGCTGTCTCGAACACGCGTCGCGCGGGAGCCGAGAACATGTTGAAACCACGTTCACTGCTGTCGGGCATTGCTGTACGCTCCCTTCAGTCAGGTCGCCACGGACGCTCGATGCGTCCGCGGATGTCAATCGTCGAAAAGGTCTTCGAACCCGCCGTCTTCGAAATCGGCACCAGTTGCTTCCTCTCCCTCAAGGCCTTCTGCGGAGCCTTGCGAATCCTCGACCTGTTTAAGGCTAAGACCGAGTCGCCGACGTTCTGGTTCGATTCGTATCACACGGAAGTTGTGAACGTCGCCTTCTTTCACAACTTCTGACGGACTCTTTATGTGTCTATGGGTAAGCTCGGAGATGTGCACCAATCCTTCGATGCCCTCTCCGACCCGTGCGAACGCGCCGAAATGCGCTAGTTTCGTGACCTTACCTTCAACAACTTGACCAACGCTCAACTGGTTTTCGATGTTTTCCCAAGGTTCGGGCAACAGGCGCTTCATGCTCAACGCGATTTTAAGAGACTCGCGGTCAACCTTGAGCACTAAGACATCAAGGTCTTCGCCGAGTTTCACTACATCGTCAGGTCGATTCACGGACGACCATGACATTTCGGAGATGTGAACGAGGCCGTCGGCGCCGCCGAGGTCGATGAAAGCGCCAAAGCTCGATATCCCAGCGACACGACCGCGTCGAATATCGCCTTCTTCGAGTTCTTGTACCAACTTCATCTTCTGCATGTGATTGATGGCCTCGAGGGCTGCCCGCTCCGAGAATATGGCTCGATTGCGACGCCGATTGAGCTCAAGGATTTTGCAATCGACTTCCATGCCGATGAATCCAGGTTTCGGCGGTGCGCCATCGCCGACGTAAAGATCCCGAGCCGGTCCAACGAGCTGAGACAACGGGACGAATCCTTGGACGCCTTTTACCTGTATGACTGCGCCGCCACGGTTCGAACCGATGATGCGTCCGCGGACGGTCTCTTCGGCTTCGCGTGCCTTTTCCAAATCGCGCCACCCATGCTCACCGCGCGCGCGGTCGATGGAAAGCAACGGATACCCTTCAGGGCCTTCCGGCCGTGAGACGTAAAGGATCACCTCGTCGCCGATCTGCGGCAGTGCGTCCTCGCCCTCTTCTTCCGTTAAAAGTCTGGTTTCCCGGATGGGTACCCAACCCTCAGATTTTTGCTGGATGTCAACCAAAAGGCCGTCGCGTGCGGAATCAAGAACGATTCCATCGATGATGTCGCCGCGTCTCAGGCCCTCTTTAGGCAGATATTTGAAAACGAGGTCAATCTCCTCAGGAGCTGCGCCTATCCCGTCACCGTTGGCAGATTCGACTTGCGATACCGTGCCATTACCTCCGTCATCCGCTTCGCTCGGCGCGGTCGCGACGATTCCTTGAGTCGCCGGTTGATCCGTTTCTGTGGTTGTCAATTAGAAATCCTTAAGGGTATGAGTGCCCAACCCCGTTGGGTTGTACGCACTAATTATAAGCGCCTGAATTTCCTAGATGTTTCCGATGTGCAAAGCAGATGCGCTTCGCGACGAAAACTACAAACGCAGGAATTAGTACGTGGATTTTAACGATTACGGCGCGTTCACCGCCACAGATTCTTCGGGCCTTCAAAGGTGGATTTACGGAAATTCGGCCTGCTTGGTTGCGATATTCTTGAAACTTGAACGAACGCAACGAATCGTCGTTTGCGGCCATGGCTAACGAAATGCCGCGACGGGGATTGGAGAGTAACAAGCATGGATCTAGGAATCAAAGGCAAGCGCGCGCTGGTGACTGGTGGCAGCAGGGGACTTGGGCGTCAGTCTGCGTTGGCATTGGCTAACGAAGGGGTGGATATTGCGATCTGCGCCCGGGGGAAAGAGCGTTTGGATGCGACGGTGGAGGAGATTTCGGATACCGGAGTAAATTCGGTGGGATATGCGCTCGACATGGGTGATGCCGATGCGCCTGCTCAAGTTGTAGATCAGATGAAGGCCGACATGGGCGAGCCGGATATCGTCGTCAACAATGTGGGCGGGAGCATGGGCACCAGTGACGTGATCAATTCTTCCGTCGAAGATTTCGCTATGGTCACCGACCTAAACCTGTTCTCGGCGATCAGGTTGATTAAGCTGACGCTGCCGGGGATGCAGGAGCGCGGCTGGGGTCGGATCATCAACATCTCTAGCATCTATGGGCGCGAAGCCGGTGGAACGGCGCCGTATATGGTGGCCAAAGCGGGGATGATCGCGCTTTCGAAACATGCGGCTCTGTCGAGCGCGCCAACCGGAGTGACGGTGAACTCCGTAGCTCCGGGCTCCATACTCTTCCCTGGCGGTTCTTGGGAACGATTCCGAGAGGTCAATTCTCAAGATTTCGTCGACGAGTTCGTAGCCCGCAATCTGCCGATGGGCAAGTTCGGCTGGCCCGAGCCGGTCGGCGCGACGGTGGCTTTTTTGGCGTCGAAACACGCAGACCTGATCACCGGCGCTTGCATCAACGTCGACGGTGGTCAATCCCACAACCTGTTCTAGAGAATTACCTTTACCCTTTCTGCGCGAGAGCTCAACATGAATGACGAACTCGTAATAGCCGGTAAGTCCTTCACATCCCGCTTGATGACGGGCACCGGGAAGCATCGTTCTGCGAAAGAGTTGCTTGACTCCGTCGAGGCGTCGGGCACTGAGATCATTACGGTGGCCATCGGACGGTTAAATCTCGACGATCCGAATGAAGAGACGTTCCTCGACATGTTGGATTGGGACAAGTATCAGATTCTCCCGAACACGGCCGGTGCTCGCACTGCGGATCAGGCCGTGGGTATTGCCCGTTTGGCACGTGAGGTGACGGGTTCGGATTGGGTGAAGTTGGAGGTCATACCTGAACCTGCACATTTGCTGCCGGACCCGGTCGGTTCGTACGAGGCAGCGAAGCTTTTGATCGACGATGGCTTCACGGTATTGCCATACATCCACGCCGATCCTGTTTTGGCGATGAAGCTCGAAGATTTGGGCTGCGCCACGGTGATGCCCCTAGGTTCGCCGATTGGTTCAGGGCGCGGTGTGCACACAGCCGAAGAGATTGCGATCATCATCGAGCAATCGAGCGTGCCGGTAGTTGTGGACGCCGGATTGGGCGTTCCTTCTGACGCTTCGAAAGTTATTGAGATGGGCGCGGACGCGGTTTTGGTAAACACGGCGATAGCGCAGGCGGAGGATCCGGCGCTGATGGGCGAGGCTTTCAAGCTCGGTGTTGAAGCGGGTCGAAAAGCCTACATCGCTGGCCGAATACCGGTAGCCGAAGCTTCGCCGAGCAGCCCACAGGAGTCGCTGGCGGTAACCGCGTAAGGTCGTCTCAGCGAATCGCATGACAGAGAAGGCGTCTCCGCGTCTACCCACTCCGACCCTCTGCCTGGTAACTGACCTCGGTTTATTCGGGCACGATGTTCCTAGATTGGTGGATGCAGTTTCGAGCGCGGTTGCTGGTGGCGTCAACATGGTCCAGATCCGCGATCCAGAGCTGGATCAAGCGGAATTCGAAGTTTTGGCGCATAAGATAGCTGTTTCTGTAGACGGTCGAGCGTTAACCATAGTCAATCCGTCGCGGAGGCGTATATCGCGGATCGGGGGTGTCGACGGCGTGCAGTTGGCCGAAACCGCGGGGATGACGGTGCCGGAGGTTCGTAGGGTATACGGTCAATCAACCCTCGTTGGTCGGTCGGTTCACAGCGTTGAAGGTGCCGTTGCAGCTAAGGCCGCTGGTGCCGATTATTTGGTTCTTGGCACAATCTTCCCTTCGGCGTCCCATCCGGGAGGTCAGTGGCACGGCACCGAGATCGTCGGCGATGTTTCAGCGGAAACGCAGTTGCCGGTGATTGGTATTGGCGGCATTGCTGTCGACAACGCCGCAGTGGTTATGAAGGCTGGTGCGATGGGTGTCGCTGTGGTGCGATCGATCTTGGGTGCGGCGGATCCGCGGGTGGCAGCGCGCGAACTTCGCGAGGTTTTAGAAGACGCTCTCGGCGCTGTTTAGTGCTGCTTCAACCCGATCGGTCATATCGATAGGTTCGGCGATCGTGCCGTCGGCTATGGCGTCGAGATCGATTTCGCGGTTCGCCACGGCTTTCAAGGTTTCCACAACCAAGGGTCGCTCGCGTTTGATCCCGGCTTCGCGGATGGCGGCGAACAACGGTAGGTCCTCATCTCCGGCGCGTCGCAGTGAAAGGGTGTGTTGATTTCTGGCATCTTCCCATTTGGAGTTGAAGATGCGCCCTCGGATCGGGAATCTGCAGAATGTCGCCACGGGCCCACGGTCGAGTTCAGGCGTTGCGATGTGGACCATGGAGCCGTGTTGATTTTCGTCTTGCTCGATCACGTCCCAAATCGCGTCCTGCCATTTGCCGATGGTGCCGCCGGGTAATGCCGGATGTTGGTTAAGGCATAGCAATCGTCGGCTGACGCCGGGGGTGAATAGCATGAAACCGGCCATCACCGAGACGTCGGGGCGGAAACTCGCGATCTTTTCGAGGATGGCGTCGTCGAACTGGTCTCGCAGTTGGTTCCAGGGCGCGTTGCCTTTGGCGCGTCTGAAATTCAGGGAGGAAAGGGTCACCAATGGGATTTCGTTCGCCTCGACGAGATCCATGAAGCTGTCCGTCGGTGCGGTTTGTCCGCGATCACGGCTGACGAAAACGAATTCAAATTTGGCAGTTAGCGTCCCTGAATTCATCGCGTCGAGAACCGCGGTGAACATCCCGCGAGATCCCGGGCCGTTGGCGGTTGTGAACCAGCCGATGCGGAGTTGATCGCGGTCCGGTTGCATCGGGTGATCGTCCGATGTCATTCTTCCGACACGAGGTTGAGCTGTTCTGCCAAGCCTTGTTGCAATCGTTTGATCTTGAGCTCGGCACCGTTGAGCATCTCGGTGCATCTTTTGGCCAGTTGCATGCCTTCTTCAAACAGCTCGGTCGATTGATCGAGGGACATCTGGCCGCTCTCGAGCCGTCGAACCACGGATTCCAATCTTGTAAAGGCGTCTTCGAAGGACACGGGCTCTTCGGCATCGGGTTTGTCTGTGTCGGTCATCGTGGCGCCTTTTGACTAGGATTTGGCGTTTACTGAACGAGTTTCGGTCTCGACTTTGCCGTCGGCGAAAGTGAGCTCCAAGATTTCTTTCGGTTTTACGTTTGAGGCGCGCGTCACCAACTGCCCATCGTCGCGCCGCGCAATAACGTAGCCGCGTTCGAGGATGTTGTAGGGTCCGAGCGCGCGCAGTTCGGCTTCGACTCGTTTCATCGCCTCGCGTTTCATGGTTACGTATCTAGACCATGCGTCACGCGCCCTTTCGCCCAGTGCGTCCAATCTTTCGCGGTAGCGATCGGTGTCGGGCGCGCTATCGGCGAGGCGGTCTTGGGTCAGATCGAGGCGTTGTCGGGCGAGCGTGACACGGCCGGACAGTCCGCGCATCAGTCGTTGTACATGGTCTGCAGTTTCGTATTTCAGGCCTCCGATGTCAGGCGAGACCAACTCGGCGGCGGCGGACGGAGTGGGTGCGCGCATGTCGGCGACGTCGTCTGCGATGGTGAAGTCGGTTTCGTGGCCGACGGCGCTGATTACGGGAATGCGGCTGGCGAAGATGGTGCGGGCGACCATTTCGTCGTTGTAAGGCATGAGGTCTTCGGCGGATCCTCCGCCCCGCCCGACGATAACGGCGTCGATGTGCTCCGTTTCGGCGTAAGTGTGGAGGTCTGCGAGCGCCTCAATGATGCTGACGGGTGCCAATTCGCCTTGAACGGCTGAGGGTACTAGCAGTAGCTCTAACAGCGGGTATCGACGTCTGACGATGTTGACGATGTCGTGCCAGACGGCGCCTTGCTCAGATGTGACAACTGCGATGCGTTTGGGGAACTGAGGTATCGATCTTTTGCGTGAAGGATCGAACAGACCTTCGGCGCGTAACTTTCGTCGCAGTTCTTCGAGTTGGGCTTGCTGATCGCCTACGCCTGCGGGTTCGGCGGAGGTGACGACGATTTGGAGGTCTCCTCTGGGAGCGTAGATCCCCGCGCTACCGTGGCAAACTACTAGCGCACCATCTTCTAAGAATTGGTGGCCGTGACCATAGCGGAACATGACGCACCGAAGCGAGGCTTCGCGATCTCGCAAGGAGAAATAGCTATGCCCTGACCGGGGTTGGGAGTGACCGGAGACTTCGCCGATAATTTTGATGTTCGCGAGTTTTGGATCGCTCTTGAGCAATCCTTGGATCAGTTGAGAAACCTCAGAAACCGAACTCGGTCCAGGTTTTGTTGAAGATCCAGCCGTTGGCGTCGCAGTGGTGTTCATCAATATGACCCATTATCTGCGACGTTCGCGGCGTACGCGGAAGTGTTCAGTCGGCGCGACCGATGTATTCCTTGGTTGTCGTGTTGACGCTGATGAGGTCGCCTTCGCTGACGAAGAGCGGCACTTGCAGCGCCAATCCCGTGTCGGTGGTTGCGGGTTTGGTGGCGCCGCTCTGGGTGTCGCCTTTGAGGCCGACTTCTGTGTGTGCGATTGCGAGGTTCACTGCTGAAGGTAGTTCAACGAGAATGGGTTTTTCCTCGTGCATCAACAGTATCAACTCACCTCCTTCGGGCAGGAAGTAGACGGCGTCGCCGAGGAGGTTATCGCCTAGGAGGTGTTGTTCGTAGGTCTCCATGTCCATGAAGACGTAGAAATCGCCTTCGCGGTATAGGTATTGGGCGTTGCGCCGTTCGGTCTGGGCGACCGTTAATTTGTGGTTTCCCGGTAGTTTGCGTTCGAACACGTTGCCGGTGCTCAGTTGCCGGACTTTCAGTGTGAGAGTCGGTGGCGCTTTTGGAGCCTGCCGGTGTTGCCACTCCATGATTTGGAAGATGTCACCATCCAACATGATGGTCATGTTGCGACGTATCTCAGAGGAGGATATGGTCATGTTTCAGCACCTTGTGCGATGGGTTTGAGATGGGTTAGCGGCACGTGCGATTAGTAACGCATTTTCTTGGCGTGGCTGAGTACTCTAGCGCGGCCGTTTTCCAAAACGACGACATCTTCGATTCTGACGCCGCCCCAACCGGGTAGGTAGATGCCGGGTTCGATGGTGAAAGGCATCCCGTCTTCGAGTGGTGTACTGCCCCTAGGTCCGACGTTTGGTTCTTCGTGCACTTCCAAACCGAGGCCGTGACCAAGACTGTGGCCGAAGTATTCAGCGTAACCTGCGTCGTCGATGATCTTCCGGGCGATGGCGTCGGCTTCTCCGCCGGTGATGCCGGATTCGACTTTTTCGATGGCGGTTTCTTGGGCTTCCAAAACGATGTTGTAGATGCGCGCTACTTTTTCATCGGCCTCGCCGAGCACGACTGTGCGCGTCAGGTCGGAACAGTAGCCCTCATAAGTCGCGCCGCAGTCGAACACGATCGTTTCGCCTTCTTTGAGGGGAGTATCGCCGGTCTGGTGATGTGGACGAGCCGCGTTGGGACCGGTCGCGACGATCGTATCGAACGACAGACATTCGGCACCGCGCTCCCGTATCGCCTTCTCGAATTCCCAAGCGGCTTCCTTTTCGGTCATGCCCGGGGTTAACAAGGAAGCGGTTGCTTCGAAAGCGGCGTCGCCAATGTCGATGGCTTTTTGAAGAAGCGCGACTTCATCTTCGTCTTTGAAGGCGCGTAACTTCGCGGTGATGCCTGACTTAGGTTCTAAAGCGACCTCTGCCCCACTCGCTTCCAGCGCGTCCTCAAACATCTTGAGTGAGGATACGGTTAGGTTGTCGGCTTCGAACCCGATGTTTTTTATTCCGAGGCCAGTCAGCACTTCGGGAAACCATTCGCTCAATGGGCCTTGGATTTTCGTCACGTCAAACCCGGTTGCTTGATCGGCCGATTGTTCTGTGTAACGAGAATCGGTGGCCAGTACGGCATCAGATTGAGTGATGAACAGATAGCCGGCAGAGCCGATGAATCCCGAGAGGTATCGACGATTGTGGGTGTCCGAAATGAGCATCCCATCGATGTCGCTCTCTGCGATCGCGGATCTTAGACCGGCGATGCGAACGGGATGTCGGAAATCAATATCACTCATCAGGGTTGTTCCTCAACGCGCTTTGCGAGGCTTTCCAATGCGTACGTGTATCCCCTCCAACCGAGGCCTGCGATTTGACCCACAGCGAAGGGTGCGATTACTGAGTGTCGGCGGAATTCTTCGCGTCCATGGATGTTTGATATGTGGACTTCGACGACCGGCAACTTGGCGTCCAAGAGGGCATCGAGTATCGAATAACCGACTTGAGTCAGGGCGCCGGCGTTGATGATTATCCCCGAGGCATTGCCAGATTCGGCTTGGATCCAATCGACGATGGCGCCCTCGTGGTTCGACTGGAAAAAATCCACATCTACACCCAATTCACGCGCAGAAGCTGCCACTCGGTCTTCGATTTCGGCGAGCGTGATCGAGCCGTAAAGGCCAGCGTCGCGTTTGCCCAAATTGTTCAGATTCGGACCGTTGATTACTAAGAACCTGTGCATCGGGTTGGAGATGGGATCAATTCGATTCGCCTAGGAGACGAAATTGCGTGTTTCCAACCTTTAAGGCTATAACGGGTCACTCGTTGCCAGATTTGGATCTTGTGCGACGCAATGCGTTTCCGGGATGTGCTCCGAGGTAAACTTTGCGTGCTTGCTCGGCGGATACATGAGTGTAGATTTGGGTTGTTGCAGGGGATTCGTGGCCCAACAGATCCTGCACTACCCGCAGGTCTGCACCGCCGTCAAGTAGATGGGTGGCAAAACTGTGGCGCAGGTTATGGGTATGGAACTCGGCATCTAAACCAGCGTTGATTGCGTGTTTTTTGAGGATCATTTGGATGCCGCGCTCGGTCAATCTTCCGCCTAGTTTGTTTAGGAACAGAGCGTCGCCAGACCGGCGGGTCAACAGTTTTGGTCGTACGTCCGCCAGGTATTTGGAAATCCATTGGACGGCAGGTGCTCCGAGCAGCACAATGCGCTGTTTCGACCCTTTCCCGAAAACCGTGCACTCTCTGGTTTGTAGGTCCAGATCGGAAGTGTCGATCGAATTTGCCTCGGAGACGCGGATTCCAGACGCATACAAGGTTTCCAAAAGGGCTCGATCTCGTAACCCCAAGACGGTCGAAGTATTGGGCGACATCAGAAGACGTTCAATCTCGGCCTGTGACACGACGTATGGCAAGCGACGAGGCTGCCGTGGCGCGGAAACCATGTCGGTGTCGTTCGACGCGATTCTTTCGGTTTCTTGCATCCACGCGAAAAACATCCGCAGCGCCGTTAATTGCCGGCCGATTGAGGCTTTTTCGTAACCACTGTTGGCCAACCACGCCAGGTAGCTGCGAAGCTCTTGGCGGTTGGGCGACGAAATGTGGGCGATGCGATCCGTTTCATACAGGAACTTCATGAACGCAGCGAGATCGTTCATGTAGTTGCGTACTGTGGGCGGCGCGAGTTGCCGAATGGCGGTCAGGTAACGCTCGTACTCGTTGAGAGGCGCTTCCCACTTAGTTCCCGCCGCGATACCCCACAGACCTGGAACGTTGACGCGTGCGGGGATTTGGCCGCCCAGGGTCATGTTGCGTCCCCGGAGCTAAACCTTTTGCACGGGTTTGGGAAGGAACTGGTCTGCTCAACTCGCTGTGCGGGCGCGTCGCGAAGGCGATCGAGACCGCGAACGGTTGGATCGTGTGCTTCGGCGTTTTGCGGCTTCTGGGTGTTCTTTGAAACATCGTTGCATACGTTGCTTCCGCTTCTCGTCCCATTCTGCGACTTCGTCCTCATCAGTCGGTTTGAGGTCAAGTGCAACCCGGCATTTGGGGAATTCTGGGCATGCCAAGAATTCGCCCCGTCTACCGTTCCGAATGACGAGTTCAGTTCCGCCGTCGCAGATGACGCCGGACCCGACCTCAACGCGCTGTTCGAGTTCAGCCGGTCCGTCGGGGTGGGCGACGTGACATTGTGCCATTCGGCGGGTGAATTCACCTTGCCACTCTTCGATCTTTTCGCCATCGGATTCGTCACTCGGTCGAAGATCCATCGCGAACCTGCAAGAAGGGTATTGCGGGCATGCCAAGAAATCGCCGCGTCTGCCATTTCGGATAACGAGGTCGGTGCCACCTTCGCACTTGATGCCGCTGGGGACATCGAATTCGGCGCGACGCACGCGTTGAGCGTTCTGGAACGCGTGATCTAGCGCTTCGTCGAATGGGGCGTAAAACTCTTTGAGCATGGCAACGCGCTCTAAATCGCCGTTGGCAATATCATCGAGTTGCGTTTCCATGCCCGCGGTAAACCCGACGTCCACGATGTTGGAGAAATACTCCTTGAGCATCGCGCACACGGCGACCCCGCTCTTGGTTGGTTGAAACCGGTTCCTTTCCCGGGTTACGTAGTTTCTCTCAACAATTCTGCCGACTATCGTGGCATAGGTGCTAGGTCTTCCGATACCAAGTTCCTCTAATGTTCTGATCAGATTGGCTTCGGTGTAGCGGGGCGGCGGTTGAGTGAATTTCTGATCGCTATTGACTTTCAAAAGGTCAAGAGCTTCGCCGTCAACCAGTGAAGGCAATCGGCGTGTGTCGTCGGATTCTGAGTCTTCATCCTTCGCTTCCGTGTAGAGCGATCGGAAACCATCGAAAATCATCGTCGAACCAGTCGCTCGCATCTTGTGCGTTTTGCCATTCGCCGTCTCCGCGTCGATGTCGGCGCGCGTGCGTTCGTCGATACCATCCGCCATTTGACTCGCGACCATTCGTTGCCAAATCAGCTCGTATAGCTTTCGTTGGTCGTCGTTGAGGTAGCGACCAACGCGGGACGGGGAGTTGGCAATAGCAGTGGGCCTGATGGCTTCGTGAGCTTCTTGTGCGTTGCGGGTTCTGGTGCGATAAACGCGGTGTCCGACCGAGTATTTCTCGCCGAATTCCCGAAGGATGAACGCTTGGGCTTGTTCGAGCGCCGAGGTGGCCAAATTCGTCGAATCGGTCCTCATATAGGTGATCAACCCGACCGGTTCTCCATCACCGAGCACTACGCCTTCGTAAAGACTCTGCGCTGCGCTCATAGTCCGCTGAGCGCTGAAACGCAGGCTCCGTGCCGCTTGTTGTTGCAACGTGCTGGTTATGAATGGCGGGCGCGGCCTGACTTTGACTTGGCGTTTGCTGACGGCTGCGACTGAGAAGTCCGATTTTTTGAGATCATCGGCGATCGTTGATGCCGCAGCCTCGTTGCTAAGAATTTCGTTTTCGGGTTTGTTGGGATCTCGTTTTTCACCATGCACCCGGTAGAGTCGGGCACTGAACGGCAGAGCGTCGTTTTGCTTTTTTAGATCGACGGAGATCAGCCAATACTCTTTGGGTACGAACGAGTTGATCTCAGCCTCACGATCGACGACCAATCTGAGGGCTACCGATTGAACACGGCCCGCGGACTGGGCGCCGGCGACTTTGTTTCGGATAAACGGGCTGAGTTTGAACCCGACGAGACGATCGAGGATGCGCCGCGCTTGTTGCGCCTCGACTAGCTGGTAGTCGATGGGTCGCGGATCGTTGAATGCCGCTTCGACCGCATCTTTGGTGATCTCATGGAAAACAACCCGGCGGGCCTCGTCTTCAGGTATGCCAAGGATCTGACTCAAGTGCCATGAAATGGCTTCGCCTTCTCGATCGGGGTCGGTAGCGAGGTAAACATCAGAGGCGCGTTTCGCGGCAGCTTTAAGTTCGTTCACGACCTTGCGGCGGTCGGCGACGACGCTGTATTTGGGCTGGAAATCGTTTTCGATATCGACTCCCATCCGCGATTTCTGCAAATCTCGTACGTGGCCGACTGAAGCCTTGACCTCGAATCCGTTGCCGAGGTAACGCTCGATGGTACGGGCCTTTGCGGCCGATTCCACGATTACCAGATTTTCGGCTTTTTGTCGCCTTGCCAAATCGATTCCTGTTCTGACGCATCCCCGTTTTGCGGGAACTAGTAATTATGCAGGTTTGCCTTCGTCAAGCAATCGAGGCGCGCTCAATACGGCGCGTCGGTTCGACAAATCGTACAACGCGCCTTCTATGCACTGCACTGCCCCTCTCACTTCCATCATAGTAAGCGTTGACATGACTTCCGTAACTGACGTGGAAAGCGTTCGTGCCACTTCGTCGACGTGCATCGGACCGTCGGAATTTGTCAGTATCTTCGCAACAGAGTGTTCCTGATCGTTGAACGTCACGATTTCGTCGTTTCGAGGTTTGTTTTTTCGCTCGATCTCAAGAACGTTCGAACCTCGACGCGCTGTAACTGTTGCTCTGATGTTGGAAGCGTTTTTGCGGTGCTCGGTGTTTGGATCTCGCTCCAGGTGACCGAAAAACGCGCTCAGTTCTTGTAGCACGTCTTCCGCACACGTGGTCAATTTGGCGCCTTGCTGTATGAGCCAATTCGTGCCTTCGCTCTGTTTCGAGGTCGCGTTACCAGGCACGGCGAAAACCTCTCGGTTCTGCTCCAAAGCCCATTTGACGGTCCATGTGGCACCACTTTTCTTCGCAGCCTCAACTACGATGACGCCTCTACTGAGTCCGCTGATTATTCGATTTCGCCGCGGAAAATGTTCGCGCTTGGAACGCACGCCTAACTGATACTCGCTTACCAAGTAGCCATCTTCCACGATCTGTCTCGCCAATCCTCGATTCCGTTGCGGGTACACGGAATCGAGCCCGCCGGCAAGCACCGCGATCGTTCTCCCGCCAGCTTGGAGCGCGGCTCGGTGAGCCGCCGTGTCGATTCCGATCGCAAGCCCGCTGATTATCGTGATGCCGTAACTAGCCAATTCGCTGGAAAGCAAAGACGCCATGTGTTCGCCGTACTCAGTCGCGTTTCGAGTGCCAACGATAGCGACGCTGTTGTTGTCCGCGGGCTGCATATCTCCGCAGACGTAAATCACTGCCGGGGCATCTGGAGATTCGGCGAGTTGTTGGGGATATTCATCGGATCGGAGATGAATGGGCCGAATACCGCGTTGCAACAGTCGCTCCATCTCTGAATCCGGATCAACGCGGCTCCTGATCGCATCGATGTCTTCGGCCATCGCGGGGCCGATTCCTGCGTCGCGCAACTCGCCTCTTTTGGCTCCCCAAGCGTTTTCCATGCTCCCGAAATAGGACTCCATGCGGTTAAACCGTTGAGGTCCCATGCCGTTAACCCCGTGAAAAGCGACCCAGTACTTCAATTCGTTCATAACTTCTCAAGATTTCTGGTTAAAGCCCATGCCGGGTTCTCGCGCTCGTATCTGCGATTCGCACACACTTATTATCGGCGGGCGATGTGCCGATAAACACGGTACAACACATCAACGCGTATGTCTAAATCGAAATGGCGAGGGCGCGAAAACTAGACGACTGCAGGTGGCGGAGAGGACAGGATTCGAACCTGCGGTGGGTGTAAGCCCACACACGCTTTCCAGGCGTGCCCGTTAAGCCGCTCCGGCACCTCTCCGAAGAAGTGAGATTAGATCTGCAAGCGGTGTGACGTTGGGAGGTCAAGCGCTTGGATGGCGGAGAGGGCGGGATTCGAACCCGCGATCCCGGTTGCCCGAGATACCGGTTTTCGAAACCGGCGCTTTCAACCACTCAGCCACCTCTCCATGACGACAGATCGGATCTGGTTGCAATTGTAAAAAGCCCCTTGGCAACGACCTATTTTCCCACACCTCACGGTGCAGTATCGTCAGCGCTACGACGTTTCACTTCCGTGTTCGGGATGGGAACGGGTGGTTCCATCGCGCTCTAATCACCAAAGGGCTTTTGCGAGATATTTTTCGACGATTTGCGTGTTAGTTGGTAGCGGGGGCAGGATTCGAACCTGCGACCTTCGGGTTATGAGCCCGACGAGCTACCACTGCTCCACCCCGCACCGAGGCATTTTCGCAATATACGCCGAACGTACGTGCAATTGAATTTCGATTCCGCATTCTCTCCGAAATCGGAGCGAGCCGATTCATGAAGATATTTAGTGGTCAAGCCCTCGACCGATTAGTACCGTTCAGCTGAGCGCATTGCTGCGCTTACACCTACGGCCTATCTACCCGGTAGTCTCCCGGTGGTCTTACTCCAAAGGATGGGACATCTCATCTCAGGGTGGGCTTCGTGCTTAGATGCTTTCAGCGCTTATCCCTTCCGAACGTGGCTACCCGGCGGTGCGGCTGGCGCCACAACCGGCACACCAGAGGTTCGTCCAACCCGGTCCTCTCGTACTAGGGTCAGCTCCCTTCAAATGTCCTGCGCGCACGGCGGATAGAGACCGAGCTGTCTCACGACGCTCTGAACCCAGCTCGCGTGCCGTTTTAACGGGCGGACAGCCCGACCCTTGGGACCTTCTTCAGCCCCAGGATACGACGAGCCGACATCGAGGTGCCAAAGCTCCCCGTCGATACGATCTCTTGGGGGAGATTAGCCTGTTATCCCCGGGGTAGCTTTTATCCGTTAAGCTACGGCCCTTCCACACGGAACCGTAGGATCACTTTGACCGACTTTCGTCCCTGCTCGACTTGTTGGTCTCGCAGTCAAGCCACCTTATGCCAATACACTCTAAGGCTGATTTCCATCCAGCCTGAGGTGACCTTTGTGCGCCTCCGTTACCTTTTAGGAGGCGACCGCCCCAGTCAAACTGCCTACCAGACACTGTCCCATTTTTGGTTAGATTCAAACGCAGAAAAGGGCGGTCTTTCATTGGTGACTCCACGTAGGCTGGCGCCTACGCTTCACAGTCTCCCGCCTATTACTACACATCCCTGAGCTCAAACCAATGTCAAGCTGCAGTAAAGCTCCACGGGGTCTATTTGTCCTGCCGCGCGTAACCCGCATCTTTACGGGTCCTGCAATTTCACCGAGTCCATCGTTGAGACAGTGCCCAAGTCGTTACGCCATTCGTGCGGGTCGGAACTTACCCGACAAGGGACTTCGCTACCTTAGGACCGTTATAGTTACGGCCGCCGTTTACCGGGGCTTCGGTCGGAGGCTTGCACCCCCTTCCTTAACCTACCAGCACTGGGCAGGCGTCAGCCTGTATACATCAGCTTTCGCTTTGGCACAGACCTGTGTTTTTGGTAAACAGTCGCTTGGGCCGGTTCTCTGCGGCCGACCACGCCTTTCGCGGCAAGCGCGTATACGTGATCGGCACCCCTTATCCCGAAGTTACGGGGTTAATTTGCCGAGTTCCTTAACGATGGTTATCTCGAACGCCTAGGGGCTTTTACCCCTGTCCACCAGTGTCGGTTTGCGGTACGGTCGCCGCAGAACCTCGACGTCGGAGATTTTCTTGGCGGCATAGGATCAGCGACGTTCCTCGAGGCGTACCTTAAGGTCCCACCACCCCTCTGCTCGTCACGCGCCACGCATTTTAGCTCGTGGCGCTGGCCTACGGGTGGCGACACACCATATCCAGTGGTATGCATCGCTTACCAATCCGCGTCCCTCCTGCGTCTCAATCGGTCCTGGGGCGGGGCTGGAATTTCAACCAGCTATCCATCGGTTGCACCTTTAGGTTGCACCTTAGGGCCGCCTTACCCTACGTCGATCAACGTTGCGTAGGAAACCTTGGACTTTCGGCGTGCCGGATTCTCACCGGCATTGACGCTACTCATGCCAGCATTCTCACTTCCCAGCACTCGACGTAGCCTCACGGCGACGCTTCAACGCGGCTGGGAACGCTCCCCTACCGAGGCGCGCGAACGCGCCTCTCGCAGCATCGGCGGTGTGCTTGAGCCCCGTTTATTTTCCGTGCGGGAGCCCTCGACCAGTGATCTGTTACGAACTCTTTAAAGGGTGGCTGCTTCTAAGCCAACCTCCTGGCTGTCTGGGCGCCCCCACCTCGTTTAACACTTAGCACACACTTAGGGGCCTTAGCTTGCGATCTGGGCTGTTTCCCTTTCGACAATGGAGCTTATCCTTCACTGTCTCACTGCCAGGGTACCCTTCGCGGTATTCGAAGTTTGACAGGGTTTGGTAAGTTCTTCACCCCCTAGCCCAATCAGAGCCCTACCTCCGCGAAGTAATTCCTGACGCTGCACCTAAATGCATTTCGGGGAGAACCAGCTATCTCCGTGTTCGTTTGGCATTTTACCCCTACCCACAGCTCATCCCATCACTTTGCAACGTAAACGGGTTCGGCCCTCCACGAAATGTTACTTTCGCTTCAGCCTGGCCATGGGTAGCTCACACGGTTTCGGGTCTACTCAACGCGACTGAACGCCCTGTTCAGACTCGCTTTCGCTTCGGCTACGGCGCGGAACGCCTTAACCTTGCCACGCAAAGTAACTCGCTGGCTCATTCTTCAATAGGCACGCTGTCATCCGCCCGAAGGCAGACTCCAACGGTTTGTAGGCACACGGTTTCAGTTCTCTTTCACTCCCCTGCTTGGGGTGCTTTTCACCTTTCCCTCACGGTACTGGTTCGCTATCGGTCGCTAGAAGTACTGAGCCTTGGAGGGTGGTCCCCCCAGATTCCAACAGGATTTCACGTGTCCCGCCGTACTCAGGAACTCGAATAAGGAGGCACGACAATTTCGCCTACGGGGCTATCACCCTCTGTGACCAGGCTTTCCAGACCTGCTCAGCTATCGTCGCGCTTTGTAACTCCTCGGGAGCCCACAGGTAGCCCCCGCATCGAGCCCTACAACACCCGTGAGACATAGGCTCCTGGGCCGTTTGGTCTCACCCGGTTTGGGCTAGTCCCTTTTCGCTCGCCGCTACTAAGGGAGTCTCGGTTGATTTTCTTTCCTCGGGGTACTTAGATGTTTCAGTTCCCCCGCTTACCCTCTCTTACGAGATGACCCCGCGCGCGAACGCGCGGCATCGGGTTTCCCCACTCGGGAATCCACGGCTTAGCCTGCCAGACGGCTGACCGTGGCTTATCGCAGTCTCACTACGCCCTTGTTCGGCTTCTAGCGCCAAGGCATCCCCCGTGTGCCCTTAGTAGCTTGATCCATCTTCTTGAATCGGCTGCTCCGGTTTCTCGGAGAATGCGGAATCGATATTCAACTTTAAAGGTGCACCCACCAGTTTGAACCAAGCGAAAAGGCGTGATTCTCTCAGCGGGTAACCTGAAAGTATATCTGAAGCGATATCAACCGTCAACCATGCGGGTGATTATGCCTTTTGCACACCCATCAAGAGCGCGTCCATTGTCATTCCGAGCGGAGCGAGGAATCTCATCGTCTTCCGCCGAGGAGCGGCCGTATCAGATTCTTCACTCCGCTGCGCTGCGTTCAGAATGACATGGCGGCGTGCGCTGAAGTGCCGACTTTTGCCGGAACGACGGGAGGTGTGTAAAAGGCATAATCGCCACCATGCGTCTGCCGCATTCACGCCGCTAAACGGCAGGTCGGCGCTACGGCTCAAGGAAATCAATCATGTGGGGAGCAATTGCCGGAGACATCATCGGATCCAGTCATGAATTCCGTCATCCGCCGACGAAAACACCGGAATTCAACCCGTTGTTCGCAGACGATTGCCATTTCACCGACGACACGATATTGACAGTCGCCACCGCGGAGGCGGTGTTGGAATCTCTAGGGTTGGCCAAAGACGCTGACTACGAGTCGAAATACCTCCATTGGGGCAGGCGATTCCCTTCATCATACGGAGGTAGGTTCGCAGTGTGGCTTCAAAGCCGATCGCCTCGTCCCTACAACAGTTTTGGCAATGGATCTGCGATGCGCGTCAGTCCGGTTGGCTGGGCATTCCCGACACTCGATGAGACCCTCGAACAGGCAAGATTAACGGCGCTGCCGACTCACAATCACCCTGAGGGAATAAAGGGGGCGCAAGCTGTCGCACATGCGATCTATTTGGCTCGACATGGTTCGGGGAAAGCCGGTATACGCGACGTGGTCGAGTCCATATATGGATACGACTTGCAAAGGACCGTAGATGAGATCCGGCCTGATTACAGTTTCGACGAGACGTGTCAGCGTACCGTGCCTGAAGCAATGATCGCGTTCCTAGAATCGGACGATTTCGAAAGTGCAGTTCGTCTGGCGATATCTCTCGGCGGCGACGCCGACACTCTGGCGTGCATTACCGGTTCGATCGCCGAGGCGTTTTACGGCGAATTGCCAGACCCAATCTTGCAAAAGACGCGCGCAAGAGTCACGGATGAGATGGTCGGCATCGTGGACAGGTTCGTGGAAACACTCGTCAACGATGCTGACTGACGATGCCATGGTCGATTGATTTGTGAAAACCGCGACCATCTCAACGTTTAGGTGTCCGCGCCTCGATCCGAGCCAAGATGTCCCTGATCTCGGACAAAAGCCGAGTCTGAGCTTCGGAATCCGCGTCCGACGAAGGTCGTTCAGTGACTTGGGTAATTGAATCCCCGGCACGCTGCTTCACCAGTTCGACGTTTTGCAGCACCGCGTCACGGAACCTGTAAGGGTCCGCCACACCGATGATGCTTGCCGCACCTTGCAGCTGCGTCTGTCCCGCGCTCTCAACGGTGACTTTGAAGACGCCGAATGTGCGCATTAACGGCCCTTGGTGGACGGCGACATCGGTGATCCGATCCAACGGCACATTGGTTTGGCTGCGGAAGACGACACCACGCTTGGATTGGACACCGGTCTCCGACAACTCCAATGTGTGGAATCGTCGATATCGAGGGGCGTACCACACCCAGTAGACGACAGCGACGATCGGCAACACCAATATGCCGACAACTGTGACTACACTCACCCACATCGCGGTCCAGAAAAGATACTGTTTGACCTTGTCGTCGATCTCGGCACTGAGCAAGTTCGGAGATTGGTTCGAATCTGTCATCGGCGCCTCCGCTTTTCGACGTCGCGTATCGGTTTGGCGCGAAGTTTGTCGCACATGCAACCGAAACCTGCACCAATTGGGGTTTCAGCCGCGTTTAGGTTGCCGACCGCGGTCGTAATGCTCCACGTTTCGGCGATGTGCATCGCGATATAATTCGTTTGTTAAGCACACTCAAAACGCGCGTGCCTGTTTCCTGCGCTGACGCGGGATACGTGCGCAAAGGGGAAATCCGAATGCCAACTACCGCCGTGCTCGGTGGTTTATGGGGCGACGAGGGCAAAGGGAAAATCATTGATTTCCTTGCCGCCGATGCGTCCGTAGTGGTTAGATTTTCCGGCGGCAATAACGCCGGTCATACCGTCGTAAACGATTACGGGAAGCTCGTATTCCACCTTATCCCGTGTGGAATCTGTTACGAAGGCACCATTAACGTTATCGGCAACGGTGTTGTTGTTTCACCTGACGCATTGATCGAAGAGATCGGGATGGTGAAGGCGAAGGGGCTTCCAGGTGAGATCGCGGTTTCGGATCGTGCACATCTGATCATGCCGTATCACGTCGCGTTGGATCGCTTGGAAGAGGAGCGACGTGGCGCCGGGGCGATCGGCACGACCGGTCGAGGGATCGGACCAGCTTACGTCGACAAGGTCGCCCGCATGGGAGTTCGTGTCGGCGAGTTGCTTGATCTTGAGGAATTGACGCTTACTCTTCCTCGAATAATCGAGTTCAAGAACGAACTCATAACCAAGGTCTATGGCGGTGAGCCGATCGATGCAGATGAGATCTTAGAGCAAGCCAAACGGTGGGCGAATGAGATAGGTCCTTACGTGCGATCGGCGGATGAAATCGTAACTAATGCTTTGGCGGCTGGCGATAACGTAATCATGGAAGGGGCGCAAGGGGCACTTCTTGACATAGATCACGGTACCTATCCGTTCGTCACTTCGTCTAGTCCGACCATTGGCGGTGCTCTGACAGGAACGGGCGTCGGCCCTAGCTCTTTTTCGCGCATTATCGGCGTATTCAAAGCCTACGCGACGAGGGTGGGTGCGGGACCTTTCCCGACGGAGATTCACGGTGAAGAAGGCGACCGCATCAGGGAGATGGCGGGCGAGTTCGGAGCCACTACGGGACGGGCTAGGCGCGTCGGTTGGTTCGACGCGGTTGCGGCGCGTTATACAACCCGCGTGAACGGCTTTGACTCAATGGTGCTCACCCGTTTGGACACGCTCGACAACTGGGAACGGATCAAAATCTGCACGGCATATTCGTTAGGCGGCGAAATCATCGAAGATTTTCCGATCGAACGCGGGCGATTGAGCCGCTGCGAGCCGGTTTACGAAGAATTGCCGGGTTGGACGGAATCGACGACGAAGGTCACTGACTGGGCCGACCTATGTGATGGCGCTCAACGCTATGTGCGTCGGCTGGAGGAGCTGCTCGGCATTCCTGCCTCGGAGATTTCCACGGGTCCGCACAGGGACGACACGTTAGTCGTCAACGGCGGCCGCGCCTAAGTAACGAACTAAATTGGCGGCCAGTTTAAGTGAGTCGTGACGGGTTGGGTCTTCGGGATCTGCGACGTCTTCTATTAGGACTTGGTTGACTAAGTCGTTCAATGTGTCGTCGATTTCGATTTGGGATTCTGTGCGTGTTTGTGTGGGCGCGTTGACGATGATGGCGTCGACTGTGCGTTTGTCGGACTGTTGGGATCTGTCGGGTGAGATGTGTCGGTCGATAATCTTGGGGAAGTCGGAGGCTCGGAGTGGGTTGGTTTGGCCCTTGCGTTGATGGATGTTGCAGATTTGTATGACTTTTGCTTGGGATGATTGGATGGCGTGGGTCATGCCGGTTGGCAGAAGGTTGGGAACGACGCTGGTGAAGAGGTCTCCTGGGCCGAGGATGATCGCATGGGCGGAGCGAATGGCGTTGAGTGCTTCGGGATTTGCGGTGACTGGCGGATCCAGACATATGCGGTCGATTGCGGAGGGTGTGTTGGTATGGTTGTCGATGTTTGTTTCGCCTTTGACGACGGTTCCGTTGATGAGCTTTGCGGATAGGTTGGAAGCCTCCTCGCTCGCAGGGATCACATTGCCGTTTAGGCGTAACGCGGATGTGAGTTCGTTGATGGCATTGCTTAAGCCGCCTTGCCTCAGGGTCGCAAAGAGTAAGAGCAGGTTTCCGTAGGCATCTCCTTTGAGGTTTGTCGCGTGCTCAAATCTGAATTCGAACCTGTCGCGTAGGTCCTGCTGGGTGGGGCTTTTTGGCAGGAGCGCGGCGATGCATCTTCGGATGTCGCCCAATGCTGGGATGCCGAACTGTTGGCGGAGTTTTCCTGAGGAGCCTCCGTCGTCGAAGGTAGTGACGATCGCTGAGATATGGAGACGGTCGGCGTACTCGTTGAGGCCGGTGAGCAATACCGAGGAACCGGTCCCGCCACCTATGGTAACGACGCGCATTCGCTCCGATGAACCCTCACTCATCTAAGTGAGCGTCAGCATTAGATCGGATGAACCTTTCGGGAAGAGTGTCTCCAAAAGATGACGATCCGATTTGGAGCCGGCGTCGGCGTCCGTGTGTGCGAGGAGCGTTTCGCCTACCGAACGCATCCCGAACAATACTGGCAGGAACGACGTACCTGGAAATCTCGCTGTCGCGGTATACCAGCCGCTGGATGCCGCATCGCGATGTGCCGCGGAGTGCGTGACGACGCCGGTTATTCGTCCGCTTTGGAAGGTGACCTTGACGGTGTCGCGATCGAATCGGAGTACGATGTCGCCGGTAAATCCTGCGTGAAAAGACCCCTCGATCCTGTTCTCCAACGCCGGAGATACCTTTCGCAGGAACGCCGCCATGTCCGACACTCTTACGTACCATCCGTACTGACGTTCTGGCGGCTGCCCTAAAGCCCCGTCGTCGAAGATGAACGCCGGGTGATCGGGCTGCATGTCTAGCCGCACCGACTTGATGGCCCGTTCAGGATCGGGATCTTGTTCGGTAGCCTTATCAGCCAACTCAACAAACTCGCGCAATGCCGAAGGCAACGCCTCACGCCAATATCGTGGCTCGGACATCTCCAAACGCAAGATGCCGCCGAGGTCTATCGGCGTCACCATGGCATACATCATGACACCGACAGGTTCGTTGAAAACATCTCCATCAGACTTGCACAGTATCGCAGTGCGATGGCAGACTGCGCTACGTTCAGTGCGATCAAATGTGAGGTAACGAACCTCGTCCTCGCGAAATACGGGGGATACGAGTGATCGTTTGCCCGATTCGCTCAGGATCTTGGTGATGAAGGGAACATCGGCGACGGTTGGTTCGCGTAGTCGGAACTTCCTGTCCTCTTTTTCACCCCATCGGGGGAAGGTGTGGATCGAAGTTTGACGCCCACCTTCTGCGTGCAACGCGTATTCGTAGCCGAATTGGCGGTAGTAACCGGGAATGCCGAGGACGATCTGAACGTAGTGTTCGCGTTCCGAAGCCCAACGGTGCATGACGTCGAACTGTTTTCGTATTAGACCCCGATTCCTGTAGTCTTCGTGGGTTCCTACGATCTCCGGACGCCCGATCTCGAACTCAACACCGTCGTAGCTCCAAGTCTGTGTCAGATAAGTGGTGGTAGACGCGTAGAGTCCTTTTTCGACGTCTTCGACTACGATGACATCGTCTAGGCTCAGAGTGGGATGCGGCTTGGCAACGAGATCTCGAATCCACTCTGCGATCCAATAGGCCTCCGTGCCAGATGGTTCGTCGATGAAGACTTTGGCACAGAATTCAGCAAGCGCGCCCGCTTCCTCGCGGCGCGCGGACCGCATGATCAACCCGTCGCCGAGATCCTCGATAACATTTTCCGGCGACACGTCGGTCATGGCAGCATTAGCCGTTGGGCAGATCGATCTTGTACTGATCCATTATTGGATCGAACTGCGCCGCAAAAGCCGCCATCTCACCCTCGTCGGCTTGCATCGGGTGCCGTGCGGGGCCGACGTTGAAACCGGACCGGTTCATCGCGTAACGAACAGGGATCGGGTTCGTGATGAAGAACAGAGCGTTGAAAATCGGCAGTAGGCGCAGGTGCTCGCCAGCGGCTCGTTCGACGTCACCTTCCAGAACCGCACCGATGAGTCCTCGTACTTGGTTGCCGATGATGTTGCTCGCTACGCTGACTACGCCGTATCCGCCGGTGGACACAATCGAAAACGTTTCGTTGTCATTCCCGGACCATACGTTGAATCCGTCGGGAGCGTCTTTGATGACGTAAGCAATCTGATCTGCGTCGCTGCTGGCTTCTTTGACACCGACAATGTTTGGAACTTCTGCCAGTTTCAGAGTGGTACCAGCGGTCATATTGAGTGCCGTACGGCTGGGCACGTTGTAGAGGATTCCCGGTATGGACACCGCTTCGGCAATGGCAATAAAGTGTTTTACCAGACCGCCCATGGTGGGTTTGTTGTAGGCCGGTACGGTCATTAGGATGGCGTCGACGCCTGCGGCTTCGGCTTCTCTTGAGAGTTCGATGGAGCGGTAGGTGTTGTTGTCGGTGGTACCTGCTACTACGGCACCGGTTTCGCCGATCGCGTCTTTTACTTCGGCGAAAAGCTTGAGGCGTTCCTCGTCCGACATCGCCGGCGCTTCACCAGTGGTGCCACCGATTACCAATCCGTCTGATCCAGAAGCCAGCAGCGACTTGGCCAGTTTTCGGGCTTGCGAGTAGTTGACTTCCCCGTCTTCGGTGAACGGGGTAACCATTGCTGTTAGAACTCGTCCGATCTGTGCCATTTCAAACTCCCTTACACGCCGAATCTTACATCACGAGGAAGCTAGATCCGAACCGGCGACGCGTGCGCCTGATGTCGGCAGAATTAAACTGCATAGGCGACGCGAGGTTTCACGCACTCGCGTTTGACGCATTCGTCCATGATCTGCAGCGCGTTGAGAGCCGCGCCTTTTCGTAGGTTGTCCGCAGCGAGCCAGAAAACGACGCCGTTTTCATGGGCAATATCTCGACGAAGGCGGCCGACCATCACTTGATCCTCACCAGCCGAATTCGATGGCATCGGATACACGGAGTCGTGGGGTTGATCCAAGAGGGTTATACCGGGGAACTCAGCGATGGTGATACGAGCTTCATCTACCGATATCGGGTCGTCGAACTCCACCGTCACCGATTCGCAGTGCGAAACCTCAACCGGGACGCGGACGCAGGTGGACGCGAGGCGCAGTTCGGGATCGCCGAGTATCTTACGAGACTCGTTGACCATCTTCCACTCTTCTTTGGTGTAACCCTCGTCCATGAAGTCGTCGACTTGCGGGAGCAGATTGAACGCGATCGGATGGGGATACTGGCTCGGCGGTGAGATCGCTTCACCAGCCAAAATGTCACGAGACTGGTCCAATAGCTCCGTTCGCGCCGCGGCGCCTGTGCCAGTAACAGATTGATAGGTCGAAACCGTCACGGAACTGATCTCGGCCAGCCCTCTGAGGGCGGACAAAGCCATAACCAGCGGCGTTGTCGTGCAGTTCGGAATGGAGATGATGCCGGAGTGCCACTCGACGTCCGAGCCGTTGACTTCAGGAACCACGAGCGGAACGGCAGGGTCCATACGGTATGCCGATCCGTCGTCAATGACCAACACCCCGCGTTTGACCGCCTCAGGAGCCAACGCCAAACTCACTTCTGAAGATGCCGATATGAACGCTACATCGACGCCGTCGAGCGATTCAGGGGTGGCCTCTTGCACTGTCAACCATTGGCCGCGGTACTCAAGTTGTTTGCCGTGAGACCGCTTAGATGCCAGGAGACGCAACTTTTCGGGCGGGTGACCGCGCTCGGCCAGTAAATCCAGTGCAACTGCGCCGACCGCGCCCGTTGCTCCGACGATAGCGACTTCCAAAACTGGCGCCTGCATCTAACTCTCCTGAGGCTTCAGATTGAACCGTTTCTCGGTTCGTATCGGTTTTGACCGAAGTCGTTCAGCCCGACAATCCAAGGACTTTGTCGAGGCCGACGATCATGGATTCTTCGTCCATAACTCTGCGTACCGCGAGCATCACGCCCGGCATGAAGCTATTGCGGTCAACTGAGTCATGCAGCAACGTCAAAGTCTGTCCCAAAGCACCGAACACCACTTCGTGTCGAGCCACGCGGCCCGGCATTCTCGCGCTGTGGACGTTGACGCCGCCCATCGAGCCGCCGCGCGTTCCCGCCAGCAACTCTTTTTCAACAATGTTCTGTTCGAAATCACCGCCCTTGCCCTCGAGCATCGCTTGAACAATCGATAGCGCTGTGCCCGACGGCGCGTCGATCTTCATCTCGTGATGACTCTCGATGACGTCCGCGTAGTCGAAGTAACTCGAAGCGATCCGCGCCAAATGGATCAATACAACGCAACCGAGTGCGAAGTTCGAAGCCGATATCACGCCGACACCGGCTTCCGCAGCGTTCGCACCAATAGCAGACAACTCGTCCGGCGAAATGCCCGTCGATCCGGAAACGCATCGAACACCACTCGCGATGCACGATCGCATCGCTATCGTGCCTCCTTCTGCGTTCGTGAAATCGACCACTACATCTGGTTTAACAGTTGCGAAGAGGGTCTCGAGGCCCGTCGTTAATGGCAGTACGGCACCGCCGGATGTCGCGACCGTCGCCTTAGCGCCGGCGAACAGATCTGCACCTCCGACCGGGACCATTCCCGGCTCCTGCTCCACCGCGTCCAACACGGTCGAGCCCATTCGCCCCAACACTCCGTTAACTGCGACGGTTATTTCGGACATGCCTACTTAGCTTGTTGTTCGCTTTCGGTTGCGGACGTTTATCGTTGTGCCTGATTCGATTCTAAGGCTATCGGTCGCGTCGATCGCGAGTGATCATCCGGCGCCGGGGTCGGCGTTCGCGGCCATCGCTGTCGTCGAAATCGTCGCGCCGGTTGTTTCGGCGACCACCTCGGTCGTAGTTATCGCGCCTGTCACCGCGGTCATAATCGTCGCGTCGATCACGTCGACCACCGCGATCAAAGTTGTCGCGACGCCCACCGCCACCACGATCGAACCTGCCGCCGCCTCGGCCTCCGCGGTCTCCACCGCGGCCGCCACGATTGCCAGGCCGTCGCCTCGCGACCGCTTCCTCCAATGCCCGGTCGTGGTCGCCGTGGTTGTTTTCTTCGATCCTCGCACGAACGGAGAGGTCGACTCTACCGTTCTGGTCTACGTTCACGACCATCACGTCCAACTCGTCGCCTTCATTTGCCACTGACTGGACGTCCGGGACTCGAGTGTCGGACAGTTCGCTGATGTGGACCATGCCGTCTTTTCCAGGGATCAGGTTGACAAAGCAACCGAAGTCCATGATCTTGACGACTTTGCCGGTGTAGTTTTCACCGACTTCGATGTCCTTGGTCATCGTGCGGATGCTGTCGATTGCGCCTTGGACTTTGTCTCCTTCGGTTCCGCCGATGGTTACGCTGCCATCGTCCTCAATATTGACGCTGACGCCGAATTCCTCTTGGATTCCTCGGACGTTTGCACCGCCGGGACCGATTACCATGCCGATTTTGTCGGTCGGCACCTTAATGGTGGTCATCCTAGGTGCGCCATCTCGGAGCTCGGTACGCGGAGCGGAGATCGTCTGCTCCATGTGGTCCAAAATCTCAAGTCGCGCTACACGAGCCTGTTCAAGTGCCTCAGACATGATCTCGTAGGTGATGCCTTTGACCTTGATGTCCATCTGGAGCGCAGTTACGCCCTCGCGGGTGCCGGCAACTTTGAAATCCATGTCTCCGGCGTGATCTTCGGCACCTTGTATATCGGTGAGAACTTTTGCGACGCCGCCTTCTCCTGTGATCAGGCCCATCGCGATCCCGGCGACCGGCGAGGCGATGGGTACGCCACCGTCCATCAGCGCCAATGTTCCCGCGCATACGCTGGCCATTGAAGTCGAGCCATTTGAAGCCATGACTTCGGAGACCAACCTGAGGGAGTATGGGAATCCTTCTTCATCAGGGATGACAGGATTCAACGCGCGCTCCGCCAGCATTCCATGGCCAACCTCGCGCCTTCCGGTGAATCCAAATCGACCCGCTTCTCCGGTTGAATACGGCGGGAAGTTGTAGTGGTGCATAAACCGCTTTGTCGTTACCGGTGACAAGTTGTCGAGCCGTTGCGCGTCAGCGGCCGACGCCAGTGTCAATACGCCGAGCACTTGCGTTTCGCCGCGTTGGAAGATGCCTGAGCCGTGCACTCTAGGCAGGTAGCCGACCATCGAATCTAGCGCGCGAAGTTGCTCAAGGTTTCTACCGTCGGGACGCCTGTCTTCGCTCAGGATGCCTTCACGTACGGCCTCTTTCTCCAGCGAGTAAAGTTCCGTCTGTACGTGCAGAGCGTCGTGAGCATCGTCTCCCGATGTCAGTTCGGCCTTGGCTTCCGACATAATCTCACCCACGGCCGCTTCTCGAGCTTCCTTGCCTCCACCAAGTTTTAAGGCATCCTTGATGGAGTCGCCGACGAATTCGCGGGTCGCAGATTTCGCTGCCAACTCTTCTTCTGTCGATCCAGGTGCCGCAAACTTCGTTTTCCCCACTGCAGACTGTATCTCTCGAATGTGGGAAACGATTTCGCCGTTAACCTCTTGCGCGAGCTTCAATGCTTCGAGAATCACTTCTTCAGAAACGAAGGTGGCGCCAGCTTCGACCATCATGATCGCGTCGGCTGTGCCGGCGACGGTCAATTCGAGCGCACTCTCTTCGAGCTCCTCGTAAGTGGGATTGACGACGAGTTCACCGTCGATGTACCCGATGTTGCATGCGCCGATCGGGTCGTCGAACGGAATATCGGAGATCGTCAACGCGGCGGAGGCACCGACGATACCCAAAGGTGCATGGGGATTTACCTCGTCTGCGGCGAGTATCGTCACGATTATCTGCGTTTCGTTGTGGTAATTCTTGGGAAACAGCGGACGGAGCGGTCGGTCGCACAATCGAGCCGCCAGAATTGCTTCGGAACCCGGTCGGCCTTCCCGTTTAAAGAATCCACCGGGCATCTTGCCGGCAGCGTAGGCTTTCTCGGCAACGTCGACGGTCAGCGGCAGGAAATCAACGCCCTGACGGGGGCTTTTGTCCGCGGTTGCAGTCGCCAGCAACATCAAATCGCCGTATCGGATGGTGGCAGCCCCGCCAGCTTGCGCGGCCAGTCGTCCCGTTTCGAACGACATCAATCGTCCGCCAACTTCAATATCGAATGTTTTCACCATGATTTCGTTTTTCTCTTTTCCTTAGTCGTTTGCCCCTATTCGAAGGCATCGGTTGGGTGTTTTTCGGTTATGGGAGATCAATTGGGATTCATCGCTTTGAAGGTGCCCGTCACCGCGATTTCTGGTTTGGTCGGGTTCAGGTTGCCCTCGTCAAGCGCGCGGATATCAACAAGCATGGGGAAATCGAGAGTTAGGGAATAGTTGATGCGGTGCACCGAATTGGGGCGATGATCCGTTCAGTGTTCGATTTGAACGGAAAGGTTTTTCAACCCCTGAGACCCAGATCTTCGATAAGGGTCCGGTATCGTTGGACGTTTTCGTTTGCCAGATAATTCAACAGCCGGCGGCGTTTCCCGACAATCATTTGCAGCCCGCGGCGGCCGGCCGCGTCGTGTTTGTGCTGCTTGAAATGCTCTGTCAGTTGCCTGATGCGTTCGGTAAGGAGTGCGATCTGGACCTCGGTCGAACCGGTGTCCGTCTCGTGCTTGCGAAACTTCTCGATCGTCTGCGTTTTCGCTTGGGCGTCCAATATGATCTCTTTCGTGCAAGCGCTGTTCGCAAGTGGGGAATTGAGACGATCTGCCGCGTTCCACCCCGCCAGCGCACTCTGTTTCTAACTCGTTAACTCTTTGAGTTCAAACATAAAGGATACCATTCGTTTTCCCAAACGATGTGGTTCCACGGTATCTGGTGCCCGCCAAAACGTCTCCAGGCAAGGGTTTGCGTCAAGGGAAAGAGCGGAAAATCCGGCATGATTGAACCTGAATTAACGCGCGTCGGGTGTGCTATCGTGTAACATGCATCTATCGTGGTAAGGGTCGTTGATCGTTGCACGTGAATACGTTTGATGGTTGCTTGAGCCGTCTTGACATGCGCGCTCGAACAGGCATAACATTGTTCAAAGTGCATCGAAGAGCGAGCCTTGCGAAGTATGGCTGAGCCCGTGCTTCGATGCCGGCATCGTGGACTACGGCGATTGGACGTTCCTGAAGCCGAACGATCACGGTAAATGTTGCTTGAGACAAGCTAGTAATCTGAAAGCATCAGATTGGAGGACGGGTCCTCATGAATGAATCTCGTAGCCCGATGGATTTCGTGCAAGAGAACCGCATGCTAACGCTGATCGCACTGTTGTCGATCATCGCTATCATCATCTCGATCATCGGTCTTGCTGGTGCCGGTCCGCAGGGACCGCCAGGCGAGCCGGGCAACCCTGGAGCGCCGGGAGCGCCGGGAGCCCCTGGATCGCCAGGTGAGGCTGGAGCACCGGGTGAACCGGGATCTCCAGGTGCGGCTGGAGCACCGGGCGAACCGGGAGCGCCGGGACTGCCGGGTGACCCTGGACAGCCGGGAGCACCGGGTGAACCGGGAGCGCCGGGTGAACCGGGAGCGCCGGGTGAACCAGGTCTGCAGGGCCCGCAAGGAATACCAGGACTCGCTGGTGTACCAGGCCCGCAGGGTAAAGCTGGTGCACAAGGCTCGCAAGGCGTGCCGGGTGACCCTGGACCTCCAGGAGCCCCTGGTCCTGCCGGTGCAGACGGCGCCGATGGTGCTGACAACTACGCCAACATCGTCATCTTGGACGGTAACTACTCGGTCGCGAAGATCGTTTGGGTCGCCGAAGGATCTCCGGCCCTGATTGCTGGTTCCGGTTTCGACTCCGGCGAAGCGGTCGCCTTGACGGTTGGCAACGCCAGCGTCGGATCAGCGACTGCGGGTGGTACCGGTGCGTTCGCGGTGGAAATCACGCTCGATTCCAGCGCATTCGGAATTGGCGCAGTGGAATCACTGGTTGCCACTGGTGATGCCGGTTCGAAGGCCTCGACCGCGTTGGTAGTCGTCGAGACCAAGTAATCCCTCTAATCGAGGAATTCGAAACGTAATCGTGTGGAGCAGGTTATGAGCCTGCTCCACACTTACACCCCAACCACGCAAGCACTTTGGAGGCTTAAACCTCTGAAGTGCTTTTGCGCGTCTTGGCGCTCCGATCATTCGGATTTGTGAGCGTACCGCCCGCTATATGTAGATTTGACGAGACGCGTATCGCCTCTCGACTGATGAGTTTCAACGTGCGATTTTTGAACATCATTGGCGATTACCCGTAAGGAAGTGTTCTCAGCGTCGAGATGGGACGCCGCCAACGCGGTTGATTGACTTAAGACGGCGTCAGGATCGCCTCCGCGACGGTGGCGAATGTGATCGTACCGAAGGTTGGCATCACACGGGTACGTAAGAGACAAGGTACGTCCATCGATTCATGGGCACGAATGTTCCGACAGCTCATCAAGCCTTTCTGTCAAGCCGACACTAAGATGTCGGGAATCACAAAGAACCGGGGTTGATGGGCGTCGACTCAGCGGCCAGAGATCAACCACGATTGTTCGATCGATTTCCCGGCCTGACGCAGGCGGGACGTTAAGCTTCCGCTGCTTCGTTGACCAAACTGGCGTCGGACAATAGTTGTTCCATCAAATTGCCGAAAGTGAGAATGCCCGCGACCTTGCCCTCTTCGTCGAGCATGACCGCGGTATCGTGCATGCGGTCTCTAAAGTCATCGAACAACGTAGCCACCTGCTGTGTGACGGGTACCGGGAAGGTTGATGCGCTGACCCAATCTCGACATACCGCAGTATCGCCTTCGCTCTGCCTCAAGCCTTGGAGCGCTTCAGCGGTGTTGACCGTGCCCAATACCTCGTCAACCGTTTTGTCGTAGACAACCACTGTGTCGATGCCAAGTTGGTCCATCATACTCACGACATCTTCCAAATCCGTGTCTGCATGAACCGCCACGGTGTCGGATATCGGAACCATGAAATCGTCGGCTCTCAAGTCTTTGGATGACAGGTTTTGCAGCACGTTCAAGACGTTTTCAACCGGTTCATCGGTTGGATCGCTGGAACTTTCCACATCAGCCATGTAGTTGGCCACGCGATTGAGCTGCAGGCGTCTCCCGATGAACCGCGCCGGCCAAATTATCGGTGCCAACCAAATCCTGACCTCCTCGTAGCACCCACTTGCCAATCGGTTTAGCAACATCCGCATGGTGATCACGCCAACAAGGACAGCTGCCGAAACAACCGTCATCGTGATGATCGGATTCGTACCGGATGCGACTGAGGTACCTGCTTGATATGCAGAAACTACGATTGCGATGAATGAAGCGCTGCGAAACGTCGTAACCACTATGCGCGTCGCTCTGTAGTCGCCGGCACCTCCGGGATTCAAGTCGTCCGATGACTCGGTAGAAGCCATCCCGAGCACGGCGGCCAAGCCTTGCGGTTGCAAAACGCTAAGCGTGAGAGTCATCAACCCGTAAACGAGGGCTGAAACCACCAAAGCGGCCCACGATACCCATTCCTCAGTCACAGCGGCGCCTACCTCCTGACAAGGGTTGATATGGGGAGAACCTGCTACTTAAAGGATCGTCCGCGTCTTTCATCTCGAAACCTACCTAGGTTCTGTTGTGCCGTTCAAATCAGACGGCAACCAAATTCCGTAATCAAATGGGTTCAGACTGCAGACCGTTGCATTGCGTGCACGCGCGCCGGTACGCCGATGACTAGATCGCCGTCTGCCACATCACGTGTGACCACTGCGCCTGCGCCAGTGCGCGCGCGGTTTCCGAGCCGCAGCGGCGCAATCAGTACGCAACCGGCGCCGACGGATGCCCCGTCCGCGATAACTGTTTTCTGGACCGCAGACCCGTCGAAATTCGCTGTGACTGAACCGGCACCGATGTTGACGTCGCATCCAAGGTCCGCATCGCCGATGAAAGAAAAATGGCCTACTTTGGACCTTCTCCCGATCCGGCTTGCTTTGACTTCAGCCTGTGTTCCTACGTACGCGTCCGCACCGATGTCGGATCCGGCTCGAACCCGGCAAAAGGGACCGACTTTGGCTTTGGAAGCCACGCTAGATTTCTCGACGAGGGCGTTGGGTCCGATTTCGGCCTTCGTAGCGATGACGCTGCCTCTAACCTCTGAGCCACGTTTCACGATCGCGTCGGGCGCGATTTCTGAACCCTCAGACACAACAGAAAACGAACCAATCTCTGCGCCGCTTCCAACGGTAGAGTCCTCAATGATTGCGTTAGGGCCGACAGATGCGCCCGGCCCTACACGAGTAGCGCCGATCAGATGGCTTCCTGCCCCGATCCGCGCTCCACTTTCTAGTACGACTTGTGGATCTACGTAGACGGCAAACGGGTCTTGGAATTCGACGCCGGAGTCGACAGCTGCGCTGATTACCGCATCCAGCGCGCGTGCCTCGCCGCAGCGACAGGGTCTGTCGCTGCTACATTCGCCAGGTTCTTCGCTATCTCCAGACATTCGCGCGTGCGGTGTCTCATCCTGAGAGGCCGCTGACGGACAACGTAACGCGTCCGGCGACCTTGGATGTTGCCCGTAATCTTAACATCTTGGATTTGCGCCGACCACGGCTCTGATGGCATTCAACGACGTGGTTAGACTCTCAACCGAGTTGCGCCGAAAGATCGTTGAAGGCGCGGGACGCCGTTAAACGTCTTCGCCGACGTCGCCGCTTCCAAAGACGCGTCGCATCCGATCCCGAACGGTTGTTCGCCAGGTGTCAAGTTCAGATCTAACTGCGGCGCGGAACTCTGGACCATATTCACCGATGTGCCGAAAGCGCTTTCGGCGATGACGTGCGAGTACTCGCCGATGCCGTTTGCGTAGCCGGCCAACCTCACTGATGAGCACTTGCCTCAAAACGCGTGCGGCGCTTGCAGGGTCCGCATTGGCACCGCCTTCGGGCTCGGCGACCAATCTATCGGCGATGCCCAAATTTAACGCGTCGTAGGCTGTCAATCGCAATGACCTTGCGACCTCGGGTGCACGTGCTCGATCACGAAGTTCCGTTGCGGCGCCTGCTTCCGGCGATATCGGCGTGTATATCGCGTTCTCCAATAGAAGCAACCGATCAGCAATTCCGAATGCCAGAGCCGCTTCCGAACCTCCTTCGCCGATCACCACCGACACGACGGGCGTCTCGATGTCGAGCATGACGTTTATCATCTCAGCGATCTCGCTGGCCATTCCGTTCAGTTCTTGTTCGATGCCGAGCCTTGGCCCTGGAGTGTCGATCAGCACCACCAGAGGGAAACTAAAATCCGCCGCCATCTTTGCGGCGCGCCGCGCTTTACGGAATCCCGTAACCGCGATGCCTCCACGATCTAAGTTCGCATATCCGAACCGTTCTGTGAACGACTCCGTATGGTCTCCGGGTTCTTCGATCCCTGTCCCTTCATTGTTGCCGCTTTCCTGTGCGATCACCATGACCGGGTATATGCCCAAGTAGCCGACGCCGATTTTCACGCCGTCGTCATCCGCACCGGATCTGTCACCGTGGAGCTCGGTGAAGTTTCTGAATACTCTCGGTATGTAATCTGACGCCGTCGGTCGATCGGCTCGACGACTCAAGCGCACGGAATTCCACGCGTCCTGGCGAGTCGGTCGATAACGAACCGAGCGCCGGCGTGCGGGGACATCGTTTTTGATGTCGGTTCGGAACAGACCCAACAACGTCGCCAACCGGTCTCTTTGCTCGCCGCGTTTCAACACCATATCCAAGTGGCCACGCGATAACATCGCCTCGGCTCTGCTGCCATCATGGGACAATTGGGAGTCCTCGACTTCCCGTAATGTGCCGAGCGATGCAAACGCGATGTGCGCCTTTGGCTCGCCGATCCTTATGTCTGACATTGACACGAAACTCGAGAGTATCTGTCCCGTAGATGGGTTTGCCAACACTGAGATGAGTGGCAACCCGCGCTCGCGCAATGAACGTGCAGCGACTACCGTTTTGGCCATTTGGGTCAGGGACAGAACTCCTTCCTGGAGCCGCGTCCCGCCGCTCGTAGCGAACGTGATCACGGGCAGGCGCCGCGCTGCTGCGTGCTCGAACGCTCGGGCGACTTTTTCGCCAACCACCAGTCCCATACTGCCGCCGAGGAATCCGAAGTCGATCGCGATGACGGCGCACTGTGAACCGCCAATACTGGCGACGCCCGTAACAGCCGCCTCTGACAAACCTGTGCGGACTTGATCGTTCAACACACGTACCTGGTACGAGACACGCGGTGAAAACTCCAATGGGTCTATCGATGTGATCCATCGGTGCGTTTCTTCGAATGAACCCGGATCGGTCAGAGCCGCGATTCGCGCCCTTGCCGATATGTTGTAGTGAAAACCGCAACTCGGACAAACCCGTAGGCGCTGGAACAGTTCGGAGCCTTCTAGCTCGATGCCACAGACAAGGCAGATCGAGTGTTCCTGCTCAAGATCCAAAGGGGGTAGTTCAACGAGATCTGGGCCATCGTCGGCATGCGACTCATCGCCAAATTCGGGATACAAAGGTTTGATCGTCACGAACAGACTCGTTGCGCGTCGGATGCGCGAAAGAACATAGGACGTTAAACAGCATTGTAAAGGTGCTAGGGCGAACGGGTTTGTGCAGGGATGCGTTGTCCGTCGCTTCAAGCCTCACGGCTAGAGGGATCTGACTCGCGCGCTGGTTTAATTTAATCAGCGCCTCCCGGGATGGGGAACGCGAAGATCAGGCGTTTGCGACAACTTGGCGGGGTTTGCCCGGTTCTCCGGGACCTACGATGCCCGCTTCTTCCAACTCATCCATGAGTCGAGCTGCGCGGGGGTATCCAATTCGTAGTCGCCTTTGGAGTAACGACGTCGATAGCGTTTTTTGACTCTTCGCCATAGACGACGCCTCCATGAATAGCGCGTCGCCGCTCTCATCTGCGAAACCCGGCATTGAAAAGCTCTCGTCGTCACCGTCACCATCCACGTCGAGTTGCGGCATGGGCGGAGCACCGACTTTCTTCCAAAAGTCGACCACGGTCTCGATCTCTTCTTCGGCCAGGAACGCGCCTTGCACACGGACTGGCTGGCTGAGATCGATCGGCTTATAGAGCATGTCACCCTTGCCGAGCAACCGATCCGCGCCGGTCGCATCCAGGATTGTGCGACTGTCCACCTGCGAACCGACTGCGAAACTGATGCGAGAAGGAAAATTGGCTTTGATAAGGCCGGTCACCACGTCAACGGAAGGGCGTTGCGTAGCCACTACAAGGTGGACTCCGGTGGCCCGGCCCAGCTGCGCCAATCGAACCAAGAGCTGTTCGACCTCGTTCGACGCCGTCAACATCAAGTCCGCCAATTCGTCGACCAGTATCAACAGGTACGGCATGTTGAAGTTGCTTTTTGCGTTGTACGAAGTGATGTTCTTGACGCCCGCCGCCTCGAGCGTAGAGAAGCGATCCATCATTTCTTTGACCAGCGCTTTCAGAGCTTTTACAGCGCGTTCGGGCTCTACGATCACCGGCGTGTATAAGTGCGGGATGCCTTGATACGGTGTGAGTTCAACACGTTTAGGATCGATCATCACCATCCGTAGTTCGAGGGGCGTACGCGTAAGGAGCAGTCCGGTCACGATCGTGTTCATGCAAACGCTCTTGCCAGATCCGGTGGCCCCAGCCACAAGAGTGTGCGGCATTTTCGCGAAATCCGCCATCACCGGATCACCGCCGCTGCCCATTCCCAATGGAACTGGCATAGCAGCACTCTCGGCGAAATCCGTCCACTCCGGCGAGTCCATCACGGTGCGCAAATTGACTGGTGTGGGTTGAGCGTTAGGGACTTCGATGCCA
This sequence comes from Dehalococcoidia bacterium, assembly GCA_965207515.1. GTDB lineage: Bacteria > Chloroflexota > Dehalococcoidia > Lucifugimonadales > Lucifugimonadaceae > Bin127. The sequence continues at coordinate 2,781,074 of OZ242286.1, read as the reverse complement.
ACGAATGACGATCCGGCAACCACCGATTCGAATCGGATGTTGGGCGACGACAGAGCGAGCGCAATGTCTTTCTCGCGGTTGAGAATCGTATCGACGCGTACGCGTTGAGCTGGCGTCTTCGATTTGGAACCGCCGCCCTTCCAGCCTGGTTTCAGGCCGTACATCGTCACCGTTGGACCGACCCGCACTTGGTCTACCGAGACCGAGACACCGTGTTCGGCGAGGGTCTCTTCGATGAGATCGCTGGTTGCCTTGATCTCAGTTGTTGAGACTCCGCCCTTCGGAGGAGATGCGAGGTATTCGACAGGAGGTAGGTGCCACGGGAACGCGTTCATCGCCGCTTCGACCGCTGCACCGGATGTGATCATCTCCAGTACTTGATGGGTATCGTCTTGGATCGGATCGGCAACCGCTTGGATGGAGATTTCTTCCAAGTCAGCGACGATGTCTTCAGTCACGGTGGCGGAATGTTCCTCCGCTGAAAGGTGAATTTCAGAGGCCGAGTGGTCGTCAATCTCGAAACTTGGATCTTGGTCGTCGAACTCGTTCTTAAGCGCGGTGCCGACCTCGATGAACTCGCCCAACCCGTCTTCCTCTTGAGCGCTAGGGCCTGGTACCACGGGTGCTTCCACAGCTTCAGGCGCGAACCATGATTCCTCGGTTATGTCGTTTGGGGGTTCATCATCTTCCACCATGATCGTGTCGCCCATACCGACGACGAGTGCACCGTCAAATTCGTGATCATCTAGGCCGGAGGGATATGACCCAACCGCGTGCCATTGCGACAACGGCTCATCAAGTTCCGATTGATCGTCGAAAGCGCCGGTCTGTGGATTCTCCTCCGCGATTTCAGCATCGGCGTCATCTTTTCTTCGTTTGGTCGCGATGCTCGCGGCGGCGCCGCCTGCCATCATCAGGAGTCCCACCGAACCCGATACCGATATCAATAGACCGATCCAGATGACCTTCATGGTCAACCCGAATACTCGTGGAAACTGTGCTGCGGCGCCGGCGGTGAAAAGGACGCCTGCGCGCACCCACGCCAACATCTGTTGCCAAAGCACCAAGTCGTAACGGTGCCAATCGTACGGCTCGCGTGCGAGCATCTCGCCCAATCGACCGCCCATCGTATCGCCCGTCGCGGAACCCAGCGGGGCATCGAATATGCCCAAAACGGTAACGCCGCCCAAAACCACGACAAACGATGAAATCGTCTCGCGGTATCGGCTGATCAGCCATCCGCTGCGATTGATCAGCAAATATGAGAACAGTGCGCCCCAGATTCCGAGGGGCAGAGCGCCGTAGCCGACGTTCTTCATCACCTCTTCGCGGTAGATCAACCCACCGATACCTGACGCCACGAAGAATGTGAAGAATACGAGGTGTCGGATCAGCGTCGGATAGGTAATGGACCCGCGGTCAGTCCGCTTTGACGCGCCGGATTCGTCGCTGCGAGACTCATTTAGTTCATCGAGCGAGGGCTCGGAACTGTCCGCGCGTTTTGACGACCTGGAGGGTTTTTCGTCACCCATTCCGGTCTCTTCAGTCAACGCGTCCAGATTGAAGCTCAATTTCCGTAACCAAGATCAGCGGTCTGCGCTTGGTCCTGCGATGGAAGAATCTGCCCAAGCAGGCCCGAACCATCCGGTCCATATCGTTCCAATCTACGAGATCGTCAAGCACCGGTTCAATAGCTTGGGACAACGCTTGTGTGGCATCTTTGATTAATCGAGCTTGGTCTGCCGAATCTACGAATCCTGAGGTTGCAAGTTGCGGTTTACCTACCATAAAACCGTCTTCACGTGCCATTGATACGAACACGACCCCATCGCTAGCGAGCGATTTGCGCTCTTCCATAACCGAGGCGTCAACGTCCCATTGTCCTTGGCCTTGTATCAAAACGTAGCCAGCCGGGACACGATCGACCACCGTGATACCGTGCTCGTCGATCTCGAGAACGTCGCCGTCGATTACCAAATTGACGTTTTCTTGCGGTACCCCCATATCAACGGCGATCTCGCAGTGCGACTTCAGCATGCGGAATTCCCCGTGGATTGGCGTGAAGAACTCGGGCCTCAGGATACTGAACATCGTCTTGAGTTCGTCCCGTTTGGCGTGGCCGGATACGTGCACGGCGCGAGTCCCGGCCGTGATCACTCGAACATTCCGTCGGGCTAGGTTGTTCAGGACCTCGTTAACAGCAACCTCGTTACCCGGAATTGTTCGCGCCGAGAGGATCAGTGTGTCATCTTCGACCAGTTGGATCTCTTTGTGATCACCACGCGCCATTCGTGAGATTCCGGCTTGGAATTCACCCTGACTACCAGTCGTGATGATGATGATTTCATCGTCGGGCAAGCTGTTGGCTTCAGCGACCGTAATGGCGATGCCCGATGGAATATGCAGGTGACCTACCTGCTCTGCCAACCTAGCGTTTTCTATCATCGATCGGCCGGTTATGGCAACGCGACGCCCTAGTTCATGGGCAGCGTCCACAACCATCTGCAGGCGTGCGATCTGCGTCGAGAAACTTGCGATGATCACGCGCCCTTTCGATTCCGCGATCGCCATGTAGATCGCTTCTGCGGCGACGCGGTCCGACCGTGCAGATCCATCGTCCTCAGCGTTCGTCGAATCTGACATTAACAATCGGACGCCGCGTTGTCCGATTTCGCTGAGCGCTTGGTAATCGGTGGGCAGACCAAGCATCGGCTCGTTGTCGAATTTGAAATCTCCGGTGTGCAAAATCCCGCCTTGGGGAGTTTCGAGAAAGATGCTGCACGAATCCGGGATGCTGTGGCAAACCCCGATCCACTGCGCACGAAAATCACCGAATCGATAACTTCGTTCCAAGCGAACGGAATTCACCTGCACGCCCGACGATTTGCGCCCTGACTTTTTCAGCTCCCGCCGGATCATCTCGGCGGCTAATCTCGGAGCGTAGATTGGGGCGTCGATGATGTTCATCAGATGCGGCAGACCGCCGATGTGGTCTAGATGCCCATGGGTTATCAGAACAGCCCGAACGCGTTCGCGGTTACGCCGCACGTACTCCATATTGGGAATAATGCGCTCAATACCGGGCGTGTTGTACTCCGGGAACTGGACACCGCAGTCGATGAGGATCAGGTCGTTGTCCGTTTCAACGACCATCATGTTCATCCCTACTTCACCCAATCCCCCTAATGGAATAACTCGAACCGTAGATTCGTCGTACATAAATTCGTTTTCAGGCATTTGGTTTCCAAGTTATCGCGGCGAGCGTGATACATCGAATACTGGCCGGTTCAATGTGCTTGTAACTGGTGGACAAAACTACAAACTGGTTGGTGCTAGAAGAACGACGCTTGTCGATCGTCAACGACAATCTTCGTCTGTTCCTCTTCGGCTGCGGCCTCAGCCTCCTCGATTGCTCGCTGGCGACGGATCTCGGCTTGCACCTCATCTTGAGTCTGCGAACGCTCGAACAGACCAGTCGATGCGCTTGTTTCGCCCGGTTGTCGTTGGTCTGGCGCCGCAGTCGCAGGTTCTTGTGTCACGGCGTCCTTAATTTCCGCGGCTTGAGGTGTGGCAACGGTCGCATCTTCATTGCCACTGATCTGGCGATTATTAGCGTCGTGTCTGATTCGGATGCCTTCCAGCAGAGCTTCCTTGAGGTTGTGGATGCCTTCGCGCAGGCGACGTGCGTTCTCCGTGCTTCGCAATCCGGCCGAAGGGTGCAACAGTGGCATAAGTATGCGATTTTCGTGCCGCATAATCTTGCCATGATCGGCCGTGATCCGAGGGTTCGACACGAACCAGCCGAGCGCGTGGCGGCCAAGCGGCACGATGACTAGCGGATCAATGGTTTCGATCTGTTCAGTTAGATAATCTGAGCACGTCTCCACCTCGATGCGTTCGGGATCGCGGTTGCCTGGCGGGCGGCACTTGACGACGTTGGCGATGTAGACGTCTTCCCGCCGCATTGGCAAAGATTCAATCAACTCATCTAAGAATTTCCCGGCCCTTCCGACGAAGGGGCGTCCAGACAAATCTTCATCTCTACCTGGCCCCTCGCCGACGAACATTATTTCGGCAGACGCCGAGCCTTCGCCGGGGACAGTGTGCGTCCGCGTCGCCGCCAGAGGACATTTTTGACAACCGGATATAGCTTCGGAAATCGCATTCAGTTTTCGAGATGCCGCGCCTTCTGGCGTGGGTTCTTCAACAACCATTTCGATAACTTAGGCTACCACCGTCGCTTACGCGGAAGCGCAACAAATCGAAGAGCGGCACGGTTATGCCGTGCCGCTCTTGTTCGTAATCAAAAACGCGCGATTTCAGCGATGCGCTCGCTCGGCGACGAATCCCTCGCAAGTCGGTTATCCGCTGACACCCTTGCCTTCGAGGTACTCAACAGCGTTTTGCACTGTCTCAATAGTCTCTGCTTCGTCATCCGAGATTTCTACCGGATTGTCGTCCGTACTGAACTCTTCTTCGAACGCCATGATCAGCTCAACCACATCCAACGAATCCGCATCGAGATCCTCGGTGAAAGACGATTCGGGTGTGATGTCGCCTTCATCCACGCTCAGTTTTTCGGCGGTGATTGCCCGCACTCGATCCAAAATTGATGACATCGTTAATTGCTCTCCCGAGCTGATCTGATGGACGATTGTTCGCTGCGTCGTCGCGCTGAGACGCAACCGCAATTATATACGGCAGCCGAACGTGTCCGCCGCCTGCTCGGTTCGATGTTGATTAGTTGACGCGTTCCGCGTCTCGCACCACGGCGCCGAGCACGCCGTTCACAAACCTTCCGGTGTTGTGCGTATCGAACATTTGAGATAACTTGACCGCTTCACTCACTATTACCGCCGTGCTTGTGCGAGGATACTCGTCGATTTCGACAAGCGCGGTGCGGAGCACGTTGCGGACCACCGGAGAGGCTTCTGCCATCGTCCACCCGCGAGCGAACTGGTTCAGCTTGTTATCGAGTTCAGTGCGGTGGTCCTCGGCCTCTTTGGCTAGCGTCTGAGCGAAACGAACGATCTTCTTATTGAGGCCGATTTCGTTCGCTACCCATTGAAGACACTGATCAACCGGCCTATTGGTCATGTCGGACTGGTAGAGTGCCAACACGGCTGCAGCTCTGCCGCCGGTCTTGTCCCGCGGGATGGCTGCGAAGTCGGGCGTTTCAGAATCGATGTTCGAGTCGCTGCGAGCGCGCGATCGAGCTTGATCCGGAGGTACAGCAGACAACCAATTGCTGCCATCTTTGAATCGAGGCGCGGTCATCGTTGAATGGTCATGAGATATGCCGCGTCCGATGACCGGTGGAACCGCAGTTGATCGGCGCGGGTTTAGGCTGCTGCGTAGTCCCAGACGGCGTCGTAATCGGATAGGTTGACGACTTTGGTGCGTCGTTCGATGCGTCTGATCATCCCGCTCAGGATTTTGCCGTTGCCCATCTCGACGAACTCGTCGACGCCGTTGTCCAACATGTGCCGGATGCCATTGTTCCATTGCACGCATGACGTCAATTGACGCCGCAATTCGTATTTCACATCATCGGCCGTTTCCAACGGTTCGGCGTCGACGTTGCCGACGATTGGAACGAGCGGGTCTTGGAATTCAACCGATTCGATCGCTTCGTCCAATCCGCTCTGTGCGGGAGACATGAGGCCTGAGTGGAACGCGCCGCCCACGCTCAACGGAATTGCCTTTTTGGCGCCTCGTGCGGATGCCATGTCCAACGCGACAGCAAGACCGCGATGTTCGCCCGCGATGATGATTTGCTCAGGGGTATTGACCGTAGACATGTCGACACCGGCTTCCCGGCAAATCTCGGCTACGGTCACCTCGTCGATGCCGATCAAGGCGGCCATCCCACCGGGGCGTTCGTCGCAGGCCAATTGCATCAGTCGCCCGCGCTCACATACGAGCTTTACCGCGTCGGAGACCGACAGGACTCCGGCGACGACGAGCGCGGAGTATTCGCCCAAGCTGTGACCCGCGGTCATATCGGGAACCGCGACGCTCTCGGTAGCTTCCTCAAGCGTTCGCCATGCGGCGATGGAGGCGGTTAAGATCGCCGGTTGGGCGTTCTCTGTTCGGGTCAAATCCTCGCTGGGACCATTGAACATGATGTCGCTCAACGGCCGTTGGAGGACATCATCAACCTCGTCGAAAACTTCTCTTGCCGAGGCCGAGTTGAGGTAGAGGTCCTTGCCCATGCCCACAGCCTGCGATCCCTGTCCGGGAAACACGAAAGCGGTCGATTTCGATGCCTCGAGTGTTGCAGTCATTGTGGGTCTCCGTTATTCGTTTTCGGCTTTACTTGCCACGCGATGCGAGCGCAACCGTTTGGGACGGTTGCGAACAAGATATCAGCTTTCAGTAGTTTCGACGTCGAATGAGTTCGGTCTCGGCCAATTGCCTTTTACTGTTCGCCCTTTATAGTTCCCGCATTCCGGGCATACTCGATGCGGGGGGATCCTAACGTCGCCACAAGGGCAACTCACCAGAGTCGGCAAGCCGATTGCGTGGTGCGCGGCGCGGTTTCCCTTTCGGGCTCGAGTGTGTTTCTTCTTTGGGAGCGGTGGCATAGCGTTTCGGTAGTTGTCGATCTCCAAGCGATTCGGTGATGCTAGCGATTGAAGTGGCCGATGGCTCGTTCGTGGACTTCAGTATTCAAGTCAGCGTAGCTTCCGGCAAAATGCCTTTGCATTCAGAATTGCACAGCGGATTCATCGGCATCGCGGCTGTTAAGCCTTGCCAAAGCGCGGTCGATATGTCGAGAACGTTCGTTGGATCTATGGTCAACGCCTCGTCTTTATCATCTGTTCCGTGCTCGTCGAACCAGTCTCGATGGCTTGTCATCAGATCCACGTTGTGGGGTCTGAACTCCTCGGCGAAATCCAAACTCAGCGACGCAACGATGTCATTTAGACACCTGGAACACTCAGCGTCAAACTCAGCGTTCACCTTTACGTCGGCAAAAACCGTACGATCTGTGCGCATCAGTCTGCCTCGAGCTTCGACTTCACGAAACGATATTCCGTCGTTCTGCAAAGTCTCGTGAGCGAAGTGAAATCTGATTTCATCGCCCACGGAACCGGTCAACAGAGCCGATACGTTGAACAACATGGAACCAGAATCCAAATTCGCGCGCCGAGGCGCGGTGGTTGCACGCAACCTGAACAATGTTAAATCCGCTTGGCGATTTTTGTCAACGTGTGTTGAAAATGGGGGTTTCGTCTGGAGACGTGTAAGGCCAGTTGGCGATCGGGCGCGTTTGGGTTTGAGGTTCGATCGGGCGCGTTTTTATGTCCACCGCGACGTGGTTGTTTGCCGCCGGGCCTTCCCTGGGGAAGGTCCGGCGGCGCAGGGTCCTCGGGCCCGTAGGAACTGGCCCTCGCCTAGAGCGTCGGTCCCTGTACAAGGACCTCGGCTCCTTCCCTCTCCATCGCCGCTTCGGTTCGAAGCGGGCGACCCCGGAGAGGGGTCAGATGCTGCGCAGAGCGGTGTGCGAGACCGCTAGCAACGTTTACCAGCCGCGGCCCGCGTCGCCAGACCGCGGGCATGGAGTTCGGCGCGGCGCTTGGGTACGCCGTTCGGAGTTCGCCTCCTCCTTCGATTCGCCCTCGCGGGCTCCTCTCGGGCTGTAGCCTCCCTCCTGCGGCGGACAGGAGTAGACGTCTGTCGGCTCCACGTGCGGTCTCCCGGCCCTTGGCTGGGCATTCCCCGCGCACTAAGCTTCGCTTGTGCTCGGGGGACGCCCTGCTGGCTCGCTCTGCGACGCGGGACTGACGCGTCGCGCTCCGGGAACTTGGCCTCCCACGCTTCGGCACGGCCCTCCCGGCCTTGCACCGGACATCCGATCCGATGAGGGACGCCGCCGGAGGAGGCAGAGACGCTGGCGACTCGTCGGCGCGGCGTTTGACCGCGTCCTTCTCGTCGGCTGTTGCCTCCGCTTCCTCACGTTTGCTCCCTGTGGCCGCTTGGGACAAGGGTCTGCACACGTCTGCGCAGCACTGTGTCGATCCGTCGATCTAGTTGTTATTTATACAACAAATGTTGCATGAGAGTCAAATGTGAACCGCTGATTGCGCTGATTTTTTTGATGGGCTGTGATTGGGGCGTTGCGGTTTGGTGCCGTTGCTGGGGATGATCGTTTCGGTTGTTTGGCTGGTAGGGGCGGTTCGCGAACCGCCCCTACGGGGTGTTGGTGGTTGTTTGGCGAGTCTCGCCCATTGGCTCCGGTTGCCCCGCCCTCCTTCCGCCCCGTTTACCCGGGCCTTCTCCCATCAGGGGACGTTTGCGCAGCCGGGCGATAGATTGTCATTCCGAGCATGGCGAGGAATCTAGAGCGTTCCGCTATCGTCATCGGAGCCGTTCAAGCCGCGAAACGCCGTTTGGAGAACATGGGCTTTAGATTCCTCACTCCGCTGCGCTGCGTTCGGAATGACAGACGTCGGGGCTGCGCTGGGTTCGGAATGACAATGACAGATGTCGGGGCTGCGCGAAGGTCTCATCAAGGGAGAAGGGATTGTTGGTGGGCGTTCGAGTCCGTGTTTGGCTGGTAGGGGCGGTTCGCGAACCGCCCCTACGAGGGTCTCTTTGGAAGAGACCTTTGTGAAACTTGGTCGATCGGAGGAGTGCGTCCGGCACCGCCCATTGGCCTCGGTCGCGCCGCCCTGCTTCCGCGCGGTTCCGCCTCACCTTGACCTTCTCCCATCAATGGACGTTTGCACAACTGGGTTGTAGCTTGTCATTCCGAGCATAGCGAGGAATCTAGGGTGTTCCGCCATCGTCGTCGGAGGCGTTCAAGCCGCGAAACGCCGTTTGGAGAACATGGGCTTGAGATTCCTCACTCCGCTGCGCTGCGTTCGGAATGACAATGACAGATGTTGGAGCTGCGCAAAGGTCCCACGACAGATGTTGGGGTTGCGCAAAGGCCCCATGACAGATGTCGGGGTTGCGCAAGGGGCCCACGACAGATGTCGGGGCTGCGCGAAGGTCTCATCAAGGGAGAAAGGATTGTTGGTGGGCGTTCGAGTCCGTGTTTGGCTGGCAGGGGCGGTTCGCGAACCGCCCCTACGGGGTCCCTTTGGAAGAGACCTTTGTGAGACTTGGTCGATCGGGTGAGTCCGTCCGGCACCGCTCCACCTCGGCATGCCTCTGCGGAACCCCTCTGAATCTCCCCTTGGAAAGGGGAGGGGAAAGGAAGCTCGCGTCCGCTTTCGCCTCGGAGGGGGACGGTCATCTCCCATCGACCGTCTTTCCTTCAGTGGTTTTGCAACGGTCTCACGTAAGGGTGATTTAGATGTCTCCGATGACGGAACGGCTGATTACTAATCTCTGGATCTCGGAAGTGCCTTCGTAGATCTCGGTCACTCGTTGATCTCGGTACATTCGCTCGACGGGTGTGGGTTTGAAGTAACCGATTCCACCGTGGATTTGCACCGCTTTGTCGACGTTGCGGCCTGCGACCTCCGACGCATAAAGTTTCGCCATTGCGGATTCGGTGCCGTAAGGCAGACCTTCGTCGTAGAGCGATGCGGCGCGATAGACCATAAGTCTAGCGGCGTCCAACTCGGTTGCCATATCGGCGAGCATGAACTGAATAGCTTGCTTTGTTGCGATCGGTCGCCCGAAGGCTTCGCGTTGCTTGGCGTATGAAACGGCTTGATCGAGCGCACCTTTCGCCAGTCCGAGGCATTGCGCTGCGACTGTGATGCGGGAGGAATCTAGGATCTTCAGTGCGATCCGGTATCCGTCGCCCATCTCGCCCAACAAATTCGATTTGGGAACTCGGCAATCGTTGAACACGAGCTCGGCCGTTCCGCTACCCCTCATGCCCATCTTCCCGTGTTGCTCGTTGATTTCGAAGCCCGGAGTGTCGCGCTCAACCACAATTGCGGAAACGCCACGATACCCTTCCCCTCGGTCGGCCGTCACAAACACTGCGAAGACATCGGCCACCGACGCGTTGGTTATGAACAGTTTCGTGCCGTTGAGCACGTAAAACTCTTCGTCGTCGGTGATGGTGGTCTGCAAACCGAGAGCATCGGATCCTGTCTGGGGTTCTGACAGAGCGAAAGCCGCGATCTTTTCCCCGGCGGCGAGATCGGGGAGCCAGCGAGCACGTTGCTCATCCGATCCGAATCGGTTGATCGTTTCGGATCCGAGGGATGTGTGGGTTATTAACACGGTGCTCGTGCTGCCGCATATCGCGCCGATCTCTTCCAAGACCACCATAAAGTCGCGGTATCCCATCCCAGCACCCCCAAGTTCGGGAGAGATCAAGAGCCCCGTGAGTCCCAATTCGGCGAGTGCTGCGAACTGGGTTTTGGGAAACTCTTCCAGCGAATCGACTTCGTCAGCGAGTGGAGCGAGGTCGTTGGCCGCGAATTCGCGCACGGTTGCGGAGAGCATCTGCTGCTGTTCGTTGTAAAAAGGCTGCATTTTGAGGACCTAGCGTGGGTCGAGCGTTGAATTGAATCTTCCAACCGAAATTATCACAGAAGGCGGGGTGTGGATGTTCGCCGATTCGACCGATACAAACAGCGTCGGGCATTAAAATCGGCTTAACGCAACTACCTCCCTAATCTCGCACATGATCGGCCACCGTAGGATTCTAGGCATCGACCCGGCTCTGACAACAACGGGCTACGCCGTGGTCTCGGCCGATCCTCGGGGCGACGTCAGATTGATCGAGGGCGGCCTCATACGGACTAAATCGAGCGAGTCGCTCGAACAACGGTTACGTGTCATCAACGAAACGCTTTCGGAGGTGATCGAGGAGTTCCAACCTGACGAAGTGGCGATCGAGGACCTGCATTCGCGCTACCGGAATCTAAAAACCGCGATCATCATGGGTCATGCGCGTGGCGTGGCGATTCTCGCGGCTGGGAACGCAGACGTGCCCGTCCATCACTATCAACCCACCCGCGTCAAAAGCATCGTCGCAGGGAGCGGACGAGCCGACAAGGCAGAGATGAGGCGAGCGGTTTCGATGCGTCTGGGACTGGTTGACGAGATTAAGAAGGAAGATGTCGCGGATGCGGTTGGCATCGCCATTTGCCACGTACACGTGACTGGAACACCCGAACTGAGTGAAGCGGTGAATCGACGATGATTTCTTATTTGAGAGGCGAAGTTTTACAAGTGCAGGACAACCCTCCACGGGTCGTGGTTCTGACCGCCAGCGGGGTTGGATACTCGGTGGTTCTGCCAGCGGTCGTTAACGAGACGATGGCGCCAACGGAAGGCGACAGCATTGGCTTGCACATTTACTACTCGGTCACCGAACGGCAACCGTTGCCTCTTCTGGTTGGCTTTGAAAACGCAGGTGATCGAGAATTCTTCGAGCAGTTCATTCAGGTCGAAGGCATCGGCCCGATGCGAGCCGCCACAGCTCTGACGATGCCGGTGCCGACTCTGGCCTACGCGATTGAAACTGAGGATCTCGTCACGTTAACTTTGATGCCGGGTATCGGACAACGTGGCGCACAAAAAATCGTCGCGACGTTGAAAGGAAAGGTTGCCGAGGCGGCAGGGCGTTCAAGTGAGATTGCACGGCGACGAATGCCGGCGCCCGGTACGCGTTCCGACGTGGTGTCGGTCCTTGTGAGTCTTGGCTACCGAGAGACCGAGGCTGCCGCGATGGTCGACGATGTGGTGCGTGCAGAACCCGATCTGGTCAACGACCCGCAGGGGTTGCTACGAGTCATCTTCCGCACTACTGGTACGGCGGCGGTGCATTGAAGGTCGACGGTCGGTAACGTTCGCCTTTATTCCCCATGGCAGAGTCCGCAAGAGAACGTATCGTAACCGGGGCAGACGCCGAAGTATCGGATGTTGAGCGCCGGTCCGCCGAGGTTTTGGAAGATCGCGCGTCGATCAACTCGGAATCATCCGGGTTGAATGACCTTCGCCCGCGTCGCTTCGCCGATTACATCGGTCAACGCGACGTGGTTAACAGCATTCAGATCGCTGTGGAGGCGGCCAAACGCCGCGGTGACACACTGGACCACGCGCTGTTTCACGGACCGCCAGGTCTTGGGAAAACAACGATCTCGCAGATAATCGCGCGGGAGATGGATACGACGTTGGTCCACACCTCCGGGCCGGCGTTAGAGCGACCAGCGGACGTGGTTGGCATTCTTTCGAACCAGAAACGGGGCGACGTCCTCTTCATCGACGAGATTCACCGCCTTTCGAACGCAGTTGAAGAGTATCTATACTCTGCGATGGAAGACTTCAGGGTGGATTTCATCACCGGCGCCGGCGCGTTCGCCAAGACGATCAATCTTCCGCTCCAGAAGTTCACGTTGATCGGATCTACGACTCGGGCGGGTATGTTGAGCCCGCCGTTGCGAGAACGCTTCGCGCTCACCTACCATCTCGATTTCTATTCCGTTCCGGAACTCGCGCAGGTCGTTGCACGGTCGGCGTCCATATTGTCGGTCGCCATCGACGACGCGGGGGCCGAAGTTATCGCACGACGCTCACGAGGCACCCCGCGCATCGCGAACAATCTTCTGCGACGTGTCCGTGATTACGCTCAAGTCAGACGAAATGGAAGCATCGACGCTGAGGTCGCGTCTGAAGCGTTGCTGGTTGAGGGTGTCGACGAGTTGGGCTTAGATCGATTGGATCGACTTTATTTGGAAACGTTGGCCAAGCACTACGGCGGCGGACCTGCCGGCATCAACGCACTTGCGGCGTCGGCGAACGAAGAGGTTCAGACTTTAGAGGATGTCGTCGAGCCATTCCTATTGAAGATTGGGTTTATCATGCGGACGCCGCAGGGCAGGCGAGCGACGGCGCAGGGGATGATGCACGTTGGAGCATCAGTCGATTCCGCTCGACCGTCTTCTTCGAACCAGAGATCGTTACTCTGAAACGGCCTAAGTTGCGGCTGTCCGAGAGTATTCCATCGCTTCTGCGATCAACTCGTCGGGGATGTCGTCGAATGACGCGTAGTTCATGGAGTAAAGCCTTGCGTATAGACCTTTGTGGGCAATCAGCTCGTCGTGGTTGCCGGTCTCGATAATCTCCCCGTTTTGGAGGACGATGATGCGGTCGGCGCCGCGGATTGTGGCGAGACGGTGCGCAATGACGATGCCTGTGCGGCCTTCGAGAAGCCGTGCAAGTGCCTGTTGGATCAGAAGTTCGGTGTAGCTGTCGATGGAGGCGGTCGCCTCGTCAAGTATCAGAATCTTGGTGTCGGCGACGATGGCCCGGGCGAAGGAGATGAGTTGGCGCTGACCTAGCGATAGGTTGCCTCCACGCTGTTCGAGTTCGGTGTCGTAGCCGTCGGGGAGGCGCATGATGAATTCGTGGGCACCAACGGCGCGTGCGGCAGCCACCACTTCTTCGCGTGTTGCGTCTGATTTGTTGTAGCGGATGTTTTCGAAGACAGTGCTCGAGAAGAGGTACGGCTCTTGGAGGACCATGCCGATGTTGTCGCCGAGGCTGCTGAGTTCGACATCACGTACGTCTTTGCCGCCGATGAGGATTTCGCCTTCCCAGATGTCGTAGAAGCGGTGCAACAAGGATGTGATGCTGGTCTTGCCGGAGCCGGTAGGTCCGACGAGAGCGATGGTTTCACCAGGCTCGACTCGGAAGTTGATGTCCTTGAGGATCGGTTCGTCTTCGAGGTAGCCGAAAGTGACGTCTTTGAATTCGACGGAGCCGTCGTTGTCAACAAGAGGTTTGGCGTCTTGTTTGTCTTGGATGTCGATGGGTACATCGAGGACTTCAAAGATGCGCTCACCGGATGCCATTGCGCGTTGGAAGACGGCGTAGTGCATCGTGATGGATCGGATGGGGTCGAAGAAGAGTTGGACGTAGAGGATGAAGGCGATCATGGATCCGATTTCAAGGGAGTTGCCCATGACCCATGAACCGCCGACGATGATGATGATTGCCATGGCGGAGCCAGAAAGGGTGTCGACCATGGCGATCATAACGAGACCGATGCGGGCGGCGCGCCTGGAGGCCCATAGTTGTTCGTCGGCCTTTTCCTTGAAGAGGTCGAGGTTAACGTGTTCCCGGCTCATGCCCTGCACTACCCTGACGCCATTGATGTTCTCCGCGAGGGCTCCGCTGGTGATGGATGCGGTTTGGCGCGAGTAAAGGAATGCTCGGCGTGCGATGGGGAGCCAAACGGCTCGGGCTATCGCGAGGGTTGAGACCACGGCGAAGGTTAGGAGAGCGAGTCGCCAGTCCATGATGAGCATGGCTATTACGATGCCGAATAGGAGGAGGAAGTCGCCGATGCTGACGACGGCGGTTTCAAGGAATTCTTGAAGTGCAGCTACGTCGCCTTGGAGGCGCGACATCATGCGCCCGACCTCGGTTTTGTCCATGAAGGACATAGAGACGCGCTGTAAGTGTGCGTACATGGCGCGACGAAGGTCGATGAGGATGTGTTCGGCGATGCGTCCGACGATGATGTTTTGGATGTATCCGACGATCACGTGGAGAACTACGGCGCCGAAGAACAGGCCGACCATGACAAAAAGGACGTTGCGGGCATCGGAAGCGTCGCGTTGGGTGATGTCTAAGACGTCGTCGACGGTCGTTCGGATGATCCAGGGTAGGGCGAGGACGGAGAGGGCGAAGATGATGACGGCGATGATGCCGACGATGAGGACGTTTCGGTAAGGGCCGACGAAGCGGAAGAAGCGCCGTACGACGTCACCGTTGTACCCGGCGCTGAAGATTTGCTGGTCGAGGTCCTGCTGATTCGCACGGACTTCGTCGACCCAACGTGGTCTGGGCGACTGGTTGTCGGCGGTTGGGCCTTGCGTAGCGTCGGTCGTAGCCATGGTTAGACGCCGCCTCCAACATGGACATCGTCGTCAGGGCGGATCTGGAGTTCGTAGAGGTCTCGGTATTTCCCGCCCAGTTCGAGAAGTTGGGCATGGGTGCCTCGTTCGACGATTTTGCCACCTTGTAGGAACAGGATCTCGTCGGCGTGCATGAGGGAACTGAGGCGGTGGGAGATGATGATCGTCGCGCGGTCGGATGTTACCTCTTGGAGTGCCGCACGGATGCGCTGTTCGGTCGCAGCGTCGATAGCTGCTGTGGAATCGTCGAAGACGATCACCTGGGGATGAAGCATGATGCTGCGGGCGATGGATAGGCGTTGGCGTTGGCCACCGGACAACGATACGCCGCGTTCGCCGACGAGTGTGCCGTACCCGCTCGGAAGCCGTTCGACGTATTCGCTCATCTGTGCGTGGGCGGTCGCGCTTTCGATGTTGCGGTGTTCCGCCCATGGGTCGCCGTAGGCAACATTATTATCGACGGTCGTTGTGAATAGGAATGTGTCTTGTTCGACTACTCCGACGGTGCGGCGGAGTGAAGACAGGGTTACTTCGGAAATGTCTTGCTCGTCGATGAGAATGCGTCCGGCAATGGGATCGTAAAAGCGTGGGATCAAGTGTGCGAGGGTGGATTTGCCGGAGCCTGGTGGTCCGACGATGCCGATAGTGTGTCCGGGGCGAGCTTCAAATGAAACGTCGGTTAGGACCTGCTCGTCGCCATATTCGTCCATGTATGCGAAGTCGACGTGTTCGAATCGCAGCGCGCCGTCGGTGAGGACGAGGTCTTTGGCGGCGGGTTTATCGTCGATTTCGGGGATTTGGTCGAGCACTTCAAAGAGTCTTTTTCCGGAGGTGGCGCCTTGCGCCCAACCAGCGACAACCATTCCCAGTTGTCGCACGGGGTTTTGCATGATCGACATGAATGCGAGGAACTGCGCGAGTTGTCCGAGGGAGAATGGATCGTTCTCGTCAAGGACTTTTAGCCCGCCTACGAGAAGGACCGCGGACATTACAGCGAGGAATGCGAGGGTAATAATCGAAAGGTTGGTGGCGCGTACGGTAACCAATCGGAATGCTCGGCTAAAGGCTTCGTTGGAGGATTTATCGTATTTCTCCATTTCATAGGGTTCAGCGGAGAAGGACCGCACGACTCGGATGCCTTTGAGGTTTTCGTCCATGACTTTGGTGAGGCGTCCCATCTCTTCTTGGTAGAGCCGCCATCCTCTGGAGGTTTGAAGACGTGCAACGATGGATCGCCAAGCGGCGATGGGTACGAAGCTGAGGCTGATGAGGGCGAGTTCCCAGTCGACGCGCATCATGAGGAAGGTGCCGGTGCTTACGAAGATTGCCAGGTAGACGACGCGGAGCAGGCCGCGGCTCGCGAAAGCGCGGATACCTTCGATGTCTAGGAGGCCGCGAGTCAGCAGATCCCCGGTATGAACGCGGTCGTGATAAGCGAAGCTGAGTCGCTGCAACTTCTCGTAGTAGAGCATCCGCAGACGGTATCCGAGTCGTTGTGCGATGTTTTCGCTGATGTACATATGGCCGAACGTGAATAGGCCTCGCAAAACCGCTGAGCCCAGTAAGAACATGGCTGTGAATAACAGCGTCCGCTGCAAGGCGCTAGTGTCGGGGTCTGATGAAGTGAACGCTTTCTCGACGGTGTCGACACCGTTACCGATGAGCAACGGAATGAAAAGTTGGAACAATGAGGCGCCGATGATGAAGACGAGTCCGAGCGCGAGAAGTCCGCGGTAGTCGAGTGCCATGCGGATAATGCGCATCAGCACCTTGAAACTCCCAGTTTCCGATTCGGAGTCCGACCGGGAAGCGGCGGGAGCGGTACCAGTAGTCGCTGACACAGCCGTCGGCATGGTCAGACTTCTGAACAGGTTTATGAAGAAACCCATAAGATTGTGATTCTACGTTCTCCAGTGCGTAACATCACGTTTTTCGCGACATCTTGCTAGCTATCCTATGAGTGCATAACCCGAACCTCGGCACCGCTCGTCAAACCGTTATCGCACCTCATTGCGGATATAACTTGCGCTAGAGTGGTATGGGTGGTGCTGCAATTGCCGATCGGCGGCGCGCTTCACACTTCAAGACATGGCCAGTTCCTCAGTCAGCGTCGGATCAACCAACGAAATCGCCGTGAAAAACGGCGCCGATGCCTCCCAGAATCCCTATCGCGCGCGATACGCCTCCAACGGCGACGCCTTCGCCATCGACTTCGTGATCAAGGAAGCGTTCGGGGTGACTGCGCCTAGGTCTTCGGCGGCTCGGGAGATGAAACGAAAAAACACGACATACATCGTCGTGACCAAAGATTCTCAGGTGGGCAACGGCAGCGATGATGTCAACCACGCCATGAGGATGAATTGGCGTCGCAGATTGAGGTCTTTGATTTCCGTCTCGGTTGGTAACCTAGAACCCCTTAGCGACTCGCGATCCATCGTTGGTTTGGTTGGGATCTGGACGCCGGTTGATCAAGCCCACATCATGGTCATCGCCTCGCGACCGAGCGAACGCAGGCAAGGAGTGGGGGAACTCCTCGTCATCGCGACGCTTTGCGAAGCCGTCAAGATCGGCGCTACGAACGTAACTCTCGAAGTTCGCAAATCTAACGATGCGGCATTGACCCTTTATCGGAAGTATGGCTTCAGCGAAATCGGAATTCGCCGACGATACTATTCAGACAATCACGAAGACGCGGTTATCATGGCTACCCCATCGTTCGCCAATTTAGATTACATCCGATCGCTTCAACGCAGGCGCGACGGTTATTTCATGGCGAGGGGCGACACCGAAATCCAAGTGGACCCTTGGCAGTATCTAACCTTGCCCGAGTAGAAAGATGATGACGGCAACCAAAGCTCCGATGGCAAAAACAATGCTCCACGTCGCCCATCGTTGCTGAACCGCCATGAACTTCTCTGGGCTTTCCCATTGGCGAGCGCGCCACGCCATCTCGTTGCCCTTCAGGCCCAAAATCAACATCACGCCAATCAACACGGCGAATCCCAAAGTCCTCAACGTCGGTACAGGCAGCAGCGGCATAAACCCGAGGATGGTCCACCACAGTCCGTGTACCACGCCCCATATCGGTCCTAAAATGAATGCCGACCAGTTCCATTTCTGGATTTCTCGTGGGGTCTCGTCGGCATCATCTCCTGACGGTCGGTTGCGTTTCGAAAAGCCCCATTGGCTCGGTCGGAAGGTCCCTGCGCCGATCCGATAGCCGGGACTTCGTTCTTTTCTGCCAGACGACGCGCTACGTTTGTGTTGGTCTCCAAATCCCAAACCGCGGTCTCTGTCATCGCGGTGCATGTCGGCACCGTCGGGCGAGATGCGGGTGTTTTGGTCTATCTCAATCGAGCAAACGGCGCAATACGACGCGTGAGCCTCGTTTACTGAGGCACAGCTTTGACAACTGGTGAAGCCTAACGGTGGGACACGCGATGGATCTGGGATGTAGACGCGTTCTCCACATCGGTTGCAGGCGTACGCGTCTGCATTTGCGGAGGTACCGCAGTGCATGCAGTAGATCGTGTTGTTTTCAGGATCTGGCGATTCGTTTGGGGATTGGCCTGTCATCGACGTAAGACTTCGATAAACGACGTTAGCGTCGCATTAGTGGGACAGAGCGTTCTGGTGGCTAATCATACCGTTAGCATGTTTCGAGGTTGTTTTTCTTTAACGTTTCACGCGGCTGCCGAATCGGGTTTGAGCTCGGCACTGATGAACATCGCCATCGCGTCGAGAATATCGTCTAATTCAGCCTCGCCTAATTCGTCGATCGCGGGCGTCGGTGGCCTGATGGCGGCCGAAGCGAGCAATCCTCGTCTAGCCATGATGTGTTTGCGTATCGACAATCCGAGTCCCGCGGTGTTCTCATATCTGATTAACGGCAACCAGCCGTAGAAGGTTTGACGCGCCCCTTCAACATCGCCCCGACTAAATTGCCGGTGAATCTTCACCAAAGCCTCAGGGTAGGCAAAACCAGTCATTGTCCCGACGGCACCGCGCTGCAACTCTTCGAACAAGAACGCTCCGCCGAGCCCTCCAAAAATACCGATCCGATCGTCCGATGCGCGCCGCACGGCAGAGATCTTTGGCGGAGTCGGCGGATCTTCGAGCTTTAGGTACTTGGCATTATGCAGATCGGTGTTTAACCGGGCGATGAATTCTGCCGACATGTGTACACCTGTTTGCTCGGGCAGGTCTTGTACAACGATTGGGATCGTAGACGCGTCGTTGATGCGGCTGTAGTAGGCATAAACAGCCGCGTCGTTGGGCTTCGCCAACGAAGGCGGGGAAGCCATTACCGCGGTCGCGCCGATGCTCTGAGCTTCGCGGACGCGATCCGCCACCTGGACGCCGCTCTGGCCGCTGATCCCTACGGTGACTGTCAATCTATCGCTGCAGGCGTTGACAACGGCTTCGATTATCGGTGCCCGTTCTGCGTCCATCAGACGGTGCGCCTCGCCCATGACGCCCAATGTGACGACGCCAGTGCAACCAGATCGCGCAGCTTGATCGACTAACCGAGCGATCGAACTGGTATCTAACGAACCATCGGCTGCGAACGGCGTCGGCATCATGAAATGTATGCCTTCGAAATCGATTTGAGTCATCGGATTCTCCATCCCGATCATGCAATTGCCAACGTCAACTTGCCGAATAGTCTATCGAACCGCAGGTTGGATCAAAGAATCGGTTATCTCTTGATGGGATTTCGAATTCATCGCCGATTTACAAGCGATGTATGATTACCACTAATTGGCGCACAAACGAGCGCCCGGACGGCGTTTCATTCAAGAGCAATCACACCGTGACAACCACCGTAAATACACAACAAACCTACTGGGAACCTGATGCTGCGGGAGCGCGGGTTTTGCACGTAGACGGCGAAGAGATCGCCAATTTCGAAGAGCAGAAGGAGCGGTTCAGGGCAGGTGACTTCGAAGAAACCACTTTCATGCGATTTAGGCTACGCCAAGGCGTCTACGGCCAACGACAGCCGGATCGGCAGATGGTGCGGATCAAGGCACCGTTCGGTGGGCTGACTGCCCGCCAATTGGAAGTCTTGGGCGAGGTGTCCGAGAAATACGCGCCGTTGAAGAAGGGCCACCTGACCACGCGCGAAAACATTCAGTTCCACCATGTTCCGTTGGATGAAACTGCTGGTCTGATGCGCATGATTGGCGACGTCGGACTAACGACGCGAGAAGCGTGCGGAAACACGGTTCGCAACGTCGTCGCACACCCCACGGCCGGCGTGTCTAAAGATGAGGTGTTCGATGTCTCGCCATACGCCGCCGCGTATGCTCGATATTTCCTGCGACACCCTACGACACAAAACATGCCCCGCAAGTCGAAGACTGCGTTCTCCGGCTCGGAAAAAGACGAAGCTATGACGCCGTTCCACGACATGGGTTTTATCGCCCGAGAGCGTGACGGCAAACAGGGCTTCAAGATCGTGGTGGGTGGCGGTTTGTCGATCATGCCGCAAATGGCGGAGACATTGAGCGAATTCGTGCCCGTCGAGGACTACATCCGACACGCCGAGGCCGCGTTGAGGATCTTCAACCGCCAGGACGAAGAGCGTAAGAACTTGATGCGCGCGCGGATCAAGTACACCATCAAACGCCTCGGCATCGAGAAGTTCCGCGAAATGGTCGCAGAAGAACTCGAGGGAGATTGGGCAAACAAAGAGATCGATCTCGACACACTGCTATTCATCGAAGACGAAGAAGCAGACGCGCCTACACCACCCTCGAACCCGACGGCAGAACCGACCTCCGATACAGACTACAACCTCTGGAAGGCGTCTTCAGTTGAAGTGCAGCGGCAAGAAGGTTTCAATGTCGTCTACGTCCGTGTCGAACGTGGTGATATCTACGCTGAGCAGTGGCAACCTCTAGCTGACATCGCCCGCGAATTCGGCGGAGGCCGCGCTCGAATCGACCAGCAACAGAACATCGTGTTCCGATGGGTGCGAACAGAATCGTTGTACGACGTTTATCTGGCGCTCAAAGAGATCGGTATGGCGACAAGCGGTCGCGAGACTATTCGGGACATCGTGACCTGCCCGGGAACTGACTCTTGCAAACTGGGTATCACTTCGTCGATGGGTTTGAACCAAGCTCTTGGTGAAAAACTGGACGCGTTGGACATCTCAGATCCGGGTGTATCCAAGATCCACATCAAGGCAAGCGGATGCCCGAACTCGTGCGGGCAGCACCACGTCGCGAACATCGGTTTCCACGGCGCGGTGATGAGAGGCGGTGGCGGACAGGTTCCGGCGTACGAGCTGTTCATCGCTGGTGAATCTACGGATGGTCCGGTGCGAGTTGGGAATCGTGTTCGAGCGCGAGTTCCCGCGAAGCGTGCTCCGGAAGCGTTGGAGATGATCATCGATCACTACAAGGCGAACCGCAACGAAGGCGAAGAGTTCAACGCATTCGTGGATCGTGTCGGTACGAAGCCCTACGAAGATATGTTCGGTCCGTGGAAGGCAGAGGTCGGAGGGATGGAGCTTGGGCGCGAGAACATCAACACGTACATGGACTGGGGAAAGACCGTGCTTTACAAATTGGAGCGCGGCGAAGGCGAGTGCGCAGTCTGAAGCGCCGCTGATCTTCTAGCTATTCAGCCAACCGCGGCTCCGTACCTTTCCCGCAACACTTCGCGGCTTCTTAAGATTATCCCTTCGCCGTCAGGCGAACGAGCCCCGACCTCCAGTGTCGCAAACTCAACATTGAGATCGTGCGCGACCAAAGGCTCCATCTCGTCGAGATCGAGAATGCCAGTGCCGATTTCGTGGTGGTCCACGCCGTCAACGACATCGTTGAGGTGCAGGTGACGCACACGCTCGCCGAGGACTCTTATCGCGTCGGGAATACCATCGCCTCTGTTGCAGTGACCAACATCGACGGTTGCACCGACGTTGGGACTATCCGCATCGTCGATCACGGACGCAAGATCCTCGTATGACTGCAGGACGTAACCTGGATCGTGAAACAGGTTTTCGATACAGACGTTGATGCCCAATCCCTCGGCGACTGGAGTGACTTGGCGTACAAACCTCTTTAGGTTTCGTATCGCTTCGCGACGTATTAACTCGGAACCGTCTTCGGGAGCTGCCAAGGTTGGGACGTCGATTTTGCCGGGGTGTAATACGACCACTTTTCCGCCCAGATTTTTTGTCATCTCGAGATTGCGTTTCAAACTCTCCAACGTTTCATGCCACACGCTCGTGCTGTGCGAGCCCGGCAAGGCGCCGTGGTTGTAGTGGAGATTGATCGTGATGCCGTGCTCATCTGCGACACCGCGGAAGTAGTCGAGTTCTTCTTGCGAAAGTTTTTCGGCACAGTGGCGCCTGCCGTTGAGTTCTATCGCTTTGAAATCGTTTTCAACGGCGAAATCGACCATTGCGTTGAGCGGTTGATCATCGCGGATGAGTGACATTACGGCTAGTTCGGGCATGGGAGATCTGTTTGGCGGGACTGCCTCTTTGGCGGGTTTGCTCGAAAAACAACCGAGTCCGATCGTGCTGCGTCGGCCACCCGCGTTTGACATCGGTCGGAGATCGTCTAATTTTCTATACTTTTATGGTCAGAATTCGTCCGAATCTAGAGTGTTCGACCTCAATTTGAACACCATTAGCTAAAGCCTCCGTAATACTATGCCAAACATCGAATACGGTGAGTACGTCAAGTTCTCGTTCTTCAAGGCTCGGCCGTCTTGGAGGTTGCTCGAACCGAGCCGTAAGTCCCAGCTACGCGAAGAGTTTTCGGCGTCGATCCAAGAGGCCGGCGACGACGCGGGTTCGCCGATATCTAGTTTCAGCGCGGTCGGTACTCGTGCGGACGTTGACCTGCTCCTGTTTCAGAGCGCGCCGAGCGTCGAGGCATTCCACGCGACGGCGGCGGCTATTAATCGGACCGAAGCGGCGGCTCACTTCGATCAACCCCACTCGTATCTTTCTCTCCGACGCAAGACGCGGTACAGGCACGGTGGTGGCAATCCAGAAGTTGAACGCAGGGACAAACGTTACTTCATCGTTTACCCCATGACGAAGACCCGGCCTTGGTACGCCTTGTCGATGGAAGAACGCCAAGGAATGATGAACGATCACTTCCGCGTCGGTCACGGATACCCGGGCGTCACGATAAACACGACCTATTCGTTCGGCATCGATGACCCGGAGTTTGTGGTCGCGTTTGAGACCGACGATCCTTCAGATTTCGTGTCTCTCGTGATGGATCTGCGCGAAGTGCCAGGCGCACAATTCACAGATTCGGAGACGCCGATATTCACGACCATCCGGATGCCTTTATCCGAGGCGCTCCAAGCAATCGGCTGATAACTGGTGCGCGGGGCCGATCGCTGCTGCGACCGATGATGAACCCGATGAGACGCTCGGGCAAGCTGCGAACTAAGTGTTCTTTCCGGGTTCAGAGCTGTCGTAATCGTAGTCGTAGTTGAGAGCGATGTACTCTTGCTCGTCGTCAGGGACCTGATCTTCTGGGAAGATTGCGTTTTCGGGACATACGGGTTCGCAAGCGGCGCAGTCGATGCATTCATCCGGGTTGATGTACAGCATATTGTCGCCGGGCTTCGAGTAAATGCAGTCGACCGGGCAGACATCGACGCACGAGCCGTCCATGACGTCTACGCAGGCTTTAGAAATTATGTACGTCACCGTTTTACAACTCCCATGCTGAACTAACGGTCTATCAGGGGCGACAAACGTTTACTGAGAAACGAGTGCTAATCCCAGTTTTCCTTATCTTCCGCAGCCACAACCTCCGCCGCCACACGCGCAACCCCCTGCGAAGTTGGGGTTTGAAATCACGAAGCCGGAACGTTGGAAGCCTTCGACGTAGTCGATGCTGGAACCGGCCAGAAGAGGTATGCTGCCTTCGTCGACCAATGCCTTCACTGATCCGTCGGACAACGATGTATCGTCCTCCGCGGGTTCGTCTTCCAGTCCGAAAGCGTATTCAACGCCGCCTTGAGGAGTGGCTGAAGCGGAGATTCGTAGGTAGGCATCGGTTGCGTCTTGTTCTGCCATGACCTCGACCAGCTTTTCCAAAGCCGCCGGTGTGAAAGACACTATCGCAATCTCTTGCTCTTTGGTCATCTTGTCCTACTCTCTGTCGCGTCAGTTCAGGAAGCGAAGCTTGATTGACAAGCCCATTTCGATTGCCGGGCGGCGGGCGTTTGCAACCGCCGCTACGCGAATTAAAATTGTAATGCAACGGTTACACGAGTCGCCGCGCATTCTCGGCCAATATCTAGGCCCTGCGCAAATTGACGTGATTCACGAATTCGTTCGATTTTTACGTTATCGCGCTATACAATTGGAATCTGTGCATCGTTATCGTCTGTCATTCGGGCTCAGAATTCGAGTTCTGCAATTCTCACGCTTGGATTTGATAGGCGTGGAAGCATACGAGAGCCGCCGGCTTGGCTAACTCGGTCGATGCGTGACACGAAAACCAACTGAATCAGGAGCAACTGCTGCATGGATGCAATAGATCGTCAAATCATAGCCGCCTTGAATGAAGATGGCCGGGCTGCGAATGCCCAGATCGCGAAAAAAGTGAAAGTGAGTGAGGGGACCGTACGTAGGCGTCTAAAGAAACTGACTGGCGACAAGACGATCGACATCGTGACAGTCCAAGACCCGCAAAAAATGGGCTACCAGTCCGAGGTACTCATCGGCATGCAGGTCGAGCCCGATATGCTTGAAGAAGTCGCTTCACGGATGGCTGAGTTCAAGTACACTACCCTAGTCAGCATCACAACTGGCACCTACGACGTGTTTGCATGGGCGACGTTGCCTAACGCTGAGAGCCTTGGCGAATTTATCCGGGACCATGTTGGGAAAACACCGGGTGTGCAACGAACCGAGACATTCGTCTCGCTAGGAGTTCGCAAGCGTGCCTACAGTTTGCCGATTGAGGTATGATCAGCCATCGCCGAAACTACGAGCGAGGCGCCGACGGTAGAAGATGAACAATCCAACATACGCAGAGCCAGGGGCGCGGAGATGGTGGCTGTTGTCGACGGGCGGGCCAACGCTGTTCGATTGGCTGGTCCCCGACGCGAAGTTGATGCACAAAGTGCTTGCCGTCGTCGCCTGCATCGCGTTTATTGTGATCTGCAGTAAAGTTCGGTTCTATCTGCCCGGTAATCCGACTCCGATCACGTTGCAAACGTTCGCTATCCTTGCAACCGCCAGCGTAATGGGTTGCACTTGGGGGTTCTCTGCCGTTCTGGGGTACTTGGCAATCGGCGTCCTCGGTTTTCCGGCCTTCGCCAATCAGCCCTGGGAACTCACCTCGCCGGCCGCGGGTTGGGATTACGTTACGGGAGTGACCGGCGGTTACTTGATCGGGTTCCTGTTGGCGGCGATAGTTGCCGGATCGTTGAGCAAGTGGGGTTTCGATCGATCGAATTCGTTGTGGGCGAACGCTATGGGCGCTCTGGTGCTTTACCTGCCCGCGATCATCTGGCTCGCCGTAGGCGATTTCGGCTGGCCGGCAGAGGGCAAGTTGTTGATGGACGGGATGTACATTTACTTGCCAGGCGATATTCTCAAAGTGCTGGCGGCATCGCTTCTCGCCACTGGGCTCTGGAAATTCGCTGACAATCGCAGGTCTGGCCGGGATCGATCAGACGCTTGAACGCGGCTTTCCCGTCCAGACGAAATCTGCACCCATAGCGACGAAGATGTTGCTTTTGACGGGTTCTATCATCTCGCGACCAAGGGTTCGTCGCGAACCACAACCACGACAGAGCAGAATTTGACATGTACAAAGACACAGATTGCGGTGCGCCACGCTCGTCCGATATTGGAATGGAAGTTACCGTTGCAGGGTGGGTCCATCGTCGACGTGATCATGGCAACTTGGTATTCGTAGACCTGCGGGACCGTACTGGACTCCTCCAAGTCGTTTTCAACCCTGAAATCGCGCCCGAAGCCCACCGGCTCGCGGAGGCTATGCGGAGCGAATGGGTGATCCAAGCTCGTGGAACAGTGCGAGCGCGACTCCCAGGTGCGGCCAACCCAAACTTGGCGACCGGCGAAGTCGAGTTGATTGTCAGCGACGCTCAAGTACTCAACCGCTCAACTACGCCGCCATTCGAGGTCGAAGACGAAATCGACGCTGACGAATCTACTCGGTTGGCGTACCGATACATCGATATTCGGCGCCCCGAAATGCTTGGTCGCCTGCAACTCAGACATCGCGTCACTCACCTGATATGGGATCACTTGACCGCCAACGATTTCACGCAGGTCGAGACACCGATCCTGATCAAGTCGACACCCGAAGGGGCCAGAGACTACGTGGTCCCTTCGCGAGTTCGGCCTGGTTCTTTCTACGCATTGCCGCAGTCTCCACAACAGATGAAGCAGATCTTGATGGTCGCTGGGGTCGAACGATATTTCCAGATAGCGAAGTGTTTCCGAGACGAGGACTTGCGTGCAGACCGGCAACCTGAACACACGCAACTAGATTTGGAGATGAGCTTCGTGCATCAAGAAGATGTTATGGCGCTCGTCGAAGGCCTTTACACGCGGATCGTGAAGGAGACCCGGCCCGATGCTCGCCTCGAGACACCGTTCGCGAAGCTCTCATTCGACGAAGCTATCGAGAGATACGGTTCAGATAAACCGGACACACGATATGGATTGGAGATGTCCACAATCACGGACATCGCGGCAAAGTCGGAGGCACGCGTGTTCCAAGCGGTGGCGTCAGCCGGAGGCACGATACGAGCGTTTTCAGCACCGGGTTGCGCGGGTTACACGCGCCGCCAGACGGACGAGCTGATTGATGTCGCGCGGGCCGCGGGCGCGCAGGGTCTCGTGTACATCGCTATCGATGACTCGGCAACTTCGATTTCGGATATCGATGAAGCGCACATTCGTTCCCCGCTAAAAAACTATCTCTCGATGGAAATCGTTAAGGAGATAGCGCTCGCGGTGAATGCCGAACCGGGTGATCTGGTCCTCATCGTTGCCGGAAACCAAAATGTCGCCAACAATGCACTGTCCGCTTTGCGGACCGAAATGGCTCAGCGATTGGGGCTGATTGACGACAACGACTTCAGGTTCGCCTGGATTTTCGATTTCCCTCTTTTCGAATGGGATGAGAACACAAGTTCTTGGGCACCGGCACACCACGTATTCTCGTCTCCGAAACGTGAGCACATCCCGTTCATTGAGAGCGACCCTGGGAGCGTCTACGCCGACCTGTTCGATTTGACATGCAACGGTGTCGAACTCGGTAGCGGCAGCATTAGGATTTTTGATCCGGAACTGCAGATGAAGGTCTTCAATGTGATCGGTTACCCGGATCATGAGATCGAAGAACGGTTCGGGCACTTGCTTAAGGCGTTCCGGTACGGTGCACCTCCTCATGGCGGCATGGGACTAGGTCTGGATCGGATTACGGCGATGCTCGCCGGGCAATCCAACATCCGCGAAGTGATCGCGTTTCCGAAGACGCAGTCCGCTTGGGATCCGCTGTTCGATGCACCGTCCGCCATCGCAGACGAGCAACTAGGCGAGTTGCGGTTGTCCATCAACGCCGACGAAAAACAGGAAGTCTGAGACCTGCCGCACATGGCGCACCGTCGATCGGCTAGGGCTGAAACGACGGTAAATTAGAATCGTAGGAGTTGCGGCTCAACGATTTCCGTTGTTTTAGCGGTGTCTAGAGTTAACGAATCTGCATTCAAGGCGCCCCGAAAACGAAAGAAGCGAGATTGAACGTCTCACGCGAAAGCTCCGACAACGGCGAAATCGTGCTCCGGCTCGAGGTGGACGACGAACGAGTGGGCAAGCATATGAACGCCGCGGTGCGTCGCGTTGCTCAGCGAGTCAACATCCCAGGTTTCCGCAAAGGGAAAGCTCCCCGGGCCATATTGCAGAACTTCGTCGGCAAGGAGTACCTCGTAGAAGAGGCGATGGAATCGCTGGTGCCCGAAGCCGTCGGCGACGCTGTTAGGGAAGAGAACCTGGCTCCTTTCGCTCCGCCGCGCGTCAACGTTGAAAACACCGAGCCGTCTGTGACGATTGTCGCGACCGTACCGCTCCAACCGTCCGTCGAATTAAGCGACTATAGGTCGATACGATACGACGACGAACCTGAAGAGGTGTCGGAAGAGGCGGTCGAAGCGCTACTCATGCAGATCCGTCGGTCACAAGCGTACTCGTCACCCGTAGAACGCGAAGCCCAAGAAAACGACATCGTGACGATCAACCTCAACATGGCGGCCGATGACCAGACGGTGTGGGATTTTAACGACCGTCAATTTCAACTCAATCTAGACCTCGAAACCTATGGCGAAGTGTTCGTCGGATTGCACCAAGGCGTTATTGGGATGTCGGTTGGAGATGAAAAAGAGTTTTCTTTCCCCGTGTCGGAAGAATCCGATTCGACGCAGTTTGCCGGCAAGACGGCTCACGTCAAGGTCGAGTTGAAAGACGTGCGCGAAGAGTTTGTACCCGAACTCGACGATGCCATGGTGGCCACAACCGGGGTTCCAGACGTCGAGACAGTAGAACAGTTAACCGATCACATCAGAGACCAGTTGGGTCAGCGAGCGGAGCAGGCCGTCGTGAATTCGATCCAGACCAAACTGTTTGACGAGATCGTCGAAGCCAGCGAATTCACGATCTCGCCAATTATCGTCGAGCATGAGGGTCGTCTCGTCCTCGAACGCTACGTTCGACAACGTCAAACCATGGCAGGACGCGCTGGGCAGCCGTTAACGGCCGACGACATCTCCGAAGATGACCTCAACAACGCTAACGAGATGGCGGAACGTGACATCAAAAATGCTCTCATCGTCGGACAATTGGTCGAAGCCGAAAATATCGACGTATCCGATGAAGATGTCGCCTCGGAAATCGAACGGGCGAATGAATCTGCTACATCCGACGAACAGAAATTGGAAGACAATGAACAGACTCGGCAATCGGTCAAGTCTTACTTGCAGCGGCAGAGGACAATTGAAAAGGTGGTGAAAATGGCCCGCGGGCTTGATGACCAGACCGCGAACGAAACCGAAGAATCGTAACCGACTTTCCCGAAACCTTTCACCGAGATCCGAATAACCCTCGAACACGGAGTCCCTAATCACATGTCCCAGATCGAAACACCGCAAAACCTGATACCGATGGTCATTGAGACCGGAACACGCGGAGAACGTGCCTACGACATCTATTCCCTGCTGTTGAAAGAGCGGATAATTTTCCTCGGGACGCCGATAACGGCTGCTGTCGCCAACACCATAGTCGCGCAGCTGCTCTACCTCGCGGCCGACGATCCCGAACGTGACATCAATATGTACATCAATTCGCCTGGCGGCTCCGTGTACGACGGCATGGCGATTTACGACACCATGCAACTCGTTTCGTGCCATGTTTCAACTATTGCTGTCGGCCTTTGCGCGAGCTTCGGCACTGTTCTCTTGACGGCGGGCACAAAAGGCAAGCGGTATGCGCTGCCAAATTCCACGATCATGATGCACCAGCCTTGGAGTGGAATGCAGGGTCAAGCCGCCGACATCGAGATTCATGCTCGAGAAACCTTGCGGATACAAGACAGGTTGCGCCAAATCATTGCAGACCACACGGGCCAACCTTATGAACAGGTCGCACGAGACAGCGACCGCGACTTTTGGATGACGTCCGAGCAAGCCGTCGAATACGGTCTCGTCGACGAAGTGCACTACGCGACCGACGGCACCGGAAACGCTAAAATCTTAGAAGCAGGAGCGGCTTAGCGCTCGGCATCGAAACAGCATTCGGATCATCGGCGTATCGCAATCGGATCGATTGAATGAATGGCAGCGGCGATAGGAACTCGATACAGAGAGGGCGCGTCCAAAAACGTTGCTCGTTCTGTAAGAAGCAACAGCAAGAAATCCGCATGCTCATTGCCGGTCCCAACGGCATCTTTATCTGCGATGAGTGCGTCGAACGGTGTCGGGGAATCATTCGGCAGGCCACGCAGGCCCCTAGATCCGACGCCAAACCCGAGACAAAGACGACGAACGTCTACCCCACTAAACCGATCGAGATATACGAACAGCTCCAAGAGTTCGTGATCGGACAAGATCAGGCGAAGAAGGTCCTCAGCGTCGGTGTCTACAACCACTACAAACGGTTGTTGGCGAGTCAACAGAACGACAAAGAGGACGACATCGAGCTTCAGAAGACCAACATCATGTTGGTGGGACCGCCTGGTTGCGGCAAAACCTATTTGGCCCAGATCATGGCGCAGGTTCTGAAAGTTCCTTTTGCGATAGTCGATGCCACTTCCATCACCGAGGCGGGTTACGTCGGTGAAGACGTCGAGAACATATTGTTGCGGCTCCTGCAGGCCGCCGGTGGAGATGTCGCGCGCGCAGAGCGGGGCATCATTTACATCGACGAAATCGACAAAATCGCTCGAAAAGACGTAAACCCTTCGATTACTCGGGACGTCTCGGGCGAGGGTGTACAGCAAGCGCTCCTCAAGATTCTCGAAGGCAACGTCGTAAACGTGCCGCCCCACGGTGGCCGCAAGCACCCGCACCAAGAGTTCATCCAGATCAACACCGAAAACATCCTTTTTATCCTTGGTGGCGCATTCGACGGCATCGATCAAATCATCCGCAAGCGAGAGCGGACGGCGAGGGATGGCAACGGGATGGGGTTCCGCACCAATGCGATCGTAGACGCCTACGCTTCCATTCAACACGGATCCGGTCAGGATGGACGTGATTTGACGGACGTGGCACCAGAAGACCTTAGAAACTACGGGTTCATACCCGAGTTCATCGGAAGAATCCCCGTAGTGGTAGGTCTTTCCGACCTCACGCTTGAGCAGTTGGTGAAGGTACTGGTAGAGCCGAAAAATTCGATCGTCTCTCAATATGAGAAGCTGTTCGGTCTCGACAACGTTGAACTCGAATTCACAGAAGACGCGCTCGTCGCGATCGCCGAACATGCCCAGACAAGACGAATGGGGGCAAGAGGGTTGCGTTCCATCGTTGAAGGCGTGCTGATGGATGCTATGTACGCGCTGCCTTCATTTTCGGACGCGGCTAAGTGCATCGTCACCAAAGAGACGATCCTTGAACACACGCAACCCGAGATCGTTGATTCGCAAGGGAACTACATCGACACAAGCACCGTAACCGTTTCCGAAGCCGCCTAACTCGTCGCTGCGGCGAGTATCTTCGCCGACTCCAATATCAGATACGACTACATAGAAATGGCGATCCGCGTAACCATCAACGGGCGCGATCTAGAGCTCCCGCAACCCACAAATCTGCAAGCTTATCTGGAAGAGAAGGGGCTATCCGGCAGGCGTTTGGCGGTCGCGCATAACGCCGACGTAGTGCCCCGCGACGAGTATTCGAGCGTAGTTATCGACGACGGCGATACGCTTGAGATTGTTCGACCAGTCGGCGGCGGTTGACTCAACTGATCTGCATCAAACGCTCGGTGCGAAACCAAAAGCGCTCTCGCGGGAACCAGCGAGAGCGCTTTTCATTTGGCGATGTAGTTGAAGTTATTCGACTACGCAGACGGCGCCGGTCGCGGTGTCGCCTGAGAATTCAGAGCGGTAGCGGTGGCAGCCTACGACTTCGAATGTATGGGAGGCGCAACAGACCTCGGGGTT
Organism: Dehalococcoidia bacterium; assembly: GCA_965207515.1. Classification (GTDB taxonomy): domain Bacteria; phylum Chloroflexota; class Dehalococcoidia; order Lucifugimonadales; family Lucifugimonadaceae; genus Bin127. Next base: position 2,749,552 of record OZ242286.1, on the reverse strand, counting down.
GAATGACGATTTCCAAAGATCCGTCGTATCCCACTGTTCAGCTGCGTCATCGAAGGCTGTGGCACTGCTAGGACTGCCCCGCGGATTTTCCCATGTCACGGTGGTTCCGACTTTGACTTTGATGACCTCCGGTTCAAAGAACGACGGGTCGGCCATTATGACGGTCACTTCGCCTTCGGCTGCGGGGCCCTCGGGAATTTCGATCTCGGCAGCCTCCGCGCCTTCTTCTTGTTCGCTTTCTGATCCGGCTTCTGAACCGACGGCTGCACCGCCGGACCCTTCACCTGATTCTGCTTCCTCGGTGGCTCTAGCTTGTGCGGTTTGTTGGACCTGCGCCGCGATTGTGTTCTTACCGACGGTGATACCGGCATCCGGATCCCCGCCTTCGGCGATTATCGCTTCGGCGGTGGCGGTGGAGTTTTGGACCTTAAGATCGGCTTCAAACGTTTGGATCGTTTCGAATTGAGACGGTCCCCCGCAAGCTGTGACGGCCGCTGCGGCGGTCATCGCTGCCCAAGCGGCGATTAAGAGTGCAACTACGCTTTTTTTCATCGGCACACTCCTCAATTGTCTTAAGCCACCTGCCGCAACCGCGGGTCAAGCCGATCGCGAAGCCAGTCGCCAAAGAAGTTCATCGACAGCACCACCAAGAATATGGCGAATCCTGGCACGAGAGTCAGGTGCGGTGCTTCGAGGATGTAGTCTCGTCCTTCGTTGGTCATCACACCCCAGGCTGGCGTCGGAGGCTGGATACCCGCACCGACGAAACTGAGTGTTGATTCCGCAAGTATCAGACCGCTCGTGTTCAAGCTCGCTACGACGATCACGGTGTTCATGATTCCCGGAACGAGATGACGCCAAATTATTCGCACATCGGACGCGCCTGCCACTCTCGCCGCCGCCACGTAGTCCAACTCACGCAAAACGAACACCTGCGCGCGGATCACACGCACGAATCCGACCCAAGCCACAAGCATCAGGACGAACAAAAGCATATCTACTTGCCACAGCAGCACGTCTACTTTTGCTCCGAACAACTGCGTTACCACGATGGCAACCATCAGGAAGGGAAGCGCGTTCCAAACATCGACGAATCTCGTGACAACTTCGTCCAGAATGCCGCCGTAATACCCGCTGAATAGCGCCACGGCAGTTCCAAGGATCATTCCGGAGGTCAACGAGAACGTCACGACCGCGATCGATATCCGCGAGCCGTGCAACAACCTGCTGAAGATATCCCTCCCAGTGTGGTCAGCTCCGAAGATGTGTAGCTTTCCACACTGGTGAATGTTCTCGGAATCGGCTCCGCCATCTGGGTCGATAAATTCGCAAGACCTAAAGCTAAGTTCCTCGATCGTCTGGCCCCCAAGTGGAACATACGCCGCGCGAGAACGTTCCCAAAGGCCCAAATTCCGGTCGTGGGAAAATCCTTTGTCCCGCGGGAACGGCGCCACATAGGGCCCCACGATTGCGGCGAAAAGCAACAACAGAAGAATGAAGACCGGAATTATCGGGTAGCGACGCAGATAAAACCAGAATTTGGTGATCGGGTTCGACGTCTGACCGTAATATGCTGCCTGATCGCTGGCTACCGCAGCCGCCTCAGTGGTGTTTTCGGTCCTGTCAACTTCCGTTGCCATGCGCAATTACCTCAAGATTCCACGATTGTCGGAGAAACGTCCCATCTATCTGAGCCGGACCCTTGGGTCGATCACCGTGTAGAGAATGTCTGCAACCGTGGCGAATACCAAGAAGTACATGAGGAATACGACAACCGTGCCGAGCAGCAGCGGGAAATCGTTGTTTTGGACCGCGTCCTGCAATGCGACTTGACCAATTCCTGGCCATGAAAACACGATTTCAACGACCAGCGCGCCGTTCAAGAAACCAGCGAATAACAATAGCATCGAAGTTATCGGCGCAATCAAAGCGTTGCGAAGAGCGTGCTTGAAGATGACGGTCGTGTTGCCGACGCCCTTTGCCCGAGCCATCTTCACGAATTCGGAGTCGAGAATTTCCAACATCGACGAGCGTGTCAACCGCATCAATCCGGCCGCCGAACCCCACCCAAGCGCTAGACAGGGCAAGATATATTCCTTCCAACGGAGCTCGTCTGGCGTCCGTCCGCCCGCCGGCATGGCGAAGATCCGCATGAACGAAAACGGGTTGTCGTCTGAAAGCCCGTTGAGCGTAACCGAAAATATCCAGATCATCACGATACCGGTTACGAATGCTGGAGCGGCCTGCCCCACCAAGGCAATAAAGCGCGCCAAATAATCAAATATGCCTCCCCTCCACACGGCTGCGATCACACCGGTTGGAATGCCCATGAGAACGGCAATCAACCACCCTCCGACTCCCAACTGCACCGTGGCACCCAATCGGCCTTTGATGATGTCCCACACATCAATCTGCAAACCTAATGAAACACCAAAATCAAGACGGAACACACGCCCTAACCATTCGATGTATTGGATCGGGGCGGGTTTGTCGAAACCCAATCGGTCACCCAGTCGGTTCCAACTTTCCTGCGTAAGCCCGTAACCGCTTTGCGGGACAAAAATTTCGCGCGGGTCTTTGGGGTTTACGTGGACGAGGATGAAGATAGCCAGGGTGGCGCCGAACACGGACACCAGCGACGTGAACACGCGACCTGCCAAAAAACGTAACATTGCGGGCTCCCGGACCTAAGTGAAGGTGATCCTGTGCATCCTCTGTAAGTGTCTACTTCAGTGATCGGCCATCGTCAGGGCGCGCTCACCCCGTCCAGCATTCGCCGGTGTTCGATTTCGAATCGAATTTCGCCTTGTGCCGGATGGCCGATCCAATCGACACTTTGCGCGGCAATGGCGATGTGCGGTCTAAAAATTCCCGCACACCGCCACTACCTAGCTGGACGGAGCCCGAAGCCTGACGGCATACGGGCTCCGTGCCAACGTGCTCATCTCGGAGTTACCTGAGTACGATGAACTCGGGGTTGCTCGAAATGTTGCTGTAGTGCTGTTGGCGACCGTTCCAAGAAGCGATTCTCGGACCTGCAACCACACCCTTCGGAACCTGGACTACGCCAGCGTACTGAACCCAGTACATTGACCAGTCGACCCACTTCAGGTGAGCTTGCTCACGCGCAGCCTTGTCCTTCTCGGCGAGGATCTCGAACAGCCACTTACCGCCAGGTTGCGACTCGAAGCCTACGCCCCAACCGGGTCGGCTGGATGACGTGTCAACGGTCGGCAACGGCCAGTCAAGCGGGTAGACGTTCGAGTGAACGTCGCCGTTCTTAAAGACAGGCAAGTATTGCACTCGGCGGCGCATTCTCTGGGAGATGACTCCACCGTAGTCTTCGATCAACTGGTTGATCTCGATGCCGAGCTGCTCCCACTGAGAGGTGATGTAGTCGGCGACTTCAAGGCTGACTTCACCGATCTCGGCAACGTAGGCCTGCAACGTCATGCTCTCGATGCCCTGGCGCTTGCCGTCGACAAGCGGGTATCCAGCTGCCGCGAGCAAGGCGTCGGCCATTGCGAGGTCACCGTTCGGAAGTGTCCACGGGTTACCGTTTTCGAAGATCGTGCCGGCCGCTAGCGGCGAGCAGTCGATCTGGTTTCCTAGCCAGTCCCAGCAACCGGTAGTTCGGTCGGGGTCCCAGCCGGGGTACTCGGGGCCCATGTACTCGGAGTAGATCGGAGTACCTTTGCCGTCGAGGAAGACGTTGTTGATCTCGTTACGGTCAATCGCGATGGCCTGTGCGAGACGGACCAGGCGAGCCTGCTCCATGTCGCTGATGCCGGGCGGGTTGTCCGTGTCAGCGTACGGTGCATTTCCGCATCGCTCGTGACCAGGTGCGTCACCGTCCGTGCAAGGAGCGTCCTCGGTTCCCCAAGGGTTGCCGATCCACGGGTAGTCCTGCGTGTACGGACCCTCGTTCGGGCCGGAGCCACAGGCGTTGTCGAATGCGTCCGCAGTGCGGTCGTCTCCGCAGGCCCAAGGCTCTAGTGGCTCACCAGTTCGTGCGTGGGAGTGTTCCCAGAGCAGACCCGGGTACATGATCGACTGTCCGACGAAACCGCCAGGCATGGTCTCAACAAAGCGGAAGCCTTCTTGGACTACGCCAGGTACGAGTTTGAAGTCCAACGACGCCAGGTCGGCTTCGCCGTTGCGGAGCATGGCGATACGAGTGTTGTTCTCAGCAACCTGGATGTAGGTGAACTTGTCAAACGAGGCCGTGGCTCGCCAGTGCTCGTCAAGAGCCTCGGTCGTGCAGCGGTCGCCAGGTACGCAGTGTCCCTGGACGAACGGGCCGGTGCCGATGTGGTGCTCACGTGCCCACTCAACACCCATCGAGTCGGCGTGTGCGAGGTAGTAGAGACCTCGTGCCGCGCTCAAGCAACCGAACTGCGAAATCGGGAGGCAGAAGTAGACCGGCGAAACCAGTCCAATCTCCACCGTCATATCGTCGATCTTCTTGGCTTCCAAGAAAATCGCAGCGAGGTCACCCGAGTTTCCATAGGTGGTGTCGGGGTTGGTCGTGGCGTTCGACTCGTTGAAGTATCGGACGACACTGTCAGCGTCGACGACGCCAAAGTCCATGTCCTCGAATCCAACGGGCGAGTTGAACGGGATGCCGCCGCCGTCCGGGTGCGAGCGCATGGTCATGCGAACGCGTGTTCCGGCGGGGTCGATGTCCCAAGACTCGACGAGTTCAGGCGTCATCGGGTCGCCGTTTTCGAAGTGGAAGAAGTACTCTTCCACACCGCCTCCGACAGTCGGAGTACCGGCGTACGGGCCGATGGTCGGCAGACCGATAACGGCGGACACACGTCGCGTCGCGAACGTGAGCTCGACGTCCTCTTCCATGGCCTTAGGAGCCATAGCTTCGGCGGCCTTCTCGGCCGGGCGTGCGGTCGCTGCCGGTGCGGCTTCTGCGGCTGCCTCACCCTTCATTGCCGGTGCGGCTGTCGCGGCTGCGGCGGCCTTCTCGGCCGGGCGCGCGGTCGCGGCTGCTGCCGCTTTTGCGGCTGGTGCGGCTGTCGCGGCCGGTGCGGCTGTCGCGGCTGGTCGCGCGGTCGCGGGAGCTTCGGAGCTACCACAGGCAAGCACGAACGCAGTCGCTGCGACGGCTACCGTCAAGGGCAGGAATCCCCACCGCTTGAGTAGATAACTTAGTTTCATTAATGAACCTCCTGTATTGTGCCGCCGGGGCTGGTTCTGTAGATGCGGATCCGCCGCATCTATACCCCGACCGACTGTTCACATCGCCGCGACCACGTCAATGGCGCTTGCAACTTCGCAGAGTATACAGCATTCCACGCGTATCGCGGCTTACAATACGCGGGTAAATCTAGCATCACATAAGCCGTTTGTCAACTAAACGCGGCTATTTCTCAAACTAGATAGGAGCACATGAGAACCGAATCTGCCGTCAGCGCCAAGCATGCATCACACAAGATCCTCGACGGCAAATGTATCGTTGTCACCGGCGCCAGTTCCGGCATCGGTCGCGCTACTGCCGAAGTAACCGCCAAACATGGCGCAAACGTAGTTGTAGCCGCGAGGCGCGCCGATTTGTGCGCTGAGGTCGTCGAGGGGATCGTAGCCTCTGGCGGCACCGCCACTTACATCCAAACTGACGTAACGGATCCTGACGATGTTGATCGAATGATCCGCCACGCGCTCGAAGCGTACGGCGGCATAGATGGTGCGTTTAACAACGCAGGCGTTTTGTTGGATATGGGCCGCATCCACGAAATGGATGACGAGATAATGCGGCGTTCGTGGGAAGTCAATGTCATGGGCGTTTGGAATTGCATGAAGGCCGAACTTGAGGCGATGATCCGACAAGGCAGCGGAGGTTCGATCGTCAACGATTCCTCGCGTAACGGTCTGCGCGCCGACATCAAGCGTCCTGCTTATACCGCCACAAAGCACGCTGTCAGCGGCTTGACCAAGGCTGCGGCGCTCGACTATGCGCGGATGAACATCCGGATCAATGGCATCTGTCCGGGCCCGATCGACACCGACATGATGGCCTCCGTGGATCGAGGAGACGCTGACTTCCGTAGGAGGATCGAATCTGCTGTGCCGCTCGGAAGATACGGTGACCCATCCGAGGTCGGCGAACTCGTTGCTTGGTTGCTCTCCGATAACGCTTCGTATGTCACGGGTCAGATGGTCGGAATCGATGGGGGTTTGCTGGCAACGTGATTTCTCAGTCTGAAAGAGAACTTATCGCGGCTATCCATGACTCGCCGATCAAGGCATGCCTCGTTATCACAGGAGCCGGGACAAGTGCTATCTCGGCACTTTTCGCCGTATCTGGCGCTTCTCGAACGGTGATCGATGCTCAGGTTCCTTACTCCCGGTTAGCACTTGACGAATACGTAAGCGTCACGGCCGAACAGCACGTTTCAAAAACCGAAGCCGCGTTGATGGCGACCCGCGCCTACCAACGCGCGGTCGAATTGAGCGATTCCGATGCGCCCCAAGATCATCTGATCGGACTGTCCTGCACCGCCGCGATCGCGACCGACCGCGTAAGACGAGGCGAAAACCGAGCGCACATCGCATGGCACGACGGCGAGCGGACGGCGACGATCTCGATCGTGTTGGAAAAAGGAGCGCGTGACCGGGATGGGGAAGAAGCGGTATGTAAAGCCCTGGTTTTGAACGCACTCGCTGAAGCATGCGGTGTGAAATCGACGATCGCTCCAAAGTTGCTAGGAGGGGAAAATGTCGAGCGATCGGATCATTGAGCGAGTGATTAACGGAGATCAGGCCGTCGGAGTTTACAGGCCTTGGCAAGGGTGGTCCGACGTGCCTCCCGCCAATGCGATCATGCTGTCCGGGTCATTTCGACCATTGCATCGAGCACATCGAACCTTGCTAAACATCGGAGTCCACGTATCTGGCAAGAACTTGACGCCTTGTTTCGAGTTGTCAGTCAAAAACGTTGAGAAGCCGGATATTGTTGTCGCCGAACTACAAGAGCGAGTGGCTCAGTTCACGTTGGCAGGCGACACGGTAGTGATCACACAGGCCGCCACGTTTTTGGAGAAGGCTCGTCTGATGCCCGGCACTACTTTCGTCATCGGGTACGACACCGCGATCAGGCTTTTCGACGATCGTTTTTACACCGATTCGCATGCGGAATCACCGAGCATCTCCGCGATGAGCGAACTCCGGAACTTGGGATCGAGCTTCATAGTCGGAGGTCGACGTGATGCTGAAGGGAGATTCAGGACGGCCCGCGATGTAGAAGTACCGGCAGGGTTTGAGTCCCTTCTGATAGAGATCCCAGAGCACATGTTCTCGGACCCGATCTCGTCAACGCAGATCAGAGAGCGCAGAACCGTTGATTAAAACCAACGAAATACAATCGAAGACCGCCTCCGAAGCAAGTAGCACGCAGCAATCAGGACATCTCCATTGACAGATCAAGCAAACTCTCGTGTGGCTTCCGCAGATGTTGATCCTTTGTTGATCAATCGATGGTCGCCAAGATCGTTTTCGTCCGAGCCGTTAACGGAAAATGAAATTGCCTCGATTTTCGAGGGAGCGCGGTGGTCGCCTTCGTCGTTCAATAGACAACCGTGGCTTTTCGTATATGAGACCGATGGAGCCGACCGCGCGGTTTTCGACTCGATCCTGATGTCCGGAAATCAAGTTTGGGCCACCAAAGCACCACTGATCGGTTTCATATTCGCCAATACGAAGACGCCAGAAGGCCGTCGTCCTCGAACCTCGCAATTTGACACCGGCGCCGCTTGGATGTCTCTCGCATTGCAGGCGCGTTCGTTGGGCCTTTACTCGCACGCCATGGCGGGGATCGACTACGACGTCGTTTACGAAAAGCTGGGCGTTTCCGATGAGTTCTACACCGCGATGTGTGGTTTCGTAGTCGGGAGAATCGGACAGCGCGGAGCGTTGCCTGCAGATTTACAAGAACGGGAATCGCCCAACGATCGTAACCCGATCAGCGACATCGCGCATAAAGGTGTGATGGCGTAAGGTGGTCTAATCCAGCGCTGCGAAGGTGAAGTCGTCATCAGGATTCTGAAGGGCGTAGTGGGCTTGCCGCAATCCGAATTTCTCCTGTAGCTGGACCGTCAACCCACCGTCGATCATCAATGTGTGGCCGGTTATGAACGAGGCGTCTTCGGAGCAGAGAAACGCGATTCCTGCGGCGATTTCTTCCGGTTTCCCCGTTCGTCGAAGCGGGTATTGATCAGCGAAGAACGCGTGTCCCGTCGGGTTTGCGTCCCACATCTCCGCTAATCCTTCGCCGACGATGTGGCCGGGACCGATGGCGTTCGCCCTAATTCCGTCTGGCCCGTACTGCACCGCAAGCTGGCGAGTAAGGCCGACCACTGCTGCTTTGCCGGTTTCGTACACCAACATTCCGGTTTCCTGCAGATACGAGTGAACCGAAGCTAGGTTGATGATCGATCCTCCCCCGACAGCGCGCATGTGAGGAACGGCGTGTTTGGCACCTAGGAACAGCGCTTTGACCAAGACATCTATCCCGTAATCCCAGTCGTCCTCAGTTACTTCAATGGCGTCGCCATGAATTCGCGACTCCCCGGATATCACGCTGAAGGCATTTTGCACAAGGATGTCCAACCGCCCGAACGCGTCAACCGTCTCGTCCACCATTCGACGGCAATCGTCGGATGAAGCGACGTCGATGTGGGATGCCACGGCGGTTCCACCGGCATCAGCGATGCGCTCGACGTTTGCGGCTGCGGCATCGTCGTTGATGTCGGCGATCAACACACTGGTGCCCTCTGCAGCCAGTCGTCGGGCGGTCGCCCCTCCGATCCCCAACGCGCCGCCAGTGATCAATGCTGCTTTGCCTTCGAACCTAGTCATTTATCCTGTTCCTCCGTCGATTGCCTGCGTGAGATGATACCCCTGCGGCACGTGGCTCGACGAGCCGCGCGTTCGGCACGATTGATTCATGATCAACCCTAGTTTAGGCTCGATGATTCAAATCGCCGCTCAAAATGGGAAGCTTGACGCGGTTGCACTGGAGTTGCTGCGGCGTACAGGTCTGAGCGAGGTACGCGTTCTCGATTACACGCCGCTGTTAGGCGGTAACCCGGTGATGTCGCAGGTGTTCCGGATCCGAATCACTGGAAGCGGTGGCATCCCACGAAGCGCCATCATGAAACTTCCTGCGAAATCGCCTGTCGATCGGGCAAGGGAATCGGCCAACGGAAGTTATCAGCGCGAAATCGAGGTTTATCGGATGCTGCGCGATATGCAGGGAGGATTTCAACCTCGGATTTTGTCGGAACTTTTCGATCCTGATACCGGGAATGCCGCCCTGTTGATCGAGGACTTGGGGCGACTCCCATCACGTCATGAATTCGCGATAGGGGTCGTTAGGGATGCGTTGGCAGGTTTGGCGGAGGTTCACGCACGATTTTGGGGCGACGATCGACTCGAAGCCAATCCTTGGATGCGCAACGGCTACAGAGCCGACATCTTCAACGAAGACACGACACAGTTCGCGCCGAACTGGGAGGCGCTCTGCGCGTCAACCTCGCTCCATCCATGCAATCATCCAAACGTCAATGAAGTAGGTTCGTTCCTCGCGGACCATTTGTCGGAAGTATTGGATGAGCTGGACGCGCGACCGTGCACCCTGACTCACGGTGATTTGCATACGGAAAACATGAGCCTCCGCAGAAACGGAGCCACCGCTGAACCGGTGCTGATCGATTGGCAGGATGCGGTGTACAGCGGTGCCAGTAGCGATGTCGCAAAGTTCTTGGCCACAACTCTCAGCCCTGAAATTGCTGAGGTTCATTTCGAGGGACTTATCGATTTCTACTACCGCGCTCTCAACGCGGATGTCCGGGCAGATTACGCGTTTTCCTCGTTCCGGCGTGATGTGATGCTTGCGCTATTAGGTACGTTCGCGAATTATGTGATTTGCGCCATCACGGAAATTGGCGAGGGTGTTGATCCCGCGTCTTTGAACCGATCGTTGAAAAGTGTCTCGGCTGTGATCAACGTTGTCCGGCCGTTGGACGCACTTTGATGTGGCACTAAGTGTTGCCAATCCCGGTGCTGTTGATTGGGTCGCGACTGGCCACGGCATTTACTTAGGGTCACCGCGAAACTGGGAAACGGTCGGCGTCCCAGAGATTAGCCGGTGGCGGCCGAAGCCGCACCGCGTCCGAAGATGCCGCGATTGGGGTTGTCAGTTAGGTCACGAAGCATTACCAGCGTATCGGTGTAGCCCATTACACGGGTTGCGTACTCTTCTTCATCGTTCAGCGCGAAACCACCGCGTCGAGAGGCGATCTCGCCATTTGAAAAGAATCCCGCGATCGGAATCGAACCGAAACGCTCGGCGATTAATTTCGCGTCGTGATCATCCTCTTCGAACATCCGATAGCCTCTGGCGACCGAGTTAAAACACAGCATCGCGTCAACGTTCTTGCCACGTTCGCTGATGTGCGATGCATAGTTGCCCAGATTCTGGCTCAATCGTCTGGAGGCGAGTTCACCGTCGCGGACGTGGAATTGGAGAGCTTGTCCATCCTCCACCAAATCGCCGATCATCATCGCGCCGGTCTCTTGGTCCATATCCATGATGTTCCGCATCACATAGTCCGGGTCGATCAAGACTCCGTTTGATTCGAGGCCCACCACTAGAGTCCGCTTCATACGAAGCTGGCTCAAAGGATCGGCGTTCAAGAAGATCTCCTCCAGCACTGACAACGGGGTTCTGTCATCCAAGCGGTGTATCTCGTTACGGTTGGATTTCGTAATCACCATGTTGGGCCCAACCGGCTCTTCGCTACCAGAAACAATCATGTCGGCATCGAAGTTGTGCTTGATAAGGAGGCCGACCGCACCGTGATGTCTAAGCTCTTCGCCAAAGAACATTCTGTTCTCGCCGTACTCGTGCCCGCCGCTTACCAGGGCACCGAATTTCATCACGGAGGGGTAGACGGAGTCGAGCATTGAGAGCGCATACTCGGTGGACACGGTCAACGGATCGATGAACACCAACATCAGTCCGTCTTCGTAATCAGCGGGATCTGCGCCGATAGATTCGGCGAGCGATTCTGGCGTCGCGTCTTTGCCGCTCGCCTGCTTGTCCGAAAACGCGAACGGGTGCATGTAACTGGTGTCGCAACTCGCGGCCAGCACGGAGAGTCCAGGCCCCGACTCAAGCTCACGTTTCGCACCGATCACGCCTGATCCAGAACATCCGACCGCCACGCGGAAACCCAGTTGGCGGTGCAATTCAGGTAATACGTTTTCAAATTCCGGATACTTCGGAGCGGACGCGAAAATCAAAACCAAGTCGGGATTCGCGCCTCCGAGTTGATCTCGGATCTGCGCGCACATCTCTTCCACTTCGTCGGGTTCGTCGTAGCTTTCGCAGATGGCTCCTGCGTAGAGACCCGACGCTAAGCCACGAGAATCCGCCACATGCACGGGGCTAGATGTTGCCGATGTGTTGGAATTAGAACCCCACTTAAACTCGGCTTGCATGAAGCGTCATTCTCCAAATCGTTGAACTGGTTTCGCATCAATCGACACCCGAGTACGCCACCGCACTCTTCTTGATGCGTGATGTTGATTTTGGCAAAACGTGCCGAGTCGAAACAATACGGGGCGAGACGAATAGCCTTTAATCTCGCGCTATTTCGTCACATCCGCGCGAGGGCTCGACCGGCTGCTTCGACGGTTTGGTCTATCTGTTCGTCGGTGTGAGCGGACGACATATGCACCCGTCCATTGGACGAGAGGCGGACTCCGTCACGCATCATCTCGGCCGCGAATTGCACGTAGCGGTCGTCATCGCATCGCGTGGCATGGTCTCGATAATTGCGAATCACTTCGCCGCTGCGGTTGAAAGAAACACCAAAAACGCTACCGAGTCCTTGCACGTGGATGTCGGTTTCGGTCTCCATTCCTACGCGCCTTAAGCCGTCAATCAATCGTTGCCCCCGACGGTTGAGGTCCGCGTAGAATGCATCGCCTTCAGATCTCAGGTGAGTCAACGTGGCGTATGCGGCCGAGATCGACATGACGTTGGAGTTGAAGCTGCCGCCGTGGTAAACCTCGCCGCTACCGAGGACATCCATGATCTCGCGTCGTCCAGCGAGCATGGCAATCGGGAAACCGGCTGCGATTGATTTGGCGTAGGTTGCCAGGTCGGGTGTTACGCCGAGGAGTTCTTGAGCGCCGCCGTATGCCACTCGAAACCCGGTAATCACTTCGTCGAAGATGACCAAGGCGCCGTGGCTATGGGCGATCTCATTGACAGCTTCGAGATATCCGGGCTCGGGCATTATGCAGTTGGTGTTGGCGTTGATCGGCTCCATGATGACGGCGGCGACTTGCCCGGGGTGTCGTTCGAATGCGGCTTCGAGGCGATCGGGATCGTTCCATTGACACGGGATAACTTGGGTAGCCGAACCAGGATCCATACCAGCCGATTCGCCTACGACGTTGGGAACATCGACATCACCTGCTTCGTCGATGGGCGGGTGAACGGAATGGTTCACGCTATCCATCCATCCGTGGTAGTGGCCTTCGAACCTGATGTACTTGGTTCTGCCGGTATACCCTCGAGCGAGCCGCAGCGCGAGTTGGTCGATCTCTGTGCCGGAACTGGCGAAGCGCACAGTGCAATCGGGAATGGACACGGCATCCGCAGCCATCTCCGCGACTTCGAGTTCGCGCTCGAATTGTGCGGCGAATACGTAGCCCTTGCGCATGTCCTCCGACACTTGGTTGGAGACGAACTCTGGAGCATGGCCAAAGATGTTGGGTCCCATGCCTTGTATGTAATCGATGTACTCGTTGCCGTCCGCGTCCCACATCAGGGCACCTTCGGAGCGGTCGAAAAATAGGGGATCGCCGCCAGGTTCGTTGAGCCTTATCTGTGAGGAGATGCCTCCGGCGACAACGCGCCTCGCGCGTTCCATCAATTGGCGAGATCTTTCTATGTTCAGTTTTGATGCTGACATCGGTTTGGGATCCTAGTGGGCTGGGTTAACGAGGCAGAATTCGTTGCCTTCGGGGTCTTGCATAACGATCCATTTAGTGTCGCCGAATTCACGTTCCGCCACTAGTGTCGCGCCTAAGGCGACGATGCGCTCAGTCTCGGCTTTCAAGTCTTTGGCTTTGAATTCGACGTGCACGCGGTTCTTAGCGGATTTAGTTTCAGGAACCTGGAGGATGATGATGCGCGGTTGGACTGGATCGTCTGAAGTCATGACGGCGAGGTAAGGAAAGTGGGAATCTTCGATTTTGTAGTGGGCAGCGTCGCGCCAGAAATTTGCCAACGATTCGACATCGTTGGCGTCCATGGCTAATCCCCAGAAACCAAAATCAGACGCCATCTTTGAAAACCGTCCTCAGTAGCTCGATTTGTTCCGGAACCATCAGAGTGTAGTCGGGCACCCAGAACGGCAAGGTGTTTTGCCAGATGACGCCGAGTTCTCGATCGTACCCTGCCTTGTCGGGGTCGAACCATTCCAGGGTTCTTGAACCTAGGTTTGAATCCTCTTCGCCCAACGGTTCACAGTACGGCGTATTTGTATTGAAGTAGTTAACGCAGTGCCATTTGGGCACGACCATGAGGATCGGATCTCCGTTTTCATCGTTTTTCACACCGAAGATCCAGTAGTGATGGGATTGCCCGAGCCAGTAACCAGACTTGGAGTTTGCCACTTCACGGTGTTTTACAGGTAGACCCAGAAAGCCGCCGTGGGCGATTCTGGGGAGCCAATTGAGGCCAGTTATCGGATCTCGGATGTCCTCCAAAACGTGGGAGATGATGACGAAGTCAAACGGCCCATCAGCTCCCAGCTCTCGCCAGATGTCTTCGCTGTTCACATCGCCAACGTAGAGGCGCTTGTCTGTTTCGAAGGGGAAGACGTCAACATATACGTCGACAACGTCGTCGGCCCACGGGTTGTGCCGTCCACCGATGTCGACGACGGTATAGTTCGGATTTGCAACCTTCCTTCGGCGAATCTGTTCAAGTAACTTGCCACGGTACTCTTGGGTGTTCCCGGCCGCGTAATCAACTATTGGCATTGCACACTCCGAACATTACCGATTCTTCGCCAGTGAAGATTCGACCTAGACGAGGTACTTGCGATTGACTTTGCAGACATACGAGTAGGTGGGATTGACGAACTGCGTGACGCGAGCTTCCAGACATTGCGCGAGGAATATGAAGGCTTCGCCTTGCGACATGCCGTAGTCTGCTTCCAGCCAGAGGATCATCTCGGATAGGGCGATTCGGAATGCGTCTTCGGCGGGTTTCTCGATGCCGGTAGTCATGATGTGGGTGTCGTTCTCGATGCGAGGCCACGTCATTCCTTCAGGTTTGGGAGAGAGTTCGACCTTCATCATGACTGAGCCACCGGTCTCAATTCCGCCTCCCCCGCAGATCTCGCCGTCGCCTTGCCGGGCGTGCATATCGCCGACGTGTAGAAGTGCTCCGGGATGGTTAACGAGAAGGTGGAGTTTCGCTCCGGTAGTCACCTCTTGGATGTCAAAGTTACCGCCCCACTCCCCTGCCCATCCGTTGTGTCGAGCTTCGCGGAGCGGTGCGACGCCGACCACTCCGAGCATGGGTTCGACAGGGAACGTGAGTTTGTCGTTCCAGATAATCTGACCGTTTTCGACGTCGATGCGGCAGATGCGGAACTGCGGGCCGATGTTCGAGGGTCCGAGGTATCCGGGCATCGCTCCCGTGGACCCGCCGTACCGCGTCCATCCGACGGGATGGGTCTTGATCTCACCGATGTGAACGGTCAGCATGTGACCCGGTTCGGCGCCTTCGACGTATGTGCTGCCGGACGATGCGTTGCCGCGGTCGGTCGGCTGGGAATCGGATCGGCAGCTGTTGTAAAGGTCTCGGATGTCGTCGGGGACGAGTTCGGCATTGGGTCCGCGGTTCATCTGCGTCTGAACTTCGAACCATTCGCCGGGTTGGACGCGGAGGGTTACGGGATTAGCGGCAGAGTGCTCGTAGTAAAGGATTTCTCGAGTTGCGATTTTCATGGGGCGGTCTCTGTTAGCAGAAGGATTGGTTTGCGTGAAGTTTAATTGTTGGCGTGTCCGCCTTCGCCCCCGTTGCCCTGCCCTTTTGGATTCCGGCTTTCGCCGGAATGACAGTGGTTAGGCGAGGAGTTTGTTGGCTAGGTCGGGGAAGTCGGTTGCGACGATGTTGATTTTCGGGTCTGCGGTTGCGGTTGCGATGTCGGAGTAGCCGGGGATTACGTTTGATTCGCCTTCGCGGTGGATGTACGCGGTGGACATTCCGGCGGCGGTTGAGTTTTTGAGATCGCTCATGTGTGCGGCGACCATCATTGTTTCGGAAGGTTGGAGTCGGAGGAGGCGGATGGCTTTGTTGTAAGCGTTTGGCGGGCCTTTGTAGGCTCCGAGGAATTCGCAGGAGAGGATTCCGTCCCAGTTGATCCCGTTGTGCTTGGAGCAGTCGACGGCAATGGAGTAACTGAGGACAGTTAGCACGATCATCGTGTATCTGGATTTGAGGCGGTGGATAGCATCGGCGGCGCCGGGCCACGCTCGCAGACGATGCCAGACTTCAGTAAGGTCATCGCGTTCAGACGTTGAAAGGGTGATGGCGGCGTGTTTTTCAAGCACATCGTCGAGAACTTGACGGTAGATGCGGTCGAGATTTGTCCAAGGAAGTTCGCCGCGGTTGACTCGGCCCAGCGTATCGAACGACCAGACGCGCCAATCGGTAGCGAACTGGACAAAATCGACATCCGCGCCCTGCTCGGCGGCAATTCGTTTGACTTCGTCTTGAATAGTCCCGCGCCAATCGAAAACGGTTCCGCCTATGTCCCAAGTGAGGGCTTTTACGTTCGAGAGGTCAGTCATTGGGTCTCGGGAGATGATCGGTTTTTCGTTTGGACGCAGTTTAACGCCCGAACCGCATCCAAGAGGTTGCCGATTCACGTTCTGATCCCGGATTTGTTTAGAGGTAGATAATTGGGTTATGAGTGCTCCGAGAAGACGTGTGACAGTCCGGCGTTTTCAGCAGATGAAGGCGCGGAGCGAGTTCATCGCAATGGTTACGGCCTACGACTACAACCAGGCGATGCTGGTCGACGAGGCTGGCGTGACCGCAATTCTGGTTGGCGACAGTTTGGGCAATGTGGTGCTGGGGTACGAATCGACGGTACCGGTGACCATGGATGACATGGTACGGGCGACGGCGGCAGTATCGAGGGGTGCTAAGCGTGCGTTCATAATCGGAGACATGCCGTTCGGGAGTTACCAATCAGACGTTCCGACGGCGATCAAGAACGCGACGCGGTTGATGAAGGAAGGCGGGGCGCAATCAGTGAAGCTGGAGGGTGGTGTGACGGTGGAAAATACGATCCGGTCGATTGTGGACGCGGGGATACCGGTGCAGGGACACGTTGGTTTTACGCCGCAGTCGATACATGCGTTCGGGGGTTATCGAGTGCAGGGTCGCGGCGATAACGCAGAGCGGGTGATCGAGGATGCACTGGCGGTTGAACGGGCGGGCGCGTTCTCGGTTGTGCTGGAGCTGATGCCGGCGGACCTATCGAAGGAGATCACGGAGCGGTTGACGATCCCGACTATCGGGATCGGAGCCGGGCCGCATTGCGACGGCCAGGTGCAAGTGCTACACGACATGTTGGGTTTGGACCCGACTTTCAGACCCCGCCATGCCGGGCACTATGGGGATTTCGCTGGGGAGATCACGAGTGCGGTGAAACGGTATGTTGACGATGTCGGTGAAGGCAAGTTCCCAGCGGACGAAGATGCGCATTACTCGCGGAACGTGTGAACTGTGGTTGCGCGATACGATTGGGTTGACCGAATTCACGCCGACGTTTAGGAGTTGAGACGATGATCTATGAACTGCGTATCTACGAGGCCTTTGCTGGGAAGTTGCCTGATTTGAACTCTCGATTCAGGAACCACACTTTGGAGCTTTTCGAGAAGCACGGCATCAGGAACGTGGGTTATTGGACTCATGACGTTGGTCCGAACAGCAACCAGCTTGTGTATCTGGTGGCGTTCGATAGCCCAGATCAACGAGCGGAAGCTTGGGCGAGTTTCCGGGCTGATCCGGAGTGGCAGAAGGTGTTCGAAGAGTCGCATCGGGATGGGATCCTCGTGAAGAACATCGAAAACCGGATTTTGATGCCGACGGATTACTCGCCGATACAGTAAGTATCAACCCTTTATCCTTCGGACACTTCCCCCGCAGGGCGAGACAAACCCTACCCTTCCCCTGACACCCCCTGCGAGCGTCGCTTCGCTTGCTCGCGTCCCCCTCGCTTCGCGAAGGGGACGGGTTGACTCAATACCCCGCGGCTTTGTCGCATTCGTAGATGAATGGTTGGTTGGCCAAGTAGCGGCGGAGGTTTTCCTTGAAAACTTCTCGGCGGCCTAGGTACATGTCGGGCACTAGGGCTGAGGCGTGAGGTGAGAAGATGACGTTGGGTGTTGACCAGAGGAGAGAGTCGGGTTCTGGGGGTTCCGGTTCCATGGCGTCTAGGCCGGCACCCTGAAGTTCGCCGTTTCGGATGGCTTCGCACATTGCCGTTTCGTCGACGACGCCTCCGCGCGAGATGATGATGATGTGGGCGGTTGGTTTCATCAGGGCGATTCGCCGACGGTCGATCGAGTTCATCGACTCGTTGGTGTACGGGCAGGCGACGACGAACCAATCGGACATGGCGATGAGATCATCGAGTTTTTCTAGACCCCAGACTTCTTCGGCGTACTCTGACGGCCGAGGGTGTTTGTCGACGGCGTAGACATTCATGTCGAAGCCCGATGCACGTTTGGCTACCCGGCGTCCTATGTTTCCGAAGCCGTAGATGCCCAGGTTTGCGCCTTCGAGTTCGATCTGTCGCCATGCGTAGTCTTCGGGTCGCCAATCTCTGGCCATCTGCTGCGGCAGCATCTCGTTGAGTCGTTGCGCGAGTGACGTGATCAACGCGAAGACGTGGGTTGCCATGGGGCTGACGTGGGAGTCGCGTGAGTTAGTGACAGGGATGGGAGACTCGATAAGTTCGGGAATCTTCATGATCCCGTCGATGCCGGTTCCGGCGCAGTGTATCCATTTGAGGTTTTTCGCGGCGAGGAATACTTTGCGGGTTGGCCATCCGCAAAATGCATCCGCGTCTTTGATGGCGATGAGTTGATCTTCTTCGGTCGTGCACCAAACGAAGTTGACGTCGGGGAATGTAGTTTCGAGATCGCGTAGGACGGCGTCATCGGCTTCGCCGGGAGCTACACCGCCCGGCATGGGGGTCATTACTACTTTCACGATTGGGTCCTTGGCGAGGGAAGTGATGGGATGTTTGATAGGTAATTTAGCACTTTGTGAGACCTCGCCCCAACCCTCTCCCGTTGAACCGGAGAGGAGACATACCTCTGACTTTTCTTCAGCGCCGTCGCTTCGCGCGTTCTCGTGCGCACATCCATTCGTCGTGGGGCGGTACTGATTCGCCGATTACGTATAGGAAGAAGTAGCAGCCAGTGTCGCCGAGGAATTTGAATTGCTTTTTCAAGTCGTTGACCACGTCGTAGAAGTCGCCGTGGGAGCGCAGGTAGTCGATGAAGCAGCCATGTTCGGCGTCGAGTTCGATGATCCGCTGCGCGTTGTGGGCGATGGCGGCGAGTTTGCGGCGGTTTCGGATGACGCGTTTGTCTTGGGCTAGTTCTTCTAGCTCTTCTTCGGTCAGGCCTGCGACTCGTCCGATCTCGAAACCGTGGAATGCCTCGTTGGTGTCGGGCCATTTGGCGTTTACGACTTGCCAGGACATGCCACTCTGGAAGACGGCTTTGGACATGACCTCTAGGTAGTCGTTAAGAGATTGGACTTGTACTTGGGGCGGAGCGCCTTTTTCGTTAGGCATGGTTCTGACTCTCCATCATTGGTCTGTTAAATTTTTGGGCGGTATATCCCTGTGCCTCCACACCTTACGTAAGTAGTGGCTTGGCGGGTGTGCTCAACCCGACCACTTCGTAGCTCAGGTCGATCAGTCTCCTTGCCGTCTCCATGTTCTTGGCGTTCGGGTTCGGGGTCTCCATCGGCCAACCGCCTCGGCGGCACTGCTTGTCCCGGTAGAGCACACTGCTCTGGCTGAAGTACGCGCCCGAGTGGTTCGCCGCGGTGTCGGAGAGCAGGCAGTGCAGCGTGGTCTGCGCCGATTCCTCGTTGCTGTCGGATACCAGTCGGCTGACGGGCCGCATGACTGCCATTGCGACCCGCATTGGCAGGCCGCCACCGGACCCGAAGTTCGACCTGGCCCACCCGGGGTGAAGCGAGAAGGCGGTCACCCCTGTGCCGTGAAGTCGTTCGGCGAGTTCCTTTGCGTAGAGGACAGTTGCCACTTTCGCTTCGGCATAGGCGGCGAAGTTGTGGAAGTCCCGGCGCTTGTAGTTGAGATCGTCGAGGTCCACGTTCGGCCGGTTTTTGTCGCTGCCGGCGTGCACAACCGACGAGACGATCGCCATGCGTGAAGGTGCACTCGCCCGCAAGGTGTCCAGTAGCAACTCTGTTAGAAGGAAGTGACCAAAGTAACTCACGCCGATAGTCAATTCCAATCCGTCCTTCGTGTATTCGGGGCCCTTGCCCATCGACACGAGTCCGGCATTGCACGCCAGGCCGTCCAGACGGTCGTGAGTTGCAGTGAACTCTGCGACGAAATCTCGTACGGACTGAAGGTCGGCGAGATCCAGCCGCATGATCTCGTGGCTGCCCTTCAGTCCGCTGAAGCTCCGCGCTGCCTCTTCGGCCGCATGGGGTCTCCGGCAGGCCAGTACGACGTGTCCGCCCTGCCTGACCAGCTGGCGAGTCGTTTCGAGGCCGACGCCGGAGTTGGCGCCGGTCACGATATAAGTCTTTCCGCTTAGGTCCTTCGACCGCGTCGTTTCGTCAAGCGACAGTTTCTTGCGAAGCATGGCTTCCTTTAATCTCACTTGGGAGCGGGGTATCGCCTAACGATCAGAGACGATGAAGTTCAGAGGGAATTTGGAGTCATAGGGGTATACTCCCCTAAATTTGTCAAAGCGGTTTCTAAAGGGTAAAGTCTATCGTCTGGCACGTCCTTCGAACCAACTGTTAATGACACGTCGCTGATGACTCGTTATGATGCTGTTATGGCAACGTCTGAAGAACGAATAAGTAGGCTTGAAGGTTCGTACGAACAAGTAGACAAGCGACTTGGCGATTTGACGGCTTCGTTCAATCGTTTGAGTGGAGATTTGAACTCGCTGCAGACTGACATGAACGCCAAGTTCAATACGGTGATAATCGTTTTCGCTACGGGTTGGGTTGCCGTCGCAGGGGCGCTCGTAGTTTTGGCATTGAGAACTTAGATCGACAGGGTCTATTCGGCTGACGTAGTTCCCGAACGTTGGCTGTTGCCGCGTGGCGAGCGCAGAACTTTTCCGATCCGGACGCGTTATGGCCGATCCGGCGAATCTCCGCTCAGATAGCTGTTCGACGCGATTAAAATGCTTGTTGCGCACACGCTGTACCGGAGAGAACCAAACGGAGTTGGACATCCATCATGCCGAATTTGAACAGACTGAGAGCGTTATCCGGGCAATCCGCGATTGTCGGTGTTGCCGAATCGGATCAGATCGGGAACGTGCCGGATAAATCTCCGCTGGCGCATCACGCTGAGGCGGCGATCAATGCGCTGGACGATGCCGGGCTGTCCCTTTCTGATGTTGATGGGCTGATGACGGCAGGTTGGTCGACGTTGGATGTCGGGGAGTATCTCGGAATTCATCCCAGATTCACCGACAGCACTTCCGTAGGCGGTTCTTCGTTCGTCATCCACATCGCACACGCAATTGCGGCGATCCAAGCCGGTTACTGCGAGGTTGCACTGATAACGCATGGTCAAGCCGGCCGAAACGATCGGGCAAGGGCGGGAGCCAACTTGGGCACTCCGCAAAGCCAGTATGAGACCCCGTACGGGATCATAGGTCCGCCGGTCTCGTATTCGATGGCGTGTCGTCGATACATGCACCAGTACGGTGAGGACCGCACGCGGGAGGCGATGGCGAACATTGCGGTGTCGACTCGCAAGTGGGCCAACATGAACGACAAGGCCTACTTCTACGACCGCCCGGCAACTTTCGACGACTATCACGAGTCGCGATGGATCTCGTGGCCGTTCCATCTGTTGGACTGCTGCTTGGTGACGGACGCTGGTGCGGCGATCGTCGTCACAACCGCGGAACGAGCGAAGGATTGCGCGAAGGGCGGTGTTGCGGTTTTAGGCGCGGCTGAAGGTCACGACCACTCGATGATTTCTCAGATGCCAGACCTCACGCGGGCGTTTGGCCGTAACACGGGTCAGCAAGCGTTGGACATGGCCGGGGTTTCGCACTCCGATCTCGATCTGATGATGATCTACGACTCCTTCACTTACACCGTGTTGGTCTCGTTGGAGAACCTCGGATTCTGCGGACCTGGCGAAGGGCCGGACTTGGTCGCCAACCAGCGCACTGCTCCGGGCGGTGACTTCCCGGTGAACACTTCGGGCGGCGGGTTGTCATACACGCACCCAGGAATGTACGGGATCTTCACGGTCGTCGAGGCGGTTCGACAGCTGCGCGGCGAGACTGGTGAACGGCAGTTGGAAGACTGCAACTTGGCGGTGGCACACGGCACCGGCGGTCAACTGTCCTCGACCGGGACGGTAATACTGGCTGCGCCGTAACGGGCTAAAATGAAATGCGCACATGTCGGAACATTGCGCATCCAGTGAAGCAATTGCAGAGCGGGTAGATCCTCAATTCGCAGAGGATATTCGGCGCGAGATTGAGGTGTGGCGCGCCGAGGGTGTGATTTCTCCAGAGTTGGCGGAGACGCTGGTGAAACGATATCCGACGACGGAAGTACATCGGCGTGCGTTTGGACTGAACCGGTTTTCGAGCATCATTGCCATATTCGGCACGGTGCTTGTGGGGCTCGGCATCATCGGGTTGGTGGCGATCAACTGGGATGGGTTGTCTGGCTTCGCGAAGATGGGTCTGTTGGTGGGCTTCACTACTGCTTCCTACATCGTCGGTTGGTTGCTTGCATATCGATTCGAATATCCACGTACTGGCATCGCGATTATCCTGCTTGGTGCGATTTTGTTCGGAGCCTCGATTCATTTAATCGCGCAGTCGTTCAACGTGGATGTCAATCACCCGAATCTGGTTATCGCGTGGTTCATCGGCGTCATACCTCTCGCGTATGCCACAAGGTCGAATGCCGTCTTGGTTCTGTCCGTGATCTTGCTGCTCAGCGGACTTGGGTTCCGATCGCAAGAATGGATGACAACCGGATTCGATGACGGCAAGTTTTTGGTTTGGTGGCTAATCGCTTACATGGTGGCTGCTGCTGCCCTTTTCGCAGTTGGCAGGTTGCATGCGAGGTTGCCGGAGTATCAGCACTTCGCGCGGATCTACGAAATCTGGGGATTTGTGATCGCCGGAAGCGCGACGTACATTCTTGGATCGCTGTTCCTGTGGTCAGAACTAGAATTCGCGGACTTGCCGACACCCACGGTGGAGTTTTGGGCGACCATCGCATTGGCTGTTGCAGTTTCGGGGCTGGTCACGTACTTCGGATACAGGTGGGATGCGAAGGAAACCACAGCGTCGCACCGCTGGAAATGGGAGGTCAGCGGTGTGTTGGCGATATTCGGTATCGCGCTGTTGACTCTGATAGGACTGTTCGCGTCTGTCTCGTGGTTCTGGTTGCCATTCAATGCCGTCATCATCGCCGCGGTAGTAGCAATGGTCAACGCCGGCATTCGATTCAATCGCAACTACTTGGTCAACATCGCGTTCGTACTTTTCAGCATCACCGTCATCTCCCGCTACTTCGAGATCGGTCTCGAGTTGGGGTTGCTGGATCAGGCTATGGCGTACATCGTTGCAGGCGTGTTGTTGATCGCGATGGGTCTGGGACTGGAGCGGATTCGCAGACGAATCATCGAGAACATTCGAACCCGGTCAACGGCGTCATGACGAAAACGGCAACAAGGCTGTTTGTCGCGGTCGTCGCGTTACAGATGATCGGTTTGGTGGCGTTCGCGGCGGTGAAGCAATATGCAATTGCCACAGGGACGGAAGTGGTCTTGCAGGGAGCGCCGGTGGACCCCCGGTCGTTGATGCAGGGTGACTACGCGATCCTCGACTACGAGATCGCTGTCGTCCCGGACAGGTACAAAGATTCTTTCGCGTCCGGCGACGATGTGGTCGTCGTGCTGACGGAACGAGATGAGGTTTGGGAGGCGACCGAATACTTGCCTGGCTCTAGGGCTGATCGGTTGAGGAACGAGGTCTTTATCCGAGGCGAGTTGCAGTCGAGCGGCAGAATCGATTTCGGGATCGGGACTTACTTCGTTCCGGAAGGCACTGGACGCGCCGTCGAGACGGCGAATGACGTGAAGATCCGAGTGTCGCTCGGTGACGACGGAGACGCGACAGTTACCGGCGTGATAGTGGAAGGCGAAGATTTTGCTCCATAGGAGTCGCGTTCTGGATCCACGACCCGCGCGAATCCGCCCTGCGGTTACAATCTACTCACGAATCGACGCAATTGACAGCGACCATCTCCGCGAAGGGAAAACACGATGACGACAGACGCGCCTGCACGACCTGAGCCCGTTTCGCAGCCGGAATCTGATCGCTACTGGGAAGGTGTGAAGAATGGCGAGCTTTGGTTGCAGCGGGACAAAGCTACAGGTGAGTATCAGTTCTACCCGCGGGCGTTCAGTCTAGCAACACCGGGTGGCGAGTTGGAGTGGGTGAAAGCGTCGGGCAATGCAACGTTGCACACGTTTGGAATCGTGCACGTCCCACCGCATGCCGCGTTTATGGGTGAAGTGCCTTACATCACGGCGATCGTAGAGTTGGAAGAGGGGCCAAAGATGCCGACGAATATTGTCGGCGTCGATCCGGACCCGTCGAATCTCAGCATCGGCATGGCCTTGAAAGTGGTCTTCACGAAGATCAGCGACGACTGCACGCTGCCCAATTTCACACCGGCGTAAAGGTTTCACACCCTCGCCATAGCCCGCCCCCTTCAAACGTCGGCCGGGTAACTGAATTACCGGGTTTGGTGGCGCGCGTTGTGCTGCCCCATGCAACCCACTCGCCTCTCCCCATGGCCTCTCCCGTTCCCCACGACGAGACCATCGCGAAACTATGTGAACGCAGGAGAAAACCGTCCCCGTTCGGGACGAAAGGGGACGCGAGCAAGCGAAGCGAGCTCGCAGGGGCATGCCGGGGTGGAGCGGTGCCAGGCGGACTCCCCCGATCGATCCATTTGTGCAGACAGCCCTCGACGGGACCCTTGCACAACAACCAACAATCCCTTCCCCCTTTATGAGACCTTTGCGCAGCTCCGACATCTGTCATTGTCATTCCGAACGCAGCGCAGCGGAGTGAGGAATCTCAAGTCCATTTTCTCCAAACGGCGTTTCGCGGCTTGAACGCCTCCGACGACGATGGCGGGACGCTCTAGATTCCTCGCCATGCTCGGAACGACAAGCTATCGCCCAGCTGTGCAAACGTCCCTCGATGGGAGAGGGCTAGGTGAGGATGCCCGGGGCGGCGGGGCGAGTACCCACCAAACAACCGACACGATCATCCCCGACAACGCCACCGATCCGCAACGCCCCAATCACAGCCCATCACAAAAATCAGCGCAATCAGCGGTTCAGACTTGACTCTTGTGATACATATGTATTACATTAACAACTAGATCGACGGATCGACACAGTGCTGCGCAGACGTGTGCAGACCCCCGTCCCAAGCGGCCACAGGGATCAAACGTGAGCAGGCGGAGGCAACGCTCGACGAGAAGGACGCGGTCCAAAGCCGCGCCGACGAGTCGCCAGCGTCTCTGCCTCCTCCGGCGGCGTCCCTCATCGGATCGGATGTCCGGTGCAAGGCCGGGAGGGCCGTGCCGAAGCGTGGGAGGCCAAGTTCCCGGAGCGCGACGCGTCAGTCCCGCGTCGCAGAGCGAGCCAGCAAGGCGTCTTCTCGATGGAGACGCCCAGCCAAGGGCCGGGAGACCTCACGTGGAGCCGACAGACGTCTACTCCTGTCCGCCGCAGGAGGGAGGCTACAGCCCGAGAGGAGCCCGCGAGGGCGAATCGAAGGAGGAGGCGAACTCCGAACGGCGTACCCAAGCGCCGCGCCGAACTCCATGCCCGCGGTCTGGCGACGCGGGCCGCGGCTGGTAAACGTTGCTAGCGGTCTCGCGCACCGCTCTGCGCAGCATCTGACCCCTCTCCGGGGTCGCCCTCTTCGAACCGAAGAGGCGATGGAGAGGGAAGGAGCCGAGGTCCTTGTACAGGGACCGACGCTCTAGGCGAGGGCCAGTTCCTACGGGCCCGAGGACCCTGCGCTGCCGGACCTTCCCAAGGAAGGCCCGGCAGCAAACAACCACGTCGCGGTGGACATACAGACACGCCTCCAAACCACCGAAGGAAAGACGCTCGATACCGACCGTCCCCTTTCGGGACGAAAGGGGACGCGAGCAAGCGAAGCGAGATCGCAGGGGTATGCCCCGGGGCGGACGCGGGGACGGACGGGCTCCACCGAAAACCGAATTTTGCAACGCTCTCCCGACGGAAGACGGAATATTAATCGGCTGTGCAAGGGTCTCGTCATATGAAGCGGGAAGGCCATGACTCCTACATCACCTCACGGGCTCTGGTCTACTCAGGAATCACGTGAACCGCGTATTGCACAATTTAGGTATTGTTGCGCGGCTTTAGTTGTGCTGCGCGTGATGCGAGGGTATCGACATGAACAGGCACTTTTTGAGGTTTCGCGACCTTCCAGCAGCGGAAATTTCTTCGTTGCTGTACCGAGCGATCGAACTCAAAAGCGGTGCCGAGAGTCGAGCTCTAGAGGGCAAGTCGGTGGCGTTGCTGTTCGAGAAGCCATCGTTGCGGACTAAGCTGTCGTTCTGGATCGGTGCGGAGAAACTCGGCGGCAAACCGTTGTACTTCTCACCTGAAGAGGTTGGGCTTGGAAAGCGCGAACCCGTATCCGACGTGGCCAAAGTCCTTGCGAGCATGGCCGATATGGCCGTCGTGCGTACTTTCGCACAATCGACATTGGACGAATTCGCCGAGAACAGCGATGTCCCGGTGATCAACGCGTTGACCGACCAGGAGCACCCTTGTCAAGCATTGGCCGATGTGATGACGATGTTGGAGATACGCGGGTATCTGGACGAGGTGCGTGTGGCCTTCATCGGGGATGGTAACAACGTCGCCGCAAGCTTGGCGTACGCGGTAGCTGGTTCAGGCGGGACATTCGTGGTAGCGTCGCCGTTGGACTACGAATTGCCGTACGGAACGCGATACGACGCCGCGGAGTACACATCCGGCTCGGTGACGATGGCGAGCGTCATCCAGATGCGTGACCCGATCGAGGCGACGCGCCATGCCGATTTTGTCTACACAGACGTGTGGACGAGCATGGGCCAAGAGGCGGAGACGGCGCAACGGCTCAAAGATTTCCAAGGCTATCAAGTCAACCCCGAGTTGATGGAGTTTGCCAGGCCGCAAGCGCGGTTCATGCACGACATGCCGGCGCATCCCGGCGAGGAGGTGTCGGAGGACATGATGTCGCATCCGTCCTCGATCGTGTACCAACAAGCAGAGAATCGGATGTGGGCACAGATGGCGTTGATGGAACGAATCGTAGCCGATTCGCCCTAACCCTCTTCCATCAAAGGAGAGGGTGGGTCGAGAGCGCCGCCTTTGTCCCGCGGACATTTCCGCCGCTAGCGTGGGAAACCCGGCAGTTTAAACGATAACGATGTCGCTACCAGTGATAGCCATAGTTGGACGCCCCAACGTCGGAAAGTCGATGTTGTTCAACCGCATCGCCGGGAGTCGAATCGCGATCGTCAGCGATACGCCAGGCACGACTAGGGACCGGGTGTCAGTGGACGCCGAATGGTACGGTCGTCGGTTCATGCTGGTCGACACCGCAGGAATCGAGGATCAGCCAACTGCCGAAGTCCAGTTGTGGGATGAGGTTCGGACCCAAACGGAACGCGCGATTGAATCTGCAGATGCGGTCATTATGCTGGTCGATTCGGCCGAAGGATTGACCGCATCTGACTATGATGCCGCCGAGTTGCTGAGGCGGGCCGACAAACCTTACGCCCTCGCTGCGAACAAGACCGACAATACTACTCGGTTGGCGGAACTGTATACGTTTGCAACGCTCGGCATGGGGGATGCCATACCGATTAGCGCTTACCACGACGTTGGAATCGCTGAACTGATGGATGACGTCTTAAGCAAGGTCAATGAACAGATTGAAACCGATGCGCCCGCTGACGTCATCCGGGTGGCCATCGCGGGAAGGCCGAACGTGGGCAAGTCGGCCATTTTCAATGCGCTGACGGGTGAAGATCGTTCGATCGTGAGTCCGGTGCCCGGTACGACTAGGGACACGGTGGACGCTGTCTACACGTATAAGGACAGCCAGATGATGTTTCTCGACACCGCGGGTCTCCGACGGCGCGGCAAGACGGAGCAAGGAATTGAGAAATTCAGTGCGATCCGAACGATCGGCGCGATCGAGCGGTCAGATGTCACGATCATTGTGCTCGATGCGACCGAGTTCGTGACCGCCCAGGACACGCACATCGGCGGGTTCGCGCAGGATGCTTTCAAGGCCGGAGTGGTGGCAATCAACAAGTGGGATCTGTCGCGCGAGCTCGACACCACATTCGAAGAAGCTGTCGAAGAGATCAGAGATCGTTTCAAGTTCATCCCGGACGCGCCGATACTTTTCACATCGGCCATGACTGGCCGCGGCATCAAAGCAATACCTGACGTGGTCCGCAGGACGTTTGCTCAGTTCACCAAACAGGTGGACACCGGTGAGTTGGCGCGTACGCTCTACACGGCGCTGGGCGAAAGACCGTTGCCGACCAAAGGTCGTCGCAGGCCGCGCATCACTGGCATCGAACAGGTTTCGGTACGCCCTCCAACATTCGTGATAACCTGCAAAAACCCTGATTTTGTGCACTTCTCTTACAAAAGGTACCTGGAAAACCGCATGAGACAGGCATTCGGGTTCAAGGGTTCGCCCATCAAAATGCTCTACCGCGAACGCGACTGAGACCAAATGAACGAACTATTGGCTTGGGTGTTGATCGCGCCCGCAGCATACCTCGTCGGGTCGATTCCGGTGGGATTGATCGTCTGCAAGGTTTGGGGAGGTGTTGACCCTCGCGAGCACGGCAGCGGATCGATGGGAGCGACCAACGTATTGCGAACGGTCGGGAAGAAGGCCGCGGTGCTGGTGTTCGTGTTCGATTTTGGCAAGGGCGCGGCGATGATTGGATTATCGTTGCTGCTCGCCCCAGAAGCGAAATTGCTCCACGCTTTGACGGGAACGTTCGCAATCATCGGCCACACATGGCCGATCTTTGCAGGATTCAAGGGTGGCAAGGGGATATCGACCGGATGGGGAGCAATTGTTGTTCTGTCGCCGATCGCTGCCGCGGTCACGTTGATCGGTTTAGTGATCGCTATCGTTACGCGGTATGTATCGTTGGGGTCGATGATCGGGGCTACGCTCGGCGTGCTGGCGCTTATAGTCCTATCAGTTATTGACATACGCGCGTCAATTGACTATGCCACGATCGAGTATCTTGCCTTTGCGTTACCGGCGGTTGCTGTGATCCTGTTTAGCCACCGAGAGAACATTATGCGGCTGCACAAAGGAACCGAAAACCGTCTGGATATCAATGCGGCTGAGGGGCCGCCGAGTTCCGGCGTCACGGGAGCCTGATCCGATATCCACTATCGGAGTCATAGGTGCGGGCTCGTGGGGCACGTTATTGGCGGTGTTGTTGGCGCGTCAAGGTAACGAGACGCGGCTGATCGCTCGAAACGCTGAACGCGCGGATCGCTTGCGAGCAGATGGCGAAAACAAACGTTATCTCGCGGGCTTGATGTTCCCGGAAAGCATGTCGGTGCATCCGGATTCGCGAGGGATATTGCCGGATGTCGATTGCTTGATTGTCGCGGTGCCATCGGTTGCGATGCGCGAGGTAATGCGCGAACACGTGGCCAACATTCATCCTGGCACGACGATTGTCAGCGCCACAAAGGGTCTTGAGATTGAGACCGGCATGCGCATGAGCGAGGTTATCGCAGCGTGTATGGCCGACTGTCACGAAGTGCCGGAAGCAGAGGCGATGCTGGAAATCTGCGCGCTCTCCGGCCCGAATCTCTCGGTTGAAATTGCGATGGGATTGCCAGCTCTTGCGACGGTGGCATCGGCATCGATCGAGACCGCGGAGAAGGTCCAAGAGATTGCGAGTGGAGACCGTTTCCGCGTTTATGCTTCGGACGACATCATCGGTGTGGAGCTGGGTGGGACGCTTAAGAACATAATCGCGATCGGCGCTGGTTTCATAGATGAGTCGGGATTAGGTGCGAACCTTAAAGCGGCGTACATCACGCGCGGATTGCACGAGATAACTCAGTTAGGGTTGGCGCTCGGGGCGAAACCGAATACGTTTGCAGGTCTTAGCGGGATCGGCGACATGCTGGCAACGTGTTCCAGCCCTTTGAGCCGCAATTACCGCTTGGGCGCCCGCATCGCGGCGGGCGACACGGTCGACGAGGCGTTAACCGAGTTAGGCCAGACTGCTGAGGGGGTTCCGACCACACGCGCGACGATGCGAATAGCGAGGCGGCTAGGTGTGGAGATGCCAATCACTGAGACGGCGCATCGTGTGATGTTCGAGGGGGTGCCTGCAACAGAAGCATTGACCGAGTTGATGCACCGGGAGTTGCAGAGGGAATAGGGTTTCTCAGCCGCGCCCGCACCCCCAAATGTTGAGCTTTTGCTACTGAACTCGCAGCTGCCGTAAACGCGGGTCGAACCAGTCGCGGAGCCAGTCGCCTAGGAAGTTGAAGCCCATGACCACGAGGAAGATGGCGACGCCCGGCAGCGTCGCGATCCACCAAGCGCGGGATAGGTGCTGACGGCCGTCGGAGGCCATGATCCCCCATGCGGGAGTGTCGGGCGGCACTCCAACGCCGAGGAAGCTCAGCGTCGATTCGGTAAGAATGAGGGAGCCCACGCGCAGGCTGCCAATGACGAGGACGGATCCTACGACGCCTGGGAGGATGTGTCGGAATAGGATGCGCCACTGCGACGCGCCTTGGACGCGAGCGTAGCTTACGTAATCGGATTCTCGCAAGGTTAAGGTTTCTGCTCGTACTACACGGGCGAAATTGTCCCATCCGAAGAGGATCAAAAGGACGATGATGAGTTCAAGGCTTTGTCCGAAAACGACGACGACCACGAGCGCGACGAGTAGAAATGGCATTGCGAGCGTGAAGTCGACGGCACGCATCGCGATTTGATCGGCCCATCCGCCTCTGTATCCGGCGATCAGACCGATGACGGTCCCGCCGATGCCGCCAGCGAGTATCACGGCGGTAGAGATTATGGTCGAAACTCTCGCGCCATGGATCAATCTGCTTAGGATGTCTCGTCCTTGGTGGTCGGTGCCAAGCGCGTATTCCCACGTGCCTCCTTCTTGGAAGATCGGCGGTTTGAATGCGGCACGCAGGTTCCCTCTCAATGGATCGTGCGGAGAAAGTTGCTCCGCAAAGACCGCGCAGATGATCATCAAGGCGAGGACCAAAAATGGAATAACAGGGTATCTCCGCAACCAGCTCCAACCGATACGGATCGCCCGCAACACTGGGTTGCGCGGCAACGTGTCGTCGAGCGGTGAGGGAACGTATGTCGCTTCGATCGTCATGCGAACTTATCGCCTCAATCGAGTCGTATGCGCGGGTCGAACGCGGCGTACAGCAGGTCGACCACCAGATTGAGGATGATGTAGAACGATGAGAACAGGATGACGATGGCGCTGAGGACTGGAAAGTCGTTGTTCTTGATTGATTGGACAGCTAGCCTTCCGACGCCCGGCCATGCGAACACGGTTTCGATAACCACCGTACCGGTAAGGAACGCGGCGAAGATGAGTGCGGCGACGGTGAGCGGAGGAATGATGGCATTTCGGAAACCGTGAACCCACACGATTCTTCCTGAATTGACGCCTTTCGCTCTGGCGAGCTTGATGTACTCGCTGTCCAGAATGTTCAGCATCGCACCGCGTGTAATCCGCATTAATCCGGCCGCGGGAAGCCAACCCAAGGCGATTGCGGGCATTATGAAATGATTCCACCCTTCGTTGCGGCTAGAAGGTAACCATCCCAATTGCAGTGAGAAGATGAGTATCATCATCAGCGCGATCCAGAACACCGGAACGGACTGACCTAAAAGTGCGAATCCTCTTACGGCGTAATCGACGATCGACCCGCGCCTGACCGCGGATATGACGCCCATCGGAACCCCTATTAGGATAGCGACGCCAAAGGCGACGCCTCCGAGTTGCACGGTGTTGGGAACTCGTTCACGGACTAGACGAATACTTGGGACGTCGTAGTACAGCGACTCTCCGAAGTCGCCTCGTAGGGCATCCCATAGCCACACCGCGTATTGGACGTAGAGCGGTTTGTCAAGGCCCATCCTTTCGCCCCAAGCGTCCCAAGCTTCAGGAGTGGCGTATTCATCGAGATAGATGTTGCGAGGATCTCCGGCGGCGCGAGACAAGCCAAAGACGACGATCGTAATCAGCAACACGATCGCGACCCCGAAGGCCAGACGGTTAACGATAATCCGCCACATGGTGGTTATTCAACAACGGGTGGCACGGCCACCATCCCCTTCTCAACGTGCGGTGGTGACCCCTTTGTGGATTCTGAGATCCAATGGGGGTCGGCCACCGCTCCGTCGGCCGGGCTTACGCGCCGGCCGACGTCATTCCTCTCGCTTTTACCTGAGAACGATCGTGTCCGCGCCGCTGAAGCTGCCGAATGTTTCGGTGTAAGGCATCCATTCGACGACATCTGGCGAGACTGCGTAGAGCTGGCTCTGCCGCACCATCGACATCACCAAGGAAGTCTCGGCGAGCCAGTCGGTGAGCAAGATGTTGTTCTCGATGCGTTTCTGCGCGTCAGTCTCGACAAGGTTCGCCCAATACGTCTTCTCCAAGATGTCGTTGGGCAACTCGATACCGCGGTTGGCGCCACCTTTAGCGGCTGTCATCAAACGTCCCTTAGGCTCGTCGAAGTAACCCAAGTTCATGTGGTGGTAAAGCGGTATGTCGATTGTTCGACCGATCAGCGTCGGACGGCGACCCGAGTAAGCTGTCGCTTCGATTTCGACGTTCAGGTTGAGGTTGGCTGCCCATTGCAACACTGCCGCTTCGGCGATGTCAAATGGTAGCGAACCAGAGTCTGGCGTTAGCCATACCGGCATTTTGAAGCCTTCTTCGACGCCTGCCTCAGCCATCAAAGCTCTTGCTCCCTCAGGATCGAACGGGACTTCCCATTCGGATTTCCACAACGGGTCGTTGCTGGTGAACCCGGTGAAGGTGTAATGGGGTGGGTATAGACCTTGTCCGATGACTTCGTTGATGGCTTGCCGGTCGACGGCCATGCTCAATGCTCGCCGGAACTTGTTGCCGCGTTCCATCGACGCAGGGTCATTGGGGTCGCTGATCCACGGGTGATCGGCATCCGGTTTCCACCCTTCGCGCGGGAACTCGGTTGAAGGGTCAACCGGGTCTGACGTCTGCCAGAAGTTGCCACCCATGTAGATGTGCAACGTCTGACCTTCGCCCAATGGTTGGACGCGCGATCCCGGGACTTGCCCGGTCGCTTCTAGCACGAATTGCGCTGACATTACCGAGATGTGAACCTCGCCGTTGACGAAGGCCGCAACTCGTGTTGCCGGCTCGGGGATGGCAACCATACGCATTGCTTCGATCGACGGGACTTTTCGGTAGTGCTCGGTTACCGCTTCGAACTCGATGAAGTTGTCGGCTTCGCCATCAACCATCATGAATGGGCCTTGTCCGATCTTTCGGCCACCGGTTTCCTTGCCGAGTTCATCAATCGCGCGTTTGGAGGTAGCGGTCAGCGTGTTTCGCCAGACGTTTGATGTCTCGAGGAGCCAAACCGGGCTGAGAGTTGCGCCATCTTTGACGTGCATGATGACGGTGTTGTCGTCAACTGCTTCCCACGATCCTTGGTATTCGCCAACGAAACCGGAACGCCCATTTGTGTTGCCTTCACGCAAGGCATCGTTGAATGACCAAGCGACGTCTTCCGCGGTCAACTCTCCCCAACCGTGGTGGAATTGAACACCGTCGCGAATGTTGAAGGTGATAGAACGGGCATCGTCTGCTACTCGCCATCCGTTGGCGATGCTGATCGATGGGTTGAATGCCCCACGTTGAGGTATCGGGGCCGGGTCGGCATAGATGATCGCGTCTGCTACGCCGAAGTTGTCGCTAGTGTAGTCATCGTAAGGCGAACTAGTGAACCAGCCTGCTCCGATGTCGGGCGAAATCACGACCAGCTTGCCCGATTGCGATGCGGGCGCTTCCACAACGGCAGTTGCCGCGGCGACGACTTCTGCTCCCGCACCCGCGCCGTAGGCTTCTGCGGTTGCGGTCACAACGACTTCAACCTCGACCTCACGGATGACTTCCACCTCGACTTCTTTGACTACTTCGACTTCTTTCTCGACTTCTTTGACGACCTCGACCTCTTTTTCGACGACGACGGTCTGAACCACCGTCTCACCAGCAACTTCGACCTCTTTTTCGACGACGACAGTCTGGATCACCGTCTCGCCAGCCACCTGAACCTCTTTTTCGACGACGACGGTCTGGATCACTGTTTCGCCAGCAATTTGGACCTCTTTTTCGACGACGACGGTCTGAACGACAGTCTCACCAGCAACTTCGACCTCTCGCTCGACGACGACAGTCTGCGGAACCGCGCGTTCAACAACCTTTTCGACCTCTACCGTCTGCACGACGATCGTTTCACTACCACACGCGAACATGACGGCAGAAAGCGCGAGTGCTAACGCCAAGGCCGCGCCTGAGGTTGACAACCATATTTTTCGCATGATGACCCCTCCTGAGGGTTATTCAGCATTGTGCGGAAAAATCCGCGTTCGTTGATTCAGCTAGTTTGGGTTGGACTCCGAAATTCGTGATCAGGCTCTCAGATAGCGGTTTGCGTTTTCATAGGGGTCCGCAAGCGCCTCCGTCCCCAACGTTTTCAAGCATGGGTAAGCCTATCAGATGACGCAACGTAGGCGCGAGATCGTATGCCGTTTGAGCGAGTCAGTGGCATCACCTTCGATTCAGATCAATATCGCTTTATTCGCCGGATTCGGACTAAAGATAACCGATTGAGTCTCCTGTTGAAGCGCGCGAAGACGCACTTTTCAAGGTCGCAACGGTGAAGCATATTAGCACGTTTCGTTAGTGCCCGCTTTGGAAATACGCCGCAAATGCGTTGCGCATCAGCTTGGTCGTTGGCACGCCGTAAGTTAGCTCAGGACTTGCGCCGCGACAGCCATCGATGCGATGGCGGCCGTTTCGGTCCGCAATATGCGCGGGCCCAAACTGGCAAGCTGCGCCCCGCTGGCGACCGCTCGTTCCGCTTCTTCGTTTGAAAACCCACCGACGGGACCGAACACGAGCGCAATCTCGGTTGAACCGTTCGCCTGGTCTCGAAATGAAGCCAGAAGATCCGTCAACATTGGCTCAGGCGTTTGTTCCCAAAGAAATATGACGCTGGTGTTCGCCAATGTCAGTTGATCCAATGCCGCACCCAGAGGTTGCGGAGAGGTGATTTGAGGTACGTGAACCCGCCCGGAGAGTTCGGCCGCCTCGACGACGATTCGATTCCACCGCGATTTTCGGTTTGATTGGACGGACGCATCGGCCCGTTGCACGCGCTCGCTGACGATCGGAATGAACCGACACGCACCTAGCTCCGCGCATTTCGCCAACGCTAACTCGTAGCGTTGAGGTCGAGTCAAGGCCATAACCATCGTGACTCTTGTTCGCATCTCAACTTCGGGCGTTTGTCGATCGGTGAACCGTGCTGTTGCGCGGTTGGTTCTCACACTGCCTTGAACAGAATCGACGATTTGCGCAGACCATTCGTCGCCGTCGCCGGTGAAGAGTTCGATCTTGTCGCCTGGGCGGAGCCGTAACACGTTTTGAATCTGATGCGAAACGCGATCAGGCAAAGAGATTTCTGCGTTAACGATGAAGGGTGGTGCGGCCGTCGGATCGATGTAAAAACGATGCATTTCGAATGCGCCAGCTATCCAGCAAATTTCATAATCCGCAACATTATCCAGTCGGCTTCTTTACGGGTTTCTACGATCTGAGTCGCGTGGGTTTTGACAAACGCTTTTTCGACAGCATCGACTTGGTCGACCAAGATGCCGGATGCCAGAATGATTCCACCTGGGACGGTGTTTTGGATCAATGAATCAGCGATGTCTATCAAAACCCGCGAAGTGATGTTGGCGAAGACGTAATCGAATTGGATGTTTGGCAAATTTGCGTTTGGGAGTGAACCTTGGAGGACTCTTGCACGCATAGAAACGCCAGACATCTCCAGGTTGTCGGCGACTGCGCGGACGGCCGTCTCATCAATGTCTAGGCACCATGCGCGAGCGGCACCCATCTTTAGTGCGGCGATCGCCAACACTCCAGAACCGCAACCCACGTCGAGCACTTGGCCACCGGCCAGGCGACCGCGGTCGAACTCTTCTTCGATCTGCTTCAGACACAGTTGCGTAGTCGGGTGATTTCCAGTCCCGAACGCGAGCCCAGGGGAAAGGTAGATCTCGACGTCTTCAGGTTGCAAACTCGTCGGTGGTCCGTTTTCCATAGACCATGGTGAAATGACAATTCGACGTCCAACCCTGATTGTGGGAAAGGTTTGATTTTCCCACTCATCTGGACTCACGATGCGCTCGCGTCGAGAGTGAAGAACCGTGATTTCGTTCATCAATCGAAGACCGATATCGATCATACCCTTGCGATTGTCGGTCGTGTCATCGAATTTCAGGTAACAGAAAACGGTAACCGCGCCGTCTGAGTTCGAATCCGATACAGCGTCGTCGGCGTCCCATTCACCGGATTGGGCAACGAACACTCGACCGTCGCCGTAACGTGAGAAGAGATGGGTCACCGGTTCGGCGAATTCGGCCGTAAGTTCGACGCTTATCTCCAGCCACCGGTCTTGGTCACCTTCGCGTTTACTCATCCGAAACGCGATCTCGCCGTCATCGCGAGGAGGATTTCATTCGTCAGATGAATGACTACTGGCCTGTGAAGGCGCCTTTGAGCCAACTCCAGATGCCGTTGTTGCTATCGTCGGAGTGAGGCCCGTAAGATACTTCGTTCTCGACGACTACAGGGTCGAGCGCTCGGTCATCAGTTGCCCGCATCGTGTCGCCCAGTTTCTCAACGATTTCCTTCTGTTGCGAGGTCAATGAACGCGGCGTTATAACGGCGATCTGGATAATCTGGTCACCCCGCGGGCCGTCGTTACGCAATCGGGGAACACCGAGGCCGCGCATCACGATCTGGTGACCGGTTTGAACGCCTGGATCTATGGCTACCTCTTTGTCACCTTCGAGCGTTGGAACGGTGATGGTTCCGCCCAGCATCGCGGAGACGACATTCAATTCGGCACGGATGACCACGTCGTTGCCGTTGCGCGTGAAAACTCGGTCTTGTTCCACGTGGACGCGGACATAAAGGTCTCCGGCAGTTCCGCCGTACTCGCCTGCGTCGCCATGCCCTCGCATGACGATTCTGGTACCGTCGTCAACACCGGGAGGAATGTCGATGGAGATCTTCCTCCGGTTGTTGGCAACACCGGCTGCGTTGCAGCGCAGACACTCGCGTTCGACGCGCGTCCCAACACCTCGGCACGTCGGGCACTCGCTGATCTGCTCAAAGTTACCGAAAAGGGTTCGTTGTGCGCGCCGGACCTTGCCGTTGCCGTTGCAGGTGTTGCAAGTATGGGTAGCGCTGCCAGGTTCGCCGCGTGTTCCTTTGCACCGCGAACACACTTCACGCCGCATTATTTCGGTCTCGCGTGTCGCCCCGAAAATCGCTTCGCGGAAGGAAACGCTCAACGCGAGTTCAACGTCTCTTCCGCGTCGATTTCGCGTGGCGGAAGCACCGCCGAAGAACGATTCAAAGATGTCGCCGAAGCCGCCGAAGTCGCTGAAACCGTCGAAACCACTCCCCGCGTTGCCGTTGACTCCTCGGTGGCCGAAGCGATCGTAGCGTGCTCGGGTCTCAGGATCGCTCAATACCTGATAGGCTTCGTTGATCTCTTTAAAGCGTTCAGTTGCACCATCTTCCCGGTTGCGATCAGGATGGTACTCCAACGCTTTGCGCCGAAATGCTTTTTTGATGTCCTCCTCGTTGGCGTTGCGAGGAACCTCAAGCACTTCGTAGTAGTCGCGCTTGTCGCTCATTGAATTGTTACCGTTCTTCCGGGGAAGTGCGCTTAGGGATGCACAGGATCAGAATCCGCGCGCACCTCCGCGATTAACCATCTCATCCAAAGTCTCGGCGGCGAAACTGACTGTAGGGATTGCACGGTCGTACGCAGTACGCATGGGCGAAATAAGACCGACGACGCCGCGGGCATTGACCGCACCGCCGTAACCAGACATGATCACGCTGTGCTCGCAAAGTTCAGGCCGATTGTTGTCGGTCCCGATCCAAACGACCGGTTCTGTGCCATATGAAACACCTGAGATTAGATCGGCGAACGCGTCATCATTTTCGAGTGCGGAGAGCGCCATGGCGCCTCGTTGCGGTTGCGCCACCAACTCGGGATCCGACATGAAGTGTCTGAAACCGCTCATGTAGCGTATACCGGGCACCGAATCTGCGTGCACCAATGCTTCGATGGTGGCTTCCCAGACTTGGCGTTCGAAATCGTCTTCGATATCTTGGCGATCTTTGTTGGCGACGAGTTCGCCAACGTTTTTTCCCGAAACTTGGGCCGAGACCTTGTTTCTTGTGCGTTCGAGTTGCGGGTCAGGGATTTCCCGATTCAACTCGATGACCTGTCGATAGACGCGTGCCTCCTGCAAAACGAGCACAAGCATGACCAACATGTCGTGAAGACGCAACAACTCGATTTGCTTGACGTCAGGCATTCTCGCACGCGGCGCGGTGATGAACGCGAGCGCACCAATTATGTCGGCGATCACCGAAGCGGCGATTTGGACCCATGCGTCAACATCATCAGGCGTAACATCCATCTGCCCCTTTAATGCGGAGACCAAACCGTCTGGCGGAGGTGACGAAAAATCGAGCCCGCCGACAAAATGACGATATCCCTTCTCCGACGGAATCGCGCCAGATGAAGTGTGTGGTCGCAACAGATACCCCTCGTCGATTAGCACGCCCATCTCGTTGCGAATGGTCGCGCTGCTGACGTTAAAGGTGCCCGACTTTGCAACCGTGCTGGAGGAAACCGGCACAGCCGACGAGATGTAATCGTCGACAATGAAGGTCAGGATGGTGTTTCTACGTTCGGGCAGAGCCATGTCGAGAACAGAGGATTTGCCATCGTCGATCTTAGACGACGATGGCAGATATTGTGCACGGCTCATCAGCCGATATCGTACTTTCCCCTATTAACAAAATCTAACATCAAGGGCTCGAGGGCGTCCTCTCTTGTTCGTCCCTCAGACCGCGCTGAGCAAGATCGAAACCGAACTGAATTTCGCCTGATTTCGGATCGATGTGCCGGATATCGACGTCATGCATCCGAAATACGGGTTCCAACAGCAAGGCACGATGACAACGCGTCAGTTCACCTTCCGAACACATCAAAACTAGGCGATTTCCCGCCGCGGTAAGGGAAATATCGGCAATCGCCGTCAAGAAATTGGTCGCTGACCGTCTAGATCGGTACCAACCGTCGACGGACATACCGTGTAAAGCACCCGCCAATTTTGGACCGCGCGGCATTCCACGTAGTGTGTCACCACTCCAAAGGTAATCGACCCCGCATTGAGCTAAGCTCCGTTGGAGTCGTTCCCGATTCGACCACGGTGCGGATCTCGAGCGTGGGTTCGCCCTTA
The DNA here is from genome assembly GCA_965207515.1 of Dehalococcoidia bacterium. Lineage (GTDB taxonomy): Bacteria > Chloroflexota > Dehalococcoidia > Lucifugimonadales > Lucifugimonadaceae > Bin127. The sequence continues at coordinate 2,710,456 of OZ242286.1, read as the reverse complement.
CGTCGATCAGCAGATCTATTCGGTGCAGGCGCATCAATTCTAGGGATCGATCCCGTGTGTGATTGCTGTGGCCGATTATGTAGATCACTGGCTATGAGTCACTCATTTGCGGATCTCACGTTTTCACCGAGGATAGTGAATCGAAGGTTCTTCGGCCGTTACGATTGGATGATCTGCGAAGTACACTCGAAGTCTACAAACTCAATTGATGTCGGGATCGGAGCAGCAAGCGGCACATGGAGATTTCTCTCAACGGACAAAACGCGTTCCTCGTAAAAACCGTATCGGGCACGGTGATCTGCGATCCAGCTGACGAGACGGAAGCAACTTTCGTACCATCTTCGGCGGCTGACGATACTGTCTTGACCGCGGTTTTAACCAGCAAACCGTCCAAATCAACATTTCGTCGATTGATCGCGGATACGGATGCGATTTCTCACCCGGGGGAGTACGAGATCGGCGATCTTGGTCTACGAGGCATCGCGTTGCCCGCAAATCCCGAAACCGATTCCAAGCAGACAGTAACGTCGTTTCGCATCGATGCGGAGGGGTTGGCGGTCTACATGTTGGGGCTAGCTAAGACTTCACCCGACACCCGGACGGTACAACTGATCGGGCGCGTCGACGTGCTTTTATTGGACGTGGCGCGACTGAAGATGGACATCAAGGAATTGTCTTCGCTGATCAGCTCATTGGATCCTTCGTTGGTGTTGGTTAACGGACTTGAAGGCGATGGCAACGAACCTGGCACGAAATTGAAGTCGCTTCTAGGCGAAACTGGCGGCGATCAGATGAGCAATGAGCCGCAACTTAGGGTTAATGTTTCGAGAAGCAGTTTGCCTGCGGATCGTCAGCTCGTCGTTCTTAGGCCACGAGCCTGACAATCGGTCCCTCCCAGATCGTCGGTCTATGCTCGTGACCGGCATCCGACCCGCCACCGAATGTAGGCCAGGATCGCCAGGACCATCAGCAAAACGAGTACGGTGAGGCCGATCGTCGCGTTTGCTCGTTTGTCTGGATCCGTTGACACAGGGGTTGCGGCCGGCGGAATGAACGGAGGCTGCGTTGGCACGCTAGTCGGTGTGGGTGACGTTGTTGGCGTTGGCACGACGGTAGGCGGGATCGGCGTGGAGGACGGTGTTGAAGTCGGCGATGATTCCGGTGTGCGAGTTGCCGTTATGGGCAAAGTTGTTGGTGTAACGGTCAGTGAAGGGATCGACGTCGGCAAGGACGTAGGTGTGGCGGTCGTCGGCTCGGAGGCTGGTGTCGGCGACTTGGTATGTGTAGGCTCCGGCGTGGCCGTGTTTGGAACCGGGCTCGGGGTTGGATACGGAGTGTTGGTTGGTACGGAAGTTTCGGTCGGCGGAATTGGCGTCGCAGTAGGTATGACCGTTGGCATAGGCCTCGGGATTGGCGAAGATGTCGGTGTTGGAGTATTTGTCGCGATCGCGACGGGCGAAGGAGTTGGTGTTGGGACGGGTAATCGCGGAAAATCCAGATCAACCCGTCTGAGTATGGGTAAAGCCGGGTACGCTAAGCAACCTTCGCAAAGTTCGCCAGAGAGGATGGCGAAGACACTTTTGGCATTAGATATGACTTCGTCGGCGATCCAAAACTCGATGTGAGAACCTATCAAATCAAGATTCTCATCCGGCGTTATCACCAAATAGGCGTATTCGAACGGCTTGCCAGCGTCTGAACCGACGACCACTGGAGAAGATCGCCATGATTCGCCGATTCGGGCTGTGATTTCAAACCCAGTTCGTGAGGGTTCTTGGCCGTTGATGGTTACGTCGCCGTAAAACAAAAGTATTGGATTTTGAGGAACTGGTGGTGGCGGTGTCGCCAAGGGCAAAGGCGTTGGCGTCGGTGCGGAAGGTTGATTTGGATGGCGAGGGAAATTCAGGTTAAGGGTTCTCAATTCGGGAAAAGTCCACGGGCACTCGGCGCAGAATTCGTCGAAACTCGGGTCGTAAGGAGCGAAAACGCTCGTGGCATCTGCCTTGACTTTGCCCTCCAACCAGAACTCGATGGTAGCGCCACTCAGTTCTAGGTCTTGAGGAGGTTGGACCTCAAGATGCGAGTATCCGACCATTATTCGTTGCGTTCGCCTGACTCGAACCGGAGTTGATTCCCACAGGGACCCGACGCGGGCAGTTATTTCCAAACCCGCGTCTGCGGGAGTTTCATTGTTGATCGTCACTGCGCCACGAAATACGAGTGGCGGGAATCCAATGGGAAGCGGCGGCGGCTCGATGTCGTCGAAAGGTGTTGGCGTCGGTTCGACGGTTGGAGATGCGTCGGGGAGGTATGGAAAGTCCAAGTCGAGTTGGCGAACGACCGGGGTGGTATGAAAGAGAAGGCATCCTTCGGGGATTTCGACACCATCAACTACACATGCAAACAATTGTGTGGTGCTTGACTTTACGTTGCCGTCGATCCAAAACTCGATCTTTGAACCGATCAAACCCAAATCTGGCGACGGTGTGACAAAGAGGTGATCGTATTGGAATGGTTTATTCGGGTTGGCACCGACGGTGACAGGAGGAGATTCCCATTCGTCACCTATACGGGCGGTAATCCGAAATCCAGTGTACGCCGGAGGCGCACCGTTGATTGTAATGTTGCCACCGAACACGAACCCTTCAAGTGTCGGCGGTGCTAGTTGTTGTGCTTGAATTCGGTGAAAATCGCTACTGGCAAACGTGATCGCTCCGGTCGCGGCCACCGCCGATAGTGACACTACGACGCCCAACCAACGGATAATCCTTCCTACGGCGAAGCTGGGTATTGGCGCGCGGAGTGTTCGGGCGCGGTTGACAAGGATTCGCATAGCTGCGATCTTAGGTTATCGACGCAATGAAAAGCGTCCGCCGGATCGGATCCGGCGGACGCTCATGGTCAATTGATCGGAGTCTGACTGCGCGCTTACTGCTCTTCCCGCGATTGCTGCGTATAGCGCCATCCGAAGTAGGCAGCGATTCCGATCAGCAGTAACACTAGCACGATTGCCAGCGGCAGTGTGGCGTTGAACGCTCCGCCGGTTGCTTCAGGTTCCTGCGTCGCAACCGGTGGCACGGCAGTTGCCGTCGGTGGGATCGAGGTGGCGGTTGGAGGCACCGGCGTCGCGGTCGGCGGTACGGGTGTCGGCGTTGGAGGCACCGGCGTCGCGGTCGGCGGTACGGGTGTCGGCGTTGGAGGCACCGGCGTCGCGGTCGGCGGTACGGGTGTCGGCGTTGGAGGCACCGGCGTCGCGGTTGGAGGCACTGGCGTTGCCGTGGGTTCGGGAGTTGCCGTCGGAGGTACCGGTGTAGGCGGAACCGGCGTTGCGGTTGGCGGAACCGGTGTGGGTGTTGGCGGTATGGGAGTTGCCGTCGGAGGCACGGGTGTCGCGGTTGGCGGTACGGGTGTCGGCGTTGGTGGTTCGGGTGTTGCGGTAGGTGGTTCTGGCGTCGCCGTCGCCGCGAGCGTGGGGAAGAACAGACGCACTTCGGTTGCTTGGCCGGGTCCGAAAACACCAGGAGTCTCGGCCTCTAGTGTCTTATTTGGGTTGGTTGGATCGCCTTTATCGATCAGGAAAAACTGTATTGACGATCCATCGTGTTCGTTCCCCGTCGTTTCGATTGCGAGGTTGTAAGCGCCGTCGCGAACGGTAACGCTGTTGGATCGGATTTTGTTGCCTACGACGGCAAACACTTGATATCCGTCCGGAACCAGCCCTTGAGGAGTGAATACTTGCCCGCTGAACTGGGTGATAGTCTGCTGGCCGGGTGCGGGTTGATCAGGCGTTGCGGCTGTAGGTTGCGGCGCCATTGGAGCGCCAGTCGGACGCGAAGGAAAATCGATCTCGAATTCAAAGCGAAATTGGGGGAATTCGATCGGGCAGCTGGTGCAAACGCTACCGTCCGCATTTATGACTGCGTAGAAATCAGTCGTCGTCGCCTCAACGGTGCCATTGAGAAGGAAAGTGACTTGGTTACCTATGAGTTCGGCCGGCGGGTTGACGGTCAAGTTCTTGAATCCGTTGAGATCGGGCGTCCCATCGCCGATCGTGACGCTCTCGGAGACCCAATCACCGACTTTGGCAGACAGCGCGAGCCCTTGCAATCCTGTCGGGTCATTCGCGACGGTTACCCAACCGTCGTAGATTACGGCTGAAAACGGCGGCGGTTGCTGGCTCTGGATTCGTGCGTCATCGGAAACGACGCCGACGAGCGCCGCAACGGTGACGACCAGCACAGCAGCAAACGCGAGCGTGAATCTCAAGGTCCGCATGCTTGCACTACGGTAGCGTCCTTTCAACTGCGATTTTGCGAACGGTGTGGTTGCAACAGGGATTCGCATTGTGTCGCGCCCGTTAGCGTCATGCATTTGGTCTACCTCAAGGTTTCCGTATCAGATCGTGGTTTCCAATTTCGGAGTCGGGATTGCTCTCGTCTTTGCGTCGTGTTCCCAAACGCCATGCGAAAGCACTCAGCAACGCCACGACGCCAAGCGGCAAAGTCGCTTCCAACCCACCGTTGTCGTTCGGAGTTGCGTTGCAGAAGCCGAACAACCCTCCACCGCCGTTCTCAGGCGTGGACGTCGCGGTTGGGGACTGGCTTACGACGAATTGTGTAGGTCGGACAATTGCGGTTGGCGTCGAAGTCGCCTCTTCGATCCCAACCGTCGGACGCGGCGTCCTTGTCGGTTCGGGTGTCGAAGTGGATGTCGGCTCTTCAGTCGGTGTCGGGGACGGTACGACAGTCGGAGTATTCGTTGGTGCGACCGTCGGCGAGAGAGTAGGGGTTGGAGTCAGAGTTGGAGTTACTGTCGGCGTCGGCGTCAGAGTTGGCGTCAACGTCGGCGTGTGCGTCGGCGTGGCGGTCGGCACAGGCGTTTCGGTGGGTGTCGCGGTGTGTGTTGGAGTGGGCGTGATCGTCGGCGTTTCGGTCGGCGTATGAGTTGGCGTCGATGTCGGGAGCAGATCTGGGAATACTAGCGAGAAGTTTTCAATGGTTTCGCCTTCTCGGAACACGGTTGGAGGCGATAGAGCTTCGAGAAAACGAGGCGCTCCCGAAGGATCGTTGCGATCGACCAGGTAAAAGACGACGGACGCCTCCCGATATCTTGGTTCTGCGGGATCAACGGTGATGAAGTACTCGCTACCGAATACCTGAATGTTTTCGGACCTGAAGTCTTCGCCCACCACAACGTAGAGCTCGGATTCGTCGGGCAGAGGGCCTCTGGGCGTTCGGACCGTACCTGAGATGAACATTGGTCTGGGGACATCGGGCGATGGAGTGTACGTTGGAGTTAAAGTCGGTGTTGCTTCAGGAAGGTTGGGGAAGTCTAGGTCGAGTTCTCTCAACAACGGAAAAGTCCAAGTGCACCCACCACAAATTTCGTCCGTGAATTCGTTAATAACGGCATACCAGTTAGTCGTCGTCGACTGTATTTGGTCTTCCAACCAAAACTCGATTTGTGAACCGACGAGGTCCAAGTCGGGAGGCGGAGCAACGATGAGGTGAGCGTACTGAGAAGGTTTTTCGGGCAAAGACCCGACAACGACCGGCGGCGATTTCCATTTGTCGCCGATGCGGGCGTTGATCACGAATCCGGAGTATGCCGGAGTTTCACCGTCGATTGTCACGTTGCCGTTAAAAATGATTGCTGGAAATGGTGGCGGGACTAACTGTTGTGCCTGTACTCCGTGGTCATCTCGACTAGCCAACGCGATCGCGCCCACGGCCGCGATGGCAGCAAGCGATAAGACGACGCCCAACCAACGGGTACGCCAAATCGTGTCGCGCGCGGGTACCGGCATTCGAAGCTTCCCAATGAGGATTGTGCGATTCCACATAGCTGAAATGCTAGGAGTTCGGTGCAAGATTAAGCGAATCCATCGCGTCGTATGCACCAATGCCGTGCGCGATGGCGGTACACCTGATTAGTGCGATCAGCGCTTCGTGTACTGTGGCGCTTTGCGGGCTCGCTTGAGGCCGTACTTCTTCGACTCGCGCATCCGCGAATCGCGAGTCAAGAGCTTGTGGCTTTTCAACGCCGGGCGCAGTTGCGGGTCAAACTCGATCAGCGCACGAGACAGACCGTGCGAAAAGGCGACCGCTTGCCCATGGGCTCCGCCACCTTGAGTTTTGGCTACCACAGTTACTTTTCCAGCCAAGTCAGTCACCGTTAGCGGTCGAAGTGCGTCACTGAGCCATTGATCGACTGGAATCGCCTCGTTCAGCGGCTTGCCATTTACGGTGACTCCGCCTGCACGGTTGTAGACGCGGACGCGAGCAATCGACCTTTTCCTACGGCCCGTTCCGTAGTAGTAGTTGTCTGTCTCGGTAGTCAAAATGCGCTCCTAACGCGACTCTTGGGCCGCTGTGTTGGTCTTGCGCCGATTCACTGGGATTGTGCTGCTCGGATGGATTCGCTCTTAGTCTCTGCGATTGACTCGCTGGCACCGTTTGTTCATACGGGAGTTTTCGACATTTGGGTTCGAGCCCATCCACACACTTTGTCGGCGTAGCATGGAGGCTGGTTTTTCATGCGGCTCTGGTTCGCGCCTCGGCGCGTTCCGAACCGATTACCTGCGCCATATGGGGATGTTCTGGTCCGGCATAAACCTTGAGACGCGAGTACATCTTGCGCCCTAGCTTGGTCTTGGGAAGCATTCCCTTGACTGCCAACTCGATTACGCGTTCGGGCGTGCGTTCCATCATCCGCGTGTACGGAATTTCTTTCAAATTGCCAGGGTATTGACTGTGTCGGCGGTAGACCTTCTGTTCCGACTTCCGGCCCGTCAGATCGACTTTGGCAGCGTTGATCACAATGACAAAATCGCCCGACGCCATGTGCGGCACGTAGGAAGCCCGGTGTTTACCCATGAGGGTAGTTGCGATCTCGCTGGCGAGTCGGCCCAACACCTTGCCTTCGGCATCGAAAACCAGCCATCGGTTATCAAGATCCGACGCGCTCGGATTGTAGTGCTTCAATTTAGTAGGCATAACAGATTGATTCTAATTTGCGTGCGTCGTAGTTGCATTACGATTCGCGCGATCGGTCCCACCATCATCACATCGGAGGGAATGATTTGCGATTCCAGTGAATACATCATTAGTCGAACTGCGTGGCAAACCTTTGATCGATCGCGGGCGGATATACAACTCGGATCAACGTCAACCCGTGAGGCGGTGCATTCTGCGTAGCCGAATTCCTCAACGGTACCGTAACCAACGATGCAATCCGCTCAATCGAGGACGAACCGTCGCCCACCGAGATCATCGCCGCGACCATGCGGCGAATCTGCTGTCTGACGAACGCGTTCGCGCGGACTTCGAAAATCACTCGGTTGTCCGAACGACGATAAACGCGGGCTGATTCGATGCGCCTTATCGTCGATGATTCATCGTTAGTTGCGGCGGCAAATGAAGCGAAATCGTGGACACCTTCGAGGATTTTGGCGCCTTCAGCCATTGCCGACTCGTCAAGGCGATGGCGCACGTGATACTCTGCCCTGCGATTCGTCGGCGATGCCGTCGCGGCATCGTTGATGACGTACCGATACTCACGCGCGATTGCATCGCGTCTCGGATCGAATTCGTCGAGCATCGATTCAACTTTGTGGACGCGAACGTCGCTCGTCAAGTTGCCATTCAGAGCGTTTCGGATCTCAGCAGCAGATTTATGGGTTTGGGTATCAAACGCTGCAATTTGTCCGATCGCGTGGACTCCGGCGTCAGTGCGGCTAGCCAGCCGCATTCGCCCTACTTGGACGCCGAACACGGTGCGGGCGGCATGTTCCAACTCGCCTTGAACGGTGCGGGCGTTCGCCTGATACTGCGACCCGCTGAAATCGGTGCCATCGTATTCGACAACTAACGCGAATCGCATTTTCAAACCGCGCCGATCATCGACGCGAATTATGGCCTGGTGCTAATCGACGAGTTCGATCAGTGCCATCTCCGCGGAATCGCCTCGGCGTTTGCCGAGTTTGATGATCCGCGTGTAACCACCGTCTCGATCACGGTATCGGTCTGCGAGCTCGTCGAAGGTTTTGGACAAAATCTCTTTGTCGGTGATGAACGATGCGGCCAATCGTCGGCTATGAAGGTCACCACGTTTGCCGTGCGTCAACATTTTTTCCGCGAGCGGTGCAACCTCTTTTGACTTGGCGTGCGTGGTGCGAATCACCTCGTGCCGAAGCAAATCGGTAACCATACCGCGAAACATGGCTTTACGAGACGCTGACGCTCTGCCGAATTTCCGTCCTGAACGGCGATGTCGCATTGCTTACAAATCCCTCGCATCGGATAATCGCATCGAGTTCACACGATTTGCCGACGCCCTTCAACTGATTATTGTTCCGGCTCTTCGTCTTCGGGCGGCCAGAGTTCTTTCTCGACCATGAAATCTCGTAGCTCACGGAAGGAGACTTCTCCGAAGTTGCGCACCTCTTGCTTCAAGGTCTCAGGCGTAAACCGCATGAGTTCACCCAAAGTCCTGATCGGGTAACGCGAAAGTGCATTGATGATACGCGAGCTTAGTTGGTCTCCGAGGTCTTTGATCTCGGTTTCAAGCAGCTCGGACATTGCGTCCGAATCGGTTTGATCTTCGGATTCTGGTTGCGTCGTGATGATGTCCAGTTTGGACTTAAAAATATCGGCTGCGGTCCTTAACGCGTCGACCGGATCGACTGTTCGGTCGGTCCAGATCTCGATGGTCAATAGATCTTTCCCTGATAGGCGACCGGACATGCCTTCGACTTCGTAGTTGGCCTTAAGAACCGGGGTGAAGATCGCGTCGACTGGCAGGACCCCGTGTCCCGTCGTTTCCTCGTGATCGAAAGCTCGATACCCCTCACCTTTTTCGACGCCGAACGTGACCACCAACTCGCCCTCAGCACTGTCGAGAGTCGCGAGATGGTGTTCCGGGTTGACGACCTCAAATACGCTGTGAGGTTTGATGTCCCCGGCAACCACCTCGCCCTCGCCAGACGCGTAGAGTGTCAGCACCTTCTGGGAGGTTTCCGCTCGGGCGCGAATTCGAATGCCTTTTGCATTGATCAAGAATTCGCCGATGCCCTCGCGCATGTTAGGGATGGAGCCGTATTCATGCTGCTGTCCGACGATGCGAGCGGAAGTGATCGCAGTTCCTGGCATGGCGCCGAGTAGAACTCTCCTAAGGCCGTTGCCCAAGGTGGTGCCCCAGCCGCGTTCGAGACCAGCGATTTGGAATTTGCCGTAGCTCTCAGTTGTCTCGACGACTTCGAGTTGCGGGACGTATTCTTCGGTATCGTCCGCGAATTGGACGGTTGTAGAGATTGGCGAGCGGATGCCAGTGATCATTATTTTGGCCTATCTCCTTGAGTAGTACTCAACGATCATGCGTGTATCGATCGTGGTATCAATATCGTCCTCAGAAGGAACTGCATCGATCGCCGCGGTCAAATTTTCGGTGTCGACGGTTATCCAATTCGTCGCTTGCCGGCGCCTGCCGACATTTTCGTTCGCTGACTCGTACAGTCCGGATTTCTTGGATTTCTCGCGCCAAGCCACGACATCACCGGGTTTTACGACGAACGACGGTACGTCAACCTTTCGACCGTTTACCTCGATGTGACCGTGGTTAACAGTTTGGCGGGCCTGCGGTCGAGAGGTCGCGAATCCGGCACGGTACACCACGTTGTCGAGTCTGCGCTCCAATAGCTTCAACAGATTCGAGCCGGTCACTCCCGTCTGTCGAACGGCTTCATCGAATACGCCTCGGAATTGCCGTTCATAAATGCCGTAGATGTGACGGGCTTTCTGTTTCTGCTGCAGTTGGATTCCGTGTTCCGACAATCTGCGGCGGCGGCGTTGTGCACCTGCAGGACCGGATGCCGAGCGTCGTGCCGAACTATCGCGAGAACGGTCGACGGCGCATTTGGGCGTATAGCAGCGTTCGCCCTTGAGGAAGAGCTTTTCGCCTTGCGATTTGCAGATCTTGCAGACCGGACTTGTGTTTCTTGCCATTACCGTTCCTGTAGCTGGTGGGGCCCCAACCGTCATTAGCGCCCGGTTGGGAGCGGTTCAATCACGAATTAGCCGCACCTTTTGATTCTAAAATTCGCGAACTTGGTCTCGTTGCACTTCTGAGTCAAACTGTCGGTTGGACTTCGAACCGGGAGGTTCGCGGCGATCGCACTCGGCGCTCTTACACTCGTCGCCTTTTCGGTGGTCTGCACCCGTTGTGCGGTATCGGTGTCTGGTCGCTGATGGAATTGACTCTGATTCCAGCTCCTGCAATCGCACGGATCGCGGACTCGCGGCCGTTACCCGGACCTTTGACCATCACGTCGACGGTGCGCATGCCGTGAGATACCGCGGAGCGGGCCGCAGATTCACCGGCTCGTTGAGCGGCGAACGCAGTCTTTTTTCGCGAACCGCGAAAACCCATCGCGCCTGAGCTGCTTTGGGACACGACGTTGCCATTCGGGTCTGTGAATGTGATCAGAGTGTTGTTGAACGTCGCGATTATGTACGCTTTGCCCTGCGGGACGAATTTCCGCTCTCTGCTTCTTCGACGAGTTCTTGGCATAGCCTGATCTATCGCTCCTATTGGTGGGAAGGTACTCTGACAGTTTGTGATTGCAACTAGTGCGAAGGTGCCCGACGCTTGCCGGCCACGGTTTGGCGCCGGCCGCGTTTGGTCCGGGCGTTGGTTTTCGTGCGCTGCCCACGAACTGGCAGTCCGCGGCGATGTCGTTGACCGCGGTAGCTCTGTATGTCGATCAACCGTCGGACGTTCATCTGGTTCTCACGCCGTAGGTCGCCTTCGATGGCGACTCCAGAGCGGTCGATGCTGGTCCTGATGTTGGCGAGTTCCTCGCCGCTGAGGTCGCGCATGCGGGCATCGGACCCGATACCGAGATCGGACGTAATGTCGATCGCGCGCCTTCGACCGATGCCGTATATCGATGTCAGACCGATAACGACGCGTAGATTATCAGGGATGTTGACGCCTGCGATGATAGCCATGGGGGGACTCCTGGAGACTAACCTTGCCGCTGTTTGAAGCGCGGGTTCTGCTTGTTGATTATGTAGACGCGCCCCTTTCGACGGACGACACGGCTACCCGGCTGTTTCGCCTTAACTGAAGCTCTTACCTTCATGTTGTTTCCTCAGTACCGATCTATCGGAATCGGTAGGTTATTCGTCCTCGCGTCAAATCGTATGGTGATAACTCGACCATTACGTTATCGCCCGGCAGGATACGGATGTAGTTTTTTCGAATTCTGCCCGAAGCGTGTGCGAGCACCACGTGGTCGTTTGGCAACCGCACCCTGAAATACGCGTTTGGGTGCGCTTCCGTGACGGTTCCTTGTACTTCTATCGCGTCTTTTTTCGGCATGTGTGCACCAGACCAGCATCTCGAGTCGATCACTCGATAGCCGAGGTCAATATCTCCGGTCCATCTTTAGTGACGGCCACTGTATGTTCGAAGTGCGCAGATAGCGAACCATCGGCCGTGGCCACCGTCCAACCGTCATCGAGAACCTTGGTCTCCCAAGATCCTGTCATGATCATCGGTTCGATGGCGATCGTCATTCCGTTCATCAATTGCGGACCGGTCGCGGGAGGTCCCACGTTCGGCACCGGCGGCGCCTCATGTAGTTCCCGCCCCACACCGTGACCGACGTATTCGCGCACCAAGTCGAAACCGGCATCGCGAACGTATCGTTCAACGGCGTTCGATATATCTCCAACACGGTTGCCCGACATGCACTCGGCAATACCGCGTTTCAACGATTCGCGACAGACTTCGACCAAGTGTCGGCGTTCACCGTCTTCGGTTTTGCCAGCTACCGCGGTCCTTGCGTGATCGCTGTAAAAACCGTCGACGATCGCACCGCAGTCGACGCTAACCAAGTCTCCATCTGAGATCACGCGTTCACTCGGAATACCGTGAACGATCTCAGCATTCAGCGAGATACATGCGACGGCCGGAAATCCGTAGAGACCGAGGAACGCGGGTTTAGCACCTTCCGCGGCGATGGCACGTCGTGCGATGTCGTCCAACTCTGCGGTCGTAATGCCTGGCTCTAAAGCGTCGAACACGTCATTCAAGGCTACGGCGACGATATGGCCAGCCGTACGCATCGAATCCAGTTCGCTCTTGCTTTTGAGCGCGATACGGCGAACCGTATCCATATTGCCAGTAACGCTATCCTTCAAAACGCAACTTCAATCGCAATTGTACCCGAATTCGTTTCCTCGCCGTTCGCTTTGTCGTGTCTTGGCGGTTGAACAGGATCACGCGAGGACTTCGTTCAGACGGGAACGGACCTCGTCTATGCTACCTAGTGCATTAATTTCAGTGAGCCTGCCAACGTCCCGGTAGTAGTCGACAACCGGTGCCGTCTCGCGGTCGTAGACGTCCATTCGATGCCTGATTGCATTCGGTTCGTCATCTGCTCGGCCTTCGATAACGCGGCGTTTATCGAGTCGCTCGATCAATTCATCAACTTCGACGCTGAAGAAAACTACCGTGTCAAGCGAGACGCCAATGCGATAAAGCTGGTCATCGAGCGAAGCGGCTTGGGTGACGGTTCGCGGGAATCCGTCGAGAATGACGTTTGCGGTTTCGGCCAACCGGGCTTTGATCATATCGATTACCGTTTCATCCGGCACAAGGTCACCTTTGTCGTAAAACGTCTTGGCGAATCTCCCCAGCTCAGTGTCGCGGCTCATCTCGTCGCGAATCATGTTCCCCGTCGATAGGTGAACGTAGCCGCGTTCGTCAGTCAGCATCGCCGCTTGTGTGCCCTTGCCAGCCCCTGGGGGACCCAAAAATACTATCCGCATCTCAATCCCAGGAATCGTGGTTCGCGCCGAGTCTAAGTTTAGGCATGGTTGAGACCATCACGACCTGACGAATCCCTCGTAGTTGCGCATCATCAGTTGCGCTTCCAACTGTCTCATGGTGTCCAACGCAACTCCTACCATGATGATCATGCTGGTGCTTTGGATCAGCGTCAGCGAGGCTTCAAGGTTCGTGATCAAATTTGCGATCCAAGGTGTGATGGCAATCACACCCAAGAAAATCGCGCCGCCCCACGTGATTCTCAAAACGATCCGCATCAAGTAGTCGCGTGTCGGTTGTCCTGGCCGGATGCCGGGCACAAAACCACCGTTTCGTTGAAGATTCTCCGCCAAGTTTTGTTGGTTGTGAACGACCAATGCATAGAAGAACGTGAAGCCCACCGTGAGCACAAAAATCAGGAACCAATATGGGTCACTTGTGAATGTAAGCGTTCGCGTCACCCACGCCGCGGCTTGCGCGGTGAAGCTGCTGCTGCCGGGATCTGCAAGATATGTGGCGATTGTTGCCGGCAGCGTGACGATCGAAAACGCAAAGATCAACGGGATCATTCCGGCGGCATTTACACGCAGCGGAATGAAAGACGCACCAGTTTGGCGATACATCTGACCGCCGCGGAACACGCTGCGGCCGTATTGAACCGGGACCCGGCGCTGCGCTTCATTGAAGATCACGACAATGAAGATGATGATCAGCATCATAGCGATCAGCATGAAGACTTGGAAAGATTGGTCTCGCAACGCGTAAAGCTGTCCGGCAGTCTGCGGCAAAGACGCCACGATGCCGGCGAAGATGATTAACGAGATACCGTTCCCGATACCCTTTTCGGTCACGATTTCGCCCATCCAAACCAACAGCATCGTCGTCGCGGTCATGCACAAGATGATGGTCAATGTGTTCATCAAGTCAGCGCCACCCAAACCAATGCCGGTGATCGCGCCTTGAAGTTCGAGTGTGTTGAGTAGAGCCCATCCCTGTAGGATCGCCAAAGGAACCGTCAGGTAATGTGTGTAGCGGTTCAGGGTTCGTCGACCAGCTTCACCGCCCTCGCGTGAGAGTTCACGGAGTTGCGGTATCACCGGAGTAAGCACTTGGAGAATGATGGATGCGGTGATGTACGGATAGACGCCCATCGCGGCGATGCTGAGCTGGCTTAGCGCGCCTCCGCTGAAAAGGTCGAGCACACCGAAGACTGGATTGGCTTCGAATGCACGTTCGAGCAACTCAAGGTCGACGCCCGGATTGGGGACGTGCGCCAAGAACCGGAACGCTACTAGAATACCGAGCGTGAAAAGTATGCGGAACCTTAAATCGGGAACACGCCACGAATCGATAACCGCCCGGAAAAGAGCGGGAAGTGCTGATTGACGACCGGTTTGGGCTCCCGTAGTTTGCATCAGGAAAGTCCCGAAGGTTTCAGTTAGTCGCTACCCGATTCTGGGTGGTTGGTACTATCGGGGACGCCCAGAACATTGACGCTGCCTCCCGCGGATTCGACTTTGGCACGAGCACTCGCGGACGAAGCGTGCACAGTAATGTGGATCGCCTTGTCGATCTCGCCATCACCTAACAGCTTGACGTAATCGTCGGATCTCCGGACTAGGCGTGCCGCTACCAATTCCTCGGGCCCAACACTTCCGCCAGCTTCGAATGCTTCCAAACTGCCGACGTTAACGGCTGTGTATTCGACACGGAAGTTGTTGTTGAAGCCGCGCATAAATGGCAGCTTCTTGACCAATCGAAGTTGGCCGCCTTCGAACAGATGCGGCACTTTTCCGTGTTGCAGCTGACCTTTGCTGCCGCGTCCGGAGTACGACCCGCGATTGCTTCCGTCACCTCGTCCGATGCGTTTGCGTTTACGCCGAGAACCGGCTGTTGGCTTTAACTGGTGCAATCCTGGCATTTCGTAGACTCGTTCGTTCCTTAGGAAACTACTTCAACTAGGTGCGAAACCTTCCGGATCATCCCTCGGATCTGATCCGTGTCGCGTTGTGTCACGACGTGGTTTATGCGCTTCAGTCCAAGCGCTTTAAGGGTCGCGCGATGTTTCGGGATTGAGCCTATCGGGCTACGAACCTGTTTGATGCGGATCTCGTTCATTCGCTTGAATCACTCTCGGTGGCGTTCTCTTCCTCTGCGACAGGTTCATCATCGGCTTGGTTTTCGGTCTCCGAAGTTTCTTCACTGACTGCCGTCGATTCGGGCGTATGCAAAGTGTTCAATCCGAGTCTGCGAGCCCGTTCTGTTTGAGGATCTCTGAGCATCGCCAGCGCCTTAATCGTGGCCCGAACCGTATTCACGGGATTGTTGCCACCGTAGGTTTTTGACAACACATCTTGTATGCCAGCAGCTTCGACAACTGCTCGAACTCCACCGCCGGCGATAACACCGGTACCTGGAGCAGCCGGCAACAACAACACTTTCGCGCTGCCGTATTTTGCGTACACTTCGTGCGGGATCGTCCCATTTTTGGTCACGATAGGTTGCATCGCTTTTTCGGCGTTTTGGCGACCTTTGCGTACGGCATCGGGCACTGAAGCCGCTTTGCCGAGCGCGGCACCCACTTTGCCTTCATAGTCGCCGACCACCATCATGGCGCTGAAAGAGAGGTTCCGGCCGCCTTTGACGACTTTTGACACGCGACGGATCTTGACCGCGCGTTCGAAAAGCTCCGGCCCCTCCGGCGCTTCATCACGGCGCGGTCGACGTCGCTGTCTTCCGCGACGGTCGCCGTCGGATCGACGTTCACGAGAAGTGTTGGTCTGAGTAACCATAGTTAGAAGTCGAGACCCTCCGCGCGAGCCGCGTCGGCCAATGCTTTGACGCGCCCGTGATATTGGTATCCTCCGCGGTCGAACACAACCTTTTTGACGCCCTTCTCAAGCGCTCTTTTCGCTACAGAAGTGCCTACGCCTTTGGCAGTATCGATCTTTCCCGTTCCATCGGTGGCAGATTCGATGGACGACGCGCTGACCAACGTGTGGCCGGCTTCGTCATCGATGATCTGCGCGTAGATCTGCTTGTTGCTTCGGAATACCGAGAGACGCGGACGATCGCCACCGCCGACGACTCGGCGCCGGACACGGCGGTGCCGGATCCATCGGGGACGGTTGTCGAATTTGCGGTTAGCCATATTTCGGTTAAGCTCCCACACCAGCAACTGTCTTGCCAACGCGCAGACGCAGTTGCTCGCCTTCGTACGCGATGCCGAACAATGGAATCCTGCCGGCCTTGCTCTGGAAACGACTAGGTTTCCGAACGGCACGAATGGCGGCTGCCTGTTGACCTACTTCTTGCTTATCGGGACCGGAAACGGTGATGGTGGTGTTGCCTTCTACACCCAATGTATTGGCGCCTATCGGTTCAATCTCAACAGGATGTGAAAATCCGGCGAGCAGTTCCAACCCTTTGCCTTTGGGTGCCGCACGGTAACCAGTTCCGTACATGATCAAACGTTTCGAAAACCCTTCGCTGACGCCGATAACCATGTTGTTCAAAAGGCTGCGAAGCAACCCATGCAACGCTCTCTGTTCTCCGGAATCGTCGGAACGGGTGACGACTAGATCCGGTCCTTCGACCGTGACTTTTAGGCCGCGGTGAACTTTCTGGCTCAACTCACCTAATTTGCCTTTGACGGTCACCAGGTCGCCCGCGACTTTGACGTCGACGCCGCTCGGCAGGGTAATCGGGCTCTTTCCTACTCTTGACACTTCAATCTCTTCCGGTCGTATTAGCGTGCAGATCAAATCACCAGATGTAGAACAACAACTCGCCGCCTACGCCAGATCGCCTAGCTTGATCCGAAGTCATCACGCCTTTCGACGTGGATAGAAAGGCAACTCCGCGACCGCCGAAATAACGAGGAATTTCGTTTTTGCCAACATATATTCGTCGACCTGGCTTGCTAACGCGTTTCAACCCGGTGATCACCGACTCGTCGGTGTCGTCGTAGTAACGCAGCGTGACTTCGAAGTCGGACTTCACGCCCTCTCGATTGGTCGCCACACTGCTGATGAAACCTTCGTCACGCATCAAGCGCAACAGGGAACGTTTCATGTTCGAATGTGGAATGGAAACCGAATCGTGGTGTGACATGACCGCGTTTCGGATCCGGGTCAACATGTCTGATATGGGGTCGGTGACTGGCATTTCGGTTAATTGGGAGGTCTATGTCGTCCAAATTGTGACGATTAAAGGCTGGCTTTTCTAATTCCGGGCAAATTGCCGAGCAACGCTTGTTCCCGAAAAACTACTCGGCACATTCCGAAGAATCGAATGTAGCCGCGTGGGCGACCGGTCGCGAAACATCGATTCCGTTTTCGAACGTGACTGGAGTTCTTGGGCAACAAATGCAGTCGGCGTCGGGCTTCCATCTGCTCTTCGAACGAACGTTGAGGATCGTTCGCCAACCTTTTGAGTTCGGAACGTTGTTCAGCGTATTTCGCCGCGAGTTCGGCGCGCTTTTTCTCTCGTTCGATTATCGCCTTGCGGGCCATATGTTTAAGATCTCTTGTCTTCGTGCCGAACTGATCGGCGATTAGTTGTCTCGGGATCGATTCAGCGTCTGGTCACAAACGGCATACCCAGAAGTTCAAGTAGCCTGCGACCTTCCTCGTCGGTGCGAGCTGTGGTTACGATCGCGACCTGTAAGCCTCGCAACCGATCTATTTGATTGTAGTCAATCTCCGGAAACACAACCTGCTCGGTGAGCCCCAAGCTATAGTTGCCGTTTCCATCGAACGAGTTCCTGCTGGTACCTCTGAAGTCGCGGACACGCGGCAAAGCGACGTTCACCAAGCGGTCGTAGAACTGCCACATTCTATGCGAACGCAAAGTGACTGATGCCCCAACGGGCATCCCCGTGCGCAGCTTAAAGTTGGCGATCGATTTCTTGGCGCGGTTGACGACAGGTTTCTGCCCAGTTATCGTGGCCAAGTCGGCTGTTGCCGCATCGATGGCATTCGAGTTGTCGATCGCTTCGCCGAGTCCGATGTTCACGATGATTTTGTCGAGGCTCGGAAGCTGAAGCGGGTTTGTGTAACCGAATTCACGGGTCATCACCGGCACGATTTCCGAGCGGTAGCGCGAAAGCAATCGCGGCATTGTCATTGTTGTGCTGCCGTTGGAATCAGCCATTGCGCGCTCCTTTGACGGTCCGAACACGTGAACCGTCTTCAAGTTCACGCCATCGAACTCTCCCGACCTCTCCAGTATCAGCGTCGACTAACACGACGTTCGAAAGGTGGATTGAAGCCTCGCCCTCGATTATTCCGGTCTGCATC
Organism: Dehalococcoidia bacterium; assembly: GCA_965207515.1. GTDB lineage: Bacteria > Chloroflexota > Dehalococcoidia > Lucifugimonadales > Lucifugimonadaceae > Bin127. The sequence continues at coordinate 2,692,325 of OZ242286.1, read as the reverse complement.
ACGCCGCTTCGACGTCCCATGTGACGTTTGACAATGTTGACGCCTTCTACGAACACGCGCTGTTTTTTGAGGTTGACGGCGATGACCTCGCCACGCGCGCCTTTGTCCTTGCCGGACACAACGAGGACGGTATCTCCTTTTTTGATTTTGTTAGGCATTTTCCGGTTAAAGAACTTCAGGGGCTAAAGAAACGATGCGGTTGAATTCTCGTTCACGCAGTTCACGGGCAACGGGACCGAAGATTCGGGTGCCCCGCGGATTTCCGTCGTCCGCCACTATTACGCACGCATTGTCGTCAAACTTGATATACGAACCGTCTAGCCTTCGGTACTCTTTGACGGTTCGTACGATGACTGCACGGACAACTTCGTGCATGCCAACTGTTCCACCGGGCTGCGCGTCTTTGACCGAGCAGGTAATGATGTCGCCCAAACCAGCGTAGCGCCGGTTACCGGAACCGGTTGTGTTTATGCAGAGCACCTCTCGGGCTCCTGAATTGTCCGCTACCCTGAGGCGCGACTCGCGCTGGATCACTGCATTTCTCCAAGTGATACGTCTTGTTGATCGATCTCGGTCGGCGCATCGCTCGGATCGACGACGTCTACCCGTTCGACTATCCGCCGGAGGCGCCACCGTTTCGTCTTCGACAGCGGTCGATGCTCTTCGATAACGACGCGATCGCCAACCGAAGCTTGGTTCAGCTCGTCGTGCGCCACGAACTTCGTAATCCGACGCCGGTGACGCTTGTAAACGCGGTGTTGTTGAGACCACGAATAGGCGACGACTATAGTCTTGTCGTTCTTGTCGCGTATCACCGTACCGGTGCGGGTCTTGCGTATTCCTGCCATAAATTCGGGGTCCTCGATCTGCGAGTGTGATCTGAGCGATAATCGCTACGCCGCATCCTCGCTCAACCCAAGCTGCTGAACAATCTGCCGTTCCCTGATCACGGTATGGATCCGAGCGATTGTGCGTCGGGTGTCTCTGAGTGCGTTGGAGTTTGTCAATTGGCGCGTCGTTTTCTGGAAGCGCAGATTCATCAGCGCGCGTTCCTGCTGTTGGAGCTCTCGCCAAAGCTCGTTGTTGTCCAGTTCTCTTACTTCTGAGATATGCATTGGCTTAGTACCTGATGCCTACAAACGGTTGCATCAAAGCTCATCCGCCCGCGAGACGATCTTCACGGGAACCGGCAATTTGGCGCCCGCTCGCCGCAAGGCTTCGCGCGCATCGGATTCAGGAACGTCGGCGATCTCGTACATGATCCGGCCTCGCCTTACCGGCGCTACCCAATGGTCGATCGCGCCTTTTCCGCCGCCCATCCTGGTCTCGGCTGGACGTGAGGAAACCGGTTTATCCGGAAAGATGCGGATCCATACCTGACCACCGCGCTGAACGTAACCAGTGATGGCGCGGCGGCCGGATTCGATCTGCCTTGAAGTAATCCAACTCGCCTCCATAGCCTTGAGGCCAAAGTCGCCAAACGTCAATTTGCTGCCGCGGTTAGCTACGCCGTTCATTTTGCCGCGTTGCTGCTTGCGAAACTTGGTTCTCCGTGGCTGTAACATCGTTCGTGATCCTCAGTCGCTCCATCGCTGTCTAGCGATAAAGAGCGCGTAGCTAACTCCGGTGCCTCGGCGCTCGACCCAAGCCAATCGGTGATACGCCGCTCGACGAAAGGTCTCGTTGCTGCCTCCCGTCGGCGGGCATGTCGCCGGTGAAAATCCAAACTTTGATGCCGATGACCCCAAAGGTCGTGTGCGCTTCCGAAATGGCGAAGTCGATCTTCGCCCTCAACGTGTGTAGCGGTACGCGCCCTTCCATCTGCTTGTCGACCCGGGCGATCTCCGCACCACCAAGCCGTCCTGCGACAACGACTTTGATTCCTTCCGCCCCGGAATCCATGGTTCGTTGCATCGCCATTCGCACCGCTCGGCGGTACGGGATGCGTCGTTCGAGCTGCTCTGCCAGGCTAGCACCAACCAATTTGGCGTCGAGCTCCGGAACTTTGATCTCATTGGCGGAGATCCTGACACGTCGTCGCGTCGCCCGTTCGATCACATGCCGCAAACGGTCAATGCGTTGACCGTTCCGTCCGATAATGATGCCGGGCCGGCTCGTGTACACGTTGATGCTCATTTCGCCGCCGCCGCGGTCGATATCGACGCGGGAAATCGCCCCTTCGCCTTGATATTCATCTGCTACGATGTGGCGGATCCTGTAGTCCTCTTGCACCAAGCTCCGGTAACCTTCCGGTTTGCCGGCGAACCAGTTCGAGCGCCATTCGGCCGATACGCCGAGGCGAAAACCTATCGGATGTGTTTTCTGTCCCATCTGTTATCCGATCTTCCGAGGTAGATGCAATCTAAGCCGAAGCCTATGGCTATTCTTCGTCTACCTCGATTGTGATGTGTGATGTCGGGCGGTTGAAGGCGCCTGCTCGACCGCGAGCCCTGGGTCGAAATCTGCGCATGGTAATCGATTTGTCGGCGATGATGCGTTTGATCACCAAATCTTCACGATCTTGCAAATCGTTGTTTTCCGCATTGGCCGCGGCAGCATTCAACACCTTGTATATGACGTGTGCACTCGGCGTCGTCATATAACGCAGGTAACCCAGTGCTTCGTCGACCTTCATGCCACGCAATTCATCCATCACAAGTCGCAACTTGTGGACGGAGACTCCTACATTCTTGGCTCGTGCGATCGCCATCGGTGCTGATCCTCAACGGTTTCCAGAATGAGAGCGGAAAACCCGCGTTGCCGCGAATTCACCGAGACGGTGTCCGACCATATTCTCGGTAACGAGGACAGGCACAAAAGTTCGACCGTTGTGGACCGCAAACGTCAAACCAACCATGTCGGGCATGATCGTTGAGGCCCGGGCCCAGGTTCTAATCGCGCCGCGCGCTCGTTCGCGCCTAGCTTGTTCCACCTTCTTCATGAGTTTGGGGTCAACAAAAGGCCCCTTCTTTACGGATCTGCTCATTTTTCGTTCACTCGTACCAGATATTGGCGTTTACTACCGACAGCGATCAACGTTCGTAACGGCGGCGCCGGATAAATTTGTCCGTTCGCTTATTCCTACGTGTCTTGTAGCCAAGCGTGGGCTTTCCCCAAGGTGTTTTCGGTTTCGAGAAACCAATGCCTGATCGCCCCTCGCCACCTCCGTGCGGGTGCGCGTCGGGTGCCATTGCGGTACCGCGGACGCTGGGACGCTTCCCACGATGTCGAGAGCGTCCAGCTTTTCCCAGCTTGATGTTCTTATGGTCCGGGTTCGAGACTACGCCGATTGCGGCGCGGCACTCCTGTCGAACCTGACGCATTTCACCCGAGGGCAACCTGAGTAGTATGAATGCGCCCTCATGCGCCATGACTTGAGCGCCGGTGCCTGCGCCCTTGGCCAGCTGACCGCCGCTTCCGGGCGTCATCTCGATGTTGTGGACCATCGTTCCCTGGGGGATGTTCATCAGTGGTTTGGCATTGCCCGGCAGGTCTGGGGCGTTAGGTCCTGACTCGACTTTGCTACCGATTGCAAGACCTTGTGGAGCTACGATGTACGATTTTTGACCGTCTTCATAACGGATCAACGCGATGCGTGCGCTGCGATTGGGATCGTATTCAATCGACAACACCTCGGCTTCTCCGCTTCTTGCCCGCTTGAAATCGATCATTCGGTACCGGCGTTTGTGTCCTCCGCCGCGACGCCGAACTGTGATTCGACCTTTGTTGTTGCGACCGCCCTTCTTCACCATCGGCGCCAACAGCGATTTTTCTGGACGCTTCTTCGTAATGTCAGAAAAATCGTCCACAACATTGTTGCGGCGACCTGGTGATGTTGGTTTGTGTTCCTTCAATGGCATATCGTGAAATCCGTAGGTTACGCGCCTTCGAACAGCACTATGGTGTCGCCGGCCGCCAGAGTGACGATGGCGCGTTTGACGTCGGGTCGCTTCTTCTCGCGGAATCCGCGGCGCTTCATCTTGCCGCGTCTGCGGTAGGTGCTGACGGATATGACGCTTACGTCAAATGCCCATTCAACAGCCCTTGCGATATCGTATTTGTTCGCTTTCATATCGACGTCGAAAACGTACCGACGCTGTTCGTTGAGCATTGTCGATTTTTCGGTGATGACGGGATGTCGCAACACTCGCGCGATGTTCATCGTTTCACCTCCGCCGTGTCGTCCCACAAACTGTCGATCCGCTCAATCGCGCCTCGAGTGGCGACGATGTTTCCGGCCGACGCTGCGCTCGTGGCGTTTAAACCATCGGCGAAAATCACATCGACTTTTTCAGCGCCTCTAACCGACAGAACCATATCTTGATCGTTCGCTTCGACCACCAACAGGGTTCTTCCCCTTAGTTCTAGAGCAGAAACAAGGTCCACCACGTATTTGGTGCGAGGGCCGTCGATTTCAAATTCGTCAAGTATTGTCAATCGCTCCTCGCGAACCTTGTCGCTCAATGCGATTCTCAATGCTTGGCGCCTCATCTTCTTAGGCACCCGTTGCCGATAGCTACGTCGGTGCGGACCGAAGATCACTCCCCCGCCGACCATCGTAGGCGACTTGCGGCTTCCCACTCTTGCACGACCGCTGTGTTTCTGGCCCCGCAACTTTCGTGTTGAGTATGAGACTTGCCCACGGGTTTTTGTCTCGTGTGTGCCTTGGCGTCGGTTCGCCAACTGGGCGACCACAACCTGTTGCAAAAGCGAGTCGTTCGACGGTGCAGACCAAACGCGATCGCTGGCGTCGACACTTCCTACGACTTCGCCTGATCGATTCTTGACTTCTAATTCCATATCTCAGATTCGCCTCAACCCTGCTTTTCGATGCGAACGAGGCTGTTGCGCGCGCCCGGGACCGAGCCGGTAACCAAAATGTAGTTGTTTACCGTGTCAACACCGACGACCGAAAGGCCCCGGGTCGTAACCGTTCGTGCACCCATGTGCCCTGCCATTCGAGTGCCAGGCCAGACACGTCCAGGGAACGTGCCGGCGCCTACCGAGCCTGGAGCGCGGTGTCTATCCGACTGCCCGTGAGTCTTGGGCCCGCCGGCGAAACCATGACGTTTTACACCACCTTGAAAACCCTTCCCTTTGGAAGTCGCCGTCACCTTTATCTCGTCTCCAGTGTCGAAGACGTTGGCGCGTATCTCTTGTCCGACTTCGAACTCACCTAGATCCTCGACTTTGAATTCTTGGAGGTGTCTGTAACTGCCGTTGGAGCGCTCGAAATGCCCTCGCATCGGCATGTTGACCTTGTTCGCCCGCAAGAATCCAACCTGTACCGCTTGATAGCCATCGCGCTGATCGGTTTTGACCTGAGTGACCACGCAAGGCCCGACCTCGATCATCGTTACCGCGTTCGCCCGGCCCGCGTCGTCGTAGATCGTGGTCATCCCGATTTTGCGCCCGAGCAAACCTGGCATCGATTGTGGCGATTCAGGAACGGCGTTGTCGAGTTCGACAGCCGACTGATCGTGCACTATTTCCTGTTCCGTCGTCATCTCTCGCCGTTCAGATCAAAAAGCCGAGCGTCCTGTTCGGGCCGCTCCGGCTTCATTGAATCACTTTTACGCTGACCTCCACTCCGTTCGGAACATTCAGGCGTTGGAGCACGTCCATCGTTTTGGAACTTGGTTCGACGATGTCAACCAATCGCTTGTGCAGCCAGAGCTCGAAATGTTCGCGGGAGTCTTTCGTGATGTGCGGGGACCGGATGACGGTGAAGCGTCGACGCCGAGTCGGCATGGGTACGGGTCCTGCGATCTGTGCCCCGGTCCTGGTGGCGGCGTCGAGGATCTGCTCCGTGGCCTGCTCCAGAAGCGGAGCGTCGTAACCACGCAGCATTATGCGCATCTTGCCGGTTGCCATAGCCAATCTCGCTTACCTGTCCAAATTCTCCAGAACGTGCTGCGGCATAACACCGTAATGGTCCAACTCCATGTTGAAATCGCCGAATCCGGACGTCAACGACCGTAGATCGGTCGAATAGTTGAACGTCTCGGCCAACGGTACGAATGCCATCACGCTCGCGATACCTGCTTGACCGGGTTTAGGTTCGGATGTCTCCATCGATTGGATCTTGGCTCGCCGAGAATTCAGATCGCCGATCACCGTGCCGAGCAGATCGGCTGGCATCACGACTTCTTGTCGCATCACGGGTTCCAAAAGCTGGGGATCTGCTTTGCGCATCGCTGCTTTGAATGCCAACGATCCGGCGATCTGGAACGCCATTTCTGACGAGTCTGTATCGTGTTGGGCTCCATCGGTTAGCACAGCTTTGACGTCGACAACCGGATAACCGGCGACGATGCCTGAAGATGCTGCGTCCCTAAATCCCTTTTCAATCGCGGCGTACCACTCGGTGCTGAGCGTCGCTCCAGTGATTTCACTTTCGAATTCGATCCCACCGCCACGCGGCAATGGCTCTATACGCAAAGTGCAGACACCGTACTGTCCTCGTCCACCCGTCTGGCGTACGAAACGGCCCTCGGCTTCCGCGACCGAGGACACGGTCTCGCGGTAGGCCACTCTAGGCCGGCCTCTCTTGCAGCTGACGTCGTACTCGAGCTTCATTCGATCAAGAATGATTTCGAGGTGCAACTCACCCATGCCGGATAGCAGCAGTTGGCCGCTCTCGTCATCAGTCGAAAGAATCAGCGTGGGGTCTTCGTCGACCAGTTTCATCAATGTCGACGTGAGTCTGTCTTTGTCTTGGCGGCTCTCAGGTTCGAGTGAAATCGACAATACCGGCTCGGGGAATTGGATCTGCGCCATCGCCACTGGAGCGTTTACAGCGCAGAGGGTATGTCCGGTCTTAGTTGACTTGAGACCGATGGCGGCAACGATTTCACCTGCACCAGCTTCGTCGACTGGTTCGCGGACATCGGCTCTCATCCTCAGCAATCGCCCAATCCGTTCGCGCCCACGAATCGAAGGGTTGTAAACAGACATGCCGCGCCTTAAAACGCCGGAATAAACACGGATGAAGATCAGTCGCCCTGCATGTTCATCCGAAATCACCTTGAATGCCAAGGCGCTCAGCGGTTCGTCGTTGCGCGGGTATCGTTCGAGCTCCCGGTCCGGGTGGAGCGGTTCGAAACCAACCGCCGGTGGAAGGTCAAGGGGCGAAGGCAGATAATCCAACACCGCATCCAACACTTGATGTGTGCCGCGGTGGCGTAGTGCAGCGCCGGCCATCACTGGGAAGATGTTCAGATCAATAGTTGCTCTACGGATTGATGCTTTTAGAACTTCAGCGGTAACCTCTTCGCCCATGAGGTAAAGCTCCGCCAAATCGTCATCGAATTCGGCGACCTTGGCGATGAGCTCCTCCCTAGCAGCGTGGGCTCGTTCCAAGTAGTCTGCCGGGATTTCAGCCATCCGAGGTTCGAGGCGTCCAGTTCGGTCGACTTCTGCTGACGGATCGCCCCACTCGTAGTAGTAGGCCACCATCTGCACAAGATCGACAACGCCTTTGAAATCGGCTTCTTGGCCGATCGGAATTTGGATCGGGACGGCGTTGGCGTAAAGTCGGTTAGTCAGAGTCGACACGGCGTATTCGAAATCTGCGCCGATGCGATCCATCTTGTTCACGAAAACGATCCGCGGAACACGATGCTTATCGGCCTGACGCCAAACCGTGAGCGATTGGGCCTGCACTCCGGCAACGGAGTCCAACACCACGGTTACGCCATCAAGCACTCGCAAACTGCGTTCGACCTCTGCGGTGAAATCGACGTGCCCCGGAGTATCGATGATGTTGATTTGGTGATCGCGCCAAGACACGTTCTGCGCAGCGGCGGTTATAGTGATGCCTCGTTCGCGCTCTTGCGGCATGTAATCAAGCAGAGCCGTTCCATCGTCCACGCGGCCAATCTTGTACGTCTCGCCGGTGAAGTAAAGAACGCTCTCGCTGACTGTGGTTTTTCCAGCATCGACGTGCGCGATAAAACCAGTGTTCCGCAACTTGCTGAGATCGTTTGCACCCGCCGGCGCTACGGCATCGGAAGCAGTTGGTTTTTTCGATTTCGTTGTCATTGCCTCACGTGCTGAGAATTCAGCGTCGGCGGTTGGCGTTCGGCCGACGTTCCGATTCTTTAGATCGCGTTTGTTTTGTTGTGTCCTTGTTGGCATCGGTACCGCGCCGGAAAATCAATCGGCAGGTACGGTCTAGGATTACCACCTGAAATGTGCGTATGCTCGGTTCGCCTCTGCCATCCGTTGCAATTCATCCTTGCGCCTGACGGCTGCGCCTGTGTTGTTGGCTGCGTCCAGCAGTTCGGTGAACAGCTTTCGAGCGATCGGCTGACCACTACGCGAGCGTGCGGCGTTTACGACCCAACGCTGCGCCAAAGCCTCCCGTCTTTCTGGACGAACTTCGTTTGGGACTTGGTAAGTGGCACCGCCAACTCGCCGTGGCCGCACTTCCAACAATGGGGTGGAATTGGACATTGCCTGCTGGAACGCTTCTAGGGCGTTCATGTTGAGCCGTTGCGCGAGCATGTCGAGAGCTTCGTAAACATTTCGCCGCGCGGTGTTTTTCTTCCCGCCGATCATGACACGGTTAATGAACCGCGCAAGCTCCTCGCTCCCGAATCGGGGATCGGGTTGCGTAACCCGCCGTTCGGCTCTACGTCTTCTTGCCATGTCTAGTCCGTGTTTCTTCAGTCATTCGCGCACGCGATGCGTGTCAATTGAGCGATGTGTAACTATTTCGGGCGTCGATCCGAATTACGGGCGTTCCCGAAAACGTCACGCCGAAGCGACTTCTCGGGATCGAGGCGTCGACTCTTAGACCGGCCCTACGAATTTCGACGAAATCAGGGCGCTGGTAAGTCCAGCCTGCGCCTTTTGCTACGAATCCAGCAACAAATTATATACCCACCACCCCGTTCAAACTCCTCTTGGAGTCCCGTATTTGCTGCGGCCCCGGCGACGCCCTTCAACGCCTTCGGTGTCCTTGGTTCCGCGTATGACGTGGTAACGCACTCCCGGCAGGTCTCGAACTCTTCCGCCCCTTATCAACACCACCGAGTGTTCTTGTAGATTGTGCCCTTCGCCAGGTATGTACGCTGTGACTTCCACATTGTTGGAGAGTCGGACGCGGGCCACTTTTCGAAGCGCGGAGTTCGGCTTTTTAGGGGTTACGGTTCTGACCTGCAAGCAGACACCGGCTTTCTGCGGCGCGCCTTTCTGCAGTTCTCGAGTTCGGCCCGTGAACGAATTTCGGATCGCCCGCAACGCCGGCGTCTTCGGCTTTTTGCGGGTCCGTTTGCGCGGTTTTCTTACAAGCTGGTTGAGCGTGGGCAACGCAGTCTCCGTCTTTCATGCGGGCAACAATCCAATGGTTTCCCAGTTCGCGCGTCAAAACGAACCGCCGTCATGTCGCAACCGCTAAACGATAAATCATACATTTTCGGAAATACAACGTCAACCAAACCACGCCCCACTTGTGCGACGAAATACAACTTGTGTTTCGACTGTAATATCCTGAATCTATCGTCTTGCAACGGTCTCGTACCGTGCTCAACCTATATCCACCGAACTCTCCTGCTGCCCTCAGATCGAGTCCACCTTTTCTAGCAGTTCGAAATTGGCATGACTGCCCTGATCTTGTACGGGTTCAACGACCCACACGCAATCGCGCTCGTCGAGGAGCTTCGTTTCCAAGACCGGAGTTTGGAACTTTTTCACTCCGAACCTGGATTGGACGACGAATTGAGGGTCGCGAAGCGCGACGAGATCGCACTGGTTTGGTGTTTAGGCTCTTCTCTGGCATTTCCGGTCGCGGTGTCTAACGAGATCGCGTCGCGCGGCAAACCGGTAGTAGCGATCGCGGATGAATCACTGGCTGAAATGTTTGATTTCAACTCTGGATTCATCGAGCTGTGCTTCAACTACCCGAACGTGAATGAACTCAAAGCGCGTATTCGTACGGTCAAAGCGCGTTCTACGATCCATTCCGAACCGGTCATCGTGCACGGCGAATTGAAGATCGACGTCAACAGCTTCGCGGTGACGCTGGGTGAGCGCAGCATCGAACTCACATACAAAGAATATGAACTGCTCAAGCTTTTCGCTTCAAACCCAGGGCGTGTGTTCCGGCGCGAAGACATCTTGAACCGAATATGGGGAGACGACTACATCGGAGGTACGCGAACCGTTGACGTGCACGTTCGAAGGTTGCGCAGCAAACTCGACGATGTTAGCCATAGCGTCATCGAAACGATGTGGCGGGTCGGTTACCGATTCAGCACGCCTGACGTGTATGCAAAGTCGAACAACGGCGGGATCAGAGAACCGGTTTCAGTGGGTTAGCTGATCTGGTAAAATTTCCCTTTCGGATCGACGCCTCTCAGGATCGCGCGTAGCGCGTCCTAAAACCAAGAACTTCCAAGCAGGTCAACGCCTTCGCGCCCCACCGCGCTCTCGACACAACGATTTTCTTTCGATTCTCAGACAATGGTCCACATCACGTCAAGCGAAGCAACACCTCCGGTTTCGTCTTCTGACGACGAAGCCAAGGAGTTTGTGCTTCGTTCCGCAAACCAACAGGACGTGCGTTTCGTCCGACTTTGGTTCACCGACATTGTCGGAACCGTCAAAGGGTTTGCGATCACTATCGACGAGCTCGAACACGTTCTGAACTCCGGGGCGAGTTTCGACGGAGCCGTCATCGACGGCCTTGCGAGAAGCGACGAGGCTGACACGGTTGCAGTCCCCGACCCTACAACTTGGCAAATCCTGCCTTGGCGCCCCAGCCAAGACGCCGTCGCCAGTATGTTCTGCGACCTCAGCACGCCGGACCGCGAACCACTCCAAACCGATGGCCGGCACATCCTTCGAAACGTGATGCAACGGGCGCGCAGACTCGGTTACAACTTCTATGTAGCTCCCGAGCTGGAGTTTTTTTACGTCGACGACGTCGCCGAGTATCGCGCCTTTTCACGAGAATACTCTTCGCCTAACGTAGTCGAATCGTTCAATGCGGCGAAACTGCCGAACCGATTCAACCGAGCGAGCAGATACTTCGATCAAACCTCGCCAGATCTCGGCGGTGCGGAGTTGCGCCGGGATGTGGTGCTTGCGCTCGAAAAAATGGGGATCCCGGTCAAACACAGCCATCACGAAGTTGGCCACGGGCAACACGAAATAGATCTCAGGCACACGAACGCGTTGACAATGGCCGATTCTGTGGTGACGTACCGCGTGGTAGTTAAAGAGTTAGCCGCGCGCAAAGGCGGACACGCCACGTTCATGCCTCAACCGTTCTCCGATCGTCCCGGATCTGGAATGCATACGCACATGTCGCTATTCAGCGGCGATGAAAACGCGTTTTACGAGGGAGAAGACGACGAATTTCACTTGTCCGAAATCGGCAAGAAATTCATCGCCGGTTTGGTCAGACATGCGCCTGAGATCACGGCAATCACCAATCAGTGGGTCAACAGCTACAAACGGCTAGTCCCTGGGTCGGAAGCGCCGATATTCGCCACATGGACTGCAGGCAACATGAATGATCTAATCCGAGTTCCGGCTTACCGTCCGGGACAGGAAGCCAGTATGAGAGTGGAATACCGGGCACCCGACGCAGCGTGCAACCCTTACCTTGCGTTTACCGCGTTGTTGGCTGCGGGGCTTGAAGGCATTGAGAAAGATTATCCAGTGTCGTCGCCCATAGTCGAAGAATCAAACGGCGCGTCGGCGACTTTGCCCAGGTTACCTAGTTCGCTCTACGAAGCCGTCTCTATCGCGGAGAACAGCGACTTGCTTCGAAAAAACATCGGCGACAAAGCTATCGACAGTTTTTGTCGTAACAAAAACCTTGAATGGGACGAATTCAATCGGACCGTTACCGATTTCGAAACCAACCGGTACCTTGACATCCTTTGAGGTCCGTGACCCGACGGCCAATCAAAACCTAACCCGAATTTAAGATTCAAATTTGACCTCAACAAGATCGCCCGTCGATGAAGTCCGATAACACAGACACCAAAATGCGCAATCTGGCGGCCGAACGCGAAGCAGAATTTCGCCGGTTGGAGCGGGACGGGTTGTACCTCAAGGAGCATGAACACGATGCTTGTGGCGTCGGTGTCGTGGCGAATATCAGCGGCGATCGTTCGCACGAGATTATCCAACAAGGCCTCGAAGTTCTAAGAAACCTGGGCCACCGAGGCGCGTGTGGTTGCGATCCGGAGACTGGTGACGGCGCTGGGATCCTAGTTCAAATGCCGCATCGTTTCATGGTCAAAGTTGCAGCGGAATGCGGCGTTGACCTGCCCGACGCGTTGCGATATGCGGTCGCGATGTGTTTCTTGCCGCAAGACGAGGAACTACGGCGTTTCTGCATGCAAGCGCTGGAGCGGAGCGCACGCGAGCATGGCGTAGAACCACTGGGGTGGCGTGACGTGCCAGTAAACCCGGGCGCGGTCGGCGCTTGGGCCCGAGCGCGAATGCCTCATATCGCCCAACTGTTCTTGAAAGCCCCAGAAGGCATCGGCGAAACGTTGCTAGAACGCCGCCTGTACGTCATCCGCAAATCAACTGAAAAAACGGTCAGAGATCGCATCGTACAAATCGAAGAAAATTCTGGAGACGACCCCTCTGAACACGATCTCGCCGTGGTGAATGCCCTGCTCAATGAGTGGTACGTCCCTTCGCTTTCTGCCAGGACCATCGTCTACAAGGGCATGTTGATGGCTGAGCAGACCGACAGTTTCTATGATGACTTGACGGATCCGGACTTCGAATCCCATTTCGCGATGGTGCACTCTCGATTCAGCACCAATACCTTAGGATCGTGGAAGCTAGCTCATCCCTACCGGATGCTGGCCCACAACGGCGAAATCAACACCGTTCGCGGCAACCGAAACTGGATGTCGGCACGCGAACTCACTCTCGAATCTGAACTCTTCGGCGATTACATCCGAGACATCCTTCCCATTTGCGAGACCGACGAACCTTCCGACACGGCGTCGTTGGACAACGCGTTCGAGGCAGTCTACATGGGCGGTCGCTCGGTGTCGCACACCGCCGCGATGATGATGCCTGCGGCGTGGTACGGGCACGAATCGATGCCGCAGAACGTCAAAGACTTCTACGAGTACCACGGTGGGATCATGGAGCCGTGGGACGGCCCCGCCATGATCACGTTCACGGATGGCCATATGCTGGGGGCGGTATTGGACCGCAACGGGTTGAGGCCGTTCCGTTACTCAGTGACAAAGGACAACCTGCTCGTCATGGCGTCGGAAACCGGCGTTCTCGATATTCCAGCGGATCAGATCGTGTATCGATCTAGGTTGCGTCCTGGCAGGATGTTCCTTGTCGATTTCGAAGAGAAACGCATCATCGAACCGGAAGAAGTCGCCGACAATTTAGCCTCTGCCGAGCCTTACGGCGAATGGCTCGCGAACCAGCGTCTCGCCGTTGACGACCTCGATAAGCCGCAGAACGTGCCAAACGTTGACCTGGAATCAGCGCCGCTTCGCCAGATCGTGTTCGGCTACTCACAAGAAGACATGCGAATGCTCATCGGACCGATGGGCGTGACCGCGCACCAGCCTCAAGGCTCGATGGGTAACGACGCACCGTTGGCGGTGTTGTCTGACAAGCCGCAAAACCTGTTCGCCTACTTCAAACAGGACTTCGCGCAGGTATCGAATCCACCGTTGGACGCGATCCGCGAAGAACTGGTCACCCAGATGGCGGTCCCTGCGGGACGACGTCCCAACCTGTTTGACGAGACTGAGAGCCATGCACGGTTGTTGCGGATCGACCATCCGATACTGCGTAACGCTGACTTGGCACGGATCAAAGAGTCGACCAAGCCAGGCGTAAAGGCGATTACCATCTCGACACTGTTCCCCGTTTCGCAGGGTTCAAACGGCTTGGAATCGGCTCTGGAACGCATCCGAACGGAAGCTTCTCGCGCGATCAAGCAAGGATTCACGATCTTAGTGTTGTCGGACCGTGGCGTCGATTCGGAGAACACATTCATTCCCTCTTTGTTGGCGACCGCGGCGATCCATCACCATCTGATCCGCGAAAAAACAAGGACGCAGGCCGACATACTCGTTGAATCGGGCGAACCTCGGGAAGTGCACCACTTCGCTTTGCTTTACGGATACGGCGCGAGCGCGATCAATCCTTACCTCGCCTTCGAATCTCTCGCGTCGATCAGAGAATCGGTTGCCAGCGACGGCACCATGCCTCTACAGGACAAAGCCGAGGAAAACTACCGAAAAGCGTCCGAAGAAGGCGTCCTGAAGACGATGTCCAAAATGGGCATCTCAACATTGCAAGGCTATCTCGGCGCCCAGATTTTCGAAGCACTCGGGCTGTCTCAAGACCTGATCGACGAGTATTTCACCTGGACAAACTCGCGCATTGGCGGCGTGGGTTTGGAAGAGATCGCTGCGGATGTCATAGCCAACCATGCACGCGCCTATCCACAGCACGACATCCCCTCAAACTTACGCTTGGATCTTGGCGGCTATTACATGTGGCGGGCTACCGGCGAACCGCACATGTGGAACCCGCGCACGATCTCCCTCATCCAGACCGCGTCGACGTTAAACAGCACCACGATCTACAAACAGTTTGAAGAGGCCGCGGACCAGGAACCTGAAGGCTTCATCGCGCTCAGACAAATGCTGGACTTTGACGATGGCAAATTCCAGCCGATTCCGATCGAAGAAGTTGAACCAGTCGAGAAAATTCTTCCGCGGTTCGCTACCGGAGCCATCTCACTAGGGTCGATCGGTCGTGAAGCCCACGAAACGCTGGCGATTGCCATGAACCGCATCGGCGCGCGCAGCAACACCGGCGAAGGTGGAGAAGACGACGAACGATACGTGCCATTCGACGTTCCAGATTCACGCAACTCCGCCGTCAAACAGGTCGCTTCCGGCAGATTTGGCGTCACCACCGAATACATGGTTAACGCCAAGGACCTCCAGATCAAGATGGCACAAGGAGCCAAGCCGGGCGAGGGTGGCGAAATTCCCGGACACAAGATCAGCGAGTATATCGCATCAATTCGCCGTACGACGCCGGGCGTCGAACTTATCTCGCCGCCTCCGCATCACGACATCTACTCGATCGAGGACATCGCCCAACTCATTCACGACCTCAAAAATGTCAACCCTGAAGCTCGTGTTCACGTCAAACTTGTCGCGCGTTCAGGCGTCGGCATCATCGCAGCTGGAATCTCGAAGGGCAAGGGAGACGTAGTTCTGATCTCTGGCGATACCGGGGGCACGGGCGCATCTCCCCTGTCATCGATCAAGCATGCCGGAATTCCTTGGGAACTTGGCGTCAGCGAAACCCAACAGGTGCTGGTGGCGAACGGGTTGCGCGACCGCATCGTGGTCCAAACTGACGGCCAGATAAAGACCAGTCGCGACGTCGCCATCGCAGCGCTGCTAGGCGCCGACGAGTGGGGAGTGGCAACAGCTGCATTGATCACCATGGGTTGCATCATGCTCCGGAAGTGCCACTTAAACACGTGTTCTGTCGGTGTTGCCACGCAGGACCCCGAATTGCGCGCCAAATTTGCCGGGACTCCTGAAGCCGTCGTCAACTACTTCACCATGCTCGCCGGAGAGTTGCGCAAGCGTATGGCCGAGATGGGGTTCCGAACTGTCAACGAGATGATCGGCCGCGCTGACATGCTCAAGCAACGTGACGACATCGAACACTTCAAGGCCAAAACCCTAGATCTGTCGCGGATCCTCGTGGATTCCAACCCACTCGAAGGCGACCACGCCCACCAATGTACTGATCAGGATCATGCCCTGGAATTCGCACTCGACCACAAGCTGATCGAATTGACAGGGCAGACGATTGAGGATCGAGGACAAACGGTTACCAATTCCACTCTCGAGATTCGCAATCGAAACCGAACTGTCGGCGCCATGATGAGCGGCCGCATATCGATGAAGCACGGTCGGAAGGGCTTACCCGACGGGTCGATCAACATCACTTTCAATGGTTCAACGGGTCAAAGCTTCGGCGCATGGGTCGTCAAAGGTGTCACGTTCAAGGTGTTCGGAGACGCCAACGACTATTTCGGTAAGGGCCTATCGGGGGGGCGATTGGTCATAGTCCCGCCGGAAGACGCCGAGTTTGTGCCTGAAGAAAACATCATCATCGGAAACGTGGCACTATACGGTTCGACTGGCGGTGAAGCCTACATCCGCGGCATTGCCGGCGAGCGCTTCTGCGTCCGCAACAGTGCCGCTCACGCGGTCGTCGAAGGCATCGGCGATCACGGCTGCGAATACATGACTGGTGGGCGCGTCGTAATCCTCGGGCCCACGGGCAGGAACTTCGCAGCGGGAATGAGCGGCGGCATCGCTTACGTTTGGGACCGCGACAACACGTTCCTCGAGCGGTTCAACGATGGCATGGCCGATCTGCAAGATCTGGTACCAGATTCGGATGACGCTGCCGAAGCGAAAACGTTGATCGAGAACCACCTCAAGTGGACGGCTAGCAAGGTCGCAGCCGAAGTGCTGGACAACTGGCACGACGTAGTGCGCCAATTCAAAAAGGTCATGCCACGCGACTATGCCCGAGTGTTGCGGGAACAAGCCGAAGCAGAATCGATAGCGCGACTAAACGGCGAAACACCCGAATATTCGTTGAATGGCGGTTCGGTAGCGACTCCGGCACTCGCTGGTAGAGCGGTCTAAGAGCTATGGGTAGCACGAGCGGCTTCAAAGAGTTTGACCGCGTGCCGATGCAGAGGCGCGACCAACGTCAGCGGTTGAACGATTGGCGCGAGATCTATCTCAAATGGGATGAGAAAGACGCCCGAGAACAAGCTGGCAGATGCATGGATTGTGGTGTGCCATTCTGCAACGATGGCTGTCCGCTTGGCAACTTGATTCCCGAATGGAACGATCTGGCGTACCTGGGAGATTGGCAAGAGGCGATAGCAAGACTGCACGCCACGAACAATTTCCCTGAGTTCACGGGGCGAATCTGTCCTGCACCTTGTGAGGTGGCCTGCACGCTATCCATAAACATGGAACCCGTCACGATCGAGATGATCGAAAAACAGATCTCCGAACGGGCATGGAAAGAAGGGTGGATCGTCCCCGAAATCCCCGACTATCGAACTGGCAAAAAAGTCGCCGTAGTCGGCTCCGGCCCAGCCGGACTAGCAGCCGCCCAGCAACTCAACCGCGCCGGACACACCGTAACCGTCTACGAGCGCTCCGAATACCTCGGCGGTCTACTCGCTCTTGGCATCCCCGAATTCAAACTTGAAAAGCACATCGTCGAACGGCGCCTCCAGCAAATGCGAGACGAAGGTGTGGACTTCAAAACACAAACCAACGTTGGCATAGACATCGCTTCGCGCGAACTTGTCGATTCCAATGACGCCATTGTCCTCGCCGGCGGATCAACGGTCCCTCGTGATTTCCCGATCCCTGGACGTGAACTTGACGGCATCCACTTCGCAATGGATTACCTCACCCAGCAGAACCGCCGCCTCCGAGGTCAAGAATTCGCCCCGGAGGAAATCCTAACCGCCGAAGACAAACACGTGGTCATCATCGGCGGAGGCGACACAGGTGCAGACTGCCTAGGCACCGCACATCGTCAATTCGCCGAAAACATCATTCAACTCGAACTCCTTCCTCGACCGCCCGAACGCCGATCGCGAACCAACCCGTGGCCCGATTGGTCCTTGGTGTTCCGCACATCGTCAGCGCACGAAGAAGGTGGAAAACGCGACTACAACATCCTGACCAAACGCTTCGGAGGTTCGGAGGGCAAGGTCACTCACCTGGAATGCGTCCGCGTCGATTGGGTCTTTGAAGATGGACAGCGTCCGCGAATGGTGGAGATCCCTGGCTCCGACTTCACGATCCCAGCAGACATCGTTTTCCTCGCAATGGGATTTGTTCATCCGCAACACGATGGACTGCTGGACGATCTCGCCGTCGATTACGATCCGTTCGGGAACGTCAAGACGGGGCCGTCGCTGAACAGTAGCGTCGACAAGGTGTTCGCCTGCGGCGACACGCAGCGCGGACAATCATTGGTGGTACACGCCATCGCCAGCGGACGCCAATGCGCCCGCGAGGTCGACATCTACTTGTCGGGCCGGTCCGCGTTACCGACCGTGCAAGGATACGCTCGTCCCGCTGTCCCTGTCTATGCTTGACCGCCGCTCCGACGCACCTATTCGGTGCACTCACTGAATCCGCACTCGACGAGGTGACAAAGCGGAAATGCCAACTTTAAGAGTCGCCTCAGCCCAGATCAATACCACCGTCGGCGATATCGAAGGCAACTGCAAACTGATCGCCGACGCGCTCGACGAAGCACGCGGAATCGGTGCGGAAATCGTAGCCTTCCCGGAACTGGCGATAACCGGTTATCCACCTGAAGACCTGCTGCTGTCTGAACACTTCGTGCGCGTCAACCGTGAAGCACTAGAGGATCTTTCGGAAAGATGCGCCGACATCTGCGCGGTGATAGGCATCGTGGACTTCGATGAAGACGAAAACGGGGCGATACAACACATCTACAACGCCGCGGCTGTGGTTGTGGACAAAAAAATCGTCTCGATTTACCACAAGAACGAACTCCCCAACTACGGCGTATTTGACGAACTCCGCTACTTCGAACCTGGCACAAACTGTCAGGTCATCGACATCAACGGCGTGCCGGTCGGCGTGAACGTTTGCGAAGACATCTGGGTCACTCCCGGTCCGGGCGATGTGCAATGCACAGCCGGCGCCAAACTCATACTCACACTCAACTCGTCGCCTTTTGAGATAGGAAAGCTACAGACCCGGATCAACTTGGTCACCGGTTTGGCTGCACGTCACGGCGCCTATGTCGTTTACACAAACCAAGTGGGCGGGCAGGACGAACTCGTGTTCGATGGATCAAGCATCTTCGCCGGTCCTAACGGAGAAACTATTTCCATCGCGCCGAGATTCGAACAAGCGGTCGCTGCCGTCGATCTCGAGATACCAGACGCGAACCGGAATCCCACAACACCGCCGTACATTGGTGAGGTGACGAGAATATCTGCGCCTCGATTTGCACCAACTCAACGAACACCGCTGGATCGTTTAAACCCGCATGCGATCGACGACGTATCGCAGGTTTACGCAGCGCTAACGCTCGGCACTCGCGATTACATTCACAAAACAGGATTCGGGAAAGTCGCAATCGCTGTGTCGGGAGGCATAGATTCTTCGCTCGTCGCCTGCATCGCCGCCGACGCGATCGGTCCCGAAAACATCGTCGGCGTAGCCATGCCATCCAGATACTCATCTGAGGGCAGTTTGATCGACGCACAGGACTTGGCGGACCGATTGGGCATTCCGCTGTGGCGCGTGCCGATCCAGCCAGCTCACGCGGCGTTCGAGCTGATGTTGGCCGAGCCATTCGAAGGCACCGAATCCAATACAGCCGAAGAGAATGTGCAGTCCCGCATTCGCGGCAACGTCATGATGACTATAGCCAACAAATTCGGCTGGTTAGTCTTGACCACCGGCAACAAATCTGAGATGGCTACCGGGTACGCCACGCTATACGGCGATATGGCGGGCGGTTTCGCCGTGATCAAAGACATCCCAAAACAGTTGGCGTACGAACTGGCCGAGTATCGCAACAGCGTTGACAACAACCCACCGATCCCTCGATCAATCATCGACAAACCACCGAGCGCAGAGCTGCGTCCAGACCAATTAGACGTCGATTCATTGCCTCCATACGAACAGTTGGACCCCCTTCTGAAGGCATACGTCGAAGAACGGCGTTCGAGTGAAGACATATATTCGGATTTGAAACAGGTAGACGTCGCCACGGCGAAGCGGATAATCCAGTTGGTCGATCGCAACGAATACAAGCGTCGCCAATCTCCACCAGGTGTCAAGGTGACCGGGCTCGCCTTCGGGCGAGACCGGAGGATGCCGATTGCGTCCCGATGGCGCCATTCCGTTCGACCTGACCCAGCGTTGTGAGATACTGGGTCTACGTTTCCATTCGCGCTAGTAAATCCATTTGTGACGCATAAGGCGTAGACCATCGAAAGGGTGTACAGCGTCGCCCAATAGCGCAGCTCCCGCCCTGCATCCCTGCCTTGAGGCACAGTGCGCGATATCGAAACATTGACAGAACACTTGAACACTCAAATGAAAAATCAAACAGCCAAAACTTTATACGTCATGCCCGTGCTAGCCCTTGCTGTCTTAGCTCTGGCGTGCGATTCGAGCGAACCAGTAAATGAAACCACGGCAAATGCCACCGAATCGGATTCAGCCTTCATCGAAACCGTCGAAGCCACCACCAATGAAGCAGTCGGTGTCATCAACGCATCACAGTCCGACGATCAAGATGGTATCTCGACATTCGACGAAACTCCCATACTGGCGTCAGACACTCTCGTGTTCACCCCGGATCTCAACATCGATGGCATGTCGGCGAAAGACATCGAGATCGTCGCCAAAGACGCGATCATCGACGTGAGTGAGTCACCCGATGACGTGGTCGCCCGCGAGCTTGTCGCTTGGGAATCCCGCTTGATGGACATTTGGGATTCTTCGATCAATGGTGTCGTTCTGATCAGTCTCGAAAACACCGTGTTCCCCGCCGATGGCACTGGCGCGGGGTGGTTCTGGGACGATGAAGGTCACATTGTCACCAATTACCACGTAGTCCGGCCGACCTCGGTGCTGGGAGCTCCACGGCTCGGTTCGACAAACAAGATCTTCGTTGAGACATTTGAGGGAGACCGCTACGAAGCCGAGATAATCGGTGGAGATCACGTCTCCGACATCGCAGTCATCAAGATCGACGCCGATCCGGACACGTTTGACACCTTGCCTTTGGGCGATAGCGCCGACCTCAGACCTGGGATGGCAACTGTGGCGTTGGGTCACCCATTTGGAATTGGCCAGTCATTCTCCATGACACAAGGCATCGTCAGCGGTCTCGCGAGGTCGATCCAGTCCGAAGCCAGCACGATCCCGATCCCTTCGGTAATTCAGACGGACGCAGATATGAACCCGGGCAATTCTGGCGGACCGTTGCTCAACAGCGTCGGCGAAGTCGTCGGTGTCAACACACAGATCCGAAGTATTTCCAACACCAACAGCGGCGTAGGGTTCGCGACGCCGATCAACTTGGTGCGACGCGTCGTTGGCAGCCTTATTGATGATGGCATCCACGAATACTCATTCCTCGGAATTTCGTCTTGGACCTTGACGCCCGCGCTGACAGAGCGACTCGAGCTCGACGCTGAACAACGCGGATTGCTTGTCACATTAGTTTCGCCTGACGGTCCAGCCCACGAAGCCGGTGTCATACAGGATTCCGGTACAGCAGGACAAATAGAAGGCGACGGCGACATAATCGTCAGGATCGACAACGTTACGATCGAGAACTTGTATGACTTGCGAAGCTACATCATGCTTAACACGTCGCCTGGTGACGAGATCGTTGTCGAAGTCTTCCGAGATGGTGCGATCGTGCCGGTCAGCTTGACCCTAGGTTCTTGGGGTGATCGGTTCAATTAGCAACCACGAGCGACGTTGAGGGTCCGAGGTTATCTCGCCGAGATGATTGACCTCGGCCCCAAATCGGCAGGACGATTAGTTGCCGTCGGCATCCTTGATGCCGAAGCACTTCACCAAGTCGGAGCGGCAGCGGCGCATCGCCGAGTCAAAGCGCGTTTTCCAGACAAAACCTCTTTGAATCTCCTCTGGGCTATCCAGGGCGCACTCATCGAGCTTCATTGGCTCGACGTGCCCGACGAGATCAAACTGCTGCTGCGCGATGAATTGGCATCGCTACCGGTTTGCAGGTTTTCAAACGACGAATAACCCGCGGTCCGTCGAATCGCCTCCAAGAAAATTTGATCAGATTTTTTCGCACACATGTTTGACAATGCTGAATTCGCTGTTACACTTGTGCTAATTCATCGTGCGCTGCCGAGCGCTACGTCAAAGGCGTAACATAGAGGAATATCCGCATGACTGCTACTAGCACTGCAACTCTCGAGAAATCTATCGACGAGGCTCTCGAGCCGGCATCAACCCAAAACGGTACGAATATGGCAACTACCAAGCAGACGAGTGTCCGAGAAAAAGCGTTAGAAGAAGCTATCGCGCAAATCGAGCGCAACTTCGGACGAGGCGCGGTGATGCGGATGAGCGAAAACGACGCGGTTCGCCAAGTCGAAGCGATTCCCACTGGCTCGCTTTCGCTTGACATCGCATTGGGCATCGGTGGGTTACCGAGAGGCCGAATCATCGAAATTTACGGTGCCGAATCCGCCGGCAAATCGACGCTGGCGATGTCCGCCGTGGCACAAGCCCAAAAGGCGGGCGGGGTATGTGCGTACGTCGATGTTGAGCACGCCATGGATCCGCTCTACGCAAAGGCCATCGGTGTCGACATTGAGTCGTTGCTCATTTCCCAACCCGATTCCGCCGAACAGGCCCTGGAAATTATCGAACATTTGGTGCGATCCGCTGCGCTCGACATGGTGGTACTGGACAGCGTTGCCGCACTGGTGCCAGCCTCTGAAATCGAGGGCGAAATGGGCCAGTTCCAAGTTGGCGCACAAGCCCGATTGATGTCTCAGGCACTCCGAAAACTCACCGGCATCATCAACAAAACGAAAACCGTTTGCATTTTCATCAACCAGCTTCGAGAAAAAGTCGGCGTGATTTACGGCAGCCCCGAAGTCACGCCAGGCGGCAGAGCACTCAAGTTCTACTCCAGCGTGCGCTTAGACATGCGCCGGAAAGAGTCTCTCAAGAAGGGCAAAGACTTCACCGGCAATCGCGTGCGAGTACGAGTTGTCAAGAACAAGGTGGCTCCGCCGTTCCGCCAGGCGGAGATAGACATCATCTTCAATGAAGGTCTCAGCTTGGAAGGCGATCTTCTCGAACTCGGCGTCGAACACGGCATCTTGCAGAAACGCGGCTCATTTTACGCCTACGGAGAAACCCGACTCGGCCAAGGCAGGGAAGCGGCACGGTATTTCTTGAAAGATCACCCCGAAACGCGCGACGAGATCGATGCTCAGGTAAGAAGCATCGCACTGGCGCACAGCAACGGCGCATAATTTTCCCGCTGCGGGGAGCGGATACAACCGCCGTCGATCGGTCCGTACTAAATCCACCCATCGAACCCTTCCCGAATGGGAAGTGAATGAACGCGTATCGATACGGGGTGCTGATTCTTCCCATTTATGATTAGCACATGGTTATCAACGCGCTATTGATCCTTGGCGCACTGCTTGGTAGCGCATTCATTTCGGCTGCCGAATCGGCGCTATTGAGCACGCGCACTTCGCACATCCAACACCTCGCCGAAGGTGGAGATCGACGCGCCGACGCAGTTATGCGTGTGCTTGAGCGGCACGAAAACTTCTTCGCCACCATCCTGCTCGTCGGCAACCTCTTCAACATCCTCGTTGCTACCGCGTCGACGAGCCTGATTATCAACTCCATCGGCGGTGGCGAAAACACCGTCTTGACGACCATCATCTCGACGGCGGTTGCCACTGTCATGGTCTACATCGTTGGTGAACTGACACCGAAGACCCTCGGCGCGATTGCCCCGGAAACATGGTCGCTGGCCGTTGCACACATCATCTTGGCGATTATGACGCTGTTCAAGCCGATCGTCTGGATCTTCGCGTTGTTGCCGCGCGGACTGTTGCGAATGTTCGGTCTGTCTGCGAGTGATGCTCGACCCGGATTCACGCAGGGCGAACTCAGCTTGATCATCGACCAAAGCCAGGAGCAAGGCCTGTTAGACGATGCACACGGCGAGATGCTCGACAACTTGATCGATTTCGGCGCACGCGACTTGCGTGACCACCGCGTTCGCGTGCACACGAGTCAGATCGTTTGGCTAAACGAAAGCGACACCTTACGAACCTTCCTTCAAAAATACCGAGAACACCTCAGAGATATCGATAACACCGAGGAGCCCCATCGGTTTCAACCCGGTTTCGTGGTTCAACGTGGCGAACCGCTACGAATCGGTTACTGGTACCACCTCGAACAGTTGGCAGGGGCAATTTACTCCAACGACGTTATGCGGTTTATCGCCGAAGGAGGCGACGACAAACTCGACACCGAAGTGTCAGCTTTGATGCGCTCCGACATCTTGGTCCTAGCCGACATCACCAAATTGGACGATCTTTTCAAAGAGATGATCCGAACCGAGCAACACCTCGCCGTAGCCCACAACGATGAAAACCGAATCAATGGTCTCGTCACCCTTAACGGTTTGCTGGAAATGATGCGCGGTGATGACGACGACACTTTGGTAATTGAGCAAAAGGCGATTGAGCGCGTGGCCGACGATACGTTTTTGTTGCCCGGCGCACTTTCGGTTGAACGGACCCGCGACGAGACAGGGATCGAGGTCCCTCAAAACGAACGGTATGAGACCGTTGCGGGTTTCTTCATCGACCGAGCACAAAAAATGCCCTCGATCGGCCAATGCGCCACTTACAACGACGAGATCTTCATGGAAGTGCTCGAAATGGACGGCAACCGCATCGAACGCCTGAAGATTCAGAACATCGCCACCGAAGCGGGATCCGAACAAAACGGACAATGACGAATAATCGGCGATCTGCCAATGCCTTCAAACTCAGAAAGCGGCGGATTCCTCCGAAAACTTGACGAGGGTTTCAGAGCTGCTGGCATCGCGCCGAGCCAATCGATCATTTGCGCCGTCTCAGGTGGGCCTGATTCCACAGCACTCGTCCTAGGAGCAAGGCAACTCCGCCGCCGCTACGGGAATTTGGTGGTTGCCCACTTCAATCACCTTGCCCGCGGCCAACAATCCGACGGTGACGAAGAGTTTGTACGTCAACTGTGCATACAGAACGAAATCCCGCTCCATGTCGGGCGCGCCGGGCGTATCACGCCAACGCTCGACGAAAATACTGCCCGGCAGGAACGATATGCCTTCTTGACTGAAATCGCGGACGCGATGGATGCCGACGTGATAGTTCTGGCCCACACTGTTGAAGATCAGGCGGAGACCGTCTTGCTTCGCATATCCCGTGGTGCTGGAATCCGCGGTGCCGCGGGGATGCGCCCTTCTCGACCGATCACAACAACGTCGGGAAGAGATGTCAACGTCGCTAGGCCTATGCTGGACATCAATAGAACCGAAGTCGTCGAATTCCTTGATTCCGCGCTTGTCGTCGCGCGCCATGATTCGTCCAATGATGATTGGAAGAGATATGCGCGAAACCGGATCCGGCATCGCGTCATGCCCGAGCTGAGGGCACTGAACCCAAACGTAACCAACGCCATCTCGAGATTTTCGGAAATCATGAGCTCGAACGTCGATTTCGTTGAAGCGTTAGCTGACGAGGTTATCAAGACGGCATCCACAAACGAACCTAATGCCTTGGTACGGCGGCACGTTGCGGCCTTGCACCCCTTTTTGCAAGCTGAGATCTTGCGACGACTCTATGGATCGATTGCGAGTCCAGATTCGCAACTTGATCAGGACCATATCGTCAAGCTACTGACATTGATCAGCCAAGGCAAATCGTCGCGATACCACTTACCCGGCGGAGTGTATTTCCAATCCGATCACCAACACTTCAGCGTCTACCGCGGCAACGATAGCCCTCCCGATCTTTCGCCATACCCCGGACCACTTTCTGGAACAAAAGTGCTGCCTATCCCTGGAAGTGTTGATATTGGCGACGGCTACAGTATCGAAGGGGCAGTGTCGCCACCTGCGACCGATTTCAATAGCGATGCGGCTTGCGAAGCGTGGCTCAACCCTGAGATTGCAATCTCCGGACGTCTGGAGGTTCGAAACAGGCGAGCAGCAGACAGTTTCAACCCACTCGGAATGTGTCAAGAAGTCAATCTCAACGAGTTCTTGATCAACGCGAAAATTCCGGCATCTTGGCGTGATGGCATACCGTTGGTTGTGTCACCTTCGGACGGAAGGATCGCTTGGCTACCTGGTATACGCCCTTCAGAGTGGGCAAAACTGCGATCCGATCACGAATTAGCGTTGCATCTCCGCATGATCTTGGATCACTCGGAGGATACGATCCCCGATGGGGTGAACCCTTAGCTCAACTCTCGTTGCAACATCCGGTGGTTCGAAACACGTCCTGGTGCCATGCCTCGGGGAGCGACGGCCTTGCCGTCGATCTCTTTGATTGCAGCGGACACCGGCGCTGGATTCGCAGCCGCGATATATCTTCCAACCACGTAAAGACCCACTTCGGCACCAGATGATTCATATTGCTCGATCAACTCGGGTGTCAATTCGCCGGCGATGTGGATGTCTACAGATCCGAAACCCGCGTCCGAAAGCCGAGCTTTCAACTCCTTGGCCAATTCAGGCACGCCACCACCTAGGTTCTCGGGCACATTAACCTTTACTCCGCGCAAGGGGTTGCTGGTCCCGCCACTCAATGCATAAGCCGCATCCAAGGCCTCTTGGATCGCGTCTCCAGCGGTCGGAACCGGCATGACTCTCTGCGCCCCAAGCCGGCTGTGTCTGTCGTAAACCGTCATTGCTCGATCCGCCGCGCCCCATATCAACACGAAATCATGGGGCATCGAACCTTGCGGCACGGTCGCGGTGCGTTCGCCGCCTTTTTCGGTCGAAACTGCGGCGCATCCTCCGACGTAAGCCGAGTACTCCATCGAGTCGACCACGTCGGGGTGAATGTAAGGCGCACCGTTGACCATCACTCTGGTTTCGCCAGCCGCAGTCACACATTCTCGTGCCGCCGTGGCCCATCCGATGCTCGACGCAAAAATCCCGGTGATGACGTCTCGGTACATGCCGAACGCGGCATACGGTGCCAATATCCTCAGCAGCGTCTCGCCTTCGTAAATCTCATCTCCGTCGGATAGCGAAAACACAGCCGAGTTTGCGACGGGCAATCTCGCTCTCAAAAATGGCAAGACCTCGTTTATGCCGGAAAGGATTCCGGGAGCGTCAGCGTAAACCTCGAACACAACGTTGGGGTTCCGCTGTTCAGTTCTAAGAATCCTTTGGGCGTTGTGATACTCGATCGATACCGTCGCACCGCGTAAAGTCGGCGACGATAACTCGAGTTCCTCTGTTGGCATCACCATTGCTTGAAGTCACCATTCAATCGATCGCACGAATCAGAATACATCACTCGACGCGTTGAAACCTCGGTTCATGTTCGCCGAGCCTAGTCATGACCTTCGCCGCGCGACGTTCGCAGGGTTGAAACGGACCCGCAACAAGCCTTTCAAATCCTCGCTGGCCGTCGAGACTATGCGCACCCTTGTGTCCGGATCGTCGACCCAGTGAACAGGTATCTCCTTGATCCTGTAACCCGCCCGCAGGCTTAGCAATAGCAGCTCGGTGTCGAAAAACCAGCCGTTGTTTTCGACGTGCGGAACGACGTTTTCCGCGACTTCGCGCGAAACGGCTTTGAATCCGCACTGTGCGTCTCGGAATGTTTTTCGCGGAAACATCAGCCTGATCAAGGCATTGTAAGATCGCGAAACAAATTCACGTTTAAATGTCCGCTTCTCCACCCGCGACCGAGGCAACAATCTAGATCCTATCGCGACGCCGTACCCCTCATCGGATATGGCATCGACCATCGGCTTCAATGAATCTAGCCGCGTCGAAAGATCCACATCCATGAAACAACGCACGTCAGCGTCGCTCTCGATCCACGCTTTCCTTAGCGCGCGGCCGCGTCCTCGCTGTTCCAAGCGGGTCAACCTGACGTTCGGATATCTCGAAGACAATTCAAGTCCCACGTCCGGGGTGGAGTCTTCCGATCCGTTGTCCGCGATTGTTATGTACCAATCCCAATCCCCCTCCACTTCGTTCGACAAATACTCCGTCAACTTGGAGATGCAACGAGGCAACGAGTGCTCTTCGTTAAGCACGGGTATCGTGATGTCTACCGATATCTTGGACATTGCATTGTCGATCCGGTCCGCCGAATCAATGATAGAAGTGCCGTTCTCCAGTGAAGACCATCACGATGCCTAACTCGTTCGCCGCGTCGATCACCGCGTCATCGCCGATCGATCCTCCGGGTTGGATTACCGCGGTGACGCCAGCTGCGACCGCCTGTTCGATGCCATCAGAAAACGGGAAAAAGGCATCTGACGCCATCACCGATCCCGCAGCTTTTTCGTTCGCGACGCGCGCCGAGAGGTGAACGCTCGTAACCCGGTTCGGTTGTCCTGCTCCCATTCCAACCAACGTTCGGTTTTTCGCAAACACGATGGCGTTCGATTTGATGAATCGACAAGCGCGCCATGCGAACCGTAGATCATCTATTTCCTGTTCGGTCGGTTGACGGTCGGTCACCACGTTAATTTTCCGAAAGCCGTTATCGGTACCAACGTCAGGCTCTTGCACTAGCGCGCCGCCCGAGACTGTCCGCACTTCCCAACGCGCGCTCGGATTGGGTTTCACACGTAAAACGCGTGTCCGGCGCCTCTTCCTAAGAATCTCCAGCGCTTCCGGCTCGTATTCCGGGGCGACAATCACGTCCAGCAGCAATCCATGCATCCTTTGCGCCGTTTCAGCGGTCAACCCTTCGCTAAACGCGACGATGCCGCCGAACGCGGAAACTGGATCACCTTCAAGGGCGGCTTCCCAAGCATCAGGCTGACTCTCCCTTGCAGCCAATCCGCATGGGTTTGCATGTTTGACCACCACTGCCGTATGCGCACCGAACCCGGTGAAGGACGTCGCTACCGCCCAAGCGGCATCGGCGTCAAAGTAGTTCAGGTACGACATGTCAATGCCGTGCAACAGTTGGGCGTTGACAACCCCACCTTCTTCGCCCGGACGCGAATAAATGCCTGCCCGTTGATGCGGATTTTCGCCGTAGCGCGGTCGTGCCACTAACTCGTAACCGAACGTAAGTTCGTCAGGCAATTCCTCTGCATCGTCACCCGCCGGATCGTGCCGCAAATGACTCGCGATCGCAGTGTCATAGACCGCTACGTGTTGGAACGCTTTCGACGCCAAACGGCGACGTTCGGTCTGAGGTACATCACCGTCTCTGATCATCTGCCCAACCCGGTCGTAATCGTTCGGATCGACGACGATCACAACGTGCGGATAATTCTTCGCCGCCGCCCGCGTCATCGCCGGTCCGCCGATGTCGATGTTCTCCAACGCGTCTTTCAGCGAAACGTCAGGGTCGCGGACGGTTTCCACGAACGGGTATAGATTGTTGACGACCAAGTCGATGCCGCGGATTCCCCAGCGCTCCATTTGCTGCAAATGATCGTCGTCGTCTCGCAGCGCGAGCAAGCCGCCATGGATTTTAGGGTGCAGAGTTTTCACTCGACCATCCAACATCTCTGGCGATCCAGTCAGTTCCGATACTTCGGTGACATTTATTCCGTTAGTACTCAGTTCAGCACCGGTACCACCCGTGGAAACGATCTCATAGCCACACTGGACCAACACATTCGCGAAATCCACGATCCCTCTACGGTCGTACGCGCTCAAGAGAGCGATCTTTTTCATCTCCTGGTTCACTTCAAATCAGTCAGATTCAATAAAGGTGAGAGAGTGCGACTTTGTCGCGGAATCCCTACACCAACGCAACTCGACCTTCGGCTCCTCGATGCACTGTCGTTTCACCGATCACCCACGCATCTCCTAGTGCATGGAGAACGGAATCGGCGCGTTCCGGCGCTGCGCAAACGATCATCCCAACTCCCATGTTGAAAACGTTGTACATCTCCTGCTCGTCGATCTCACCGACTTGCTGAATGTAATCGAAAAGAGGGGGCACCGACCAAGAGTTAACGTTTATGACCGCGCCCACTTCGCCACCGAGTGCACGTGGCACATTTTTGGCAAAACTCCCACCCGTAATGTGAGCCATGCTTTTGATCTGGTTGAGCACGGGTTTCAATTGCCTCAAGTATGATTTGTGCGGCACCAGTAAAGCGTCGCCCAACAACCTACCGTCATCCGGAACCTCATCGAAAAGCGAGGACGGATCGTCATCAGTGTGGAAGATCGAACGCACCAGCGAATAGCCGTTCGTATGAAGACCGCTCGACGGCAACGCAATCAAAACGTCTCCAGCACCAGTCGAATATGGATCCAGCAGTTCGTTGCGGTGGACTCTGCCAACGATGAACCCGACGAGATCGTAATCGTCGCCGTGATAGATGCCCGGCAGCGACGCCGTTTCACCGCCGATCAAAGCGCAGCCATTGTCTAAGCAACCTGCGGCGACACCCGACACGATTTCTGAGATTATCTGATCGTCGTAGCCGCCGATTCCGATGTAGTCGAGAAAAAACATCGGCTCAGCCCCGGCAGGAAGAATGTCGTTGACACAGTGGTTGACGATGTCGATACCGATCGTGTCGTGTCTGGCCATCGCCTGGGCGATTCGCAACTTCGTACCTACAGAATCGGTACTCGAGACAATCAGATACTCGCTCCGCGGATCAACGTCGAAAACGCCGCCGAAACCGCCAGGCGCCGACACAACACCATCAGCGTACGTTTCCCGCGCTATCTCTGCGATGCTGAGCTTGATGCCGGCCGCGGCATTTAGGTCGACCCCTGCCGCGGCGTACCTGCTGGCCGAAACTTCCTTCATTCGCAATTCGCGATTACGAGGCGGCAACTGGCTCTGGCACCAACCGGTCCATGCGCAATTTGTCCATTTCCAGTTGGACGTCTATCGGGTACTTGCCGGTGAAACAGCCACGACAGTACTCGTTACGGCCCGCTGATACGGCTTCCTCCAACCCTTCCAAACTCAGATAGCAAAGAGTATCGGCGTCGATCATTTCGCAGATCTCCTCGACTGTATAGTTCGCGGCAATCAACTGATCGAGGGTCGCCATGTCAACGCCAAAATGGCATGTCGACTTGATCGGCGGGGCCGCGACACGCACATGTACCTCGGCCGCTCCAGCGTCCCGCAACATCTTCACAACGTGTCTTATCGTGGTGCTGCGAACTATCGAATCGTCAACCACGACGATCCGTTTGCCGCCTATCACCTGTTTCATGGCGTTGAACTTGGTCTTGACTCCAATGTCACGCATGTATTGATCAGGTTGAATGAACGTGCGTCCGACGTATCGGTTTCTTACCAGTCCTTCGGCGTACGGAATGTTTGCTTCTGCCGCGAAACCCGCGGCGTGCGGTGTCGATGAGTCCGGAATTCCGATCACCAAGTCTGCTTCAACCGGATTCTCGCGATACGCGATCGCGCCCATCTGCATCCGATTTTCATAGGCCAAACTGCCTTCGAGCACGCTATCTGGGCGAGCAAAGTAGATCTGCTCAAAGATGCACATTTTGTGAGTCGAGGAAGCCTTGGGCCAGATCCAGTTCTTGATGCCGTCCAAATTGACGATCATCACCTCGCCAGGTTCGAGTTCTCGAACGAATTCCGCCCCCAGGTTGTCCAGCGCGGCAGATTCTGAAGCGAAAACCCATCCGCCGTCCAGTTTCCCAAGGCATAACGGGCGAACTCCGAGAGGATCTCGAACTGCGATCAACTCATGTTTCGACATCATGATCAACGAATATGCGCCATTGAGCAATGACATGACTTTGTCAGAGATGTCGAACCAATCATCGCCAGGTGTCTTGGCGAAAAGCTCGGCGATGACCTCGCTGTCGGTGCTTCCCGTGAACTCGCTACCGTATTCCTCCCGGCAGAATTCGCGCAATTTCATGGCGTTGATGACATTGCCGTTGTGGCCGACCGCGATCGCACCGCGCGGGCCGTACGCCATGATCGGTTGGGCATTTTGTCGTCGATTGGACCCAGTGGTCGAGTAGCGCGTGTGAGCTATCGCTAGGTGCCCTTGAAGGTCGTCCAAGTCTTTCTCTTCGAATACTTGGGAAACTAACCCAACCTCAGCGGTCAGGCTCAATGATGTGCCGTTCGATGCCGCAATACCAGCACTCTCCTGGCCACGGTGTTGAAGGGCAAAGATCCCGAAGAATGCCGCACGTGCCGCCTCGTGTCCCGGGATATATGCACCGAATATGCCGCAAGCTTCCCGCGGCTTATCGTTGCCGACAGCAACGTTTTCGGTCTCGAGATTTAGTGATCCACGCAAGTCCGGAGCGGTCGCGACGTGGCGCAACACCCACATTAACTCGTCATCTTCCGAGCACGTGCACTGTACATGTTAATTCCGATTCACATCCGGCGCACGTATCGGGCTCTGGTAACTCAAACCGGAGGTACTACCCATTCAGGCGATTCACCTCGTGCCACTCGAGCAACATTTGCTACGGCGTTGTGTGTTGCGTTGTGCTCAGATTCCAGCGCACGCGTCGCCAAATGGGGCGTAACAACGACATTCGGCATTTCAGGGAGGTCGTTGTCGGCTTCGATCGGTTCGACTTCGGTCACGTCCAAGCCGGCACCGAATATCTGACCGTCTTTCAACGCCCTTTTCAACGCGGCTTCGTCCACTACAGGACCCCGGCAGGTGTTTACCAATATCGCGGTGTTTTTCATCAGCGCGAACTCTCGATCCGAAATCATGTGCCGGGTCGTACGTTCCAACGGAACATGAAGACTGACGATGTCGGACGTCTCTAGCAACTCGTCTAACTCCATAAACGTCGCATGTGCTTCGTTAACGTAATCATCGTGATGGTCTACGACGTCGTAGTAGACAACTTCGCATTCCCAACCTTGCAGCCTCTTGGCGACACGCGAGCCGATCCTGCCAAGCCCCACTATGCCGATTCGCTTGCCCACCAACGTGTGGAACTCTGTGCGATCGCCGCCTACCCCATCCATCCAGGTTCCGGCCTTCACAGAATCTATCTGTCGGTCGATTTTCCGTTCCACCGACAGCATCAGGATTATTGCGTGTTCGGCCACGGCAACAGCATTGGCGCCTCCATTGTTGGCGACTTTGACACCGAGTTCCGCCAGAGCCGCTTTGTCCATCCAATCCGTGCCTGCACTGAACGTTTGGATCAGACGGAGGTCACTCATTTCTGAAATCATCTCCGTGTCGAATGCTCGGTGACCACCGGCGATCAATGCCACCGCGTCTTTGCACTCTCGTATGACGTCTTCTCGAGACTGGTTCGAGTCGACGAGCCTCAATTCCAACTCCGGATACTTTTCCGCCTCCTCGCTGGCCTCCATTTGACGGACGTTCAAACGGCCCTCAGACATCGGACCCAGCAGAACCGCTACAGGCATCGTTGCAACTCTCGACTTTCTACGCAATGCATCGCTAATGTCCGTGCTCTACCCGTACGAATCTAGCGCCCAAAATGGGTGCCGTCCAAGTAGCCACGAATAGCGCATTATACTAATTTGAAGATGCGCGTTTGCGGCATTTCTCTCAACTCTTGAACCGCATGCCGATCCGGAAAACCCAGCTGTCCTGACGGGATCGTTGCCGCACGTAGTCCATTCAATGTCCGAGCTGTCTATCGAACGCGCAACGATCCGCGTCCCTGCTACCAGCGCAAATCTCGGACCCGGTTTCGACTGCCTAGGGATGGCTGTAGACCTGTGGAACGAGACCACGGTAACCCGTGGCAAATCATCCGTTAAAATCCGCGGCGAAGGCGCAGATTCATTGCCGACCGATGACTCCAATCTCGTCACCACGAGCGCTCAACACGCGTTCCAAGCGCTCGGAGTAGACCGCATGGAATTGGTTTTTGAATGCGTCAACAAAGTTCCGTTGACGCGCGGATTAGGATCGTCTTCCGCCGCGACAGTCACCGGCATCGCTGCCGCATTCGCATTTGCCAACCAAGATTTGGCGGACGCCAAAACCCGCGAACAAATGTTTGCCATTGCCGCCGATATCGAGGGGCACCCCGATAACGCAGCACCCGCGGTGTTCGGCGGTTGCCAGATCGGGATCCACGTCAATGAGACACCCGCGGACCACGGTTGGATCACGAGTCGCGTGCCAATTTCGGATGAGTTGAAAGCCGTGGCGTTCGTTCCCGATTTCTCGATGCAGACTGAAGAGGCACGGGGCATACTGCACGATACTTTGACACGATCTGACGCAGTGTTTAACATCGGCCGCGCAGCGATGTTGGTTCACGCGTTGTCCTCTGAGCAGTGGGATCTGATACGCCACGCGACGGATGATCGTCTGCATCAGCCACAGCGGATAAAACATCTGTTTCCCAGATTCCGCCCGATCGCCCGCGGCGCGCTGGATGCAGGAGCACACGGTGTATTTCTATCCGGCGCGGGGCCCACGATAATGGCTCTCGCGACCGACCGTTTCATGACGATCTGCTACGAGATGTCCGAAAACGCCCGTAAAGCCCAGATCGAAGGGAAAGCTATGGTCCTCGACATCTTGAACGACGGCGTTCAGATACAAACAGGCGCCTAATTGGCACGATTCGCAATCATGAGTCAAAACACCCAACTCGTCGTTCAAAAATTCGGCGGCAGTTCGCTGGCAACTGAAGATCTTTTGAGGAGCGTCGCTCACCGAGTGTGCGAACGCCGCGCCCTCGGCACCAACTTGGTCGTCTGCGTCTCCGCGATGGGCGACACAACCGATGAGCTGCTCGATCTCGCCAATCGCCTTTCAGGAGACCGGTCCCCCAGTCCGCGTGAAACGGATGCTCTGATCTCGACCGGCGAACTCGTGAGCGCATCTCTGCTCGGGATTGCGATCCGAGGTCTGGGTCACGATGCCATCAGCCTGAGCGGCAGACAAGCAGGTATTCGTACTGACGAGACATTCGGTTCGGCGCGCATCGCGGAGATCGATCCGGTACGAGTACTCAGCGAGTTGAGTCGCGGGCGGATCGTGGTTGTGGCCGGGTTCCAAGGATTGACTCGATCGGACGACACGGCGACGCTAGGCAGAGGCGCATCCGACCTAACCGCGGTCGCTATCGCCGCATCGATCAAAGCCGATGTTTGCGAGATATACACCGATGTCGACGGCATCTACACCGCTGACCCACGTCTGGTGCCCGATGCGCGCATCATTTCACACATCGGCTACGAAGAGATGCTCGAGATGGCGTCGTTAGGCGCCAAGATGAACCCACGATCAATCGAGATGGCCGCGGTGCACAAGGTGCCGATGCTCATCACATCGTCGTTCAATCCTGACGCAGAAGGCACTAAAATCGGCAACTTTGAAGGCAGCAACATGGAGATCCGAAAAAGCATAACCAGCATCGCAACCGAGCGGGCCGTCGCAAGAGTCACCCTTCACGGTATCGCCGACAAGCCAGGCATCGCTGCCGCGATCATGTCACCATTGGCTGATGCCGGCATCAGCGTCGATGTCATCGTCCAGAACGTTTCAACACGCGGTTTAACTGATATGTCGTTCACCGTCGGCCAAGAGTATTTGCAACGAGTGGCCGAGATTACCGAGAGTAACGCCAAAGTCGAACATTCCGGACTCGCTACTCGCGGTGGATTGGCCAAGGTGAGCGTGGTCGGCACTGGCATGACCAATTCGCCAGGCTACGCGGCCCGCATGTTCCGTGCCCTCGCAGACGCGGATGTGAACATCGAGATGATAACGACATCCGAAATCCGCATCACTTGCATTGTGGACCAAGAGCAGGTCGGCACCGCAGCCAAAGCGATACACGCCGAATTCGAACTCGAAACTGCTTAGCAGTAAGCTCTTCTAGGATGACCGACGACGCACCACAACCGATCAGCGTCGCAGGCGCATTTGACCGAGATACCTCGGTCGTCGTCGTAATCCCGACGTTCAATGAAGCCGAAAACATCCGCGTCATCGTCGAACAACTTTTAACCCTAGACATCCCAAAGCTGGGGGTTCTATTCGTCGACGATTCGTCACCCGACGGTACAGGCGACATTGCTGATGCACTCACACTTGAATCTCCCGGCCGCGTCGTAGTTGCGCATAGGCACGGGAAGCTAGGGCTGGGAACGGCCTATGTGGCCGGGTTCAAGATCGCTCTTGAATCGGGAGTTCCGTACATCGTCCAGATGGACTGTGACCTTTCGCACCCGCCAAGCGAGGTCCCCCGGATGGTTGAAGCGCTACAACATTCGGACGTCGTTATCGGGACTCGTTACAGCGGAGGAGGCGACGTCGATCCCAATTGGAGCATGTCTCGCGTGCTTCTCAGCAAATGGGCCAATTTCGGGATCCGCATGATATTGGATTTGCGTGTTCGGGACGCTACAGGTGGTTTCAAGGCCTATCGCCGCCGCGCTCTTGAAACCATCGACTTGGATCGCCTGACCATCACCGGCTTCGGTTTCCAAGCCGAGGTCGCATACCGGACTCAGCGTGAAAGACTAAAAACAACCGAGCATCCGTACACCTTCATGGAACGGACCGCGGGCAAGTCCAAGATGTCGCTAAAGATCGCTTTGGAGGCCTTTTGGCGTCTAACATTGCTTCGCCTTAAGCGAAATTGATTGCTCATCTCCCGTGTCGAACACAATTTGCACATGCCGTTCAACCGTATGAGAATAGACTTGATTCGGCTCGGCAACGTCGCCAGCCATCCTCGCATTCAGGCTCACCCTTATGACAGCCACTGATTTCACAATCATCGGAGAAAACATCCATTGCACTCGCGTCGTTAAGCGTTGCGGGATTCGTGGACACGTGTTCGACGACGGATCCGAAGCTGTGAAATACCGGACCGGTGGCGAATTGCGATTCGTGCGCGTGCCAGAACATTTCGAGAGCACGCAACCCTATCAGCAAGGGAACTTGAAGCATTTCATGATTGCGGTGTGGAAGGGTGTCAACTGCACCGGGACCGAGGCCGCCGAAGGCGAAGCGTACATCAAGTACGAAGTCGACAGGCAAACACGGGCAGGCGCCACGTACCTTGACCTAAACGTTGACGAACTTTCGCACCGACTTCATGAACAAATCGAGGCCATGAGATGGCTCGTTCAATATGTGCAATCGGTGTCCATGGTTCCGCCGAGCATCGACTCTTCTAACTCCGAAATCATTCAAGCCGGCCTTGAAGAGTACGACGGTTCATCTGGCCAACCCATGGTCAACTCCGTCGCCCTTGAACGGCTCGAAACGCTAGATTTGATCGTCGAACACAATGCGAGGTGCATTATCTCCGCGGCCTCTGAGAGCGGTATGCCCGAGAACGCCGATGAGCGATTAGAAAACGCTACCCGCGTAGTTGACGCCGCCAGTGACCGCGGCATCGACTTCGAAAACATGTTCATCGATCCGCTGTTCTTCCCCGTCTCTGTGGACAAGGCGTACGGCCCTCATGCGTTGGAAGCGATTGCGAAGTTAAGGGAACGCTTCGGTGAGGACGTTCACATCACTGGGGGAATGAGCAACGTGTCGTTTGGTCTTCCGAAACGAGCGTTGGTCAATGAGGCTTTTGTCAGGCTGGCCGTTGAAGCAGGAGCGGATTCCGGTATCATCGACCCCATACAAGTTAAAGTCGAGCGAGCGATGACGCTTGACATGGAATCTCCGCGCGTACGATATGCGGTTGATCTGCTTCAGGGTAAGGACGACTTCGCAATGAACTACATCACCGCGTACCGAAGCGGCGAACTAGATTGACGGGGCTCCTGCCCGTCCTCTCCACCTTTGATATTCTTGTCGGCGGTTTCTGGGAGACCCGACCTATGGCGAGCACCGGCGATCCAAAAAACATCCGCGTAGCCTTGCGTTGGGGGCGCCAGACATTCTGGTTCGTGTTCCACAACGTGAACGACTTCATGTCCGTAAACGGACACTATCTTGCAGCGGCGATCGCGTTCTACAGTTTCCTGTCGATCTTCCCATTGTCCATCGCCTTGATCACCTTATGGCGTTTCGTCGTTGGGGCCGAAGGATTCGAAGACCGACTGATCACCGGCATCGTCAATCAGATCCCCGTGTTAGGTGAAACCGACGGGCCGTCGTTCCTAGAGGGATTCATCCACAACGTCAGTAACCAACCCGCGGTTACTTCCAGCTTGACGGGGCTCGGCCTTTTCGTGGCAGGTATGGGAGTGTTCGGTTCAATCCGCAAGAGCGTCAATATCATCTGGGGGATTTACAGGCCGCGCCCATTCCTAACCGAGCGTCTGATCGATTTCATCATGATGACGGTCGCATCGACGCTCATATTTTTATCCGTTCTGTTGTCGACGATATTCTCCTTCATCGGGGAGATCGCTTTCCTTTTGGCCAGCGAGGTGGCACCGTTCAATCAATGGGTGGTGATAATCGCCGGTCTTGCCATTCCGGCTGTCATCACCTACGTCGTGTTCTCGGTCGTTTACTGGTGGCTTCCGAACACGAACGTACGGTTCGTCGAAATCCTTGGAGTCGCCCTACTAGCGACGGTCGCGTTCGAATTGACCAAGTTCATCTTCATTTTGTTCCTGCGCAACTCAGGCGGATTGCTGACTTCGATATACGGCAGTATCAGCACCGTCATGATGTTCTTTTTCTTCGTGTATATCGAATCAATCATCCTGCTCGCAGGTGCGATGCTGTCCGCAAAATGGTCCAACCATCTGCGTATCCAAGACCAACGCAGGCAAAACCAGCTGTTGATTGCCAATTTGCAACGAATCAACAGTTCTGACCGATTGACGTTCTTGCCTTCGTCGTGAGAGGTTGAAACAAGGCTCGAATATTCGCCTTGCTTGGCCTTGGCGACCTTCAGAGTAGAAACGCTAGTCAACGCGCCAGTTCATGCGCGAACGTGAAGAGCGCCGGCAACCCGCCGGTGTGCACGAAGATCAACGTCTCGTCGGCCGAAACGTTGCCCTCCCGAATGTCGTCAAGCATCGCTGCCATGACCGTGCCCGTGTAGTTCGGGTCCAGCATGATTGCGTCGGTCTGTGCGGTCAGCCGAATAGCCCCCGCGACCTCGGCAGTCATAACCCCGTAGCCTTCGCCGACGAACTGATCGAGGACGCGCATATCGTCTTCTTGAAACGTGACGGGCAGACCTGTCAGATCGCGGATGTCGTCTGAGTGTTGGAATATGTAGTCGTCGAGCGGCATGTCGTAGTTCACTGTGACGCCAGTGAAACGCCAATCGAGACCTAAATTCTTGGCAGCGAGTACCAACCCGCACAAAGATCTACCCGCGACACCGTAGATGTGGACATTCTCAAGACCCCGTTCCTCGATCTGATCGAGCATTTCGAGACCGCATCGGACGAAACCCACCATGCCCACGATCCGCGGAAAAAGGTGCTCCTGCAAGAAATAGACCTTGGCACCCTCAGACTCCATCTGCTGTTTCAAGTCTTCGGCAAATTCCACCGCGTTCTCTGATTGGAACTGGTCCAAAAGATGAAGTTCAGCGCCGAGCAATTTGTCGATCAGCAGATTGCCCTGAATTTTTCGGTGAGCCGCATTCTTGAGAATCAGCACGTACCTCAGTCCTGCCTTGTTGGCCGCCGCAGCGGTCATTCGGGCGTTGTTCGAGTGGTAGTCCATGATGTTTATGAGCGTGTCATACCCAGCTTCAACGATGTGCGGCATCTCGAACTCGTAATGGCGGGCTTTGTTGCCGCCATATGCCAACCCCGTCAGATCCTCGCGTTTGATGTAAATCTGAGGAACGCTGATCCCCTCTTCCGACAAACTATCCCGCAGACGCGTCATCTCCTCTAAAGGAGTCGGAGTGTGGGCGATTTCGACACGAGGGAACGCGTCGATTCTGGCGGCGAGTTGGTCACGTGTGAGCATAATGCTCAACATGGTAATCGCTGCACTGGTTCGACGACCGATCAGCTTGCGTCGCCATAGTAACCCTCGTCCCGCGCCCATCGATCTGAAACTTGCGCTGCGATGACCTCTCCCGTGCAGGTGAGCGTGCCGTCGTCGCTCACCAACTCTGCCTCCAGGCTGGTACGACGCCGATCGACGCCAGTGACACGCGCTCGAACCGTGAACGGCATTGAAAGCGGTGTGGGTTTCAGGTAGTTGACGAGCAACGATGCCGTGGCATACCACAGCAAAGGGCGTTTCCCATCGCCGGCGTATCGGTCCGCTCTTTTGTACGCATCCGCAATCGCCGTACAAACGCTGTGGCAATCAATGACCGCGGCAATGATGCCACCGTTAACGATGTCGTACGGCATTGCCGCATGATGAGATTGAGGCGTAAATCGGCAGACCGATACATCGCCATCCCAGCTCGACTTTATGTTTAGGCCTCGCTCGTTCCAAGCTCCGCATCCGAAGCAAGAATTGCCGAACAGGCCGTCTTGAACGTATAGCGGTGGTGCATGCAGGGTAGCCGCGTTTTGAAGAGAGCTCGTCAATTGCTGCGACTCGCGGCTCTTCGTCTCCTACGCCTGCGGCGCCTAGTGCCAGTTTTGGGCGGTTTGGTCGGAGAACCGTTGAGGCCATGCTCCGCCAATATATCCGCTATCTTGACATCTCCACTGCCATTCTCCAACGAGTTCGAGTGTCGCCCGTTGTCGCTCGACTTGATCGCGCAGTCGCCCTCGGCATCCGGATCAGGCACGATGCCGGTGACGTCGCGCAGATAGCCGCCCGTAAAGGAATCGTCTACGGAGGCAATAAACTCGGGTGTTCCAACTGCCACAAGCTCTCCGCCTTCGTCTCCGGCATGAGGACCCAAATCTATGATCCAATCCGCGTTCTTAATCAGATCCAGATGATGTTCGATTAACAGAACCGTGTTTCCGTTGTCCACGAGCCGGTGCAGAACCGTCAGCAACTTCGCTGCATCGTCGAAAGAAAGCCCGGTCGTCGGTTCATCGAGAATGTAAAGCGTTTGGCCGGTGCCTCGCTTCGATAACTCCGACGCCAGTTTGATGCGTTGCGCCTCGCCTCCGGATAACGTGGTCGCCGGTTGTCCCAATCTGATGTAGCCAAGTCCCACATCCATGAGCGTCACGAGTTTGGACGAGATCTTGGGGATATTCTCGAAGAGCCCATGGGCCTCCGTAACCGTCATGTTCAACACATCGGAAATTGAAGCCCCCTTAAAATGGATTTCGAGAGCCTCCCTGTTGTACCGCGCACCCTTGCACACTTCGCATGGCACGGTGACGTCCGGCAGAAACTGCATCTCGATCTGGGTATAACCAGCTCCAGAACAGGATTCACATCTGCCGCCACGCACATTGAACGAAAACCGGCCCGGCATGTAACCCCGAGCCCTCGCCTCGGGCACTGTCGCATACAGCTCTCTAATCGGCGTGAAAACCCCGGTGTACGTTGCCGGATTGGAACGCGGTGTACGTCCGATTGGCGACTGATCGATGTTGATTACTTTGTCGATGTGCTCCAGTCCCGTAACATCGTCATGTGGGCCTGGTCGGTCTTTGGCGCGGTAGAAATGTTGCGCCAACCGCTTCAGGATGATCTCGTTCACCAGGGTGCTCTTCCCGGATCCCGAAACCCCGGTGACACAAACGAAGACACCCAATGGGATATCGACGTCGACATTCTTCAGGTTGTTGGCCCGCGCCCCGGCGACCATAATTGAATCCTCGCCGGCCACGCGGCGCTCTTTGGGCGTCGCAATCTCTTTGCGTCCTCCCAAATAGTCGCCAGTTATCGAATCTTGGGCTGAGATTATCGCCTCGATTTCGCCTTGCGCAACGATCTCGCCACCATGTTCGCCAGCGCCGGGTCCCAGATCGACTATGTGGTCGGCAGCGCGCATCACCGCCTCGTCGTGCTCAACGATCAATACCGTGTTGCCGACGTCGCGCAGACTCTTCAAAGTTGAAATGAGGCGGTCCCCGTCATGCGGATGCAGTCCGACAGACGGCTCATCACAAACGTACAGGACACCCATCAATCCAGAGCCGATCTGGGTCGCCAATCGGATCCTCTGTCCTTCGCCGCCCGACAACGTTCCTGCGGAGCGGTCCAACGTCAGATAGTCCAATCCGACACGAGATAAGAAACCGAGACGCGATTCGATCTCTTTAAGGATTTGGTCGGCAATGGAAGCCTCACGTTGAGTCAAAGGTTCGCTGACTGCCCGCCTTCGGTCCCGCCATTCCCCGTTTCGGCACGCCTCAACCCACTGGAGAGCGTTTTCCACCGATTGACGCGTCACTTCCATAATGTTCATGCCCAGAACGGTGACTGCCAAAGCATCCGGTTTGAGCCGATCTCCATCGCATGAATTGCAAGTTCGTTGCGACATGTAACGCTCGATGTCGTTACGTACGTTCTCCGATTCAGTGTTCGCGTGCCGACGCTCCAAGTTCGGAATGACCCCTTCAATCCTGCCGTTCCAAGCGTAGACAGCACCGGACGAAGTCTCGTGTCTCAGTCGGACCTTCTTTCTGCCCGATCCGTATAGTACGAGTTTCAGATGCTCCGGTTGCAGATTGGCCACCGGCATGTCTAGGGGCACTTCGAAATGCTCGTTCAAAGCCCGTAACGGACCCCAAGCCCACTGCGAATTTTTGCCATCTCGGCTCCAAGGAGCGACGGCACCTTCACCGAGCGAAACTCCCTTATTCGGCAACACTAAGTCCGGATCGATCTCTAATCTGTAACCGATGCCCGAACAGTCGGAGCACGCTCCGAAGGGAGTATTAAATGAAAAGTTCCGGGGTTCCAGCTCCGACATCGAGATATCGCAATCGGGACAAGAAAAATGCTCGGAGTACGAGAGATCTCGAGCATCCGAACCACCCTTGGTCCGCCGGCGTTGTTTGTTGATGGTCCCGGCGGCGACGGTACTCCGCGCGCCGGAAGTCAACTCTTCCACGAGCCGTTCGCTAGGGTTCAACACCGAAACGGTTAGCGCGCCGTCCGACGCTTTCAGCGCTGTCTCAACCGATTGCGTTAGTCGCTCTCTCTCCGTGGTGTTCCGAATGATGATGCGGTCAACAACGATCTCGACGTTATGCCACTGGTTTTTGTTGAGCGATATGTCCTCGCTGAGTTCCATCACATCCCCGTCCACGCGTACTCTCACAAACCCAGCACGTCGCGCTTCGTCGAAAATGGCGGTATGCTCGCCTTTTTTGTGTTTGATTACCGGGGCCAACAGCAACAATCTCGAGCCGTCGTCGAGCCTGAGAATCGAGTCAACTATTTGCTGAACCGTCTGCCTCTGGACGGGCTTTCCGCAGTTGCGGCAATGGGGACGCCCTGCTCGCGCAAACAATAGGCGCAGGTAGTCATAAATCTCGGTCACCGTACCTACGGTCGACCGGGGGTTTCGGGAAACACCTTTTTGATCTATCGATATCGACGGGCTCAAGCCTTCGATGTGGTCGACCTCAGGTTTTTCCATCCGACCCAAGAACTGCCGTGCGTACGCCGAAAGACTTTCTACGTAACGCCGTTGACCTTCGGCGTAGATGGTGTCGAAGGCCAAGCTGCTCTTACCTGAACCCGATACACCGGTTATGACAACCAACTTGTCACGCGGAATGCGTACGTCGATGTCTTTGAGGTTGTGCTCGCGTGCGCCTCTTACGACGATTTCGTTTTCGGTCATCAGCTGCTATTGAAATCGGAAGTAAGGCCGGCAATCCCCGATGGATTGACGCTCATCCATT
This sequence comes from Dehalococcoidia bacterium, assembly GCA_965207515.1. Lineage (GTDB taxonomy): Bacteria > Chloroflexota > Dehalococcoidia > Lucifugimonadales > Lucifugimonadaceae > Bin127. Next base: position 2,648,803 of record OZ242286.1, on the reverse strand, counting down.
CCGAAGGTACGTATCGAATCGATTCTAGAGTAAGATCGCTAGCCGCTGAAGTGAGGGCGGCGCGTTACCGGCGAAACTCAATAATGGATCGCGTTTCCTACTCCACCACCCGCGGCAATCGAGTCGCCAGTTATCGCGACCGCTTTCGGCGACGCGACAAATGCCGCGACATAGGCGATTTCTCGCGCGTCGATGAGTTTGCGAACCGAGTTTGCACCCCCCATCTCTTCGAGGACCTCTTCAACCGAAACGCCAGCGGCTTCCGCCCGTGCAGCGGCGACGCGAGGAGTCGCCTCCGTCCGCGTCGCGCCAGGGTGAATCACAACTGCGTTGATACCGAAGGGACCCAACTCATCCGCAAGGTTTTTCGTCAATGCCGATACAGACACGTTGCGAATTGAACCAACCGCCGAACCACTTGAACGCGACGCCAATCCGCTGATGTTGATGATGCGTCCCCAACCGCGCTCTTTCATGATCGGAGCGACGGCTCGAGCGCAGCGCAGATAACCCAACACCTTGGTGTTGATGTCTTCGTTGAACGCATCATCGGTAACACCCTCGATTCCCGGCACCGGCGCCTGACCAAGCGGCCTCGCGGCATTGTTGACCAGGATGTCGATCCCACCCAATTGGAAATTCGCCCGCGCGACCATGCCGTTCACCGACTCTGTATCAGTCGTGTTGCATTCGATCGCATAGATTTCGCGACCAGTGTCGCCCGCAATTTCATCAGCCGTTGCCTGTAACGGATCGGCATTCCGGGCGCAGATCGCCACGTCGCAACCTTCTCGTGCCAACTCCCATGCGATGGCTTTCCCAATACCTCTACTGCCGCCAGTAACGATCGCCAGTTTGCCATTAAGTTCTAGATCCATATCGACGTCCTCAAAGCGCCCGAGTGCCTGTTTAGACTGTTCAATTCAACGTTTGGTTACAGCCCGCGTAATGAGCCTTTGCGGAACCACAACATCTCCACCATATCCCGAAAAACTCAGTGCGGACGGATCACAGATTCGACGATTTCCTCAGTCGGTCAATGAATGGCGGGTTACCTCACAGTTATCGAGAACGCTCGTTTCGTGGTTAACATTCTTGTCCACGACGGAATCTAGAAAGTGGACGATATGAAGACCAACCTCATGAAGCGTAAATTGCTAGCCGGCCAACCCGCGTTCGGCGTATCCGTAATGATCCCTTCGCCGCACATCGTCGAAATCGTTGGAAAGCTCGGATTCGACTGGGTCCTCATTGATTGCGAACACGGTTCGATCTCAATCGAAAGCGCCGAACTGATGGCGATGGCCGCTGAAGCCGCCGGCGCGACTCCGATCGCAAGGCCGCCCATGAATTCGTTCGAAGCCATCGGACAGTTGATGGATCGGGGCATGATGGGCGTCCAAGTGCCTCATGTGAACACGGCCGCAGACGCGCAGCGTGCGGTTGAAGCGGTTAAGTACCATCCCGTTGGAAATCGCAGTTTGGCAGCGGGGGTCAGATCATCTTCGTATGGTCATGGGATGTCGATGTCCGAATACACCGAAATGTCAAATGCGGAAACTCTAGTCTGCGTTCAGATCGAGGACGCCGAAGCCGTAGACAACGTCGACGAGATCGTGGAAGTCGAGGGTGTAGACGTGTTCTTCGTCGGGCCGTCAGACCTGTCTCAGTCGCTCGGTTTTCCGGGACGCTCCGACGCCCAACCAGTCCGCAACGCGATGGATCACGTTTTCAAAACCATCGCCGCGAATGGGAAAGTCTCGGGTTGTGCGGGAGATGTGAACGCGACTCGAAGATACCTCGATCAAGGTGTGAGTTATCTCTATACGCACTTGACAACGCTGTTGGCGTCAGGCGCGAACAGCCACCTCGAAGCCGTTTCAGGATAGTCTGCGACACTTGGGCGACGTGCGCCTCGCCGCCGTATTCGAATGGCTAAGCAATCGCGGGCCGCGTTCGCCAGTGTTGGGTTGCTTGTTCAAAGGCATGCGCGATTTGCAGAACCTGGAAATCCGCGCGTTGGCGTCCGACTATTTGCAGTCCTGCAGGCAGTCCGTCTGTATCGAATCCTGCTGGCACCGAAATTGCAGGCAACCCGGTAACAGTGATGGACGAGCATGGCGCCATCCACTCCAAGTAGTTCGTCAAAGGCTTCCCGGCCACCTCTCGCGGATACTCTTCATCTGCCGAGAACGGCGGTACAGACGTTACAGGAAGTGCCAAGAAATCGTACCGGCTCATGAAGTCAGCCATTCTGGCGTATAGAGCAGTTCGAGCCTCTTCCGCTTTCTTGACTTCAAGCGCGGACAAGCGCATACCCTGCTCGGCGTTCCAGATTATGGTCTCTTTGACCAACTCCCTGTGATCCCGAATATTCGCCTCGTGTTGATGGGCGAAAATCGCGGCGCGCAGCGTGTGAAAAATCTCACCGGCATCTTCCAATGGCGGTTCAGCATCTTCAACGACGCAACCTAGTTCCTCGAAGACGCGCCGTTGCGAATCCAATGTTTCAGTAATCACCGGGTCAATCGGCGCACCGCCGACGTTTCGACTCCAAGCGATTCTTGTGCCCGCAAGATCTCGATCCAGGGATTGAGCGAAAACGGATGCGGGTTGCATCAACGCACTCGGAACCCGAGGATCCGGCCCTGCGAGAGCAACCAATTGCAACGCCACGTCGGCAACCGTACGAGCCATGCCGCCCGTCACCGACTCGGACGTGTATCCGAGAGGCGCAGGGTGAACTGGAACCGTTCCGATGCTGTTGCGCATCCCAACTACGTTCGACCATGCGGCCGGATTTCGCAGAGAACCACCAAAGTCAGAACCCTGCGCAATCGGCATCATCCCACATGCCAGCGCAACCGACGCTCCACCGCTACTCCCACCACAAGTCTTCGAAAGGTCGTAAGGGTTTAAGGTGGTCCCGAACACTTCGTTGAAGGTCTGGGAACCCGCTCCGAATTCAGGAGTATTGGTCTTACCGATGACGATGGCGCCGGCATTTTTGTATCTCTGAACGGTCAGCGAGTCTTCATTCGGCACGAAATCTCGGAAGATACGCGAACCATATGTCGTTCGAATGCCAGCGGTGGGTTGAAGGTCTTTAATGCCGACCGGCAAACCATGCAATGGACCGACTGCATCCGGACTTTCGTTCGCCAAAACGTCGTCTGATGCCGATGCATGGTCCAACAGTTCGTCACCGTCGAGCATGGTGACTATGGCGTTGACTTTTGGATTGACGCGTTCGATCTGCGCCAAGTGGGCAGACATCACATCTCGCGCCGAAACCTCACCATTGCGAACCCAACCCGCGATTTCGCTCGCGGTCGCGAAGCAGAGTTCGATCGCGTCGGTTGGGACGGGATTTACCACCAGGTCTGCCCTTCCACCTCGTTCTGGATATCGCTCCAGTCACGCGTGTAGATGCCGGTCGAGAGATATTTCCAACCGCCGTCCGCGAATAGCATCACGATCGTTCCACTTTCCAGCCTTTTGGCCGCCCGAATGGAGCTCGCCAAAACCGCTCCCGACGAAACACCTATGAACACCCCCGCATCGGTCAGCAGTTTCTTTGTCCAGTAGAACGACTCTTCGGCCTCGACCATGATCCGAGCGTCGAGCGCATCGAGGTCGAGCACGGGAGGAATGAACCCATGTTCGATGGATCGCAACCCCTGCACCTTGTCGTCAGGATGCGGCGCTGCGGCGACGATCTTGATCTCCGGGTTGTGTTCGCGCAGTGCTCTGCCGACGCCCATCAGCGTCCCGCCAGTGCCGAGGCCCGCAACGAACACATCGACATCAGGAACATCGCGAGCTATCTCAGGCCCGGTGGAGATGTAATGAGCATCAGGATTGGCGCGATTGCCATATTGATACGGCATGAACCACGAAGGGTTCTCGTGAGCCATCTCTTTGGCGACGTTGATAGATTCGTTGGTGCCCTTTTCAGCAGCGGAAAATATGATCTCCGCGCCGAAACCTTCAAGAAGCTGCACCCGCTCTGCGCTGACGCTCTCGGGCATCACGACCTTGACATCGTAACCTCGGAGCCGTCCGATCAACGCCAACCCGATTCCCGTGTTGCCACTCGTAGGTTCGAGGATTACGCCTCCGCTGCCCCGAGAAAGTACACCATCGCGCTCCGCCTGATCGATCAGGGAGACCGCGACGCGGTCTTTTACACTTCCCGTCGGATTGTGAGATTCGAGTTTCGCGACCAGTCGAACATGGCGGTTAGGGCTGAATTGAGATAGGTCGACAACTGGAGTGTTGCCGATCTCCTCGGATACGTCCGGAGCGACAGAGACGCGGTCCGCGGTCTGCATGGCGTATTGGCCTTCCCTCACCGGCCGAAACAACTGCGGATCAGGCAACAACCTGCGGTGGTTCGATACCGCAGAAGATCTCGTAGTCAACCAACTTCGTGACTTCGGGAAAATCGCCGCAGAGTCTGCAATCCGGGTCCCGTCGGACCTTAATCTCCCGGAATTCCATCGTCAACGCATCGATAATCAACATTCGGCCTGAAAGCGTTGCACCGATGCCCATCGCAATTTTGATCGCCTCAAGCGCTTGGATCGATCCAACCAGACCTGGCAATGCACCGATGACACCTGCCTCCGCGCAGTTCGGCACCTCACCAGGAGGTGGTGGATCCGGGAAAAGGCAACGATAGCAACTTTGACCCGGCAGATAAGTCGCGGCTTGACCGTCAAACACCAAAATCGCGCCATCGACGAGCGGCTTGCCCGCGAGATACGCAGCATCGTTGACCAGATATCGAGTTGCAAAGTTGTCGGCCCCGTTCACAACGATGTCGTAATCCGGGATGATATCCATCGCGTTATCAGCATTGATGGGCTCTTCGTGGACGATTACATTGACGTCAGGGTTGTGCGCCTCGAGGGTCTCCTTAGCCGAGATAACCTTGCGCCTACCAACGTCGGCATCGGTGTGCAGGATCTGACGTTGAAGATTGCTCACGTCGACGGTGTCAAAATCCACGATTCCTATTGTGCCTATTCCTGCCAACGCCAAATAGAGCGCAACCGGTGAACCCAGACCGCCGGCTCCTACCACCAACACCTTCGATCCGACTAACTTTCTTTGCCCTGCGCTACCCACATTCGGCATGATCAGATGGCGGCTGTAACGTTGAACCTGTGCCGGTGTAAGTGAGGGAGCAGCCACCGCGCTCCCATTGACTGATCCGTTTGTGCTTTGCATTTGATCGACCTTCGATTGCGTGGACACTGCAATACGTTGCCAGCTGAAATTAATTGAAGTTGCGATTCCTAGCTAGAGTTAAGCGTGATTCTATCCCAATGAATCCGCGTCCATGTGCCGAAACTTCTATCCACGACAACGTGCCGTAGACCATTGGAATTTCGGGAAGTTCAAACCCGTTCAGTTCGTGGAACCAATCGCTAGATCGAGCTCTTGAGCGCCTTCCAACTCTCGCTGCTTCTTAGCCAAATCGTCGATTTTGATCTCGAATAAGTAATCGAGAAGCATCTGTTCGACTTCACCCCACAACTCCCTCTGCGAACAAGCTCCTGAAATCAGGCATGCATCAGGCTCGGATAGGCAATCTATCGCTGCAAGAGTATGATCAACGCAGTCAACCACCTTGCCTACTGTGATCTCGTCGGAGGGAATAGCCAACTTAATCCCGCCGCCCGGCCCGCGCCTAGATTCGATCAACCCTGATCGGGCAAGATCTGCAGATATCCGCAACAAAAACGGCTCCGGGATGTGTTGCTGTTTGGCAATAACTGACGTGGTCGTGTACTCGCCCTCCGATCGCATCGCAAGAAACACGAGCATTCGGACCGCGTAGTCCACTCTCATCGGTATCAACATGTTGCGAGATCAGGCAGTTTGTATCGGATCCGGTTCAGTTCGGGTCGGCGAGAACGTTCAAGAGGAACGATGCGACGAACTGTCTGATCCGATGCTGCAAGTATACCAATGAGTCTTCTGCCCACAGCTAGGCATACGTCTAAATTGGAAAGTTGGGGCACCAGCGATAGAATCTGGGATTGGCGCCCGTTTTTGGATCGCGTCTAGGCCTATCAAGCATTCGGCTAAACCGACCCGGTCCAAAAAGATAAAACCAAAACTGGAAGCAAGTGAAATATGGACGAATTGGTGCTAGAAGCTGACCATCGAACTGTGATGGGTAAAAAGAACCGTGCCTTGCGCGCAAAGGGCATCATACCGATTCATGTGTATGGGCTGGACGACGCACCGCTGTCGTTGCAGGCAGATTTCCGCCGATTGGTGAACGTCGTGCGGTCCGCGGGACGAACATCGCCAGTCATCGTGAAGTCGCCGCAAGGCGACCCTGATGTGACACTGGTCCGTGAAATCGCTACGCATCCGGTTTCGGGTGATTTGCTTCACGTCGATTTCTTGCGCGTCGACCCAACTCAAACTGTCGATGCACCAGTGCCGGTGATTCTTTTCAATCAAGAGGTGGCACCTGGAACTCGAGGCGGTGCCGGATTCGTAACTCAAGGGGTGTACGAAATCATGCTTTCCGCGCGGCCTGGCGAAATACCGCAACACCTCGAAGCCGATTGCATCGTACTGGAGTCTTTGGACGACGCGATCCTAGCCTCTGAACTAACGTTGCCGGATGGCGCCACTTTGGCTGGTGACCCCGATGAGCGAATCGCTTGGATCCAACCGCCGCGGGTAATTGCCGAGGACATCGTCGAAGAAGAAGAAGAGATGATTGACGGTGAAGGTGAAGGCGAAAGCGAAGCAGATTCTGAGGAAGAAGAATAGCGAGACTAGCTCGCATTTCACATCTCGATTCTCGTCATAGGCTTTGTCGGCGCCCTGATCGAGCGCGTTCAAAATCGTCCCAAACTAGCCGCGTTCATAAGGTGCGTGTTGCGAATGTCGCCGATTATTGCATAAGATTTAACGATACGGAACATTGTGGACCGCGTTGGGCTGAGAGGCTTGACTTGGGCGTTTTGCTCGATTCTGGTGTGGCATTTGGTGAAATCCGAAATGCCGCAAAACTGGAACGCAAATGAATTCGTTATCTCGACGCCCGACTAATCCCTTCCTAACGCGTTCCTTACGCAGGTAACTGCGGCTACACCAAGGAGTCAATCCATGAATCCTGCCTTAGTAGCCGGCCTAGCAAGCGTGTCTGCGTTGGTGTTTTTGATTGTGGGTGTGGCGCTGGGGTATTGGGGTAATTCACGTCTCAATTCCAGAGCCATCAAGGCGACCGAAGATGCACTGACGCAGCAGATTGAACAGGCGCGGACTAGAAGCAACGAAATACTCAAAGAATCGCAAAACAGAGCGGAAGAATATCGAAACGAGATCGAATCGGAAAGAACTAAATCGGCCAGGCAGACCAGGCGAGATCGTCGTGATCTGCAGCGCATCCAACGCAGAATCGACAAATCTGCCGAGGAGTTGCGCACACAGCAATCAGACCTGCAGTCCCGAGAAAAGGATCTCAAAAAGGCCGATCAAGATCTGAGAGAACGCACCGCTACAGAATTGGAACGCGTCTCCGGGATGTCCCGTGATGCAGCTAGAGACATCCTCTTCAAGCGCGCTGAAGACGACAACGAATACGAATTCAAACGCCGATTTCGAGAAGCGGAATTACGTTACCAAGATGAAGCCGACGAACGAGCAAGGGACATTCTTGCCGCATCATTGCAGCGGCTCGCATCTGATGTGGTCGGTGAAGCCTCTGTAACTAGCATCCCAATACCCTCCGAGGATGTTAAAGGCCGGTTGATCGGTCGGGAAGGTCGTAACATTCGCGCGATCGAAGCCAACACTGGTGTCGATCTGTTAGTCGACGACACGCCGGACACGGTCGCCATATCATGCTTCGACCCTATTAGGCGCGAAGTCGCCCGAGTGGCGTTGGTGCGCCTCATAAAAGACGGGAGGATCCAACCGGCGCGCATCGAAGACGCGGTACGCAAGTCTCGACGCGAAGTCGATTCCGCGGTCCGCAAAGCGGGCGAAGACGCCGTGTTGGAAGTCGGTGTACGTGGTCTCCACCCTGAACTCACCAAATTGATGGGACGGTTGAAATACCGCTACTCGTACGGCGAAAACGTGTTGCAGCACTGCGTCGAAGTCGGTCATGTCGCCGGCATGTTGGCATCGCAGATAGGGGCCAATGCACAGGTTGCGAAAACCGCCGGATTCCTGCACGACATCGGTAAAGCTCTGACTCACGAGGTGGAAGGGCCGCATGCCGAGATTGGGGCAGACGTCGCCGCACAATACGGTATTCGCGACAACATCGTGATCCCGATACGCGAACATCACGATCGAGAGATGACTACCCCGGTCTCTTTCTTGGTGGCCGCCGCCGACGCGATCAGCGCCGCGCGACCTGGGGCGCGCAGCGACACGCGCGAAAACTACCTCCAACGCCTGAACGAGCTTGAGAACGTAGCCCGAGGATTCGATGGGGTCAGACGCGTATTCGCGATACAAGCAGGGCGGGAAGTCCGTGTACTCGTTGACCCGGAGAAAGTTAACGACGCAGATGCGAGTGCGCTGTCAAACGACATCGCGAAAGCGATTGAACAGCGGCTGCAGTACCCCGGGCTCATAAAGGTAATCGTGATACGTGAATCTAGGGCTGAGGCGATTGCTACTTGAGATCGCTCCCTATCGATCCGTCGACGAGCTAACCTCCAACTTCGATTAAGTTGCAGTGCGCTAATGTCGGATTCTGATTCCGGTGCTCGGCACGACCCGCGGTCTTATCTGATCGCACCGCCCCCGTGGCCGGTTCAGGAAGACCTGCACCTTCACACGACTGCTTCCGATGGCGTCAAGACTCCGTCGGAAATCGTTGACCAAGTCAGCCAAACCTCGTTGCTTCGTTTCGCAATCACCGACCATGACACCACGTCTGGACTAGATGAAGCTGAAAAGGCGGCCACCATTCATTCCCATATCACTTTCATTCCCGGAATCGAACTGAGCGCCGAAGTCGATGGTTCGGAAATCCATCTGACATGCCACTTCATTGATCGCAGCAACGGATCGCTGCAGCGCGAACTGTCCGCTCTAGTTGAAGATCGCGAAACCAAAGCCGAACAGATCGTGGAACGTCTCGGCGAATTGGGATTGCCTGTCGACTGGGATGAAATAACCGCCAACGCTGAAGGCGCAATCGGTAGACCGCACATCGCTCGTGCAATGCTTGCTACGGGTTACGTCGATTCCGTCGCCGACGCTTTTAGGCTCTATCTCACACCAGGCCGCCCTGCGTACGTGTCGCGCCGTAAACTTGACGGCGTACATGCTCTCGAGTTGGTCAACGGCGCAGGTGGTGTGGCGACCGTCGCTCATCCGCGTACGGTAAGCAACATCGAACGAGTCCTGGCGACCCTCGCGCCGGCAGAATTGGTCGGAATCGAGGTATACGCCGAGAAATACGGTTACGACATGATTGATCGCTATTCGAACCTCGCTGATCGTTACGGGCTGGTGAAGTCAGGCGGTTCTGATTACCATGCCAACGACACACAGAACGAGGTGCTTCCGGGCATGAATGGACCTCCTCCAGGCACGGTCCGCGCACTGTATCAACGGGCGCTAGACCTGCACGGCGGAGAAATCGGATACCGCATCGAGGAACAAAGGCTATAGAAGTTAACAGATGTCTGAAGTTTTGATCGCCATCGCTTTGGTCGTTGGCGCATACCTAGTCGGTTCGGTTCCGTCCGCGTACCTTGTCGGAAAACTGGCCGCGGGAATCGATATTCGAAACTACGGCAGCGGCAACGTAGGCGCTTCAAACGTCTCCCACCACGTCGGCAAGAAATGGGTCGCCCCAATCGCGCTGTTCGATGTCTTCGGCAAGGGGTTATTGCCCGTCCTGATCGGTGGGCCGCTCGTGCTCGACCTCAGTCCGATAGCTGTAGCTTGCGCGGCATTGGCCGCGATGTGCGGGCATAACTGGCCGATTTTCCTGAAATTCTCCGGAGGCCGGGGCATCTCCGTGGGAATCGGTTCCATCGTGGGTTACGGTGTCCCGCTTTTTGTGCTTTGGGCAACGATCCCGGGGATTCTCTTCAGTCTGACCCCGTGGAAAGACTCGGCTGTGTCATGGTTGATCGCGACCGTGATGCTACCGATCTGGGCGTTGTGGGCCGGATACGACTCGTGGGTTGCAGTCTACGGTGTCGGTTTCGCTCTGATAACGATAGTCAGGCGCGTTACATCCGGCGGATTCCAAAAACCGTTGTTAACTTATGAAGAGTTGACGCGAACCCGGCTGATCTGGAACCGAATGGTCTACGACCGGGATATTGCGTCGCAAGAAACGTGGGTGCAGAACCGACCGCGTGAAACACATTAATTTGAAACATAAGAGATGAGTGAGAACGCCACCGATACAGAGCTCCACATGACGGAGTGCCCTCGCGATTCGGGCGTCGAGACCAATCTTCGGTGTGCGCGTTGCGAAGACCCGATTTGCCCTCGTTGCATGGTTTACGCGCCTGTCGGCTCGAAATGCCCCGACTGCGCCTCCATCGGTGGTCCCCAGATTTTCAAGGTCACCCAGGGTGACTTGATGAGGATAGGGATTCTTGGTGGGGTTGCGGCGATTGGACTCGGTCTCGTAGCCGCGTTTGTCCTTACAACGCTTTGGTCCCTGGACATCTTGCAAGGCACCACATACACGGTTTGGCTCATCGTCGTCGGTGTTGCCCAATTTGCAGGAGCCTTGGGCGTTTCTCAAGCGATGTTCTTGATAGGCGGCAGAAAATACTCGAACAGCCTGCGGATCATGGCCGCAGTCCTAGGGCTGGTCTTCTACGTCGCCGAGGTGATGTTTGTCCAGTTGATAGGCCAACTCTTCCCCACGTTGCTCCTAAGCAGCAGTATCGTCGTGCACCTACCCGGGCTGATCGGATTCGCATTCGGGATCTACTACGCGATGCAACGATTCAGAACGCTGTAGGGATTATCGATCCCGCTCCCGTGCGTCGATGGGCGACCGCTTCATCGATCATGTCCCGTAACGACAACGGCGGATTGTAGCCAAAATCCCGGCTCGACGCTGAAAGGTCGTACTCGTAGTACGTCGGTGTGATCGGCAGGTTTACGCGCGTGTAGGGTGCGCCAAGCTGCTCCGCAATGTACGGGATCATCTCGTCCCAAACGAACGGCTCACGGGACGCGATCTGGTACGTGTTGCCGAACGTAGCAGGGTTGGAGATTGCGTTTTCGTAGGCGTGAACGATGTCTCGGACTTCGACGAAGTGTTTTTTCCACGTTCGGCCATTTCGGTCAGCGGCGATGATCAGATGCGGGTCACCGTCATAAGCAACCGACATCGCCTCGTACGCGGCGCGACCGGCTGGATCATCACTCCTCTCGAGCTGTTCAATAAAAGTTCTCATATGGAACTGTCCGAAATCCAACGCTTCCCCAGCGCCCCAAGCGTTCGCAAATCGAAACACCGTTGCCGGCAACGATTCCGCACGAACGTAGCGATCTACAAGATGTTCCGTTAGGACCTTGGTGTAGCCATACCACCCTGTAGTTGACAGCGGCAGCGATTCTTCGCGTATCGGACCTTCGATGCCAGCGGGCGGGTACTTGTCCATCGTGGCGTCGGTGCTCGTGTGGATGACGTGTTCAATGCGATCTGATGCCAGCGCAGCTTCAAGAATGTTGAAGGTGCCTTTGACATTGATGTCGAAGTACTGCTCTGGTGTAAAGGGGCCGCCAGCTTGGAAAGCAGCACCCAGATGGAAGATTGCTTCCGCTCCCTCGACAGCAGATCTGACGTCGGCATGAGAAGCCAGATCACCTTCGACGATGTGAGCCCCAATCTGGGTTACTTTATCGATTTGAGGATCTCCGGATACGACGAAACCCGCCACATCGTGACCCATGTCGACGAACCGTTTTGCGACGTTGGCGCCTACGCGTCCTGTGATTCCTGTGATCAGTATTCGCATTGACGAATCCTCGGATTGTTCAGTCTTCGGAGAAAGAATAGACGGGTTTCGGGTAAACTGCAATCGCTGAGACGGCGCAGAGCCGTGAACGCCGCTGACACTATTGACAGGTGACACCAATGACCCGAATCGAAAAAATCGAGACATTCCTCTGGAGCCGATGGCTATTGATAAAGATCCACTCCGAGGATGGTTATGTTGGCGTCGGCGAAGGCGGTGTTCACGGTTGGCAGCGTCCGACCAACACAATGATCGAAGTCATGAGCGACTACCTAGTTGGCAAAGATTCGAATCTCATAGAGCACCACTACCAGTACCTGTATCGCTCTTCCCACTTCATGGGTTCGGTCGTGCAAGGAGCCTTGAGCGCGATCGACATCGCGTTGTGGGACATGAAGGGCAAAAGATTGGGCGTGCCGATTTACGACTTGATGGGTGGAAAAACGCGCGACCGAGTTCGTTGCTACATGCATGTCGGTGGTGACACGGGTGAGGAACTCGCCGAAGATGCATTGCGCGCCAAACAGCAAGGATTCACTGCGGTACGGTTCACGCCGTTCCCGAACGACTACTACCTCCACAAGTCGTACACCGAATGGGCCGATGAAGCAGTCCAACGAGTCGGAATGGTTAAAGACGCCGTCGGCAGCGATGTCGACATCTGCGTCGAAATTCACCGCCAGATGAACCCGGCCGAGTCGATCTGGCTAGGCAGGCGTCTCGAACAATTCAACCCATTCTTCTACGAAGACCCAATGTTGCCCGACAGTCCTGCCCGCATGGCCGAAGTGCAAGCCCAATGCAACATCCCAATCGCCACCGGCGAGCGATTCACCACGATCTTCGAGTACCAACAATTGCTGGAGAACGGCGCATGTGCTTACGTGCGACCAGACTTATGTTTGTGCGGCGGTCTGAGCGGCTGCAAGAAGGTTTCAGCGATGGCGGAAGCACAGCACGTCAAAGTGATACCGCACAACCCGCTGTCGCCCGTGTCGACGGCCGCTTGTGTTCAGCTCGATGCGTGTATACCCAACTTCGCGTTGCAGGAGTACACGGGTGAATCCGAACCGCCCAAGTCGGAACTGCTCGTAGAACCATTGGAACTAATCGACGGATATCTGACGGTCCCGGAGGGACCAGGGCTCGGCATCGAACTCAACGAAGACGCTCTGGCAACGATCCCAGAAGAACCCAAGGTCTTGGACACGCCGATCGGCTTCGATGGTTCCGTTCAGGACAGGTAACGAGATGACTAGCGCGAAAGATGGAGCGGGAGACGGGATTCGAACCCGCGACCTTCTGCTTGGGAAGCAGATACTCTACCACTGAGTTACTCCCGCTCAGCGTCGCCGTGATGCAATTATAGCGGGGGAACCTGAGTCATCAACAGGGTACCTCTAGGCGCGACTACGCCTCCCACTCCTCAAGGTCCCAGGCCATCTGCCAGAATTCGCGTTCGTAACGCGTGCACGTGATGTAAGCCTCTCGCATCGCAGCGAGTTCTCGGCTACCCGCACCCTCCGCTACTCGATCACAGATAGCGCGTGCCTCTAATGCAACCGTCCTCGAATCCTCACCCGCGTACATTCGGATCCATTCGGCATACTGGGGCGCGTGCGCGGGTTCGCCCCGATTGGCGAGCATCTCGCCGACTTGCCAGTAACCCCAAATACATGGGACCAGCGCGGCAATCAATTCCCCGAAGCTGCCGATCTGGGCAACTCGCAACAGATAACTCGTGTAGGAATACGTCGTTGGAGCGTGGCGCGTCGATTCCAAGTCAGTCGCTGATATCTCGATCCCCGCGCAGTAAGACCGGTGAAGCTCCATCTCGGTGTTGAGGATGTGGTCCACCGCGCCAGCGAACCAGCTCATCGTTTCCAGATCCGGGGCCTTCACCGTTCCCATCGCCAAACACTTCGCGTAGTCGATCAGATACACATAGTCCTGGGTCATGAAATGTCGGAAACGATCCTCCGACAGCGTTCCATCCCCGATGCCCAACACAAATGGGTGTTTCATCATCGCTTTCCGCTGCGCTTTCGAAGCAGCTTCGATGTCATCGCAAAACGTCAATATCGCCTCCTCGTCGCGCCGCGCTCGCTTATCAACTTCAAAACCGGTACTGCAGATTTTCGCACACTCATTTGACACACCGTGAACCTCGTGATCCGGCATTGGGATCAAGGTGCGCTGGTATCCTCATCAAATGATGTCAACCGCGCGAAAAGACAAAGGTCGGATGGTGTGGCTCGATCTCGAGATGACCGGCCTTGAGGAACAGCACGTCATCATCGAGATCGCGACAGTGGTCACAGATGCGGATCTTGAAATCCTCGCGGAAGGTCCCGACATCGCCATCAACCGTTCTGTTGAGGACTTAAACAATATCGATGGTTGGTCGGAGAAACAACACACCGAGTCAGGGTTGATGGAGAAGGTCAGGGCATCCAAGATCGGCATTAACGAAGCCGAAAACATGACTTTAGATTTCGTCAAACAGTGGGTCGGCAAGTGGGAAGCTCCGCTGTGCGGCAACTCGATCTGGGTTGATCGACTGTTTTTGAAGCGCGAGATGCCGAAACTCGAGGCTTACCTTCATTACCGGATCGTGGACGTTAGCTCGATTAAGGAACTGATCTCGCGGTGGCATCCGAATGCCGGGGACCTACCTACCAAGACCAAGTCGCACCGTGCTTTAGACGACGTGTTGGAGAGCATTGAAGAGCTACGGTGGTACCGCGATCATTATTTCAAAGCCAACGAGGCTGATACTTTCAGAGATCGGCAGCGAAGATCATCTGAGTAGCCGTTCGATCCGTCGTTCCGCTTCCTTCAATTGCAGATCGGATTTTCGTCGTTCGGAGTAGCGAGTCAAGGCCGCCAAAACAGTGGAATGCGGTCTCCCTCCCATCAACTGTCCTGTTTCGGAGCTCGTCAGTCCGCAGTAGTCCCTCAGTTGATAGACCGCGACATCCCGTGCCGTTGTCAACGTCCGGTTTCCACGTCCACGCCGTTTGATCTGATCAGCCGAAACATCGAACACAGTTGCA
Organism: Dehalococcoidia bacterium; assembly: GCA_965207515.1. Classification (GTDB taxonomy): domain Bacteria; phylum Chloroflexota; class Dehalococcoidia; order Lucifugimonadales; family Lucifugimonadaceae; genus Bin127. The sequence goes on along the minus strand of OZ242286.1, from coordinate 2,633,754 downwards.
ACAGCGTCAAGTACGGCGTCGGGTGACAACAAACTGGTGTCGGGCTCAGTTACGCGGTCTCTCCATGCGTCTTCGAAAACAGCGCGAGTGATCGTCGCTGGACCCGATGATTCCGCTGCGTAACCCAATTTAGTGTGCGCACCTACCCGAGCGATGCCGCCGACGATTTCGCGGACGTTTCGGACAGTGACGTCGCGGATGTAGTCAAGCGCATCGGCCGCCAATGGTCCGATACCCCGCTCTTTTGCGTATCTCAAGATCACGGCTTGCATGAGATGGACATCCGGTTCGGCGATGCGCACCTCGAGGCCGCCCGCGAGTCGGGAAGTGATTTCATCGGACAACACGTCCATCTTGTAAGCGGTATTGAATGTGACAACTACCTGTTTCTGAGTCGAAAGCAGGTGATCGAGCACGTTGAGAAAGAACGACAGGGTCTTCTCTTTGCCGATGAATTGTTCGATGCCATCAACTAACAGGGCGTCAGCGCCTCGATATTGATCGCGGATCGACGCGATCCGGCCGGATTGAGACGCTTTGACAAAACTGTCTACAAATTCCTCGCCGGTCAAGCAGATGACGTTCATCTGCTGGACGCGCAACTCGCTCGCGATGGCGTTAAGCAGGTGAGTCTTTCCTTGGCCGGTGTCCGACGCTATTGTGAGCGGATTGAAATCTTCTCCCGGAGATTCGACGACGCTACGAGCCCCGTTAAGGGCGCGCGCGTTGCACTCCGACGGTTCGAAACGATCGAATGTGGCGTTAGGGTCGATCGGGAAGAATTTCGCGTTGGCCCGTGCCGTAGCAGCTCTTTGTCGGTTCCACTGGACATTTGCCCACTCAGAGTGGTCACCGGCGAGTCCTTCTCTTACCAAGACATCGCTTGAAGAGTAGGCCATAGTGTCTAGTTGCACTTTGAGGTCCGGCCCGAAAACCTGCCCGGCGTACCGACGGATGCCAGACATGACCCGTTGGCGAATCCACGCCGCCACGAAGCCGTTTCTGACCGTCACGCGCAACACCCCATTTTCGAAAGAAGCAACGGTAGTGTCAGCTAGGTATGCGTTGAAATCCGCTTGGTTGTCGATCTGTACCTCGACCATGCCGAGAACGGCATTCCACTTCTTCTGCAACTCGCTATCGCTGCGGTCTGACACGGCATCAGGCACAGATCATCCTTTCGTGAACGAATAGAATTTAGCGCACGCGAAGACACCGTCTGGAGCTTAGCACGCGGTTATCGGCACGGTGGCTCTCGGGCCGCCTCCTCAGAGCCCGAGAACGTCATCAACTAGATTTAAGATATCCGCACTTACGAATGTCTGCAACGGGAAAACGCCTCGATTCTGGAAATTTTGACCGGAATTTTCCGGATTGAACAGACGTACAAAATCCGAAACGGGGCATGTTTTTGTCCCGGTTTTTGGCAAGAAAAACGATGTGTAGCCCAGTGCTGGCACACCAACGGCGATTTCAGCCGAACGCGCGAAACGCAGCAATGCCGTTTTCGCTTTGAGATCCCGAAAACGAACTGAAATGAAAGCGGTATTCTTCGGTACGCCCCACTACGCGACGACGCCAATTCGCGCCTTGTTGGACGCTGGCATCGATGTGTCGCTGATCTGTACTCGTCCGCCGCGTCGCGCCGGGCGCGGCCGTTCGTCGAAGCCGACGCCAGTCGCGATCTTTGGACGCGAGGTTGGGATTCCTGTATTCACTCCAGAGCGGTTGGATTCCACCGCCAGCTCAGAGATTTTGCGTTGGGCAGCCGATGTTTACGTTGTGGTGGCCTACGGCAGGTTCATCCCGCCCGAACTTCTGGCGCAGCCCCGTCTTGGCGTTGTAAACATCCATCCATCATTGCTCCCTAGGCATCGTGGTCCTAGTCCGGTTGCAACCGCGATTTTGGAAGGAGATCGGCACACCGGGGTGACGGTCATGGTTTTGGATGATGGAATGGACACGGGGCCGATATTGTTACAGTCTTCGCCAATCGAGGTTTCGCCGACGGTTCGTTGCGACGAATTGACTGTAGATCTTTTCGACGCGGGTTCGCGGTTGTTGCCGGAGGCGCTCCGGGGTTTGGAATCGGGGAACTTGAGCCCTGTGCCGCAAGACGATGCCTCGGCCACCGTGACGAGACTGATCAAGAAAGAGGATGGTGAAATCGACTGGCGGATGACATCGGACGAGATCGTGAGGATGAACCGCGCGTTTCATCCGTGGCCTGGAACCAGCACGGTCTGGCGCGATCAGACGGTGAAGATCATCGAGTCTGACGTTGGGGAGCCGGTTGGAGATGTTTTGCCGGGCATGGTGTTTGAAGCTGGCGACGGCGACATTCGCGTTGCCGCTGGGTCGGGGACGTCGGTCAGGTTGTTGGTTGTACAGGCTGCTGGGCGTCGTGCGATGTCAGCGGGCGAATTCGCTTTGGGACGACCGGATTTCGTCGGATCTCGCCTTGGTGCACAATTGGCTGGAGATTGACTGGTTGAAGGTCAGGAGCAACGGAATGATCATCGATTGTCATGTGCACGTCTGGGAACTTCCGCCGATAGCGCCGATCGGTCCGACTGCGCCGACGTGGACGGCGGTGACGGAAGAGGCTGGTCCAACGGAACTTCTGATCGAGGATATGGATGCGAATGGCGTCGATGCGGCGGTGCTGGTGCAGTCGAGCGGATCGACTTGGGACAATACGTACGTTGCAGAGTCGGCGAACGCGCATCCGGAACGGTTCCGTTCGATTGGTTTGGTCGACCCGATGGACGCGGAAAATGCGACGATTGCTACGCGTTGGATGGATGATTTCGGGGTGTCAGGTTTTCGTTTTCATCCTGACTATTACCCCGATGATGTGGTTTTGGATATTGGTCGGAATGGGGCGATGTTTCGGGCGATCGAGGAGCGTGGGGGGATTGTCAAGGTGCACAACCGGGTGGGTAATGTGGGGCAGATGGCGCAGATCGTGGGTGAGTTTCCGGGGATTACTTGGATCGTTGACCACATGATGTATCCGGAGCCTTGGATGGCGGCGGATGGGTGGACTACCTACTTGCCGGTCTTGGAGTTGGCTGAACACCCCAACACGGTGATGACGATTTCAGATGTTCATAGCCGGTCCGGGGAGGGATTTCCTTACGGGGATATGCACGGTGTGGTGGCGATGGCGCTCGATGCTTTCGGGATCGAGCGATGCATATGGGGTACGGGATATCCGGGTTACCTTCGGGAGAAGAATGGTTGGATATCTTTGGCGGATGAGTTGCGGTTGGTGCGCCAGGGGTTCGATTGGCTGACGGAGGGTGAGCGTGGGATGTTGCTCGGGAAGAATGCGAAGAAGATTTACGGGTTCTGATGGAAATGGCGGTTTGCGGGGGCGATCAGTGCAGGCGACGGAGTTCTGATTTGCGTTGGGATGATTTTCGGTCGCGTTGGGAGACGTTTCGTTTGCGGTTGTAGGTTTTTTCTAAGGTTTCGTCGTCGAATGTGATGGGGTGGGTGATGTTTTGGCGCGAGCGTTTTTGTCGAGCGCGGTTGCTCTCTGATGCTGGGGGCGGGTTTTCTTGGTCGGATGGCACTGGGGTGGATTTTGGAGCGATCGGGTGATGGTTTCGTTTTATCACGATCTGTGAATGGGCTAATCTTCGCTGTTGCTGTCGTCATCGTTGTTGTCGTCGTCGGGTTCCCATCCCGGCACAAGCCGGAAGCGTTTGAAGCCTTCGGCGAACGGGACGTCGATGTTCTTTCCGTTTTCGGAGCGCCATCGACGCATCCAGCCGTCGACTTCGTCGGGTCGATCGAGCTGGCTAACGTGGGATTTGATGGCTCCGATTGCCTTTACGACGTCTTCTTCTTCTAGCGGGTTCCAGTGGTCTCCTGCTTCGCCGAACATCATTATCCAGACTTCGTGGACTTTCCAAGGTTCGAGACCCTGTTCGAGGAGGCCGGTGTCCCAGAGGTGGTCGCGGGCGGAGGGGAAGACGGCGGAGAGGGCTGCTTCGCCAGCGGCGTAGTGGTCGGGGTGACCAATGTATCCGCCGTTCATGAGGTCGCGCTTCGGGTTGGTTGTGATGAGGATGTGAGGTCGGTGTTTGCGGATCACTCGGACGATCTCGCGACGCAGCGGGATGGTGGGTTCGAGGTATCCGTCGGGGAAGTCGAGAAATTCGATGGATTTGAGTCCGAGAACGCGTCCGGCGTCGACCTGCTCTTGCTTGCGGATGCGACTGAGCTCGAGGGCTGTCAGGGACCGGTCTTCGGTGCCTTTCGAGCCGTCGGTGCACATGACGTAGACGACTTCCCATCCGAGTCGGGCCCATTTTGCGACGGTTCCGGAGCATCCCCAGTCGGCGTCGTCGGGGTGTGCGAAGACGACCATTGCCCGGGAATGCTCTTCTTGTTCGGGTGGGACGGGATCGGAATCGGTGGCCATGAGGTTAAGTGGTAGTTAGTGAAACTTGCTTTAATCAATGGTAATTTTGAGTGGGTTTTCGTCTGGACCGCTGATTACGCTGGTTTTGTGACGATGATCGTTCGGGGCGTGTGTGTATGTCCACCGCGACGTGGCTGGTTGCCGCCGGGCCTTCCCGTGGGAAGGCCCGGCAGCGCAGGGTCCTCGGGCCCGTAGGAACTGGCCCTCGCCTAGAGCCTTGGTCCCTGTACAAGGACCTCGGCTCCTTCCCTCTCCATCGCCGCTTCGGTTCGAAGCGGACGACCCCGGAGAGGGGTCAGATGCTGCGCAGAGCGGTGTGCGAGACCGCTAGCAACGTTTGCCAGCCGCGGCCCGCGTCGCCAGACCGCGGGCATGGAGTTCGGCGCGACGACTGGGGTCGCCGTTCGGAGTTCGCCGTTCTCCTTGGATCAGCTTTTGGGGCTTCACTCGGGCTGTAGCCTCCCTCCTGCGGCGGACAGGAGTAGACGTCTGTCGGCTCCACGTTTAGGTCTCCCGGCCCTTGGCTGGGCATCCCCTTCGAGGGGACGCCTTGCTGGCTCGCTTTGCGACGCGGGACTGACGCGTCGCGCTCCGGGAACTTGGCCTCCCACGCTTCGGCACGGCCCTCCCGGCCTTGCACCGGACATCCGATCCGATGAGGGACGCCGCCGGAGGAGGCAGAGACGCTGGCGACTCGGCGGCGCGGCTTTGGACCGCGTCCTTCTCGTCGACCGTTGCCTCCGCCTGCTCACGTTTGATCCCTGTGGCCGTTTGGGACGGGGGTCTGCACACGTCTGCGCAGCACTGTGTCGATCCGTCGATCTAGTTGTTTATATTACAACATATGTAGTAGTTGTCAAGTGTGAATTGGGATTTTTGGGATTGCGTGTTGGCTGGTAGGCCCCGCCCTCCTTTCGCCCCGTTCGTGGGCGTTCATGTCGCGCATCGCTCCACGCTTGGGTTCTAGAGTGCGCGTGGTCGGGGTAAGGCCGCGATATTCTTGAATTGACCATGTCAGGCCAACTTTTCACCGAATATTTCCTCACCGACGGCATCAAGCAGACGGAGGATTGGCTGCACTCCGTCCAAAACCCGGATGTCTTGCAGGAGTTGCGCGACGCAGTCGCCGATAAGTTCGAAAAGATTGACCTTTTCGACCGTCCGAACGAGGCTGAGACTGAACAGGAACTGATCCGGCCGGTGTTGGAGATTTTGGGTTGGCGCGACTACTTGCCGCAGCAATCGGTCAGTGGCGGCGAGGATGTGCCAGATCATTTGTTGTTTGGGGATGAGACTGCGAAAAATCTAGCGGCTGGTACATCTTCCGCTTCAGCGAGGTTCAGGCATGCGACGGTTGTGCAAGAGAGTAAGCGTCACGGACTAGCACTCGATGCGCGCGAAAACACGGGAAGCGTCGGGCGAGGGCGAACACCGCACGGGCAAATTCTTCGGTACCTCTCTGCCGCCGATGATGCGTCTGACGGCAAAATCCGTTGGGGAATCCTAACTAACGGTGTTGTGTGGAGGCTGTACGACCATCGGACCCGCCCACGTTCGACGGCGTATTACGAGATCAATCTCGAAAACATCCTCAGCGCGGAGAAGGAAGACAAGCTGCGGATTTTCTATCTGCTGTTCAACCGCGATAGTTTCAGCCCTCGGGGTGGTGCTACAACCACGTTCCTCGAAACCGCATTGCAGGAAGGTAGGCGGTACGAAGAACAGGTTGCTCAAGACTTGTCAGGAATCGTTTTCGACAACGTATTTCCGAAGCTGGTTAAGGCACTCGCCAAAGAATCGACTGAAGACCTCGCGGCTGTCCACAGGGCCGCGTTGATACTCCTCTATCGCATTTTGTTCGTCTTATACGCGGAGGATCGGGAGTTGTTGCCGATTCGCGATCGTCGGTACGGCACGTACAGCATGAGGGAACTGCTCCGCGATGACATCAGAGACGGCGTAGTCGACGGCGTCATATTTTCATCCAACGCGACGAAGTACTACGACAATCTTGCGACGCTGTTTCGGATGATCGACCTTGGCGACGCTTCGATCGGTCTGCCACCTTACAACGGCGGATTGTTCGCGAATGACGCGGCTCCAACGTTGAGCCAGATACGTCTCGATGACGCAACCATCGCCCCGATAATCTACAGGCTGAGTCACACCAACGGAGATGACGGTTTACCTCGTTTTATCAACTACCGTGATATGTCCGTTCAGCAACTCGGATCCATCTACGAACGGCTTTTGGAACATCAACCCGCTCAGGATGCGAACGGTGAGATCGAAATTCGCCAAAACCCATATGCTCGCAAGGACAGCGGCAGCTTCTTCACGCCGCAAGAACTGGTCGACCTGATCGTCGATCACACGCTTAAACCGCTTGTCGAAGAGCGTCGCGACGCGTTCAAGAACCGAGCCAAAGAATTGGCGAAAGACAAGCGGAGCAAAGAACTCCGAAGGGCAGATCTGCGGAAACTCGATCCCGCCGAGGCGGTCTTGGACCTGAGGGTTCTTGATCCGGCGATGGGTAGCGGACATTTCCTTGTAACAGCCGTCGATTTCTTGTCCGACTACATCGCGGAGTTGATCGAATATGTCCCCGCGGTGCCGGAGTGGCTTGACGGTGATGATGCTTACGCCTCGCCATTGCTCGAACGCGTCCATAACATTCGGGCTGAGATTACCACCCGCGCCCGACAAAAGGGTTGGAGGTTGTACGAGAACCAACTTACCGACCAAGCGATCATTCGTCGGATGGTGCTCAAACGGTGCATCTACGGCGTTGATAAAAACTCCCTGACAGTGGAGCTTGCCAAGGTGTCGTTGTGGTTGCACAGCTTCACCGTCGGCGTGCCGCTGTCATTCGTGGATCATCATCTACGTTGCGGAGATTCTTTGGTCGGTCTGCGCGTGGCAGATATGGTCAGCGACTTGCGGAGATTGGGTGGTACAGGCGGCGGTAGCTTGGCGCAAAGCGCGCAATCTGCTACCGACGTAATGTTGCAGATTGAGGCAATCTCTGATTCTGAGATTTCGGAAGTGCAAGAATCGGCTGCACTGTTTCAGGGCGTGGAGGACGCTACCGTGACCCTCCGATCCGTCATGGATTACGTCTGCGCGGTGCGGTGGATGACAGCGGGAATGAGGGTCAGAGACAAAACTGCCTTAGAAGAGCCGATCAAACAAACACTGACCGATTTTCCTCAAGACTCCTACAAACTACTCGCGAAGGGACCGGAAGCATTCGCTTCCGATGAGCGAGTTGAAAGTTCGAAAACATGGTCTGAGTTCACAGATCTGTGGCAAAACGCCAAAGCCATCGCCGACGAAGAGAGTTTCATGCATTGGGAAGTGGCGTTTCCGGGCGTGTGGCAACAGTGGCAAGACATCAATCCTTCGGGCGGATTCGACGCGGTGATCGGCAATCCGCCTTGGGAACGGATCAAGCTCCAAGAGGTCGAGTGGTTCGCAACCCGTGCCGAGCACATCGCATTGCAACAGACCGCGGGCGCGCGCAGAAACGCAATTGGCGATCTCCGCAAAAGCGACCCTGATCTGGCTGACGACTTCGAACGAGCTAAGGACCGCGCCGATCAACTAGGCAAAATAATCCGCGCATCTGGCGACTACCCATTGCTAGGACGCGGCGACATCAATCTCTACTCGCTATTTGTAGAGCGCGCCATGAACCTCATCAAACCTGACGGCATCGTCGGGTTGCTTACGCCGTCGGGCATCTATGGCAACAAGACAACTGCGGATTTCTTCAAGCGGATATCCACCAGGGGAAACGTATATGGCCTCTACGATTTCGAAAATCGCAAGATTTTCTTCAAGGACGTTCACGCGTCATTCAAGTTCTGCGCCTTGATCTTTGGGGGAAGCGATCGTGTTCCCGGCGAGACGAAGTGTGCATTTTTCCTCCACGACACCGAGGAGATAAGCGACTCGAATCGCTGTTTTTCTCTTACTCCTAAAGACTTCGCTCGCGTGAACCCCAACACCGGCAATGCGCCCGTCTTCCGAACGCGTCGGGATGCCGACATCACGCGCCGGATCTACGAGCGTCATCCAGTCTTGGTAGACCGTTCTGACCAGTCGATAAAACAATCGTACCCCGTCCGGCACCTCCGCATGTTTGATATGGGCGTGGATTCAGATTCCTTTCAGACTGTAGGTAGCCTCGAATCTGCAGGCTATTACAAGGTGGCCGGCAACCGTTGGAAGCGAGCCCAGGAACAGTTTGTTCCCGTTTACGAAGGCAAGATGGTGCAGGCTTACGATCATCGAGCATCCAGCGTTGAAGTGAATCCTGCAAATCTGATGAGACTTGGTATAGCCGTTGGATCTTCCGAAACTCAACACCTAGATCCGCGCTGGACTCCCGACCCACAATTTTGGGTCGCCGAAGATTCATTACACGGAATCCAAGACTTGGGTTGGTTAGTCGGATTCAAAAGAATCACAGGCGCGACGAATAGACGTACGATGATAGCCGCCATTATTCCGCGGTCTGGGGCCGGTGACACATTGCCATTGTTCACCGTTCAGAATGACGATGTTGACCAGTACAAGAAAGACGCCCCATCATTGTTGTCGTGCCTGAATTCATATGCATACGATTTTGTCGCGAGACAAAAAACACAGGCTCAGCATCTCGATCTCTACATCGTCGAACAAATCCCCGTCATTGCGCTTGATGACTACTCTCGACGTTTCGGCCAAAAGACCGCCCGCGAGATAGTCCAAGACAACGTCCTTCGCCTCACCTACACGTCGCACGATATGGAGCCGTTCGCTCGCGATCTCGATTACAGTGGTCCTCCGTTCAAGTGGGACCCGGAGGAACGTCGCCACTTACGCGCTCGTTTAGACGCGCTCTACTTCCACCTCTATGGCATCTCCAATGACGATGCTGAGTACATCCTCAGCACGTTTCCGATTGTGCGGCGGGAGGATGAGGCGAAGTTCAAACGCTTCCGCACCAGCGAGATGATCATCGCGTACATGAACGCGTTGGCTGCAGGGGATACTGATGCGGTGGTTTCGGTGTGAGTCTGTGCGGTTGCACTCAAAACACCTGTCGCGGATATACCGAGCACTTCAGCCACTCTGATTATAATTGAAAAGTTGGATAAGAATAATTGAATCGACGGCGAGTTTACCTACGCCCGACGGATTCAATGAGGAGATGATCGACCATGCCGCGTTTCATGGATTACATGAATTCAGTACCCATCCACGGCCGACTTCAACTGCAATGGCAAAATCCACAACACACCGAAGTTTTTTACGTTCCTTCTGATGCGGCTGTCGAAGCGATGGAAGGTGCGCGCATTCCCAACAGAATGAAGCTACTGGACATTGTTCGATCTGAACGCCGGTTGACAATTCATCCAATCAATACTCGTTGGAAAATCGATACATTTCTAAAACCAAAATACGCTCAAATCCGTAAATTAACGTTGACAGGGCAACACTTTGTTGATTTGCCTTACAATCCTCACGGAGCGCCGACAGACGAAAACGGGTTGCCTACACCCGAGGACGAAGTGATGATGCTACTTGAAGATCTACCAAGTTCGTTCATAAAAGACTACGAATATGGACTAGGATTTTCCGGTGACTTCAAGCTATTGATTGGGAATTATAGCCCTGTGACTCCAAACCCCTATTAGGCAAAGGTTGCCTAATAGGCAAAACTAGTTGCAAACATACTCCCGTTCTGCCTGCTTGAAGATGCACCACCTGCCGTCTTCGTAGTGCTTGTGGACCACGATCGCGTAGGGGTGCGTCATCTGCTTGACGGCACGCAACTCGTACATGGTGAATCTAGGCATCTCGTGTGGATCCCCAGGTAGATCGTCGTAGAAGCCTTTCTCCAATTCCCAGTCATAGCGGTCGCCGTGAACAGGACTTCCCTTCTCGAGAGAGATGTAACGGTACAGGTTCTTACCTGGCGACCCGACTATTTCGACTAGATCCCCGATTTGCGGGGTGTAGTTGCAGAAGCCGTATTCGTTCTCTTCGCAACTTCCTTGGGGCCGTCTGTGCCATGTGAAGTTGCTCACCATTACAGGTTCGTGTTCCCATCCGAACAGCGACATACGGTAGTAGTGAATGGGATTGGTTTTGTGCACGGTTTCGATGATCTCTTCGATTCGGGCATGGTAGAGCACGAACTTCTCTTCGTCGCATTCGCTTCTGCTGGTGTTCAGCAAGCCTTCGTAGTCGCAGTAGACGTAGTGCTCAGGAAGGTAGATCGGCTCTTCTGACAGCGCGCTTGGGTCAGGCGTCGCGGTGGGACGTGGTGTCGGTGAGGGCGGGATGGTCCACACGGGCGTTGACGTTGCGGTCGGAGTCGATGTCGCAGTAGGTGTTGATGTTGGAACAGGTGTCGGAGATGATATCGCCGTCGGCATATCAGTAGGCGACAGGACGGGGGTCGCCATGGGAGTCGGCGTTTCGGTCGGGATTGGTTCAGAAGCAATCTGTGTCGCAATTGGCTCCTCTACGATGTCTTGATCGCTACCGCATGAAATCGCCATGACCAGCGCGACAACCGCTGAAACGGTCATCAATCCCCACAACATGAGATGCCCCCTTAACGACCCGTGGATGGTTGCTAACCACAGCTTCCTTCACGCAGGGGCAAGGGGGCACGAAGCCCCCATCCAACAAAGGCATAAACGCCCTACGTGAATAGGTGAAGCTGTGGTTAGCCCAAGACTAGCACGTTGCGGCGAACGTGAGGGCTATTGACCGTTCGGGAAGTTTGGGGGATCTTCCCTGTCCCGTTTACTCACGTTCAAATGTACCTGCGGAATAGAGGTATCAAGGGATAGGCGCCTGTCCGTTCGTGCACCGTCCTAAGAAAAAAACAAGAACACCGACACCGCCAATGATGAGCGGTCCACCCAACCACTTCATGAGGTTCATTGCTCCTGTGAACCTATCGATGATCCCTTGGATTTCACCAACTTGTTTCTCCAGTTTTTCGATCCGAGACGCTTCGACTTCTGCGTTCTGAGGCCTTACACGTTCGGCGATCAATGCCGCTAATTCCTCGATGGTATCTGTGTCACGAGGCATTTTGATACTTGATAGCGGCTTCGAGCATAGCCCTGAATTGCTGTTTGAGCAGGGGTTCGTATTGTTCGATCAACGGAAGGATTTGAGGTGCCAGTTCATGCTCACCAGTCACCGTGTCAAATGCATGGTTCACGTCCAAGCGGTATTTTTGGAACAACAGACGATATTCGGCTATAGCCTCGTCGAACCCAGGTATTTCGCTGGGGTCATCTGGCAAAGGCCTACCGCCAGATGCTTTTTCTTCAGACGTGGTTGTCATGAGATCGCTTCTCTTCCTCCATTTGATGCTATGCCTTTTTTGTGCTCAACTCAGCAACGATCATTCGATCTCAGGCGTCATCAGGAACCGACTCCCTGACTGCCTTTGCCTGATCGGCAGTCAACCCAAACACCACTGACGCGATCTCTTCGGGATCCGAGTAATGCTCTACCTCGGCATCGCCCTTGATTCCGAGGCGTTCGGCAACATCGACGTCCATGAACACGCCATCTTTGTATACGGATCGCTTGATCGGTTCTGGCATGATCAAACTCTTTCAGGATGCGCGGTCACCCCACCCAGCACGACATTCCCCCTTTTGGTTGGTTGATTCACCCCAAAGGGTACAACACGTCCAATTAGGAAGTCAGTTCGGCGTAGGTCAGACGCTTGCCTTCCGCGCCCAGGATCACCATCGCCATTTGACGCTCGGTGCCTAGGTTGCGGGTGTTGTGCCTGCCCTCGTACTCCGCGATGTATCTGTGCAAGTGCTTCTCGGACATTTTGTGGTACACGCCCACGTAGCCGCGCTTGAGCGTGGCCCATACCGACTCTATGCCGTTCGTGTGCGCCATCCCGTTGACGAACTCCTTGGCGGAATGCTTCACCGCCATGTGCGGACGCGGGAGCGATTGATAGGACCTGTGTTCGTCCGTGTAGACTACAGCGCCGACTTCGGTGTTGACTGCCACGAAACCTTCGAGCGTGTTCCTGTCCGTGGACTCGACCACTTCCGCCGTCACCTGACCGGTCTCGCGGTCCTTCATACCCACGACGGCGGTCTTGCCGACGGGACCGCGACCTTCGAGTTCTTTGCGCTTTGCGTTGGACATGTTCTTGCGCTTGCCGCCTACGTACGTCTCGTCCACCTCGACAGGACCCGAGAACGTCTGATCGGGCGTCTCCATCGCTTTGCGGATGCGGTGTGCCATGTGCCAAGCGTGGTCGTACGAGATCCCCAGCTCGCGATGCAGTTTCATCGCGGACATGCCCTTGAGGTTCGTGTTGTAGAGATAGATGGCGATGCACCAGCTGGACACGGGCAGTTTGCTGTCGTGCATTATGGTGTCGGTCTTGACGCTGAAGTTCTTGCCGCACGTCTTCCTGTCCTTGCATCTCCAGCGACGGAGAGAACCGCGACGCTTGAGTTCCGACACTCTTTTGCCGCCGCAGTCGGGGCACTCGATGCCGCGTGCCCAACGCTTGGAGATGACCCATTCCTGAGCCGAGTCTTCGTCTCCGAACATACGCGCGGCTTGCAGGAAAGTGATGCCTTTGCGGTGCGATTTGCCCGGGGCTGTCTGCTTCGTCGCCATACCCCGATTGTATCACATAATGACTCCAAATACAACCCAAAACCCCTTTGGCATGGTGCGGGTTTGGAGTTATATCACGCGAGAGAATCATGGACGTACAATCTAGGTATCAACCAGTCAAAGGGGACACCGCTATGACGTGCTCAGAGTTTCGCGAGCCACTTCAACCTGACGAGCCAGGGGGGCAAACCAGGCGTTTCGCGCTACTTGAAAGAGTGGGCACATCGTTCAACAAGGAACTTCAACTAGTGACCCTGCATCTCGTGACAACTGGCGCCACCGAACACCAACCCCGTCAGTTCGAAGTAGCACTGACCCCCGAGATGGCCAACGGCGTGATCGAAGAACTCCTGGACGCGGTGCGCGAGATTTCATAATTCCTCCTTAGAGTTTTCTACGCAACGTTGAATTGATTTTTGGAGTCACAGGGCTATAATTCCCTATTGATTCACCAAATTGAAGATTTGACCGAAGCAACTGAGGTTTTGATTTCGGATCAACACGAAACTGGTTTGCAAGATAACAACGAAACCTTTGTGATTTCATCTGAAGATTTCGACGAGATCCGCAAACTGATCAATCGGATTGCCTCTAACGGCCAGACTGCATTTAGGACGGTCAAATCCACAAGCGTTCACAATTTCCTCGCACAAAGGCTCGAATTACCTGCGAAAGCCATAACTTATGGTCGCAGCCCTTTGCGGAAGAATTTCACGCAAGTCGCGATCGATGGCGAACCAGTGTTGTCTAAGTCTGATCAATCGGAATTGATCCGCGTTTTTTCGAAGCACACAAAGTCTATCCTGGAGGATCAACCAGACGAGTTGATGCGATTCCAGCTAGATGTCGAGGTTGCGACACTCGACGCTTTGATCTTGCGATTTGAGAAAATGATCGAATCCAATAAACTGGAGCCCGATTGGCAAGAGTTCCTGAATGAAAATCGTTTTTTGCTTGGTTTGGTTTTCGCCCACCCGGTGATCCTGGTCCAAGACCAAGCTTCGGTCGGGGGTCACAAACTGTCTGGTTCTGGTGAAAAAATCACAGACTTTTTGATGAAAAACGCTCTGACAAACAATGTCGGCATCATCGAGATCAAGAAACCTGGTTCACCACTGCTGTACACCTCGGATTATCGCGGTGAAGTCTACCCTGCGTCGAGGGAACTTTCCGGTGGAATTAACCAAGTAATCGATCAAAAACACAATCTGTTAAGTAGGTTTGCGCAAAAGAAAGAAGATAGTGGCATCTATGATATAGCTTCATACGCGATTCATTGTTGTTTAATTATCGGAAAGATTCCGGAGGACGAACTCAGACGTAAATCCTTCGAATACATTCGAGGCAACTCGAAAGATGTCGAGATTATCACGTTCGATGAGATGTTAATGAAACTGAAGAATATTAAATCATTTTTGAGCAGCGATGGTGCCGAGAACAATTCGGTAATGGAACCGATTGAACCGCCGTTTGAAATGGCGGTTCGCTAGCCCTCGCCGCCTTACGCTGCCCGAAGCGGGTGTTTGCTGGTAACGCGCAAGGATTTGAGGGCTTGTTGGATGGTTTGGAGGCCGCCTTCGAGGTCGCCTTCCATGTTGTTCAGGATTTCGTTGTTCCAGAAGTGGAGACGGGACATCGCCACCGCCCCACCCCTCTAGGTTTCCGCTTTCGCGGGAATGACGGGGCTGGCGTGGGTTGACGAATGTTGGAAGGTCAGGGATGCAGTTGGGGGTTCAGTCGGCATACTGTATATCACAGGATATGTGAGGATGTGGTCATGAGAAACATCACTGTATCAGTTGACGAAGAGACGCACCGTATCGCCCGGATCCGTGCGGCGGAGCTTGATACGTCAGTATCGGCTCTTGTGCGGGGGTATCTGCAAAGCCTTGCCAAAGATGGAACAAGGGTTGACGATGAGACAGTGGGGGAACGACGCGGGAGGCTGTTGAGAGAGGTTCTCGCGGATTTCGATGCGCGAGGGGTGGGTTTGGATCCTCAAGACAATCTGCCACGGGATGAGCTGTATGACAGAGCGCGTGCCCGCGCTGAAATCGCCGAGGCAAGGGAGCGAAGAAGCGCTGAGGAGGGACGGGCGTGAGATTTGTGGATACCCATATTTTTCTTTAAGCCGCGGTCTCGTCTTCGGAGGATGAGGAGAAACGGCGTCTGGCGCGTGTTCAGGCTATGAGCTTCCTCGAAAATCTTCTCCCCTTTCACATACAAGAGATGACGGTCGATCTGTTTAGAGTGGAGTAGCAAGCCCCCTTTGCCCTTCGGGCATTTCCCCCGCGAGCGGGGGAAACCCGGCCCCTTGGCCGCCCGTCCTGCCACCCCATGGCCGCCCGTTCCCCCTCACCCTAACCCTCTCCCACGAGGGGAGAGGGGATTGTTGCGAAGGTCTAGTCGAGGGAGAGGGGACATCGCCGCCGCTCTGCCCCACTGGATCCCGGCTTTCGCCGGGATGACGGAGTTGGCGTGGGTTAGGATTTTTGGTTATGAGTAGTCATTCAGACGGGCCTTTGGTTTCGGTGATTATGGGTAGTCGGTCGGATTTGCCGACTATGCGTCATGCGGCGGATGTTTTGCGGGAGTTGGGGGTTGCGCATGAGGTGCGGGTTGTGTCGGCGCATCGGACGCCGGATTTGATGTCGGAGTTTGCGAAGTCGGCGAAGGGTCGTGGTGTGAAGGTGATCATTGCGGGGGCTGGGGGTGCGGCGCATCTGCCGGGGATGTTGGCGGCGAACACGAATTTGCCGGTGATCGGTGTGCCGGTGGAGAGTTCGGCTTTGAGCGGGTTGGATTCGCTGCTGTCGATTGTGCAGATGCCGCGTGGGGTGCCGGTTGCGACGGTGGCGATCGGGAGGTCGGGAGCGGTGAATGCGGGTCTGCTAGCGGCGCAGATCGTGGGGACGTTCGATGAGGAGGTTTTTGCGCGGTTGGTGCGGCGTCGGAAGGCTGCGGAGGCTGAGGTTTTGGAGGGGACTTATGTTGGTGATGAGGATTTGGGTGAGTAGGTGTTGGGGGTGGTGATGAGGTTGAATTTGGGGAAGGAGATTGGGTCTGTGGGTGGCGTTGGCCCCTTGGCCGCCCCGTTCACCCTCACCCTAGCCCTCTCCCATCAAGGGAGAGGGGATTTTCGCGCCGCGTCCCCGCCCGCATGCCCCTGCGATCTCGTTCCGTTCGCTCGCGTCCCCTTTCGCCTCGAAAGGGGACGGGGCCCCTTCGTTCTTCTGCCACGCCGTAGCCGCAGTTACTTTCCGTGGCACATTTCCCCCGCGAGCGGGGGAAACCCGGCCGCTCCGCCCCTCTGGGTTCCGGCTTTCGCCGGAATGACGGAGTAATTCGTCCTAACGAAAGGGAGTACTGATTTGATGGGTTCTGATTTGACGATTGGGATTTTTGGGGGTGGGCAGCTTGGGCGGATGTTGGCTATGGGGGCTCGGAGTTTGGGTTTGAGGTCGGTTTCGTTGGATCCGGGGGTGGATTGTCCGGCTTCGCAGGTTACGGATCATCACGTCGTTGCTGCGTATGACGATTTGGATGCGGCGCGGGAGTTGGCGGAGCGGTCTGATGTGGTGACTTATGAGTTTGAGAATGTGGATGCGACGGCGATTGAGGCGATTTCGGAGTTGAAGCCGGTCTATCCGTCGCCGTCGGTGCTAAGGGTGTGTCAGGACCGGGAGATCGAGAAGTCGACGATGCGGGTGTTGGGGATTGGGGTGCCGGAGTTTCGGGTTGTAAGGAGTGGTGAGGAAGCGTCGGAAGCGGTATGGGAGATTGGGGTGCCGGTGGTGATGAAGACTACGCGGTGGGGTTATGACGGCAAGGGGCAGCAAGTGGTGCGGGATGAGGGTGAAGCGGTTGGTGCGTTCGAGGGATTGGGTGGATCTGAGGTCGCGCCGGTGATTGTGGAGGGTTTTGTGGATTTCGAGATGGAGGTTTCGGTGGTTTGTGCGCGGGATTTGTCGGGTGAGATGCGGGCGTTTCCGGTTTCGGAGAATGTGCATGTGGTCGGGATTTTGGATACTTCGATCGTGCCGGCGCGGTGTTCAGATGCGGTTAAGGATGAGGCAGTAAAGGTGGCGATGCGGATTGCGGAGGGTTTGGATGTGATCGGGTTGATCGCGGTGGAGATGTTTGTGACGCGGGATGGTGCGGTTTTGGTGAATGAGTTGGCGCCTCGTCCGCATAATTCGGGGCATTACACGATCGAGGGTTGCGAGACGTCGCAGTTCGAGCAGCTGGCGCGGATCATGGCTGGTATGCCGATGGGGGATGTTTCGTTGAGGTCGCCGACGGTGATGGTGAACCTGTTGGGCGATGTATGGGAGGCTGCTGGCGGATCGCCGGATTGGGGTGCGGTGTTGGCGATGCCGCGAGCGCATCTGCATCTTTATGGGAAGTCCGAGTATCGAGTGGGTCGTAAGATGGGGCATATTACGGTGAGTGGTGACACGGTTCAAGAAGCGTTGATGGTTGCGACGGCTGCGCGGGATGCTGCGGGCCGTTTGGGCGGCCGGTAGACGATTTGCGATGCCCGCGTTTGTAGTTTCAGCGCCTTCGGAGTCGCGGCGGTTGATCCGTCGGCGTCGGTTGAATTTGTTCCGCGGGATCATGGCGTTGATCACGGTTTGGGTGCTGGGCGCGGTTGGTTTCAAGGTGATCGAGGGTGGCGATTGGACGTGGATGGATGCGGCGTATATGGCTGTGATCACGATGTCGACGGTGGGCTTCGAAGAAGTGAGGCCATTGAGCGAGACGGGTCGTGTGTTCTCGATGGCGATCATCATCACTGGTGTGGGGGCGTTTGCTTACACGTTTGCGACGTTGGGTGAGCAGTTGATTTCGGGGCAGTTGGTGTCGAACCTGCGGCAGCGGGGGACAGAGGCGATGATGCGGCGGTTGCGTGGGCATCATATCGTGGTGGGTTACGGCGATACGGGTGCGGTTGTGGCTGCCGAGTTGAACGCTGTGGAAAAGGAGCGGGTGATTGTGGTTGATATCGACGGTGAGAAGGTCCGAAACGCATCGGAGGACGGTTTTGTGGGGATACATGGTGATGGCGGGCAGGATGAGGTATTGATGAAGGCGGGTATCACGCGTGCGAAGAGTCTGATCTGTACGGTTGCGCCGGATTCGGCGGCGTTGATGACGGTGTTGTCTGCGCATGTGATCGCGCCGGATGTGGAGATTGTGGCGAAGGCAACGTTGCCGGAGTCGGAGCCGAAGCTGGTTCGCGCTGGTGCTTCGAAGGTGATTTCGATGCATCACATCGCGGCGAGCCGGATCGTTGACGAGATCGTGGGCGCGACTGAGGGGTCTGATGAGGGATTGAGGAGCATCGAGGTTGAAGGTGGCGTTTTTTCGGTGGAGACCGGCGAGGTGATCGTGGTTGGGGATGGTCCGTATTGCGATGTGGCGATCGGGGAGTCGACGGTGATTTCAGATAGCAAGGCGGATGTGGTGGCGGTTAAGCGTGGGGATTCGGGTGAGCTTGTGGATGCCACGGATGAGGTGGTGCCGCGGGTTGGAGACCGGCTGATATTGGTCGGCACGCCGGAGCATGTCGAGGAAGCGGTTCAGACGTTGATGCGGGCGCAGGAGTAGCCGTTTAGGCGACGGGTTCGCGTTGTTTTTGCAGGGCTTCGCGGCCCGCGTTCAGGGTCTCGATGATGGATTCGGTGTCGAAGACGCAGCCGCCCCAGATGCCGCCGGATGCGGCTTGGAGTGCGGCCCAGAGGCGGGAGTCGTCGGGTAGCTGAGGGTGCGGCGCGAGGGCGTCGGGAGTTGGACGGTTTTCGAGTTCCTTTGTGCCCCATTCGGCGCCGCGGAAGGTGTCGCCCTCCCCTACTAGGTTGATTGAGCCGGTGAGGTTGTTTCGGTCGATGATGATTTCGATGAGGTCGCCTTCGTGGACGCGGCCGACGGGGCCTCCAGCTAGGGCTTCGGGGCCGACGTGTCCGATGCAGGCGCCGGTGGAGACGCCGGAGAAACGGGCGTCGGTGATGAGCGCAACGTGTTTGCCGTAGGAGAGGTGCTTGAGGGCTGCGGTGATCTGGTAAAGCTCTTCCATGCCGGTCCCTAGCGGGCCGCCGCAGTTGACGATCATGATGTCGCCGGCTTTGATCTTGTAGTCTTCGTCGCGGGTCTTGATGGCTGCGATGGCTTCTCGTTCGGAGACGAATACGCGGGCGTTGCCGGTATTGCGGTAGACGCCGTCGTCGTCGACTACCGTGGGGTCGATCGCGGTGGATTTGATGACGGAGCCTTGGGGTGCGAGGTTGCCGCGCGGGAAGGTTACTGTGCTGGTTAGGCCCTTGGATTTGGCGCGGTCGGCGGACATGATGATGTCGTCGGGGTTTACGCCGTCGACGTTGCGGAGGTAGTTGCGCATGTCTTGTCGGCGTTCGGAGTCTTCCCACCAGTCTAGGTTTTCGTCGAGGGATTGTCCGGTAGCGGTCAGGACGGAGGTGTCGAGGAGACCGAGGTCGCGGAGGTGGAGCATCACTTCGGGTACCCCTCCGGCGGCGTAGAGTTGCGCGGTCGGATGGCCGATGGGGCCGTTGGGGAGAACGTCGACGATGCGAGGAACCTCGTCGTTGACGCGTTGCCAGTCGTCGACATCCATGCGGTGTCGGCCAGCGGCGTGGGCGATGGCGGGTGTATGGAGCAGCAGATTGGTTGATCCGCCGCATGCCGCGTGGACAACCATTGCGTTCTCGAAT
This sequence comes from Dehalococcoidia bacterium, assembly GCA_965207515.1. GTDB lineage: Bacteria > Chloroflexota > Dehalococcoidia > Lucifugimonadales > Lucifugimonadaceae > Bin127. The sequence goes on along the minus strand of OZ242286.1, from coordinate 2,613,918 downwards.
GCGGCGTCGGTCAGGATGTCGCTGGACTTAATGCCGCGTCTTTCGGCCATTACGAGGGCGCGCGCGGAACGGACAGCGACGTCGAACCATGCGGGGGTGCCGCTTGGCGAGAGTGCGCCGTGAGTGATGGCGAGTCCGAGAGCTTCGGATACGACTTGGGATGTGCCGGCGGTGCCTAGGAATTGGCAACCTCCGCCGGGGGATGCGCAGGCTCGGCATCCGACGTCTTGGGCGTACTCGAGGGTGACTTCGCCTTGAGCGAATCGAGCGCCGATTGACTGGATCATGCCGGCGTCTTCGCCGCTCTTTGGTGCGAGAGTGACGCCTCCGGGTACGACGACCACGGGTTTTTCGCGGAGTCCGGCCAGTGCCATCATCATTGCGGGTAGGCCTTTGTCGCATGATGCGATCCCGAGAACGCCTTTGGCGGTAGGGAGTGATCGCGCTTGGCGACGGAAGACTTGGGCGGCGTCGTTCCGGTATGGGAGGGAGTCCATCATTCCGGTGGTGCCTTGGGTTCGGCCGTCGCAAGGGTCGGAGCAGAAGGTGGCGAATGGTAGGCCTTTTAGTCTTCGAACCTCTTCGGCGGCGGCTTTGACCATGGATGCGAGTTCGAAGTGGCCGGTGTGAAGTCCTAGGGCGACGGGTGTGCCGTCTTCTTCTCGAAGTCCGCCAGCGGTGGCGAGAATGATGAACTGTTTGCGCATCAACTCGGAAGGGACCCAACCCATGCCGGCGTTTTGACTCATACCGAAATGGTCGCCGCTGGGGCTGTTGGTCAGGAAATCTGCGGTGAATGGGACGGCGCCCGCCGGTCCGTCGGCGTGGGTACTGATCTCTCGGAGCTCGGCGGCGTGTTGGGTGCCTAGGACGTCCTCTGGCGTGAGATCGATGGTCTCGTTTCTTCCGTTTTTGCTGTTCATGACAGTCCGCTCAACTGTGTCGATTTGCGACAAATGGTGGTGGATTTTCGGCTAAAACCAGTGATGGTTAGTCATTTTGACGCCTGTATAATCTTTTGGCGAAAGTATAGAAGATGCAATGTGTCGGAAATTCGGTGCATCTTCTTGCGCTTGAAAGCGTGATTCTGGATTGACGGAGCCGATTCTTAAGGTTGAGGACGCGGTGTGCGCGTTTGGGGGGCTTCGCGCGGTTGACAATTGTTCTTTTGAAGTTGAGGGTGGGACGATCACAGGCTTGATCGGTCCGAACGGTGCGGGTAAATCGACCATATTCAATCTGATCACGGACATGGTTCCGCTTCAAAGTGGTCGGATTTTCTTCGATGGTCGACGTTTGGACGGTATTCCTCCCCATTCGGTGGCGCGTCGTGGGGTCGCGAGGACGTTTCAGATTCCGGGCGAGTTAGGTCGCATGACGGTACTGGAGAATCTGGCGTTGGTACCGGAGGGTCAACTCGGCGAGGCGATGTTTACTTCGCTGTTCGCGCCGGGAGTTGTCAGGCGCCAGGAAGAACGAATCCGTGAGCAAGCCCGGGAAGTTTTGGGGCTTCTGCAATTAACCCACCTAGAGGACGAGCTTGCGGCTAATCTTTCGACCGGTCAGAAGAAACTCTTGGAGATTGGTCGGGCATTGATGGCGTCTCCGAAGTTGGTGCTGTTGGACGAGCCGGCTGCGGGAGTGAACCCGACTTTGATGCGCGAGATCGCGGACACGATTCGGAAGCTGCGGGATGATAGCGGGATAACTTGGGTGATTGTCGAGCACGATGTGCCGTTGATCATGGATTTGAGCGATCGAGTAATAGTGATGGCTGAGGGCAAAGTCATTGCGGATGGCACCCCGGACGAGGTACGTAGCGACAAGCGGGTGTTGGACGCATATCTAGGAGGTGTAGAGGTTTGAGCGCCACGGCTGAAATGGATTTGGTCTCCCCTGCCCTGAAGATAACGGACCTGGAAGCTGGGTACGGGCCGACCCTTATCGCCCGCGGAATCTCGATCACTGTCAACGTGGGTGAAATGGTGACGATTATTGGGCCTAACGGGTCAGGGAAGTCGACGACGATTAAAGCGATATTCGGACTGGCAGACGTTTCGGGTGGTTCGATCCGGCTACACGGCGACGACATCACCGGAGAACGCGCGGACCGATTGATCGAAATGGGGATCGGCTATGTTCCGCAAGCGGGCAACGTGTTTCCGACTCTTTCGGTTCGTGAAAACGTCGAAATGGGAGCTTTCACGCTGCGCGGTGACACCGCCCGCAACATGGAACGCGTTCAGGAACTGTTTCCTCTGCTCCGCGAGCGTTGGACCAGCAAAGCCGGACAACTTTCGGGCGGTCAGCGTCAGATGTTGGCTTTAGCCCGCGCTCTAGTCGCTGAACCCAGTATGTTGCTGCTCGATGAACCGACGGCAGGACTGGCGCCGCAGGTCGTGGACCAAGTCTTGGATCAGATCGGGGAGATCAACCGATCAGGTGTGTCGATACTGCTTGTTGAGCAGAACGCGATCAAGGCACTCAAGCATAGCGATCGCGCTTATGTCCTAGCGCGCGGTCGCAATTTTGTTGAAGACACCGCGGTCGGTTTGCTGAACAACCCCGATATCGGCAGAGTGTTCCTAGGGCTCGGTGGCAGCGAAGACGAGGGTTCGACAGCGAACGACTAGCAAACGCAGCCTGGATTTCAACGCACGATGGATATCAATACCAACGCACTGCGCGACGGCGTGGTATCGCTGATCGGTGAACGCGGCTTCAAGTTCATCGAAAGGCTCTCGCTGTTCGCCGTGGCAGGTCTGGCGATCTGGGCATTGATTTGGCAGTTAGACCTCACCGTGAACGGACTGTTGGTTGGATCGGTTTATGCCCTTGGCGCGGTAGGTCTCTCTCTGGTCTACGGAAATCTGCACCTACCGAATATCGCCCACGGCGACTACATGACGCTTGGCGCGTTCGTGGCTTTGTTCGTATTCACGTCGATACTTCCTGAAACGTGGAGCGATAACTCTGTCGGACCGTTCACATTTAGCTACACGTTGTTTATCGCGTTGCCGATCGGTGTGTTGATGGTGGCAACGTTCGCGGTTGTTGTCGATCAACTCGTTTATCGGACGATGCGCCGCCGGGGCGCATTGCCGGGGGTTATGGCGCTCGCATCGTTGGGCGTGGCGATTGCTTTGCGGGGATTCATCCAGTACATCTGGGGGACTGAGGTGGAGCATTTCCCGCGGGTGTCCAAGAAGTTTTTTATTTGGACTGTGGACATATTCCACTTGCAAAACGTGCAGGTTCGAGTGCCGCCGGACATGATCTTTGTAGCGATCGCTGCGATTGTGCTGACGTTGGCGACGTACCTGTTCCTGAACATGACCCGTTGGGGTAAGGCGATGCGAGCGGCGGCGGACAACGAGGACCTAGCGCGAGTAACAGGCATCGACGTCGAACGAACGAATCTGTTGACTTGGGTTATCGGAGGAGGAATGGCGGCGGCGGCAGGGATATTGTTTGCGACTGGTCAAGGACAGTTGCTGACGATTTCGGGTTGGAAGATATTGATCCCACTTTTCGCCGCGGTGGTCGCGGGCGGGATCGGCAACCCGTACGGGGCATTCTTGGGTGCGATCTTTGTGGGCGTGGTTGGAGAAGTCTCTACCGCTTGGTTGGATCCGTCGTACAAACCTGCCGTGTTCTTCGCCGCGATCATAGTTTTGCTGCTTGTGCGACCAAATGGTCTGTTCGGGGAAAGTAGGGCTTAGGGGATAGTCGTGGATATCGAAGGCCTGACTCTCCACATCGGTAGTTTCCTGGTGATCGCGGGAATCTACGCGATCATCAACGTGGGATTGAATGTCCATTACGGACACACGGGTCTGTTCAACATCGGTATCGCGGCGTTCTTCGCTCTCGGCGCGTATACGGCTGCGATTTTGGTGATGCCGCCTCCGAATCCTGACCTCTACCAGCGTTACGAATGGGGCGGAAATCTTGCATCCACCTTGGGTCCGGCGAAAGTTGGATTCGATTTGTGGTTCCCATTGGTGCTCGCGGCTGCGGCCGCGGTGTGTGCAGCCGTCGCTTATTTGGTTGGTAGTATCACGATCAGGTTGCGCGACGACTATCTGGCCATAACGACGCTCGGCCTTGGCGAAGCGGTCCGGTTGCTGTTCACTAATGAAGGCTGGCTGGCGGATGGTACGCGTGGTTTGAACGGCATACCAAGGGTGCTCGACAACATTGTGGACCCGCATTACTACGATTTCATATTCCTGCCACTCGTTTTGATCGTGCTGTTGATCGCTTATCTGGTGTCGCAACGATTAGCAGGTTCGCCGTGGGGCCGAGTGATTCTTGCCATCCGTGAGAACGAGGACACGGCGGAGATGGTCGGGAAAAACGTGTTCCAGTTCAAACTGCAAGCGTTTGCCTACGGCGCGGCTTTGATGGGCATTGGCGGCGCGCTGTACGCCTTCGCCAAGCACTCGATAACGCCGGCGGCATTCGAGCCATTCTTCGCCACCTTCATTATTTGGGCGATGTTGATACTCGGTGGCAGCGGCAACCATCGGGGTGCGATCTTAGGTGCGTTCGTGCTGTGGGCGATCATTTCTAGTTCACAGTTCTTGCCGGGCTTTTTGGGCGATCCGAATATCCGGCTGGCCGTCATTGGTCTGATGATCGTCGTGGTGTTGCTGGTTCGACCGGCGGGGATCGTACCGGAGACGCGGACGCGGACGTAACCTAAGGCCCCTTTATCCTTCTGCGATGTCGTAGCCGTAGTTACTCCGCTTGACACAATTCCCCTTGAACGGGGAACCTTGGGTGGATTTGCATTAACATTCAATTGTTCGCTGACTTGGTGTGAGTTGGTTTGACTTACGCGCGCTAGTTCAGCGAAGCCACGAAATGTCAATTTGTCGAATCGCGGGATCGATGCGACCGACAACAAGAAAGCAGGAGGACCACCTGGATGGTAGCCACTTTCGAGCAGAAAAAGAATTTCTCAGTCGTGGGGACCCGGCCGATTCGGCATGACGGGCTGGACAAGGTGACGGGACGTGCGGTTTACGGTGGCGATGTCAAGTTGCCAGGGCTGATCTGGGGCGATGTGCTTAGGACTGATCAGGTCCACGCTCGCATCCGCAGCATCGACACCTCCGAGGCGGAGGCCCTGCCCGGCGTGTTCGCCGTTGCGACCCACGAGGACTTTCCGACCGCGGCGGATATGGAAGTGGAGACCGGTGAGGAAGTTCTCAACATGAAGCGCACGCAAGACAATGTGATGGCTTCGGACAAGGTTCTTTACAGCGGCCACGTAGTAGCAGCGGTAGCGGCGGTTGACAGGAATACGGCAACCGAAGCGGTGCGGCGGATCAAGGTCGAATACGAGTCGCTGCCGCCAGTCCGCAACGTGGACGAGGCGATGGCAGACGGTGCTCCAATCCTGCTCGAAGATCTCGTAGGAAACCACTTCGGCGAGAGCGTACCGAACACCAACGTCGCGATCGCGGTACGCCATGAGTTCGGCGATCCCGATGGCGCTTTCGATGACTGCGATCTGGTGGTGGAGCGTGAAGTTTCGCTCGAGATGGTGCACCAAGGCTACATAGAGCCACACAACGCAACTGCGATCTGGGACGAGAATGACCGCGTTCGCGTGTGGGAAAGCACGCAGGGGATGTTTGCAGTCAAGGAACAGACGGCTGCACTCGTCGGTCTGCCCGACTCCAATGTGGTGGCCGAATCCGTTGAAATCGGCGGCGGTTTTGGTGGCAAGACCAAGACCTACCTAGCACCAGTAGCTGCGATTCTGTCAAAGAAATCGAACCATCGTCCGGTGAAGATGGTGATGGATCGTCCGGCGGTATTTATGGCCAGCGGTCCAGCTCCGGGTGGAAAAGTCTCAGTGAAGATGGGCGTGACCAAAGATGGCAAGATTCATGCCTTCGACGGCAAGCTCTGGTACGAAGCCGGTGCCTACCCTGGCTCGGCATTCACGGCAGGTATCAACTGTTTCCGTGCGGCGTATGACGTCCCGAACTCTCGGATCGACGCGCACGACGTCGTTGTAAACAAGCCAAAGTCGGCGGCATATCGGGCGCCGGGTTCGCCCCAGGTCTGCTTCGCCATCGAGACGGTGGTTGACGAGATCTGTGAGATGAAGGGTTGGGACAAGATGCAGTTCCGTCTCGACAACGCCTCCGTTGAGGGTTCTCGAAACGGCAATGGCGTGATGTTCAACCGCATAGGCCTGGTAGAGATGCTCGAGCAGGCTCGGGACTCTGATCACTGGAACTCGTCGCTTGGCGAGCCGGCCCCCGGGAACAAGCGCGGGCGCGGAGTGGCAGTCGGTTTCTGGATGAACGGCGGCGGCAAGTCCACCGTTGACCTGATGCTTCAGGACGACGGCACGGTGGCGATGAACGAGGGATCGCAGGACATCGGCGGCTCGCGAGCATCAATCGCGATGCAGGCTGCCGAAGTATTGGGTCTCGACGCACACGACGTTCACCCGAGCATTCCGAACACTGATGAGATCGGCTACACCGGCACAACTGGTGGAAGCCGCGTGACGTACGCTACCGGGTTCGCAGCTTGGGAAGCGGCGATGAAGATGGTTGACGAGATGAAAGTGCGTGCTGCGGCGCTCTGGGGCATCGATGAAGACGATGTCCAGTTCTCGGACGGCACGTTTAGCAGCAAGTCTGACCCTGAGTTGAACCTTGGCTTCAAGGACTTGGCAACTCGGCTGGGCGACACTGGCGGCCCGATCTCGACGACTTCGTCGGTAAACCTCGCCGCGGCCGGCAACGCGTTCGGTCTTCACATTTGCGACCTTGAAATCGATCCCGACACAGGGAAGACGGATGTTGTGCGCTACAGCGTGTTCCAAGACGCTGGTAAGGCTATTCACCCGTCATACGTGGAGAACCAGATGCAAGGCGGAGCGGCGCAGGGCATCGGCTGGGCGTTGAACGAAGAGTACTTCATGCACGATGATGGCTCGATGGCCAACTTCAGCTTCTTGGACTACCGCATGCCAACGTCTCTCGACCTGCCGATGCTGGAGACTCACATCGTAGAGGTCGCGAACCCGATGCACCCGTTCGGCGTGCGCGGCGTTGGCGAGGTCCCGATCGCACCTCCGCTCGGAGCGATTCCGAATGCCATCAACGACGCGCTCGGTGTCCGGTTGCAGGAACAGCCGATGAAGCCGGGACGGATTCTCGAGGCTTTGGCCGCCAAGAACGGCGGTTAAATCGCAGGCGGGCAATCGACCGATCAACAGGGGCAACCGCGCGGTTGCCCCTGAATCTTTGTTCGGGCGTGTGTGACGCTGAAATTCGGTAACAGGTCTCTGATTCGCTGGTGGTATCCTGAGTACGCGATGGTGTTGGTCGTTCCAACCTCTGGGGTGATTGACGGAAAACGCGAAATGTTAGAGCCGGGAGGTTAGCGAAGCATGGCGAAGGTGTTTTTGCCGTATGAGTTGCGCCGTTTCGCTGGCGGCAAGGGCGAGTTGGACGTGCCGGGCGCGACGTTGGGGGATGTGGTCAACAATCTCGAAGAGTCGTATCCGGGGATCTCGGAACACCTTTTGCAGGACGGTCGTCTGAAACCTGGCCTTGCGGCTGTTGTCGGTTATGCGGCGACGCGGCAGGGTTTATTGCAGCCGTTGGAACCTGATACCGAGGTGCACTTCGTGCCTGCAATCTCCGGCGGCTGATCGCATGGCCGGGACACACGAGGGCACGATGAGGCGGCCGATTCTCGTGGCGAACCGACTGCCGGTAACCATCGGCGTCGATCCTGACACGGGTCAACAGACACTTACCCACAGCGTCGGTGGCTTGGTGACCGGGCTACGGCCTTTACATGAGGGTTCCGGCGGGTTGTGGGTCGGATACCCAGGCGCGGATCCCGACGAAGAGGTTAAACGCCAGTTGACCGAGCACAATCTCGTGCCGGTAGGTATCGATCCGCGAGACTACGAGGATTATTACGAGGGGTATTCGAACGATGCGATCTGGCCGTTGTTCCACTACTTCACCGAGTTTGCATCGTTCGTTCCGGAGCATTTCGATGCTTACCGGCGTGTGAATCAGCGATTCGCGGATGTGATCTGCGACTTGGCGGAACCGGGCGACGCGGTTTGGGTCCATGACTACCACCTGATGCTGCTGCCCAGGATGTTGCGGGACCGAGGATTGGATGTCCGCATCGGGTTTTTCCTCCACATACCTTTTCCTGCGGACGAGACGTTCCGTATATTGCCGCAACGGGTTGAGATTCTACGGGGACTGTTGGGCGCTGATCTCGTCGGGATGCACACGTACGACTACACGTACAACTACCTTCGCAGCGTGCGGCGAATTTTGGGCATCGAGTCGCAAGCAGGGACGGTGAGGATGCGGGACCACAATGTGCGAGTCGAGGCACATCCTTTAGGAATCGATACCGCGGAGTTTCAAGAGAAGGCGTATTCGCAAAATGCTGAACACTTCTTGACTCAGCTCAAACGGACTATCGGCGATCGTCAAGTTATCTTGGGTGTGGATCGACTTGACTATACCAAAGGGTTGTTGCTTAAGTTGCGGGCCTTTGAGCGCCTGATGGAGCGGTCGCCACGTTGGGCCGAGCGTGTGCTGTTCATGCAGCTCGCGGTTCCGACCCGAGCGGGCATCGACACGTACCAAGACCTTAAGAGCGAAGTTGAGCGCCGGGTGAGTGAGATCAACGGCGTCTACGGTTCGCCATTGATCAGTCCGATCAATTATCTTTACCAGACCGTTTCGCAGGAAGAGTTGGGTGCGTTGTATCGGCTCGCAGATGTCTGTTTCGTATCGCCGGTGCGCGACGGATTGAATTTGGTTGCGAAAGAGTATGTAGTTTGTAGGGACGACGGTGGAGGGACATTGGTTGTTAGCGAGTTTGCAGGTGCGGTAAGTGAGTTGGGTGAGGCGTTACGGGTCAATCCTTGGGATATCGAAGGTACGGCGGATCAGTTGGAACGCGCCTTGGAGATGAGTCTGGGTGAGCGCAACGAGCGGATGATGCCGATGCATAGTCGGATGCTGCAAAACGATGTGCACCGGTGGGTCAGGGATTTCATGACATCGCTCGAGGAGCCGGAATCGGTGCAGGTTGGAGTTCCGCCAATGTTGCAGTCATCGGTTCTTGCGGAGTCGTTGGCCAACGACTTTAGGACTTCGGAGACGTCGTTAGTGATGTTGGACTACGACGGTTCGTTGCGTGAGTTCGTCGATCGGTATGAGGATGCGACGCCGACGGATGAGATTCTCGAGATTCTTCGCGATTACGGTGAACGCAGGGATGTCATGGTATTCATCAACAGTGGTCGTGACCACGAGACGCTAGGTGAGTGGTTCGACGACTGCCCGATAGATCTGATCGCCGAACATGGCGCATGGATGAAGCAGGCGGGAGAGAAAAATTGGCGGCTGCTGGGTGTGCTGGACACTAGTTGGAAATCAGATGTGGCAACCGTGTTGGAGAACTACGTGGAACGAACGCCGGGTTCGCGGATCGAAGAAAAGGAGACGGCTTTGGCGTGGCACTATCGCCAAACGGAGGAAACTTTGGGCAACTGGCAGGCGTTGGAGTTAGTGTCGGTTTTGGAGAATACGCTCCGCGGCGAGCCGGTACAGGTTTTGCACGGTGCGAAAGTGGTTGAAATACGTCAGCAAGGGTTGACCAAGGCGCGCGCCTATGACTTGGTGATGGATCGATTCGGACCTTTTGATTTCGAGTTGGCGACGGGTGACGATAGGACTGACGAGGATTTGTTCGAGCACGTCGGCGAAAACGTGCACACGGTCAAGATCGGCTCAGGCAACTCGGCTGCGAAAGTTGCGGTTGCATCGCCGCGATCGTTGCGGGAGATGTTGACGGCGTTGCTGCGCGCGAAGCGGGGATGAGGCGGCGCCGTTGGTCGCGCTAGTTCAACCGATCTTCGGTGAGTTGCATCTCTCCGTCTTGCATGGTGTAGATGCGGTCGGCCATGTCGAGGAGGGTGTGGTCGTGGGTGGTAGCGACTACGGACATGCCTTGATCGGTTACCATTTCTCGGAACAGGCCGAATATGGATTGTGCGTTGTTGGAGTCGAGTTCGCCGGTGGGCTCGTCGGCCAAGACGATGTCGGGACGCATGGCAACTGCGCGGGCTATGGAGACGCGTTGCTGTTCACCGCCGGAAAGTTCGTAAGGTCGATGACGTGCGCGTCGGCCGAGGGCGACCATTTCCAATGCGTCGTTGGTCCGTTCGGAGCGTTGGCGAGCGGAGAGGCCAGCGATACGCATCGGTAACTCAACGTTTTCGTATGCCGACAGCAACGGCAACAAGGCGAATGACTGAAATACGACACCGATGCGGTTTCGGCGTAGTTCGATGAAGTCTCGCTCGTTGAAATCGGCCATATCCCGGCCTTCGAACAGCACCTTTCCAGTCGTCGGATGGTCGAGACCTGCGAGCAGGTTGAGCAGGGTTGTTTTACCGGACCCGGAACGACCGACCAATGCTATGAATTGCCCATGGTGGACGTTGAAGCTCAGTTGCTTTACCGCGGTGACGTCTTCACCTGCCAGCTGGAAGGTACGTGTTACCTCGATCGCTTTAATGGTGGGATCGCCGTTGGCGTTGTCATTCACCGGATTCAAGCGTCACCTTTCCTTGGTTAACCGCGACACGGACTCTTCGGTTGATTTCGAGTTGGTCGAGCATGTCTCTAGGGATTTGTACCGAACCTGACGAATCGACGATGAGGAACTCTTCGGTGTCGCTAGAGGTGCCGCCAACGCGGCGTTGAAACGATACCCTGCGCGTGGTTTCGGTACTGGTTTTGCCATCTCGGATCGTGATGGCGCGGCCCACGCTCGTTGCGACGGCGGGGTCGTGTGTGACGATCACGATTGTGGTGCCGAGTTGTTGGTTCACCTCGTTGAAAAGGTCAAGGATCTCTTGGCCTGTGAGATCGTCCAATTCCCCAGTGGGTTCATCGGCCAGTAAAAGCGGCGGTTGGTTGGCGAGGCTGACGGCGATTGCGACGCGCTGCTGTTCACCGCCAGATAGCTGTTCCGGTCTGTGCGCGGTGCGGTGACCGAGTCCTACGATCTCGAGCAACTCTTTCGCGCGATCGGTGCGATCGGTTTGCGAGACGCCGGTAAGGACCATGGGTAGTTCCACATTTTCGGCGGCGGTAAGGTACGGGAATAGGTTTCGCGAAGTTTCTTGCCAGATAAATCCGACTTCGTGGCGGCGGTAGTCGACAACTTCTTTACTGGTCATGTGCAGCAGGTCGAAATCTCCAACACGAGCGGTGCCCGCCGATGGCGCATCGTATCCGGCCAGGATATTGAGCAGTGTAGATTTACCGGAGCCTGAAGCGCCGACGATTGCGATGATCTCGCCTTCGTAGACGGTTAGTTCCAAGCCGCGCAGTGCGACGACTTCAAGTCCGGCGGCCTTGTATATCTTGTAGAGACCGCTGCAGGTGATGTACTCGCGGTTGAATGCGTCCAAATTCGATGTCTCCGGTAGTGGTGTGGCGTTTGCTACTCGTGGATATGCTTAGGCTTCTCCAATGCGCATCACTCGATGAATAGCCATGTTGTAGACGGAAACTAGGCTGATTGCGATGACCACGGCGAATACGATTGCCAGTAGGCCGAACGTAGTCGCGAACCCCGTCCAGTATATTTCAAGGGTCATGGGCGGCACCACGTTGGCATCTTGGCCGGAACGTGCGAGGTACGGAATGATTGTGTCTCCTAGCCGCGTACCCATGAAGATGCCGATCGCGACCGCGACTCCGACCACGATCAACTGTTCGAGCAAAATCAGCAACAATAGCTGACGCATGGAAAGTCCGATTGTCCTCAGGAGTGCGAACTCGGCGAGGCGGCGGCGGAACGCGACTCGCGTATGCACGACGAAGCCGATTGCGCTCACTATCAAAACGGTAACGAAGGCGACACCCAGCAATGCCCTCCAGCCTTCGGAAACCAGGGGATCGACGCTGACGCCGGCTAGCAGCGCCAGACGGTCGTTTATGGGACCTGATCTCAGGCGCAACAGATCGATGCTCCGCTCGACGGATGATGTGGCGGTGTATCGGAGACGAGAGTCGCCGGCTTCGTCCTTCATCAGCTCCAGTTGTTCGATCGAAGGTGTCCCGGCTTCGGTCTTGAGCCAGGCCTCATTCGCAACCCGTTCGCCGGTATGACGCCGGGCATTGACTAAGTTATGGGCGGCATCGAAATCCATGATCACGAAGCTGCTCTCTTCTGGATTGAGCGTCGGGAAAAAGTCGACTATCCCGACGACATCGAGCGACGTCCTTTCGTTGTCGATCGAAACACTGAATGTTTCGCCAACTCTGACGCCGATCTTGTCGAGCAACGACTCGCTCGCCAACACCGGGATGTTTTCGATCGTGCGTCCGGATGAGATACCGCGGAATTCGTTCAAGGAACCAGCTGCCCATCGTAATCGCATTATTCCTGGATTCTCGGCTTCTTCGGGTGGCAGAGGCGAGGGATCCAGCGTGTCGGCGAAAGCCTCGGATGTAGGCCTCATCAGGTTCCAGGAATAGCCGGATTCACCGTCGAAGAATTCGAGGCGGTACATCTTGGTGCCGTCATTGCTGATGGTTGAGATGTCGTCGATGTCAACGGCGCCACTTCTGAGCGAACCTTCGAACGTTGACACGCCTATCGAATGTAGCTTCAACGGGCCGACAGGCAACAAGACGCGTTCCCTCCCGAACGGCGCCGGCTGCAATGACGTGCCGATTCGACACCAGGAAGGCAGCGGAAACTCGTCGTTTTCGGGGTCTGCGTATTCCAGCGTGCATGGAAATCGGTTTCGCGAACGCGACTCCGGGAACAAGTTGCCCAAGTCGACGCTGTAGAACCGGTCGTTGGCATCGCTGAGGCGAGCTATGAATCGCACCTCCTGCATTGGGAACAGAGGTTTTACACGCGCGGTGATGAACCGGGCGTCTTCCGGCAACGGTATCCCTTCGTCCGAATGGAACGCGATCGATTGGAACGTGGTTTCGTAGTCGTCGTTTGTAAAGTCGTCGCGCCGCCAAGCAATTGCGCCGATCTCGTCGGGATCTACGGCCAGAACTGAGAATTGATCAAAGTTAAAGCCAGCGGTGAAGGAACCGCGTAAGCGATAGATGGTGGTAGCGTCCTCAATGCCTTTGATGCTCTTAATGTCCTCTTCGAGGTTGAATGACCGTCCGCCAGGCCGATTGGATATTCCAGGCACACGAATTTCGCTACCGGTTTGGTAAAGAACCTGGTCACGGGCGCTACGTTCGAGAGTGGCAGCGAAGCTTGCGGCGAACACGCCCAATCCAGCGGTCAGTATCAGGAGCAGAGAAACTCGTGAGTAGTGCGCTGGGTTGCGCGCCATTTGCCAAATCCCCAGCACCACGGCGGGAGAGATGATCCTCGATGCGAGACCGGTAGTCATCAATCTTCCGAGCAGGTCCATCGCCAGTGGAAACACCCTGAGCAGGACGATTCCGGCGGCGACCAAGAAGAGGGCGGGGACAGCCAATATGACTTGGTTCACGGTGGTCTCGCCAAATATGTCGGCGGCCACGAACGAGCCTTGTCTGGTGAGTTGCCAGAAGAGAAACAGAACTACGCCTAGGAATCCGAGGTCTAGGTAGTAGCGTTGGATGAACGCCAATCTCTGTGGTCTGGCTCGTCCTGCTCGTTCGGCAATGACGCCCTGTTGCGTGACACGAAGAGCCGGGATCATGAGTGCGATCATAGTCAGAATCGAGCCGATGCCAGCCATGACGTACACGCTGCGCGTGAGGTTTACTGGCAGTGCTTCGCCGCTATTGAGCTCGCCGAAGAATGGCAATGTGCCTAGGAACGAAACGCCCCATATTGCGATGAAAGGACCGCAGACAATAGCGAACGCTGCGATTATCACCGTTTCGACCGCAAACATCAACAACAACTGCCGCGACGTGGTGCCGCGCCCCCTTAACAAAGCTACGTCGGCAGATTGTGCTTCGATAAGAAGCCCGGCGAGTGTCGCGGTGTAGTAAACCACGACCAAGACGATAAGTATTAGGACGATAAACATCGGCAACCGGTTGAAGAAGAGCTCGACCTCGTATCGGAGCAATGTTCTGTCGAGTTCGGTGTCCAACACGAAACCGTCGACCTGCGACCTCAACTCGTTTTCGGTAATCTCTAGGGTTTGGCGGATGTTTTGGGTGTCGGTTGCGTGGATAGTCGTGGGCTCGACATCAAGGAACCACGCGTATTCCGCGCCCATGTTTGGGAAGTAGATGCCGAGAACTTCGAGCATCGACTGCTGCGGGACGATGAACTGTGCGAACTCCAACGTGGTGCTTCGGGAACCGAAAGCCTGGTCGAAAATCCGCCACTCCGGATCGGCGGGATGTGCCCGTTCATAGATGCCGGCCAGGCGAATATTGACGTTGAGGTTTTGTTCGTCCCAGTGAGGACGCGCAGGGATCACGTCGCCGAGTTCAAGTTCAAATAGCTCGGCCGCGTCCTCGTCTAGCAGTGCTTCGATCGTCAGATCGGAGCCGGGTGCGGGTTCGGCGTTGAACTCTGGGAAGCGGCCTTGGACGACGTCGATGCTGTGAGGTTCGTCGGGAACGGTCAGGCATTGAATTCTGCGGCAATCGCACTCGATTAAGGGTTCGTCTCGTTCGTTGAATGAATCGGGTTCGGCTACCGTTGGTCTGCAAGGACACTCGCCCATCGGGACGAGTTCTGGGGGCTCATCGACGAAGAAGGTCCAACTTCGCATCGCGCGGTTGTATTGCGTGGTGAACTTCCCTACTCGAGCAAGCAGCAATGACTCCATGGAGGTAGTGAGTTCCGCGTGAGAGTCGTTGTTGATTGGCGTTTGATCGGCTTCGATGAGAATGTCGAGGTCTGCGGGGTTTTGATCAGCCAGCTCCTTCTGAAGCGCGATGTCTCTAAGGGACTCGAAATAGACGACCGTGGCAGACATGATGGTGCCAGCCAGCACGGAGCCGATGATGACGGCCGACAACAATCGCCAGTTGGCGATCGTGCGTTTGAGCATGAGCTGTATCGTGCTTCGCATCTCGAACTAGTTCGCGTCGCGGGTCAACTCGTGTATCGGCAACGTCCTGTATTGGCGCATGATGGTGTAGACCGCGACGAGCGTTGCGCCGATGATCACGGCGGCCAGGATCGCGACGGGGACCCAATTCGTCTGCATCACGAACGGTGGCAAGAGTTCGCCGCCCGATTGGGTGAAAGTCAGGCTGCTGACTGCGAGTCGGCTAACGTACCAACCGCTGGCAATCCCGATACCCATCCCGAGTATTGCCACCATTGCATGTTCGATCAGCACCAAGACACCGAACGACGACGTTTTCATCCCCATGCTAGACAGCAAGGCTGATTCTCTTTTTGTGCGGTGGGCATGAGCCGCGAGGTAGGTCAAATATCCGAACGCTGCGGCGATGCCCGCCATCAGTATGGAAACGATGCTGATACCTCGCCATCCGGCCACGACCAACGGGTCTACGGTGGAGTCTTCTAGGAGGCTGGCGCGGTCGGTCAACGAGCTAAAACCTAGTACCGCACGGAGGTCGAGCAAAGCCGAAGTGTGCATATCGGGTTCGATCGAGACGAAAAGTTCGTTGGGTCTTTGAGCCGTCAAGCCGCGCAACTCGAGGAAATCGATCGTGGATTCGACGTTCGAAACCATAAACGGTGCTCGCGATGGGTTTAACGTCGGGAAGTAAGTCACGGTATCCACGATCTCGACAGGTAAATACCCGCCGTTGATTTGTACGATGAATTTCGATCCGATTTCGGTGTTTGTCAAGAACATCAACGCGTCGCTGGCGATCACGGGTAGCGGTTCGCCGGTTGCGGTTCGATATATGCCTCGAACACCTTGATCGTTGCCGCGATCCATTTCGACACGAGCGACTGACGGACCACGGTCGCCCGCCACGCCGATGACGAGGCCATCAGGTTCATCCGAAATTCCAAAGGTCACGTCGAGGCCGTTGGAGGTTGGCATTCCAGTCCATTCGGAAGAATTGTCGAAATCTGCGAGTATGAATCGCTCGCCGTTGCTGTTTTCGGCGTACACGTCGTCGATGAAAACCACGGTGGGTTCGGCCCCGTCGGGCCCTGCTTGCATGAAGGTTTGAACAGACACGAGTTGGGCGGGTTCGGTGAACTTGCTCGAAAGTTCAGCGGATTGATGTTGCCACTCGCCTTCTATCTGTCCGAGAGTGATGGTTCTCGAACGCCCTTTCGCGTCTTTAATCACGTACCAGAGGAACAGGTTTTCGACCCTTGGATCTGCCTTGGCCCAAGCTCCGAGTTTGACCGTGTCGGGCGGTAAGAAGATGGGTTCCGGTTTGACGTCGACGGCGATTTTCGAGGTCAGTTCGTGAAACTCGGTCTCCGAAAAGTCTTCTCGGAACCAAGCAGTTTGGGCGAATATGTCGGAGTCGACAGCGAGTAAATTGAACGGAAACCCTAGCGCCGTGGTGCCGAATCGACCGGAAGCCCTAAACGCTTGCGTCGCGTTGACGACGCCATCGACGTTTCGAGCTTCTTCGACCTTTTCGATGCTCGGCGGTTGGGTGGGAACAAATCGGAAATCGGCACCCGATTCGTAAAGAATCTGTTCTTCCGTGCTCCTCGCGAGTGTTGATGCCAATGTGCCGGAAACTACGCCCAATCCGGAGACGAGTACCAGCAGCAAAACCGGCCAGACATACCAATAAGGGCTTCGTCTAAGGCGCCAAAGTCCGAGTGTCACCTCCACGGAAGGAAACCTCGATCCGATGACGGCGATGATTTGCGCCAAGATCGGGAAGAGACGCATAAACAGGAGCGCGACGACGAGCAAAAAGATCGCGGGCGAGAACAGCAACGTGACGTCGGCGGAATTTTCGCCCTCTCGCGTCGAGGCGATCACGGTACCTCTGGTGGTTAGTTCCCACCAAACCAATGATCCGATCGCGAGGAAAATGACGTCCAAGTAATAGCGCTGGAAGAGAGGTGGGCGTTCTGGTCGCGCTTCCGACTGGTACTGGTCGATGATCCCGCGCCGGGTGCCTAGTATCGCTGGCAACAGCAGAATTGCGAAGACTGCGAACCCGGCAGCGATCGACCAGATCCATGATTGCCAGGCAAATTCAACGTTCAAAAAAAGCGATTCGTTGACGCTACGATATGCGGGAAGTAGACCGAGCGATGCTACCAAACCGACGGCGAGTATCGGCGCGACTAAGGCCGGAACTCCCGCTATTAGCACGCTTTCGATCGCATATGAGCGGATCACCTGCAATACGGTGATGCCTCTGCTCCGCAACATCGATGTCTCCGTCGACCGGCGGCGAGCGATGATCCCTGCGACCATGAACAGGTAGTAGGCGATTGATGTGATTGCCAACGCGGCCAACAACAACATCGGTATTCGAGCGAATAGCATCCGTCGTTGCAGAGAATTCAACCGCGACTCGAGGATCGTCAACACGTCGGCACGTGTGATCTCGATACCGATCCGTTCTTCGAACTCCGCGAGCCGGCTAATCGATTCGTTGAGATTCAAAAGTTTGAAGTAGTCGGTATCGACGTAGAGATGCCAACTGAAGTCGGCGGGCAGCCCGGCGTTAGCTTCGGCAACCGCGTTCAACATCACGGAGGGCTGGACGAGCAACACGACCGGTGGTTCGCGCCCTTCGACGATCGCCATCGGGCGAACGATGGGATCCGACAGTCCGACCCAATAGTCGTCGGATGGATCGGGGATAGTGAATATCCCGGTGATAGTTACTTTGACAAGCCCTATGCCGCGGGCTTCTGGCACGGTTTCAATGACATCACCGATGCGGATGTCGAACCGTGATGCCCGATCCCATACCAACGCGGCCTCAACGGTTGGCACGTTTTCCGAGTAGACGAGCCGATTGGAAGGAGCGCGGCCCGCGATGTATACGATGCGATCATCGATGCCGGTCATGGACAAGAACATCGCCCTGGAGGCTTCGTTGTGCCGACGTAACCCTTCGCCTTCCCTGCCCCAATTGGCGCGACGAGTCTTTATCAGGGATGCGTCACCGGTAAACGCACCGGCAAGATACTGTTCCTTTGCGACGGCCAGCGCTTCATTCGCCGCTTCGTACTTGCCGAGTTCCAAAGGGAGCCACCTCGTGCTGACTTGAAGGTGGGTGTATGTGCTGTCGGCTGCGTCGATGGTGTCTTGAACTCCGGCACGTTCGAGAGTTCGCAGGTAAACGGGTGCACCAGCGACGACGGTTGCAGTGATCAAAGAACCGATAAATGCGCCTAATAACAGCGTTCCTTCGCCAGCGAACCGGCGCAGTGTAAATCTGACGAAGTTCAGTTCTAGCGTCCTTTAGTTTCGCAGTTCGTAGGCGGGGAACATAGGTTCGGGTTTTCACAACCGGATGGCGTTTGGACAACGTCGATTCCGACCAACTTCGTCTCAAAATCCCAACCCACGATTCTAACGCGGAGATTCGCGATCATGTCATACGAAAACGGCGACAACCGAGTATTACGCTAATTGTCTCCTTCCGGTTCTTCGCGAACCTTGAACTGTGAGCTATCTTGACAATTTCGTCGCAATTGGCAGGTACGCTGGCCGTAAAGTTCGCCGATCTTGAGGCAGCGCGTGTTCGACCCGGAGCGTAATCAGCGTTGGATGCGAAAAGATGTCGCCGATATAATGCAATTAACCACCTCCATCCACTTGCTCGAACGGTCAGGATGCCTGAATCGGAACTCAAACCGCGGTTAACGTCGAGCTTGGCGGCGGTGATGGTCGGAATGGTCCTCATCGCCATGGCAGCCTCAGCTTGCGTGACGTCTACGCCATCGCATGCATCAACCGAAGCGTCTTCGATGACGTTGTCGGAGCGCGAAACTGCCGCACCGAACGCGTGGATACCCGATGTCGTGGACGCGACGGCACGATCGATCGTAAACGTCACGGTGCGTCGGGCGGACGGCGTTGGAACGGGGACGGGCATTGTGTTTGATTCGGGCGGTTCAATCATCACGAATTGGCATGTGATTGAAGGTGCAGAGGAGATCGAAATCACCTCGCACTCAGGCGCGAGTTATGACGCGACGCTGCTGAGAGAAGATAGTTCGCTCGACCTTGCGCTTCTCCAAATCGAATCGGGTGACCTCACACCAGCCACATTCGGCAATTCCGACGTTCTGCGCGTCGGGGAGGACGTAGTCTCGATCGGACATGCGTTTGGCCTGAGCGGCGGACCAAGTGTCAGTCGAGGAGTTGTAAGTGCGCTCAACCGTACGGTGGCGGACGAGGACGGCAACATCTTTGACGGTTTGATCCAGACGGATGCGGTTATAAATCTAGGGAGCAGCGGTGGAGCGCTGGTTAGCTCCGCCGGCGAAGTCATCGGCATCAATCTGGGGACGATCAATGTTGGGCAAGGTGCAAACTTTGCACTTGACATCAATACTGCGGTGGCAGGTGCGCGGCGTTTGGTGGCGTTAGGAGAACGTGAGAGCCCCGGTTATCTCGGTGTGGGCGGTGTGGATGTCACCCCTTATATCGCCTTCCAACAGGCATTGCCAGTCAGCGAAGGGTTCGGAGTCAGGTACGTCGATCCCGATTCTCCAGCGGCTGTCGGGTTCAAAATCCACGACATAATTGTTGGGATCGACGACACGCCGATACGCGGGAAGATCGATTTCACCGAGTTCTTGCGCACCCATCCGCGCGGGACGGACATCGTGGTCACGGCGGTCCGCGGCGCAGGTGAAGATGCGGTGATCATGGAGATCCCGGTTACGCTCGGCGCGCCTGGAGCGTAGCTCTCCGTACAATTGCTGCTCAGCAATTGCTCGCCTCTAACCCTTAATGTTCCAGGGAGGATCGATGATGACAGGATCAGAGCGTGAATTGAGCGGCAAAGTCGCGATCGTAACCGGCGCAGGTAGGTTGCGAGGTATCGGTCGGGCGACCGCTAATGTTTTGGCGCGAATGGGTGCGGATGTCGTCGTGACAGGTACGGGACGCGACCCCGCGACGTTCCCGGTCGACGAGAAGGACGCCGGTTGGCGCGACATCGAATCGACAGCCGACGAAGTGCGATCGTTTGGAGTACAGGCTCTCCCTGTTGTCATGGACGTGACTAATGCCGAAGAAGTGCAGAAATTGATCGACGACAGCGTAAGCGAATTGGGCAGCGTCGACATCTTGATCAACAACGCGGCGGCACCGTATGGTGAGGACCGAGTGCCAGTTGTCGAGGTCGCCGAAGAGGTCTTCAAGAAGGTGCTGGAGGTCAAGGTAGTCGGGACCTATCTTTGCTCCAAGGCGGCGGCGGTTCAGATGATCAAGCAAGGAGTTGGCGGCCGTATCGTCAATATTTCTTCGACCGCCGGAAAACGCGGCAGCGCGAACACGGCCGCGTACAACGCGTCCAACTTCGCGGTGGACGGCTTCACCCAAGCCTTGGCCAAGGAGGTTGCAGAGTACAAGATCACCGCCAATTGCGTCTGTCCGGGTATGACGGAGACGGCCCGCCTAGACCCGATCGGTCGCGGCGACGAGTGGTGGACGCGCGCAGCTCAAGTGCCGTTGGGTCGTCCGGCTGACGACATGGAGATCGGCGAACTCATCGGTTTTTTGTGCAGCCCACGCGCCGCTTACATCACAGGCCAAGCGATCAACATCAACGGCGGCTCGGTCACCGAGCGCTAATACTTCGCCATGAGCGGCCGCTCGTGGCGATTCGGTCCAATGCGCAGGGATCGAGTTTCAGTCGACGAAACCGCGCAGCTGACGGCTGCGGGTTGGGTGGCGCAGCTTACGAAGCGCTTTGGCTTCGATTTGGCGCACCCGTTCGCGTGTGACGCCGAAATAGCGTCCGACCTCTTCCAAAGTTTTCGAGCGACCGTCCTTCATCCCGAAACGATGCTCGATCACCTGTTTTTCGCGCACGTCCAAGGTTCCCAAAACGGATTGGACGCTCTCTTTCATCAGATTGGTCGACGCCTCTTCGATCGGACCGTCGGTATTGGTTTCCGGGATGAAATCGCCGAGCGTGGAGTCTTCTTCGTCTCCAATCGGAGTTTCCAGAGATACGGGCTGCAATGAGATCTTGAGAGTGTCTCGAACCTTCTCGGGCGTAGTCTCCATGTGGACCGCGATCTCTTCTGGGGTCGGTTCGCGGCCATACTCCTGAACCAGCCGTCGACTGATGCGCAGGAGTTTGTTGATCGTCTCGACCATGTGCACTGGGATGCGGATAGTTCGAGCTTGGTCCGCGATCGAACGTGTAATGGCTTGACGTATCCACCACGTGGCGTAAGTAGAAAACTTGTAGCCGCGACGGTAGTCGAATTTCTCGACGGCTCGGATGAGTCCGATGTTTCCTTCCTGCACGAGGTCCAAGAGGTTCATTCCTCGGCCCATGTACTTTTTGGCGACGGACACCACCAAACGCAAGTTGGCTTTAGTGATGTGGATGTCGGAAGCGGTGCCCCTGTTTCGGATCGTAGTCAGATGCGCGTCGAGTAGCGGACCGTAGTAGAAGAGTTTTTGGATCGCCTCGTTGTCTAACGATGCTTCTAACTCGGTGAGTTGGGGATTGCATTCGATGGCATCGGGGGTTTCTTCAGCGATCAGCAAAGTCAACAATGACAAGTTGCGGATGGAGGCCTTGGATTCGTCGGCATCGCAATCGAGATGGTTTGCGAGGTATTCGATCTTCTCCTCCGAATAGGGCTCGTCGAGGCATTTGCGTATCAACGGGTGTGAGAGCATGTCCGACAGGTATGTCGTAACGGTTTCGTCAGCGACGGACAGCAGCCTCGCCGCCAACTCTTCCGAACAAGCCAAACCCGAGCTCATCGCGTTCAATCGGGAGTCTCTAGAGGTCTCCCGCAAAGTCTCGAAGACTTTCGCGTCGTCAAATGAAAATTCGGCGTGTCCGTAGTTAGGAGCCAACTCCTCAACAATCTGCAACGCTTCGGCACGACTTCCGCCCAATGCTTTGCGGATGAGTGTCGCCGAAGTGATTCGATACGGGGCTGCCACGATCTCGAGTAACCTCGGCTGGACTAAGGCGTCGGGCAGCGAGACTTCATTTGTGCGCTCAATCAGGTCAAGGATGATCACGGCGACAGATTCGTCGCACCCGATCGCATCTTCGACGGCTTCGGCAGTAACTGGATTGGGTAGGTTTTCGAACGCGGTGCGTGCCTCGTTCGTAGTGATCTTGCGAAAAGTGTCATCCGACAGGCGGGTGAGGTTCCTGATTATCTCGATGGCGTCAGAGTTGGAGCAATTGAAGATGTCGGAAATGTATTTGACGTCGCGGATCCGATACGGGTTTTTCAGCGCTTCGCGAATTGCGGCAAACACTTCCGCCATCCGTTCATCGCAGAAACCCGAGTAGATCACCATCGCCTTGGCGGCGCGGTCCATCTTGGCGAGTCGATGCAGAGCCTCAACGGTGATCTCGGTCGCGGATGGTTTGGTCTCGTGCTTGGCCAAGAAATCGGTTTCGATCTCTGCGACGATTCGCCGTAGCTCTAAGTTGCGCGCCAATTCGCGCTCTTCTTGCGCCGTCAACAGCTCGACTCTTCCGATTTCCCGCAAGTACATGCGCACCGGGTCGTCGGTCAAATCGGTATCAGCGGCTACGTTCTCCAGCGTGACCACTTCGGCCCGTTGTCGTGCGCCTGCAGCCGAACCGTCCCAACTGTCGAGGTCCGAAATCGTGTTCGCCGGTGGGGTCGGTGCCAGGATCATGCTGGCGCGCTGGTTCTCGCCGGAGAAGGAATCGCCATCGGTCTCGTCCTCGCCGCCGAGGATGCTGAACGTAAGCGTTTCACCTTCTTCCTCTTCGTCTTCATCATCGTCCGTGTCTTCATGTTCCGCAGTCGTGTCGTCTTCAGCATCGTCGTCGGGATCCGCGGACGGAGAATCGCTGGTTTGTTGACGTTCTTTTGTTGACGATCCGACGTGCGAAACCTGATCGGGGCGCACTTCTACAACCGTGACAGTTTCGACCTCGTCGTTTTGTGCCATCTGGTTGTCAACGTCGTCGCTCTCTTCAAACAATTTGAGCGCCTCCTAGTGTTTTGGCACCGCGTCGAGCGGAACTGCCAACTCCCTGATCTGACGGTTGGTTTCAACCGCGCTGGTCATGTCCTCATCACGGAACATGTTCCCGTTCTGTTTTGCCAGCTGCACCTCTTTCTGCTTGTTTCGTTTCAGAAATTCTTTCCGAGTTCTGATCGCGCAGTCTTGTGCGATCTGTATGACTGCAGCTTCATCCTCGAGTCCGATGTCGTCGGGAGAAATTGGGATTTGCTGCAATCGCTCCATGAGGTTCATCGCATCGGATTCACCTTGGATCAATTCAAGGCAACGATCCAAGTTGCTAGTGGTTCGCAAAGATTCGAAAATCCGCCTGCGGGAAGGATCCACGAAATGGTGCGGCTCGACGACGCGAGCGTGATCGATCGCATATTCATGCTGGACCATGCATGCCAAAAGCGTCATCTCCCACGGTGCTTGAACGGCCAGAACTGGAACGATTGGAGTTTGGCGCTTAGTTGATCGTCGATTTCTACGGTTGATCCGCGCTGCCTGCGGTTGAGATGTAACCTTTACCCCTTTTCTTGCGTTCCGCTTTAGAGTGAGCACGTTAGTCAATTGGTCGATGCCGATGCTCAACCGTTCAGCCAACGAAACCAAGGTACGTTGTTCCTTGAAAGTGTTGGGTGGCATTGTCCCAAATTCTGGTGCTATCTCGTCAAGTGCCGCGTCCAAACCAACGTCAGTCGAAATTGCGTGAGCTTCGAGACTGGAATCGATCGCGTATTCCAAAAACTCTTTTGCTTCATCGATGGATTTCACCCATCCTTGGCTATCGTTGCGAATTGCTTCGTCGGGATCCTTAGGGGTCCCGTTCTCAGATTCGATCGCGCTAGCCACACGAATATCGATGGTCGTTCGGTTTCTGTCGCGTTGCCACGGGGTCTGGTGCCATTCGGCCACCGCCATTCGGGTTCCACGCAATTTAGCTTGTTGTCCCGCTTCGTCAGCATCGAGGCAAAGCACGACCGATGGAGGATTGTCTGGATCTTCGGGCAAAAACGTGGCGACAGATTGAAGCTGCTGCGACGTCACTGAAGTCCCCATGCAAGCGACGACGTTTTTGAAGCCGTGCTCTTGGGCGGTTATGACATCCATGTATCCTTCGACCACGATCGCTCGGCCCGATGCGCGGATCGCGTCTGATGCCCAATGCATTCCGTAAAGCGTTTGAGATTTGTTGAAAATCGCTGTTTCGTGGGTGTTCAGATACTTGGGTTGCGCGTCGCCCATGGCGCGGGCGCCAAAACCGATGATGTTGCCGCGCTGGTCTCTGATTGAAACAGTGATCCGGTTCGCGAACATGTCTCGCCACGATCCGTCTTCACCTTTTACGACGAGGCCAGCTTGGACGACGGCCTGGCTATCAGCGCCGATGGATTTGAGGTGTGCGAAGAGCGAATTAACGCCGCCGGGAGCGAAGCCGATGCCACGCCGACGCGCCGTCTGAGAGTCGATACCACGCGATTTCAAATAAGCAAGAGACTCTTCGCCTTGTGCACCCTCCAACTGTCGGAAGAAAAACTCCTCGGCGACCTCGTTGACCTGATGCAACGCGGACTTCCTGCCTCTGCGACGACCATCGGCATTGCCGTTCCGAAGTTCCGTTTCTATGCCGGCTTTTCGGGCCAACTTTTCGAGCGCTTCTTTGAACTCGATTCCATCGGCGCGCATTACGAAATCAAACATTCCTCCGCCGACACCGCACGCTCCCCAACATCGCCACGAGTCGTGATCGAGGGACAAGCTAAACGAAGGTGTGCGTTCTTCGTGGAATGGGCAGAGCGCCTTGGGTGTGCGTGACGACGGATTATCGAGCGCGAGATAGTCAGACACGACATCAACGATTGTCAACCTTGCCTTGACTTCGTCGACTAAGGTCATCTGCTCTCCCTTCCAACGGTGAAGTAGCAACCACCATCCACCATCGCCCTTCTGTCTGCCCCAGCGTTGGTCGGAGTGTGGGTTTCACATCTTCAATTAACGCCGTGGACGTACGAAGTATAACCGAGATTCTTTCGAATGCAAACGGTGAGAGGACCGTCGCGAAAGTTCGCCCGAACTTAGTTTTGCGGCACTGTCGAACCCGTTCGAATAGGCTTCGGCACAGTGACCCGGCCTTGAAACAGATCATGCGCGCTGCCGGGCGCTATGCGTTCCAACGCCATCACCGCAAACGAGTCGGTCATCCCACTGACGAAATCGGCCGCGGCGTATTCCGGTTCGATGGAAATGACCCGCATCCATTCGGGGATGTCTTGAGTGTGAACCGTGTAGTAGTCGTGCAACCTGGCAACCGCGTCACGCGCTCTGATCCCCTCTGGCGAAGCCGAGGTAGGGTGATAGACCCGTTCGAACATGAAGTTGCGGAGCTTGGTGGTTACGTCTCTCATTTCGTCTGACATGCGGACCCAGACGTCACGATGTTGATCGTGAAACTCCCCTGCGCAGTCCCAGGACGCATCAATAACGTCGCAAACCATAGCGTTTAGTCGGCTGGAATGCGCGTCGCCAAGAGTGTCGCGAATCTCAATGGGAACATCCTCGGTCGCGAGAGTGCCGTCGCGTTCGGCATCCGCGAGGTCGTGCGCCAAGTAGGCGACGGCGTCGGAGATACGCACGATCTGTGCTTCAAGCGACATTTCGGCCACCGCTTCGGGTGAGATGAAATCGCCTTCAGGTTTGGAATGGCGTCGAACTGCGTCGATTACTTGGTCGGTCAAGTTGAGGCCTTGGCCGCGCTTTTCCAGCACGGTCAACGTCCTGACACCCTGGGCGGCGTGCGTGAAGCCATTGGGGAGGCGCTGGTTCAGTACGCTTTCGCCGATGTGCCCAAATGGGGTGTGCCCAACATCGTGAGCCAACGCTGCGGCCTCGACCAAATCTTCGTTGAGGTTGAGGGCGCGCGCGATTGTTCGACCGACTTGTGAGACTTGGAGCACATGGGTCATGCGAGTCGTAAAGTGATCTCCTTGAGGGTTGACCAGCACTTGACTCTTGTGCTTCAAACGCCGGAACGAATTGGAGTGGACGATGCGGTCACGATCCCTTTGGAATGCGGCGCGGACGGGCGAAGGCTCTTCTTCGCGTTGTCTCGTAGCGTCTGCTGAACGAGTCGCGAGTGGCGATAAGTCTTTCTCGCGGTGTTCGATGCGTTGGCGTACGAGCGAGTGATTCGCCATATCGAAGTTGATCACGCGACCGTGACGGTTTTAGCCAGATTGCGCGGCCGATCAGGATCGATTCCTCTAGCAACCGCGGCGCTATAGGCCAATTGTTGCAACGGGATCGTCATAACAAATGGCGTGTGCTCATCGTGGTCGATAGAGATCGGAAGCCAAGCATCGGCCAATTCGGCTAACTCGAAGTCGTTTGCGTGCCCGAGCGCGATGACTTCGCCGTACCGGCTCTTGACTTCGTGGATACTCGTCATCATCTTGGTGCGCAGATCGCCGTTGCGGGGTACGAGAGCGATTGTTGGAGTAGATGGTTCGATCAGTGCGTTGATGCCGTGTTTCATCTCTGAAGCCGAGCACCCTTCAGCGTGGACGTACGCCGTTTCCTTCATCTTCAACGCACCTTCCAAAGCAATTGGTAACAAATCGCCACGTGCAAGTATCAGCAAACGGTCAACTTCCTTCAATCGCGTGGCGGCGAGGCCTGCGACTTCGTTCTCTTGTCCGGTAGTGCGGTTGATGGCCCTTGGCAATGAGACCAATGACTCGATATGGCGTCCGATCTCGTCCGACCCTAGGTGATCGCACCTTCTTCCTAGCTGCAAGCCCATCATGTACAAGACCAGCATGCTATTGGTGAACGTCTTGGTCGATGGAACGGCGACTTCCAATCCAGAGCCGATGTCGACAACTAGGTCCGACAATCTCGCCGCTTCGCCCAGTGGGTTCGCGGTTACAACCGCGACTGTACTGCCTCTGCGTCGCGCGGTTTCGATTGCGACGAGGGTATCGTACGTTTCGCCGGATTGCGAGACTGCCACGAAGAGATCTCGTTCGCCCATGACGGGGTTGCGATCAGCAAATTCGCCGGCGTACTCGACGTGAGCGGGAATCCCGGCTAACCGCTCCATCCAACGGGCACCAGCCATCGCCGCGAAGTATGACGTCCCCATCCCAGCGAGCACTACGCGTTCCAAATCGGGGCGGATTCCGCTCAGTTCGGGTATGTCGATCTCATGCCTGTTGAAATCGACGCGACCTCTCATGGCGCCTTGTACGGTGGCGGCCTGTTCAGAAATCTCTTTGTGCATAAAGTGCTTGTGATCGCCGATTTCCGATAGTCGGCCGTTTGGCGACAACGTCACTTGCGATTTTTGGATAGGTGTGCCTTCAATGCTTACGACCTCAAAACCATCACGGTCCATTCGTACCGCTTCGCAGTGGTCGATATGTATCACATCCGTAACATCCGGGGGCATCGCGGCTACGTTGCTGGCAAGGATGTTCGCATCTTTAGACGATCCGAGGATCAAACTGCCCGCGTACCCGATTCTGATCCCAACTACTGCATCCGGTTCGTCAGCCGAAATTGCAACTATGACCGATAAACCTTCGAGCTCTTGACCAACTCGCATAGTCGCATCAAGCAGCGAATCGCCTTCGGTGATGTATCGCGCGATAAGGTGCGCCACGGCTTCGGAGTCGGTCTCGGACTTCAATTCGATGCCGAGCGCATTTAATCGACGCCTAAGTTCGACGTGGTTCTCGATGATCCCGTTGTGCGCGATTGCCACCTTGCCGTCGAAGCTCAGGTGCGGATGGGCGTTTACGTCAGTGGGAGGACCGTGTGTCGCCCACCGGGTGTGGGCTATGCCAGCTTTCGCTTGCGCCAACTGGCCGTCGACAGAATCAACCAGCGAAGAAACTGGTCCGGCGCATTTGATCGCGGTGATATTTTCGCCGATAACCGCGGCGATCCCCGCGCTGTCGTAACCGCGGTACTCGAGGTCGTTCAGCGCCCTCAGCAAAAAAGTTTTCGCGTCGCCGTATCCGGCGTACCCCACAATCCCGCACATAAGCTATCGCAACCTACCCTCTCCCCGAATGGGACCATATCTCGGTGCTTGACGATTCATTCAATTGTTGCGCATCCAAGTGTGTCGCTTCGACTTTTGTGAGTTCGAACGGATCCGGGGCCCTTTCAGCGTAAACGCCCCTATGCTCTTCCGGCAACTGCAGGGCTACTCTTGCCATGATCTCGTCCGTCGCCCGTTGAAGTTGAGCGCGACCGTTTACGCTTGGACTTACCTTGAATGGTTCGCCAACTGAAATCCTGATTTCGGCTATTGGCATCAACACCTTGAGGATATTTTGCAAATTGTCCGTGCCGTGAATCCCGATCGGGATGAGCGTGGCTCCCGTCTGCGCGGCGACCAACGCAGTTCCAACGCGTCCTCGCTTCAACCCCTCTCGGTGGCGGCTCCGCGTCCCTTCAGGGAACATCACGACGGCGCGACCCAATTCGAGCATAGCCCTGACCCATCGAAGCGCTCTTGCGTCGGCGGAATAACGGTTGACCGGAAATGCTCCCCATCCTTTTAGGAGAAATGTGAACAGCGGATTGTTGAAGAGCTCTCGTTTAGCCAAAAAAAGCGCTCGCCTGGGTAGCACAGACGCCACGATTGGTGGGTCCAAATTGGCAAGATGATTGCAGACGTAGATTACCGGGCCTTCTACCTTCATCCGGTCCCGATTCCGCACTTCGATGTCGGCGTACAGCGCGAGTGTGCCGCGGAATGCGGTATTGCAGAACGGGAAGAACCATTGTCGATCAGGCTTCACCTCAGCGCGCGCTCCACCGCATCGTCAGACGCAAATTCGACGATCCTTTCAACAACCTCCTCCGCCGTCAATGCGTCGGTCTGGATGATGAATGCGTCGTCGGCCGGGTGAAGAGGGGAATCGGCGCGGTTCGAGTCGATCTCATCGCGCCTGCTGATAGACTTCAACACCTCGTTGAAGCGTTGACCTTCGACGTTGCCACTAACATCGCGCGTCCTCCGAGCCGCTCGCGTCTCCGCGGATGCGTCGAGGTAAATCTTCATAGGCGCGTCCTTTAACACGACCGTTCCAATGTCCTGACCCGCCATGACAACAGGTCCTTCGGCAGCTATCGCACGCTGCTTGGCTACGAGCGACCTACGAACCGCCGGCATCGCCGCAACTGGCGAGACATAGCGATTGATTTCGGACGTATGCAAGGCGTCGGTGACGTCGTCACCGTTTGTCAACAATCTCCAAGATCCGTTACTGTTTTGGCGGATCGAGAACTGCGTATTTGACGCCAGATTGCCGAGAGCATCGTTGTCATCCAGCTTGAATGAGTTTCGCAGCGCCAAGTAGGTCACCGCACGATACATCATACCGGTGTCAAGAAAGTCGCAGTTCCAACGGTCAGCCAACATCGCACCGACAGTAGATTTACCGGACGCCGGAGTGCCGTCCAACGCGATTGTTTTTGGCAATTCGTTCGGCACCGAGTTCATAGTCGATTGGCAGCGTTATGAAGGTCGAAATTTCCCGCTCAAAGCGTTCCAGCGGAATGTGTTTTGCGCGCCGCGCCAGACTAGTATTCGATTATAGACAGGGCAATTCACCACGTTTTCTAACAGTCGAATCGTCCGCGGCATCGACTCCCTACCATGTTGGCTGTCCGCGACTTAACCGACTGAATGCTCTGATTCGCCGCACAACAGCTTGATGAACGGTTTAGACGGGATATTTATTCTCACCATTCTGCTGCTGGCTTTTTGGGGTTTCAAGATCGGATTGATTGGTGCCACCATCTGGCTCATCGCCGCGTACGTTTCAGTCGTCCTGAGTGCCCAGATCGTGGGCTGGACCATCCCTAGGTTCGGACTGCCAGAGAATCTCACATCTATATCAACGTCCATTGGCTACATATTGGTTTCGGCTGCCGTGTTCATGGTCGCGCGGTTCATCTCATTGTCTATTCGGTCTGGCATCAACGTGACGCCACTGCGATGGGTGAACGACTTTGGCGGAGCGTTGATGGGATTCATCCTTGGAGTGTTCGCGGTGGTCGGATTCATTGCGATCGCGGCGACATTGACGTATGTCGTCCCAGAAGGGGCGCTGGACTACGGCGGGGTTTCGTACTCGGAGTCGTTTTCACAGGTCTACTTGGCTTCTGGTCCTCGCGCCTGGCTCGACCAGCAACTCACCGGTTCCCTGTTCGTCGAGATTGTGGCAAGTCTTCGACCAGTCATTGTCCCGTTCGCTCCTCGCGAGTTGGGGATCGCGGTTGACGTCCTCTTTTCGCGTGTTGATTGAGGATCAGCGCCCGCAACGACGAACAACCCTATAGTTATCTCGGTTAAGCGCGTGCGACTGTAAAATGGTTAGCGTGACCGATCAAGCGTTAATGCTGATACGTTCTCGGGTGTTGGTGCTTAACCAGAACTATCAGCCGCTGAACATCTGCGACGTGCGCCGCGCCGTTTCGCTCCTTGGCAAGGGCAAAGCCGAAACGGTTCAACACGGTGTTGAATACATCCATACCGTGTCGCGTATGTTCGAACGCCCCGAGGTTATCCGCCTCGTCTACATGGTCCGCAAACCGCTGCATCGGCGGAAACTTTCGCGGCGAGAGGTGTTCCAGCGCGACGGCTATAGCTGCCAATATTGCGGTCAACGGAACTCGCAGATGACGCTCGACCACGTGGTCCCACGTTGCAAAGGCGGCCAACACACTTGGGACAACGTCGTGACGGCGTGCCAACGATGCAACCATCGCAAAGCCGGATCCACGCCTCGTGAAGCCGGAATGAAACTCAGGATGCAGCCGCGCGAGCCCCGTCCAAATCCATATGCGGGTTTCAGCGCAGATAGAGTCGATCCGGCTTGGCTTCCGTTTATGCCTTGGTTGGCGAAGCAAACGTTGCCGACTGCCGCGGGTTGAAGTAAAACTCAATCAGTCAGTTCGGCCATTCGATCCACGAAATCATGTACGCGCCCGCGATATCGGAGCACGTCATCAGGCACCATGAATCCGTGATAGAAATTCGCGTGTAGGGCTTCGGCCCGCGCGAACAGATCACTCAATTGTGGTTCCTCCTGTTCCGCGGAGATTTTTTCGACCATATCGACCATCGCTTTGTGTCCACTCTGCTTGGTTCCGCGTCGATGCATCTCGGCGATCACCATGTGTGACGCGGCTCCCCAAAGTTTCTCGGAAGCCTGAAAATGATCACCTTCGTCCAGTTCTCGATCTGCATCAACTAAGAACTGACGAGCAAGTTGGACGTGTTCAGTTGCAAGCATCTTTAATGGATTTCAGGTCCTTTTAACGAATGCTAAACGTCATTGTAGCGTTCATGAGCAAATCGTTCACGAGACGTTTGGCATCTCAAGCATCATCGCATCGAACGCTAATTGGGGCAACGCGTTGACCGTCAGCGCGTCGCGCGTGCGCCGAACCGTTCCGGCCGCGGCTGCGACCTCATCTGGGGTTAGCGCATTGGCGAGTTCGCTCAACTCTTGGATCCGGTCGTCATAGGTCACGTGCTGGTGCAACCCGTTCTGGATCATCGCCACATCGCGGATGATCTCAAGCCATCGTTCGACTTCGTCTAAGGCAAGACTTCTGTCTCTGCGGAATTCGCGGCTCATTTCGAACGAGTACTCGAAACGAGCTGGCAGATCGTAGTTGATGACATCGATGATTCGGGATGCCGACTGTCCGCGGGCATCAACCAAGGAAGGGTCCTTCAGGGCGGCGATCGCCCATCCCGGCGCGCCCATCGACATTTTCGCTAACTTGCGCGCTTCGTCTATTGCGACATCGAATCTGGTCGTCAACGCTTCTTCGATCACTTCATTCGGCGCGGGACGGAGCCGGACGAGATGACAGCGCGACACGATAGTTTCCGGCAGGAGATCGGCCGAAGGTGATGTCAGGATGATGTGGACGCTGTTAGGTGGCTCTTCCAAAGTCTTTAACAGAGCATTCGAAGCATCGGGCGACATTCGGTTAGCCTCGTCGATGATGAACACCTTCGCACGGCCTTCGTACGGCTCAAGCATCGCGTCCGATTGAAGATCTTTGATCAGGTCGATGCCGATCATTACGCGCTTTTGAGCCGCCTTGGCATCAGTGTCTTTGGATGTCTGCGTCGCGGATGTGATGATCTGAACGTCGGCATAGTTGGAACGGGCTATGCGGTCGCACGCTGAACACTGTCCGCATGGAACGTCGGGTTGTAGGTCTGCCCAACCCGGCACGCCGACGTCTTGTGCATTGCAATTCAACGCGCGGGCGAAATCTACGGCGAGCGTGCGTTTGCCAACGCGGTTGGGTCCCGTAAACAAGTACGCGTGCGAAATCCGTTGTTGATCTATGGCACCCTTGAGTAACGTGATCGCGGCCGAGTTACCGATCGTTTGCCATTGTCCGGCGGAACTGACACTTGTAGCGGCTTGGAGCATTATTCATAGATCGATGTGGCGAGCAGGTCGGCGTAAGTTTCGCGCCTGCGGATCAGGCGAGCTTCTGATTGCTCGGTGACTAATACGATCGCGGGCCGAGCCTGTAGGTTGTAGTTGCTGGCCATCGGCACGCAATATGCACCTGAAGCAGGCAACGCCAACAGGTCGTCCGTCTTCAGCTCCGGCAGGTTGACGTCACGCGCCAACACATCGCCGGATTCGCAGAACTTGCCTGCGATCGTTACTTTTTGAACGGGCTCGCCGAACGGATCGTCTACGGACATGACCTCATACTCGGCGTCGTACAGCGCCGGCCGGATATTGTCACCCATGCCGCCGTCAACGCTGACGTAGGTCCGCACGTGTGGAATGCGTTTTATTCCGCCGACGGTGTACACGGCCATTCCGGCGCGCCCGACTATCGATCTTCCGGGTTCGATGATCAGTCTAGGTTCATCCAACCCGTATTTGGTGCAAGAAGACCTCAACGATGCGGTGATCGTTTCCGCGTAATCGGCGATAGTCGGTGGCAGCTTTGACGACAAATATCCAATCGCCATGCCGCCCCCGGGGCTGAACTCTTGCGTGTCGAGATGATGTACCCACTTCATCCGAGCCGCGAAGGCGCAAACATATTCGATCGCCTCCTCATACGGCTCCAACTCGAATAGGGGTGAACCCAGATGGAAATGAAGGCCTGTAACGTCGAGATTAGGTTGAGACAGAGCAGCATCTACCGCCTTTTCAGCGTCGCCCGTCTCGATTGAGAACCCGAATTTGGAGTCGAGGACTCCGGTTGTGGTCAAACGGTGCGTGTGAGGGTCGATGCTCGGAGACAGTCGCAGATTAACCGCCTGGGTCTTGCCGAGTTCGCCAGCTACTTGATTCAACAGTTCGATTTCGTGGAACGAATCGATCGTGACCCGTCCGATGTCAGCGTCGACCGCCTCCCTGAGCTCGTCGCGCACTTTGTTATTCCCATGGAAGTTGATTTTTTCCGCTGGAAAATCAGCGGCGAGCGCAAATGCAAGTTCGCCGCCAGTGACGACGTCGATGTGGAGCCCTTCGTCTTCGATGATTTTCAGGACTGCGGGGTTGGAGAATGCTTTTGTTGAGTATTCGATGTCCGTCTGAGGATAGAAACGCCTAAAGTTATCGGCGAATTCACGGCACATGCGACGAATCGTGGCTTCGTCAAAGATGTAAAGCGGGCTGCCGAACTCTTCGACGATTTCGCGCACGTCGCGATTCTGGATGGCTAGTCGTCCGGCATCGTTTACGGATGCTGAGATTGGCAGTACTTCGGCGAGCGGTAGATCTTGCATGGCGATTCAATCCAGGGCGGGATCAAGGACATCAACTTTGTGTTCTTTCCATTTTGTGATGAGCACGTTGCAACGTCAAGGAACGTGGCAACGGTACCATTGAAGTAACCGGTGCGCCGACTTTATCTGTTCGGGCTCGGTTCGTGACTGAAAAGGCCGAACACATGAATGAAAAGGTGCCGCGGCTGACGGAACTCGCCAGCTGCGCCGGCTGAGCGGGAAAGCTGAGCCAAGGCGAACTCGCTCAGGTTTTGGGCGGGCTGATGAATGGAGCCGATCTGCATCCAGATTTGTTGGTCGGTTTCGAAAACGGTGACGATGCCGCCGTCTACCGTTTAGACGATCGCGTCGCCTTGGTTCTGACGGTAGATTTCTTCGCTCCTATCGTCGATGACCCTTTCACCTACGGTGCGATCGCGGCGGCCAATGCTCTTTCAGATGTATACGCAATCGGTGGGCGTCCGATAACCGCGCTAAACATCGCGGCGTTCCCTCGCAGCTTACCTGCAGACATTCCGACCGAAATCCTCAGAGGCGGTTCAGCGAAGGTCGCTGAAGCGGGTGCGATCATAGTCGGCGGTCACACCGTGGATGACGACGAACCGAAATATGGTCTTTCGGTTGTAGGCGTCGTCGAACCGGGTCGGCAGGTTCAGAACTCGACCGCGCAACCGGGTGACGTTTTAGTCCTAACCAAACCTATCGGTACTGGCGTTGTGACGACGGCATTGAAGAACGACCCAGCCGTAGATGATTGTTTAGATGTCGCGGTCGAATCGATGTTGCGTTTGAACCGCGACGCTGCCGAGGCGATGGTGAGCGCCGGAGCCAATGCCGCTACCGATGTAACTGGTTTCGGGATCGTAGGCCATTTAATGACGATGATGCGGGCGAGCGGTACGACCGGACATCTGATTCGTTCGGCAATACCAGTATTGCCCGGTGTCGAACGGCTGCTTCAAGACGGCGTCGCACCCGGAGGAACGCACCGGAACATCGAATCTTGTACGGATTTCGTGTCGTGGGGTATCGAAATTACTGAAACCGACAAATTGCTTTTGTGCGACCCGCAAACATCTGGCGGGTTGCTCGTCTCGATTTCCGGAGATTCGGCGGATCACCTGACGGATGATCTTCACAGACGAGGGATAACCGCATCGGTGGTCGGCGAAGTGACGGCTTTTGACGGCAAAGCCGTCAAAGTCACCAACTAACGGGCCTGATCCCAAATCCGGTCACGATCCTCAGCTGACAGTTCCGACAGCGCCACTCCCTCGGCGATCTCTTCAGCGCGCAACACGCGCTCGCGAAAGGCTGAGTTGGCCTTCAAAAGTGCGGTCTCGGGATCGATGCCTTGTTCCTGTACCTTCCTAACCGCAGCCGCGAGGAACTCACCTGCGCGTTTCTCAACATCATCATCTGACTCCGACAAGCCACGTTCGACGAAGTCGTTTCCATTATTCGGACCCGAAGCGACATCGATACCGGAACGGCGCGCCCGCCGCTGCAAAACCGCCGACTGCGCCAACGCAGGTAGTGCCTTAGGCACCGACGCAACAATCGATCGAACCCCGCCCGCTTCTTCGCGCTTCAACCGCTCCCACCTGTCTACGACATCTTCCCCTGTATCAAGCTTGTCAGCATCACCGAACACGTGCGGATGGCGTCTGATCAGCTTTTCCGCCACCTTGCGGCAAACGGAGTCGGCATCGAAATCCCCGTTGCGGCGCGCGATGTCGGCGTGAAACACGATCTGAATCAGCAGATCTCCTAGCTCCTCCTCCAACGCGGCGCAGTCCCCACTCTCCAGAGCTTCCAACGTTTCGTACGCTTCTTCCAACAGATTTGGGCGCAGAGACAGGTGCGTCTGTTCGCCGTCCCAAGGGCAGCCATCAGGATCTCTTAATTGGCGCACCGTCGCCACCAGGTGTTGGAACCCGTCACAGCCTCTTTCGATTTCTTCAAGTTCTCGATTCATCCCTTTGGTCTTTCGTCAGACACGCACATCGGTGCGTGTATTCTCTAGATATGGAATCCGGGCTCTCAAGGGCGCGATCGTTGCTCAGTTATGTTGATCGAGAAGCCGCGATATGGGTTTTCGGGTTGATTGTGTTGGCCCTCGGCAACCCAGAATCCGATTTCCACTTCACGATATTCTGGCCGTATTACTTGTGGGACATAAAGAGCCCCGGATTTGGTTTAGGCCACTCGATATCGTATCTCTTCCGCGGCGACGTAACGGCAGCGATTGAGACCCACATATTGGGCATCCCTGCCGTCGCGATCCTGTTGTGGCGGATCGCCACGCTTGAATATCGGCTCGTTAAAAGGAATGGGAGCACTTCCTGATGGCTAACGTGATGCAATTGCTACCGGAGATACCGCCAGCAGAACAAGCGGCGATTTCGGGCATCGTCTCAAACATCTCGGAAGAATCCGAACAGATGTTTGCGATGGCGTACCGGAGCCAACGTAAAGACGAAACGACGATTTTGCTGTTGACGCTTATAGGGATAATCGGCATCGCCGGAATCCAACGTTTCGTTCTCGGTCACATCGGAATGGGCGTACTCTTTCTGCTGACTCTTGGTTTGTGTTACATCGGCACGATCGTCGACGCCGCGAATCACAAGAAGTTGGCAAGCGAACACAACGTTAAGATCGCGAGCCAGATCGCGATGAATCTGAGCTCTGTCACGTCGTAGTAGACGCTGCACAACTGGTTCTATTTCGCGTGTAGTTGCACCTCGAAATGAATCCGATTCGCGGTTTAAGGACGCTCGATGGTTCAGGTTGGGCGATGCTCGCTCTCGGCAGCGTATTCGCAGCGTGCTTGCCAGTATTCCTCATTGCGACGAACGTCGTCTACGTCACCGATTCTGATTGGCTCTACACCTACAACTGGTGGCGAAACGGGGTACCGGACCGAACCGGGTTGCCGATCAATGAGCTCGACAGCGCTGCTGATCAGATCAAGGACTATTTCGCTAACGATGCCGAAAGGCTCGATGTGACTGTCAACACGTCTCGCGGCCAAGTGAGTCTTTTCGTAGAACGAGAGGTTCTTCACATGATCGATGTGAAGGAGTTGATGCGGCTTGTTGCCTCGGTTTCGATCTGGTCAGGTTTCGTGTTGGTTGTCTGCGCAATGCTGGGATTCTTAGTTCGGAGAGGGCAACTTTTCGCTTCGATAGCTCGGTGGCTTCGCTGGTGCGCGCTGGTCTGGGGAATCATCGTCGGGGCGTTAATCGTCGCATCAATCATAGACTTCACTTGGGTCTTCACGCAGTTCCACCTGCTGAGCTTCGCCAACGACCTTTGGCAGCTGGACCCGTTCCGCCACTATCTGTTGCTTCTGTTCCCGGAGAGATTCTTCTTGGAGGCGACGCTGTTCATCGCGCTCCTGACGGTGATCGAGTTCGTCGGTCTCTACGTGGGCATTCGATTGGTAGAAGTCCGCCTCGCGGGCAATCAGTCGTAGACGATGTCAGCTACGACCGCACAATTTGGATCGCGGCTCGTAATCCGACCACGGCCGTTCAAAAACGCGAGTTCGACCAAAAAAACTTGAGCGACCACCAGTGCGCCGAGTTCCTCCGCCAGTTCCGCTGCCGCGACGGCTGTGCCGCCAGTCGCCAATAGATCGTCAACGATCACGACGCGTTGACCAGGTGAAAGAGCGTCGGACCGCATTTCGATCTCCGACTGATCGTCGTATTCGAGCGAGTATTGGTTCTTGATTACCGGGGGCGGAAGCTTGCCGCCCTTTCTGACCAATGCGAGCGGTATGCCTAGCCGGTCTGCAACCGGCGATGCGAATACGAATCCTCTTGCATCAATCGCAGCGATGACGTCAGGCTCGAATCTGGTTACTTGATCCGTGAACCAGTCTATGGAGGCGCGAAACGCCGCTGGCTCGGCGAAGATCGGTGTGAGGTCCTTGAATTGGATGCCTGGCTTTGGGTGGTCCGGTACATTGCGGACCCAATCTCTGAGATCGACGCTCATTGACCGAAAACCTCTGTATCCGGGTAAAAATCGCTCCAAGCGAACCAAAAGACGTTAACGCCGTGAAGCGGATCCAAACGCGTGCCTTGGAATTCACCAGACCATGCCTGCCCGTTGAGTGGCAACCATTTCGAACCCGAAGTCTCATCCACCAACCACCTCCTAGATACATCTTCGGACTCTTCCTCGACCAGCAGCGAAAACTCCAGCGTATCGTCGCCAACAGTGCGGGAGTAAATCATCGCGGTTGTGTTTTGGGCGTCGTAGTAGACAACCGCGGGTTCGCCGTTGATTTCGGTGTTGATCACTTGCTCGTCTTGCAGTGCCGTGTGTGGAAATGCAATTGGACCGTCGTCGAAACCTACTCCGAGCACCAACTCCTTGCCGTAGACCCTCTCATCACGGTTGGTTTCCCCGATCACACCGGCGTCCCCTCGAGCGTAGTAGCCGGTGTAAGGGTCGAAACCCATGCTCGGCTTGAACAGAGCCTTCGTTTCAGGGAACGATTGCTTCCACTCCCGCCAAGTCGTGAGAGTCAGTGGGATGTTAGTCAATCTGACGCCTTTGAAATCGCCCTCGATACCTTCGGACAGGAAATGGCTCCACAACGAATTCGTTTGACGGTCGTACATGATCAACGCGTTCATGGTCAATTTGCCAGACACGCCGAACGTTAGAGTTTGCCCGTTGACCTCTCTGGAATACCCGATCCCAGTAAAGCAAAGCGGTCACCACGTGACCGCGATCGGTCTGCCCCCTACCGTGTCATTGACGATCTCATGGCTGCTGAGAAGCGGCACCGAATAAGCGCGAGCATCTCCGTCAATCTCGACGCCAAGTACGTATTCGCCTTCGCCGTATACAGCGTCGGCTTCTTCCGTGGTTTCGAAGAAAATCGGATTGTCAATCGCCGGTATCGCATCCGGCGGCAGAAGCGTCACGATATCTAGATCCCGTTCGGGCGCCAGTTCCGCAGCGGGCGGTTCAGTTGGGGACGGTTCGGTTGGGGTTGGATCGGGCTCGGTCGTAGGCGAGGAGACCGCCTCTGTTGGCTTTGGCGTGGCCGTGGCGACCGCGTCGACCGATTCGGTCGTTGGAGTGCTCACCGGCGCCTGGGTCGCGGTCGGGATTTCGGTAGGTACCGAAGTGGACGTGGGAGGAGCTTCTGCTTCCTGTCCACAGGCGATCAAAAAAAGCGCCGAGGTTGCGATGCCTAGTGAAATTGGAAAAACGCGCATGGTGTCAGTTAGTAGCTTTACGCTTGTACGCGCGCCGTGCGCGTTTGCTATACGACAAGTGTGTTCCAAGTTCTTTGGCTGCTGTGATAATGATACGCATTACATGTCGTCCAAGGATTGATTAGCCACTGAATCAGACCCTATAGAGGGGTTTGCCATCCATCTCACACGTCTGAAATTAAACGGTTTCCGTAACCACGTCGACACCGACATCAACCTTGCACCGGGCCTCGTCGTTTTCACCGGGGCTAACGGGCATGGCAAGAGCGGTTTGCTCGAAGCGGTCCATATGCTCTCTGTTGGCAAATCGCTTCGCGCCGGCAACGATCGAGAAATCGTGAACCACTCGATTGCAAGAGATGGTGGACACGTCCAAGCGCTCGGTGTCTTCAACAGCGGCGCAGAGTCGGTTCGCGCGCAGTTCGACATACAGATCTCGCCGAGTTCGGCGGAATCCTTCAACCGCTTGAACGTTGGTTCGAAAGAGTGGCGCATAAACGGTGTCAAAGTGCCCCCGGTCGAATTTGTGGGACGCGCGAACGTTGTGATTTTCGAAGCTGGCGATCTCGATCTCGCCCTCGGCGCGGCGGCGGTACGGAGGCGATATCTTGACATTCTCATCGGACAGTTCGACACCGAATACGTTCAAGCGTTGCTCCGCTTGAACCGCGTGCGCGCCAGCCGTAATGCACTGCTTCGAGGCTCTTACGAAGTCCACGATTTCGAGGAAGAGATCGCATTCTGGAACGGTAGATTCTGCGATGAAAGTGCGAAGATCATCCAGACACGCCGGGAAGTTATGCAGTTGCTCCAATCGAGAGCCGCGCCGACACACGCCGAGTTGAGCGAAGGAGAAGCGCTCGCGTTGGCCTACCGCCCGAATCTCGGTTCCAGCGTTATGGCATCGACGTCCAACGAGCTCCAAGATTCAGCCCTCCGAACTCACATCCACGACGCGCTCATGGCGTCAAAGAGAAAAGAGCAGTCGGCAGGCCACATGGTAATCGGGCCTCACTTGGACGATTTTGCGATCAATATCGCCGGAGCGCCAGCGCGCCGGTACGCATCGCGCGGACAAGCTCGCACCGCCGCATTGTCGCTGAGGCTCGCCGAGGCTACGCTTGTAACCGAGTTCGCGGGACGGGACCCGATAATCGCCTTCGACGACGTGCTTTCGGAGATGGACAGATTCCGTCGCGGCACGATACTCGAACGGGCTTCTCAGTACGAACAGACTTTGCTAACTGCTACCGACGACGCACTTGTAGGACGCCAACGTTTCGCTTCGGCGCAGAGTTTCCGGGTCGTCAGCGGCAACGTCAGTCTCCAGCGTTGACATCCCTAAGCGGCTGTGACGGACGCGTCAATTGCCGCGCAATGTATAAACTTCTGTCAGCGATTCTGATCAACCGAAGCATCGGCTTAGCAAGTGCAAAGTCCCATCAAATACGTAACCGCTGACCGCGTCGCCAATCACGACATGTCGGGGTGGCTTCACAATAGCGCGGTTCGCATCGTTGACGACAAGATCGACGGAGTAGTGCCGATTTCGAACCTACCGTCCGATGCTGGTGAGACTTCTGAAGTCCTCGATTTGGGCAATGTGTTATTGATGCCTGGCCTAGTCGATGCCCACTGCCATATGCACTGCAGCGCGACGAAAGATGCGCAGGCGTTAGCGCTGGCGGAGAAGGACGACATTCAGCGACTGACGATGCGCGCGGTCTCCGCGATGCGAAAAGCCGTATTGGCTGGAACGACCACAATTCGTGACATCGGATCGCGTAACGAGGTTGCATTTCCGATTAAACAAGCCATCAAAGATGGGGCCATTCCAGGGCCGCGCCTTCTAGTGGCGGGCACGCCGATCACGATCACCGCGGGACACTGTTGGTTTTTCGGCACCCAAGCCGATACTGCGGATGACGTTGCTAAAGCGGTTCGCAACCAAGTCAGACAAGGCGCAGACGCGATCAAGATCATGTCCACGGGTGGAATGTTCACCCCCACGGCCAACCCGAGATTGCCGCAGTATTCCGCCGAAGCGCTCGCCGTAGCGGTTCGCGAAGCGGCAAGATCCGGAATAACGGTGGCCGCCCATTGTTTATCGGCAGATGGTGTGAAGAACTGTGTAGAAGCCAACGTCCATAACCTCATCCACGCTCGTTGGTACTCTCAAGATCCGTCGGAAGGTTTAGATTTCGACATCGAAACCGTTAAACGGATGGCCGATCAAGGTCAGTGGGTCGATCCCACGATCGGTCACGGGATGCTCGGACAAGAAGTCGCGGCTCGCGGCGAGGCGCCGCCACGAGCCATCCACTGGTCGGTAGCCGCTTCGGATGTAGCTGACAAAGACCACTACGAAACGCTCAACCTCATGCACGAAGAGGGCATCCGCTTCACCAACGGATTGGATATGGGCATGCCGCACGGCACTCACGATCGTTCGGCAGCGAACTCGTGGTCGGTAGTGGAAAATCTCGGATGGGACACTTGGAGCGCGTTGAGGATGGCGACGTCGGATACTGCTGAGGCCCTCGGCGTTTCCGACGAAGTAGGATCAATCAGCCCCGGAAAAGTCGCCGATCTGGCCGCTTTCGATGGCGACCCCGCCGCAAACATCCGCGACCTGGATCGAGCGTCGACGGTCATTCAAGGCGGCGACGTGATCAAACTCCGCGACGTCGTTTTGGTCTAGATGCGCGACGGCGGCGTTTCCTGACTTGACGTTCCGCGCGCCGCATCGCGGGCCGGTGGGTCGACGCATGTACTGTGCGATTTATGATGTTCATTCGCGATGATCACCGACGCGTTAACACACATCCTTCCGCCCTTTTTCTCCGATTACCGCGACGATGCCCTTGCCCGCGACCGGACATTCGCGGAACTTTTCTCCAATCCCAAGGCGCGGATCGTCCAAGTCGAACACCTTCTTGAGGAGATGGAACGCTCAGGCGTCGAACGATCGGTTATCGCGGGGTTCGGTTGGACAGACCAAGAACTCGCCCAACGCTCCAACGACTATCTGATAGAGTGTGCGACCCGATTTCCAGGCATTTTGATTCCACTGTGCAGCGTGAATCCGCTTTGGCCCGATGACGCAGCACCCAAAGAAGCTGAGCGATGCTTCAAAGCCGGCGTACGCGGCATCGGCGAACTTCATGCGGATACACAAGGCTGGGTCGAGCCGCCATACGACCCTCTCGATGATGTCATGGCGGTTGTGCGGGACTTCGTCGCGCGGCACAATCGAATTCTCTTCGTCTTAATCCATGGATCCGAACCTCTAGGGCATACCTACGATGGCAAGGGGACTATGACGCCAGACCGCCTCGTGATGCTAGCGAAAAGATATCCAGACAACGCGTTCATCTTCTCCCATTTCGGAGGCGGGCTACCCTTCTACAAACACATGCCTGAGATCGATGAGGCTCTAGAAAACGTCTCATTCGACTCCGCCGCGTCGCCGTTTCTTTACTCTCCAGAGGTCTACGCGACGGTAGACGAAATCGTCGGCGGATCGCGGTTGTTCTTCGCCAGTGACTTCCCGTTGCTGAGCCAGAAACGCGCTCTCGATCATTTGCGCGCCTCTAGCTTGACGCCCTTCAAGCAAAGGATGATCACTGAAGTCGCCGGCCAATTGTATGATTTCTCTCGGTCAAGTTAGAACACGCAATCACAGGAATCCGCGATGGCATTGCTCTTAAACCGATCCGACGTTCAACAGCTTTTGACGATGGCTAAGGCGATCGATGTCGTCGAGGCAGCATTTGGTGAACTCGCCAGCGACACCGCCGAGATGCCTCCCCGTACTGTCATGATCGATCCTGGCGTCGGGGGTTGGATCGCGTACATGCCCGCATATCTGAAATCGGGCGGTGCCCTCGGCGCTAAAGCGGTCACGGTCTATAAGGACAATCCCGGCAAGTTCGATCTGCCAACGACAATCGGCACGATCCTCGTCCAAAACAACGAGACTGGCGAAGTGGTCGCTGCGATGGACGGTGGTTACCTAACGGCCATGCGAACTGGCGCAGTGTCGGGCGTGGCGACTCGTCATATGGCCCGCCCAGATTCCAAAGTCGGCGGTATCCTAGGCGCTGGCGTGCAGGCGCGTCAACAAGCAGTCGCAATCGCCGAAGCGAGCAAC
Source organism: Dehalococcoidia bacterium (assembly GCA_965207515.1). GTDB lineage: Bacteria > Chloroflexota > Dehalococcoidia > Lucifugimonadales > Lucifugimonadaceae > Bin127. The sequence continues at coordinate 2,570,572 of OZ242286.1, read as the reverse complement.
GTCGACACGATACTTACCTTCTCTCTAGATGCCGATGCGTCGCGGCAGGAGTTTGCAGATTGGGTCGCGGAACAGACCGGCAAAGATGTCCAACTCGCCGAAAGTGGCGAGGCGCTTTGTCGAGAGTCCGACATCGTCGCATTGGCTACCACCGCCGCGAGCCCGATCGTTAGCGCAGACTGGTGGAAACCGGGCGCACACATCAACGCCATTGGCTCGCACGCTCCGGGCGTCCGGGAACTCGATACCGCATCTATCCAGCGAACCCGCATCATCTGCGACCAGCTCGAAGCCTGCATGGCTGAAGCAGGAGACCTCCAGATACCTGTCGCGGATGGCGACTATTCGTGGTCAGACGTCGCCGGAAACTTGGGCGATGTCGTGAAAGGCGTCATTCAGGGCCGAACATCGGACGACGAGGTCACCTTATTCAAAAGCGTAGGTCTGGCGATTCAGGACATCTCTTGCGCGGCTCTCGTATACCGCGAGGCTGTCGCGAATGGTATCGGGCAAGAATTCGATTTTTCGGCCTAAAACTTAAAACAGCCCGGTCAGGAAGTTCCACCACGCCTCGACTACGCCTACGGCCGTGTAGTTGTCGAGCACTTGCCATACGTGCAGGATGTACTCCTGCATCAATTTCAATGCGGTGCAGATGACGAGCAACACGATAATCCGACGTGTCGTGAATTCGTAATTGGGCCACCAATGCCGCTGTGCGGCGATCGCGACGAACCAGAATTCGAAGACGTTCGGGAACAGCATCAAGACCCATCGATCCTGAACGAATTCGAAAGTTACGAAACCTACCAATCGAAGCGCGAACAGCCAAATGGCGACCATGCGCCCGAGACCGTCCCACTGGCGTACCGCGACCCAGAGAAACGTGAGCATGTAGACCTGATCGACCCACTTGTCAAATGCCTGGTAGTTGTTGACCCCGCCAAGCTGGATCAGGTTCATCATGAAGAGGTCGGAGAAGTCGACCAATATCGCTAAGATCGCGCCGAAGAAGGCCCAGCGCAGAACGGGCAAAGAGCCGGCCACCCGGGCGGCCGCGATTATCCACATTTCAAGCGTCATATCTGTTCACAGATGCTATCGTCTCGCCAGTTTGTTTTGCGTTTCAAAATCGCGGAAATATAATTGTGGGTTAGCAGTCGATCGTGTCGACTGCTAACGAATTTCGACGCACGAGGTTAGGTTCGCATTGTCCGTGGTTCATGCGACATCGAGCCCGACCCGCCTGACGAATAATTCAAACCCACAAGGAGGAAAGACCGAGTGACGGTTAACTTGAAGCCGCTAAGCGATCGCGTGATCGTCTCGCCATCCGAAGAGGAACAGGCGACCAGCCCCGGCGGGATCATTATCCCTGACACCGCCAAAGAAAAGCCGCAGCAAGGCTCCGTCGTTGCCGTAGGTCCGGGCAGGACCACCGACGAAGGCGCTTTGATCGATATCTCTGTGAGCGTTGGCGACACCGTGATCTACTCAAAGTACGCAGGTACCGAGTACAGCCAGAACGGCAACGAATACTTGATCCTACGAGAATCCGACATCCTAGCGATCGTCGGATAATCCAACCGGATATCCAATCGATTACGGAATTCGTCGCAATCGACGACACACCAAGGAGAAACCAAGCCAATGCCAGCAAAAGATTTGCTATTCGAAGAGGAGGCTCGAGCCAAGCTCAAGGAAGGCATCGACGTCCTCGCCAATACCGTCAAGAAGACGCTTGGCCCGCGCGGCCAGAACGTCATCGTTGACAAGAAGTTCGGCCCGCCGCAGGTCAACTCAGACGGCGTAACCATCGCCAAAGAGGTCGATCTCGAAGACCCGTTCGAGAACATGGGCGCGCAGCTTCTCAAAGAAGCGTCCAAGAAGACTAACGACGACGCCGGTGACGGCACTACCACTTCAACCGTTCTAGCCCAAGCTATCGTCGCCGAAGGCTTCAAAAACGTTGCCGCTGGTGCCGATCCCATGGCCATCAAACGCGGAATGGAAAAGGCGATGGCCACCATCCGCGACTCGATCAAAAGCCAGTCCACCCCGGTTGACAGCTCCTCGCAGATCGCCAACGTCGCAGTACTCTCTTCCCACGACGACGAGATGGGCACACTCATCGCCGAAGTCATGGAAAAAGTCGGCAAGGACGGCGTGATCACCGTCGACGAGTCGAAGTCCCTTTCATACGAAACCGACTTTGTCGAAGGTATGCAGATTGACCGAGGTTTCCTGTCGCCTTACTTCGTGACCAACCCGGATCGCCAAGAAGCCGTCTTAGATGACCCGTACATCCTGATAACTTCGCAGAAGATCTCTGCGGTCTCTGACCTGCTCCCGTTGCTTGAGAAGGTCTTGCAGACCAGCAAGAACGTTCTCGTCATCGCCGAAGACGTCGAGGGCGAAGCACTCGCGACTCTCGTCGTCAACAAGCTCCGCGGCACGCTCAACTGTGTGGCCGTCAAGGCTCCTGGCTTCGGCGATCGCCGCAAGGCCATGCTCCAAGACATCGCCATCCTCACCGGCGGTACCGTCATCTCTGACGAAATCGGGCGCAAGCTCGACTCCGCCACGCTCGAAGACCTCGGACGCTGTCGACAGGTCGTCGTCAAGAAAGACGACACGACCTTCGTGGACGGTAGCGGCGACCAAGCCGGCATCCGTGGTCGCATGGCCGAAATTCAAGCCCAAGTCGAGGACACGACCTCCGATTACGACCGCGAGAAGCTCCAAGAGCGTCTCGCCAAGCTATCGGGAGGCGTTGCCATCCTTCGTGTCGGCGCGGCCACCGAGATCGAGATGAAGGAGAAAAAGCAACGTGTCGAAGACGCTTTGGAAGCGACTCGTGCGGCTGTTGAAGAAGGTATCGTACCCGGTGGCGGCAGCGTCCTAATCCGCGCAGCCGACAAACTGGACCAGATCAACTTCGAAGACGAAGACGAGCAGACTGGCGTGCAGATACTCTCGAAGTCCCTGCGCGAGCCGATCCGGATCATCGCTGGTAACTGCGGATTTGAAGGCGCCGTCATCCTCGACCGTGTAGCGGGTAGCGATGACGTCAACTTCGGCTTCAACGCAATGACCGACGAGTACGGTGACATGATGCAGATGGGCATCGTAGACCCGGCAAAGGTCACTCGCTCAGCCGTTGAGAACGCCGTATCGGTCGCAGGCATGATCCTGACCACCGCTGCGCTCATCACCGAGCAACCCGAGCCGCCCATGCCGCCAGCCGGCATGCCACCTGGAGGCGGGATGGACTTCTAACCTGTCCGTTCCATAACCGGAAAGGCGAAAGCCAATCAAACGCGCCGCATCGGGTTCCCGGTGCGGCGCGTTGACGTTTATGTGGCACACAAACATCATTGAACGTAGGGCATGATCGATTCAGCCAACATCACATCCAGATACACGTTTCTCTGGCCCTTAATTGCCCCAATCCGCGCGGTTCGAACACTCCTCAACGCCAATGGCACCGACCTCGCGGCGTCACTCGCGTTTTTCACAGTCTTATCTCAACTGCCCCTCGTCGCCCTGATGGCGATGCTTCTAATCGCTGTCGGACCCTCAGACGGCGTCGTCGAAGTCCTTGCCGAAGCGCTTCACTACCTCTTTCCGGCATCGCGGGATCTGATTGACGACGCCATCAATAGCCTCTTGGGCGGCTCATTGACCATCGGAATACTCGCCGTCATAAACCTCATGATCGGTGCCAACCGGCTCTTCGCTGCCACCACCAGAGCCGTGAACCGCGTGTTCGGAATACGAAACACCAAAGTCGTTCAGGTCACCATCAAAGGCGTCAGTCTCGCGACAGCCGTCGTAGCCCTGTTCATGATCTCAATCGGTCTGTCCGGGGTCATCCAAGCCCTCATCCGTCTCAGCCAGGCATCCGCTCCCATAACTCATGGCCTGTCCACCGTTGCAACTATCGTCCTCGGTGCTATCGCTACCGTCATACCCGCTGTCCTAACCGCCGTGATATTCACGATCATCTACTACCGCATACCCAACACCCGAGTACTAAAGCGCGACGCGATATTCGGAGCGATCATCGCGATAATCCTCTTTGAAATCGGCAAACACGTCTTTTTTTGGGCCAACAACCACGACACATACCAAGCCAACATCTATGGCCCCATTACGTCCGTCGTAGTACTCATGATCTGGGCATACATCGCCTCGTTCATCTTCCTCTACGGCGCCGCCATAGCAAAAACCGCCGGCGAAATCCGACCTAGATGAAATTCCTTCCAGTCACTCCTAACCGATGGCCGGACCTCGAGCGATTCTTCGAATCGCGGGGCGGCCCGAAACACTGTTGGTGCATGGTTTTCCGACCGATGTCGACTGCCTTTCGACGCGTCGGATCCCCCGCCAAGAAGCAAGCACTGTACCAAACGGTTGCCGCCAACACTCCGGTCGGAATCTTGGCTTACGACAACGACGAACCAGTCGCTTGGTGCTCGATCGCGCCCTTGGAGTTCTACACTAATCTCCGCACACGCAGTTACATTTCCGATGGTTCCGACACGGAAGGCGTCTGGTCAATCGCATGTTTCTACATTCGCAGCGGACATCGACGTCAAGGGATGACAACTCCACTGATCAATGCCGCAATCGAATACGCACGCGACAACGGCGCCAAGATCGTAGAAGCCTATCCCGTCGACTACGATTCGCCCAGCTACAGCTACATGGGCCGTATCGGGACTTTCGAGCGTCTGGGCTTCAAAGAAATCGCGATGGCCGGCACTCGCCGCCACATCATGAGATTGCAACTTTAGGGGGGCTGTACGGTGTTACGCACACACCGGATGGTCACCATCCCAACGGTTGAACGGCGCCTCTTCCCCCTTAGCCAGCGCGCTCCTCGCGTCTAGCCACGATTGATTCCAAGCGACGGGATCGTGCAATTCGCTTTCCGGGTTGCTGCGACTTCGTGCGACAAACCCCGGAAAACTCGTCCGCCCCGTAGACTGTCCGATCGGGTTGTACCTCAGATCCATACTGAACCTGACCCGATCACTGACGTTCGGCAACGAGGAATGGATCGTGTACCTCGTCATGAACAGAGCATCGCCCTTCTTCAACGGCACTGACACAGCCGTCCCTACCTCGAACTCGCTCTCCGGTACGTGCAAACTGCCCAGCACTTTCTTTCCACCCGGACAATGTGTCAACAATTCTTCATCGCGGTGCGACCCCGGAATTACCTGAAGACAACCATTCTCCTCATCCGCATCCATCAGCGGATACCACACTGTCAGAATCAGCGAATCATCCGCATCCGGCGTCACGACCCCGAGATCCTGATGCCAGGGTGTGACCCCGAACTTCACCCGGCCTAGATGATCGCGTGGCGATCGGCTCTCAGGCACCTTGATCCTGATGTGCTGCACCGGATTCGAGTAGATCTCCGGTCCGATGAACGACTCCACCGCATCCAGTAGGTCCGGCGACGTCATGGCATTGAACACCGCGGGCCCAGCCCAAAACGGCGTTTCCTCCGTGACCCCTCTTTGTGGGAGCGTAAAGTCGAAATATCCCTGATGGATCTCACCCGAATCCTGGTAGACCTGAATCATCCGCTCACCAAACTCCAGATCCTCATGCTTCGACCTAATTTTCCCTTCCTCGTAGAGCTCCTCCGCCAAGCTATCCAACACCCCCGCATACTCATCGACTACAGGGTCGATCACTTCTTCAGGATCGATCACTCCTTCAGCCGTAACAAATCCAAAGTGCTCGAAATGCTCAAGTTGTTCCTTCGTCATTGCAGGCATGGTTCAACGGCTCCGTGGTTCGTTGCTGGTTGTCAGATGAGAATGTTAAAGCGTTCCTAAGCGCAGACCGGGTCAGTCCCATCCCAGCGATTAAACGAAGGTTCATCACCCTTTGCCAGCGCATCCCGCGCCTCCGTCCACATCTCGTTCCAATTCACTGGATCGTGCAACTCGCTATTCGGGCTCTTGCGACTTCGTGCCACGAAGCCAGGAAAGCTCGTCCGACCGGTCGAGTGCCCGATCGGGTTGTATCGCAAGTCGAAGCTCCAACGGATGCGATCGCTGTTGTTCGGCAACGACGAGTGGATGGTGAACTTGGTCATGAACAACACGTCGCCCTTCTTCAATGGAATAGGCACCGCTTTGCCGACCTCGAATTCCGACTCCGGGATCTGCAAACCCGACGGCGAAGAGGCTTTCATCCCAGGACAGTGTGTCAGCAAATCCGCTCGATGCGAACCGGGCACTACTTGCAGGCAACCGTTCTCCGCATCGGCGTCCATTAACGGGAACCACACCGTGAGGATCAACGACTCATCAGCGTCTGGATTGACCACCCCAGCATCCTGATGCCAAGGCGTGACGCCGAATTTCACCATTCCCTTTTCATCACGGGGAGCGCGACTCTCCGGCACCTTGATCCGAACGTGTTGCACCGGATTGGAGTAGATCTCGGGCCCGATGAAGGATTCGACGGCGTCCAGCAATTCCGGCGCTGTGAGTGCGTCGAATACCGCAGGGCCAGCCCAGAATGGCGTGTCTTCCTTGATTGCTCCTTGAGGCAGCGAAAAGTCGAAGTATCCGTTGTACACCTCGCCCGATTCGGCGTAGATCTGGGTTACGCGCTCCCCGAACTCCAAATCCTCATACTTCGAGCTGATAGTGCCATCTTCGTATAGTTCGTCGGCGAGGCTGTCAAGGACACCGGCGTATTCGTTGATGACCGGATCGATCACACTCTCAGGATCGATCAAGTTCTCCGCGGTGACGAAGCCGAAATGCTCGAAATGTTCGAGTTGTTCGTTGGATATCCCGGGCATGATCAGGCGCAGGCCGGTTCGCTGCCGTCCCAGCGATTGAACGACGGTTGTTCGCCTTTGGCCAAAGAATCCCGCGCGTCGGTCCACAGATCGTTCCAGATCGCGGCGTCGTGCAATTCGCTCTGCGGATTGCTGCGGCTGCGGGCTACAAAGCCCGGGAAGCTCGTGCGACCCGTCGATTGGCCGATCGGGTTGTAGCGCAGGTCAAAGCTCCAGCGGATTCGGTCGCTGTTGTTGGGCAACGAGGAGTGCACTGTGAATTTCGTCATGAAGAGCGCGTCGCCCTTCTTCAATGGGATCGGCAACGCCTTGCCTACCTCGAATTCCGTCTCCGGTATCTGCAATCCCGACTGCAAGCCGTTGTCGAAACCCGGGCAGTGCGTTAACAGATCGTTCCGATGCGATCCCGGCACGACGGACAGGCACCCGTTCTCGACATCGGCGTCCATCAACGGGAACCAAACCGTCAACATCTCCGTCTCGTCCGCATCTGGATTCACTACGCCGTTGTCCTGGTGCCAAGGCGTGATTCCGAATTTCACCTGCCCCTTCTCGTCCCGAGGCGCTCGGCTTTCAGGCACTTTGATTCTTACGTGCTGCACGGGGTTGGAGTAGATCTCAGGACCAATGAACGATTCGACGGCGTCCAGTAGGCTCGGCGCGGTCAGAGCATCAAACACCGCAGGTCCAGCCCAGAACGGCGTGTTTTCGGTGATACCACCTTGCGGCAATGAGAAATCGAAGTAACCGTTGTAGATCTCGTCCGATTCGGCGTAGATCTGAGTTACGCGCTCACCAAACCCCAGATCCTCATACTTCGAACTGATCTTGCCCTCTTCGTAAAGCTCATCCGCGAGCCTGTCCAACACCCCGGCATACTCGTCGATCACCGGATCGATGACGTTTTCCGGATCGAGCACGCCTTCAGCAGTTACGAATCCGAAGTGTTCAAAGTGTTCGAGTTGCTCTTTCGTCATGGCAGGCATAATTCTGCGGCTCCGTGAATCGTTCGCGACTGATAGGTATGAATGATAACGCGTGGGACCTCGGAAACGGGTAGTTCGGCGTGTGAACCGTCGACGTGCCGATCAGGCGCAGACCGCTTCGCTGCCGTCCCATCGATTGAAAATCGCCTCGTCGCTTTCGGCGAGCGCGGCGCGGGCATCTTCCCACATCTCACGCCACTTGACTGGATCGTGCAACTCCGACTCCGGATTACTTCGGCTGCGTGCGACGAAACCCGGCAGAAATGCCCGACCCGTAGCCTGACCCACCGGGTGGTAACGCAGGTCGAAACTCCACCGAATCCGGTCGCTGTCGTTCGGGAACGACGAATGCACTGTGTACTTCGAAAAGAAGAGCGCGTCGCCCTTCTTCAACGGCACTCCGATCGCCGTGCCGGCCTCGAACTCGCTCTCAGGGATCACCAGATTGCCCTGCACGGGTTTCCCGCCCGGGCAATGCGTCAACATATCCTCTCCGCGGTGCGAACCGGGCACCACCTGCAGGCAACCATTCTCCTCATCCGTATCCATTAACGGAAACCAGACCGTGATCAGATCCGTCTCATCCGCCTCCGGATTCACAACCCCACAGTCCTGATGCCACGGCGCCGCTCCATAAATCACATTCCCCTCATCATCACGCGGACAATCCTTCTCCGGAACTTTGATCCGTACGTGCTGTACGGGATTAGAGTAGATCTCCGGCCCGATCAACGACTCCACCGCATCCAGCAGACCGGGTGCCGTCAACGCGTTGAACACCGCAGGACCAACCCAGAACGGAGTGTCATGCGTCACGTTGGCAACCGACAACGTGAAATCGAAATACTTATTGTGCACCTCGCCGGACTCGGCATAAATATGCGTCACCCGATCGCTGAACTCTAGATCCTCGTGTTTCGAGGTGATTTTGCCTTCCGCAAGTAGCTTGTCGGCGAGGTTGTCCAATACGCCTGCGTATTCGTCGATCACCGGATCGATGACAGTTTTAGGGTCGATCACGCCTTCGATCGCAACGAATCCGAATTGATTGAAGTGATCAGGTTGTTCGCTAGTCAAAACAGGCATCGAAAATCAGTTTACAGTTGGCCCTTTACCGAAAGATCAGCACTCGGTTCACATCCCCGCCCGTTTCACCTGCTCATCTATCAGCCGAGCCATCCTGCTGTCGCGTTTCGTCAAGCCACCGACGTCATGCGAAATCAGCGCCACCTTCAATCGCCGATACCGTATGTCGATATCCGGATGATGATCGTGATCGTCGGCATCCTGCGCAACCCGATTCACGAACTGAATCGCATCCGTAAAGGTCGGAAACTCCAAATGCCGCACAATCGCTCCCGAATCCGGATCTAGCTCCCAATCTGTCAAAGCATCCAACAACCCCGCAACTTCCCCGTCGCTCAATTTCGACATCCCTGTTCCTCCTTGATCCGCGTCAATTGCCGTTCGCGGTTCCAATTGTGTGTATCAACAGTATCGTAGAAGCGACCGCGAGCCATAAGAATCCGTTGATGAGCGTCGGACGGTCCCGCAACAGAACGATCTCGGGCGCCTCCCCTTCTCCCTTCACATACAGCAGGTACAGATAGCGATATATCCCATACGCCACGAATGGAATCGTCACCATCATCGTGTTGTCCGCAGGTACGTTCGCACCGGTGTCGCCCAAGTCGATGGCGTAAAGCGCGTATGTGAAAATCGCCAATGTGGCGGTACTCATGATGAGCGCGTCGATGAACTGTGTCGTGTAATCGCCCAAGATGCCGCGCTGTTGCACCGCGGCGGCGCCGGCGGTGATTAGCTCGGCGCGCCGCTTGCCGAGAGCGATAAGGAGTGAACCAAGCGCCGTCATGATGTAGAACCATGGCGATACGTCTATGTCGACGCCTAGTATGCCGTTCTCGATCCACGGGACCGGACCACCGATGGCGACGTAACCCGCGTACGCTCGAAGGACGAATCCGGCCGCGACGCTCATGACATCCAAGATGGCGACGTGCTTCAACTTGAACGTATACGCGACGTTTAACAGCAGGTACGCAAGGGCGACAATCAACAGGGGCGCGCTGATCGCGACCGAGATAAGCCCTGCCGCCACAATGGCGATTACTGCCGAGATTCTCGCCACGCCAACAGGCAAATCTCCGGATGCAATCGCTCGGCGGCGTTTGACTGGGTGGACGCGATCCCGCTCGACGTCCGCGAGGTCATTGATCAGGTAAACAGCACCGGACAGCAATGTGAATGCCACGGTCGCTCCCACCGCCCTCAACACGATCTCAGCCATCCCACCCAGGTCATCAACTGCAAACCAGATGTTCACCGAGAAGATGAGTGGAACCAGCACCAAACCATTCTTTGGCGCCTGAAGCGGACGCATGGCGCTGATCAAAGCGCGCGCCAATGACCGCGAACCTCGAACCTCGGTCGCTCGCACTTGTTCATTAGTACCAGTCATCATTGCCAATAATAAAGACGAGTCGCGTCGTCGCTTGCGACCGCGTGTTTCGATGGAACGCTGTAAACTGCGCAGAGATTAGCAACCCACAGGAGCAAAACAACCGTGCTCAAACAATTCCACGTCCCGGAACAAGACCGCGTATACGTCGAGATCGACCGCATGAGAGCGGCGACGGAAGCGCTGTTCATGCGGTGCGGTGTTGAGGAAGCTGGCGCAAAAGCCTCCACCGACGTCCTATTGACCAACGACCTCCGTGCTGTCGAGACCCACGGCGTATCAAACATGATGCGCAACTACGTCGCTCAATATATGGCCGGCACCCTCAACCCGACGCCCGATCTCAAAATCGTCCGCGAAACCGCCACCACCGCAAACGTCGACGGCGATGGAGCGCTCGGCATACAAATCGGCGGCGACATGATGCAGATCGCCATCGACAAAGCCAAACAATATGGTACCGGCGCGGTCACCGTTTTCGACTCGGGCCATCTCGGCGGTTGCGGCTACTACGCTGCACAAGCCGCCCAGCAAGGCATGGTGGGGCTCTGCATGACAGGCGGGCACGGTTCGCGTGCCTCCGGCGGTATGTTGCCGACCTTCGCCGCAGAATCCCGACTTGGCACAAACCCGATAGCATGGGCTGCTCCGGCGCGCAACGAACATCCATTCCTCTTCGACGTCGCATGCACCCAGATCGCCAACAACAAAGTCGGTTTGGCGCGCCGAATCGGTGTCCCGCTGGAACCGGGTTGGATAACGGACACCGATGGCAATCCGTTCAACGAACCGGTAGATCCGCCAGACGAATACTTCCTCCTGCCATTCGGAGGTACACGTGAAAACGGGTCGCACAAAGGCTACGGCTTCGCGGCCGTCTGTGCCATCATGTGCCAGACCCTTGCCGGCGTCGGAATGGCCGGATCAGGCAATCAATACCAAGGCGGATACCACTTCTTCGCGGCTTTCCAAATCGCGGCTTTCTGCGACGAAGACGAGTTCCTCGACAACATGGATGATGCCCTAGCGCATCTCGCGTCCGCGAAACCCGCTCCCGGACACGACCGCGTGCTCTACCCCGGGCTCATCGAAGGCGAAGAGACGGCGCAACGTCTCGAAGAGGGCATCCCTTATCACCGCGAAGTTATCGAATGGTACGAATCGATCGGAGCCGAGTTAGAGGTACCCATCGATCTACCATAACTACGACAAAATCTCATCAGAGACCAACCAAAAAGGATTTTCCGTTAGATGGAACGACGATATGTGAACTTCGGCAGCGGTGGCGTGATGGTTACGCGCATGGCGCTCGGTCTAGGATTTCGGGGGCAACACGACGCCGACGAAGCTAAGAAAACGATCGCGACGGCGCTCGACGGTGGGTTGAACTTGATCGACTGCGCCAACATCTACGGTCTCGGCGACAACCGACGCAACGCAGGCACCTCCGAGATCATATTTGGCGAGTTGATGAAGGACCGAGGCGACCGAGACGAAATCGTCATCACATCAAAGGTGTCCAGCCCGGTGGCGTCCGGCGTCAACGATCGAAACACCTCTCGTTGGCACATCATGCGCGAGGTCGAGCGTTCGCTCCAACGATTGCAGACCGACCGCATCGATGTCTATCTGATCCACGGTTTCGATGAGACCGTCGGATACGAGGAGCGCACTCGAGCGTTAGAAGACTTGGTCCGGGACGGCAAAGTTCGCTACACAGGAGTTTGCAACTACCAGGCGTGGCAAGTCGTACAGACATTACGCGTCCAAGACCGAATCAACGCTGGTAGCCTCATCACGGTTCAGAATCCGTACAGCATGCTCAATCGCGAGCTCGAGGAAGAGATGTTCCCAATGGTTCGGGCGACTGGGCTCGGCATCATGGCGTACAGCCCCCTCGCGGTCGGCCTTCTGTCTGGCGACTACGACGTCGGTCGAATGCCCGACAGTACGCGGTTGTGGGGCAGCCAACGATCGCACGCTTTCAATCGCGTCGTGCGAGGTGCCGCTGCAGACGTCATCCGGACTAACGCTGAGGTCGCAAAACGAATCGGCGCTACTCCCGCACAAGTCGCCCAAGCCTGGGTTCTGTCGCACCCAGAGATCACGGTTTCGATATCAGGCGCCGATACTTCCGAACAGATGCAAGATAATTTGGGCGCGCTCGAAATCGATATACCAGATGATGACTTGGCGGCAATAAACGACGCGTCTGATCGCCTGCGTATTGTTCTCGATGGCGCGGGTTTCGAAGATGATAGGTGACATCTCCTAGAGTCACCTAATCGCGTCACCGAAGAGTGTCACGCGGCGTCGTGCGTTTGAAGTGCGACAATCCGTCTAAATCGGTGTGTTGACGGTTGTTCCAAGTCAGGTCGACTAAGTTCGTCTTTTGCGCCTCGATACTGCAAAACCAGTTGCATTCAGATTTTGGCCGCTCGTAATTTCTGGAACATCGTGTCCATTGAGAGATGACTTCGAGCGTTTTGATCTGGTCGATTTGATCAAAGCTTGTTGACTCTTCGATTTCACATTTGCCGCCTTGCGTCTGATTTGATTTAGGACTCTCGGAGGATTCAAAAACAAAACGATGAAACATATTACGCACGGTGGCAAGAATTAGCGTCAATGAAGACTATTACACTAATTCCGAATTTCCATTGACAGCGAATTATCAAAGTCCGATCACGCCAAGTTTGCAGCACGGAGATATTCCAATTACTGGTAATATTTTTGTTAAATAAATACAAACAGTATATCCAATTGTTCTCGCATCGCTTAACGAAGCGAGATCATAGTGTTTTCGCGCAGTTGGGACACAACTAGGCAACTTTCTCCAATTCTTTTAGTGCGCGTCTCACTGACGCGCGTTTGTGATGGGATCTCGCGGCGGTGCAATCAAAGAGTGTAGGCAACATGTATCATGTTGTTGGGGCCGACGAAAACTCAAACCGGCGATCATACTGATCAACTAGTCGCAATGGACGGTCAGAATTCAGAGACGATGGGCAACGAAACTAGACAACAATTGGTCGCCAAGTTCGTAGATTTAGCCGATTTCCTGACTCGAGTGCTTCAAGTAGAGGCGCTCGAAGAGTGGCGTGCGATCGACATGACGATCCCACAGATCAAAACCCTGGTTTTATTGCAAAGCGTTCAACGCGTGAGGATGGGCGGGATTGCTAACTATCTGGGTAGCACTCTTTCGGCCTCCACGAGCGTTGTGGACCGTTTAGTCGACAAAGGGCTAGTTGATCGAACGTCGGATCCGGACGACCGCAGAGTGGTCGTATGTCACTTGACAGAATCGGGAATGGACGCCATTAGCAAGTTTTGGCAAATCGAACACTGTAAGGTTGATCCTCTCGTAAAGCGGCTTGATTGCAATCAACTTGAAACGATTGTCGAGGCTCTCGAGCTAATCCGACAGAAGGTTGAAGAGGCCCATCAATCGGGTCACCAATCGCTATCTGCTCACGAGCGCGTTCGGGCCGAGTGAAGAGTAACTTCGTCTGATCCGTTCCGTCGCGTGCCAATAGACGTCCGAGTGTCAGCGCACACGGAACTAGCATCATGACCGTTTGGCGCGAACCCGCATGAATTTCGCGCAGATCCCGCACCGCCGATCGCCTGCCATAGTTTTGGAACTCCCCTCCCGCTACTGACGGTCGTCAACGTGGTGATACAATCGATGCTTGCGACCAAAACACCATGCCTAAGCGAACGTATCAACCCAAGAAGCGCCGACGCGCCCGCGTTCACGGCTTCCGAACTCGGATGTCTTCCCGTGGCGGCCGCGCGGTCCTGGCCCGCAGACGCGCTCGAGGTCGCAAGCGCCTTACCGTTTGAGTTATCCGGTTTGCTTAGACAGCGCCGCGCGAGCGGCACCCGAATATGAACAAAGATGGGGCTCTCGAAGCAACGACGGTTGCGTCGTCGTGTTGAGTTCCAAAGAGTACTGAGAGACGGCGATCGGGCTCGAGACGCACTTCTAGCTGTTACTGCGCTTGACACGGGGAATCCCGAAACCGACACGCGTTACGGCTTCGCGATTCCAAAACGAGTAGGCGGAGCGGTTACGAGAAACCGCATCAAGCGAAGGCTCCGAGCCATTGCGCGCGAAACGGACCACCCCGAAGGATGGGAATTCGTAATATACGCCTATCCGGCTGCCGCTTGTGCGACTTTCGAGCAGTTGTCGGCATCCTTGAACCGGCTTCTCAACCGGTTAGGTGCTATCACGGAATAGCTTTCTCAACCCCGAACGCCCGCAGGAATGTCGAGGTGAGAGCGTGATCAAAAAAGCCGCTCTTGGGCTCATCGGTTTTTACCGACTCGCCGTGTCGCCTTACCTGCCGAGCTCCTGCATCTACCAACCCACATGCTCCATTTACACTGCCGAGGCGATTGAGATTCACGGCTTGATTCGAGGTGGTTGGTTGGGAACTAAACGCATCGCTAGATGCAATCCATTCAACACCGGTGGCTTGGATATTGTCCCGGCTAGCGACGACGATCAGAATGCTTCATGTCGAGCATCGGAGACCACGGTTCGATGAGGCATCTGTTGCCGAGGCGCTTCACACGCGGCTTCATCCCGCTATTAGTTGTGATGTTGGGCGTTGTGTCGTTTACCGGTTGTCTCAACGATTTAACTCCCCAAGGCCGTTGGTCCGCACCAGTTTCAGACGGTGGCTTCATCTACGTCGGCAACGTAGACGGCGTTTTGGTGAGAGTCGACGCCGTCAGTCACGCCTACGACGTAAATTGGCTCTACCCATACGAACTCGACGGTGTCAGGAAACAGCCCAAAGGGCTCGGCGCGATCTACGGCGCTCCTGTGATCGAAAACGGTGCTGTCTACGCGGCCGGTTACAACTGCAGAGGAAGCGAATGCGACGGTGAGGTTTTCGGACTCACGGTTGATAACGGTTCACTCTCTTGGAACTCAGGCGGGTATCGATTGCGTTCGAAACTCGTGGGTCAACTCCAACCCACCGATCAAGGTTTACTGGTCATCGGTACCGGAGCGATCGACGATGAACGCGAACCTCCGGGCTATCTATACGCATTCAGCTTGGATCCGAACGCCGGGAGACGCGTTGAATGGCGCGTGCCACTGGACGGCGAAGCTTTGGGGGCAGCCGCGATCGACAACACGACAAATACCGCATACGTCGGCACCACCGCGGGAACCCTCTACGCCATCGACATCTCCGCTGGTAATGTCAACGAGCGCGTCAGATGGACGTTCGCTGCCGAAGGGTCCATACCGGGTCCGGTTTTGATCCATGAAGGCGCCGTCTATTTCGGCGATCTATCCAGCCGTTTCTATCGGCTTAATCCGCGAACCCAGACTACCGATTGGATTTTCGAAGCCGGTGCATGGGTTTGGGCACAAGGTGTGCCCGACGTCGAGAATGGCGCAATATACGTTTCGACGCTGGGCGGTCACGTGCACGCGCTGGATACCTCCACCGGATCACCAATTTGGGGGCAACGCATCGAAGGACAGATCGTCGGGACGCCTCTACTCTACGAACGAGTGCGCAACGAGTTTTCGCAGCGCGTTTTGGCCGTGCCTTCGGGCGAGGACGGAGTACACGTATTGAATGTCATCGACGGCGAAATCCTCGGAATTTTTCCGACCGACAGCGCTGTCAAGTCTTCGCCGGTCCTCATAAACGACTTCATCTATGTGCACACGCACGACGGAGAGTTGAAGTGGTTTTCATCTGGTGACCAAACGCTTCAGGGTTGCGTCGCGCTAAAGGACGGTGGACGATGCGACTGACGCGATCCACCGCGGACCGCGCCGACGGAGGGGCCGCTAGATGGAAATCCTAGGCCTCCTTTGGGACCAGGGCATTATGCGCCCGATGATCAACGCGCTCGCGCTGTTGTATCACTACCTATTCCTGAACTACGGGCTCAGCATCATCGCGTTCACAGTGGTAGTGCGCGTGTTGATGATTCCGCTCACGATCCGCCAGACTCGCCAGATGAAGAAGTTGCAGACGCTGCAACCTCGCATGAAAGCGATACAGGACAAATATCGCGACAAAAAAGACCCGGAGAGCCGACGCGCGCAATCAAGCGAATCGATGACTCTATACCGAGAAGCCGGGGTCAACCCGATCGGTTGCTTGGGTCCGATGATCATCCAGATGCCGATCTGGATCGGGTTTTACCGCGCCATCATCCGTACGATGCCGACTACCCCCGAAGGTATGGCAAACCTGTCGACGGCATTCTACGCCTGGAACCCCGCTAGCGCAGATGTCCCGTTCAGTCGCCTGTTCCTTGGCATCGATCTCGCGGATACGGTTTCCCAGGTTTACTTGCCCCTCAATTTCGTACTTCCGGTTCTCGTCGGCGCTTCGATGTTTATCACTACGAAGATGACTTCGACTGTTGCGATGGACGAGCGCCAGCAATCGCAACAAAGGATCATGCAATGGATGATGCCAGTGATGATCGGTGTCTTCACATATCAATTCCCGGCAGGACTGGGGATCTACATTTTGCTGTCAAACATCGTCGGCGTTGTAATTCAATACTTCGTCGGCGGCCAACAACCGATAGATCTGTTCGGCAGGCTTTATCTGGGCACGCCAGAAACGCGATCGCAAGCGATTGCAGCGAAGGCAGAGCTCGCCAACAAGCAACTGGCGGACGACTCGGACGAGGAGGAGACTACCAATGACGAATCGACGCGTATTCACCGGGAAGAACGTACAAGAGGCAACCGCCGTCGCGCTAGAAACACTCGGCGCCGAGCTCGAAGACGTCGACATTAGGGTCATTAACCCAGGGCGATCGGGCATTTTTGGTCTAGGCGGTGCACTCGCCGAAATCGAAGTCGCAAAGCTCTCGGACATCCTCGTAGAGGAGGAAAATGAGGCTGCGGAGCGGCAACGGCAGATGGACCAGGCGACGGGCATTGCGGAAGCGGACAGACCGCGACCGAGCCGTCAAACCCGGCCATCTAAGTCAAATGAACGCAGAGAAAAGCCACGCCGTCAAAACGCGAGTTCTGGGCGGAGAGATGATTCATCTGAAACTTCGTCGACCAGACGCGAGAGATCGGAGCCGCAGCGAAATCGCCAGGGCACTCAGGAGCGCCAGCGCCGTCAGCGTCGATCTAACCAACGAAGTCGGCAAGGCAGGAGCGACTCGGCACAAGGTCGCGCCGCTGCAGGTGATGCGGATCGCCGCGATCAAGCCGTCGAACATCGACCCGCGGCGACGGAGCGCGAACAGGCCGTTGAGCAGATGAATCGGACCATTGAAAACCGAGAAGAGCTGGAAAAAGTGACTGGTGAAATCTTGGGTTACTTGATCGCAGCTATGAACGTCGAAGTCGAAGCATACGTGTTGGATGAACTGCGCGACGGTTCGATCGTCTTCGAGATTGAAGGTGCGGACGCTGGCCTACTCATCGGGAGGCGAGGCGAAACGTTGCGCGACGTCCAGTTCATCGTCAGAATGCTCGTTAACCGGCAACTCAAACAGCGCGCCAACATCATCATCGATGTCGAAAGCTACCAGCAAAGGCGAACGCAGAAGCTCCACACCATAGCCGAGAATGCCGCTCGTTCGGCCTCGCGAGGAAGGGCAAGATCGCTCGACCCCATGACCGCCGACGAACGACGAATCGTGCATATGGCTCTTTCCGACAACCCTCAAGTGGTGACCGAGAGTGAAGGCCAAGGCGCGGAACGGCATGTAGTAGTCAAACCGCGCTGAAAATCGCTGTCCGCCGCGGCAGGAAACTAACGCAAACGCCGTCATCCCGGCACACCCAGCCGCTAGTTAAGTCAATCAAAACCGTTCAACCATCGATCGGTGATTAAATGCTGCCTCGCATTCCTAATCGAACCCCGCACAAACTGTTTTCAATGCTAAACTGATGCGGACGCATAAACGGCTTCACAAGGAGGAGTCTCAATGTACAAAATGCGCAACTTAGTGTTGCTGCTCTTAGGTGTCGCAAGCGTAGCAGCGTTCGCGTGTGGCAGCGAAAGAATCGTCGAGGTGCCTGTCGACCGACCGGTCATCCAGACCGTCGAGGTTGAGGTCGCCGTTGAAGTCGAAAAAGAGGTCGTCCGGGAGGTCCAAGTCGAAGTTCCCGTCGAGGTGGAGAAAGAGGTCATCAAGGAAGTCCAAGTTGAGGTTCCGATCGAAGTCGAAAAAGAGGTCGTTCGGGAAGTCCAAGTTCAAGTCGAAGTCCCGGTCGAGAAAGAGGTCGTTCGGGAAGTCGAAGTTGTGAAAGAAGTCGAGGTCGTCAAAGAGGTCCAAGTCGTTGTGACCGCGACGCCTCAGATCACGATCATCGATGCTCCGATTACCAGGGTCGATATCGAAGGCGTCTCTCGTGGCGCCGGCGATGACGTCGAGCCTTCTGGCGTTTTGATCGCCGCGATCGGCAACTCATACTTCATGAACTCAAGCCCACGGTACTGCCCGGCTTGTTCTGTCACATCGCGAACCGGTTCCACGGAAACCCTACTCGAAGCGGTACGCGCCGACGACGGCACCGTAGCGCTCGGCCCGTTGCTCGCAAGGGACTGGGAGATGTCGCCCGACGGGATCTCCTATACCGATTTCACGCTGCGTGAGGGTATCCAGTTCCACGGCGGTTACGGAGAAATGACCGCTACGGACGTTGCTTTCTCCTGGAACGACGCCAACCCCAAGATCCAACCTGACAGTATCCACGACACGGGCGGCGACCTAGCCAACCTCGTGAGCGAAGTCGAGGTGTTGGACGACTACAAAGTCCGCTTCAACTGGATAGCCTTCGGTGGGCACACCTTGCTCCAGTACATCACAAACTTCCATGAGGGAATATCCATCTTTTCGAAGGCATTCTTCGATGAAGTCGGTCCCGAGGGAATGAGGACGCGGATCGTCGGAACCGGCCCGTTCGAAGTTACCGAATGGACGCAACACAAGGGCGTGTTCATGCAAGCGCTAGATAGTCACTGGCGTAAACGACCGTACGTCGCTTCTGCAAACGTCTTGCAGGTAACCGAGGCCAGCGTGCGAAAATCCATGCTCAAGACCGGTCAGGCACAGATCGGCGAACTCGCTCTCACCGACTGGAAAGAGATGTTCGAAGAAGGCTTTTCGCAGGCACCTGAAGGCTTCTGGGGCGACGCCTCATACGTCTACTCGGGTAACTACTGGGAAGACAAACTCGCTATCGATGGTCAACCATTCACCAGTGACGAACCCGGCGACCTGCTCTTCAAGCCGCCGCTTGACACCTCATTGCCGTGGATCGGTGACCCTGCCGACCCCGCGTCGATGGAGCGATCCAAGAAGGTTCGTACCGCCATGGCTATGGCGATCGACCGCGAGAAGTTGATGACCGCATTGACCGATGGTTTCGGACGAGTCTCTTACGCTCCCGGTTGGGACGTCGGCCACCCGTTCTACAAGAGTGAATGGGACATTCCGCATGACGTCGCTGGCGCTCAAGCACTATTGGCTGAGGTTGGACTGTCTGATGGTTTCGACGTCGAATGGTGGGCAGGACCATCAGCCGGTTCGGGCGAGACGATCCAAGAGGCCGTCGGAATCGAGTGGCTCGCGAATCTGAACATCAACAGCACGTTCGACAAACAGAACTACTCGTCGTACAGGCCATCGCTAGTCAACCGCACCAACAAGAAGATCTTCTTCTCCGGCGGTGCGGCATCGGCGCCACCCACTTGGCCCACAGACCTCCACGCTACCTCGCTCGGCCGCCCAGGCGGTTACAACCGAGCTATGGAGATACCGATATTCGCCGAGACTTACCTCGCGATGTCTAAGGAATCCGACGTCGAAGTCTTGCGCGATCTCGTGACCAAGATGTTCGATTGGAACCGAGAATGGATGGTCTGGGTGGGCGTATACCAGAATCCCGTTGCAGCCCTTTACAACCCCAGTCTGATCTCCGAGTGGCAGATGCTGCCGGAAGGTAAAGGTGTTCTCGGCAGGATGAACAGCCTAGAGTGGGTACGGCTCGCGAACTGAGCCTCAGCTCCGGCTCAAACAAGCCGGCGAAAGAGCGCCATCAAGCAGGGGCGGCAGACAGACCGCCCCTGCTTCGGCGTATCCGAACATATCGCGATCGAACGAGCTTAAATGCAGCGCTTCATCCTCAGAAGAATCTTCGCATCCCTGGTCGCGCTATTTCTCGTAACCATCATCGTGTTTTCGCTGTCGCGGCTCGTCGGTGATCCGCTGGCGATGTTGGTTTCAGAAGGTGGTTACGGTATCTCCGAGAGCGCTCTCCAGATCCAACGCGAAAAACTCCACCTCGACAAACCGGTTCCGTTGCAATACGCATTCTGGTTAAGCGATGTCGTGCGAGGCGATCTCGGTCATGACTTGTCCGACGGATTCCCAGTTACTCAAAAAATCCGCGAAAAAATCGCTCCTACAGTCCAACTCGGCGTCTCAGCTTGGATATTGGCTACGATCTTCGGCCTCTCCTTCGGTATGATCTCAGCCGTTAAACGCGGCTCGCTCCTCGACTATGCCGTACGTCTGATTGCCAATCTCGGTATCACCCTACCGGCTTTTTACGTAGGGATTATGGCAATTCTCATATTCGCCGTTAATCTCGGGTGGGTCCCTGTGACCGTGATAGGCACGATAGGATCTGATGACCCTCTCGCAACCGTTAAAGCGATGATCCTGCCCGTTATAACCTTGGCTTGGGGAGCTGCGGCTGGCTACATGCGCTTGATGCGTTCAGCGATGCTTGAAGTCCTAGACTCCGAGTACATAAAGTTGGCACGTGCGAAGGGAGTTGACGGTTCCAAAGTCATATGGAAACATGCTCTGCGAAACTCACTCATCGTTCCCATCACCGTTTCCGCACTCTTGCTATGGAACTTCGTCACCGGAACTGTCGTCGTAGAAGCCGTCTTCGCATGGCCAGGACTTGGATTACTCGCCATCGAAGCCGTCGTTAACAACAATTTGAACCTGGTCGTAGGCACCACTCTCGTCACAGGAGTCGTGTTGATCACCGCCAATCTCGTCGCCGATGTGCTTTACGTTCTAGTTGACCCACGAATCAGGTTAAGTTGAGTCTCATGGCCACTGAATATCAGCTTCCGGAATATGCCCAAACCGGCGCGTGGTTACCTGGACCGGTCCGGTCCGTCTTGCGTGGACCAATTGCCGTCTACGACTTTCTGCGTCGCTATCCGATCATCTGGACAGTGGTGTTCGCGTTCCTTCTCGTGCTTGCCGCTTTCGCACCCATAATCGCTCCGTTTGATCCGATCCGAGATGCGGACTTCACACGCGTTCGAAATCCACCCGTATGGCTCGAAGGCGGCACCAGCGAATTTTGGCTCGGAACCGATCAGGTTGGACGCGACCTTTGGAGTCGCCTGCTGTACGGTGGGAGGGCATCATTGATGGTCGTCGCTGTTGGCATGACCAGCGGCATGATCATCGGTACCTCACTTGGCCTCGCCGCCGGCTTCATCGGCGGCATCGTCGACGAAATCATCATGCGACTCGTCGACGCTTGGATCGCGTTGCCCTTCATCATGCTCGCCCTAGTCATCAAGATCGTCCTTGGCACATCTTTCACGATCATGTTTCTGATACTCGTGCTGATTTCTTGGGTTGGATTCGTGCGCCCTGTGCGAGGCGAGGTCCTATCCCTCCGCGAGCGCGACTACGTTTACTCAGCCCGCGTCGCCGGCGCGTCCGGCTTCAGAATCGCACTCCGGCACATTCTGCCAGGCGTCAGCAGTACCGTCATCGTTCTGGCGACTCTCGGTGCCGGGGGATTGGTCCTAGCCGAAGCAACGCTCTCATATCTAGGCGTCGGAATCCCGCAACCAACGCCCACCTGGGGCAACATGGTTTCCGACGGTCGGGACTATCTCGATACCGCATGGTGGATCTCCACGATGCCCGGAATCGCCATTTTCTTGCTCGTGCTTTCCCTTAACTTCCTCGGCGATTGGCTAAGAGATCGTTGGGATCCCAAACTCCGGCAGTTGTGAACCCTCCCCAACTACTGGCCATTGGCCACGTCACGTTTGATATAACGCCGGAGGGTCCAACTAAACGCGAACCAGGCGGCGCTGTCGCATTCGCATCCATCACAGCTAAGCGCCTCGGTATTCGGCCCGCAATCGTGACGTCATGCGCGGCCGACTACCCGATTGACAAAGTTGTCGACGCGCCAAATCTCTGCTTATCCGTCGCTTCGCCGGACACGTCGATTTTCGAAAACTGCTACGATCGCCACGGCGATCGTGTACAGGTCTTACACAGCCGTGCGAACGAAATCCTCGCCGAACACATCCCCGATGCGTGGCGCAACTCTGACCTGCTGTTCGTCGGACCACTGACACAGGAATTGCCAGTCGACTGCTTGAAGTGGTTTCAGCCGAGGGTTTCTTGCGTAGTTCCGCAAGGGTGGTTACGTTCGTGGAACGAACCATTGCCTTGCGAAATCAGCGTATCGACGTCGCTGCCTTCCGGCATCAGTCGTGGATGGGATATCTGCGTGATCTCGGATGCGGAAATAGAACCGCGAACTCTCAACGACTGGCGAGGTATCGCGAACCATTTGGTCGTAACCAAAGGCCGCGATGGCGCGGACCTCTACTCCGAAGGTCGATCAAACCCGACCCACGTGCCAACCTTTGCGGCGGACGTTGTTGGCGCCGGCAACGACTCGACGGGTGCCGGCGACGTGTTTGCCGCCGCGATGCTTATCCGCTACGCAGGAACAAGCGATGCGTATTCGGCGGCCGAATACGCATCGCTCTGCGCGGCACTATCAACCCGCGGTCCAAGCTGGACCGCGGTTGAAATACCGCCGGATGCAATAACTGCTTTGCTTACGGATTGAGCCGGAACGGAGGATATCGATCCGTGGTCAGAATGAATGCGTATGCAAGTACGCGATATCCCCATCGCGCTACGCCAACAACGTAGTTAAACATCCACGTCGGGTATCTGCCAGTGATTAGGATCGCAAACCACGCGATGACCACCACTACCAACGCCACGATACCCAGTACAGCCAAGCACACGTAATGAGGGATCGCAAGAAGCCACTTGATTATCGGCATCCACCTTTGAAGATCCGCTTCGGCATCTGGATACTCGATGTCCAGATGCACCGATTGCTCCTCGTCCGATGACGGATACTGATCGACTAGCAGTGCCAAGTAGGCACCAACTCTGGCACCTAGTCTATTTACCTCCAACAGGAAGTCGAACACCCATCGCGGGTACTTCTTCCGGAAAAGGATCATCAGCAGAATCCCGAGGGTAATTGACGGAATGTACAGGCTGGTTTGATCCGAGAACAGCAATGTGTAACCAGTTGTCCCAAGAAGGCCAGCTACGATACCAATCGGAATGATCATGATCAGCCTGAAAACCGAAGTCAGCCTATTACGCGTTCCGTCGCCGTAATCGACGCTGTACCGCACTGGATAGTCATCGTTCATAGCTGCCTCCTTCTGCGATGAGATCGCGGAACCCACGACTCTCCACCGCCGGTCGAGACGAATTCGACCGAAACTTGGTTAGAACCTTACCATTTAACGTCGATAAGCTGTTTTTCGAGGTCGCGGGTACGGAATCGAGCTACAAAACGACTGAAGACAACGGATTCCCCTCAAAATCGTAACCAAATGTTGATTACGCGCGGTTGGAATCAGTCTCGCTGGTTTTCCGGACGTATGATGGAATTGCCTGCTGGAAATCGGGTTAGGAAATCTGGAAACTCAACTACGGGAGACGCTGAAATGAACGAACTCGGAAATCGCGCAAGCGTGGTGGCCGATCTGTTAAAGGAAGCTGACCAAACCATCGGTGTTTCGGAGTCCTCGGGCGGAGGACTGATCTCGGCTTGCCTGCTCGCAGTCCCCGGGGCATCAGCTTATTTCATCGGTGGCGCTGTCACGTATACCCGAACCTCTCATCGAGGATTCCTACAAGTGCCTGACGATGCGTTGGTGGGCATAAGATCGTCGACCGAAGAGTACGCGCTGTTGAACGCTCGTGCGGTGCGTGAGCGTCTGGACACGACTTGGGGATTGGCAGAAACGGGAGCCAGCGGACCTACCGGCAATCGCTATGGCGACGCGGCTGGCCACACTTGCATCGCGGTGACCGGCCCGGTTGAACGAACGATCACGCTCGAAACTGGTGACGCGGATCGCGAAAAGAATATGTGGGCGTTCGTTGCAGCTGCGTTTGATCAGTTGGAAGCATGCCTCCGAGAAGCAGGTTGATTTCCTAGCTGACGCGGAGAAGGAAATTCACCGCCACTGCTTGCGGCATTCGCATTGAATCGAGTTCTTCGGAGTGTCTGCATTCATCGGGATGCAACCACCGACCACCTGCCGTAGTTTCGTGTACGTTTTCGCGTGCGTCGTTCTAAGCAAGAATGGGACGCGGCTAGTTTGGCTCCGCGCATCACCGCGCAAAGCGATGCCATAGTACGAGCGCCGAAGCCCACTCGTTGAAGGTGAATTCATTGGATTTGAGCTACCGAACATTCTGTTGGCAGGACAAATCGATCCCCCTCTTTGGGAGACTTTAAACTTAACCGGTCTTTTTGTTTCAGATGACAGTTGGTTCGGACGGATCCCAATGAATTTGGCTTCGATCTTTGACAAAGCCGGTTGACGAATCGGTGCGGAACAACGGCTGGGGGTTAACTCCGTCGCTGGATTTAGTTACCTTTTTGCGATCGACTCGATTTGCCATGAACTGCACGGTGAAACTGGAGTGGGTGGCACACAATTTTGTAAACTTTGTGGCGCGCGGAAGTTCGTATGGGGTGTGATTTTTCGGGGATTGAATCGACGGGGGGATTTGCTTTGCCCAACGGTCAAATGACAGGACTTGAATCAAAGAACAAAGATCGAACCAACGCATTCAAACGCGTTGAGAGCCACGTTCAAGGTCGGGTATTGTCCGGACTGTTTGAACTCGTTCCGCTCATCGTAACTATCTTGGTACTGGTATGGTTGGTTCAACGGACCGACGGGTTTTTCAGGGAGTTGGCATTCGTAAAGGACCGGGCTTGGGATATCCCCGGCGTCGGTCTGGTCATCCTGGCAGTGATTTTCTACTTGGTAGGGTTGGTCGCGCTTTCGACGGTTGGCCGCAAGTTTCTTGGCTACGTAAGCGCCGTGATGAATTACGTCCCCGTGGCCCGTACGCTCTATGGCGTCACGCAACAGGCTACCGCTTCGGTCGGCTCGAGAGCCAACTTCAGCCGGGTGGTTTTCATTGAATGGCCGCGCGACGGAATGATGGCAATGGGATTCGTAACTGGCCGCGCCAGGGCACCCGGCAAAGAAGAAGACTTGGTGTCAATTTATGTGCCGACGGTGCCAAATCCGACATCAGGCAACATGGCCTTCGTGCTGGAAGACGACGTCGTGGAAACTGATGTATCTGTAGAAGACGCTATGAAGCTGATTTTTTCGGGCGGAATTGTGCTGCCGCAATCGATTTCAATGGCTCGAATGCCCAGGGCGCCGCGATCTGAAGATAGTTTCGTCGGCAAGTATGGCCGGGAAGGATGAACGTCATCTCGCCAAAAGCCGGGAGCGCGTTAAAATTGGCCATTGGTGGCTGTATCAACCCTTTGGTTAATGTAACCTAATGTATCGTAGCCTGAAGGGGGGCTTGCTCTGATGGAGATAAACACTGAAAGAGTGGGCAACGCGTTAATCGTGATGCCTAGCGAAAACCGCGTCGACGGAACCAATGCACGCGACTTCCAAGTAGGATTGGAAGCTGCAATCGAAGAGACGGATCGCGCCGTGATCTTCGATGCCGAAACGCTTACTTACATCAGTAGTGCGGGGTTACGGGCGATACTGCTCGTCGTGAAATCGATCAATCGTCAGGGCGGAAAGTTCGCAGTTTGCTCGCTATCAGACCCGATCCGAGAGATATTCTCGATCAGCGGGTTTGACAACATCATCCCGATCGAATCGTCCCGAGACGAAGCACTTTCGGCAGTTCAAAACTGAACTTCAACGCATATCCGCTGACGTCTCCACTGGTAGCGGTCCCGTTGTAAATCGATTCTCATTGGGTTCGCGGGATGTCTTGTAGCTGTAGCACCTAATGCGCAAAGCCACCAAAAAAATCTTGGTTGTTGACGACGAGCCCGATCTCGAACCGCTCGTGCTCCAAAGAATGCGCCGGCAAATCAGGCGTGGCGAGTACGAGTTTGTTTTCGCGCGCGACGGGGTTGAAGCGCTGGAGATGTTGACGGAAGACAAAGAGATCGACATGGTGGTCTCTGACATCAACATGCCTCGGATGGACGGCTTGACGCTGCTCGATCAAATCCAAGACGTCAGCCCGGACATTCGTGCGATCATAATTTCTGCTTATGGAGATATGGAGAACATTAGGACGGCGATGAATCGCGGTGCCTTTGATTTCGTTACCAAACCCCTCGATTTCCAAGATCTCAGGCTAACAATCCAGCGAACATTGCAACATTTGGACGAATGGCGCGAAGCCCTCCAGTCGCGTGACAAGCTTGTCGCTTTGCAAAACGAACTCGACGTAGCCAACAATATCCAGCAGTCCGTTTTGCCGGCAAGCTTCCCCGAGAGCAACGAATACGAAATATACGGTTCGATGCAGCCCGCGCGAAATGTCGGCGGCGATTTCTTCGATGTTCAGTTATTGCGGGACGGTAAAATCGGCCTCGCGATAGCTGATGTCTCCGATAAAGGTATGCCGGCGGCTCTTTTCATGATGTCGAGCAGAATGTTGCTGAAAGGCGCCGGACAGAGATTCGAGCATCCGGGCGAGGCACTCGAAGAAGTAAACAATCTGCTCGATGCCGAAAACGAAGCGGCGATGTTCGTCACGCTGTTTTATTCGATTTTCGATCCTCGAAATTCAGAATTCTGCTACGCCAACGGTGGTCACAACGAACCGATAATCGTGCACCCTGATGGCAGCACCACCATCATCGAACCTACCGGCGGCACCGCACTTGGTATTTTGCCGGGGATCCCTTATCGCGAGGAGATAATCGTCCTCAAACCTGGCGATACGGTGATCCTATATACCGACGGCATCACTGAAGCGTTCAACTCCCAAGGCGAACTTTTCGGAATGGATCGGCTCTGCGAGATTTTCCGGGAACGCCAACCGACGAGTGCGCATGATGCCAGCACGATCGTGTTTGATGCTGTAAATGAATTCGCGGGTGATGAACCGCAATCAGACGATCAGGCTTGCTTGGTTTTCAGGCGAACCTAACAATCTGCAATGAGCGTTAAAGCGTCAGTTGAGTTGATGCCCGAGTTAGACGAACTCGGTGCCATTCAAGAAGCCATCGGAGCTATTTCCGAACGGGCGGATTGGACTCCGGATCTGACGTTTCAGATCGAGTTGATCTTGGAAGAACTTTGCATAAACGTAATCGATCACGGCGAAGTTGACGGCTCGCAACCGATCCGGGTCGAGATCGAATCTGCATCAGATTTGATCAAAATCGAAATCTCTGATAAAGGCAAGGCGTTCGACCCCACGAAAGACGTTGAAACGCCTAGCCAAATCACGTCAATTGAAGATAGTTCCGTCGGTGGTTGGGGAGTCCATTTAGCGCATGTGTTCTCCGACGAAATGCGCTATGAGAGAATTGGCGATACGAATTGTTTGACCCTCGTCAAGCGGAGGACTAGTTGACGAAAACCATCCCTGGATCCGGTGTTTCAGGGTTGGCCGCTATCTTCGCGGCAGTTGCAATCGCGACGCTCGCGTTATCAATCGGATGTGCCGACCGGGCACGAGAAACAAGCGTCTCTTCAACTATTGAACCGGAGCCTGGCATTGTCGTTCCCGGCGACGCGACCGGACAAGGCACCATCGCCGAGAACAACCGCAACGGTATTTCGGACGACGCAATACTCTTCGGCCAATCCGCCGCATTCAGCGGGCCCGCGTCTGAATTGGGGCTTGGGATGCGAGCCGGTATCCTCGCCGCCTTCAACGAGGTCAATGCCCACGGAGGTGTTCACGGCCGCCGTCTCGAACTGACGTACAGGGATGACGCGTACGAACCTGAAGCGGCGATCGAAAACACTGCGGCCCTCATTGATGAAGAAAAGGTGTTCGCGTTAGTCGGGGCTGTTGGTACGCCGACCTCCCGATCGGCCGTGCCTGTGGCGCAATCCCGAGGTGCGCCATACGTCGCCCCGTTCACCGGAGCCGAATTCCTCCGGAATCCTACTTACCAGCACATCCTCAACGTACGCGCCTCGTACTACCAAGAGACTGCCGAAATGGTGAGGCGTTTGATGGATGATCTCGGTATCACGCGCATCGCCGTCATGTTTCAGGACGACTCGTTCGGACGGGCTGGCTATCAAGGCGTCAAAATCGCGTTGCAAGAGGAGGGAATGGAGCCCGTCGCCATAGGCATATACCCCCGCAACACCAAAGCGATCAAAACTGCTCTTTTAGATCTCCAGCAAGGCGAACCTGAAGCGGTGATAATGATCGGCGCTTATGAACCCGTCGCTCACCTGATTTCATGGGCTCGCCACACCGATTTCAATCCGGAGTTCATGACCGTTTCGTTTGTGGGCAGCAACGCGCTCGCGCGGGAACTCGGGGAATACGGCGAAGGCGTTTACGTGACTCAGGTCGTTCCGTTTCCGTGGGATGATTCGATCCCGATCGTCGCCGATTACCATAACGCTCTCGGTGATTTCGCGCCCGAAGAGGTACCGGGTTTTGTATCGCTCGAGGGATATATCGCCGGCCGCTTCGTAATTGAAGTAGCCGAAAGATGCGGTCGCGATATAGACCGTGAATGCTTTCTCCAAAATCTTCGTAATGGCGATATCTTTGACCTCGGCGGCTTTGAACTAGGTTTCGGGCCGGAAGACAGTCAAGGATCCAACGAAGTCTTTTTGACGGTAATCGGTCCCGACGGGAACTACCATCCTATCGACGTAATGACGGACACGACTCAATGATCGCCAGAGCAAGATCCGTATTCGAAGGCCGATTCCGCCTTTCGGCACAGATGTACGCAGGGATCGGTGGGGCGGTTGTGTTAACGCTTAGTGCGAGTCTGGTAGCTTGGCTTTCGTTCGATCAAATCGGCGAGGCGACTAATCGCGTCAAAGATGAGAGCGTACCCGAGATGGTCGCCTCTTTCGGCATTGCACAGTACACCGGCGTATTGGCAGCGGCGGCTCCGCGACTGACCTCGGCCGTCACAACGAGTGAGTTCGAACAAGTAGTCACCGAAATAGAGACAACCGAATCCTTGTTTGAGCAGCAACTGGGTTCTCTAGCCTCGGCGGGCGAAGGCGGCGGCAGACTGGACCGCATCCGACAATTCGCCGATCAGTTGACACAAAACATCGCAACCATAAAGACTGAAAAGCAGGAACTGTTGGATCTGGACAGGCAAACGACATCGGTAAGCATCGAGTTGTCGATCTTGCAGCAACGATTAGACGAGATCCTGATTCCCGCTATCGATGACCAGCTGTTCTATACGATGACCGGATACAGCGAACTTGGAGAATCTCCGGTTTCAGCGCAGGAACACTTCTCGGAATCAGAGTTTTACCGGTACCGAAACGTCGCTGATTTGCAAGCCGCATCCAACACCGCGACCCAGTTGCTTGCGAGCGCTTTCACCGTTTCGGATTCAGCGTTTATCGAACCGCTGCGCGAGCGCGCTGAGGCAGCGCGTAGCCGCATCGAACGTAGCTTGTCGGTTCTACAGGGCACTGAATACGTGTTGCTTATCTCTCAATTCTTCGATCGCTTATTCGAAGTTTCATTGGGTGAGGAAGGTGGATTCGAGCTGTTGGCGAGAGAACACGAATTGACCGCCCGCCAACATATGTTGCTCGACCAAAACCGTGAAATCGCGGTAAGGCTCGTTGAAGAAGTAGACGGCTTGGTCGACGCGGCTGAATTCAATGTAACCCTCGAATCGGATGCGTCCCAGCAGTCCATATTGCAAGGCCGCGCGTTCCTGCTCGCCATCAGCATTGTCAGTATCGTCGGCGCGTTCTTGATTACGTGGCTGTTCGTCGGCAAAGTACTGTTACGGCGGATCCAAACACTCTCCAACCGCATGCTGCGAATGGCAGGGGGTGACCTCGAGACCGAAGTGGAAATAAGCGGTCGCGACGAGGTCGCTGAAATGGCCGATGCTCTGGAAGTGTTCCGTCAGCACGCTCTCGAAGTGCAACGGCTCAACTTGGTTGAACAGCTTGCT
Organism: Dehalococcoidia bacterium; assembly: GCA_965207515.1. GTDB lineage: Bacteria > Chloroflexota > Dehalococcoidia > Lucifugimonadales > Lucifugimonadaceae > Bin127. The sequence goes on along the minus strand of OZ242286.1, from coordinate 2,539,988 downwards.
GAAGAACTGCAAGGCAAAAACGACCAGCTCGAACGAGTCCTTGACGATCTCCAGAATGCTCAAGACCAGATCATCATGCAAGGTAAGTTGGCGGCGCTAGGTGAGCTCACGGCGGGTGTCGCGCACGAAATCAGGAACCCGTTGAACTTCGTGAACAACTTCTCGGAAGCCTCCGAAGAGTTGCTCGAGGAGTTGAAAGAGATCATCGAGGAAAGTGCAGACGACATAGACGACGAGCAGATGGAGTTAATCGAGGAGATCTCTGAAGATTTGGTCGGAAACTTGGTCCGAATCAAGTCTCACGGTGAACGCGCAAACCGTATTGTGCACGGCATGCTCGCGATGGGACGCGAATCGACCGCTTTTGAACAAACCGATGTCAACAGCCTAGTTGAAGAGTACTCACAACTCGCTTACCACAGTGGTCGCGCAACCGACCCAGATATGAACATCGAGATCAAAACGAACTTTGATCCAGATGTTCCGATGATCCATGCGATTTCTCAAGACCTTGGCCGCGTCTTTCTGAATCTGGTAACCAACTCGTGGCACGCGACAGAGGACAAACGCGACGCCATGAGAGAGGAGGATCCAGCAGCGGCACAGTCTTACATGCCGGGGTTAAATATCTCGACCAAATTGATCGGTGACGAGATCGAGATCAGGTTCCGTGACAACGGTACGGGCATGCCGCCAGATGTTGTTGAACGGATATTCAACCCGTTCTTCACCACAAAAGAGACCACCCGCGGTACCGGATTAGGGTTATCTCTGTCGAACGATATTGTCACAAGCCATGGCGGAAACATCAGGGTAGAAACCGAACCTGGCGAGTTCACCGAGTTCATCATCACCCTGCCCACGTCAAATCCGTCTGCGTTGGAAGCCACTCCGGAACCTCTCGTCGCCAACTAGGTTTTCAGCGGTGATCCTGTTGTGATCTTCGGTGCCTATTGGATCGAACCTGTGAGAGTTTGGCCGCATGGTCAGGCGTAGCCGTTCCAGGCGATAGACGCTTCGGAATCCATTGATCCGCCCTTTGGTTTCTTCATATCGTGAAAGGTGCGATGAAAGATTGTTACTCGCTTGGAGCAGGAACTGCGGGAAGAAACCAAAAAGGCTTTGGCAGCTCTCGGCGCGCTGCTGGTCACGACCGTTGCGGCGTTGACCGCCCTTTACCTCACGTTGTCGGAGATGATCCGAACAATTGACGGCGAGTGACGGATGGTGCTGTAAAGGATGGTGTCGACGGACAGAGTCGGTGACATCTCTCCGTGCCAGTAACCCAGCGTGTGTTTTCGACGTGAATTGTGACGGCAGAGTTACGCAGAGCGGTCGGTCCTAGATCAATCGTCGTCGTATGTATCTGGCATCAACACGAATTCCGGATATGCCTCGATGCCGAGTTCGCCAGCGTCTTGACCTAGCTCTTCGACCTGTCTCGACACTCGGATACCGATCGGCGACAGGGCCAATCCCTTCCATACGAGGAATGAGATGACAAACGCGAACGCGCCTAAGGCTAGAATGCCGATCAACTGGGTGAGGAAATCGCCACCCGCCGCGATGCAGACAGCTAGGGTTCCCCAAATGCCAGCGATTAAGTGAGCCGGTATCGCGCCGACGACGTCGTCCAGCTTCAACTTTTCGAACAGCTTGATCCCGGCCGTACACAGCACCCCGCCGATGGCACCGATGATTACGGCCCAGTAATGGTCCGTAAAATCTGGCCCTGCCGTTATCGAGACTAATCCTGCGATGGCGCCGTTAAGTCCGGCGATCAGATCCATCCGGCCGAGGATGAATCGCGACACTGCGAGCGCAGCCATGACCCCCGCCGCTGCGGCCAAGTTCGTGTTAACCATGACGTGACTCATTGCGGCGGCGTCTGCCGCCGTGCCCAGTGCGAGTTGCGAACCGGCGTTGAAGCCGAACCACCCGAACCACAAGATGAACACGCCTAGCGTAACCGCGACGACATTCGATGGCGGTGTAGGCCTCGGGCTTCCGTCGCGTCGGAATTTGCCGAGTCTGGGCCCGAGCACCAAAACCCCTGCCAACGCTGCCCAACCGCCGGTGCTGTGGACGATCGTCGAACCGGCGAAATCTTGGAATCCGAGTTGATCCAACCAGCCACCACCCCAAGTCCAAGCGCCGACGATCGGATACAGGAACGCCGTCAGAATTAGCGTGAAGAGGAAGAATGGCCACATCTTCACGCGTTCTGCCAGCGCCCCCGATACGATGGACGCGGCCGTGGCGACGAAGACCATCTGGAAAAACCAGTCGGACATCGTCGAATAACCAGGACTGGCGAGGTCGACTTCCGAGCTGGTATTGCCTTCAACCAAAGCGATGTCTTGTGCCGAAGGACCGTACATCAGCTTCAGCGAGCCGATGAAGTCCCCTACTTCGACATACATCAGGTTGTAGCCAATGAAATAAAACGCCAATCCTGCAATCGAATAGATGCCGATGTTTTTCATGCAAATCATCGACGCGTTTTTGGTACGAACCGAACCCGCCTCCAACATCGTGAATCCCGCGCACATCCACATCACCAAGGCTCCCCAGATCAAAAATGAAAAAGTGTTTAGAACAAATAACGTCTCGTTACCCGATTCGGCGAAACTGACGCCAGGTTCGCCGATAAACCACGCCGGCACGGCCAAGAAACCACCCAAAGCAAACAACGGTATCTTGCGTAATCGACCCACGATGAAAGCGAAAGCGCCATACAAAAAAACCTGTTTCATGGAACGAAACCTGGTTACGTTGATGTCGCGCACTGCGATCGAACCTCCACGCGAACGGTTAGTCATGACGAATGATACCGAGTATCGAACAATCTGCCCGCGTGCCTACAGTATGTCAGAGATTCGCAAAAACGGAGTGGCGTGATTCGCGAAAGTTAGGGTTGTGTTCAAGAGGTATGTGTAGTTTGCGTGATGTTGGTAGTGTTAACCGTTTGAGGAGGAGGATTCCATGTTCGACGCTGATCGAATTGAATGGCTGAGTTTCGATTGTTATGGGACACTGGTCGACTGGGAGACGGGCATTTGCCGGGCCGTTGCGAATGTCTTGGCTCCTCATGGCGTCAAGTTGAGCGATGCGGATATATTGTCTCTTTTTTCCGAGGTAGAGCCAGTTATTCAGCAAACGTCTGGGTATCTGGAATATTGGGACGTTTTGTGTCGAGTGATGGGGGCGATAGGGAAAAAGCGCGGGCTTGAGCTGAACCATTCCGAAGCGGCGCGGCTTGCCGACTCACTGCCCGATTGGCCGGTGTTCCCTGAGGTGGTTGATGCTTTGACGGCTTTGCAATCTCGTTACAAACTCGCGGTGATATCAAACGTTGACAACGACCTTTTTTCGACCACTGCCGAGGCGATCAGTGTCGATTTTGACGTTGTAGTTACCGCCCAGCAAGTTCGGAGTTACAAACCTGACTTGAAGAATTTCCTCGTCGCTTCAGAGCGAATGGGCATCCAGAGGCATCGCTGGATGCACGTTGCGGAGAGCCTGTATCACGACATCGCGCCGGCGAACAAACTCGGTATAGCAAGCGTGTGGGTTAATCGCTCTAACCGTGGTGGTGGCACTAGGCACATCGACGCGGTTGCCGACCTCGAGGTTTCGAATCTCGCCGAGTTGTCGGCGAGGATGTGCGGTTAGCGTGCGCAGATTGCGTCGGATTTCTGATCAACCGCGCGTTGCAACAGTGATAATCTCCGGACTCGCATCGGTCAACGGAGATCTATCCCAGTCGCCGAACTGCTCTTTGACTGCTAGTCCAGCTTCGGAAAGGAACATGGCCAACTTTTCCGCGTTCACGAATCTCAACGTGCTACGACTTACCATTGGCTGTCCCCACTTCGCGCTGCTGAATGTCGCTGTAAACGACACTAACTCCCCTTCTACGGGGGTCACGACCTCATGTTCCATTCGCACTTTCGCTCCGTCATGCTTGATCGTCACGGCGTTTCTGGGGACCCATTCTTCCCAACCGCGAGCCGAAGGGTTGCGGGTTTCGAAAACGAAGGAACCTTCTGCGGTGAGCGCGGTACGCACAGCATTTAGAGCAATGCGCAGTTCAGCATCCTCGGTCAATACTTGGAAGGCATGGCCGGTCATAATGATCAAATCGAACTCTCCTCGCCAGTTGACTGTGCCAAGGTGTCCGACGGTCCATTCGACGTCTTTTTGGCGACGAGCCTGATGCAGCATCGCTTCCGCCGGATCAAGACCACAAAGGCGCCCTCGGTGCCCCGCGTCGCGCGCTAAGCGGAGTAACTCGCCAGTCCCGCAACCTACGTCCAAGACACTGTGTGCGGACATCACCAACGGAAGATAGAAGTCGAAGTCCCGCCGTCCCACGCAGAGAGCGTCGTACAGTTCAGCCAGTTTCGGTTCAGAGAAGAGGCGATCGATTGTCATGCCGTGTTGAAAGACGCCACCGCGAGACTGGGTGTCGATTTTCGGCTGAGACGAGACAACTGTGGTTCACTGTTCGTCCAGCGCCTCTGGATTCCCGCCAACGCGGGAATGACGGGATTGGTGCTGAATCAACGGGAATCGGCGCTGGAATAACGGGGGTCGACGAAGGAATGACGAAGGGCAATGGGCGGAAGAACTGTACTCCTATACCTTAACTACGCGCATTAAACCAACACGCGTAATGTGATGTAGCAACACGACGATATGGACCTTGTAAACGGATACGATAGAGGATGGTCGGAGGTCGCCTGACAAGCATAATTGGCGATGCATCCAGGCGACACCTTAAAGGGGCCAAAGCAACAACGGGTGCAAAGCCTCCCTCCGACCAACTGAGATAGCGGCTCGACCGACTAATCTCACCTTTAGGGTATATCAATTGGGTGGGAGACTGTCAACGACAGTGACCTAAGTCTTCTATAGCCATCATCCGCACTCACCCAAATCCGCGCCGAATGGGACGTTCGTCTGCCCGGTCCGATTAAGCCATCTGCGCGGAAACCAACTGCGCGTATAGCCCGCCACGAGAGATCAGCTGTTCGTGCGTGCCCTGCTCTACGACCTCACCCTCGTCGAGCACGATAATTTTGTCAGCGTCGCGGATTGTAGAAAGGCGATGCGCGATGACAACAGTCGTCCTTCCGACCATCAAGCGGTCCAAAGCCTCTCGCACAGTGCTTTCGCTAATGGCATCTAGATGTGAAGTTGCCTCGTCCAAAACTAGCACGGGTGCATTCTTGAGGATCGCTCGGGCGATCGCGATCCTTTGCCTTTGACCACCTGAAAGTTGCATACCACGTTCGCCCACCCGTGTTTCATAGCCATCAGGGAACGAATCTATGAACTCCGCGGCGTTTGCTTGCAAGGCCGCATCGTCCACTTCGCGATCGGTCGCGCCGTGTCGACCGAGCCGGATGTTTTCTCTGATCGTGCCGTTAAACAGGTATGTGTCCTGCGCGACTAGCGCCATTCGGCTTCTCAGGTCGTCTAAACGGTACTCTTGCAGTGCGTTGCCATCGACTCCGATCTCGCCGCGATCGGGATCCCAGAAGCGCATCATCAGGTACGCGACCGTAGTTTTACCTGCACCGGACCGGCCAACGATCGCCACGGTTTGGCCCGATCCGATATCCATTGACACGTCGGCAAGGGCTTGCGGGTCTCCTTGCGCGTACGTGAATGCAACATCTTCGAACTCAACAGTCGGAGTTGGTTGACCCCCTTCATCCTTAACCTCACCCACAGGGTTTGTAGCAGGAACACCGGGTCCATCGCGGACCGGAACTTCCTCGTCGTGAATCGCCAATATGCGGCGTGACGCTGCCAATGTTTCCATCATCTGTTTCATCGTCCGTGCTAACTCCGTAACTGGGCTGAACGATGCCAACGCGAGGACGCTGACCACCGGCAGATGGGTCCGTTCTAGTTGGCCTTCCAGCACGAGCCACACGCCTGCGGCCAACACCGCCAATCCGCCGATACCCATCATGGCCTCGATGAATCCGATCTGGAAAGCTTGAGACTTTTGGAACTTCACGAGATACCCAGCGTATGCCCAACCCTTTTCGGTCAGTTCGGTTTTGCGATCGGTGCCACGTCTGAATGCGGATATCTCGCGCATCCCCTGAATGCTGTCAACCATGAATGCATGAATGTCGCCCATTCGGCCTCTGATCTCATGACCCAGGCGCTCAGTGCGGGCATTGGCGAAGTATGGGCTCACGGCGACGGCGACGAGGAACGGCGCCAGTACCGCCGCGATCGGCCAAGCGATCACCGCCAGAACGATCAGCAATCCGACCGGAATGACGATGGCGACGATCATCGGAGAAACTGCATGGCCGTAGAAATACTCCACGGTCTCGACATCGCCGCCGACAACGCTGATGAAGTCGCCGGAACGACGCTTAACCATGTAGGCGGGCGCCAAAGGTTCCAGCTTGTCATAAAGATCGATCCGCATCTTGGCTAACAACCTGAACGCCATATCGTGCGCTTGCCAGGTTTCCAGGTAGAAGAGGATTGCGGACACGGGCGCCAAAACGCTCACGATGATCAATGTAGTCGTCAGCGGTTCATCGCGGAACACCGCTCCCACGAGTAACGCGCTGAACGCAGCCAGTGCGATTACGGAACCGTGGTTGAGAACGCCGAGAGCGACGGTAGCGATGAATTGGAATCGTACCGGGCGCACCAGTTGGACCAAACGGAGCCAGACGGCAATCGATCGGACATTGACGTCCTCGGCGTCGGATTGCTGTCGCGCAGGCGGCGCGTGGTGATGACCTGACGAAATGTGCGGCAGCGCGGGTTCGTGGACGGTTGAAGCGTGTGAATGCCCCTCCGCCGCGGTGGGAACCGCGACACCGCCGGTCTGGGTTTGTTGCCGCATCAGGCCGGCGTAGGTGCCATCCGCGGCGATCAACTCGTCGTGCGCACCGATCTCTACGGCCTTGCCATCGTCTAGCACGAGAATACGATCAGCGTTGATGATGCTGGATAAGCGATGAGCGATGACGAGCGTCGTACGGTTTTCCATCAGGCGATCAAGAGCTTCTTGAATAACAGACTCATTCTCGGCGTCTACGCTCGACAAAGCCTCGTCGAGGAGGAGGATCGGGGCATCTTTTAACAGCGCCCGCGCGATCGCCAACCGCTGTCGCTGGCCGCCTGACAATCTGACCGCCCGTTCACCCACAATCGTGTCGTAACCGTTTGGAAGGCGATCGATGAACTCGTGCGCGTTTGCGACCCGAGCGGCGTCCTCAAGTTCCTTTTGCGTGGCGTCCGGCTTGCCGAACCTGAGGTTATCGGCGACAGTCCCGTGGAATAGGTAGGTGTCTTGATTGACCACGGAAATGTTGTCTCGGATCGTGCATAACGGCAGATTTCGCAGATCGTGACCGCCGAGTTTGACTGAACCGGATTGCGGATCGTAGAACCGGTACATCAGCGAAACAAGAGTAGATTTACCGGCCCCGCTAGCACCGGCTACGCCGAGAGTTTCGCCGCGACGGAGTTCGAACGAAACATCGTGCAATGCGGGCCGATGGCCGCCATCGTAGCCAAAACTGACGTCTTGGAACGAGATCTCAGGGTCGATATCACCGAAGTCGCGATCCTCAACGGTTTCGGGAGGCTTGATTGTGACCGGCTCATCAATGACTCCGAAGACGCTTTGGGCAGAAGCGAGTACGTTCATCCCCATGTGAAACAGGTTGGTGAGTTCTCGCATGGGCCGGAAGATCTCGACACCGAGCATCAGGACAATCAGCAGCGGACGCAACTCCATATCACCGTTGCTGACCCGAATTGCACCCACGACTAGGGCCATGGCCGCACCGGTTGTCATGAAGAAGATCGTGGCAGCACTAGTGGTCTGGTTCGCGGCAACTACGCCCATCGTGCTTCGATAGAGATCGTTTGCCCGTTGTGCGAGTTGCATCCCCCGGCGCTTGCTCTGCCCGAACGCCTTTAGCGTCGCGAGACCTTGCACGCTGTCAAGGAAATCGGCACCGAACGCGCCATATGACCTGCGTCGGTTAAAACTGCTCTCGCGATTCCAGCGTCGAAACATCTCGGGCACAGCCATGGTGAGTGCAGAGAAGACGAGGAATATCAGCGCGATGTAGACGTCGAGTGTGACCATGTACGCGAAAATCGCGACAGGAGCGATTACGGAAACGATGAACTGTGGCAAATACTGGCCGAAGAAGGTTTCCATACGCTCGATACCTTCCACGAGCGTAAGGGCCAGATCTCCGGTCCGATTGCGATCCGCGTAGCCGGGACCGAGTTCCAATAGATGCCCGTAAACCTCTTCTCGGAGCTTGATCTTAACGATGTTCGCTGTATGGTGGCTGACCGAGTTCTGCCAGAACTGAAAAAGACTGCGCACCACGATCAACCCCGCGATCGTCAACAGCGGCATGGCAAGCGCCGAAAAGCTCGCCTGACCCGCGAGCACGCGGTAGATGATGACACCTGAAACGGCGAGCCGTGAGACCCCCGCGCCGACGGCTATCAAGCCCAAAACCGCGGCGAAAACGATACGCAGTCGGACACCGCGGGTCAGTTCGAATAGTCTCTGGTCGAAGTACATGAATCAGATGTCGTCGCGCGATGGGTACGACGCCAATTGCGCCTGTTCCGCGAAGTGTTCTTTCAGTCTCGGATAGAGTTTGCCGTATCGTTCATAAGCCCGTTCGTACGCATCATGAATTTCTGAGTTTGGTTCTAGTCGATCGAGCGGTTTTATCCACGATTGGCATGCTTCCGGCACGGACTCAAAATCACCAGAACCTACGGCTGCGAGTATCGCCGCGCCGTAGGGTGCGCCGCCAGATGGCCCGACGGTAACTACCGGTACACCCAGTACATCCGCCTGCATTTGTCGCCAAAATTGGCTGCGTGCCCCTCCACCGACGGCGACGGATTCTTCGGCATCAGCGTCCAATCCTCGCATCAATTCGAGAGAGTCGCGCAAAGCGAATGTGACGCCTTCCATCACGGCACGAACCATATGTCCGCGTTGGTGACCGGCGTGGATGCCGACGAAGGCGCCCCGCGCGTTCGAGTCTGCGTGTGGTGTGCGTTCGCCGGTAAGGTAGGGCAAGAAATTAAGACCATCAGCGCCGGGCGAGACTTCGGCCGCTTCCGCAGTCAACTCGTCGTAAGAAATACCGTCGCCTTTTGATCCTGACAACACTCGTCTGAACCAAGCGAGCGCGGCTCCCGCCGATAAAACGACGCCCATCAGATACCACATATCAGGGACTGCATGGTTGAAGGAATGGATGCGCATTCCAGGATCTACTTGCGGCTGATCAATGGGCGCTACGACCGCGCCGGATGTGCCGATGGACGTCTGCATGGTGCCCGGCTTTACGACCCCGGATCCGACAGATGCTGCCGCGTTGTCCGCGCCGCCCCCGACTACGGGTGTTCCCTCTCGCAAACCGAATGCGGTAGCTGCGCTCGACGTGAGGCGGCCGGCAACTTCGGCGGAACCTACCAGCGGCGGCATCAACGCCGCGTCGAGGTCCAATGCGCACAGCATTCCCGCAGACCAACGATTCCGTCGAATGTCGAATAGCAACGTTCCCGCAGCATCCGAAGGCTCCATCGCCTTTTCGCCGGTCATCAGCAATCGAATGTAGTCCTTGGGCAGTAGGACGGATCGGATCTTCTCGAAAACGTTCGGTTCTTCATCCCGGACCCAAAGAAGTTTCGGCGCGGTGAAGCCTTCAAGCGCAGGGTTGCCTACGAACCTCGCCAACCCTGAATTGCCCAGCTTTTCTGTGATGAAACGGCATTGGTCCGTTGTGCGAACGTCGTTCCAGAGGATTGCCGGGCGCAGCACCTCGTCTGACGCGTCGAGCAGTACCGAACTGTGCATTTGACCTGAGAGGCCGATCGAAACGACGTCGCTCACACCGGCTTGGGCACACGCGGCACGAACCGCGTCGATCGTGCCCTGCCACCAATCCGAAGGGTTTTGTTCCGACCATCCGGGTTGCGGGACCGATAGCTCCTGCGGTGCCTCTGCATCACCGATGACCGACCCGGAATCGTCGACGACTAAGGCTTTAATAGCCGTCGTGCCGACGTCGATCCCAAGGTAATGCTGCGACATGGTTTTCTCCTGCCCGTATGATAGTGCCAACTTGCTTGATCGCCGCTCTAAGATATCTGCGAAATATGGATCAACGGCCCCAGAACCAACCTGAAATCATTTCACCTACGGATCGGTTCCTCGAGCTTGCGAAATCGGGCGTCAACCGCTGGTGGGTTTGGATTCTCGGCGTCGTCTTGATCATCGTGATTTGGCAGGGAATAGGATCCGTCCCGATCTTGGCGGCATGCGAATTCGTGAAGTCCGCCCAGCTCGTCGATTTCACATGCGAAGACGCGATGATCGTCGGCGTTTCGTCTCTGCCTAGCTTCGTTTTAGGGGCCTACGCATTTGTGATAGCAATGTTCGGGATTTGGGCAGTAGTGAGAGTGTTGCACAAAAAGCCATTTACGAACGTGGTGACAGCTAGGCAATCGTTTGACATCAACAGGGCACTCTTCGCGATGCTGGTCGGATTCTTGGTCTTAGCGACACCGTTCCTGCTTGCCGTGACCGTCGGTTCAGACGAGATTTCGTTTCAGTCGCCAAACGCTTGGGAATACGTCACGTTTTTGATGTTTGCGGCACTGTTGATACCGTTTCAAGCCGGATTCGAAGAAGTTCTCTTCCGTGGTTATCTCATGCAGGGTTTCGCCCTTTTAACCCGCAATCGCGTTCTTCTCGTTCTTATAACCGCGGCGATATTCACGCTCCCGCATCTGCCGAACCCGGAACCTTGGGAATACGGCGTCGTGCCATACGTCGCTCGCATCATGACGCTCGGCGGATTCTTCGCACTACTGACGTTGCTTGACGGTGGTATCGAACTGGCGACGGGCATCCACATCGTCAACAATCTCATCTACACGCTCTTGGCGACCACATCGGTTTCGGCGATCCAATCTCCCGCGTTGTTTCTTATCGAAGTGGACGAATATCGGCTGTTCCCGGACATCATTTGGCTGTGGGTGATGTTGGGGATAATGGTTGCCATCCTGAATTGGAAGTTCAAATGGTTCCGGTACAACCAATTGGCATCGTTTCTTAAACACCGACGTGATTAGCTACAAGATGAGCCGATTAGTTTCGGGGCGAATATCATTGACCGTGTTCGGTTGAGCAGCCGCAAAAAGGGAGATACGTCATGTACGTGGGCACGCAGTTCGGAGCACGCCACGAAACCGATATAAAGCAACTCGCGCAGTTAGGTGTCCACCACGTCGATGTGCCGCTAAGGGAGCATTGGACCGAATGGACAGTAGACCTCCTTGTATCGTACCGAGAAAAATATGCGAAGTACGGGATCGAAGTCGAAACCATTCATTCGCCCCTCGGCTCTAGAGACGCGTTCCACAACGACATGACCTATCTCTTCCTCGGTCCGAGTGACGAGAAGGAACGCGAGTTGGACTCTCTTTGCGAGATCATCCGCATGGCATCACAAGCCGGACTAAGAGGGCTGCTCTACAACATCACCATCCTCGGCCACTTGCGAACTCCACAACGCTACGGACGTGGCGGAGCGCGGCTCTCGTCATTCAAATATGCCGACCTCGATCAATCTCTGCCGGAGTTCGAAGGCGGCGCCGCCGATGCCGACACAATGTGGGAACGCATCGACTACTTCCTCAGCCGGATCATCCCGGTCGCCGAGGAATACAAGGTGCAGATGGCATGCCATCCTCAGGACCCCGGCATCAAGGACAACGAATACCGCGGTGTGGCCCGCGTCATGGGCACCGTCGAAGGCCTCAAGAAATTCGAGGCGATGCACGAAAACCCCTATCACGGCTTCAACTTCTGCCAAGGCACCGTCTCAGAGATGCTCGAAAGTCCGGGCGAAGAAATCTACGACGTCATTCGATACTTCGGCAGTCGCAAGAAGATCTTCAACGTCCACTTCCGCAACATCAAGGGCGGCGTCCTCGATTTCGTCGAGGTCTTCCCTGATGAAGGTGATGTCGACATGCTCAAAGCGGCGCGTACCTACAAAGAAGTCGGCTACCCCTACATGCTCATGCCCGACCACGTTCCCGGAATCGACGGCGATGAGGCTAATCAGGTCGGATTCGCATACTGCTACGGCTACATCCACGCGATCCTGCAAGCGGTCAACTCGGAGTAAACATGCAATCTAAAGCCACAACTGTCGACGAATACTTGGATGAGTTGGATGACGACCGCCGGGACGCCATTACCTCGGTCCGCGAAGTCGTTATCGAAAACCTGCCTGACGGTTACGAGGAGATGATGCTTTTCGGCATGATCACCTACGCCATCCCGCTGTCAATCTTTCCCGACACCTACAACAAGCAGCCGTTGATGTATGCAGCGCTCGCGTCACAGAAGCGGCACATGGCGCTCTACCTAACCAACGTCTACGGCGACGGTTCGCTCGAGGAATGGTTCCGCGAACGCTACAAAGCCACTGGTAAACGCCTAGATATGGGCAAATCCTGCGTACGCTTCCGAAAGCTGGATGACCTGCCCCTAGATTTGGTTGGCGAGACTATAGCGATGACGCCGATCGATGAGTTCCTCGAGATCTACAAAGCCTCACGAACCGGAACTAAGCGCGGCTAAACTTAACCGCGCTGTCTGATGTCTCGTCGCTGGAACAGCACGAACGAGAGCCCAATCAATATCGCACACAACGCCGCCAGAATTCCCGCGTCACCCCAGTTCAATCCGTTGTTCAACGGGTCGTTACCTAAGTAGTAGCTGAACGGGGTAACCCAGCCCAAATTATCTAGCCCTTCGTTGAGTGCACCCAGCGAGTTGAACAGGTGGAAAAAGAGCGCCGCGCCGATCGATCCATAGATTGCGATCGACGTACGGCCTGTGCCTGCACTCAAGGCCAACGCCAACGAACCGAAGACTAAGCCGACAAGCGTTTGCAGGGTTGCTGCCGCCGCAATGTTGCTGATGGACATGCCGAGATCGGCGATCAACGAGCCGATGCTCACACCGGCGAACGTTACGAACCCGATAACGACGGCGTAGAACACCATCGGGATGACCTTTTCGATCACTATCCGGTAACGGCTAATTGGACATGCCAGAAGCAATGCCATCGTCCGTCGAGATTCCTCCCCCGCCAACGCTCCTGCACCCATCACCACTGTGACGAGGATCACCGCGCCCGGTGCCATCAAGCCGAACGTCTCGAGCGAGTACCAGCCCTCAGGCGTGCTCATGTCACCACCGCCGAACAAGGCAACCAGATTCTCGGGCAACTCATCAAACGTCTTCAGCGTCTCCTCCGGTATCGATGCATACATCGGGCCCATCATCACTCCCATGACCAAGAACATCGCCGCCGACGCAATCAAGACTAGCGTTTGGTAGTCAGAGATCGTCTTCAACCAGATCGACGACACCCTCGCCGAACCTGCTAGGCGTCCGATCATCCTATTCAAAAGCGGGTTGCCCCGAATCCGGTCCAGCATCGTCGTCCCGACAGATTGTCCCTTCAGGTCGCGGCGATTGAAACCAACGATCGCTGCTAACAGTAAGAGAGCCGAGCCACCTCCAAGCAAGGTTAAGTGCCCCCAAGCGATGCCGTTCGTCACCGGGTCGCTTCCGTCGAAGTAGTACCAAGGCAGAACCTTGGTCACGACGTCGCCACCATCGATGAGTGGCAAGAAACCGACGCCGAAGAACGACAGCACCATCATCGCCGTCGTAATGCCCGTAGCTTTCCCCTTGTCCCCCGTCATCGCGCCGATCGCCAGCGCGAGCAAACCGAAAAAGACGCTGTTCGCAAACAGGTGCAGCGTGAGTGCCTCCACCTCCAACCCGGATATCTCGACGCCCAGCGTCGCGGCTATCGGGTAGATCGGGACCCAGAGTGCCACTGTAGCCAGCGCGATCGACGTCACCAGTGCACCGGTTTTCGACAACAATACGTATGTCCGGCTCTTGGGGTTTGCGAGCAAAATGTCCATCGTCCCGTCACGCTCTTCGCCCGCGATCGCCGAACTGCCCATTGCGAGTGCCAACCCCGCCATCGCGATCGCACCCCAAGTCCCGAACATCACGTTGATCGCCAACCCGCCAACATCGATGTCATCGCCGATGCCTATCAACGATCTGAATGCTTCGGGCAGCGACGTGTATACCGAGAGGTCGATCTCGCGATACGTCGCCATCCCCATCAGGAGAAACAACGCAACCGAAACTACCGCGATCACCCACCCCATCCAGCGATCGCTCGCCGTCTTGACAAACACGTTGGCGAGCGTCACGACCGCGCCTCCTCTCCCTCATCCTCGTGGTAGTAAGTCAGAAAGATCTCCTCCAGATCCGCCTCCGTAGTCTTGATATCCGCAACTCCATACTTTTCAGTCACAGTCGTCAGCAACTCGCCCATGTCTCCGCCGAAAGACATCTCGACATGGTTGCCCGCGACGACGACGTTTCGCACTCCCTCGACACTCTCGAAAACCGACGCCTCACCCCGAGTGTTGAGCACGAACTCCACCTCACGCATCGACTTCGAGCGGAGATCGGCCACAGATTCGACCGTAATGAGTCGCCCATTTCGGATGATCCCGACGCGGTCGGCTACGCGCTGGACCTCTGAAAGCGTGTGGCTCGACAAGAATACGGTCCTGCCTTTAGCCGCGACTTCGGCGACCATCTTCTGAAACTCGCGTTGGATCAGCGGGTCCAAACCCGATGTAGGTTCGTCCATTATCAAAAGATCTGGTCGGTGCATAAACGCTTGGATAACTCCCACCTTCTGCCGATTGCCGGTCGATAGGTCACCGACTTTTCTCGATAAGTCGGAATCGAGGCGATCGGCAAGTTCGTCTACGTAGGTCCAATCGACGCCACCGCGCATGTTGGCGAAGTACTGCAACGTATCCATACCCGTCAGGTTTGGATATAAAGCCAGATCTCCCGGAATGTATCCGATGTGCCTGCGAATCTCCACAGCATCGTCATGGGTATCGAAGCCGAGAATCGTTGCGCTTCCCGCCGTAGGCCGGATCTCGTCCAATATCGTGCGGATCGTAGTCGACTTGCCAGCACCGTTCGGACCCAGAAAACCAAACACCTCGCCTTCGCTGACATCCAAGTCCACATCTTCGATGCCGAGATGCTTGCCGTAGTACTTCGTTAACCCTACGGTTTGAATTGCAGACCGCGCTTCACTGCCCGATGACGTCGACATGTGACTAACTCCTTACGCAGACTTTAGCAAATGTGTAAACAACCTAAGACCCCGTGCTGACATCGTCACTCAACATGAACTTCCTATTTCCCCGATAATGTCACTGGAGGTGACCGTGTTGCTAGACGTCCAGTCTCATCTAAACGTGATTGACCGCTCGGTGTCATTCTTCGACCGCGACGGTCAACCCGCCGCCGCAATCACCCTCTCTCGCGTATTCGACACCACGCTTCTGGACCTGTGGGATGCCGTGACGAGCGCTAGGCGAATCCCGCTATGGGCCATGCCGATCACTGGCGATCTCAAACTCGGAGGTCGCTACCAGTTGGAGGGAAACGCCGGAGGCACCATCGAAACCTGCGACTATCTCAACCACATCGGTCTCACTTGGGAGTTCGGCGAAGACACCAGTTGGGTCGACTTCCGCTTCACCCACGCACGCGGCGACCGCGCCCGCCTCACGCTGGCTCATACCTCCATTCTGTCCGATTTCTGGGACACCTACGGACCCGGCGCCGCAGGCGTCGGATGGGAGATGGGTTTCCTGGGACTCGCCTTGTACACATCCGACCCCAACTTCGAAAAACCTGACCCCGAAGAGTTCGCCTTCTCCCCTGACGGCAAAGCAATGCTCACCGGCAGCAGCAACGCATGGGGGCAAGCGGCTATCGAGGCTGGTACTGACCCCGACAAAGCCCAAGCCGCAGCAAACCAGACCACCGCGTTCTACACCGGCGAAGCGGCGTGACCGTCCCCTTCGCGAAGCGAGGGCGACGCGGACGAGCGGAGCGAGAACGCAGGGGGTGCCGGGGAGGTGCGGGGTCAGACGGACCCAACCGATCCATCGGGGCCTGCGACGCTCCCTCGGAGGGTGAGGGCACCCCTACCGCGGCAACCGATCCTCTAACGCCGGAAACTCCGGAAAAGCAGCATGCGGCGGATTCTGATACCAGTAAGCCACCGACGCGATGTCATCCGCGAGCGGCTGAAACTTGCTTTGTGGGATCGGCCACCAGCCCAAGGCTTGGATCGTGACGCGCAGATCCTCGGCGAAGCGGATCGGATCCAGAACGTGCCACCTGTAAAGGCTCCACTTCGGAGGTCCGTCACTGCCCGGATGCTTTAGCGTGTTGCCAACATAAGCGGTGCTGTAGACCTCCGGGAAGCCGTAACTGCCCAAGAAATAGTCCTCCGTCCCTGTGCCACAGATAGTCGGGAACTCCTCGTCACCGTCCATATAGAACTTGATCTCGCCCTCGCCGAACCAGCCATCCGAAAGCTGCGTCCAAGCCAAAAACGTGCCAACGTACTGGCCTTGCCCCTCCACACCGTCGAGGATCGTGTAATCGGGATCCGACCTATCAGTTACGGCACGTCGCCATTGGGCGTGAAAATAACCCGCGTTTTCCGGGACATCCGTCTCCGCGTATGTGATCTGGTAGAAGAGCCGAACATCCTCCGTCCACTCGTTCGTGATCGTCACCTTCGCATGTTCCCGGAACGGCATCGGCCAGTAGCAGTTCAACGCCGACGTCGGATTGACAACCACCGGCAACGAATTCACCGGCGCAAACAGATCGTGCCCCACGGCGAAGAAGTCGGTTAACGGCACCTCCACAGACGGCGAATCCTCACCATCCCAATAAAATCTCAGCACGCACCCGCGACCGCTTCCGCCCCAATCCCGCATCGTCGTCATCCAGATGTGCTGGATGATGCCCGGTCCTCCAACGTCCATGAGGGTGGTCGTCTCACCAGATTTGATCCAGATACAAGGCCGCACCTTCCAACCTTGGCCCAAATCCCGCGCCGGATACGCGACATTGAACTCCGGACCATCAGGATCCGGCACTGCCATCCCACCCCTGCCCTTCTCGCAAGTAGGATTCTCAGCGGAGATAGAGCGGGTGCGGGCGGAGGTGATGAGGGGGAGGGCTCCTAGGCCTAAATTTAGTCCTGACAACGAATCCACGATATCTGACCCTCCTTGGGACACCTTGCAATTTTGTCGGTACTCTACTACGCGGCCGAACATCCCCAGATTCGGGTGGCGATCATACCAACTGGTCGACCATCCCTTCGTTACCCCCGACGTCGCGGACCACGGCCTTGCAGCCCGGCGACATCACCAACAACCTTCGGATTACTAGGGACTAGATCTCTTGACCGACGACGTTAGATCACGCGGGCCAAAACCAACGGATGCTCCTCCCTCGCCGCCTCGTCTTCATCCTCCCAACCTCCACCCGTCGATCCAACCTCAACCACCTCAAACCCAACATCCCGCAACATCCTCAAACCACGTTCCAGTCCATAGTTGCTCCAAAACATCGTCACGCCGAAAAAGTCATCTTCCGTGTAAGCCGATTCATCCCGACGACTGAGCGTGCACATGAAATAGCCGCCCGGCCTCAACCACCGGTAGATCCGCTCGAATAATCCTCGATGCTCCTCTCGCGGCAAATGGAAGATCGAGTAAAACGCCACCGCAGCATCGAAACTGCCATCCTCGAAGTCCACTGACATCACGTCTCCACAAACAAATTCACCCGTGGGCACGTTTCGCCGAGCCAGTTTGACCATTTCGCGCGAAATGTCGACGCCGGAGACTTGAAATCGACGGCTCAATGTCCGGGCGATCGGTACGCCGGCACCACAACCGACATCCAAAACCGACATGCCGTCGACTAGGCGCTCCGTCAAACCGCGCAGCTCAATCTCAGCGTCCGCTTGCCGCGACGCCCCGTATTCTTCGGCGCAAGCATCATAACTTCGCCGAACCAACTCTTTGTAATCGATCTGTGGATCGTTCGCGGGTCTCATCGCGCTATGCCAGTATTGCGAATCGTCATCCGATCTATTCTGCATGCATCCCACCCAACCTCAATACAATCACCTTGAACCTCCCTGCGCAATAGTCTCAACACACCATGCCAACTCACACCCCCACCACCACCTCCCGACCCGTCATCTACGGCACTCAAGGAGTAATCTCCAGCGGCCACTATCTCACCTCGATGGCGGGGATGCGGATGATGCTTTCAGGCGGGAACGCCTTCGACGCCATCGTGGCGGCAGGTTTCGCCGCAGCCGTGACGGAGCCGATTGCGTCCTACTCCTTGGGTGCCGAAGGCGTGTTCATGCTGTATCACGCCCAGAGCGGCGAGCTGTTGTCTCTGAGTGGGCAGGGAACAGCACCCAATCGGGCGACAGTCGAGTGGTATCGATCGCAAGGTCACGACGAAATCCCGACTGGACCGGGACCGGCCGCGCCTCTCAGCTTCACCGTGCCGGGCATTGTAGCCGCTTTTCTGTCGTTGCTGGAGCGGTTCGGCACCAAGACCGTCGGCGAGGTACTCGGACCATCCATCCACTACGCGCAGCGCGGTATTCCGAACTACGAATACATGCTCCGAAGCATCGGCAACGCGGAAACAGTGGGAGCAGTACCCACCCGGAGGTGCCGAGGTCTTTTACGACGACGGAAACGTCCCAGAGCCGGGCTCGCTCCTCGTCCAGAGCGGTATGGCCGCTACGTTGCGAAAGCTGGTGGAAGCTGAGATCGCCGCTGAGGGACACCGCGCCGAGGGTGTTCGCGCCGCCCGCGAATCCTTTTACGAGGGCCAAGTGGCTCGCAACATCGCCTACTGCAGCCACAGCGTCGGCGGAATCCTAGATATCGAGTCGCTCGCCGGATACGAGGCCAAATACGAGACGCCAATCAAGACCAGCTTCCTCGGCCACGAGATCCACGGTCAACGGACTTGGACGCAGAGCGCAGTCCTGATGCAGGCGATCAACATCCTCGAGAATTTCGATCTTCAGTCGATGGGCCACAACTCAACCGCTTACATCCACACCGTCAGCCAATCCCTCAACCTCGCCTTCGCCGACCGTCAGGCGTACTACGGCGACCCCGATTTCGCCGAAATCCCGATCGATGGGCTGTTGTCAAAAGAGTACGCGCGCGAGCGCGCCGCGCTAATCGACGCGAACACCGCATTCGCCGAAACGCCCGAACCGGGTAACCCATGGAAATACTCGTCCACAACTCGTCCCTTTCGGAACGAAGGGGACGCGAATGGAGCGCAGCGAAATTCGCAGGGGATGCCCACCCCCAACAACGGCATCAGCAGCGACGAGGTCGGTACCACTCACATCTCCGTCATCGACCGCGAAGGAAACATGGTCGCGGCGACGCCTTCCGGCGGCTCATTCTCGAAGTCGGTCTTCTTCCCCGAGCTCGGATTCGCTCTCAGCACCAGGATGGAGATGCTCAACTTCGAAGATGACCACCCCAACCGTTTGGAACCGGGCAAACGGCCGAGGACGACCCTGATCAACTACATAGTTTCCAAAGACGGCGTCCCGGTGATGACCGTGGGATGTCCAGGTGGCGACCACCAGGCGCAGGCCAACTTGCAGTTAATACTCAACACCTTGCTGTGGGGCATGAATCCG
Source organism: Dehalococcoidia bacterium (assembly GCA_965207515.1). Lineage (GTDB taxonomy): Bacteria > Chloroflexota > Dehalococcoidia > Lucifugimonadales > Lucifugimonadaceae > Bin127. The sequence continues at coordinate 2,520,237 of OZ242286.1, read as the reverse complement.
CAAGCCACAGTCGAAGCACCTCGCTTCGCCAGCAACAACGTCGTCAACAGCTTCTATCCCCACTCCTACTTCCCGGCACAACTCGCCGTCGAACGCGGGATCCCGCAAAACATCCGCGACCAACTCGCCGCGATGGGCCACGACGTAGTCGTCGTCGACGGCGCAGGAGTAGGAGCCACCGTATCGAAACGGGACCCAGACACCGGCGTCCTCGCCACCTCCGCCGACCCACGCCGAGCCTGCTACGCCCTATCGTGGTAACCGACAGAGCAGCCAACACTACCCCGTAGCGGCGAACCCTCGTGGTTGCCCGGGCCGGCGAGTCCGGAATCAACCAAACACGGACTCGCACGCCCGCCGACCAACACGAAATCCCAATTCAGACTTGACTCTATTGATACATATGTATTAACATCATCACCAAGCGCCCGAAACCGGCTTTTTATCACCGGCAATGGCGCCCACGAAAAAACGAAACATCGCCGCGTCGATACGGAGAGCGTGCACCCTTCAAAGACGTAGCAAACACAATTCAATGAAATGGTCGCGGGCGGGGCTACACGGAGCCGCCAACACACGGCTCCCCGACGGTGCCCGCCAAAGCCGAGGAAGATCTGGCCAAACGCGACCGAAAAATCCGGTTACGGGGGTCGTTTCTAGCTTTAGGGCTCGAGATGCGGAGAGGTACGCTGGCTCCGACTACACAAGCAAGCCAGGCGGACAACCCCTCCCCTTCGCGAAGCGCAAGGGGACGCGAGCAAGCGAAGCGAGCTCGCAGGGGATGCCCATTCAAGGATCGGGCGAACGCATCACCTATCCGGCAGACGTCTACCCGCCTCGTCGGGCGGGGGAGGCTACAGCGCTAGCGGGGGGAAAGAACTCCGCGATGGCGGGGGCACGCTTCCTCGTGCTTCCCGCAGGTCCGGCGGTCTGGCGACGTCGGGGGCGCTGGATCCTTTCAGTCAACCATAAGCAACCTATCGCACGCGATCCCAACCACGCGGCGATGATTCGACCAATTGGTTTCCCCCGTTCACGGGGGAAATGTCCGAAGGACAAAGGGGCCACAAACCCCCGATTAAACGCGCCCAAACACCGATCACCCAACATCCCTGACATTCCTGTCCTTCCATGCAAAACCCATATACCCCCTGCTATCTGCACATTCCAAGCTTCAAGTAACATCGACCAACACCTCTTAACGCAAGGAACATCATGAAAATCCTCGGAATATGTGGAAGCCTCAGGAAAGAGTCCTGGAACCTCAAGCTGCTGAAAAACATGCTGGCCGAGATCGAAGGCCGGGGTGTGGAAACCTCTCGGTTCGACCTGAATTCCGTGCCAATGTTTCATCCAGACGTCGAAGCACAAGGCATCCCAGGTGACGCGGAAGCATTTCGTGATGCCGTGCGTGACGCCCATGCCGTTGTGATCGCCTGCCCCGAGTACAACGGCTCGATGACTGCCACGCTCAAGAACGCGATCGAGTGGCTATCACGGCGTGGGAACCTGATGACCGGCAAGGTGTTCTTCATCATCGGCACCGGACCAGGCCGCTCCGGCTGCCCACGAATGCACATGCACGCGTCATACAGCATCGAGTCGGAAGGCGGTTATGTCCTGCACCAACCGCGCGTGCTGCTGCCACACGTTGCCAACTTCATGGATGAAGCGGGGAATATCACCGATCCAGAGGTAACCGATCTGCTTGGGCAGGCCGCCGATGCGGTGATCGACTACACCCAAAGGCTGACGGAGTAACGCCGCCCTGATTTCAACCCCCGAGTGGGTTCAGGTTTGTTTCGCGTAAAACCGGGGAGCTACGAAACGCAGGAACAGGTACCCGAAAGCGCCGGCGATTAGTGATGCCCCGAATATGCCGATCTTGCTCTGGTCGACCAAGGCGTAATCAGCGAATGCTATTCCTGAAACGAAGATCGCGACAGTGAAGCCGATTCCCGCCAGAAAACCAACACCAAGGACGTGAATCCAACCTACGTTTGTGGGCAACTGACCGATGCCCAAACGAACCGCGATCCACGACAAACCGACAACGCCTAACACCTTTCCAATCAACAGCGCAGACGCGACACCGAGGGTTACGTCACTATTAACAGCCTCGGAAAGCGTGTTGGATGTGAACACGACACCGGCATTGGCGAGCGCGAAGACTGGCAGAATGAAGAAACTCACCCATGGGTGGATCATGTGCTCGATCCTCTCCATCGGCCTAGCTGTACCCCGAGTCAACTTCTCGATCTGTCCCGTGATCGACTGCGCTGCCTCTTCATCCCCACGCTCTAGTGCTAACTCAAAGTCGTGCATTAAGGGCTCCACCGTTTTCCGGTAGTCCTTGCGTTGCAGGTCAGGTTGGCAAGGCACGATAGCAGCCAACGCGACGCCGGCCAGCGTGGCGTGGATGCCCGATTCGAGAAGGAACTGCCACATGAGAACAGCCATGATGAGGTAAAAACCGATCGAACGCACACCCACGCGGAAGAACACCCAAATCAAACCGAACATACCCACCGACATCAACAAGTGCAGCCAGTCGATTGTTTCGGTGTAGAACGTTGCGATCACGGCTATTGCTCCGAGATCGTCCACCACCGCCAGGCCGAGCAGAAATACTCGCAATTCCGATGGAATGTGCTTGCCCACTAGCGCCAATACGCCGAGCGCAAATGCGATATCCGTGGCCATCGGAATACCCCAACCAACGGCCCCTTCGCCCGATCCGTTGAAGGCCAAGTAGATCGCCGCGGGCACAACCATCCCGCCGATCGCCGCAAATGCAGGTAACGCAGCTTTCCTCAGCGTCGACATCTCCCCGAAAATGAGTTCGCGCCTGATCTCCAGCCCTACAAGGAAAAAGAAGACCGCCATCAAACCATCGTTGACGATGTGCTTGAGATCTTCGGAAATCGAAAAGATGTGGATATCGAATGCCACATGGGTGTGCCAAAAATCCCCGTACGTGTTCGACCAAGGAGAATTGACCCAACCCAGAGCCGCCACCGCTCCCAACAACAGGATGACCGCGCCGATCTGTTCGGTGTGAATGTAGGCCTGAATCGGCTTCCGCACCGCATCCACGAGATATGCAGGACCCTTGAACGCCCTAGGAGCCTTGGCTACTTGATCTTCTGCCAAATCAGATCTCGAATTTGAACGCTGCCGTCGCTGCTCGAAAAAACCATCGGGCGTATTCTTGCATCATATAAACCCAAGGTTTGAAACATGAAACGGCGACTCAAAGGAAACTTGACCAAGTCGATCAACCCAATCCACGATGCCGCGCACCCCATTCATCATCCCGCTCCCCCTCCACGTCATTCCCGCGCTGGCTGGAACCCGGCCCATCCTGTAAATCCATGCAAATCCGAGAATTGACCAAGAGCGACGCCGCCCAATTCCGGGAATTGCGGTTGCGGGCCCTTAGAGAGTACCCGAAGATATTCAGCTCCTCTTTCGAGGTTGAACGCGAGTGGTCAGTTGAAAGGTTCGCCGATCGTCTACCCGAAAACCCCGAATCCAGCGATGCATTCTTGCTGGGTTGTTTCGTAGGCGGTGATTTGGTTGGGTCACTGGGTTTCTTCCGGTTCGAAGGCCCCAAAATCGAGCACATCGGGAGGATAGTTGCCGTACATGTGGCTGCCGAGCAGCAAGGCAATGGATACGGTCCGGCGATCGTGTCGGCCGCTTTGGAAAGGGCGTGGCGAATGTCCGGCGTGTCAATCATTCAATTGACGGCGACGACTGACAACGATCGCGCGATTTCGATGTACCAGTCGTTCGGATTCGAGATTTGCGGTACGACGCCGCGGGCGATGCTCGTAGAAGGCGAATACGTCGACGAACACCTGATGGTGCTGAAGCTGAACTAACCGTGGTTAGGCTAGCTCCCTTAACATCGCCGCGTTCACTCGATCCAGAAATGCGGATTCCAAGCGACTTCCCACAAGTACCCTTCCGGATCTGAAAAGTACCCGGAATAACCGACCCAGAAAGTGTCCTGCGCAGGTTTGACCAACGTGGCGCCTGCTGTCACAGCCTCGGCCAGCACGGCATCAACTTCCTCGCGTGAGCGGACGTTGTGAGCCAGCGTGACGCCCGAAAAACCAGCCCCTTCAGCCGATATTCCAACGTCGTCAGCCAAAGCATCGAGTGGATACAGAGACAACCAGGTGCCACGGTTCTTGAAAAAGGCTATGTGGTCCGTGTCTTCGTCATGCAGCGGCAGGCCAAGGCCGTCTCGGTAAAACTCCACTGCACGGGCTAGGTCTTTGACGCCGAGAGTGATGATACTGATGCGCGGATCCATCGAACTTCTGATTTCAGCCGGGGAGTCCAGCGCCTTCATCGAACCCCAACATCAGGTTGAGGTTTTGTATCGCGGCGCCACAGGCACCTTTGCCCAAGTTGTCTAGCAACGCGATGATCAGGACGTGTCCCGAAGGATGAGGCACGACGTGGAGTTGGATGCGGTTGCTGTCGTTACACGCTTGTGCGTCGAAGCTACGTTCATCTACCTTTGCTGAACCGGCCCAGTTTTCGACTTCGACGAATCGCTCGTCCTCGTACCGTTCGTTTAACGCCTCCCACACATCGTCGCCGTTTGATCCCGACGTCAGCATCGACGCATGTAGCGGAACCTGCACGCGCATTCCGCAGCGGAACGGTCCGACTGCGGGCACGAACTGAGGCTCGACCTCGATGCCCGAGTGCATCATCATCTCAGGAATGTGTTTGTGCCGGTTGTCCAAGGAGTACGGTGCTTCGTAAGGCAGATCGCTCAAACCTGTTTCCTGGTCTTCCCACTTGTCGATCAAAGATTTGCCACCGCCCGAATAGCCGGACAGAGCGTTGATCGAGATCGGGGCGTCTGTTTTCAACACACCTGCATCAACCAGTGGTCGCACCGAAAGCAGGAAACCGCTGGGGTAACAACCCGGGTTCGACACGTGCCTAGCTTCGCCGATCGCCTCGCGCTGGCCCGGTGCTAACTCTGGCAACCCGTAGATCCAGTCATCCGCGACTCGGTGGGCGGTGCTGGCGTCAATCAATCGAGTATCCGATTCTCGGACCCAATCGGCTACCTCACGAGCGGTATCATCCGGCAGGCACAAGATCGTGACGTCGGACTCCAATACTCGGGCGCGCCTTTCTTCAGGGTCCCGTCTCAATTCCTGGGGAAGGGCTAGTATCTCTACGTCGTCGCGCCCCTCCATCCACTCGTAGATACGCAACCCCGTCGTCCCAGTGCGTCCGTCGATAAACACCTTTGGGATCACATTCGGCCTCAGTTCGAATCAAACTCTCCTATCTTGGAGTCTACTTTTTCGGCGACGTTCTTCGGTGCTACCATGCCCCCATGAACCGCGGCCCCAGCGCGCCTTCAGTGCGCAAGCGACCTGCCATCTTCTGGGGCTGGTGGATAGTCATCGGCGCGGTCGTAGGCCAGTTCATCTCGATGGGCGTCGGCAACAGCATCGCCGGCGTCTTCCTGCGGCCAATGACCGAAGATCTTGATTGGACCTCGGCCGAGTACACGCTTGGAACCTCGACCGCACTCGTGGTGGGAGGTTTGGCGAGCTTCATCGTAGGACCGCTCGTCGATCGCTACGGCGCGCGACCGCTCATGCTGATCGGAGCTGTCGTCTACGCTGGCTGTTTCCTAGCGCTGTCTCGCGTCGATGCGCTGTGGCAGTTCGTTCTGCTCACGATGGTCGCAGGCGGAATAGGACTCGCTCTCGTCGGTGGTCTCGTCGTAAACACCACCCTGTCAAAGTGGTTCGTGGCGCGACGCGGTTGGGCCATCGCTCTCGGCTCATCCGGCATATCGCTCGCCGGACTAATCATGCCAGTTGCGATGACGCAGGTGGTGGATTCGCTCGGATGGCGCGACGCTTACGTGTTTCTCGCCGTGCTGGTCCTAGCAATCGTCGTGCCGGTGGCTTTGGTGATGCGACGACGGCCCGAAGACTACGCGCAGTTGCCAGACGGTACAGAGAGCGGTGAAGTAAAGGGAAGAGGTCAAACAAGCAGGGCTTTCGAACAACAGGAGCTTGACGCCGCCAATTCGTACACCCGAACAGAGGCGGTGAGGACGCTTGCGATCTGGCTTTTGATCGCCGGATATGCGCTGCACACTTTCGCTCTCATAGCGATCATGGTTCACGCCATCCCGTTCATGACCGACAGCGGTATGACGCGTGCCTCGGCAGCTCTGGCGATCGCGCTCAGCGGAGGCGCCAATCTTTGCTCAAAATTCGTATGGGGCTACTTTTTGCAGCGCGTCCATGTCCGTTACCTGTGCGCAACATCACTAACCACCTGCGCATTTGGCGTCGGGCTCATGCTGTTGTCGGCGCAAAGCGGTTTGCATTGGTTGATGTTCGGAGCCTTTGTGTGCTGGGGTTTCGGTTTCGGTGGCACAGTGCCGTTGAGTGAGTTCATCTGGGCGAAGTACTTCGGCAGAGTACACATCGGAGCGGTCCGCGGCGCGAGCGTCCCGTACGTCACCGTATTCCAGGCATTGGGTCCGGTTATCGGCGGTCTGTACTTTGATTTTTTCGGCACTTACACCGGTGTCTTCGCCGCGTTTCTCGTCGCCCACATCGTAGGAGCCGTCGCAATCTTGGTTTCCCGCGAACCGCCAGCGAAGCAAGTTCCTGTTGTGCGATCGATGTAGTCCGATGTCTCATTCGGCCGGAGAAAACCGGTTTGAACCGCAGTTCGACTGTTTAGTTTGCGGCAAATGTCGCTTTATGAAATCTGAGATCTCGTGTTCTTGTTCGAGTGTTACCTGCACATCCCTAGTCGGCGCGGTCGGCTTTTTGCCTTCTAGAGCCGCAATGTGAGGCGGTCCGTTGCCCCAGTCCGAGCCGGCCTTGCGGCGCGGTACGACGTGCATATGGAAGTGCGGAACTTCCTGGCCCGCGATCACGCCGTTGTTCTGAACGAGATTCAGGCCGTCGGGATCGTATGCAATGAGCAGCGCTTCAGCCACCCTACGAACGGCTTGCATTATGGCGGTCGCCTCATCGTCGGTAAGGTCCAAGAGCGTCGGCGCATGCCTCCGGGGGATCACGTAGACCTGCCCCAACTCAAACTGTTTCCAGTTCACGAATGTCAGCGTTTTAGCAGTCTCCTCTACGACACCTTTTGCCTCGCGTCCGGCGATGACTTCACACAAGAAGCAAGGATCATTTGGCGATGGTCGCTCACCACGTCGGGCACCACCTGGACCGGTTGGTATGTCAATTGGCATTCGGGATCAGCATAACTTGCGGCACCATTTCTAAGAGATGCTCCAAATTGACGCATAGGCAACCAAACCCAACTTCCGAGCTACGGCGAGGGATGCGTGGTTCGTCCAAGAAGTGCTGTAAAGCGGGACTCGACCAGATGCTCGGATCGCCGATGCCCACGCTGCGGTGACTCTCGGAGCCAGACATTGCCCACGGTACTCGACCGCGGTTTCGACGCCCGCTTCGGCCGCGACGTCGGTGCGTCGTGCACAGAAGCAGATGCTCACCGCATGTCCATCGTCAATCACTACGACGATGGGAGTCCGATGAGGTATCTCGTCTTTTGTCCAACCTGTGAAGTGGTATTCGAGCTGATCCCTATCCTCGACGAACACCGTGCCAATGGCTTTAGCGATTTCTTTAGGAAACTCGAATGCAGGGCCGGCATCAACCCTGCCTTCAATCAGCGACCGATAACGTTTCGCGTTGACGGGATCATCTCGAAAGTCTGCAATCGGTGGTTCTTCCCGCGCGAGGTGGTCGAGTTCTTTGGCCGCATGCGGTGGCACGTCTGACCTTACAGCCCACGTGTGATCTTCTTTTCCACGGATCAAGAAGAACATCGGACCGGGGTTCGGACCGGGTTCGCGTGTGCCGATGATTCGGTTATCGTCGTCCAACGAGAACAGGGTTCGAAGCAGGAGATCGGGCGTGCTCAAAATAGAATCAAGGGGTTCGCGTCAAGCGTAAAAGCATCTAACCATACCGTACGCGAAACCACCGAGTCATCCGACAACGTAGTTAGCTATTAGTGTTCAACGCAGTTTAGTCGTACGTTGAAAGACAGGACAGATGATCAACAACGTGAAATCGGCAGCAGCGATATTTGTGCTCCTTTTGGTCGCGACGGCATTGGTCGCGTGTCAACCCGAGCCTGATCCAACCGCTATCCCCATACCCACCGCCACGCCTGCACCTGAGGTCAAGGCGCCAACGGTGGTTCCGACGTCGACATCTACTGCGACGCCTGAGCCAACCGCAGTTCCGCCGACTAACACGCCAGAACCGACGGCTACTGAAGTTCCACCGACCAGCACACCGGCGCCTGCTCCAGAACCAACAGCGACGGAGATCCCACCGACCAGCACGCCGACGCCAGTTCCAGAACCGACAGCGACAGAGGTTCCACCGACCAGCACGCCTACTCCAGTCCCAGAACCTACGGCGACCGAAGTTCCGCCGACTAACACGCCAACACCAACCCCGGAACCCACAGCGACCCCCGTTCCGCCGACGCCAACGGCAACGCCAGAGCCCACAGCAACTGCAACACCGGAGCCAGAACCGGAACCCGAAGCAGGTCTGCCCTTCGATCCATCCGTCATTCGCGGCACGCTCTCCAACGACATGGACTACTACATCAGACGGAACTCCGAGCCGCTGAACCGAACCCACTTGTCGCTGGTGGTAAAAGCCGGCTCCGTGCTGGAAGAAGAGAACGAACGCGGTCTCGCGCACTTCGTAGAACACATGGCTTTCAACGGCACCGAGCGTTTCGAAAAACAGCAGATCGTCGATTATCTGGAGTCCATCGGCAGCACGTTCGGATCCCATCTCAACGCATACACCAGCTTCGACGAAACTGTGTACTTCCTCGAAATTCCGGCCGACGATCCCGAAATCCTCGAAACGTCCTTCCAAATCCTCAGCGATTGGGCTTATGCCGTCACATTCGACTCAGAGGAAGTGGAACTGGAGAGAGACGTTGTGCTCGAAGAGTGGCGAGTTAGCCGAGGTTTCGGCGCGCGCTTCCAAGAAAACTGGTTTCCTCCGATCTTCGGCGAATCTCAGTACACCGTCCGCACACCAATCGGTCTTCCGGAAGTTGTCGAGACCGCGCCTCGTGAGCGTCTCGTCGACTACTACGAGCGCTGGTACCGCCCCGATCTGATGGCGATTGTCGCCGTTGGTGATTTTGATACTGAGGTCATCGAGGCAAAAATCAAGCAACACTTCGCGCCTCCGCCCGAGGGTGAGGCTAACCAAGAACGCGCAGTCGTCGAAACTGAAACGGAGCGGCCCACGTTCGATGTCCCTGAACATGACGCGCCGCGCATCAACGTGTTCACTGACCCTGAAGCGCCTTCGACTCAGGTAATCCTCGTGCGCAAACTCACCCCGGAAACCGGTCAAGGCGTCGCTGCGTTCAGACGCAACGCGGTCGAGGCGCTCGCCTTCCAAATGTTGAACGCGCGGCTGTTCGAACGCGGCCAGGCTGCCGATCCACCGTATCTAGGAGCGGGCGGCCAACGAGGTGCATTCATCAACCCGGTGGATATCGTTCAGTTCTACGCATGGGTCGAACAAGACGGCGTGGAAACTGGATTCGAAGCCTTGCTAGAAGAGTTGCAGCGAGTGGGTCAACACGGCTTTACCGAAACCGAGCTAGCCCGGGAGAAGGTCAATCTTCTTAGTTCGGTAGAGAAAGCGTACAAAGAGCGCGATCAACGGGAATCCGGCAATCTGGCAGGAATATACGCTGATCACTTCCTGACTGGCACGATGACCGTCGGTATCGAAGCGGAGTGGGAACTCTATCAAGAATTGCTGCCTCAAATTTCGCTGGCAGAAGTTGATGAACTCGCCGATTCATGGGCACTGACCGACAACACGGTACTGCTGATCATGCGACCCGAGGGGACCGGCACAAGCACCGACGAAGAACTTGCGGCATTCGCGCAAACGCAACTGGAATCGGCTGACACACTGCAAGTTGAACCGTACGTTGACACATTCGACGATGTCCCGCTGTTAGCGAACATCCCGACCGCAGGCAGCATCACCGAGGAAGAGACCATCGAGTCGATAGACGCTCAGCGCTGGACGCTGTCCAACGGGATCACGGTGATCGCCAAGCAGACCGACTTCAAAAACGACGAGGTGGTGTTTACCGCATTCAGTCCCGGCGGCCACTCACTGGTTGAAGACATGGATTATGTTTCTGCCCTTTACGCAGACGACCTGATCGCGAGTAGCGGCGTCGGTCCGCATGACAACGTAGCGCTGGACAAGCTGCTCGCCGGCAAGCTGGTCTCGGTGTCTCCGAGTATCTGGGAACTTTCCGAAGGATTTAGCGGTAACGCTTCACCCGAAGACCTTGAGACGCTGTTCCAATTGATCACGCTCTACTCAACCGAACCGCGCCTCGACGATAGCGTCTACTCGAGATACGAGACGAGTTTGCGCACTCTTGCCGAAACGCGTTCGGAACAACCGGACGCCGCCTTCTCGGACGCGCTCAACGAAGTTCTGAGCCAGAACCACTTCCGCGAGCGCCCGCTCACCCTCGAGTTGCTCGAGGAGCTCAACATGGAACGCGCATTGGCCATCTACAACGACCGGTTCGCAGATCTCGGTGACGCCACGTTCGTATTTGTCGGCGCGTTCGAGTGGGAGCAACTTCGTTCGTTGGCGACGACATATCTCGCAAGCCTGCCGACAACGGGCAGAAGCGAACAGTGGATCAACACGGATATCGATCCGCCCATGGACTTGGTTGACCACACCGTCCGAAGCGGTATCGAACCGCGGAGCATCACGGGCGTTTTCTTCGCCGGCGACGCTGACTGGAACCGTCAGGATTCGTTAATTTTGCAAGTGTCCGCAGAGATGCTTCAGATTCGTTTGCGCGAAAAGCTCCGTGAGGCACTTGGCGGCACCTACTTCGTGAGCGTGTACGCGAACCTTCAATCTCTGCCTGACCACGAGTATCGGATCTCCATCTACTACGGCAGCGACCCCGAACGCGTCGATGAGCTATTCGCGGCGGTCATCGAAGAAGTCAATTGGCTCCGCAATGGCGGCGAACAAGAACTGTTGGACACGGTCAAGGAGTTGCTGCGCACGCCGCGCGAAGAACAGTTGCGCGACAACAACTTCTGGCGAGGTCAGATCCGGTCAATCGCGCAGCAGGACGGCGATTTCGACGTCATACACCGCTTCGAAGAATGGTTGGACGCGATCACGCTCGATCAGGTAGTGGCCGCCGCGCAGCAATACTTGACCCCAGACCGATATATTCGCGTCGTGCTGCTGCCAGAGGAGCAACCAACCCCGTAGGGGCGAACCCTAGTGGTCGCCCTGTTACCGTCTGTGCCACTCAGCCGCGTCACAACCCTTCGCCTATAAAGGCCGCCACGCGTTCACCGATCACCATCGAGGTGACGTTGGTGTTGGCGCGGATGCAATCTGGCATGATCGATGCATCGACGACTTTCAGGTTCTCGAGGCCTCGGACGTTGCCGTATTGATCCACGACCGCCATCTCGTCCGATTCGGGACCCATCTTGCACGTGCCAGACACGTGGTGGCTAGTCACAACCGCCTCTTTGAGCCACGCATCCAAGGCGTCGTCCGACTCTAGGTCCGTGTCGCTAGGATCGACGCGCTCCTTCACCAAGTCGTCCCAATCCTCGTACTTCGCAAATTCAAGAGCTAATCGAACACCTTCTCGCATCCTCGAAACATCGAACTCTTCCTCGAGGAAGTTGTAGTCGAGATATGGCTGGACATGGGGATCGCCTGTCCGCAAGTAAAGGCTGCCCGCACCTACGGCAAGATCAAGGCACACGGTCATCCCCAAACCGAACTCCTCGGGCGTACCCGGTATGAATGGCCTGCGGCTCAACAAACCGCGCGAACCGGGATGGATCAGCATGTCGTTCACCAAATGCGACCCTTCAGCCGTATAACGCAGGGTGAATTGAATACCAGGAATGCCCAGCGGCTGCTCGAAATCGTCCACAGTCCGCCAAACACATCTGACGTGCGGGTGATCGCGAAGATTACGTCCTACTCCCGGCGAGTCATGCTGCACGCTGACACCGACATTCTCTAACCGATCCGAAGGACCTACTCCCGAAAGTTGCAAAAGATGCGGGGAGCCGATCGCACCCGCCGATAGGATGATGTTCTCTCCTTCAACTTCCTCAACTTCGCCGTCTTGCTCCAGCGTCAACCCTATTGCGCGTTTTCCGTCGAAATTCACTTTGTGTACGAGTGTTTCAGGTTGAATCGTGAGGTTCGGCCTTTCCCTTGCCATGCTCAAGTAACCGATCGCGGTGCTCCATCTGACCCGGCCCGGGTTGTTCAACGGCGTCGGTCCCACGCCGGTCGAGTCGGGAGCGTTATGGTCTGGGCAATCCGCAAAACCGTTGGCCAGCGCCGCCTCGTAAAAGGCTTTTTGGTCGGGGTTCCATTCTTCCGGTTTCCAGCGACGTACGATGATTGGACCATCCGAACCGTGAAAGTCGCCGGCGAAGTCTGTATCCGTCTCGATCATCCGAAAGTACGGCATCAACTCCTCGAAACTCCACTTGTCGTTCCCCCAGGACGCCCACGTGTCATAGTCCTCAACCACACCTCGAAGGAAGATCTGCGCATTAACCGCGCTTGAGCCGCCAACGACCTTGCCCCTAGGTATCAGCCCCGGCATTGCCTCATCTGTGTAACGAGCGACGAAGGTCCATCGATGATCGCTGTAGGCGCGTCTCCAAGGCCGATTGGTGTGACCGTACCCATACTTCACCTCGTCCGGCATCTCGTTGAAATCCGGATAGTCGACGCCAGCCTCAACCAACAATACAGAGTGATCCAGATCCTCCGTTAATCGCGTCGCGAGAATACCCCCTGCAGAACCCGCACCAACAATGATCGTGTCGTATCTATCAGCCACGTCGCAACTCCTCAAGATTACCGGTCACTGAGCGGATTGTACGCCGATCTTAAGCGCATCTGAGGCCCCTTAATGTGCGATGGTGGCGGCTTAAGCTACACAGCCTCAGACTTCTTGGCAACCAACCTCCGCCATCAATCCACGTAACGCCTCTGCTGCCATCTTCATCCCTTCTGCACCGCTGAAGCCGCCGCGCTGACCAGCGACTAAGAGGTGTGGCTCTAACGCGAGAAATCCCTCGTATTTGCGATCCCGTAGATTTTCGAGCAATTCCCGGACCTGTCCATCGCCACCACCTGCTACCGTGATCGTGCCATCTGCGATACGGCAGTCCTTGACTTGGACGCAATCGGTATAGTCTGCTAGTAACGGCCAGCCGATATCGACCGAGCACTCGGAACCCATCTGCGGATAGTTGCCTGTGTCCCACACATAACGAAAGTGTGGGCTATTCACTCCCTCAACTAGCGCGCGGCACCGTTCGGGTATGTCGCCGACTAATCCGCCCTCGTTTTCTAGAAGCAACATCGCGTCGCGCTCGGTCGCGACTTCCGCTAAAACTCGGAGCCTTGATATCGACGTCTCAACGCGTTCCCCCTGCAAACCATCGGTTTCAGGGTAGAAAGAAAAGACGCGCACCTTGTCGGTGGCGACCATGCGCGCGATGTCAAGGATGCGCTTGAGGTCGTCGACAACCTTCTCGATCGGGCCATCGATCTGCGATTTGCCAACGGGGCTGCCTACGCAGCTGATCGCGATGGAATGCGCTTCACATAGTTCGATTAGTCGACCAACTTGCGCATCCGTGAGTTCGAGAACATTGGTTCCCCACGCGCTCCGTAACTCCAAATAGCGGATATCGAGCTCGTTCAGGACGGTCAACTGCTCGTCGACATCTTCGGCTATCTCGTCGCCGAAAGCGCTCAACGTAAAACGTGCTGTCATAGACCTTCGCCGATAAAGGCCGCTACTCGCTCGCCGATCACCATCGACGTCACGTTCGTGTTGGCGCGAATGCAGTCAGGCATGATGGACGCATCAACCACCTTAAGATTTTCGAGTCCGCGCACGTTGCCGAACTGGTCGACGACCACCATCGGATCGGATTCGGGTCCCATCTTGCAAGTGCCCGAGACATGATGACTGGTCACGGCCGTCTCCTTGATCCAAGCATTCAGTGCTTCGTCCGACTCCATGTCCGCGTCGGCGGGTTCAGTTCGCTCAGTAACCAAGCTCGACCATCCCTCGTGCTGGCCAAAGCGATCAGCGATGCGTACGCCTTCCCTCAACCGTTTCAGATCGAACTCTTCTTCGAAATAGTTGTAGTTCAAGAAGGGTTGTATCCGAGGGTCTTTGGTTCGCAGCCGAATATCCCCTGAACCGATGGCCAAGTCGAGGCAAACAACCATCAGCAAGCCGATCTCTTCGCTCGCCCCTTGCCCCCACCATCTGCGACCGATCACGCTGCGCGAACTCGGGTGAATCAGCATATCGTTGACTAAGTCGGAGCCCTCGGCTGTGTAGCGAAGAGTAAACTGCACACCCGGCATCCCAAGAGGCTGGTCAAAATCGTCGCGCGTCCGCCACGTGACTCTCACATGTGGATGATCGCGGAGATTTTGTCCCACGCCCGGCAGTTCGTGGTGCACAGGAACACCCACCGCATCCAACGCGTCACCGGGGCCAACGCCGGAGAGCATCAAAAGATGCGGCGATCCGATCGCACCTGCCGACAGAATGACATCATCCGCCTCATAGTCTGAGACCACCCCGTCTACCTCCGCCCTCACACCAACGGCGCGGTTCCCGTCAAACAACACCCGATGTACGAGGCACTCCGGCAGTATCTCAAGGTTCGGACGATCCCGCGCTCCCGACAGGTAACCGATCGCGGTGCTCCAACGGACACGGTCCGGGTTGTTCAGCGGAGTCGGTCCTACACCCGTTGACCCAGGGGCATTGTGGTCAGGACAGTCCGGAAAGTCGTTGGCGCGAGCCGCCTCGTAAAAAGCGATCTGGGCCGGGTTCCACTCCTCCGACTTCCAACGGCGCACTATGATCGGACCATCCGAGCCGTGGAAATCGCCGCTGAAATCCGTATCCGTCTCGATCATCCGGAAATACGGCATCAGCTCCTGGAAACTCCACTTATCGTTCCCCCAAGATGCCCAAGTGTCGTAATCCTCTGGTACACCCCGCAGAAATATTTGCCCGTTAACGGCGCTCGAACCGCCAACCACCTTGCCCCTAGGAATGATGCCCGGCCTTGCCTCGTCCGTGTAGCGCGCTACAAAGGTCCAACGATGATCGTTGAGCGGTCTTTCCCACGGCGGGATGTCGTGGCCGTACCCGTACTTCACCGTATCGGGTATGTCGTCGAACTCTGGGTAGTCGGGACCTGCTTCGATCAGAAGGACCGAATGATCGGGGTCCTCCGTCAGCCGCGTCGCGACAATGGCGCCAGCCGAACCGGCGCCGATAATGATGGTGTCGTATCTGTCAGGCACGTCCGGGCTCCCGAGGATGGCATTCGTTTGAGCGGATTATACGTTGGTGGAGAGTGAAGGCGCTACAGGATCGATTTCCCTGGTCAAGATCAAATCCAGTGCTCGCTTCAACGATGCTCCGAATTCGGATCGCTGCCATGTTCGAACCTCGGAACTGGCGAATTCGATGCCGAGTTCATCCAAATTCCTAGCCATGCGCTGCAAACTAACGGTCGGCCAAAGCAAACTGGGATCCATCCCATATCGCTGGCCCAAATCTCTGCGCCACTCTTTCAAGCGCCGGAGACGAAACTTTATTTTCTTGCCCTCCTCTGGACTCGATTGCTCGAACCGGGATTTCGGCGTAGGCGACGACAATGGATCAGATCTGCGTCCTTCATTGATCGCAGCCCTTAATCGTCTGCTCCCGGGTTTGCGGCTGTACCGACGACTTAATCCTTTGACTTGCGATAGATTGATTTCCGGTTCCGACGCCAATTGGATTAGCGCGGCATCTTGAATCACCTTGAACAGTGGTCGATCTATTCGTCTAGCCTCGCGTTCGCGGAATCTGAACAAGGAGTGCAGGATGGCTAATCCTCGGCCATCTAAATCGCGGCTACCCTTGACGGAAATGAACGCGTGTTCGCCTCCATTCGGGTTAAACCTCGCGTTTTCGAGTCGCGCAAACTCCTCATTAACCCACGCGTGCCGCCCAAGCTCATTCAGCCGATCTGATACAACATCTCGAACGCCAGTGAGGTGGAGAACATCGTCTGCTGCATATGCCAATGCTTCCTGAATCAACGGCCGAATGGTCCAGTCCGATCGCTGTAACTTGGCGTTCTTGGTCAATTTCACGCCTGCGTACTCTTCCACCACCGCCTGGAGACCTAGACTCGTGGAGCCAACGAAGGCGGCCGCGATGCTCGTGTCGAACAGGTTGTTTATCCGGAAACCCCAGTCCCTGTAAATGCTGCGAACATCGTAGTCGCCAGCGTGGAAGATCTTTTCAACAGACCCGTTGCTGAAAAGGTCACCCAATGGGCTGACATCGGTAATCGCCAAAGGATCGACTAGGAAGGCCTTTTCGGGGGTGGCGAGTTGCACAAGGCAGACTCGCTCCGGGTACCTGAAGAATCCGTTCGACTCGATATCGACTGCGACCCGCGTGCCGCTCGAAGTCTTGTCGACGATTTCGGCGAGGCGTGAATTTTCACTGACGAACTCGAAAACGCTCATGGTCGTTGAAGGTTCGCGCAGTTCATGAATGGGTACTCGACCATACTTTAGCACCGGAGTTCCAGATGGTTTCTTCCGCCGATACGCAATTTTGTCGTCGACCTTTTGGCAACTAAGTCGACCAAGAACCGATTGACCAACCGGTCCATCATTTTTGCCGACACTCCGTTACGAAACAGTTACGAATGGTCCTCGCTGTGAGCGATTTCGGTCAGCAGCGTGTACGGGCTTTCCGGAGCCCATCGCTGCCTCGCCCAACTTGTGTTGATTTCGGGATGATCGTCGACCAACGACATCTCGTTGACCTCGGGAAGGTGCTTCTCAACGAGATCGATCACTTCTAAACCCAATTCGATCAATCCTCGCGTTGCACCCATTGCGTCGTCGGACGTGAAAGTCGCCTTGAGCCTCGATGCACAGTCGGTAGGTTTGAGCCCAATCCTGTCAATCAACTGATGTACCCACTTGTATTCGGGCGAAGGTACGTACTCGCGGTTTAACGCCGCCAACACGTCGACTATCCGCTGCTGCATCCAAATTAGGTGTTGCACTAGGACCAGATGGTCCTCACGCCGGGCGTACGCCGTCCAGTTGAACCATGGACCCAACCAAAGATTCTGTTGAATCAGCTTGATCGAAAGTTTCGTCGGGAATGAGGAAACCCTCTGCTTCCATTGCTCGACGAGATCATGGCCGTAAAGCGGTATTCCGTATCGAATCGCTGATGCGAGCTCGTAATTTCGTGGAGTTGTGTCCAGGTTGTCTATCAGCGCGGCAATCCATTGCTCCGCGGTCTCGACGGTCACATGGTTCGGCGCTACCATCAGCGAACCAACATAGCTCTTCGATCCCAACGTCGTTTCGGACACGCCTAAGTGTTCGCTCGCCTTCGAACCTGTGTAATCGTCGAACATCCAGATCTCACCGCCGATCCGAGAGATCGCTTCCTTGCGCTCCTCATCCGTAGGTCGCGAATTCCAGAAAACACCGATTTCGAGGTCCGAAAACTCGTCTGCATATCCGCGGGAAGCCGACCCTCCCGCGATGACCGCTCGCACTTTCGGGTTGCAGGCGTAAATATGGGCGATGGGTTTGGCAAGTTCCAATCCGGCCCGACTGATCTCATTCATGTCGTTAGGTGCTTGTTGAGCGCATTCGAATCGTCTAATAGCGTACTCGTCAGTTATGGTTCATACAGACGACGAAAAGTGAAAAAGGGGCACTGGGACAGTATGACAGATCTATCAGGAAAAGTGGCTTTGGTAACCGGTGCCGGGCGCTACAGAGGTATAGGTCGCGACACCGCTCTGGCATTGGCCCGCTCTGGGGCCGATGTTGCTGTGACGGGTACGGGCCGATCACCTGACACCTTTCCCGACGATGAAAAGGCGATGGGGTGGCGAGACATCGAAAGCGTGGCGGATGAGGTGCGAGACATGGGACGGCGTGCTCTAACCATCGTTGCCGATTTGTCTGACGGCGCGCAGGCCAGAGGAATCGTGGAGAAGACCGCGGCTGAATTGGGTTCGGTCGATATCTTGGTCAACAACGCGGCGTTCGCGATGGCCGACGACCGTGTCCCCACCGTCGAACTCGACGATTCCATCTGGCATCGCGTCCTGGACATCAAGATTCATGGCTCGTACTACGCCTCGAAAGCCGCGGCGAAAGAGATGATCCGACAAGGCACTGGCGGAAGCATCATCATGATCTCGTCCATCGCCGGAAAGATCCATCCGGCTACATTCGCCGCCTACGTCGTCGCGAACATGGGCCTGCAAGGACTTACCGGCAGCCTGTCGAAAGAGTTGGGACCCCACCAGATCAACGTCAACTCCGTCTGCCCGGGGGTTATAGACACATCGCGGTGGGACAACAAGCGCGACAACACCCCCGGAGGGCGGGAGCATTGGGAACGGTTGGAATCGAACATCCCTATGGGTCGCCCTGGCACCGGGGTTGATGTGGCCAACATGGTCGTGTTCCTATGTTCAGACGAAGGTCGTTGGGTCAGCGGCCAATCCATCAACGTCGACGGCGGTCAGGTCTCGTCTCATTGAGCACGGCGCGGGAGTTGTTACTTCGGAATCCGCGATTGCCAAGCTGCGTGTTGCCGGGCGTAGCGTACGAATCTGCTACTATTGCCGTCCAACGTCGACAATTGCATTCGGGAGAATCACGCCATGGCCGAAAAGACGAAAGTCGTAATCGTTGGTGCCGGGCACAATGGACTGGTCGCCGCCGGATATCTGGCACGCGCCGGGCTCAACGTCGAAGTGTTGGAGCGCAGGCACGTCGTCGGTGGCGCCGTCGTCACCGAGGAGTGGTTTCCGGGATACCACATCTCAACTTGCTCGTACGTCTGTCACATCCTCCAGAAGAAGGTGATCGACGATTTGGAGATGCGGAAGTACGGCTTCCACGTCTACCCTTTAGACCCAGGGCGCGTACATCCCTATCCCAACGGAAAAGCGCTCACCTTTTGGCACGACGACGCCAAGACGGTTGAGGATCTCGCTGGGCAATCGCCAGAAGACGCGGTCGCCTGGTTCGAGTGGGCCAACTTCTGGCACCGCGCGGTTGCGATTCTCAGCGACTACTACCTCGGACCGCCTCCTTCGCTCGCCGAACTTGCCGCCCGGTTCCGAGAAGAAGGCGAGGAGGAACTGCTTGAGACGCTACTCACCGTCCCGCTAAGAGAACTCGTCGAACGCTACTTCGTATCCGACGAGGTAAAGGCAGCGGTCGCCATCGGCGCCTTCGACATGGGCGATATATCTGCGCCCGGCAGCGCCTACATCACCGCGCTCTACCGCTTCAGCGCCTTCCGCGAAGACACCGAGAACTACGGCATCGTACGCGGCGGCATGGGTGGCATCACTCAGTCTCTGGCGCGATCGGCAGAGGCTTCGGGCGCGTCGATTAGGACGAACACGCCTGTGAAGCGTATCCTCGCATCGGATGGCAAGGCTACCGGTGTAGAACTCGAAGATGGCGATGTGATCGAGGCCGACGTCGTAATCTCTAACGCCGATCCCAAGCGCACCTACCTAAAGCTCATCGACGAGGCCGACCTCGAAGACGAGTTCCTCGAAGAGGTAAAGTCGCTCAAGACTCAGGCGGCTTCCGCCAAATTCCTTTGCGCCTTGAGCGAGCTTCCCGATTTCTCTCGCCATCTGGGCTCCAACTTCAATCCGGAGCACTTGGCGATGATGACTCTCAGTCCGTCGATCGACCAGTGTCAAAACGCTTGGGACGATGCCCGGAATGGTCGCATCACCGAAACCCCCATCATCCAACTCCAAACACCTTCAACCTACGACAAGACGGTCGCTCCGGAAGGCCACCACGTCCTCTCGCTGTGGGTCTACTACCTCCCACCGCACCTTCCCGACGGACCATGGTCTGACAAGCGACAGCAATACGGTGAGTGGTTAATCGACTACGTCACGCAGTACGCGCCCAACTTTAGAGACACCATTATTGACTGGACGCTGCTGACCCCGGAGGACATCGAGGAACGCATTGGCCTGACCGACGGCAATATCCGCCACCTCGACATGATTCCCCAACAGATGATGTCCCGACGTCCCCTTCCCGGCTGGTCTGACTACAGATCGCCGATCGAGGGTCTATACATGTGCGGCGCGGGGGGGCATCCCGGCGGTGAAGTCACCGGCGCTCCCGGGCACAATGCCGCCCATGTCGTGCTGGATGACATCTCTCATTAAACCGATTTATGGCTCCTTGAACGCCGCGCCGTCGGTTAACAACGTGTCTTGCCCGATGAGGCATCGGCGACTGACACATCTTCCCAATCAACGATCGTAACTCGACACCTAAACGGTTGGCAGACGTGAAATTACGACGTAGAGGCTGCATCGTATACGTGCTATCATCACGCGCATCGCAACCATCTATTGGCGACGATGGATGTGTAAGCAAAGACTTCGTAACGCAAAGACTTCGTAACGTCGGGTAGGAACGCAGAGCGATCGCCCGGGATTTAATTCACTAGGTCTCAGAGGTTAACCAAAGTGCCTTGGAAACCAGAACAGGTTTTTCTCGCAGGATCTGTGGTTACCGTCGTCCTCATAATCGTCGTGGGTTTAGTATTTCTCAACCTCCGCACGCATGAAGAGGAACAGATCACCGTGGGCTTGACAGCTACTGCTTCGCTTCAATCACCAAGTGGGGACCCGGTCGGCAACGTCGAATTCCGTCAAGCGGCTTTAGGCGTTTTGGTGATGGCCGACCTAAAGGGCCTAACGCCAGGCGGGCACGCATTTGTCATCCACGAAACCAGCGCATGCACGCCCAACTTCGATGCCGCGGGAGACCACTTCGATCCGACCGATGCCGAGCACGGTTTCATACACGCCTCCTGGAAGCGCGGAGATCCTACCGGTGGGCACGGCGGCGATTTGCTCAACATATACGCCGCAGGTGACGGTTCCGCACGGGCCGATTTTCTCACCGAAGGCATCACTCTAGACCAGGGACCGCGGCATTCGGTTTTCGACGCCGACGGCTCCGCCATCATCGTGCACGAAAGACCTGATCCATACGGAGAAGAAGAGGTTGACACTGGAAGCCGGGTTGCATGTGGTGTGATCAGGCGTGGTTAGCGATGGTCTGGGTGGTTCGTCGAACGCGTCACGATTCTGTTGACCTCAAGATTTAACGACGCAGTTGAAGGGGTTGTACGTTGAACACTCGTAGCGTCTGGCGGCCCGACAAAGACGAGGTCGTTGTCGAACACGGAGCCGTGGCCACCGCTCACCCGATCGCCGCGCAGGTCGGTGTCGACATTCTCAAGAGTGGCGGCAACGCGGTTGACGCCGCCGTCGCCACCGGGTTCTGTCTGAACGTGGTTGAGCCAGCGAGTTCTTCAATCGCTGGACATGGCCAGATGGTTGTCCATATGTCCCGCGAAGGACGCACCACCGTCATCGACTATGGCCATCGAGCGCCTAGGGCTGCAACTGCCGACATGTTCCGCGTCATCGGCCAAGCCGTTACGGGCAACGGCATCTACGAAGTAGAGGGTCGTGCAAACGCTATCGGACATCGTTCGGTGGGAGTTCCCGGAGTCACGGCTGGAATATGCCGCGCTCATGAGCTCTTCGGCTCACTTCCGTTGGAGCAACTGCTCGAACCGGCCGTTCACTATGCCAGAGATGGATTCGAGACAGACCAGTTCATCCGTTCGCAGGTAGCAGCAAACATGCGGAATCTCGCTCGGCACAAGGAGACCGCGCGCGTCTTCTTACCGGATGGATTTCCTCCTTCAGCTGGCGCAAAGGTTTTCCAACGAGACCTCGCAGACACCATCGAACGAATCGCGAAAGAAGGCAAGGATGCGCTTCACAAGGGTGAGGTCGCTGAAGCCATTGACGAGGAGATGAGGCGAAACGACGGTCTCATTGGCAGGCAGGACCTTGCCGATTACGAAGCCCAGGTACTCGAACCGGTCAGGACCTCGTATCGAGGATACGAACTACTCGGTTCACCGGTGCCAGCTGGACTTACCACGGGTTTACAAACGTTACACATCTTGGAGAACTTCGATCTAGGTCACCTCGCGCACGGCTCGGCAGAACACCTGCACTTGTTCATCGAGGCGGCTCGGCACGCATTCGTCGACCGATATCGATTCTTAGGCGATCCTGACTTCGGCCCGGTGCCAGTGGACGGCATATTGTCGAAAGGGTACGCGCAAGAGACAGCGCGTTCGATCGACCATGACAAAGCCAATCTCGAGGATGAGCGCGAACTCCAGCCGTGGGTCGCATACGCTGATCGTTCATTGCATGACCCGTGGCGGTACGATCGCCAACCGCGCCCTGAACGCGCGGGGCACACATCCCCGCCCAGCGAAGGCGATTGCACCACGCATTTGAGCGTCATCGACAGCGATCGCAACATGGTCGCTTGCACGCAGACCGCGGTCGGAGGTTTCGGTTCCGCAGTCATTGTTCCGGGCACTGGCGTGCTTCTAAGCAACGGAATGGTCGTCTTCAATCCCAAGCTCGGATCTGCGAACTCGATCGCTGGTTTCAAGCGCGGATTGAACAACATGTCGCCAGTGCTGCTGCTCCGCGACGGCAAACCTTTTCTCACGGTTGGTGCGCCTGGCGGACGCAGAATCATATGCCGGATCGCACAAGTGATCTCAAACGTTGTCGATTTCGGGATGAGCATGCAGGATGCGATCACCGCTCCGAGCGTAGACGCCGCCGAACGCGAGACCTTTATCGATCACCGGATAGAACCGCAGACAGCCGATCGGTTGGCTCAAATGGGCCATAACATCGAGGTCGTTCCAGAGCCGTCCACAGGAGGGGGATTCTCCAGGCCACGCGGTGTCATGATCGATCCTGATACCAACCTGTTGCACGCCGGAGTACACCCATTCGGTCCCGACGAAGCCCGCGGCTACTGATGAAATCCGGCCTTGGCGGACGCCGGATCCACAATCGTCAGCGTCATTCGGGCTTCGCACATTAAACTTCCGAAGTACCGGGAGTGATTGACCGCCTGTTCAGGTTCGTCTGCCCGCTTCCGAACAGCCGCCCACTTCGTACGACTTGGGAAGGAGCCATGAAATGCAGGGAGTCGACGCAATTGCCGAGGTGTTAAGGCGTGAAGGCGTCGAATACCTCTCCGTATATCCGGCGCAACCTCTGATTGACGCCTGCGCCAAGGTCGGCGTACGACCCGTAATCTGCAGGCAGGAACGCGTCGGGATGTCGATCGCCGATGGTTTTAGTCGTACCACCAACGGCAACCGCATCGGTGTTTTCGCGTCGCAAGTAGGACCTGGAACCGAAAACGCTTTCCCTGGCGCGGCGCAAGCTTTCTCAGACAACGTCCCGATGCTCCATCTCGCGGGCGGCGACGGAAATGACAGAACACATGTCGAGCCAGTCTTCAATCCCGTCGAAAACTATCGCCACGTCACAAGGTGGGCGGCGCGTGTCGACTCTACGACGCGAATACCAGAGCTTATGCGGCGCGCCTTTTACCAACTCCGAACCGGCAAGACAGGGCCGGTGATGCTGGAGATATCCAAGGATATTTGGTTTTCCGAACTCGAAGAAGAGTTGGACTATCTGCCTGCTCGGCCGAGCAAAACAGCACCTGACCCGACGGACGTTGCCGCGGCTGCGGATGCATTGCTCGCGGCCCGGCGACCCGTCATACACGCCGGGCAAGGTTGCCTTTACTCGGAGGCATGGGACGAGTTGAAGGAGATTGCCGAGCTGCTACAGGCCCCGGTCATAACGACGATGCAAGGCAAGAGCGTATTTCCAGAGAACCATCCCCTAGCGCTAGGTTCGGGTTCGATCGCCAAAACCAAACAGTCCGCCCACTTCATCGCCAACGCAGACGTGATTTTCGGGGTGGGTTGCAGCTTCACTAAGACCAATTACGGCATCGCGATCCCAACCGACAAAGTCATCGTTCACAACACCTCCAACGCCGGCGACATAAACAAGGACGTGAGGGTTGACTTTCCATTGCTGGGTGACGCTCGGTTAACCCTACGAGCGCTCATTTCGGAAGTTAAGTCCCGCACCGGCGGAGCCGGACGGAAGACGGACGTGAATATCGAATCGGAAGTGGCGAAGGTCAAACAAGAATGGTTAGACGAGTGGATGCCACAACTCACTTCGGATGAGGTGCCCATCAACCAGTACAGAATCATCTGGGACCTGCTGCACCATGTCGATCGCGCGAACACCATCATCACCCACGACTCTGGAAGCCCACGAGAGCAACTGGTGCCGTTTTGGGAGTGCGTCACGCCAAGGACATACATGGGCTGGGGTAAGTCGACTCAACTCGGCCATGGATTGGGTCTGATCATGGGCGCAAAACTTGCCGAGCCGGAAAAGCTCTGCATCAACATCATGGGCGATGCGGCCATCGGCATGGTTGGTATGGACATAGAGACCGCGGTTCGGAACAAGATCGGCATTCTTACCATCGTGTTCGACAACGACGTCATGGCGATCGAGCGCAACGCCCAGCCGTATACGGCCGACACGATGGACTCGTTAGCGCTCGGAGGTGATTACAAGACCATCGCTGAGGCATTAGGGGCATGGGGCAGGGTTGTCGAACAACCAGACGATTTCATTCCTGCGCTTGAGGAAGCAATCGAGGTAACGAAGACTGGCCAGCCGGCTTTACTCGACTGCGTAGTCAAAGAAGGCTATGACTTTTCGCGTTATTAGTCGTAAATCGGCGCAATCCCGACGACTTTAGTCGGCGGACGGTCGCACGTTGACCTGACCCAAACTGCATAATATTTGGCAACTGACGAATGCCGTGCTAAACCGTAAGGGAGTATCAGGTCATGGCCAACTATGAGCACCTCAAGAGCCGAATCGACAAAGGTGAGGTAATCATCCTAGACGGAGCGATCGGGACGGAGCTCCAGTCAATGGGCGTGCCGATGCATGCGGCGGCGTGGTGTGGCCCTGGCAACTACACGCATCCCGCGACCGTTCGGCAGATGCACGAGCGCTACATCCGTGCGGGCGCCGACATCATAACCACGAACACATTTAACACATTGCGCCCAGCACTTGAGGTTGCCGGATACGGTGAATTGGTCAGGGAGATCAATGTACGGTCCGTAGACGCTGCACTCGAAGCTCGAGACAAGGTCGCTGGAGACAAGCCCGTCTACGTTGCCGGTTCCATCTCCTGCCGCATCCCGATCCGCGACGAACGGACAGGCACCTTGCTAGGCGGCACTGGTTTCGGTTACGGCGCCAGCCTTTCGGCGCAAGAACTGAGGGCATATGTCGACGAACAGGCCGACATTATGGCCGAGGCCGGCATCGATTTCTTCCTCATGGAGAACATGTGGGCCGACAACGAATCGAGGGTGATCGCCGCTGAAGCGGCAATGGCCTCAGGGTTGCCTGTCTGGGTCGGTTTCACCGCCTCTGTGGCAACCGATAGCGAAGAGGTGCGAATGAGTTTCGGCGACGATCGCAACGCCTACAGCAGCGGCATGGGGATGCCGTTGTGGACTTCGGATTGGCGCACGATCGACCATGAAATGACTTTGGCGGACGGCATCCGAGAAATCGTTGCGTTGAAGCCTGACGCGATCGGAATTTTCCATAGCCGGATATCAGAAACCACCGCTGCATTGCGGGTCGCGCTCGAAGAGTGGTCTGGGCCTATCGCTCTATACCCTGATGCTGGCAGAGCCGACTATCTCGAGACGTGGCAGGACAGCAGTATCGTCAACGAAGAGTCTGCACAGGAGTTGACGCACGAAGCTACTGACTGGATCGAAAAGGGAGCACAGGTCATAGGCACCTGTTGCGGTTTCGGGGCTAACTACATCAAAGCTTTGCGTGGCGCCATCCCGAGTGGAACCATATCGCCGCCTAAAGCGGCTTGAGGGACCGTTGATGGAATCCAGACAACTGGTTGTAGTCGGAGCGGGGATATCGGGTACGGCCGCCGCGATTGAAGCGGCTAAGGCCGGCGTGCAGGTCACGCTCATCGACGAAAACCCCGTCCCAACCTCCTTGGCTGGCCTGAACATTCCCCTGTTTTACGGTCAACGGTTCACCGATGCACCACACAACGAAGCGGAAATTGTGCGGACGACGCGTTCGGCTAATGAGGCTCTTACGGAAGCTGAAGAGGCCGGCGTCGACATCCAACTTGGAACCTGTGTTTGGGGTGCATTTCGCAATTCCGAAAACAGCCGAGGCCTCGACGGTCCGCAGATCGGTCTTTCTGACTATGAGCGGTCGTGGATGTTGAAATTCGAACGCCTAATCGTAGCCACCGGGGCCCGCGACTTGAGCATCGGATTCCGAGGTTGGGAACTTGCCGGCACAATGGGTGCCAACGGCGCTTATTCGCTGATGGATCGGTACAAGGCGTTGAGCTCGGAGCGCGTGGTGGTTCTGGGTTCAGGCGACCTTGGCCTCAACACCGCCATCATGGCAATGGACAGCGGTGTAGAAATAGCCGCTGTCGTGGATGTATCGCCAACCGTGCAAGGAGACGTGGCTCTAGCCGCAGCTTTGCAAGACCGCGGGGTCGGTGTGTATACATCCCATACAATCAGCGAGGCGAAAGGCAAGGACTGCGAAATCCAGTGCGTCGAGCTCGTTAAGATCGATGATAATGCGGAGCCCATCGCCGGAACTGAAAAGCTAATCTCTACGGACACGGTCTGCCTCGCCATTGGCCTCGTTCCAAACGTCGAGCTGCTCAGCCTCCTGGGTTGTGAACTCGCCTTCAGATCCGAACTTGGCGGCCACCTGCCCATCCACGATGAATGGATGCGCACCAGCGTCGACAACGTCTTCGTAGCGGGCGACGCCGCAGGGTTCCACGACGGGATGGTACTCGACCGCGAGATCGCGCGTGACCAAGGTCGACTCGCCGGAATCGCTGCAGCCGAGTCTCTGGGTGCGATCGATGAAGCGGCAGCAGATGCACGCAGATTGGAGATTCGACCCAGCACTGTGGCCGCGATGCCTAAGGAGGTTCACAAATTGTGGAACCGGTGGCTTAGTTCATCCGGCAACGCTGGCGGGCAAGAGATCTTCGCGTGCTCTTGCGAGGAAGTAACCCGTGCGGAGGTTTCGGAACTGCAACCTCCGCGGTATTTGCGATGGGAATCGGAGCAGATGAGCCGAAGGAACCTGCAGACGCAACTAAAGGACAACCTGGTCAATCCCAACCAGATCAAGCGCCTCACAAGGGCGGGAACGGGCATCTGCCAAGGAAGACAATGTCGCGAACAGGTCGCTATGATTCTCTCAGATCAATCAGATTTAGACCTCTCAGAAGTGCCATTGATGACCTATCGCGCGCCAGTACGCCCATTGCCGCTCAACGTCATGTGGCCTGACGACGAACCGGAGTCGGTTCGCAATGAATGGCCCAAGTGGTTCAGCCCGACGAGTAAGGTCCTTGGATAGGCAGGCGCGGTGAAATCGATGGACAGAGCCGACGCAGTCGTCATCGGGGGCGGCGTCTCCGGTTTGAGCACAGCTTATTTCTTGGCGAAAGCCGGCATGGATGTTGTCGTGGTCGAGAAGGGACTCGTTGGGGGTGAGGCTTCCGGACGAAATGGCGGGATGATCAGCGAACGGACCGATGAACCTGCGCTTGTACCGTTGGCTGTCGATTCCATCAGGCTATGGGCGACGCTAGACGATGAGTTGGGTTATCCGACTGAGTTCATTCGCCAAGGAAGAATCCAAGTTGGAGTTACCGAGGAGGAGATGGATGACATCTTCGCGGAGCAGGACGAAGCGTTGCGCCACGGCATCAGTGTAGAGCGCTTGGACCCTTCACAAATAAAGGATCTGATCCCCGGAATTACCGATAGGACACTCGGCGGACTATTTTTCGTCAACGGCGGTCACGCTAACCCACAACGTTCGGTGCAGGCGTTCGCTTGGGGTTTCCAAGACTTGGGAGGCAGGTTATATCAAAACACTGCTGCCACAGGTTTCGCAGCGCAAAACGACGAAATAACTTCCGTTGAGACCACTGCCGGCGCTGTAGCGACCGATATGGTAGTCGCAGCAGCTGGCCCCCAAACCGCACTGTTGGGAGAGATGGTGGGCGTTCAAATCCCTGTCGCTCCCGCAAGAGTCGAGATCCTGGCGACCGCGCCCGTACCCCCACTTTTCGACATTGCCCTCGTAGGTAACGGTCTTTATGGTCGCCAAGCCGCTAGGGGCAACCTGTTGTTCGGAGGCGGAGCCCACGAGTGGACTGATGTTGAACTCACCGCCGAACCAAGCAAACCCAACACCCCGCTCATACGAAACATCGCGAGGCGGCTCGCTGAATTGCTACCAGATGTCGCCGACGTTCCAGTGCTCCGAAGTTGGGCCGGCATCGTGGAACAGTCGCCCGACTACATGCCGATCATCGACATTGCGACATTTCCCAAAAACTACATCCTAGTCACTGCCTCAGCCCACGGTTTCGGGATCGCGCCAGCCACGGGCAAAGTGGTCAGCGATTTGGTGCTGCACGGCAAATCCAACATCGACATCTCGGGGTTAGGTTTGGATCGATTTGCCGACATCACGCCCGGCTGGCGCGAAGAACGAGGTTGGGTGCCGAGTCAACGAACGGAATAAATGTAAATTCGCCCCGACCATGGGTCGGAGTGCACCATCTGCACACAAACGATAGTTGATTGTCGCACTGATTATGGATCGATTTATCGCAACGCCGATCAATGTGCCTATTAAACGAAACAGATGAGTTGATGCTAGAGTACTTGCTGAATGGGGCGGTACTGAGATTGGGAAAAGCCCGTTTCAAGTTAATCAATTGAAGAGACAAAGGGGGATAACGTGGCCATAAAATACGCTGGGATCGCAATGATGGTTGGCATACTGATTTCGATCGTTGCTTCCCTGTTGTACCCCGGGAACACGTTTGTAAACGGCGTGGATCAGACCGACTTTCCTGCGGCACTGGCGGTGATCGCAGATGCGCCGACGTTAGCGCACACGATGATATTCCTGTCAATCTTTGCGATGCTGCTGATATCGTTCGGGGCTTACGGGCTATTCCCTCTGGCAACGCGTTTGGGAGGGCTGAGTGGTACTCTTCTCAAGTTCGGGATCATCATCTCCATTATCGAGTGGAGCATCAACATCATTGGCTTGGGCATGCGTCACTTCGTCACGCATCTCATGCAACGCGCGGCCAACGCCGCTGCCGGATCCGAAGATCAGATGTTGTTGGAGGAAACCGCGCTCGTTATACACACCACGTTGACGGCCGTCTTCTTGGCGTTCATCACGATATATCCGTTCGCCACAATGCTGGTTGGCTACGGGGTCGGCAAGCTTATCCAAACGATGAACGCTTTCAAGATTGCGGCGAATGTTCTTCTGGTATCGGGCGCGGCAGGTTTGGTAACTTACCTCGCAGCGATGTTCGTGCCCGGCGACGAACCCGTCGTCTACTTGATGATCTTTAACATCCTGCTGTTCATCGGATCCATCTGCCTCTTTATTGTCGGTCTCGGAATGTACCGAGGCAGCGAGGGCTTATCCGAAGAGGCCGCTTCCGGCTAAACATCGTCAAAACCGGCAGGCGACGGACAAACCGTCCGTCGCCTCGCCGGCGATCAGTCGTCTTCGTGGCGGCGGTAAACCGCTTCGATCTCCAAATCGAGTTCTTCTTCCCAGAGGCGGACCATCGAGCGTAGGCGCATGTTTTGGTATGCGCCCCAAACGGTCATGGCGGGTGGCACGACCAGGATCGAAACGATCAGCGAGTAGGCGATCGTGATGGCGGCGGTGATGCCGAACTGCTGCAGCGCCAACATCGGCGACGCGATCAGCACTCCGAGGCCGAGCGCGGTGGTTAGCGCAGAGCCCAATAGAGCGGATCCTGTGGTCGCGAGTGTTCTCACGGCTGCCGTTTGCGGGTCGCGGACGTGTGCGTATTCTTCGCGATAGCGATGGATCACGTGAATGGTGTAGTCTACGCCGATGCCGATCGATAGTGCAGTGATGATCGATGTCACTAGCGTGTACGGAATTCCCAACAGTGCCATTGTTCCGAGCACTGAAATCATGACCAGCACCGTCGGGCCTACGGCGATCAGCGCTAGTGCGGGTTGCCTGACAGTCACCCAAAAGAAGATGCCCAGCACGCCGATCGCTACCGCGACAGTTGCTCCGATCGATTCTGTCTGAGTGTCTCGGATCGCATCGGTGACGGCAAACGAGATTACGGCTTCTGATGTGACCGTGATCGTGTCGTCTTCCCCGAACCACCGCGCCTCTATCTCGTCCTGAAGGTGCTTTGTCGCCGCAGGATTTCCTGTGTACGCAGGAAATTGCAAGAGTAGCGCATCGATTCCGTCGGGGTTATTGACCAAAATTCGAGACAAAGCTGGGTCCTTTGCTTCGATCGCGTCGAGGATTCCCTGCATCTCGGCCTGATCGATTTCGATGCCGGCAGAAGCTTCTTGGAAGCGTCTCGCGATCTCCGCGTCGTACTTGTCGCCGGGCTCGCCGCTGTCCGTAGTCCAGTCGCGGATAAGCAGTTCGTATGAAGCCAATACTGGCCCTGCCGCCGCGCTTGGGCGACGCGATGGATTATCGAACGCATGTTCGAATTCCCTAACGTTCAGCAAAGTCCGCGTTTGAGTAGCCTCAGCTTGTACGATCACGCTCGCCATCTCCGTGGAACCGCCGACAGCCGTGTCCAGCGTGTTCAAATCTGTCAGCACGGTTCCGCCGCGGGGCAACAAATCGCGGATGCTGTACTCGGAGTCGAGCCCGGTTGCGGCGTAACCCAATCCAACCGTTATTGCGACGACCACGATTATGTAAGGTGCCGGTCTCCTCGTCACACTACTACCCAACCACGTCGCCAAACGCTCCACTCCTGGCAGGGCCGCCGAAATCGGCCGAGGCGGTTTCAATTTACCGCTCGCCTCGCGTCGACGATCTAAGATTGTTCGCCCCGCTGGCAACAGCGTCAACATCACGACCAAAGCCAAACCCACGCCAATGCCACCGATAATGCCGAAATCGCCAACCATGTCGATCGGCGAGAAGAGACCTGCTAACAGGCTGACTATCGTCGTCACCGCTGCCAGAACAAGCGGCAAAGTAACGTTTCGCAATCCTACTCTGACCGCCACCTCCACCGGTTCACCAGCCACCCTCTGTTCGCGGTAATGCGAAACCGCTTGGATCGCGTAGTCCACCGTTAGACCGATGATGATGATCGGCACCATCGACGACAGCGGATTCGGTGCACCGATGATTCCCAGACCATTGGGTCCCAACCAACCCTCCGCGCCCGTGATCCAAATTATCGAAACGAACAACCCAACGAGCGTCAATACCAGATCCGAGATCGTCCGCATGAACAGAAGGATCAGCAGAGCGATTAACAACAGCGCCAGTCCAATCAACGGTGCCACGCCAGTTTCGGTGCCTTCAATGTACTCGTCCTCGATAACCGCAAACGAGACGCTGCTGACCGCTAACGGGCCTTCGCTCGCGATTGAGAGATCGTTGATCCGGCGCTCGATGTCCTTCACGGTGTCATCGTCTGTGTTTTGAAGCTGAATGCTTGCAATGGCGACCTTTGTCCCGTCTTCGTCAACCCCCGTGGTCGCGTCAAGTAACGCGCTGATTTGAGGTGCGCCGAGGACGCCGTCGATCTGTGCCTGCGAAACTGAATCGAAGTTCGGAACCTGCAAAATGGCCTGTACCAGCATTGACGGTCCGAAGATCGGGTCGACTGGCGACAGCATGTCGGCAACCTGCGGGTCGCCAGCGATCTGGCCCAGAAGACCAGACATTTGGGAAAGCCCGTCAGGCGTCAACGCATCCCCACGGAAGAGCAGCGTGACAACTCGCACTTCACCGGACTCACCAAAACTCTCCTCAATGGCCGTAAGCGCCTTGGTGATTGAACTCCCTTTAGGGAGTGCTTCAGCGGTCTCCTGAGGGGGTGCCCGCAAACTCGTACCGATCCCAAGTACGACAGTGACCACGAGCAACGCCAGCAACGTCAACCACGGCCGAACCGTGACCAGCCAACTGAATCCGCTTAGAATTTTGTCCAAAGTTGAGCCTCCATTTGAACAAACCATACTGGGTTTGCGGTTTGCCTTTTCAAAGAATCAATTATGGATGTCATCCAGACTCGTGACGATAAACACTGTCGATTGGCGCACTAGTCACCGAAACGATGGCCATTTAGTTCTCCGCGAGCCGCGATCAATGTGTTTAACAGAAACCAAGATGGATTTATCGACGAAGAATGGGAGAAAGCATTTCACCGAAGGCGATCTGCAGGCCTGTTTAGCCTCGCAACACCACCGGGTTAATCACATAAACCGCTCAACGTCAGTGATCGGGCGACGCGCACATGAACAACCGTGAAGACTCGGAAGGGAATGTGCTGGTGGGCCAAAGTTGACGTTAGGAAGAACCGTTTTCGAATTAGCTGTCCCGCTTTGACGCGTCTGTGCCTTGACGGCTAGCCTAAAGGCTAAGCACATGTCCCGCTGGGCGTGGACATCGTCGGTAGGTGCAGCTTCTTGGTGTCGGACATTGAGGTAGTGATCCGGCGATACCCGTAGCCTGCGGGGTTGAAGAACCTTCAGTGCAATAAAAGAGCATCCATATGCCTGTTCACACAGAAACCTGGGCAAACTGGTTTTTCGTCCTGCCGATAGAGCATTGACAAATCGCCTGATCCGAGGCTGGCTGCAACCATTCCTCACAATCGTTCATCGTCGGAACAGTCCAGGCGACCAACGATGAACTTGAAGATCCAGCTTAAACAACCTTCCCGTACGGTCGCAACTCAATAGTTTGCGATAGCAGGCTCGCCGCCTTGCTAAGGTGCGATCCGAGTTGACGCTATCCGGCGGGGAACGGACTACCCTACGGTCTACCGATTTTGAACTCAATAAGCGGGAAACTCAGGCAAAACACACACTACAACACACCGGGCAATCACACCGCGCGCCCACTAGGTGTCTTCGTACTGACCCAGCCTATCGCGAGCAATGAAGTGTACCGCGGTCCAAACCAGACCAGCAATTGTTCCAACACCCCATAGGAACAAGAAATTCCCCAGCAAAACGATGCTGGCCGGATGCGTTTCAACTGAAGTCGCTATCCAGAACCATGCACTGCTTGCGCTAAAGAACACAATGGCAATACCGCGAGTTTTATGCCAACCGTCGCCCCCCAGTCCAAATGTCTCCAAGAGTAGCAACAAAGCGACGCAAAACGCTATCATCGGGGCTGCAATACCGGCGTCGCCGGACGGTTGATCGTCAGTGGCGGCTGTAGCGAACGCGCCGATGAGCGCAGCCACCGCGACGGAAAATATCAAATAGTGCAAAAACACCACGCCCCATCCCCGCGTCCACTTTTCGATTCGACTCCGCATTCTCATACGATCAATCTTCCTTCGCGTGATGATCCGGTAGCCCTAACGACAACGCAAGTCAATTGATCACGTCGCCGGGTCCCGTGCGTCCGCCTAGGGTGGAAATGTTCAACCCTTCGTCGTCATCTTCGTCGTCGTATGCCGTGGACTCTTTCCAACCGTCCGGCCGCTCGACGTGCCCCCTCGATTGCCAGTAGGCATCGTGATTGGGGTTCAACTGGTTGGCGCGGTTGTCGTCGTTTCTTCCGCTCATTGTCCAGTCTCCTTTAAGCCTATCGCCAAAATCGAACCCGATTGTACAAGCGTGTGATACGGTTCGGTGTGGCCGCAGGCGGGCCTTCGGCCCGTAGCCGAAATTCCCTGGATCCTGTGACCGCTGATCGGGGCAGCACTTTGTGCGCGTCTTCATCTAACCGCTAACCAGAAAACCGTCTGCTACAGATCGACTTGTGCCCCAACCGCCGATGTTGCGGCACGGAGTTCCAGTCCAAACAAACCAAAAAGCACGCACACATGGGCGGCGAGGGAAGGCTCCGTCGAATCGACGATGCCCTCTCCAATTCCCGCTTCTCGTCCCGACGCTCCGTTCGGACCGGCCCGGTTTCGCGACGCCTCCCGAAAGCGTACGCCTGATCGACGAGGATCGCACGGCCAGCGTCTCCAGCCGGACCAGCAAGGCGGAGCAGCCCGGGACGGCGACCGTGTGGAACGAGATCTCGCTCCTGCCGCCCTAGCCCGCGCGGCAGTCGTACTCCGTCTGCGCTCCCCTGGGCACATGGCCGCTGGCCTTGACGCAGTCGCCTCCGGGCCCGCCGGCGCCGCGTACGGCGACCCCGCGCATCGGACCTCGTGCGCCCGGGAAGCACGCCCGGAGAAGGATCGCGGAAACCGTCCACAATCTGCGATAGGCGGCCGGAGCTGTTACGCGCACGACGCGCAGCCCCGTTCTGGGTGATCCCATACGCCTCGAGCCACGCGAACTCCGCTCCGCGGTCAGACCTCCGCGCCCTTAGTCACGCTACCGCCTGACGCAGCACCCGTCGAGACTCGATGGACTGCTGGGATGTCGGGGTGGGGGGTCAGTCAACTGTCCACGATCCGCAGAAGCTGACCGCGGATGGACTGACTGTCCGCCGCCAGGTCGACCGTGGCAAAAGAAATCCGATGGCCTTGGATGATTGCCGATTCGTTGTAATCGACGCCCAAAGATGGATAGAGCAGGACTCCCAAGGAGCAGAGCGTCCTGGGATCGCCAAGCTGTTCTTGGGAGCGCAAGTAAGCGTACAGCTGGTACATGTGCCCGCTTTTGAGCATTTTTCGCCCGAATCGGCCGCGCCGGACAATTGATGTGAACTTGGTGTCGATGACGATGCGCCGACCAGCGCCGCAGGTGCCATCCCCGCCACGCTCCAGAACGATGTCGGTGATCATTTCCGGCATGATGGCGTGCAAACCCGGCGTGGAATCGGATGCCGGCCATTGGATGCGGTTGCCTCGTCTCACCTTCCAACCTCGAACGGAAAGCGCGACGTCGTAGAAACCGGCGACCGCGTTTTCGTACAGTCTCCATCCCTCGGTTTCACTGCGATTGACGATGGGCAAGAGGGCCGTCCCTGATCGCTCGGTTGGGATGGCAAGGTTCAGGGCAAGGCTGGCGGCAGCGAGCATCTGGCGCTCGTGAGCGTCCACCCATCCCACGTTGTCCTGCACGATTGCTTTGCCCGCGTGCCGGGGATCGAGATGCCCGGCCACGCCGGCTCTCTCGAGGCGGGCGATCAGATCGCGGCACCTTCGTTCGAGGTCCGAATCGTCGGCGAGACTGCAGACGACGCCGGCGATATGGTTCAGAGCGACCTTGACGTAGCGGTTGCGCGGAGTGTCGACCGTCAATTCGTCGAACACGCAGGCGACGCTGCCCCGTTGCAGCAGCCGTCGCCGCTCGGTCCGGAACAGATCGATGCGCCCGCGGACCCGGTTGAGATCGGCTCGCCGCCGCTGGTGGCCGTGGGACAGACTGCGGCGCAAGCGCCGTTCCACGGCGTTTGCCAGGATCTCGGCGACCAGATGCGGTATTTGGTCCGGTGCGCCTTCCAGTTCGACTCGGCGAGACGCGGGCAGCTCGCGATAGAGCTGGGAGGCGTAGAGCAGCAGCAGCCAGACGTTTCGCACCGGGATGTAGCCGATGAACCCGGATCTCTGGGCATCCATGCCGATCGTCATAAATCCCTCAAGAGTTCCGATTCGGCTTCGTCCGCTCTGCCGGGATCGTCGAACCAGTACTCCCTCAGCAACGGGACGATGTCGGTTTTCACGACTTGGATGAACCATTCTTCGGGGACCGCGATGTCCTCGCCCGGCGTCGGAACGGCGAAACTGTGGCCGATGCGGAACTGCCGCCCGAGGTTGGCGTCGTCGGCGATCTGCTCGTTCAACGAGACGATGCGCCGCGAGATGTCGGTCAGGAAGTCGGACGGGATGCCGCACTGCCGGTGAACCCATTTGCGCCAGGTTTCGTTGAGCGTCGGTTCGAGATCGAAGAATGCGAATCTGCGGCGCAGCGCCAGGTCGACCAGGGCCAACGAGCGGTCGGCGAGGTTCATGGTGCCGACGATGTGCAGATTCGGGGAGATGTGGAAACGCTCGTCGACCTCTCGTCGATGGGCAAGTGTCAACGCGTTCTCGATCGTTCGCTTGTCGGCTTCGAGGAGGGTGAGCAGCTCCCCGAAGATGGAGGCGGGATTGCCGCGGTTGATCTCCTCGATCACCATGACGTAGGTGCCGTTCAAGTCTTGGCGCGCAGATTCACACAATTCCAGGAAGGGGCCGTCTACCAGGCCGAGGTTACCGTCGCTCAGGGGTCGCCAGCCGCGCACGAAGTCTTCGTAGGACAGGTTGGGGTGGAATTGAACCTGCCGAACCTTGCCTTCGTCTTTCTGGCCTATAAGAGCCCAGGCGAGCTTACGGGCCAGCCAAGTCTTGCCGGTGCCGGGCGGCCCCTGGAGGATGATGTTGCGCTTCGTCTGAAGGCGCTGGAGCATGGATTCGAGGGTGGATCGGTCGATAAAGCACCCGTCGGCGATGATGCTGCCCACGTCGTAGGGCGATGATGAGTCTTCTCCTTCGCCAGATCTCTGGCCGTCGGGATAGCCGTACCTTTCGCCCCAGTACGGGATCCTCAGGAACTGGTTTACATCTTGGTCTTCGCCATCGAACGTGAATCGCGTCAGGGCCCGTTGCCACGGGTCATCGGCGGGCACCTGCCAAACCGTTACTCTGGACGTCGCGAAATACCATTCGCGTGGCGGGTCGACCGGAGTCCAGTCCACTCTCAAGGACCGTCGGTCCCCCGAGTTTTCAACGACGACGCCCGTGGCTTTTATCGCCATCACAGAGACGAACTCTCCGCGGTTGTCGAACGGTAAACCGTTCTTGCGGGTATATGCGGATTTGATGGCGATTCGATCTCCCGGTTGAATAGAAGCTATTAGATCACCGTTCTTCCCTGAAGTACCTCCTTCCCAAGTTCCTTCTTGAACAAATCTTTCAGTCTGGTCGTCGTAGCCGCCGAACGCGGCTCCGACGAACCAGGCGGGGCGTGGATTCTCCGATTCAGCAGCCATCCGTATCCTCCGTCAATTCGCCGTTGTCCAGCTGTGATCCTCATGTCTCACGGGTTTCGCCGATCTTCGATTGCTTTCCGAA
Source organism: Dehalococcoidia bacterium (assembly GCA_965207515.1). Classification (GTDB taxonomy): domain Bacteria; phylum Chloroflexota; class Dehalococcoidia; order Lucifugimonadales; family Lucifugimonadaceae; genus Bin127. The sequence goes on along the minus strand of OZ242286.1, from coordinate 2,482,858 downwards.
CCGAGCCACGATCGCGCCTCGTGCCGGAGCGCGGTGGTGGGCTGGCGATGGTGCCGTCAAACGTCGGGCGCGAGCCTTGCTCGCCGATCACGTCGGAATCTGATTATGCACGGATCGAGGCGCCATCGCAACGGGATTCAGCCGGGTCGAGATATCGGAGCCGTGTCGAACGCCGTCTCAGGCTGCCGGGGCGCCCGTCCGGCGACGCCCGAGTGGGATTCGCCTTCGCCGTCTCCTCGGCGACGGCTCCATCCGCCCGTCCTGCAGCCTCATTTGCACAATCGAGGCGTACCATTGCGAACAAACGAAAAAGGTCGGCAGACTTGGGCGGCTCAGCGGCGCATCGCTCGTCGAACGATGCGCCGCCTTCTTTTTTCGCCGTGTAACCGCGTCCCGTTTTGGAGACGCGGATCACGCCGCCAGCACCTTCGGCCGAACCAGCATGGCGGAACAGCCCGGAACGACCACGGATTCGAACGACAATTCGCCCAAGCCGTCGTAGCCCGCGCGGTAGGCGTACTCGGCCTGCGCACCCCAGGGGACTCGTCCGCCTGCCCTGATGGATTCACCGCCCGGACCGCCGGCGCCGCGAACCACGACCCCGTGGCGCCCGCCTTTGCGCCAGCCCAGCACCTCCACCTCGGCGGGGACTACGCGCGCCTCCGACCTCGCCCTTCGGAAAAGAACGCCGTGCAGACGCTTCAGCACTCCCGGCGACGGAACGCGGTCGCCGTTCACGATCTGCGAGAGATGGCCCGAGCTGATGCCCGCGCGGCGAGCAGCCTCGTTCTGGCTGATCCCGTGCGCGTTCAGCCGCGCGAACACCGCGTGGCGGTCCACTTCGGGTACCCGCGCGGGTGCGATCTCCGCGGGCGCTTCGAGCGCGGATTCCACACGCGCCCGGACCTTCGGACCCATGGTTCGGCGGCCGCGGGACGCCTGCACCATGTAGCCGTAGGACACTCCGACGCGCTCGGCCAGTTCCCGCATGCTCATGCCCATCTCCCGCGCCCGTTCCCGGATGCAACTGCTCTTGCCGACCACCACGACTTCCCGTCGTTCGACGAAGCCCTGCGCGGGAACCTCTCCCAGCACGGCCTCAGCCTTCCGCCGCGTCTCGGTTGTCCAGCGCTTGCCGCCCGACGCGATCTGCGAAAGATGACCCGGCGTGACGCCGATCTTCGCGGCGAGCTCCGTCATGGTCAGCCCGTTGCGTCTAGCGGCGGCCCTGAGCGCGGTCTCGCGTCCGGGGGCCGGGGGCCCGCTTCGTTTCTCCGCCGTTTCGACCGTTTCCGGCGTGGAGACGTGACGGTCTGATGTGATGGTTGTCATTTCGCTTCCTCCTGTAAAGAAGCAAGCGGAGCCGCCCCCGGCGGGAGACGGTCCCGCCCGGTTCCGGGTCCCGTGTTCGGGGACCGTCTCTAGGGGTGGTGTTTCAGGTGCGGCTCATGGCCGTTTGCGGCGACGCGCGCCGGGAACGTCCGACGGCGGAGCCGAGCCATGTTCGGCTCGGACGCCTTCCGGACGCCGCCGTTTCGCAACCTGTGCGAAGGAGCGCGTCGCGTGTCAGTCCCGGCGCGCCGTACGGCGCTCGTGGCGGACGCGTGACGTCCTCAAGCGTCGGAGACCTCTGAGGCTCCGCCGCGAAACCTCCATGCCAGGCCGCCAACGCATGCCGAGCACGGCGAGAACCTCCAGCGTCCTTCCGTCGCTGGTCGGCTTCAGAGCCGCTGCCCTTCCAGCGCCTTGGCTGTAGAGCAGCACCTCCTGTCCGTCGAACCTGCGGCGGACGATGTCCGACCACTCCGCACGCGCCCAGCGGACGGCGCCGGTATCCGCGTCCGAGAGGTCCAGCCCCTCGAGCACAGCCAGCGCGCCGTCGAGGTCGCCCATGCGGCGCATCCGCCGGGCGTCGTGGATGCCGCGCCCGACGCTCTGCTCCCACGTCTCCGGCGCCGTTCCGAACAGCGTCGCGACGAGGTTCTTCGCCAGCTCCTCCAAGGAGCGGCCCTGCCGGTCGCCCTGCCGTCGGTTCGTCTGTCGTGTCGCGGCTGCGCCGCCGGTGATTGTTGCAGTAGTCATTTCGATCTCCTGATCTGTTCCTCTCCCGGCCGCGCGGCATCCCCGGTGCGGGCCGGTCGAGGTTTTTCGTGTGGTGGTCGGTGTCGAGTGCCGTCAGACGGAATGAACGCTCTCAGCAGCCGAGGGATGCGGGACGGCGGCGTGGGGAGCGTTGCTCGAAAAGACGCGCCTTGTCCACGGCCCGAACAGGACGTGCGGGCTAGGTCGGGAGAAGCGTCTGGAGGAAGACCCGATGCGTTCGGACTCGCCGGACGCACGGATCTGGGGACGTCTGCGAGCGGCGGTTCGACGCCGTGCCGGAGACGCGGGGAAGCGGTCGAGGCGGCTATGCGCTTCGAGCCGTTATCTCGTCGGAACAGCACGTCGGAAGACGCGCCGGTTCCCGGTTCCCGTCTTTCGAGACTCCGGGGAGCCTAGGCTCGACCTTACAGACGCCTCGTGCTTCGGGAGAAGCGGTCGTCCCTTTTCGGCGGACGCTATGAGAGCTCATGCTCGATTCCTAGCGTCGACGCGGGTGCGGGACCTCACCCTCCGGTTTTCTACGGCTGGAAACCCGGAAAAAGCCTGACAGCAACCGCGATTATCTACTCCGATCGACGCGATTGGAAGGGTTTCGACCCTTTTGCTCGCGGTTAACGCGCTCCGATCCAGCGCCTACATGGCAGGCGGCGCTGATCGGCGGCTCTTCCGTCGCATGCGCACGCAGATACGAGACGGGCGTCCAGCTGCGAACCATGTTTCGCAAGCGCGCAAAGAACCAAAATCGATACGAAGAGGAGAAGACCGTCCACTACGTCGTCGCGCTCCCGATGGGCCGGCGGTTGCACATGATCGGACGCATCAATCAGTCACTCGATAGGGAATCAGAGGCCGAACATCACGAATAGAATCGGAATTGACTAGAACAGAATCTGCCTCAATACGGCCTGAGATCACGCGTCGAAACCGGATTTTGTTGGCGAAGACGATATGGCGACTGCGATCGCCACTTATGACATTTAACCCAATTACGAAACTCCTGAGCGCCGTTCGCTGGATAACGCGGAAATGGTCCACGTTTTGGGATCTTAACCCGACCTCTTATCAGCGAAACCAAACCAGTTCCAAGGAGTTGGGCAGTCCACGCAAGAAATTTTACGTCAGTCGAACTTGCACCGAGCTTGACTCTGAAAGCCAAGGTCAACTCGTGTCTCGGCCGTTGGAAGATTTCCGATCCACCGAAGCGTTCGTGCTGCTCGGCGACCCTGGATCCGGAAAGACCACCGCGTTCGAAAACGAAAGGCTGGCGATGGGGGATCTGGCGCGTTACGTGTCAGCTCGTGATCTGATCAACCTGCCGCTGGCGAACCACCAACCGCACAAAGAGAAAACTCTGTTCATCGACGGGCTCGACGAAGTGAGGGCCGGTCAGTCGGACGCTCGCACGCCGTTCGATGCCGTTAGGAATCGAATCGCCGAATTAGGTAGTCCCAAGTTTCGACTGTCATGCAGACATGCCGATTGGCTCGGCGAAAACGACGAGGTGAACCTAATCAAGGTCACTCCGAGCGGCAAGTTGAAGGTTCTAAAACTTGATCCTCTTGATGAATCCGACACAGCGCGGATCTTGGAGGCGCACCCAGAAGTCTACGATGCCGAGGGTTTTGTCCGAGAAGCACGAGAGCGCCGCATGGATGGGATGCTGTCAAATCCGCAGAACCTCGAATTGCTGGTCGATGCGGTCGTCGGTGAAGGAAGCTGGCCCGCGGGTCGGAGGGAGACTTTCGAAATCGCCGCGCTCAAGATGGTCAGCGAGGAAAATGCCGAACATCAAATCGCGCAACCAGCGGTGCCAAGGGATCAACTCCTCGACGCTGCGGGTCGACTGTGCGCAATCCAACTGATATGCGGATTGGCTGGTTACGCTCCGGGGCGCAGGACTTCCGACGAAGAGGTCGTCGATCCCGACCTGTGCGGCTACAAAGAACCCGATCATCTCAGGTACGCTTTGGGCACGAGGCTGTTCGTCGCGGACGGCGAGGAGGTCTTGGCCCCCGTCCACCGGCACATCGCAGAATTTCTCGGTGCCCGCCACCTGGCACGAATCATTGAGGAGGGATTGCCGGCGAAACGGGTGATCTCGTTGATAACCGGAGAAGACGGATTGGTTGTCGGCGAGTTGCGAGGGATATCAGCGTGGCTGGCGTCGATCAGCTCTGACGCCCGCAGATTCTTGATTGACTTGGATCCGATTGGCGTCGGTCTTTACGGGGATATCCGCGGGTTCACGACAAATGAGAAACAGGCATTGATGAATGCGTTGGCCGCTCAATCTCGAGAATTTGATGCGTTCCACTCCGCGTCTGCGTTTGTCGAACTCTTGGATCCAGAAATGGTTCCGGTTTTTGGAAGCGTTCTGACCGATGATCGCCGCGACGCTGAACATCAAACGTTGGCAACTTTCCTTTTGCGGATTTTGGAGGAAAGCCGACAGCCGTCCGAGCTTTCGCAGGTTGCCTTGGGAATGGTTCGAGACGAGTCGTGGGAACAGCACGTCCGACAATGCGCCCTCGACGCTTACTTGAGGTGCTGTGAAGACGGCGTTGACAAGGACCGTGAACTCCAATCGCTCCTGACCCAAATCCGCGACGAACAACTCGTGGACACCAACAATGAACTCCTAGGTGCGTTGCTTTGGCACATGTACCCGAAGGGAATTAGTGAGGCGGATGTTTGGGATCATCTGAACGACAAAGGAGAATCCAATTTCATCGGCCTTTATCTCGTGTTTTGGAAACAACGGCTGGTCGAACAGACTTCAGGCGAGAGATTCCCCGCCCTCATGGACGGATTGGCTAAGCGGATCAACCGTATCCGCCCGATCCTTCGCAAGTATTCTCTCGGCGACGTTCCGTTCGAAATACTGTCTCGTTCGTTGCGAATATCAGGCGACCAAATGGCGATCAGGCACCTGTTCGACTGGCTGAGTCTTGAAGTTGCGTTGCGCCGTGAAAGCGCCGCCAATGGGTTTCGGAAAGAAATTCGTGTATGGCTGGAGAATCGTCCCGAATTGCAGAAATCGTTGGTCGCTGAGGGTCTCGCTCGTTGCCCGAAATCCGACGACTTCAGGATGGAGGCGTATTACGTATTGCAACGATTGTTTGGCGCCCAACGGCCTTCTGATTTCGGAGTTTGGTGCGCTGACCAAATCTCGGGGCCATTAGGCGACGAACCGCAAGTTGCTGAATTCTTGTTGGACCAGGCGGTTGCGTCCATGAGTACAGAAGGTGATCAAGCCGGATTATCTAAGGCGTACCTTGGGGAAATAGTTGCGGGCCGCGAAGCGTTGGCGGAGAAGCTGACTCGATTGTTCAATCCGACGATTCCGGCGTGGCAACGCGAATCCGAAGAACAGGAGCAGCGCCTCAAGGAGGCAGAAGAGCGCCGAAGGCGTCGGTGGTTGGAAACTGTCCGATCGCACCAAGACGCCCTGGTTGAGAACAGCGCGCCACTAGGTCTGTTGTTTGAATTGGCGAAAAGTTATCTCGGCGGGATCGAGTGGGCGGACGACGACGCGCCGGGTGTACGTGGCATTGAGGAATCTCTAGAAGGCGATCGTTGCTTGGTCGACGCAGCGATCAAGGGCCTGAGCGGAGCAATTTACCGCCCCGACATTCCAGATGTCGATGAAGTCGTGCAAGCAAAGAAAAACAATGGGACTCTTCGTGTTTCTTTCACGGTTGCAGCCGGGATGGCTGAAATCGAAAGGACGACACCCGACGAATTCGACAGCCTTGACAAAGACCTGTTGACGAAAGCAATTGCCCATGGCTTCAGCGCAGGGAATCACCAAAACTGGCCGGTCTGGTATCTCCGCGCTTTGCGCCAGCACCCTGACGTTGTTGCGGAAATCCACATGAAATTCGCCACCGCCGGGATGCAGAGCGATCAGGGTTACGTCGACGGTTTCTGGCACCTTCCTCACGACGGGGAACATTCCCAAATTGCCCGCGCCGTCAGTCTGCCTCTGTTGGAATCATTTCCGACGAAGAGCAGTGAAAAGCACATGGACCTGCTCGAAAACCTTCTGAAGTCGGCAAGGGACCACGCTGAACGTGAAACGTTCGGTCGCCTGGTCCGCGATAGATCCGAAATCGAAGAGCTGGACGACGCCCAAAGAGCTCGATGGATCACTTTGGGACTGACTATCGATCCGGAGCGTTTCCTGACACCTGCGAAGAGCTTCGTTGAATCCTCGGATAGTGCGATCCTGGAACTTGCCGAGGCGTTCCGGAAACTGGCGATTGGCGAATTGGATCTGCGCGTTGCTGAGTTCATCATTGAAGTCGTCGGACTACGCGTCGATGTAGAAAACTCGTACAAGGATGGTTATTACACCCCTGAGATGCACGCAGCCCAGCTGGTTTCGAGCAACATCCAGGCGTTGGCCAACTCGCCGGCACCTGAAGCGAGCGACGCGTTGTTGCGATTATCGGCCGAACCGGCGCTAGGTTCATGGGAAGCCGTGATTTCGCGTGCGGCGCGCAGCCAACTCGTTATTCGCAGAGACGCTTCGTTCAGACATCCGAACGTTGACGAGGTTCGAGCCACATTGGAGGGCGGCACACCTGCGAACGCCGGTGATTTGGCCGCATCGATCGTAGACCGGATCGAGGAGATCGCGCTTCGCATCCGCACGGCCAACACAGACGAGTGGCGTCAGTATTGGGATGAAGGCAAACGAGGCAAGTTGGAAAAACCGAAGATCGAAGATCGGTGCCGAGACACGCTGCTTACACAGCTCCGGCAACTTGTGCCAACGGGTGTGGACGCCCAACCGGAAGGCCAGTACGCCAACGACAAACGGTCGGACATCCGAGTAGCGATGTCATCTGCGTTTCACGTTCCCGTCGAGATCAAGAAAAACGATCATGACGACCTTTGGACCGCGATCAAAGATCAGCTGATCGACTTGTACGTTATCGATCCCGATACGGACGGTCACGGCATATACCTTGTCCTTTGGTTCGGTCGAGATTCCACCAAGTCGCCTCCGGATGGAACTCGCCCCGAAGGTCCCGATGAGTTGAAGGAGAAGCTGCTGGCAACTCTGTCGCCGGAGGAAAGGCGCAAAATCACCGTGTGCGTCGTGGATGTCAGTCCGACGGATGCCTAGTCGTCGAGCGTTTTTTTGGTCTTTGATACCGTATGAGCGAACTAGAGTTCGAGGATCTAGAAATGACGCAAATCAAAGCCTCCAATCCATACCGTCGAACAGGGTCGGGAGGATCATGCCCGGCACGGCGCGCAGCCACTGCACGGTCCTTCGCCGGGAGAATCAGGGCGCCGCAAAGACCGGGGCAGGAGGTGTCGAAGCGCGCTTCGACGGATTGAATGCTTCGGCGGACCCCAAGCTGATCGACGCAAAAAAGCCTTGCTGGTTTCAAGCCCCGGCGCGGCGCGGCATACCACCCTCCCATGGACCAGCTTCGGCGCCACCCGCTTAGTCCTTGCACAGTCCCAGCGTGCAGATGCGCCGAAGGCGGCGACGACGCTCCTCGCGCCGAATCTCCTCCCGCATCTCTGCCATCCGGCGATGCCGGCGACGCGTTTCGTCTTTAAGCTGGAACCTGTCCCAGGGATAGTCGCCGGGAGGCAGGGTCAACCCGCATACGCCGATCATCACGATCTCCAGCTCCAGCAGCTCCCGCTCGGCCAGCAGCGTCGCAAGATAGTCTGGTGCCGCATCGAATTCGTCGTACAGACGGCGCCACTCTGCGACCAAGGGCGCGGCGCCGCCGAACTTCTCCGCCTCGTCGGGCTCCGGCTGGTCGGACACGACAAGCTGGTCCATCGGACGCGACCGTGACGGGGTGGCTCCCGCTGCCGTGGGCCGAGGATCCGGCGATCCGTGCTGCGCCTCCAGACCTTCCACACGCCTGGTCAGGCCCTCCATCTCCTCGGCCAACTCGCCGAGCGTCTCGTCACGATCCTCCGCCTGATCGTCATTGCCGACAGGTTCCGTGTCGCCTGCCTCCAGCGCTCCCACTCTGCGCTCCAGATCTGCCAAGCGTTTCTGCTGCTCCGCCAGCGCTTGGGGACCATCAGTTCCCTCGATCAGGTGGCGCCCCAGAGCGTCGCGCATGCGACCCGACAGACGACCCGTGTCTGCGGCCCGTGCCAGCGCGCTGTAGCTCACGCCGAGGACCGCAGCAGCATTCCTGCGGCCCCGGGCTTCGATCAGGTCGAAGAGCAGCGCCGTCAGGCGCAGGTCGTGGCCGTCATCGCGTCTCGATGTATCCGATCTCGCATTTGTCGCATCGTCTCCGGCTATCGTCATAGTCTCGCTCCTTTCCCGCGCGTTTCCGCGCGGTCCGTTCGGGGCACCGATCAATTCCCGCTGGCTGGACCCCTCGCGGAATCGCGCGGTCTGAACTCGCGCACGTCCTGTAGGGGTGGCACCCGCGCTGGACGCTGATCGCTCGCGCTGTTGCGGCACGTTTCAGCCGCACTCGCGGTTCCTCCGCTTGGATCCGCTTTGCACCGGACACGCGCGCGTTTTCGCGCATAAACCCCGTTTCCTGTACACGCCCATGACATCACACGGCAACACTCCGACGCAACGCCCTTTAAGGGAGGGCGCGCTTGACCTCCCTAGAATGGCGGAGAAGGAATCGCCGCTGCGGGGATACCACTCGTTGCCGATGCCAGATCGGCGAGCCTTCGACGCCCGCGCCGGACCAAACAGGCAGGCCGCGGGTTCGACGCATTCGTGAACATCGATGCGGCGTGCTTCATCATGTCTACAAAGCCTGTTCAACGAAGCGCGTCCGACCCGGTAAGCCGAGGTGTTTGCGGTCACATCCCGAGACCGGTCCCGAACAATCCAGTTTCTGGCCGAAACACATATCGCTTCTGGCATCGATGACGACTGCGGCGGTGCAATAACTCAGACCTCTTCGGAAGGGCGGTTCACCGATTCTCAGGAACGTCCTCGGTGATGGTGGTCATGGTTCAATCGCGTATGCGCACTCGAGCATCTTCCACAATCCAAAGATGACCTTCTGGAGATGATCTGGCCAGCGTATTAATCAAACGGGTGCCCACTTCCGTGAGCGTGTCTCGGGTCTGATTGGAGAGGCGAAAAACGATTATCCCGGGATACTCCCTAGGTGGATATGCTCTGATATCTGCGAAGTCGGCATCCTGCGTTACCAAGACGCGTTCTTCAGCGAGACATGCTGCCAAGACCTCCGGGTCCGAGGCACCACCCATTCCTTCGTCGAGCACGGTCTCTGCGTCATGGCCAGAATCCATGAATAGTCGCTTGAGCTCAAGCGGAAGATTCTCGTCAAGCTTGACCCGCAAAGTGTGTGCCTAAGCACTCAACGGCACTATGCGTTCCTTGGCAAGCTCAGCACCGTACCGCAACGCCGCCTCGACTGCATCAGCGGAAACCGACGGGTAGCTCTCAACAATCTCCTCAACGGATAACCCGGCGGCGAGGTTGTCCAGGATGACAGAAACCATCACCCGAGTGCCGGCTATACAGGCTTGACCGTGGCAGACGTTGGGATCAACGGATATGTGTTCATGCCAACTCACGATGGCTCACCTGCAAGATGCTTTCCTGCGCTCCATCTTAATGCAACGATGTTTCAACGTCGTGTCTCTCTAAACCGTAGGGACGTTTCGCGAAATGCCCCTGCCACCCATCGTCGATGCCGCTCACCCCATCAAATCCCTCACGCCAGAGTTCTCGATAACAATCCACATCGCCAAACTCCCGTGCAAACCAGCAAACAAATAAGGCACCGAACTCTCAATCTTCGAGACTTCCTGATAAGTCTCACCGCGGCCTTCCTCTCCCAAGCGCCACTCATGTGTGTACACTGCCGCCGGCAAACGTTTCTCCAACTCGTGAATGATCTCGAACTTGATCTCATTCAAGTCGGCATGAGACTTGATGATTGCGCACCAAACCACAGATACTGCAATCCCCACTACAGGTATCCCCAACGCCGTCCAGCCAAGATCGATATTCGCGTACAACAACCCGTACAGCGCCAAGATCGCCGCGCTAAGCGTCAACATATGGCGATTCGAAGCGACCCTTCGCGCGCTCACGGTCTCCGCAGACTGCACGTAGAGCTTGTACTGCTCCAGCAAGTGCGCATTGAATGAGTCGCCATAAGTCTCTTTCGAATGGTTGAACAGACGCTCGTTCGGCTGATCGGTCATGACCTACCTACCCCAGCGATCAAGTCCCTCAGATTGTCCCACGTCCACGTGTGCATCTCATCCCTTCTGCGTGCTTGCTTAGGCTTGGTGCAAGTGGCATGTCGACGGCCCTGCAACAAGAAGTAGGGTTTGTTTACTTGGTGCACGAACGTCAACTCTATCTCCACACCCCGGGCATCGTGCGTATGCTCTCCGCAAATCACGATGGTTAGGTCGGTTCTCCGAATCCGATCGCGAACCTCTCTTTTCCAGTTCTCGTCAATCGGTTCTCTGACCGACCAATCCGTGATGCTGAACGGCGACTCTGGTATCTCCGATTGTCTGACCAACTGTCCCCTTAAGTCGTCGTCGTGATCGTAATCAAAACTGATAAACGCGCTCTTGGTGTTACTCATCAGTACTTCCTATCTCGTAGGGGCGTTTCGCGAAAGGCCCCTACTACGGTGCACATCAAAACAATACCCTCCAAAACCCATCACACACCCGCCCCCAAACCCTTCCGCCACAGATGACTCGCAAACGACGCACCCGCCCCCAACATGAACACCGCCTCGTCTTGTCCAACATTCGACTGACCCTGATCCAACAACGAATTCCTCACCCCTTTCTCATGATTGGCACAACTCGCGAGTCTGTCCAGTCGATGTTCCAACGAAGACGTGTGGCCCCGTCACGAATTCGACGGCCCCTTTCACTGCGCGATGGTATTCCGAAAGGAGATCTGGGACAGATCTTGTTCCTGTCCAGTGTTGCTCTTCATACGCAAAGCGTGTCGCAATTCGAAATGATGGGCAAAGTGGTGTATCTGCATTGTTAAATCTGAGCAACACTTTGCCGGTTTCAATCCTTGACAGATACTCTGTCCCCTTCAGAGGCGACCTCGTGTTGGAATCATCAAGTTCGGGGTGATTGACTCCGAAAAGCAATGGCTCAGTCCCGTTTGAAGCAACGACCGCTACGACTAAATGCCTGTGCTTTTCGATGTTGCTGAGTTTGCGAATGGCTTCAAGCATCGCAACATTGAAGGGAAGACCCATCCCACCTGTATACGGTTGCAAACGCGCGATCAGCTCCTCATGCTTTTGGCTTACGCCTTTCAGACTGCCGCGCTTCTTCGCTTTCCCCCAACCCTCGCAGTCTGTAGTGATAGGGAATTCGTTGAGTCTCCCTGGCGTATGTCCATTGTCGAGCACTAACTGCCAAACCAAGTGATCAAGACTCGAGCGCAGGTTGTGTAGGATTTCACCGATGATGACCGACCAGTCAAGAGGTACCTTAGGCGTCTCGCCGCGATATACCCAGACCTGCTCGTCGACATCCTCAAGCACTTCTCTGACAATGCCCGCCAGCACATCTTCGCAGAGCTTGTCCGCCTCATCTGTGATCGTTTGGATGTGCCTTTCCGCCCGGCTAAACTTCGCGTGAATTCCAGCAAGGTTCATCTTGCTCATACTACCTTTACCCCCACCTTCCCCAACACCAATCCCGGCAACATCGCATCTCGGTGATCCGCGAGTGTGCGAGATTGCCGAGCATTCTGGAACACTAGGGTGAACAACGGTTCGACTAGCTGACCGAATGCTTCGGGTATACCTAAATCGACCGGCGCGACAAGTCGGTAGCCCGAAATCGTGTCTCCTGAAACGCGTTGCCTTCCACTGGTACCAGACATATTGTGCACCGCGAAATCACGGAAGTCGTCGCTCCATGCAAGGCAGTACGCAAACTGTGTAGGGATTGGAGGGTCAGGTCGTAAAACGATGTACTCGGTCGATCCACAACCTATCTGTCCATCTTTGGGAAAGTCAACGTGCGCGGTTTTGCCGTTTTCTAGACACGGAGTGATCCGCGCGACCACAATGTCGCCGTTCATATATCGCATCCCTGAACCAAACGGTCGATCCACAACCTCAGTCGGTGAATGGCCCTTGGTTGGCATGTTCGCCATCGCCAAATATGGTGCAACTGCGCCTTTGGTCAACCAGCGTTTCGGGTTGACTTGAATCACATCCCCCAACCGCCTAACCTTCCATCCCTCCGGCACTTCCCCCAGCTCCAACTCCACCAGCCGATCCGGAAACAGCCCCCACACCTCCTCCGGCAGATACGCATCCCGCCCCTCCATCTTCGCCCGCACCGGACCGAAATCAAGCGCTTGCCGATCCGGATGGAGTTGACCCTGTAGCATGGAGCTGACCCGCTATGAAGGGCTCGCAGAAACCCGGGGATGGCTCTTTTCAAGAAATGCCTAGTTGCGCGGGGACCATCAGTGGACATACAACTCATCCGTGACCGTCTCGTCGAGGAGCTCGCCAACTTGCCGGATCTGACGAGCCCCGAGATTCAGAGTTACGCTCTAACCCCCGCTGTTCTGGTCAGGCGGATAACAAAGGCGTTGAACGTCACCGATCTCCGCGTTCAAGATGCGTGGCAGAGGGGGACTTGTCACGACCTGGCGCGCGTGCTGAGCAAGATTGTTCACTACGAGGATTTCAACAGGGCTGTCGCCCGACACCAGCAGGGCGAGCAATTCAGAGACGACTACGTCTATCTGAGAAGCAGGCGGACTGAGCCTCCGTGGGTGATCAGCCTGGGGTCGTACTTCGACCACGTTCGTCGTTTCGCCCGCGACGACGTGTTCGTGGTTCGCTACCTCTTGCGTCGAATCGATACGCTGCTTTCCCAAGTGGTCAATCAGCCCGAAAAGGATTTCGACCAGCACCTGCTGGGCGAAGTGGTCGACCGCGTGGATGATTCGTTTTCTTTGCTGGGAAAGTTGGTCAGATCCCACGCGCTTGTGGTGCCGCCCGATCGGGTCGTCAGCGGCTACAAAGAGAACCGCGTTGACGGTTATTTGCTGCCGAGCTCTGTTGTGGAACCCGTGCCTTACGGAAAGATGCTTGCCGGTTACAACGCTGAGAATGCAGCTACCATTGACACCTATTGGTTCCGCTCCGTTGCAGGTGCAGAGAAGCACAGCATCCACGGCTCTGAAGCCTACATGGTAGGCGTATTCCGCTTCCCGACAGGCGCGTCAAGTGCGGAAATCGTCTTCTTCAAATTGAGCGATCTTCTAGCGATGTTCAAAGACCTACGGCAACGGATTTGAGTGCAGACGGCGACTATCCTCAGTCCCGAGTGATTTCAAACCGAGGCAGTACCAAACGTCCGTGCATGCCTGACCAGACGTGGAGATTGGGGGCCTTCCGGAAGACTCTGCTAGCCGATTTGGCCCAGACCTCAATCGACGTCGGTCAGCTCCATCTGGAGAGATCCCTAATTTCGATTTCAAGGATCGATGCCTCGGTTCGTCATAAAACCACCTCGCAGACGAAACTTCTTGTTCTCGCATCCTTAGGCCGGCCAAATAACGACGTCCGATGTTCGCAATTGCCCCGATGACAACCGACGACCGACCTCCGGACGCTGATACGAAACAACCTCGACAGAAGGATGCTTCGACAGCGAACTGGGACCGTGGTCCCCATACCGTTGGGTAGGCCGGCAATCTGTCAGTCGCGCCCCTTGACCGCGACGCTCGATTCAATCGCCGTTTTGGAGAACCCCGGAAACTAAGATGAGAGTATTCCTCTTCAATACGATCGAACATAAGTTAGACGCGGACGGGCATGGACTTCAACCCGCATATCGAAACAGGCAGTTTCGCTGATCCGAGCAGCGATTCTCGAGACGACGATTCATCGGATCCGCGAGACGTCTTCCCCAGCCAAGAGTCCTTCGACGCCACCGTAGGTGCCACGCTCCGCGCTCCGCCCGATTTCGTGCGGGCCGACGCCACGCATCAAGTGCCGACGATAATTGGCGACGTTTCGAGCCCCTTGCCACCATCGTCCGTGACGGTGGTGACCGACGAAGACTCCTATGATCGGCATTACCGCGGAGGACGCTGGGACGTGATCAACCACCAGCTGGTCCTCCGCGATTGGAACGGATACAACCGACTCACTGTCGTCGGCCCCTGGTCGAGCCACGGCGGCGGTTCGGGGATCAACTACTTCGCCTGCGCCGTCGGGGTGCTGCTGGAAAATCAGATCACGATTCACCAGTGCCGCGTCCCCAAACTGATCTACGACCGGATCGAAATCCGCGACGTGACGCACGCTGTATTGGCGCATCTGCTGGACGATGATCGTTACGCAAGAACTATCTGGGAATCCGGGGACGGTTTGACCGAACGCGCGCTGAAACTCAGGTGCTCGGATCTTCACGAATGGGTTGCGGGACGGCAGCCCGACATGTTGGAACTCGCCGCACAGGGCAGGCTCACAGACTGGTTCCACGATCGTAGGACGATCCAGTAGGGCGCCCTCGACCCTGAACTGGCCGAACTGAAACGCTACGTCAAAGGCAATTCGCCGGAGGACGACGGCACGGCGCTCGAAGAATTCGGCGAGGGCGATATCGACGTCGTGATCAACAAGGCCGCGCGGGTTCTCGAAGACCGTATCCGCAATTAATTGCAGATCCCTGACACCGGCACGAACATGACCAAGATCACGCAGAGCCGCTACGTGCCGCACGTTCACCAGCTTTTCGAAGGATTTAGGAAGTTGATCCGCAATCCAAGCTCGCATTCGGTGCGACGATTCAGCTACAGCGACATGCGTCGCGTGCTGCAGATGACGGATTACCTGCTGCATCTCGTTGAAGACCCGGCACTCGAAAAACGGCAAAAGGACCGATGACTGCGTGAGGTGCCGATCACCGAGTTCGCAGGTCGCCATAGTCGGCCGTCGTTTTTGCGATCGGCGCAGCAACCGCGGCTCAACTGTCCGGATGCCTGAATGTGCATAATCTCGTATCTCGTTTCGCACGACTCGAATTCGCAACCCCCTGTCTGTCGGACACGGGCGGCAGGATCATGCAGATGTTTCGGCGGTTCGCTTCCGTGCACACGTGCATCCCAGCGTTGCGCGTCGCTAGACGTAGCCGTGTTGCCGCGTAAAACCCGCTCCGGCGTCTTCGGACCGTTTGAATGCATCGACATCTCGCATTGTCAGAAGGCGTGGCGGCGATAGGTTCCTGTCCGCCCGACATTTCCGCTCGTTTCGTGTGCCGCGTAGCAGTTGCCGTCTCCCGACGTCTGAGCGCCCGGGCAGTGACCTCGTCTGATCTGCCCGCGTGTCCTTGATCCTTCTGCCCGTCGTCCCTCACATACAGTCCACTGCGCATTTCAGCCTTCCTGCACGCGCCGTCTAATACCTGTCACGCAGCCATTCGCATTTCTGCGCCCTGCGAACTGGAAACTGCAATCCGGACGACGCGGCGAGCGACAGCACTTCTGCCATGCGCAAAGCGGGACGCGTCCTGTAGGATCGGAACCCGCACTGGACACTGATCGCTTGCTCCAGTCACGCCGCTCAAGTACGCAGACGCCACATTGACCTAGGATTCCGCTTTGCGCCCCGCGTGATCGCGTTTGGGCAACAAAGCAGGATTCCCTGTACACGGGTCTGACCCGCTGCGCCTGTCCGCCCCGGTTGGACGTTCTATTAGGTGCATTGTGATCCCAGCGATCAGATCCGCCCGGCACCGATGTCGAAGTCACCGGAACCAGACGCTTTCCCAATACCGAGGTGCTGCCCCGCGAGCCTCGTTCCGATTGGGCGTCGGCGGCAGCCACACCATGATCTCGTCGATTGTCGGCAAGCTCCAACACCGTAACCTCGCTGCTGATGTTTGTCGAGAACATGGGCTCCAGGGTCTCACCGGAAACTTGCAAAAAGAGGTCGGGCCCGACAACATGAACGTCATTACCCTCTGCCCTAGCGTCATCAACGCTTCCCGCGGCGACGAACGCGAAAACACCCCATCGGCCAAGTGGATCGGGCGCGCCCAGCATCGCCATGGGCTGCCCCGGCCCTGACGCTTATGTCTCCGACACCATCACCTTCCTCCGCCCCTAAGGCCATCGAATCAGCGGCCGATTCAAAGATGTCGACGCTAACCAGGATTCGTCGCATCGAACTCGAACCTCAAAAGACTGTCAAACCAAAAGTTCAGGCAAGTCGGTTAACTTGCAAATTACCAAAGTGTTGTAACGTTCTGGCAACTTCTGCCGCATCACGTGTGAATGCATGGAGCGATCGGTCACAACGACATCGCAGTAAGGGATCGTTAAAGCCAATGCCCTGATGTCAAAAATGTCATTGTTCGTCCAACTATGTCTAGCATCACGATGCAACGAGGCTTTCAACGTGACCCCAACGTCAAAACTTGGCATTGAACCGATGATCGCACGGAATTTGACTGGATGTGAGGAATAAAACTTATCTTCGGTACCAGGTCCCCGAGCTTCCAATCCTTCGGCAAGAATATCGCCGATGTCAAACATCAATACACGAGCCGCAATCACATCCCGGGGCCGTCCCCGTCGCCATCTCGGGTCGTCGTCGAATCGACGAGCCTGCGATACCTCGTCCGCAGCCTGCCGTTCATAAGTTTCGACGACGGCCTCAGGATTCCAGCCAAACTCCTTTAACTCCGGTTCCTCTTGCAGGGTAGGGCCATCGATGACTTTCCTGTTCAACTCGAGTTGAGCCCCCGATGAAAAGGCGTCGAAAGCTTCCGGGCCGCCGGGATACGACATTCGAACTTTGTCGGTGATGTCGTGGCCTTCATGTGTCTCAACCCTTAAGTCCCCGCGTTTGCCAAAAGCTCTGTTCACACCCCAATCAAGGTAATCGGTGGTGTTGACTAGCCCAGGATATGGCCCCAGAATTTCATCTGGGGCTGCTTGGATTTCGTGTTGCACGACAATCGTTAGAGCAGTAACCACCTTGTATTGGCACAGATCCTCGATGACATTGCGAAGATCGTTGCGTTGTTGATAATTCCTGATCTTCGATATCTCTGTGTAGATGAATTCGGAAAGCGGGAATATCGCCCTGCCGTCTCCGACTGACTTTAGGCATTCATCCAGAATCGGCGAATGTTTGATGCCGTCTGGATGTCCGCTATGAGCTTTTGACAATTCAATCCAGTGATTCAAGTCAAGGTAAATCAATTTGGGCGGGCGTTCTGGCAGGCGCAGGGTACCGGGCCAAAGCGGTGGTCTGTCAGCAGAAAGATGCGGATTCATTTTTCGCCTTTGATTCAATGCTGGATCCGACACCAAACATCCAGAGCTGCCTGCGAAGCGTCTCATACTCAAGCTTGACCCTGTCCCAAGGATATCCAAGGGGCGGCAATGTCAATCCGCAGACGCCGATCATTTCGATCTGTAGTTCCAGCAGATCCCGTTCGGCCAGCAGCTTCGCGAGTTCGTCAGGCTCCGGTTGCCGGGCCACCACACGCTCGGCCATCGGACGCGGCGGCGACCGGGCCGCCCGGGCCAGCGCGCTGTAGCTCACCCCGAGGGTCGCAGCAGCATTCCTGCGGCCCCGGGCTTCCACCATGTCGAAGAGCAGCGCCGTCAGACGCAGGTCGTGCGCGTTCCTCGGCTCCGGCGCATCTTCGTCACGCCCCTTGGTCTGATTCATGTGCCCTATCTCCTTCCGCGCGTTCTGTTAGGGGCGCCGATCAATTCCCGCTGGCTGGACCCTTAGCGGAGACGCGCGGTCTGAACTCGCGCACGTCCTGTAGGGGTTGGAACCCGCACCGGACGCCGATCGCTCGCGGTCTTGTGGCGCTCCGCGTCCGATTTCGCGGTGCGTGCGCTTGGATCCGCTTTGCACCGGACAGGTGCGCGTTTCCGCGCGAAAACACCGTTTCCTGTACACGCCCATGACGTCACACGGCTTACATCTGGCGCAACGCCCTTTAAGGGAGGACGCGCGTGACCTTTTCCTGCGGGTCTGCGACGGGATCGCAGTTGCCGGAGCACACCGTTGATCCCTCGTTCGCGATCCGTAAGCGTGCGGCGGAATGCATTTGAGAATGAGCGTCGAACGCGCCGCTGGCGTGGTCCCGAAGAATGACGCGGGGCCAATATCGTGCCTCAGAAGCAAGCCCGGAGGAACCTCGACCGACTCGGTAAAATGAAACTTGAGACGTTGTCGACGAGCAGCATGACACCGTTAGGGTCCTCGACGTCGTAGGCCACAAGATCGAACTTCGACGTCGGAATCGGGAGGAGTCGTCGGAGTCGTTCAAGGATTTGCCGCACGCATCGATGACGGGTGAGATAGACGCACACGAGCTGGGTTTGGAGACAGTCGAACGGGTTGGCGAGCCCTGTCGGGGAAGTTGATCCGATGATAAGACGCAAATCGAAGAAGATCGGACGGAACGACCTTTGCTGGTGTGGTTCCGGCAAGAAATACAAGCGTTGCCATCTCGGTCGCGAGGCGCAGCCGGAACTCGGTCGGCAAGAAGCGATCAATCGCTACATCAAGCGTTCGAGAAAGGGGCAATGCCTCCATCCTTATGCGGGCCCGAAGACATGCTCTGGGCGGGTGATCGAGGCCCACACGATTCAGCGAAACGCCGGACTCAACCATATCGCCCGCGACGGGCATGTTGGTAGCTTTTTGATTCACCCTTCGAAGTTGCCGAGGAGTCGCCGTGACGTCAACAGCGAAGCCCACAGAGTGGGCATCGGAGAGGCGTCAACGTTCAACGGTTTCTGTTCTCGTCACGACAATGAGCTCTTCGCCCCCATCGACGATAGACCATTCGAAGGCGACGTGGAACAGATCATGCTCCTCGGGTACCGCGCGGTGTGCCACGAGCTGCATTCGAAGCGGTTCGCTTTCGATTTAGATCAGGCGATGCGAGATTTCGACCGTGGCACACCTGCTGCGTTTCAACACGCATATCAACATACGTTGTCGACACGCGATTCTGGCATCGAAGTATCCATCAACGAACTCACAGATGCCAAAGAACTGTACGAAGCTTCAATTATTCACGTCAGACCCGCGGTTTTCAGTCACTTTGTAGTGTTCTTCGACAGGCGCCCCGACCTGCTCTGCAGCGGCATCTGGCAGGCGACACACGACTTCCGAGGCAGGAGAATATTCGACCTGGCCGACTTGACGATTCCCGCGAGCTGGCTAGCCTTCGCGCTGATTGTGAGCGGCGAAGGCGGCGCGGCGGTGTTCAGCTGCCCGTCGAGTCACGAAGAAGGTGTGAAAGTATTGACCACGCTGGACGAATTGTCCGATGATGAACTTCCGCACGCCATCGTTCGCTTCGCTTTCGAGTTCTTCGAAAACACGTACTTTTCGCTCGATTGGTGGGACGGGCTTGAAGAGCCGACCAGAGCAGCCATCAAGCGAAGACAGTTGACCGAATCGGACATGGGATTCGGCCGTACCGAATATCCACGCCGCGACGATTGCCTGCTGGACGACGGAATCCGAGCGGTAGATTGGGAAGTTAATTCAAAGATCGCATCGTTCGGAGGAGCGGTCGTTCAGGCATTAGGAGCGTGACTTAATTGTTGACCGTCGACCAAATCACAGCCTTGACCGCCGTCGGCGAATCGGAGACGCTCGAATTCAAGGAGACGACCGGAGCGCGCCGCGAAGCGGCGATGACCGTCTGCGCCTTTCTCAATCAACACGGCGGGCAGGTGCTGTTCGGAGTGAGGGACGACGGGGACATCGTCGGCCTGCAGATCGGCGGGCAGACGATCGAGGACCTCGGCGCTGAGCTGGGGCGGATCGATCCGCCGGCTTTTCCAACCATCGAGCGTGTCCGGGTGGACGATGATCGCGAGGTCCTGGAAGTCAGCACGAACCGAGGGGCGTCCAGGCCGTACACCTATCGCGGCGCGGCGTACCGTCGGGTGGGCAGCACGACAGTGGCGATGTCTGCCGACGAGTACAACCGAATGCTGTTTGAGCGCATGCACAGCGAGCAGCGCTGGGAGAATCAGCCGGCCGACGGATGGACTGTTGCCGATCTCGACGCGACGGAGATCCAACGCACCGTGGCGGAGGCCGTCCGCCGCGGCCGGCTAGAGGAGCCATTGAGCCGTGAGCCGTCCGACATGCTTCGCGGACTTGGCCTGTTGCGCGGCGACGTGCTTTTGAGGGCGGCGGTCGTTCTCTTCGGCGACGCTCAGCGCCTGGAGTCCGATATGCCGCAGTGTCTGCTCCGCGTAGCGCGTTTCAGAGGGACCGACCGCATGGAGTTTTTGGACAACCGCCAATTCAACGGCAACGCGTTCACTCTGTTCGGAAACGCCGAGAAGTTCCTCCGCGACACCCTGCCGATAGCCGGACGGTTCGAAGATGACCGCTTCGAGCGAATCGACGAACCGCTGTATCCGCCGTTGGCCACTCGTGAGGCGATAGCGAACGCGCTGTGTCATCGCGACTACTCCATCGGCGGCGGTTCGGTCGGCATCGCCGTGTACGACGATCGGCTCGAGGTGACATCTTCGGGCTCGTTGCACTTCGGATTGACGCCGGAGATGTTGTTTGCGCCGCACGAGTCCCGGCCGTGGAATCCGTTGATCGCTCGCACGTTCTATCGTCGGGGGATCATCGAGGAGTGGGGAAGCGGAACGCTCAAGATGGCGGATCTGGCGAATACGGCAGGACTTCCGACGCCGGAGATAGAAGATGAAGGCGGTGCGGTGACGGTGCGGTTCCGGCCCGTGAAACACGCGGCCGCTGCAGGGACAAGCGTCAACAGTCCTGCCGAACGCCGCGATGCCATCCTAGGGTTCCTGGACGGCGCGGACGAAGGGTTGTCGCGTCGTGAAATTCACGCCCTTCTGGGTCCCCGCGTCAGCGAGCGTCAGGTGCGGAGGGAACTGACTGCTCTGAGCAGCAGGGGGTTGATCGCTTCAACAGGCCATGGTCCGTTGACGCGCTGGCTACGTGTGTCGGGGTCAGGTAAGGGGTCAGACCGTGGGCAGACATAGGGCAGACCAGAGGGCGGATGCCAAAGACATGAGATAGCGCACAGTACAGCTTCCTCGGAGTCGGATAGGGGTCAGACCGTGGGCAGACATAGGGCAGACCAGGGTCACATGCAGACCGCTTAGACGCTCGCAGCGACTGGACTCGACGCGACAGAAACATCTGCGACACAGTTCACGTTCGTTCGTCACGCCGTTGAGATGGGATGGGCACCGGTCGAGCCGTGTGATGCGAAGCCGAAGCGCGGCGTCTTCGACGGCCTGCTGTTCACTTGCTGGACGGGTCAAACTCATCCCATTTCCTCGCTGCTCTGCTGACGGGCATGAATCCAACTGGACGCGGCCTATACGATTTGCTGTTTCCTCAGGATTTACGACGGCTCGCGAAAATTGATCCCTGCTGAGTAGTGGCCTACATCGCGACACAGCGCGTCTCACTCGGAAGGCATCTACTTGACGTCAACCTAGACACTCAGGAACGTGGACCAGTTGCAATTGCTTCTCATACCTCTTAAACCTCGCGAATTCGTAACTATTTTTGCGGGACGAGGGCAACGCGAATGTGACAGTCTCGTTGACGTTTCGCGTTCGTACAGTTGGCAACTGGTGGGCCGCAGGCCGCCGAACTTCAGGTTCCTTAGACGTCGAAGCGCATGCAGATACTTTACAGCGGGATTATTCAAGGAACTTTATTGAATGCCGTCACCCGTGTTTTAATGGAGACAGGTTGCAACCAAATTGACTGTCCGTTTCCGGCGATTAACGATCGGAACGCTGTTCGGAATGTTCCGAAACGACGATTCGACCGTAGTCATCGACGGACTCCCGAAAAACCACTCGCGACCGCTTGCCGCCGTGGATCTGTGGCTCGCGCGCTAGCTTCCGACGGATCAACTCGATCGGACCTCCTGATGCGCATAGATCCGCCGACAGTCCCAACACGTCGACGATCAACCGCCGGTCCAACTCCGCCCGGGAAGGGTCTTCGTCTATCTGGTCGAAAGGCAGGAACCGAAGTTCGCTCAAATCACCGAATGCGGTCGCCGCGGCACGCAGTTGGGGTTCGCCCAACGCCCGAACGTCAAGCGTCGGGATGTTGGGAATGCCCGTCACAGTCATCGTGCCTCTCCCAGACTGAGTCTTGTTCGACACCCACCAGTGCATCAAGAGACCCAATGTCGAATTGCACCACAACGCAAATGTAAATTCGCATCGCTTGTCGCTGAAGATTACCGAGGGCCACGCACGTCCACCGACTGATGGGCGTTCCGTGATCGCGGCGATGAGGGACTGAGAGTTGAAACGCAAGTCTCGGTTGTAATGGGCGCGGGTTGCGGTTGCCCAGACGCGTGCCGCTTTTTCATCTAAAGCTGCTCGCGTATCTCCGTCAGACGCGCGTTTGATCCTGCCTTCCGAATCTGGTTCGACGACGAGATTTCGTTCGCGCTTGGCGTCGTGCGCCCACAGCATTGGATAGGTGGGCGCGGCGCTAGTAGCGGGTTTGATAAGATCGAACGGGCCGCGCGGATTGCCGTCCCGTTGGTTCCAATAGATGTCCGCATGATACGGCCCTCGACCCGCTATTTCGCTTATAGCAACCATAGGAATCGCGAATTCGGCAGCGCCAGTCATCGTCGGAGTTCGTAGAACGCCTCGTTCGAGCTTGTAGGCGGTCTGGGCCAATTCGCCGTCGGCGATTCCGACCAAGGGCCAAGGTCCCGTTTCTGGAAGCGACGCGTCTAGCATGAATCCATACTCCTGAGATCCGACCAAGATCGGGTTTGCGGCATCATCGCCCTCCAATGTGCTCATATTTCCGGACATCGAGATTTGCGATATCGCGTCGGCCAGGAGCTCGGCCTCCACCGCCGACTCGGGCGTCGTGTTCAGCATCACAAACTTCGCTCTGAGGCCGGCTCCCGCTTGTCGTTCGCCTTTGCGGGCGATTAGCAGACACTCCGCCATACCTGTGTCGGCTGAAAACGATGATTCGTGGTTGCCAACCCCGGCAACTGTCACCACGGTTATGTCCACGCAATGACCTGCCAGTGCCGTTCGGGCCCGTTCCCATTCTCTGCCGCTGACCGAGCTCAACGGCAGTACCAACGCGATGACGCCATCGCGCCGCGCTTTGCGAAGGGCGAGGTCGAGAAAGTCCGCCGCCAGCCCCGCGTTGCCCGTCCCGATCGGTGCGCCGCCCCTCAGACTTGCAAGGGAACGTTGCATTTGGCGCTGGGTCGATCGGTCGGTGTTGAATGCCGCGAAAGCTGGATTTCCGGTTCCACGTTTCTCCGCCTCCATGCCGGTCGAACGAACGAACGGCGGGTTCATGATCACCATGTCGAACCTGTCGTGCCCGACTCTGGAAACCAGATCTCGCACTTTTTCAGGCGACCGTCCCCCGGCCGACACGGCGGCGGCCGTGTCCATCAACGATTGCTGGACCGTTTTGCCGAGCAGGTTCAGCGAGCCGATTGCGACTGTGTCGTCCTCCTGCTCGCCGAACGGCATGGTCAGCAGGCATTCCCCATCGAACGGCGTGTCGGGGTGCGTGCCGGCGAGCATCGCCGCGGTCAGATGGACGGCGATGTTAAGCACATCGAGCCCCACGAGTCCGTGGCGCATCATAGGACCGTGCAGCCGGCGGGGGCAACCGCCGTGGATCTCGTGCAGCAGCGATATGCGCTGGTAGGCCGTCGACAGAAGCGTCCCCGTGCCACACGCGAAGTCTCCGACCTGCGCGGCGGCCAATGTATCTGCGTCGCCCCAGTCGGCGCCTCCGAGCGGCGCATCCGCCGGTAGCGCGAGCGCGGCGAGCAGTGCAGCTGCCTCGGGTCGTGTGTAGTACGTGGCCAGGAACTTTCTGTCGGCTATAAGACGTTGAAACACCAGTCCAGTCAGGTCGTGCGACCGAGTCACTCCGCCCGACACGAGTTTCTGGCCGGTCCTCCACAACCGGTCAAGTGCTGCGTGCGCGGTGGCGGAGGGCATGATTCTGAGCATTTCCCGGGCGGACCAGAATATCGGCCAGTAGTTCACCGAGAGGATTCGGTCCCACTCCAGACACAAGTCGCCGGGCATGAACAACCCGCCGGGACGGAACGAATCGACTGGTCTAACTGCTTCGCTGGAACCGTTCGACGGGACTTGGAACTCGACTTCAGCGAGCGATTCGTGAAACACCAACGCGTTCGCGACGACGGTCATCGCCATCCGGCGAGTCTGACCGTCTTCATCGTCGGATTGACCAAGGACACGCGCTACCCTGCCGCCGATTTCGCTTCCAACGGCGTGACGGCGAGAAAACTCCACGGCGGCGATCCTCACCCCGTTCTCCAATTCATCCGCCAGTGCGTCGATCCTGGGCGGAGGAACTGCGGCGCGATGCACAAGAACGGCTAGATCGCGCACCCCGCCGGTGATCCATCCACGCGAAGGCAAGCGATCGGGCGGACCGTCATCGCGGTGAGTGAACAAGGCGTATCGCAGATCTCCGGCGCGGCGGATAGCGTCCCGCAACGCGGAACCGTCGAGCATATGTAGATTCGAAGGGTAGACCAGAGCGATGGCGGTTTCGATCTTTCGGCCCGTCGTTGCGACCGTGCGTTCCAATCTGGCCTTGGCGTCGTTCTCGGCATCCGTGTGACTGCTCCGCTCCGCCTCGATTACGACAGGCCATCCGCTCGCATCTTCGATGAGTATGTCTGGCCGGCCGCCGCCCACGAGAATCTGGCCCGTCTCCTCGCTACGAGTCTTCCAACCTCCGCGCAGCCGCGCCAATACCTCGCCCAAAGCGACGTTCAGTGTGTGTTCATGCGTGGAAGCGGTCATGTCGTGTCTTCCGACTCGGTTCAGCATGAAAATGTTATTTGACCAAGGGGTCCACTTGCCGGTTACGTGCTGAAAATCACGCGCCACGCCGGCCGCGGCAGCAACCTCATTTCCCGCGCACAGCCCGAGCTTCGTTGGTCAGGGGAACGCGTCGTTGTTTCGTGCTCCCACAAAGAGAGTGCGCTATACCTAGATGCGGCCGCTTCGATCTTTCAAGACTCGGGCGCGAATTCTGCGGGGCCAAGGTGGCGCTTCTCGCTGCTGGATCCTCACCGAATATCGCGTCTGCCGAGACATCGGGGATCAATCATTCCGCCGCGCAACTGAACACTCATCGAATCGGGATTCGGATCGATGGTCAGCTTTTCGGCATGCGTTCAAAATATATGTTACATTGTCACTCAATATATCATTACAGCGTTGCAGTCTAAAAGAATGACATGTATCTCACCATAAAGGAACTTGCGCGGGCCGCCAACGTGAGCCAAGGGTTGCTGCGACAACACATCCAACGCGGTCACTTGCGCGTTCATCGAGAAGGCGGAAAGGTCTCGATAACTCTGGAAGATGCTCGGCGATGGGCGCGGCAACGAGGATTTGCGCTCTCGTTGTCGACAGTACTACCCGAGACGCACGGCGATGCCGTTTCGAGGTCTGCACGCGTCGCGGTGCTGGCATGGCATCCAGATGGTGGGGACGCCGTCAACCTGTTCACGCACGTCCGCCACAGAACTCAGGCAAGTCTGGGTCCGTGGGCGCTCCGACCCGAGGGGAAATGGTCGAGCTTGGATTTGACAGTTGACAGTACTGATCGATCCGGCGAGGTGAAACTGCACGTCGTCGACCTTTCTTTCGGAAGTCTCGCAAAACTGTTGGAAAACATCTTCACGAAAGGCGAGTTGCAGGTGGGACAGACGAAGATCGGATTCAAGCTCCACGCGGTGCCCCGCCGCTATCGCGCGTTTAGAGAAGAGCGTGATGGAAATCACACAAAGGTCGTCAGCCCATTCTCACGGCACAGCTCCGAGTTGATCGAATTTTGGTGCTTCGAGGACGAACCCCAGGCGAAATGGATGGAACTGGTCGAAACTCGCCCGCCGGGCCTGCAGCCCTTGCTCGCGAGGTTGGGCTTTAGACTGGACCGTCTTTCGGACCGCGTGGGCAATCTCATTATTGCGGGCGCTCTCGACGGGATCGACTGCGAACTGCATGCTCCGCGCAACGGCAAGATGGTGCTCAGCGTCGGCGGCGAGGAGTTTCGATCGAACGAGTACACCGCTGTCGTCTGGGCCAGCCACAGCGACGACGAAGTTTTAAGGCTGACGTTCCCGTTGGTCCGCAATGAGACCGTCGTCAATCGCAGCACCGAAATCGACCGGCTTGGATTTGCGGTCTACCGGAATCGTGACGGCGCGTGCATCGACCTGTTGGACGAGCGTCTGATGATGGAGGTCAGCATCGCGTTGAACGTCGAAGCCGGACCCGAATTGCAAGTGCAAGACCGAAAGAAAAAAACGATCGCGGTTCTCTCCCCGTTCAGATCGCGCTCCTTGACCGAAATAGAACTTGAGGAAGAAGACCCTGACATGGATTATTCGATTCGCCGAGCAGTGCTCGACCGCAAAGCTCGTGAGGCTGAGGCCGCGGCCCTGCGGCAAGGCGGTCCGATTCGATTCGAGCCGCACGAATTCGAAGATGCCGTCGATTATTTCCTCGGTTTGCTGAGCGACGCGAACTACCGTTCAGAGCCGATCTATTTGGGCGACCCATTCTTCACGAACAAAGGACCCGCAGCCGCGGAGGAACGGTTGCTTCTGGGCATATTCGATGCAACGACGGGACCGCCTTTGCGGATTCTGTGCGGCGAAGGCAGAAGGGAGGCATGGTGGGGAAGATACCCGTCGGTCGTAACGAATCACGTCGAAGCTCGAATGTTCCAGAGACCGTGGAAAAAAAGCGCGTTTCACGACCGCTACGTGGTGACGCCGGAAAAGGAGATACTGATTTCCAATTCTTTCAACAATTGGATCAATTCAGGTGTGACGTTCGACACGTTTTCTCACGGCGTGTACCGCGCCGGGGCCGAGGCCCTATGGTCGATGCGCATCGGCACATCAGATGAATCGATTCACGTCTTCGAGGTCCAACGATGAACGCAACCGAAAATCCATTCGCGTCCCTCCCCGATGAAGCCAAGTCTGTCACCTGGAAGCTCTTCGGCGAAGGCGAGTCTCCGCTCACGCCGAAGACTGCTTTCGAATCGATCGTTCCCACCGCGTACAAGCACGTTACATCAGAGAACAGAGATCGCGTCATCGCCGGATTCTCGAGCTGGTTTGAACAGCGGGACGGACAGGACCGGCTCAGAGAGGATCTGAGAGCGTCGGTCGACGAGTCGATTCTCGACGGTGTGCGAGACGCTCTCTCGGAGGGATTGACCCCCGACGAAGAGATGTTGGCGCTGTGGGCCGTCGGCTATGTAGGGCCTGAAATCGCGGAGCCGATCATCCGTCGGCGCTGGTCCGGCCAGGAAATCGGCAAATTCGCCGAACACGCCGTTTTAGCGATGAAATCTCTTGACCGGCGAGATCGCCTGATCGACCCTGAACGCGTCATGCGTGTAGATGTCGGCGCTGCCACGGCCGAAACACGTCCTGTGCAACGCGAACGCAGGTTGTTCGCCTACAGGGATCTCAGACATAGCGGGATTTGGCTTTACGAAGGGGTGCGACACGTCATAGAGCTTCTAGTGAATCTAGACGCCGCCAGTTCGCCGGGAATGTCTCAGATCGGAAACCCCGTTCTCCAGACATACGTCTCGGAACTCCGCATGTTGCGCCTTGATCCGGATGAACCCGGAAGCGCGTCGCGGTGGATCACCGAAGACGCTTCTGACGCTACGGTCGCACTGTCGATCGTCGAGGTCGTCGATCGGGTCAACGAATTGGATTCCGATCTTCGGCGCGGCATCGAGCCGAAACATGAAAGATCCGAGACCGAACTCGCAATTGCCTCGCTGCTCGAGAACCTGGTCGATAAGTTGGCATCTGTGGAACCGGCCGTTTCCGCGGGTTGGATCGGCGACCTGCTCGAGTACGCGGCGTCCGCGTTCTACACTTTCGGTGCTAAAGAGAAACCGCATCGCATGGCACAGCTCGAGGATATTTGCGCGTCGTCGCTCGCGAGACTTCTGACCGAGCATTGGTCCCCGCGACTGTTGAATGAACTCCGGGACGCACAGCCATCAGCGCCGTACACGCCACGCATCCTGCCAGTCGCCGAAGCCGCTCTGAAGATGCGCGAAAACCATCCCGCGAAGGCTCATGACATCGCATGCATGATTATGGAAACCTTCGAGCAGCGGGTGGAAGCCACCGTTGCGGGCGACGACAGACTGTTCTACAGGTTGGGCGAGTGGCGCGACCGGGAGTGGGTCCTAGGTCTTGGCGTCGCCCTGGGGATCCGCGATGGGGATCTCGATCTCGATCGGTGGGTCGCTGACCGTTGTTCGAGCTTCGGTCTGAGCGCATGGGATGCGGAAGAGGATTTTGGACGGTTCCTCGTCATCGATCGGCTTGCTCAACTTCAGTTCCTCATCGCCTTCGATGCGGTCGCGACCCGCAGGGAGATCGGGTCTCCGGTCTCGCCAGGGACCGTGCGGTCGATGACCGAGAAACTCTGGTCTCACTGCGAATTCGTCGCCACGTACAGCCTCGATTCATCCGCAGATTCGGAAGCCGCGGAATTCGGCGCCCGCGCCGCCGTGTTGTTCGGCGAGCCGTGCGACGAGTGGATTTTGGCATGCGCGCTCCAGCATCGCATTGGGGCCAGGCCCCTGTGGGCGGTGTTGGATCAGTGGTCGAAAGTCGACGGCGTTGTTCAGGACGAAGAAGAACGCGGCGACGCAATCGCCGAGGCGATCCTGTACGTCGCTTCGGAACAATTCGGCGACCCGAGCAGATTCGGTCTCGAATCTCTGTATTGGGTCGGAAAACTCTGGCGCTCTCTGGGAGAAGCCGACGGGGCTCGACGAACAGCGCGAGCGATTTTGGCGTTGAGGCATCCGAAGATGAACAGAGCGTATACGATTCTCGCGTTGGAGCTGCTGATTTTCGCCGAAGGCGGTCCGAAAGCGGACCACCGGGCGAAGATCGAATTCCAAGTGCTCTACAACGAGCTGTGGCCGACCGCGTATACCCCAGTGGGAGAACTTCAGAACCGTAGGGGTATCGACGAAGCTTTGGATGAACAGGAAGACGGTTGAAACGCCAAGTTGCAGAGCGTACGGCTTAATGATGGATCATGTCCGAAATGTGCATGATGGAGGGAATACATGAGCGACTTACGAGAACACACACCCGTTGCACTCTACGCGAGGGTTTCCAGCGACAGGCAGGACGTGGACCTCTCGGTCGCCGCGCAGTTGAGAGCCCTCAGGGACTACGCGGAGAAGAACGGCAATCTCGTGGCCCGCGAGTACGTCGACGAGGCCGAGAGCGGACGCGTCGCAGACCGGCCGCAGTTCCGAAGGATGCTCGACGACGCCGGAAGGCCAGAGGCTCCCTTCAAGGAGATCCTCGTCTGGAAGTTCTCCCGCTTCACCCGCAAGAGGGAGCACGCGGTGGCCTTCAAGGCCATGCTCCGGCGTCGGGGCATACGCGTCGTCTCCATCACCGAGCACGCCGACGACTCTCCCACCGGCAGGCTCATGGAGGCCATCATCGAGAGCGTCGACGAATTCTACAGCGAGAACCTCGCGCAAGAAGTGATGCGGGGGATGAGGGAGGCCGCCTCACGCGGCTTCTGGATCGCGCCGAGGGCGCCCCACGGGTACAGAAAGGTGCACGTCCCCGACGGCGCCAAGAAACGTCCAAAGCTGGAAATCGAGCCCGGCGCGGCTCCATTGGTGCGGAGGATGTTCCGCATGGCCGAGTCGGGCAAGAGCGTCCTCGACATCGCCAAGACCTTCAACCGCGAAGGCATCTCCAGCCCGGCAGGCAGGCATTGGTCGAAGACCGCGGTCCACAAGATGCTCTCGAACGAGGCTTACACGGGCACTCTCGTGTGGGGCTCGACGGCGAAGGACAAGGCGCCGCCCGTTAGGGTGGAGGACGCCTTCCCCGCCATCGTGTCGAAGTCGCAGTTCGATCGCGTCGGCGACGTTCTGCGCTCGAAGGCGCCCAAGATAGTCCACCCCAGGCGCGTTGCGAGCACCTACCTCCTCAGCGGCCTGGTCAAGTGCGGCGGCTGCCGGAGGTCGCTGACCGGGCAGGGAGCCAAGAGCGGCAGGTACGCGTACTACGTCTGTCAGTCGAAGATGAAGCGCGGAAGCGCCACTTGCAAGACGCCGAGGCTCAGCGCGAGGCGCTTCGAGAAGCTGGTGGTCGGGAGGATCAGGGGCAGCATCCTGACCGAGAGAAACATCAGGGACCTCGCGAGGCTGGTGGACGAGGAGATGGACGGCGCCGCACGCGAGCAGCGCGAAAAGGCAATGTCGATCCAGCGAGAGATCGACGACGCGCGCAGGCGTCTGGGGCGGCTCTACGCGGCCATCGAGGATTCCGACCTCGAGGTCTCGGACCTCGCCCCCCGCATCAGGGAGCTTCGGGACCGCGAGAAGAGGCTGCTGGAAGCGGAGCGCGAAGCCGAAACTGCGCTGTCGGATCGCAGGGCGGTTCTCGGCGACATCGAAAGGATCGCCGCGTTCGCCGAGGATCTGGGCGAGTTCCTGAAGAACAGCGAACTGACCGAGAGGCGCGCTTTCATCTCATCGTTCGTCGAGGAGATCGTAGTCGACCGCGAACGGGCCAGGATACGCTACACTCTGCCCTTGCCCCAGGACGCCCCGACAGCAGGTACGGACGCCGAGGACGTGTCCATACCAAGACCGGTTCTTTCTACGGTGAATTGTGGTGGAGCTGAGGGGATTCGAACCCCTGACCTCATCAATGCCATTGACGCGCTCTCCCAACTGAGCTACAGCCCCACCGGGTTGGGATGACGTTGCGATTTGGCGGTTTGTGGATTCGGGCTTTCGCCGGAATGTCGTGTTCCCGCGTGGTCGCAACGCTTCGTAAGTCTTAATTCTAATGTGCGTCGCTGGATGGTCGATTACGCGATCGCCGCTGAGGCCGACATGGCGAAGTCAATCGCCGGCACCGTGATCGTGGTTATCAATTTGTCGTTGACGACCACGCGGTACGTCTCGCCCGGTTTTAGATTAGGACCAATTTGTTGGATAGTGTCGAGTTCCACGACCTTGTCGTCGCAATGAGCGGTGAGCGCAGATTCGGGGCGCTCCATGAGCGTGACGGTCAAGATGATGTCGTTGCCGTCAACTTGTATGTGCTCGGCGCCGCGAAGGGCACAGTTCTCGATGTCCGATTGCAGATATGTGACCCGGAGGGTCGGTTCGAGTTCGCCGGCGAGTAGATGCGCGCCGGTGATTTTGGCGGGGACTTCGATCCATGATTGCCAGTCTGGCGCGTTCACGTCGGCCATGTCGGGCGGGGGTTGTACGACGATCAGTAACATATCGACTTTGTTGGGATTGCCTCCAGTGATGACGTCGTACGCGGTGTCGTTCGTGAAGGCCATGCGCCCATCGGATTCGAAGATTGTGGCGCTGATCGAGTAGGTGTTGCGGGACTCGATGTCTTGGCGGCTGTACTCGATTTCGAAGTCGATGGGGACTTGTCCCGGGTTTGTGATCGTCTGGCGGGCGATCAACGGTGCTGCGGCATCGGCGTAGGACACGTCCCGGAGTTCGATTACTAGTGTGGCGCCCTCGGTTAATGCGATTCGCTCGCGGTAAGTCACGCTGCCGTTTACGGACGCGTTCGGCTCATCAGCGACGCAAAAGGCCGCGGCCGACATTAGCAAGGCCAAGACGATGATCGATGAGATGAGGGCTAGGATGATTCTGTGGTTCATGTCGGTCATCTCTTCTTTGGATAAACGAAACGTGTTCGTATAGCCAAGACGTGAAACCACGTCCATTTGTTCCTCGCTCTAATGAATCGACCGCGTGATGGCGGCGTTCGCGATAGCCCTCCGGCTATTCCGGTTTTCGAGCGTGGATGAAGTACATCGGGGTGAAGATGCCGAGCCGGCCCGCTTCGACCATGGCGTCTCCGCAGCGGTTCAACGCCTCCGCAACACGTGTAGATCCTTGAGGCGTGATTCGGAGTTGCTCCATCACCCTGAGCGAGTTTTGTGTGACCCAGCGCCCGAGGCTGGATCTGCGAAATCCCGCTATCGATAATCCTGAACCAATCAGAGGTTGATACCAAGGGATCGAGGGTCCGGTTTGTACCGCGAGGTCCCTTGTTTCCAACACGTCGAAACCGACTGTGCGAAGCGCGTCGTCAACTGTCGACCGGTAGTCGATGTCGAGCAAGCCACCTCCCAATTGGATGTCGGTCTTGATCCGCAGATGATGGGGATCTTTAACGTCGAACTTGTCGGTCAAGCAGTACTCGTAGTTTCCGAATACTCCACCCGGTTTCAGCAAACGAAGCACCTCGCCATAGACGCTGACTTTGTCTGGCGCGCAACATGTGGCCTCGATGGCGTAGACGGCATCGAATGATTCGTCCGGCGCATCAACCTGCAAGAAGTCGCAGTGTATGAATTCGGTGAGATGACCCAGCGCCGCCCGTTGCGCAGATGTCCGAGCCCGCTCGAGTTGATACGCATTGATGTTGACGCCCACGATCTTGGCGCCGGAATAACGTGCGATCTCCAACATAGGACCGCCGATGCCACAACCGAGATCGGCGACGACCATACCGGGCTCGAGCTTCAACGCGTCCGCCAAGAAGTGCTCGTGGCGCACAAGCGACGCTGCAAAACTCTCTCCTGGGACACGCGGCGCGAAGTGGAACGACTCGCCCCAACCATAGTTGTAGAAATCCGTAACCAAATCGTAGTAGAGTTCGGTGAAATCTCGGTATTCGCTCTCCTTCTCCAGATCACCACCCTGAGTCAACCAGTAGCGATCTTCGTAATCGCCGATGGTCTGCGACGGACGCGTTGATCGCAGTTTGTACTTGATCTGGTTGGTTAGTTTGAATGGCATATCCGCGGTCGCCGGTTGCCACCATCGCGATGCTCCCAACTACACCGTAACGGAATACCCGAGTCAACGTGCAGTGCATCAGATCAGTCGGCGAAGTGGTGATTCCGCTTGGGTTTGAATCAGTCCTTTCACCTATGTTGATCTGAGGTGAGAGATTAAGATTCGAACAAGAGATCGGCAAGTGACACACCTTTTGGCAATCAGAACCGGGTCAAATCCACCGACAAGACGCTGGAATTCGTCACCAAGCCGATGAAGGTATCTCTCGCACCGCCGACTCGTTATGCTGGTTCACTGAGATCCATCGGTGCCGCGGCCATAATCCTGATGTTTGTTTTCACGTCGCTGGCATGCAACGACACGCAGGAACGGGACCAAGTGTCGGAAGGTACGGTGACTTTTGAAAGATCCGATAAGGAACAGTGGTCTGAAGAGAAAAAGAATGAGTGGGCGGACGGCAAGGATGAGCAGTGGACAGTGGAGGAGGATTCGGTGGTTGAGGTTACGGGGAGGATGGCTGAAGATTTCGGAGGACAGGTCCACTATATCGAACACCCCGGGCGAGGGGATCGCACGGTGCTAGTGACGCCTCGGGAATTTGTCGACGGTGAGACGTCACTCATAGTCTCGCTTCACGGTTTCGGAGGGAACTCGTTCTACCAGTCCTCATACGTGCCGCTGCACGAACGCGTCAACATTGACGGTTTCGCTCTGCTATTGCCGAACGGCGTGCGCGATGCAGCTGGAAACCGCTTTTGGAATCCTACCGACCACTGCTGCGAAGGTGGCAAATCTGGAGAGGACGATATCGCATACCTCACTGAACTTGTGGCAGAAGTTATGAAAATCAAAGACTTCGGTCACATATACTTCTTCGGCTATTCCAACGGCGGCTTCATGTCGCACCACATGGCCTGCAAAGGGCTGCCCGGCCTGCGCGCGGTCGCGAGCCTCGCTGGGACGAGTTACGTTGAGGACTCGAGCTGCGAAGGGGCGTTGCCGGTGTCTGTATTGCAGATCCATGGCACGGAGGACAGCGTCATCATGTACGAAGGGGCGGAAACCGAACTGAATTCGGACGGCGAACGGGCATTTTCGGCGGGCGCGCGAGATATGGTTGCGCGTTGGAGCGAGATCGCAGGTTGTGATTGGCCGGAAGAGCCTATGCCTTACGCGACATTCGATCTCGACCAGTGGGTGCCGGGTTCCGAAACTCAAGCATTCCGCCTCGACCCGACCTGTGCGGACGGAATCAGCATTGAACTGTGGAAAGGCGTCGGCAGTGGACACTCGCCTGCCATTGGGGAAACGTTTGTGGATGCCCTGCTGGCTTGGCTCCTCGCTCAGAAGTAACAACCAAGGTTTCCTCCGATCTCGGGGGAAATGTCCGAAGGACCAAGGGGGCATTGGAACGAATCCCAACCCGAAAATCCTCCTCATCGGCGGTTCATCGCACGTCGGCAAATCGACCTTGGCCGAGTCGCTGGCAACGACGCTAGGTTGGAGGCACATTTCCACGGACAGCCTCGCACGTCATCCGGGACGACCTTGGGCATCGCCTCCGCACGGAGTACCCGATCACGTCGCTGAACATTACCTCGACCTGTCGGTGGATGAGTTGATGGAGGACGTCCTCCGGCACTACGAACTTAACGTTTGGCCGAACGTGGAAGCGATTATCGCGTCGCACTTGAACGACCCGACGACCACCGGATTGGTCGTGGAAGGTTCAGCCCTGTGGCCAGATTTCGCGTCCAACTTAGACTTCACCAAGGTAGCCGCGATTTGGCTCACAGCCAGCGACGAAGTGTTCAAACAGCGAATACGCGTCAACAGCCGTTACAAGTCCAAATTACCGCGCGAGCGCACGTTGATAGATAAGTTCCTTGAACGTTCCCTTGCCTATGACAAGCGGATGGTCGAGTCGGTCAACCGGCTTGGGTTCGTACTCTTGGATGTCTCTCGATCCAACCTCGCGGAACTCACTCAGACGTGTCTGTCGAACTTGGGAGCCAAAGGCATTTAGGTATTGGGTGACAGCATGAGCTCCTTTTGGGACACTCAAAAGAAAGGTCTCGCATCCTTTCTTCTCATTTCCTTTGGTCTTGCTTGGGTCATCTGGGAGATCACGCTGAGGGTTGGTCCGTCGGCCCGAGAGCCGCTTTTCCAACTCGCCATCCTGCCCGGAGCGCTGGCACCTGCCGTGGCAGCGATCGTTGTGAGGAAATGGGTGACGCGGGAAGGATTTGGAGATGCTGGGTTGAAGTTGAATCTGCGTAGATGGCAGTACTACGTCGCAGGTTGGGCGTTGCCACTTTTCGTGGTCTCGGTGATCTTGCTCGCGGCAGTAACTCTTGAGATAAGCGATCCGGACTTTTCGATGCGGCGTGCCATTTGGCAGTTGGGACCTCCTGGTACAGTGGCGCCACCTTTACCTGATGGGATCTTTGCTTTGGTAGTGATCCAGTCGATGGTCACCGCCATAGTGGCCACGCCCATCCTCTTTGGCGAGGAATTTGGCTGGCGGGGTTACCTGCAAGTGCGATTGTTTCGCGATCGTCCTCTGTTGGCCGCTGTCGTGACGGGCGTGATCTGGGGGCTGTGGCACTTACCTATCAACCTGCGAGGCTACAACTTTCCTGACCAGCCAGTTGTCGGAATGCTCGTTTTCACCGTCAGCGCCATTATGCTGTCCATCATTTTTGGCTGGCTGCGCACTAAGACGGGTAGCATCTGGGCCGCCAGTCTTGGACATTCGGCAACGAATGCCGTTGGCGGAAGCCTCACGCTGGTACTCTTTATCGGCGCGCCAAACTGGATCTTCGTCAGCTACGTCGGTATTATCGGGTGGGTCCCGTTGGGAGTTTTATGCATGTGGATCGCGCTTACTGGGCAGCTCAATCGGTCACGTACGTGTGGGTGATCACCTCCCATACGTGCCCATCCCCGCACTCGAAGTAAAAGCCGCGTCCGCCGTGCAGGTGGTTGATCTTGCCATCAGCACGAGACCTGGGTCCGCTACCAAACGCAATCCCCTCATCCTTCACCCGTTGCAGCACCGCGTCAAACTCCTCGTCTGACGCCAGGAACGCGTAGTGGTTCGACCGCGGATCATCCGAGTTGTCGAAGTCCAGCGTGAAGATGTCGTTCACCTTGACTGGAGCGAAATGGCCCCAAGTCCCGTTGTATTCCACTCCGAAGATGCGGGCGATGAATTTTGCGGATTTTACTTTGTCGTAGGCTGGTACGATCGTGTGGTCCAACTGTAGGGGCATGGAGGACCTCCTCTGTTTGATACGTTACACGCGGTTGAATTAACCGCCGAACCCACTTTTGGTCCGCCGCAACGCTTCGTTCCAACCCGAAATCAACCTGCCCCGTTCGGAATCCGACATATCGGGTTCGTAGCGCCGTGCGCAACTCCAGAGGTTTGCTAACTCGCGGTCTGAACGCCAGATGCCGGCGGCACGCCCGGCTAGGAACGCGGCGCCCAACGCTGTGGTCTCGTCGACGGCCGAGACTTCGATGGGTCGGTCGAGCAGGTCGGCTTGGAACTGCATGAGGAACGGGTTGCGGGTTTGGCCGCCATCGACTCGTAGGACACGCTCGCGGCGATTGCCGCGGCGGGGTAGTCGCAGCTGTGAATCCATGATGTCGACCACCTCTTTCACTTGATATGCGGTCGACTCCAAAGCGGCTCGGATCAGGTGGTCTTTGGTGGTGCCTCGGCTGACGCCAGTGATCGACGCTCTTGCGTGGGGATCCCAGTGGGGCGAGCCTAGGCCGGAGAATGCCGGCACGAGATAGACGCCGTCGTTGTCGCCCAGTAATACGGCGATGTCTGAAGATTCGGAAGCGTCGGAGATGATTCCGAGGCCGTCGCGGAGCCACTGCATCGTGGATCCGGTGTTGAATATGGACGCCTCCAACGCATAGGTCTTGGCTGCTCCCGCTTGCCATCCGAGGGTGAAAAGGAGACCGTCTGATGCCGCTTCTAGGTCATCAGCGTTCATCGCTCCCGCGGACGCCGAATCTGTGTACAGTGCGTGAGATTCGGTACCGCTGTTGGCGAGAAGGAAGGCGCCGGTGCCATATGTGCATTTCATATCGCCGCGTGCGAAGCAGGATTGACCGTAGAGCGCCGCGTGTTGGTCGCCAGCGACGCCCGAAATTGGTATCTCACGTCCGAAAATGGAAGGATGAGTGCTCGTGAATGTGCCGGCTGAGGGCATCGGCGTGGGCAAGGTCGCTTCGGGAATGTCGAAGATCTCTAGCAGATCTGGATCCCACGTTAGATCGTGAATGTTCAGCAGCATCGTGCGGGACGCGTTAGTCACATCTGTAAGATGCGGAACATCGTGTCCGAGCCTCTCCTCGTTACCTCGAGACAGCTGGTCGATCAGCCAAGAATCGACCGTGCCGAAGCGCACATCACCGTTCGCAGCCCGTTCCTGCAGGTTCGGAATCGGAAGGTGATCGAGCATCCACCTCATCTTCGTCGCCGAAAAATACGGGTCGACAATGAGGCCGGTCCGTGACCAGATGTCGTTGGCTTTGCCAGAATCGCTTAGTCCGTTACAGATTTCGGCAGTTCGGTGGTCTTGCCATACGATGGCGTTGGCGAGTGGACGGCCGGATCTGCTGTCCCACAACACCGTCGTCTCGCGCTGGTTGGTGATCCCGATCGCGGCGACTTCGGAGGCCGAAACTCCTGATTCCGCTAGGGCCATTCGCGCCGTCCCGATCGCGGCCTCGGCGATCTCCAACGGATCGTGTTCTACCCAACCGGGCTGAGGGAAGATCTGTCGCAACTCACGCTGCGACGAACCCAAAGGTTGAGCACCCTCATCGAAGACGATCGCCCGCGTCGAGGTTGTGCCTTGGTCAATCGTGAGTATCAACGACCCGTCGGGCATGCCTACGAAAAGAGCGGGTTATTCCCGCCGAACGCATCTATCGCGGTGCCAGTGATCGCCGACGACCGTTCGGATGCCAAGAAGACCGCCACGTTCGCTATCTCCTCTGGCAACATCAGGTCCGGGTTATCCTCGCGGCCCCGATTGCTGAACGCTTCTCGGTAGCCTTCCGTATCCGTCCCACCTGGGCAGATCGCATTGACGTTGATTCCGTGTTCGTGCAACTCGGCGGCGAGTGTCTGCGTGAGGCTGATCAGAGATGCTTTTGTGACGCGATACGCGCTGCGCCCGCGTCCGCCACTCCTACCTCCGATGCTTGAAATGTTGATGATCGAACCGCCGCCCGCCTTGATCATGGCCGGCACTGCTGCCTTGGTGAGCATCGCCGCGGCGTTTAGATTCACCTCGATCACGTCGTACCATGTCTGATCGTCGAGATCTACTAGGTCTATCCGGGGATGAATGATCGCCGCGTTGTTGACGAGGATGTCGATGCGGCCGAACTCGGCCAAGACCATCGGGACGATCCCCGCGACCGCTTCGCGGTCCAGAAAATCAGTCTGACAAACCAATGCCTCGCTACCGAGTTGGCGGACATTCGCAGCAGTGGTTTCCAGCTCGTCGCGGGTCCGACCGGTTACGGCGACGTTCGCTCCTTCAGCGGCGAAACCATACGCACAAGCTCGTCCGATCCCCTTCGATCCACCGGTGACTAGTGCGACTTTGCCTTCAAATTCGCCGCTCATCGCTGGACCCGGCCGCTCACGTTTCCGCCCGCGACGCCCATAACCTCGCTGACCGATACCAAGTTGAAATCGCCGTGGAAAGTGTGGGCCAACGCAGATGCAGCCGCCGCGAAGTCCAGAGTTTGCCGCGACGTCCACCCCTCTTGTAGGTTTCCGTAGATCAATCCAGCAGAAAATGCGTCTCCACCGCCAACGCGGTCCACGATCCGCACCGAGTACTTTGGCGCCATCAGAATATCGGTTCCGTCGTAGTAGATCGCCGACCAGTCATTGTCGTCGGCAGATTGCGATTCGCGCAGGGTGATGCCCACCTGTTGGAAATCAAACTCCTCAACGAGCCGATTCACCACGGGTTCATATGCAGTTGCGTCGATTTGGCCGCTCTCCACGTCGACGCCCTCCGGCGCGACACCCAACGATTTCTCCGCATCCTCCTCGTTGCCGATCGCCACATCCACGTGCTTCATCATCGGCCGCATCACCGTTTGCGCCTCCGCAGGCGACCATAAATTTCCGCGGTAGTTCATGTCCGCAGACACCGTCAAACCCATAGATTTCGCGATAGATGCTGCTTCGTCACACGCTGCAGCCGCCGATTCCGAGATAGCTGGTGTGATGCCGGTGAAGTGGAACCAGTCTTTGCCGTCGAAAACTCGTTCCCAGTCAACTTCACCGGGACCCAACTCGGCGATCGAAGATGCTGCTCGGTCGTAGATGACTTTTGAAGCCCGCATCGCGGCGCCGTTTTCAAGGTAATACGTCCCTAATCGCTGACCTTGACGAAGAATCTCGGAGGTGTCGACGCCCCACTGCCTCACGTAGTTGATGCATGCCTGCCCGATGTCGTTGTCGGGCACGGCAGTCACGTAGATCGAATCGAAACCGAAGTTCGCCAAAGATACCGCGACGTTGCATTCGCCGCCTCCATACGTGACTTCCAATTCACGCGCTTGCGTGAATCGTTCGCGGCGCATCGTTGCGAGCCTCAACATGATCTCGCCGAACGTTACAACTGATGGCATTGGCTACGTCTCCTCGGTTGTTTGCCGAATTTAACTCAGATTCCTAATAAAAAGTGGCGTTTTCATCGCTGTCATCGCTCTCGCCCGTGCCCGCCGCGACGTCAGCCAGCTCAGTGTCAACGGCGCCCTTGAGCAATCGAACGTCCGAGGCGATCGGAAACCAGGTCATGCCCTGCTCGATGCGGCGAGCGGCTTCGTTGCCATCGATGCAGTGAATGCCGGTCGCAACACCGTGTTTTTTGCCCGCCTGCACGACGGTTTCAACGGCCGCGACATGGTCGGGGTGTTGGTTGTCTAGGCCGGTCGGAACGCCTAGCGTACTGGCTAGGTCGTTAGGGCCCACGAAACACACATCGAGGTCGGGCACCTCCATGATCTTGTCGATCCGGTCGACGGCGCGCCAGTCTTCGATCATGCAAACGACCATGATGATGTCGTTTGCTTTTTCGTAGTAGTTCGCTCCGTAAACGAGCTGACCGCGCGTGGATCCGATGCCGCGCAGGCCGCGCGGTCGGTATTTCGCTGCTTGGACCGCGCGCTCTGCTTCTTCCTCATCCTTGACGTCCGGCACCACGATACCAGTGAACCCGATATCGAGGACGCGTTTGACCCATATGGGATCATTGCTCGGTATTCGGGCGAAGATTGGCTTTCCAGATCCGTTGCCGGCGCGCAAGCAGTTGACCGCGGTGGAAACGTCTATCGGATTGTGCTCGAAATCGAGCGTCACCCAGTCGAAATCGGTGGTGTGCAACAGCGTCTCGATGACTGTCGGATCGCCGCTCGAAGACCATGTTCCAAGCGAAGGTACATTCTGTTTAAGTTTCGCCTTGACGGGATTGACGTCCATATCCTCAGACCTCTGGAGTTCACACGCGAAATGAGATTAACATACCGACTTTGCGTCGATATTGCACACGGCGGATAGACTCGGTAGGATCAACGGGCGAAGCGGTCTCAGGAGATCAATAATGGCACGGCACCCAAAGCTTGCGGTTCTTAACGCGATGCACGATATCGGCGTCGTTCCTGTCTTCTACAACGGCGACATCGAAAAGGCCAAAAACATTGCCCGCGCGTGCGTTGCCGGCGGGATCCGAGTGCTCGAGTTCACCAACCGTGGAGACCACGCTTGGGAGGTCTTTTCCAGCCTTGACAGGTTCTGTGCCATCGAGTTGCCAGACGCAATTCTCGGTGCCGGGTCCGTCCTCGACGCCGGAACCGCATCGATCTACATAAGCAACGGCGCGAGCTTCATCGTAGGGCCTGTGACCAACCCCGATGTTGCGAAGATATGTAACCGAAGAAAAGTGCCCTATATCCCTGGTTGCGGTACCGCTTCTGAGATATCGGCAGCAGAGGAACTAGGCGCCGATATCGTCAAGATATTCCCTGGTTCAGCAGTAGGCGGGCCAGGTTTCGTCAAAGACGTTTTAGCGCCAATGCCTTGGTCGTGGATCATGCCGACAGGCGGCGTGGACATCACGGAGGAGTCTCTGCGACCTTGGTTTGAAGCAGGGGTATGCGCCGTTGGTATGGGTTCCAAGCTGGTATCTAGCGACGTCGTGGCTAACGATGATTGGAAAAAGCTGGAATCCAGAAGTCGCGATGTCGTTTCACTAATACGCGAGATACGCAGCGGTTAAATCCTGCCGCGTTGTGCCGTTTTCAGTTGTTTGCGCAAGCGGTTTGGAGGGCTCGATCGAAGTCGACGACCCAAGGACCATCCGATTTAATCCTTATCGCGGCTTGCATACCGTTAAGCAATTCGATCTCTCGCTCTCCGTCTAGCGCGATAGTGCCGCGGTCTGCGTCGATCGCTACCGTCTCATCAGGACCTAGGATCCGCCAGTTTGCGATCGCCACTGTCCTGACCATCCCGGGAGCGATGGGTGCGGCGAGCGATCTCGTTCCAGTTTGCCCCGGGCTCGGAAAACGGATGTACAGACCGCGTTGATCATCGATATCAACGAGAGCGAGCCTTGCACCGATAGACGCGATTCCGATACTGGATGCTTCGGCGCGCGTCAGAAAAACCGAGTGGAGTGAGGACACGTCCCACAAGGCGCGTGCTCCCACCATCGTTTGGCGAGAAACAGCCGCGTCTACGAGAGCGATGTCCCGCACTTCATCGTTCACAAGTATTTCGATCTTCTTCGATCGTCTGCACGCGGTTTTTCGTATCTCAGGAGATTTCGCGACAGTTGCGGCGGCTATACCTGCCAAAGTCCCTTCGATTTCTTTCGGAAAGACATTATTCGTGCCGGTCGAGATTGGTGCAAGCGGCACTTCGCCGCAACCTTTGGCAACTAGACGATTTGTTCCGTCGCCACCCAAAGTGACGATGCAATCTGCGCCTGTTTCCCGCATCACGATCGCCGCCCTTGTCGAGTCGTGCTGGCTACCGGTAGGCGTCTGGTCAATGAACTCGGAATGCAGTTCCTCACGCGTGTCATGCATAGCGTTGCGGGCCAATCCTGCCATGTCGGGCATCACCACCACCTTGTCTACGCCGTGCGATCGAAGTCCCGCGAAAACGCGGCGGAGGATATTCGACTTCTCCTGGTTAGAGACTACGCGGCCCTGAGCCACCAAACGGCGAATATCTTTGCCGGCAGCGGGATTGGCGATTATGCCGACGGTAGGCACTGTTAAACCGTTTCCGTTCGGATCAACCGTTAGCTATGGCATCGGCTAGCGGCTCCGCCAAGAAGAGCGCAGGACGGCTAATCTCATCTTCGATCTGTTGTTTGCATGAAACTCCGGTCACCGCAAACTGAGTGTCGTTGGAAGCCCGGCGTAAAGCTGGGAACAGCCGGTCTTCACCCACCTGAAGTGAGACATCGTAATGCTCTTTCGCATAACCGAATGACCCGGCCATTCCGCAACAACCTGCGTCTATTAGTTCTACGTGATAATTCGGCGGCATATTCAAGGCCGACAAGGCTTGCGTCGTGCCGACTAGGGCGCGTTCATGGCAGTGCACGTGCAACATAATGTCCGCCGAACGGTCGGACCAGTCGATTTGTTGCCCGCCGTCCCGTGACGCGTCCACAAGCACTTCCTCGAGCAGCAACGCGGCGTTGGCCACAGCCTTTGCTGTTGAATCGCCGCCGAGAAGATCCGGATATTCGTCCCTGAGTGTCAGGATGCAACTGCTTTCGCAACCTACGATCTTGACGCCGGAAGCAACGTATGGCGACAACGCAGCTACGTTTCGTCGCGCGTTTTCAATTGCTTGGTCGAGCAAACCGGCCGAAACCATTGGCCGACCACAGCATACTCGTTCGGCCAACACCACGTGATATCCGAGCGCTTCGAGCAACTTTACAGCCGCCTTTCCCGACTCCGGATGATTGAAGTTCATGAACGTATCGTGGAATAAGACGATGTCGCCCCGGACCCCTGTCGTGTTCGGCACTCTGCGCCGGAACCACTGTTCGAACGTTTGGCTAACGATTTCAGGCAGCATCCGTCGTCGATCGATGCCGAGCAACTTTTCGGACGCCCATCTCGCGGGCGCTGACCGATTCAGCATATTGGCCACCGGTGCCAACGGTCCGGGCGCCAGCGAGTTCAAGCGGTGTATATTCGCGACGACTCGGGAGCGCAATGGAACCGAGTGGGTTTGGTAGTAAAGA
Source organism: Dehalococcoidia bacterium (assembly GCA_965207515.1). Classification (GTDB taxonomy): domain Bacteria; phylum Chloroflexota; class Dehalococcoidia; order Lucifugimonadales; family Lucifugimonadaceae; genus Bin127. The sequence continues at coordinate 2,439,483 of OZ242286.1, read as the reverse complement.
TCAAGGAATTCGTATTTGATCTTCGCCATATCGACGTTGGAAGGACATTCAGATTTGCACGATTTGCACTCCAGGCACAGGCCAAGCACTTCGAACATCCGATCCGAAGTGATTTCGTCCATCGGCAAGGCGCCTGAGAGCGCGGCGCGGAGCGCATTCGCACGCCCGCGGGTGGAGTGTTCTTCCTCACGGGTCGCCATGTACGACGGACACATCGCGCCCGCATTTACCTTTCGGCACGCGCCGACGCCGTTGCATCGCTCAATGGCACCGGCAAAGCCTCCGTCCACTCGCCAGTCGAGCTTCGTCGGCAACGGCGACGTCGAATAATCTGCCCCGTAGCGGAGGTTTTCACGCATATCAGGAGTGTCGAAGACCTTGCCCGGGTTCATGATCCCGGTTGGATCGAACAATTCCTTAACTTCCCGGAAATGATCGACCAATTTGGGCCCGAACATCTTTTCGGCCCACGCGCCTCGGACGATCCCATCGCCGTGCTCGCCACTCAAGGATCCGCCGAATTCCAAAACAAGATCAGAGATCTCGTCGGCAATCGCGTACATCGTGTCGATGCCGGTGCTTTTCTTCAAGTTGACCATCGGCCGGATGTGTAAGCACCCGACGCTCGCATGGCCGTAGTATCCCGCCTCGGTACCGTGACGCTTGACGATCTCGTCGAAGCGCTCTACGTATTCCGGCAATCGTTCGGGCGCCACGGCAGTGTCTTCTACGAACGGCAAAGGTTTCGAGTCGCCTTCGACGTTCATCATCAGGCCCAGACCGGCCTCTCGCATCGCCCAAACCTGACGTTGTTCGCTAGGCTCCATCAGCAATGTGACGGCGAACGTTGCGGTGTTGCGTTGCATCGCGTCTCGGAACGCTTCGAGCTTCGACCTCACCTCCGTCACCGTTTCGCCCGTTACCTCAACCACGAGGATGTCAGAGGGTTCGCCCTGCAAGAACCCGATATTGCGTGCGAATCCTAGGGATTTGCGGGCTTGATCGATGATGATTTGGCCGATGTGTTCGACCGCGCTGACATCGTGCTCAAGCGTTGCAACCGTAGCCTCCATCGACTCGCGAAGCGTTTTGAAGTGGAGTACCGCCAAGCCCTTGTATTTCGGAATGTCCCAAAGTTTGAGGCGGGCGTCGGTAACCGCAGCCAGTGTTCCTTCAGATCCAACTATCACCTGCGTCAGGTCGATGATCGGGCCATCGCCCAGTGGAGGAGAGGCATATACGCGGTCGATGTTGTACCCGCCGACTCGGCGGAGTATCTTAGGAAAACGCAGGTCTACCTCGCCTGCAGCACTATCGGCGACGCCAGGTATTCCGCGATAGATCTGTCCTTCCAAACTTGACAACGCCATTTTGCTTTCAAGCTGAGCGGCGTTCAATGCTTGAAATCGAGCTGATGAACCATCGGAGAGCACTACCGACATCTGCTGTACTTGATCCACGGTCTTCCCGTAAACGATCGAGTGCGAACCACAGGAGTTGTTGCCCATGGCACCGCCGATGTTGGCTCGGGATGACGTGCTCGGATCGGGAGTGAAGTACTTGCCCGTATGTTCCACTTGCCGATTGAGTTCGTCGATCGTGATCCCGGGTTGCGTGCGGACCCATCCTTCCTCGGCGTTGACCTCGATCACGTCATGCATGAATTTGGAGAAATCGACGACAACACCGCGGTTGACGGTTTGGCCCGACAGACCTGTACCCCCTCCGCGAGGCAAGACCGACACTCCCGCACGGTTGCACACCTCGATGGTGGCGCTGACGTCATCGGCGTCGCGCGGCAACACGACTCCAAGCGGAGTCATCCTATAGATCGATGCATCGGTCGAGTACATCTGACGTGCGTATCGATCGAAACGCACTTCGCCAGTGACGGCTCGGCCGAGCTCTTCCGCGAGTTGAGTACGCGCCGATGCGCGCGCGGTGGTCACGCCTCCGCCTCGTCGGCGTTAGCGTGTTTGTTTGCCGAATCCGGAAGTACCACCGACGCGATCACGCTGAAGATCAGGATACCGATGACGATCGCCAGTGAACCCAATGTAATAGCAATCGAGACGGAGTCGCTCGGTACGCCGATGTCGTGAATGAAGTTGTGGAACTGGTCGTGGATCGCGGTCTCGACAATGATCTTGACTCCGATGAATGCCAGGATCGCGGCGAGCCCGTACGACAGGAACCGGAAAAGATTCACGAGGCCCTCGAGAAGGAAGAATAGGGGACGCATGCCTAGCACGGCCATGGCGTTCGATGACCAGATAATGAATTGATTCTTGCTGATGCCGACGACGGTGGGAATGGAATCGATCGCGAATACTACGTCTGTGGAAGCGAGCACGATGACGACCAACGCGAAAGGTGTTGCGGCTCGGATCCCGTTCTTGACGGTGAAGAACTTGTGCCCATCGTATTCCTCCGAGACAGGCGTGAACTTCCGGAAGACGCGTACGACGAGGTTCTTGGAAGGGTCAATCTCTTCGTCGTGGCTGGTGATCAGCTTGTATGCGGTGAAGATGAGGATCGCGGCAAGGAGGTAGAGGATGGGTTCAAAGATCGAGATTATTCCGATGGCGAAGAAAATGAATACGGCACGGGCGATCAGCGCGCCAACGATTCCGAACAGCAATGCCCTAGACCGGAAGAGGTCCGGCAGGACGAAGTAGTTGAAGATGACAAGGAATACGAAAAGGTTGTCGATGCTGAGGGCTCGTTCAGCAACGTACGCGGTGGCATACTCGATCCCGAGTTCGGTACCCCCTGCGATGAATACCCATACTCCGACCGCTGCGGCGACAAGGGTCCAAAATATCGTCAGCAGCGTCGCTTCCCGCATGCCGACATGGTGATCCTTACCACTCAGAAGAATCAGGTCGAACAGTAGTAGGATGACCACGCCGACGGTGAACGCCGCGAGGATTGTGACGCTATCGAAATACCCTTCCACGTCCGATTACTTCCAGCTATCCGCAGGTCGATTTACGGGAGCGCATTTCGGAAATCTGAGACGATTTCGGTGAGATCGGATCAAAAGATCGCGTCGATGGTGAACTGCTGTTCGCCAGCGGGGGCTTTGACGGTGACGACATCGTCGATTTTTTTGCCGAGTATTGCGCTGCCCACGGGAGAGATATCGGAAATCTTGTTACGGAGCGGATTCGCTTCGTTAGCCGCAACTACTTGGTAATCGACGGTCATGTCGGTGCCGTCTTTCGAAAGCCGGACCCAAGATCCGATTTGAACGTGATCGCTGGCCTTTCGCTCCGATTCATCGATTATGGTCGCAACCTTGAGCGTGGATTCAAGTCGGTTGATCTGAGCCTGGACCATTCCTTGGTTTTCTCTTGCGGCTTCGAGCGGAGAGTTCTCACGCACGTCGCCGCTGGCGGCGGCGCGCTCGATCTCCTCGGCCAATCTGATGGTTTCGACTCGCAAGACCTCGAGCCGGTTGACCATCTCGTCATAACCCTGCTGGGTGATTTGGACTTCACTGTTACGGCGTCTCATCGCCCCACCGCGCGCCGCGTTGATGGTTGGTTTGCGTACGCGGATGTGCGGGGCGAGGCTAACGTCGATGTAGCCTTTCTTCTTGATGTAGTTCAGGAAATCTTTTACCGCGGCGACACGCTGTTTATTGGTTTCAGACGCGCTCGCGCCGAAAGTTTCTGAGTAAGGGCTGATGTCGGACGGACGAAGCGAATCGAGCGTGTTGGTGGAGCCCAACCAGCGCGCGAATTTTGACAGTTCGGGGTGGATGCTCCGCTTCTTCTCGTCCGCGATCGTCATGACGTACTCGGTTATCGCTTCCTGGACGGTATAGCCTTCGGGTGCGGTTGCGATCGCGGAGTCGTCGGTCTTCGATACCAAGGTGTCTTCCTAAATGTTGGTTGTTCGCTTGAAGAAACGCAGGCGGTGCGCGTTCGTACCAAATCTGACCTAGGGGGTAAGGTGCTCCTTTCTAGTGTACGAGAGTGATAGAGGCGATGCAAAACCCGCCTCGTCCGCCAGATTGCGACGCGTTTTGCCGAATCCTCGAATCTGGTGCGGACCGCGGCCTCGGTACCTTACCCATTCACCGGATGAGGATCGATGTACACCGCCGCCTCGCCAGTCATCACTTCTGCATCCTGTTGGTTCGTACATACAACCCCCAGCTTAACTATCGGCTTGTCCTCGCGAACCGATATCACTTCACAATTCGCGGTAATCTCATCACCGATGTGGACTGGCGCCACGAAATTAACGGTGAGCCCCAGAAAGATAATCGTCGCTCCCTCCCCTGCCATCTTGACGCCCAGAACCGCCGAAACCATGCCCACCAACAGCGCGCCGTGGGCGATTCGACGACCAAATCGCGTCTTTGACGCGTATTCGTCATCGAGATGCAACGGTTGAGTGTCCCCACTAAGTTCCGCGAACTCTCGAACGGTTTCGTCGGTGATCAGACGAGTGACCGACGCGCTTGAACCCTCTCGAAATCTGTTCGGCACTTCGGGCATCTACCATCAACTCCTAGCTGTTCGATTCGTATCGGACTGTTTTGTCTGAGCAATGTAAGACCCGACCACGACTAGCGCCGCCCCGACCCACAACTCTGGTCCAATGCTCTCGCCCAGTATCCACCAAGATAGCACCGCCGTCACAATCGGCCCGGAAAGCGAAATCAAGGTCACCCGACTCGGTAGGTAGTTGCTCAGAAGCCACGTCTGGGCGAGAAACGCGAATCCGGCGATCACTATGCCTTGGTAAAACAACGACGTCGCGAGGACCAACGTCATCTGCCAAGGTTCGGATTCGAAAACAAAGGAACCGACGATAAATGTCGCCATTCCGAAGATGCCTTGCGCCGTTAGGAGCTTGACGATCGTGATCTTTTGTCCGAGCTGCGACAAGTAGACCTGCCGCAGGCCGAGGAGCACCGCGGAACACATGATCAACAAGTCGCCCAACCAAGGATTCAAAGCGTCGATAGCATCCACGCCACCGAAAATGCTGCGCACAAATATCGCCGCAGCGCCCGCATACGCGATAAACGCACCAACCACGCGCCGCTTCGACAACCTGTCGTTCGGTACTAAGAAATGAGCGAATACTCCGGCCCAAAGAGGGAAGGTTGTGATCAAAACGCCGGTGTGGCCAGCGGTTGTGTTGTACTGACCGAGATTCATGAATGCGGTCTGCACCGAAAACAAAATCCCCAAAACGAACAACGGGAACAACTCGTCGCGAGAGAATTTCAAACTTTGCCGAGTCGCGATGGCCCAGACCAATACCACCACCATGCCAAGAACGAACCGCAGGAAACCCATCCGAAGCGGAGGCGAATCTTCTAACCCCGCCTTGACGGCTACTGGAAGCCCGCCCCAGAGAGAGGCGAGCAGAAACGCCAATCCACCTGCGCCTAGCGTGAGCGGTTTTCGGCGGTCACCGCCACCCCGTTGGGTCGATCCCTTGTGGTCGCCCCTAGCCGCACCTTCTCCGCCGCTTGTCGGTTCTGTGCGAGAGGTCAGTCTTCTAACCGTTTCAGGTACTGACCGACCCAATCGAAGTCGACGAGGTCTACATAGGCATCCATCAATGCCTTGGTTACCGGCCCAGGGACATCTCCATCGCCCACCGGTGATCCTTGAACTTTACGTACCGGGCAGATACACAACGACGTAGATGTCAAAAACACCTCATCCGAGGTCGTCGCGTCAAACATGTCCAAGTCGGCCTCGACAACATCCAAATCGATCTCGTCCGCAAGCTCGATCGCCGTCTCGCGTGAAATACCGCCCAGCACGAACTGCGCCTTGGGGGTGTAAGCGACGCCGTCTTTGACTACGAAGATGTTGGACCCGATGCCTTCCGTCAAAAAGCCGCGACCGTCGAGCAGGATCGCCCAAGACTCGGGGTCGTACTCTTTCGCCTCCATATCGGCCATTATCAGGTTGAGATAGTTGTGGGATTTAGCTCTCGGGCTCAGGGCTTCAGGACCGATCCGACGGGTCGACGGAACCCACACATCTATCCCGTCGCGATATAGGCGTGCGCGCGGCCCTAGAGGCAACGGAGTGCATTCGATGATGACGGTTGGCCCGCCGTCGGTAGCCCACATGTCACCGCCGACGAGGTCCACACCGCGGGAAACGCGTTGCCCGACCCAATAGTCATCGTCATCGGAAAGCAGCTTCAAGTTCTCTTCGACGACCTGCATCGTCGCGTCGCGCATTTCTCGCTTGGTGATACCGGGATCGATTCGGACGTAGTCGAGCGAGTTGTAAAAACGGTCCAGATGCTCGTCCAGCTTGAATATTCGGTGCCCGAAGGTGCGAGTCATATCGAACACCGCGTCGCCATACTTGAAGCCGCGGTCCCGGAACGGCACCAACGCCTGGCTTTCAGGTACGATTTCGCCGTTGAAATATGCCACCCTTCCGGCACTCCCCGTGGCCTTAGCGGACATACCATCAAACCTTTCCGTTGAATCAATCGTCTAGAGTTATGTTATAGCCCGTGCGACGTGCTCGGACAGACGGGCGCGTCAACGCCGCATCACCGCCAAGTTCGATGGAATCTCAACCCCAAACACAAGGGCAGGCGAAACCGTCTAATTCCGACGCCAAGACAACTCCGTCAGTCGATTCCCCGAGATTCGACTCCATCAATCTGGCCCTCGCTGTAATCCTCATCCTCGCGCTACTTTTGCGCGTCATCGGCACCGACTGGGATCAAGGTGGTCTCTATCACCCTGACGAACGCGACTTTTTAGGCCGGGCCGAACGGTTGGATTTCTCTCAATTGGGCGAACCGGGGCTGTTAGATGTGGAATCCAGGCTCAACCCGAAATGGTTCAACTATGGCAGCCTGCCGCTGTACGTTTTGTCCGGTTTCAGAGCACTGGTATCGCCGTTTACTGAAAGCGACTGGAACCTGTTCGAACTCCGATTTCCGGGTCGGAATTTGGCTGCCGTATCGGACACGATCACGGTTCTTTTCGTTTTCCTTCTAGCGTCACGTCTGATCGGTGATCGTCGTGCTGGCTTGATAGCGGCGCTGCTTTCCGCGTTGGCTGTTATTCAGATTCAGAACGCTCACTACACCGCCGTAGATGCTCCGATGACGATGTTCATCGTCGCCACCGTTTACTTCTCGGTCCGAATGGTGCAGGACAAGAAGCCTTCCGATGCGATCTTGGCCGGATTAATGCTCGGGCTGGCGATGTCGACCAAATTCTCCGCGGCGCCAGTCGCCCTAGCCGTGGGTACCGCTCATCTGTTGTTGATGATTGGACCGGCGTTGATCAAAGACGGCACCGGCAAGGTCGATCCGAACGACGTCAAACTGGGATTGCAATACGTCGTATTGAGTGGAGCGACGGCAGTGATCGCGCTCCTAGTCACCCAGCCGTACATGATCATCGACTGGGACACCTACGTCGGCCACGTCTATGGTCAATCCGAAATGGTGCGTCGGGTTGTCGATTTCCCGTTTACGAGGCAGTACATCGATACCCCGGCTTTTCTCTATCAGATCCGTCAGCTTTCGACTTGGGGACTGGGCATTTCTCTCGGCATTGCAGTTTGGATCGGACTGATTTGGGCGATCGCGCGCACGTTGATCAAACGCGACTTGGCGTTTGTGGTAGTTCTTTCTTTTCTGCTGCCATATCTACTGATCAATGGGCAATTCGAGGTCAAGTTCCTACGGTACATGTTGCCGGCGACCCCTTTGCTCATCGTGTTTACCGGATGTGCGATCTGGTGGGCACACATATCGTTGATGCCTCGCGTAGGCAGATTCGGCAGGATCGCCGGATACTCGTTGGCGATTGTCGGATTTCTGTTGCTAGCCCATTACGCGGTTGCCTACACCTACGTCTTTACAGGCCCGCATCCCGCGCAAGAGGTCTCGCGCTGGCTTCGAGAGCGCGAAGATCTTGGGACGGTCGTGATCCAAGAACACTGGGAAGAAGGAATCCCGAACATACCGGGATTCAGAATGCACGAAAAACTGCCCATGTACGAGGCCGACACGAGAGCCAAGTTCTCGACCGTGGCACGGCTCATGGAAGACGCCGACTATTTCGTGCTTTACAGCAACCGGTTAGCCGCGACGCTTCCGCGTTTGCCGGAACGCTATCCGGTCTCATCGCGTTTCTACGAAATGCTTTTCGAAGATCAGTTAGGTTACAAGCTCGCATATTCTTCCGTCCGAGTGCCTTCGTTCTTGGGTGTGGTTTATTGGGATGATCCTTACGCCAGAGTTCCCTTCAGCTTGCCGAACGGTTACCGCCAACCCCGCGGGAACGTTTACAACTGGGACTGGTTCGGTTGGGCGGACGAGAGCTTCACGGTATACGAGCATCCGCACGCCCTCGTCTTCAAAAACGTCGAGCAACTTTCTCAAGCCGAGCTGCTCGACAGAATTTACCAAGGGATTCCGCCCGACGAGTTGAACCGCGTGATCAACCCTCAAGTGGGGTTGGTTTACGACGATGGTCAGTCTCGGATCCAACGAACAGGCGAAGATTGGAACGCGATCTATTTCTTGCGGGATCTGCCCAACGAATACGCATGGCTGGTGTGGTTGATCGCCGTGCAACTGATCGCTTTGGCGGCGTGGCCGTTGACGTACGTCATTTTCAGACCGTTTCACGACCGCGGCTATCTTTTCTCTAAACCATTGGGTCTGCTGATCGTCGCGACAATTGCTTGGTTGCTATCGAGCTTCAGCCTTATCGGCTTCAATCCTGTCAGCATCGGCATTGGGATCATTTCGTTGGCAATCGTATCGTTCGTCATCTTCTGGAAAATAGGCGACGAGATCGTCTTTTTCATGAAAGCTCGATGGAAGACGATCGCGGTCGCGGAGCTGATTTTCCTATTGGCGTTTCTAGCCTTCCTCGCGATCCGGCTCGCGAACCCTGACCTCTGGCACGCGTGGCGAGGTGGGGAGAAGCCGATGGACTTCGCTTACTTGAACGCCATAACGCGTTCGACGATCATGCCGCCTTACGACCCTTGGTTCGCCGGCGGTTATTTGAACTACTACTACTACGGTCAATTCATAATCGCGACGTTGATACGCATCACGGGCATCATACCGTCGGTGGCCTATAACTTGGCGGTGCCGCTCTTATTCGCGCTGACGGCCGGCGCTGTTTATACCGTGGCCTACAACGTAATTGCTTTGGCGATGCGTGCGCGCGGCGCGGTAAAACTCGGATCAGCGCCGGTTGTGTTCGGAATCCTCGCTGCGGTGCTGGCAGTTATCGCCGCAAACGTAGACGGATTGATCCAAGTCGCGACGGGATTTTACGACTCCGCGATCAGGGGTCAAGAATTTCCCCCGTTCGACTATTGGCGAAGCACGCGCGTTTTCGAGCATGGACCCGGCGGGAACGAGATCACCGAGTTCCCGTTCTTCACGTTTTTGTATGCCGATCTGCACGCCCATATGATCGCCATTCCATTCGCGGTCATGGCGTTGGGCTTATCAATCCTTGTGTTCCTACGATCTGGGATGGAACGATTGTCGAAACTCGAATCGCTGCTAACGCTCGTCGTGCTGGGTGTTGTGTTGGGCTCACTGCGTTTGATCAACTCTTGGGACTATCCGACGCAGGTGCTATTCGCAATAGGTTTCATCCTCATCGGCGAGTTTTTATACGGTCACCGCGGCAAATTGGTTGGTATCGTGCAAGCGGCGGGGAAAATCGCGATAGTCGTGGTGGTCGGTTACGTCGTCTATCTGCCATTCCATCAGAACTTCGAACTCTTCAACAACGGAGTTGAACTCAGTAAGTTCAAAACCGCACTCTGGCGTTACCTGCTCATCCACGGTTTATTCGTGTTTGCGATCGGCTCATGGATCGTTCTGGAGTGGCGACGAGGCACGTTCCGTTTCGGCGACATCCATCGAAAGCTGACGGTCGATTACGGGTATCCGTCTTGGACGCTGGCGCTGATAATCGGATCCGCAGGCATCGCTTGGGTAGCCGTGATCTACTCGTTTCCGCAGTTCATCACGGTTTTCGCCACACTTACGGCTGCTGCCGTGGTGGCTTTTACGGGATGGTTCGCGTACATACGGCGTCACTCGGGGCAGCGTTACATCATCATCACTTCCGCGCTCATTCTGATGGCGTTATTTATCGCCGCCGGTGTGGACCTCATCACCGTCAAGAACGACATCGGACGACAAAACACGATCTTCAAGTTCTACATCCAAGCTTGGTGGTTGCTGGCGATAGCCGCCACCTACGCGATCTGGCGTCTCTGGGATATTGGCGCGTTTGTCACGCGTCGGATGAGCGGGATGAAGACTTTATGGATCTTCTTGTTCGCCGTGTTGGCTGTAGGAGTTCTGGTCTATCCCGTGATGGCAACGGATGTTCGGCTCGATGATCGCTTCAACGGGATCGGTCCCGGCATTGATGGCGAGGCTTATATGGAAGATGCCGTTTATCGCAACCGAGGCATGACGTTGGAGTTCGCGACTGATCGTCCCGGCATCGAATGGTTGAGGAATCACGTTGAAGGTGCGCCAGTGGTAGTCGAAGCACAGTGGGACCTGTACACCTGGGCGAATCGTATATCCATTTACACCGGCTTGCCGACAATTCTGGGTTGGGACTGGCACCAGACGCAGCAACGTCACGAGTATCGTTGGGAGGTCCAGCGGCGGCGCGCTGCGATCAATAACTTCTATACGACCAGAGACGTTTCGGAAGCGCGGGATTTCCTCGACGAATTCGATGTGCGGTACGTCTACGTTGGAGAACTTGAACGTGGCGCGTATCCGCGGAGCGGCATAGAAAAGTTCGCATCTGAGCCCGGATTGAACCTGTATCCGGTGTTCACTCAAGGTCCTGTGACGATCTACGAATACAGAGGTTGAAAGCTTTTTCGTGACGTCGAAACGTTCTCCCATGATTACGACCGCCAGCAAGACGATCAAGACCGTCGTCGATTTCTTGATGCCGCTCGCCTGTGTTCATTGCGGAGTCGAAGGATCGTTGTTGTGTGAAAAATGCATCGGCGGAGCGGTTCAGCCACCTAGCAACACATGTGTCACCTGCGCCGAACCCACGTTCGAAGACGTGTCGCGTTGCGGCGAGTGTGCGGCACTCCCGCCTCCGTTGGACCGATTGGTTCCGATATTCCGGTACGGTGGAGCGGTTCGAAGTGCCGTGCATGCGTTGAAGTATCGGAACGTTACGGCGATCGCGCCTGTCATCGCAGATTTGATTTCACAACACCCGTATTCCAGGAACGCGCGGATCGACTGCATTGCGCCTGTGCCTATCCACTCGGACCGTCTACGCGAGCGCGGCTACAATCAAGCCGCTTTGCTCGCCGAGCACGTCGCAGGAAATCGGCAATTGCTCTTCATACCGGAAGCCCTATCCAAGACGCGCTCCACCGCGTCCCAAGTTGATCTCACGAAACAGGAACGCGCAACATCGTTAAGAGGTGCGTTCGCGGCGAATTTCGACTTCGACGACGCGCATGTCCTACTCGTAGATGATGTTTGCACCACGGGCAACACCTTGATGAATTGCGCCGCGACGCTGAAACGTGCTGGTGCGAAGAGAGTTTCAGCGATGGTCTTCGCCAAAGAGACGATCGACATTGAGGCGCAGGATCAAGCAGATTCAACCTCAAGGGGATGATGGATCAGTGATCAGCGACGTAAGAGCGATACTCTTCGATGTCTACGGTACTTTGGCGACCTGGTATCCGGACCGTTTCGTGCTCCATCAACGTGCAGCATCGAAATTCGGGATCGAGGTTACGAAAGAAGGCATCGATGCGGGTTATGCCGTTGCTGAGGCTTACATGACCCACGAAAACACAACGACGCCCATCCGTTTGATGACGCGAGTTGAAAGAGGCCAGTTCTTCGCGAAGTTCGAGCAGATGGTTTTGGAAGGGTGTGGCATTGAGGTCAACCTCGAGCTAGCGGACAAGATTTGGCAAGAGGTTGCTGAGCAAGAGTACGAACTTGTGCTCTTCGACGACGTGTTAGCAAATTTGAAGTCTTTACGAGATCAGGGGTACATCGTTGGTATCGTGTCGAACGTGCCGAGCGGAGGAGATGAACTTGCAGACCAACTCGGATTGACCGACCAGATCGATTTTGCAGTGACCAGCAGCGAAGTCGGTTTTGAAAAGCCCGATGCAAGGATCTTCGCCGAAGCGTTGCGCAGGGCGGATTCCACACCGCCCAAAAACGCCATCATGGTAGGCGACCAGATTGAGACCGACATCAACGGAGCCCTAGCTGCGGGCATTCGGCCCGTGTTGCTCGACAGGGATTCGCAGCACATTCAGTTCTCTGCGCATCCGCGCATCACCTCATTGGAGCAACTGAATGGGTTGCTGTGTTGAAATTGAGGATAACTACCCAACAGATTCGGCCGAAACTCGAAGATGAATAAAACTCAACGCTTACAACATTGGTACGACGAGACGGCGACCGCGGATAGCCTGTTATTCGGCGAATTCATGCATCTGGGCGCCAACCAGACCATTCTTACAGTCGGTCTGCAGGACATCGAACCAACCCGCGATTCGGTGGTGTTGGACATGGCATGTGCCGTGGGCGGCAACGCGCGTTGGCTCGCGTCGCTCTACGGTTGCACGGTGTTCGGCAACGACATCGACGAGAATGCGATCTCCACGGCTGCAGACTTGGCGCGCATCGAGGGCGTCGACGACCGATGCAACTTTATCGTCGCACCGGTCGAGAACACGGGCCTTGAATCTGGTTCCTGCGATCTTGTAGTCTCCACAGACGTCTACGATATCGATGAGGTTGTCAGAGTTCTGAAACCCGGCGGTCGTTTCCTGCTGAGTGCCTTGTTCCGGCTGGACGCTACGCCGCCACATGAGATCGCGGAAGCTCACGGTCTTGAGATCGAGATGAGTCACGACGTGACTGAACTTGCGCAGACCTTTTTGCACTCCAAAGAAGAGGAAGCTCGGCTTCTGCAAAAGTCGAAGATCATCACCGATCGACAACTCATTACAGTGATCAACGACGCGTTGCGGCGCCGTGGGGGTCATCACCTGTTGGTGAGGTGGCGTAAGGGATCGTAATCCCAGTCGACGATCGCAGTCCCAACTGGGGCTCGCCAAACCTCTCATGCCTTTACTCCGGTGGTTTCCGCCGTTGTTTGACGTACTCGACAACGGCATGAATACCGTCTGGTGGCGCGCCCAACTCGATCGCCCTTTTAATGTCTTCCGCCGCTAGTTCATCTTGACCGAGAGCGGTTCTGGCTACCGCGCGATTTCCGAATGCATCTGAACTATCCGGATTCAAATCCAGCGATCTGTCGAGGTTGATTACGGCTTGCTCGAACAATCCCATGCTCAGATATGCGGTCCCGAGATTGAACTGGATGGTCGCGTTATCCGGATCCAGCCACGCGGCTTCCTCGAAGTCTCGCGCCGCCGCGTCGGGTTGGCCCAATTGCGCCGATTTCAATCCTCGGGCGAAGTATTCGGCCGATGTCGTCGGTTCCGTCGTCAATGGTTGTCTGCCTGTTGTGTGGTGAGATTCGCGACCGATTAAACTTTGCACCCACACGAAGACAAGGATAAGAGCCCGCGCATGAAACTAGCCATCATCGGTCAATCAGCTTTCGGCAAATCGGTTCTGGAAGCGTTGAACATTCTCGATGAACACGAGGTCGTGGGTGTGTTCGCAGCACCAGACAGACGCAGAAGTCGCGAGCCGTTAGCGAAGGCATCCGACGACTTGGGCATCCCTTGTTGGCAGTTCGATCGGATGCGGGATCAACAATGTATCGAAGCGTTTCGATCGCTCGAAGCCGATTTATGCGTCATGGCCTACGTCACAGACATCGTGCCCGACGGAATAATCGAAGCGCCATCACAAGGAACGATCCAGTATCACCCTTCCCTGCTGCCGCTCCACAGGGGGCCCAGTTCCATCAACTGGGCGGTGATCAACGGCGACACAGAAACGGGATTATCGATTTTCTGGCCAGACGAAGGGTTGGACACGGGACCGATACTGATGCAGAAACGAGTTGACATCGGTCCTGACGACACCGTAGGTTCGCTCTATTTCAATCACCTATATCCGATGGGTGTCGATGCGATCCTGGAATCTGTAGACCTAGTCAATCGCGGGAACGCGCCCCGTATCGTCCAAGACGAATCGAAGGCGACATACGAGGGGTGGTGCGGATCAAGCGACGCGCATATCGATTGGTCGTTAGATGCCGGTGCCGTCCATAACCTGATCCGTGGATGCGATCCCCAACCGGGCGCGTGGTCGACCTTGAACGATGAAAAGGTCGCTTTTTTCGGGAGCTCAATTGCGAACCGTGGCGAGCAGAGACAAGAACCCGGAACGGTGCTTGATCTCGGCGATCAGGGTGTGATGATCGCGGTCGGCGGGGGTTCCTTGACGATCAAGCGCGTGCGCATTGGTCGCGGCCCGAAATCTGCGGCCGGCGACATCGGTTTCACCGTTGGAGACCGTTTCAGCTGAACCGGAACCAATCGGACATCAGCGCGGTGACGCGTTCCGGAGCTTCCAGCTGGACTATGTGGCCGCAGTTTTCGATGATTTCCAGACGTGCACCAGGAATCAATTCGTTGGCGCGTTTGCCGTGACGCGTCGGAATAATGCGATCGGAGTCGCCCCATATCAGCAACGTTTCGGCTTTGATCCTGGCCGCCAATTCTGGAGCGATGACGTCTCGCTGACCCGATATTCCGGCGAAGCTTGTCAGACCCTGATGGAAGGTCTCAATGCCGTTGTCCCGGTTGCCGACTTGGAAATGAAGCTCTTTCCACAACTCCCGTTCGTCCGAAGGTCCTGATTTCTGCGCTTCGAAAAGGTCGAAATAAACGTTCCTCGCGCGCCTCGACCCGTAATCTACGAATCTTTGCAGCGCCGGAACCGAAGCTAGACTAAGCACGAAGTTCAATCCGCGTCCGAATCCGGGCGAAGACAATAGGACTGCCATCTTGAAACGGTCCGGTGCGCGCATCAATGCGCCGAGCGATGCCAGAGCTCCCATCGAATGGCCAGCGATGTCTGCGGTCTCGATGTCAAGAAGATCCATGATGCCCAATATCACGTCGGCGATCTGTTCTCTCGGGCTGTGAATCCGATGCGGCATCCCGGATAGTCCAAACATAGGCACATCAGGAACAATGACGCGATGATCGACGGCCAACGCCGCGATCTGCCGATGCCACGCCGGGCCTCCGCTACCGGCGCCATGCACCAACAGCAAGGGAGGACCCGAACCGAACTCCATTACGTGAACGTTCTCGTATTGACCCACCGATACAAACTCGCCTTCGTAACGTAGGTCTGAGAGCGACATCAAGCGATCGCCTGCCGCGTGGACTCTCTTTATGCTGTCGTCACCGACGAGCGATACGGGATTTAATGCGTGTTCCATGAGCTGGCTGTCGCCATTTCTGCGAGAACCGTTTATTCGTCAGGTCTAAAATTGGAGTTCAATGTCATTATCCGCTACACAAACCGAAGGGACAGCCGATTCCGATCAGTCGCGAGATGATTCGGTTTCCTCCTCAGATTCAATGCTCCTCGAAGCTGAAAACCTCTTGGAGTTCGATCGCGTTCGGGAACTTCTGGCTGGCGAAGCCCGGTTTTACATGTCGAAGGAGATCGTCCGCGAGTCTCGTCCGGCACGGCATCCGGAAGACGTGATCCGTTTGCAGGATGAAACCGCGGAGGCGGTAAATCTCCTCAATGGCAAAGGCGACATTGGTTTGGCGGGTATGCGCGATCCGCGCGATCCTCTGCGTCGCGCCATGTTAGGAGGGATGCTGAACGGTTCGGAGCTACTGATGCTGTGTGCGATCTTTCAGTCGATGTGGGTAGCCAGATCCACGATGATGATGATCGCCGACGATGCCCCTAATCTGAGCGAAATGGCTTCCCAGATCCGAGATCTTCGCGAGGTCCGTTCCAGCATCGTGGACTCGCTCGCGGATTCCGGTGACGTCTTAGATACCGCTACGCCTAGGTTAGGGCAGCTCAGGGCAAAATCCCGGACGGCTTATCAACGAGCGATGCGCGTCATGGAGAACCTCGCGGGGCGTGACGCTCTGAAGCCCTACTTGCAGTCAGATGCGATCGCGTCGCGTGGTGATCGTTTGGTTTTGGAGGTCAAATCCTCGCACCGCATGGCCGTCCCTGGCATCGTTCATGACGTGTCTTCGAGCGGACAGACCGCTTTCATCGAACCATTCGCGGTGGTGGACGTCGCCAACGATTGGCGCGAAGCTGCGTACGAAGCCGAAAAGGAGGAGGAACGTGTTCTCCGCAAACTTTCGCGATCGGTGGCAGTCCGCGGAGAAGACGCTCTCGCGTCGATGCAAGCGGCTGCGAGCCTCGATGCAGCAGTAGCGAGGGGCCGTTTGTCGTTAAAAATAGGCGGAGTCAGACCCAAAACTGGGGGGATTTCAGCTTCAGACGATACTGGCGGCTTGATTTTGGTCGAAGCCCGCCATCCGCTGATCGGCACCAATGTAGTTCCGATTTCGATGCATCTCGATGCGACACGGCGTGGCCTCGTCATCACGGGCCCAAACACCGGTGGCAAAACGATCGCGCTCAAGACCTTAGGACTGATGGCGTTGATGCATCAGTCAGGACTACAGATTCCGGCGCGTGAGGCTTCTGAACTACCTGTGTTCGACGGCGTGTTCGCCGATATCGGCGACGCTCAGAGCATCGATCGTTCTGTGTCGACTTTTTCTTCCCACATGGAACGTGTGATTCGGATCATTGGGCGGGCGACCGATCGATCATTGGTGCTTCTGGACGAACTTGGGACGGGTACCGATCCTGAAGAGGGATCCGCTCTGGCGCGTGCGATTCTGGAGCGTTTGGTGAGCGATGGTGTTTGGACGTGTGTCACGACTCACCATCGTCCGGTATCGGAGTTCGCCGCAACGCACCAACACCTGGCCAACGCCTCCGTCGAACTCGACCCCGAATCTATGCTCCCAAACTATCGCCTCATCATGGGACTGCCCGGGCAGAGCTACGCCATGGAGGTCGCAAAACGATTGGGGCTGGAAGAGCCGGTCGTAGAACACGCCGAATCGATGCTCGACCCATTGCGTTCGCAGACCGAAAACCTGTTGAAGTCGCTGCAAACCGAGCGGGATCGAGTCCGGGAAGTTCAGCAGCAAACCGCCGAGGATCGCGCCGAGGTTGAGCGGTTGCGGATCGAAGCGCAGACGAATTTGACCATTTCGGAGCAAGAACGGGACAAGGCGATTGAAGAGGCGCGCGATCAACTGAAAAGTGAAGCTCAACGCGTGCGTCGCCAGTTGCGACGGCTGATGCGAGAGGCTCAACGGGAACAGACTTGGCAAGAGGCGAGACAGTCGGCTGCGGATATCGCGCGTGATGTTGGGAGCGAAGACTGGCTGGCGAGCGCCGACCGTCCACGCCGACACACCGAACGGACAACGTCAGATGATGCGCCGAGGTTCAAGGTCGGCGATTTCGTGCGGGTTGAAAGTCTCGGTGTGACGGGCGAGATCGTGGAATTGGACCGAGACGATCGAGCCGTCGTACTTTCTGGAACGATGCGCTTTCAAGCGCGTCCGCACATGATGACGCTCGTCAAAGCAGGTTCAGACGCCAAAGAAGCCGAAAGACCTCGTGCACATGCTAGGGTGCAGCCAAAATTGGCGCACGTTGCTGATTCAGCAGGAGACCTTGACGTTCGTGGCTCGCGAGTCCACATTGTCGAATCGATGATCCCGCAGTTCATCGACAGGGCGTTCATGCAAGGGCTGACCAGCGTTCGGATCATTCACGGTGAGGGTAGCGGAGCGCTACGCCATGCCGTGCGCGACATACTTTCGCGCGAGCCGCACGTCGAAACATTCCAACCGGCACCGCAGAACGCAGGAGGGAATGGTGTGACCGTCGCGATGCTGGAGTGACCGACACGAATGTTATTCTTAAGCGGTTGTGTTGTGTGATGTGGTGCGTGTTCCCCGCCCCGTTGGTGCAGCGGCCTAGCACGTCGGCCTTTCAAGCCGGAGATCACGGGTTCGAATCCCGTACGGGGTACCAATCAGTCGTCCGAATCATTCGATTCTTCGGGCGCGTCTGGGTGTCTCAACGCAGAGTAAATGAGCCACACTGGTATCGCGGCGATTGTGATTCCTAGGACTACTACAAACGTCCACGGGCCCCAACCCAGAAGTTCATGCAAAAGGTTGTTGATCCACTGTGCCAACGTCGGATCGACCGATTCCGAGTGGTGCATGTGCACCGAATCGTGGGTATCGAGTTCGGCGATTGGCAGATGCATCGTGCGTTAACCGGCGGTTGCGCTCGCCGGCGCGTATCTGACCGAATACTTCTTCTCTTTGATCGTTAAGATCACGATGCCGGCGACGAGTAGCCATAAGGCCCCGGCGGCGAATGCTGGGTCATAGGTATTCCACTTGTCAAACGTCAATCCGAACAGCAGCACGGCCGCGCCACCGCCCATCTGGTGCGAGAAGTTGATCAGACCGCCCAGCATTCCGACGTTTCTGACGCCGTAGACGTCGGCGGTCAAACCCGTCGTCAGCGGCACGGTAGCGAGCCACGAGGCTCCTCCGATCAGGGCGAAAGCCCACATGGCCATTGCGCCCGGCAAGACGATCAGCGAAACAAATGCCACTCCCCTGACCAGATACACGAGCGCCAATAGATAGTGTCTTTGGATGTAGTCCGAAAGCAATCCGATCAATACGACGCCACCCGCGTTTATGCCCATGAGTATTCCGAACGCCCATGCCGCTTCGGCCTGCGCGATGTCCTCGCTGATGGCCCACCGAACGAAGTGTGTGGAGATGCTCGCCGTGGTGATGCCGCACACGAAGTAACCGATCGAGAGCTGCCACATCGGCCAAGATTTAAACGATTCGGTCCAACGTTCAGCGCCGAGCGGTCCACCCCGCATCAGAGCTTGAGCGCGAGACCGCTGCTCGGCTGAGGCGCGTTTATCGGTCGATCTGATCTCACCGTCGGGTAACTGACCCATTTCGTCCGGACTATTGCGAAGTATCAGCACGGATACCGGTACGCCCAGAGCGAGGACGATTATCCCTGACACAATGAAGGTGGTCTGCCATGATGTCGCCAGCATAAGCTGCGCGAGAAACGGCACCATCACTAGTCCGCCGAGCGAACCTCCGGCTGCGACTACGCTCATGGCCATGCCACGTTTGCGCTGGAACCATCGGGTGATGACAGCGCCAGATGTCCCGGGCGAGACTCCGCCGGCGAAGAAAGAGATGACGCCACCGAAGAGTACGGCCAGCATTATTACGCCGTCGATAAATGCCATCAGCAGGTAAGCGACACCCAGTACCACGGTGCTGATGACGACGACGACCTTTCCTCCATAGCGATCGACAATTTTGCCGAGTATCGGCTGCGAAACGCCGTTGATGATCCATCCGATCGCGGCGGCAATTGATATATCGCCAGTTGTGACGCCCCACTCTTCCTCCCAAGTGGCGACGAACACGCCGAAACTCTGACGCGTGCCGAGGACGAGGAACATGCCGAAGAACATCGCTCCAACCACGTTCCATCCGTAGAAACGTCGGCGCGAGCCGATTCTAGCGCGGCGAACGAGGCGATGAGCGTCAAAAAAGGACATGAGGGAGCGCGGTGCGAAGCGATTATGCAAGTTTAACCGTCCCCACACACGAAAACGGTTGGCGGCGGCGTTTCGTATCTCTTCATATAAGGGGGCATTTTTACCTTGCTCAGCCGATTGCACTGCGTGCGATGCGGCATCAAACTAAAATGCGAAGGTATCAATATCCCCCCGTCTAGCCATAAGTCTCGCCACCTTAGATCATGAGGATGTCGCCTTGACGAAAGTCACCGATTGGATCAAAAACCACAAGCCGCTCACAGCGATTATTGCTGCGATCATCATCATTCCTGGCCTTGCGCTCGCGTGGTGGCTCGGTTCGCCCCTCTTTATTGACAAGACTGTCGATGAGGAGTTCCCGGCGTTGATGAACGCCATCGTCCCAGAAGGGATGGAGATGGCTCAAGCCAATGCGACCATGGAAGCCGTGATGGATAACGAGAACATGGTCGAAGAGGAGATGATGGAGGCGATGGGTGCCATGCTAGCACCCGATGCGGTAAAGGTCGGACAGTTCCGCGACGGGGATAGTTTCCACAAAGGTAGCGGCAACGCAACGATCTGGAACCTGGGAACCGATGGATTCGTGCTGCGCTTCGAGGACTTCAACGTGATCAATGGTCCGGATCTGCGAGTCTTGCTGACTACGCATCCCGATCCGATGGGACGCGGCGATGTCCATGCCGACGACGTTACCTATGTTGAACTCGGCAAGTTGAAGGGCAACATCGGTAACCAGAACTACCCCATTCCCGACGACGTCAACGTGGACGATCAACACAGCGTGGTCATATACTGCAAACCGTTCCAAGTAGTATTCGCAGTAGCACCGTTGGCACTCAACTGACGGTCTAAAAGGAAACGCGCCGATGGGCAACAAAACCGCAGATGTAATCGTAGTCGGCTTAGGTGCCCACGGCAGCGCATCCACATGGCAGCTCGCCAAGCGCGGCGTGAACGTAATCGGCTTCGACGCCTTTAAACCGCCGCATACTCTAGGTTCGAGTCACGGCGACACTCGCGTAATTCGTCTCGTGTACGCGGAACATCCCGATTACGTCCCGATTATGCGTCGCGGATACGAAGTTTGGCGCGAGTTGGAACAGGCACTTGCGGACGATGGCGACGCGACTCAATTGCTGCGCATCGTCGGCGGTTTGACGGTCGGCACGCAAGAGAGCGAAAACATCACTGGCGTCAAACGGGCGGCGAAGGAACATGGCCTCGAGTTTGAGATAATCGAACCTTCAGAGATTCGTTCCCGGTGGCCGCAGTTTCAGCCGCGCGACAACATGATCGGCGGCTTCGATCCGCAGTCCGGAGTATTGTTCCCCGAAAAGTGCGTCGGAGCGCATTTGGAACAGGCGCAGAAGCAAGGTGCGGACCTCCATTACAACGAACCTGTCAGGCGTTGGCACCCAGACGGCGAAGGCGTGCGCGTATTCACTGATTACGGCGAATACACTGCAGACCAGATCGTCTTCTCAGCCGGCGCTTGGAACCCCGCATTTCTCTCGAAGCTGAAGTTGCCGCTTCGTCTGGAACGTCAAGTCCTCTTCTGGTTCCAACCCGCCAGCAGCCCAGGGCTTTTCGAACCTGAGAATTGTCCTAACCATTCGTGGGAGTACAAATCAGGTTACGGGTTGTATGTTCAGCCCAACTTTGGCGGCGGCGTGAAGACGGCGTTCCATCACGGCGGTGAAATGTTCGATGATCCGGTGGAATTGGATCGGGCGGTCCGTGAAAAGGATGAAAAGTCGCTGCGGCACGCGATTTCCGACATTCTTCCTCAGCTCAACGGGCGGGTCCTGAAATCGGCGGTGTGCCTATATACCGACACGCCCGATTACCATTTCCTGCTCGACTGGCATCCGGGCCACAAAAACGTGATCATCTGCAGCCCCTGTTCGGGACACGGTTTCAAATTCTCGGCGGTCGTTGGCGAGATCGTCGCTGATATGGCCACTAAGGGCGACGCGGGTTACGATATGTCGCTTTTCGGCGTGGAGCGGTTGCTTTCGGAAGAATCCGTTTCTCAATGTCCTGACGACTAACCTAGAATCTATCGAGAGTGCGCAAACGTCGTCTTCGCTTTTTTGGCGCGTGGCGAAAGACAAGTCCAAGGACAGAATGAAATTGAGATCGGCAAGAAGATATCTTCGCGGATTAATTGTTTTGACCGCGGTCGCGGTACCGCTGATTTTGGTTGCGTGTGGCGGTGAAGAGGTCGTGGAAGAGGTCCAAGAAACCGTGGAGTGGAGCTACTCGGGTGAAGGAGCACCAGCGAACTGGGCATCGCTTTCTCCCGACAACGAACGATGCGGCGCCGGTACGCAACAATCGCCGATCGACGTCACGGGTTATCAAAAAGGCAACCTCTCACCGCCGTTGTCGTTCTCCTTCCGCAAAGAGGCCGAAGCGATATCCAACAACGGAACCTCAATTGCCGTCAACTATCCGACAGGAAATCGGCTCGGGTTCGGTGAGCGCACATACCAACTCGAAACAGTGACGCCGCGCACGCCAAGCGAGCACCACATCGACGGCAAATCCTACCCGTTGGAACTCCAGCTGCTGCACAGCCAGGTTTTCGGCGACGTGGCAGTCATCTCGATGCTCTTCGATATCGGAGATGCGAATCCGCTCGTTCAGGAGATAATCGACAACGCGCCATTTGAAATCGGAAAAGCAGAAGTCACCGGCGCACTCAACGCAAGGGGCTTCATGACAAAAGATCTCGGTTACTACTCCTACAAGGGATCCATGACCACTCCGCCCTGCGCTGAACCTGTCGACTGGTTCCTGATGCTCGAGATCGGAACCGTCTCGCAGGAACAGGTGGACGCATTGCAAGGCATGACGGGTCCAAACAACCGACCGTTGCAAGCGGCCAGCGGACGTGAAATCTTCACGTCTGGCTCACGCTCCGGGCCGTGACGTCAGCGTCGTCCTTGACCTCTCGCGTCGTCATCGTCGGCGGCGGAATCATTGGGTGTGCCACGGCCTATTACTTGACGCGTGCAGGGATTTCAGAGGTAAAAATCGTCGAGCGCGATCGCATCGCGTCTGGCGCAAGCGGATACTCAGCTGGAATCCTCACACCCTATTCAGGTTCCAACGATCCGGGCCTGCTCGCTCTTTCGTCGGCATCGTTGCGGTTGCACGCCGAGTTGGCTGAGGTGTTACCGAATGAAACCGGGATCGACTACGGATATGACCTCAAACCGTACCTGAGATGCGCGTTCGGCGAGGTTGGTCACGCAGAAGCGCGGCAGTTTTGGGAAGATCGTAGGGCAGACGGCTTAAGCGCTGAATGGTTGAGCGGGAGCGAGGCGCGTGAGGTCTGCGATTGGTTGACCCCAGAAGTAGAAGGCGCCTGCTTCACTGAGATTGAACCAACGGTCGACTCTCGGTTGCTCACACATTCGCTACTCAGGGCTGCTGAAACAAACGGGGCGGAAGCGACGATAGCTGAGGTAGTGGGATTATCAGATGACGGCGTATTGCTCGCCGATGGTTCGCAGATCAATGCTGATGCCACAGTCTTGGCGATGGGGCCATGGACGAACGAGGCCGGTAACTGGTTAGGCTACGAAGTGCCCGTCGTCCCGCAGAAGGGCGAACTGCTGTACATGCATTTGCCGGCGGAAGAGGCTAAGGGTGTTGAGCAAGACAGACCACCGACGACGATGCACAACATGGACGAGGGCGGCGTTATATTGACTCGGCGACTTTCCCGCACAGTATTGGGCGCGACCAAAGAGGATGGTAAGGGTTACGACCGAGAGCCGTCACGCTACGCATGGGAGTACATTCTGCCCAAAGTTCAACGGCTGACCGACCGAATAACCAGCGAATCTGTTACGCATCACACCGCTTGCCTCAGACCAATGCCTGCCGATGGCAAACCGTATGTCGGCCAGGCACCGGGTTACGAAAACGTCTATATTGCGTCAGGCCATTGGTCGGAGGGAGTACATTACGCTCCCTTGACCGGAAAAGCTATTAGCGATTTAATCGCGACCGGTGCGTCCGAGACCGATATCGACGCAATTTCGTCGGACCGATTGGCTGCGTAAATCCTGTCCGCGGTTGATAGCGCCGTAGTCCGAGTACAACCCGCCAAACGGAGGCTTACGCAGCAGGTTGCTGACGGTCAGTACGAGCTTGTCGTGAAGGACGTTGCGTCCAACTTCGGCATCAACCGTTTCCAATTTTGACCAATGCCGTCCGCTCGAACTCCGGCGCACAAATTTGGTGCCCGTACCTGTGAAATCACTCTCACCGGCGACAGTGAGAAATTGGGTAGCCGTGTTGTGCTTTGTGGATCAGACCCAAATGCTAGGAACCAACCGTTACGTATTCGTTTCGCAAAAATGACGAAACTGTTAACAACTAGGTGATCTCGACTGATGTGTCGGCGAGCCCTCGTCTAATGTCGAAACGCGCCTTAGAATCCTTTCCGGTGGCCTCGAACGTTGACACCCCCTCCAACAAACCGTAAGGACGAACTCCTACATCGGCACGTTCGGGTCGCCCTGGCTATCTGAACGGATCGCAAAGCAGACATGACAATCAACATCGCGCTAGTCGGCGCCGGCGGCATGGGAATGCGCCATGCCAACGGGTACGTCGAGCTCAGGAAGTATTTCGACGACGTCAGGATCGTCGCGGTGTGCGATCCGCACGTCGACTCTGCGGAGGCTGTAGCCACCGTTATTGCGGAAGGGACGGGCGAGAGTCCGAGGGCATTTGCGAGCCTCGGAGACGCCATCGATGCTTCTGATAAGCAGCTCGACGCGGTCGACATCGTGACGAGCACACCGACCCATCACGTCTTGGCAATCGAGGCGATGGAAGCGGGTCTGCACGTGATGGTCGAAAAACCGATGGGGCTCACCCTAACCGCGTGCCGACTGATGGCATCGTGCTCGGAACGCACCGGAAAAACTCTGTCCATCTCTGAGAATTTCCGGCGTGATCCGATGAACCGGTTGGCTAAGGCGCTGATCGACGCTGGTGCGATCGGCGAGCCGTATTTCGCACTGGACTTCAACGTAGGAAGTGCCGACCGCGGTGTGATGCACAGCACGGTTTGGCGCGCAAAACGGGATCAAGCAGGCGGTACGGTACTCGACTCTGGTGTGCACAACGCCGATCTGCTGCTCTACCTGATGGGTCCTGCTGTGCGTGTTTTCGCGGAGACCGATGTCAACGAACGCCAACGCGTCCTCCGTCCGATGTCGGTTCAGGCGCCCGGGTTGGCTAGGATGTACGGACATCGCAGGGAAGCTGGGGGCGAAGAGTTAGGTGACATAGTCGAACAAGACGCGGTCGATACTGCGCTCGCCTCAATCCGTTTCGCGTCCGGTGCCGCGGGACAGATGATCATTACCGACACGTCGTACGGGTACAACCTAGGGGATTCGGTCGTAATAGGTAGCGAAGGAACGCTTTACCGGCCGCCCAGCCGTAGCGGAACGGGTCCGCGTATAGTTCGAGGCGACGGTTCAACGGTCGACGGAGACGAATTACTCACTCTGGTCACCGAGTTCGAACTCGATGAAATAACCACCACTCTGTGGGACGGTGAAAGCCGGATGTCGTCATATGAGATGGATTTCCGCCAGATCGACTTCAAGATCCTCGCGATCGAGTACATGGACTTGGCACGTGCGGCAATCTCAGGCAGTTCACCGGAGGTCGGCAGCGAAGAAGGTATGGCTGCGCTCGCGCTCGCATACGGCGTCATGGAATCAGGCGAGGCACACCAAGCGGTGGAAATCGACGATGTCGTGACCGGCAAGGTTCGACATTACCAAGACGAGATTGACCGCGCAGCCGGTATCGTCGAGTGCTGAGACGCACCGGATTCGCCGTCTTCGGATACCGCGAGTACCGGCTCTTCTGGATCGCGGCGGCCTTCTCGAACGTCGGTATGTGGACGCTAATCTACGGTCGACTTTGGTTGATGCGGACGCTCACGGATTCCGAGATTTTGCTTGGATCGTTGACTGCAGCGACCATGGCTCCGGTGATGATTTTCTCCGTTTGGGGCGGCGTCGTTGCGGACACGGTAAACCGATTGAGGTTGTTGAGATTCACGCGCTTTTTGTTCGCGATGGCGGGTTTCGTGACGGCGGTGCTCATTGCAACGGACACCATTGAGGCGTGGCACCTGCTAACCATTGCCGCGGTCACAGGCGTCATGTTGTCGTTCGATATTCCGACGCGTGGCGCGATGGTGGCGTCATTAGTGCCAAGGGATCAACTTCCGAGCGCGATATCGCTTTATTCCGTAGTTTTCGGAGGGGCGGCAATATTGGGCCCGTCGCTTTTCCATCCGCTAGTAACGGCCTTGGGGATGGAAGGACTGTTTTTCATCGTCTCGGCGTCATATGTTTTGACTGTGCTGACGCTGATGTTGATGGATCACCGATTGCATCAGGTGAGTTCCAAACCCGATACTTTGTCGTCATCGCGCGGCATGGATACGGATTCCGCGGCAATGGTCGAACCTTCACCCAATCCTCTCGCCGGCAAGGTCAAAGCTCGGGTACGCGACATGGTTGAGGGAGTGAAGTACGTCAGACAAGAATCCGCGATCGCGTCGATCATCGGATATGGCATTTTGATCGGTATCGTCGCGACTCCTATGGAAACTCTCATGCCAGTGGTTACCGAAGAGGTCTATTTCGGCGATAGCGCCACTTACGGTCGGTTGCTTCTCGCAGTCGGCATCGGGGGCCTTATCGGCACTTTCACCGTCACCCTGATCGGAACGCGCTCGAAACCGCCACTCTATATGGCGCTCGGTGGCGTTGCGGTCGGAGTTTGTTACATAGTTTTCGGCGCAGTTGACGTTTTCCTGTTCGCGTTGATCATGGTCGGCGCGATCGGAGGGTTGTCCGTGGTTAAGGGCACGATGAGCACAACCGTTGTTCAGACGCTTACTACGGATGCGTTCCGGGGCCGCGTGATGAGCCTAATGAACTTCACTTGGGGCGCGCAGGCGGTGGGGGCGTTGTTGATGGGCACATTGGCCGAACTGTGGGGTGCGCCGTTTGCCTTCATGGTCGCGGGTGTGACGGCGATATTAGCGACGTTGGCCGTGTGGCAACTTGCGTTGAGGCGATTGTAGCGACCGACAATCAGCCCTTGCCGATGAAATGTCCGTTTGATTGAACTGACTTTCTTCGAACATTTTGCAGTTGGGTGCAATCTCGCTTAAACTCATATGCGAGAAAATCGGCATGTATCCATCTGGTTCGAGTACTCGGTGGGTTGGGCTGATAGGCAAACAGGCTAAAGGAGCGGGCTTTTGCATCCCTTTGCATATGAGGCCCCCGGGTCGATCGCAGACGCCGTCGCATTGCTGGACAAGCATGGCGACCGGGCGCGACCGATCGCCGGCGGGACGGACGTACTGGTACAGGCGCGGGCGAATAGGTGGGACCTCGACGCGATAGTCGACGTCAAAAATATTCCCGAGTTGACTGAGATCAGCCATTATCCAGATGGCAGTGTGTCGATTGGTGCGGCGGTGCCGTGTTACCAGATCTACGAAGACCAGAAGATACGGGACAGCTTCCCGGGCATCATCGACGCCGTCGAGATGATAGGCGGCATCCAGATCCAATCCCGAGCGGCGCTAGGTGGCAACCTTTGCAACGCGTCGCCAAGTGCGGATGGTATTTGCCCGTTAATCGCGTACAGCGCGGTCTGCCACATCGCTGGACCGGGCGGCAACGACGACCATCGCGATGTTGCGGTGGAAGAATTCTGCACGGGTCCGGGCTCGAACGTCTTGGGGCGTGGCGAGATTCTGGTGAGCATGGTCCTACCGAACCCCGGAGACAACTTTGGCGCCGCTTACGAGCGTTTCATTCCACGCAACGAAATGGACATAGCAGTCGCGGGCGCGGGCGTGTCGGTCCGCCTGAACAACGCGGGCGACAAGTTTGAGGCCGCGCGCGTTGCGCTGGCTGCAGTTGCACCGGTTCCGCTTGTTGTGCCGGCCGCCGCGGACGCATTGGTTGGCAACTCAGTCAGCGACGACGTAATCGAAGCTGCAGCACAAGCCGCCGGCGATGCCGCGTCGCCGATCAGCGACATGCGTGGAACCATCGATCAGCGCAAGCACCTATCAACTGTGCTGACCCGACGAATGATCAACAAATCCGTAGAGCGAGCGAGAGGCTAGGAGCAGATGACAACCCAAATAACACCAGGACCATCGCGGGTACACGTCCGCACCACCATTAACGGCAACGCGCACGGGTTCCTCGTGCCGCCTTACATGAGCCTGCTCGACACGCTGCGTGAGATCGTCGGCCTGACCGGTACCAAAGAAGGATGCTTGGACGGCAACTGTGGCGCATGCACCGTCTCACTTGACGGTCGCATCGTCGACTCTTGCTTGGTGCTGGGTGCCGAAATCGACGGCAAATCTGTTGAAACCGTTGAAGGAATGGCATCGCCTGAAGGTTTGCATCCGTTGCAACAGGCATTCCTCGAAGAGGCCGCGTTGCAGTGCGGCATCTGTACGCCTGGCTTCTTGGTCGCCGCAAAAGGCTTGCTCGACAATGAGCCCGCGCCGGACGAACACCGGATTCGACACTGGCTCGCAGGAAACCTTTGCCGCTGCACCGGTTACGACAAGATCGTTCGAGCCGTGCAGAAGGCATCGGCGGAGATGTCGTAAAGACACGAATAGGCAGCCGACCCAAGTGCGTCCTAACGCCAGAGGTCGGCTGTTTCGTCAATCGATAGCCAACCAAATGTAAGGGGACCCCAAAATGGTTGCAACATTTGAACCCAAGAGTGAATACAAGGTAATCGGTACTCGCCCGATCCGTCACGACGGTTTGGACAAGGTGACGGGCCGAGCCGTCTATGGCGCGGACATCAAGTTGCCAAGCATGATCTGGGGTGCCGTGCTGCGCAGCCCACACGCCCATGCTCGAATCAAGTCAATCGACACATCGGCCGCCGAGGCCATGGAAGGCGTGCAAGCCGTTGTCACGAATGTCGACCTACCAGATGCCGAAAACAAGATGGTCGACCTTGGCGAAGGCGCGACTAACCTGAAGTGGGCGGTCGACAACATCCTCGCGAGCGACAAAGTCCTCTATGCCGGTCACGCCGTCGCAGGCGTTGCGGCTGTTGACCGCTACACCGCCGAGGAGGCAACCCGGGCGATCAAAGTCGAATACGAAGTGTTGCAATCCGCGACAAATGTCGACGACACGGTTGCGGACGACATGCCCGCAATTCTTGAAGAATTCGCGGGTTCGCCAGGAGCGGAACAGAGTGGCCATCCCAATCACGTGAAAGAGTTCACGCACGAGTTTGGCGACCCAGACGCAGCATTAGCCGAAGCCGATCATGTCGTCGAAGGCGAGTTCAGCCTCGAGATGGTGCACCAAGGATACATCGAACCGCACAACGCCACCGCGGTGTGGGATGAAGACGGCCGATTGAAGATTTGGACTAGCACTCAAGGCGCGTTCACGGTCAGGCAGCAAGTCGCTGCTGTCATGCAGATGGAAGAGTCCAAGATCCGCGTGACCCCGCTCGAGATTGGCGGTGGTTTCGGGGGCAAGATCCCGATCTATCTGGAACCTGTGGCCGCGACCTTGTCTCGGAAAGCTGGCAACGTTCCCGTGAAGATGATCATGGAGCGACGCTCCGTGTTCGAAGGCAGTGGACCGGCCGCCGGCGGCAAGATCCACCTGAAACTCGGCGCGACAAGCGATGGAAAACTCGTCGCAGCGACCTCAGTGCTAAGGATGGAAGCGGGCGGATACCCCGGTTCTCTGGTCGGCGCATCAGGCATGTGCATCTACGCCTGCTACAACATCCCGAACATGCGCATCGTCGGTTACGACGTCTTGGTCAACAAACCCAAGGTAGCGGCCTATCGAGCGCCTGGCTCACCTCAGGTCGCATTCGCGATCGAGACGCTCGTCGATGATCTATGCGAGCAGGCAGGTTTTGACAAGTGGCAGTTCCGGCGCGACAACGCCGCGAAAGAAGGCACCCGACGTGGTGACGGTCCGATCTTCCCGCGCATCGGTATGGAAGAAGTTCTTGACGCGACAAAAGAGACCGACCACTGGAATTCGGATGTCGGCGAAGCATCGCCGGGCCGAGTCCGTGGCCGCGGTTTCGCAAGCGGATACTGGTTCAACGTCGGCCTCCAGTCGTCAGTCAACCTCTCGTTGAACGGCGATGGCACCGTCGAGCTGGTTGAAGGCTCAACCGACATCGGTGGAACCCGTGCTTCCATCGCCATGCAGGCGGCGGAAACCCTAGGTATCACTGCCGAAGACGTCAACCCGACAGTCGTCGACACCGACACCGTCGGCTTCACCGCCGTGACAGGCGGCAGTCGTGTGACTTATGCGACCGGCTACGCCGCCTACAACGCGGCGATCGAGATGATCGACAAGCTGAAGGTGCGGGCATCGAGGCTCTGGAGCATTGACGAAGAGGACGTGCAGTTCGAAGACGGCATCTTCTCCTCCAAGTCCGACTCAGAGTTGAGCATCGGGTTTAAGGACCTAGCCGGAAAACTCGACGACACTGGTGGTCCAGTCACGTCGACAGGCAGCGTCGACCTCGAAGCGGCTGGCGGAGCTTATGGCACTCACATCTGCGACTTGGAGATCGACCCGGAGACCGGCAAGACTGACGTTGTTCGCTACACCATCGTTCAAGACGCGGGTCGGGCAATTCACCCGTCTTACGTCGAAGGACAGATGCAAGGTGGAGCGGCACAAGGCATCGGCTGGGCGTTGAACGAGGAATACTACATGGGCGACGACGGCGTGATGTCGAACTCGTCTTACCTCGACTACCGCATGCCCACCTCGCTCGACCTCCCGAACATCGAGACTGTGATCGTTGAAGTGCCGAACCCGGTGCACCCGTACGGTGTCCGAGGTGTCGGCGAGGTTCCGATCGTGCCTCCTGTTCCGGCAGTTGGCAACGCGATCAAAGATGCCGTCGGCATTCGTCTGCGGGAAACTCCGATGAACGCCGGCAGGATCGTGAGCGCACTCGAATCGGAGAACGGTTCGTAACGCCGTTCATTCCCTTGAATGAACCAACTCCCCCTACGTCGCGTAGGGGGAGTTTTGGGTTGTTGCCGAACTCGTCAGTCGTGATTCGGCGACTCGAACCAATGATTTGGTGTCGGCTGAAGTTCGGCTATCGGGAGGTTGCGGTTGTTTATAATTTCCGTAAGGGCAACTCCTCCGAAATCGCACACGGATCGAAATCGCAACATAGAACTCTGTCATCTCCAACGGCGTATCACCCTAACGTTGACGTGATCCAATCGCGGTAACCGCCCGAATTTCCTCTACATGTCGAACTCCCCACAAGCATCAGCCACCGACAAAGGCTCGGACGACTCGCTGATGTATCGCCCGCCTGAACGTGACGAGGAACCCGAAGTCACGCTCGGCGACATCATGGACCGAATCAAGGAGGCTTTTTCTGGGATCCCAGGATTCGGTGGCGGCGGAGAATCGAGCCGCAACGACGGTGAAAGCCGTGGCGGCAGTGCTTCCGGTCGAGGCGGTGCTGTAGTCCTCGCCCTCATCCCTATCGCTGCAATCGCGTGGTTAGCAACTGGCGTCTACACGGTAGGCCCTGAAGAACAAGCCGCGCTTCGCACATTCGGAAGATTCGTAGCGATCGCCGATCAAGGTCTTCACTGGCACTGGCCGGGCCCCATTGGGACCCGCAACGTTGTGCAAGTCACGACAACGCGCCGACTTGAACTTGGTTTCCGTAGCGCCGCCAACGGTTCTAGCACAACTCCTGTCCAAAGCGAGTCTGAGATGATCACGGGCGACGAGAACATCGTCGACGTACAGATGGTTGTCCAGTACCGCATCTCAAACCTCCGCAATTTCCTGTTCGAAGTCGACGATCCAGGCGACCCCGATCGACAGATTTCGCCCGGCTTGCCCGAAGGCGAAACGTTGCGCGACATCGCCGAAACCGCCGTCAGACAGGTGGTAGGCGCACGCAATATCGACGACGTTTTGACAACCGAGAAGGAGCAGGTGCAGGCCAGCATCTTAGAGAAGATGCGAGAACTGGCCCGCGATTACAACACCGGTATCGACGTTCTTCAAGTCCTGCTGCAAAACGTCAACCCGCCCGCCGAAGTTCAAGACGCCTTCGAAGACGTTGTCAGGGCCCGCGAAGACCGGGAACGGGACATCAACTTGGCGGAGGCATACAAAGCCGCTCAGATCCCGCAAGCCACTGGTTCGGCGGCCCAGATCGTGGAAGAGGCCGACGGTTTCAAACGAGGTCGTATCGAGCGAGCACGTGGTGAGGCCGAAGGATTCAAAGCGATCCTAGCAGGTTACGAAGAATCTCCTAACGTCACCCGAACGCGGCTCTACCTTGAAGCCGTCGAACGTATCCTCGCCGGCAAATCGAAGATCATCCTCCCGTCTGGTTCAGACGCATTGCCGCTATTGCCGCTTGACAGCCTCGGCACGCTTTCGAGAGGAACGACCAGCGGTGCGGCTACGACAGGCGGAGGTCAGTAAACCATGCCTCGCCTGATCATCACCATAGTCATCATCATCGTCGCGGCGTTCATTCTGATCCCGCAAGCGTTATTCACGGTTGACGAAACTCAACTCGCCATCGTCACCCGCTTCGGCGAGTTCCAGCGCGACTACCGAAGCCCCGGCCTTTATGTGAAGCAACCCTTCGTCGAGACCGTCCGGAAGATGGACAGCCGTCTGCTTCGAGTCGATGCGCAACCGGCTTCGCTGTTGACATCCGACAAACGCAACCTCGTTATCGACGCCTACGCCAGATACCGCATCGTCGACCCGCTCAAGTTCTTCCAGCGGCTCCAAACCGAAGGGCAAGCCGTCTCCCGCGTTTCCGACATCGTCAACTCGCAGCTCCGCCGAGAAGTCGCTCTCGACACCCAGTCGGAAGTCATTTCCGAAACCCGGGAGCAGGTCATGCGCCGCATCGCCGAGGCCAGCAACCGGTCCGAGATCAGTCGCGACAACGCCATGAGCCTCTTCAACAACAACGTTCGCGACCCTCGTCTTACGATCCTAGTCACCGAGATAAGCGACGAAGGAATTGCTACACGAGGCCGACCGCCGACCAACGAGGAGTTGGACGCGTTGAGCCGAGAGGCGCAACCGGCAATCCTAGGTAACGCTACGGTCGCTTACTTCCAGCCGCTTGTCGACGAACTCGGCATCGAGATCGTAGACGTCCGCATCAAACGGGCCGACTTCCCGACCGAGATCGAGAACTCCGTCTTCGCCCGCATGAGAGCCGAACGTGCCCGCATCGCCGAAGGTCTCCGAGCAGAAGGTACCCAAAGAGACCGAGAGATCCGAGCGGAAGTCGACCGTGACGTCCAAATCATCTTAGAGTCCGCAAACGGTACCGCCGCCCAACTCCGCGGCGAAGCCGAAGAAGAAGCCATCAAGATCCTAGCCGAAGCCCTCGAACTCGCCCCCGAATTCTACGAGTTCCGCCGCTCACTCGAAACCTACGAGAAGATCCTAGATGACAAAGCGCTCATAGTCCTAGAGAGCGATGCCGACCTGTTCAAGTACCTGCAGCAGGCGGTGGCGGCCGAAGACGGGGAGTAGGCGGTTTAATTCTGTCAGCCAGTTACGTGTTCTGAAGTTCTTCACCGTGTCTCTAACGGTTCCGTCTGCGCAGCGACGACGGCGATCGGCCATCCATGGCGTTGTCCCATCAGATGCCGCACCCACGTTATTGAATCGATCTACGACGACACGTCAATTCCGTTATCCGAATGTTTGGATCGCTCATTATTGACCCAGAGCGAGTGCGATGATCAGATCGTTGAAATGGGACATCGTCGGGGTGATCATCGGTGTCGTTCTGATGTCGTCTGTCCCGATATTGGCTGTTTGGGCGTTGTCTACGTTCATGGATTTGAACGTTTCCAGATCTGCGGGAATCGTAGGGAGCGTTGGCACGCTAATCGCGTTCAGTTTGGGCGGAATTTTCGCCATCTATCAGTTCAGGCTATTTCGGCACAACGCGCCACATCTGAGCGTTACCCAGTCCGTTTCGCACAACTCGTTGAGTCCAAGTTACGTCGCAATCGCCGTGACGGCTCGATTGAAAAACAACTCAAAAGTGCGGGTGACGATTCAAGACACACTTTTCCGAATCCAGGAATTCGGCAACCTGACCGACGAAAAAGTTGAAGAGTTATATGCGCAAACGTTCGTCGACCAAAAACACAACTACGTCCAGTGGCCTACATTGGACGAAATTCAACGAAACTGGTCACCAGGTGGCATAACGGTTGAACCGAACGAAACTCACACTGAAACCTACGAATTCATAGTAGCCAAACGCTTCAAATCGATATTGGTGTACTCGATGTTTCACAACCCGCATTCCTCAGATGCCGACTTTGGTCGCAGAGGTTGGCAGGCTACGACCGTGTACAGTATTGAGGACAAGTAGAAGAGGAGCAGATATGTTGAGCACAAATAAAAAGGCTCCTGCCGCCAAATTGAGCGGTTCATCCGCAGATGCAATCAAGGGTAGCCGCGTCCGCGAGGCACCGCCGAAACCCACCGGTTCGCGAAAACCACCCGGTGCTGATGTTGAACCCAAGGGTTGAAATGAGTGACAAAAACCAACGTAACGCCAAAGGCCCGAACATTGGTTCCAGTAACTCGTGGGTCTTTGATAGTGCAAGTGAACGCAAAGCACCTCCCAAACCTGTTGCGATCCGTCGGACCGGTAAACCTCCTGGCGGGCGCAACACCAAATAACGCTATGTAACCCCTGCGTTGACGGCCGACGATGATGCGAGGATCTTACAAACCCACCTCCCCCATCACCCGCTCCGCGCGCCCTTGTCCCCTCTCCTGCTGATACCTCAGCATCGCGCCCGCCAGTCGTAATCCGCCCTCTACATCCCGCGCTTCGACGCGTAGCCGCTCCAACCTTGGCCACTCGGGTGTTCGGAGGATGTGTCGTAGCAGTTTGATGGTGTTCAGCGGTGCGGGAATGATTGGGTCGGAGAGTTCGGATTCTTCGGTGAAGGCGATTGGGTCGGGAGTGGTCGAATCGTCCGCCAATCTGTTGGAGCGTTTTACTAGGCCGCCTTCGGATGGGGAGAACCAGTGGTCGCCGGGTGGGATGTCGGCACCCGTGCGGACGCAGCGGTGGAGTTGGGGTTGCAATCCGACAGTTGAGAGCAGCGTCATTTCGTGCCAAAGGCGTAGCAGCGGAAGGGTTGGCTTCGCCGTGGCCTCGGTGAAGGTTAGAGAGTCGCGCAGGAGTGAGAAAAGGTGCGGGGTTGGGGCGTTTGGAAGAGAAAATCGCTCGCACATTTCGGCGAAGTGAGAGGCTAGTGACAGGCGATCGAGGTCGTTTCGCAGCCCGAGGTAGCCGTTGATGGTCTCGACTTGACTGATGGTGTGCAGGTCGGAACGGCCTTCGGAGATGTGCGCGGTTATGTGCCGCAGCAGGTCAACGTGTCCGCCGGTCTTCGACGTGGTCCGACGAGCGCCGCGTGCCACACAGGAAACTAGACCGCGATTAGGCGTGAACAGGACGATGATCCGGTCCGCCTCACCGAGGTTGCGGGCGCGTACGACGATGCCTTCGGCGTTGAAGTATCGTCGTTGGGGTGATCGCATGGCGTTATCGGAACCTTCGCTCTCAATCGTACCGAAACGCTGGGATACGTAGCGGATTCAGTCAGATACGGCGATGATCCCTATTCGCAACCACTTGGTTTCGGATGTCAAATCTCCAGTGATGAGAGCAGCGATACTAGGGTTTCGATCATCGAGTCTGGACCCACTATTAAGACCAGATATGGGATTAGGGCAAGAGCGGAAGCAGAAACATAGATGACACTCACTAGGGGTATGCGACCGGCCAAGGGTGGAACGTGGGTTGTCCGCTCAAGAGCCACTTTAGTGCCGGTCCAAAGCATCAAGAAAAACCCGGTGCTGATAAATCCGACGTAAAAGGCGCCGCCCATGATATTGAAGCTCGAAGGGATCGCACCAACCAACGAAAAAGCAAATCTTGGGAGTACCCACCACGTCCGATCGTCGGGAATCGGCCCGGTGATCGGATCGAGGAAGTTAGCGATCATCAATGAAGCGAAGTAGCCGATGAGGAATATGGCCGCAAAGGTGAACGCGAGCGTGCCGAGCGCCCATCCTCGAAAACCAGGCATCGAGAATCTGAGGACGAGGAATTGGTAACTAGCCAGTGCGCCGGCAAGGCCCCCGCCTAAGAAGTAGGTGGGAATTAG
Source organism: Dehalococcoidia bacterium (assembly GCA_965207515.1). Lineage (GTDB taxonomy): Bacteria > Chloroflexota > Dehalococcoidia > Lucifugimonadales > Lucifugimonadaceae > Bin127. Next base: position 2,403,454 of record OZ242286.1, on the reverse strand, counting down.
CGGACGCTGGTCGTCGAACTCGATCAACTCACGTGTCCAGTAGTAGGTGAGTAGAAATTCCTCACGGGCTTCAAGTATGAGCAGTCCCATGTGGCCGATAAAAAGGCCGAGTAAACCGCCGATCACAAACCCAAATGTGGCGCTCCGTATGCGGTCAGAACGTTCGGATAGTCCGCGTTCGTTTTCCCTCGCTCGTTGGGTGGCAAGGCGTTCTAGCGGCTGTAATCGACTATCGTTCGGTTCTTGATTAACTGAGCTCAACGCAGCCCTACGCTGCCGTCTTCGCGGATGGGCGGCGGGATGCGTGCCGGTTCGAACGGGTGCAGGTTGGGGGCATCTTCGTTGAAGATCACGCCTAGGCCCGGTTTCTCGGGGAGCGTGAAGTAACCGTCAACGACCTCCATCGGTTCGTCGACCATGTCGCGGCGTGGCGGTTTGTCTTCATCAACCGCTTCCAGTACGTCCCAAGAAGGCGATGAGATGCCTAGTTGGACACATGCCGCGGTGGCGATTGGTCCTTGGAAGTTATGCGGCGCGATGAGAATGTGGTGCGCCTCTGCGATGGCTCCGATCTTTTTAACACCTGTTATCCCGCCGGCTACCGCGATGTCGGGCTTGAAGAAGGAGCAGTTGGTCATCTGGGCATACTCGCGGAACTCCCAGATGTGCGCGTTGCGCTCTCCGACCGCCAGCGGAAGCCGCATCTTGGAGGCGACTTCTGACATCGCGAGGACGCCGTCGGGCACTATCGGGTCTTCGATGAAGTAAGGGTTGAACGGCATCGCCTTTTCACAGAAGACGACAGCTTCGGAGGGTCGCATGTTGCGGTGAATCTCGATGCCGATGTCGAATTCTTTGCCGACAACTTCCCTGACTGCCGCGAGCATATCGACGGCGTTGTCGACGAGCAACGGATACTTGAGCAACTGGAACTCGCGCGGCATCGGAGTGAACTTTAGAGCGGTGTAGCCGCGATCGACGGCAACTTGCGCTCGTTCGGCGACATCGTTGGGAGTTTCGCCACCGACGCCGAGAAAGATTCCCCGTATCTTCTGGCGGGCACGTCCGCCGAGGAGGTCCCAAACTGGAGCGCCGAGACGTTTGCCCTTGATGTCCCACAACGCCATGTCGATGCCGCTGATGGCGGCGGCGATGCTGTTGCCGCGGAAGCTGCCGTTGTACCGGTGCATGTAGTTGTAGAGATGTTCGGTATCGGCGGGATCCATGCCGATGATGGCATCGCCGAGGATCTTGACCGTTTCCTCAGCCGCACGCGGGTAGGCCCAGTAGCAAGATTCGCCGATTCCTTGGGTCCCGTCATCAGTTGTGATTCGGACGACTAGGAAACGGTCAACCAAGAAGGTCTCGATCTGTTCGATTTTCATTGGGTCCCTCGGGTTAGTGGTTGTACAGACGATGATTATCGCCGATGCGGATGATCAAGCGGTGATTTCGGAGCGAGATTCTAGGGAGTGCGCCAGCGTAGCATCATCGGCGTATTCAATGTCCGAGCCGGAAGGCAGTCCGCGGGCGATCCGTGTGACCTTGATACCTGCAGGGCCGATAGCGCGCTGGAGGTACATCGCAGTAGCTTCGCCGTCAAGGTTCGTATTTGTAGCGACGATAACTTCTGTGACGCTCTCGTCTTGGAGGCGTTCCAGAAGTTCTTTGATTTTTAGGTCCGAAGCGGCGATGCCGCTTGTCGGCGAGATGGCGCCATGCAGCACGTGGTACATGCCGGTGTAGGCGCGCGTACGTTCGATGGCGGTGACATCGAGGGGTTCCTCGACGACGCAGATGACGGACTGGTCGCGGTTTGGATCGGTGCAGATTCTGCACACGGTCTCTTCTGTGATGTCTGCGCAGGTTTCGCAAAGCTTGATGCGCTGCTTCACGCCGGTGATTGCTTCGGAGAGCTCCTCTGCTTCAGCTTCGGGCATCCGAACGAGGTGATACGCCAACCGCTGAGCGCTCTTAGGTCCTATACCTGGTAATCGGCGGAACGCTTCGATGACCCGCGCCACCGGTGCGGCGACGCCACGTGGCGCGTCGGTGCGCGGAGTTACCGGTGTGATGGGACGAGGCGGGTCAGGTCGGAACGCGGCCATCTTTTGTGCCGTTGCTAAAACTCGACGGCTTTAGAAACCGAGGCCGGGGATGTTTAAACCTCCGGTTATGGCCTGCATCTTCTTTGCCGCCATTTCTTGCGCGTTTTCCATGGCCTCGTTCACCGCCGCCATCACGAGGTCCTCGAGCATCTCGACGTCTTCAGAATCGACGACTTCGGGGTCGATCGTAATGCTCTCGACGTGCGACCCACCAACGACTACGACTTTGACGACGCCTCCGCCAACGGACGCTTCAGACTTTGCTTCGGCGATCTCTTGCTGCATCTCCTGGATCTTCTTCTGCATCGCCTGAGCTTGCCTCAGCATGTTGCGGTTCATCATGATGCGGTGACCACCTGTCCTCGTTGCGTGTCATGCCCGATCGTCGGACGCTTCCGGTTCAATGTTAACGCGTCATATAACCGAGATCGCCGTGAGCCGATCCTAGCAATCTTCGACGCCAACCACACGTCCGCCCACGTTCCGAAATCGCTGCACGGCAGGATGCGATTCGATCTCTTCAGGCACGTTGAAAGGCTGATTCTGGTCGGCAAGCTGGTTCGGTGGTTGAGTCGGGGGTTGCGGTTGCGAATTCCCTGGCGGACTTGGCTGTGGAGCGTTTGCAGACGAATTAGCACCTGCGGCCGCTTGTTGGAGCTGCACTCGAATCTCAGATCCGTAGACGGTTTGGAATGCGGGTCTGAGTTTGGCGCGGACTTCTTCATTCATCCATGTGTCCCGCAGCCGCTTCTCAGCGTTCGAGTACTTGGGTTGCAGAACGAGGATCCCGTTGTTAGGGCCGATGAAGTTGACCTGGGCGAACGTGGTCCGGACTTGTGTCCCTGCTGCTTTGCCGATCTCTTCAAGGATTTGTGACTCCGTCGAGACATCCGCCGGTTGCGATGGTGCCGATTCAGATCGTCTCGTTTCTTGGCGCGTTACGGGTTGGCGTGCTGGTCGACGATCCCTTGTAGGCTGTTGCGTTGGGGTCGCCACTGGCTGTGGTTTTGGAGGCTCCGCGACCGCTTGCAACGTGGCGATCTCAAGAGCTAAGGGCGATGATGCTTCACCGAATCGCTCGTTACGTCCGAAGATCGTGATGGCATGCAGCATCTGCTCAGCGGTGGCGTTCATCGCTTCTGTTTCGAGTTCAGGCGCGTCGCCAAGTTGTCCAAACGCACTTGCCACCCCATGTTTCGTCAGCAATGCCCCTCGCAGCGCTGAGATCGTGTTGTCCCGCAGTCCCTTCAACTCGGCGCCCTGAGATGCCTCCTCTTCGATGATCTGCAACGCGCGTTTGGTGTCCCTACACAGGATGGCGCTGGCGAGATTGCGGGCCGAAGAGGTGTCGCCGATGCCGAGCAGCTCACGCGCTTGCGCCTCCGTAATCTCACCGGTCCCGTATGAAATCGCAAGCTGTTCGAGAAGGTTTTCGGCGTCGCGCAGCGAACCCCAAGCAGACTGCGCAACGAGTTCAAGCACTGCGGGTTCGCAATCGATCTCCTCTTCGTCGCAGATCAGTATCAATCGCCCGATCACGTCGTCGGTTGTGAGACGCCGAAAATCGAAGCGCTGACACCTCGAGATGATGGTCGCGGGCACCCGATGGATGTCGGTGGTCGCCAAGATCATCACGACCTGTGGAGGCGGCTCTTCAAGCGTCTTGAGCAACGCGTTGAACGCCTCCGTAGTGAGCATGTGGACTTCGTCGATGATGTAGACCTTGTACTCGCCAACGGTCGGTCGCAATAAGACGCGTTCACGCAGGTCGCGGATATCGTTTACACCGCGGTTCGATGCCGCGTCGATCTCGATGAGGTCCATGTAACGGCCCTCATCGATCGCGATAGCCGCATCGGAGTCAAGGAGCGGGTCTCCGTGATCGTCCAGATCGGCGTTCAACGCTTTGGCGAGAATACGCGCGGTCGAAGTCTTGCCTACGCCGCGGGGTCCGGTGAACATATAGGCGTGTGCGACGCGCTCTGACAGCACCGCTCGTCGAAGGGTATCGGTGATGTGTTCCTGGCCCACCACATCGCTGAAGCGAGTGGGTCGCCATTTTCTGTAAAAGACGGTGCTCATGGTCGGTGCAAGTATCCATGATATGCGGGGAGTAACACGTGGAATAGTGGGTGGCAGAACGAAAACGCCCAGCGCGTCACTCAGCGCACCGTTTCGATCTTAAGCTCAGGACCGCCCGAAACGATGCGGTCGGTAAGATCTGTGTTATTGCGGCCTTCGCAACGTCTGTCGCAATTCTTGAACTCCCGCATCGATCCCGTTTTCATGCGAGAAGATGCCTGAGCCGGCGATGAAAGTGGTCGCGCCAGCGGTGGCGGTTGAGGCGATCGTGTTTGATTTAATGCCTCCGTCAACGGCGACCTCGATGTCGTTGTCGTCATGACTTGATTTCATCAGCGCGTACGCTTCGGCGATTTTGGGGATCGTCTCCGGGATGAACATCTGACCTCCGAAACCGGGTTCGACGGTCATCACCAAAACGCGCCGGATGCGATCGGCCACCGACCACAACGACGACACAGGGGTCTTCGGACGAATGGCGATCGCGGGTTGGGAACCAACTTCCAAGATGAGATCGATCGTCTCGTCGACGTCCGCGACACCTTCGATATGAACTGTGATGATGTCTCCGCCGGACGAAGCCAAAGCTGGAATCAAGTGCTCGGGAGAGCGCTCCATCATGTGCACGTCAATCGGTTTGGTGGCGTAACGTTTCACTGCTTCCAACACAGGTGGGCCGAAGGTAAGGTTGGGCACGAAGTGACCGTCCATGACGTCGAAGTGGAACTCGTCGACGCCCGCGGTTTCTGCCGCGTGAATGGAGTCGGCGAGGTATCCGAAATCGGCAGAAAGCAAGGATGCAGAGATCTTCATCAATTCTGCGTCGGTCCTCGCTGATGTTGGATCATCAATTCGTGTTGCTATCGCGGAAGAACTCGTCCGATTCTAGGTAGTCTTCGTAATCTTCGCCGATGTCATCGGGTGCATTGGCGACGTCAATCTCTTGACCTTCGGGCGTGACGTTAGCCCATCCCTCTTCCGTGGGCGCGTCGTATCGCGACAAATCTCGTGGAGGTCGCCTTCCACCTAGGGGCACGCCAAACAATCCCTGCGCTACCATGTCCGGGGACACTGCGTACGTCAAATCGTCCTCAGCCTTGAGCAGGTCGAGCGCAGTTTGCGCAATCTGTTGCACCTCGGGTTCGCTGCTCTTAACCGCGAGCGAAAGCATTTCCCGAGCTTGAGGCGATCCTATGTTAGCCAGAGCTTGAACCGTCGCCATCTGTACCTCGAGGACGTGGTCATCGAACGGTTCAGATAGGCTTTCAACATCGTCGTCACCGGCAACTTCGCCAAACGCCATCACCGCCGCAATTCGGATCCGAGAATCGCCGCTGTAAAACGCGTCTTCAATCGTGATAAGCCACGACCTGTCGCCAGATTCGCCCATAGCGAGCAACACGTCAGACATCAACTCCGGGTCGCCGATCGCATCGTCGAACATTGCGTCGATCAAGTCGGGGGCTTCTTCGACGCGCATCGCCGCGAGTGCCTTCAATGCCTTGCCGCGGACGGCACGTTCATCTTGCGAAGCGGCTCGACTTAGCGCCATTGCGATCCTCGAGAGCGCCGCACGAGAGATATTTCTGGCTTGCGATGGGTCCGCGAATGCGTGAAGCGATTCGGCTGCCGCCGCGCGCACTCGCGCGTCCTCGTCTCTTTCGAGGGCTTCGAGTAGCGTTTGGGCGATGTTGACGCTACCGCCATTTGATAGGGCACGAACACTTTCGAGTCGTACATTGGCTTCAGGAAACCCAATCGCAGCCCTGAACAGCGTATCGAACTCTAAAGATCTGTCGGTCTCTGCGAAGGTCCGAAGCTCGACGATCGTATCCAAAACGTCTGATGGCTGCCAATCGCCCCACGCGGCAACGATCGATTGAGCTTGTTTTTCATCGACGCCCGAAAGGTCGCGCAACATCTCGGAAACCGTGTTTTCGGCTTCGTTTGCCTCTGTGGGCGCCTGGTTTCCTTCGGAATTCAAATTCGACATTGGATCATTTCGTCGAGAATCACGACGACGTCGCGACCTCGATGCCGCGCGCTCGCACCCACGGTACGACTCGCGTACCGTAAACCGGCTCAGGTTCGGTACTCATTGCTTCAACTTGATTCAGCGCTTCGTATACGTTGCCTGAGATCATCGTGTCCTTGACGCGGCCGACGATTTCACCGTTTTCGATGAGGAAACCAAGCGACAAATTCGCTCTGAAATCGCCGCCGAGTCCGTTGCCTTGCCCTGCTCCGAGCAATTGTTCCACCAGAACCCCGCGTTTCACATCGTCGAACATCTCGGATACGGGTGTACTGCCACCGGCCATTGTGATGTAAGACGTGCTAGGGGATGGCGTTGTAGTTACTCCGCGCAGCCCGCAACCAGTTGAAGCTTTTCCGATCTCCCCCGCGGTCTGCAGATCGAGATACGGCTCTCCGATCACCCCATCGCGTATGAAGTCGATCCGACGGGAAGGGATGCCTTCGTCGTCGACCGAGTGGGTTTGCGGCGTCATCGGATGCAACGGATCGTCCCAAATCGAGATCCGCTCATCGAACATCTTGTCTCCCCATCGGTCGATGAGCGGCGACGAACCAGTGGAGACGTTTTTGCCGTTGAACCCGGAAAGCAAAGGCGGTAGAAACGTGCTGACGCATCCGCCCGGCGAAAACACGACGGGCAGGTCTTTGCCGCTCGGCGCGTCGACGATGTTTCGCGAGTCTCGAAGGCGTCGCAGGATTTTTCCGACCAGTGCGTCCACGTTTTCTTGGGTGATCGGATGGACTGAAACATTACCGTCCCAGACGCTGAGCATGTCCGTGCCGCGGATCAACTCTACAGCGAGGAAAAAGCTGCAGTTCGTCCCTCGATAACCGGCTTGGCCGCCAGCGGAGTTCAACAGTTGCTGCTCGTGCGTCCGTTTGTTGACATCGACCGAGCACAAAGCTTCTGGAAACTTGGCAAGAATGGCGTCAACCGCGGATTGACCGAGCACCAACATTTCTTCGTCAGTTACGTCTTCGGCGTTGTCGTCGTAGCTAGGGACATCTTCGTAACTGGCCGAAGCAGGGAACTCGAATTTCGCTTCTGCGCCGTAGTCTGCGAGGGACCCGACCCTGTCGACGAGTTCTTCGATCTTGGTGTCGTCGCTGGTGGAGGAAAACCCGATTCGCCCATCTTTGTTGATGATGCGAAGTGCGATGCCCGATGCTTGGTTTTGTCCGATATTCTTGGGCCTGTTGGCTTCGAACTCTACGTGCCGTTGTTCAGACGTCACGCCGAAGACCTCGGCGTTGCCGAACTTGGCGGACGCTCGATCCAGCAATTGCTCGTATTCGTTCATGGTCTGGTTTAAGCCCCTGAGATTAAGCAGTTCTGAATTCGAATGTGTGGACTACCGGTGCCTACGGGCAACGGCATCTGACCTCCCTTGCCACAACCGCCGCCTTGGTTGAAGCCCCGATCGTTGGCGACGGCGTCGACGTTTTCCAAAGTCTCGAACAGGTTTCCAGAGAGCATCACCGGGCGAACCGCCTCTTGAACTTCACCATTGCGGATCATGTAGGCCTCGCCGGACGAAAAGGTAAACATTTCGTGTTGTGTCATGCCACCGTACCAGTTTTTGACGTAAACGCCTTCATCCACTCCTTCGAAAAGGTCGTCGAACGTGGCCGTGCCGTTCTCGATAAAGGTATTAGTCATGCGCACGATAGGCGGAAATCGATAACTGATCGCTCTGGCGTTGCCGGTCGGGGATTCGCCAGTCTTGGCTGCGGTCTCACGGGAGTGCAACCGGCCGACTAACACGCCATCGCGCACCAGCGGAGTGACGGTGGCCGGTGTGCCCTCATCATCGTATTTGTAGCTGCCGCGCATACCTCCGAGCGCCGCTCCATCGGTGAAATTGAGGTGTTCACCTCCGAACTTGCGGCCCATGTACATCAACTCTTTGAGTTTTTCGTTTTCATATACGTTGTCCGCTTCCGAAAGGTGTCCAAACGCTTCGTGCACGAAAACCCCAGCTAGGACCGGATCGAGGATCACGGTGCGTTGACCACCCGTGAGCGGCTCAGCCTTGAGTAACCCGACTGCCCGTTTCGCGGCGCTCGCAACGTCTTCATCGAGCCCTTCAAATACGCCATAGTCGCCAAGGTTGCCAATGCTGAAACCGGCTTGTTGCACATCGGAACCGTCGCGCGCTTGCGCGGATATCCGAGAAATGACGTGCACGACCTCCTGCTCCACATACGTGCCATCTGAGTTAGCGAACGCGACTTTGCGGGAGTTGTCGCCGTAGATTATGTCGGAACTGACGATGCCAGATTCGGACCAGACGATGTCGTTGTAGTGATCTGCCAGCTGTTTCTTCTCCTTCAACGGTATTTGCCGGGGGTCTTTGATGATGTGCGGTTCAACGATGTCGACGTGGGGTTCAACGTCCGCGATCTCAGTGGTCTCGCCCTTATTGCCTGCGGACAGGTTTCGAGCTTGATCGACTGCGTCTCCGACGCGGCGTTTGAGATCGGTGACGTCGTTGAAGCTGGCAAATCCCCACGAGCCGCGTACGCAAACCCGCACCGCACCACCTTTCCCGCTGGTCATGTTCACGTCGTCGAGCGAACGCCCGCGATACGTGAGGCGAGTCGAATCTGATTCTTCTACGCGAATCTCACAGTAGTCGGATCCGTGTCCGTTTAAGGCATCTTCGATTTGGTCGCGGTAACTCATAGTTGGAACGTGATGGGTCGAATCGGTTCGGATATCGTTGCGATCTGAATCAATCGTATCAATCTCGGTTCGGGTCGAAAACGTTACCCTTACTGCATGACGAACGGCGAGCACAAAAGATACAAAAATGCTGTAAACCGGCTACTTTCGCTTGCTGATTTTGAACGTAAATCACGCGCCAATCAACCTCCCGATTGGCACCTTCGTCGCGTCGAACGCCTGATGGAGATGCTCGGAGATCCGCACTTGGCGACGCCGGTCGTCCATGTAGCGGGTTCGAAAGGCAAAGGGAGCACCTGCGCCATGATCGCGTCGGGTTTGAAAGCCGCGGGTTTCAACACTGGGCTGTACACCTCACCGCATCTCCACACCTTCACCGAGCGGATCCGGTTGAACGGCGAAAACATTTCGCGTTCCGACTTCGCTGACCTGATCGATCAGCTCTGGCCATTCGCTGAAGCGATTGAGCAGGCCGGAGATCTGGGTGTGGTTAGCGTGTTCGAGATATTGACCGCAATGGCTTTCGTCCACTTCCGAGAACACGCCGACATCGCAGTGATTGAAACGGGATTAGGCGGACGACTCGACGCAACGAACGTCGTGAAACCAGAAGTGGCTGTGATTACCTCGATCAGCCGCGATCACGTCAGGATTCTCGGCGACAAGATCTCGCAGATCGCACGGGAAAAGGCGGGGATCATCAAACCAGGAGTCCCGACGGTTGTGGCCAAGAACCATCCCGTCACTTGGCGCGTCATGCGAGAACGAGCGTCGGAGGTGGGTTCAGAGACGATCAGCGCTTGTGCCACGTCCGGCGTGTCCGAAATCATCGCCGAATTGGACGAAGGAATGCGTCAGCGTTTCATGATCAAGCGCTGGAAACCGCCTCGGTTTCAAGATGGCGATGCTGTTGCCACCAAATCCGCGTTGGCTTTGGACCCAGTACCAGACCCCGGCCTCGCCGACGTCGAGGTTCGCACCAAGCTACTTGGCGCGCATCAGATCGACAATGCTAGAACGGCGGCGACTGCATTGAACGTGCTCTATCGAAGCGGGCACGCCTTCGACGTCAACGCTGCTATTCGCGGTATATCCGAAACCGAATGGCCTTGTCGCGCTGAGGTCGTGGACTTACCTTCGTGGCCGCTCATCATCCTCGATGGGGCCCACAACGATGCTTCGTTACGAGCGCTCGCTCATACGGTTCGGGATCTAAGTGCCAAGCCTTGTATCTTGATTATCGGATCAACTGAAGGTCATGACCATGAATCGATGGCTCGAGAACTCGCGTCCAACGCAGTTCTCACGATTGCAACTCAGTCGAGACATCCTAAATCGGTTCCTACCTGGCGTTTGACGAAAGGTTGGCAGCAACTTGATCTCGACTTCGATCAAAGACCTAGCGTGGATATGGCCATGGATGAAGCGCTGCAGATAGCGAAGAAACATCCTGAAATCGGATTGATAATCGTGACGGGTTCGCTGTTCATCGCCGCCGAGGCGCGTGAATACCTCTTGGGTATCGAACCAGAGCTATATGACGATCTAGTGCAGCCGTACATGGTTCCATATGATGGCGCCCAGTTGGCAAACGATAGAATCGCATAAGCGAATCCGGCCGGATCGGAACTCCTTGGCAACACAATCAACTATGTAGCGAACCGATGAGCAGATATCCAGACGAACGTAGAGCTGTCATCACTGGCATGGGTGCGATGACTTGCTTGGGGAAGTCGCCCGACGAATTCTGGAACAACCTGAAGAACGGCGTATCCGGTGCTCGCCGCATGGCGATCATCGATCCGAGCCCGTTCCCGTGCAAAGTCTCTGGTGAGGTCCAGGCCTTCGATCCTTCGGAGGGTGGGCTGATTCATCGTCGAGAGGCCCGTCGGATGGGCAGGTTTTCCCAGTTCGCCGTCCACGCATCCGACCAAGCGATCAAAGACTCAGGTCTCGACCTCGATGCGGAAGATCGAGAACGGATCGGCGTGCTGATTGGTTGCGGTGCAGGCGGATTACCGGAGACTGACCAGCAATCCGTTGTCATGAACCGTCGAGGCGCGTTGAGGATCAGTCCGTTCTACATTCCCGTGATGCTGGTGAATATGTGTTCGGCCAACGTAAGTCGCGTGTTCGGGCTCCTCGGCTACACGAATACGTGCGTGACGGCATGCGCTGCTAGCACGCAGGCCATCGGCGAAGCCGCGGAGGTGATCCGCCGTGGTGCGGCGGATGTGATTCTGACCGGCGGTGCAGAAGCCGGTATTTGCGAACTCGGCATGGGTGGCTTTTCCACGATTCATGCGTTATCGACGCGGGACTGTCCTCCCGAAGAAGCTTCACGACCGTTCGATGCCGACCGCGATGGATTCGTGCCTTCTGAGGGCGCGGCGATGTTTGTCATGGAGAGTCTGGAACACGCCAAGCAACGCGGTGCCCAGATCTACGCTGAAGTCACGGGATGGGGCGTGTCCTCCGACGCGTTCCACCTCGTCCAACCTCACGATGAAGGCAAAGGCGCTGCATTGGCTATCAAGTTGGCATTGGGAGACGCCGGACGGAATGTTGAGGACATCGATTACATCAATGCTCACGGCACATCCACACCGCTGAACGACAAATCAGAGACGCTCGCCATCAAACGCGCCTTCGGAGATCACGCGTACAACGTGCCGGTCAGCAGCACGAAGTCGATGATCGGCCACTCGCTAGGCGCATCGGGTTCGATGGAAGCGTTGGCCTGCATCGGCAGCATCCAAGACCAGGTGCTGCATCCAACCATCAACTTGGATACGCCCGACCCTGACTGCGATTTGGACTACATCCCTAATGAGGCACGAGAAACCAAAGTTGAGGTGACGTTGTCGAACAGCTTCGGCTTCGGCGGACAGAACGCTTGTTTGGTGATTGAGAGGTTTATCGGCTGAAGCGGGTAAGTATTGTTCTCATGCCGCGGCCTGTTCGCCTTGCTGAACCTCAACCTGCCAAAGCCGATCCAACTGAATCTCATCAGCGGACTTTAGCGCCTGCGCGATGTCATATGATGCTTGCAACTGGTACCACGTGCGCGCATTGCCGCCGAATACTTTTTCGATACGGATCGCCATCTCAGGCGAAATTCCGGCCTTCCCGTTTACCAAATCCGAGAGTTGCTTGCGGCTGACGCCGAGCGCTTTAGCACCAGCCGTAATGCTCAACCCCAACGGTTCCAAACAGTCGTAACGGACGGACTCCCTAGGGTGGGGTGGATTTTTCATAGGCATTAGTTGTGGTTCCTCAGTGGTAGTCGACTAAATCGACGTCATGTGCAACTGATCCTTCGAAACGAAATGTGATCCGCCAGTTCGCAGATACTGTGACCGCCCATGTGTCGCGGAGATTCCCCCTTTATCGATGCAATCGATATCCGGGCAGATCCAAATCCAGTGGATGGGCCGCATCATCCATACGAGCAAGCACGCGTTCGATTTTCGCGACCAATCCCGGGTTTATCCGCCTGCGGTCGCCATGTCTATAAAGCCGTTCAAGACCGCGGTGGCGAAAGCTGGCGATCATTGCCTAAATGCAACCTGTAACGTTACAGGTGTCAAGCAGGGATGAAGCAATTACCACTCTGGTTGCTCTTCGCGTTCGACCTTGTCTTCGTCTAGGTCCATGCCGACGCCCGGGCTAGTCGGCAGGCCGATCATTCCATTGATGGGGTCGACGGGTTCTGCCAAGAAATGCTGGTGAACGATGTTCCATTTGATTAGGAATTCTTGGTACGGGGTGTGGATCGGCGACTGAGTCACGGAAACGTGGATGCCTGCTGGCGATGAATGGCCGTGCGGGATTGTGATTAAATCTGCTGCAGTCGCCAACGCCATGATTTTGAGCGTTTCGGAGATGCCGCCGGCCCAGTAGATGTCGGGCTGGAGGATGTCTAGAGCCTCAGCGTCGATGAAGCGTTTGAAGCCCCAGCGGGTGTATTCGTGCTCGGCGCCGGATATCGGAATGTTGGTCTTTTCGCGGATTTTTCGGTAGGAGTCGATGCGGTCCGGCATCGCGACCTCTTCCAACCATCGTGGTGCGCAGTCTTCGATGGCGCTCGCTAGTTTTACGACATAGTTGACGTCCATCGCCTGCCAGCAGTCGAGCATGATGTCGTAGCCTTCACCGAGTTCGTCGCGCAGAGTTTCGACCATGACGATGTTGGCTTTCAGACCCTCGTAACCCGACATTGGCCCGTGCCGGAAGAACCATTTCTGAGCGGTGTACCCGAGCGACTTCGCCCATGCGGCGCGTTCTCTCACTAGACCGAGGTCTAGGACGTTGAAACCGAGCATCGAAGCGTAAGCGGGAACTTTGTCGCGTGTCGGACCGCCTAGCAGCGTGTACACAGGCACATTGAGGACTCTGCCCTTAAGATCCCAAAGCGCGCAATCCACTACTGAAATGGCCATCATCGCTTCGCCGTGCCTGCCGTGAACCTGCGAGCGATGCATGATGTCCCAGAGGAACTCGGTCGCCATCGGATCACGGTTGAGCAACAGCGGTGTGAGTTGCTTTTGGACAAGAAACGCCACAGATTCTGCGACGGGGCCGCCGATACCTATCGCACCGTCATCAGTCTCGATCTCGATGAAATAGGCGTCGTTATCTATTTGGCTGACGCCCGACTGTTCCGTGATGACGCTGTACCGTTGCTCGGAAACACGGAACTCTTCGTAGACATCGAGCGGCATCACGAGACGTTCTTCCCAGAACTTGCCTTCGGTTTCGATGGTTCCGAAGACGTGCCTAATCCTCACGTTGGTGATTTGAGACATGAATTAGTTCCTTGGGATTTACCCGTCGGCTTGTTTTGATTGGTTGCGCACACGTTCGAGCTCGATGCGGGAACGTTTGGATTTTCTGATCAGGTAGAAGGCGGTCACAACGAAAGCGATGGATACGAAGACCCAGAGTATGGTGCCGAGGACGAGATTGTCGCCACCCCTGGAGCGTTCGAAGACTTCGGTGGCCAGCGTTAAAGTTTCGTCTCCGAGTTCCGGATGTTCAACGACGACATCGATAGCCCATACTCCTTTTTCTTCGATCTCGAGTCGGCCCACGTAGTATTCGCGGTCGGCGGGTGAGTTGAGGGCGGGCGCGACTTGTTTGGCGCCGTGTTCGGAAGGTGTGGCGTAGACCTTGATGATGGCGTCGGGGACGTTGGCACCGGTTTCGCGGCTGTGTACTTGAACAGCGTAGGTCAGTGTGCCGATAATTACACGTTCCGGCGATTGGTGGACGATCACGCGATAGTTGCCGACGTTTTCATCGGCGACGATTACATATGGGCCAGAGGTGAGTGTCAGCGGTTGCGCCGAAGTCGAGATGCCCGCGAGGAGTGTGAAGATTATCGCCGCCAGCGCGATCGTACTGCGGATGAAGATCGGAGGTGAAGCGATGGCGCTGAACGGGGGCATCTGTATACAACGATACTGCATGGGGAAAGCGATGTTGGATGTAAGATAACGCCAGAAACTTTAGAAGGACGGGAGAATTCAAGGCTAATGTCACATCACAAACCACTTGCAGGCCGTGCCGGAATCGTCACTGGAGGTGCGCTCGGCATCGGAGGCGGAACTGCTCGGCGTTTAGGGGAAGATGGGGCCAGCATTTTGATCGTAGACATCGTCGAGGACGCAGCAGAACGCAACGCTCAACGGATAAACGACGCTGGAGGGAATGCGACGTACATGGTTGGCGATGTGGCGGATGAAGAAGTCTCGAAAGCGATGGTAGAGCGTTGCGTCGACGAGTACGGTAGGCTCGACATCTTGATACAGAATGCGTATGGAGGCGGTGTCGGGAGCGACGGTTCGGCAATTGAGGTTGAACCCGACGCGTGGCGTTCTGGGATGGATTTGTTGGTTGGTGCGCAGTTTTTGGGGGCGAAGTACGGGGTTCCCGCTATGGAGGCTTCGGGGCATCCAGACACTTTTGAGGTGCCCGAGTGGAAAGGAGCGGGACGGCGTCATGGCGAACCGCCAAAGATGGAGGTCGGTCGCATAGTCAACATATCGTCGGTGCATGGGTTGTTACAGGCGCCGCGGGCGTTGGTTTACGAGGCGGGTAAGGCGGCAGTTGTCGGTTTAACGCGTCAGATGGCGGTGGATTTTGGACCGTTGGGTATCACCGTGAATGCGATTGCGCCGGGGCATATCGTGACGGAGCGAGGCGAGGCGATGTGGGCGGAATTGGGCAATGATGCAGGTTTTGGGTTGTTTGAACGGCACTATCCGGTTAGACGGACTGGTGTTCCGGCAGATATAGCCAATGCCATCGCATTTCTGTGCTCGCCCGATGCTTCATTCATCACTGGCGTTGTTTTGCCGGTTGATGGAGGGATGTCGATCCAGTTGCAAGAGAACATCGTGATGCACACGAAGGACTACATCGTGGCCAATCCGGGTCTGAGGACGCATTTCGACCACCGTCGGCTCGGTTAGGTCCGGGATCAGATAACCGCCACTTCATCGCCGACGCGGATCATGCCGGGGTTTTTGGCGACAATCGAAACTGCGAACTGTGGTTGGTCGTGGCCGATGATGCGAGTCAAGGTGCCCATGACGTCGATATCGCGCTGACCATTTGTGGGATCGACGTGGGTCGCCAAGCAACGAGTGACCGTCTTACGTACCCGGAATTCGACTTCGCCGATGCGGACGCCTTTCCCGACCCAAGCGAATTCGTCCCACGGTTTGCAACCTTCGATGGCGATGTTCGATCGGAACCGAAGTTCCGAGATTTCAGATAGCGCTGCCGCTTTCGCAAGCTCGGCAAGGCTCTCACGGGAGTGAAGCGTGGTCAGTCCGGCAGACGTGTCGTGGAAACGTCCATCGGTGCCGTTGCCTACGAGACGCAATGGGAGTTTGCGTCGACCTGAGGCTGCGGGTGTGTCGGCTAGGGTTTCGTACCACACATTGAAAAAGCGTTCGATGCGGAGTCGATCGCCTGGCTCGTCGATGCTGCCTTCAAGCGCGGTATCGTCATCGGGCAGAATTATCCAGATACGGCGGTTCGAGGCGTCGTATCCACATCGCAGGGATGCTAACGCTGCCGAGTGTTGAAGCGACGCAAACCACGTTTTTTGGCGCCATTCGGTGTCTTGTGGCGGTCCGGCATCATCAAATCTAAACCCCAAAACACGATCGCCGACTACTCGACCGTCCTCGGCGATCTGCAAGGAATCGCAGGGCTCTGCCGGAAAGGATTTCACAGGGTGTCGGTATAGAGCGACGACTCGCATAACGGCCATCGTATTTCAAACTTTCACTCGTCGGAAGGCGAGCCAGATTGCGAGATCGTAGGCGAGTTTGATGGAACCCGCGGCGATCCATGGGACGACGGTTAAAGATCCTGACCACAGCCAACCTGTCACGGTCGCGCTGGGAATGCGACCTAGTCCGCGTCCTAAGTTGGCGGTTCCGGCCATGATCGGATGTTCGGAAGGTTCGATGATTGCCATCATGTATGCCTGGCGTGTCGGAACGTCCATCTCGTCGGCAATCGACCGGAACATCCAGATTGTGACTGCGATTATCGCTGAGGGTGCGAACGCGAACAGTATGAGCATGATGTTGCTGAATACCTGAGTGAAGACAAGCGTGTTGAGTAGTCCAATTCGCTCCGCGAGCCATGGTGCCACTACGAGCGAAACCATGTTGAGCACTTGACCTGCGACTAATACGGCTCCGATGGCGGCGGCGGACATATCGAATTTGGTGAAGAGCCAGAAGCTGAGGAAGGAATCGAAGACCATGCCTCCAGCGAACGAATCGAAGGCGAACAGGGAGGACATGGTGAGGATGGGACGTCGCGCCTTGGCTTTGAAGGGATTGGCGAACGGTGACCGCCTCTTTGATTCTCCCCCTGCGGAGCGTGGGGAGGGGGAAGGCTGTGTGTTGACGGCATTGGAGAGCAGCGTGTAGACGGCGGCAGCGAGCACGTTCAAGCCGACGTAGAGCCACAAGACGGCTTGGTAAGCGGCTATTGGCTCCCAGTTGAACGTTTCGATTAGAAGGGTGGACAGGCCTGCGAGCAGTGCGCCGATAGCCCGACCTGCGGATGAACCGATGCTGAGGTTGGAGTATGCTCTGGTGCGTCTTTCTTGGGGAATAGCGGCGGCTATCCCGGTCTGTTCGAGTTGCATCATGCCGCCCCAGTGGGCACCGCTGGCGGCATAGGCGCCGAAAAATCCTCCCAAAATGAGAAACCAGAAATCGTTGGAGAGGATTAAGACGATGCCACCGGCGGCGAGTATGAGCATGTTGGCGATTGACCAGATGCGTGTTGGAATGACCCGGCTTGTGAGCATCACGCCGACGGAGACGACGAAGCCACCGGCGAGGCTGAACCCGAATATGATGCCGACTTGTGCGTTGCTGAAGCCGATCTCGACGAGATAGATGACAGCTAGCACTGCCATCAGCGAACGAGCCCCGTCCCTCACGAATCTTCCGGCATAGAAGAGCCACGCATCGAGTGCGGGACCGCGACGGAGGATGTCGGTTGCGGAGTTCATCAGGGAAAGGTTATATAGGGATTGAAGTAAAGTTGCGCGCGTCCGCCCCAGCATACCCCTGCGATCTCGCTTCGCTTGCTCGCGTCCCCTTTCGTCCCGAAAGGGGACGGTCGGTATCGAGCGTCTTTCCTTCGGTGGTTTGGAGGCGTGTTGATATGTCCACCGCGACGTGGTTGTTTGCCGCCGGGCCTTCCCGGGGGAAGGTCCGGCAGCGCAGGGTCCTCGGGCCCGTAGGAACTGGCCCTCGCCTAGAGCGTCGGTCCCTGTACAAGGACCTCGGCTCCTTCCCTCTCCATCGCCTCTGCCTTTCGGCGGGAGGACGACCCCGGAGAGGGGTCAGATGCTGCGCAGAGCGGTGTGCGAGACCGCTAGCAATCGTTGAGCAGCCGCGGCCCGCGTCGCCAGACCGCGGGCATGGAGTTCGGCGCGGCGCTCGGGTACGCCGTTCGGAGTTCGCCTCCTCCTTCGATTCACCTGTAACTAGCTCCTCTCGGGCTGTAGCCTCCCTCCTGCGGCGGGCAGGAGTAGACGTCTGTCGGCTCCACGTGAGGTCTCCCGGCCCTTGGCTGGCATCCCCTTTGTGAGGGTTCGCCTTGCTGGCTCGCTGTGCGACGCGGGACTGACGCGTCGCGCTCCGGGAACTTGGCCTCCCACGCTTCGGCACGGCCCTCCCGGCCTTGCACCGGACATCCGATCCGATGAGGGACGCCGCCGGAGGAGGCAGAGACGCTGGCGACTCGTCGGCGCGGCTTTGGACCGCGTCCTTCTCGTCCACCGTTGCCTCCGCCTGCTCACGTTTGATCCCTGTGGCCGCTTGGGACGGGGGTCTGCACACGTCTGCGCAGCACTGTGTGTGGGTCGCTAGACCCACGGAACTTGTTCACTTGTTATTTTTACAACAGATGTATGATTTTGTCAAGTTTTCTGTCTGAATTGGGATTGGGGGGATTTTTGGGATTTGGGTGTTGGTTGATGGGTGTTTGAGTCCGTGTTTGGCTGGTAGGCGCCACCCGGCCTCGGGCATCCCCCGCTCACTTCGCTTCGCTCGTTCGCGCCCCCTTACGCTTTGCGAAGGGGGCGGAGGCTCTGGTTGTTTGGCTGGCAGGGCGGTTCGCGAACCGCCCCTACGGGGGTCCCTTTGGAAGAGGGTTTTGTGGAACTTGGTGGATCGGAGGAGTTCGTCCGGCACCGCTCCACCCCCGCATGCCCCTGCGAGCTCGCTTCGCTTGCTCGCGTCCCCTTTCGTCCCGAAAGGGGACGGTCTCCGCATCGACCTTCTGGTTTGATGGTTGGTTGGTTGTGGCCCTACCCGGCCCCGGGCATCCTCCACTTCTGGTGTCGGTCTATTGGGCTTCGCTGGTTCGCGCCCCCTTACGCTTTGCGAAGGGGGCGTTTCGTTTGGCGGTATTAGGCGCGGTCGATTGAGGATGGATTGTTTTCGTTCGGTGTGTTTCTCATCGAGCGAATGGTGGTTTCGATGGGTTGGGTTTCGGGGAGTTCTTTGGTGGTCTGGACGCCGAGTTGGGGGAAGCGTCGGGCTTGGGTGAGGACGCGGGATTCTAGGGATCCGACGCCGGAATTGTATTCGCGGACCGCGCGGTCTAGTGCACGTCCCATGCCGGCGTAGTAGCCGGCGAAGGTTTCGAGGCGGTCGTGGAGTTCACGTCCTAGCAGGCCAATCTCTTGCGCTTCGTCGGCTAGCTGGCGTTCTTGCCAGCCCATGGCGACCGTTTTGAGTAGTGCTACGAGCGTGGAGTGTGTGCTGATGACGACGTTGTTCTGGAGGGCGCGGTCGATGAGGTTAGGTCGTCGTTCGACGGCTGGGGGCAGGGCGAATTCGGGTACGACCATCACGACGAAGTCAGCGGAGTCGGGTAGTTGGCTCCAGTATTCCTTGCTGGCTAGGGAGTCGGCGTGATCTTGCATGTGCCTAGCGTGTCGATGCAGGTGGTTGGCGCGTTCATTCTCATCGGCAGTGTCTTGCGCTTCGATGAGGGCTACCAACGAGACTTTGGAGTCGAGGATGATGTCTCGGCGGTGTGGCATGTGGACGATGAAGTCGGTGCGTCCGCCTTGGTTGTCGGAGGTTTGTGTGTCGTAGTGGATGCCTTTGGCCAATCCCGACAGTTCAAGGGCGCGTTCAACCTGCATTTCGCCCCATTGTCCGCGGGCTTGGGGTCTCGTAAGTGCCGTTGAGAGGGTTCGGGTCTCGTTCGCGAGCGATTCGATCTGCTGTTTGAAGGCACCGGAAGTGGTGGCCCACTCGCGGTCGAGTTTGTCGACTTTTTGAGAGAGAGGTTTGAGGGTTTCGGTGGCGCGGTCGAGAAACTGTTTCTGCTGGTTGGCGAGGTTCTCGGACGACATTGTTTTGAAACGGTCGCCGAAGAGTTTTTCGAGTTCGCCGCGCTCAACTAGGCGTTCTTCCGCATTCTGGAGCTTGGTGTTGAGATTCGAGACATCAGCGGTGAGTTTCTGCACTTCGGTCTGGAGTTGGTCGCGTCGAGATTGTGTGGTTCTGAGTTCGTCTGCGACGCGTTCGTGCAGAGATTTTTCGTTGGCAAGGTCGGTTTTGAGGCTGGCGTTTTGGATCTCGAACTGGCGAGCATCGTCGAGGTGCTGGTTGGCGCTGTTAAGGTCGGCGCGGGTAGATGCGAGTTCGGACTCGGCTTTGGCTTTTTCTTCCGCTAAGCGGATGAGTTCGGCGGCGTCCTCGCCGTTCTCGGCGCCGCGTCGGGACATCATGATGAATGCGCCGATAATTGATGCGGCCACGATGGCGGCGACGAAGATGATTGCTGCGTCCATGACGAATAGAGTGCTTTGTGCGCCGCGGGGTTGGGAGTGCGAGCGGATGCGACTTAGCCGCTTAGAGCGATCATGCGTTCGACGAATCGGCGAACGAGTTCTCGGTTTTCGGCATACTCGTAATCTTCCATGAAACCGTGGTAGAAGTTGGCGTGCAATGCTCTCGCCGCGGCGAATTCCGGTCGCAGTTCGGTGTCGTTGAGGTCCTCGGCAATCTGACGCACTGCCAAAATCATGGCTCGGTGTCCACTCGATTTGGTACCGCGTCGGTGCATTTCGGCGATGACGACGTGTGACGCGGCGCCCCAGAGCTTTTCTGAGGCTTGCAGCATGTCTCCTGCCTCGTATTCGCGGTCAGCATCGACTAGGAATTGCCGTGCCGTTTCGATGTGTTCTGTTGCTAACATCTTGAGTGAGTATTTTAACGCCGATGGCTCGACGACCCCGCTCAACTGGATTCCGGCTTTCGCCGGAATGACGAAATGAAGACGCGGAAATGACGGATTGCTAGTCGGACTGACAGGAGACACCACATGATCGTAGATGTCCATACACATTTGCCGAGCCATCGGGACACGGTGCCGGAGGAAGAAATGAAGACTGAGACGACGATGCGATCCGGCCAGACGGTGCAGCTGACGAACAGCATCTCCGACTATTACAGCGACATGTCGTCCGTCGACAAGACGTTCATCTTCGGGATCGCACCGCGCCCTTGGCGATCTGAAGAATTTGTAACTGAGCAATCGGGATGGGAAGTCGGACTAAACCACAACGACATTGCCTCGTTGACGGCAAAGGAGAATCCCGATAAGACAATACCGTTCATGTCGTTGCACCCACTCGACCCGAACTGGGAGGATGAGTACGACCGTTGCGTAGGCGACTTGGGTTGCAAGGGAATCAAGCTGGGTCCGAACTACCAAGATTTCGATCCCGTTTCACCGGAGGCGTTTCGGCTGTTCGCCCGGTTGGAGCACGACGGAATTCCGATCATCTTCCACCAAGGTACGTCACCGATGACGGAGGCACCTTTGACGTACGCGCACCCGTTGACGACCGACAAGGTGGCGATGGCGTTCCCGCGGTTAAAAATGGTTTTGGCTCACCTAGCGCACCCTTGGCAAGTGGACTGCCTATCAGTGGTACGGAAGCATCCGAACGTTTGGTGCGATGTCTCGGCGCAGTTCTATCGTCCGTATTCGTTCTGGGAGGCGATGCTGAAGTTCCACGAGTGGGGATCGACGCAGTACATCCTGTTCGCATCGGACTGGCCGGTGACGAGGCCGCAGGACAATATCGATAGCCTACGCGGGTTGAGCAAGTTTGCGAAAGACCACAATCTTCCGGTGATACCGGAGGACGAGATCGAGGGGATCATCAATCGGGATGCGTTGGATGCTTTGGGGGTCGACTAAGGGTAGTCGATTAGTATTGAACTGAGAGTTGCCGAGGTGGCGAAACGGTAGACGCGCTACGTTCAGGGCGTAGTGTCCGCAAGGACGTGCGGGTTCGACTCCCGCCCTCGGCACCATGTCCGACACCGGATATCCCCGAACCTCGGTGATAACCTGAAAAGTGTGCGCCGCGCGCTTGTAGCTCAGTGGATAGAGCGCAGCCCTGCGAAGGCTGAGGTCGTGGGTTCAAATCCCGCCAAGCGCGCCATTTCTTTTGTTGGCGAGATTCCTGCCAGCAACTCCTCAAGAGCGCATGCGTCAGAGCGGCTTGATGCGAACTGATCGCATCAATGTGTTACGGAACTGGGTTTACTCGCTGTACGCGGTCTGGAAGATGATTCCGTCGTGGCGGATCGACCAGTAATTGTTGGTCAAGCCCGATTGGGAACCATCGGCGGATGCCGCAGCGACACTGAACCATTGACCATTTTCGGTGGTTTTCAGCGTGTTGGTCGCCCAATCGGTGAGGGCCGGATGCGCTGCGAGTATTCGGACATTTCTGCCACGAAGGTGCTCGAACAACGGAGATACCAGTAGGGAATCATTCTCATCGACGACGACCAACCTGAAGACGCCTTCGATGCTTTCTTCGCTGTTGTAGTAATCGACGACAGCGTCGAGACCTTCGGATTCGTACTTTTCGATCGCCCGCTGGACGAAGTCGACGGCAGTTTCTTCTGCGTCTTGTTGTGGCGGGTAGTAACCGGAGGCGAAGATCATGCCGTCGCGCCTAACCGCGTACGAAATCTTCGGGACCTCTTTCAATGTGGCAGGATGTGGCCACATGTATTCGATCCAATGTCCTTCCTCGGTCGCTTTGGCAATCTCTTTCCCAAGTTCGTAACCGTTCGAACCCACAACGTCCTTAATGTCGGTACCTCTCAAGATGGGCACCAATGGATGGACGTTGTAGATATCGTTTTCGTCGGTTGCGAAGAGGTACCACTGGCCTTGGAAACTGGCGACGCTGTTGTAGAAGTCCAACATTGCGTCAAGGCCGTCTCGTTCATATAGCGCGATGGCGTTCTCGACGTATTCGACTGTGTAGTCGCGCGGATCGGCGTCGACCCAAGGCTGGGTCACAGGATCTTCCCCGGCGGAATAGTAACCAGAAGCGAAAATCAGTCCGTCGTGGCGAAGCGCCCACGTGGTTTTGTGTTCCTCGTTTCTGGTAATCGGGTTCGGCCACAGGTATTCGACCCAGATGCCGTCTTCGGTCGCTTCGGCGATTTCTTTGCCTAGCTCCTGCCCATCCGAACCAATGACCTCTTTGATGTCTGTCCCGATGAGGTGGGGGAATATCGGATGTGCCAAATAAAGATCGTCCGCACCGATCAAGAACAGGTACAGGGTACCCTCTAAGCTGTTTTGGCCGTTGTATTAGTCGATTGTTGCCTGCAAACCCTCGGATTCGTACCGTTCTACGGCGCGATTAACGTAGTTTCGGACGGGTGCTTCGATGTTTTGCTGCAATACGAAATGGCCGGCATTGAACACGAGATTGTCGCGGCGGATCCATACGTTGCGCTTGGGTAATTGCTGGGCCGTATCGGGATGGTCGGCAAGCGATTCGGTCCACTGCCCTTGTTCAGATGCAGCGGCAATGGCCCTACCGACGTTGCTGGCTCCGCGTCCGCTAATCTGCAATCCAACCTCGTACTGCAGCGCAGATGCGACCATTACCCCTGTATCGGTGTCGATGATTCTCAACCACCGCCCTTCTTCGATGCTGTCCTCGCTACTGTAGTGTTCGATGGCCGCGTCGAGGCCTTCGCGCTCCACAAACTCGATGCCTTTCATCACATAGGCGATGGTGCGCGCATCCTCCGAATCATCGAGTTCGGCCTCCGGTGTCGGTTCAGGTACTGGCGTCGCAGTAGGTTCCGGAACCGGTGTAGCGGTAGGATCCGGCACGGGGGTAGCAGTTGGTTCGGGGACAGGGGTCGAGGTTGGATCCGGCACCCTAGTCGGTGTGGGATCGGGTTCACTGGTACAGGCGATTGCGATTAAGGCGAAACACGCCAAAATCATCGCCAACGAGACAGCCACTCTGGCATTGGGCATTGCAAAGATCACCGGTGCCTCCGCTCAATCATTTATTGAGATTCCATTAACGTCACAGCCGCGCGATTGGGATCAAACACGGCTAGCGAATATGTCAGATTGCACCCCGAATTATATCCGTTGAGATTACAAATCATCCACGCCGTATGACGCACGGCCTTCGTTTCGACCCGAATTTCGGGATGCCTGCGTATTTCTGGCACGCGGGCAGTATTTGTCGTTGATTGACGCTGCTGAGCGTAGAATCCACGCAGGGACTCGGTTGTTGAATCGAGTTGCAGAGAATACATGCCGTGGATCAGATTCGCTACGAACCAGACGCTGAGTGCCCTCGTCCGGTGGCCATATCTTCGGCGCTGCAGATATTGTTGCCTAACTCCATCAGTTTGGTGACGCTAGTTACGCTAGTGGTTTTAGCGTCTGGCGAGTCCGAGGATTACCTGCAATGGGTCGTGATAATGGCGCTGGCGGTCACGGGGCTGAGTATGATCGTTCACGCCCTACGGTTCCAACGCGTTGGATCGGGACGCTTGATAGTCGCCAACTTCAACGTGCCGTTTTTGGCAGTCAGCGCGTTGGCCTTGCAGATTGGTGGTCCGAGTTTGCTCGCGAGCTTGATCGTGGTCTCAACGCTGCTGCAGATAGTGCTGACACTTCGGCTCGCTTCACTGCGACGGATTTTTACTCCGGCGGTAACCGGAACGGTGATTATGCTAGTTGCGGTGTCGGCGGTACCGTTCATCGTGTCGGTTACGGTTGTTCCGCCAGAAGACACATCAGTGGCTCTTTTCGTAGCACCAGGATTGGTTGCACTGACGATCGGAATTCTAGTTTCTCTACTTGGCACCCCACTGGTCCGAATGTGGGTTTTGCCGATAACGATCGCTACAGGCCTCGTTGTCGCCGTTCCGCTAGGTTTGTACGATGTTGCCGCGGTCACGGGGGCCCCATGGTTTAGTTTTCCAGATCTGGATCGCGTCGCCTTGGGTTTATCGTTCGATGCGGAGTTCTGGGCACTACTGCCTGTATTCGCAATCGTCAACCTGACGGGATCCATGAAATCGGTTGGCGATCTTTCCGTGATATACGGAGCATCGTACCGTGAACCGGTCGCCTTAGATTTCCGCGTGGTCCAAGGTGGTCTCAACGTGACGGCTGCCAGCACATTCGTATGCGGGTTGCTGGGGATCCCGCCGGTAGCTGCGCCGTGGTCTGCCACGGCTTCGTACATCGGTATAATCGGCGTCGCGGCTGCGAGTGTTGGCGTATTTTTGGGTCTGATGACGATCGCGGTCGCGTTTTTGTCGAAATTCCTTGCCGCTTTGATAGCCGTTCCTGGACCGGTAGTCAGCGCGGTGTACGTCATTATTTTCGGGATGCTCTTTATCGAAGGCGCGCGAATGGCTTTCAGCGCTGGATTCGACAGGAAGCAAGCGCTCGCAATCGGGGTGCCGCTCGTCATGGGGCTTTCCGCGGGCAGTTTTGGATCACTAATTCAAGGCGATGCCAGCTACGTGTTCGGAAATCCGATCGTAATGGGCGCGGCGACGGCTGTAGGTATCGCGGTATTCGTGGAGCTGTCCAATGTTCGCAATCGCCCGATCAGAGTCGATCTTGCGCGTTCTGCGTTGCCGGCCGTCGACGAATATCTGGGCCGATTCGCTGATCGATACAGGTGGGCGGAGGACGCCAAAAACCGGTTGCGCCTTGTGGGTGAAGAAACCTTGCTGATTTTGTTGGATCAGGAAGATCGTCAGACACCCGGAGAAGCGTCGAATGGTGAGGTCCGTCGGTTAACCGCGACGGTGCGCAGAGATCAAGGATCTGCTGAGGTTGAATTCGTGGTCGTTTCGGACGACGCCGGCGAAGGTAATTTGGAGAACCGGCTGGCATTCTTGTCGGATGAGTTCGTTCTGGAGGACGATGAGCGTGAAATTGCGATGAGAGTTCTGCGCCACTACGCTTCGTCCGTGAGACATCGCAAGTACCACGGCATAGACGTCATATCTTGCCGCGTCGAAAGCGGACCAGCGAAGTCGCCGCTGCAAGCGGATATATAATCTCACGCATCAGGTAGGGCGGTTAGCTCAGTTGGCTAGAGCGCGTCGTTGACATCGACGAGGTCGGAGGTTCGAATCCTCCATCGCCCACCATTTCGCAACTGAGTCTTGCTTCCTCAGATGCCTAACAGGCTGACAGCGTTGACATCGATTGAGGGCGACCCTAGATGGCGTCGCACCCTCACTATGACGGCGCGGGCCCGTTAATCTCCCCGGTCCCGCGCCTAACCCCTCGAACTTTCGGCGACGGGGACCCAACTGCGACATTGTCCTTGACTTACCTCGTTGGCGGTGCAGTTATGCGTTCGCCCGTCGCCTTCAACAACACCGAGATTGGCGACATGGCAGACAGCATCCAAGAAGCACCGAAAAAACGACGCAAACGATTCCGAGATCTTTCTCCCGAGGAGCAGGGACAGTACCGAGATGACCTCCGTCACTCGGCGGCTCACGTACTGGCAGAGGCGGTCTTAAAGCTGTTCCCCGAGGCTCAACTCACTATTGGCCCACCAATACGAGACGGCTTCTACTACGACTTCGATGTGGAGCGATCGTTCACGCCCGAAGATCTTGAAGCGATCGAGGACGAGATGCGGACATCGATTCGTGCAAACACGCCGTTCGTGGAGCGTGAGGTGTCGCGGGATGAGGCGCGGGAATTAGTAGCGGACAACCGCTACAAGCAGGAGATCATCGACGGCATACCGGAGGATGAGCGCGTGACTTTCACGAGTCACTCCGACGGCGCGTTCGATGACCTCTGTCGCGGCGGTCATGTGGATACCACAGGTCAGATTTCGGCGTTCAAGCTGCTCTCAGCCGCCGGCGCGTACTGGCGCGGAAGCGAAGCTAATCCGATGCTTCAGCGCATCTACGGAACGGCTTGGGAGTCACGCGACAAAATGCGTGTCTATCTCAAGCAACGGGAGCAGGCTCAGCAGCGAGACCACCGTAGACTTGGCGCTCAGATGGGGTTGTTCTTCTTTGATCAGGTAGCGCCAGCAAACCCGTTTTTCCGTCCTAAGGGTGCGTTCGTCTACAACACGCTGGTTGACTACGTGCGTGGGTTGTATCAGCGGTACGGGTACGACGAAGTGATTACGCCGCAGATGTTCAAGACTGACCTGTTCAAGACGTCGGGGCATTACGACAACTACATCGAGAACATGTACATGCTGGAGATCGATGAGCAGGAGTACGGCATAAAGCCGATGAACTGTCCTTCGCACGCGGTGATGTACTCGAAGTCGTTGCATTCGTACCGGGAATTGCCGATACGGTACGCGGACTTTGGTCGTTTGCACCGTTACGAGTTGTCAGGTGTGACTGCCGGGCTGACTCGGGTGAGATCGTTCGCTCAGGACGACGCGCATATCTTCTGCCGGGAGGATCAGATCGCCGAAGAGGTAAATGGTTTCATCGACATGCTTAACGAGAGTTACGGCGTGTTCGGGTTCGATACGACGCGTTTTGTTCTGTCGTTGCGGCCTGAGAAGAGGGTCGGCTCAGATGCTCAATGGGATCGGGCCGAGTCTGCGTTGGAAGTTGTGCTCGCTGAACGTGGCGGCGAGTTCGAGACTGCGGAAGGCGAAGGGGCGTTTTACGGCCCGAAGATCGACATGTTCGTGCCGGACGCGCTAGGCCGCGAATGGCAGTTGGGCACGGTGCAGATCGACTTCAACCAACCGGAGCGATTTGATCTTGAGTATGTGAACTCGGAGAGTGAGCGGGAGCGTCCGGTGATGATTCATCGGGCGATGCTGGGGTCGTTGGAGCGGTTCATAGGCGTGTTGATCGAGCACCTCGGCGGGAATCTGCCGTTGTGGTTATCGCCGACGCAGGCGATGATGGTGCCGATCGCGGACCGGCACAACGACTATGCATACGAGGTTGCCGGTCGGCTGAGGCAAGCCGGACTCCGCGTCGAGGTTAACGATGCGAGCGAGCGCATGAACTCGAAGATTCGGGATGCACAGCTTCAGAAGATCAACTACATGTTGGTTGTGGGCGATCGGGAGATCGAAGCGGATGCGGCTGCATTGCGGACGCGATCGGGCGAGAATCTAGGCGCTTTGCGGGTGGATGAGATTATCGGCAGATTGCAGGAAGAGGCGGAAAACAGAGCATTGTAGCCCTTACTCGCCGCGCCACTCCGTTGGATTCCGACTTTCGCCAGAATGACGGCATTACCGATAGGCGGTTAAGACTCGATTTAACGCGTCGCTGTAGAGATCGTATTCGGTCTGTCGGGTGGCGCCGAAGATTCGTGCACCTCTCAGAAGGTCGCGCTCGTATGCGACCTTATCGATCGGCATGACTGGTGGCTCAACTGCCAGTCCCCGCGCGATGGCAGCATTGACCACGGTGTTGATCGCCGAGATTACCTCGGGATTTTCCCATTGGCCGTGAAATCCCATCTTCGCCGATAGGTCGCCGGGTCCGAATACGACACCGTCGACGCCATCGACATCCATCATTGCACCTGCGTTCTGTACGCCGAGGGGAGACTCGATTTTCGGCAACACTAACGTCGCTTGGTTCGCTTCTCGGCAGTAACGCGCGATGTCTGAGCTGTCGTAGCCCGCATTCGCGCCCAACGCCAGTCCTCTTACGCCTTCTGGCGCATACTTAACCCAGCTCACCAGGTCTTCGATCTGTGTCCGCGTTTCGGCATGGGAGAGTATGATGCCGAGTGCGCCCGCGTCTAAGACACGCGACACGAGCGCGCGTTCCGGAGCGGTTACTGTGACTATGGGCGCCATTCCGTTGTCTCTGACCAACGTTAGAAACATCGCCAATCGGCCGTCATCGTTCAAAGCGTGTTCGGCGTCGACCATCAACATGTCGAAACCGAGGTTGGCGGCGATTTTGACAACCGAGGGAGTCAAGGCTTCGAAGATGTTGACGCCGAAGATTGGTTCGCCGGTGTTCAGTTTCTCTTTTGCGGGATTAGAGATGATTGGTTTTTCTGAATTCATAGTTGCTCACTCTAACCCCAACAGCTCCAACGAGTTGCGATTGATGATTGCTTCGATCTCGTCCTCAGGCACCGGTGGAAGGTTGTTGTCTCTGGCGAAGCGCGGGATTGCGCGTAGCCCGTCCATTGTTTCTTGCGGCGTCCAGAGCACCCAATCCGATCCGAAGAGCATCTTGTGCGTAGCCGAGAACTCATGAAACACTCTCATCGCGCGCCACGCCATCCAAGGTCGCGACGGCATGCCAGAGATGTCGGTCCACACGTTGGGGTGTTTCCGCACGACCGACATGCAGTCTTCGTACCACGGATGCGAAGTATGCGCCAGTATCATCTTCAGTCTTGGGAATGCGATGGCTACCTCGTCCATCGCCAGCGGGTGGGCGTATCGGAGTACCGCATCCGGTGAAGCCGACATCCCATTGTGAAAGACGATGGGCAAACCGTCGGATTGGAGTCGGTCGAAAAGGCGAAACGCGGCGGCGCTCATGGGATCGACCGCTTGATAGCTCAAAGCTAGTTTCATTCCTCTGCAACCCAACTCGCCGACGGCACGGTCGTACTCTTCGTCGATATCAGGTTGTTCAGGATGAAGCGACATGAACGGTATGTACTTGTCGGGATTGACTGCTGCAACCCGTGCAGCGATGTCATTCTGGTTGAGGTCATCGTCCCAACCGGCGTTCCAATCGGTCAATACGTGCTCATCGCCGCTGGGACGCGGCGCTATGCCGAAGACGAAAGACTTGTCGACCGGTTCCATAGCCTCTACGTACTCGCTCATCGCGCCTGCGAGCTTAACGCCAGTGCCGACTATCGGGTTGGTTACGACATCCTCGGGCGGCACGTCATGTTCGTGCGTCGGGTTGTGGGAATGGACGTCGACTATCAATGCGAAACTCAGCTGTGTTGGGTCAGAAGTTTAACGGCGCGGTCGGTTCGCCGCCAGAAACGCCATCCAAATGTTCCGGGGGTTCGATGCTCTAAAATAGTTTCAAGCGCATCTAGGAGAAGGGCGTGTTGGGGCGAGCACTTGATGCATCGATTTTCTCAGCCCCGGCGCCGGATCAAAAACCTATCAGGATCGGACGAGAGCTAAATGGCCCAAGACGACGATATCAGGCTACACCGAGGATTGCGGGAGATCTACTTCGACCGCACAGAAACCACGTTCATCGATGGTAGTGAAGGTGTGCTTGAATACCGGGGCTACAGTATCCACGATCTCGCCGAAAACTCGAACTTTGAGGAGACTTCCTATTTGCTCTTGCACGGCGATTTGCCGACAAGGGGCCAACTGGACGCGTTCAACGAAGACCTCCGAAGCCAAAGTTCGTTGCCGGAAGAAATCTTCCCGATAATCGAATCGGTCAAGGATTCGCACCCGATGGATGTGCTGCGAACCGCAGTTTCGGCTCTGTCGGCGTACGACCCTGACAAGGACGCTGCTTGGGATGATGTTGAAGCTACTTTCCGCAAGGGAATGCGGATGACGGCGCAAGTCCCGGTAATCGTCGCAGCGCATTACAACATCCGTCGTGACCGGGCACCGGTGGCGCCGAATCCTGATTTGAACCATGCGGCGAACTTCCTGTACATGCTTGATGGCGCGGTTCCATCGGATGATGCGGCCGCTTTGATGGACAAAGACTTGGTTCTGCACGCGGATCACGGGTCCAATGCAAGTTCGTTCACGGCGCGCGTGGTCGCAGGGACGAAAGCTGACGCCTATAGCGCGGTGACTGCGGCGATCGGAGCCTTGTCGGGCCCTTCGCACGGCGGTGCGGCCGAGAACGTGATGCAGATGGCACGCGAGATCGGCAGCCCAGAAAACGCGAAGACCTACGTTCGCGATTTGTTGAGAAACCGAACGCCGGTGATGGGATTCGGGCACCGCGTGTACAAATCGGCAGATCCCCGGGCGAAGCATTTGCGCGAAGGTGTGCGCCGATTGAGCGAAGAGAAAGGGCAGCCGGAGTGGTACGAGATCTTGACGGCGGTACAAGACGCGATGTCGCCGTATGCGCGGCGCGGCGTGCACGCTAATGTCGACTTCTTCGCCGGCGTCATCTACTACTTGATCGGCATTCCGCAGGACTTGTTCGTTCCTATATTTGCGATCGGGCGCGTTCCCGGTTGGATCATTCAGGTCGTGGAGCAGTATCGCCGCAACATCCTCATCCGGCCGCTCCTGAAATACACGGGCGGTCGCGAGCGCGAATACGTGCCGATATCCGCCCGCGGCTAACCCTACCCGACATGCCGGAACAATCGACACCGGCGCGGCAGTTCATCGAAACGGAGATCCGGACGCACGGGCCGATCACGTTTGCTCGATTCATGGAGATCGCTCTATACGGCGAGCACGGCTACTACACCAATTCGCCGAACCCTGGATCCGATTACGCCACCTCGCCGCAAATGCATCCCGCGTTCGGCGCGTTGATCGCTGGTTGGTTGTTCAAAGCTTGGGAGGCGTTGGGAGAGCCGGAAGTGTTCGATGTCGTGGAGATTGGAGCCGGCGATGGTGGATTGGCGCGTGACATTCTCGACGCGTTTGAGGTCCAGCGATATCGGGCCTTTGATCGCGATCCTCGACCTTCGATCAACAATGTCGCGGTCGCTGTCAACTCGTCGGATGATTTGTCGGACCTCGATCCGATTATCGGTTGCGTGATCAGTAATGAGTTGCTGGACGCGTTTCCTTGCCACGTGTTCACGATCCGAGATGGCGCGGTCCTAGAGTCGTACGTGGGCTTGGTCGGCGACGGAGAACTGGTGTTCTTGGACGGCGAAGTTTCGAGCGTTGACATCGCGAATCGCGTCGCGCCGTTCGTTCGCGAGTTACCGGATGGCTACCGGGGTGAGGTGAATCTCGGCATCGATGACTGGGCGTCGTGCGTCGCGAAGATTCTCAAGCGCGGTTATCTGCTGACGATCGATTACGGATACGAACGTGGGGGACTTTACCATCCGGCACGATCGGAGGGCTCGTTGCGCTGTTACCGCGATCACGTTTTGGGGCAGAACCCGTTTCGCGATGTCGGACTACAAGACATCACCGCTCATGTGGATTTCTCCGCGGTCGATGAAGCAGTGACGAAATTCGGTTTCGAACGGATAGTACCGTTGCTAGATCAGCGTGGTTTCCTGTTCGATTTGGGTTTCGGCAAATACATCCGGCAAGTCCGTCGGCAATTGGCACAAACGCGAGATGGATCAGATACGTATCAACTTATGACGGAGATGCGATCGATGAACGCGTTAGTTGATACACGTGGACTCGGAAGTTTCAAGGTCGCTCAATACGGGGTCGACGCGACGGCGATGGATTTAGCGGGCCTCGAATCGTCTCCGTTGTTCGCTCGGCCCGTTCGATCGCCTAGACACATCGGGCATCTGCCGTACGATTAAAGGTAACGGGACACAGTTATGAACACTGAGACGAACAAAAGGACACCGCTTTACGATACACACGTCGCCCGCGGGGCGCGTATGGTCCCATTCGGCGGATGGGACATGCCAGTGCAATATCCAGATGGGATCATTCACGAGGTGCGGCAGGTTCGGAACGACGTTGGGATTTTTGATGTTTCACACATGGCGAGGCTGGAGTTTAGGGGCGCGGACGCGGGACGATTTTTGGATACCGTGCTCAGCGTGCGCGCGTCTCGACTGGAGCATGGCCTCGGCAGGTATCACGTCATCTGCAACGAAGCAGGCGGGATCATTGACGATGCGATTGTTTACAACCTTGCCGAGAACCGCTTCTTGCTGGTGGTGAACGCGGGGAACGCCGACACCGACCGCGGGTGGCTGAAATCCCATTTGAGAGCATTCGCCACGGGCAGCGATGTCGACGTTGAACTCGTAGATCGCTCTCTCGACATCGCGATGATTGCGGTGCAGGGCCCGAACTCAGTGGCGATGTTGGATGGGTTGACGGGTGACGAGGCGGGTTTAACGACCAGGTTTCATGCCGGTGAGGCCACGCTCGACGGCGAGCGCATTCTGACGGTTCGGACCGGTTACACCGGTGAAGACGGCTTTGAAATCATGTTCGACACCGCGCACGCAGCGGGTATCTGGCAAATATTGGTCGATGCCGGCGCAACGGAATGTGGTCTTGGAGCACGCGATGTTTTGAGATTAGAGGCCGGGCTGATGCTACACGGCTCGGATATGACGGTGGATAACAATCCATACGAGGCGGGTTTGAGGTGGACGGTGCGGCCCAACCGCTCGGAGTACATCGCCGGTGAAGCTCTGCGAACGATTCGGGACAACGGCACGCCGAGACGGATCGCAGGATTCGCGATGCAATCCCGCGGAATTGCCAGACACGGTCACTCTATTCACGTCGATGGCGAAAATGTCGGTGTAATCACCTCAGGTACACACTCCCCTACCTTGGAGGCGGCCATCGCCATGGGGTACATCGACATCGCCCATTCCGAAATCGGAACAGCAGTGAAGATCAACGTACGAGGCCGGTTGGTCGACGCGGAGGTCGTTCAATTGCCGTTCTACCGCAGTGACAGACCTGTCAAACCTACCGCGCTGCGGCCACGTACTCGTCGTTGATCCGGATCTGAATTTGTTACAGTTAATGCCGTTATCGACGAAGGTATCGATGGAGGCGATCAGCGTTGTATCCAGATGATTTGAGGTACTCGTCTGAGCACGAGTGGGCACGAGTGGAAGGTGATGGCGTTGTCGAAGTGGGGATCACCCATTACGCGCAAGACACGCTTGGCGATGTAGTGTTTGTCGAGCTGCCGGAAGTTGGGTCGCAGGTGGGTCAATTCGATAAGTTCGGCGAGATCGAATCGGTCAAAGCGGTCAGTGATCTTTTTTCGCCGGTAAGCGGATCCGTCGCCGAAGTCAATGAGAAGTTGGAGCAGGCGCCGGAACTTGTGAACGCGGATCCGTATGGCGATGGTTGGATCATGAGAGTAGAACTCGACGACCAATCAGAACTCGATTCGCTGATGGATGCCGCGACGTACACGGCTACCCTGGAGTAGCTAATTGTCATCCAACGGAATATCGCCTCACCCGTTCATCCCGAACACGCCATCGGAACGCGACTCGATGCTTGCGACGATCGGTGTCGATGATTTTGAGTCGCTCATAACCGATATTCCGGAACGGCATCGCAACCCGGAGTTGGATCTGCCGGATTCATCATCGGAGCTAGAAGTTGCAACACGAATGCAGGCGCTCGCCGGGCTCAACCAAGACGCTGGGTCTCGACCATCGTTCCTTGGAGCAGGCGCATATCGCCACTTCATCCCGTCCACCGTTGGCGCGGTGTTGCAACGCGGCGAGTTCGTCACTTCTTACACGCCGTACCAGCCGGAAGCTGCCCAAGGCGTCTTGCAGAGCGGATTTGAATTTCAATCGGCGGTGGCGCAGATTTTTGACATGGATGTCGCCAACGCGGGCATGTACGACGGCCCGACCGCGTTCGCGGAAGCTGGATTGATGGCAGCGCGCGTCAGCCGTAGGAACCGCATCCTGATTTTGGACACAGCCGACAAGCGTCTTTTTGAGGTGGCAGATGCGTATACGCGTCATCAGAATGTCGAGATCGAGGCTATCAGTGTCGAACGCGTGATCGGCGGTGACATTCCAGAAGACTCGGCTTGCATAGCGTTCCAATCCCCGAATTTCCTCGGCCGAATCGAAGACATCCAAGCCATCACGGACGCGGCACATGCGGCAGGAGCGTTGTCGGTGATGCACACCTACCCGATCGCGCTCGGAATGTTCAAACCGCCCGGCGCTTTCGGTGTCGACATCGCCACCGCTGAAGGCCAACCTTTGGGTGTGCCCTTAACATTCGGCGGTGCGTACGTCGGTCTTTTCACCGCCAAACAGCGGTTCATCCGACAGCTGCCGGGCAGGATTATCGGCAAAACCAGCGATACGTTGGGTCGAACCGGTTACACCCTGACGCTTCAGACGCGCGAACAGCACATCCGACGAGAACGCGCAACATCGAATATCTGCACCAGTACGCAATTGATCGGCTTGATGGTCGCGGTTTATTGCGCAACCATGGGTCCGAGCGGAATCCAAAAGGTCGCGGAGTTGTCGTATCACAAGGCGCATTACCTCGCCAACGCGATCAATGAGTTACCCGGCTGGTCAGTTGCGAACACGGGCGGTGAAACCTTCTTCAACGAATTCCCGGTGAAGTGTCCGATCGCCCCTAGCCAAGTCAATCGACAATTGGCTGACCTGGGCATTATCAGTGGTCTGGACGTTTCAGACGTGGTGCCCGACGGCATGCTCTTCTGCGTGACGGAGATGAACAGTCGCGAAGATATCGACCGTCTGGTGTACGCCTTGTCGATGATCGGAACCGGAGGGATGGCCTGATGAGCGGTCCGGTAACTCCGAATTCCAGTGTTTCGGACATGCCCGATCGCAGCCTGCTGATGGATCGGTCGGTCAGCGGCCGACGTGCGGTCGAGATGCCCTCGCCCGATGTGCCGCTGACGGAGATGCCTGATGACTCGATGTTGCGGGGAGAAGGCGATCTCCAACTTCCTGAAGTCTCGCAGCTTGAGGTGATTCGATACTTCACGCTGCTGAGTCGCCTCAACTTCTCGATAGACACCAACTTCTATCCACTCGGGTCGTGCACGATGAAGTACAACCCGAAACTCAATGATCAGATAGCGTCGCTCGGCGGTTTCGCTAACATCCACCCCTTGCAGGACGACGACACTGCGCAAGGCGCGCTGGAAGTGATGTTCGAGCTGCAAGAGTGGCTCGGGGAAGCGACTGGATTGCCCGGCGTCGGATTGGCGCCATTGGCCGGTGCGCAAGGCGAATACGTGGGTCTCCTG
The DNA here is from genome assembly GCA_965207515.1 of Dehalococcoidia bacterium. GTDB lineage: Bacteria > Chloroflexota > Dehalococcoidia > Lucifugimonadales > Lucifugimonadaceae > Bin127. The sequence goes on along the minus strand of OZ242286.1, from coordinate 2,367,770 downwards.
ATAGCCCGAGCCGCTTTGGAAGCCCAGGGGCAAGGACACCGAAACGTCGCATTGATACCCGACTCCGCACACGGGACCAACCCGGCATCGGCGGCTATGGCGGGACTTGATGTCGTTGTCATTAAGACGGATGTCCGTGGTAACGTCGATGTCGAAGATCTGCTCCAGAAGGCCGACGACCATTCGTGCGTCTTCATGCTCACGATTCCGAGCACTCTGGGACTTTTCGAACCGAATATCGTCGAAATCAACAACATCGTCCACGAAGCTGGTGGGTTGGTCTATGCGGACGGTGCCAACTTGAATGCCCTGCTCGGGTTGGTCAAACTGGGCGATTTGGGCGTCGACATCTGCCACTCAAACCTGCACAAAACCTTTTCTACCCCGCACGGCGGAGGTGGCCCCGGCGCCGGGCCAGTGATGGTCACAGAAGAACTGGCCTCATTCCTGCCGGAGCCCGTGATATCCAAGACTGACCGGAGCGACTATCGGTTGAGCAGACCCGACAACAGCATCGGCAAGATAAACGGCTTCCATGGCTCGTTCTCAATCCTGGTACGCGCCTACACCTACATGCAATCGCTGGGCGGCGACGGCCTACGCGCTGTCTCCGAGAACGCCGTCATCAACGCCAATTACGTGCAGGCGAAGCTTCGGGACCGGTTCGACCTCGCCGTTGATCGGATCTGCATGCACGAGACCGTGTTGAGCGGGAAGCGTCAGGCCGACCGAGGCGTACCTGCTTTGAGCATCGCCAAGCGGCTACTCGACTACGGCATCCACGCCCCTACTATGTACTTCCCCCTGATCGTCCCAGAGGCATTGATGGTGGAGCCCACCGAAACGGAATCGAAGGAGACGCTCGACCGTTTCGTCGCTGTCATGGAAGCCATCGACGACGAGATCGACAGCGATCCCGAAACCGTGAATCACGCGCCGCATACATTGCCAAATGCAAAGCTAGACGAGGCGACGGCGGCTCGGCGGCCAGTTTTGAGGTGGCAGGCTTAGTACGGCAGCGGACCGAGCGGTGGTATATTTTGGCTGATCGCAAATCGACACCGTAGTGCGGTGGACATCTGTCGCGATCCTAAAATCGGTTTTCGTCAGTGACGCCACGCCGTGGCTTAGAACGGAGCACAGTGGAATGTATGTCGGTACACAGGTCGGATCTAGAGACGACGTAGACCTTAGGCAATGGGCGCAGCTTGGCGTCAACAATATCTGCAACGACCCGCGCGACGGCAACGCTCACACGTGGTCGAGAGACGATCTAGCCCGTTGGCGCGAGCATGTCAACTCGTTCGGCATCGAGCTGGACATGATCCAGCTGCCGCTGTCTTCGACTCCGATCGAAGTCGCTGAGGCTCCGAGCATCATGCTCGGCATCGATCCTGACCGTGACCGTGAGATCGAGGTGGTTAACACGTTGATCGAGGACTGCGCCGCCGTGGGTATCCCCGCTGTCAAATACAACATGAACCTCATCGGTATTCCGCGCTCAGAGCGGGAACCGGGTCGCGGCGGCTCGAGCAACTCGACTTTCCGGTATGAGAAAGTTAAACACGAGAACGCACCGGGCATCGCCGGCGAAGTATCGGAAGACGAATTCTGGGAACGGATCGACTACTTCTTGGAGCGCGTGGTGCCCGTTGCTGAGGAAAACAAGGTTCGTTTGGCTTGCCACCCGCACGACCCTTATACGCCTCCGGGATTCCGCGGTGTCACGCGCGTGTTAGGCTCACCCGCTGGTTTGGCGAAATTCGTGGACATGCACGAGAGCCCGTATCACGGTCTCAATTTCTGCCAGGGCACCGTATGTGAGATGCTCGATGATCCGGGTGAAGAAATCTACGACATCATCCGCTACTTCGGTTCACGCGAAAAGATTTTCAACGTGCACTTCCGAAACATCCGAGGGCACAAACTCGACTTCATGGAAGTGTTCCCTGATGAGGGCAGCATCAACATGTTTGAGTGCATCAAGGTCTACCAAGAGGTCGGCTACAAGTACATGCTCATGCCCGACCACGTGCCGCAAATCGCCGGGCGAGACCCGCAAGGCACTGCATTCGCATTCGTATACGGCTACATCACCGCGTTGCTTCAGGCCATAGGCGAGCCACGCAAGCAACCATGGGTCACCAAAGGACCTTGATTTCCCGGTAAATTGTCCAACTTAGACAACGAGTACACGTTAGCCATCATCATCGCCGTCGCCACGGCGGTGGTCGCAATCGTCTTGGAGATCATCCTCAAGATCGCCAAGAACCGCATCCGCGCGAACACCGAAAACTTCGTGCCCGGTCCCAAGTACGTCGTCCTAGAAGCCATCGACGGCCCCGCCATCCTGATGGTCCTCCTCATAGGCGGCACCTACTCAGCGACTATCGCTTTAAATCATTGGCAAACTGGGCGTGCGCTGGAAGCCGACGTCGCCATACTCGTCCAAAGGGCAGGCAGCGTCGTCGTCGTGGGTGTCGGAGCCTTCCTCGCCACCCGCATCGGCGCGCTGCTACTCGATTGGTATGCGGAACACGTGGCGTCCAAGACGTCGACGCAACTCGACGACCAGCTCATCCCGTCTTTCAAGCGGATGTTGCCGATCTTGGTCTACGCGCTGGCGATCCTCTGGGCATTGGCGATCTTCGAGATCGAGATCAGTCCGCTGCTGGCGACGCTCGGCATCGGCGGCATCGCGATCGCGTTGGCGGCGCAACCCACGTTGTCCAACTACTTTGCCGGGACGTATGTGATTTCCGAAGGCGAGATCGAACCTGGCGACTTCATCGAGATCGAAGGTGGGCCATCCGGGTTCGTGGAAGACATCTCTTGGCGGAGCACCAAGCTACGCTCCCGCTTCAACAACCTGATCATCATCCCCAACTCGATGATGTCAGACAACATGATTACCAACTACTCAAGGCCCGCGCTGGCCATGAATGTGATCGTTACGGGCGGCGTAAGCTACTCCTCTGACCTCCAGCAAGTCGAAGACATACTCATGGAGGTCGCGACCAAGATCGTCGTCGATTCGGAACATGCGGTCACCGAAACCGAACCCCGGGCTGGCTTCAGCGTATTCGGAGACTCCAACATCGATTTTTGGGTTTTCATCCAAGCCACCGATCGCGCCGGCTCCTTCCAACTCAAGAGCCAACTGATCAAGCAGATCCACGAGCGATTTAACGAAGCGGGAGTCGTTATCAATTACCCGATCCGGCATTTGGTGGTAGACGATGTGCCGGAAGCGGAAGAAGCGGAGGCCGAGCGGGAGCCCACGCCGCCAGAGCAGATTGTGGAGTTTGTGCGGAAGGGTTAATCATTGAACATCATCTGGATTTTCGTAGCGATGCCATCGCGCAACCTATGATCAAGAAAGGCTGGCTTCAATGGAAGATTTTTTCAACTGGAAGGGTATCGGGTGTTTCTTGCTCATCGTCGTGCTGATGTTTGTCGCTTCTGCGTTCGTGTTGAGCGTGTATGGCAACAGAATATTCCCCTAATCTATATGCGAACTGGCATTCGCACTGCTCGTTGGCATTGTGATCGATTGCGAGTGCCAAGACGCGACTGAGAGGAAACCCTGGGGTAGCTTTTGGTGCTAAAGATCAGACACGGCGAAGCATGTTTTGTAATACTTGGCGATATACCTCAGGTTGAAACTCCGCAAAATCGAATAATTCGAATAACGGTACTAACAATGTTTGCATAACCTCAGCAAGGTTCATCTCGATGTTTCTTAAGTCGACTATCTTCGAGGCTTCGTATGTGTCACTTTGTGTGACATGGTGTTGCGACGACAGTGATCGGTAAAATTTCAACCTACGTCCCCTCAGCCCGCTGAATCCCAATTTGACGCCGATGCTGTCTACACCTTGAATCTGTTGTGCGTACCTATGGGCGAATAGAATTCTCTCCGCGATTCTCGCCATCACCAAGTCGGCGTAAAGAACCGATGTTTCAGAACCTTGATGTGGTTCATCTTCAACATAGCCCGAAATGGTGTACAAGTCACCGGTTGTAGAGGCGCGCCAATAGTCAGAACTGGCGACCTCAGCTCCCGAATTGCTTGTTATTCCTCGCCCAAGCCAAGTTTCGATGGACTCTCCATGTGGTCTGGACTTGTGCTCATCGATTTCAGGGAACTCAATGAACGGTGGCCAGCCAGTGTACTGCAGTCGACGGGCGACCTCTAACCGTCTGCGAATCTCTGCCAACGTTTCAGCCGGAGCAACACCTACCATCGAAAACCCAACCTCGTAGTGTCCTGGCGGAAATCGTGCATCTGCATCGTGCGACAATGCATGTGTTAACTCCTCCCAGCGAACTCGTGCTTGAAGAGCGAAATTTTGAAGGCCTGTAAGAGCGTCAGGCTCTGACTCGCGAGGTTGATCAAATCCTTGGACGATGTTTCTTATTGCTTCTAACAAATCATCGCGTTCTAATACAACGCATCGTCTGAATAACGTTCGCCACTCAGACTCGGTATGTGGAGGAGCTGATTGAGGACCAGGTTTTCGGATGTATGTTTCGTGCTGTTTTACTACACCCTCCCTTGTCCGCTTAACCATGACCGGCACACTAATGTTGCCCGGGATAACAATGACGAGATGAGTGACGTGCGTTTCAGGGTGTTCAATGAGGTGTAACTCGCATTGAAATGCAGGTTCAGCATACCTCGCGAGTGATGCAACAACTAAGTCTTGAGTAACTTCAGGCATGTCACTGGGACGTGCCTCGGAAATAAGATTCTGTCCATCTTCTCGAAAACCGATAATCACGTAACCCCCGCCGTGGTTCGCCAGTGCGATGGCTGCCTTGGCGAACCGAGCTTTGTCGGAGTCATCATTCAAATTCAGCCACGACTTGTACTCCGCGTTCATGTCCTCTCGCGGGCGTGATACCAAGGTATGTAGGCGTAAGAAATCTGGCACGCGTTCTCGCGAGTAAGGATTGAAGTGGTTTTGCGTAGGCAATCGTTTCGCTTTCGTTCCAGTTGCGCCTAATCCGCCAACAACCACTCGGTCAGCGGTTCAACTTCTTGCACCCACCCGATCACAGAGCGAAGACCTCGAAGCTCACGGCGTAGTCGCACCCGAACTCCTCACCCACAGCATTGGCGGTCATCGTAAGGAACATCTCTGGGTCGAAGTCCCGACCAAGGCCCTTGATGTAGATGTCGTGCTTCTCCAACGACTCCACACCCTTGTAGATGTGGTCCCCCACGTCCACCGCGTGAGTCGCGTTGGGCGAGGCGCCGACCAGCACCATCTTCACCTCGTTCCACGGCTCCAGCCCATCTTCGTTCAACTCCGTGAAGATCCAACGATTCCCTGCGTCTCTGCTCGCATCCAGCGTCGCGAGCCCAACGGCGCGGTGGTCTGACTGATTGGTGCCTCCACCGCGGAAACGCATCTCGAAATTCATCGTCACCACCACGTCCGGCTTGTGCCGCCTAATAGCTCCGGCGATGTCGCGTCTAAGGGGCAAGCCGTACTCCACCATTCCATCCGGATAGTCCAGAAACTCCACAGTGTCCACTCCGACCACCAACGCGCTGTCGATCTCCTCTTGAGTACGCACTCTACGAGTCTCGCCCGGATCCATCGCGTCGATACCCGCCTCGCCTCTCGTCGCCAATAGATACGTGAACTCCTTGCCTTCCGAAGTCCACTTGGAGATGGCGCTGGCTACCCCGTATTCCAGATCGTCGGGATGTGCAACTACAGCCAATCCCCGTTGCCAGTCCTCGTCCAGCGGTTCGTATATCTGTTCAGTCATGCAGCAGAACCTTTCATAACTTGCCTCTTCAAATCAAACTTACGAGAAAAACGTAACGAGAGAACCTCACGCTTCGTCTTTAACCTCTGGTCATTAGAGCGGGTAGTGCATCACACCTCGATTACACGCCACCGCCTCGTGCTTTGGTCTCTAACTGGCCAATAACCACTCCGTCAACGGTCCAACCTCGCGTTGTCGAGATGCTGCGTTCACGTCTAGTCGTTCAAGATGCTGTTCCAACGTTAACTGCCCGGTGGGCACGTTGTGCGTCTCGAAGAACTGCTTGATATCGGCCACTTGTTCGGGCTTGGATAATGCCTGAACGCCACTCACCATCCGCACTACGCTGTTATCCGGGTACATCTCCAGCATCTCGTCCCAATGTGACTTGATGAACTGCCACGCTGTGAACCCGTGATGGCGGTTGAACATCGCGCCTCCGGCCAGATACGGCGCGTCTTGCGAACGGACTTCGCCGTTCAGGCACATCGCGAGTGTGTTCTGAAACTCGCCTTCGCCTGGGAAAGACGCAAGCAACGTCATGTAACGCCGCTCTTCCTGTGGTGTCGCAGGGTCCTTAAAGCGACCTAGGAACGCTTCATAGTCGCTTGCCGAGCCAATGATTGCGACAGCACCGGCTGACGCGGCAGCCAAGTTGGGTTCGATGGCGTCACCGGCCAGATAACCGTCGTGCAGTTGGCGCAAACGCGCCATGGCATCCGCGTCTCTCGCCGTGGTTCCCAATGAACGGCAAAGCAATCCACGTAGTTCCAAATCGCGTGGTGAATCGCCTTCGCGTGGATCCCAGCCTAAACGTGACAAGCCTGCGTTGTAGAGCGTACCGAGACGCGAGCGCATCCGATCCCTCGCCGTTTCGTCATCAAGAATGCGTTCCAGACTCGCCAAGTTGCGTGTCAGCAGGGTCCAAACGTCAAGATCGTCTTCAGATGAATACCCTTCCGCGAGGTTCAGATAATCGATTGCGGACGAACTCCCCGCCGCCATAGCAGACCACTGGTCGTCTGCGAGGCTGTATCGTTCGATCGCCTCCATCTCACTCATCGCGTCCCGCAGCGAGGTCATTAAGTCGGGCGAGTAACTGACTCTGTAAAAACCGTTGCTGCCGCCGTTGGCGTTAACCCATCGAGCCCGAGCCAACTCGGGTACTTCGACATCGTCCCCGGTCATCAGCATCTTCATGCTTCCGAGATTGCCGTCGGAATCTGCGTATCTGATGCCCATCGGTATCGGCCAGACCGTCTCGTCAGCTTCGTCAGGAGATTTGTAGAAGAAGCGTTGCTGACTCAGGATCGTCTTTTCGCAGCCGTCGCACTGCTTGACGTTCACCAACGGATAGCCCCGTTGGTAGATCCATGCGTCCATCGTGCTTCGCACCGGTTCGCCTGTAACCTCTTCGAGCGCGTCCCAGAGGTCGGATGTCTCGGTGTTGCCGTATTCGTGCTTCTTGAGGTAGTGGCGAATGCCGTCTCGGAAACGTTCTGCGCCGAGGTGTTGTTCCAGCATCCGGAGGACCGATCCGCCCTTTTCGTAAGTCAGCAGATCGAACATGCCGTCGGCGTCGGCGGGCGACTTCACTTCGTACTCGATAGGTCGCGTCTTCTGTAGCGAATCGACATCGAATGCCGCCGAACGTTCGAGACTGAACTGATCCCACCTCCGCCACTCTGGATTGAATTCGTCTGTGCACATCGCCGCCATGAACGTCGCGAATGCCTCATTGAGCCAAATGCCGTTCCACCACTCCATCGTCACGAGGTCGCCGAACCACATGTGGGCGAGCTCATGGGCGATCACATCGGCAATTCTGAGGAGTTCAGGTTGAGTGGCACGTTCCGTGTCCACCAGCAGGATCACCTCGCGGAACGTCACGCAGCCCAAGTTCTCCATAGCGCCAAACGCGAAGTCCGGCACCGCGACTAGATCTAGTTTCTCGCCCGGGTACGGGATTCCGTAGTAATCGGTGAAGTACTTCAGCGAGAAGGCACCAGATTCCAGCGCGAAGGGAGTCAGATGACCTTTGCCGATCGGGTGAATTATCCGCAACGGCACGCCATCTACATCCACCGGATCTGTCGCCTCAAACGGACCAACGATGAAAGCCACCAGATAGGTCGACATCTTGATCGTGGTGCCGAACTTAACCGTGCGCTCAGCACCATCGTCGGAAACACTCTCCGAGATGATCGGACCGTTCGACGCCGCGAACAGATCTTTCGGAACCGTGAGTGCGACCTCAAACGAGGCCTTCATCGCCGGTTCGTCAAAGCACGGGAAAGCCTGCCGAGCGTCCGTACTCTCGAATTGCGTGGTGGCGATCTTGTGATCGACCCCATTCTCATCGGTGAAGGTCGAGATGTAGAACCCTGCGAGTTTGCGGTTCAGGATGCCATCGAATTCGATGGCAAGCGTGTACGATCCGGACGAAGCTTCATCCTCGAATTGGATCGTAACGCGTTCGAGTTCCTCGTCGTAACTGAAATCGGACGCGTCGATCGCGCTGCCGCCATTGATCAGACGCGCTGACTTCAGATCGATCTCTTTGGCATTGAGAACGATCTCAGATACGGGTTCAGATGTGTCGATGGAGATTTCGACATTTCCGGTAAAGGTCTCAGATTCGAGGTCTGGTCGAATATGAAGGTTGTAGTGGCTCGGGGTTACCGAGGTTGGGAGCCGGTAGGGATTGGATTCGGTGATAGCGGCGACAGAGTCAGACATTCGTGTTCCCGGATTTGACAATTCGAGCGCCGCGCTCGCCGCGCGGCACAGTATTTGAATCTAACAACTGGACCACCATGCTTCATCGAATCCGTTTCGCCATTTCGAATCTGCAAAACATACTCGTCGGAAAGGATGAGTCGCATGACGCGAAGTTGAGGCTTAAGATTCAGTTAGAGAGGTACGTTTTATGGGTCTCACCCATGTAACCGCAACGGTCCGTAACCCCGCCGATCCCGAAAAGACTTGGCAGGGGCTGTTCATAGTTGACACTGGCGCGACTGACTGCCTCGTTCCGCGCCAACATCTGGAAGAGATAGGATTGCAACCGCAAGGCGAACGCAAATACGCGTTGGCCGACGGGAGCGAGTTTCGCATGTCAATCACGACAAGTGTCGTCGAGTTTATGGGCGAGGTCGTGGGCGCGACGATTTTGATGGGCGACGAGGACTCGGAGCCGTTGCTGGGGGCTACAGCTTTGGCCTCGGCGGGTTTTGAAGTCGATCCTGGGGATCAGGAGTTGAGGCGGATGCCGTTTGTGCGGTTGAGGTAGGGGGTTACCGATCCGGAAAATTCATCGATCTGAGCGCTCAGCGGTTAGTGGAACAATAGCCAAACAAATCGAGTCGACGCGAACCGTGTATGGCGATCTCGGATCGTTGGCATGTTGCAAGTCAGCTATAAGGCAAATCTGTATCTTGCGAAAAATATCCCTAGACGTACCACGTCACTCCAACGTAGTCGGATGTTCGGATGAGTGTCGAAAAACCGCGTCAACTTGCAGGAGGCGTCGAACATAGCGTCTGCCGCTCCGAAAGGGGCACGTTCGGCACCGTTTTCCAACGGTTCACGAGATGTGGCGGGATTCGTTCGAAGAACACATTTCTTCTGCGATTCGCATTTTTATTTGGCGCCGTGGTTGCCGTCGCATTGATAGGCGTTTTCGAACCGCTTAGATCGATGGCAGAGACTCATACAACGGGATCGTCCTCAAGCACATCGTTCGCCCGCAGATTCGCGGAAGACTTCGACAACCAGTCCGCCGCTAGCAACGATTTACCGAGCGGGACTGGGGCGAGCGGCACAACTATGTGGGTTGTAGGCGATGACAAGGTGTTTGCGTACGACATGCCGTCAGAGCGTGCTGCGTACAACATGCTGATTGATCTGCAGACGCAGTTGGTTGAAGCGTACGCTCCCGTCCTCCGGATGCATCCCCGTGAGACGGTATTCCCTACTGCCGTTGAAATGATGATCGAAAATGCCGGAAGCAAAAACGCCGATGGTGAAGACGTCAGGAACTACAACATCCCTGCTCTAGATGATTACAAACGATTCATCGACAGCGAGGACCACTATTTCGATTTGCCTGCCGCCGCACCATACTGGCTGGATGATCGAACCTATACCGAGTACAACGCGGCCGCCAGCGCATTAAACCACCTTGGTTATTCAACGCCTACGATTTACGCTCGCTCGCTTGTTCACAAAGGAATCTTGGTACTGCAGTATTGGTTCTTCTATCCATTGGATCGCAATCACGAAGGTGACTGGGAAATGATGCAGTTGGAATTCGACGCGGGCGATGTTAACGGCGACAATGCGCGGCAATTGATCGAATTGGCCTCCAACCTTCTGAGAAACCGCATCGTACCTACCCGCGTGATTTTTTCGTCGCACTGGCTGCTAGCCGATGCCGAATGTTGGGGCGAAGATGATGCGTCAGAAGTTCAACGTGAAGGCCTACGCGCGCACGTCTTCCCTGCGCTCGGTTCGCACGCGAACTATTTCAAACCAGGTGAGTATGACATCGATCCGCGCGATGGCGAACGATACGAAGCGCTGGATAATGTATCGGCGAACGGAATAGCGCTGGTTCCTCCGTCATATCAAGGCGTCAGCGAATACCCTCTGCCAGACGCAACGCCGGGTGGTGTGAGGAACTATGAGATCATACTTCTGGATGAGAACGCAAACGAGTTTGCATGGTTGGATTTCCGAGGCAAATGGGGAGAACAGACGGGCAGGAACAACGGCGACGGGCCGAAAGGACCGAGGTTCTACGGTGTTGATATCCCTTCTGTTATTGATGCGTTTCTAAGCGAACGCGTCGAATTTTGGGGCGATGCCAGCACGTGGTGGAAGGTACTGCCTCATGGGCTCGATGCGCTTGACTGTCATCACGATCACGAGCTCGTTGCAGATAGTCGCATTCAACGGATCGGTTACAAGCAAGTGATGGTCGATACAGAATTGGATGATCCGAATGATTTGACGCTGAGATTTTCCTATGCGGCTATTGACGTGATTTCCTCAGGATTGCAAGTCGAAATCCATCGAATAGATTACGACGGATCAGACTTGAATGCGGTTGCGGCATTCGAGACTCGAGTCAATGATGTGGGGTTGTTTTTCGACGGCTTCGTGCACTACTACGATGTTGCAACGAATCAAGCGATCGATGAAACTGTCACGATTTGTATGAAAATGCCAGTTGGGTACGATTACGTCAATTTCGGTGCAAGCATATGGCATTACGATGACGCCAGTTCCGCATGGGTAGAATTGCTCACCGACTTTGATCGAAGACGCGGCGATGTATTCGCCTGTGCGGAAACCTCCTCATTCTCGCTGTTTGCGCTCTTCGGTCCGGGTGACGTGGCGGATTCCGAAGGCGCATCCGAACTGCCCGCCACCGGTGGTGGAGCGATTGTTTCTATCGGATCGTTTGTCTGGTTGCTGTTGACCGGCGCGTCGTTACTGTTTTTCGGTTACGCGGCTGTTTGCGTTGGACGGCGAATAGCGCGTCGAACGCGTAGAGAATCTGCCGGCGAAATCCAACGGATCTAACATCCGTTTTTGAGAAATGGGCCGGCAAATGAGAGTCGCTAAATCGTCTCCAGCGTATCCTCAGCCTCTCGCGCCTCTACCTCACCAAACTTGCCTGCCGCGATCTCCCGTAGCTCGGCAAAGTCGTTCTGTATGCCTTTCAAGAGGATCCCAACTTCGCTGGAATGGAGAACGAAACGGACGCCCATCTCGATTGCCCTCCCGGACGTCTCAATGGTCTGCTGGTGAACCATCGTCGGGACGCCGTGTTTCTCGCCGGTGTCAATGACGTTCTGTAAGACTTCGAGATATTTTGGATTGTCGATTTCGTCGGGTATTCCGAGTGAGGTCGTCATGTCGTTAGGACCTACGAAGATACCGTCGATCTCGGCGCACTCTAGCAACTCGTCCAACCGGTTGGCCGCTGGCTCCGACTCGATGCCCATGATGAAGATGTGGTCTTTGTGACGGTTATGCAGATATTCGCGTGTTTTCTCGCTCGGCAGCTCGCCAGTCAAGCATGCGCGCTCGAAATACTCGCCTTTAAGAGGGTGCAACCGCACCTTGTTCGCACACGCTCGAACTTCCTCAACCGTTTCGCAGTATGGGACGAGAACACCGTCTGCACCAGCATCGAGCGCCATTGCCACGTAAGTGTCATCGGTGTTCGGAGTCCGAACGATGCAGGTGACGCCTGCACTCTGCACACTGGTGACGATTTGAGCGATCTGTTGTCGGTTGCGCGACGAGTGCTCCCAATCGATGATGATGTAGTCGAGCGTCGATCCGGCGTAAACTCTCGCCCATCGCAATCCTTCGATCGCGGCGATCATAAATCCGAATACGGGCTTGCCCGCTTTTAGTGTCGCCTTAAGCTGTGCAGGTTCCATTGCTTGTTACTCCATATCGAGGACCACTTCGCGCCCGGTGCGCGCGGATTCCTCGGTTGCTTCCAATACTTTGAGCACGTTCAGACCGTGAACCTGCGGTATCGGGGTGTCATCATCGCCGCGTTCCAGCGACTCGATGAATTCGGTGAACTCGTCGAGCAAACTATCGCGTTGCTGCACTTCTTCCTTGCGCCATGAGCCATCAGATGTATCGGCGATGTAAAGCGCAGGTGCATCGCCACCGCCATATGGCAGGCGGAATCTTGCCATACCGTTGGTGAAGAACCAATCTCCGCCATATTCTGTCGCGCCCCGGTCCCAGGCGATTCGGCTGATACACGCGACGATGCCGCTCTTCCAGCGGATGAAATACATGCCCGTGTCGTCGCAATCGATCTTAGGGTGCTCCGACTTCGGGTGGGTAAACTGTCCCTGTTGCGCAGACACAGTGGCGACGTCGTATCCGATGATCCACAGCAACCGGTCGATCTGATGCGAGCCGTCCATATGCCCCATTCCGCCGCCGCGAGACCGATCGAGCATCCATTCAGGCCGTCCGTACGGACCATACGGCTTGTGCCAAACGTCGTAGGCCATGATAACCGAGCCGAGATCTCCGCTATCGACAACGCCCTTCATCGCCCTGACCGCCGGATAGTACCGCTGGGTGTGCGCGGTCATCAGCTTGACGCCGTTCTCTTTGGCGGCTGCCAGCATCTCCTCGGCTTCAGATGCCCAGACCGCGGTCGGCTTTTCCATGTAGATGTGCTTGCCGGCCGCCGCCGCGTCGAGTGCGGCTTGATGGTGGAGCCAGTGCGGAAGCGTGCCGATGATCACATCAACGTCATCGCGTTCGAGCGTCGCGCGGTAGTCGGCTACGAAATCGACGTCGGGATGTCGGTCTTGCCACGAAGCTGCGACATCGTCCCGAGGTTCGGCGACGACTTTGATCTCGGCGCCGGGAGTTTTCTTAACGACGTCGATGTAGTTACCGCCGATGCGGCCGGTGCCGAGCACCGCGACTCCCAAGGACATAGCGTGTAATCCTGCTTTCCAACCAAACCTGCGAGTTAGGTTTCGACTCTAACAGCGTGCAGGGACAGATGGCTACGCAGGATTTGGTGAGGACCGGACCCGGTCATCCGGTGCTCAAGATCGGCGCCAGCTCCACCACGTTCCCAATCTCAACATCCGGTGCAGGCGCGTCGTCCGGATACCGCTGCGTAACGCGAACCCACGCCGTTTTCATACCGACACCAACCGCTCCTGTGATATCCGTGTACGGGTTGTCGCCAACAAACAGGATTTCGGAAGGTTGGATATCGTCGATCCCCTGGAACGTCAGTTTCAGGCGGCGAACCGCCTCGTGATAAATGCGTGGGTCGGGTTTGTCAGCGCCGAACAGTCGGGAGACGATGGCGAATGGGACAACTTCGACGAAGCCGCTGTGTTCGAGCTTAATGACTTGAGATTTCTTGCCATTCGTAACGACTGCCCATGGGAACCCCGCGTCGTTCAACTTCCCTACGAACTCCATCGCTCCTTCAATCGGCTTGGCTTGCCGACCCAGCGTTCCAAAGAACCACTCCTCGAAAGCCACAGGTTCTAACGGGACTGACGGCCATCGCTCGGTGATCAGTAGAGCGGCGTCTTGGGCATCGATTGTTCCATGGGGCGAAAGCGACCAGAAGAAATCTATCGCTTCATCCCAATCGGTTGTCGAGTTGATGTTTGGTTGAGCATCGAAAAACTCGCGAAATGTGGCCTCGAACGCCGTACCTCGATCCAGCAGTGTGTCGTCCAGATCGAACAGGGCGGCGCGAATATGTCCGGGTTCAAGCGTCAACTAATTGTCCACAGAAGCCTGCAGGAGTATCTCGACCGTTACCTCATCTTCGACGGTGAAGAACTGGCTTACGGGCGCAACCATACCGAACTCTTCCCACACGAACTTCACGGTACCGAGAACGACCAAATCTGTGCCATTGTCGAGGCGTGCGGTGATGTCGAACTCGAGATCGGCATCGGTGCCGTTGACGTTGACGGTACCAATGAGCTTGGTCTTGTGCTCAGCGCCGCTGTCCAGGAATGGGGCGGGAACGTCGCCGAGATCGGCGAAGTGAACCGTAGCGACGGGTTGGTTCGGGAACATCCGCTCGCGGACGTAGCGGTCCCGACGCGATTGATCGCTCGTCAACGAATGCAGGTCGATCTCGACCATTGCGCTATCGGAACTGAAGTCTACGACGCCGTGAATCGTCTCGGTCTCAAGCGAAACCACAACATCAGCGCCGCGAAGGGTTTCGTCAACCTTGAACAGGCCCTTGGAACCTGCCCCGATCGTGAAGACTTGTGCGAACTCAGAACCTATGCCTGCCACCTTCCCGGGTGCCATGCCAGTTGGGCCAGCGCCCAAGTCGATCGAATCGCCGACGTTCGCAAAGATACCAGTTGAGGCGATCTGACCGCCGTCAATCTTCCAGATCTCGATCGTGTTCAAGACATCGCCGTTCTCGTCGAACTCCTGGTCGCCAGCAGCACCAACATAGTCGATGTCCTCGCCAGCGGCTATGAGTTCTACAGCCCGCGGCAGATCGCCCGGGCCTACCTTTTCACCTGGCGCGCTTGCGACTTTGCGGATTGCGGCCTTGATGTCGTCACCGTCCTCGGAACCAGCTTCGGCGATCGCAAGAGCCAGGATCGCGGCGGCGTCAAACGCCTCGGAGATGAACAGGCTTGATGGATCACCGTCCAATTTCGACGCGTACAGGTCTTTGAAGGTTTCCTGCGTCGGAGTTCCCGGCGCGCCCGGTGCGGTACCGTAGTTGCCTTCGAAGTTGTCTGCGCCAATCTGGTCGAACATCTCTTGGTTCTTCGTGCCGTCGACGAACATGAAATCTTCGAAGAACTGGCCTTCGACCGCTTCACGCAGATAGACACCGGCCGTCTCCGGGTAGGACATCGCCATAAGTACGGTAGCACCGCCTTGGGAAGCTTGGCGCAACTCAGAAACATAGCTCGCCTGACCGCCCTCGATCGGGACCGCCGCCGAGACCGTACCTCCGAGGCTCTCGAAGGTCTCCGAGAACACGTCCGACAATCCTTCGCCGTAAGCGTTGTTGATGTAAAGCGTTGCCACGTTGTCGTACCCGAGTTGGGAGGCGACTTGTGCGGCGATGACGCCTTGCAAAGCGTCCGATACCGTTGTACGGAAAACGAAATCGTTGTCGTTCAACGCAGAGATCGCGGGCGAAGTCGAAGCCGGCGACATCAGAACCGCACCGTTCGGAATCGTGACCGACTCTGCTACGGCGAGCGTGACTCCAGATGAGAGCGATCCGACGATGGCTTCAACGCCGTCGATGTTGACGAGAGCGCTCGCCGCGTCAGTCGCTATCTGCGGGCTCGTGCCGCTGTCGCGGTGCACCATCTCAATTTCGCGACCGTTAATCCCACCCGCTTCGTTGATGAGAAGTGCGGCCAAATCGGTAGCGGCGACGATAGGTGGTCCGAAAACCGCCAAGTCTCCCGTCACGTCGATGAGCGTACCAATCCTGATCGGCTCACCGGATTCCTCCATCATCATCGGCGCCGCGGTTATATCGATGGACTCGCCAGGTCGTGCGAAGATGCCTGTCGAAGCGATCTGTCCGCCCTTGATGTTCCAAACCTCGATGGTGTTCTGGACGTCGCCATTCTCATCGAAGTCCTGATCACCTGCGGCACCGACGTAGTCGATGTCCTTACCCTCGCTGATCAGCTGGAGAGCTCTAGCGAGATCGCCAGGACCGACTTTTTCGCCGGGCGCGTTTGCCACATCGCGCATCGCGGCTTTGATGTCACTTCCATCTTCGGAACCAGCTTCGGCGATTGCCAATGCCAGGATGGCTGCTGCGTCGAACGCCTCGGAGATGAACAAGCTTGACGGATCGCCGTCCAATTTCGAGGAATAGAGTTCTTGGAATTTCTCCTGCGTTGGAGTCCCGGGTGCACCGGGAGCCGTTCCGTAGTTGCCTTCGAAGTTGCCCGCGCCGAGAGTATCGAACATCTCTTGGTTCTTGGTACCGTCGACGAACATGAATTCTTCGAAGAACTGGCCTTCGACGGCTTCACGCAGATAGACACCTGCGGTCTCCGGGTACGAAATGGCCATCAGAACCGTGGCGCCGCCTTGCGATGCTTGACGCAGTTCCGAAACGTAACTCGCTTGACCGCCTTCGATGGGAACGGCGGCAGATACCGTACCGCCGAGACTCTCGAAAGTCGACTCGAACACAGTCGACAAGCCTTCACCGTAGGCGTTGTTGATGTAGAGCGTCGCGACGTTGTCGTAACCGAGTTGGGACGCCAGTTGCGCGGCGATCACGCCTTGCAACGCGTCCGATACGGTCGTGCGGTAAACCGTGTCGTCGTCGTCAAGATTGGTAATTGCCGGAGAAGTCGATGCCGGGGACACGAGCACCGCACCGCCAGGAATGGTCACCGATTCTGCGACTGCGAGAGTCACACCAGATGATAGCGAACCCACGATCGCTTCCACGCCATCGACGTTGACCAACGCGCTCGCCGCATCAGTCGCGATCTGAGGGCTGGTTCCGCTGTCGCGATGGACCATTTCTATCGGACGGCCGTCGATACCACCAGCCTCGTTGACGAGCAACGCGGCCAAGTCGGTGGCTAGAACGATGGGAGGTCCAAATGCGGCTAGATCTCCGGTCGCATCGATCAGGGTGCCGATCCTGATCGGATCACCGGTCGGCTCCATGGCCTCTTCGGGCGCCTCGGTCGGAGGCACAGATGTCGCGGTCGGCGGTACCGAGGTAGCCGTAGGCGGTATCGGTGTCGCCGTGGGCTCTTCGGTGGTACACGACGCCACTGCGACGCCAACACTTAGAGCGGCTAACAGCAACAGCACACACACACCAGAGATTCGACCCGCGGCGTAGGATTTCAGTCCATTCATTTCGTGTCTCCGTCTAGTTCCTTTCCTCGAGGATCATGCTCGTTCGCATCATCGCCAATTCAACTGCTTTCGCAGTATTCCTTTACAGCGTCCATGTCTTTAACCAGACCCATTCTTATTACGAACTTCATGATTGGCACTAGGACCCGAGACTTGAACGTGTACGGGGCAGCATCCATCACCAGCGTCAATTCGGTCCCGCCGCTGACAGGACTCACTGTGAACACCGAGTCCCATACCGTGCCACCTTCGTCGGACACTATCCTCACCCGATCGTTCTCGACATACTCAGTAACTTCCAAGATTGTGGATGCTTCTCGACCCATCATTAAACGTGTTTCTCGGAAACGCGAACCGACACCGCTCCTGACGTCAGAAAGAAATTCGACATCAACGATGTGTGGAATCGCCTTCGAGTAGTTCTCGATTTCGGCTACCGTACGGAATACGAAATCCGATGGCGCATCGATTGTTCTACGGACGATGGTTCTGGACATTCAATCGCTCTTAGGCGTAGCCACGCTCCGATGGAGTTCAATCCATCACCCAGATTCTATCGGTATCGATGCCAACGTCCAACATGGTGCGGCATTCGGTCGACAGGGAACGTTGATCCGTCACTACGGAGTTGAAGCCGCAATCGGACGACGATGAATGCGTTATTCAACGGCCTTAAGATCTATAGGCTCACCGGGCAATGCGAATATCCCCGTGGAACCGACTATGCCGTCCGAGATGTTCCAGATCTCGATAGTCCCTTGAACGTCACCATTTTCGTCGAAATTAAGATCACCAGCCGCGCCCACATAGTCGATTTCCTGACCGTCCCTAATCAATTCCAACGCCCGCGCAATGTCTTGCGGGCCAACCTGCTCACCTGGAGGCCGAGACACCCTACGCAAGGCATCGCGGATCGCCGCTGGGTCCTCTGAATCTGCTTTTTCAATCGCCAGCGCGGCCAAAATCGTGGCGTCGAACACTTCACTCATCAATGGAATGTTGATGTTTCCATCCTTGCGTTTTTCATAGGTATCGAAGAACCACTGACGCGCCGGAGATAGAGGCGCGCCCGGTGCTATGCCGTAGCTACCTTCGAAATATCCCACTCCTACGCTATCGAACAGGTCTTGATAGTACGCCGGCGAGAAAAACAGGAAATTTTCGAAGTATTGCCCTTCCGCCGCTTCTCTCAAAAGGATGTGCAACGTCTCGGTATATCCGATCGGAATCAACGCATCCGGTTTGCTTTGCGCTGCTTTCCTTAACTCCGACGCGTAGGTAGCCTGACCTACTTCGTGACTTATCTGATCCGAAATCTCACCGCCGAGTTCTTTGAAATGGTCGCTGAAAACACCTGACACGCTCACTCCGAAGGCGTTGTTGACGTACGTCGTAGCAATTTGATCGAATCCAAGTTCTCGAGCCAATCGAGCTGCGACTACGCCTTTAACCGCGTCTGAAACACTCGTGCGAAACACCAAATCATCGTCGTCAAGGGTTGTAAACGCATTTGATGAAGATGCAGGCGATATCAGGAGTACACCATTGGGTATAGTCACAGACTCCGCTACAGCCAAAGTTACGCCCGACGCCACTGCGCCGACAATTACTGGCACTCTGTCGATATTGACAAGCGCGTTCGCAGCGTCCGTGCCCAACTGCACGCTCGTTCCCGTGTCGCGATGAACACCCTCAAGGCGGCTGCCATTGACGCCGCCCGATTCATTGATCAAATCGAACGCCAAAGACATCGCCAATTCGCCATGCGGACCCGCAAATGCCAGATCACCCGTCGAAGGTAGCAGCGTCCCTATCTTTACGACACCTTCCAACTCCGTAGGAGCACCGCCTAAGGAACGAACCTCGGGAAGATCGATAGGGTCGCCGGGAGACACGAATATACCCGTAGATCCGATCTCGCCGTCTTTGATGCGCCATATCTCCACAGTTCCGGTAACATCGCCATTGACGTCAAAATCCAACTGACCGGCGGCTCCAACGTAGTTGACATCCTTGCCCGCTCGGACCAGCTCTAACGCTTTTGCCACATCCTGTGGCCCCACAACGGCACCGGGAGGATTGGCGATCTCGCGCAAAGCGTCACGTATCGCAAAAGGGTCCTCGGAATCCGCCTTTTCGATCGCCAACGCGATCATCAAACCAGCATCGAACGCCTCGCTCACGTGTGTAATCTCGATGTTCCCGTTTTTTCGGGCTTCAAAGTTTTCGAAGAAC
Source organism: Dehalococcoidia bacterium (assembly GCA_965207515.1). Taxonomy (GTDB): domain Bacteria; phylum Chloroflexota; class Dehalococcoidia; order Lucifugimonadales; family Lucifugimonadaceae; genus Bin127. The sequence goes on along the minus strand of OZ242286.1, from coordinate 2,348,330 downwards.
CATTCCCGCGCGGGAGTCAATTGTGTGCCAGCTTTCGTGCCGTACGAACCCTCGAACTTGCCCGCTCCCAGAGCATCGAAAAGCTCCTGATTATACGCGGGCGTAAAGAAAAGGAATTCTTTGAAATAACCGTCGTCCACCGCCTCCCGCAACAACGTGTGCGACGTATCCGTGTACGCGATCGCGATCAGCGCCTCCGAATCGCCGGCCGTCGCTTCCTTCAATTGCGGCGCATAGGTGGATTGTCCCTTGTCATGGCTGACCTGCGCTGTCACATTACCGCCGAGCGCCCGAAAGTGGTCCGAGAAACTGGAGGACATGCTGGTGCCGTACGCGTTGCTCACGTGCGTTGTCGCCACGCTCTCCCAACCAATTTCGCGCGCCAACTCCGCCGCAACTTCACCCGTTATGACATCCGAGAACGTAGTCCGAAAAATCAGATCATCGTCGTCAAGCGTAGTTATCAAGCTCGATGACGAAGAGGGCGAGACTTGCAGCACGCCATTCGGTATGGTTACCGCTTCAGCAATCGCCTTCGTCACGCCCGACGATGCAGCGCCGATTATCGCCGGCACGCCATGTTCGCTGATCAACGCACTCGCCGCCAACTTGCCAACTTCGGGGTCCGTTCCGCTGTCCCGGTGCAGCGCCTCTATGCGCCTGCCGTTTACACCACCGACTTCGTTCACCAATTCGAATGCGAACGAAACCGCCAGCTCACGTTCCTTGCCTACGAAAGACAGATCTCCCGTACGAGGTAGCACAGTACCTATTTTTACGCTCGCTTCACCATCGGACGGCGTAGGGTCGTCAGAGATCGACGACGATGGGTCGATCGCAGAAATGAGCGACAAGTCTATGTCATCTCCCGGCAATGCGTAGATGTCGCTATCGATGATGGTGTTGTCTTCCACGTACCAGACGCGCATCGAGCTGACCACGTTTCCGGCTTGATCAAAGTCAACGTCGCCTGATGCTCCCACGTAGTTGATGTCTTTGCCATCGCGCACGAGTTCCAACGCCTTCGCAACGTCTCCGGGTCCAACCACTTCTCCCGGCGGATTGGCTATGGGTCGCAAAGCATCGCGCACAGCGACAGGATCGTCGCTACCTGCTTTCTCGATAGCTAGAGCCAAGATCACGGCCGCGTCGAATGCTTCAGTTATCAGCGACGCCGAAGGATCGCCGTCCGTTCGCTCGGCATAGAGTCGTCTGAAGGCGTCAACCGCGGGTGATGCTGGAGCGCCCGGCGAGACGCCGAAATCGCCTTCGAAATAATTGCCGCCAATTGCGTCGAACATCGTTTGGCTGCGCGTCACGTCGACAAACATGAATTCGTCGTAATACTCGCCTTCGGCGGCTTCGCGCAACAAAATCTGGCCTGAGTCCGGATAGGCGATGGTTAACAAAACCTCCGGGTTTCCTTCAGCCGCATCTCGTATCTCCGACAAATAACTGGCCTGTCCCAATTCGTGAGATACGTCGTTGGTTACGGTACCGCCCATCGCTTCGAAAGCTTCGATGAAGGAATCGTTCAAGCTTGACCCGTAGGCGTTGTTAACGTACGTCGTCGACACCCTGCTGTAACCCGCCGCCACCGCAAGCTCTGCCAACACTTGGCTTTTGACGGCATCGTTCACTCTAGTTCTAAACACCATGTCGTTGTCAGCCAACGCCGTGATCGCGTTTGACGATGACGCGGGCGACATGTGAAGGACCCCGGCGGGAATGGTCACCGATTCGGCCATGGCGATCGTAACCCCGGATGAAACCGCACCGAGCAGCACATTAACTCCATCGACGTTGACAAGCCCACTCGCGGCGTCGGTACCGCCCTGTTCGCTGGTTCCGCTGTCGCGGTGCAACGCAGTAATCTCTCCACCGTTGACACCGCCCGCCTCGTTCACAAGCTCAAAGGCTAGATCAATCGACTTCTGCATGCCGGGCCCTAGCGTGGACAGATCCCCGCTCACCGGCAACACCGTGCCAACCGTAGTACCTTCGTCGCCGGAATCTTCAAGCAGACCGCACGAATACGCTATCGAGGAGACGACGATCGCGGATGCCAAACATGCCAACCATTTGGACTTCTTCATGTTCTTCGAATTACCTCGATTCAGGCTGTTTTTGCAATCGATGTTTCGGTTTCGATGATGACAACTAAATGGGAGGATATTTGATTGAATTCACCTAACCGACGGCAAATTGATGTCATCGCCTGGGAATGCGAAGATATCCGTGTCTTTTATCTTCCCATCCACCATCTGCCAAACCCGCATCGAACTCAACACATCCCCGTTCTCGTCGAAGTCGATTGAACCGGCTGCTCCTTCGTAGTTGATGTCCTTACCGTCTCTGATCAGCTCCAACGCTCTGGGTATGTCTCCTGGCCCGACCGCCTCTCCTGGAGGATTGGCGACTGACCGCAACTCATCGCGCACGGCTACCGGATCATCGGTGTCAGCCTGTTCAATTGCCAACGCGAGCACGATCGCCGCGTCGAAAGCCTCCGCGATTATTTGGGCGTCTGGGTCGTTGCCTGTCCGTTCCGAGTAGACCCTGCGGAAATCTCTGACTGCGGGCGTCTCCGGGCTGCCGGGAGCGAGCCCGAATGAGCCATCGAAATGATTCCCACCGATCGTGTCGAACATCGACTGTGACTTCGTCTGGTCGACGAAGATAAATTCGTCGAAATAACCGCCCTCGGCAGCCTCGCGCAACAATGTAGTTCCCGAGTCGGGATAGGCGATCGTGATTAATGCCTCGGAATCCTCTTCCGAAGCGTCGCGTAGTTCCGAGACGTAACTCGCTTGTCCCAACTCGTGGGGAACGGCGGCGGAAACCATTCCGCCGATTGCCTCAAAGTTCTCGACGAACGACTCGTTCAAGCTTTCGCCATACGCGTTGTTTACGTACGTCGTCGACACTCGCTTGTAACCGATGGCCTGCGCCAACTTCGCCAATGCCTGCGCTTTGATGCCGTCGTTGACTCGCGTGCGGAACACCATATCGTTGTCATCCAGCACCGATATTGCCTTAGATGATGAACCCGGAGATATCTGCAACACTCCGTTGGGAATCGTTACCGATTCCGCGATGGCTATCGTGACCGGTGACGCGTGAGCCGCCATGATGAAGTTCGCGTGGTTGATGTTCACTAAACCACTCGCAGCGTCCGCACCCAGAGTCGCGTTCGTTCCGCTGTCGCGATGGAACACCTCGATCTGCGAACCGTTTACTCCCCCTGCTTCATTGATCAAGTCGAATGCAAGACTCATCGAAGATTGCGCTGCCGGACCCAGTGTCGAAAGGTCACCACTTACCGGCATCACCGTCCCGACCGTGATACTTCCGCCGTCATCATCCAGCAATCCACATGAGAGCGATGTCAAGAGCAGCGCAGCCATACTTGCCGCAATCAGCGTCAGTAATGCCGAATTGGCGAGGCTCGCTCTGAATGAGGGCCCAAAAATCATGCGTCTTTCGCCTTTGGAATAATGCCCGCGCTACAAATGATTCTAGTTTTGCGAAACTCGCAAAATGCGATCAATTGCTGCTTCGGATGATCGAAGCGGAAACAATCACGCCGGTGGTGGCGGAAGCGACAAACTAGGCGGCTCCGTGAAACCGAATTCGTTCGAGGTCAACCAGTAGCCAATCGCAAGCATAGCGATCGGAAACAAAAGCGCAATCCAGATTGTCCATCGCCAATCCTTCCAACGCTCCAATACCGGTGTCAATACGCTGGTGAAAATTGTGATCACCGCGCCAAGAGGGATGATGTACCGAATTGCATTTGATATATCTCCCGCATACTCGATAACTGCCGCCGCTATGACTACCAGAATCAACAGCACAGTCAAAACTATGTTGAACGTGCGCGATCGACTCTGAACATCGCCTCGTATCCGAGCCCAAATCATCCCTGAAATCACAGCACCGATCAAAGACACGGCCGCGACACTGCCCGCGTTCCCAATTAGGTCGTCGGGCGATGTCAACGGAGCGTTTACTCCCATTGCTACCGCTCCCCCGACAAGCGTCGATAAGAACGCCGGGATACGGTCCTCGACATGGGCGCGTAACCCGGATCGCTGATCCGATGTATCGCTGCGAGTTTCCATTCCTGATCGTGCCTTATGTGACTTATCCGGGCTGAACCCGGGTCACTATGGCTTCACCATCCCGCCGTCGGCACGCCGCACGGTATCCCACGCGCCCCCAAACGCCCTTTCTTTGAACGGGAACTTGGCCGCCATATCTTCGTCGATGTCGATGCCTAGACCCGGTTTCCCGTTCGGCCACATCATGCCGTCGCGCACCTCGGGGAATCCAGGGAACATCTCACGGGTGCGCTCGCCGGGGATCGCGTATTCCTGAATGCCGAAGTTATGGCAGTTCACGTCGAGCATCAGGTTGGCGGCATGACCAACCGGCGAGGTGTCGCCGGGACCGTGCCAAGCCGTCCGCACGCTGAACAGCTCACCCATCGCGGCGAACTTCTTGCCGGGCGTGATGCCGCCAATCTGCGACATATGCATTCGCAAGAAATCGACTAAACGGTCCTTAATCATCGGGATGATCTCATGCGGGCTGTTCCAAAGCTCGCCCATCGCGATCGGCGTCGCGCACTGCTGCCGCACCATCCGGAAATAATCGTTGTCCTCAGGGCTGAAAAGGTCTTCCAAGAAGAACAGTTGATATTTCTCAACCTCCTTGGCGAACCAAACACCTAGGATCGGTGGAATGCGCTCATGAACGTCGTGGAGAATCTCGACCCCGTACCCGAATCGGTCGCGAATGTGTTCGAATAGGTCCAATGCGCCTCGGATATAGGGCTTCGGCTCGAACACACCTCCGGGGTGCGCGTACAGCTTGTTCGGGTCGTACTCGCGTAGCCAGGTAGTCGCGGCGATCGGGCCTTGCGACACATCACCGGCAACGATCGAACCATCACCCGATGCTCCGTGAGACCCGTACGACGAATATCCCGTTGTGGCGACCTGGACTCGTATGTGATGGAATCCTTTTTCCATGTGCTCCGCCATACGATCGGCAGTCTCTTCTTTACTGGCGCCACTCGCATGTACATATACCGGCGCAGCTTCTCGGGCCCGACCGCCTAACAGGTCGTGAACCGGCATCCCGGCCATCTTGCCTTTGATGTCCCAGAGCGCCTGATCTACACCCGAAAGAGCATTGTTAAGTACCGGTCCGTTCCGCCAGTACGACGAAACGTAAGACGACTGCCAGATGTCCTCGATATCGGCCACGTTTTTGCCGATCAGAAAAGGGCGAAGATAATCGTCAACGGCAGCCTTCACCGTAGACGGCCGTTGCGTAAAAGTCGCGCACCCAACGCCGTAGAGACCCGGTTCAGACGTCTCAATCTTCACGATTACCAACCGGATATTTTCCGGCTCGGTCATAATCGTTCGGATATCGCGAATCGTTACGTTGTCGGCGGCGGTCATGATTGCTCCCTGTCAAAGTTCGTGAGAAACAATGATACGAACCGATGCCGCGCCGTTTCGCAGGCGCATCCAACTATCGGTAACATGCGAACATACCAAATTGCTTTACTGGGAGCGACGCGATGAAAGCTATGACTTGGCGTGGCGGTAACCATTTCACTCATGACGAGGTCCCGGATCCGGTCGCACAACCAGGCTTCGTGATCGTTGAAATCGACACCACCGGCATCTGCGGCACCGATGTTCACATCACTCAAGGCCTCTTCCCCGCCGTAACCGACACGATACTCGGACATGAGGGAGCTGGAACGATCGTCGATGTCGGCGCGGGCGTCTCAAGCGACCGCATCGGGCAGCGCGTCGTCGTGAATCACTCCGCTCACTGCTTCGAATGCTGGAACTGTCGGAATTGGAACATTTCGCGATGCGAGGTTGCACCCGCCTCATCGAACGGCCTCTTCGCACAGTACGTCGCCCTACACTCCCGCGTCGCCCTCGAGCTCCCGGAAAACCTCGAAATGGAGACCGCGGCCATGACCGAACCGGCGGCGTGTTGCCTCTCCGGGGTGGAGATGCTTGACATCCCGTATCGAGCGACGGGCCTAGTCATCGGCGCGGGCATCATGGGGCTCTTCACGGCCGCATTCATGAAGACTCACGGCGTCGAGACGCTCGTCGTATCCGAGCCAGTCAAAGTTCGCCGAGAAATGGCGAAGCAGTTCGGAGCCGATATCCTCCACGATCCCAACGACGTCCCACTCGAGGATGTGATGGCCGAAGTTACCGATGAAGGGCGAGGTTTCAGCGTTACCGCGGAAGCGGTCGGAAAGCCGGAACTCGTCGCCGCCTGCATCGACGTGACCAAACCTCGAGGTATGGCGCTCATGATCGGCGTCAGCCCACAGGGTGCACCGTTGCCGGTGGACCTCTACGACATGCACTTCCGTGAAATCAAACTCGTTGGCGCATTTGGACGCGGCAACGTTTTCTACCGCGTCCCTGGTGAACTCGCAAAACTCAACTTGCAAAACGTTATATCCGGACGCTTCCCCCTCGCCGAACTTCCCGACGCCATCACCGCATCCGCGGAGGGTCTGGGCGTCAAGTTCGCCATAAACCCGAACGCATGACTACGACAACTTCAGGATTTCAAACATGAGGGCGATGACTTGGCAAGGCGGCAACCGGTTCACTCACGACGATGTGCCGGAGCCGGTGGTGGAGCCGGGATTCGTGGTGGTCAAGATGGACACCACGGGGATCTGCGGGACGGATGTACACGCCACACAAGGGCTGTTCCCGTGGTACCCGCCGCAGATTCTGGGTCACGAAGGTTCCGGCGTGATCGTGGAAGTCGGTGAAGGGGTCGCCAACGATCGCATTGGCCAGCGCGTGGCGCTGAACCGCAAGGCACAATGCTACGAGTGTTGGAGCTGTCGGAACTGGAACACTTTCCGGTGCGAGGTCGCTCGTAATTCGACGGACGGCATGTTCGCGGAATATACGGCGCTCGACTCCGGCGCCGCCATTGAACTCCCGGAAGATCTCGACACCGAAACCGCCGTGTTGACCGAGCCGGCGTCATGTTGCCTCGCAGGAGTCGAGATGCTCGACATCCCTTACCGCGCAACGGCGCTGGTGATCGGTGCCGGCATCATGGGGCTCTTCACAGCCGCCTTCTTGAAGTCGCACGGTGTTCAAACTCTCGTGGTGTCAGAGCCGGTCAGAGTGCGCCGGGAGATGGCAACACAGTTCGGGGCTGACATTCTGCACGATCCTCGAGACGTTCCGCTGGAAGAGGTCGTCGCTGATGTGACCGATGAAGGACGCGGCTTCGATGTCACCGCCGAAGCGGTCGGCAAGCCAGAGCTCGTCGCCGTCTGCATCAACGCCACGAGGCCACGCGGCCAGACGCTCATGATCGGGGTCAGTCCGGAGGGCTCGCCGCTGCCGGTCGACCTCTACGACATGCATTTCCGCGAGATCAAGTTGCTCAGTTCAATGGGTCGAGGAGACGTCTTCCACCGGGTGCCCGAGGAGTTGACCAAGCTCAATCTCGAAAACGTGATCTCAGGGCGCTTTTCGCTCACAGAATTGCCAGACGCCATCACGGCATCGGCGGAAGGTTTGGGCGTTAAGTTCGTTATCAAACCAAACGCGTGAATCTCAACACTCGAGGTATCCCGACATGAAGGCTCAGACTTGGCACGGTGGCGCGCACTTCACTCTTGACGACATCCCTGTTCCGGAACCGGCGGCAGGTTACGTACTCGTCGAGATCGACACCACCGGCATCTGCGGGACTGACGTCCATGTGACACAGGGCCTGTTTCCGAAAGACCCGCCGCAGATACTAGGGCACGAAAGCTCCGGCATAATCGTCGACGTCGGCGAGGGCGTTTCGAGAGAACGCATCGGGCAAAGGGTCTGCGTCAACCATCCTGCGAACTGCTACGAGTGCTGGTACTGCCGCAACTGGAGCGTTTGCCGCTGCGAAAACCAGCCGCCGTTTTCGAATGGGTACTTCGCCCAGTACACCGCTGTCGCGGCGCGCTCGGCCGTCGAGATTCCAGAGTCTCTCGACCTCGAGACCGCCGCATTAACCGAACCCGCAGCTTGCTGCCTCTCCGGCGTCGAGATGCTCGACATCCCGTACCGCGCCACCGGCCTAGTCATCGGCGCAGGGATCATGGGACTCTTCACCGCCGCATTCCTGAAATCTCACGGCGTCGAGACCCTCGTCGTCTCCGAGCCGGTGAAGATTCGACGCGAGATGGCAACACAATTCGGGGCCGACATCCTCCACGACCCATACGATGTCCCCCTCTCAGACGTCATCGCCGATGTCACCGACGAAGGCCGTGGCTTCAGCGTCACCGCCGAGGCCGTCGGCAAACCCGAACTCGTCGCGACCTGCATCAACGCCACGAAACCCCGCGGCCAAACACTCATGATTGGCGTCAGCCCGGAAGGCGCGCCGCTCCCAGTCGACCTCTACGACATGCACTTCCGAGAAATCAAATTAATCGGGGCCTTCCGCCAAGGAGATGTCACCCACCGCGTCCCCGATGAACTCGCCAAACTAAACCTCGACAATGTCATATCCGGCAGGTACCCGTTGGCCGAGCTCCCGGACGCCATAACCGCCTCCGCGGAAGGTCTAGGCATCAAATTCGTGATTAAACCGAACGGCTAGCTTTTATTGCCTTTGGTAGATTCCAACATTCGCTCGACGAAACGATGAATCTTTGGTCTGTCGGCGAGGAATTCGTGGTTTTCCATCATTCCGTTGTAGAAATTCGAGTGAAAATAGCGCGCGACCGCGAATCCGTCTGCCAGAGATGGGTCTTCGAATTCGATGGACAGATCCTCCACGGCTTGCACCATCGCTCGATGAGTTTTCACCTCAACGCCGCGACTCTTCATCTCGGCAATCACTACGTGCGAAGCAGCTCCCCACAACTTCCCTGACGCCTGCAGGGTGTCACCAGCGGCATACTCCCGGTCGGCATCGTCCAAAAACTTTCGGGCGGTCTCAATATGATCTGTCGTTAGCAATTCGATGCGACTCTTTCGTAACAATCGCTCTACATCGTCGATACTAACACGATAACAAAGGCATATTACCGGCCATACAACTCCGTCCCGCGATGGAACGCGAACCAACCAAACCAGAACGAAATGTTAGACGGCACGGCCTTCAACACGTCCAATGCATCCGTTGAATTCGTCAGCTTCTCACGCGAAATACCCCACTCCGTCCCGGTTGAGTCCACGATCCTGAGCGGGAATCCTTCCTCGGGCGCATCCTCCGGCAAGCTGAACTTCAACCCGTCAGGATTCTCGTAGATGTGCGCATCGGATGTCGTACCCGACGCCACGACCACCAAGTCGACATCGGCGATACGGTCATGGACAATCCGTTCCTCCCGCAACGCGTCGATCGGATACGCCTTGTCAACACCCTTCACCGTCACTCCGAGAATCTCCGCTTTAGGCGCCAACGCCTCGTCCCGATGAGCGATCGGGAACATTGAGTCGGGATTGACGCGGTAGGCATAGTAGATGGAGCGTTCATCAGACTCATTCGTGTAGGTCCACGGAGGATACGTTCCACCCTCGCGCGTCACCACCGTCGTCTCCGGATGCTCTGCCTTCCACTCGCCCCAAGTCGTCCTCGATGTCGGGAAGAACCTCAGATCGACGTCGGTGCCCACCAGTTCCCCGACAATCGGCTCGCCAGTGAACTGGTGCCACAGCGTCCGCGTCGCACGGTCGTACATCACCTTGTTGCTGCGGTACAGGAATCCCGAGGTCCCAAAGGTCGTCGGCTCTCCGTTAATGATGGCGCGATACCCGATCGCGCTGTTGCAAAGCGTTCACCACGTAAGCGATAAAGGCTCGCCCCCCAAGATGTCGTTCGCCAGCTCATGCGCATTGATGATCCGCAATGGATAGGCGCGATGCTCACCGTTGATCGACACACCGATGACCCGTTCATCGTCTTCCAGATAATCGGCCAGCGGATCGTCAGCAGGTGCGTGCGCTGGATTCTCCAACGGTGGTATTCCGTCAGGCACGACACCACCCCACTCGAGTTCGGTCAAATCGAAGTCGTCACTGGCCTTCTCGCCTAGATACGGCGTCAGAAAAGCCCCAAAGCGGCCATCGATCTGCCGCAAGTAATTTATCTTCCACTCGGCGTATTCCGACGGCGGCGGATATTCATCGCTGTGTCTACCGATCCACTCGGACCACAGCAACCAGTTGTCGCCGATCGTCTCGCCGGTCAAGAACTGGAGCGTCACGACGGCGTCAGATATCGTTCTACTAGACGTCAGATACCGAAACGATTCGATCAAAGGTCGGACTTGAGATGTGTCGTTTTCGGCTCGAATCCTTTCGAGCGTGGTTAAGGTCCGGTCATTCAACGGTCCGAAACCCGGCGATAACTCGAAGCCGGCGAAGACGAGGTACATAGCCGAATTTGGGTTGTACGGTGCCGGCGTCGAGGTTGGTCTTACGGTTGGTTCGGGTGATGGTGTTTCAGCAATCTGCTTCGCCGACTCGGCCGGGGTGACGAAAGACAACCCACTAGTCAGCGCGGGCGTCACCGTAGCCTGATTGTGTGCCTCTTCGGTGGTGGTCTCGTTCGCGAAACAAGACAGAGCCGCGAGCACCACCAATGAAGCAGCCAGCGGAACCGCAGTTGTGGATACGTTGTTGATATTCACCTGACCAACGCTCGACTCGCCGATCCGATGTCGGAGTACACGCCCACGCCAACAGCGGCGGTCAACGCGGCACCAACAGCCGCCTCTTCTCGAACTTCCCCAATGCTGATGGTTCTTCCAAAGACCCGTTCAACGCACTTCCGTAATGCCGAATTCAGCCTCAAACCGTTTCCTGACCCGACCACTAAGTTCCTAGGTCCCGCACCCAGCTCGACTGCGCTGCGGTACGAGTTGGCGAGTTCGGTCGCCATCGATTGAAAGACCGCCAACGCCAACGATCCCGGCGTGAAGTTACCCGGCGTTATGTTCGAAAACTCGCCGCGAGCCTCAGGCCGTTCACGCGACCCGGTGAACAGAGCAGAAGCAATCACTTTTTCGGGAGATTCGTCGTTCATCGCATCGCCCGCCAGCTGCGCGAGTCGTTCATAAACCTTATCTTCATCTACGTCGGCCACATCGAACACGGTTCCCGCGGTCCGCACAAAGAAATCCTTCAACGTCCGAAATGTCCGGCCACCAACAACCCCAACACCCGCCAAAAGGTACCCACTTTCGATATGCGGCCGTAGTTCTAGCCATCCGTGTTCGTACGTCCCATCATCGAGATTACGCGGCAACCCGGAAAGGTCTTCAAGGAACACCGTCGCTTGTCCTCCAGTACCGATGTTGATCGCAACGGTCGAAGCCGCATCCTCAACCGCGCCGACGAATGAGCATTGGTGATCCCCAGACGGTATCGCCACCGGAGTCCCGCTTCTAACGCCCATCGCACCAGATATGCCTTGAGTCAACTCGCCACGCACTGTGCAAGACTCTTGAATCTCTGGAAATATCTCGCGGTCGATACCGAGCGAATCGATCAGATCATCGTTCCACTGACGTTTGGGGACATTAAGAACTCCCCAACCCGCGGCATCCGTAGCATCGGTTGCCGGCCGTTTGGAACCGACTAATTTATGCGCCAAGAATTCTGGTGCTGTGATCGCCGCGGCAACACCCGACGGCATCTCATTCATGTGGTTCAGCCAAAACAGCGTAGGCACGGTATAGCCGGTCACGATCGGACAACCCGCATTGCGGAACATAGGCAAACCGCCGCCGCGCCGAACTGCGTCGCCGCGTTCCGCCATCAGTTCCAAGAAACTCCGATCGGATCCCGGTACGATGTCCTTCCCGCGCTGGTCCTGCCACGCGATGAACGGACCGATCGGTTCACCGTCGTCTTCTAACAACTGGCATCCCTGCTGTTGACCTGTGATGCCGATTGCGACGATGTCGCCACTACCGATCTTTTCGCGGAGTGCGCGCGTCGTAACGGCGACGCGGTCAACCATTTTTTCGATGTCCCACTCCGACCTTCCGATGACGCGGTCGGACGCCGAAGTCGTCTCCGAATCGTTAGGACTGGAGGTTGAAGCTAGGTATTCGGCCTCGTCGTCCGATACCCGAACGGCGACGACCGTGATCGAAGTCGATCCGAGGTCTATACCCAACGCGACGCGCATGGGGAGAGTCTACGCGCGGACGTTAGCTGCTACCCTGACGCCGGTTGCCAAAACGAAGGCATATATGACCCCAAAACGGAGTCGCCCCGATCAGAATCGTCAGCCGTAGTTGCAACCGATACCCTTGTAGCCGATCTCCACGTCGCCCTCAGCGGTTACGAGAACCGGAGTGATCCTGTCGCCGCCGGAGAGACGTTCAACTTCGGACCACAGATCGGGTTGCTTCGAGACGTCGATCTCCTCGTAGCCGATACCCTTCTGCTGCAGATCAGACTTCAGCATGTCGCAATAGCCGCAAGTTGGGTGCGTGTAGACAACGGCCATTTCACGAGTTGGTTCTTTCGTTGGCATGTTTCGGATTATATCTGGGCTACTGTCGAATTATTGCGACGTAATATCACCTGCTCCGTCGCAGCCTCAACGCGTTCAACGACACGGAAACCGAAGAAAAAGCCATGGCCGCGGCTGCCGCCACAGGACTAAGAAATCCACTTTCGCTGACGATGATTCGCAGTTGGTCAGGAGGCGACGAGTCGACAAATACCGGATGCAAGACTCCCGCCGCGATCGGGATCAGCAACACGTTGTAGGCGAATGCCCAAAATAGATTCTGGCGGATGACCCGGACCGTTGCCCGGCTAATCGACATCAACCTCGAAACGGCCCCCGGTTCATCGTTCATCAAAGTCACGTCTGCGGTTTCGATCGCAATATCGGAGCCGCTCGCCATCGCGATGCCGACATCGGCGGTCGCGAGAGCTGGCCCATCGTTGATCCCATCGCCAATCATTGCGACGCGTCGGCCCCGCGTTTGAAGCGCATCCACACGGGAAGCCTTGTCGCTCGGCAACACCTGAGCTTCAACGCGTTCGATTCCGACTTCCTGTGCGACGACGTCCGCCGATTCTCGTCGGTCGCCAGTTATCAAGTGGGTTTCCACGCCCATCTTGTGCAGCGACGTCACCGCGGTTTTGGCATCGGCACGTATTGTGTCCTGCAATCCAATCGCCGCCACCAATTGACCATCCATCGAAACTACGATTGGCGTTCGAGCGTGGACCTGAATCCGTTCAATCGCGGCGGCGATTTCGCTGTTTTCATCCAACAGAACAGCCGATGGATTCATCACTGCGACCACCGAGCCATCAACCCGGGCGTAAACTCCTTTGCCGGTAATCGATTGGAAATCGTCGGCTTCGGGTATCGAAAGACCCCGCCGCCGAGCCTCTTCTACGATTGCCGTGGCAACAGGATGTTCCGAGTAGATCTCGACCGCGGCAGCAGCGCTGAGAACTTGATCTTCAGCAGTAGCGGATTTCGGATCGACATGAACTGAAACCACTCGCGGCTTGCCTGCCGTCAACGTCCCCGTCTTGTCGAACGCGACCGTATCAACGCCAGCAATTCGTTCCAAAACCGTAGCGTCACGGATCAAAATTCCGAACTCAGCCGCACGGCCAACCCCCGCCACAACAGCAGTCGGAGTTGCTAATCCGAGCGCACACGGACACGCGATCACAAATACCGTCACCGACACCAGAAGCGCGTTCGGAAACGAAGGTTCCGGTGCCGCGAACAACCAAAACAAGAACGACGCCAAACCAGCAACGAGAACAGCAGGGACGAATTTGGCCGTAACTCGATCGACGAATCTCTCGATCGGTGCTCTCGTCGATTGGGCCCGTTCGACCTGACGGATGATCTGCGCGAGGATCGTTGCAGATCCGGTTTTCGTCACCTCAGCCTTTAAAGCTGACGAAATGTTCAACGTCCCTGCGAAAATCGCTTCACCCACCCCTTTAACTACTGGCAGATGCTCGCCTGTAAGCATCGATTCATCGATCTCTGCCGCTCCATCGGCGACCTTAGCATCGGTCGGGATTCGCTCGCCCTGCCTCACCAGGATCGTTTCGCCCACCAACACGGCATCAACGTCAACTTCCACGAAATCCCCGTCACGCTCAACGAGCGCGGTGCGCGGTTGCAGCTCGATCAATTTACGCACCGCTTCAGAAGCCCGCAACCGAGTCCGGCCTTCAAGCCACCTGCCCAATAGCACCAACCCGATGATCGCCGCCGAAACCTCGAAATAAGTCCCCGTATGGTGCCCCGGCGCGACAAAACTAGCCGCATTCGACCACAAGGTGGAGTCGCCTTGCACCAACTGCGTGATCGTGACCAACGCACTGTAACCAAACGCGACCGACGTGCCGACCACGACCAACGAGTTCATGTTGGATGTTTTGCGTTTCGCCGCCGCCCACGCAGATCGATAAAACGGGGCCGCCACTCGGATCTGTATTGGGATTGCTACAGCTAGGAAAATTAGGTTCAGAACATAAGACGGAACGTCGGGCGCATACACCGATCGGACAAATGTCGCTGCCATGATGAACGCGGCCGCCACGATACTGACGATTGCGCTATTGCGAGTCGCTCTCAGTTCTGAGTTTTGGCTCTCAAACCGCGCATTTTCCGAACTGCCGAGACCTTCCTGACCGCTTGCCGCGCTGCCATCGGGAATCGCGATCCCGTAACCCGCTTCGCCTACCGCCGCCGAAATCGCTCCCCAAATCTCGGTTCCGGCTCTTGGAACTTCGGAAGTTGACGCCGCAAATTCGACGTTCGCTGAATTGGTCGCCAATGAAACTTCAGCCGATTCGACGCCAGGAACGGACGAGATGGCGTCCGTGACGTGCGAGACGCAGGCGGCGCACGTCATTCCGCGGATGTGAATGGTTTTCGAAACCATCGTGCGCCCTTTCGCTGCAGGCATTGGGGAGAAGATTACCGATTCCCCGATGGTTTAAGGTTAACCTGCGATTTATTTCGACAAGGGATCAGAAATGGACACTGGATCAGGTTCGAACGGCTTACCCCGGCGCCAAATCGTAATCACTATGGCGTGTGCCATGACGGGCCTGTTCCTAGCCGCGCTCGACCAAACCGTTGTGAGTACGGCCATGCCGCGCATCATCGCGGACCTAGGCGGTTTCGATCGTTACACGTGGGTCACCACCGCGTACATCGTCGCGTCGACCATCACCGTGCCCGTAGTTGGCCGTCTCTCCGACATCTTCGGACGCAAAGTCTTTTACATGTTGGGCTTGGTCATGTTCCTAGTGGGATCTTTCGCCGCTGGGACGTCGGGATCAATGAACCAACTCATCGCGTTTCGGGCGTTTCAAGGCATGGGCGGCGGAATACTGCTCTCCTTGGCATTTGTTATCGTCGGGGACCTATTCGCACCGGCCGAACGCGGGAAGATTCAAGGAGTCGTGGCCGCCGTTTTCGGTTTATCTTCAGTAATCGGACCGACTCTTGGTGGATTCCTGACCGACACGCTGACGTGGAACTGGATCTTCTACATCAACCTGCCGATCGGTATCCCGCTGATATTGCTGATGGCACGTTTCTTCCCTCGCGTCGAACCCGACACGATGGATCGAACAATCGACGTTTGGGGTATCGTCACACTTGTCGTCGCGGTAGTTCCCCTCATGCTCGCGTTATCGCTGGCTGGTGTCGAGTACGACTGGTCTTCACCGGTGATCATCGGATTGTTGGCCCTATCCGCACTGTCAATCGGCGCCTTCATATTCGCCGAGGTACGGAGCCCCAACCCGATCATGCCGCTCCATATTTATGGAAACAGAGTGGTTGGGATTGCTTTACTCGCAACCTTCATCACCGGTTTCGGGATGTTCTCCTCGATCATCTTTATCCCGCTGTTCTTCCAAGGTGTTCTCGGCGCTTCGGCTACTAGCAGCGGGAGTTTCCTCACGCCGATGATGCTTGGCATCGTTGCAGGGGCAGCGATTTCGGGTCAAATCGTCTCGCGCATCGGTGGTTACCGGATTCCCGCAACCGCCGGAGTTTTGATCATGACGGCAGGGGTGTTCGTCCTGTCGACGATGTCTTCATCAACTGCCTATGGGCTTGCCATCGGCTACATCGTGATGCTCGGTTTCGGTCTAGGTTTCACGTTCCCATCATTCACCATCGCAGTCCAAAACTCAGTTGAACATCGATTCCTCGGCGTTGCTACGTCTGCCTTGCAGTTCTACCGCGCGATCGGCGGTTCGCTCGGCCTCGCGGTTCTAGGCGCGTACATGACGAATCAGTTCCAATCTCAGTTGGCCGAAAAACTGCCCCAACAAGCCCGAGATGCTCTAGGCGAAGATCGAATCGCCCAAATATCTGAGAATCCAGCCGCAATGGTCGACCCCAACGCACTGCATACCCTGACTTCGCAATTGGGATCCTCAGGCGTTCTTGCCGATTCATTGCTTTCAGGCTTGAGAGACGCACTCGCCAACTCGGTGTCTGGAGTGTTTTTGCTCACGTTTTTCATCATGCTCTCAGCAATTGTGGTCGTGCTGTTCCTGGTCGATCGGCCGCTCAGAACCGAAACTGGATCGGGCCCGCCCAGCGCTGGCGACGAGCCGATGACCGCTGCTCCGGGTCAAAGTCCCGACTGATCGCCAACGCGATCAAGATAGTTGCGCTCAAGGTTTCTGCGATTACAATACATGTCGGTTGTCTGGGATCGGTGGTGCGCCGGCGAGGATCGACATTTGGGAAATCGACGCCAAAAGCGCTCAATTTCCGCTAGACAAACCGACCGCGCGCGGGTAGCATTAAAATAGTGCACGTATTCCGCGGCCACGGCCCATCTGGGCTTTTCATAGCGCTGTTGCCGCCGGGAAAAAATCCCGGTAAGGTAAAGCGCGTTTTGGCGTTTAACGGAAACTGCCGCATTCGTTCCACGGTGCCAATTCCAACAAGTCACGTATAACGCGACTATTCACCCGTTGGATTCCACCCGCTCGAGGAGAACTTAATGGCGATATCACAGGCGCTGATTGTTAGCGGTGACGACCGCGACTACCGGGTTTTCGGCGAAACCAAAGTGCCGACCGACATGCCGGATCTGGTGCAAGTCCAAAAAGACTCGTTCGATTGGCTGCTCGGCGACGGGCTGCGTCAGTTGTTCGAGGAGATCTCGCCGATCACCGATTACACGTCGGACAACCCAAAGTACGAGATGAGCCTCACAGAGCACGACATCCTCGAACCTGAGTTCTCCGAGGAAGAGTGCCGAGAACGCGAAATCACATACAGCGTCCCGCTCCACGTCACGATCGAATTGAAGATCAACGAGACTGACGAGATCAAAGAGCAGACAATCTTCTTCGGCGATATGCCGAAGATGACCGAGAACGGAACGTTCATCATCAACGGCGCCGAGCGCGTCGTCATTTCTCAGCTTGTACGTTCTCCCGGCGCTTACTACTCGTTGGACGAGGACCCAGCAACAGGAAATCGTCTTTGCAGCGTCAAATTGATCCCTTACCGCGGAGCGTGGGTAGAACTCGAGACCAGCAACCGCGACATTCTTTTCGCAAAAGTAGACCGCAAGCGAAAGTTGCCCGTGACCACGCTGCTGCGTGCCATCGCCGCAGTTGATGACGGCAGCGAGGAAGACGCAGAAAATCCACTGAAACTAGATTCCCTCGACGCAATGCTCGCGGTGTTCGGAGACTCGACTGACGGCGACGAAGATTCTGATGCCAGAGACTACATCCGCGCCACATGGAATTCTGATGCCGACGCTGGCGACGAAGACGAGGCGCTCAAAGAGTTCCACAAGCGCATGCGACCCGGTGAACCGGCGACCGTCGAAGGGGCCAAGCGATTGGTATCCCAAATGTTTTTCGACACCCGTCGATACGATCTCGGAGACGTCGGCCGCTACAAGTTGAACCGGCGCATCGAAGTCGATGTTGAACTCACGCGCCGAACCCTCACGAAACGCGACTTTGTGAACATCATCAAGCGGATGATCAAAGTTAACGATGGCGAGGCTACGCCGGACGATATCGACCATCTCGGCAACCGTCGCGTCCGAACCGTTGGCGAGTTAATACAGAACCAGATTCGAGTTGGTCTCGTTCGCATGGAGCGCGTCGTCCGAGAACGCATGACCACGCACCCTGGCGAAACGACACCTGCAGCGTTGATCAACATCCGCCCGGTAGGTGCCGCAGTCAAAGAGTTCTTCGGTGGTTCGCAGCTTTCCCAATTCATGGACCAGACGAACCCGCTGTCCGAACTAACGCACAAACGGAGACTTTCCGCGCTCGGACCAGGAGGACTGACACGCGACCGCGCCGGGTTCGACGTTCGTGACGTCCACCACTCTCACTACGGGCGGATCTGCCCGATCGAAACCCCAGAAGGACCGAACATCGGATTGCTCGGTTCGCTTGCCACTTACGCGAAGGTCAACGAGTTCGGTTTTGTCGAAACGCCCTACCGCAAAGTCAGAGAGACTGTGTCCAACAAATCTGAGGATCTGATCGGCCGCACTCTACTGCAGGACGTCCGCGAGAAGAGTCGTAAACGCATCGTGGCCACTTCCGGTTCCGTCATCGACGAAGCGCTGGCGCGGCGACTGCGCCGGCTCGGCGAACAACCTCTCGAAGTGCGACCTTTCATTTCCCTCGACGCCAAAGACGTCGAGTATCTCTCTGCGGATCAAGAAGAAGAAGTATTGATTGGGGAGCCGACGACGGCGATCGATTCCCTTGGGCAACTCGAAGGTGTTGTCCGGTGCCGAACTGGCGGCGAGCAGTACGTCAAAGCCCGTCCCGAAGAAGTCGACTACATCGATGTCTCACCGGCGCAGATCGTAAGCGTTTCTGCGGGTTTGATCCCATTCCTGGAGCATGACGACGCTACACGCGCTTTGATGGGTTCGAATATGCAACGCCAAGGCGTGCCCCTCATCCTCCCCGAAGCTCCTATCGTGGGCACAGGGATCGAACGCCGAGCCGCACTCGACAGCGGGCAAGTTGTCAGATCAAACACCGACGGCATTGTTGCTTCCGTCACAAGCGACCAAATCGTAATTGCCGACGAAGAAGGCGAAACACACCTGTATCCGTTGATCAGGTACGAGCGTTCAAACCAGAGCACTTGCATCAACCAGCACCCGATAGTCAACAAAGGCCAGCAGGTCAGCGCCGGGCAAGCGATCGCTGACAGTTCTTCCACCGACGGCGGACGGCTAGCTCTTGGACAGAACGTCCTCGTCGGCTTCATGAGCTGGGGCGGCGGCAACTACGAAGACGCGATCATCCTGAGCGAGGATCTAGTCAAGGAAGACCGCTTCACTTCCACGCACATACAAAAACACCAGATCGAGGCGAGAGAAACGCAACTGGGCCCCGAGGAGATTACTCGCGACATCGCCAACGTCGGCGAAGGTAACTTGGCCAACCTAGACGAAGAAGGCATCGTCATCCCCGGCACATGGGTGGGACCTGGCGACATCCTCGTCGGCAAGGTAACTCCGAAAGGCGAAACGGAACTGACCGCCGAAGAAAAGTTGCTCCGCGCAATCTTCGGCGAGAAAGCCCGAGATACAAAGGACACGAGCCTGCGCGTGCCACACGGCGAAAAAGGCAAGGTCATCAAGGTACGCGTTAGCAAGAAAGAAGACGGCGACGAACTGCCGCCCGGCGTTTCGATGATGGTCCGAGTCTGGGTCGCCCACACGCGCAAGATCATGCAAGGCGACAAGATGGCCGGACGACACGGCAACAAAGGCGTCGTTGCAATGATCCTGCCGCGCGAGGACATGCCGCACTTAGAAGACGGAACACCGCTCGATATCGTTTTGAACCCGATCGGTGTACCTTCACGCATGAACCTCGGCCAACTACTCGAAACCCATCTTGGATGGGCTGCGCGTCAACTGGGATTCTCAGCCATTACACCCGTGTTCGATAGTGCCAGCGAGGTAGCTATCGAAGACGAGCTGGCTCGCGCATGGTTCGTCAGCGCATCTCACGCGCGGGACCATCGCGACCTCACCGATCACGAGATTGATGAGGAAACTGTGCGCTCTTGGCTCGAAAGCCGCGGGTACGATTACGGCACGCTTCACAGCCATGCACCTGAGGATATCGGGAAAGCAAGCGAGACCTGCATGAGACTCTGGTTGTCGGAGTTCGCCGACCGAGATGTCTCAAGCCTCCAACGCTTGGAACTCCTCGAAGAATGCCGAAAACTCGATCGCGAACTTGGCAACGCTGCACCGATCCTTGGCAAACAGACACTCATCGACGGTCGCACCGGGGAAGGATTCGACCAACCAGTGACCGTCGGCAGCATCTACATGATGAAGCTGATCCACCTGGCTGAAGACAAGATGCACGCACGTTCAACTGGTCCGTACTCGCTGATAACCCAGCAACCTTTGGGCGGCAAAGCCCAGTTCGGTGGCCAACGCTTTGGTGAGATGGAGGTCTGGGCGCTCGAAGCCTACTCCGCACCTCACACATTGCAGGAGGTGCTAACCATCAAGTCGGACGACGTAAAAGGCCGGGTACTCGCGTACGAAGCGATCGTTAAAGGACAATCCGTCGTGTCTGCTGACGTACCGGAGTCTTTTAACGTGCTCATCCACGAGTTGCAAGGCTTGGGCTTGGACATCTCTATGATTGGCGATCCCAACGCAGAGGCGGAGGAGATTGAGGAAGAGGTGCCAACGGTGGAAGAAATCGGCCTTGATCTCGATTCATTAGGAGGCGATGTGTTAGACATCAGCGCCGAGTTGCCGCCCCCTGTGCTCGAGTTCGACGTCGATACCGCAGGTTTTGAGGACGAAGATTCCAACGGCTACGAGGAAACCCAGACCGATCTGAACGGCGAGCCTACGCAATTGGAAGCTGAGGCATCCCCCGAGACATCCGAGGATTAACGCGAATGCGGGTGCACATCTAAGGTCAGCACCCGCATCCAACCGTTGGAAACACTAAGTCGCTGCCGCGACTACGAGAGGCGAAACGGAATGGCATTCACACCCACACAACAAGCGGTCACCAACCCTGAAAACGATTTCCGGGCGATCAAGATCTCGATCGCTTCCCCGCAGATCATCAGGAAATGGTCGTGGGGCGAAGTCAAAAAAGCAGAAACCATCAACTACCGCACTTTGCGACCCGAACGCGACGGCCTGTTCTGTGAGCGGATTTTCGGACCGACGCGTGATTTCGAGTGCTACTGCGGCAAATACAAGCGCCAGCGCGACATGCGCATGCGTCGCGAGGGGTTCACTTGCGACCAATGCAAGGTTGAAGTCACTAGAGCGTCCGTGCGACGCGAGCGAATGGGCCACATCAACCTCGCAGCCCCAGTAGCTCACATCTGGTTCTCAAAAGGAACGCCATCGCGGATGAGCATCATTCTCGATATCACCCCGCGCAATCTTGAGCGAGTCCTTTACTTCTCCTGCTACATCATCACCAGCGTCGACGAAGAGGCGCGGGCTCAGGCCGTAACTGAACTGTTGGAGTACCGAGATCAAGAACTGCAGCGCATGGACGAAGAGCGCATGCAGTACGACATCAGCGAGCAGAACGAAGAGTATCTATCCCTACTCATCGAGCGCATCACTGGTCTGCAAGCGGATCTCGGCCTTGAAGACGACGAGATGCCCAGCGCGCCGGAGGGTGCCGCCATCGAGGACGAGATCGAGACCAAATTCGCTTACCACCGGATCCTCTTCGAACAGAACGTCGCCTTCAGAGTCGAACAGGCGGAAAACCTGCAGGTAAAAACAGAACTCACTGAGTCCGAATACCGCGAACTCAAAGATCGATTCGGCGATGTGTTTGAAGCCGGGATGGGCGCCGACGCCATCCTAGAACTGCTGGGTGAACTCGACCTCGACGTCATATACGCCGAACTCACTGAAGCGATCCGCAACACCTCCGGCCAACGACGCGCGAAAGCGGTAAAACGGTTAAGCGTCGTCGAAGCCTTCCGGACCAGCGGAAACAGGCCCGAATGGATGATACTCACTGTCCTCCCAGTGTTGCCGCCCGAGTTGCATCCGATGGTGCAGCTGGACGGCGGTCGATTCGCAACCAGCGACCTGAACGACCTCTATCGCCGAGTTATCAACCGCAACAATCGTTTGAGCCACCTTCTCAAATTGTCGGCACCCGACATAATCGTCCGCAACGAACGCCGCATGTTACAGGAGGCGGTCGACGCACTAATCGACAACGGACGCCGCGGGCGGGCGATCATGGGTCGGCACAACCACAAATTGAAGTCATTGACAGACCTGCTCCGGGGCAAGCAAGGTCGTTTCCGCCAAAACCTACTTGGTAAGCGCGTCGACTATAGCGGCCGAGCGGTGATCATATCCGGTCCGCAGATGAAGCTCGACGAATGCGGCCTGCCCAAAGAAATGGCACTCGAACTGTTCAAGCCATTCGTCATGAACCGTTTGATCGCAGAAGGACACGCCCACAACATCAAGACCGCAAAGCGCCGCGCCGAACAGGCCGACGACGAGGTCTGGGACACACTCGAAAAAGTAGTCGATGGCCATCCCGTTCTCCTGAACCGCGCACCGACGCTTCACCGCCTCGGCATCCAAGCGTTCTATCCGAAACTCGTCGAAGGTAAAGCCATACAGTTGCACCCGCTGGTTTGCACCGCATTCAACGCCGACTTCGATGGCGACCAGATGGCCGTACACGTTCCGCTTTCGCCCGGTGCGATCAACGAAGCGAAGACGCTCATGCTGAGCACCAGCAACATGCTCGCGCCTCGGTCCGGTTCGCCCATCGTGTCACCGACGCTAGACATGCTGCTCGGCCTCTACTACATGACCGGGCCGGTTATGGACGCCGCGGTTCCGGTTCCGGCCGATGCCGTTGCCTCCGATTTCGCAATCGAAAACGGCAGCGCCAAAGGCAACGGACACGCCGGCATTGGCTACTTCGGCAGTCTGCAAGAGGCGCGCTACGCCGAGGAGACTGGAGTGATAGGTCTGCGGGACCGCATCCGAGTCCGAGTCGCTGGAGGCACGCGCGTCTGGACCGACTCTGCTGCGGGTGAGCCGGTGTTCATCGAAGGTCCTCACGATTGGATCGAGACAACTGTCGGCCGGATAATTTTCAACGAAATGCTCCCGGACACGCTCGGGTTCCACAACTACGTCATGCGCGAGGACGAGATCGACGCAGTCGTGCACCGTTGCTACAGCGAACTCGGTAACAATGGCACCGCCGCCATCCTCGACGAGATGAAGCGACTCGGTTTCGAATATGCCACGCGCTCCGGCACCACCATCGCCATCAAAGATGCCGTGCCGCCGCCTGAGAAACAGGAACTGATCGAAAAAGGCCGCGCACAAGTCGCCGAACTCCAAAGGATGTTCGACGAGGGCGTTATCACCGACGAAGAGAAGTACACCGCCACCATCGAGACCTGGAACGAGACTTCCGACCTCGTCACCGACGCTGTCAAGGAACACCTGTCCGAGTACAACGGCGTGTTCGCCATGTCGGACTCCGGTGCCAAAGGTAACCTCGCCCAGATCAAACAGATGGCTGGTATGCGCGGGCTGATGTCCAACCCGCGCGGACGCATCATCGATGTTCCGATCGAAGCGAGCTTCTCGGAGGGGCTCTCGGTCCACGAGTTCTTCGCATCGACCCACGGTTCGAGGAAAGCTCTTGCCGACACTGCTCTGAAGACCGCTGAAGCCGGATACCTCACCCGTCGAATGGCCGACGCCGCACAAAACGTCATCATCAACGAACGCGACTGCGCCACTCCTATCGGAATGACGATCTCCGCTGAAGCATCACGCGCGCTGAACCTACCGTTCGAAGAACGAATCTTCAGTCGTTACGCGGTCAATGATGTTATCGACCCCAAAACTGGCGAAGTAATTGCCACGCCGGACGACCTTATCGACAACGATTTGGCACGCCGTATCGTCGACGCTGGTTTAGAGGAACTAGAAGTACTATCTCCTGTCTCGTGTATGACGGAGCGGGGAATCTGCGGAAAATGCTACGGAAGCATGCTTGCAGACAACCGACCATCAATCATCGGCGAGGCAGTCGGCATCGTCGCCGCTCAGTCGATCGGCGAACCCGGCACGCAGCTCACGATGCGTAACTTCCACACGGGTGGCATCGCGAGCGACCGCGACATCACAACCGGTCTGCCGCGCGTCCAAGAACTGTTCGAAGCCCGTAACCCGAAATCCCCTGCCATCTTGTCCGAGATCGCAGGTGTCATCAAATTCCGAGAAGCCCAAGGCAATCTCGTCATCGCCGTCGAGAACATTGAGAAGTTCCATCACGACGTCGAAGTTCCTGACGGATATCGACCATCGGTGGAAGTCGGTGATTGGATCGATGCTGGATCAAACCTGATGTCGCTATCCGCCGCGGGCCGTCGCGACGCAATGGCTGAAGATGGTTCCCTAGCCCTAGCCGAAGACATCGTTTCCGAGGTCTCTGGCGAGGTCGAGGAAATCGAAGAAGGTGCTATCCGCGTCGTGTGGGAAGAGACCGACGAGCGCGAATACATGCCGCAGAACAACGCCGACATCTTGGTATCTCAAGACCAAACCATCGAACCCGGCGCGCAACTCACCGACGGGACCCGCAACCCGCACGACATCCTGCGTATCAGCGGCATCGAAGCCGTCCAACGCTATCTTGTCGAAGAGGCGCAGAGGGTTTACAGATCGCAAGGTGTGAAAGTTCACGACAAACACTTCGAAGTCGTCGTCAGGCAGATGCTTCAGAAGGTCAAGATCGAGAGCACCGGCGATTCCAAGCTATTGATTGACGAGGTCGTAGACCGATCCCAATACCTGCAGGCAAACGAGGAAGTCCGCGAACAAGGCGGCGAACCCGCCACCGCATCGCCGGTTCTGCTCGGCATCAGTCGGGTATCGCTAATGTCGCAGAGTTTCCTGGCAAAAGCATCCTTCCAAGAAACGGAAAGAGTGCTTACCGACGCCGCGTTGCAAGGCAGCGTCGATCGGCTGACCGGCCTTAAGGAGAACGTCATCATCGGCCGCATGATCCCGGCCAGACTCGACCGTTCGGCGGAAGGTCGCGAACTCCTCGGACTACCCGACCCCGAAGCCATCCCGGTACAACCTGTCACACAGGACTGGGAACAGGCGTTGGCGGCGATCGCAGGCGACGACATGGCGGCGTCACTGGCTGCATTCGACGCCGAGAGCGACTCAACGACAGTGTCTATCGGCTTCTCCGGCGAAGACGACGGCAGAGAAGAGCAATCGGAACCCGACTTCTCGAACTTGGCCAGTGCCTTCTTCGGCGGTATGCAACAGTCCGAAGAAACCGTCATCTCCTTCGACGACGAGAACGAAGAGTAGTACCAACCGTCCCCTTCGCGAAGCGAGGGGGACGCGTTCAAGCGCAGCGACGAACGCAGGGGGTGCCCGAATTCCCGCTATGCGTAGGGGCAGGTTTCAAACCTGCCCCTAATCTTTAGCCCAAAAAGGTGAAAGCGAACATGCCAAACAACGACCAACGCCCCAACGTAATCGTCTTCATGACCGACGACCAAGGCTATGGCGATCTGTCATGCATGGGCGCAACCGACTTCCGCACGCCCAACCTTGACAACCTCGCAGCCAACGGCGTCCGATTCACCGACTGGTACTCCAACAGCCCAGTGTGCAGCCCCTCACGCGCAGCGCTTCTCACTGGCAGATACCCCGGCAACGCTGGCGTCCGCGCCATCCTGCAAGGGCACCGCACCGCTTCCGGACTGCCCAACTCCACTCCAACGATCTCATCACTGCTCAAAGATCGCGGCTATCAAACCTCCATGGTCGGCAAGTGGCATCTAGGACTCACCGAAGAGTGCCGACCTCACTCGCACAGCTTCGACTACTGGTTCGGATTCCTCGCCGGATGCATCGACTTCTACTCCCACATCTACTACTGGGGAGCCAACAGACCCGGACCCGGCATCAACCCCACGCACGACCTTTGGGAAAACAACGAAGAGGTCTGGCACGACAGCGAATACTTCACCGAACTCATCGCCGAAAAAGCCATCGAACGTCTGCGCGCCATGGTCGCCGAGAAACGCGCCTCCGGCAAGCCATTCCTTCTTTACGCCCCCTTTAACGCGCCACACTACCCCATGCACGCGCCCGAGAAATACACCTCCCGATTCGCCCATCTCCCATGGGACAGACGCATCATGGCTGCCATGATCTCCGCCATCGACGACGCCATCGGCGCAATCATGAACGAACTCACGCGCCTCGGAGAAGCCGAAGACACTCTCACCTTCTTCGTCTCCGACAACGGCCCCTCCCGCGAAACCCGCAACTGGCTCGACGGCACCCTCGACCCGTACTACGGCGGCACCTCAGGCGGACTCAAAGGCCACAAATTCAGTCTCTTCGACGGCGGCATACGCATGCCCGCCATCGCCCACTACCCAGCCCGAATCCCCGGCGGGCAAGTGGTCTCAACCCCCTGCGCATCCATGGACATCGTCCCCACCGCGCTCCACGCTGCAGACGGAACCGCACCCACCGACGCAACTGGCGAATTCGACGGCACCAGCATCCTAGACCTACTCGCCGACGGCACCGACCTTCCCGAACGCGACCTCTACTGGGAACTCGACGGCCAAACCGCCATCCGCCGCGGCAAATACAAACTAGTCATCGACGGCGTCCTAGTTGAAGAAGACCAACCCCAAACCCACATCCACCTAGCCGACCTCTCCAACGACATCTCCGAATCCAATAACCTAGCCGACCAAGCACCCAGACTAGCATCCGAACTAGAAAAAGCCGCCCTAGACTGGCGCGCCGGCATCCAACAACGCTGGGACCGCAACTACGCCCACCTAAACCACGGCATAGTAACCTACGCCGATTTTCCGGTGGGGTGAATCGATTTTCATTAGGCGCGTGAAATGATCAGCGAAACGGCGTCGGAGAACCAAGGCTATCCCGACTCGGATGCGAGCAGTTTCAGCGCTTTGGCTGGATCCGAGTCCCACTCAATAGAGAACATCAGCAATCCCATGAGACTTTCTCGTTGATCCGAATTCAATCCCAGTTCGGCAGCCGCGGCATTAGCTGCAAATGTGCCAGCTTCAACTTTGCCGTCCCACTCTTTGTTAACCGAACTAGCATTACCCGCAAACCAATCCAAAATGAGTTCCGTAAGTTCATCCTGCGGCAGTCTACGAATTTCGACGATAGCGTTGTTGTAGGTGTTGATGGACCTTTCACGCATATCGACCAACTCGTCGTAGTTTCCAACTTTGTGACCAACGATCGACAACCCTGAATACGATTGGAGCGCCAAGTTGGCGTCGCGAACATGCTTCGTCATGTGTTCCTCGAAAGGTAGTGGCAGTTGCTCATCGAAGTCGTCGAAGTCATAACCCGGCCATAATTTGGAATTGAGGTAACGCCGCGCCAACGGTTTGACCGCTTTGTCATCAATGATCGGAATCAACAACGGAGACTCGCCAAGAATTTGACACGCATCCACAATTGGTAGAAGCAAGTCGATCGCTTGAACCCACTCGGTTCCAGATTCTAGTTCGACGGCAACCGCAAAATTGGATAATTTGCCGTTCAACGAATCTCCATCGGACCAATAAACTTGCAAAGGCAGACCGACTGATAAGAGAGAGGCAACAACCTCGTCGCGACGCGTTTCAATTCGTTGTCGAGTTCTGTCACGCGCAAATGCGGCTGTACGCGCTAGAGCACGGACGCGGGGGACGTTTTGCGCGACGGTTAACATTTCCAACACTGAATCTGGATTCCATGACATCTCGATGATCATCGCGTCAAGATTCGTTAGAAGATCGGAAATAACGTCAAGTTCCACCTTCGGGTAATCGCGTCCGACTAACCACCATGGTTCCAGTTCGATCGCCGGTATGTCGTGCCCGATCAACGTTTGATTTACAAACGTCGACAGTGCCCGATAGTCTTTTGGTTGCGAAAATCGGGGCAATGCGTTACCGCAAACATTCAAAATCAAAGCGGACAATGGATCGCCGATCTGGACCTCGGGTTCATCGGATAACGGATCGGGACCAACTCCGGGCGCAATGTCTGCCGCATCCTGCACTAACTTTAGTCGGCGTTTTTCCAAGCGTGTTAAATCGGATGGTGCGAAATCACGTCTCGCAAATGACATTCCGAATTCTTCGAGGAGACGAACGCATTCCGGTAGTAGCTGAGAAAATCTCGCCAAACGTTCAGTCTCGCTACTTCCGAAATGAAGATGCGCCAAGCACATGCGTTCTTGGTTCGTTCGAGCAATGAGAGGGTGGTGGTCGTATTTTCGCAGCAAACCAGATGCGGTGTGGTCATAACCGTCAATCTCCAGTTTGTGTCCACCGGGCAAAATCCCCTGAACGTCGACCTTGTTGATATTAGGCAATGTTCGGAGCAGCAACTGGCCGATCTTTATTGACCTGTCTCGTGGTTTACCTTGATCTATGTCGGAAACGTGCAGAAACCTCGCGTAACCAACACTTTCACTTTCGTCGCCTGTTAGCTTCAACTCCACAATCCAAGGGTCTTCAGAACGGAATTTTTCAAATACGAAATCGGTACCACCAACAGCATCCACGATCTCGCTCGCCAATTCTTCAGACACTTCCAACGCCATTGCTACGCAGTCGGCGAAGTCAGAAAGCGCACTCCGTCGTAACGTATCTAGAAACTGAGTGTTGGCTCTGACGTAAGAAATCATCTCGTGCCAATCAGTGCCTGTTCGGATCAGCGAACGTAGCAATCGCGTAACCTGTGCAATTTCCTTGGTATTGACCAACATAGACACGATTTTAGGAACCCCGATCTGATTTATTAAATCTTCGCGGAAATCGGAGGCAACGCCAACGGCCACCATTTCAGTCACGGATCGACGGATTTCGGAAGCTGATATTTCCGGGGGGTCGATACCCCCAACGGCATATAGATATACCAACGGCATGTGGGCGGGAGCGACATTGTGCCGACGCGCGATCTTCAACCAACGCGCAGACTGGTTCCAAAAATCGAAAAGTTCCAACCCTTTAAGGGAAGCCGCCAAATTTCCCGCGTTGTCGTCACTTGACCGCTTTAGTTCTCCAAGTATCAAGTTGGACAGATCGGGTCGGTCTTTGAGGAATTCAAACACGAACCTACTGAGCGAAGCGCCTCGCAAAATCTTTAACACGTCTACGACAGTCGAAACCAGTTCCGGCGGTGGGTGATCGTGGATCGCATTCACGATGGCAGTCGAACGAATTCGATGAACACCTTTTATAGACCCCTCGACTTCGGTCAGCAGATGTTCTTGATTCAAGCGATTCAAAGCCCTTCGCATATCCCATACACTGATCCCCAAGGATTGTCTTAAAGATTCCCCCTCTACGCTTGCGGACCATCGATCTGCGACTGCCACCCTAGCCAAGACATCAAGTTCATGGACTCTTTTCTCATTAATCCGTTGTTCGATCTGATCCGCGATCACGTCGCCGAGACGCGTACCTTTGGTCAATATGTGCGTGAACTCCAGCGTTAAGCCGTTACATGCCTCGAAGGCTTCTCTCCAATGTGCCTCCGATGTTTTTCCCCGTCTCACTAGTCCGTTATAGATCGCTTCTGCTGATCGCTCGTCCAGAGAAACTTGCACCGTAGTGCAGTCTGCGACGTCACCGAGAACGAACATATCTTCGCTGCGTACGCTGCCTACGAGATGAACGCCTGGCATGTCCGCGACCGCCTGCCGCAATCTAGACCAACCCGACGACTCCGATTCCCCAACCCCGTCGACGAGGATGCCCAAAGGCGTGTCGGACGACGCCCGGTTCGCTTTTAGAAGTCTCACTATGTGAGGCACGTCATCGTTGGATGCTCTGTTTACCTTGAACCACAATACTCCTGGCAGCGCGAGCGGGAGAGTCCAAAGTACGGCCGATTTTCCTATGCCAGACGGGCCTTCAAGCAATGTGGTCTTGCCGTCGTCCAATCCTTTCAAAACCTCGGTTACGAGATCGGGTCTTGGCACAACTAGGTCGGCGCCAACGTGACCGAGCTGGGTAGACACCCCTTCGTAATAGGCATCGCCCGTTTTGGAAGGTGTGAAATCAACCGCGCTGCAAATGCCAGTTGACAGGGCCAACTCGATCGAATCAAGGTCGATGAGTTCTGCCGTTGAATTGATTTTGTTAACCAAGATAGTTCGATCGACGCCGACTCTATCTTGATACTCAACTTCCGCGTTTGTGTCTGCAGTCTTCGCGATCGTCGATTGAAGTTCTCGAGCGATCAAGGCGATTGCTGCTCGCGGTAACGCCCGAATACTCCCAATCTCCGCCTCTGTATCCGACACCAGCCAGTCCCATGGACCTATTAAGACTGACGCGTCTCCGACCAAATCTTCAAAAATCACCGTGGATTGACTACCTCGGTCAACGCGACGTTTGATCGACTGGCCAAGTTCGGGTAACTCGTCGATTAAGGAATTCAGTGATATCTCATTTCCGAAACAATCAGAACCGACTTCCCATCCCTTGATGCCTTGTTCGAACACGACGACGAGGCGCGTGTCGATCCGGAGATTCGTCAACGCATCTGCGATGTGTCCGGCCGCTTCGCCAATCGCAAATGGGCCGCGTCTTCCTTGACGGGATTTGACTTCATAGTGGACCAGATTTGGCCCCTCGAGATAGATGTCGGCAAATCCCTCAGGAATAATCCGATCCGTAGCCAATTTCCCGGTAGCAACTTTAGAAGCCAACCACGCACCGGCAACATGTTGAAATTCGAAGCCGCGAATCGCTCGTGAACCGGCGCGTGAGTGGTGCCAAGCTTCTTCGTTAGTAGATTCGGATCGGGCGCCGACTGGTGAAAATGGAACACTGTCTACAGCGTTTTCACTGGATCTTGCGACCGATGAGGGTCTCGTTTTAGTTGAAGGTCTACGGCCCCGCCGACGCTTTGGAATACGTTTTCTCGCCACATTCCGATTCTACTCGGCAGCTACGGAGTTCTCTTTTCGAGAAGGTCGACGTGATCGGCTGCGTACGTTCGCCCCGGTTTTCAGTTGACTCGCGCCAGTTGGCGATTCAATCGTCTAACCCCACCCCTCTGCCCGATACCGCTCCATCGCCTCCAAGCTAACCTCAACCCCCAACCCCGGCTTCCCCGAC
This sequence comes from Dehalococcoidia bacterium, assembly GCA_965207515.1. Lineage (GTDB taxonomy): Bacteria > Chloroflexota > Dehalococcoidia > Lucifugimonadales > Lucifugimonadaceae > Bin127. Next base: position 2,317,064 of record OZ242286.1, on the reverse strand, counting down.
ACCTTCACGTACTGCCCGTGAAAATCGATCGGCTCCTCCAGCATCATCTGGTACATCGGTATGAACGAGATCGCGTGCTCTAACCGATAGAAGTTCACCGTCGACATGCACACGTGGGCGCCGGCGACGATCTGTATCGACCCCATCGCGTTGTGCGGGCTTATCGGGATGTAGTACGCCTCCGCCATTGATGCGATCTTCCTGATCTCGCTGATGCCGCCCGTCCACACGATGTCCGGCATGATGTAGTTGGCCAGATTCCGACGGAATATCGGCAGGAAGTCCCAGCGCGTGTATAGCCGCTCCCCGACGCAGATGTTCGGCACCGTGTTGCGACGCACCGTCTCTAACGCGTCGAAACTCTCCTGCGGCAACGGCTCTTCGAACCACTCGATGTTCGACTGCTCGTGGAGCGTATTTGCCAGCCGGATCGCCGTCGGCACGTTGAAGTTACCGTGGGCATCGATCAAAATCTCCGGCTTCGGACCTGCAGCCTCACGCACCGCACGCACGATGTCGTACCCAAGCTGCTCGCCGGCATGAGAGATCGTCCCGTCCGTGAACTTCGTGTGAACCGGTACCATCTCGTTGAACGGGTCCAGCTTCATCGCCTCGTGACCATCCGCCACCACCTTCTTCGCCGCCTGGTAGTAATCCTCCGGCGTCGTCGCGCCCGTGAACCAGCCGTTCGCGTACAACCGCACCTCGTCCCGGAACTTACCGCCCAGCAACTCGTACACCGGCACTCCCAACGCCTTCCCTTTGATGTCCCACAGCGCGATGTCGATCCCGCTTATCGCCGTCGACGCGAACCCACGCGAGCTCATGTACGTGTAGCGACGGAACAACCGTTGCCACAAAGGCTCGATATTCGTCGGGTCCTCACCGATCAGCACCTCCTTCATCGCCAACACAGCCCGCGCCGTCAGGAAACTCCCACCACCCGGATAGTTTGTGCTCTCGCCCCAGCCATGAATCGCCTCGTCCGTATCGATCCGCACAAACGTCCACTGACGCTCATTCGGACCACCATACCCATGACCCGGCGGCGTCACCACATAAGCCTTGACATCAGTAATCTTCATCTCGCAACTCCTGCGTTCATGTTACCCATCACTTTGTTCCCGGATACGGGGACTGATCGACCGGCTTCACCGCGAACAACGAAGCCACCGCGGCCAGTATCCCAACAACTCCAGCGCCAAAGAAGAACGGCAAGTAACTCGCCCCTCCCACAAAGTCGAAGATCAGCCCTGGAATCATCACACCGACGGCCTGACCCAACGTCGTAAACGGCTCCGTGATCCCGCGTATCGTACCCAGAGCCGGACGCCCGAAATAGTCCGCATACGCCACCGGCGGCACCACCAACATCCCACCGAGGCCGAATCCGAAAAACGCCGAGAAGACCAACGCCTCGACGGTCGTGTCGGTGAGTGTGAATAGGAACGCTCCTATCGCCAAGTTAATCGCAACCGCAGCCATCACGAATCGCGCTGGCACACGCTCGACGATCCGCCCCCATACCAAACTGCTGATCCCCAAAAAGATCGCGTTCAAACTGATGCTAACGCCCGCGGTAACAACACCCAATCCCTGATCCTGGAAGAACGCAGCCGCGTGCGTATTCGATCCCGCGTGCATGAAGAACATCATCCCCGTCGCCATCGCCAGCAGCCACAACGCCGGCGTCCGCATCGCCTCACCTGATGTCCAGTTCGGCTCCTCCGGCGTCGAATTGGAACCATTGCCATCCGCTTGAACCGTCTTTTCGTCCTCAACATCACCATCCGGCCGCAGTCCCAGATCCTCCGGCTGTTCCGCGATCAACGCCGCCACCGGCAGCAGCGCCACCACAAATACCACCACGCTCAACACGAACCAAGCATCACGCCATCCGCTCTGAGCTATCACTATCGACGCGATCAGCGGAAACAGCACCATCCCCGCCGAGTGCGACAACCCCAAGATTCCGTTCGTCCGACCTCGCATCCGCACAAACCACCGCGACACCACAACCGACGTCCCGATCTGCACCGGACTCGCGAATATCACCCGTCCCGTCCCATACGCGATGTAAAACACCCACGGAATCGTCACTCCCAGCACAGTCAAACTCACATCCGACCAAGCCAACGCAAACGTCGAGATACACAACACCACAATGCTCGCCGTCAACACAGAACGCGCACCATAACGGTCAATCATCCGACCAATCACTGGAGACGTGAAAGTAGCCGCCAACCCGCCAACCGCAGCAGCACCTGCTATCAACGTCCGACTCCATCCCAACTCCTCCGAAAGCGGATAGATAAAGACCGAGATCGTCAGACTAGCAGCCGCGTTCCGCGCGAAATTAGCCGTCCCAGCCGCACCCAGAATCCACCAACCGTAAAAGAACGGACTACGATCTGCCAGCCTCTGCCGCATCAGAATCAGAGCTTCACAAAACAACCGTCATCCCGGCGAAAGCCGGGATCCAGAGGGGAAGGGACTGGTGCCATCCTGCCCCTTTCGCAGGGCGAAAGGGGCGCGAGCAAACGAAGTGACGCGAGCGGGGTATGCCCGGGGAGGGGACGGGCGGTGCAATCTAAGCCCATCAACAAAATCAGCGTAATCAGCGGTTCAACAAGGCGGCGAATCCGGATGCAAATACTCCGCGATCGCATCCATGCTTACATCAACACCTAATCCCGGTTTACCCGTGACTTTCACGTACTGTCCATGAAAATCGATCGGCTCCTCCAGCATCGAGTTATACGCCGGAATCGATGCAATAGAGTGCTCCAACCGGTAAAAATTCACCGTCGACATCGCGACGTGCGCCCCTGCCACAACCTGCAACGACCCCATCGCATTGTGCGGACTTATCGGGATGTAATATGCCTCCGCCATCGTCGCAATCTTTCGGATCTCGCTGATCCCACCCGTCCAAACGATGTCCGGCATGATGTAGTCCGCTAAGTTCTTATGGAACACCGGCAAGAAGTCCCACCGCGTGAACAATCGTTCACCTACGCAGATATTAGGTTCCGTATGCGCCCGTATAGTCTCCAAACCGGCGAATCCTTCGGGCGGCAATGGCTCCTCGAACCACTCGATCCGACTCTGTTCATACAGGTTGTTCGCGATCCGTATCGCCACTGGCACGTTGTAGTGCCCATGCGCATCGATCAAAATGTCGAAATTCGGCCCCACCGCCTCCCGCGTCGCACGCACGATGTCATATCCGAACTGCTCCCCGTCCTGCGATATCTGACCCGTCTGATACGCCGTGTGATATGGCCGCATCTCCAAAAACGGGTCCAGCTTCAAAGCCTCATGCCCCGACTCCTTAACCCTCTTCGCCGCCTCGCCATACTCCTCAGGCGTCGTACATCCAGCAAAATACCCATTCGCGTACAACCGAACCTCATCCCTGAAACTACCGCCCAGCAAATCGTAGATCGGCTTGCCAAGCGCCTTGCCTTTTATGTCCCACAACGCGATATCGATCCCGCTGATCGCACTCGTTGGCAGACCCCGCGACCCCATATACGTGTACCGACGATACAACTTGTGCCAAAGCGGCTCGATATTCGCCGGATCCTCTCCCACCAACGCCTCTTTCATCGCCAACACCGCCTGTGCCGTTAGAAAACTCCCATGACGCGGACTATTTGTAGCCTCACCCCAACCCGAAATCCCCTCATCGGTATCGATCCGCACAAACGTCCAATGCCTTTCCATCGTGCTACCAAAAACCGGCCCTTGCGGCTCAACGACCCAAGCCTTGACATCCGTAATCTTCATATCGTCAACTCTCCCGACTCAGCGCCAATTCTCGTCACACAGGGCGCGAAATGAGTTTACATCGTCACGCAACCCGCCGAACGGACATCACCGAACGCCGTATCCATTGCAAAGTCGCATCTTAGTCCAAATTTTGGATGTGTGATAAAAGTTCCAAATTAGAGTTGAAACATGGCAGATGACCAACATCCCGAAACCGCCGTCCGGAATTCGCGGCGACGATGGGCTAGACGCCGCGGCGGGTTCGCCAACCAGATCGGACCGTTGCTCAAACGCTTCTCGGCAATCAAGATTATCGCCCTGTGCCTAGTCATTTTGGCCTTCATTCTCATCGTCGGCCTCGTCGACGCGTTTCTAATTGACGCATTGTTGGTCGACACACCATCCGATGGTTCGGCAACGGATTCTGAAGCACTGTTTGAACTAGGCATCTACGGGATAGCAGCCATAGTCGGAACTGTCGTCGGCGCCTTACTCCTCGGCGCCATTGCATTACTTTGGATGTGGTACCGCGACTGACGCGGCGTGATGTCGGTGCCCGCGTCAAATCCCGACCGCATACCCATCTTCACCCCAACTCGACCTCATACAACCGCTCATACCGCGTCGGCCGGTTGTGATGCAAATGACTCCGCATCAGAACCATGCTGGCCACCGGCACTCCCACATCATCACCTTCGCTCGAGGGCCTCGCCTCCAACCACCTCTGCCCAATCGCAGCCAACACCCGCTTCTGCGTCCCACTTCGCACGCGCCCGACCGTCACGTGCGGTTTGAACTCGCGACCATCCTCCGGAAAACCACAACGCACCATCGCACCTTCCAACTTGGTCGCCAAACTCGACATCCGGCGCAGGTCGCCTTCCAGCCCAGTCCACAACACCCGCGGCGTCCGCTCACCCGGAAAGCACCCGTTCACACCTAGCTCCAACCGCAAACTAGACGACTCCGCCGCCACCTCATCCAACTCCTCCTTTAGATAACCCAAGTCATCCCGATGCACATCCCCCAAGAACTTCAGCGTCAGATGCATATTTTCCGGCGCAGTCCAACGCACCGCATCGTAAGCCACGGCTCCCCTCGAAGGCCGCCGACGCTGCCTACCCCCGTACGACTCCGCACGCATTGAATTCGCCATTCCGTCCAAAACCCGAAGCGCCCTCCTAGGCAACTCAATAGCAACAAACAACCGCCACCAATCCCGCGCCCGATCCGCCTCTTCCTCCTCACTCACTCCACCCGGCAACAAAACCGGCTCGACCTCACGCCGCGTCGCTCCCCGACTACGACGCGGACGATCATCAACCCTGTCGAACCTCCGTTGCATCCAGTAATCATAGCCAATCGCCCCTTTCGCAAAGCGAAGGGGGCGCGAGCGAGCGTAGCGATGCGAGCGGGGGATGGCCGGGTAGGGGTGGGCGACGTCAACCGTAGGGGCTGGTTTCAAACCTGCCCCTACAGGTTCAGACAATTAACATCTTCACCATGCTCACAACATCCCCCGAAATCTGGTGGTCACCAACCACACTCGAGTTCCAACAAATCCACGCCCGAGGCGGCACCGATTGGACAACCATCAATCTCGTTGATCCTGACGGGCTAGCCGGTCAAGGCGAGATCACCTCCACCCAGCTCTCCGGCCCCGTCGCAGCTGTCACAGCACGACTAGCCAACCGACTCCGCGGCCAGCGCATCGCGTCCGACGACCACGCCATGCATCTCCTAGGCGTCACACCCGAAGCCTGCGAAGAAGACCAAAAGCTCGCCACCGCCGTCTCCGCACTCCGATGCGCAGTCGCCGACGCCCTAGCCCAACGCGCACAACTCCCCCTAGCCCAATACCTCCGCCTAACCCACGACCACGAAGGCGAACTCCCAGACCGCGTCCAACTCTACGGCAACATAAATCGCTCCTTACTTCCTGACGACCAAGGCCCCGTAGACCGCGGCCCCGACGACTTCGCAGAAATGGCGACGGAAGCTGTCAACAACGGCTTCACGACAATCAAGTGCGCACCTTTCGACGAGTGTCGAGCACCATTCACTTCGACCGGCCTCCCACACTGCGCCGAAGCCGGACTCGAACGCGTCCAGACAATCCGCGAAGCCGTCGGACCCGACATCACGATCTTCGTCGACTGCCACTCCCGCTTCGACCTCGACTCCGCGCTAGCACTCGAACCCGAACTCCGAGCCGCAGGAGGGCAGTGGTTCGAAGAACCCGTAGACCCCGTCGAAAACTCCGACGACCTCAGAACCATCCACGAACACGCCATCCTCCCCATCGCCGGCGGCGAACACGCATACGGCCTCAACCTCTTCAAACGACTCGTAGAAGAAGACATCCTCGACATCGTCATGCCCGACGTAAAATTCTGCGGCGGACCCGTCGAAGCCTACCGCATCGGCACCGAACTCGAACCCGCCTACCCCAGCTCAGTCTCCATGCACTGCCCATCCGGACCACTCTCACTCCTAGCCAGCGCACACGCCACCATAGCCTTCGAAAACACCCTCCCACTAGAACACGCCGTCTACGAAGTCGACTGGAGACACACACTCCTAGCACCCTTCGAACGCGTAGAAAACGGACACCTAATCATCCCCGAAGGCCCCGGCCTAGGCGCACGGGTAGACCCAGCAACAGTTGCCTTCCGAGGCAAAACCTGGACCGAATAATCCCATGCGCCCCTTTCGCAAAGCGAAGGGGGCGCGAGCAAGCGTAGCGATGCGAGCGGAGGATGCCCAAGGAGGGGAAGGGTGGAGAATTATCCCCTCTCCCTCGATGGGAGAGGGCTAGGGTGAGGGTGAAAGGGAGGCCAAGGGGTCACCCCATCACACCCCACCACTAAAATCAACGTCACCAACGGTCCAACCATGCTAGCCTCCGACATCCTCCCACCCCGCACCGTATCCTCCCGCGGCATGCTAGCAATGCTCAAACGCCTAGAAACCGACTCCCCCGGTAACTACACCTTCAAACTAGTCAATCCGCCCCCTTCGCGAAGCGTAAGGGGGCGCGAGCGAGCGCAGCGATGCGAGCGGGGGATGCCCGGGGCAGACTTCCCCTGGCTCCCCAAATCCGCTTTGAACTCCCCCACCGGACTAGCATTCTTATACACCAAAACACCAGACACACCCTACCAACCCCGACTTGCCATCGCACCCCCATTCCCAATCAGATCCGAGACCCAAACCACCGACCGCGAAACCCTCCTACAGTCCATCGACCCACCCCTCCACGTCGCCATTATCCTCATCCGCTACGGCTACGTAGCCATCGCCATCGCCCACGACGAAACCATCATCGTCAGCAAGACCGACACCCGTTGGGTCCCCAACAAACACCGCGCCGGCGGCCAATCCGCCAACCGCTTCAAACGCTCCCGCGAAAAATGGGCCCGCGAATTCTTCGACAAGTCGGCACGCCTAGCCACCGACCGCTTCAACGCCTACCCCCACAAAATCGACCACCTAATCTTCGGCGGCGACAAACACGTCATCAACCAATTCCTAGACCGCGCAACGCTCCCCAACAACCTCTCCAACCGCATCCTAACCCGACGCCTAAACACTCTCCGACCAAACCGCAACGCCCTAAAAGACGCAGTCCGCCAAACCTGGTCCAGCACCATCTACGAACTCGCCGAACAACCCCAAAATCACACCAATCATTAAAATCAGCGTAATCCGCGGTTCAGAACAGGATCCCCCATGAAAATCACCGCCATCAACTCCCACATCGGATACGGCCCCCGCTACCCCTGGGTCTTCATCACCATCGACACCGACGAAGGCCTCACCGGGCTCGGCCAAGCCCAAGGCGGCATCGTCGCCCACATGATCCACAAAGCCATCCCGCACCTCGGCGACCTCCTCATCGGCGAAGACTCCTCACGCATCGACTACATCTGGACACGACTCTTCTCCGAACTCAACTCCACCGGAAACCGAGGCTTCGGATCCGCCCTCATCTCCGCCGTCGACATCGCACTCTGGGACATCAAGGGCAAGCGCCTCGGACTCCCCATCTACGAGCTCCTCGGCGGCAAGTTCCGAGACAACCTACGCCTCTACTCCAACGGATGGTTCAACTACGAACCCACTCCGGAGGGATATGCCCGAGCCGCATTCGAGACCGTCGCCGACGGACACACCGCCATCAAGATGGACCCATTCTTCGAGTTCGACGACGTCGCACCCCTCCAGCACGGACACAACATATCTCCCGCCGGCCTACGCGCAGGCGTCGAGATCACCCGCGCCGTACGCAACGCCGTCGGGCCCGACATCGAGATCCTCATCGACCTCCACGGACGCTACGACGTCGCCGCCGCCGTCAGAGTCGGAAAAGCCCTCGGAGAGTTCGACATCGGCTGGCTCGAAGAACCCGTCCCGCCCGAAAACCACGACGCGCTCGCCATCGTCAAAGACCAAGTCCCCATGCCCATCTGCGTAGGGGAGAGGCTCGTCACCCGCTGGGACTTCCGACCCATCCTCGACAAGCAGCTCGCCAACTACATCATGCCCGACATCGTCCGCTGCGGCGGCATCTCCGAAATGCGCAAAATCGCAACCATGGCAGAGGCATACTACATCCCCGTCTCCCCCCACGACGCCACCGGACCCATCACAATGGCCGCCGGCGCCCAAGTCATGATGTCCACCCCCAACTTCTACCGCCTAGAAATCGCCTACTCCGAACTCCCCTACTACAACGCCGCCCTAACACCACCTTTGGATGTCCACGACGGCTTCTACCACGTCCCAAACACCCCCGGCATAGGCCACGAACTAAACCCCGACTACATAGCCGCCGGCCCCAACAAATCCCTCATCGATTAGAACAATCCCCTCTCCCTCGGCAACCTTCCCTCCCCCTTCCAGGGGGAGATTAAGAGGGGGTCCCCGGTGAGGGTGAACGGGGCGGCCAAGGGGTCGGGTTGCCCCCGCTAGCGGTAGAAACGTCAGAAGGACAAGGGGCACCTTCGACAATCCCATCCAACCCGCGCCATATACTGATAACAACCGATCAACCAACCCAGAACGAACCATCCATCGGCAACATGGTCCAGCAACTCAAAGCAACATACTCCAACGGCGTCTTCAAACCCGCGACGCCTGTAGACCTTGACGATGGAGCCCAAGTCGTCATCGAGGTATCCGAAGAATCACATGCCAGCAACGAATTCCCCGGACTTGAAGCTAGTGCTGGCGGATGGAAAGACATCGTCGACTGCGAACAGCTTATCAACGACATCTACCAAAGTCGATCTACCGAATCCCGCGGGCAAGCTCTACCCGAACTTGAATGAAATACCTAGTCGATTCCGATTGGGCAATCCATCACCTTAGAGGCTCACAAGCGGTCGCCGAGCGTTTGAGACGATACGCCAACGACGGCATAGCAATCAGCCCAGTCTCTGTTGCGGAGCTGTACCACGGCGTATTTCGCTCGCGAGACCCGCAACGTGCCGAACTCAACCTGCTACAGTTTCTCAGCGACTTGCAAGTAATCGGGCTGAACGACGAGATTTGCCGTCTGTTCGGCACAGAACGTAGTAGATTGCAACTCGAACGAACAAAGATAGGTGATTTTGACCTTCTAATCGGATGCACCGCCCTCCACCACGACCTCACCGTCTTGACCAACAACCGCAAAGACTTCCAACAAATCAAAGCGATCCAGATCGAAAGTCTCTGACGCAATCTACACCCCCAACTTCTACCACCCAGCAATCACCTACCCCGAACTCCCCCACTACAACACCGCCCTAACACCCCCACTCGACGTCCGCAACGACATCTACCACGTCTCAACCCGCCCCGGCCTAGGCCATGAATTGAATCCAAACTATGTGGCGGCCGACCCCGACAAATCGCTGACTGACTGACGTTAGCGCGTCATCCCGGCGAAGACCGGGATCCACGGGCTGGAAAGATACGGGGCGGGGGATGGCGTAGACGCAAGAAGCACTAACTCTTGACCCGGGAGTCGTTGTGGATACCAAACAAGTTATGTGCTCGTCATGGCTAAACTCTCGGTTGGACCCGAATCGGGAGACGATCCCTTATCTCTTGGTAGATCGGAAGGTTTATCCCGTCTCCGACTTCTAGCGTCACCGCCAGTGCGTATTTGATTGGTTGGTCGATTGGCCCGGCATCGGCACGACAGTTGACCTTGATAACCACCTCTTTACCATCTTGAAACGGCACCGCAGCTTCATCCTCGAGAACCTCGTGTTGCAGTGTCCCGCGTTGAACCGCGTTGTGATCTCCGTTGATACGCGTACGCGCGATTACATTATCGCTCTTAGGGTCAAACCACAAGTGAGCCACGCGATACCTCTGGTTTGCGCTGTTGATGGGCGTGAACCACCCCAAAGTGATCGTCAAGCGACGATTCTCGCTTACTGAAGCAAGACTTGGCGGCAAAGGAAGTCGAAACTCGTCGGCTTCACCATCTTCCAACGCCCCGTAACCTAGTACGGTGACTCGTTGCTCAGTTGATCCCACCACCCGACCGAGATCAATAAAACCATTGCCCAAGAATCTAGCGACATAATTCTTAATCGCGTAACCACTTACTTTCGGTTTTAGTACCGATTCGTAAGTATCATAGGCTTTTCCCCAACTGGAAGAATGGGTCAAAAGGGTTTTTATCAAAAGCGCGTCGTATTCCATCGGTGGCAAGCCGTCACTCAAAGCGCGCAAACTCTCAATTACATTATAGATAAAATGAACGGTGCGAGATGCAAGAGCGGTAGCGTTGCTTGTTCCTCGAGAGAAACACCAATCATTCAGATGCCCTGCCTGCCCAGGTATTGCCGCTTTTTGCCCAGGCGGGTTATAGGACGGGAGTTGCTCTAAAACCGCGGGATTTACAACACTCTCTCGAAGAAATTGCCGTCCGCCCGACACCATAATATCGGGTTTAATGCCCCTCTTGAAACCCGGCCCGTGGGCGTTGAACACGCTTGGAAAGAGGTGGTTCGTAAACGGATCAACGAGATTGCCAATCGAGGGCTTGGATTCATCATGATGAGCCGCGCCGATTGTCAACCCGTTTATTTGTTCGGACGGAGACAAAAGCCTACGGTTGCGAGTATCTTGAGACAACGATTGAATCACTCGCTCTCCCAACCGATCAAGTAAAACTATTTGACCATTGACATGTGTTTCCGTCGTAATATCGTCCCAATAATTGCCGGCGCTCACCAAAAACAAAACGTTGTATTTGTAAGCCAGCCAATCCAAAATCTTAGCGTATGAGCTCACGGTGTTTGCGAATTGTCGGTTCTTGTAACATATCGATAAATTGACAACTCGTACTGACGGGGCAACCGGCGGTTGATCTCCGTCTCCTTCAAAGAGTCGACGGACCGAACGATGAATGAGATCGATCGGCAACTCATTTTCAGGGACCAACTCTTCGCTACCGTCGAGCGTAACGGATGGCTTCAAAATCGGCCGAACGTACAGTTGGCGATCGATGGGTATATCGTGTGTGCTCAAATCTCCATGGCAAATCAACGAACTCATCATAGTACCATGTTGTCGATCTGAGGCTTGTTGATATGCATTTTCGAAATCGTCTGGGTCATCGACAAATATTCGATTGTCAATCGTTTTGTGTGTAGTCAATGGAAGTCCATCGAATAATGCAACAAGCGGTTCATTGATGCTCGGATAATTTTCGTAATCACGATCTAATTCTTTTGGTGTTTCATCATCCCTCATTTTAATCCCAAATCGGCCCGTGGGGAACACGAACATGATTTCATCAGCAGCCAATAACTTGACGGCTTCGAGATCATCTGAGTGGTTCAAAATATTCTGGGCTCCCTGCCTCGAAATTGATGCCAAAACACCATGATATCGAATTTCTTCAACTACGTACTCCCGAACAAAGGTGCCGCCGTATTCATCAATCAAATATACGAGTTGAGCCGAGGATAAACGCCTTTGCTCCGGGTTGGTTCTAAACCACAACTCGATTTCAAACGAGACCTCTTGCGTGTGATCGTGATCCAGCAAAAATTCCCAGTCTTGTAGAAGATTAGTTTCGTTCACACGATCCTGTGCGTTCCATGGACGGATGTTGCGAAGGTACCGGAACGCTTGCTTTAATGGTGCTAAGTTCGGAGGAAAATCCGAAGAATCATCGGTTTGCCAAAGTTCGAAAAGCCCTTGCAACTGCCGTAGAGCCGTATTGTTCGTCATCACCAAAAAAAGACGCCCATCCATGGTAGCAGTGTCGTCTGATCGTGGATCGAATCCGTAATCAAGCTCGAACGTGCGGTCTAGATCCCCAAGCCACTCAAAACCAGCAACGTGTTGCACTGCATTGATGAAGTTGTTGATCGGACCAAACGTTTCCAAAACGAGTACCTTTTCTGGTGCGATGCCGATCGGATTGTCTTGTAATGATGCCTGACGCTGGTCCATTGCAATCTGCAATTGTGCGAATTGTGGGGCTAGTCTTGTGGCCTGTTGGCCAGACGGGGGAGGATTAGGAGGCAATGCGCTCCCACCGCGTTGCGAACGATCGGTGCGAGTTGGACCGGGAAAGATAAGGTGCGGTTGATCGGTCAATTTGGAGCGATCCGACCTGTGGGAGGCAAATTCCCGATTGAAAACCTCTCGCGCCACTCCCGCAACCGCCGTTCAGTTATGCGTTTGACGTCAGAGTTCGGTTGTTCCAAGATCGCGCGCCGCAACACGTTTAACCCGAAATCTTCCACCTCAGAGAAACTCGCGCCTTTCAATCGCATTGCCAAACTGCGGGGCGTGAAACCAAGTTCAAACCCTGTGCGGTCCTCGAATCTCTTGAACCATTCTTCAATCTGCCCTTGTCGCGGTGAAGGCAATTCGAGGCTGATCTCAAATCTGCGCCAGACCGCTCGGTCCAACAATTCTGGGTGATTGCTAGCAGTCACGACGACAACATAACTCGGCAACGCGTCGATCTGGAGCAATAAGGAACTGACAACTCGTTTGATCTCACCAGTCTCCTGACGGTCTCCTCGCTCTTTGCCCACAGTGTCAAACTCGTCGAAAAATAGGACGCAATGGCGCGATCTTGCGAACTCGAAAACGTCTGCGATGCGTTGCGCCGTTTCGCCAAGGTAGCTACCGATAACCGATTCGTAACGTACCAATACCAAGGAAACATTCAGCGCGTAGGCGATAGCTTCGGCGAGTGAAGTTTTGCCGTTTCCAGGGGGGCCCGCTAACAGTACACGGTGTCGCGGCTCCAAATTGTACGAGCGGAGCAGGTCCGCGCGATTTTGTTCCTCGATCAAATCGTGGATAATTTCCGTCACTTCCTCCGTTAATATCAGATCGTCGAGTCGACGCTCGGGGGCTATCTCAACGACTAACGGCCCCGCGGGAGACTTAGAGGTTGTCGGAGCTTGTGAAACCTGATATCCGTTTGGGTTAGATCTAAGTTGGGCGAGCAACCGATCAGCAAAGATCGTATGGTTTTTTCTACGTTCTTCCGAAGCGACTGCTTCGACGGTACGCCTAAAACCCGACTGGTCGCCTCGGGTACCAGCCTTCACGAGTTTCAGTATCAGATCTGCGCGTGCCATTGTAGCCTTAGTTTTATGCAACTGATTATCGCACCAACCGACCCCTTCGAAATACGTTCTAGCTTGACGATTTCCAATCGAATTACGTCGTTTGGACTGCCATAGCCCAACTCTAATCCGCCCCCAAAAACGCACGCCACCTCTCCCCCAACCTCTCCTCATCCGGCCTCTCCACCCTCCGCGCCAGCACTGCAATCCGCTGAACCTCCAACTCCGGCAACCTGTACCACAGCACCGTTAGCTCAGACGTATGCCTAACATTTGCCAGATCGGGAACCATATAGCTGAGCAACACGCGGCGCGCGTCATCTGCACTTTTCGTAGTAGAGTTTCTCCGTCGCTTTCAAGCTACTCTCGAGAAACGCTATTTCGTAGCGCGCGTCGTCGTGTCTAAGGTTGTGGGAGTGGTTCAGCGTCATCATCATTCCCGCCACAACGACGGCGATCACGGCGAGCAAAATCGACACGTTGATGCACAACCGATGTTGAGTCCGGGTCACTACCTCGCTGGTGCGTTCAGTATCTCGCAAACCCAACTCCTCTATTGATGCTTGACTGCTTCGGGCTCTAGGATATATCGCCATTCGTGAACCTAACTCGGCGGCGATGACAACACCGCTTTCGCCAAATCTTCGGGAGAGACGTTGGGGATGAGTTCCGCGATGGGTAGCGAAGGGCGTCAGCACCCAACGCTAAATCTCAAGAATCCCAATTCAGACTCCCGTCAAAAACCGCTCCCACCTCTCCCCCAACCTCCCCTCATCCGGCCGCTCAACCCTACGCGACGGCACCAAAATCCGCTGCCCCTCCAACCCCTGCAACCCGTGCCGCAGCATTGGACCATCCACCTCCTTCAAGATATCCCGACGCACATGAATCACATAGCTCGGATGCACTCCCAGCAACAACCGGTCGAACGCCGCATGGTGCAACCGACACAACGACATCCCATTGCTCACCACCGGCTCCCCGTGCAACGCACTGTCCGGCGTGATGTGCGCCGCATCCAACAACTCCCCATGCCGTAGCCGACAAAACGCACACTGATGCCGATACGCCCGCAAAACCCGCTCCCGAAACGCACCCTGATGTATCCGACCCTGCACCTCCGTCGCCACATACTCCTTCTTCAACTCCGCGAACGGCTCTCCTTCGTCCTGTAGACCAAACGCCGGATCTACAAACCCAGCCTCCTCGCAAGACACCGAAAACTCTAGCGATCCCATCCAATCGCCAACAATGTATGCCGGCCAGATCGCCATGTATCGTCCCGGCACCAATCCATGGAAATACACCAGCGGCAACCTCAACCGCATCACCTCCCTCAACCCCACGTTGTCCCGGTGATAAGGATCGGTTCCTCGATACTTGTAACGAAGCATCTTGTCATCACCCATGCGATCATCGTACGGACTATTCGGCGACGTAGTGATCGACAAAGGCAGACCTAAAATCCGAGGCTTGAAAATCCCCTGCTGACTAATCAACGTCACCCGAACACCCTGATATCGAAGCCCCGCCAACAACACCTTCCTGTCAACCGCCCTATTCTCATCGACCTGCGAGCCAAGCCAAGCAAACGCAGCCGCCCTCACACTCCGCTCATGCTCCAAGTCATAATCCAAAACCATCCGCCGAATTATACCCCGCCAAATCCAAGAAAATAGCTCCAGCTAATACCAAGCAAATGCCGCTAGATAATCAACAACCAGAATCCCAATCACAGCCCATCACTCCAATCAGCGTAATCCGCGGTTCAGACAACATTCCATCCCGCGCCAACACGCACGTCCACCAACGCCGAAATCCCAAAAATCCCAATTCAGACAACCGCCACCCCCCCCCCCCCCCCACCCCACTCCCAACCCCCGTGCTAACATAGTAATTAGCACAAACGTGCTCTTAACAACCGAAGGCGCAGACGAAGCAGTGAGGCGAAAACCAGTTGCATCCCCTTAGAACCCGTTCGCAATTCGCACTCCCGAGACCACGGAAACCCAAGATCCGAAATCGACACCGACGCTACACCAGACCCAGAAAGAAAGCCCCGAAACCAACCCTCTCGCTCAAGCACGACCTCGGCAACGTAACTCTCTATAACCCCGTCTTGTTCGTCCGGCACACACTCGGGGAATCCCCTTGGGAAAAACAGCAGGAGATTCTCACCGCGCTCCGCGACCACCGACTCGTCGCCGTCCGATCCTGCAACGCCTCCGGAAAAACATACGCCGCCGCGCTCGCAGCCGTATGGTGGCTCATGACTCACGAAGAGGCCATCGTCATCACCACCGCGCCTTCCGACCGGCAGGTCAAAGAAACACTATGGCGCGAAATCCGCACCATCCACTCCAAGAACAAACATCTCATCGGCGGCAAACTCACCGCGACAAGGCTCGAACTCTCCAACAAACGATTCGCATACGGATTCTCCACCAACACCGCCGAACGCTTCCAAGGCTTCCACAACGAGAACATCCTAATCATCGTCGACGAAGCTTCCGGCGTCCGGGAGTTCATCTTCGACGCCATCGTCGGATCCATGACATCCCACAACGCAAGGATGCTCATGATCGGGAACCCCACAAGCCTCGCAGGCACCTTCTACGACGCTTTCCACAAAAATCGCACGCACTGGAAAACCATACACATCTCCGCGTTCGACACCCCGAACATCAAACTTGACCTCCAACCCGGCGAACACGGATACACGCCAGGACTCGCGACCCTTCCATGGGCCGACGACGTCCTGAAGCAGCACGGCGATACATCGTCCGCGTATCAAGTCCGAGTGCTCGGACAGTTCCCCGACGCCGCAGACGACACCCTCATCGCCTTGAAACTCATCGAGGCGGCGCTGGACAGAAGCTTCGACTACGGACACGACGAGCAGCCCGTCATGGGTCTCGACGTCGCACGATTCGGAAACGATCAGACCGTCGCAATCGTCCGTCGAGGCCCCAAGGTGATCCAACTCGCCGCGCACCGCAAGACCGACCTCATGCAGACCACCGGGCGCGCCATCGAAATCGCACAGACTCACGGCGTCAGGACCATAAATGTCGACGACGTCGGACTCGGCGGCGGCGTCACCGACCGCATCAACGAACTCCAAAAGAACGGAGAGATCAGAAACCTCAGAGCCGTCGGAATCAACGGTGCCAACAAATCAAACGATCCCGAAAAGTTCCCGAACCTTCGCACCCAGATGTTCCACGGCCTCAGACAGCGATTCATCGACGGCGAGATCGGCATACCCAACGACGCCGAACTCATCTCCCAGCTAGCATCCATCACCTACCGCTACAGCTCCAACAACAAACTCCAGATCGAATCCAAGCAGCAGATCCGAGACGCCGGACGCCAGTCCCCCGACAAAGCCGACGCCCTGGCGCTAGCCTTCCACGCCGTCCGCGAACCCGAACTACGCATGTGGATCGGCCCAAGAGAACGCACCGAAAAACTCCTAGAACTCCGCCGCCACCAACTCCGCAACCGCCTCTCATAGCTCCAACCCAAACCCGCCGCAACGCTCCGCGAACCACCCCTACCAACCAACCCCAACTCCAATCGCCGCCAAACGAAACGCCCCCTTCGCAAAGCGTAAGGGGGCGCGAACAAGCGAAGCGACGTGAGCGGGGGATGCCCGGGCCGGGCGGGGCCAGAACAAACCAACCAAATCCCCTCAAAACAGACGAACGATGCGAAACGACAGTCCCCTTTCGAGGCGAAAGGGGACGCGAGCAAGCGAAGCGAGATCGCAGGGGCATGCGGGCGGGGATGCGGTGCCGGCCGGACTCCCCCGATCGATCCATTTGTGCAAACAGCCCTCGACGGGACCCTTGCACGACCACCGACATCTGTCGGAAGACCATTGCGCAACCCCGACATCTGTCATTCCGAACACAGCGCAGCTCCGACATCTGTCATTCCGAACGCAGCGCAGCGGAGTGAGGAATCTAAAGCCCATGTTCTCCAAACGGCGTTTCGCGGCTTGAACGGCTCCGATGACGATGGCAGGACGCTCTAGATTCCTCGCTACGCTCGGAATGACAAGCTATCGCCCACCGACCAACACGATCATTCCCAACAACAACCACACTTGACAACTACCACATATGTTGTATAAATAACAACTAGATCGACGGATCACAACAGTGCTGCGCAGACGTGTGCAGACCCCCGTCCCAAGCGGCCACAGCAAACGTGAGCAGGCGGAGGCAACGGTCGACGAGAAGGACGCGGTCCAAAGCCGCGCCGACGAGTCGCCAGCGTCTCTGCCTCCTCCGGCGGCGTCCCTCATCGGATCGGATGTCCGGTGCAAGGCCGGGAGGGCCGTGCCGAAGCGTGGGAGGCCAAGTTCCCGGAGCGCGACGCGTCAGTCCCGCGTCGCACAGCGAGCCAGCAGGCGTCCCCCCAACGCCCCTTTCGAGAATCGAAGGGGGCGCGGGACCTTTTCCCTCTCCCCTTTCCAAGGGGAGATGCAGAGGGGTTTCGCGGGGATGCCAGCCAAGGGCCGGGAGACCTCACGTGGAGCCGACAGACGTCTACTCCTGTCCGCCGCAGGAGGGAGGCTACAGCCCGAGAGGAGCCCGCGAGGGCGAATCCAAGGAGGAGGCGAACTCCGAACGGCGTACCCGAGCGCCGCGCCGAACTCCATGCCCGCGGTCTGGCGACGCGGGCCGCGGCTGGTAAACGTTGCTAGCGGTCTCGCACACCGCTCTGCGCAGCATCTGACCCCTCTCCGGGGTCGCCCGCTTCGTACCGAAGCGGCGATGGAGAGGGAAGGAGCCGAGGTCCTTGTACAGGGACCGACGCTCGAGGCGAGGGCCAGTTCCTACGGGCCCGAGGACCCTGCGCCGCCGGACCTTCCCCAGGGAAGGCCCGGCGGCAAACTACCACGTCGCGGTGGACATACACACACGCCCGAACAACCATCATCAAGGCCAATCACAAAAATCAGCGTAATCAGCGGTTCAAACACCCCATCCCCGCATTCGCCAGGATGACGCCGATTCACACCCCCGCCGGACGTGCCCGATACCCCGCGTACCGGTCACCGTACATGAACTCCTCGATATTCACCTGCTCGCCGCCCAGATCGTTCGACGTGTTCGCCGCGAGCACCGCCGCAAGCGAATTCAAAGACGACCGATAGCTGTTCCTCGTCAACGAATCATCGCCATCAATGATCGATTCCAAAAATGTCTTCGCCAACTCATAAGTATTCGGAATCGCCATCCCGTCAAAACCCGGATCCTCGCAAATCACCCGCCGAGTCTCATCGATCCCCGGACGCAAAGCCGGCGACCAGTCATCCCCAGCGTAGTGATAATCCACGATCCGGTTCCCCTCGAACTTGATCGTCCCATGCTCCCAAATCACACAATCAAACCGACCGTTGAAATAAGACCTCGCCGGTTTCGTGAACACCAACGTCCCGATCGCACCCTTCTTGAACCCATAAGTGACGTTGTAGTAAATCGGATTATCCCCCTCCGAAGCCCACAAATGCTCCGGTCTATCGACGTAAGACGCCCTTACCCACTCCACATCATCATCCGACCAATACCGCATGATATCCGTCTGATGTATCCCCGCCTCTACCATCGAAGTCCCCGACCAAGCACGATTCGCCGTCCAAATCCGGTTCTCCGGACCGCCCCGCTCCTCAGTATGCGTATGCTTCACCCCATGCCCCTCGACCGCACCCTCGGCCACCATCATCATCGCCGCCGTCCACTTATCCGATAGGTGATCTCGAATCGCCTTATACGCCGGGTGGAACCGCATCTGAAACCCCACCGTGTTCGGGATTCCAGCCTTATCAATAGCCTCCGCCTGAGAAATCGCCTCATCGAAGAACAAAGTCTGCGGCTTTTCCGCAAACACCGCGATCCCAGCCTCAGCCGCCCGTTCGATCTCCCCACGATGCTGATTCGGCGGCATCGCAAACCAAATCACATCCACTTCACCAGACGAAATCATCTCATCCGCCGACGAAAACAGCGACACACCCCGCTCATCGTACTCCGGCTCCCACTGCTTGATCTTCTCCGGGCTCAGATTCTCCGCAAACGGATCCGCCAACGCCGCAAACGTCCCGATCTCCTCCGACTGCAGCCGCACCAGCTGCTGCAGGTGGTTCAACCCCCGCTGACCAACGCCCACAAGTCCAACACGCAGTTGCTTCGCCAATATTCTTTCCGCCTTCCAGAGTCTCAGAACCGACACTCTTAAAAATGTATCGCTTCGTTCGTAACGGCCGCAGCAGCCTCTTTCACAACTTCTGACATCGTCGGGTGCGAGTGCGTGACGCGGTGTAGCTCCTCGCTCGTCCCCTCCAGATACCGCAGCATCCCTACCTCCGCGATCAGTTCGGTAGCCTCGCTGCCGATGATGTGCGCCCCCACGACTTCGCCGGTCTCGTTATCCACGATGATCTTCGCGAAACCGCTCGGATCACCGACCGCTACCGACTTGCCAGCAACCTGGAACGGCACCTTTCCGACGCTGTAGTCGAGGCCTTGATCTTTAGCTTCTGCTTCGGTGATGCCGATGGATGCGATCTGTGGGTGGCAGTAGGTACAACGTGGCATGGCTAGGTAGTCTTCGATCGGTTCGGGGTCGTGGCCGGCGATGGTTTCAGCGGCGACGATGCCCTGATCGAATGCGACGTGTGCCAACGGCAGTTTGCCTGTAACATCGCCAACTGCGTAGACACCACCAACGTTGGTTCGCATGTGACCGTCGACCTCGATGAATCCAGGGCCGTAAGTTTCGATGCCAACATTGGCGAGGCCGATGTCGTCCGAATTGGGTTGGACGCCGACGCCGAGGAGCACTTTGTCGCAGGTGAAGGTTTCGGTTTCGCCGTCTGCACCCACGGTGTAGCTGAGCGTGACGGTGCCGTCCGCGTTCTTTTCGACGCCTTTGACCATCGAGCCAGCGTTGATTTTGATGCCCTGTCGCTTGAACTGGCGCTCGAGTTCGGTGGAGACCTCCTCATCCTCCTTCGGCACGATGCGCGGGAGGAGTTCGAAAAGCATGACTTCGACGCCGTATGCGTTGAAGTAGTAGGCGAACTCGCAGCCGATGGCGGAGGCGCCCACGATGGCGATGGCGTCGGGTTGTTCCCGTAGTTCGAGGGCTTCGCGTGATGTGATGATCGACTCGCCGTCGATCTCGAGGCCGGGCAACGATCGGGCGCGGGCGCCGGTGGCGATGATGATGTTTTGGGCTGTTACCCACTGGTCACCGTCGATCTGAACGCGGCTGGAGGACATCAGTCGTCCGGTGCCTTCGATGACGGTGATGTTGTTCTTGCGCATGAGGTAGCCGATGCCGCGGGTGAGCGTGTTGGAGACGCGGCGGGAGCGGTCGACGGCTTTGGCCATATCGAAGCGAACGTTGTCGAACTCGATGCCCCAATCGGCCGCGTGCTTCATCTCGTTGACGAGTTCGGCGTTTTTCAGGAGTGATTTGGAAGGTATGCACCCCCAGTTGAGGCAGACTCCGCCCAATCCGCCGATGCCGGTGCCGTCGTCCTTCTCGATGATGGCTACGCTGAGGCCGAGTTGGGCGGCGCGGATTGCGGCGTGATAACCGCCCGGTCCAGCACCGATTACTGCGACATCGAAGACGGATTCTGAGTTGGTCATGAAGGGGTTTTCCTCAACAAGGACGAGGTTCGACGAGCACAAGATTCGAGTCTATAACCACGGTTGCCCCGCCCCTCTGGATCCCGGCTTTCGCCGGGATGACGGTGGGAGCCGGGATGACGGCGGTTTTGCTAGACGCGTGTTAGGCGGTAGAGGGTATGCAGTACTACGGCGGCGGTTAGGCCGGTGAGGGTTGAGATGGTGATGCCGATGGCGTAGATGATGAGGTAGGGGAGCCAATGGCCGGGGCAATCGAGCAGGGTCGTGCAGACCCACCACGAGGTGATGATGTATCCGAGGAAGACGATTGTGCCGGCGAGGAATCCGCCGATTGCGCCGATTTTTATGCAGCGTCGCATGAAATGAGATTCTAGACGCGGCGTCTTGGGCGATTGGCAGTTGCGATAGAGTGGGATTTAGCTCGTAACTGGCAACCGTCTGAGGCAATATCCATGCAATCCGCAACCGCTTCTCGTAGTCCTTCCGAACTGAAGCAAGCCGCGCTTGACCACATCTTCATCGGCATGAACAACCATGCGATGTTGGGTGAAGAGGGTGGACCGTTGATCGTGGAACGTGGCGATGGGATCTACATCTGGGATGTTGAGGGGAACCGGTATGTGGACTGCATTTCGGGGATGTATTTTCGGAATACGGGGCATGGTCGTGAGGAGATTGCGAAGGCGATTTACGACCAGATTTCGGATTTGAGTGCGAATGTTTATGCGAGTGTGACGCCGGCGGCGGTGGAGTTGGCGGCTGAGATTGCGGAGTTGACGCCGGGGGATCTTTCGAGGACGTTCTTCTGTCAGGGTGGTTCGGAGGCTAATGAGTCGGCATTGAAGCTGGCTCAGGCTTATCACATGCGGATGGGCGAGAAGGGTCGGTACAAGGTGATTTCGCGGCGTGGGTCGTACCATGGCGCGACGTATGGGACGATGTGGTTGGGCGAGCACCCGGGGTTCCCGCGGACGGATTATCAGCCTAAGCCGTCGAGCGCGGTGCATGTTCCCGCGCCGCATTTTTACCGGTGCGAGTTCAACTCGGAGTCGCCGGAGCAGTGCGGCGAGCTGGCGGCGCTGGCGATTGAGAAGGCGATCATCAGCGAGGGTCCGGAGTCGGTGTCTGCGGTTATCGGTGAACCGATCACTCAGCCGTTAGGGGGTGTTGTGCCGCCTGAGAATTACTGGCCGATGGTGCGTGAGATTTGCGATCGTTACGGCGTTTTGCTCATCTTTGACGAGGTAATCACGGGTTTCGGGCGTTTGGGTGAGTGGTTCGGGGCGCAGGTTGTGAATACGCAACCGGACATCATCTCGTTCGCCAAGGGCATCACGAGCGGCTACTTCCCGCTGGGCGGCTGCATCGCGGGGCGGGCTGTCAGCGACGTGTTTGCGGGTGGTCCGGAGAAGACTTGGAGTCATATGTATACGTACTCGGCGCATCCGGGTGGCGTGGCTGCGGGTTTGAAAAATCTGGAAATCATTAAGCGGGAGAATTTGATCCAGAATGCTCGGGAGCGAGGTGTTCAGCTTGCCGACCGTTTGGCGGAGATCAAGGAGCGCCACGAGATGGTCGGCGATGCGAGGGGTATTGGTCTTGTGCAGGGTTTGGAGTTGGTCGCGGATCGTGAGACGAAGCGATCGTTTGCGCCGGAGGTGGGTATCGGAGGTCGGTTGACGGACGCCCTCAAACGGCGTGGCGTCTGGGTGCGGGTGGGAGCGTACATCTTGCCGGTATCGCCGCCGTTGACGATCACGGCGCAGGAGCTGGACGAGCTCTGCGATGCGATTGAGGACGCGATCGTGGAGGTTTCGGCGGACATTGTCTGAACCGCAGATTACGCTGATCCCGGTTCAAGCCCGGGACATGTTTTTGTGATGGGCATTGATGGTGGTTGTTTGGGCGCGTTTAATCGGGGGTTTGTGGCCCCTCGGTTGTTTGGCTGGCGGGGGCGACAACGAGGGGCACCCTCACCCTAGCCCTCTCCCATCAAGGGAGAGGGGATTGTGGGATTGTTTTCCGTAACATCGCCGCGTGGTTGGGATCGCGTGCGATAGGTTGCTTATGATTGACTGAATGGATCCAGCGCCCCCGACGTCGCCAGACCGCCGGACCTGCGGGAAGCACGAGGAAGCGTGCCCCCGCCATCGCGGAGTTCTTTCCCCCCGCTAGCGCTGTAGCCTCCCCCGCCCGACGAGGCGGGTAGACGTCTGCCGGATAGGTGATGCGTTCGCTCGAACCTTGAACGGGCATCCCCTGCGCGCCCCCTTTGTCCTTCGGACATTTCCCCCGCGAGCGGGGGAAACCCTTGGTGGGAGGAGTCGCGTAAGATGTCCGCCTGGCTTGCTTGTGTAGTCGGAGCCAGCGTACCTCTCCGCATCTCGAGCCCTAAAGCTAGAAACGACCCCCGTAACCGGATTTTTCGGTCGCGTTTGGCCAGATCTTCCTCGGCTTTGGCGGGCACCGTCGGGGAGCCGTGTGTTGGCGGCTCCGTGTAGCCCCGCCCGCGACCATTTCATTGAATTTTTCTTGCTACGTCTTTGAAGGGTGCACGCTCTCCGTATCGACGCGGCGATGTTTCGTTTTTTCGTGGGCGCCATTGCCGGTGATAAAAAGCCGGCTTCGGACGCTTGTTGTTGATGTTAATACATATGTATCAATAGAGTCAAGTCTGAATTGGGATTCTTGGGATTGGAGATGGGATCGGTGGGATTTCGTGTTGGTCGGCGGGGGTGCGAGTCCGTGTTCGGCTGGTAGGGGCCCATCCTTTGGTCCCCGGCCCTCACCCTAGCCCTCTCCTACGAGGGGACCGTTGCAAAACCTCATCCACCGGTTGAGTCCATCTGGCCCCGCGTCCACCCCCGCATGCCCCTGCGAGCTCGCTTCGCTTGCTCGCGTCCCCTTTCGCTCCGAAAGGGGACGGTCGTTCCGTATTGACCGTCATTACTTCGGTGGTTTGCGACGGTCTCATGAGGGGAGAGGGGATGTTGGGTTAGCGGGGTGTCCAGCCGTCGGTGAAGGGGGTTGTGAGGGTGTCGATGATGCGCGCCGTTTGGATGGAGGTGTGGGTGATGCGTTTGATCATGGAGACGACGTTGTCGCCCGTTTCTTCGAACCATTTGTTGGGTTCGTGGGCGATGTCGCGGGGGGCATCGGCCGGAATGTTGCCGAAGGTGAAGTAGCCGTTTACGCGGATGGCGTTTCTGGTTTCTTTGCTGCAAGGGTTCATTACATAGGCTTGGTAACGAATGTGCCTCCGTTTTTGAGCAAACGTAGAAACTGGAATTCGTGAACGATTTTTAGAGGTTCAGGGTGAACATACATCCACAACCTCGGTTCTCTCACCACGATGACACCCTCAACGGACCACGATTCATCTCGCGATATACCTAACTCATGTTTCAATCCATCAACTCTTCTAGCGAACCATTCGGTTTGCTTGGTTAATTTGGCTTGAAATTCCAAGAAGCGGTCGCGGTCCTCCCGCATTTTCTTCGGTACCGTCCCTTCGTCGGCAACGTCCTTAGCCTCGATGAGGACGAATCTTTTGTGGCTACGATCAACAATGAAAACGTCAATTGGGCCGAAACCTTCCCCTTGTGGAGTGCTTTCGCTGCCTACAGTGCCCTTCTCTATTTCGATTTGGTAGCCATCCTTACGACAACAATCTGCAATGTAATTGCTGAACTCATTTCCTAAGGTTTGCTGAATTCGACCTATTGCAGTGATTAGCGGCCCGCCTTCAGTGTTGCCGGGCAATAAATGTTGTCGACGGAAAATCGAATGGAACACCATCTTTATTCCGATCATGACAGTTTCTAAGCCATATAAATAAAGTTGTCCGTTCCTGTGGTCCAAACTTATAACTGGACGCCGCAATAGTCTCGAATCGCGCCGAGCGTTTGCGACTGGTTCAAGATCTTTAGGACTGAGTTCGGCTACGGTCGCTCTTGACATGGCGTGATCAATCAAGATTCGCTGTAATCGGTCAGGGTCTAATTGCCACTTACGCGACATAAAAGTATTGAGATTTTTCGAACCGCATGTCTTGAAATATCGCTGGGCCTCAAATGAATCGATTAAACCACCGGCGAACCTCACCCAATC
This sequence comes from Dehalococcoidia bacterium, assembly GCA_965207515.1. Lineage (GTDB taxonomy): Bacteria > Chloroflexota > Dehalococcoidia > Lucifugimonadales > Lucifugimonadaceae > Bin127. The sequence goes on along the minus strand of OZ242286.1, from coordinate 2,291,908 downwards.
ACTAAACTTGTATCCCCTTTCACGTTCCATTGGATCTTCTAAGATCTGAACCTCGGGCAAATCGATTATTTTGGGGATTATTTACTTGACGATCCCGCAATCATGCGATATACTCTAGGTTATGAACCTACTACAGTTTACATCCCGCTTTGCGACGGTCGAAGATTGCATCGAGCATCTAGAGCGTGTTCGCTGGCGTGAAGGCGCGTATTGCCCTCACTGCGCGTCTAGCCGCAAAATCTACCACTACAGCGACGGCAAGCGTCATCGTTGCGCCGACTGCAAACGCGTGTTCCGCATCATCACTGGCACGATGTTCTCGGACAGCCCCATGAAACTCTTGCCGAAATGGTTCGCGGCTATCTACCTCGTAACCGAACACTCGAAGGGCATATCGAGCGTCCAACTAGCCAAAGACATCGGCGTGAATCAAAAGACGGCGTGGCACATGCTTCACCGGATACAGAACGCGTCGGCTGAATTGGGCGATGCGATGCTTGGCGGCGATGTTGAAATCGACGATACCTACATCGGCGGCAAAGAGCGCAACAAGCACTTTGCGGACCGAACCGAGGGGACGCAAGGGTTAGGTTCGACGAAGACGAAGGCAGTCGCATTCGGGATCCGCGAACGCGAGGGTGATGTTAGAGCATTCCACGTTCCCGCTCCGACGATGCGGAACGTTACCCCTCACGTCCTGCAAAACGTAACGCTAGGCTCTAAAATCAGCGCAGACGAGGCGCAAGCCTACAACGCGCTAGACGACTACTACGACGTGAGACGCATCAATCATTCGCTTGGCGAATACGTCCGAGACGATGTAACGACTAACAGCATCGAGTCGTTTTGGGCAATGGTCAAGCGCACCTACATCGGAACGCATCACTGGTGGTCGCGCAAGCACACGCAACGCTATCTTGACGGGTGTGCGTTCAGGCAAAACCTAGAGAGCGGTATCAAAGCGTTCGCGTTGCTCGAACATTCGATGTTGCCAAGCGCGGCATTGCCGTTTAAGACACTCACGCGATGACTACATCGCTAGACCGGCTTCTAGGCTACACGCCGCGCCCTTACCTCGAACGCGCAACGGCTAGACCATTTCTCAAGTGGGCTGGCGGCAAGCGTTCGCTGATACCTGAAATAGCGCAGAGGCTACCCGACGAGTTCAATTCATACTGGGAGCCGTTTCTAGGCGGCGGAGCGGTGTTTTTCGCCCTTGAGAGCCGCATATCAAGGGCATACCTCTCCGATGTGAATGCAGAGTTGGCTTTGGTCTACCAAGTGGTGAAGCGGCGCGTAGACGAACTTATAGACGCGCTCGACGACCACGCTGCGAGGCACGACGAAAAGGACTACTACTACACCATCCGCAAGCGCACGAACATCCATGACAGCGTAGAGAGAGCGGCGCGGTTCATCTACCTGAACAAGACTTGCTACAACGGGTTGTATCGCGTCAACAAGAAGGGCAAATTCAATGTCCCGCGCGGCAACTACAAAAACCCGTGCATCTGCGACCGCGACAATCTGCGCGCCGCAAGCAAGGTGTTAGGTAACGCGACCATACGCTTCGACGACTTCGACATCATCAACCCTGACAGCGGGGATTTCGTCTACTGCGATCCGCCTTACGACGGTACGTTCACCAGTTACGACGCTAACGGGTTCGGCAACGAAGACCAGAGACGATTGCGCGATGCGGTGTTGAAGTGGCACAGCCAGAGCGTCAACGTCATGCTCTCCAACTCCGACACCGACTTTATCCGCAACCTCTACTCCGACGATGTGTTTCACATCCACGAGGTCAACGCGCCGCGGAACATCAACTGCAAAGGCGACGGACGCGAGAGCGTCGGCGAGTTGCTGATAACGTCATACCCATGCCCGGCGTAAGCGGTAACAGAGCTGGCAAGGTGTTGGAAGACGCGGTTGCCGGATTGGTGAGCGATGCGAACTACAGGTTCGTCGATGACTCCGAGTTGTTCTTTGCGCTGATCGAGATGGAACAGCCCATGTACGCGCGGCAATGCGAGGTTGGGCGCAACATCTACGGCAAGCCTTGGAAAGCGGACTTGATCCTCTACCACCCGCGCAAGTGGCCCAACTGTCTAATCATCTCGTGCAAGTGGCAAGCGCGTTCAGGCTCTACCGACGAGAAATACCCGTTCGAGGTTTTGACGCTGAATCAGGTGGGATACGACGCAATCATCGTATTGGACGGAGGGGGATACTCGAAGCCTAGCGAACAATGGCTTCGCAACCAAGCGGGGAAGAATGTGTTGAAGCACGTATTCCAACTAGGCGAGTTTCAGCGGTTCGTATCTCGCGGGCGCATTTAGGATCACCTAGTCAATAATCCCCATTATTTTTTCTATCGAGAACTCCCGGCTTTGCGGGCGCATTGAGTTCGCGAGATAGTTGTCTGAACGTTGGACGTATTGGAAGCGCTCAGCATCGAAGCGCTGCCACGCTCGCCGCGTATGATCAGTTGGGTGGAAGGTGATATCGAATTGCGACGAGACGTTAAGCTCGTAGCTAAAAACATTGCGGTGATCAATGTTCTCCCACATCAGATCCCATTCGAAACAGGTACCCGCAACGGCTATCAGCCTTTCTATTCTTGACCCTCCTATCTTTCTACCGGTCGGCGAAGCTGATTTGACGCAGTACTCGATCAACCAACGTAGCGTTTCAGTGTACGGAGCGACCCAAGACCACTGTTGTTCGGTTTCGATTGAAGGGCTCATATCGCGCCCCGTCATTTGGTCAATGACTGATCCGTGTTTGCGTCGGATCATGTCTCCAGTGACTTCTTCGTGACGGATATAAAGCGTTTCGCAAAGGTCGATGGCGTTCGCACTGGCGACGATGGCGTCGATCTCGCGGATTAAACCGTCGTAAACTGCTTGGATCTGTTGAAATGGCGGGAGGTTGTTCGAGGAGTATGTGCCTGGTGAGATACCGGCTAATCTCGCTAGTGAACCTGCGATGTCACGTGCTTCGGACTTATACCGTTTCGGCGGGTACTTCGGTTCCGGCAGATGTGACAGACTACTGGGAAGACGAATCTGCGTTGGAGCAAACTGTGCGGCGGTAAGGGAATCGTGATCAAGCATCAGGAAATTCGGGCGCTGTGTCCTTCCCGCCGTGGACGCTGGGTTCGTTGCACCATTTGAGGCGTAGGAAGTCTAGGGGTTCGAGGATTGTTTCGGGGAGGTTCAGGAGGTCGATGAGGACGCGTCGGTCCAGAAGTTTGCGGGTGTCGTCGCGGTAGGCTTCGTTTGCGGGAAGAAAATCGAGGTGCTTTAACTCGTCGAAGATTGTTTGGGCGGTTTGGAGTTGGTCTTTGGAGAGTTGAGTGACGTCTAGAGTTGGCATTGTGCGGATGGCGGTGATGGGCATGCTGCCTCTGCCGGCTTGTTGTCGGCTGGAGTGCCACCAGTAAGAGATGAGACCGAGGGTCGAGTTGCCCCATAGAGAGTATGCGATTTCGTGTTCGCGTCTGTCAAACTTGATATTGGGCCAAGCGCGACCGCCGATGGTGGGCTCTTCGGTGAATGCGACAGCTAGGGGTTGGGAATTAAATCTGAAGTCGCGGTTGTGATGTGTGTGGCTTCGGGTTTCCCAGATTTCGGAGGCTCGGGATTCTCTACCTCGTTTGACTCTGCCTTCGCTATCGAAGGCGACGATCAAGCGCCCCTCAGATCGTGCGTTGTGACTCCACAACATTGGGTAGGCGGGTGCAGGAAGTGGAGGTTGAATGCGTTCAAATGGTGCTTTTTCACCGCTTCCAACGATGTCTTTGTCCGAAATTCCTAAATTAGCGACCGAACCAACTGATGCGATCGGAAGGCCGATCGCGGCGCTCTCACTCATTTGAGGCAGCCACAAAATGCCTTGTTCCAGCTTTGTGGCTGTCTGCGTTGGCATGAAACTTGATGTGCCAGCAGCAGACCATGGCAATTGAGTGTGAAGCGGTGCATCGATAACTTCGCCCAAAATCTCGTCACCGATCTGTATGGGTAAACCGCCGTAGGGACCGTCTTCCAACCGCCTCATGTCGCCGTTACGTGAAGTAAATGAAATGGCTCGGGCGATTTCCATCGATTCCATTTCGCTGCGTGGTCGGCGATTCAGGGATATGAATAACCCGCGTCGTTGGTCCGATTTCTTGGCGCGACGGCCTAAGATCAACGTTTCCGCCATTCCCGTGTCGGCCGAGAATGATTGGTCGTTCTGTTTCGCGGCAGCGATTGTCAGGACTGTTGCGTCAGCGTATTGTTCAGAAAGTAACTCGCGAACTTTGCGCCAACTGGAACCTTGTAACGCAGTCATCGGTAAGACCAAAGCGATCTTTCCGTCGTGTTTGACCATTCGGTCGGCGAGTGCGACGAACCATGATGCGATACCGGCGTATCCGTGTGCGCAGGTTCCTTTTCCGTATTCGGAAGCGAGTTTGGACATACGGGCTTGAGTGTCTCGGTCGATGCTGAGACCGTGGAACTGTTTGGTCTGGTATGTCTCGCCGCGGCGACCGTCCCAATCTGAGCCCGAGCGTGTGAATGGTGGATTCATGATCACGAGGTCTTGACTGAATTGGGGCATTTCGACGTTTGCTTCGGCGGATTGCTCTCCTGTGGCGGTGACTGCTGAGCCGCTGTGGAGGGCGATTAGGGGGCGGACTTCGCCGTTGGATGCCAGAAGGTCCAGCGAGCCGATCGAAACGCCGCCGTCGTCCGTTTCGCCGTATTGTGCGACGATGGTGCGTGTGCCGTCGTACCGCTCGGTGGGGTGTGACGAGGAGAGCATTGAGGCGGTGAGGTGGACGGCGGATGGCAGGACATCGCAGGCGGTAAGGGATTCCTGCATCATGTGGGCGTGGAGATTTTCGGGCTGACCGCCAGAGAGCAGATGAAGTTGGTTTATGCGCCGATATGCGGCGTGGATCAGGGTACCGGTGCCGCAGGCGTAGTCGGCGACTCGGTAGTTTTTGACGCGTTCGGGGTTGTCCCAATTGCCGTCGTCAGTAATTGCGAGGTGGGCTAGGAGAGCAGCGGATTCGGGTCTGGTGTAGAAGGTTGCGAGGTATTTGCGGTCCGCGATAAGACCTTGGAAGACCGTGCCGATGAGGTCTTGTGAACTTCCGACGCCAAGGGCACTGAGTCTTTCTGCTGTTCGGCACATGACACCCAATGCTCGGTTGGCATGATCTATTGAAGCGGTCCCGCGCAGCAAATCAACTGCGATTTTGAAGATTGACCAGTAGTTGATAGTCAGAATTTCGTTCCACTGTCTCTGGAAATCTCCGGAAATCGGCGTTCCGCGGAAAAACGCATCGTTGTAGTTGGGGGTCCCATGCCTGCCCGACAAACTCAAGTGAAAGACCAAGGCGTTGATCATGATCGTTGCGGCCATCCGCACGGTCTGATCGCTATATTCCTGTTTGAGGATGTCGGTGATGGCTTGTTTTGTGCTCTCGCTGATCTCGCAGGCTTCACGAAGGATGCTGGCGGATGCGCCGATGCCTCTAATCAGGGTGTCGATGGCGGATTGGACGGCATCTTCGGGGACGGCTGCGTAGCTGATGAAGGCGGCGAGGTCTTTTAGATTTCCTGGGATGAAGCCTTGTTGGGGAAAGCGGTTGTATTCGTCTGGTGATATGCCTGTGCAGAGGGCGTATTCGAGTTGGATTCCGGATGTCAGGAGATCGTCAACTTGGTCTAGCGTGCGGCAGTTGTGAAGGTCTATCGGGGAACGGAGGGCGACAACGGCGTTGATGGTTGCGGAAGAACCGACGATATTTTCGTCAAGGTCTTCTCCTAGGCGTGAGATGGCTTCGGGTTCGACGGTTCGTGCGGGAAGATATTCGTTTTCGATGATTACGGGTCGGAGTCCCTGCTGGTGAACGAGGATGTCTGGCTGTCGCTGGCTGCCCTCGAATGCGCCATGGGTTTCGCCGTATGCGCTCCAACGCGGATTGATGCGGTCCAACAGGGTAGCGATGCGTCCGTTGAGTTGGGTTTCGTTGATGGGCATTGCTCGGTTTTTATCGTTGGATTTCAGTTGTTCTTAGTTCAGAGTAGCAAAGGGTTACTGTTCCTCATTGGAGCGTGGCGGATGAAAGGATAAGGGTTGAGTTCATGAATATGACGTCGTCCACAGGAGTTCACTTCGATGTAAGCGGGTTTGCAACTTGCCCCTAAGTTGGTGCGTGATGGCCAATGTATCGAAAGATGGCGTCGCTTCGCTGGCACCCCCTTTAATTCCCCCTCAGAGAGGGGGAGGGAGATGATTAAGCGTTGCGAAGGGGATGATTAACTGTGCGTCGTACAATGGTCAGACAGTGATGTTAGGTGAGATGGAGGTGTAAAGGTGATCGATTCCACGAAGATATCTGATGACGCGATACCCGCAAAAGATCCGAAGGTTCTCAATTCGGACAACGGCGCGAGTTCTGAAGGATCTGAAGCGGAGCTAGTGATGCCGGCGATTGTGGACCGGATCGCCGAGATCAGTGCTCGTGTTCCAATGTCTAATTGGCGGGCCGCACCGACTGATGGAGCGGAAAATCTCAAGCACTATCTGTATGGCTGGCCCAAGGATGAGAGTAAGGGTAAGGATTCCGACACGTGAGTGTCGTGTTTGCGGATTCGGGTTACTGGGTAGCGTTGATAAACCCCCTAGACGCACTTAGAGCCGTCGCACGCCGAGTGTCAGGGGATCTAGGACCAATTGAAATCCTCACCAGCGAAATGGTGTTGATCGAGGTTCTAAATCACTTTTCTCGTTTAGGACCACGCCTTCGCGGTGCCGCGGTCGACGCCGTCGGCGAGATAGTTGCCGATCCGAACGTTGAGGTAGTAGAGTTGACCAGCGCGTTTTTCAACTCCGCTTTGGTTCGTTACGCTTCTCGGCCAGACCAGCGCTGGGGTTTGGTGGATTGCTCGAGTTTCGTGTTGATGGAGGAGCGTGGGATTCAGGACGCGTTGGCGCATGATGTCGATTTTGTTCAGGCGGGATTCAACGCTCTGTTGCGGTCGGGTCGAGGTGGAGGCCGCTAGGGGCATCGCCCGCTGCCATCAACGGTCAGTTGGAGTCCCGAGCCACCTTGGCTAAGCGAAAGGGGTTCAATGCTATGTGTTAAGCCGCGACAGGCATCTCATTCCACTTTCGGTCGTCGATGGTGGCTTCATCGCCTCCGCGTTTGCCTCTGGATCCACCGAGTTGCTTGAGGAAGAACTTGACGTCTGCTTTTTCAGCTTGGTCTCGGAGTCGCCTTACCCAGTCGAGATCCATCGGCCTAGCTCTATGACCGCTCTCACCGCCGACGATAAGCCAATTCAATGCGCCTCTGTCTAGCCACTCCGTCAAGTCAATCTCTTCCAAGAGCGGTTCAGCGGAGACGAAGCGTATGGGTGCAGGATTTGGAGATGTCTTAGATGGTCTGCCTGCTACTCGTCCACCCTGGGTATCCCCTGCTACCGGTGTCGGTGTTTTGGGCTTCGCCGGCACCCCCTTCGATTCCCCCTCAGAGAGGGGGAGGGAGAGGGCTACGCTTTGCGAAGGGGGGAGGAGATAAAGCGGCGTTGGGTTAAGATGGAGCGCAGGAAAGCATGTTGCGGATGAGTTACCGTGAATTGGCACGAGCATATAACTGTTGATCCCGAAGTCTGCCACGGTCAGGCATGCATTACCGGCACTCGGGTGATGGTATCTGTGGTCCTCGACAACCTCGCTGCCGGGTTAACTGTTGACGAGATTGTTGAGAGCTATCCTTCGGTTTCCGCCGACGCGGTCGAAGCGGCCCTTCGTTACGGTGCGGAGCTTGCCAAGGAACGCGTAGTGCCCTTGGGCGTCTAGGTCCACGCGTTGCGGTTCAAGCTCGACGGGAATCTTCCGATTGAGCTCAAGCGACTGTTCATCGATTCCGGTCACGACGCGGACACGATTCTTGACGAGGGGATGGACGGGGTGGATCGGAGGTTTACCGTCTGCGCGGGTATGACGGTGAGGGCGCGCGGGTATGGCGGCGGTGGGGGTCGTGGTCTGGGTCTGGGCGATGCTGAGATGGGGTTATGACTCGTCGGCGAGCTCGGCCTGGCCGCGGTACATGCCGAACCCGAAGATGAATAGGGCAACTCCGGCGGCATAGAGAGCGATGCTGTTTATGAGGAACATGTTCTGGATTCCTGCGTCGGGGATGTTCATAGCAACGAGTATGTTGACCAGCCCCAAGAGTCCGGCAGCGGCCATGACGTAGCCTGCGACTTTATAGAGGTTGGTCGATGCGAACCGGCTGGCGATTCCAAGGCCGACCATGATGGAAGCGAGGGGGTAGAGCATCACAGATGCCAACAGTACCGCGGTCAAGCTGATGTGCAAGGCGAGAGCGGCGGCTACGAAATCGGCTGGTAAGAGTTCGCCGCCATCATGAGGCATGTTGCTGCGCTGCATCAGGTGGATTTCGAAGAACCGCATTCCGATGACGATGATGATGGTGCTCCATTCGATGATGGATGCGATGATGCCGAACCGCAGAAGCTTGCCCCCGAGACCGGCTTGGCGACTGGCGACGGGGTAGAAGCCCAGCAAGCCGAAGATGAGCAGCAACATGGAGATGAGCATGATGAAATTCATCCAATGTGCAAGGATCGCCGCATCGCCGAGGGCGGCAACTGCGGCGGGAAAGTCGGTCTGATCCGTCGGGTTTATGATCGAGAACCCGGGCAAGAATAGGCCCCCGATCCAGGCGAGGATCATACCAACCATCAATGCAAGACCGGCGTGTTTGATTGTCACCATTGTCTCCTGTTGATCCAGTGTTTTGTTCATTCAAATATTAATGTTGTTCGCGGTATTACGTCGGGGCCTCCTTTGGCGGTCCTCCCCCTGAAGCGCCGGCTTTCGCTGGAATGACGAGGAAGAGGCCGGGATGGCGTAGGACGAGACGTTAGTTGCCCCGCCACCCCCACAACTCCTCCGCAAACGCAAAAGTCTGCGGCAATCCCCCTGTATGAATAAACACCACCGGCACCTCCGGATCGACATTGCCCGCCTTAATCTCGCCGATCAACCCAGACATCGATTTGCCGGTGTAGTTGGGGTCTAGCATGATGCCTTCGGTGCTGGCTACTAGGTGGATGGCGGCGATGGCGGCTTCGGTGGTGTAGCCGTAGGTGCCGGTGTAGCCGGCGATGGTTGTGATGTCGCCGGGGTCGAGTGCGGTGTCTAGTCCGAGGAGGTGGGCGACGCGGGCGGAGCGGTCTAGGTATATGCCTTCGTAGGTTTTTGGGAATTCGAGTTGCTGGGCGACTGCGGTTGCTTTCCAGGGTTTTCGAGTGTTGCGGGCGTAGAGTCGGATGCCGCCAATGGAGCGTCCGCAGAGGCCCCAGAAGTGCACAGGTCTGTCGGCGAGACCGGCCTCTTGGGTCTGTCTGTCGAGTTCGGAACCAGTCTCTAGGAATCCGATCATGCCGGCGATGTCGTAGAAGGGGTTGTGGGAGAGGACTGTGGAGTTTCTGCCGTTTCGGGTTTCTTCGTCGTTGATTTCCTCGGCTAGGGCTCGTGCGGTTGGTTGATCGGGGACGCGGTGGATGTTAGCGCCGGAGATGTGTGCGATGAGCATGTTGCCGGCCACGGGGGCGTCGACCATGTCGTGGGCGACCCAGTGGTATTTCATGTCGGTCCTGGCGCACGAGACGGCAACGAAGCGGGCGTTGTTGGAGTCGTAGTGGTTGATGTTTACGATGGTGTCGATGCCGCGCTCGATGAAGTGAGCGAAGAGGAACTCCATGTGCCGGGCTTTGTTGCCGCCGAATGCGAATCCGGTGGTGTCTTCGCGTTTGATGAAGAGCTGGGGGACGGCGTCGAGGTTTGCGTTCATCGACTCGGCGATGGCGGCACGGAGACGGGGCATCTCCTCGAAGGGTGTGTTTTTACGTGCGAGTTGGATGCGCGGGAGTTCGTCGATGGCGTTGAGGATGGTGTGGGGTTGCATTTTTCCACCCTCACCCTAGCCCTCTCCCATCGAGGGAGAGGGGAGTTGCCAGTTCCAGAGCTGGTCGGCGAAGGCAAAGGTTTGGGGCAGACCGCCGGAGTGGACGAAGACTACGGGGACGTCCGGGTCTAGGTTTCCGGCGCGGATTTCGCCGATTAGAGCGGACATGGATTTTCCGGTGTAGTTGGGGTCGAGGATGATGCCTTCGGTCTTGGCTACGAGGTGGATGGCTTCGAATACGCCTTCGGTCGGGATGCCGTAGTCGTCGCCAGTGTACCCGGTGATGGTGTCGAGATCGCCGGGGTCGAGTGCGGTGTCGAGGCCGAGGAGTTCGGCGACGCGTGTCGAGCGGTCGATGTAGACGGCTTCGTAGCTGTCTGGTTGCGTGTGGGAGTATGCGGTGGCGGATGCGGACCAGTCTTTTCCGGTGTTGCGGGCGTATAGGCGGAGACCGGCTATTGAGCGTCCGACGAGGCCCCACATGCGAAGGGGGATATCGCCGACGCCTGCTTCGGAGGTTTGGGCGTCGATTTCTGAGCCGGTCTCGACGAAGCCGATCATGCCGGCGATGTCGGAGAAATCGTTGTCGGAGAGGATGGTGGCGTTGCGGCCGTTTTCGTTCTCGTCGTTGACGAGTTTTTCGGCGACGGAGCGGGAGTATTCGGAAGGGACGCGGTGTATCTCGGCACCGGCCAGGTGGCCGATGAGGAGGTTGCCGATGACGGGCGCTTCGATCATGTCGACGGCAACCATGTGGCATTTGAGGCCCATCTTGGCGCTTGATGCGGCGACGAATCTGGCCTGGTTCGAGTGGTAATGGTTGATGTTGACGATGGTGTCGAAGCCGCGCTCAATCAGGTGTGCGAAGAGGAACTCCATGTGGCGGGCTTTGTTGCCTCCGAAGGCGAAGCCGGTGGCGTCGTCGCGCTTGATGAAGAGTTGCGGGACGGCGTCGACGTCTGCGTCCATCGATTCGGCGATGGCGGCGCGGAGGTTCGGCATCTCCTCGAATGGTGTGTTGAGGTTAGCCAGCTTTATGCGGGGTAGTTCGTCGATGCTGTCGAGGATCGTCTGGGTTTTCATGTTTGTTTCCGGTTGGGCAGCCAACCGCCTTCTCTGGGGCCGTAATCGATGGGCATGACTTGGCCTGCACGGATGCATGATACGGGTTCTAGGGCGTAGGGACCGAAGTTGATGTTTCCGTCGCCGTCGATGAATTCCCATTCGCCTTCGTGGATGCGGAGGATGGTGAGGTCGGCATGGGTGCCGGGGGCCATGCATCCTAGCATTTGCTCGGTTTGGGGACCGAGAATCGCTGCCGGGTTTCGAGTTGACATCACTAGCGCTTCTTCGAGACTGATCCCTAGAGAGATGACTTTGCCGATGCAGTCCATCTGCGAGAAGGAGGTGCCTACGTATCGGCTCTGAAGGGTTACGTCGGAGCTGATGGTGTCGGGCATTAGGCCACCGTCTAGAACTCGTTTCGCGGCGTCGAAGGAGAAGTTTTTGCCTCCGACGCCGATGTCGAATTTGACGCCGCGGGCGCGGGCGTCTAGGGCTTCACGTAAGAGGGATTGGTTTCTGCCGATCAATCCGCCTCTTGCGCCGCTGAAGGAATGAGTGACGATGTCGTTTTCGGTGAGGATCTCGCCGAGGATTTCGGGTGCGGCGTTTAGTGCCTGGTCGGATTGACCGGTGGTGTCTCCGACGTGGACCATGAGTCGGACACCGGCTTCGTCAGCGATGAATTTGGCGGCTTTGGGGAGGTCGATGCCCAGTTCGGCGATGCCGGGTGAGACCATACGGGCTTTCACGCCGATGATGACGTCTTTCCGGGATTGGATTGTTTCGACTGCCGCGTCGTGTTCGATGTCGAGGGCGGAGGTGACTTCCGGGACGCGGTTCACGCCGAGCGATCCGACGTTCAGGAGGGCAAGGACGCGGGTTTTGGAGTTTGGAATTACGTGGTTGACGAGGCCGCCGATGTTGGTGATGCCGCATGAGCCCGCGTCGACGACTGTGGTTACGCCTGAGTTGACGCCTGCGGTGTCGGCGTCTTGCATCATGTCTTCGACGTAGGGCGATGAGCGTCGCAGACCGCCGGCGACGTGAGTGTGGATGTCGATGATGCCTGGTGTGACGACGAGGCCTGTGGCGTCGATCACGCGATCGGCTACGTAGTTCTCGGGCACCCCCTGCTGTCGCTTCGCTCCCGCGTCCCCCTCGCTTCGCGAAGGGGACTGGACGATAGCGATGATCTGGTTGCCTTTGATGGCGACATCGCCGACTTCCAGCTTAGAAGTGTCGGTATTAAGGAGTTTTCCGCCGTTGATGCGGAGATCGCATCTGACCGTTTCGGCCATCGTGTCTTCCCCAAGATCGCGAGTGTGGGGGAAAGTCTAACAGCGAGGTAAGGCTACTCAGTGCGGATGTGGCGCTTGGTGGGCGTTGAAGTAGATGCCTTCTAAGGATGAGGGCGGAGCTTCGGGTTCATCGGCTTGCCCGAATGCGAGATAGTGCGGCGGGTCGCCGTCGATTACGACGTATGCGCTGAGCGAGTTCGATAGTGGATTGTGGCCACCGAGCCACTCGACTTCTGGGCCATCCGTCAGTTGAACTGGGCCGTGTCGCAAGGGGCGCCTGACGGCTTCGAAGCTGATGTCGGTGGCGCCGGGAGGGCCGACGCCCCATCTGACGACGCCTTCGTAGTCGGAAGGGATGATAAACCGCCACCGTGGCAACAACCCGCTCCATGGTGATACCTCTATCGCCGCGCGATCGTGGATGCCCTCAAACGGGTGATGAATTTGCCACCGAAACCGCGACTGCGGCTCGTCGTACGAGACGGTGCCGTGCGTGTGCACGTGCTCAGTCGAGGCGGGTTGATGATGGAGGTGGCCGTGTGGCTGATCGTTGTGATTTCCGAGCATCAGCTCGCGAGAGCTTTGTTGAGGCGTTTGACCAACCTGCTCTTCTTGCGTGAGGACTGGTTGCGGTGGATGACGCCCTTCCGGGTCGCGACGTCCAATGCGCTAATCGCGGCGCGGATCGAAGCGCTAGTGTTCGCGTCTGACGGTGCCGTGTCTATCGCATTGCGCGCCGCCGTTACACGCGTGCGCACGAGCGACCGCACGGTACGGTTCCGCGTCGCTCGGCGACGTTGAACGCGCAGTGACTTGGCTGCAGGCATTGGGTACCTTTCAAGTAGAAACTGTCCGATATGGACTGATCTGATAAAGCAGACTCGTTCGATTCTATAAAGGTCGGATGGTCGACGAGTTGAAACGACTGCGTTTCAGTTGACGCGCTCGACCAACGATACCCCGCGCACCCCTTCTAATCGGTCAAACAATCTGGCCAGTTGCTCCAGACCGCTGGTGTACACGGTGAAGTCGATGCGAGTGCTGCCTTTGCCAATATCCTCACCGGAAGCCATCTTATGGAGGTTGATCCGCTCGTCTCTTATGACGCCACAAAGATCGTGTATCAGGCCGATCCGGTCTGAGCCTTCAACCCTCAGTCTGGCGGGGAAGGTTCCGGCCATGTGGCCCCAAGCGACTTCCACGAGTCGATCAGGATCGATGTTGCGAAGGTTTCGGCAAGTGTCGCGGTGGGCGGATACCCCTCGACCACGCGTCAGGTATCCGACAATCTCGTCGCCGTATACCGGGCTGCAACAGCGCGGAAAGTTCACTTGCACCCCTGGCAGACCCATCACGACAACGCCTTTGGCGAGATCGTGACCGAAGTTCTGTCTGGCTTCGCGTTCGCCTGCGGCGAGCTGCTCGGCGATGAGGTTTTCTGGGCTGGCTTCCTCCATCGCCTTCACGACGGTCCGCACGATAACCGACGGTTGCTGTCGTGTTTTGCCTAGATCGGTGACCAATTCATCCGTCGACGAATAGCCCATTACGTCGGCCACTTCTTCCGCGCCGATCTCATGTCCCATGCGGGTCAGTTGGTCGAGGGCGCGTTTCAGTTGCTGCTTTCCTTGCTGCATATTGGTGTCGCGGGCTTGGCGACTGAACCATTGGCGGACCTTGGCGCGGGCGCTGTTAGTAACCAGATAGCGCTTCTCAGTGTCCTGCCAATCGAGGGAAGGACCGCGCGGCGCTCGAGCTTTGCGAATCTCGATTACGTCCCCGGGTTTCAGCGGTGTGTTTAGCTGCACCATCTTCCCATTGACCATTGCGCCGACAGTGCTGTGCCCCAGATCGGTGTGGATGCGGTAAGCGAAATCTAACGGGGTGGCGCTCGGCGGGAGCTCGATGACATCGCCCGCAGGAGTGAAGACCTGAATCTTGTCCGTGCTGAGTTGTTCATCTACCTGGTCGATGAATTCATCGGATTCGTTCGGATCATCGATGAGCGACACCATGTCTTTCAGCCACGTCATCGTTCGATCGGAAGAATCTCCTTCACCTTCGTTGTTGCCGCCTTGTTTGTATGCCCAGTGCGCGGCGAAGCCCTGTTCGGCCACCTCGTGCATTTCGCCGGAACGTATCTGCACTTCTAGAGGCGTGTTGTCGGGCCCCAAGACAGTGGTGTGCAGAGACCTGTAACCGTTCGATTTGGGTTTCGAGATGTAGTCGTCGAACGTGCCTTCGATCATTGGCCATTGGCCGTGTACGATACCCAGCGCGTTGTAGCAGTCGGCGGTGTTATTGGTGATCACCCTTAACGCGATCAAGTCGTGTATCTCGTCGAAAGTCCTACCCAGTTCCTCGTACCGTTTCTTCTTCCGCGAGATGCTGTAGAGGTGCTTAGCGCGACCTGTGATTGAAGCTTGCACGCCGTTCTTGACGATGACTGCATCCTGCAACATGCCGACCGCGCGTGACGTGTATTGCTCCCTCTCACGCCGCTTGCGTTTGATGAGGCCGGATATCGTCCGATACTCCCTGTGGTCAAGGTGGTAAAACGCTTGATCTTCGAGCCGCCACTTCCAATCGTTCATGCCCAGACGATCTGCCAACGGGGCATAGATATCCATCGTCTCCTGAGCGATACGTTCCTTTTGCTCGGGATTCAGATGTCGAAGAGTTTCGATGTTGTGCATCCGGTCGGCCAACTTGATCAGCAACACCCGACGATCTTCGCCGGCAGTTATGAACATCTTGCGCAGACTTTCGATCCGCTCCTGTTCCCGATCACGCGCGTGTCTCCGCTTTGCAGTACCGCCGTCCAGCGCTCTCAACTCAATCTGCTTCAACTTGGTGACGCCGTCGACTAGGAGCGCCACACCATCGCCGAATTCGTTACGAAGATCATCGACTTCTATGCCGCAGTCCTCAACGGTGTCGTGAAGCAGTCCCGCTGCGATCAAATCTGTAGGCAACTTCAACTGCGCTAGACGCAGTGAGACGATGATGGGATGAACAATGAACGGTTCACCCGATTTACGCTTCTGTCCGTCATGTGCCAGATAGGCGTATTCGTAGGCTGACCGGATAAATTCGATCTCATCCTCGGGCAAGTACTCATGAACTGCCTTCATGAGTTGGGCGAGCGAACGTTGGTACCCGTTCCGGTGCGACGGCCTCGACGATTTTGCGGTCTTAGGATCGAGTGTCTGAGTATTCGCCATAGCAGGATATCGGTGCCGCAGGGCGAAGCTGCGGCTGCCTGTGTGTCTCAGTTTACACGTTCACGATGCGTCGTCGGAACGGCTTATTTTCCGCCGTAGCGGCTTTCTAGTAATGGTTGCTCAAATGGGCAGAATGAACAAAAGATTTACTATGGAAGTTGATTTCAACCCGTCGAATCCGAGGCAAAAAAACGATAGGTGCAGACCCGAACGGGCTTCCCATGTTTGATATACGTCGAACGGACCGGAATAGATTAAACGTCAAATCGCTCGTCACGATCGCGTTTATATCGGCATCGGCGATCGTGTTCGTATCCGCACATCCCACCCAAACGGCCTGGGCGTCTGATCCCACACCAGTAAACCCGCCGGGCGAGATCCCCGTCATAGTAGTCGACGAAGCAGGCAACGCCTATGAGGTGTTCACCCCCCAGAGAGGGCGGGACGATCGTCGGCGATGGATTTTCTTTTGAAGCCTTGCCAGGCGACGTTCCGAGCGCGGTGCTAGTAGCGGTTCGGATGATCAAGAAGGGTCCGGCCTCTAACGCCGGAATTACACACCATCGATACACGATCGGCGGAGATTACTACACCATCGGCGCAGTCGACGGTCAAGGCAAACCACTGACAACCCCGTTCAAGTTCAGAAAACCTGCGATGGCGTGTGTGCCGTTGCCGAGCGGGTATTTGGCCAATATCGACGCCGTTCGGTTAATCGCCACTGATCCAGATTTCGGTTCGCAAACGGTGCTGACCTCCACCGCCAGATTAGTCGGTTCCGGATTGAAGATGTGCGGATACGTCGGGACGGTGCCAACCACGGTAGTGGTAGGCATAGAGGGATCCCCTGCGCCTTTACCCCCGACGCCAGTGGTCGAAGTTCAGATCGTTGAGCTGCCAGTTACCGGCGGAGTGGTGTTGGAGCGAAGTTGGTTCGCGATCATGTTGCTGGTGGGTATGGCAATAACGGTTGCAACTTTGGCGTTGGGTTTGACGCGACGACGAACTTTTAGAGAGGAAGCGTCGGTCTCAACGTCCCGCGTTGATGGCAGCTAAGACTTGATCGAGAATAGTCCGGAAATCTTCGATTTCTTCCGCCACCGCGACGATTTCGCGTCCGAGTGAACGCACGTCGCCTTGAACTAAGGTAATCTCGCCGTTCAATTTGTTGGTTTCCACAGCCAACCGCGCCACTTCGGAACGAAAATTACGCAGATCCGAAGGTAGTTCGTCGGCTTCGATGTCAGCCTTTTTGGCCTTGACGAGCAGTTCATCATAGAGAAGCAGCGCTTCTTCATTGCGCTCGATAACGCGGGTAAGTTGTTGACGAAGCTCTCGCCGATTCGCATCTATTTCCACGAGGATTTCGTCGTACATTTTTAGCGCCTCGTCGTTGTTGTCCAAGGCGCGATCAAACTGATCTTGCGCGCGATCCAATTGCTATCTCAAACGCGAAACTTGGTCATCGATTGCGTTATATGCCCAGAATCCCGCTATCGCCAGGGCTGCCAGGGCTGCCAACAATCCGAGAAAAGCTGCCGCCCCGCAACTGAGCCTCATCCAAGATGTGAAACGGCGAATGCTCTCATATGCCGCCATCGCCATGCCCTTAATTCTGTGTTACGACCGCCTCCACGTAAGCAAATCCGAGATTTCATCGAGGATCGTGTCCAGCTCCTCACCGTCGTATCGATCAAATGCCTTTGATCCTGGTTGGCGGGTGAATGGCGTTTTTATGATCCCGCGCCTCCAAAACGCCTGCTTGTAGGTCGTGACCCCGAAGAAGAACTCGAAGTTCAACGATGGAAGGATCCGGTTGAACAGCGCCCGGGCCCCGTCCGTCACCACCTGCTGACCGTTCTCGTCCACTCCTCCGGCTTCGAGTGCCTCCCAAACCGCAACGTGCGCTTCCGTGATGTGACCCGCCGGCATCGTGCCCGCGCCACCTCGTCGATACTCCGCCAACAGGAACCTTCCTCCCATCCCACCCATGATCGACTCGACCTTGTCTCCGCACGCGTCCAGTACCGCGGTCATGACGTTGCCCGGCAGCAAGCTCTCTTCTTTGAGCAGGTTGGCACCCGGAATTTCTTCGATGATCCGGATAAGAGTCGGAGTAGGGATGGTGGGACCGGTCGGCGGTTTGTTGTTTTGGAGCCAGATCGGCAGACCTGTCGCTTCTCGGAGAGCGCCGTAAAGATCGATCGTTTCTTGACCTCCGCCCATGCCGTTCACCGGCATCGCCATGATGGAGTCCGCGCCGCACTCGACCGCGACCCGGGCGCGTTCGATGCAGTGTTCAATGGAAATTCCGCTCGCTCCAGCAACCACCGGTACGGCGCCGTTAACTGTGGCGACACCTACTCTCAAGACCTCGTCGCGCTCTTCATCGGTCAGCCTCGGTCCCTCGCTGGCATTAACCGGCATCACAACGCCGTGCGCACCCGCCTCGACACAATATGAAACGCAACTTCGCAAAGACTCGTAGTCGACGCTACCGTCTTCGTTGAACGGAGTAACAGGAATGGAGAAGACGCCGCGATTCTTGGTCTGGATTCCGCTTGTTTGTGTCGCCATGCTGATCTCGCTTCGCTCCGAATTTCGCTGTGCGTATTGTAGTCGCGATGCCGAAGTCCGCTTCGCGCGTATCCTTATCTCCAACACGAGCGAACTGAGATTAAGCGAGAAACCGAGGTCGAGACATGGCAACGACGATGCGAGCGGCGCTAGATGACGGAACGGGCGCGTATCGGACACAGGATGCACCGATGCCCGAGATGTTCGAGGGTGCAGCGTTGATTCGCGTCCGTCAGACGGGCATATGTGGCTCGGACCTGCACATGACGACGACGCGTGAGGAAGCACAGGACATGCCCTCGGGACACGAAGTCGCGGGCGAGATCGTTGAGTTGCCTGCTGGCAATCACAAACTGCAGGTCGGCGATCGAGTTGCAATCGATACCGTCTGTTCGGGACGGGCGTGCTTCGACTGCCGGTTCTGCAACTATGGGCAGTACCGACACTGTATGAACTTCGTCGAGGATTCAGGAGGCGGTTTCGCCGAGTATATGACGCGACGTCCACTCGGTCTCTTCAAGATCGGTGATGATATGGACTGGACCGACGGCGCGTTGGTCGAGCCGATGGCCGTTTCGGTGCACGGACTTCGGTATTCGGGCATGAAACCGGGCGATGTCGTGGCAATCGTGGGCTCCGCCCCAATAGGGCTGTCCTCCGTCGCCTGTGCGCACGCCTTCGGAGCCAGCAAGGTCATCGCCTCGGCCAAGTATCCGCAACAAGCCGAGATGGCCGAAAAAATGGGCGCTGACATAGTAACCGGAGCCGAACCGGGAGAGTTGGCTGACCGCGTGATGGAAGTCACCGACGGCGTCGGTGCTGATGTGGTCGTCGAGTCCGTCGGCGGCCACCAGTCAGGCTCGTTCCACGAAGCGATAAAAGCGACCCGGAACCAAGGAACCATGGTCTACCTCGGGGGTATCAAGATACCCATGGAATTAGACCTCTTCGACCCGCTCATCCGAGAGATCAAGATCATCTCCTCGAACTGCTACGGCATCATCGACGGCGTTCACGACTACATAGTCGCAATCAACCTACTTGCTTCTGGCCATTACCCCTACCGCGACGCCGTCAAGCATCGATACGGCCTGGAAGACGTCGGCGAAGCATTCGACAAGACTACAGGCGCGGTGAAGGTGCACATCGTTCAGAACTGAAACCGCAGACGCACCGAGCATTAGAATCGGAACGTAGCGGCGGTATCGTCAGAAGGCCGGAATGAAGACAGCACTTAACAGAGACGACGTACTTGATCTACTTCGTCAACACAAGCCCATCATGAAAGAGCGTTTTGGCGTATCCGAGATTTCGCTGTACGGGTCATTCGCGAGAGACGAGGCTTGGGAGGACAGCGACATTGATGTGATCGTGAAGTTTGAGGGGCGACCTACGCTGATGACTTACAGCAGGGCACAGATTTACGTGGAGAAGCTGGTTGGGCGCTCCGTCGATTTGGCGCAGAAACAGGACCTAAGGGAAGAGATACGTCCTAATGTTGAGCGCGATTTGATCAATGTGTGAATCTGGAAACCAGGATCGTGGCTGGCACCTGTACGTGGCCGACATGATCGAGAGCTGCGAAGCGGTCCTGGCGGTTACTGACGGTTTGGACGTCGATGAATTCGTCAACGATCGACTAACGTATAAGGCAACCTTATGGGACCTTAGGATCATCGGCGAGGCGGCAATACACGTGCCGCCCGAGATACGCGAGGCGACTCCGAACGTCGAGTGGCCAGAAATCGTCGGAATGACAAATCGATTGACCCACGGATATTTGAAAATCAGAGACCAAATCGTCTGGGACGCGATTCAATCCGACGTTCCCAAACCTCTCTCCGATCTGCGAGAGCTGATCGAGCGGTTTGACAAAGACAGTCTATAGCAACCGCCACGACAGGTCACACACGCGTCAAGGCCGCAATTCGCCCAACACTGAACCCATACATCACCCCTTCAATTCCCCCAACCCGTATCGCTATCCCCAGCCGATTCGCCGATGACCAAGTTATCCCGCGCCGCATAAATCGCCTCCTCAACCGTCTCCAAATCAGGCCCCACCGCCGAAAACATCGTGCGGAACCTGTCCACCGGTTCGATTACCACGCCGAGGGCGATGGCACCCGTGTCGCCACGCCAGAAGTAGAGATCGTCAAACGGCTCACGACCCGGCAGGTTGTCAGCCCGGATTCTCTTTAACCGCGGCTGATCGCTAAGAGCAGTCGTTAGGCTGTCGATGTATCGCTTGTTCTCCCATTCGGCTACCCGCAAGTAAAGCGCCCTGCCCTCTTCGTCCTCGAACAACATCCCGTAGTCGCCCCGCCAACCGGGGTGTTCTGGTTCGATGTCGTCAGACTCCGCATCCGCCAACGTGGCCAACAGGGCTATCCAGTCGGCACGGCCGGCCGTCGATCCCGAACGCAACTCCCAATCGTCACCCAAAACGTCGTCTGGCAAACTCAAAGGTTCCCGACCCTCACCGTCGAAATACTTCGCCTCGTAGTAGATCTGCTCCGTGGTGTGCGGAGGGCGTTCGAAGACCTCATCGATCTTCTGACGCTCCGTTTCGCAGGTCTGGCACTGCGATAAATATCGGATTTTGAACACGAAAAACGAGCCCGTACCGTATGTGAATGAGTTGAGTTCATCCTGAATTCGGGCCATATTTGGTTCATCCAGATCACTCAACCCCTCATCGTCGAGACCATCGTAATACTCCTGGAGACGATCCCAACCAATAACGTTTTCTATATACTCGTATTCGGTGTTCGATGCGTCCCCCTCGATCAACGCACCCAAAGCGCGTCCGCCGTCTACGTCGCCCTTGAAACACTCGCTCCAAGTTACGAAATCGTATTTCTCGTTTTGCAGATGATGGGAATACTCGTGCAAATAGGTAAGGACTGCTCCGACATCGAAGTCACCGATATCGCCACGGATGAATATCTCCCGGCTTTTGGGGTTGTACAGACCGATATATCGATCCCCTTGATACTCGGCGATGAACTCGGCGTACCTGCTTTCAGGCGACAACAAGGTCAAAGTCCGATTGATCTGTTCCCAAAGATGGATAGTTGAATCTTCCGCTTGGGCCCAGTCTTCCACCGCATCCTTGCGCCATCCCCGCCAATCCTCCACATCGATGACGCTTCGCTTGAATTCGCCGACCACCACGTCATCCATCTCGTAATACTCCCTCGCCCACGCCTCGATCTCATTCATCTTCGCCGTCCACTCAGGCGGTATCTCATCCTCGGGGATGCCCGGCGGCGAAGTCGGCACCGGCGTCGATGTCACACCTGGCTCAGGCGTCGCAGTGGGCAAGGCGTGGTCGCGGCAATAAACTTCGCGCTCTGAGAGGGGCTCGGCAGTTGGAGTGAGAGAAGGTATGGCGCTCAGTGTCGGAGTCGGCGAAGGAAGAGCGGTGGTAGGTGATGGTGTGACGGTGGGTACGCGGGTTGCGTCAATGAAGACGGTGCGGGGTGTGGGGGATGGGGCGGGGGTGGGGTCGTCGGTGGTTGCGGGGGTGCAGGCTAATCCTGAGATAGCGAGCACGAGTGCGAAAATGAATAAAGATGCCGAATGTGGTTGAAACGCTCGGTTTGCGAGCATGCCCTCAATTGTCTTTCGTCGGTCCGCATAGCCAATGAAACCCTCACCCCATCTCCGTCGCTATCTTCTCCGCGATCATGATCGTCGTCGCGTTTGTGTTGGCCCGGATGACGTCCGGCATGATGGAGGCGTCGACTACCATCAGGTTTTCGATGGCGTGCATCTCACATTTGGGGTTGACCACCGCCGTCGCGTCGGATTCCGGACCCATCTTGCACGTGCCTGACGAATGATGCTGAGTTCGAACGTGTTCGAGCAACCAATCATTCAAAGCATCGTCGTCGGCCAACTGCTCGTCGGTAGGGGTTATGCGGCGCATTTTTGCGGGCGCGTACTCCGGAAGTTCGGATAGATGAGCGGCGAGGCGCACTGCACCTCGCAAGCGTTCGGCATCGAAGGGTTCGCTCAGGTAGCGATAGTCGAGTATGGGTTGATCATGCGGATTTGCGGTCGCTAGACGCAGTTCTCCTTTGCCGACTGCCTTTTGCAGGGCGATGCTGAAGCCGGTCGGCGACGCGCGTATTGTCGGGTCGAAATCGATCGGGACGTGTTCCGTTCGTATGGAGATAGGCCGCATGTGCATGTCGTTGCGAAACGGTGAATCGGGTGTGGTGTAACGCATGCCGATCTGTAGAGGCGGCGGCCGGTCCGGGATCGGCTCGTCAACGTCACTCTCGTAGCTCATGAAAACGGCTATGTGGTCACGCAGGTTCTGACCCACGCCAGGGACGTCGGCGATCGCTGCGATCCCGTGCTCCTTCAAGTGTTCAGCAGGCCCGACGCCTGAGAGCATCAACGTTTGTGGCGAGTTGATCGCTCCTCCGCTGAGGATCGTCAGATCAGCCTCAATTCGGTACGTTTCATCACCCGATTCGACCTCCACGCCCCGTGCCGTGCCGTTTTCTATCAACACTCGGTTGACGAACACACCAGAGCGTACCGTGAGATTCATGCGATCACGGGCCATCTGCAAGTAGGTAACCGCGGTGCTCATCCGTATTTCGTTTACGCGATTGAGGACTAGGTGTCCCACGCCGGTCGATTCGGGATGGTTGTGGTCGTGAGTGAATGGGTATCCGGCGGCCTGACATGCGTCGATGAACGCTTTCGGGCTCGCCATCAACTCGTCTTCTCTATAGCGTCGAACGGGTATCGGTCCGTCTGAGCCGTGGAAATCGTCGCCAGGGAAGTCGAGGTCGGTCTCGATCTTGCGGAAGTAAGGCAAGACGTCTAGGTAACCCCATCCTTCGTTGCCCTCAGCCTCCCATTCGTCGTAATCTTCGGGGATACCGCGGAACCAGACTTGGCCGTTGATGGCGCTCGAACCGCCGACAACCTTCCCTCGTGGCAGAGTGAACGGGTCTTGCCTGTGGGTTGCGAGCGCTTCGTAACCCCACGTGTGTTCGTCGACGTCGTAGGACTCGTACCATGGCCGAACGCCGTACTTGATATGGTCTGGCAACCACTCGAATTCGGGATAATCCGGACCTGCTTCCAGCAGCAGCACAGTTCGGTTGCGGTCCTCGGACAGTCGAGAGGCCAGAACGCAGCCGGCAGATCCGGCTCCAACAATGATTACGTCGTACTTCATCGCAACGAGCTTACTTGGAGTTGGCAATCGCTGGCGAGAATTTTAATCGGCTAACGGCGTCATTGCGAACTAAAACTCGGGCGTTGGTACACGGTGGTCACATCACTTGGGTAGCCTAGTCCAAGCCCGCTCGCAGGGCGGTGTGAGATTTGAAATGGGACGCGTCGTGGCGGGTTTAGCGACGTCGTCGATGAAAACCGGTGGCTAAGCCGCTTGCGAAGTGGCGAGCTTCGGGTAGTAATCTCTCTGGATTACTCGATATACTGTGCGTTCGCTCGTGTTCACTTCGGCTGCGATTTGGGCGACGCTCATGCCAGCGGCGCGCATGTTCACGATCTCCTCGTTCCGCCTGGCCTTGAGATTTCGTTTGCCCCAGTGAGGATCGTCATATTTGCAGATCGCTAGCGGGCACTCCAAGCAGGACGGAGCCAATTCGCATCCGGTGTCTCGGTACGACGCGTATTCGGGTAGACCTCGGTTGCGAATGCCGTTGCTTCGTCGAGATGTTCGAGTTTTGCGTTTGGAGGAAGATATTGGTTCAACTTGCTCATAAGTTGCGGTCGTCATTTTTTAGATAAATCCTCGGAACTGGCTTTCATGCCAAGCTCGCTCGAAAAGTGAACCTTCAAATCCCGCCTGTCCGTAAAACACAAAGGTCAGAGCTTCGTCGAGGCAACGCGGTGCGACGATGCGGTCAAACCACTCAGGATCGATCAAGTGGGCACCGACGACCTCGACTAGGACGTTTGGGAACACGACAGTCGCGTCGTCTCGAATGGGGTTGTCAACGCTGACGAACAGGTGCCGCGCGGCTCCGATGGCGATGCTCCTTTCGCCGACCGGTTGCCACAATTCTCCAGCGCCAGAATCATCCAGAGCAGCGACTAAAGCATCCATAGCGGGCCAGGTATTGAGGTTCAACGAGGGTGAAATCGTGACATTGATTCCGCCGAAACCTGAAGCCAAAGTCAGCAACATACTGCGGATGCGTGTGGCGAAATCCGTCGCGTGACTAACCGAGCGGCTTTTCACGGCGAATGACACGCGTTCGCGCGACATGGCAGTCTGCATAATCTTCTGACCAAGTTGGTTCTTATCGGCGATGAATTCCGCAAGCGGATGTGTCAGCGTCGAGAGTTCAGACTCGATATCGACTGTGGAGGTCATCTGTTCGGCGGTCGTCGTTGTCGAAATCGTCTGACCGCCTGTCTCCGCATTTCGGCTAATGGTCGGTCGTTCCAAAAGTTGAGTAGTCATGATGCACGTCCTCACTGATTATTGAACTTGCGTTCTAATTAGAACATATCATCTATTTTTGGGCGTGTCAACTCGCGCGCTTTATCACGCTTTCGAGCGCTGCGTACAACCTTCAGTCGCGAGGCGTTACTTCGTGCATAATGGACATCGGAATGCAAGCCCAAGTTGGTGGTAACCGCAACAAAATGTCAGTCAACGTCGAGATCGTATCCATCGGTTCTGAATTGCTGTTGGGTCAGATCGTGGACACGAATTCGGCATGGATCTCCCAACGACTGGCCGAGAATGGTGCGAACGTTTTCTACAAGTCGTGTGTGGGCGACAATTTGAACCGCATGACGGAGGTCCTCCGCATCGCTCTCGAGCGCGCAGACGTCGTCATAACGGGTGGCGGGATCGGACCGACTCAAGATGACTTGACACGCGAAGCGGTGGCAGGGGTCTTCGGCGTCAAGGTTGTTACCGATCCGGAGTCTCTAACTGAATTGCGCGAACGTTTCCAGAACCGCGGCTTCATTCTGACGAAAAACAATGAACGCCAAGCTCAAATCCCTGAAGGTGCCAAAGTCATTAGGAATCCCAATGGCACTGCGCCAGCGTTCATGGTCGAATCGGACAAAGGTACTATTATCAGCTTGCCGGGGGTGCCGTTCGAGATGAAGTGGCTCATCACGAACGAGATCATCCCGTATCTTCGTGGCAAGTACGACCTCGGCGAAACCATTCACTATCGAGTGTTGAAGGTGGCCGACTTAGGTGAGAGCGCCGTAGACCATGAGATCGGTCATCTCATCGCAGAATCTTCGAACCCAACCGTCGGCGTGCTGGCCCGTCCTGGGCAAGTTGACGTGCGGATCGCGGCTCGTGCGGCAAACGTGGACGATGCCAACGTTTTGATCGAACCTGTCGAGGCTGAGGTCCGTGATCTCCTCGGCAACCACGTATTCGGCTCCGACGACGAAACAATTGAGAGTGTCATCGGCGAGATGTTGAGCGAGCGCGGCGCAACGGTGGCAGTTTACGAAGACCTCAGCGCCGGAGCGGTTTCCGATGCGATGCGTACTGCCGCTGGCGAGAGCTTTCTTGAGGCGATTGTCGCCAATACCGATCTGCCGCGAGATCGACTCATAAGTGATCGCGGTGACAACAATTCGTCTGGTGAAGAACGGGCACATGCGCTGGCGGACGCGATACGCGAACATTCCGGATCGACGATCGGGATTGCGGTTCACGGCATACCCGACGCGCCAGAGTCGGAAAACAGCGCGGTGAACCTCGCCAAGGGCGACACGTACATCGTGATATCCGACGAACACAATACGGAGATGCGTCACGTCAGATCTGCTGGTAGCGGAGCGCCGGACCGCCGGCGCGCCGCGATGTATGCCTTCGGTACTCTGAGGCAACATCTACTCGCAAGTTGAACCGTCGAAATAAATTGAGCGGAAGGGGAGAAGAATGAATTCTCCAGCGAAATCATTGCAAATCGTGACCGCAAGTGTCTTGATCGTGGCTGTCGCCAGCATCGCATTGATCGCTTGTTCCTCGCCCGAGCCCACCGCCACTCCCGTGCCGCCGACGGCTACCCCCGTGCCACCGACGGCGACGCCTGTGCCGCCTGTGCCGCCAACGCCGACGCCGATACCACCGACACCGACACCGGTGCCTCCAACACCGACGCCCGTGCCACCGACGGCTACACCGATTCCGCCGACCGCAACGCCTGAACCAGAGGAAGAGCCCGCAGCTGAAGAAGCTAAACCTGCCGACGAGACTAGCGCGTATGGATTATCCGCAACTGACGCGGGTTGCATCGAAGAGCACGCGGATGCAGAGACCGCTGCCAAGGTTTTTGAAGCGATCGAAGCTCTCACCTCTGGAGCTGACGCTGAAAACCATCACATTCTTGACCTTTTGGCGGCTGCGGAACCGCTCTCGCATTGCGGGGTAATGCCGGAACGATTTGCGCCGATCGTAGCTCAGATCACCCCTGAGGATGCCGAATGCGTAGTTGAACAGGCAGGCGTCGAAATGCTCATGAACTTCTTCACCATCACCGAGGAGCAACAAGCGCAGACACTAAACCTGATGGCTCTGGCACCGCTACTCGGTTCGTTGCAGGCGTGCGATGTGGCATTAGATTTGACGGCGGGCCAGTAACGAGCAATTCGGCGCCCGAAAACAACCAAGAACCTCGATCCGATGCGCCGGCATTAGGGAACGTGACCGTCACGGAGTTGCCTTGTACCCCTCTCGCACGCTCCGAAAATGCCGCCTCACATAACCGAATCGATGCCTTCGAAGTACAACGAAATACGATGAACACGTCCGTCACTGAAGCCAGAGTCAAGTTTCTCCTGGTAACCGTCGCTTTCGTCGTTTTGATGATTGCCGTCGTCGCCTGTTCCTCGCCCGAACCGACTGCAACGCCAGTTCCTCCGACGCCAACGCCGCTGCCTCCCACCGCGACACCCGTGCACCCTACAGCGACACCGATTCGACCAACCGCCACTCCGGAACCGACCGAAGAACCTGTCACCAAACCAGAAGCGCCGATCGACGAGATCAGCCCGTCCGGCATGCTTGCCCGCGATGCCGTTTGCGTCGAAGCGTTTACCGACGCCAAAACAGCGGCCAAGATCTACGAAGCCGTGGATAAGTTCATGACCGGCGAGGGAGTTGAAAACCATCACGTTATTGACCTGTTCGCGGAAACCGAAGTGTTGACCCAATGTGGGGCCGCCCGAGAACGTTTCGCGCCGATCATCGCCCAGATGTCGCTCGACGATGCCCAATGCGTCGTCGAACATGCTGGCGTCGAGTTGATCGGCAAACTCTTTGCCTTCACCGAAGAACAACATGCCGAGACTTTGGACCCGATGGTCTTGGCACCGCTCCTAAATTCTCTACAGGCCTGCGACGTTAGGCTCGACTTAACCGCAGGACAGTAACGAACGCGAAACCGACACGCGATTCTAGGCACCAACGCGTATCATTTGGCGTAACGAATTGAAGCGGCAGATTGATTTAGCCGACGATTGTGCGCTAGGAGTGCATCAACATGAGAAGCAAGGCAGCGATCCACGTCGAACACGGCAAACCACTGACGGTCGACGAGATCGAGATTCCCGATCCTCGCGCCGACCAAGTCCACGTCAAGTTGCACTCAAGCGGTGTCTGCCACTCGCAGCTGCACCAGATGCACAACCCAGAGACCCAGACACCCTCGCTCCTCGGGCATGAAGGAACCGGAACCGTCGTGGCCGTCGGCTCTGAAGTCGATCACGTCAAAGAAGGCGACCTCGCCATCGTGACTTGGGTTCCCAAGGATCCGATCCGCGGTCGTTGGACACCCGAGCCTAGCGGCGCTACCTACCGCGAAGAACCGCTAAACGGCAATACGTATACCTGGGGCGAAGACGCTTTGGTTTGGGGCGGCTACGTCATCCCGATCGATGAAGGGAACCCCAAGGACATCTCGTCGATTGTGGGTTGCGCAGTGCTCACCGGAGCTGGCGCGGTGCTGAACACCGCGCGGGTGCGTCCGGGCGATTCAGTGGCCATATATGGTATCGGCGGAGTTGGCACGTCAGCCCTCATCATGGCCGTGATGTTGGAAGCGTATCCGATTGTCGCGATCGATATCGACGACTCGAAACTCGAGTACGCGACAGAAATGGGTGCGACGCACACGGTCAACGCCATGAATACAGACCCGATCGAAGCGATCCACGACATCACGGGCGGCGGTGCGGACTACGCCTTCGACGCGATCGGGCTTCAGATAACGAGCGAGCAGATCCTGCCTTCAGTTAGGGGCGGTGGCCCTGGCGCCGACAACCACGGAGGAATGGCCGTCTTGATTGGCATGCCGGCACCGCAAATGACGGTCGATCCTGGCCAGTTCATGTACCACCAGAAACAGTACCGCGGATCGCTCGGCGCAACTTATCCCGAAAAAGACTTCGAGCAGTTCTTGCGTTGGCATCATGAGGGCAAATTCCCGCTTGACAAGCTAGTAACACGGCGATACAGCTTGGACCAAATCAACGAGGCGTGCAACGACCTGCAAAACGGCGAGATCCTAGGTCGCGCCATCATGGTCTACGACTAGGCCGGTCGATCTTCTGCGATATCGGCTGATTTAACTGTCTCGTTGCGGATCACTTCCACATGCATTACCGCACTTTAGGAAAGTCAGGAATTCCGGTGTCCATCGTTTCCTATGGCGGAGGGGGACCGAGCCAGTTCGGCAAAGCGGCAGGATTGACCCCAGATCAACGACGCGCTCTGATCGCTCGTGCCTTGGATTTGGGCATCAACCTATTTGATACGGCGGCAAATTACGGAGATAGCGAGATTTGGCTTGGTGAGGCTCTGCGCGGAGTTGCACGCGACTCTTATCTGGTAGCCACGAAGTGGACGTGGAAAACACCTGACGGTGTTTTGCCAGATCCCAGTAGCCTCGTCGAATCGACCGAACGCAGTTTGAGACGGCTCAACACCGATGTCATCGACATCATGCAGATTCACGGGATACTACCCGGCCGGTACCACGACATCGCTGAGAGATTCGCAGGCACCTTGTTGCGAATCAAGGAGCAAGGCAAAGCGCGGCTGATCGGCTTTACGGAGATGATGACTGAAGACCCTCGCCACACCGTTCCGTTGACCGGCTTAACGGAGCATCCAGATGTCTGGGATGCCATCATGCTCAAATTTGGGATCTTGAATCAGTGCGCGGCGAAAGAGGTCTTACCTTTGGCACAAAAGCACGGTACAGCCATCCTAAACATGGCGCCGGTCAGGTACACATTGACGCGGCTAGAGGAGTACGAACAGCTTTTGAACAATTGGCGTGAGGAAGATGAGATCGATGTGGACCATCCGAAGCTGCGGAACGGTCTTGATTGGTTGGTGAACGACGATGTGCCGTCGATCATTTCTGCGGGCTACAAGTTCGCTGCCGACCATCCGGGGATTTCCACGGTGATCTCGGGCACGTCGAGCATCGATCACCTCGAGGACAATGTTGCCGCGTTCGAAGACCCGACTTTGCCACCCGACGATGCTGAATCGTTGCGTGAGCTTTTGGGGGATTCCGCGGCTCCGCGTTAGTTCGCACGTGGCAAGTTCGGCAAAACCGGTAGGTTGCGATTGATTCGGTCAAAAACCTCATCGAGGCCCGAGACGCCTAAACGCGGATAGGCGTGACCGCCGACCTCGGTTTGGCCCGCTTGTCTCGCCACGTTTTGGATCTCCTGTTTAGGTTTGGAGGGGCAAACGAGCAAACCCGCCACGATGCCGTCGTCGGTACTTCGTTCCACGGCGCGGCGCAAATCTCCTAGGATGGTCCCGTTCGATAGGTCGCATCCTGCTACGCGGACGATCGCGTGTCGGGATTCTTCGGCAACTGATTGAAGCGTCACGACTGCGTCAATGCCTAGGCCGAAACCTTGTTGGTTGCGCCAGGGGATGCAACCCTTGATTTGAGAAATTGCGGCTCGCTCGAATCGGTCGGGATCCGAAACTGCCATCGCAGACCAATTGTCGATGTCGGATGCCTTAGTGGATGGGAGGCCGTCGATTTCGAAATCGACGTCGATTCGTTCAGCTTCGAATCGCTGTTGCAAAACGCTTAGTGCCATCGGTTCGATGTCGATTCCGATCCACGATCGCCCGAGTCGTTCCGCCGCGACCATCGACGTTCCGCATCCGCAGAATGGATCTAACACCGTGTCACCACAGTTACTTGACACAGCGATGATGCGTTCGAGCAACCGAACCGGTTTCTGCGTCGGATAGCCAGTGCGCTCAGGGGACCACGTCTGCAATGAGTTGATGTCCGACCACCAGTCGGGCATGTGTGCACCGCGTTCCAAGTCGCGCGTTTTGTTATCGATGCTCACGCCCCCGCGCGACTGCACAAGCGATTTCGACGCTTGAGAGTATTCAGTGAACTGCGGGTTGAAAATGACGCTAACGCTTTTGGAATAGCGTAGGATCACATCGTGTTTTCGTGCGAAGTCACTTCGGGGCACGCCACCGCCGCGATAGCACCAAGTGATCTCGTTGCGGAAATTTTCGCGTCCGAAGACCGCATCCATGATGACTTTGAGATAGTGACTGGCAGTTGGATCGCAATGCAGATAGACCGTTCCGGTCTCACGCATCACACGCCTCAATTCCGCGAGTCGCGGTGCGATGTTGACCAAATACGCCATCATCCGATCGCGTCCAAGCAAATTCATCAAGCCTTGGACGGCATCGGCCACCAATCGTCCGGCAAGGCCTCTCAACAACTCTCCACTCAATTCTTCAGTCGATTCATCCCACGTCCACACGTCTTCAAACGCAGGTAGGTGCGCCATCGGCCTCAGTGGCTCCGGACCACGAAACACGATCTTGTAGTTCCGATTGGAGTTGAACGGGGGGTCCAGATAAACAAGATCGACCACACCATCTTCCATTTGGCGCAGCGCTTCGAGATTATCCCGCAGATAAAGCCTCTTAATACGTTTCGGCGTTGTATCGTTATCCGAAACCAATCGGATGTTTGTGTCGTATTGCGTCACGTCGTTTGCGTGCGGTTGACCGACTCGTTGGGAAGCTGCATGCTCAGTGTGTCGACGGAAGGCGAGGTGTCGACGGTGTTAGATGCTATATTTGGCGCAGTCGACTATTGATTTCGCTTTAAGTTTTGATTGGCGGTTTGCTATTGCCGCCGCCGCGATTAGGACGCAGACCCTACTCCTAAAGGAGCTTTGTTTTGACTACAGCTTCCGCCACAACTGCAGAAACAGGCGTCAACCGCTCCCACGCCGATACGATCGACCGCATCGCCGCGAATGTGGGCCGAGTCATTATCGGAAAAGACTCGGCTGTCCGTTTGGCGATGGTCGCCTTGTTGAGCCGGGGCCACGTTCTAGTCGAAGACGTTCCAGGTGTGGGCAAAACGATGCTTGCGCGTTCGATCGCGATCACGACAGGATGCGAGTTCAAGCGGGTGCAATTTACACCCGACCTGCTGCCGAGCGATGTCACGGGCGCGTCGGTTTACAACCAACAGATCGGCAATTTCGAATACAGGCCGGGCCCGGTGATGGCACAAATCGTCTTGGCGGACGAGATTAATCGAGCGACCCCGAAGACGCAGTCGGCCCTACTAGAAGCGATGGGCGAACAACAAGTGACGGTAGAGGGCGTCACGCACGTTCTGCCGAGCCCATTCATGGTGATTGCTACCCAGAACCCGATCGAATACGAAGGGACGTTCCCGCTGCCTGAAGCACAACTCGACCGGTTTTTCATGCGGATCTCGCTCGGATATCCGGATCCGTTGGAAGAGGTCTCGATCATGGACGGCCGTGAGTCGACCGATCCGATCGACCTTCTGAGCGCGAGTTGCTCGGCGGAAGAGATCGTGGAATTGCAGCAATACACCGATTCGATTTACATCGACGAACTGATAAAGCGGTACATCGTCGAAATAGCTAACGCAACCCGGAGCCATCCTGATACAACTCTCGGCGTCTCGCCGCGTGCGAGCATCAACCTGATGAAAGGTGCTAAGGCGTTCGCGATGTTGCAGGGCAGGGATTACGTAATCCCTGACGACGTAAAGGCGATCGTGGTGCCCGTGATGTCGCATCGTGTTTTACTCTCGCCTTCAGCGCGCATGCGGGGCGTCAATCAAAGCAATATCGTCGACGAAGCTTTGGAACAAACCGCGGTGCCGGGCGCCAGCGGCGGCCGCGTCACTACGTCCGTCGGCGGCTGATTACTGTCATCGATAAGAACGCCTTGCGGCCGCTGGTTGGTCTAGGCGTTCCACACCACATTCCACCTACGACTCACATCACAAGTGCAAGCATCGATACCAAAGATCGGACGCGGAATCGTTGGCCCGATTGAAGGCGGCGGTTTGTTGCGCAGGTTGATGGATGCGCTCCTTCGCCATCGGATGCTGGTCGGCATCATTTTTGTGATCTGCGTAAAGGTGATCAACACTGTCTCGACGGGATTCGATCTCTCGATGCGCCTCGCGTACCTGCTTCTGATCCTGATAATCGTCTCGTGGATCTGGTCGCGGGTTGGTGCGGCGAACATGAAGGCCAGCGTGAATCGGCCGACTGGTCCATTTTCCGTTGGCGACACGTTGACTGAACGCATCGTCATCCAAAACTCTAACGGTGCGCCCAAAGCGTGGGTTGAGGTTGAGGACAAGACGACGCTTCCAGACGTGGAGTTCAGGGAGGTGACGAATTTCGGGTTGATGGTGACCTTCAAGCGGGTCGATATGGAAGCCTCGTTGACCCAACGCGGCGAATACGACCTCGGGCCATTGGTTATTCGCGCATCTGATCCGTTCAATCTTTTTCCGCGTGACATCGAGTTCGAAGGTGTTGACAAGGTTCTTGTCTATCCAAGAGTGCTTCCAATGCCGGATCTAGCAGCGTCGCGTGTACTTCTAGCTGACGGACATTCGCGGCGGCAACGCATGAATGTGCTTTCGACAGACGTTGCGACCGTTAGGCAGTACGCCGATGGGGATCCGATCGGACGAATTCATTGGCTGACCACCGCACGAACCGGCGAGTTGATGGTCAAGCAGTTCGACCAAGGTTCGGCGGGAGAGATGTGGGTGATCTTCGATCAACATTTAGACGCACAAGCCGGAAGCGGAAAAGATTCCACCGACGAGTACGGCGCAACCATCGCAGCGTCGGTAGTCGACAAGTACACGCGTAGTTTCACCGAAGTCGGTTACGTGGCCTACGGCAGCCACACACTGATGGCAACCCCCGATCACACAGCGTCGCATCGCGAGAACATTCTTCGGCATATAGCTGCCAGCCGGCCAACGGGCGACACGCCGATCATACAGGTCTTGGCGGCTTTGGATCGCGACCTTTTTGTCAGCTCTACGATCGTCGTGGTTACCGCTGCGGGTGATGGCGACTGGATCGACGCGTTGGGTACCTTGCGACGCCGAGGCGTGCAAGTGATATGCATCGTGATGGACCGAGAATCGTTCGGCGGTGAACCGAATGATTCGGTGATCCCGAGATTGTCAATGTCTGGAGTGACCACGTATCGCGTCTATCACGGCGACGACATCGCCGATGCACTGAGCACGACAGCCGACGCAGATGCCACGGCCGCTCGGATTTCGGCACTGTACTCCGGCGTGGGCGACCAAACCGGCACCGACCCAACTGAAACAAACGACGGCGAATCGGGCACACCGGAAAGCGTCGGTTCAACGGCGGGTCAGTCGTGACGACAACTGCAGCAGAGATTGGTGGCATCTTCGGCCGCTCATCGCGGTCGATGCGCACACGCCGAGTTTGGCGACGCAGGTTAATGCGGCGGGCATTCATGTCCGAAGTTCCCGCAAACGATTGGATCGCGCTCGGGTTGTTGGGCTGGATGCTTGCGATGGTTGGCTGGTCTGTGGAGTTGGCGAAATGGGGTGACCTCCCTAGCATCGTGCCGACGACGCTGATCGCGACGGGAATAGCGTTTTTCATGCTGAGAGTCAGATTGCCGAGACTGGTGATGCATTGGGTTTGGAGCTTGTTGATCCGATTCGCTGTGTTTTTGGGCGCTGGAGTGGTGGTTGTGTTTTGGCAGGGTTCGCTTAACGCAGATGGCAGCAGCCCCGTGGCCAGATCGTTCGACGCTTGGGACAGGTTTGCGCTGTGGATCGATATCGCTATCAACGGCGGTGTCAGCGGAGATCAGGTGCCGTTCGCGATGTTGATGATGACGATGACTTGGATCACTGCGTACGGGGTCACGACGCTTACCTTCCGGTTCAACAGCCCTTGGATACCTGCCGCGATTCTCGGTACCGCCCTGCTAACCAATCTCAGTCACCGAATAGGGATGCACGAGCAAACGTTCTATCTCTTCATGGTTGGCGCGGTCGCACTATTTGCACACCTTGTTGCGGTAGGTCGCATCAATCAGTGGCGAAAATCGGGTTTGTCGGTACCTCGAGAGGCGCGCTGGATCGCCGCTCGAGATGGCCTGATCTTGGCGTTTTTTGTAATGGTGATAGCGGCTTTCATGCCATTGTTCGTACCCAGATCCGCGGATCTCAGTGACCGCTGGAACTCGGTGTTCTTGGATCCGTTCACGCAGTTTAAAGACACTGCTGAACGACTTTTGGCGGGGATTCCTAGCGGCGACGATGATTTGATCTATTCGCCCAACGCGGTTTTGCCTTTCCAAGGCGGGATCCAGTTGACTGACGATCCGGTTATGTGGATCCGAACTCGATATGCCAAGCTGCACCCGGCGCGCGTCTATCAGGAATACACTTCGCAAGGCTGGATAACGGCGCCGAGCGTCGCGGTGCCCGCTGATCCAGGCACAAAACTCTTGGTCGCCCCGAACGAAAACGGCGTTGACAAGCGTGCACGGTTGGACATCGGCGTAGAGCCGCTCGGCAAAACGGATCGCGCAATACCGGCAGGCGCAGTCCACGCGGTAGATTACCGCGCCGATATCGAAGTCCTAGAACCTTTGACTTGGGACGTACCGCTCGCGGGGAGTCCGGCGAACTTGGCCAAACTGCCGGATGATTTGCGAGAATTCGCGTTCACTCTACGAGAACGTCTGATGCAGATGGCAGAGGAATCGCCGGCCTACTCGCCCTCGGGTGGCGAAAGGAATCGTCCACGTTTTACTTTGAACACGCAACCGGCGATGACTGCCGACGAGGTGAACACGGCCATACGTCAGATCCAGTCGGGCATGTTCACGTTAGCCAATTTGGAGGAGCAGATAACTTTTTCTATCACGTCAAGTTCTCTCGAAGAAATGGCGTTCGATCACGCCGGCGAGGTCGAGTACATGATCTTCACGATGTCCGACACCGCTTTGACGGAGCTGCTGAACGCACGTGATGAGACGCCGGAAACCGTCGGTATCCGCGTGTCTTCGTTGGCCCTCAAAGAACATGCGGACAAGAACGGAGTAGAGGCGCCCGATAGGTTGATGTTTGTCGTCACTTCGGAGGACCTGATGAAGCTGGTACAGCCAGATCTAGATCCGCTTGGTTCACCCAATCGACGCGACACGACGCGATTCAAGATAACCGCCGAGAACCTCGAAGCGATGGACTTAGCACGTAGCCAGATTGTGTGGAAATCGTTCAATTGGAGAGTCTTTGCCGAAGCGGATGGCACCAACGCCGAACTGATGCGATTGGTCCGCCGAGGACCGACGGAGCAGAACACCGTCTCGTTCGACGAGGTATTGGAGGAGAACCAAAGCTACGTTGCAACGACCTTCGTTTCCACTGCCGAAATCGATGAGTTAGAGAAATCCACTGCCGAATACCCCGGATGGATCGCGGACCGATACCTGCAGCTGCCCACAACCTTGCCGCCAGAAGTGCAAGCGTTGGCTAGGGACATCGTCGACGACGCTGCTGCCGATACGCCTTGGGAAAAAACCATGGCGATTAAAGCGTTCCTGCAAGACCAGGTCTACTCGCTGGAGATCGAAGGGCCCGGGCCTTTTGACGATGGCGTCAGCTATTTCCTGTTCGAAACTGTCAACGAACCATGTGCGTCCGACCGACCTGATTGCGACACCAGCAAGATCAAAGGCTACAGCCAGTACTATGGATCTGCCGCGACCGTGATGCTGCGGTCCGTGGGCGTGCCGGCTCGGATGATCGCCGGTTGGAGCGCCGGCGAATACGTTCCAGACCAAGGTCAGTTCTTGATCCGAGATCGAAACAGGCACGGTTGGACGCAGATCTACGCTCCTCCGTATGGGTGGATTGATGTGGAAGTCACGCCTGGTAGATCGGTCGTGCCACGAAACGTCCTTGTTCCCACATCGCCGACGAGCGGGATTCCGCCCGGGCTCATCGGTTCTGCGGAGTTCGACCCTGACTACCTGCAGTATCTCGAGGACTTGGACGATATAGCGATGATGGAACAAGACTTATTGCGAAGCGGCAGGTTGTCACAATTTGAGCAGGAACAAGGGCCAATCATCGATATACCTTTGATACCCGCGGCTTCGGTCCTTGGATTGGTAGCGATTGTTGTGATCATTGTGGTGGGATGGCGGTGGAACCTGCGTGGACAACCCGAAGCTATACGCGCTTATTCTCAGTTCTTACGTGTAGCGGCATTTTTGGGATACCGCAGGCCGTCACACGAATCAGTCCGCGAGTTCACGACCCGGATCGGCGACATGACAATGCGTTACGGTGATGCGCGGAAAATCACCGACGCATTCGAGAAGTGCGTATACGGACCTCGGGAAAGTTCCGACGCGGAGGATGAAACTGCAGATATCGAACCCCGCGATGAAACAGTCGTGACCGCCGCAACTTCCGAAGACCCGGTTAACCTCGGCAAAACTTGGCGGAACTTGGCTCGGGCGATGCTCAAGCACCGTATGATGAGCATGCTGGGCATGACGCCGACCTATGTGCCCAACGAAGCACAAGAACAGTACAGGTTTACATCGTGAATAACGGATTAGTTGCTGGAGAGGTATTCGAGACGCGTCTCGGATGGATGGCGGTAGCGGCGACGGAGCGCGGCATCGTGCGAACCTCGTTGCCAGAACCGACGCCCGAAATAGCCCTTGAAGCGCTAGCCGACATCGATACTCAATTGACTGGCACTTCAAACCCTGCGGCCAATGACGCCATGCAACTTCTCATCCGTTACTGCGAAGGGGAAGTTGTATCGCTCGGTGGGATCAAAGTTGACGATTCCAAATGGACGGAGTACACGCGTCGCGCCCGAAACGCCTGCCGCGACATACCTCGCGGCGAAACCCGCACCTACGCTTGGCTAGCCGAACAAGCATCGGGATCCAGGACGTCGGCGCGAGCGGCGGGGAGAGCGATGGCGACCAACCCCGTGCCGATCATAATCCCATGTCATCGCGTGATCGGGTCCGACGGCAACCTACATGGGTTCGGCGGCTCCGTAGGGTTACCACTCAAATCAAAGTTACTGATGATGGAGGGGGCCACGCCCCGTCCGACCACAAACAGTTAGGGGCGGTCCTAAGACCGCCCCTAGGTTGGTTGCGCATTTCTCGCGCGATCAGTTCGCTGGCTGCAGCGTGGTAACGATCTTCAGGAACTCTTGTTGCCACGGGTGCAACACGCCGTAGTTGTCATCCTTGGACGTCCAACCTGTCCAGTAGTGCTCGTTTCCGAGGTGTCGGATGATGAGCTGGGAGATGTAGATGTCTGGCAACTCTTCGAACCAGATCTCCATCGCGTCCTCGAACATCTCCATCGTCTTGGGATCGGTAGCCGGGATCTTCGCCATTTCATCGACGATCGCGTCGAATTCTTCGTTGCGCCATCGTGCGGTTGCCCACGGGTTGATAGGCGGTTCACCGATGTCGCGGAATGTAGCTGACGAGTAGAGCGAGAGCATGTAATACGGATCAGCGCCCAACACACCAGACGGGCCTTTACAGCCGAACGAGTAGTCGCGTTCACCGCGCCCGAACTCTGCGCCCGCGCCAGGACTCAAATCCATCTCGGCGTCGAAACCGGCGTCTTGCAGCTGCTTGGTCACGTGCACGCCGTAACGATCCAGCCATGTCGGGAAGTTGATGTTCATGTAGAGCGTTTCACCGTCCTTTTCCCACATGCCATCAGAGTTCATCTCGTAACCGGCGGCCGCCATCCGTTCTTCCATGAGGTCGTAGTGATCAGTCGTATCCACGGAGTGTTTCTCGTAGATCGGCTGCAAGACCTCTTCGAACGGGTCGAACCACGAATACGGCGTAATCATGTGGAACGCTACGGTGCCAGCACCGCGTTCAGCGTTGTCAACGAGAACCTCGCGGTTGAGCGCATAGTTAAGCGCCCAACGGATGTCTTTGCTGTTGGCGACTGGACTGTCGGCGGCGTTGTTCACGAACAGGCCGATCGGACACCAGTCGAGGTAGCCGTACGGCGGATCTTGTTTACTCCAGCTGACCACATCGGGATTCTGTTCAAAGATGTTGAGCAGAGTTGCTACCGGCGCCATGCTCATGGCGTCGATCTCGTTCTGGATGATCAACTGCGCCCGCGACGACTCCTCGCGCTGCGGGATGTAGACGACCTTTTCCATTCCGGGCAATTCTTTGAACCCTGCCTCGACTGCCCACCAGTCGGAACGTCGAACGAATACCTTTTGCTCCGGCGATGCTTCAACCACCGCAAATGGGCCTGTGGTAACCGGCCAACCCTGCTCAGGGTCGTAGAACGTGAACGTCAACGGATCTTTGTCTTCCCAGATGTGTTTCGGTACGATCTGTTCAGAAAGGCCGTGGTTGCTAGTCAAGGTATTAACCCACCAACTCGGTGATGGGTCCTTCAATGTGAACTTGACCTTGTTACCATCGATGACTTCAACACTGTCTAGCAGGTGGATCTCGGCGGTGTGAACCATCTGGTCCTGGTGCTCGAGAACCATGTTGAAGGTGAAGGCGACGTCTTCGGCCGTATAAGGCATGCCGTCGCTCCAATAGATGCCGTCGCGGATCGTCAGCGTGACCTCCGAGAAGTCGTCGCTGATGTCCATCTTCTCGGCCAGCCACATCTCGTGTTCCCCGGTGAGCAGGTTGAACATGATCAGCGGTTCGGTGATCGTCTGCAATGGTCCGGTGTGCCATCCGCCAACTCCGCCCGGGACGTAGTTGTTGAAGTTTTCCCAGTCCGGATAGCGGCCATCTTGGCCACCGCTCATAACGATCAAAGTATTCTCGCGAGAGACGGAATCCGGATCGAGCAACGGCGCCGGCTCCTTCATCATCATCCCGTCGTCCTTCATCGCCTCTTCGGGCTCAGGTTCGGGTTCGGGAGTAGCCGTCGGAGGAACGGGCGTCGCGGTCGGTGGGACTGGGGTCGCGGTGGGCTCCTCTTCGGCACAAGCCACTGCGGCGACCATAACCGTAGTGGCGACCATCGAGAGAGCAATCAGGCGGAACAGCCACGTATATTTCATGGCCGATTCGAAGCTACTCTTCATGACTAAATTCCTTTCTTAACCATGTGAAACGGGCACCGCGTCGATGTGCTAATCTGATTGCCAATCCGTCGCCAAACGGGGGTGCAGGCGAAGAGCCACAAACGCTTCCGTTGCATAACGAAATCTATCACAATGCGCGGCATGCGTGGTTGCGAAACGTCGTATCGAAGACTATGACTGCTGAATATCTCTTAAGACGCATCGGAGTCTTCTTGCTAGTCGTCTGGGGCGCCGCCACGTTTAACTTCATCTTGCCGCGCATGGCCGACGTGAATCCTATCGAAGAGCGCATGAGTCAGCTAGCCTCGCGCGGTGCCGTTTCAAGCGGAAACACTGAGGCGATGATCAAAAACTTCGAAAAACGTTTCGGACTCGATCAACCGTTATACGAGCAGTACCTTCGCTACCTTTGGAACTTCGCTCGGTTCGATTTCGGCTTTTCCGTCGCATTCTTCCCGACCCAAGTTCGTGACGTCATCGCGCAGGCGTTGCCTTGGACGCTGGTACTGGTGACGATCTCATCACTGATCTATATGTTTCTCGGCATGGCGCTTGGCGCGCTCGTGGCGTGGCCCGGTGCATCCGGTATCTTCAAGTTTTTGTTCCCGCCGATCATGTCGTTATCGGCGATCCCTTACTACTTAGTGGGCGTCGCGTTGATTCATTTCCTCGCCTTCCAACTCGATTGGTTTCCGCTGGGCGGTGGTTACAAGATTGGAACCTCGCCAGAATGGAGTTGGGAATTCATTCAAGATGCCTCTCACCACGCGGTGTTGCCGGCGTTGTCAATAATCTTGGTCAGCATCGGATTCTCTGCCATAGGGATGCGCGGAATGATGGTGACCACGCAGGGCGAAGACTACATGTTGCTGGCCGAAGCCAAAGGCACCAAACCTTGGCGTCTATTCGCCTGGTACGGTGTGCGAAATGCGATGCTTCCGCAAGTCACATCTTTCGCGCTCACGCTGGGGCAGGTCGTTTCGGGCGTGATCCTCGTTGAAGTGGTTTTCTCGTATCCCGGGATCGGCACGTCGCTTTTGCAAGCGATCCGGAGTTTCGACTACACGTTGCTCTACGGCATCGTTTACCTCGTAATTCTGTCGATCGCTTTCGCGACCCTGATTCTCGATCTGATCTATCCGCGCATCGACCCACGGATAACCTACGCGGCGCGGAATTGACGCGTTCGGACATTCGCGCAGATTAGCGGACCACTCATGACGATTCACGCAGACAACGACCCAGAGTTGATCGACTCGACGCGGGAACTCGACGCTGAAATACCTTTGTCGCGCAGGCTCC
The DNA here is from genome assembly GCA_965207515.1 of Dehalococcoidia bacterium. Taxonomy (GTDB): domain Bacteria; phylum Chloroflexota; class Dehalococcoidia; order Lucifugimonadales; family Lucifugimonadaceae; genus Bin127. The sequence goes on along the minus strand of OZ242286.1, from coordinate 2,250,962 downwards.
TAATCCCAATCAGGTGGGTTCGAACTTACCCGACACTGTGGGCCGGGATTTTCCTTTTGATATCAATGGCCCTGTTCGGCGTCATAGGCTCGCAGTTCGCGGACCCGGAACTCACGCGCGCCGGTACGGTCGAGTTCGACTTGCCGCCATGGCAGTCGATCGACTATCGCGTCAAGGGCGAAGACCGTAGCACGTTCTCCGTGCTCGGCACCGACAGCCTTGGACGCGACGTTTGGGCCCTTACGGTTCTAGGCACGCCGCTCACCATGTACGTCGGTTTCTTGGCCGCGTTGATCGGAATGATCATCGGTACGGTCCTCGGATTCGTCGGTGGATTTGTGGGCGGGATAATCGACAACTTTTTCAAGAGCATCGCCGACATCCTGATAACGGTTCCGGTGCTCATGATCCTCGTCGTCGTCGCCGTCACATTGAAGGCTTCGGTAGACGTCACGCAGCAGGCGATAATTATCTCTGCTTTTGTTTGGATGTGGCCTTTGCGCGCCATACGTTCACAGGTTTTGACGATGCGCGAACGCGCCTACATCTCTGTTTCGCAGATTTCAGGAGCCAACACGCTGGAAGTGATCTTCTTCGAGATGCTTCCGAATCTGCTTCCGTTCCTCGCCGCCAGCTTCGCCACCGCGGTCGCCGTGTCGATGCTCACGACGATCGGTATGGACGCGCTAGGGCTGGGCCCCCAGAACCAACCGACGCTGGGCAATACGATTTACTGGGCAATTAGGTACTCCGCCGCGCTTAACGGTCTCTGGTGGTGGTGGACGCCGCCTGTGCTGGCGCTCGGGCTCGTGTTTGGAAGCTTGTACCTGATCACTGCCGGCTTGGATCCGATTGCGAACCCGCGTTTGAGGCGGCAGGTATGAGCGCCGCATCAGCCACGAACGGCGCGGTGCCTGCGCTTGAGGTCGGTGACCTGCGCGTTTCGTACTACACGTCACGCGGCGAAGTAAAAGCCGCCGACGGCGTCAGTTTTTCAATCATGCCGGGAAAGCGAATGGGCCTCGTCGGCGAATCAGGTTCGGGGAAGTCAACAACCGCTCTCGCACTTATGCGGTTGATCAAACCTCCGGGGCGGATCATCGGTGGAACCGCAGTGGTCGACGGCACTGATCTGCTCAAATTGAACGATGAAGAGATGCGGGACGCGAAGCTTTCGAAGATCGCGTTGGTGCCTCAAGGTGCGATGAATTCGCTTAACCCTGTCGCGAAGGTCAAGAATCAGATTATTGATGGGCTGCGCGACCACGGAGCAGAATATTCCTCGAACCAGTATCGAGATCTCGTTCAAGACTTATTGAGGAAAGTCGGCCTAAGCCTTCAAGTCGGTGAGATGTACCCGCACGAACTCAGCGGCGGGATGAAACAGCGCGTGACGATTGCGATCGCGATATCGATGGGTCCGCAGGTGATCATCGCCGACGAGCCGACAAGTGCCCTAGATGTTGTCGTGCAGCGGCAGATCATGGAGACGCTCGCTGAATTACAGGCAGAGTTGGGTGCCTCGATCCTCCTTATCGGCCACGACATAGGGTTGATGGCGCAGTTCGTCGACACCTTAGGAGTGATGTACGCCGGCAAACTCGTCGAAACTGGAACGCTAAGGCAACTGCTGAGAGAACCGAAACATCCCTATACGCAGATGCTCATCGATAGCCTTCCGTCGCTTGAACGCAAAGATCGCGAGCGTGGCGACCTGCGCGGCATACCTGGCACGGCGCCGTCCTTGTACGCATTGCCGAGCGGATGCCCCTTCCACCCCAGATGTCCGCAGGCCATGGACATATGTTCAACCGATGAGCCAATCCTGAAGGTTGTAACCGACGACCAAGTCGCACAAGAAGCCGCCTGTCTACTTTATTGAAGCGCGATGGCACCCCTCGTAGAACTAAGGAACACGTCAAAAATCTTCGGCACCGGATGGTTCAGCCGCAAGACGGTAGCGCTTCGCGACTTCTCAATGTCCGTGTACGAAGATCAACCAACAATCACCGCCCTGGTCGGTGAAAGCGGTAGTGGTAAGACGACGATCGCGAGGCTGCTTCTAGGGATAATCCCGCCGACGTCAGGTCACGTACTCTACCGCGATAAACCGGTCGCCGAATTGTCGAGGTCGGAACGCAAGCAGTTTCGACGCGACGTCCAAGTGATCTTCCAAGACCCGTTCGAGGTCTATAACCCGTTCTACAAGGTAGATCACGCCCTACATTTGCCAGTACGCAAGACAGGCATTGCGTCTTCGCGCGATGAAGCCGTCGAAATAATCGAAACAACGCTTCGGCAGGTGGGCCTCAACCCGCGCGACACCCTAGGCCGTTATCCGCATCAGTTGAGTGGCGGGCAACGCCAGCGCGTGATGGTGGCTCGAGCGTTGTTGCTGAGTCCGAAGCTGATCGTAGCAGATGAGCCAGTTTCGATGGTCGACGCATCTTTGAGAGCCACGATCCTCGAAAACCTGAGGCAGCTGAACACCGAATTTGGCATCTCGATCATTTACATCACACACGACTTGACGACGGCTTACGAGATCAGCGAACGCATCGTAGTGCTTTATCGGGGAGTCGTGGCGGAGGAGGGCGATGTCGTATCCGTGGTCCAAGAGCCCGAACACCCTTATACGCAGCTGCTGATCGGGTCGATCCCGATGCCAGACCCGGACCAGAAATGGCAGAGCGGATTAGAGGTTGTGGCACCGACCGCTGAAGCCTCTGTTGCCACCATGGAAACCGGCTATTCGGGTTGCCAGTTCGTGGATCGATGCCCGCACGCGATGGAGGTCTGCCAAGAGTCCCCACCGCTATACGCAACTGCGGAAAACCGGATGGTTTCTTGTCATCTTTACAATGAGACGGTCACGAGTTAACCGTCGCTAATCTCCGACAAATTAGAGAACCTGTTTCATTTTCACAAATCGCTTGGAGTTGGATTTTCTTGATTTCTCGCACTTACGAGCGAAGATTTAAGACCGCCCAACGCGATATCCTGCTTGCACATCAGATGAACCGACTCATTGTCTGTAGCTGGCGCTGCGGCTACATTTGGCGGAGTTGGCATACGATGATCGCGCATCGAAACATGGACTGTCGGCCACGAAGTGGCGCACATTTCAGTAAACGTAGTCGATATCTCCAGTAACGCGACCACGCCGCAACTATCAAAACGAAGGTTTCATCACCCTGATTAAACGTCCATCAAACATCTTCTACGGCTGGTGGATCGTACTCGGTGGCGGGTTGATGCAGTTTTACGCGTCAGCCGTTTTTTGGCGCGGCTTCCAAGCGTTCGTAGACCCGATCTTGGCTACTACGGGTTGGAGCCGGGGCGCGTTTGCCGCGGCGGTATCGATCCAACGCGGCGAGAGCGGTCTGATCTCTCCCTTCGTCGGTGTAGCACTCGATCGATACGGACCGAAGCGCGTGATGATTTTCGGCGTCATCGTGACTGGTTTCGGGTTCATCGTGATGAGCATGATGCAGACCCTGTGGCACTTCTACGCTTCGGTTCTGCTCCTTGCGCTCGGCATGTCGTTCGGCACATTTATCGTCTTTGTCGCTACGGTAGGGAACTGGTTCGTCAGGCAACGTGCACGGGCATTTTCCGTATTGATGACATTCTCGGCGGTAGGAGCCGTTGCGTTGCCTCTGTTGGTTTGGAGCATCAGCCAATACGGTTGGCGTCCCATCCTTTTCGCGGTTGGAGTCGGATTCTGGATAATCGGCATTCCCGTCGTCTTTTTGATGCGTCGCCGGCCAGAAGACTACGGGTTATTGCCGGATGGCGATGCAGAGTTCAGTTCAGACGGTACGTCTGCTGCTCGATCACGTCAACCCCGAGAGATTTCCATCGGTGTACGAGAAGTGCTCCGTTTGCGCGCGTTTTGGCAGATCTCGATCGCAGTCAGCTTGGGCCAATTGGTTAGCTCCACGAACTTGTTTCACTACCCGGCTCTGATCGAGTACGAACTGAGCGTTTGGCTCGCGGCGAGCGCGGCGGGCGCGGTGGCTTTGGGCGACATCTTCGGTCGAGCCGGCATCGGTTTTATCGGTGACCGCTTCGACAAGAAGCTGCTGCTCGCGCTCTCTTTCTTCGTCCAGATGTTGGGCGTGGGTGCCTTGGCGATGATCAACTCCACTTATTTCGGCATCTCATGGGGCCTTATACCGTTGCCTGTGTTCGTGCTCGGCTTCGGCCTAGGTTTCGGCGCTTCGATCCCGCTCAGATTGTCGATCCTTGCCGACTATTTCGGCCGCCGTAGTTACGGCTCCATCGTGGGAATCGCTAGTTCGGTGAGCGCGGTTTTCGGGACCGTTGGACCTCTTTTCGTAGGGTTTATGTTCGACTTCACGGGTTCGTACCGCCCCGGCTACGCGGTAATGGCTTTCATGGTTCTGTTGGCCCTACCCTTGATCCTCACACTCGAATCGCAGACCCGTGTCGCAGCCCAAGTACGCCAAGCTGCCCGTTCAAGGGTTCGGCGAATGGCGTTGCGAAGGCCTAGTTGATGCTCGATGTATCGTTGACGTGAATCTCGATTTCGGTTACCCTAAAAGGACGGTAGTAATGCCATTTCTGGCAGCACCGTCGCTGATTTTGCGGCCCCGTGGTGTAGTGGCCTAACACGCCTCCCTGTCAAGGAGGAGATCGGCAGTTCAAATCTGCTCGGGGTCGCCACTCCTTTCCTCACGTGACTTCTCATCGTCGCGCGCAAACACTTATCCTGACCCACCCAAACCCATGAAACTCTTCGAAGCTGCGTTCCCGTTCGTCGAAGACCTGCTCGCGTTGCCCGTGACCGACATCGATGTCGCGGCACAGTGGTACGCCAAAGCGTTTGGGATGATCGAGGTTGAACGGCATGACAACCCAGTTCCGACGGTCATCTTGGAACGCGACGGGGTCCGTATCGGTTTCGCCGTCAACGGCGGTGACCCGACCCAAGACGGTGCCGCGATCAGAGTGTCTGACATCCACCGCGCAATATTGGAACTCGAAGGCAACGGCGCCGAAACCGCCAATTGGCGCGTTGACGAACGGGACGGTCAGCGACTGCAAGTCTTTTTCGTGATCGCGCCGGACGGTCTCTGCTACTACTTCCATCAACCGATCGAATAACGGTTGGAAACCAGCGGAAGGGGCTCCGTAGCCAGCTCGCAGTACCGCGGATTCACTTATCATTCCCCTTGGAATGTAAGGAGTCTCCTCATGAAGATTACCGATCTTAAGTGCGCCATCATCGGCGACAACCCCATAGTCAGAATCACGACCGACGAAGGCATCGACGGTTGGGGACAAGCGGAATGGACCAAGCCATATCTCAAGCCGTTCGTTCTTTACTACAAAGAAGCGATCCTAGATCAGGACCCAACGGATGTCGAACGCGTTGTGAGTCGTATCCGGAGGCTCGGCAGTTTCAAGCCTTGGGGCGCTGCTGTAAGCGCCATCGAGGTTGCGTTGTGGGACATCGCCGGGAAGGCCGCGGGAGTACCCATCTACAAATTGTTAGGCGGCAAGGTACGCGACAAGGTTCGCGTGTATAACGGCGGCATTCGCGTCCCGATGAAAGGCAGCGAACCCGAACACTTCCGCGAAAACATGGCCCAGATGAAGGAGTTCAAAGAGGGATTTTCGATAATTAAGCAGGGAATATCGTTCCACTCGGGAATGCCGGACAATTTTCCTAACTATTTTTACGGCGAACTTCCGAAGTACGATCGCCCGGCCCGCGGCGGGGTGAGGCCGCCGGTTGGCGGGCCACTCACCGAGCAGGGGCTGAAGTACACGATCAAGTGCGTCGAAGCGATGAAAGACGCGCTTGGCGATGAGATCGGATTGGCACTAGATTGCGGTCCTGGCATGACTGTCCACGACACGCTTCGCCTCGCCAAAGCACTCGAACCGCTGAACGTCATGTGGCTCGAAGACACTATCACGGGCGACTACACCCCTTACGTCCTGCCTGAACTCTTCCGCGAAGTCCAGATGCAGACCTCGACGCCGATCCACACCGGCGAGCAGATCTATCTCCGCCAGAACTTCAAGGATTTGATCGAATCGAAGGCCGTGCGAGTCATCGGACCTGATCCGCTCGACGTCGGAGGTATCGCCGAGCTCAAGTGGATCGCCGAATTCGCGGACATGCACGGTGTCATGATTGCCCCTCACGGCGTTGCTGACGGCCTAATCGGCATCGCGGCACACGTCCACCTGGCCGCCACGCTGCCGCGCAACTACATCGCGCTCGAATATCCGGCAGGCAAACCTGAATGGTGGTACGGGCTGATCGACGGCTTGCCCGATCCCATCGTCGAAGACAGCCACATCAAAGTTTGGGACACGCCGGGACTCGGGATCGAATTCAATGTTCCAGAGGCAAAGAAGCATCTGTCGGACGAGGACAAAGGTTTCTTCGACTGATCGCGTATAAGGAACATAAGTCTTCGTTCCGGGACCAAACTAACAGACACGCATCAGATCGGTATTCGTAGAATCACAGTAGCGGCGCACGGTAAAACCTTCTTCTGAGAAAGGATCGACCATGCTCAGCGAACGCTTGCTGGGAGCATTCGACGACCAAATCGAGTTGGAGTTCTACTCCGCCCATGCATACCTCTCCATCGCCGCCTACTTCGAAGACCTAAATCTGCCGGGATTCGTCAACTGGTCGAAAATCCAGTTTGATGAAGAGGTCTCACACGCAATGAAGCTCTTCGACTTCGTTCACGACCGCGGAAATCGAGTAACGTTGCACGGGATCGACAAACCACCTGCGGACTGGGCTTCTCCGATCGATGCGATGCAACAAGCCTTGCAACACGAGCGAAAAGTCACCGCAGCCATTCATGATCTGTATGAAGCGGCGGTAGAAGAGAATGACCGTGCAGCTCAGGTGTTGCTCCAGTGGTTCATCGAAGAGCAGGTTGAAGAGGAGAAGGCGGTTGAAGAGATCCTCGACCATCTCCGCATCGTCGGTGGTGACGGCACCGGACTCCTGGTCATTGACGCACGCTTAGGTGAGCGGACGCCTGAAGAAGATTCTGGCGAATAAAGTCAGATAGTTCAATTGCGGACGAACGTGGAGAGTTAGGTGCTTAAAACCTAGCGTCCTGGCGCGCCAAATCTCCGTCCCAACGTAGCAACCGCCCATCAGCTGTCACGAGAGTGGCATCCAAATCAAGCGCCGACGTAGCGATTATCCGATCCGACAGGTCATTCGACAGCCCGTTCAAAAAGTTCGAAATAACGGCCACGTTGCCGTCTATGGGGATTTCCAATATCCCGCGCGCCAAGGCCATCTCTCGCCAAACCAACACCGGTTCATATAACTCCAAACGGCCTTTAGACACAAGCATCGCGATCTCCCCAAACGACATCGCCGAGACCATGAGCACACCTACAAAACTCGCAGACTCTGCCAAATGCCGCGCCTCAGGCCCGAGATGTCGATCGCCCTCCACCAACAAGATTAATGCGTGTGTGTCGAGAACGACACGCGTCATTTCATGGCGTCCCATTCGACGCCTGTCGGCGAGATGATGTCGCCCACATATTTGACCGATCCTCGCATCGACCCGAAGACGGACTTTCGCAGCTCGCGCGCCGGCAACACTTCCGCTACCGGTTTCCCGCGCTTGGTAATCACCACTCGCTCGCCAGTTTCAGCCACTTCGTCCATAATTTTCAAGCACTTCGCCTTGAATTCCGAAGCTGTGAAGGTTCGCACCCCTGATTCACCCTGAGACTCCAGTTGATCCGTTGGGTTTTGCATCGGACTCTCCTAAATGACTATAGTCATTAGACTAACGGGCGAGCACGGCTTTCAGGTATGACCTAAGCCCCGCCAGTACCTCCGACCTTCCCATCTCACCATCGTCCCCCATCCAGGCGGGCTTAAGTGACTGCCCAACACGATCGTCCCCTCGGCCTCGGCTTGGTCCAAAACCTCCAGCCGTGTTTCCAATGCTTCGGCTGGGTCGGTGTCCAAAGCGAAAGGAAGATCGGTAGCAGTGCCGTGCATCGGATTTATCAGAATGTCGCCGATGAATATGGCCCGTTCTTTGCCGGACGACAGCAATAGTGCCATGTGGCCGGGAGTATGGCCAGGCGTGGGTATCGCAGTTATGCCCGGCGCGAGCTCTGTTGCGCCTTCCATCAGATCTAAAACACCGATCTGCTGCAACGGGATAACGCTCCGTTCGATTGGCTCCATCCCGAACTCGCTATCTTCGTCCGGGACTGTGAAATGCTCCCAATCATCGCGATGGACGGTGTACCTGGCATTTGGAAATACCGGAACGTCGGATGTGTCTGGATCGATGTTCCATCCGACGTGGTCAGCATGAAGATGCGACATAAAAACGGTGTCGATATCTTCTGTACGGATCCCCTTTCGAGCGAAATCATCCATCAGCTCCGCCGAAGTATCCGAACCTAACATCTTGCCGTGCGGGCCGAAGCCGGTGTCCGCGATCACGTTCTTACCGGCTGACCCCATCACGAATACACCCAAGTTCATCAGGAAGCGTTGTCCCGAGAAACATTCCGGGAAGATGTCGTAGAACTGCGACCAGTGCTCCAAAGGCGTATCAGGAAACATCAGCCTGGGATCGAACACGACGTTGCCGTCGCTTAACGAAGTTATGCGAATGCCGCCTACGTCGAGTATCGACCCGCTCATGGTTTACATCCCCTTCCAGTACCGTCGTCCTTGCCATCGGACCAGCATCCCCCATCCCGGCGGGCTGAGATGACTTCCGAGCACGACCATGTTTTCATCTTCTGCCATGTCCAAAAGATGATGGCGAGTCGCTTTGCCCTGTTCTTTATCAGTGTCAGGCCAATACGTAAGGTCGGGATCGGTGACATGCATTGGCGATCCCAAAACATCGCCGATGAGCATGGCACGTTCACGTCCCGAAGAGATCAGCAGGCTCATGTGGCCTGGCGTGTGACCGGGGGTATGGATCGCCTTGATGCCCGGCGCCAACTCTGTTTCTCCTTCCATCAAGTCCAACACCCCTCCCTGTTCCAACGGGATCACGCTCCGCTTGACGGCCTCACCACGTAGTTCGTCAGCCAAAATCTCCGGCGACGTGAAATGCTCCCAATCGGCGCGATGAACGGTGTACCGAGCTCTTTCAAACGTCGGTTTCGCCAGATTCTCGGGCCTGGTGTTCCACCCCACGTGATCGCCGTGCAGATGGGTTAGGAATACCGTGTCCACTTCGTCCGTGCTGATCCCCTTACGTTCGAAATCGTTGATTAGATCGGCAGGCGTGTCAGAGCCGAGCATCTGTCCGTGAGGCCCGAAACCGGTGTCAGCTACCAACGTCTTGCCCGCCGAACGCATCAGGAATACGCCCAAGTTGAGCAAGAAATAGGGCTTTGAGAAGTACTCGGGGAAGATGTCGTAGTACTGTTCCCAGTGCTCGAGCGGAGTTTCAGGGAATGTGATTCGCTGGTCGAAAACCAACCGACCGTCGGTAAGCGAAGTAACGGAGATGTCGCCGACATTTAGGACATCCTTTGACATTGCTACAGTGTAGCAATGTCAAAGACGCACGCCGTTGAAACAGCCTCAATTCCCGTCGAAACAGTCTGACGAATCTTGGAGAGCTTGTTCGAATGACGGCATCACGGCCGCACGACCTTGAACGATGAGACCGCTGTCAACCTTGTCCATGATGCACATGGCGGAGGAGTCGGATATCTCTGCACCTGAAGGAACGCCAGGCAGATCTATTCCGCACCTCTCCGCGCCGAACATCAGCGAGACGAAGTCGCCGGCTTTGATATCATTGCTCGCTCCGATGTCGCTGAAGGCTCTCAATGACGCCTCATGCCGGTTTTCCGAGTTTTCGAGCTCTCCAAGTAGGCACGACAAGCCCGTCGAATCCAACTCGCCAACTCCGTCTGGCAGTCCTAGGAAATCAGTCGCTACACCGCAATCCGTGTAGGCGGTCGCAACCTCGAGGTGTTCCTGTATGGTCGGTACCCAAATCCGGTCCAATAGGATCTCTCCGAACCGGTACGCGCCAAGTTCGTCGGCGATGCACACGGCGGCGCTCTCAGACATCTTGATTCCGTTGCTCAACTGATAGCCGTCATCGCCTTGGCGGCAACGAATGTCTGCGATCATGAACTCGGTGAAATTGGTATAGAACTGCCCCATCGCTTCGCGGTTAGCAGTGTCGGGCTGACGGACGGGTTCGAAATACTTGGCAGCGCCGAGTTCGCCAACCATGCACTCTTGAACGTCGATGAATGTGCGACCAGCCGCGATTTGCTCGCGATCCGGCTGGTTCGCAAACAGCTTCTCCTCGAACACCAATCTCTCGTCTGCGTTTAAACAGAAATGCGATGAGATCCACTGTTCCGACACGGTGGCGTCGTCGAATATTCCAAACAGCGGCTTCAGCGTCGGGGATTCCAGTTTGCCCTCGATGCATGAAATCGTCTCTTCCGAGAGATCGGGATTGATGATCAGGATTCTGCCGGCGGCGACGTTTCGTGTTGTGATGTCGCTCAAACATTCGTCGAATTTCTCGATTATCGGGATGGTTGGTCGCCCTTGATCGGAAAAGACAGCTTCGACGGATTCGATGCTGCCTGCGTGCGCTGTCATGCACGTGATTTCGCCCTGCGGAAAAGCGGACAGGAAGCCTTTGACGTCTCGCGCGTAATCGACAATGTTGGGTTCGAACGCGACGGAATCTTCGTCGAAATCGGCGGCTTGGGCCGTCGCTTGCAGTAGGAGATCGTCCGCAGTCTGCGTGGCCAGTGCCGACGCGGCGCCAGGGTCGGTGCCTGAGATCAAGATGATGTCGAACGTCAACGTGGCGTCTCCAGGTATGACCGGCGGCGAACCCGCAGATCCATAAGCTAGATCCGGGGGTATGACGACCCGCCGGCGCTCGCCGACCTTCATCTGAGTAAGCGCCATTTGCCAACCCGGGATCACCGCGTTGACAGGAAATACCGTGGGATCAGACCGCGTGTACGAGCTATCGAAGATGCAACCGTCCTCAAGCCATCCCGTGTATTGAACATCTACCTCCCAAGTCAATCTCGGTTGCGCGCCTTCACCCTCTGAGATTGTCACGAACTTTAGGCCATTGGCGTCGGTCGAGAATTCGCTCTCATCCACTTCATCCAATTGAGGGGCGTGTGGCGGGTACGCCTCATTCAGGCACGTCGAACCCCATTCGTCGAACACCGTTGCCAGCACGTCATCCTCGGTCAACACGCTGCCATTCGCGGTTCCATCACCTTCGGTGTCAACGGCATCGGATTCCTCCGTATCAACGGCTGGCATCGGTGCGGCAGTCGCCGTCGGTGTCTCCGGTTGTTCGTTGGGAAGATTCGTCGAGGTCGCCGGGCTAGTGGCTTCTTCATCGCTCACGCATGCGGCGACAAATGCAAAACCCACGGCGAAAGCCGCGGTAATAATTACCGATTTGGCGATTGCCAAACCGCCGATTCTGAATGGGCGCACAGTTGAAGGAAAGCGCGGTGGCTTGATGCTCGACAAAGAGATACGGGCGAGTGTTTATTGCAGATTGGCGGCGCTCCGCGTTAAGATGCACCAAGCCGCGAATACGCAACCGCCGAATTATACAAAAATGACGTGTTTAAACTGGAGCGACGTAGTCCACGAATACCGGGCTGGTCCAAGCCTTTTCCAAATCCGACTGCGTCACACGGACCCAGTAAGGGTTGATACCGGGTTCAGGCGATGCGTCGGTAATCTTGAATTCAACGCGGTCGGGTCCCGGCTCGGGCGCGAGTTCGACCGTGACCTTGCGATCCAGCTCTCCCAAATCCACGTTTCTGGGTCCATCTGCTAGTGCTCCCATTGTGGTCGGAATCCGCAAGCGATCGGCCGCGGCAAAATTGATTCGGCGCGCTCCCGTCTCTCCGTGGCCACCGAACTGAGAACTCGCAATTACGTCGCTTGTCAAAGCGACATCGATCTCCGTTTCATCCGATCCATCGACGTCCAGCAACAAACCCGTTCGGTAGCCGCACATCCACGATGTCCATCCGATCCGTTTATCGCTAGTCTCCGTCACGTCCGATCTTGGGCTGTCGAACCGTATCTTCTCTACGCCTGAGATTGACCCGTCGGTCACTTTCACAATTCCATGCCAGACGACACCCGAATAGCTTGTGCGCCGACTTGCACCCTCCCAAGTAACCCGCACTCGGTTTTCGGATCGACTAGGCGACATATCTTCGCAATGGATCAACTCTAGGCCCCGGAACAACTCAACGCGCTCTAAAGGACCGGCACCGATTATCTTCACCGATATCTCGGGCGATGAGTCGGTCGAGTACTCAGAGCCCATGAAGTGACCGTCCGCCGAAACAACGGCGACGATACGCACGCCCGATGTCGCATAAACTCGCCGAGCCTTCATCGCCTGCAAAACTCCATCCAGCGTCAACTCCTCGGCGTATGCCCCCGCCAAACCTGCCTTCTGATATCGCCGCAACTGGTGGCCCGGATGATCGTCACCCGGACGGCCGGTGTAGCAGTCGCTCCCGCCGACGAAACCCATCTTGTATTTCCGCTCGATCGACTCCTTTAAGAACCATTCGAACTGTCCGTGCGTCGACGTGATCTCCAAAGCTGGTTCGATCTGCGGTTCATGCCATTGCAGATCTGCTGCGACACCACCTACGTGCGGCGTGACGACGATGTCAGAATGTCGGAACTCCGCGTGCATCTCGCGCACGTGCGGCAAGTCCGTGCCCAAATCCCATGGGTCAAGATGATCGGCGTGACCGGAGCGGCGCAAATCTTGATCGAACCGACGGAAGTAGACGTTGTGGTGACCCCCGCGGTCGTATGTGGCCGACCATTCGTATCCGGGCAAAGGAACGAATCGCCCCGGCTCATAATGTTCTCGTTCTGCCTGTTGCTGGACTTCATATGCTCCTGTCGTGATAGCAGGATCGTTGCGTTGGAAACCGGCAAAATGTATTCCTGCCACATCCCTCGCGTACTTGAAAAAGTCGCCGATTTTCAACGCGTCGACAACTTGACCACCGTGCGGATCGCCCCAATACAGGCGGTACTCAGGTACCTGCTCCGAAGCAACTATCGGGTTGCTCACTCCTTCGAGCCCAGAGGCATTATCGCGCGCCGTAACCCGGTGCTCGCCTGTTTCTGTGATCCGACAACGATCGATCCAGACGACACCACCGCAATCGTCGTCGAAAGTCACCTTATCCGTACCCAGGGCGACGCCTGCACCGACGATCTGAACAGTACCCCGATAAGAATTTGACGGATTCCCCCAACTATCCTCGGCCTTGACGCTTACTCGAAACTCCTCGCCAGCTGCCGCATCCGACGGGGCAACCACGATCAACTTGATAGCATCGCCGCCGACCACGCTCATCTCAGGAAGCGTCCGAATGGGCACGAATTCGCCAGAACCATCAACATCGACCTCGATCCAGAAATACCGACGTGGTTCCAAGAACGTTTGATTTCGAGCACCCGGACCGCCGCCAGATCGGTCTCCGAATGTAACCAATATCTCCTCTCCATCTCCCATATCCCGACCCAAGTTCACCACATGTACAGTCGTCAGATCTACGATTTGGCTAGCGACCTCTGCTCCGTCAGGAGCCAAAACCGAAAGATAGTCTGCGCCTCCCGGATCGTGAATTTGAGGCAACTCCCAGTCGGTATCCGAATCCGTCCCTATTCGCACGATCCCGCCAGACTTCACGCCCGATGGACCGACCACGTAAACCAACCGCCAACTTCCGTATTCGCCGGCCACGACCTCACCTGCATCCAATAATCGAGCGCTGCCGACCGAGTCGCTGCCGCGCTCAGCCAAGCCCAAGGGGTCCATTGACTCAGACATGTTGAGGTCTCCTTCATTGGAACATCCGACCCACGGCCGGACATCAACAACCACACCGTATTATCACTCCAATTCGGCTTCAAGCGCCAAAGATGAGACTGATCCCGGGCGAAACACCCCAATGACGCCGCGGTCCTAAACCGGGCGTCATGATTAGTCGAGGTGCTAGCGTAGGCGACCGAGTAATTCGCGCGCCTGTTTAGACCATCACCTGTCCGCCATCGCATTGGATGGTCTGACCAGTGATGTTTTTCGCGTCTTCAGAAGCTAAGAACGCTGCGAGTGCACCAATGTCAGAAGGTGTTTGCGGTCTGCCCATCGGGATGACCTCTGCCGCAGCCTCTTCGAAAACGTCGAGGTGGGCCCGGCCGCGCACATCTGGATCGCCTTTAGCGTCCCTACGTTCCATCCATTCCTGGTGAAACGCCGTCCAGATCCTACCGGGGGCGATCGCGTTGGCATTGATATTGTCCGCCGCATATTCCCGGGCTAAAGCCTGTGTATAGGCAATCACCGCCATCTTCGTGGTCGCGTAGTAGGCCGTGACGTACCGGGCGGCGCGGGCCGCGACCGAGGAGATATTGATAATCTTTCCGTACTGCTGTTCGCGCATCTGAGGGAGGATCGCCTCGGTAACATCCGACAAGCCCTTAACATTCACCTTCCACGTAAACTCCCAGTCCACATCACGCCACTCGGTTCCGGTAGAACCTGGCGCACCGGAAACCCCGGCATTGTTGGCCAATATGTCGATCCGACCGGCCGAGTCATACGCCAGCGCGACCGCTTCCGAGATGCTTTGCTGGTCGGTCACATCCATGTGCACCGAGTAGCCTTTGCATCCAAACTCCTGTACCTTGGCCGCGGCCGCGGCCGCGTTCTCATCGTTTAGATCGGCGATTATGATATTCGCGCCCTGTCCGGCCATCCGTTCCACAATGCCCAAACCCAAACCCTGACCGCCGCCAGTTACCAATGCAGTTCTACCCGTCAAATCAGCCAGCATGTCGCCAATGTCCCTCGATTTAGGTCTCGTTTCCGATTGAGATGGTGCATAATTCTAGCACCGCGTACAAGGCCAACCTTCACGGAGAACCCCTCCATTGTCGCTCCCAACCGACCATGTGACCAACTACGAACCAGTGCCCGGGTGGGCCAAAATCCCGCACGGGGTTTGGCTGCGGGAAGCTACCGCCGTCACAGTCGACTCGAATGACAATGTCTATGTCTTCAACCGCGGCAACGTGCCGGTGATCGTATTTGATCCCGATGGCAACGTCATCAATATGTGGGGAACCGATGATCCACAGGGCTCCGTTCGCATTACCGAAGACCCGTACGGCAATCGTATGCAGTTTTGGAACGGATGGTTCGCGCGAGCACATGGCATTTCGTGCGACCCTGATGACAATCTGTGGCTCGTCGATGATGTCGGCAATCAGATCCACAAATACACGACCGACGGCGAACATCTCTTGACCATTGGCACCGGGGAAGAAGTGCCCCGTCAGAGCGGCAAGATGTTCAATCGTCCCACCGATGCCGACGTCAACCCAGCAACTGGCGAAGTCTTTATCTCAGATGGCTACGGCAACTCGCGTGTCCATCGGATGGGCGCCGAAGGCGACCACATCATGTCGTGGGGCGAACCCGGAACGGACGACGGCAAGTTAAATTTGCCCCACAACATCTCCGTTCTAGACGACGACCTGGTGATCGTCTGCGACCGCGAGAGCCACCGTGTTCAAGTCTTCACCACCGAAGGCGAATTCGTCCGCCAGTGGCCCGTCCACAAAGCATGCGGTATCGAAGTTATCGGAAAAGGAGCTGATGCGACGATTTACATCGGAGAACAAGGCCCTGCACCGGTCCAAAGGGGCGTAGCCGACATCGGCAACCGCGTCAGCATCTACGACTGGGAAGGCAACATGCTCGACCGTTTCGGCAACCCCCATTTTGGTCAAGGGCCAGACCAGTTCCTTTGGCCGCATTCGGTGGGGGTCGATTCACGCGGAGACGTTTACATCGCCGAGGTGTCTTTCGTGGAGTGGGGAAGGCATCAGAACCCGCCCGTGGATACGCCTGCTAGTTTGCGGAAGTGGCGGCGGAATGGGTGACAGAACTAACCGAGACATCGAACGAAAACCTGACCGGATCGACGCCAAATCTCTCGCCTGTGTCGAACCCGTTGAGCACATTCGACATCTCGCTGAAGGGCGAAACCAAAGCGTCGGATCGCAGCTGAGTTTCGGTGCCGCCGTAGATCACAGCCTTCGATGTGATCTCCGGAACGATGTCGGAAACCCTGTTCAACCCTGAAAAGTACTCGGACGAGACTGTAGCCCCGGCCTTAATCTCGACCGCGCCATAACCTCGTCCAGTCTCGTAAAGCAGGTCACACTCAACGCCGTTGGAATCGCGAAAGAAACTCAGGTTGGATCTCCGACCGCTGTTGAATCGGTGTTTCAACACCTCCGATACAACCGCGTTTTCAAACAACAGACCCCGCAATGGATGCGTGGCAATCTGATCCGCGTTTTCGATCCCGATCAGATAACTCGCCAATCCTACGTCGTAGAAATAGAGCTTCGGAGACTTTACCAACCGTTTCCTGATGTTCGCGTGATACGGCTGCATAAGGAACACGATGTAGCTGCTTTCGAGCACCGAAAGCCAGTGGTCGACTGTCGCTCGTGAAACTCCCGCATCGGAACCCAAGGAAGAGACGTTGAGCAACTGCCCGACGCGTCCCGCACACAACCTCACGAAACGCTGGAAACTAGATAAATTGCGGATATTACCCAATTGCCGCACGTCCCGTTCGACGTAGGTCTCGAAATAGTCCCCCAACGCCAGAGACGGGTTCATTTCCCGATCGTGAATCCTCGGATAAAAACCCGTGTAAAGAGTACTGTCGAGATCGTCATCGCCACCTGACTTCTTGAGTTCCGCAAGGGAAAACGGCAACAAGCGGAGAAGCGCGGTTCTACCTGCGAGCGACTGACCAATCGTTGCTGACAACCTGAACTGCTCGCTGCCGGTCAATACAAAGAGACCGTTGCCTCCGTTCTCATCCACCAACACTTGCAGATACGAAAGTATCGCCGGAACGCGTTGCACCTCGTCGATGATCGCTCCGGTACCGAGTTGAGTTAGGAACCCGCGAGGGTCGGATTCGGCAAAATCTCGCTCATCTGGTGCTTCCAAGTTGACGTAACCGAGCTCCGGAAAAACTTGCCGGCACAGAGTCGTCTTGCCGGATTGGCGTGGCCCGGTAACGGTTACAACGGGGTTTTTTCGGAAAAGGCTGGAAAGATGTCCGGCGATGTCGCGTTCGATCATGCAAGGAATTCTAGCAGAAAGCTATGCAATTTGCAAATCATCCTTTACAATTTACATAGCTCTAAGCACAGATATCTATGTATTTTGTCACCTACACTATACAGATTGCATAGTTTTCGAAGCGCTTACGGCAACCGATCACCCTTCATTCCAAGCTCAAAAACCGCTCCAAAATCCCCCGTGCCTCCTCGACGCGTTCCTCTGGTGCCATCAACCTGACAGGCAACGCAGAAACCCCTAGAAACGGGATGCCATCCGACTTCACGGCACAAGGGCATCCTTCGTTCCGCACTAACCCAGCCCACGTCTCAGCGGTCAGTTGGTCCGGCGCTGTAGCGAACTCGACCCAGCGGTCTAGCATGCTAGTTGGCGGTGGTAGAGCGCATCTCGACGTTGCTCTCGCCGACTATTTCGGCGAGCTGCGAGCGCAGTTCTTGAGTGGGCGCGACGTTGAAAAACGGGAAGTCCATAGATACGGTCTTGCCTGAAATCGAGAGTTTAGCGACAACTGTGCTGTTGCCTGCGTGTTCGCCGAGGGCGAGCAGCACTTCGTGAATCGTCTGACGTGAAGGCGCAGACTCGCCGTCGCAGTCGAAAAGAATCGTCACTGTCGGTTCTTCAGGCGGATCGTGCTGAGTATTTGACATGTGGCGTTCGTTTGGTTGCGCTGTCACGGGATCTGAACGGATTTCCTCATGATACGCCGCACCGTTCGAATGTCCATTGGCAGAACCGTTGATCGAGCCGCTCGACGCTTTGGCAGACGGTATGTAACCCGCCGCGCTCGTGACGTCCAAGGACGCGGCACCGTTGAACATCCTGATCGAGCCGCCCACCTCGGCGTAAACATCTTCGTGCCAAATGCCGCGCGTACGATCCAACGTGTTCGACCACACCGTCAACTCAATCTCATCGTCGAGAAGCGCCATCTTCGCAGTGACGAACGGGTCGCCGCTGCGCGTGCTCCGGTGATCAATCGAAACGAGCTTGCCAATCACTTTGACACGCGCGCCCTCTTCTCCAAGCCGCTCGTGGCTCGCGTACACGATCGCGCGGTCCGCTTCGTGTTCAATCGCTGCGCGCTTCTCCACCTCTTCTTCGCTCTCGGTGATCACCAGCCCGAATAGCTCTTTCTCCCATTCGCGCATCGTTTTTTGGTCGACTCCGCCATTCTCCTGCGGTGGATCGAACTCGATCCCGAGGAACGAATCGCTCGAGTCCCCGCCGCCAAACATGGAGTGTTGGCCCGATGAACGCGCCGAACCCATCTTCCTCATGTGCGTAGTTAACTGGCCAGCATGATCGAGAAGCTGCTGACGAGGGGCCATGCCATCGAACGCTCCCGCCATGATCAAAGATCGAAGCGACGATTCAGGCGGCGTCTTTTCTGCCAGACGGTCGCAGAAGTCTGCAACATCTACAAATGGACCGTTGCCGTCCCCATCTCTTATTTCCACGATCTCTTCGACCGTTGCGGGGCCGACGCCACGGATCGAAGCAAGACCATATCGGATTCCGCCGCGTTCGCCGACATTTTCGTCGACGGTGAACGAAGTCTTCGAAACATTTATCTCTGGCGGCAGCACGTCGATCCCTCGCTTCTTCGCCTCCGAGATGCATCTTTGCACTCGCTCCGGCGCGCCAGCAAAAGAGTCAAGCATTGCGACGAAGTATTCAAGCGGATAATTCGCCTTGAAGTACGTCGTCCAGTAGGTGATATAAGCGTAGGAAACAGCATGCGCTTTGTTGAATCCGTAGCCGGCGAAAGGCAGGATGTAAGTGAACAGATCGCGACCTTCTTGCTCACTGTGCCCCTTCCTGACGGCGCCCTCGACGAACTTCCGCTCCTCCTCCCTCATGATCGCAGGCACCTTTTTGCCCATCGCCTTTCGCAAGATGTCCGCTTCGCCGAGGGTGTACCCGGCAAAGTCCTGCGCCGTGAGCATCACCTGATCCTGGTAGACGATCACGCCGTAGGTTGTGTCTAAAAGGTGTGCGATGGCTGGATGCGGGTACTCAATCGGTTGCCGACCGTGCTTGCATGCGATCAGGCGATCGATGTGCTGCATCGGACCGGGCCGGTAGAGCGCGATCATCGCCGCGATGTCGTCGATCGAAGTAGGCTTCAGATCCTTGATGTACCGGGTCATCCCGGCACCCTCCAGCTGGAAAGACCCAAATGTATCACCGTCTGCCATCAGCTTGAACGTAGCCTCGTCGTCGAGCGGCACTTGTGCCGTGTCGTAAAGGTCGATCCTTTGTCCGCGATGTTCGGCGATGATTTTTAGGCAACGGTCCAACACCGCCAGGTTAGTCAAACCCAAGAAGTCCCATTTGAGCAATCCGGCGAACTCCATCGGGTACATCGAATATTGCGTTGCGGCCAAGCCCGTGTCATTGCCCTTCTGCGGACGTTGAAGCGCTGTGTACTTCACAAGCGGGTCGTCGGAGATCACAACTCCAGCCGCGTGTGTGCTTACGTTGCGAACGCGGCCTTCAACTCCCATCGCCTTCTCAAGAACCTCAGCCGCAACTGCATTCTGGCGGATCAACTGCTGCAACTCTGCGCTCTGTTCCTTGACGGTCTGAAGCTTGAACTCGCGAGGAGGTGCCTCGTCTTCGTCAACGTTTGAGACCGGCGAGTAATTGGCGACGACGCGAACTAGACGGTTGCACGCTTCATTGATGTCGGCGTTCTCGATCGCGCCGTCTTCCATCACGCGTGCCGCGTCGCGAATCGCTGCCCGCGCTTTCATCGTTCCAAACGTCGTTATCTGCGCCACTCTGTCTGGGCCGAAGCGTTGCAAGCAATACTGGATCACCTCGCCACGCCGGTCATCCGCAAACTCCATATCGATGTCCGGCATTTCACGCCGCTCGACATTCAAAAACCGTTCGAAGAACAGACCGTAGGGTAAAGGATCAAAGTCCGTCACCCGCAGGCAGTAAAGTACCAGGCTCGAAGCGGCCGAACCACGGACCGTCGAGAGAATCCCTTCGCGTTTCACGAACCGGAAGATGTCCCACACGACCAGGAAATAGTCGGCGAAGTCAGTCTCCGTAATGATGTAAAGCTCTTTTTCGAGCCGTTCCTTGACGCTCTCAGAGATCTCGCCGTAGCGCTCGAGGGCACCTTTGTAGCTGATCGTTCGCAGGTACTCGGCGGACGACGTGCCGTCCGGAGTCGGAAATTCGGGCAACTTGGTGCGACGTTGAGTTAGTTCCAGCGTGCAACGCTCAGCGATCGCCAACGTGTTGCGTAGCGCAACGGGATGCTCCGGGAAGACGTCGGCCATTTCCGCCGCCGATTTCACGTAGTAGGAGTCATCTTCCATGCGTAACCTACGATGATCAGCCAATTTGCTGGACGTGACTATGCAAGTCAAGGTGTCCTGGTGCGGCGCGTCTTCCGGATAGACGTAGTGGCAATCGTTCGTCACCACCAAATCGATCCCCATCTCCTCGGACAACTGACAGACCGCTTTGTTGACCGTTTCCTGACCCGGGACGTTCTCGTGGTGCATCAACTCGAGGTAGTAGCGATCACCGAAGACTTCGCGGTACCATCCCGCCGTCTGGCGGGCGGCGGCAAGGTCACCGTTCGTGCGCAAAACGTCTCTCGCTAACTCGCCGGACAAACATCCCGACAGTACGATAACTCCCTCCGAATGCTCCGCCAACAACTCGCGGTCAACACGCGGACGATAATAGAACCCTTCCAAATGGGCCTTTGTAGCGAGTTGGAGCAGATTGCGATAGCCGGCCAAATTCTCTGCCAAAAGGGTGATATGTGGTTGAGATCCACCACTGGCGCCTTCCGCCGCCGTTCGTTCATGCCTAGATCCGAACGCGACGTACCCTTCCATGCCGATAATCGGTTTTACGCCAACAGACTTCGCCGCTTTATAAAAATCGATCGCTGCGTAGACGTTGCCGTGATCGGTGAGGGCCATCGCGGGCTGCCCAAGTTCCGCCGCGCGACCGACCATATCTTCAACGTGACCGTATCCGTCAAGTAGCGAATACTCGGAGTGGTTGTGAAGGTGAACGAACTGGTCCGACAAGATTGAGATGATGTATCAGATGTGATTTCGGCAACCGGATTGCTAAAAGTATAGGTTTAAATTTGACCGCCGGACTCGCCAATGACGAGGCTCAGTTAAACGCAAGCCAATCGAACCAAAAATCTTCTCCTTGGCGGCTTGAAACAGCACGTGAAGCTTGGTTCGGCCCAAGTCCAAGAGTCCAGTCCCATGAGAATTCTTGGGAAATGATCCGTTATTCGACGGCGAAAAGGTATGCGTAGTGTGGTTGATCGCCCCGAACAAACTGGATGTCCACTCGGCTGTAATCGGCCAACGCTTCAACCAATGCATTCTCTGCATCGCTCGCTTCGTCAACGGCGACCTCTTGGCCCACATATACCGCAACCAAAGCGCCGTGGTGCATCACCGACTTTACGCCGGCTATCAGCATCTCTAATTCATCCTCGGATGCGTCCACAGCGTCGCCGTCGACGGTGACCATGAATTGGCCCTGGACGACCTCCACACCACTCATCGCAGCATCTCGAGACGCGCGAAACACCGACCCGACATGTAAGCCCTCGAGGATTTCGGTCATTTCTTCGATGAGATCGTCCAACTCCTCTTCCGGATCGAACGCGCTCATCGCTGCGACACCTTCCTGCATCGAGCGTGTCGGTATGACCTTCGCAGACTTGTTGGTCAACTCGACTGCTTGTTGAGCGGCGCCGACGATGTTTTTGTTGTTCGGAAGGACGATTACGTTGTCCGACGGTGCGGCTTCCACGGCCTCGAGAAGATCCGCGACGCTTGGGTTGAGGGTGTCACCGCCTTCCACGATGAAGCAAGCACCCAAACCGGCCTCGCGCAAATACGCGGTCATGCCGTCTCCTGCCGCCACGGCAACAACTGCGATCGCGACGGGTTCAAGTTGTGGATCGGAACGCGCAGCGTCGGCGCGGCGATTTTCGGCCCATTCCGTGGCTTGGGCGTCCATGTTCTGAACGCTGACGTTCGAGATAATGCCGAGACCATGTGCAAGACTGAGTGCTTGGCCTGGGTCCTCCATGTGCACATGGACCTTGACGAGTGTTTCATCGCCGGTGACGACGGTGGATCGGCCGATATTGGAAAAAGCTTCCGTCAGGTCTGTCACGGCGAATCCATCACCCTCTATCGCGAAGCTCGTGCAGTAGCCCCATGCCTCTTCTTCGGCCATTTGCAGCGCATCCGCATGAACGACGACGCCTTCATCCCCCACCAAATTCGCGTCGACCCCCGGCGCAGCGACGTTGATCGCGCCATCTCCTTCCCCCCGGATCCGTTGAGACATGCCCAGGAACATGATCGCGAGACCTAACCCACCCGAATCTACGACGCCTGCTTCTTTGAGCACATCGAGCATTTCGGGAGTGCGTTCAGTTGTATCCATTGCTTGGGTCGCGGTTGCCTCGATGACGTCCGCTAACGGCGCACCGCCATCGGCGGTTTGAACCGCTTTGTCGCCAGATTCACGCAGAACGGTGAGCATGGTTCCTTCGACGGGATTGGGTACGGCTTCGTACGCCATCTGCGCAGCGAGACTTATGCCATGCGCGAAGTTTCGACCGTTCACCTCGTCGGCATCCGCCAATGCGTCGCGCAGGCCACGAAAGAGTTGGGACATTATCAACCCGCTGTTTCCACGGGCGCCGAGGATGGCGGCGCGCGCCAACGCCTCAGAAGATGCTGGGACGTCGGCGGTTGCGTTCTGGCTCATGTCATCGGCGATGCCGCGCATGGTCAAGAACATGTTTGTACCGGTGTCGCCATCCGGTACTGGGAAGACGTTGAGGGCGTTCAGTTGGTTCTGATTCGTTGAGATTGCGGCGAGAGCTGCTTGCGCCAGGTCGCGCAACAAATAGCCATTCGTCGTCGTTTCAACGGACATTGATGGATCCTCTGCTTGAAGGTCTATGCCCCAAGGTGTCCTGCACGGACGGTCAAGATGACCGCGATGTTATCCTAATCTTTAGCAACATCTCACGTCGCGGACGTGTAGCCAATCGCCAAGAACGAACCCGATTTTTCCCCGAAACGACGCGCCATGTCCATGTCTGAAGAGCAGATCCGAGCAGCACTCAAACTTGGACCGCGCCCGAAACCGCAATTTGGCCACAATCGGAGCCACGCGCTTAACGCCACCAAGCGGCAATTCAAACCGAATCTACAGACTCGCCGTGTGCTCGTGAACGGCCAAGAGCGCAAGGTCAAGTTAACGGCGCGAGAGATCAGGACGCTGCTGAAGCGCGGCCGGATGTTGATGGCGGAGTGAGCTTAGGCTCGCGCTGGTTCGCCTCGGCGTTCGGCGATACCAACCCAAAACCCCTGCTTTAAGTTGGCGCGTCTGCGTCTGTCAATTCAGGCGGATGGGCGGCCCTTGGGGTTTTGGAAGGCCACCAGTTCAATTCGCCCAGTTTCATGACTATGGCGGGAACCATTATCGCCCTGACGACGAACGTGTCGAGCAGGATCCCCAACATCACGGTGAACCCGAGCTGGAAGAGATTGAGGAGCGGGAAAGTTGTGAGCACGGAGAATGTTCCGGCCAAGATTATGCCTGCTGAGGTGATCACTCCGCCTGTGCGTGTGATGGCATATCGCGTGCCTTCGACGAGTCCACGTTTACGGGTCTCCTCGCGGACCCGAGACATTATGTAGATGTTGTAGTCGGCTCCGAGAGCTATGAGGAAGACGAAGATGAACGGGATGCTGCCATAGCCGATGCCGTCGTGTCCGAACACGTATTCAAAAATCACGATCGAGATGCCGAGCGCAGCGGCGAAGCTGAGAACTACGCTCAGGACGAGGTAGGTAGGTGCGATGACGCTACCCAACAACAATGCCAAGATCACCCATATCGCCGCGATCACGATGGGGGATATGACGACGAAATCGCGATCGGTGGCCGCGCGGCTGTCGTAGTTCGTCGCGGTCGGCCCACCGACTACCGCGGTCGCTCCGCTCAGAGTTGAGGCGTCGACTGAATCGCGTGTCACCTGGCGGAGGCGCGGTATGACGTCCATCGCCGCGGTCTCGTAAGGGTCTTCGTTGAGAACTAGGTTTAGGCGGGTTGTAGTTCTGTCGGCAGAAATGAATCGTTGACCCGCGAAGAAGGCGCCCGCCAACTGCGCCTGCTCCGGAGGAAGCGTGGATACCAGCTCGCGGATTTGACTCGGATCTTCCGGCATCATCGCGATTAGTGGTTGCAGTTGCGCGAAATCGACCGGCAACGGTTGTCCGAATGGACGCGTCAGCGACGTAACACTGTCGACCACGGGATCGGCGGCGAGTGCCGCGGACAGATCTTCAACTGCCCGCAAGTGATCGAGGATGGAGTCTCCCTCCTTGGAGACGTAGACGTTCGTAGGCGCCAATTCGCCCGGAGGAAATGCGGATTGGAGGGTATCGAACCCGGCCTTGGATTCGGCGCTCTTTGGTAGGCCGTCGACGAAGCTGAACGTCGGAGTGATCTCGAACAGCCCGGCGGAGAGCGCCACCATCGCCACGACGGTGACGGTCAAGAGGGTACCGGGACGCCGGGAAATCAGAGACCCGACCCGGTTCCAGAAACCCGATTGTCCGACGTTGACTTCAAGTCGTTTCGTCGGCCAGAAAGCGACACGACCCATTGCGACCAGCGCGGCTGGAATTAACGTCAACGCTGCGACGAGCATGACCAAAATCGCCATCGCCAGCATTGGCCCCATGGTCTTGAGGCTCCCAGACAGTGCGAGGATCAGGGTAATCATGGCGACGGCGGTTGTGCCTGCGCTCGATGCGATTGACGGTCCGACTGCCCGCATCGTGGCTGCGATAGCCTCGAATTTGTCGCCGCGCAGAGGCAGTTCTTCCCGGTAACGAGAGACGATGAAGAGGGTGAAGTCGGTGCCGGCTCCGAACATGAGCACTGCCATGATGGCGGTGACTTGTCCGTTGAGAGCGAGCCCGAGGTTGTCCGTAAGTAGGGCGGCGATGGATTGGGCTACTGTCAGCGCGATTCCGACCGAAACGACTGGGAGCAGCGCTAGCAGAGGTGAGCGATAGATGATGAGGAGTATCACCAAGACCAGAACGATGGTGATCGCGCTGACGCGAAAGTCGAACTGACTGAACACTGCGATAGCGTCGGTGAGGATGCCAGCAGGTCCCGTCACATGTACGGTAGTCGGCGCCTCAACCATGACGGCGTCATCGAGACTGCGCAGCCACTCCACCGTTTCGGTATACGCGTCGTCCGCTGGCGAACCTGATACGAGCACGGTTATCGTCGCCGCGGTGCCATCGGGCGATAGTTCAGGCCCACCAGAGGTTGCGGGAGGTGAACCCGGTTGCGTCGGGCCGTTATCCTCTACGGGAGAAGTCCCGAAATCGGAGATAACGAGTTCGATGTTCTCGTGTTGCTCGTCGGTCCGGATTAGTGCATCGATTTCGGCGAGCTTCGCGACGTCTTGATCAGTGATGCCGGAAGGGTTCCGGTAGATGATGACGGCGGGAGTACCGCGCGACGTTGGGAACTTTTCACCCGCGATCTCGATTGCCTGTAACGACTCAGTGTCGTTAGGCAGAAACTCCGATTCTTCGTTGGTGGAGACTTCTTCGATGCTGGGTGAAAGCGTTTGGATTAAACCGGCGAAGATGATCCAAGCCACGATGATTAAAGCTACGCCGCGCCATGAAGAGACGCTGGCTGCTATGGCTTTGAACACGCTCGGATTGTCCCGCTTTACTCAAACGAACCGAACTATATTTGGTCCGTTTGTGAACTATACGATTTCGCAGCTGGTATGAGTTTCGGTTGTGGCGTATTTTCGACCGAATTGAGCGGCGAAATCAAGGCTGGGCTTGCGAACCGTCTGAGCCGAGTCATCGTCCTACCACTCTCCTGCCAATCGAGCCGTCCCGAGTTCGCCGTACGCGCGCATCACTGCCGACCGCACCCTAGCCGGTGCAGTTCCGCCCGGAATATCACGAGCGGCGACAGAGTCTTCAGCAGTGATTTCCGGCAATTCGATCCCAGCTTCTGTCTCGCCTCGAGTGTGGGCCGCCACAGCCACGTACGCCTCTCGAAACGGCACTCCTTGTCCTCGGACGAGATAGTCTGCGTAGTCGGTTGCAAGAATCTCTGCGCCTTGAGAAGCTTCGGCCATGCGATTCATGACGATTGCCATCTCGGACACCATGCCTTGAGCGGCCGCCAAACACGCCGACACGGTATCGGCCGTGTCCATCAGAGGAGGTTTGTCTTCCTGTAGATCGCGGTTGTATGTGAGTGGCAGGCCTTTGAGCGTGGTAAGAACTGAGACTAGGGATCCGTAGACACGTCCGGACTTACCACGGATAAGTTCAGCGTAGTCGGGGTTGCGCTTTTGCGGCATCATGCTCGAGCCTGAGGAATACGCATCGCTGAGCCGGATAAATCCAAATTCTTCAGATGACCAGATGACGATGTCTTCGCATAGGCGCGATAGGTGTGTCATCGTCTTGGCGGCGGCGAAGATGAAATCGAGGATGAAGTCGCGGTCGGATACGGCGTCCATCGAGTTGGTGCTGATCCGCGAAAAGCCGAGGCGTTCGGCGGCGAATTCTCGGTCAAGTGCATAAGTTGCTCCTGCGATCGCTCCGCTGCCAAGTGGAAGAACATCGGCCGAATCGTGCGCTCGCGAGAACCCCTCGGCGTCGCGTCCGAACATCTCGTAATAGGCCATCAGTACGTGTCCAAACGTTACTGGCTGCGCTTTCTGCAGGTGTGTGTAACCCGGGACCACCGTCTCGATGTGGTCCTCGGCACGGTCAAGTAGCGCGCGCTGCAACTCGCGGCAGGCTCTGCGATTTTCGGAAGCGACTCGTTTGACGAACAACCGCGCGTCGGTCGCGACTTGGTCATTTCTCGAGCGGGCCGTGTGCAATCGCCCAGCGGCTTCTCCGATTAATTCGTACAGTCGAGCTTCGACATTGATGTGGATGTCTTCAAGTTCGGGTTTCCAGTCGAATTCACCGGATTCGATCTCTTCGCGGATGCGAATTAGACCGGAGACGATGGATGCGGCATCGGATTGCGAGATGATGCCTTGTTTGGCGAGCATCTCGGCGTGCGCTATCGAACCGGCGATGTCCTCTTGGTACATGCGGCGATCGACATCGAGCGAAACAGTAAAGTCGCTGGCGAGATCGGAACCGCGTATGGATGAGGAGAGCGAGTCGGACTGGGGCATCAGCGACTAATTCCACGCCCCTCCGGCCCATTTGTCGTGGTAGGAGAGGTCGAGCGCTTGATCGCCGGCGAGTCGGTTCCACATCCGCGTGCGGAAATGCCGCTGTTTGGCGGCAAGGCCTCGTTGCATGGGCATAGGATTTGCGGCTTCCAAGCGACGCCGAATCGCAACGTCATTTGACGGGTCGTGGTTCCATGACGGAACCGACGGATTTGTCGTCCGCTGGAAAAGAAACTTGAGCATGTAGCGAACGGTCTCGCTGGTGTTGGCGGTCCCGGCGTGCCAGATGTCGTAGTGCAGGATGACTACGCTGCCTGCTTCAACAGTGGCGATGACTTGATCGCGGAAGTTCCCCTGCGATGCCATGCGCTCCGGCAGGGACTTGAGGACATGGGTGCCTGGAAGGATCAGCGTTGGACCCATGTTGCTGGTGACATCTTGGGGGTAGTACATCGCCAGCACGAGATCTATGCGGTCTGGTGCACGGATCTGCCCTCCTTCGATGCGCAGATCGTTTAAGTTGTCTTGGTGGATCAGCTGGCTCGGTGTGCCCGGCGAATTGCGGTGGCAGTGTCGATGCGGGAACATTTCGTAGTCTGGACCGAGCAGACTAGTGAGAGCACCGACCATCTCGGGAGAGTTCCAAATTTCATTGAGCTGCGGGACTTTTTCGAGGACAGCGTCGCCCGGGTTGGTGGACATCGCATGGAGCGCGTCGTATATCTCTTGGTTCAACTCAGTACGAAGGTTAGGTTTGAGGATGTGGTAGCCGTTGATGACGAAGGATGCCATCTCGTCATCGGAAAGGCGATGGTCGGTCGCTATAGTTGCTGTTGTCATTGCTTAGGAGCCTTAGCGTTTTAGTCGTCAAAATCCTCAATCTTCTCGAGAATGAACTGGAATCCGATAACTTCCCCTGCGCCTTCCGTTCCGATCCCCGCCCAAACATCAGGCGCTTGAATCACCCGCCAACCGTCGATAATCGCGGCGTGGACGGAGTCGTAAGGTAGCCCCTCACTAGTCGGGTCGACCTGCGTGATTGAACCAGCTACCGGTTCATACAAGGCCGCCGATAATGCGGGAGATTGCGGGTGCGTGCTTTCGCTGTTGATGTACAGGAGGCGCTGCAGTTTGGGCATTTGGGCGATGCGATTCCGTCTTAAAGGTCGGTCAGCATTGATGATATCGCGATGCGGTGGTTGCATCACCCCGAGATGTCACGCCTTGCGCCAAAACGGTTCGCGCTTCGAGACGTTCTCCAGGATCGCGGGATCGAAAGACGGCAATTCCCATCCGAGCGGTTGCAACGCGCCGCTTCGCCAACCTATGCGCTGATGAACGCGTTCATCGCTGTAGTAAACGACGTAGACGATATCCACTAACTTGTCAAAAACGGCGGGCAAGCTTGCTTCCAAAAACCTCAATGCAGCGATTTGCTGCTCCTCATCTAGAGCCGCGAAACCTCCTTCGGCTCGTGCCGATGGATCGAGGTGGAGGGCAGACAGAGCTTTCCGCAGGGCGTCTCCGAAATCATTTTCCCGGTTCGCTAACTCTACTGCGTTATCGACAAGCCCCAACTCGCCCGCACCGGGGAGGTCGTCAACGGAGGGGACGATCAGATCCATCGCCGATTTCAGTAAAAGACGATCAGCGTCGGTCAGGTCTATTTGGTCTGCATCTGGCATTGCTCAACACCTGCGTTCAGGATCTGAAATCCGCACGTTTACGGTCAATGTAGTCGGCTGTGCGAAGCGCCAAAGCGCCGATCGTAGGAGTCGGGTTCACCGCCGCACAGGTCACGAAAACCGATCCGTCAACGATAAAAATGTTGTCGGCATCGTGTGCTTGGCCCCATCGATCGACGACGGAGGTCTTGGGATCTTCGCCCATGCGCGCGGTTCCCATTAAGTGCCATCCGGCTACCTTCAAAAATGGAGTGGCCAGTACTTTTTTGGCGCCCGCTTCGTGCAGCGCCGTCTCGGCGTTCGCAATTGCGTCGTCTAGTTGTTTTCGCGAGTTGGAACTCAGCTTGTAGAACACTCTGGGTGCCGGTATCCCGTTCGAATCGGTCAGATTAGGATCCAATTCCACTCGGTTGTGTTCCTCAGGCAGGTCTTCGCCGATCACGCCGAGCACCGTCACATCGCCAAAGCGTTCGGCGAACTCGGCGTGATGCTCAGAGCCCCACGGAACCCGTCCAAACATGTAGCCGCAAGCGGTCGAAATCGGGCCCGAACTTCGCGCCACCTGATATGAGTAACCGCGGACAAAATCTTTTGAGGGATCAGTCTCGTAGAACTCTTGGCTGATGATCATGTTCGCCAACGGCCCTTTGTAGGTTTCGAAACCGTCGTCGAACAAGCCGCTAACCATCGCGTACGGATGGAACATCAAGTTTTTGCCGACCAGTCCGCTGGTGTTGCAAAGGCCATCTGGATACGCATCTGATGTGGAGTTGAGCATGATCCGCGGTGAACCGATGCCGTTCATCGCGAGTACCACGGCTTTCGCCGGCTGGAAATTCACGTTGCCTTCGGCGTCGTAGTAACTCGCTCCAGTCGCCTTGCCTTCCGCATCGGTCTCAATCTGGAAAACTCTCGAGTCGGTCCGCAGTTCTACGCCGTTTGCGATCGCTTCCGGCCAAATGGCGACATCGGTCTGACCCTTGGCTCCGCGCGAACATCCGAGCCCCGTGTTTCCACAATTGTTGCAAGCTTGGCGACCGCGGTAAGGGACGGAGTTGATGTAACTGTCAGAGGGCCACCAATGCCAACCGAGGCGGTCGAACGCTCTTGCCATTCTTTCACCGTCAGGTCCAATAGGAACTGGCGGCATGGGACGCTCTTTGCGCGGCGGATTGGCTGGGTCGCCGTTGATGCCAGAACAACCCATCAGCTCGTCGTACGCGTCGTAAAACGGCTCCAATTCGTCGTACGTTAGGGGCCAATCGTCTGCGACGCCATCCAGGGATTTGACTCGAAAATCAGACGGGTGGAACCGCGGCGTATGTGCGGTCCAGTGGATGGTGCTTCCGCCGACCGCGTTGAACATCAAGGGGTCGATCGGTGATTCGCCGACGTTCAGCGGATAATCGGAATCGAGGCCTCGAATATTGGGATCGTAATTCCAACTCGTACGCGCTTGGATCTCCCAATCCGCGTGTTCATTCGGGAACTCTTCGGGTTTGATCCAACGGCCTTGTTCCAAACACACCACTTTGAATTCGGAGTTAGACAGTCGCCATGCCACTGCTGCGCCCGATGCTCCCGAGCCTAAAACCAGAATGTCCGTTGGTGGATGTGTGATGCTCAATCTTGCCTGCCTAACCGCTACCGCAGACTGTCAAGTAATCGGAAATCATACCACTAGAAACATTGGCGGAAATATACTAACGCACCGAGTCCGATCATTACCCCAAGATGCTCAAAGGTGCCCTCATAGCGTTCGCCATCATGCTGGTGGCCATTCCGATTCCGATAGCCCATTTCATCGCGATACCGGTCAGCCCCTTCGTCGCGGGTTTCGTCGGCGGGGGAATCGCCAAAGCGGACGAGGCGAAGATAATCTGGTTCGGGCTGGTAGTCGGCGGGCTGATGATCCTGCCAGCCGTAGCGATCCTTTTGTATTGGCAGTTAAGCGATGCTGAGCGCCTGTTGGGAGCCCCGACTCTGTTTTGGGCGATCGTTGGATTCTCGATCGTGCCATACACGTGGTTCGGAACGACGATCGGCGCGCTGATGTCTTACGTTATGCGCTCCAGATCGGCCTCAACCGATTGAACAATCAGGGGCGTCGCAGCGCCAGGGTTAGTTCAATCGTGGTCGCTCGTTTGTCCACGTCGGTCTGGACCATCAAACGCGTACACGTCCGCCATCTGTCGCTCGAGGTTCCTCGCGCGACTGGTAGTGGGGGTACGTGGATCAATCATTGATGCAGGGTTTTGATGCGCAAGCCAATCGACCAACCACTTGTGCAACTTCTGTTTGCGGTCGTCGATGACCTCGGACTGTGGCACCGCAAAGACGGGACATGAGACTTCGCGCCTAATGTTGTCGGCAACGGAAGGCAGAAACTGTCTGCTAAATCCCCGCCGCAACCGCGAACCCATCACGATCCACGAATTTGGCGAGGCACGATGCGCCCGATTCAGAGATTCTGTAAGACCCAAATCGTACGCCAAGATTCGGTAGTCGACGCCGCTCGCGTCTAATGCCGTAAGTGTGAATTCCCGTGAAAGATCGAAGAGTTTGCGATTTCGCCTGTACTCGACGTTGCTCTCCAAAATCCTTATGCCAACGCCTGTTTTTTGGGCGATGTTGATCGCGTAAGGCAGACTCGCGTCCATCGCGCTCCTGATGCGCAAAGGCACGATGACCGAAGTAGGCTCCAAATTCTCGTTGTGAATGTCAACTTCCGGGTCATCGTTGATCATCAACAATGGGACGGTCGCCACTGACAGCAACTCCTCCGCCATCTTTTTTCGGACATATCGGTAAAGTCGATGTTGCGGTCTCGCGTACATCACGATGATCGAATTGTCGTGTTGCTGAGCCTTGTGCGACAAGATGTGGGCCGGGCTTCCGGCGCTAAGGTCCGTCTCGACGTCGATACCCAAGTGCTTCATGCGACTCGTGATCTCATTTAGATAGTCGGACGCGAGGATTTTCCCGAACTCGTGGATGGCGCCATTGTTGACGATCGATTCGGAGTGATTCGGAGTTTCTGCAGGTGTCTGCAACGACAGGTGAGCGCGCTGACGCCACTCACCGTGCCTAGTCAGCGGAGGAACATCTGCGAGGGAAAAGAACAGATCAATCGTTGACCCGAACCATTTGCTCATGAGAACGGCGTAAGAAATTGCCCGTTCGTGCCACTCCGAACCATCGAGCGGCACGAAAAGCGATTCGATCTCGACTGGGTCAAGCGGTTTGGTTTCCGGAATCATTAATTGAACCTACCAGCCAAACACGGGAACAAATGCATCAAACAAACGCCTGACGTCGCCGCCAGTACGCACCAATCCTACCAAAATCACCGAAAACCCGTGATGAGCGTGCTGACAGCGGTTTTCGACAACCTTGTAGTTCGCTGCTCTCAGTTGAAATCAAGTGATATCCATCGGATCTTGTTCCGATGTACGCGGCGCGTCAATTAACTGCGCAATAATCCCGACTCTAAAGATCCCAAGCGGTCAGAACGATGACTTCACTCTGACGGTTGCGCATCACCAAATGCGCCTTCAAGTCCCATCTCCATGGCTCCCGCCAAACATCCGAACATCCCGTTCATGAAGTCCTCAAATTTCGCTGCACTTTCAGGGCTCGCATCTGGGCGTTGGCCAATGTAAACCTCTGCAAAATCCGTGGCATCCAGAAGCTCGGCGAAACATTGCTCGCTCGCGCCTAGCCCTTCCGCTGCCCCCAATTGGTCAGCCAACTGGCAGGAAATCAATCCAGCAAAATACTCGCCGGCCGCAGCGACGTCCCGCGGGTCAGCGTCCATTTTCTCCCCGGCCATTACGGCACTGAAATCGGTTTTGGCGATCAGATCCTCCACGCATAACGCGCCCGTTTCGGTCAGTTCAGGCTCTGTCATCGCAAGTGTGTTGGCCAACACAATCGCCTTCAGCGTATCGGGATTCAGGCATTCGGTGAACCCAAACTCCAACGTTTCAGACCCGTCATCAGATGAAATGTGATGGTTTAGGACTATCTCCATCTGATCAGATCCGAGTTCATCTCGGATGCACTTTTGCTCGGAGTCGCTGAATTGTTCAAACGCGTCGCGCCAAGTTGAGTCTTGGTCAAGATCCAGCCGAAGCTGCATCGAGGCGTCAGAAGGTTCGTCGTCAGACACGGGTTGCGTTTCTGCCGCCGTCAAAGTCGGCTCTGGCGTCGAAGTTCCGGAAGCTGAGTCTGTCATTCCAAACGCCTCAGATTGTTCCCCTGCTTCAGATTTAAGTACTGACAGCAAAGACAGTTCGAGTTCCTCTTCGGGGACGAAGTTCTCGAAGCGCCCCACCACTTCGCCGCCGTTGTCTATGACAAATGTCCACTCTTGAGACACAAGTCCCCACTCTGCAAGCAGGGGAGTTTGGATGGCGCGTGACAGGTCACCCTGTATCTCTTTGGGATTGACATACAGATCAACGTGAATGAAATCCGCGCTGTCGCCGTACGTCTCGCTAAGGTTGCTCAAGACTTCCACCTGCGGGCCGCAAACCGCGTTGGTGCAGAACGCAGGGCTGGCGAACACCACCACCGTCGGCTTCCCATTTTGGAGAGCCTCAGCAATCGTGACCTGATAAAGGCTCTCATCATTGTTGGACCCCGTCGTCAGTTCCGAGACATCATCAACGTCCGTTAGGGTCCGGCTAGCGCTTAACGGAGGTATTTGCCCGACGTCAACAGACATCGTCTGCTCGTGCACCTCCATCAACACCTCAATCGTGGCAACAGTACCGTCTGGGCGCGGGACGTTCGCTTCTACGCCCCAATAACCCGGTTCGTCGAAAGTGAACTCAGCCACGTGAATTCCGCGTGTCCCATAAGGGAACGGATAGTAACGCGCGAGTGATGTCTCCAATGGCCCTTCTCGTTCCGATTTTGCAGCCGATTCGTCTGGATACTTGAAGGAGGCCATTTGCACGACAGGCAAAGCGACAATGCCGGAGGTGTCGGTTAGCACCGCTGCGAATCGCCGCGTGCCCGGTCCCAAATCGGGTGTCGCGAGGATCAGCTTTAAGTCCTCGTTATCGGTGCGGGTCTCCCATTCCTGCTCAGGTTCCTCAAACACACCAGTCGCTTCCGGCACTTCTACTTCCACTGGCGTCGCGGTCGGCGCCACTGGAGTCGAAGTTGCCGGCACCGATGTTGGCGTCGGGTCCTCGGATGAGCACGCGACCAACGTAGCTACCGCGAAAAAAGCGGCGGCCATGAACCAGACCGGATTAATACCGGCCAAGCTTCTGGAAACCGCGGACATTAGAAGCCGCCTTCGTAAATCCCGAATGTGAATGCGAATATCGCGAAGTTGACCGAGTCGCTGCTTAACTTGAGCGTGTTCTCCACGTACTCAGGCGTTTCAACGATCTTGTACATTCGACCTTCGTCAACGTTGAAGTAGGATCTGCCCTCGTCGTCGTAGAGAATGTCGTCGCCGGCTTCGTTTTCGGCAAGTGGCTGACCGCCCAGCTCCACATAAACCTTGAATTCATCCGGTTCGGGCGGGTCTATAACGACGTTTGCGCTTCGGCCGTGGAACCGGAACGCGATGTAGTCACTGAGGTCGTCGGTCTCGCGCGCATGAACGATCGCCTCACGCTCGTTGCGCCACAGGCCATGAAGCGCGAACTTCTGCGGTGGATAGCTATCGAACTCAGCGTATCGATCCTCGTACTCGACTTCGCGGTCGGGTTGCACGTAGTACTCGTCCTGCGCCGCGTAGAGGCCGTAGACGCTGTAGTTGCGGTCGTAACCTCCGTACAGCTCGCGAGTGACAGAACGGGCGGTTTCATCGCGTTCCGTGTTTTCGATTTCTCCCACGGGTATCGCACTGACGTCGTAGCCGGCATCCGTTAACACCCTGCGGACCTCAAGCTCGGTTTCGCGGTACGCGCCTTCTCCGAAGTGCGAGTAATGGATCTCGCCGTCGATGCCGACCAAATACTTCGCTGGCCAGTATCGATTGTTGAAACTCCTCCACGTTGACATCTCGTTGTCTAACGCCACCGGCCACTCGATGCCTTCCTCTTCCACTGATCGTTCAACGTTCTCGAGCTCTTTTTCGAAATCGAATTCGGGGGCGTGGACACCGAGAATTACCAGACCATTGTCGGAATACTTATCGTGCCAGTCGCGCAAGAACGGAAGCGTTCGCAAGCAGTTCACGCATGTGTATGTCCAGAAATCTACGAGGACGACCTTGCCCTGACTAGTAAGCTCGGCGATCGATGTTGGTTCGCTGTTTATCCACGCATCGATGTTGCGAACATCCTTTTGGAACAATTCAACTGGCTCAGATCGCGCTGCCGCAGGCGCCTTAGTTGGCTCCTCTGTAGGCGCCATCGTCGGTTCGACCGTCGGCTCAGGTTCCGGAGTCGCCGTTGGTTCGACTATCGGTCCTGGAGTCGGTGTATCGACGACTTCCGGTTCGTTGCTGCCGCACGCCACCACCGTTAGTAGCGTCGATATCGAAATGATCGTGATGCCAACGAGCGCCACGCGAGAGTTCCACTCCCATTTGCCTCTACCCATAAATCTCATCTGTTCCAACCACCCTTTGCTGCTCCGCATCTCAAACCGGAGCGGTTTTGGCCCGACCGCGATTCGTCGAGCCCGTTTTGTTGACGTTGAGATATACGAACCAATTCGCCGCGCGGTGCTATGCGGTTTTTACGTCTCGGCCTCGACGGGCACGGAGACATTGTTGCCCCACTCGCGCCAAGAAGCATCGTAGTTCCTGACGCTGTCAGCACCAACGAGTTTCAAGACCCAAAACGCCTGCGCAGCCCGGATCCCGCCTTGACAATACGTGATTACGTTGCCGTCAACGGAAACGCCCTTCTCCGCCAGCAAAGCTCGAATCTCGTCTGCGGTCTTAAGTACCGGAATCTCGCCACCTGTATGGAAGTTGACCCACTCGAGATGGATCGCGCCCGGGACCCGACCTCCTCGTTTACCGCCCCTCTTGTTGGATCCATCCCATTCGCCGTCGGTCCTGACGTCGAGCAGCGTCGTGTCATCTGCGTCGATCGCTTCCAGCACGTCTTCGATACCCGCGTAGATCGCTCGGTTTGGCTCCCGCGGGGTGAACGCAACGGTATTGCCAGATTCGTACGGAACCGTGTCGTGGTTGCGACCCTCGGAAACCCATTTTTGGTACCCGCCATCCAGCATTTTCACGTTGGTGTGCCCGTAGTAATGGAGCGCCCACATCAGTCGCAGAGCGTAGAGACCGCCAGTCCTGTCGTATGCAACAACGAGCGAATCATCGCCGATACCTAGATCCGACATCGTCGCCGCGAATTGTTCGGGACCTTGGATGTGAGTTCGATCCTCGAGCGAAGTTTTGTAGTAGTTGTCGGGCGGATTCGACGCGTCAGGAATGTGGCCTACAGCGTATTCGGAAGGGTCATCCGTATCCACCACCACGACATTGTCGTCATTGATGTGCGCTGCCAACCAATCGGTTGTGACCAAAATGCTAGAGTCTTGATATCCACGTTGACTCGGGGGAAGGATTTTTCCTGTCATGATTTCGTTCGTTCCGCACGCGTAGTTCAATTTTCGATTTCGATTGTACTGGCACCGAAATTCGCGTATATTTCCTCCGTGCCAACGGGCAATCGTTGGCGCAAGAAACGATGATGTGGATAATTGAAAGTTAGTCCCTTGCGGGTCTTGGGGATTTCCTGTTGAACTTCGTACTGACAGGCGTAAGCCACAATCAAGCACCGCTTCATGTCTTGGAGCGGGTCTCCATCCCCTTAACAGAGGTTCCCGCCCAGATCCGCGATCTTTCTGAACGCTTGGAATCCGAAGGCGCCGCCGCGATTCTCTCAACATGCAATCGGACTGAGCTCTACGCAGTTGCGGACGATTCCGGTGCGGCGATTGAAGAGATGTCCGCGTTTCTTTTTGGTTTGGGCGAACGCGAACAGCCGAATGAATTCGCGGACTTCCGATCGCTCTTGGCACCGCACATTTACGCGAAGACGGGCTACCGCGCCGTGCACCACCTTTTCCGCGTCGTCACAGGGTTGGACTCGTTGGTCCAAGGCGACCACCAAGTGGCAGGGCAGGTTGCCAAGTCATTCCAATCCCTGTCCTCCGTCGGAGCACCGACTGATACTCGGCTCTCTCGTATGTTCCACGTCGCGTTCCGCACTGGCAGACACGCCCGAAAAGACTCTGGTCTTGGGTGGTCGCAGGTATCAATCCCAAGTTTCGGCGTCAAGTTGATGGAGCGGGAAGTCGGCGACCTCAGCGGCAAGTCAGCGTTGCTGGTTGGTGCAGGAGAGACTGGCCGCCTCACGGCAATGTCTCTCATGCGATCAGGTGTCACCGATATGCGGATTGCAAGCCGGTCCAAGGAACGCGCTCACGGATTGGCCCAGGATATGAACGCAGTCGCGATACGACTCGACGATATTGCCGCACAGATGGGTGATGCCGACATCGTCATCACCTGTACCGGTTCGGAACGCAGCATCATTTTCAAAGATGATGTGGCGCCCGCAGTTGCCGAAAGGTCTTCAGACCTGCATATTCTTGATCTCGGACTGCCCAGAGACGTTGAACCCGTTGTTGGTGATATCGACCGAGTCCGCCTCTACACGCTCAACGATCTCGAGCAGCTGCAGTCGGAACACAAGCGGTCAATCGCGAGCGCGAGCGCGAAAGCAGAGTCGATCGTAGCGGAAGCCGCGGCCGATTTCATCGACGATATCGAGGTTCAGCCGTTGCTACGGGACATCGGTGAAGGTGCAGAACGAATCCGCGCCGCGGAATTGCAACGCACTCTCACCAAGCTGGGTCCCATCAGCGACGAGTCTCGCGACGCGATTGATGCGATGACCCGTTCGATGGTCAAACGGATCTTGGCCGACCCGATCCAGATCATCAAACGTCGAAACCGGTGAAATCTTTCAACTCGCCGTTTCAGGCGCACTGAACGGTCAAGGCAAACATGGATACCACCAACTCGCAACGCCTTTACAAAGTCGCGACCTCTATCATCCCCGGAGGAGTCAACAGCCCGGCTCGGGCGTGGGGATCAGTCGGCGCCAATCCGATTTTCTTCGAAAGCGGTGCCGGTTCCAAAGTCAAGGACGCAGACGGCAACGAATACATCGACTACGTCTGTTCTTGGGGGCCGCTGATCCTTGGTCATTCGTTTCCTTCGGTAGTCGAAGCGGCGCAAAACGCTACCTCTGCCGGTGCGTCGTTCGGCGCTCCGACCGAGTATGAAGTCCAAGCTGCCCAACTGATCGTCGATGCGGTGCCTTCAATCGAGATGATCCGATTCGTCAATTCGGGTACCGAAGCATCGATGTCGGCTATGAGGCTCGCCCGCGCGGCGACGGGTCGCGACATGATCCTCAAGTTCGACGGCGGTTACCACGGTCATGATGATGCATTGTTGGTACGCGCCGGTTCAGGTTTGGCGACCACCGGGATTGCAGATTCAGCCGGTGTCAACTCCAATCTCGCTCAGGACACTCAGGTTGCGCCATATAACGACCTTGCGTCGGTGCAGCGCATATTCGAGACTTACCCTGAGCAAATCGCCTGCGTGATCACCGAGCCGATCGGCGGAAATATGGGAGTTGTGCCAGCCCAATCCGATTTCCTGCATGGCCTGCGGCAAATCACGCGCAGCGACGGATGCTTATTGATCTTCGACGAGGTCATATCCGGCTTCAGGGCTGCGTACGGCGGAGCACAAGAGGTTTACGGGATAAATCCCGATATCACGTGCCTCGGCAAGATCATCGGCGGTGGTTTTCCCGTCGGCGCATACGGTGGAAGTGTCGAGCTGATGTCCCACGTCGCACCGTTAGGCGCCATGTATCAAGCCGGTACGCTTTCTGGCAATCCCGTCGCTATGGCTGCAGGTTCGGCGACGATTCGCGAATTGAACAAACCGGGTGTCTACGATGAGTTGACCAGCAAAACTGATCGATTGGCATCAGGTCTGCGCGACGTGCTTGCTGAAGCAGAGGTGCCGGCGACCATCAACAGCGTGTGCGGCATGCTAACTGTGTTCTTCGGCGCCGATAGCGTTACAGACATGGCGAGCGCTTCGACCAATGACAGAGAGCGCTTCAACGGATTTTTCCGCTCGATGTTGAGCCACGGCGTTTACCTACCGCCGTCACCGTTCGAAGCGTGGTTCATTTCGCTGGCTCATACTGACGAAAACATCGATGCCACGTTAGATGCAGCGCGCCACAGCTTGTAGGCGCGATTGCACCTCACCCACGGTAACCGCTGACCGCTTCATACATGAGCGCGCATCCGAAATTGAGGGCATCAATAGGGATCCGTTCATCTTCTCCGTGGAACAACTCCATGAACTCAATATTCGGTGGAAGCCGCATCGGTGTGAAACCGTACGTATCGATCCCGATTTTGTGGAACCACTTGGCGTCGGTGCCTCCGGCAACCATATACGGTATCGCTTTGGAACCCGGATCGGCCTTTTCCAGGAGATTCGAAAGGTAAGGCATCAACGCCATGTCAACCGTTGGAGGGCCATCTTCGTAACGCTCGACCTTGATCTCGGCGTTTTCTCCGACCACCGCCAATACCTCGCGAACGATGTCTGACTGATTGGATCCTGGCAACAGACGGCAGTCGAGCAGAACTTCTACCTCCGAAGGCACTGCGTTTTCTTGAAGCCCGCCTTCGATAATGGTGGGATTAATCGTGTCGCGTAACATCGGCTCAAGCATTCGACCAACGCGGTCACCCATCAGCCCCAACGCGACGCCTGTCGTGTTCGGTTTCATCGCCATTCTCAATGCCATGGCTTCAGTGATCGACATCTCTTCAGCCATCGCTTCGAGCATGGCACGGGTTGCATCAACCAGTTTGAACGGCGGGTGGCGACGCTCCATTCGACGAACTGCCCGAGCCGCGCGGGTCAGTGCAGTATCTCGGTGAATCTGAGACCCGTGACCTCCGCTGCCCAAGAATTTCACACGAATTCGGCAAATGTGTTTTTCGGCAACCATGATCGGGTAAAACCGGCGCCCGCGGGCATGCACCGTGAACCCTCCCAACTCCCCGAATGCGTGCTCTACACCATCGAAAAGGTGCGGGTGTTCCTTGACCAAGAATGCCGCTCCGCTTCTGCCGCCTAACTCCTCGTCTGCGAGCGCGGCCAAGATGATGTCGCCAGGCGGCGGCACTTCGGATTGGTGCGCACGCAACATCGCGTGCAACATCATGGTCACACCACCCTTCATGTCCACCGCACCCCTGCCCCAGACGCATCCATCTGCGATCTCGCCGCCGAAAGGGTCCCTGCTCCAGCGTTGACCGTGCACACTCACGACGTCGATGTGACCCTGAAGCAGCAGCGGCGGCGCATCGCCTCGACCTTCGATACGGGCTACGACGCTGCAACGATCGGGTTTGCCTCGAGGGTGCAGGATCTGGTTTTCGATTCCGTGGTCGTCAAGCAGCGATTTCAGCCACACGGCACATTCGCGCTCTTGACCTGGCGGGTTGGACGTATCGAACCGAATCAGCTGTTGCAGCAGTTCAACCGCCGAAGGCAACTCAGCAACGGCGGCGATCGGCGCCCTACTGCTGGTCGTCGTCATCCTTGCGCTGCCTAACTCCCCGCCGAATCGGTTGACTGTGATCACATAGAGATGAGTTGCGCCTTCAAGGAAGTTGAAGGTTCAATTCCAGTTCGGCGTTGATCGAATCGAACCACTCCAAGACTTCGGGATGGTACGGGATGCCGTTCGCGGTCCGGTCTGCTCGTTCTTCACTCTCGATCAAGCCAGGGTAGACGACACGATCGTGACCCGGAGCCGGCGGTGTGGTCGCCAGACCGTCCAAGAAGAGGTCCATGTCGTCTTTGAACTTGTCGGGATCCGTGAATGCATCGATTCTGTACGCCGAGAAGAAATGGCCGCCACCCTCCGTCACGAAACCCGGGCCGTTGCCGGAGAGAGTGCTCGTCATGATATCTACGATGCACGCAATCGCGTAGCCTTTGTGCGAACCCATCTCGCGCGTTCCGCCGAATGGCAGCATATACCAATGGCGCCTTTCCCCTCGGATGTCCTCCTCAGGGACCTCCTCTTCCTCCATGATCGGCGACCCGTCATCTCGAGCCAACCATCCTGGCAAGATCGGTACGTTCAACCGCTGGAGCAACCGGATCTTGTTGCCGGCGACCTGCGTTGTCGCAGCGTCGAAGATGAAGTAGGGTTGCGACCTCGCCGGAACCGCCCAAGCTAGGGGGTTGGTGCCGAAACGGGGTTCTGCGCCGAAGGTCGGCAACATAGCGAAGCCACCGCCTCCGGTCATGCAGACGCCGATCATGTCGTGATCGATGGCGCGCACGGCGTGGTACCCGGCAGCACCTAGATGTCCTGAGTTCATTAACGTTGCCGCGGCCATGCCATGCTCTTTGGCCTTCTCGATGACGATGTCCATCACTCTGGGCGCCTGATGCAGACCTAGGCCGCCATCACCATCGAACGAAGCGGTGACATTCGTCTCGCGGATGATCCGCATTTCGGGATCCGGATTGATGTTGCCGGCTTGATAGCCCTGCACGTACATCCGCAACATGTTGGACACGCCGTGCGTATCGACACCGTTGATGTCGGCGTACATCAGCACGTCTGTTGAGAGGTCGGCGTCGGAGTCCGACAGTCCCATCTTCGAGAAAACGGTCTTAGTGGCGTCGCGCATTCGATCGGGCATCACGCGGACGGCTTCATCCTCCGGAACGTGGAATCTCTCAAGCATTTTTTGGCATCACCTGGGCATTCGCAGTATTTCGTATCGTTCGCCCGGCCAGAACACAAGAACCCGTCTTGCGGCACGATGCGAACGATTGAAGCAATGCTATACCATCTCGCACCAACTTCAGATGATTTCGCACGATCGAGGAGGGTATGGCAGAACGCCACATCCCTAGAATGAAATCAACTCGATTCCGTCTCTCCTTGATGTGCGAATCGAGATGCTGCGTGATCGATTTCAGACGTTTGAAGCGAGAAGGTCAATCATGCATCAAAGAGGATCGGGGTGCTTAAGGAGGCTAAGAAAGCACCCCATCCTCTTGATCGGCGTTTGCGCCCAACTCAATGGTGCGCCAATGCCTTTCGACAGCAATCTTGCGGGCGGTCCATGCCGATTGGCCGCCCGGCCGTCGACAGATTGTTTTCGAGTAGGTTCCTTGCCGACTCAGCGAACTTTCACGGCTTGGGCGAAACGTTTTCGGCCGTTTGTACGACCCACCGCTGATCCGTTTGACTTGTACCGATTCAAATGATCGAGGGCATTGTTCAAGCGGCTCGAAAGGATGCGCAACGTACTGACCAAGCGCAGACGACGGTACTCCGGAATATCAGCGCTCGACAACTTCTCTAAGCTACCGGCTAGCATGAATGCGTTTTCCTGCATACCTTCCAAGTCGTCATGGTAGCTTCCGTTCAATCGCCCACCGCGTATCGCGGCGTGACCGTTAACTTCAACGCCATTAGTCGGCTGCACGCGCTCAACCGTCTCCACTTTGGGCTCGTCAACGACGTATTCCGAAATCAGATCGGCTGAAGGTCTTTGGGGGGCCGCCTTCGCCTTCGATATCAGTTCCTCGACATGGACGCTGCTAAGGCGTGAGTCGATGAACGGTTGGGCCAACTCTTCCTGTCGTTGATGTCCATCCACGTCGGCGATGCAGCGAGCCTCTTTGAATGTCAACTCCCCCCTGTCGACGTGGTTCTGCAATTTCGGTGACAGCGTCTTTCTGAGGCTCTCGTAGTGGTGAACGGTGCCTGCCGTGATGCCTGTTCGTCGGGCCAGTTCCTGTTGTGTGACGTGATACTTCTCGCGGTAGCGGATAAAGGATTCCGCCATCTTTATTGGTGGCAGGAGCGACGAGAAATACTCGTCCGTTAAACGGAATTCTTCTCGCTCCTCGTCCGATACGCCCTGACGTACGACGCACTCGACAAGATCTTCGCCCGCCCTCTGCGCTGCGTCGATAGTGTTGTGTCCACAGAGCAAATAGAACTTTCCTTGCTCTGCCAGGACTACTGGCATGCGCCTCTGGCGACGACGACGTGCCCATGCTCTATGGGCTTTGTCGTAAACCGGTCGACCGGGGTCCGGAAGGATGTTTTCAATCGCTATTCGCATCTCAAATCACCTGCCTGATTGGACTGTTTGGTTGCCTCCAACGTGCTCATAGGACAGATTCTGGTTTCCACACGCGATTAAACAAAGAAACTGTCCTGAGTATGTCCAGAACTCGTTTCCCAGATTCCAATAATCCGGTTGCATTTGGAAAATCGGTGGCTTATACTCACCGTAACGGAACGCGAAAGTCTTGATTTCAGTTTGATTCCATGGTTGCCGAACCAAAACTCAATCCGCCGTATGTCGCATACCGGACATTCCGAACTTTTTTGGAATCTCTCGCAGTCAG
Source organism: Dehalococcoidia bacterium (assembly GCA_965207515.1). GTDB lineage: Bacteria > Chloroflexota > Dehalococcoidia > Lucifugimonadales > Lucifugimonadaceae > Bin127. The sequence continues at coordinate 2,207,261 of OZ242286.1, read as the reverse complement.
CATGCCCGATAGAATTGACCGTTCCGTTTTCGATTCCAAATTTTCTGGAACCGCGACTTCGCAGCTTATCAGTGCACTCCGGTCGCTAAAACTCATAGATGCTGAAGGACAACCAAGCGAAACTCTCAAGTTGCTTGCAAGGACCGAGGGGGAACAGCACCATAAGGTTCTGGAACAGATTCTGAGAAACTACTACACTCCGGTTTTCCGACTCGATTTGGAACGTGCTACGAAGGCGCAGTTTCGCGAGGCGATGCGCGAGTTCGGGTGTACGGAATCGATGCTCATAAAGTGCGAAACGTTTTTCATTCATGCCGCCACACACGCCGGAATTCCGCTGTCCACATATCTAAGGTCACATCGAAAATCTGGCGCTAGGTCCCGATCAAGTGTGCGGACGCCCAGAACAACCTCACGTTCCGAGGGACCTGATGACGCGACGGAAACCGCTGTGGCAGGGACCTCTGAAATCGATCCTGCGATCTCGGCGATTAGAGAATTAGCATTCAAGGTGTTGGAGAAATATCCGGACTTCGATCCGACTTGGTCTGAGGAGACGCAGGCCAGTTGGATGGATGGGATGAACAAACTTCAGGACACCTTCAACTTGCACAAAGTCTCCGCAATTTAGCCTTAGCTAAACACCTTGTCCAGAGACGATCTTCAACCGACAGACGACGCGGCGATCCGAACTGAAGGTGAAGATCAGCAAGGTGTCGAAGGCGGCATGAAACCAGACGTTTCGGCCGCCAGTCCTGAAACCGCGCAGACTGCACTCGTAGGGATCGAGGATATCCGCGCCACTCTGGATCAACTGGAGTCCCAGATCGTTCAATATCGTCGGCTATTGGCGGAAGAGGAAGTTTCTTCGCGTGTGGCAACCGTATCGGAGGTCGGTGAGGTTGAAGTTGGTAGCGTTGCGGTGGCTGAACGGCTCGTCGACGAGAGTGATTTGGTGGTTTCTGATGCGACTCCGGAACCGTTGGCAACCCCGAGTGTGGAGCTGCCGGAACTTTTTGCAGAGTTGGAATCTCAGTTGGAGTCGGGGCTGCACCATGCGGCGTCGATCTCGATATTCGAAGACGGCCAAGAGGTTCTCAATTACCTGAGTTCGGAGGATGGTTCGGGCGTGACGCCGGAAGCGCAACCTCTTTTTCGGGCTTTCTCTTCTGGCAAGGCGATGGCAGCAGCGACGGCCTGGCGACTGCTTGATTCGGGTGCGTTGGAGGTTGATGCACCGGTCGCGCGTTATTGGCCTGAGTTCGCGCAGCGCGGCAAGACCGGTGTCACCGTCCGTCACGTGCTGACCCACACGTCGGGGCTGCCGCACGACTTTGGCAGGGGTGATGTTGATTGGGGGGATTGGGGTCGCATGGTCGACATCCTCGCGTCGATGCCTTTGGAGTACGAAGCGGGCGAGGTGATTCACTATCACTCGATTACGTTTGGCATCCTGGTGGCTGAGATTGCGAGCCGGGCAACAGGAATGAGATTCGTCGAGTTGTTCGAACGCGAGGTCGCGACACCGCTGCGTCTGAAGGACACTCGGTTTTTGGTGGATTACGAAGACTCTGAGGCCCGCGCACGGGTCAAGGAGCTTCATGTTCCGGCCGGCTATAGCGATCCTGCGATGCCTTGGAAGATGGACTGGTTGCTCGACAACCAGATAGTTTCGCCAGGGGCTACTTGCATAACGACTGCTGACGATCTGGCGAGGTTGTACGCGACGGTGTGCAACGGGGGTGTGACGCCGGAAGGGGAAGCTTGGTTGAGCGATTGGGCGGCGTCGGAGGTCTTCGCGGTGCATGCTTCGGCGTACGACATAGAAAGCATGGCGAAATTGCGTGTCGGTCAGGGGGTATGGATGTTCGACGATCAGCCGAACCGGATGGCCGCTCCTGCGGGATCGAGAGGTTTCGGCCACGGAGGAATGGGAACTTCGATAGGTTGGGGAGACCCAGATCACAACGTCGGCGTGGCGATTATCACCGATACGATGCAGGATGAGGAATTGAACGGGAAGAGGCTGAACAGGGTCTCCGCTGCGATTCGGCGGGATTTGGGTTTGCCGGTGGGGGCGGTGGAGGAGTTCTGAGAGATTCCGTTAACTGTTTCGGTTCAATACGCGGTAGTGGGATTGGGCTAGGCCTGAGGGGTATTGGGTTAGGTTGATTAGTTCGAGGTGGATGTCTTCGGGGGTGGTGCCGAACAGGGGGATGCCCTCGCCGATGAGTATTGGGAGGGTGGTGATGATGAGGTCTTCTATCAGGCCTTCGTTGAGGAAGGATTGGATGGTGATTCCGCCATCGACGTAGGCTCTTTTCCAGCCTTGTTGGTCGAGGGATTGGAGGAGTTCGGCAGGGGGTTGGTCGGTGATGGTGACTTTATCGGTGAGGTGGGTTGGGATGTCGGAGTTGGTCAGGGTCCGCGATAGGACGATTACGGGTTTTGGGTATGGCCATTCGGCGTCGGAGGTCAGATCCAAGACGACCTCGTAGGTCTTGCGGCCGAATAAGAGGCCGTCGACGGAGTCGAGGAACTGAGTGTAGCCGTGCTCTTCGGTGGTGGTGCCTTGGCCTTCGAGCCAGTCGATCGCGTGGTCTTTGCGCGCGATGAAGCCGTCGAGGCTCACGGCGATGAATACGTGTCCGGTGGTCACTCGAGTTCGCCCCAGCGGACTCCGGTTTTGGTGTCCACCAGGAGTGGGACTTCAAGTGACATTGCGGCGGGCATCATGTCGTGTGCGATGGAGGTCATCTCTTCCAACTCGCCGGGTGCGACCTCGAAAATGAGTTCGTCGTGGACTTGTGCGGTCATTCTCGATTCCATGCCGCGGCGTTGCAACTCGTCGGCGATGTTGATCATCGCGATCTTAATGACGTCGGCGGCGGTGCCTTGGATGGGCATGTTGACGGCGACGCGTTCGGCGGCGGCGCGGTACCCCTGGTTCGAGGATCGGAGATCGGGCAGATAGCGACGGCGGCCCTTCAGCGTTTCTGAATAACCTCGCATTTTGGCGGTCTGTTTCTGGTACTCGATGAAGTCTCGAATGCCGGGGTATTTGCCGAAGTAGAGGTCGATGAACTCTCTGCCCTGTTGAACTGACAGATCGGTCTGCCGGGCGACGCCTTGGGGCCCGAGGCCGTAGATGACGCCGAAGTTGAGGATCTTGGCGATCCGGCGTTGGTCCGAAGTTACGTCGTTGACGCTGTACATCGCTTGGGCGGTAGCATCGTGGATGTCCTCACCGTTGCGGAACGCCTCAAGCAGGCTTGGTTCGCGCGACATGTGAGCTAGGATCCGCAACTCGATCTGCGAGTAGTCCGCGGACAGAAGCTGCCATCCCGAGTCGTACATCGTCGAGAAGGCGTTGCGAATTTCGCGTCCGAGCGTTGTGCGGACGGGTATGTTTTGGACGTTTGGATCATTGCTCGCAAGTCGGCCGGTCGCGGAACCTGCTTGGTTGAAGGTGGTGTGTACCCGGCCGGTTTCCGGGTTGACCATCTTTGGCAGGGAATCGGCGTAGGTTGACTTCAGCTTCGAGAGTTCGCGGAAGCGGAGCACGGCGTCGATCAGCTCGTAGATGCGGTCGTCGAGACCGCTCCGGTTCCTCAGCCGGTCTAGAGCGTCGGCATTCATCGACCAGCCGGTTTTGAGTCTGCGGGTCGGTGGCGCGCCCCACTCGTCGATGAGTATTTCGCCGAGTTGCTTGTTGGAGGCGATGTTGAACTGGCGACCTCCAACCAGTGTGTTGGTCACTTGCTTGATCTGCGCGATCTCCTCGCCCAACGCGGCGGAGAATCGTGTGAGGACATCGGTTTCGACCACCATTCCCGTGCGCTGCATGTCGACGATGACGGGCAGCAACGGCATCTCGATGCCTTCGAACACGCCGCGTGCGTTGTGTCCGTCGAGTTCGGGTTCGAAATGGCGCCAGAGACGGTAGGTGAAATCGGCGTCGGCAGATGCGTATGGTCCTGCCGCTTCGATGTCGACCTCGGACATGGTTATCTGCTTGCGTCCAGTGCCAATTAGGTCGGTGATGGGCGTCATTTCGGCGCTGTAGAGCTCGAGTGCGAGATCCTTGAGGCCGAATCGGTTATGTCCGCACAGCGATGCGGCGATCATGGTGTCGAAAGCCGCGTTGTTCACATCTACGCCCACTTGTCGCAGCACCATCATGTCGAAGTTGGCGTTGTGAGCAGCTTTGGGCACCTTGGGATCGGCGAAAAGCGGTGCGACCAACTCCAACGCGTGGACACGGTCGATCTGCTCTCCGTTCCGGTGGCCTACCGGCACGTACCAACCTTCGCCATCGGCGTTCGAGAAGGACATACCGACCATCTCGTCCTGCATTGCGTTTGTGCCGTTGGTCTCGGTGTCGTAGGCAAAGCCTTCGCTGTTGCCTAATTTCGCGACCAAGCTGCGAAGTTCGGTGACGGTGGAAACGACTTTATAGTTGCCGAGGGGTTCTCCTGCCTTGACTTTGACTTGGGTGGTCGCAGGTTGAGAACCGGCGAACAGGTCGCCCTGTTGTCGCCCGGTGATCGGCAACAGGAATACGCCCCGTTCGGCATCTTCAGCCGATGGGATGCTTCGGACGATGGTCTCGCCGAAACCCAGAGTGGTGAGAGCAGCGACGACTTCTGCGCGGTCGTATCCACCGATACGGCATTCGCTGAAGTCGATATCGACGGGCACGTCGGTGACGATGGTGGTGAGTTTCAGTCCGTCGTATGCGATCTTCTTACCGTCGCGCAAGCGGTTCATGATGCTTTTGGAGCCGCGTAGCTCTTTGGAAGGGATTTCGCCGACGGCGTCCAAGTTGTCATACAGGACATCGAAGTGTCCGAAGCGATTCAACACGGTGCGAGCCGCTTTGGGTCCGATCTTGGCGATGCCGGGTATGTTGTCGGAAGGGTCGCCTTCGAGGGCTTTGATCTCGGCGACGAACTCGGGTCCGAGCCCGTCGTAGCGGTCGCGGACGCCTTGGATGTCGTACACCTTGGTATCGCCGAATCCGGAGTACATGAGCAGGTTGGTCTTGTCGTTGACGAGTTGTAGCTGGTCGGCATCTCCAGTGAGTATGAGTGATCGGATATTGTTGGATTCGGCTTTGCGTACGATGGTGCCCACGACGTCGTCGGCTTCGAAGCCGTCGATGGCGAATACGGGCACCTTCATGGCGGCCAACACGCTTTCGACCATCGGTATCTGCGCGTGTAGTTCAGGGTCGATCGGTGGGCGTTGGGCTTTGTATTCGTCGAAGAGTTCGTCTCGGAATGTCGGGGCGCGAGTGTCGAACGTGACGGCGATGTGGGTAGGGCTGTATTCGCGGATGGTGGCGATGAGGTTTCGCAGGAAGCCGTATGCGCCGTGTGTCTGCTGTCCTTCGCTGTTGGTCAACCCGCCGCCACGCGAGAGCGCGAACCATGCTCGGAAGACCATCGAGTGGCCGTCAACGACGAGGATCAAGGGTTCGCGATCTTGAGTTTCGGTCTGGGTGGTCATAACTAGAAGGCCTGCGAATCGGGTTGAGAAGGGGAGCTTGGTTTGGTTGCGATTATATGGGTGGGTGTTTGAATTGGGATTGGTGGGATTTGTTGGGGATTTTTGGGATTGCGGGTTAGTTGGTGAGTTTGTTTCGGTGATGGGCGCGTTCATATGTCCACCGCGACGTGGTTGTTTGCCGCCGGGCTTTCCCGGGGGAAGGTCCGGCGGCGCAGGGTCCTCGGGCCCGTAGGAACTGGCCCTCGCCTCGAGCGTCGTCCTCAGCGCTGAGGACGATGCTCCTTCCCTCTCCATCGCCTCCGCCTTTCGGCGGCAGGACGACCCCGGAGAGGGGTCAGATGCTGCGCAGAGCGGTGTGCGAGACCGCTAGCAATCGTTGAGCAGCCGCGGCCCGCGTCGCCAGACCGCGGGCATGGAGTTCGGCGCGGCGCTCGGGTACGCCGTTCGGAGTTCGCCTCCTCCTTGGATCAGCTTTTGGGGCTTCACTCGGGCTGTAGCCTCCCTCCTGCGGCGGGCAGGAGTAGACGTCTGTCGGCTCCACGTGAGGTCTCCCGGCCCTTGGCTGGCATCCCCTTTGTGAGGGTTCGCCTTGCTGGCTCGCTGTGCGACGCGGGACTGACGCGTCGCGCTCCGGGAACTTGGCCTCCCACGCTTCGGCACGGCCCTCCCGGCCTTGCACCGGACATCCGATCCGATGAGGGACGCCGCCGGAGGAGGCAGAGACGCTGGCGACTCGTCGGCGCGGCTTTGGACCGCGTCCTTCTCGTCCACCGTTGCCTCCGCCTGCTCACGTTTGATCCCTGTGGCCGCTTGGGACGGGGGTCTGCACACGTCTGCGCAGCACTGTGTGTGGGTCGCTAGACCCACGGAACTTGTTCACTTGTTATTTTTACAACAGATGTATGATTTTGTCAAGTTTTCTGTCTGAATTGGGATTGGGGGGATTTTTGGGATTTGGGTGTTGGTTGATGGGTGTTTGAGTCCGTGTTTGGCTGGCAGGGGCGGTTCGCGAACCGCCCCTACGCGAAGGGTGTTTCGGCTGGGTCCGCTGCGGTGGCGATGAGAGGAAAGGTTGTTTGGCTGGTTCTAGCCCGTCCCGGCCCCGGGCATCCCCCGTGTTTGGCTGGTGGGGCTGCCACGGGGGTTCGGCGCTACGAGGGTTCCGCTCGTTGAGTTCGTTGCGAAACCGGATTGATCGGGTGAGTCCGTCTGGCCCCGCGTCACCACCCGCATGCCCCTGCGAACTCGCTCCGCTTGCTCGCGTCCCCTTTCGCGACGAAAGGGGACGGTCGTTTCGCATCGACCATGTGCTGTGAGGTGGTTTGGGTGGGTGGGCGACCGCGAGGGGCGACCTTGCGAGGGTCCTGCTTGCTACGAACAGGGGTTTGGGTGTGCTATTCGCCTGCGCCGATGGTTTCGAAGTGGCGGGTTGTGTAGGCGTCGGAGAAGGTTTCTTGTAGGCGTTCGCTTACGGCGTCGAGGCGGGCGATGGCTGCTGGGGGGATGTTGCAGGAGGTGGGTGAGTTGCAGTCTTCGGCGAAGTCGAGTTGGATCTGATGGAGGTCCGCGCAGGCGGATGCGATTCCTTGGGTGTATTTGCCGTCGGGGAATTGCCTGAGGTTGGGCTCGAAACATGGTCCGAGCTTGAAGGAGATGCGACGCCACTCGTATTGGCTTTGGGCGTTCTTCATTTGGTCAATGTTTCGCTGGAGATAGGGGTAGACGAAGCTCGGGGTCGCGACTTCGAGGAAATGAACGACCGGGTCTTGTCGGATTCGGACGATGCCCTCTTTAGCACCGGAGTAGAAACCGGGGAAGGCGATGCCGACGGGTATGGAGATGACGATGATGGACAGGATGAAGAAGGTGATTAGGGAGGGGTTGCGGAGCTGCCTCCGAAGCCGCGCCATTTTCCCGTCGTCGTCGCCGTAGTCGATGGCTCCGATGCGGGTGAGCTTGCCATGTCGACGGTCAGAATCGTCGAGTTCTGGTTTGTGGTGGAGTTCCACTAGAAGGAATTAAGTGGGAGTTGGGACGCGCCGAGTTGGTGACGCGAGCGGGAGTGAGGGGTTGCAGAGTTTGATTCTACTATCGGGGCGCGTTGGACTTGCCGCTTGCCCTGCCCTGCCCCTCTGGATCCCGGCTTTCGCCGGGATGACGGGCATTGTGCGGGGAGGACGGTGGGGTGCGGGACGACGTTGGCGTGCGAGGAGGACGCGGTTGCGCGGGCGGGGATGCGGTTTGGCAGTGGCCCAACCAGAGTGTGGCCTTCAACCGAGGATGCTGGCCATGGCATCGCCGATGTAGGCGGGGGATTCGACTACGGTGGCACCGGCCGCCTCAAGCGCCTTATTCTTTTCGGAGGCTTGAGCGGCTTTGCCGGTGATGATGGCTCCGGCGTGTCCCATGCGTTTGCCGGGGGGTGCGGTTTGACCGGCGATGGTGGCGACGACGGGTTTGGTGATGTTTTCTTTGATGTACTGGGCAGCGGCCTGTTCTCGGGTGCCGCCGATCTCGCCGATCAATACGATGGCTTCGGTCTCGTCGTCCTCTTTGAACTCGGTGAGAACGTCGATGAAGTTGGTGCCCGGTATTGGGTCGCCGCCGATGCCGACGCAGGTGGATTGTCCCAAGCCTACTGAGCCGAGTTGTGCCACTGCTTCGTAGGTGAGCGTACCGGAGCGTGATACCACGCCGACGTTTCCGGGTGAGACTGCGGCTCCGGGGATGATGCCGAGCTTGATGCGTTCGCCTGGGTGGATCAGGCCTGGGCAGTTGGGGCCGAGGAGTCGGGAACCTGTGCGATCGAGGTATGCCTTGGCCTTCATCATGTCGTGGACGGGGACGCCTTCGGTGATGGAGACGATTAGTGATATGCCAGCGTCGGCCTGTTCAAGGATGGCGTCCATGCAGAATGGTGCTGGGACGAAGACGATGCCGATGTTTGCGCCGGTGGCGGCTACGGCTTCTTTGGCGGTCTCGAAGTAAGGGACTTCGTCCATGAACTTGGTTCCGCCGCGGTTGGGGTGGACTGCGGCGACCATGTTGGTGCCGTATTCGAGGATGCGCTGGGCTTGAAATGAGCCGTCGCGGCCTAGGCCTTGCACTACAAGGCGGCATGGGTCTTCGACTAGGACTGGCATGATTTATGGCACCCCCTCACCCTGACCCTCTCCCACCAGGGGAGAGGGGATTTAGTTTTTCTCGGAGGATTTCGGCGGCGCTGGCCATGTCGGGTGCTGGTGTGATGTCCATGTCGGAATCGTGTAGGAGCTGGAGGCCTTCTTCGGCGTTGGTGCCTCGCATGGCAGCGACGATGGGTTTGGCGGTGCCGAGGTCCCGCGCGGCGTTGACGATGCCGGTTGCGACGACGTCGGATCGGGCGATGCCGGCGAATAGGTTGACGAGGATGATCTCGACGTCGGGGTCGGAGACGATGATTTTGAAGGCGTGCTCGATGCGGTCGAGGTCGGCTGAACCTCCGATGTCGAGGAAGTTGGCGGGTTCCGCGCCTGCCCACTTGGTGATGTCCATCGTGGCCATGGCAAGTCCCGCTCCGTTTACCATGCATCCGACGCGTCCGCCTTCGAGCTTCACGTAGGCAAGGTCGTATTCGGATGCCTCGCGCTCGAGCGGATCCATTTGGTTGGGGTCGTGGAATTCGCGCAGTTCGGGATGCCGGAACATGGCGTCGTCTTCGATCGCAACCTTGGCGTCTAGGGCGATGATGTTGCCGTCTTCGGTCTCGATGAGTGGGTTGATCTCGACTAACGAGCAGTCTTTGTCGGTGAAGAGTCGGTACGCGTTGGAGATGAGCGCGGTTGTGGGTCGAATGAGGGAGGAAGGGAATCCGAGGGCGAGCGCGGCATCGCGGGCTTTATACGGGAGGAGACCAAGCAGCGGGTCGCCGACGATGCGGACGATCTTTTCGGGGTGTTCTTCGGCGACCTGTTCGATCTCGACGCCGCCTTCGCGGGTAGCGATGATGGACGGTGCGCCTTCGTCGCCATCCATGACTATTGAGACGTAGTATTCGTGGGCGATGTCGGCGGCCGGAGTGATCATCACCTTGTCGATGGGGACACCTTTGGGGCCGGTCTGATGGGTAACCATGCGGGTGCCGAGCATGGAGGCGGCGTGTTCGGTCGCATCGTCGGGAGTGGCAGCGAATTTGACGCCTCCGGCTTTGCCGCGGCCTCCGGCGTGGACTTGGGCTTTGACGATGACGGGGCAACCAAGTTCATCGGTTGCGGCGGCAACTTCGTCGGGGCTTTCCACGATGCGCCAAGGCAGGACTGGGATGCCGTATTCGGCGAATAGCTGCTTAGCCTGATACTCGTGGAGGTTCATTCGTTGGGGATATCTTGGGTCGGTCGTGCCTTTTTGGGCAACAAGGTTTAATGATATCGCCGACTAATCCATTCGCTCGATCCTCAACACGTCGTAGTACGAAACTCGTTCGTCTAGCAATTCGAAAGTCAGCTTCCAAAGACTCGTCGCGCCCGACATCGAGTCTCGAAAAGCGAACGAGAATACTAAATTGCCTTGCCGGTCATAAAACGCCGGCGCACCGTCATACTCTGCAAGTTGAATAGCGCGATCGCAATACCATGTGATAAGGCTGTTGACTCCGTCGCGAGAATCGTCGGCTAACCAGTCGGTGAATCCACAATCACGTAGTTTGGACCAAGCGTCGGGACTGATGTTGACTAATGGCGGCGAGGGCGGATTCCACTCCTCGCCGTACAAATTCGTAGGAGACATTTATCCCATCAGTAGTTTAAGGAACAGCAACTCTCATTGACGCCGCGCCGCCTTCGGCCATCATTTGAGCGTCTACATCCCCGGTCGGCACTAGCCAAGCAGTTTCGTAAGGGATACTCTCACGATCTTTTGCCAAAATCCATCCGGGTTCTTCGTGGGAAAGTTCCGAAACCTCTTTCGCGGTCAGTGGCTTCAAAAATTCTAGAACGTCGTCAATTAAATCACGTTCGCCGTTTGTGAATTGGTTTCCCAGTTGGTGGCCGGCACGTGTCGGCTCCAAGCGCTGCTGGGTGTACCTGAAGACTCTGCGCGTCTCGATTGTGGCCAGCCCTTCGTCGATTATCGCCTTTCGCTCTCGCATCAATTCGCGGGGTGCGGGTCCTTCGGACAACCTCGCGTACGTCGCCCCGGTGATCGATTCGTGGAACCAAACAAAAGCCTCAAAGTCACAAAAATAAAGGAGCTTGTTAAGCTTGACGGCACCGAACCAAGGGTCGTCTCTGCTTCGATCCGCGATGTACAACATGAGTTCGCGGAATTTTTCGCTGTTAAATTCCGGCTGGTACATGTTCCCTGTTTCCGATGAATCGCGTAGTTTCATGTTTACCACATATGGTACTTCGCTCGGTTACACTCCCTTGCGGGATTTGGCGAATTCTCTCTTCCACCTGATCACACCAACAACCGAGTTTCTCGGAGGATGGATTCGATGGCAGCCTTGGACTCGTCGGAGACGGGCGCGATTGGTCGGCGGGGGTCGCCGTATTCGTAGCCGAGCATCGACAGGGCGGTTTTTGGCGCGCCGATGGTGTTCATGACGATGGCGTTTAATTTCGACGCCGTGCGTTGGAGTTCGACCGCGGTCGCGTAGTCGCCGCGGAATCCTGCGCTGATAGTGTCCATGCAGAGTGCTGGGGCGATGTTGCCGAGCAACATGCATGCGCCGTCGCAGCCGATCATGGTGCCGTATGCGAGTAGTGCGCCGCTGCAGATCCATTTGCGAACATTGGAGGGGATTCTGGGTATGACCTGCTGCTCGAAGATGATCGAGTGGTCGGTGATGTAGGCGAAGACGTTGTCCATGCCGCAGAGTTCGGCGATGACCGGAGGTGGTGCTGCCGGGTTGCCTCCCCATGCGAACGTCTGGTGGATTACGACTACCGGTACCGGGCAACGAGAGGTGACATATCCGTAGTAGTTGACGAGGTCCGAGGGCGGCATGTTGCGCGGTATGCGCATGCGGATGAAGTCGGCACCGGCATTGGCATAGTTCTCCGAAAGCCTGAGAGTCTCGGTGGTTGAGCGTTCGTCGACTCCGGCGATGACGAACTTTTCGCCGTTGTGTGCGCCCACCACTGTCTTCACGGTCTCCAGTCGTTCGGCTTCGCTCAAGGTGGTCTCTTCGCCGTTGGCGGTGACGACTACGAAGCCCGAAAGCGGGGTTTCGAGCCAGCGGCCGACGTTTCGTTCCAGAGCGCCGAAGTCTACGGATTGTGCATCGTCGTCTCTGAACGGCGTGGGCGTGGGAGCGACGACGATTGGTTCGTTGTTGGGTGGTATCGTTGACATTAAGGTTTCAGCCTTGGTCCGTTTCTTGCGAGATGTATGCGAGTCTAACTTTGCCGCGCAGACGCATCATATCGTCGCCCTCAACTTGGCTATTTTTCGCGTTGGCGATAGTTGGATTCAGTCTCGCTGGCTGTGGTAACGACACCCGGGAACAGGTTGTGGTTTACGTCACCACCACTCCCGACGCGTCGGCACCAACGGCGACTGTGGCACCGACGGCTACGCTGGTGCCTACCGCGGCTCCGACTCCCACCGAGACGCCCTACTGGGCGAAGGGATTTTTGCCGGGCATTGCGATGGAGCAGTATCCGCCCCTCAACACTCGGACCGACTACGAGTTGCGTAATACGCAGGACTGGTTGAACGGTGATCCGACGTCGATCAAAGCGCTCCGAGAGAGCGGAGAGGTAGTGCTGGTCGATTTCTGGACCTACACTTGATACAACTGCGAGAACACGTGGCCGGCTCTGAGGGCATGGCATGAGAGCTACGACAATGTCGGGCTCACCATTCTAGGGGTTCACACTCCCGAATTCGAGTTCGAGAAGGAACTCGACAACGTGCGGGAGGCCGCTGAGGAGAACGATCTCGGCTGGTTGATCGTGCAGGACAACGAGTACTCGACTTGGCGGTATTTCACGAATCGGTACTGGCCAGCGAAGTACATCTTCGATCTCGAAGGCAATCTGCGGTTCCGGCACTTCGGCGAGGGCAAATATGCGGAGACGGAGCAAGTCATAAGGTTGCTGTTGGATGAGGCGGGGAATGATGTGACGGGGATTGAGCCGACTTATCTGCTGGAGTGATCGAGGACAGTATCAGCCTTGGTGCCGCGTCATAGACTTCTCTCCATGAGTGTCTATTCGAACGAGCGAACGTTCACGATCTCTGAGAACGCGTTGCCGGACTGGGTGGTTCCCGATGCGCGGGTGGCGATGGATGGGCTGGAGCTTTTGGAGCGGTTGCCGGAGGGTTGTGTAGATGCGGCGTTTTTCGATCCGCAGTACCGGGGCGTGCTGGACAAGTTGGGTTATGGGAACGAGGGAGTTTTGAGGGGACAGAGGCGATCGGCACTACCGCAGATGAGTTCGGAGACGATTGGCGAGTTCATTCGGGGGATTGGGAGAGTGTTGGGGCCTAGCGGGCATCTTTTTTTGTGGATCGACAAGTATCACCTCTGCTCGGGCATCGGCGAGTGGGTCGAGGGAACGGATCTTGAAACGGTCGATTTGGTGACTTGGAACAAGGGGCGAATCGGGATGGGGTATCGGACGCGTCGTACCGCTGAATATCTTGTGGTTTTGCAGAAGAAGCCGAAACGGGCGAAGGGCGTGTGGACGCGGCACGACATACCTGACGTTTGGGAGGAGAAGCCGACATCGAAGGTCACGCACTCGAAACCTGTCGGGTTGCAACAGGTTTTGATCGAGGCGGTGACTGGTCCGGGAGATGTGGTGTTGGATCCGGCGGCTGGGAGTTTCAGTGTAATGAAGGCGTGTCAGCTGGCTGGGCGGACGTTTGTGGGGTGTGATGTTAATGGGTGAACTTGGCGTGTCCGAGAGTGGCCCTTAGCTGGCCTTCGGCGTTCAATCCAAGCTCTCAAACAAGTCCGAGGGGCTCAATCGGCAGCTTCAGGAGTTGTCACGCTGTTGACCGTTTCGTGGATTTCCATCGACGGCAGCGTCAGCACTAAGTATGAGGGCAAGCCCAGCTGGCGCCAAAGAGACATTGAATGGACTTTGGCGACGCTTGCGGCAAAAAGTGAGATTACTGTGCCGTGAGTTACGACGACGATATCCTTTTGTCCCGTCTTAACAACTGATTCGATCGATGCCGTGAACCTATCGCATGCTTGCTCCGCCGTTTCTGAGCCGAGTACAAGGTGGTCAGGACGATGAAAAAACGTCTCGACAGCGTTCTCAAACTCTCGTTTCGGCAGGTATGGCACCTCATCCCGGTGATGCTCTTCCAAGCCATCTTTCAATCTGACTGGAACGTCGAATGTTTTAGCTACTATGGAAGCGGTTTCTACAGCCTTGGGTTCTCGACTTGACCAGATCAGCTCTGGACTGAGCAATCTCAATTTGGTCGCAAGAACTCTTGCTCGATATTGCCCAATGTCACCGAGTCTCCATGTCGATGCCGGCTTACTAGGATCGATGACGGGCATCGAGTGTTTCACCAGCACCAGCCGACGCACGCTACCCTCCTAATTCGGGTTTACTCGCCAACACGATCATTCGGCGGGTATTGACTGAGTAGGGTTCGCCGCGGAAGCCTCCGTATACGTTTTGGAGGGTCAGACCAGCGTTTCCGAGCGTCTTGATCATCTCGGTCAATGTGTAGAGCCGTATGTGGAGGTCGGACATGGCTCGGCGTGTTCCGTCTGGAAGGAGCTCGGTGTAGGTCAGGTGGTTGATGCTTTTTTCAAGGTTGAGGACTCGGCGTTCGAGGACTACGCGGTCGTCTTCGTGTTGTTGCCAGTCGAACTCCTCGTTATTGATGATGACCCACTCGCGGTTTAGCAGGTCCATCATGAGTTTGCCTCCGGGTTTCAACGCCTTGGCGATTTGGTGCAAAACTTGCTGGTCGTCTTCTTCGGACTCTAGGTATCCGAAGGACGAGAACATGTTGATAACGGCGTCGAACTGGCTCTCGAAGTCGTCGGGCAGCTGGCGCATATCGGCTTGGCGGAGTGTAAGCGCCAAACCTGCAGCTGCGGCCTCGGACTGTGCGATGTCTAGCATTTCAACGCTTAGGTCTACTCCCGTGACATCGAGGCCTGTTTTGGCTAAAGCGATGCTGTGACGGCCCTGGCCGCAGCAGAGGTCTAAGACGCGGTGATGAGGTTGGATGCCAAGTGCGTGGATTGCGAATTGGGTTTCGAGATCGGTGCGGTCCTGCTGCAGAGTATGGCCGTAGACGCGAAGGTAGTCGCCTTTGAAGAAGCGGACGTACCAGGGAGTTTCGGCTTCGCCAGTCAAGATATTCGATCAGTCCAGCGGTTTGGCATAGAGGGTGCTATCCGCGATTTTGGCATCAATGAATGCGTCGTGGCGTTCGCGGCATTTGTTGCAGTTTGCGCAGTGGATGATTGCGTCGTCGTCGCTGGTCTGTGGGTTGGCGCAGGTGAGCGTGAGATGCAGGGGAAGTGATGACGCGTTCGCGGCGAGGATGTCTTCTTTGTGCAGGTTGCGCATGGGAGCTTCGACGGTGATTTCGTGACCGAGGCCCATCGCGTTGGAGTTGGCGATACGTTGGAAGAATTCCGGCGTTGCGTCTGGAAATGGGTTGCCAGCCAACGAGCCGATAACTATGCGGTGGACGTCGTTCAGGCTGCACCAAATAGCGGCGAGGGTGATCAAGATTATGTTGCGACCGGGGATGTAAACGGTTTCGTCAGGCTCGTCGTATCCGGGCACGGTTTCGCCTGACATCGTCCAGTGCGTGTCGCCGTACAGGGCCTTCACGGGTAGCGAGAGGGTCGTTACTGGTTTGATGTTCGGGGTGTCGAGGGCATCGATGAAGTGATTCAACATCTTTTTTTCGGCCCATTCCCATGGGATGCCGGTTTCGACGTATATCGGGTATGCGACGTCTTTTTTCGATTCGTTGGCGAGGAGGATGCAGCTATCCATGCCGCCGCTCGCCAAGACGGCCGTCGGTTGCTTCACGACGGGCGCCCGTTCTGACTCGCTCTAAAGGTCGCGTAAGAGTTCGGCGTCTCCCACAACCGGATCTCTGAGATATGGAGGATTTCGGAGGAGGTCATGTCGTGGATGTGCGCGGCGATGTTTTCAGCAGTGGGGTTTCGATCGATCGTGTAGTGGGCTTCACCTAGTTCCTCTAACACCGGGATCAGAGGATCATCTCGGTGCAGGATCATCCGATGGTCGAGGTTGTCGTCGATCCAGGTCTTGACGATGTCTTTGATGTCGGCGAAATCAACGACCATTCCGCGATAGTCGGTTTCATCGGCTTCTATGTCGACTTCAACTCGACCGTTGTGGCCGTGGAGGTGCCGACATTCGCCGTCGTAGTTGAGGAGGCGATGACCGTAGCAGAAGTCGATGACTCTGGTTACTTTGTATGACACCTTCTATACGCCTCTGATGTGCCGGCCAGAGTCAACTCTGACGATTTCGCCGGTGATTGAGGAGGTGCGTAGAAGGGTTGCGATGATCTCTGCGATATCGTCTACCGAGGATTCAAGCTGTAGGGGCGCTTTGGCGGCGATGGCGAGGTTCCAATCTTCTGGGGTGATTTCGGGTGGTCGCATCGTCGGGCCTGGGGCGACTGCGTTGACGCGCACACCGAAGCTTGCGACTTCGGCAGCCAAGCAGCGAGTCATGAAGTGGATAGAGGCCTTCGCCGTCAGGTACGGCAGGTAATCGGTGTACGGAGTCTCTTCGGCAGCCCAATCGCCGAACATGATGATATGGCCGCGGTTGGGTCCGGGGTTTAGTCTCATCTGCTTGGCGGCGTGCAATCCGATTAGGTACGAGCCTTTCGCGGAGGCCATCGCGTGATCCCAAGCGGCGCCATCGAGCGAGTCGAACGGCGCGTACGGGTAGTCAGAAGCTAGATTGACGACGTAATCAAGGCCGCCGAGCGCGCCGACGGTCTCTTTTACGGCACCGATCACCTGATGCTCGTCGTTGAGGTCTGCTTGGATCAGCGCGGTGTCGACGTTGGTGATCGAATCGGCGAGGGATTGGGCTTCCGCGACGCTGCTGCGATACGCGATGGCGAGATTGATGCCGTCTTCGGCGAGCCGATGCGCGACGACTTGGCCGACGCGTTTCGCCCCCACGATGAGGGCTGTTTTTGGGCTGCTTTGGGGCCGTTCGGACTGCGTTGGATCGGACATGTTTCCAATGTGGCGGAGGGGACAGGATTCGAACCTGCGGTCACCGTGAGGTGACACTGGTTTTCAAAACCAGCGCATTAAACCGCTCTGCCACCCCTCCGTAGATGCGGTTAGGTTGCATTACTTCGATTCTAATGCTGGCATCGAAGACAGTAGTAGGCTGTGCGGCCGCTGATACTTTTGGAAACGATCATTTGGTCGCAGTCTGGGCAGGTTGACTTAGTACCACGCGTGATGCGCATGCGCTCGTCGTTGGCGTCAACAACGTATGGGCTTCCATCGGCGCTGGGATGCGTTGAGATGAACTCGATCGCATGCTCCAATACCGCGATGATTGCCGAGTGAAGGATTTCGAGACGCGCTACGCTGATCCTGTTGCAACGGCGTAAAGGTGAGATGCGAGATCGGTGCAGCGCTTCGTCGGCGTAGATGTTGCCGACACCTGCCACTAGATTCTGATCCAGAAGTGCTGGCTTGATCCGCGAGCGTTTCGACTTCACTCTTCGCGCGAATTCGCGTGGTGTGAGGTTCCAAGGCTCCGGGCCGAGATTCGGAAACGCATCTTCTGGTTTTTCCACGCACCAAAGCCGGGCCCACCTTCGGGAATCGTTCAACTCGATGCGGCGTCCATCGCCAAGGTAGGTGACGGCCCGGCGATACTTGACTGTTGTTTCTACAGGTTCGCGGATGTGGACGGAGCCGGTCATGCCCATGTGTAGGACCAGATGAGAGAGTGTACCGCTTTCGTCTTGGAGGGACGCGATCAGGTATTTGCCGCGGCGGTCGATACTGCCGATGCGTTTGCCTGAGACGGCGTTAGCGAAGCCTTCGATGTCTTGCCGGGGAGCCGCGACGCTATCGGCCCAACCTACTTCGGCGCGCTGGATTTTCTCTCCTTCGAGCCGCTTTGATACTAAGTATCGTCGGATAGATTCGACTTCCGGCAGTTCGGGCATGGGCTGACTATCGCGCCAACCTGCGGGGATGCAGTTCGAAGAGGTTCAGAGTAGATTTGCTAATGGTCGTGTCAATCGTTGGAAGTTTGAAAGCCGAAGCCCCGCCGGCTAGTTTCTAGCAACTCCTGCATGGTCATCGAGAGAATTTTCAATTCGTCGCTGATTTCGACCAATCTTGCTTCGAAACGGTCCATTCTTCCATCGAAACGATCCATCCTGGCATTGGCAGCCAAATTGGTCTGCGTTAGCTGCAACATCATGTCGGTCACGATGGTCCTGAAGTCCGCCATTTCATCTTTGGTGGAGAACTCGGTGTGAGTATGTTCAACAGTAGTCATAGGCATCTCAAAAGTTGAATGTTATGGGCCCGATGTTACATCACGGGTTGGTTGGATATTCATTGACCTCGGTTGCCCCGGCATCCGCTTTGCTGGAGGAGGTATTCAGGTCCAATGATGGGTTTGGATGGCGGATTTCCTCCGAAGGCTACTGCAACCATGCCGTCTCTTACGTCGGTGTTGGGGGAGATGATTGTCGAGTCGTCGTTGGTGGTTAGGCGGAGAACGAACTACTCGTTGATTGTGTTAAATCCGACAGCTCGCCGGTTAGTTTCAACCAGCTCCTGCAAAGTGACCAAGACTTTCTGCACGTCGGCTTCGAGCTTGTCAATACGAGAGTTGAGGGCCAAATTGTTATTCGTCAAAGTTACGATGGCATCAGCGATGACGACTTTAAATTCCGCCACTTCGACTTTGGTGGCGAGATCCTCGTGAGCGCGTGGAGTTGTAGTCATTATCAACTGGATGTAGTTAATAATACCTGCTACTTACGTGTCGATGTTATAACACTAGGTGGTTGACTGATTCATCGTACCTGCAAGATGCGACAGTTATTGCCCTTGCCCGCGGCGTCCGCCTCCCAATCCTCGCGTGCCCGGGTTACCTCCTTGTTGGAGAAGGTCTTCAGGACCGACGACCAAGTTATTCAGAGGGTCCCCGCCGAAGGCGATCGCGGCCATGCCTTCGGCAATGTCAGCTAGAGTGCCTGTGTCGGAGGAGATTATCGTCGATTCGTCGTTGGTGGTCAGGCGGAGGGTGCCTTGATCGGTCTCAACGGAGATGGTCTGGTCGTTTATCTCGGCAATGGTTCCGTTGATGTTGGAGAGGTTTGTCGCGTCGTTGTTTTCGCCGAAGGCTCCGAAGAAGCCGCGGAAGCCACCGCCTTGGCCTTGCTGTTCGGGTACGACGGCAAGGCTGATGATGAAGATTCGTCCTCCTTCGCCTCGTTGTACGGTGCCCGCAACGGTGTCACCTGCGGAAAGATCGGCGGGAGTGAGTTCTTTGATGACCGTGATGTTGGTCCCGTCCGAGACTTCGACATCAGTTGAGAGTCCGCTGTCGTCGTCGTGTTCGATGGTTACGATTGAGCCAGAGATTGCAGAGATTGTGCCAGTGATCGGAGGCGTGCCGAAGCCGCCGCCTTGCCGTCCGCCGGGTACTTCGATGCCTGTTTCGGACAAAACCTCTTGCATCAAATCGCGTAGCCGCGCTTGATCGGCTTGCGACATCTCGCCGGACTGCGCTCTTTGCATTAGCTCTTGGATTTCGGGGTTGCTCTCCATTGCTTCTTGTAAGGCTTCGAAATTGGGTCCACCTGCCCCGCCGCCGGCGCGTCCTCCTCCGAAACCACCTCCGCCGCCAGCTTCGGCGGTGATTACTACCACCCCTTCTCCTCTTTCGATGCGCTCTTGGATCTCTTGCGGGAGTTCTGCTGTAGAGCCTTCTTCGGTGACTACTGATGTTGAGACAATGACAACGTCGGCCTGCGTTGCGTCGCCTACGGATTGCGGTGGTACGGGGGCGTTTCGAGTGGTTGGCGTCGGAAGATCGCTTTCTGCGGCGAAAGATATTGTCTCTTCGTCTTCCTCCCCTGTAGGTGCCAAGAAGAAGATCGCGGCGGCACCGATAATGATGCCGAATAGGACTACAACTGCCAAAAGTATTGCGAACGGGCTTTTCATTTCAGGAGATCGACCAATCCATTTCTCGTTTTCTTCACATGGTCCGATGTCGATTGTGGTGTGAGATTGTCCAGAATTCTTGAGGGTTCAGCTACTCGTATCGCAACGCTTCAATTGGGTTCAACCGCGCGGCTCTCACAGCCGGGTAGATCCCGAAGAACAGACCGACTCCGATCGATACGATCAAGGCGATTATCGGGATATCGCTCGTAACCCGCGTATTCCATTCGGTGCCGATGAGGAATCTTCCGTCAATCACCGTTGCGAGAGCGACGCCCACGATAACCCCTATGATTCCGCCGCCGAAGGTGAGGAATACGGCTTCGGTGACGAACTGAGCGATGATGTCTCGACGTTTGGCGCCCATAGCTTGTCGGATTCCGATCTCGCGCGTGCGTTCGGTGACGGAGACGAGCATGATGTTCATGATTCCGATACCACCGACGAGCAGCGAGATTCCGGCGACAGCGCCGAGGAATATGACCAGGGTCTGATTTGCTTCATCGAATGTATCGAGGATTTCCTGCTGGTTGAATACTGTGAAGTCGTCTGCTTCGGTAATGCGATGACTCAGGCGTAAAACGGTTTCGATCTCCTCGATGGCTTGGTCGACTACCTCGACGTCTCGGGCCTGAATGGAGATCTGGTCGACGCTGATGTCGCCGCCGGGGATCCGTTGTCCGGTAAGTCGGTAGTACGCCGTTGTGATGGGAACTAGGGCTAGGCCGTCGGCAGAACCGAAGCCGCTTTGTCTGGCGAGAACTCCGACAACCCTGAATCGTCGCCCGTTGATGCGAACCAACGCGCCTGTGGGGTCTTGATTTCCGAACAGGTCTTCGGAGATTTGAGCACCCAAAACGACGACTTCTGCTCGTGCTTCTACGTGGGGCGTTCCGATAAACGTGCCGGTTGCCATGTTGAGGTTGCGGACGTTCAGATACTCGGGCGTCACACCTGAAATCTGTGTTTCAGTGGTGTTGTTATTGATGTGTATGGTGCCGAACGAGCCGATTTCTGGCGCGACGGCTTTGATGGATGGAGTGTAGAGCGGGTCGCGCAGGGCTTCGACGTCGGCCAAAGTGAGCGGCTGGCTGGTGGGTAAAACGGTCAGGAGGTTGCTGCCCAGTCCTTGGATGAGTTCGGTGATGCGGTCGGTCGAGCCTCGTCCGATGGACATCAGTGTGATAACGGAGCATACGCCGAGAACGATCCCGAGGAGAGCGAGGGCAGCTCTGAGGCGGTTGGCCGTCAGCGAGTATACGGAGGTTCGGATTATGTCTAGTGGGGACACTCGGAACCTCGCCCTACCCTTCTCGATCCGGGGTTGAGCCGGGTTGGTGGGTAGTGCGCCCGGAACCCGCCGAGCGGGAAGAGGATTTGGATTGGTCGCTGATTACCCGGCCGTCTCTGAGAGTGATGATGCGGTCAGCACGGGCGGCTACGTCTCGTTCGTGGGTGACCACAATGACGGTGATCCCGTTCTCATGGTTCAGATCGGAGATGATGTTGAGGATTTCGGCGGTGTTTGCGGTGTCGAGGTTTCCGGTGGGTTCGTCCGCTAGGAGTACGGATGGTTCTTTGACCAGGGCACGGGCGATGCCGGCTCGTTGCTGTTGACCGCCGGACAATTCAGTTGGTCGATGGTCCATGCGGTCTTCTAGGCCAACCAAGGCGAGCGCGCGTTCGGCGCGCCGGCGACGGTTGGGCCATCTGCCGTACATCATGGGTAGTTCAACGTTTGCGAGAGCTGTGAGACGGGGAAGAAGGTTGTGTGTCTGAAAGACGAACCCGACTTTTCGGCTGCGTATATCGGCGAGGCGATCGTCGGACATGGCCTCGACGGCCTGCCCGTCGATGTGATAGCTGCCGGAAGTGGGTACATCGAGGCATCCGATGATGTTCATGAGGGTCGATTTGCCGGATCCAGATGCGCCCATGATGGCGACAAATTCGCCGTTGTAGATGTCCATGGAAACGCGGTCGAGCGCGCGGACTTGGATGGCGCCCATGTCGTACACCTTGGCAACGTCGCGGATGCGAATTGCGGCGCCGTTGCTATTGTTTGCGTGGTCCATCATCGACCTGCGTTCGTCGATTGGTTTTTGCGTTCGCTGCGCGAGGTTCAACGACCGGGCGGCCGGCCGACGGATACCGACCGTGTGATGGCGCGGAACCCGCTGAACTGGCTGGTATCGGCTCCAACCAAGGTCATGAGGATGGTTTCGCCTTCTGAAACGCCGTCTTCGATGACGGTCCAGAAGTCGTCGGAAATACCAAGGGTCACGTTGCGGGGTTGGATGGATCCGTCTTCGTTCGATATCAGAAGTATTGGATCGTTGACGGAACCGAACAGCGCCTGAATCGGTACGAGCAGTTTGTCTTTTTGTTCACGGATGACGACTTCCGCGACCGCGCTGAGCCCTTCGGGCAGCTGGGTTCCTTCGGGTTGCTCGGTTTGGATAGTTACTGGATAGGTGACGACGCCTTGGTTAGACTGGCCAAAGGCAGCGATATCGCTGATTCTGCCGATCAGGGCTTCGTCTCCCAGGGCTTCAAGTTCGATTGATGCAGCGTCGCCAACTTGCAGGAATAGCACGTCGACTTCGTCCACGGTTCCGGACACTTCGACTATTGACGAGTCGGCGATCTCAACCGCACCGGCACCGTCGTTCACCTCTTCGCCTTCCACGACGGAAACTGCGGATATGACGCCATCGAACGGCGCAACGATTTGGGCTTCGGCGAGCGCTTCTCGCGCGGCTTCGAGGTCTGCGTGCGCCGTAGCTACCTCGGCCCGACGGAGCGCGACGGTGGCAAGATCGGGATTGATCAGGTCATCCAACTCGTTTCGGGCCGTTTCGAGTTCTGCTCCAGCGACTTCAATCTCCTGTTTGGCAAGATCGATTTCGAGTTCATCTGTTTCGGTCAAGTCTTCGAGACTTTCGATTTTGGATTGAAGGTCCGAGCGCGCGACTTCAACTTCCTGGGTAAGCACGTGTATGTCGCGCGGGTTTGGATTGAGAAGGTCTTCCAACGATTCGAGTTTGCTGTTCGCGTCGGCAATCGCAACCTGAACCTCTTGCTCAGCGACGTTGATCGCTTCGGCATCGCGTCTCCTGAAATCATTGACCTTGTCTACAGCGTCTTCGACGTCTGTTTCGGCTTTTTCGACACGCGATTCGGCTAACGCAATGTCGATGTCCGATCCGCCGGCGATGAGATCGGAAAGGTCTTGGGATGCCTGATCGAACGAGTCCTGAGCGACTTTCAATTCCTGAGTAGCCACCGCCACATCGTGTTTCGCCCTTTCGCGGTCGGCATGGCGAGTTGCGATTGTCTCTTCTATCTCAGATGTCAAAAGTCGCTCGAGTTTCATTCTTGCGTCTTGGCGTTGAAGATCTGCGAGTTCGACTTTGGCGGCCAGATCGTTCAGTACCTCCTCGTCAGTAGGTTCAACCAGAACAGCCAATTGTTCGTTCAAGTCGTCTAGATTTTTGTGTGCCCCGTCTACTGCGTCCTCAGCATTGTCGAATTTCTCGGAGTTGGCGAGCATCAGGGTTTCGTACGTTTCCGTCCGCGACCTGAGCTCTTCCCAAGCGTTCTCGAATTCGATGTTTACGCACTCATCCGTGATACCAGTTCCGAGTTCGGTGCAATCGAATCTCAGGTTGCCAAGGAAGAATTCGGTCCACGTCGCAACGACCGATTCGCTCCAAGGAGTGTCAGGGTTATCCTCCAACCAACTAGAAGAAATATCGTTGCGATCGGCTAACCGGCTGCCCGTTCCGGCGGGAGACATGATTTCGGGTAGAGACTTGCCGATGTGCGCGAATATCTGGTCGGGCGAATGTCGCCATTCGTAAACGGTGATCTCCATGCCGAGCCACTTTAGGAACACATCTTGGTACGCTTGGCGCGCGTCGTTTAGCTCGTCTTCAATTTCAAACAGCTCAGAATCGACCTCGATGGTCAGTCGCGCCAGTTGGTCCTCCGCCACACCGACATCACCTTTGGCTTCAGCGATCTGCTGTCGCAACTCATCCACGTCGTCCTCGTCATAGGGCTGCTTCGCCTCTTCGTACGCATCCACTGCGGAGGTATAGTCGAGTTCGGCCGCGGCGACATCGGCTTCCGCCTCAGACTTCAGAATCTCGATGCTCAAACTATCCGCGACCGCATCTTCGGCATCGTTGAGAGCATCCGCCGCGTCAAAGACGGCTTTTTCCGCTTCGACCACCGCTAATTCCGCTTTTTTGACATCGAGTTCCGCTTGGTTAATTGAAGTGGCGTCTGGGTTGCGCAGATCGTTCAACGCTTTCACCGCGTCGTCAAGCTCTTTGACCGCTACGTTGACGTCGTGTTCCGCGGCCACCAGTTCAGAGCCGTTCAATTGCGTCAGGTCGTCCAATTTGTTTTCAGCGTCAACGACGGCCTGAGCAGCCTGATCAACAGCCAACTGGGCTTTTTCGATGTCGAGTTGAGGTGGATCTCTCAACTCTTGGAAATTCTTCTCGGCATCTGACAATGCGTTTATGGCTTCAGCGACTTCCAGTTCTGCGCTGACTAGATCGAGTTTCGGAGGATCCAGCAGGTTTGAAAGGTTGGCCTCTGCGTCGGCCAGTTTTTGCGCCGCCTCGAAGATTTTGAGGGTTGCGTCTTCGACCTTGTTCGTCTCGGGATTGACGAGATCGTCCAGAACCCGTTCGGCATCTTGGAGCGCAACACTCGCGTTTTGCAGTTTTTGCTCGGCCGAGATTACGGCATCGTCGAATAGCGTGACCAACACGTCGCCGCTCTGCACGACATCTCCCACCTCGACGTTCACAGACTCGACGGTGCCGGACAATCCAAACGAAAGTCGCTCGCGATTGGCGTACTCTAGGGTTCCGTTGACTGAGACGGAGTTAACCAGATCGCCGCGTCGGATCGTTAGCAGCTGAGTTTCGGCATCTTCAGCGGCACCGTACTCCTGGAGGATTGCGGCGATCGGTGATTCGCTTTCGAACTGTTCCTGAACATACGGGTACAAGTAGAACGTTCCCGCGTATGCCACTACCGGGACCGCGATTAAGACAACCAACGCCATCAACCATTGGCGACCCGTTATCTGTTTGAGGGCATCAATTGGCGCGGTATTCTGGGGCCCGGAACCGTTCGTCATTTCGTGTTTCGTAGATTCATCACCGGTTTCAGTCTGGCTAGACGAAGATTCTAGAGACCGAATCGCGCGGAAATTGTTAAGATCTTCGCCGGATTGGCGTCGGCGATTTCTGGAACCGGCCACGAAGAAGTAGCCGAGAAGCCCGGCGGTCCAACACCGCGACCAGTGCCGGAGTCGTTTGTCACTCATAAGCCCACTGTCACCTGAACGTCTTTAGAGTAACCTTGTTGACGCGACAAGGATGATAAGAGCGAGGGTTTTGAGATGACAGAAGCGAGGCTTGCCAGAGATTACGATATCCGCTTTGGACACGGGCTGTTAAAGGCCGATTCGGCGAATTGGGGGCGGTATGTGGTCATAACTACGCCGTCCGCGTGGGAAGCGACTAAAGACGAGTTGCATCACAAGCCCGAGGGGATCGGTATCAACGAATGGCTTGACAGAACCCACCTTATCGAGGTTTCAGATTCGCTACCGGACGATATAGATCTCGTCGTCGGGCTCGGCGCGGGCAGGGCGTTGGATCATGCCAAACTGGTAGCTGTTCGCAAGGAAAAGCCGTTGGTACAAGTGCCCACGGTCATTTCGACGGGAGCGATCATTCACGGATTCGTCGCTGATTGGGACGGGCGCCAGATCATAGGTCAGTTGGCGATCGCCAATTGCGAGTACGTTCTGGTCGACTACGACGTGGTGTTAAAAGCCCCAGAACGCTTGAATACCGCGGGATTGGGCGACGTGCTCTGCGGCTATGCGGGGATCTCGGAATGGCGGCGTTCCGCCGAGCTAGGCAAAACCGAACCTGTCGACGAGGCCAAGACCGCGAAAGCGCTCGCTTTGTACGACAAAATCGTGACGGACTTTCCTCCGACGCTCGATGAAAACGGCGAACTCACACCGGCCTCCGTCAAAGAGATCATGCTGGCCGTACAGGCGCGAGACGACTCATTGGTCCAAGACCCGCGAGCACCCGGCGCGGACCATGCTTTCTGCTTCGTCGTGGAGATCGCTGCCGACAAGTTTTGGATTCACGGCGAAATGTGCGCGCTCGGTGCGCTGATCATCGCCTGGCGCACTAAGCAAAGCCCTGAGACACTCGCAGGTTGGCTCGACATGTGCAAAGTGCGCTGGCGACCAAGAGATGTCGAGATCACCCGAGAGGAACTGGGTGCAGGTATCGCAGTTTGGCCGTCATGGATGGGGGATGGATCAGACGACAAACCGGTTTCTCAATCGATCGTGGTGCAAGAGCCGATGACCGAGGAAGAGATCGACGCCTGTTGGGATTGGTTGAACTCGAATTGAAGTTCGTGTTGCCGGGTTAACCGGCAGCTGAATCCGACGACTCGATTGGTGGAAGGCGACTCATGTGGGCAATGACGATTGCCGGTGGGCGTGGCGAACGTCTCCAACCGCTTACTGACCAGATCTGCAAGCCGATGGTTCCGGTAAACGGCTTGCCTCTGTTGCAACATCAAGCCAATTGGCTCTGCGCCAACGGCGTCACCGATATCGTGTTTCTAACTGGCTACCGTGCTGAACAGGTCGAAGAGTACTTCGGCGACGGATCGCGGTTCGGGTTTCGCGCCCACTATTCGCCCGAAGACCAGCCGCTAGGCAGGGGAGGCGCGGTAAAGCAAGGATTTCAGTTGGTGCCGAGAGATGTTGACGAGGTGATCGTTGTTAATGGCGACGTGTTGTCGGACCAATCTCTCGACCCACTTTTGACGCTGCGACGGGAGAATGATGCAGCGGCCGCGATCACACTCATCCCGTATGTCAGCGCGTTCGGCGTGGTCCTCGTTTCGGATGACGACGTGGTGACCAGCTTCGCGGAGAAGACCGAACTTCCTTTCTGGATCAATGGCGGTATCTACGTTTTCGACCGTAGCCTGGAAAGCCGATTTCCGGACGTCGGCGATCATGAGACGACCACATTTCCGCAGGTAGTCGACGAGGGCCAGATGCGGGCTCTGCGATCTTCGGCGAACTGGATCTCGGTAGATAGCCACAAAGATCTGCGCGAAGCTGAGGAGATGATCTCTAAAGGGCGTCTGCCCCACGCGGTCGTGCCTTAAGCAGGTCTCCGACGGATCTTCAGTTAGACCGCCACGCTCTCTTGCGATTTCTTCACGTGGCGTGAGACTTCCAACGTGGCGATGTTGATGTGTTTGTCGGAAGTGTTGATTACCAGATCGTAAAGATCGTGGTCTTCGGGATCGGCGCGGTGCATCTTGTAGAAATACTCACGCTGCACCTTTTCTCGCTCTGCGATCATTTGCTCCGCCTGCGAGATGCGAGTCAAACCTTCACGGTTCATTACACGCTCGACTCTGTCGTCCCAATTCGCGAAGATGCCGACTCTAGATACCGAATCGTGTTCCGCGAGCTCGACGGCTCCGGCCCTGTGGACGATAACCGCGTTGCCGTCTTTGGCAAGTTGCGAAAGATCGTAGGCATTGTCTAGAGAAGTGTTCGCGGACGGACCGTTGGTGTCCCAAGTGAGTGGCGCGTGGATGTCGGCAGCGCCTTGTAGGTATGGATCGTCGCCTGCGGCACCGATAGCGAAATAGGATGCCGCGCGCTCGATCCAAGCCCAGAGTCGGTCAGAGAAATCACCGTCTTGGACGCTGAGCAGTTCGTCAGTCGGAACCTCAGCGTTAAAAGCATCTACAGAGGGCAGCCGGACGCGGTCAAAGTATCGCCACCCGAACATACGGGCGATCTTCTTGCCTACTACGAAGGCACCCGAACCGATGTGGCCGTCGATTGTGACCAACGTTTTCTGCATTGGATGCGTAACCATGTCTTAATGGCGGACGCGCGCCAAATGGAACGCCCGCGCGTGCGGAAATAATATACGCATTCGGTGTTCGGTGCAAGAATTCGAAATTCCGGCTACCGATTCAGCACACTTAAGCCGCCGTCGACGACCAAGGACCCGCCATTTATGTAGTCGTTTTCGATCAGGCTGAGCACGGCGCGGCAAACTTCGTCCAACTCGCCCATGCGTCCCGCGGGGCCCAAGGTGTCTAGAGACATACGTGGCGTATCGGATGCCTGATTGTCGGATAGAGGCAAAATCGGGCCCAGACGCAACTCGTTGACCTGAATCCGCGGCGCCAATGCCGCCGCTAAGGATCGAGTCAACCCGCTCATCGCGGCGTTCGCGATGCCGAACGCGAATCTCGACTTGTATACCTTTCGACGGTCGTTGATATTGACGATCTTGCCGTTGTCCGTTTCGGGCAAATCTCTCGCCATCATCTGCGCCAGGAGCATTGGAGCGCGGACTTTGACCGCCATCGCGTTGTCGAAATCGTTGACCGTTGTTTCGTCGAAGGTTGCGCGTCCGAACGAGGACGCGTTGTTGATCAGAATGTTGGGGATCGCATCGAGCGCATCGATTGCTTCAGTCCACAATCCTGCGCAATCTTCTGATTTGGTGAGGTCAGCTCGGACCGGCTGGCTCTTTACACCAAGGCCACGTATGGTTTCGCATGTCTGCACAGCTTCCTCGTGGCTGTTGAAGTAATGCACTGCGACATTGCAACCATTTTCGGCCAGCGATAGGCCGATTGCCCGTCCGATGCGCTTTGATGCGCCCGTTACCAACGCTGTTGAACCGTTTACCTGCATTGCGGAGCGCTCAGTCGTACCGTGCCATTCTCGACTTCATGTTAGCCTTCGAGCAGTCAAAGTTCTGACAACCGAGGAACCAAGGATGATCTACGAATTTAGGACCTACGATCTCGTGACTAGGGCTGTGCCCGAGTTCGAGGCGAGAACCGCGGCGAAGCTCAAAGAAGGTCGCCAGGATTATTCTCAGCTTTTCGGGTTCTGGTACACCGAAGTCGGACCGATCAACCAGGTGATTCACGTCTGGCCTTACGACGACCTCGAGCAGCGTCGGCAGATCCGCGCACAAGTAGCCGAGGAAGGGGTTTGGCCGCCGGACAATGCTGAATTCGTGCGTAAGATGCGTTCCGAGATATTTCTTCCCGCTCCATTCATGAAGAACCGCGGCGAAGCCAAGCTGGGGCCGGTGTATGAGATGCGCATCTACACGTACGCGCCCCCGGACATACCCAAAGTGATCGAAATCTGGGGCAATCACATCGAGGAACGTGAGAAGTACTCGCCGCTGGTGGGTGCCTGGTACTCGGAACTTGGAGCCCTTAACACTTGGATCCACATGTGGGCGTACGAGAGTTACGACCAGCGTGCTGAAATCCGCGAAGAAACTCGCGCAAAGGGTGTCTGGCCACCTCCGGGCGGCATCGCACCGCTCACGCAGGCAAATAAACTGTTGCTCCCGATGAATTTTTCGCCCCTCCAGTAGGGAACTGGGGCGTGACAGCTGCGAAACTCGCGGTCTGTCAAAGATCGACGGCGGTTAAACGGCTGTGTTTCGGAGATGTTCCATGAACTCCTGACGCGTCGCGCTGTTGTCGCGCAGGGCTCCCATCACCGCGCTGGTCACCATGCGTGGGTCTTGCTTGCGGACTCCGCGCATCACTGTGCACATGTGAGTCCCTTCGACTACGACGCCGACGCCTTTCGGTTCGATCAATGAATCGAGGAAGGTCGCGATCTCCTGCGTCATTCGCTCTTGAACCTGCAATCGCCGGGCGAACATGTCGACTATACGGGGAATCTTGGACAGCCCGATCACCTTCTTATCGGGCAAATAACCGACATGCGCAGACCCGTAAAACGGCAGCAAGTGGTGTTCGCAAAGACTGTAGTACTCGATCGATTTGACGACGACCATCTGGTCGTATTCCACGTCGAACAGTGCGCCATTCAGTAGCTGTTCAGGATCGATGGAGTAACCGCTCAACAGCTCGTCGAACATCTCTGCGACACGCACGGGAGTTCGCTCGGTACCTTCAAGATCAATGTTTTCCGGACCAATTGCAGCCAGAATCTTGTCCACGTTTTCGGCTATTCGGGCTTTAGTGTCGCGGTCGAGCGTGCGACCGCGGTCAAACATGGAAGGCTCGTAGCCGTTCGTTGCGTCATCGTAAGTTAGGTGGTCGCCCAACATTTGGATCTCTGCTTCGGTCAATCGGTTAGGTTCGACAGTTATTACCCGTCTATATGCCCATTATCGTTGATGGTTCAAACGCGCCTCTCGATCGAGTCTGGTTAATCTACCATCAAGTCGATTGAGTGTCGGATATATGCCTCAACGCCAAGGAGTTGCGCCGTGAAAATCACTGAGATTGAGACCTTCGTAGTAGATGCCGGTTGGCGCCCGTGGCAGTTCTGCGCCGTCCGAACCGACGAGGGGATAACGGGCTATGGCGAGATGTCCGACGGCCGCAACCCCTACGGCGTAGTCGGAACGGTGACCGATTACGAACCGATCCTGTTGGGTCAAGACCCTCTTGCGGTTGAAGCGCGTTACTGGGACATGTACCGAATGTCGAGGCAGGCACCCGGTGGCATAGCGGCAAGGGCGATCGCCGGCGTGGAGCTCGCGTTGTGGGACATCAAAGGGAAGGCTCTAGGGGTTCCGGTCCACAGCTTGTTTGGCGGGCCGACGCGGGAACGGCAGCAGGTCTACTGGTCGCACTGCGGTTCGTCTCGTTCGCGTAACCATGAATTGATCGGTGTCCCGCCGATGGACTCCTTCCAAGCGGTGACCGATTTAGGGCACGAAGTCAAGGAACGCGGTTTCAAAGCGTTGAAGACGAACATCATCTTCTTTGACGACAATACGCATGGCTATGGTTACGGCTTCGGCACCGATTCGCCCGATCAAACGATCAAACCGGGTTTGTTGAGCCACGTCGAAAAGTACATCGGCACGTTCAAGGAGGCGGTTGGCCCGGATGTCGAAATCGCGCTCGACCTAAACTTCAACGTCAAACCGCAAGCTGCGAAACAGATCTGTGCCGTCCTCGAGCAGTTCAACATGATGTGGGTCGAGATCGACATGTACGAGATCGACGGTTTGAAGGAGGTCAAAGACAGCACCAGTTGTCCGATCACCTCCGGCGAGAATCTTTTTACGATCCGTGACTACCGTCCGTACTTCGCCGCACGGGCGATGGACATTGCAATGATCGACGTGCCGTGGCAGGGCTTCGCTCGTGGTCGAGACGTCGGGATGCTGGCGGAATCGCATGAGATCAATGTGGCGCCGCACAACTACTACTCGCACCTAGCGACGATGCAAGGCATAAACCTGTGCGCGACATTACCGAACGTCCGCATCTGTGAGATCGACATCGACGATGTGCCGTGGAAGGATGATCTGACCGGCGGCCCGCTCAACTTCCACGACGGCGGCCTGCTGGACGTCCCCACGAAACCGGGTTGGGGCGTTGAACTCGACGAAGAGGTGGCACGAGCTCACGAGTGGAGGCGCGGACGAGGTCCGGGCTACCGATGAGATTCCCACTGTGAATCTTCGTAAGGGATTGAAAAGAAGGATAACCCGCTAAAATCTTCTTGAATATACCTCGCGAAGATTTAGGGATCGCCTTGCGCTGCGGATGCTGATCGCCTACGCCGGAGTTGATGACAGTTGATCCCGATTTGTTAGGAATTGCTGCGGATAAATCACGGGTTGTTGAACTGCTAACGTGTCGAATCACGCGGCCACCGAGAGTACGTGCTGGTACTGGAGCAAGCAGGAAGAGGATAGTTACAGATGCTCAGTAAGTTGGCCAGAACCTTACGACCGATCGCGGTAATCGCAGCTTTCGCAACTTTGATGCTCGTCGCCGCGGCGTGTACCAGCGAACCGGATCCCACGGCTACTCCCGAGCCTGAACCGACCGCGACACCGGAACCTACGGCCACTTCTGAACCTGAACCGACCGCGACGCCGAAACCCGAACCCACGGCCGTGCCTGAGACCGAATTCGATACGTCGGAGCTAACCGACGATGAAATCACTCGGGCATACATCAACGCCGCGATAGACCTCTACGAGCGCGAGGGCCGCGAAGCCGTCCTTGAGTTCTACAGTGACGAGGCGAGTCTAGACGGCGATCGATACATGGTGATACTGAGCGAGGGCGACCAGACCCTCCTTGCAGCGGCGCTCGGATGGTTGAAAGTGATAATCGGCACCAACGACCGAACGAATCCGTCGACTCCTCTCGGGAAACTCTGGGCGCAAGCCACACCGGAAGGCTTTTGGTTCGAACTCGAATCTTACGACCAGGAAACTGGCGAGCAGATTCCCAGGCGGAACCTGTCGGTTCTACACAATGGCTTGATATTTTCGGCGAGCCACGTGGTCCTTATCGAAAATCTCGCCGACTTCACACAGGCATACGTCCAGAAGGCCATAGACCGCTACGAAACAGAAGGTCTGGAAGCCACAATCGAGTATTACGACAGCTTCGAGAGCGTTGATGGCCAGTTCTACCTCTTCCTCATCGACGAGAACGACATCTATCTGGCCCATCCGATATTCCCGCGTTTGAAGGGCACTGACATCAAAGACGTGGTGGGATCCAATGGATACGAACTAGGCAAGGAGATCGCCAAGGCGACCGAGGATGGTCACTGGGTCGAATACCTTTGGCCGAATCCCGAGTCGTTGCGCGAGGAGAATAAGACCGCCTGGGTCAAGCGTCACGACGGGTTGATTTTTGCGTCCAGTCACTACTCCGCCGACCCAACGGAACCCGAGTGGCATGGAGCCGATCCGGTGGAGTACACCGTCAAATACGTCGAAGATGCCATCGCCCGGTACGAAGAGTACGGGGCGCAGCCGACGCTCGGCTACTACAACAGCATTGCGAGCTACGAAGGCCAGTGGTACCTCTTTGCCACCGACGAGAACGACGTCTATATCATCCATCCGTTGCTCCCGCAGTTGCGAGGGACTGACATCAAGGACGTAGTCGACGCCTCCGGATTCGAACTCGGACAGGAGTTTGCCAACGTTGAAGAAGACGGCTCGGCCTGGATCGAGTATCTCTGGCCTCACCCATTCACGTTCCAAGATGCGCCAAAGGTGGCGTACGCGGTTAGACACGACGGCATCATGTTCGCATCCGGCTACTACCCGCAACCTGACGACCCGGCGGCTCACACTCGGGAATTTGTTCAGGAAGCGATAGATCGTTACGAACGCGAGGGCCTTGATGCGACGGTCGAGTTTTACAACAGCGAAGGGAGCATCGATGGTCAGTGGTACCTGACACTCTTTGATGAAAACGCGATCGTCTTGGCGTTCCCGACCTTCCCGCAGCTGGTGGGTAAAGATATCACGGCCTACGAGGCCGAGACCGGAAGGAATTTTGGCGGCGTAGCAGTCGAATTTGCGACCGATGAAGGGGCTTGGGGCACGTTCGATTTACCCAACCCTCGCACGTCCGAAGACGACGTGCAACACTTATGGGCGGTTCGTCACGACGGACTGATATTTGCGTCGGGCTACTTCTCGGCGGAGGGGGACACCACTCCGGAGACAGAATAATTGGACGAGCGTTACCGAAGGCCTAGCGCCTCCAAGCTGTACGAACGGAACTCGACGGTCGGCTTGTGCATCAGCAGTCGGAGACGATAATCCTTCAACGTGCCCGTTAGCCATTCTGCGAACGCGACCACCACAACTTTCTCGAGATTCAGCCCCATCGCATATCCGAACTCGATCGCGGCATTTGTTGAGCGGTCGGGATGCACGACATGTAGCTCGTCGCTGTTGTCCAGTTTCGCCCAGCTACGATCCCGGATGGCGATGAGATCGGATTCGGTCTGACGAGGGCCGTTCGCCCAGCGTCGGTCGTATTCGATGGCGGGACAGAAAACGTCTTTTCCGACAAGTTCGTGTTGGATGTACCACTCGCACCAACTGACGATCAGTTGGCGCTCATCTTCGGAGACGCTCGTGATAGGCGTGGCTAAGTAGACGCGTTTCATCGACAGTCACTAGGCACAGACAACCCTCGACTCGGCGGTGAGGTCGGACCGATTCGGTTTCAAGTCAGCCGACGACCGCCGTAATCTCCTCGTCGCTCATTCCCGCCTCGCGCAACACTTCCCAGTTATGCTCGCCTAGGGCTGGCGACGCTTTCATGTCGGGCATGCCGGCGGTGAAATTTAGGATCGGGCCTGATGTGCGGTACCGTTGCCCGGTGTGGTGTTCGAGTTCGATGATGTAGTTGTTCGCCACGGCTTGTTCGTCCCAGGCGAGGTCCTCGCTGAAGCGGATCGGGCCGCATGGGATGTCTTTGGCATTCAACTCCTCGACCCACTCCGCGGTTGTCTTTGAAGCGAAGATTTCCTCGAAAGTGTCGATCATCTCCTGCGCGAATCTGTCCGCATCTGGCGAATCGTAGTCGTAGTCAGGGTCTGTGACACGCGGATCTTCCAAGTTGAGGTGTCGGAGCAACCGTGCCCTAGCCGCCCAATCGAGGGTGCCGAGGCACATCCCGCCGTCTTTAGTGCGATAGGCGCGGTAGTAGCAGCGATATATCGATGGTCGGACGACGCTCTGGTAATCCTGCTGCAACTCCTGATAGGTCTTTCCCTCGGCGACCAGCTGCGGATACCTGTCCTGATACCAAGTCATAGAAGGAGTAGGCATGTCGAGCATGTGCATGATGCGCATGCACTGCATGGCGATCGCGTTCATCATCAGGCTGGTCTCGACCTTTTGCCCTTTGCCGCTATCGCCCCGCCCGACGATGCCTGCAACGATGCCCAAGGCCGCGCAGTACGCCGAGGAGAGGTCGATGTACGACGATGACCACACGACTTCGGGTTGGCCGTTGGGCGTGATCTTGCCCTCTGAAGTCACGGCGCCGGTGAAGCCCTGCATCACGAGGTCGAAACCTGGGGCGCCTCCCAACGGACCTTTCAAACCGTAAGCAGTGATATCGACGTAGACTATCGCCGGGTTAATTGCCGCGAGCGATTCGTAATCGATGCCGAGCGCTTTGTCAGTGTCCGGCCGGTTGTTGGAAATTACGCCGTCGGACATTTTGACAATCTGCGCAAGGGCTTCTTTCCCCCGCGGGTCTTTGAGATTAAGCGTTACGCTTTTGACGCCGCGGTTGAGCGGCAAGAAGGTGCGGCTTTCGTGCGGTGCGAACGGTTGCGACACGCGCCAAGGATCGCCGGTAGGAGGTTCGACCTTGATGACTTCAGCTCCCATGTCGGCCAGTATCTGCCCTGCGAACGGGCCGGCGACGAAATTGCCAAATTCGATAACTTTCATGCCCTCGAGCGGGCCCTTTTGGCGCATACCGTTCTCGCGGACGCCGTTTTCTGATGCGTTGGAAGTCATGATGATGTGCAATATAACACTCGCCGCTTCAGTTCGGCTGGAAACTACGCGTCGATCAGGGTTTTCGCCTCGACATCGACGTGATCATTAGCCTTGGTGTCGTAGCATCGACTCCGTACGGTTGAACTTAAGCCAGAAGGACCACTCCATGTATACGACAGATATGTACGAGGGCATGATCGCCGAGACGGTGACTGTGCAAGCACCGGATGGTGTGGCGATCAACGCGTATTTCGCCCGGCCACTGGGGCCCGGGCCGCATCCAGGAATGGTCCTCGCCCACCACATGCCGGGCTGGGATGAGTGGTACCGAGAATGTACACGGAAATTCGCGCATCACGGGTATGCAACCATCTGCCCTGATCTTTACCACCGCACGGGCCATGCCTCGCCTGACGACGTCGCCGCAAAGGTCCGATCTGAAGGCGGGATCCCCGATGGCCAAGCCGTTGGTGATCTCGAAGCCTCGATGCGATACCTCCGTTCACTCACCAATTCGAACGGCAAGGTTGGTGCGTTTGGCACGTGCTCGGGTGGACGGCACGTTTTGCTGGCGGCTTCTAGAGTCGAGGGGTTCGATGCGGTCGTCGACTGCTGGGGCGGCCGAGTAGTGATGAACGAATCGGAACTCAACGACAACTTCCCGGTCGCACCCGTCGACTACACCGCCGACCTTTCATGTCCGGTGCTAGGGCTTTTCGGCGAAGAAGACAGCGCTCCGTCTCCCGAACAGGTCGCAATTCACGAGACGGCCCTCAAGAAGCACGGCAAGGACTACGAGTTTCACATGTACCCTGGCGCAGGTCACGGCTTCTTCTACTACCACCGAGAGGTGTATTGCCAAGAGCAGGCGGTCGATGGCTGGCAAAAGATCTTCGATTTCCTCCCTAAGCACCTCGGATGAGTTTCTTGAGTCGAACCGAAACTTCGAAGGAAAACAAACTATGTGCACGATGATCGCAGAGAAAGCCTCAGTCAAAGGTTGTGGCAAAGGCACACCCGGATGGATACAAGTCAATCACGTTAACGTCTCGTACGACCACCCAAGCCAGATGACGTTGGAGCACGCTCTCAACATCGACTTTGTCGACGAATCGCAGGGCTTGGGAGCACGTGTCGCGGTTGAGCTGACACCTCAGTCGGCCCGGCGCCTCGTTGATCTCATCAATGTGGCCCTTGAGCGCGGCGCGGTTGCAGACCCCAACGCGTTCGAGTAGTTGATCAAACATTCACCGGCAGACCGACGAAACGATTGGGAAAACTCTGTTCGTTTGTCTGCGAAATTCGCGTTGGATGGGTGCGCGCGAAGCCGATTCTCGGGCCGACAGGGACCCGAAACGCGTTAATTGGCCAGAATCCGCTTTGATTGCCGCGTAAAAAGTGATCGGAACGGCTCTTGCTGATAAGATTGAAGTGATGAAATAACGCGTTTCTTAAAGCCGCGCGCACGCGCGCACGCGAGGAGAGGCGCAGATTCCATTGCCAAGATCGAGGTCTTTGGTGGCGCAGTGTAAGGAAGGTTGGTTCCAGGGCACCAAAGATTGATCGGCTTGATTTTTTGAGGGCCCATGACTACAGAAACCACCATCGCGACCAACGGTAACGGACACGCCGGTTCGGCTGACTACACCGCCGACGACATCACCGTCATGGAGGGCCTTGAAGCCGTCCGTAAACGCCCCGGGATGTACATCGGTACGACCGGCCCCGAGGGCGTATTCCACCTCGTTCGTGAAATCGTCGATAACAGCGTTGATGAGGCCATGGCGGGTTTCGCGTCTACGGTCGACATTCGGATCCACGCTGACGGTTCCGTGACGGTCGTAGACGACGGTCGCGGTATCCCCGTGGATACTCACGACAAAACCGGAAAATCAGCGCTCGAAACTGTCATGACGACGCTCCACGCCGGCGGGAAGTTCGGAGGCAAGGGTTATCAAGTTTCCGGTGGCCTGCACGGAGTGGGTGCTTCGATTGTCAATGCGTTGTCCGAGTGGACCGATGTCGAGGTTCGACGCGACGGTCACGTCTATAGCCAGCGTTTTGAGCGTGGCATCACTATGAACGACATGAACCGTCGGGCTCAAACCTCCGCGGATCTAACTGGAAACGGCACCAAAGTTACTTGGATGCCGGACGCCCAGATCTTCCCCTCCGTCGAGTACGACTGGGAATCCATCACCGGGCGCTTGCGCGAGATGGCTTACCTCAACCAGGGCCTTACGATCCGGTTGCGAAGCGATTGGCACAACGAGACTCATTGGCCGCACAACGATGTAACCTTCCGCTTCGACGGCGGCGTCAAGAGTTTTGTTCGCACATTTAACCGCCGCCGCGGCGGCATACACGACAGCGTTATCTACGCTGCCGGCACGGTCGATGACGTCTCGGTGGAAGTCGCATTCCAGTACAACCAGTCGTTCGTCGAAAACTGCCTGTCGTTTGCAAACGTGATCCGCACGGGAGACGGAGGCACACACGTGACCGGCTTCCGATCAGCGCTCACACGTGTGCTCAACGACTATGCCAAGAAGAACAGCCTGCTCAGCGGTGGCAAAGATGGCGTCGCAACGCTGTCAGGCGAAGACGTTCGCGAGGGGCTGATGTCCGTGATCAGCGTCAAGGTCAAAGACCCGCAGTTTGAAGGTCAGACCAAGGGACGGCTCGGCAACCCCGAGGTCAAGGGGATCGTGGAGCAACTATTCGGTCGCCAGCTGAATGAATTCCTCGAGGATCATCCCGACGAAGCCCGCATCATTATCGAGAAGGCGTCAACCGCCGCGCGCGCTCGAGAGGCCGCCAAGAAGGCCCGCGACCTCATCATCCGCAAAAACGCGATGGATGGCGGTTCGTTGCCCGGCAAACTCGCCGACTGCACCGAGAAGGATCCCTCCCGATCCGAGCTCTACATCGTTGAGGGTGAATCCGCCGGCGGCTCGGCCAAACAGGGCCGCGACCGACAGTTCCAAGCGATTTTGCCGCTCAAAGGCAAGATCTTGAACGTCGAAAAGGCCCGGCCAGAACGGATGTTCGCGCATGAGGAAATCGCCGCATTGATAACCGCGATCGGTGCCGGCATGGGCGAGGAGTTCGACTCAGAGAAGTTGCGCTATCACCGCATCATCATCATGACGGATGCCGACATTGACGGCGCCCACATCCGGACGTTGCTGTTGACCTTCTTTTTCAGGAACATGCGCCAGTTGATCGATGAGGGATTCCTCTACATCGCGCAACCGCCCCTCTACAAGGCTTCGAAGGGTCGCCGTAGCAACTGGCTTTACGCGGATGCCGATCTGGACAACTGGATGGCTGAACGCGTCTTCAACGGACTGTCGATTGCTTCCGACGATGACGACATTAGCGTCGAAGTCAAAGGCAAGCGGCTTGGAAGCACGATTACGCAACTCCGAGAGTTCCGAGAGGCCTTTGACATCGTTAAGGTTCTAGGAATGCCTGAAGATGTCTTCTTCGATTTGTTGCGGGATCCAGAACTTCAGAATCTGACGTTCTCACGAGATCGATCGTCTGAAATCATTGGCGATTTGGACGGGGAAGATGAATTCGACGGGGAAGCGAGTTTCCAAGTTGGTCTGTTCAACGGCAGTGTTGATGACGAACAAACGCCGTTCACACGCGAAGTCAATGAGGAACCAGCCGAAGAACACCAAGACATTCCCGTGACGTATCAGATCAGGGACTACGAACTGACCGAGGACGTTTACAACAACCCTGCGCTTCGACGCTCGAAACGGTTGTACCAAGATGTCATGAACTACATCGCCGCGGACACGTTCCAGCTGAAGCGCCGCGAAGACATCTTGATGCAAGACCTAAATTGGCATGAACTGCCCGAAGCGCTTGAAGAAAACTCCGACACCAGTGGCATCAACATCCAACGGTACAAAGGCCTTGGAGAGATGAACCCGGACCAACTCTGGGACACCACGATGAACCCCCAGCACCGGGTGATGCTACAAGTCACCGCGGAGGATGCGATCAGCGCTGATGACATCTTCAGAACCTTGATGGGTGAAGAAGTCGCTCCGCGGCGTGACTTCATTCGTGCGAACGCTCTTGAGGTTAAGAACTTGGATGTCTAGATGAACTCGGTATGATTCTTTAGAAGTCCCAACTAAATCAGAATCACAACAAGCACGTTGAAATCGTCAAGTTCATCGTCCGGATTTGGCTGAACCAAACGAGGTAATCGCCGATATTGACGACGCGTTCGATGTCAACATCGCGCTGGATCAGTGTCAATTGAGCGTAACAACTCAGCCAGATCCTTCAATGCGGGCTGTAGAGGGTTGGTCGAACTGAGTTGAGTTGTCAGTTAGTCGTCAGAATCTTGACTGTTAGTTGACGTCATCGACTTGGAAGCGATTCTTTGGTAATTCGGATGGAATCTGGTCACGTTTACCCGAACCACTCGTCCAACGATCGTTGATCGATCACGACAAGTCCGTCGTCATTGCTCGACAAGATGCTGAACAGTGGGATCGATCGTTCGCTAAGCCGATCACTCCCGCCCTGATTGCGATCCAAGATGGTAAATACCATGTCGATTTTCGCCGGCAGTTCGTTGACCGCATCAATGGCCCCGAATAGTGAACCGCCGGTAGAGATGGCATCATCCCAAACGGCGACCTTCTCGTTGGGCGTGATGTGACCCTCGATCAATTTGCCCATCCCATGAGTCTTCGCTTCAGATCGAACGAAATAGCCTTTGAGGTCGTAACCGCGCGAGTGTGCCATCAACGCCAACCCGCCGATAATCGGCACCGCGGCGACGGCAGGTCCGCCGAAGCGATGAACGTCGCGCCGGGCGAGCACGTCAAGGAAAAGACTGGCGACTAGCTCCACGCTCTCACCGTCTGTCGTCAGCAATCGGCCGTCGAAGTAATAGGATGACTTCGCACCCGACGACAGTGTGAAATCTCCGTATTCGAGAGCTTGGAGCTCAATCGAACGTTCAAGAAGGCGCTTGGCGCGCGCGATGGCTTCGTCGTGTTTCATCGATAGAGACCAGTTTCGATGATAAATCTGTGTGTTGATCCGGGTACAAACTTCGCCGCCGCGGAAAGCTGGGTGGAGCCGTATAGGGATCTAAGCTCCGATGCGCTGACATCGATCATCGGACCGTCGATGAATATGGTTTCGGACGGTAACCTGAGCTCCGAGCTCAACTGCGCTCCTGGCCGTTGGACCACAGCGATGGTGCACGCACCTAATAGGTCTTCATATCGGTGCCAGCGATGAAGCTCGGCGGCGGAATCGGAGCCGATCGCAAGGAAGTATTCATGATCCTCTCCGTAATTGCGACGGAGATCGGCTATCGTGTCGATCGAATACGTCGTGCCCTCGCGAACGATGTCAACGTCTGATACTTCGATCCCTGATTCGCCCTCCGTCGCGAGGCGTGCCATCGTCAAACGGGCTTCAGGAGAGGCCACTGGGGGATTAGCACGTAACCAAGGGCGTCCCGTGGGGACGATAAGAACAGTGTCGGCGTCGAGCTCCTCGAGAAGGCATCGAGCAACCGCCAAATGACCGTTGTGGAATGGGTCGAAAGTACCGCCGTAGACGACTATTCGCCTTACTGCCACTCAAACTCCCATTCACCGACGAGGATGACATCGCCGTTCCGCGCGCCGGCGCGCCTAATCGCATCAGTCACTTTCATCCGTTCCAACCGCTCGTGGTACTGGACTAGTGCATCCCAGTTGTCGAGGTTGGAGCCTTGGGCAAGACGCACCGCGCGGTCGTGGACGATTCGAAAGCTGTCGGCACCAGCGCGCACAACCATTCGCAAATCGGGCCCTTTGGTCTGAACGACAGGCAGATTGTCGTCTTCCAACGGATCGTAGCCTTCTGGCAGATCGTATCCAGGGACCGTCGTCAAAGCTGAAGTGTTTGTCTTGCGAATCTGCGCTAATCGGTACGCAACCGCGGAAACGAGGTCTTCAACGCCTTGGCGTGTGGCAGCTGAGATGAAACAGACCGGAGTTTCGTCGCCAACGGCGCGCGTGACTTCTTCGGCGATCTCATCGCGCAGCAATGCGACCTCTTCTAGGTCCAGCTTGTTTACCGCTATGATCTGCGGCGAACGCGCCAATCTACGGTCGAATGCCTCCAGCTCGCGGTTGATGGCGCGGATGCGGTCGCCCGGCTCACCTTCGCTTCCGTCGACGACGTGAACCAGCAATCGGGTGCGTTGCATGTGTTTCAAAAACTCGTGACCTAATCCGACACCTTCGGATGCGCCTTCGATCAATCCGGGGATGTCGACTGCGGCAAAGGCGTCAAAGCCATGTTCGACTATTCCCAGTGCGGGTTCGAGGGTGGTGAAGGGATAGTCGGCGATCTTTGGTCGGGCCGAGCTGATCGCGGTCAACAGGCTCGACTTGCCGGCATTTGGCATGCCGACAAGCCCCACGTCCGCCAAAATTTTGAGATTGAGGCGTAGCTTGACGATGGAGCCAGCTTCGCCCGCTTCCGCCAACAGCGGTTCACGATTCACCGAGGTGACGAACGCGGCGTTTCCAAGGCCGCCCCGGCCGCCTTTCGCGACTTCCAAGCGTTGGCCGGGCTGCACCAAATCGCCCAAGAATACTTCTGGCTCTCCCGAACGCACAGGTAGTCGCCACACTTCGGTACCGACCGGTACGTTGACATCGACTCCATCGCCGTTCGCACCGTGTCGCCGATTGCGCGCACCGTGACCGCCGTTTTTGGCAATGAAGTGCCGTCGCCAACGGAATTTCAACAGCGTGTTGAGAGTCGGGTCAGCTACGAGGCTGACATCGCCTCCGTTTCCACCGTTTCCGCCCGCGGGGCCACCAAGCGGCCTCATCGCCTCCCGCAGAAACGTGACGATCCCGTTGCCGCCGTTCCCAGCCCGCGCCTCGATGGTCGCTTCATCGATCATGAAGAGATTCTAAACTGGCCGTTCTGGCTGGCCACACGGTTAAACGAGCGCGTTGGACTGCGTGCGTCCGCGTATCAGCGGCGTGCCGCGACATCTTAGGTGGTATTGGAATAAGATAGTCGCGAGCGATCCAAGTCTCGTGATCTGATCGAGCAGTCTGCAATTGTGCAGAAAAGGGAGCAGTTGAGTTGGAGAACGTCAGCAAAGAAAAACTGGTGCAGATGTTGGAGCGGATGTGGCTTATTCGGCACTTCGAGGTACGCGTGATGGAGGTGCACTCAGCGGGCGAGTTCACGGGGGCCGCTCACCCGTACATCGGCGAGGAAGCGGTCGCAGTGGGGGCCTGCGCAGCGCTGGAAGACACCGACTACATCGCTGGCAACCACCGATCCCACGGGCATCCTTTGGCAAAAGGCGGGAGCGTCAAACGCGCGATGGCTGAACTCTACGGTCGCGTAGACGGCTATTGCAAAGGCAAGGGCGG
This sequence comes from Dehalococcoidia bacterium, assembly GCA_965207515.1. Lineage (GTDB taxonomy): Bacteria > Chloroflexota > Dehalococcoidia > Lucifugimonadales > Lucifugimonadaceae > Bin127. Next base: position 2,164,734 of record OZ242286.1, on the reverse strand, counting down.
ATCGATGCACCTTGCCGACTTCTCAATCGGTATCTTAGGCGAATCCGGCATCGTCGCGTCATCGGTGCCTGTGGCCACAGGCGCCGCATTGGCCGCCAAAATCAGGGGTGAAGACTTCGTATCGATGGTCTTCTTCGGTGACGGTGCATCCAACCAAGGCGCTTGCCATGAGTCGATGAACTTGGCCGCACTGTGGGACTTGCCGGTAATCTTCCTGTGCGAAAACAATCAGTTCGCGGTGACCACCTCATACCACGACTCGGTCTCTGTCGAACACATCTCTGATCGGGCTGCGGCATACGACATGCCGGGTGTGCTCGTCGACGGGCAGGATGCCATCGCAATGTACGAGGCGACCCGCGAGGCGGTCTCCCGGGGCCGAGCTGGCGAAGGACCGACTCTGATCGAAGCTCTCACCTACCGCTACGAGGAACACTCACTGGGACTAGGCCGAGTCCGTCGCGGGGAATACCGGACCGAGGAGCAGATCAATGAATGGCGCGAACGTGATCCGATCGACGTTTTGGAACGAACTCTGACCTCACAGGGCATCTTGACCCGAGAAGAGTGTGACGCGATCTCGAAAGCTAAAGAAGCTGAAGTCGAGGAGGCGGTCGAGTTCGCCCGCAACAGCCCTTACCCCGAACCTGAAGATCTGTTCGACGACATGTGGGCCGACCCGATACCCGCGCCTTAAACACCGACAACCAGATTAACCAAACTTAGCTCAGACGAAGGCACCATCGTAATGGCATCCAACGCGATTTATGTAGAGGCAATCAACCAGGCGATCATCGAGGAGATGGCGCGCGACGAGAACGTTTTCATCATGGGGGAAGACATCCGACGCTCCGTCTACGGCGCTACCGCAGGGTTGCTCGCTAATTTCGGCGAGAACCGAGTGCTGGACACGCCGTTGTCCGAAAACGGTTTCTTCGGGGCAGCTATCGGCGCCTCGCTCGTGGGCATGCGACCGATCGTCGAGACGTTGACCAGCTTCATGTGGGTGGCTATGGACCAACTCGTTAGCCAGGCGGCGAAGATGCGCTACATGTTCGGAGGGCAAGCAAGTTTGCCGGTGGTCTATCGCGCGACCATGTTCTATGGCGGCGGATCGGCGGCGCACCACTCAGACCGGTCCTATCCGATGTTTATGAACATGCCAGGATTCAAAATCCTCGTACCCGCCACTCCGCGGGACGCGAAAGGGTTGTTGAAAACCGCGATCCGCGACAACGATCCCTGCATCGTGTTTGAAGACGGTACTCTGGGCGGGTCATCCGGTGAAGTCGAGGAGGGCGAAGCCGCTTTGGTTCCCTTTGGCGTCGCCGATGTGCCGCGGTCCGGGGCGGATGTCACGGTAGTTGCGATAGCCGGTGCGGTTCCGATGGCGTTGAGAGCCGCGGAGGAGTTGGAACAAGAAGGCATCTCGGCCGAGGTGGTGGACCCGCGAACGCTGGTACCATTGGATAAAGACGCAATCTTGGAATCGGTTGCCAAGACAGGGCGCTTGGTGATTGCCGACCCCGCACACAAGGTTTGTAGCGCAGCATCCGAAATCGCGTCCATCGTCTCCCAAGATGGTTTTTGGGACCTGCAAGCGCCGATCATGAAGGTGGCCGCGGAGCAGGTTCACATCCCTTACACGCCCGTGCTTGAGCGTTTGGTATACCCATCATCCGAGAAGATTGCGGATGCGGTGCGCGCAACGTTAGAGGACTAGAGTATGCCGCGTTCTCCAGAGTCGATAGTCGCTGAACTGGTGGAGCAAAACGTTCGCGTCACGGGGCCACGGCGCGAGATCATCGACTTCATCTCGGCTGTGCCGAGGACGTTTACGGCTGAGGAGGTGTGTGCCCAATTGCCCGATATCGGCCGAGCGACGGTCTATCGGACGTTAAAGATGCTTCAGGACGAGGACATCATCTGCAAGGTGGTGTTACCAGGCGATGAGATGGAGTACAGTGTTTCGGCCGCCGTCGATCCCGTGAAAGGGCGGGTAATCGATGCCGCGCACCATCACCACGCCGTATGTACTATCTGCGGTATTGTGCGAAGGTTTACCGCAGACGCCATTGAGAGGGCGATAAATACTCTGAGCTCTTCAGTTGATGGGGTGATGGGCGAAGTAATGGATCATCGCATCGAGGTATACGATATTTGTCCGCGTTGCGTCGTTGAAAACACGGCATAAAGATATCTCGTTCGTCGTAGCCACGCGAACCCAATACGCGCTAAAATTTTTCGCAACTGGGAATTGAATCGTGGCGCTATCCGATATGGGCAATTTAACCTGAGAGGGAATAGCCGAACACTCGATATATCACCCGGCGACGTTATTAATGGGTGCACCAAGACACAGCCACTCTGGCCATTTACATGATCACGACGATCATGATCATTCAGGCCAATCGCACGCCCACGATCATCCAGGCCACACGCACGATCACGGTCACGACGATCATTCGCATGAACACGGCCACGATCATGGCCATGACCACCACGATCATTCACACGACTATCGCGAAGCAGGTCGTAGAAGCCTGATCATCTCACTTGCCCTGATCAGCAGTTTCATGGTCGCCGAGGTCATCGGCGGTATTTTGTCCGGCTCTCTCGCACTGTTGGCGGACGCGGGTCACATGATCACGGACGCGATGGCGATAGCGCTCGCGTTGTTCGCTTTGTGGATCGGCGACCGGGTTGAGGATGCCGCACGAACCTACGGCTTCAGACGGGCGGAGGTGCTCGCCGCGCTGGTCAACGCTCTATCGCTGTGGCTCATAGTCGCGTGGATCTTCTTCGAGGCCTATCACCGGTTCCGGGGCATCGAAGAGATACATGTCGAAGGGCCGCTGATGTTGATCGTCGGCACCATGGGACTGATCGTCAACATCATAGCGGCGTGGATACTGCATCGAAACTCGGAACACAGCTTGAACGTCGAAGGCGCCTTCTGGCATGTAATGGGCGACCTTTTGGGATCCGTCGGTGTCGTAATTTCCGGAATCGTGATCATCACCACTGGTTGGATGCTGATAGACCCGATCTTGAGCGTATTGATCGGCTTGTTGATCCTTTGGAGCTCCTGGGGTCTGGCTAAAAAGGTTCTCGTCGTTCTATTGGAGGGCGTCCCACAGCATGTCGACGTTGAGAAACTGTGCGGTGAGATCGAAGACCTTCCTCACGTCACCCTAGTCCACGATGTCCACGTCTGGACCATAGCCTCTGGCTACGAATCCATGACGGCCCACGTTCTCGTCGATCCGGACTTGGAAAAAGAAGAGACAGACGCCTTGCTACGCTCGATAAGACACGTCGCTCGAGAAGACCACGGCATACACCACTTGACGGTGCAGATCGAGCAGACAGTTCAAGGTTGCACTGAGGACCACTTAGTCAGCTATCTACTGGCGAGGGCGCGTAGCGCGTTTTAACCTAACCCGCCGGCTGACCGCAGGATCCGCGCAACAAACCAAAACGCCCCGCAAATCGGATGATTGCGGGGCGTCGTTTTCTGTTTCTCAGGCGAAATTAGCCGTGGTGCTCGTGCTCGTCGCACTCGTGCGGATCGTGCATGTGCTCGCCAGCATGGTGCTCGTGGTCGTCGCACTCATGCATGTCATGCACGTGCCCTTCCTCATCGCCGTGGTGCTCGTGATCGTCGCACTCGTGCGCGTCGTGCATGTGCTCGTCGGCGTGATGCTCGTGTTCGTCGCACTCATGGACCTCATGTGCGTGTGCGGCCATACTTTTCTCCTTGTGCCTGGTTCTCTCGCTTCTAAGGTGCGAAGCGCTCATCGTCGCTAAATATATGAAACATATGGTTTAGCGAACCTAATTCAATGTTACATGTTCAACGTCGAAATGCCATAGTTCTCTGAAGAAAACTTTGCAATAAGCCCATTCATGGTATTGCTAGTTCAACCGGATACGGTTATTAGTTTCACGCAAATCGGCAAGCCAAATAAGATGTCGTATCAAGTGGAGCTACATTCAATTGGATAACGTATCAAAACCAAGTGGCCCGAACTAATTAAGAAACTGCAACGATATATCAATAGGTCGCAGACCGGCAGATACGATGTACGCTTATGTTCAAAAACAGCATTGGTTTTGGAGCAAAACAACACGGAAAAAACGATCGCGAATTCGCTGCTACGACTAATCAGATGAGAGGCGGTATCCGCCGGATTATGACGGTGGCGATGATCAAGTGGTAGGGCAATTGCTCGGACCTTCAAGAAATGCGTCGCTTGATGATTGCCACAACGGCAAAGATGATCCCGGACGCCAAAGCGATGGATGCGCCCGAAGGCATGTTGCCGTAGTAAGACGCGTAGAGACCGGAAATCGATGCCAGCAGGGCGAAGAATATCCCGAAGCCGATTATGTGCAAAACGCGTTGCGCGGTGAGAGAAGCCGCCGCCGCTGGCGCTATCAGCATCGCCAAAACCAGTATCACGCCCACGGCCTGGATGGTCACCACGATCACCACGGAAATCATCGCCAGAAGCAGATAATCGATCCACGCAACATTTACGCCCGCGACCTCCGCTCCGATCGGATCGAAACTCACGAACATGAGTTCCTTGAAGTACCCGACGAACAACACCATCGTCAGAATCGCGACGCACATTGTCATCCAAATGTCCCCGGTCGTCACCGCCAAGATCTGCCCCAAGAGTATGTCTTCAAGATTCACGGAGACCCGGGAACCGGAAAGCGAAATCAAAATGACCCCAAGCGCGAAGAGGGACGCAAACAGGATACCGATCGCCGCATCTGCTTGAATCCCTGTCTTACGCATCACGAACCCGATCAGAAACGCGAAGACCAGGGCGGCAGGCAACATACCGTACCAGGGGCTGAGCCCGACGACCAGTGCCAACGCCATGCCTGGAAAAATGGAATGAGCCATCGCATCACCCATAAACCCATAGCCGCGTGTGATGACGAAAACCCCCACCAAAGGACATGAGATGCTAACGATAATCGCCACTCCGAGCGCACGCAACATGAAGCCGTACTGGAACGGTTCAGTGATGTAGGAGACCAGATCCATCCTGTTGACCACCAAACCACTAGATTAAACGAGTAGCGGCGTTCCGTGAAGGGGAGAAGGGCGCCAGAGCCACGCGCGATCCGTATCGTGCCTTGATACGCGAATATCATGCGCAACGCGGTGAATGCTTTGAGTCGATCCGTCGAAGGAATTACGGGCGAGACGGTCAGCCTCCGCATCGATGTCTAGGAGTCTCGCTCCCGACACCGAAGATCAAGCTCGAGAAATGCGTCGTCTAACCAATGCCACGATCGCGAAGATCAAGCCAGACGCCATCGCGATGGACGCTCCCGACGGCAAGTTCCAGTAGTAAGAGGCGTAGATCCCCACAATCGACGCGATTAGGGCGAACAGTATCCCGAAGCCGATTGTCGGCACAACCCTTTGCGCCGCTAGTGTAGCCGCTGCCGCTGGTGCTATCAGCATTGCAAGCACGAGTACCACGCCGACGGCCTGTATCGTCACGACGACCACCACTGAAATCAACGCCAACAGCAGATAGTCCACCCGCTCCACACGTATGCCCGCAACTTCCGCGCCGACCGGATCGAAACTCACGAACATGAGCCCTTTGAAATAACCGATGAATACCAGCAACGTCAGGGACGCAACGCCTAGTGTTACCAAGATGTCGCTCTGAGAAACAGCTAAGAGTTGACCCAAAAGGATGTCTTCGAGGCTCACCGTAACCTGCGCGCCCCAAAGCGACATCACCAGTATGCCGAGGGCGAACAATGTCGCAAACATGATCCCAATCGCCGCATCTGCTTGGATACCGGTCTTGCGGACTATGAATCCGACCAAAAACGCGAACACCAGCGCCGACGGCAACATCCCGATCCACGGGCTCAGACCGGCGATCAGCGCCGCAGCCATCCCGGGAAGTATCGCGTGCGCCATCGCATCGCCCATGAAGCCGTAACCCCGGGTGACCACAAACACGCCAACCAAAGGACACGTGATGCTGGTGATCACCGCGACTGCTAGCGCCCGTAACAAAAACCCATACTGGAACGGCTCGACGATGTAAGAAATCAAGTCCATCGACGCCTCATCCTACCGGCTTCTCAGATCGTGTAGCCGCTCTCTGCCGCAACCACGTGCGGACCGTAAAGCTCTTCCAGCACCTCGGGGGTGAAAACCTCATCCGGCGGACCACACGCACACAAGTGGCAGTTGAGGCACAGCACGGTATCTAATTGCCTCGCCATATTCGCCAAGTCGTGCGTCGTCAATAAGACCGTCTGACCTTCCTCGCACAGCCGCCTCAGTACCGCCATCAGCTCGTACTGCGAACCCACATCCACGCCGCTAAACGCCTCGTCTAGCAACAACACTCGCGCATCCTGCGCCAATGCCCGCGCGACGAACACACGTTGTCGCTGGCCGCCCGACAACGAGCGGATCATATCGTCCTTCCGGTGGAGCAGACCCACGCGGTGCAATGCATCATTCACTGCGTTCTTGTCCGCAGCCGATTCATAACGGAATGCACCCAGACTCGGTGTCCTACCCATCATCACTACATCCCACACCGTGACCGGAAACTGCCAGTTCACATCGTCCGACTGCGGAACGTATCCGACCATCCTCCGCGACCGAGAAGGGGTGTCCCCATAGATGTTCACCGAACCGGAAGACAAATCGACAATGCCAACCAGCGTCTTGAGTAGCGTCGACTTTCCCGCACCGTTCGGACCCACGATGCCCACAAACGCTCCCGACGGCACGGAGAAGGTCACGTCCCTAAGGACCGTGTCCTGTCCGTAGGTGACGCACATGCAGTTCGCGTCAACCGCCGGGAGCGGTGCCGTTTGCTTTTCAAGCTCCGAATCGTGGATGTAGGTTGGGGTTTGGCTCATCAAGCACGGCCTATTCTGACAACGCTCCGACGATGATACCAACATTGGTCCGCATAAAGTCGAGGTAGTTCTCGGCTCCGCTGCCGTCACCACCGAGGGTGCCAGCATGCAAACCACCGACTAGCCTGATCCCGGTTTCATCCGCCAAAGTTCTCGCAAGTCGATCGCTGATTTGCACCTCAGAGAAGACGACTGTTGCACCAGACTCCTCTACCTCATGGACAAGCTCGGCCAACTCCTGAGGTGAAGGCTCTAACTCAGTGCCCCCACCGGGGATGATGACACCCGCAACTGTGAATCCGTACTTTGCGGCGAAGTACCCGAACGCGTCGTGCGACGTCACCATGATCCGGTCGTGGTCATCGACAGCTGCGACCGTGTCCTCGATCCAGTGGTCCAGCTCCTCGAGCTTGGCGATGTAGTCGTCGCGGTTCGCGTTGAAGTAGTCCTCCGATGCCGGCTCGAGTGCGCTGAGCTGCTCGGCGATCTCGGTGACAGCGATTATCACGCGATCAGGGTCGAACCAGAAGTGTGGATCGAAAGCGCCGTGGGCATGGTCGTGGCCGTGGGCGTCGCCCTCTTCCATGTGCTCGTCCTCGTCCTCGTGCGCGTGTTCGTCCTCGTCTTCATGGGCATGCTCGTCCTCATCCTCGTGGGCGTGCTCGTCCTCGTCTTCATGGGCGTGTTCACCCTCGTCGCCGTGTCCAGCTTCAGGATGGTCTTCATCCGATACGATGCCTACGTACGCCAACGAAGTCGGAGCTATCTCGAGCTCCCACTCTTCCACTACCTCCATGTGTTCCAGATCGAACGCAATGACATGTCCATGTCCGTGCGCGCTCTCAGTCATGAACAGCGTCTCGCCTACGATGATGAGGCTTGGGACAGCGTCGCCGCCGCCCGCGTCGACGGGGGCCGTCAACTGCGCTTCGCCGAGCACATCGCCGTCGGCGGCATCGATCGCGTTCAACATGCCATCGTAGGTGTACACGTAGACTACCGAACCGTCATGGCCAAATGCACCGGTCACGACGTTTTTGTCGTCAGAGGGTGGGAGAACCTGGACCATCTCCTGTCCTTCCGGATCGATCATCCAAACACCTGCGTTTGCGAATCCTTGCGGACCCACGACGACTGCGTATCCGAAGAAGTGCTCCGCATCATGGTGTGCCCAGACTGCGCCTACGCGGCCCCCTTCGGGCATGCCCTCGCCGTTCTCGATCAGCCAATAGTCGAAGTGATCGCCATGTGGTTCGATGAACAGCACACCGTCGTTACAGCCGTATGCAGAACCGTGGTGGTTGTGCGCTTCTCCGTGCATCCCGGGACAGGCCTCTCGACTACCATCCCAGACAACCTCATCGTCGAGGTTTCTGACTTCTACGCCGATCGGCAAAACGTCGTCAGGGTTCGGGTTCATCACCGTCACCGCGAACAAATCGTTCTCGAGCGGTACCGCCGCGCCATGCTGTGGACCGGCGTTGAGGTAAGGGATCTCGTATGCGTGTCCCTCTTCCTCGATCTCGTGTTCGTTCAAGAGCGCCACCAAGCCGGAGGCGTCGTGGAAGATCGCCGACCATTCGCCACCGTTTGTGAAGTGAATCGGCAGCTCTTCATTGACGGTTAACCCAACCTCGCTCACGGGCAACACAACCAAATCTTCGTGGTCCCCGTGCGGCACTAGAAACACCCCACCGTCGATCGTGTGAACCGCATGGTCACCCTCATCGCCGCGGTAAATCGCGTAACCGAATCGATGGCTCGGGCTCGCGTATAGAGCTGAAACCGGGCCGGGAAGGTGAATATCAAGTTCCGAAATCTCTTCCGTCATCAGATCGACAACAATGATGTGTCCGGAGTCCGCGTCGCCGACCAAGAGCCGTCCTGTCAGCTCAACATGCTCGCCTTCTTCATGCTCCATGTGCTCATCTTCTTCATGCTCGTGAGCGTGCTCATCCTCATCCTCGTCATGGGCGTGCTCGTCTTCGTCGTGTGCATGCTCATCTTCGTCCTCGTGTGCATGCTCGTCCTCGTCGTGGGCGTGCTCGTCATGCTCATCTTCGCCGTGACCGTGAACGTCAACGAACGGGATCGGGTTTACGTGTTCCGCAATCTCGAACACAGAATCATGGTCAGCCGCAGCATTGTGGATCAGTTCCTCCAACCACAGCCCCTCGAGCTGCAATCCAACTGCAAACACGAGATCCGAATCCGCCACGCGAGCGATATCGCGAGCACCGGGCTGATAAGCGTGCGGATCGGCTCCGCGCGGCACCAGATTCAGTACTTCGACTCGATCGCCACCAACAATCGAAACCCAATCGCCAACGATGTTACTCGTGGCGACTATGCTCAGAGGTTCGGCGTCAATCACTTCCACTTCCGGCTCGGGCGTCGCCGTGGCCGGCTGGGGCGTTGCCGTGGGTGGCGCGGTTGTGGCTGCCGGCGGAGCGGTTGTCGCAGCAGGTTGCGGAGGCGCCGACGTTGCGGTAGGCTCAGGTAGCGGTGTCGACGTCGGTTCAGGATCCTCGCTGCACGCTACCGCTGTTGCCAAAATTGCAGCGGAAACGGCTGCCAAGAGCAAAATCCGAATAGATAAACCGAAACGCATCGTTCGACCGATGTCAATCATTGTTCAATTCTCCCGCACACAAAGAAGGCCAGTGTGTGTGATAACCAGTGTCTAACCAAAAAATGATACTACGTATCGGGTAACTAAACGCACCGTAATCGAAGCATTGCTATGACAGACAAAACACTTATGAGGGAACCCGCCGAACGCTTCGATCTCGCCTCTGTACGCAGGCAATGGGACGCGGCATCTGACGCTTATGCTGATGCCCAAATTAGGGGCGTGGACTACTATCGCCTAAACTTCTTCGGGCCCGCTATGACCGAGGCGTGCGGAGACGTCGGCGGCTTGGAAGTGCTGGACGTCGGTTGTGGCACCGGATATTTCAGCAGAGAAATGGCCAAAAGAAAGTCTATGCGCGTGGTTGGGATCGACATTTCGCCCAACCAATTGCGCCACGCCAAACGGCGCGAAGCGAGCGAAAACCTAGGCATCGAATACGTCTTGGGTGATGCCGCCGAAACCATCGAGGAGTTTCCGCAGGCGTCTTTCGACCTCGTAACCGCCTGTGTATCGCTCGTTGACATGCCCGATCCGGCGAGGGTTATTCGGGGCGCACACCGCGTGTTACGCGACCGCGGGCGGCTAATCTTCACGAACACCCATCCCGTCACTGATACGCTGTTTCGGGAGTGGCAACGCGACGAACAGGGCAACAAGATCGCGGTCACGATCGGCGACTACTTCGACGAGACACCATTCATCTGCAAGTGGACCAGTGACCGCTACAAATACAACTTCGAGACCACCGGCAGCAACTTCACCCTGCAACGCTGGATGCGATGGGTCATCAACGCCGGCTTTATCATCGAAGACTTCATCGAACCCCACGCCACAGAAGAAGCGATCGCCGAATGGCCAGGCCTCGACGACACCCTCATCGCACCATCATTCCTGATAATCGTGGCGCGGAAGGATGGGCGAATAAAGGGTTTCCCCGGTTAACGGGGCAAATGTCCGAAGGACAGAGGGGGCGCGCACGAAATCTGTAGGGGCGATCGCGTCATTCGCGCCTTCTACGGCAACGGATCCCCATCCTCCCGCCGCACAATCCGATTCACGTAAACCCCTGGCGTGCCCACTCTTTCCGGATCGATCTCGCCCGGTTCCACAACCTCATCCACCTCCGCGATCGTCACATCCGCCGCCGGAGCCATCACCGGATTGAACGCGCGTGAAGTTCCAACGTATTCAAGATTCCCGTAAGTGTCGGCGCGCCTCGCACGTATCAACGCGAAATCGGCGCGCAATCCATGCTCCAGCAAATGCGGCCGACCATCGAAATCCCGTACTTCCTTGCCCTCCTGCACCGGCGTGCCAACACCAGTCGGAGTATAGAACGCGGCGATACCCGCGCCACCCGCACGAATCCGCTCCGCCAAGGTTCCCTGCGGTATCACGATCACCTCGGCGCGGCCTTCCCGCCACGCTTTCTCGATCTCGCAGAGAGGGCGCGTCTGACCAGGAATCGGAAACGAACAGATGATCCTGTTCGCCAACCCCAGCTCGAAGAAGATTCCTTGGTCAATCGGCTCCAGATGCGGCGGCCAACCGTAACCGGTCGTCTTGGAAATCCCCGCAACATTGCCGATGATCGTGATCTCGCGCGGGCCGTGATCGGCGAGCGCCAACATCAACCGAGTCGGCTGTCCGCCCGAACCTCCGAAGCCGCCGATCATCACCGTTGCGCCGTCGGGCACATCGGAGACCGCTTCCGCGAAAGTATCAACGATAACCGGCAGCATCGCTAGACTGGCATCGTCCTCTTCGTGTGCGCTCGCCCGATCTTCGCGACTTCGAGATTGTGCCCTGAAACTACGCGAACGCCCGCGTCGATCCTGTCAGCGATCGTGTCCACGGTTCCGCCGCTCAGGAACGCGACTCCATTCTCCAAGCATGCTTTTCGAACGCGCTCGCTCGCCTCTTGGACCCTAGGGTCAAACGGCGTATTCGGCGCGCCGCGGTCGACTCCGTACGACATGTGCAGATCACCGGGTCCACACTCGGCGAACGTCAGACCGGGAACTGCGAGCATCGTCTCGATATTTGAAACGCCCCGCACCGACTCGACCTTTATGCCGAGCATCAACTCGCCGTCGGGGTTCAATGGCCACGGGTCCGCTTTGGCGATGTATTCAGGGCCGCTGAGACCCCATACCTCCGCTGCTTCGGGCTCAGAACCGACTCCACGAGTTCCCCGCTCCAGTCCATATCCGACGCCATTGGCAGCACGAGGATACCGGCAGGACTCCACAAACGCCCGAACCGCGTCCGCCGTCTCCGCTTGGCAGAGCAATATCCCGTGCACGCCCCGTGCCAGTATCTGCCTGAACTGCCAAGAGTTGTGACGTATTTTGTCCTCCGAAACCCCATCCACGGGAGCCTCAACGATCACCGTCGGGGTTCGATGCCCGCTGTTGGTCGGACCGCCGGCCACGAGCCCTTCCATGTAGTCGCGTAAACCGTTCATGTCGAACGGACCATGCTCCATCCCCACGTTTATGTAGTCCGCCCAAGTCTTCGCATCCTTCTTGCCCTGCTCAACCGTTAGAACCGCGCCCGTATGACCGCCCATGTAATAAAGAGGCTGGTCGTCAGCCAGCAACTCCGTTGCCTTGTTGATCCGTTTTGCGGTCATAAATCTCAAACTCCTCAGTCTGTCTGGGTGGACCGTTGCAATCCCGAATCACCAACGAGTCAACAGCCTCAAGTTTCATCAGATGAGTTTACACTTAGCCCATGCCAGAACATCCTTCACTTACCGATTTGGAATCGGCGCTAGATCACATCTTGGCGTCGCCTGCCGACGGCGGAAAGCTAGAGATGATCTCGGCGCGGCCTGCGGTAGGCGAGCGCAAGCTGTTGGATCAAGCAACTCTCGACGCAGATCAAGGCGTGGTCGGCGACAACTGGAAAGACCGCAGCAGCACCCGCACCGCCGATGGCTCGGCGAACCCGGACGCGCAAATCACCATCATCAACTCCCGCTTAGTCAACGCGGTCTCGGGTTCCAAGTCCCGATGGCAACTCGCCGGCGACCAGCTCGTCGTGGACATCGACCTTAGCCACGACAACCTGCCTGTAGGCTCCCGCCTCCAAATCGGTTCGGCCTTGGTAGAACTGACTGCGGAGCCCCACACAGGATGCGTGAAATTCGCCTCCCGCTTCGGCAATCCTGCGCTCAGATTCGTCAGCGGCCCGGTAGCGATGCAACAGCGACGCCGCGGAGCCAACGCGAAGATCGTCAAATCCGGCACTGTCCGAGTCGGCGACGTCGCGACCAAGGTCGCCTAATCCAGCAACTCCACATCGGCGTAGACGTACGTCGGCGTCCGATTGGCGCTATGAATCGGATCATCTTCGCCGTCGTCCGATGCAGCAGAAATCTCGCGTGTCACGATGCGCCCCGGTATCGCGTTAATCGGCTGCGGAAACATCGGTCCGTCCACCACACAGGTGTGAAACTCGCCGTTCTCGCCCAGCGGATCGACGCCTTCGGGCAAATCATCGAGGAACTCTTGATCAAACCAACGACCGGCGAAACTCGCGGGCAGCATGGTGGGGTTCAACGCGGTGATTATTGCGCGTAGGCCGCTCGCGATCATCTCCTGAGCCAATTCCGGTGTCGGCAAACCCCAAACCGGAAATATCGGCGTGAAGCCCGTGCCTTCCAGCTTCGACTCACGGTACTCCCGAATGTCCTCCAAGAATAGGTCGCCAAATGCCAGATGCTGGGCGCCTAGATCTTCGGGCAACGCGCGAATGCGGTCTAGAAACTCGCGCATCGCTTCCTCGTACTCCGCGTTGGAGCACGGATAAGGGATCGGGATCTCGTACAGCGGCAGGCCCATCACTTCAGCTTGCCGACGCAATACTCTGCGAGGCGTCGCCTGGATCGATACCCGATCGAACGCCGGGGTCACCGTCGTGAAAATCCCGCGCACATCATACTTTTCTGGTTGCGAACGCAAAGTGTGCAGAGCCCAAGCGGAATCTTTTCCGCTTGACCACGAAACGAGAAACGGTGTGACCGACATTTAGAACAACTTTTGGCGTGGCGACACGCCGACGACTGACAAACACCTCGCCATTATCATTGATCGGTTAGCGCACGATGGAAAGAAATCTCCTTAATTCGACTTAAAGGTTTGCGTTTTACCGACTCTCCCTCAACTTCCGACTCGAATTGTCCCACTCCGACGACATCGTCATCCAAGTCCGCGATCTCCGCAAGAGCTACAAGGACCTTGTCGCTGTCGACGGCATCTCGTTCGAAGTGCGCCAGGGCGAAATCTTCGGGATGCTAGGACCTAACGGCGCCGGCAAGACAACTACGGTTGAAATCCTAGAAGGGTTGCGCGACCTGGACAGCGGCGATGCCTTTGTCGGCGGCCTCGATGTGACTAAACAACCCACTCGCGTCAAAGGGATGATCGGAGTCCAACTCCAACAGAACGCCTTTTTCGACAACCTGAACCTCAAGGAAACGATCGACCTCTTTGCCACCTTGTACGGCTCCGACATGGCCGCAGAAGAAGCCCTTGAAAAAGTCGAACTCGCCGACCGCGCCAAGTCCCAATACCGACACCTCTCCGGCGGACAGAAACAGCGACTCTCGATAGCGGTTGCTCTGATAAACACTCCCGTCGCAATGTTCCTCGACGAACCCACGACCGGACTCGACCCGCAGGCACGTCGCAACATGTGGGACCTCATCGATGGTCTGCGTTCCGACGGCATGGCGATCATGCTCACGACCCATCACATGGAAGAAGCCGAGGTCCTTTGCGACCGCGTCGCCGTGATCGACCACGGGAACATTGTCGCGCTCGACACGCCGCAAGCCCTTGTCGACCAACTCAAAGCCCGCGGCGCCGAATCCGTCCGCAGAGACGGAGCACTAACCCTCGAAGACGTCTTCATCGACCTAACAGGCAGGAACCTCATCGAGTAGCGAAGATCGTTTCCCCCCGCTTACGAGGCCAGTACGCAACCTCAGGGTTGCCCCCGCTCGCGGGGGAAATGCCGCAGGCAAAGGGGGCACTAAAAACCACAACCATGCGCATCTACCAGGCCTTCATAGTCGCTGAACTCAAGATGTTCTTCCGCGACCGCGCGGCTCTATTCTGGACGCTGGCGTTCCCGACCGTCATGATGGTCGTCTTTGGACTCTTCAACTTCGGCGGCTTCGAACCGCCCGAAGTCGGCATCGTCAACAAAGCGAACAATGATGCCTCTAGAGTCCTCGTCTCGGTATTGAAAGGGGATTTCGACGGCGAACCCCTTTTCAACGTCCCCGATTCGATGGATGAGGCGACCCTGCGTGCCGACATGTTGGAAGGCGACATAACTGCCGTGATGGTCATCCCGGAAGGTTTCGGTCAAACAGGTTCAACGTCGGTGATCGATCTGACGTACGATGGCAGAAACGCGCAGGAAGCAGAGGCGGCCCGCGCCATTTTGGGGCGGGTTTTGGACGGCGTCTTCAAAACCGTCGCCGACGTCCCACCCGAGTATCGCGTCGAAAACTGGGCCACCGTTTCAACCACCGAAGTCGCCGGCAGAGGACAGGGCTACAAAGGCTTCGTGGTCCCCGGCATCGTCTCGCTCTCCATTATGCAAAGCGCTCTATTCGGCCTCGTCTTCACCCTCGTCCGACTCCGCAATCAGGGCGTCCTCAAACGCCTACACGCCACACCCATCAATCCCAGACACTACCTCGCCGGCCTTCTCTTCACACGCATGCTGCTGCTCATCATGCAGACCTACGTCCTCCTGTTCGTCGGCATTTTCGTCTCCGGTGTCGAAGTCTCGCCCGGCTACGCCATGTTCTGGCTCGAAGTCATACCGCTGATCATCCTCGGCGGCATCGGATTCGCCTCACTAGGACTAGCCGTCTCCGGCATTGCCAAAACCGAAAACACCGCCGCACCCCTGGCCAACATCATCACCCTACCGATGATGTTCCTCTCCGGCGTATTCATCCCGCACTCCGTGATCCCAGTTTGGGTCGTCGCCTTTGCCAAATGGCTGCCCCTAACGTTCCTCGCCGACGCCATGCGAGAAATGGTCAACAGCGGCGAAACCCTCTTCGTCCAAGGCGGCTCCATCCTAGGCCTCACCATCTGGGCAATAATCTGCTTCGGACTAGCCGTACGCGCATTCAGGTGGGAATAGTCTCTGCAACAGCGCTACGAGGCCGCAGGGCTATTCAACTCCGGAAAATACGACGAGAAGAAACACCGGTCGCGGGTGAGAAAAGCGTCAGCGGACGAGAGGGCATGAGCGCCGATAAGAAAATCGGTCATTATTCGTCCCCGCGGTCCACCAACTGCGCGATACATCTTCCAACGCATTCCCGCCTCGTAGGCGATCGAGGAATCTATCGGTGTTAGCGTGACCCCGATTTCTCGCAAGGCTGCATCCAAGGCGGTGCGGTCAGCAAATGAGGGTGCCAACTCTGCGTAAACAATGTCGCAGATGACCACCGCCCCGGCAACGTAAGCTGCGCTCAACCAATCGCGCGAACGCGGACCATGCTCGTCGTCGGGAATGAACACGTCTAGCAGGACGCTAGTATCAACGGCTGTGATCAACGTCCCCTGATCTCCTCGATGTAGTCTTCGACGGTAACACCTACGCCGAGAGCACCCTTACCGAGAATCCCGTAAACGCGGTCCACAGGACTTTGCCCGACTAAACGTTTGCGTATCAGTAAACCGTCGTCAGTGGGAGTGACCTCGACCTCAACGTTGTGATGCATCCCGAAACGCTCACGCAAGTGCTTGGGGATCGTTATTTGACCTCGTTCAGATATTCGCATGTCACCCTCAATATGAATTCATGAATAGGGAAATCATACCACTAGATGCGTACCAAGCCATGTCATAATGCCGCTAGCTACAACTCGGTACCCCTGATTCCCCTTTTAACGGCTGCACATCCAAACCAATACCAGTTGACCGGCCGCGATTCCATTTCACCCGCTAACAGTCAAGTGGCGGTAACGCTGTTCAAGAAACCACAATCCCCCAAAAACTCCCCCATCGCCGCGTAATACCCCTCCGGATCGTAGTAGTCCGCCCCATTGTGCGGCGCGCCCTTGATTACGTAAAACCGCTTCGGCCCCTTCGCCGCCTCATAAACCTCCTGCCCAGACTCGATCGGCACAATCTCGTCGAACTCCGAGTGCATTACTAATAACGGACACCGCACATCCGCAGCGTGCGACACCGCGTCGAATCGGTTGTGAATGAACTTCTCAACTGGCAAGAAACTCCAAGGCGTCACCGTCTTCGCAAGATCAGGTATCGATGAGATGGGACACTCCAAAATCAGCGCATCCGGTGGCACCACGGCCGCCAATCGCGTCGCAACCGCGCCGCCCAAGCTCCTACCGAAATACACAATCGACGGTCGCTCCTCGACGGGCACTGCGCTCGCGTAATCGTCGATCCATCTTCGCGCCGCCAACGCGTCCATCGCGATCCCCTCCTCGCTCGGCTCACCCTCGCTCAACCCATAACCCCGATACTCCAACGCGAAGATGTCGATGCATTTGAACCGGTCCACAAACTCTCGGTACTGATCCAACCGAATGCTGATGTTGCCACCGTTACCGTGAGCGATCAGCATCAAAATGCGTTTCTGAGCCGGATCCTCGCTCTCCTCTCCCCGTATCAACCACGAATGGATTCTCACGCCGTCATCCGCCGTTAACCACACGTCTCGGTACCGCAGCCCGACATGCGTCGGGTCGCCCCGCAGCTGCGGTTGCGGGAAGAAAATGAAGGATGCTTCGAAAGCGTTAGGCGTGTGCACAGTTACTGCCGCCTACTCGCAGGCATCACGCTCCGTGAACCTTGGGCACCTCGACTTTGAGATGCGTTCGAGGTTTCCAACCCAAGACACGCTCGGCCTTTGTGAGATTGTGCTCGACCTGATCTTCGTCACCAGCGATGAAGAAAGGTTCGAACGATCCATGGCCTATCTGCACGAACTCGGCGGCAGCCATGTACGCGTTCGCCAAGTCCTCTTCGTCGGTTGCTAACAAGGGACGAACGGGATTAGCGCCAAGCGGATCGACTTTATGCTGCGCGCTCCGATAGTCGATCCATTGCTCACGAGTCATTGGACCCGTGATCCTCATAGCCGCCAAGTTCATATCAAAATGCCGCGCGAAATACCGGCATATCAACTCTCCGAATCCCTTCGACAACCCGTAAGCGCTCGGCGTATCCAGCGGTACCTCGTCCTCCGCCTGGTACCAGTCGCGATATCGGAAATGGACGCTCATCGTGCTTGTATAAACGCCGTTCCGCAACCCGTTGTTGTAACCCGTCCACAAAAACAGATGCAACCCCAAGTTATTGACGGTGTAGTTCTCGCGGATCACCTTCTCGTCCTGATCAGTCACCGAACCGCCCTGCGGACTCTGCATCACCAGCCAGATGAACGTATCCACACCATCCACCGCCTCCGCAATCGCACCCGTATCCGTCACCGACCCCTTCACAAACTCGATGCCATCATGCCGCGGTTCCGCCAAATCGAACACCCGCAGATCATGCACCTCCCGCAGATAAGGAGTGATAAACGTCCCGACATGTCCGGAACCACCGACAAGGAGGATTTTCATAGTCTTGAAGCCTTTATTCGATGTTCGATCGCCTGCGGTGGATTATACGGCGATGTGGCCTTTATATGACCGTCCCCGGTCACCGAACAACGTAAATTGGCCTACCGACGGAAGTCCATCGTTGGGGTGGCTAACGCCCCCGCACAACCTCTACCCTCACCTCCGCCTTACCAAACCCAGCCAACGCCAACGGCTTAAAAACCGAAACCGAAACCTCCTCAACGCGATCATTCAAACTCAGAACAGCACCCGCGATCCGATCCGCCAACGTCTCTACCAACCGATACTCCCCTTGCGCGGCGATCTCGGCCGCTTGGACGCACGGCACCCGATAATCCAACGTTTCTCGGAAGTCATCGGAATCCGCCGCAGTCGAAAAATCCCCGCGAACCTCGACATCGACGACCAACCGCTGCGCCATCCGACGCTCCCAATCCTCAACACCAACCACGCAGCGCAATTCCAACCCGCGGATCACCAACCGATCCGCTCCGTGTGCTGAGCTCGATTCAATCATGGCATGATGCTATCCGCTAACAACTCAATCAGCCCCAACACGGTCACAACCGTCCCGCCCAATGGTTTAGCCTCTACGTGCTCAACAGTGTCCGATGGGTGATTGATGTAGTCCAAATTGTCTGCATAAAACATGATGTACGGCACGCCCCGCTCGTCAAACCCCGCATAGTCCGAACTAGCCCCCTCGAACGGCTCAGTTATCGTCAGATTGACATCGTAGTTCTCTGCGACGTTACGCGCGTCCACCGTCGTGAAAAAATCACCGAATATCCTCAGATCACCCGTGGCAACAACATCTAAATTGATCATTACCTCGATCCGATCGACGTCCGCCTGCGACAACTCACCTGCGTAGTAGTTGCTGCCATGCAATCCCGTCTCCTCTGACCCGAAGAAGATAAACCGCACATCAAACGGCAAATCATCGTCGGCCAACTCTTCCGCCACGATTAAAGCCGTCGCAACCCCACTGCCATTGTCATTCGCACCCACACTCCAAGGCGTCGTGTCGTAATGCGCTCCAATCACTATCACTTGATCGTCTGCAATATCGTTGTTCAACTCGGCAATCACATTTCTCGAGGGCCCATCCCCATCCGGGTAAACCAGCAACTCCACCTCTAGCATCTCGCCTTCATCCAATGCGTCCCGCAACCTCCCGCCATCCTCCCGGGGAATCCCACCTGCGAAAACGTCCGGCTCCTGCTCCAAAGTTCCTCCGAAGTAATAACGCGGCTCGTTGTTAAACACCACAACACCAACGGCGCCACGCTCCGCCGCGTTCGTTTCTTTCTCCTCAAAGGTCAGATCACCTCGACTCATCAACGCAATCTTCCCTTCAACATCAACGCCTTCATAGTCCGAGTCATCGCCAAGCCCTACATGAACCAACTCTCCTTTGACCCTCCCCGCCATCACGGGCTCGAATGGCAGGTAGAAAATCCGAGCGGTCGCACCATCCCGACGCGAAAACTTCACGCTGGGCCCGGTACCATCCACGCTTTCAAGCACCTCGATCGATCCAGCCGCATTGGCCTCAGTCACTTCGAAATCCTGGATCTCCACCTCGTAACCTAACTCCTCCATCTCCGCCACTAGGTACATCGCCGCGTTAAGCTCCTCCAACGTCGCACTCTGCCTCGGACTAAGCTCCTCCGCCAACATGATCGTCAACTCATAAACCCGATCCGTCAACGATGACACGTACGGATCGACCTCCGCGGCAACTTCAACCTCCGCCTCAACAGTCGCGGTCGGTTCGACAACCGCGGTTGGAGTGTCCGGAACCATCGTCGCCGTCGGTACAACAACGGCAACTGTAGGCTCAGGTTCTGCAACCTCCGTCGCCGTCGGTTCGATAACCGCAGTAGACGTGTCTGGAACCATCGTCGCGGTCGGTTCGACCAACACGCTAGGCGCTGTCGGCTCAACAACCTCTTGGCCCGAATCACACCCAACAACCCCAACCACCACCAATGCCGCGCCCAAAACAGGCGCGACAGCCAATCGCCAATATCTGACAAAGTCCATCATCTAACCGCTTTCAATTATCAAGCCGCTGAATCTTCATACGAACACAGGTAAAGTGATGTTTGGCTATCAACCAAAAACCGAGATCGGCGCCGAAATCTTGAACCCAATAGAGACGCCTCACACATTCGCTGGAAACCCCATCGACCGAGGCGACACCCTTAGACGTGACGAATCCGAGATCGCAGGCCTCATGCGCTCCGATAGTACCCAAGTCTTGATTCTTGCTGGCCTCGACCCACTCATAACCAGTTCCGATGACACAACCGCCAATCTCGGATGGCTCAACTACAAATCGGCCAACGAACTCGTCGGGTCCGAACCAATCCTCGCCTCGTTTCTAGGCATCGACGCCGAAGGCAATCCTCTAGTCGCGTGGAACGTGAAAGGCAGCGCCCGCCACGGCTCTGAACAAATCCCAGAATCAGCAACCGCTAAACTCAACCTCAAACTCTGCGACGCCCGAGAATCTGCCACGGTGATCTCAGGCGAAGAAACCGGTATCCTCTCCCAAGCCCGAGCAAACCTCGGTTGGCACTCCACTCACCTGTTCTGCGCCCGGTGCGGCGATCCCACCGAGATGCGCCGCGGAGGTCTGATGCGACAGTGCACCGGCTGCAACGGCGAGCACTTCCCGCGCACCGACCCCGTTATCATCACCGTCGTCACCGATGGCGATCGGTGCATCCTCGGACAATCCGCAGGACGCCTATCCGCGATGAAGATGTATTCCGCTCTCGCCGGCTTCATGGACCACGGCGAGTCGATGGAAGAAGCCGTCCGACGAGAAGTCTGGGAAGAGGCCGGCATTCGCGTCGGACGCGTCCAATATCACTCCTCACAACCTTGGCCGTTCCCTTCATCCCTGATGATCGGCAGCCATTCGGAAGCGCTTTCAACCGACATCGATATCGACGACTTCGAGATGACCGACGTCCGCTGGTGGAGCCGCGACGAAGTCCTACTAGCTCTAGCCGAAAAAAGCGAAAATCTCCGAGTGCCCGGATCCATCGCAATCGCCCACCACCTCATCAAAGCCTGGGCCACCGGAAAAGCAGGCAATTTCCGTACAAGTTAGACATTTTCACACCAAGATCCCCGTCACTCCGGCGAAAGCCGGAAACCAGAGCAACAACCATGAATCTCAAAACCCTCCGCGCCGTCCACTTAGACATCCCGCCGCGCAAACCCAAAACCCCAGCACGCCGCGCCCCATGGCCCACAAAGTCACCGCGCGCAATGCCCATCAATTTCTACCCCCAATACTCCCGGTTTCCACAAGAGATGCCCGGACACCGCGGACTATCCGAAGTCTGGGTCCAAGCCATCGCCGAAGACGGCACATTCGGACTCGGACACTGCTCCTTCGGACAACCCGTAGCGTCCTACATCGACCACGTCATCGCACCGCTTATCGAAGGCCAAAACTGCATGGCAATCGAACTCATGAACGACCTTGTCATGCGCGCCGGCCACCGCCACGGACTCGCAGGCATCGTCGCGACAGCAATGGCGGGTGTCGATATCGCACTCTGGGACCTCAAAGGCAAACTTCTCGAACGCCCCGTCTACGAGCTACTCGGCGGACCCGTCCGCGACAAGATACCGCTATACGCTACCGGCGACGATCTCGACTGGTTCCAGGAACTCGGCTTCACTCGATTCAAGATCACCAACCCCGCGCACTATTCCCAAGGCGACGAAGGCCTCCACCTCATCGAAGAACACGTCGCCAGATCCCGAGAGTTCGTCGGCGAACGCGCTGAACTCATGATCAACCCCGTAATGTCGTTTAACGTCGAATTCACTCTCCGACTCGCCGAACGACTCCGCCCTTACAACCTCCGATGGCTCGAAGAACCGCTACCGCCGCACGACATAGAAGGCCACGCGGAACTCAAACGTGCCATCACATGGATCCCGCTTGCCACAGGTGAAGATCACCGGGGACGACACGCATTCGCGCAACTTATCGAACGCCGAGCAATCGACATCGTCCAGCCCGACATCGGCTGGAGCGGCGGCGTCACCGAGACCATGAAGGTCTACACCATCGCCGAAACCGCCGGCATCCAGACCATCCCCCACGGCGGCGGCGGCACCCCATGGGGACAACACGTCTCGATGGCCGCACCCGAAATGCCCATCGCCGAATACTGGACCGGCTCACCCCCCGGCGTCCCCCTGGAAGAAGTCGCCCGCTTCCCTGGCCAAGCCATCGCCAAAAACGGCTACGTGACCCCATCCGACGCCCCCGGCTTCGGCATCGAAATCCCCGAAAACTGGATCCGCGATTGGGAATACAAGGGGCGCTCGTAAAGCACCCAACATTCCTCGCTTAAGCTCGGCACATGAGGGCATTACCCGCCCGATAGTCGGCTTGACGATCTAATCCTTCCCATCCAAGTGGTACTCATACTGTTAAGATGATTGCCTGATTCCATACACAGTCCAAACTCAATCGGGAACCTTCAAAATGCCGGGCAACATAATCCTTCCGCAGTGGGGCATGGGAATGAACGAGGGAGAGGTCGTGAAATGGCTCAAAGCCGTCGGCGACCCCGTGATCAAAGGCGAACCCCTCGTCGAGATCGAATCCACGAAAGTCAGCGCCGAAGTCGAAGCCACCTCCGACGGCACCTTGGGCCGCATCATCGTCGAAGAGGGAAAGACCGTTCCCGTCGGCACCGTTCTCGGACTCCTTCTCATGGCCGGTGAATCCCACAGCGACCTTCCTGAAGAGCAAGCACCGAGAGAACGAGCAACCTCAGTTTCTTCTTCGCGAAGGCCCTCCGCCGCACGACGCTCCCGCGGAAAGCTAGTCATCACCCCTCGAGCACGCAGGCTCGCAAGAGAACTTGACGTCGATCTCGACACCATCGAAGCTGGAACCGGCCCCAGCGGTCGCGTCACCGAAGACGATGTCCGAGCTGCGGCCGAAGGCGGCGCTTCAACCTCCGAAACCGGCATGGAACCGAGCCGCACAATCCCGCTCACAGGCATACGCGGCACTATCGCCAAGCGGATGTCCGAAAGCGCCTCGGCTGCGCTGGTGACTCTCAACACCACAGCCGATGTCACCGAAGCAATCGCTATCCAACGACGCCTCACCCGCGAATGGCGCCGTTCACGCGTCCGACCGCAGTACCAAGACCTAGCCATCGCCGCAACCGTCAAAGCCCTCAAAGACCACCCCTTGGCCAACGCGCACATCACCGACGCAGAGGTACAAATCTTCGACACCATCAACCTCGGCTTTGCACTCGCCGTCCCCGACGGCCTCTTAGTGCCGGTCATCCGCGACGCCGGATCCAAATCCCCGCTCGAACTCGCCATGACCGTCCGCGACCTCGTCCGAAAGTCAAAGTCCAACGAACTCGGAGTCGCCGAACTTTCCGGAAGCACCTTCTCACTCACCAACCTCTCCGCGTACGACATCGAGACCTTCAACCCACTTATCAATCCGCCCGAAGTCGGCATCCTCGGCGTCGGCCGCGTCGTCCAGCAACCCACCGTCACCAAATCCGGCGACATCGAAGCCCGTTCCATCGGCTACTTCTCCCTCACCTTCGACCACCGGGCATGGGACGGCGCACCCGCAGCCGAATTCCTACAAGCCGTAGTCAAAAACCTATCCGAACCCGATTGGATGGCGGAGGGTTAACGGCAACGTGACCGAACCCGCAACGATCCGCACGAAACGCATGGTCCTCCGGCCATTCGAGTTCAAGGACGTCAACGATGTGTTCGACTACGCCTCCGATACCGAATGGTCCCGGTTTTTACCGGTTGCGAACCCGTACACAATGAAGGACGCGGAAGCGTTCGTAAGTCGTCAGATTCTGAAGAATTGGGATGAAAGGCCTAGGTTCGCGATTGAACTCCAAGGCGTCGTTGTTGGCAGCGTCAAATTGACAGTTGAGGCAGCGCATTCGATCGCCTCGTTGCGTTACTCGATCGCCCGTCAGTGCTGGAACCGTGGGTTGATGACAGAGGCCTTGTCGGCCATCGTGAGTTGGGGATTCGATGAATTCGGCCTAGAGAAGATTTGTGCTCGAATGGATGTTGAAAACGTCGGTTCGTGGCGAGTCATGGAGAAGATTGGGATGAACCGTGAGGGGACTCTACGCAGTCACGGCGTCAATCGAGGCGTTCGCTACGACTACCACTGCTACGGCATCCTGCGACACGATTGGCAGCGACTTCCGCGTCGATCCCCTACCACCCGGATATGAAAAACCACGAGAACATCCACACCAAACGCCTCCTCCTCCGACAATTCGCGTTCACCGACGTCAATGACGTGCTGGCCTACGCCTCCGATTCCGAATGGTCCCGATTTCTGCCCGTTCCCTACCCGTACACGCTGAAAGATGCCGAGGAATTCGTCGCCAAATGCATCCTGAAGGAGCCTGACGGCAACCTCCGATTCGCGATCGAGTTCAATGGCTCCGTCATCGGCGGGATTGACCTGCGGATCGAAGCACCAATCGCTGTTGGATCGCTGCACTACAGCATTGCCCGCGACCATTGGAACCAAGGAATGATGACCGAAGCGGCTCAAGCATTGGTCGATTTGGGATTCGCCGAATTCGGACTAGAAAAGGTCTACTCTTGGGCGAACGTCGAAAACGTCGGATCGTGGCGAGTTATGGAAAAGATCGGCATGACGCGCGAGGGCACTTTCCGAAGTCACGGCGTCAACCGCGGAGTTCGCGAGGACTTTCATTACTATGGCATTCTCCGCCACGAATGGGAACGCCAACAGCAATGATGTAGAGTAAATTCGAACGCGATTTGCAACCAAGTACAGAGGAATAAGAAGTGAAAGCTGAAAACATCCGAGAATGGCTGTGCGGACCTATGGTCGCCGTCGCTACTCCCTTCAACGAGGACTACTCGCTCGATCTCGACGCCCTGCAGACCAACATCCGGTACATGGTCGAAAACGGCGTTCACACCGGTCAAGGCACGCTATTGGTTGGCGGCGCTGGCGGTGAGCACCCCACCATGAACGTAGACGAGCGCAAGGCGGTGATGACCGCCGCGATGGAAGCCGCAAACGGCGAAGCACCCGTACTGACTAGCGTCCAGCACACCGACTGGCGCGTAATCATCGAACTCGCCAACCACGCCCACGAAGCCGGCCTCGGCGGTGTCCAGGTCGGTCCAACCTATTACTACGAACCCACAGAAGGCGACGCCTATCGGCTCTTCGAGCTAGTAGCCAGAGAGTCCGACGCCTCCATCATGATCTACCACACATGGTGGGAAGGCCTCACCATGAGCCTCGGACTGTTGAGCGATCTCGCTGACATGGAGACGGTGCGAGCTTTGAAATGGTCGGCTCCGAACGAGTCGCTTTATAAAGATGGACTGCACGAATTGGCTGATCGCCTGGTCTGCATCGACAACTCAGGCCAGCAGATCTTCAGCCACATCATGGGCGCTCGCGGCTTCATCACTCACCTCAGTGGTTTCTGGCCCCAGTACCCAGCCGAAGTCTGGAACCTGCTAGAGGCACGCGATTACGAAGCGGCACGGCAAAGACTCGCTGACTTCAAATGGCGATGGACAAAGTGGCGCGCCAAGGTGGCCGCGAACACTGGCGGAGAAGGACCGTTCATCAAGTCCGCGATGGAAGCCGTCGGCCTTAAAGCCGGCCCACCACGCCCACCGTCCGTCCGAGCCTCACAATACCTCCTCGACGAGTTGGAAGTATTCCTCGACGAATGCGGCGTCCCACGCGTCGGCGTGGAACAAGGCCGCGCCAT
Organism: Dehalococcoidia bacterium; assembly: GCA_965207515.1. GTDB lineage: Bacteria > Chloroflexota > Dehalococcoidia > Lucifugimonadales > Lucifugimonadaceae > Bin127. The sequence continues at coordinate 2,138,714 of OZ242286.1, read as the reverse complement.
CGCCGCGGGCTGATTAACCAACCGCGAACCTCTTCGGCACAGATATCGATTCGCAACCCCCGTCAAACCCGGCACTTAACGCGTATTAACTGCGTTAAGTGCTATGATTGAACGCGTAGCGCTTCGGATAGCCCGTGTTAGCGACTGAACACATAGACACCGCTCGGCGGTTCCTAGCCGACGCCGACCGAGAATACGAATCCGGCGACATCCTCCAAGCGTCTGAGAAGCTCTGGGGTGCCGCGACTCATGTTGTCGTCGCCGAGATGCAAAAACGGGACATCGATGCGAACGGTCATCGGAAAATTAAAGGTTTCGTCAGGGAATTAGGGGAGGAGCTTGAAGATCCAGCGTTGTTCTCATTCTTCAAACACGCCGAAACGCTCCACGTCAACTTTTACCACGGGTTCCTGAGCGAAGAAAATTTCGAGGAGCACCGAGAACTCGTGCGCCGATTCGTTGAACAAATGATCGAATCGGCTAGCTAGTCTCCTGAATCCTTTGGGTATTTGAACCCAGTTTCAAGCTTGTTACGCACCTCACGCTTAACTCTGGAAACGAGTTGGCCATCGTGCTCATCGAGGAACTCGGCAACAATTCCAGCATCGTGAACCACCAGTTCTCGAAGCGCCCATGAAAGCGATTTAACGACCATATCGTCGGTGTCGGCCACGAGCATTCGGCAAACCGTTAACGTCCTCCCCTCATCTCCTGTGCCTCCGTGCGAACGCACATTCAATGCGACTGTGCTAACCAATGCCGCCCGTCGCCACCATCGATCCGTAGATTGCGCCCATCGGAATATCGTCTCATCGCCGATCAAACCGTCTCGCCAAGCCGGTCCAGCGAGTGTACGAGCGAACGCATCAACACTATGCCAACTGTCGATGCCAGATCCAAACTGCTCTACGACTTCGTCGTTGAGTTGAAAATAAGTCTTCACGTGGTTAACGATCACCTCATACGCAACCCATCGGTGACCGAATTTGCCGATTAACTCCGATGCCACTTGGAACACCAATGAAGGCTGTTCGAGGGACAAATCGGCGGTTAGACGCCTCCGTACCCTCCTGACGGAGGCGGTGTTTCGCGTCGGTAGCGAATCGACCTCAACCGCGAAATCCGCCGCGATCTGAGAGGCGTCGCTCATCGATGCGGGTGTGGTTCAGTCGAGATTCCGGACCTCGACGACGTCATCTCCGATGTCATCGGCGGGCTCAAAACCCAAAACCTTCCCATAGAAGTGGAGCTCTGCCTCCTGCGCCCGGATGATGTTTGCTGCTTGCCTGAAGCCGTGCTGTTCGCCCGGGAATCCGATGTAAGCGTACGGCAATCCCTTAGATTCGAGAGCTTCAACCATGATCTCGGCCTGCGACGGTGGAACGATCTCGTCTTCCAGTCCCTGCAAGATGATCATCGGGGTCGCCAGTTGGTCCATAAAGTTGATGGCTGATCGATCGTGGTAACGTTGCGCTTCTTCGGGGTAGGGTCCGACCAAAGAATCGAGATAACGCGATTCAAACTTGTGCGTGTCTCCGATGAAAACCATCAGATCGGCAATGCCGTACAGCGCTGCTCCGGCCGCGAAGAAATCCTCGAACGTCAATGCGTTGATCGTGGTGTAACCACCCGCCGATCCGCCACGGATCATCACGCGGTCCTTGTCGACTAGCCCTTGATCGATCAAGTATTGCGCCGCGGCGATGCAGTCGTCGGTGTCATAGATGCCCCACTTGCCTTTGAGGGCGTCGCGATAGACCTTGCCATATCCCGAGGATCCTCGATAGTTCACGTCAACCACCGCGAATCCACGGCTCGTCCAATAGTGTGTCGAAAGGTCAAGACCCGTGCCGGATGCGCTCGTAGGTCCGCCGTGGCAGATCGTGACCAGTGGTGGAAGCTCGTCGTCTGGGGCGGCAAAGTCTCTGTTGGTCGGTTCGTAGTAGAACGCATGAGCTCGACCGTCGTCGGTGGTTGGGAAGATGACGTGTTTGGGAGAGGACATGTATCCCGAGTCAATGGCGATGTCACTAGGCGCGTAGATGGTGGAGCAGATCTCTGTTTCGAGGTCCAGGCTGACAACCGCGGGTTCACGGGTCGGTGATGCTCCACCGAAGAGGATGGTTGCGCCGTCAGGACCCGCGGTTATGAAGGAGATTTCGCTGTAGGGGACGGGGATGCTGTGCGGCAGATGATGTGACTCGCTGTCTAGGATCAAGATCGAGCCGTCGGCCACTCCTCCCTTGGCCAAGGCTATCTTCCCTTCCGGCAGGTGGGCGTATGATGTAAATCCGAACTGCCAGTCCGGGCGGCCGTAATCCGACTGTTCGTTTAGTAGGTTGATCGGTTCGCCGTCTCTCCAGAGATGGATGTTCCACCAACCTGTGCGGTCGGTTACGAAGTGAAGGATGCCGTTGTGGCTCCAAGTCGGCTGGACGACACTCTCGCCAGTGTCGTCGATGAGCCGTGCCGTTGTGCTGACTGTGGCATCGTTTTGGTTGAAAGAACCTGAGACCAGCGAGTTGCCGTCCCACGGCATATTCGGATGGTCCCACTCGGTCCACGCGATACCGTCGTGGTTCGCGGCAACCCGAGGCGCGCAGTAGAAATCGCGGCCGCTGGCTACGATGCGCGCGTCGCCAGACGTCGTGTCGATCGCAACGATCTCATTCGTTGCTTCGGCGCCATCATCTGTGTGAGTCTCTCGGACGCAGAGCAGGAACTTGCCGTTGGGCGTCAGCGTGAGATCGGCGTAACGGGCGCCTCTGGAGATTGGCGGGGCATCCGTGATCGGCTCGATCGCACCGTCAGGATGCTGCCTGTAGATGCGCTGGTCTACCCAGTTCGTAAGATAGACTGTCCCGTTCCTGACGGCATACGATCCGCCGCCATACTCGTGCACGGCGTTGCGAACGTTGAAGCCCGGCGGCGTTAGCGTGTCTACGCGACCCTCGGCGTTCCGGCGCATCACGACGATTCGTCCGCCCTCGGCAGGCCTCGCATCGAGCCAGTAGACATCATGACCGTCGACTTTGATCTCGTTGAGGCGTCTTTTTCCTCCGCTGATCAACATTTCGGCGGTGATCGGCGATTTCCACGATCCGTAGGGTGCGATGGTCGTCATGATTGCGGGTCTCCTAGCTGGTCGACGGAACGGGTTGCGGCGCGAAGTAAAAGGATAACGCTCTTGGTTTGACGATCCGCAACGCCTCCGATCTCGGATCTGACGTTTAATCTTCGCGTTCGACGTTGACTGTCACGATGTCGGTGCCGTGGTATTTTTGGTGATGGACGGAAGTCGCGTAGTGGCGGAGGAGTCGGAAGGAAATTTCACGGTCATCGGGGATGTCCGGAGTTTCGCCGAGGTATGAGAGTTGGTCTTCGATGTTTTCGCCTTCTGATGCGGCTATGAACTCGAGTTCGACTTGCCTTCCGACGGCGTGTGCGGCAACGATTAACCGCTTAGCGCGATCATCTTCGGTGGGATCGCCCGCTTCGTCCAAGAGAGTGGTTAGGGTCTCTTCGCCGACGAGTGCGATGCGATTCTGACTGGTTTCGTTCCATCCGGACGATGAGACGAAGCTCCGGAGAAAGTCGGTAAGTGGTGGCAGCGCGTCTTGGTTGAGTTGGAGACGTATGCGCTTTCGCCGAGGTGCGGTGATCTCCATGAATACCATTGCGACGATTGCGACGATGGAACCAGAGGTCATTCCGTTTCCGAGGAATACGCCGAGGAATCCATCGCCAAGGAGTTCGGGGAACACCCACTGGTTTTGGAATCCGACGCCGACCCAGAACGAGAGGCCCACGATGAGAGCCTTCCGATAGTCGAGACCATCTTGGATGACGATCCTCATTCCTTGCAGGAAGAGCAGAGCTATGAGTACGAGGATGTATGCGGCGGCGACGGGTTCTGGAATGGCGATGATGAGTGCAGTGATTTTGGGGAAGAATGCCAGCGCGATGAAGGCGATTCCGATGACGATTCCGACCCGTCGCGCCGCTACGCCGGTGACTTCGGCGAGCGAGATGCTTGTTGAGTATGTGGTGTTTGGGAGAGTTCCGAGGAGTCCGGAGAGGAGGTTTCCGACGCCGTCGGTGTTGAGTGCGCCTTGGACGACTCGGAAATCGGTGGCTTTGGGGTTACGGTGCGAGACTCTTTGGATTGCGACGCCATCACCGATGGTCTCAATGGCACCGATGATGGTGACGATTATGAACGCTGGGAGAAGGGCCCAGAACTCGATCCCGGGCGTGATGTCGATGCCGGGCCATGAACTGAAGGGCACGCCGACCCAGTCGGCGTCGGCGACCTGTTGGATGTCATACAGGCCAAATGGAGCTCCGATGATGCACCCTACGATTACGCCGATCGCGGGCGACCAGAGGCGCAGCCACGAGGGTCCGCGCAGAACGAGAACGCCAACGGTCGTCAGGGTCGCGAGGATAACGACTGGAGCGGCGATGTCGTCGGCACCTTCTGGGACGTTTCCGAACGAATCGAAGAGTATGGGCATAACGGTGGCGGCGACAAGCATTATCACGGTGCCGGCGACGGTCGGCGTGAAGACTCTGCGCAGCCATGAGAGCCGGTATGCGAGGAGGAATTGAAATAGTGAGGAGATGATGATTAGCGCGGCCATCGTTGCGGGACCGGCTTCGACGAGAGCCGCGACGCATACGGCAATGAATGCCGCGGAGGTTCCCATGACGAGGACGTATCCAGATCCGATACGACCGAAGCGGACGACTTGCAAGATAGTGGTGAGACCGCTGATGATTAGTGCGGCGAAAACACCCCATGCCATGTAACTTTCTGGCTGCTCGGCGATACGTGCGACGATAACGACCGTGAGGACGATTGGCGTGACGATGAGGGTCGCAGCTTGCAAGCCCGATCCGATAGCAATAGGCGCGGGCGGATTTTCTTCCGGTTCATAACGAACCGTATCGTTGACAGGTGATTGGGCCAATCCGTTTTCCTCGCAGATTGTCGGTTGTCAAGTCCAGTTGAGACGAAGTATTGAGAGTACTCTATCAATTTGCCAAATGAATTCGGCGGGAAATCCGATCCGGGAAATGCCGTTGGCGCGGGTTCCCTAAGGGATCACAGGCAATACAATGTGCGAGGGCATAGCCTCTGAGTGGAAAATCGTTTGGTGGGCAGATCTCAACTCGGTATCCGACCAGTAATCCTTGCCGGTGTTGTGGTTGCGATCGAAGTTTGGAAAGTCCGAGCTGGTGATGTACAGCCGGATGCGTTGGCCCTTTTTGAATCTGCAACCCACTGGGTTTAGCTTTATCTCGTATTCGTACGGTTCGCCGGGCTCGTTGTGAGCGATTTCGTCGAAGCCTTCGCGGTAGCTGGTGCGGATTATCCCGTACGTGAGATTGACGCAAAGCCCATCCTCGTGAACGATCGCGAGTTTCGCCGCAAAATCCGTCTCCGGCGCATCGGTCGACGCCCAAAGCTTAACGCGCACCGGACCGATCACGTCGAGATCTTCGCTCATGGGCTCCGTATCGTAAACGAGAATGTCTCGTCGATGGTCGTTTGGAGCTTGGTTTATCGGGATGGATTGTGAATTCTGGTGCATCAACGACATCACGGGATCGCGCGGGTCGTAGTCGAACTCGTCGGAAGTCGCACCACGAGGCTTGTCGAAACTGAGCGTCCCGTCGCCGTGAACCGTGTTGGCACTGCCGCCTGAGCCGAGATAAAGGTCGGTGTATTGGGTTTCAGGTAAAGGCCAAGCGTCGGCACCGATCCACTCGTTACGGTTCAGCACAAATAGTTGGACCGGCTTCTCTTCAGCTAAGCCGTTCTCTTTGCCTTTGAAAACAAAGTCGTACCATCGCACGATCAATTCCGGATAGGTGGCGTCAGCCAGCGGACCATAATCGATCGGGCCGATTTTGCGTGTGTAGTCGGTGGCATCGTGTCCCCACGGACCTACGACCAACCGGTGCTCCTTGCGCAGTTCGGGATCGCCGTCAGTGATGAGCCCTTCGTAGTTGTCGATCGTTCCTATGAGGCGGTCCCACCATTCCGTGATCTGCATCACTGGCACTTCGACCTTCGGATGCACCTCGTTGAAACGCATGTATTCCTGGTTTGTGTTGCGCAAAAACGATTGGTACTGCTCTGTGAGGCCAGCGAACACATGCTCGGGGATATCCTCGAGCGGCAACCACCAGACGTACTTGGATCGCTCAACGGCATTCCAACGATAGGTTGCGTCTTCAGGGGTGAGCGGACCGTCATCGCGACCCTCGCGTCGCCTGACATCGGCAGCCATCATGTACGTCCATTCGAGACGGCGGCCAGTCTCCCACACGCCAAAAGTGATGTCCAGCATGTTCATGGAAATGCCGGATGCGAGTGCGGCGGTAAGACTAGGTGGCTGCGAATGCAGCATCACCCAGATCGCCCATGATGCATTTGAGTGACCCCATGTACCAACGCGACCGTCGGATTGCGGTAGCTTTGCGGCCCATTCGATCGTGTCATATCCATCTTGAACATCAAAAGTCTCGTGCTTGTCCCTCCACATCCATCGGTACTCGCCTTCCGATGCGTAGCGGCCGCGCATGTCTTGCACGACTACCGTGTAGCCATCGCTCGCGATGTCGGTGGCATGCTCCTGATAACGAGATTGAAGCTTGTTGTAGGGAGTGCGGCAGACGAGGACCGGTTGCGGATCTGAGCCCGTTTGGTAGTAGACGTCGGCGCGAAGGATCGTGCCATCGCGGGTGACGCACTCTTGGTCGCGTTCGATGGTGATGTTGTGCTTGTGCATGGAGAGGATGATACGAGTTACGCCAACAGCGTACGACCACAATTCGTATCGATTTGACGTGCCCGTTGACCGATGCGTACACTTGTTGACGTAAACCTTCAATGGGTTAAAGGCAACGAACGGGATAAGTAGGTTCGTTTCTCGCCATCACCAGAGAGCCGGTACGATCCGCTGAAAGTCCGGCATGGCGAAGCGAAACCGAATTGGACCCGGAAGCCGCTTCAGGGAAAGGCCATACGGTTGAGTATCCGGAGCCGGAGTTGGATACGTTAGCAATCCTGAATTGAGTTGCGGCGCGGCACAGCGTCGAAACAGGGTGGCACCGCGAGCCACGCTCGTCCCTGTCCCGAATAGATAAGAAATCTGGGGCGGGGATTTTCATTTGTTGGGAATTCCTAGTTCCAATGGAGCGGGCTAACGAAATGACTGTTATCGCGAGCGAAACGAAAACCGAGGAGCGACGTCACTTCGACGTTGCGCCAGGTGCCAAGCCACGCATCCTGACCGGCATACGACCCACCGGTGCACTGCACCTCGGCCACTACGTCGGTGCACTCAAGAACTGGTTGGCGCTACAAGACGAATACGAGTGCTACTTCTTGATCGCCGACTACCAAGCCCTCGGCGACCACTTCCACGACATCGACTTGATAAGGGATTCAGTCATCGACGTCACACTCGATTGGCTCGCTGTCGGCCTTAACCCTGAAAAATCTTCGTTCGTGGTGCAGAGCTACGTTCCGGAGCACGCAGAATTGACGATGCTGCTCTCGTTCATCACCCAATTGGGCATGTTGGAACGCAATCCGACGCTAAAGTCGGAGATAGACAGTTTGCCGGTGGAGCGGCGAACAGTTGGCTTTTACAACTACCCAATGAGTCAGGTCGCGGACATTTTGCTTCCCCGCGCTCACCTCGTTCCAGTCGGCGAAGACCAAGCGCCACACATCGAGATGACGCGTGAGGTGGCACGGAAGTTCAACCGGATGTTCGGCCGCGTGTTCCCAGAGCCAGGCACGTTGATCGGAGATGTCGGAAGGTTGGTCGGGATCGATGGCGATTCGAAGATGAGCAAGTCGAAGGGCAACGCCATCATGCTCAGCGACGCCGCGGACGAAGTGAACAAAAAGGTGCGAAGCATGTTCACGGATCCGAACCGCATCAGAGCCGACATCCCTGGTCGCGTCGAAGGCAACCCGGTGTTCGAGTATCACGACGCTTTCAATCCGGATGTGGATCAAATCGACGATTTCAAAGACCGCTACCGCAAAGGCAAAGTCGGCGACGTGGAGGTGAAGGTGGCGCTCGCCCGGTCTTTGAACGAATTCCTGGACCCGATACGGGAACGCCGCGAGCACTTCAAAGAGGACATGCCGTTCGTCGAAGATGTTTTGATGCAAGGCGTGCGACGAGGAAGATCGATAGCTCAAGAGACGATGCAAAGAGTGCGCGACGCGATGCGGATCAGCTCGTACACGTCGTCTTGGTCATAGCCGGAACCGCACAGAACGGTTTCGGCACAAACCGATCGCGAATCACAATCCGATTTCCCTCGCGGGGAGACGCCTGATTGAAAGCACAATCCAATGACGAACCCATACGCATACACGCCTGACTTACCGTCGTTCGAACGGTTGGCAGGCGAAGGATACAACCTCATACCGGTCTACCGCGAAATCGCGGCAGACCTTGAAACGCCGGTGTCGGCATTCATCAAAGTCGCGCGCGGACCCAACTCCTTTCTATTTGAAAGCGTCGAAGGCGGAGAGCACGTCGCGCGTTACTCATTCCTCGGCACCGAACCGTCCGAAGTCATAAAGACTGGCGATGCGACTGCGCGCGGAAATGTAGACCCGCTGACCGTGTTGAAAGAGCGACTCGAGGGTTATCGCTACCCCGCAGTTGAAGGATTGCCCAAATTCGATGGCGGGGCTGTCGGTTATGTAGCCTATGACGCGATTAAGTACTTCGAGCCTCGAGTTCCGGAAATATCAGACGAATCCTTAGGCATGGGGGTGCCCGAAGCGGTTTTCATGCTCACCGATTCGATGTTGATATTCGACCACGTCCGCCAAAGCATAGTGGTCGTTGCCCACGCAACGATCGACGATGGAACCGACGTGCAAGCCGCTCATTCCGCAGCGACGGAGCGCATCGAAACGCTGATCGATCGCCTCAATCAACCTTTGCCAGCCTCAGCGATGAGGCGTTCCGGCGCGCCTACGCATGCGATGTCGCGAGCCGACGATGCGAACATCGACTACGCATTCGTTGGCTCAGCCGCAGCGATGCCGGCGGGCTGGTACACCGATGGTGCCGACGAAGCGGTTGGGCATCGATACGTTCCCAACATGTCGCGTGAGAACTACCGCAAGATGGTTGAAGCTTGCAAGAAGGCGATCTACGACGGGGAGATCATCCAAGTGGTCGTATCCCAGCGATTGACGCGGCGAACCGCGGTCGAACCGTTCGATCTCTACAGATCGCTACGTGCAATCAACCCCTCGCCATACATGTTCTATCTGGATCTCGACGGATTCCAGATCATCGGCGCTTCTCCCGAACTGCTCGTCCAATCCGTTGATGGGCAGGTCGCTGTCCACCCCATCGCCGGATCGCGGCCCCGCGGCTTGACGCCTGAAGAGGATGACGCACTCGCCGAAGAACTGCTCTCCGATGAAAAGGAGATCGCCGAACACGTCATGCTTCTCGACTTGGGTCGCAACGACGTCGGTCGCATCAGCAGACCAGGCACCGTACGCGTGACCCAGCAACTCGAGATCGAGCGCTACTCGCACATAATGCACATCGTTTCTCATGTCGAAGGCACGCTTGACGACGGCTACGATGTCTACGACGTGCTGCGGGCAGGGTTCCCAGCCGGGACAGTCTCTGGAGCGCCCAAAATCCGCGCGATGGAGATCATCGCAGAGTACGAACCCGACAAACGCGGCCCATACTCCGGAGCCGTGGGCTACTTCTCCTTTTCAGGGAACATGGATACTGCGATCTCGTTGCGAACGATGACGTTGCGTGATGGCGTCGCCTATCTCCAAGCCGGCGGCGGTATCGTAGCCGATTCCGATCCTCAGACCGAATACGAAGAGACCCTGCACAAAATGGGTGCGTTGATGCACGCCATCGACCACGCCGAGTCTGTGATGGAGGGATGAGAAATGCTGCTGCTTATAGACAACTACGACAGCTTCACGTACAACCTCTTTCAGTACCTTTCGGAACTGGGCGAGGATGTTGAAGTGGTGCGAAACGACAAAGCCACAGTTCACGAGCTAGACGACATGCGTCCCGAACGCCTCGTCGTTTCGCCGGGCCCGTCACATCCTCGAAACGCCGGCATCTCGATCGAAGCCATCCAGCACTTCGCCGGCAAGATACCCGTCCTCGGAGTCTGCCTCGGTCACCAAGCGATCGGCGAGGCGTTCGGCGGCATCGTCGACCACGCCGGCGAGTTGAAGCATGGCAAGACCTCAATGATCGAGCACGACAACAAAGGTGTCTTCAAAGACCTACCCAACCCCTTCGAAGCGGTCAGATACCATTCGCTGGCCGTCCAACCTGACGCCGTGCCGCCCGGTTTCGAAGTCTCCGCCCGATCCGCCGAAAGCGGCGTCATCATGGGCATGCGCCATCCCGATATGCCGATAGAGGGAGTGCAGTTTCATCCAGAGTCGATCTTGACCCGGCCGGGGAAGGACCTGCTGCGGAACTTTTTGGAGATGGGCGTGCGAACAATATAGAATATATGTAGTATTAGTTGTTAGAGAACAATCAAGGATCAAAGTGCATATCCTCCGAGGAGGTGAGACTTGATCAAAGAACGCGATCTAGTCGTGCTAACCGATTATGTCGCAAGCGGCGAGGATCGAGAGTTAATCCCAGGCGACGTCGGATGCGTCGTTCAGGTTCACCCGGGTGGTACGGCCTATACCGTGGAATTCCTGTCCCTGCAGGGTGTAACGGTTGCGACGGCCATTTTGCTGCCATCCCAAGTACGCGGCGCGACACATTCTGATCTCACGCGATCGAGACCTATCCCGATCGGCCGCAGCGTTCATTCTGGGGGTTTCTGATCAAGGATTTTTTGACCACATGCCCAAAGTCTTCTCCTACTTCAATACGCACCTAGAAGATCTAGATTGCGAATTCGGACGGATAGCAAACTTGGACGCATCTGGTGAATCCAAGACGCTGAAGTTCAAGGAGACGAATGGGGTGCGCCGCGAAGGGGCGGTGAGCGCTTTTCTGAACCAGGGTGGCGGTGCGAGAGTGGCATCCGGCGCTGCACTGAATCTCAACAGTCCGTTAAGCGTACTATGAGGAGTTAGGGGATGAAAGAGGGGACCACATCGGGGAGATGAATGATGACTAACGAGGTGATAAGTAGGGACATGGAAGTGCTTGGAGGCACTCCCGTATTCCGTGGAACCAGGGTGCCGATTCGAATACTGATTGAACATTTGGAGGCCGGAGACAGTCTTGCAGACTTCCTTGAGAGCTACCCGACTGTTTCGCACGACCAAGCGGTGGCGGTTCTCAGGCATGTGAAACACGTGATCGCTGCGTAAGACCATGAGGTTGCTGCTCGACGAATCCATTCCGAGGCAACTCGGCTCGCGCTTTCCTGACCCTTTTGAAACACGCACTGTCCAGCGTATGGGTTGGACTGGTACGAGCAACGGCGATTTGCCCAGTCTTGCTCAGGTTAACGATTTCGACGCGTTCATAACCGCTGATCAGGGAGTTGAACATCAGCAGAATCCATACCAATTGCCTCTGCCGGTTGTGATACTGATCGCGCATCGTACCAGGATCGCGGAACTCGAACCGCTCATTCCCGAAGTAATCGATCTGCTGACCGGTGACGTAGAAAAAGGTTTCTACCGGATTGTTGGTTAAATCGGAATCGGCAAAACGGAGCTAGCAATGAATTCAGAGGTATCGGACTCTCAAGAAGACCTAGCAGAGCTGGAAACAGAACTGCGGTGGACCGAACTGTTCGACCGTACGGAATCGGAAGATTTGCTTGAGCGGTTGGCCGACGAGGCTTTGTCGGATCATCGCGCAGGCAAAACCATGCCCCTTGTTGCGGTAGACCTATAGGTGTGCGTTCGTTCACGCGGCAGAGTGTCAGGGATGCGCATCGATTAGGGATTTAGTTAGAACATGCCGCTCCGGTGCCAAGTTCAAATCGATAGGATAGAGATCACTGGGTATCTGTTGTCGACTATCAACCCCCGAAGCAGAGCTAAAACAGAATTCTTCGCAAGATTCGGTTTTGAAGCAGATCGATGGGAGGAGTTAGCCGAAGCGTTGAGAAAACACGCCGATACGAATGAAGTCAGCTACGAGGTCGAAACCGACTACGGATCGCGGTTCCACGTTGATGGTTCACTGGAAACGCCGGATTGACGAAACCCAATGGTCAGAAAGGTTTGGCGAATCGAGTTCGGGCAAACTTCCGCTAGGTTGATTACGGCGCACCCGTTGAGGAGGTAACGGATGTTTAAACAACACGAACAGATTGTTCTTACTGACGACGCTTGGGGTGACGAAGGCCAAAAACTACGCGTTGGTGATGTAGGTTGCGTTATCCACGTACATTCCGGCAGGCAAGCTTACGTCGTTGAATTCCTGACTCTCAATGGAGAAACCTCAGTAATCGCGACGGTGTTGCCGTCGCAGGCGCGTTGTGTCACAAGCGCAGACCTAACTCACGCCCGCGCGATATCGGAAACCGCCGGGATATGAGAGTCAGTTTCAATGTTCATCGTCCAGAGCAGTTCTTGAATCACACGGAACCGATGGTGAGAAACAACACATAACAACCATGAATATCCAACAAGGCATCCAAGCATCCGTCGACGGCGTCGACCTCTCCCAATCCGAAGCTGCAGACGTGATGGCACAGATCATGGGCGGTGAGGCCACCGAAGCCCAGTTCGGCTCGTTCGTGACCGCGCTCCGCATGAAGGGTGAGACGCCCGAAGAGATCGCCGGCATGGCCTCGGTTATGCGAGATGTGTCGCTGCACGTCAACAGCGGCGTCGAAACAGTCGACACCTGCGGGACCGGAGGCGACGCCAAAGGTTGGTTCAACATCTCCACCGCAGCCGGGTTCGTCGTCGCGGGCGCCGGTGTACACGTCGCCAAACACGGTAACCGGGCGATGTCCGGATCAACGGGCAGCGCTGACGTGCTCGAAGCTCTCGGGGTCAACATCTTACTCGGGCCTGAGGGAGTATTTCGCTGCATCAACGAAGCCGGCATCGGCTTCATGTTCGCTCAGGCTTTTCATCCAGCCATGCGGTTCGCGGGTCCCCTCCGACCGCAGATCGGCATCCGCACCGTATTCAACATTCTCGGTCCATTGACGAACCCTGCAGGTGCAACCCGTCAAGTCTTGGGCGTCGCCGACCGCGCAACCGCCGAGAAGATAGCGAAAGCCCTTCAACTGCTTGGCACCGACTATGCCTTGGTCGTCCACGGCGAGTCGGGTGCCGACGAGGTAGATATCGAGGGGCACACCCTGATGTTTCAGATAACACCGGACATCCTGAAAAGGCGTCGCACACGACCGGCCGACTTCGGTTTGCCCGAAGGCGACCGCGAGCATCTGGTAGCAGATTCCGTCGAGCACAGCGCCGAGATCATCCGAACGGTTATGTCAGGTGCCGGCGGCGAACACAATGCTCCTCCCAGTCCGGAGCGATCTCGATATAACGTAGTTGCGATCAACGCCGCCGTTGCGCTTCTGGCCTCAGGAAAAGCGGAGAGCTTCAACGACGCAGCCTTGATGGCCAAAGACAGCATCGACAGCGGTGCCGCGGCGGCCAAGTTGGCGGCGCTGGCGAAGGTTAGCAGCGGCTTAGGATCCTGACGTCGTCGCCGGATCGGGCGTTGCGTCGTTCCGCGTGCCCGATTTTCACGGTGTAACATGTCGTAAACCCTTTAGGGGATACTCTGCAACGTCCGTCCGCGCGGTTTCAATCCGAGCGGATTCATGATCTCGACGAAAGTAAAACCCACTATCAACCGATACGGTAACTCTTTGCGTTACCGCGATTTCCGGTGGGTGATGTTAGGCAGCTTGGGCGGCCAATCGGCCTATTGGGCGTTGATCATCGCCCGCGGCGTGCTGGTTTTGGAGATGACGAATTCGTCGGCATGGGTGGGGGTAGCCACTTTCGCGGCGATGGTGCCACGGTTCTTGATGCCACCCGTGGCGGGTTATCTGGCCGATCGTTTCGACCGCAGGTCGGTACTCGTCGTCGCGTACGTTCTTCAGTTCTTCAACGTTCTGGCATTGGCGGGGTTAGCGTTCGCTGATATGTTGACGATCGGGATTCTGGTCGCCCTTTCGTTGCTCAACGGTAGTTTCAGAGCCTTCCAGATGACGGCGACACAAGCTTTGGTGCCGAACCTGGTGCCGCAGCGCGACTTGTTGAATGCGATCGCCCTGAACCAGATGTCTCTGCAAGGCGCCCGGCTGTTCGGGCCCGCGCTCATTGCCCCGGCGTTGCTCACCAGCGGCACTAGCGCGGCGTTCTTGGCCTGCGCAGGGCTCTACATCGTCAGCATCGTGTCTGTCGTGGCGATACAGACCCGCTCGAGCGGCGCGCTGACGAAAGGCGCAGGAATGATCCAGAGCTTGGTCGAAGCCGGATCATACGCTTGGGCCGATACGCAGTTGAGGTTCCTGTTCATCCTGATCGCCTTGCATTGCGCGATGACGATGTCCTTCGAGACTGTGTTGCCGGTCCTTTCGAAAGAAGTGTTGGACAATCCCGAAAACGCCAACACGCTGATGATGGCCGTAGGAGGAGGGGCATTGGTCGGCGTGTTTGCCATCAGCGGGGTCCGAGGAGCCTCCAGTCGTGGCATGATAATGCTCGTCACCGCCGCGCTCAGCGGCGCTGCCATGTTGATCCTGGCCTTTGCGCGCGATCTGCCAACGGCAATGCTGGGTGCAGGCGCGATGGGCGCGACGCAAGCCGCATTCATGGCGATTGCGGGCGCCATGGTGCAGTCACTGGCACCCGACGATATGCGAGGCCGGATCACAGGTTTCAGTCACATCATCATCGGTGGCACGATGGCCGTATTGAACCTCGTGAACGGCTTCGCGGCAGACATCTTCGGCGTTTCAGCCGTCCTATTCGTCATGGGCCTAGGCTTCACCGCCATAGTTATCGCAAGTCTCGGCTTCGGTACCCTCAGGAACATCTATCGCGGAGTAGCCGCGGTACCCGCGGCGGCAGGTTAGCTTCATGACGAAGTTGGTGGATGGTGGATGGAGCCAGGAGATGCGTGATGCTTTGGCGGTTGACTCTAGCGACGTAAGGATCATCTCACCATTCATCAAGGTATCAGCGATCAAAGATTTGCTCGCTTCCAAACCGCGCAAACTTCAAGTCATCACGCGGTTCAATCTTGCCGACTTCGCTGCAGGCGCGAGCGATTTAACTGCTCTACGCCAGTTAAGGGAAGCCGGGGCACTAGTACGCGGTATCAAACATCTCCACACCAAACTCTACGTATTCGGATCAATCAGAGCGATCGTGACATCGGCGAATCTCACCGGCGCCGGCTTGAACAGGAATTTCGAGTTGGGCACGGTCTCTGAAGATGTTGCATTGGTCCGAGATTGCCAACGATATTTCGACGGATTGTGGAAACAAGCAGGTGATGATCTCACCAACACAAAGATCATCAAGTGGACTACAAAGGTTGAAAGACATCGCCTGCGAGGAGGCAGCTTCAACGACATCACCGATCTCGATGACTACGGTGAGGTTGTGCCAGATATCACAGAGGATTCCACCACCGTGGATTCCATTTACAGCACTGCTGAACGAGCATTTGTGATGTTGTTGGGTGATTCGAAGCAACATCGCAAACGGCTTTACAGCCGTGTCATAGATGTAGTCAGATCGAACGAATGTCACTGGGCACTCTCTCAGAAGCGGCGTAACAGGCAAGTGCAAGATGGAGATGCCATATACATTGGTCAGTTCACTCGAGATCCGAATGACATCCGAGTGTTTGGACGCGCAATCGGCATGAAACATGTAGATGACCGGGATAAAGCGACGCAAGAGGACAAGGACAGAATCTCTTGGAGAAATGAATTTTCGTATTACACCAGAGTTCATCGCGCCGAATTCGTTGACGGAACATTGGCAAACGGAATTTCGAGCGAGGAGTTGGTAAAAGCCCGCAAAAAAACAAATCCCCGCTTTGCTCACCGTGGACATGCGAGAGTGAAACTCGATGGCGCAGATCATGAATGGCTTGAACCACGCCTTGAAGAAGCTTTCGAAATCCACGGAAAAATTTCTCCATCCGAACTCGCTACGCTGTATTGGCCGGATCCAGTGTAATTGAACGGAATAACCGATTAACCCGCGCTACCCCCATCGTTGAGCGGAGGTCAGGTCGCAAGAGGCTGTTTAACATTGGGCATATAGGCGCAATTGACCTGATCTTGGGCAATGAGCACGAATCACCAAAATAGCTTGTCAATTCTTGATCGCATCGTCGAGGCGAAACGGAAACGTATCGATGCAGACAAACAAGCGACACCATCGGGAGCAATCGTACGGGCGGTGGAAGAGGTGACTACGCGAGATACAGCCTTGAGGTTCGATGATGCGATAGCTTCGGGTGATTCCGTTTCGGTCATCGCCGAAATGAAAAGGTCATCGCCGTCAGCAGGTGTGATGGAGTCCGAACTGGACCCTGCGGGGCGCGCCGAAGTTTACAGCCGCGCCGGGGCAGCGGCGATTTCTGTGTTGACTGAACAGGACTTCTTCCAAGGCACGATTTTCGATCTTGAGACTGCATCTCATGTGGCACATCGATACGATGTGGCGGTGCTGGAAAAAGACTTTGTAGTCGATGAGTACCAGATTTACCAAGCGAGAGCGCACGGTGCCGATACCGTCCTCCTGATCATTGCGATTCTGGATCCGGTCCAATACGCCGACCTTTACGAGACCGCTACCGGCCTCGGCATGGAGCCATTGGTGGAGGTTTTCGACGAACCAGAGCTGGAAATTGCGCTCACGCAAGCCGAACCTCGCATCGTGGGTGTCAACAATCGAAACCTGAAGACATTGACCACATCCTTGGACGTATTCCCGAGGCTTGCGAGGCGCATTCCGCCGAATGTGATCAAGGTTGCAGAGAGCGGCATGAAGAATGCTGACGACGTGAAACGCATGGCCGATGCGGGAGCGAAAGCGGTCCTCGTCGGGGAATCCCTGATGACGTCGGAGGGCGATCCATCGGACCTTATCGCACAGATGGCCGAGATTACGGTATGAACTATCAACCTAAGATCAAGATCTGCGGTATTCGGGACGGCGATAGCGCGTTCGTGGCGGCAAGTTCCGGAGCCGACTACTTCGGCGTCGTGCTAGTTGAAGGCGTCCGCAGACAACTCACACCTTTCCGTGCCCAAGAGGTGGTTCGAGACTTCCGCATCCGAGCTCGAGACCACCGAGTCAGACGACTACGCCAAAAAGCGACGCAAGTTGTCGGACTTTACCGAAACCAAGACGCGCGGTGGGTAAATACCACGGCTCGGCAGGTCGACGTCGACTACGTGCAACTCAACGGCGAAGAAGACGAAGCCTACATGGGCGCGATGTGGAAACCCGTGATCCGACAGGTCCGGATCAAATCCGACTGGTCGCGCGAGGAGTTGAGCGACTTAGTCGACCACCACCTCTCTCAAAATCGCATCGTATTGTTGGATCGATACGACGAGGATCAACCGGGCGGGACCGGAAAGACATTCGATTGGGGCGTCGCCGAGGGCATCGCGAACCGCGAGGGGGTATTGCTAGCGGGCGGATTGCACCCCGGGAACGTCAACAACGCTTTGCGGGAGTTGAATCCGTGGGGCGTGGATGTGTCTACGGGTGTGGAGACGGAAGGCATCAAGGACCATTCCAAGATCCGAGCCTTCATCGAGACGGCGAAATCTGCGCAAGCGGGCGGGTGTCCGCCGACTCGCGATCGGCATTAAAGCCGTCTATACTTTCCAAGCACTGATTCCGAGAATCGGCGCTTTGCGCGCGGAGGCAAGTCTTGAAGGTAGCTCAAATCGGCACCAAACACGGACACGCAGCAGGTGTTTACCAAGTGATGCTCGAACATCCGGGCGTTGAGGTCGTCGGCTGCCTCGAACCAGACAAAGATCGACAAGCCTACTGCATCGATTCAGGAGCTTGGGACGACGCGGTGTGGTTGGATTCCATCGAAGACATCCTGGACAACCCTGAAATTGTGGCGGTAGCCTCCGAAGGTGCGAATCGTGAAAGTTTGGCCCACACCGAGGCCATCGTCCGCGCCGGAAAGCACTGCTTTTACGACAAGCCGGCCGGCGACAACTTCCATCGTTTCATGCGCGTCATCGAAGACGCCAAATCGCAGAATCTCGAGGTCACACTCGGGTACATGTTCCGCAAGCATGATGGTTTCCAACGCATGGCCAACTGGATCCGATCCGGGTTCCTGGGCTACGTTTTCCAGATCCGCGCCCACATGTCCACATGGTTGCCAGAAGAATCCGAGGGCGGTCAGCACACCGATAGGCGAGGACTTTCGTACCACCGCGGCGGCGTGCTGTACGATCTCGGCGGACACATGCTGGATCAGATCGTGTGGATGATGGGACGGCCCGAACGTGTGACTCCCTTCCTGCAAAACGCGACATCGACGACACGCGACTTCATGGATAACACTCTCGCCGTACTGGAGTACTCCAACGCTATAGTCACCGTTGACATCGCGGCGATGGAGCCGCAACCGACTGCTCGCCGCTTCGAGGTCTACGGCACCGAAGGATCCGCCATCATGGAGCCATTCGAACCTGCGGATCAGCTTCGGCTTGTCCTATCGGAGGCGAAAGGCGGCTATGATGGGGGCGTGACGATGATCGACCTGCAAGACCGCCGTCGATACGTCGACACGTTCGCAGCATTCGTCGACACTATCGAAAACGGCACACCGCCGCTCCGCAGCCTCGAGCATGAGCTACTCGTGCAGGAAACGTTGATGCGCTGCACCGGTGGTTTGGCTGGTTGATGTCAACTGAAAAGTTGACCTAGTTATATCGAGGGATTACGTCGCCGTAGCGAGTCTGAATCGAAAAAGTACGCAGACACGCTCGTTTGGAGCTGGCAGTCGTGAGAACCACGATGCCAGCGCATATTACTCGCGGCAGTTGACGCCGATCGATCTGGACGGGGAGATCGATCCGAAACCCCGTGCCGAGAATCCGCTTCCAGAATCGGCGCGCAATCGGATTTTCTTGAAGAGCAGCGAAAACATGGATGACCTGCCTGATCGGTCCGTTCATCTAATGGTCACTTCACCGCCGTACAACGTCGGCAAAGAATACGATGCCAATCTGTCCATGGTTGAGTACATGGATCTATTGCGGAACGTGCTGCAGGAAACCCATCGAGCGCTTGTCGACGGTGGACGCGCGTGCGTCAACGTCGCCAATATCGGCCGCAAACCGTATATCCCGCTTCACGCCTACATCATTCAGATCGCGGCGGAGGCAGGCTTTTTCATGCGCGGCGAGATCATCTGGGACAAGGGAATGAGCGGTTCGTCAACCGCGTGGGGAAGTTGGATGTCGCCATCGAATCCAACTTTGCGGGACACCCACGAATACGTGTTGGTATTCCAAAAACCACCGTTTGGAAGAAAGCGGCGAAATGATCGTAAACCGACCATCGCTCGCGACGATTTTCTGGCACACACCAAGAGCACCTGGAGCTTTCCCCCAGCATCTGCCAGACGCGCAAAGCATCCTGCGCCATTCCCAGTCGAATTGCCGAAACGATTAATCAACCTGTATACGTTTTCTGATGAAGTAGTGCTCGATCCGTTCATGGGTACTGGTGCTACAGCGATAGCGGCCCGAGGACTGGATCGGGTTTATGTCGGTTACGAAATATCGGACGACTACGTGAGGATCGCTTCGGAACGGATAGACGAAGCATCGACATTGTCGGGATCTTAGTGATACCGAACGAAATAGCGGCTGCGTTCGTGTCTGCCGCAACGGCTTACCTGCTCGGTTCCCTACCCTTCGCAGTGTTGGTGTCTCGGATGGCAGGTGTCGACATATTTGAAGTTGGAACCGCCAATCCCGGTGCTTCCAACGTTTTTCGTAAGGTTGGGCGCGTGTACGGAGCAGTGGTCTTCGCGTTGGACATCTTGAAGGGGATGGTTGCGGTCTTGGTCGGGATGTTGTTGGGGTGCCCGGACGTCTTTTTGCCAGCGGCCGCCGCGTTTGCGATCGTCGGTCATTGGTTGCCTATCTTCATGCGATTCAAGGGCGGCGCAGGTTTGGCCACCGGTTTAGGCGTTGGCGTGGCGCTGCTCGGATGGTGGGGATTGATACCGACAATCGCGGGGCTCGCAGCCCTGCCGTTCATAAAAGATGGGCCCAGATCAGCCGCGGTGACTTTTGCGGTTGCGGTGGTAGTTGGTTTTGCAACAGGCCCGCATTGGATCGCGTTGGGCGGAATGGTGTTGATTTTGGCGCTGTTGTTGGGACGACTGTTCCTAGTCGAGTTCCCCCGAGATCGCAGGGGCGAACGCCCAGAACCTCACGTGCGTAGTTGAAGCACTGTGGCGCGCCTATTAGCGAAGCGCGTCGTTGTATATTGAATTGGTGTCGCAGAATGCGGCCAAGCGAAGCCTGGAGATCGAGTGATGCCAACGAGTCAGGAATATAAGGATCTAGAAGCCAAGTACTACATGCAAGTGGTGCGAAGGTTCCCGCCGGTGCTCGTCAGGGGCGAAGGCTCGCGCGTATTCGACAACGATGGCAAATCCTATCTGGACTTTACAGCTGGATGGGCCGTGTTGAACATGGGGCATTCGCATCCTGCGGTCACCGCCGCGATCAGCGAGCAGGCCGGATCGATAATGCAGATGTCCAATCTGTTCTACACAACGCCGCAACTGCCACTGGCAGAGTTCATCGTCGAAAACTCGGATGTCGACCGGGTATTTTTCTGCAACTCCGGCGCCGAAGCTAACGAAGGTGCGTGCAAACTGGCTCGCAAGTACGGGCGACAGAATCTGGACGGCGCATACGAGATCATCACGGCGCTGGATTCGTTCCATGGTCGAACGCAGGCGATGATGGCCGCGACGGGGCAACCTCATTACCAAGACAACTGGACTCCATTGATGCCCGGGTTTGTGAACGTGCCGTATAACGACTTCGATGCCATTGCTGGAGCATACGTCGAAGGTCGTACCTGCGCTGTGTTGCTAGAACCCGTCCAAGGGGAAGGCGGCGTGAATGTTCCCGACGATGGCTACCTGAAAAGGGTCCAAGACTTCTGCAAGGAGAAGAACATCCTTTTCATGTTGGACGAAGTGCAAACCGGCATGGGTCGGCTAGGCACAGTTTTCGGTTACCAGAGATTCGAAGGTATCGAACCAGATGTCATGACGCTCGGCAAGGCATTGGGCTCTGGGGCACCCCTAGGCGCATTTGCATGCAAGGAGTTCTGCTCGGTATTGGAACCGGGCGATCACGGATCCACGTTCGGTGGAAACGCTCTGACAACCGCTGCTGGCGGTGCTGGGGCGAAGGCTTTGCTAGATGAGGATGGCCCGGGTCAGGCGATGCGCAATGGCGAATATCTGACGGGCAAGTTAAACGCTCTTCGCGAGGATCACCAGGTGATCACGCAGGTCCGCGGCATGGGCATGTTGATTGGTGTTGAGATGAACGAGGAATTGTCCGCAGCTATAGTGGCTGACTGCGCGGAGAACGGGTTATTGCTAAACGCGGTCCGTCCGAACATGCTCCGGTTCATGCCGCCTCTCAATGCAAGCACCGAGGAGATCGATGAAGCGATCGGAATCTTGGATTCTGCGCTGACGAAATCTACCGGCCGCAGTTGAGCAAACTTAACTTGGCGACCAGTTCATTCAATCGCCGAAAATAGATTTTCGGGGGCGGCCCAGTTCAGTGCGCGTGGCCTCAGATGGTTCGGGCGAATGCGGATTACGGTGCGAAAAGATGGGTGTCGGCTGTTGTACACTGGCGGTGGCGTATGCAACGCGCTCTGATCAACGCGAAAATCACGCCGAATCAGTCAAATCGAGGATGCCTGCGCCCCGCGTTCTCTTTGACCCGCGGGTGGTGTTCGCGCAGCGCATAGAAACCTCGCCGGTGCGGGCGTACGAACCTCTTGTCGCGGTTCATAATAGCGTTGAGCGCCGCTTCGGGCGATTTTTCTGGAAGATGCCCTCCCCGTTGCACAACTTCGTGGGCGAGAAGTTTGTAATGCATCTCCTCGCCGTTCTTCTCGCGAAGGATCTCGATGGCAACATCGCGGGGATCAATGGTGTAGCGCGGAGCACTGTTCGGCACGTCAATAGGTTGGCCGTCGTCGATCGCGAGCAGGGAGCGTAATGCAACAACTTCAGCGTTGATCTGAGAGCGCTCCTGTTCGAGTTCTTTGATATTTTCTTCAGCGACCCTTAACTGAGATTCCAATTCATTCAATTGGCGCTCGGCCTCTTGGCGAAACCCTTCTTCCAAGTGGTGTTTGTTCATATGGGATTCCTTTCCCGCACCTTTAAACCTACATAACGATCAAAATATTACATGCAATATAGAGTCCTGTCAAGGACAAATTGCGAAGCCAGTAATGTGCGATTAACATGAATGATTAACCGTGTGGAGCGCTCGATCTCCAATTGCCACAATCCGAGGATACAAATCCGAAATCAGAGTCAGTTAAAGTCACCTCAATTCGCCCTCGCCCTATGCCACTTGAGGTGACTTCGTGCCGCTCGTGGCCAAAACCCGCGACTATTCGCCACTTGCACTTGGGCACCGGGTTGCCATCTATGAACGGTTCTGTTGGAACATCTGCTACGTACGTGCCCGATACAATGTCCGCGCCGACGCGCCGGACGCCGTCTTCGAATTTCGAGTACGGTCCGATTTCTAAAGCGTTCTCAATGTTGCGCCATATCCCGCAGCCGTGTGTCACGAATCCGGTGTCATCTGCGTCAATCTCTACGATCCATCGATCGTCGGATCGGCCTTCCGATATCGTCTCCTCAGGATCTCCAGAGAAACCAGTGACACGACGCCACCGACAACCTCCGCCTCGACGGGGTACCGAATAGTACGTTCCCGGTTCAATGTGAACACCCACGACGTATGATCCACCGCTGAATCTCGATGGAAAAGATCCAACTGGGCTTGCTTCTTCTTTAACGAAAGCATTCCATTCGCCACATCCATAAGAAGCGAATCCGACGTCTTGGTCGTGGATCGTGACGATTTTTTGACCACTCGCCTTAGTTTCCACGATCGTGCCTGATGTCCACGTAAAGTCAGAAAGTCGCCGCCATTTGCATGTCAGATGTTGAGAATTTGACGCGATGTAAGTGCCCGGCTCGATGTCAACCGCCACCTCGAACGTACCGTCAGAAAACACTCGTTTTTTCGGTGTACGTTCGTCCAACGGGCTCCATTCCCCACATCCAAAAGATCGAAAACCGGTATCGGAAGAAAGGATCGTGGCGATCGCTTGACCTTCGCTGGCGTAGACGTTCAATCGTTTGAACGGATCACCGTCAAATCCAGTGAGGCGGCTCCAAAAACAGATCTCTCCTTCAATGACCGAAGAGACGTATGTACCCGGCGCGATGTCACGACCTACGATATATACGGCATCTTTAAACTGAGTATTCCGGTGGACGTTTTCGAGATTTGTAACATTTGGCACAAGATTCCAAAGACCACAACCATCCGAATAAAATCCAGCATCAAAATGTTGAACAGTTGTTATTGAACGCCCCACAGCTAAATCTGTCGTCAAAAAGGCGGCTGGTTCACCAGTAAAATCGGATAAACGACTCCAAAAGCAAGTGCTCCCTTCAGGCACGTCGGCGACGTACGTACCGGCCGCGATTTCCGATTCGACTGCCCATGTGCCGCGACCAAACATCTCTTGTTGATCGCGCCCTTTAACGGGATTGAATAACTCCCAATCACCGCAACCAAAGGTCTCGAAAACCGCGTCTCGCGACGTGATATGGGCAATATTTCGCCCAACCGGGTTTCTAACCGCCAATCGCGCCATCGGGGATCCGTCGAAATCTGAGAACCGTCTCCACGAACATCGGCCTTGTTCGGCGCCTGGCGATGTGTAGATCCCGGGCGCAATATGCACGTTGACAATGTGCTCTCCGTCGCCGAAAGTATCGTGTAACTCGACATCGATTGCATCGGATAACAACGTCCACTCTCCACAGTCGACGGAGCGAAACCCGGTATTTTGGGAATTCAACTCGACGATGCCACGCTTGACGCCGTTGCCAGATCCCATGACATCGGCGGGCCGTCCTGCAAAACCCGATAGCGTGAACCATCGGCAGATCCGATCTTCTGACGCATCGGCGAAATAGACGCCTGGCTTGACATCTGATCCGACCGCGAACGTACCGCCGCCGATGGTACTAGGTGGTTCCGAAGTGCCGTTCACCTGATCAATCGGTTGCCAAGTGCCGCATCCTTTGCTGTAAAAGCCGGAATCGCTCGGGAGTATCGTTGCGATCTGGTGCCCTTTGGACACATAGCCACCGCTGTTGTCGGGCGAAGTATCGCCAAAAGGTGCGGTCCGGAACCAATCGCAAATTCCCACGCCCGCGTCGGCAACGTATGTCCCAGGTGAGATGTCGATGCCGACCAGATATGATCCATCGCCGAATTGGGTGACGGGCTTCTCGGCGACGGCGGTTTCGCGTCGTTGCCACGTGCCACATCTGATGGAGTAAAAACCCGTGTGATCAGGTTTGATCTCTACGATTGGATCGTCAGTTTTCCACCAAGTGATCAGATTGTTAAGCGCCGGCTGGTGAGTGAAATCGCCAACCGTGAACCAAACGCATTGTCCGTCACTGCTGTTCGAAGTGTAGATGCCTGGTCTTATGTCGACACCGATCTGGTGCATACCTTCTTCGAACCGGTGCGCGGGCGGAACCTTAACTGGCTCGGCGCGTGGTTTCCAGATCCCGCAACCTAATGTTTCGACGACGGCGTCCAGGTTAGTGATGGTAACGATGGCTCTTCCGATAAAAGTTGGGTTTCGGCTTTGTTCGTCCTTGTCGGTTATGCCAACGGAACATATGCCGCTTTCAATTTCGACGACGTAGGTTCCAGGCGCGATATCGATGCCGACGCGATGTACGCCGTCGGCGAAGTCGCCCGGCGCGGTCGTAGCGTCGGCCGCGAGTGTGAATCCTGTGATTCCGCCGAAAACAGCGAGTGCGATCAACGCGAAGCGCGCGAATAACCGAGCGCTCTTGGATGAAACTTCGAATCGTTCCGGGTTCAATAGGCCGGTTCGCCCAAGATTTCGCGGTATTTCAAAGATCGATGGGAGAAGATTTTCATTAGTGTGCGTTTTACGAAAAGAGCATGGGCCAACTTTGCGACTATAGGCAAAGCCGGCAGAGTGTAGTCCACAACATCGCCGATCGACGTGTTGCGATCGTTTAGTGGTTCGAAGGTGTGACTGTGGGACCAAAAGAGGTATGGACCATTGATCTGTTCGTCGGTGAATCGATTTGGCGGGTCGAACACAGGAATTCTGCTGCGCCAGCGCACCGGAACGCCATGTAGTCGCATATCGTATTCGATCTCCGTCCCGACGGCGATTCCGACATCGACATCTGGCTGTTCTCGGGGTCGGAAACGTAGCAGCGGCGGCGAGATTTCGTCGAGAAACCTAGTGTCTCGACAAAATTCGAACGCGTCGCGCAATCCGCATCCGACGACGATTGAGTTGCTCAGTCGAAATGACGACGGGCCAACGCGCCGGAATTGCGGCGCCATGTAGTTAAATTCGGCAGCGCCGCCTGGCGGGACGTAATCTGATCCGGTCAATCAGTTACGCCTTCAACGTGCGTCGCGCATCGTCTGGCGTTTCATCTGGGTTCGCGCTGGGAGGCTGTAGATATCGATGAAACCAACTGCCGCGGCGTGATCGAATTCATCTTCGGTGGAGTAGGTCGCCAGTTCGAAATCGTAAAGCGAATAAGGCGAGCGCCTGCCGGTGACGGTGGAAGAGCCTTTGAAGAGTTTCACCCGCACGTCGCCGGAGGTGTAGCGCATTACCGAAGAGACGAATGCGTCGAGGTTTTCACGCAGGGCGGTGTACCAACGCCCATCGTAAACGAGGTCGGCGTAGAGGAGTGCGAGTTGGGCTTTGACGCGCTGCTGATCTCGGGAGAGGGTTGCCGTTTCTAAAGCCGCAATTGCCTGGTAGAGAATAACCGCGGCTGGCGTTTCGTAAACTTCCCTGGATTTGATGCCGACGAGGCGGTTTTCGAGGTGGTCCACCCTACCGACTCCGTGGGATCCTGCGAGGAGATTCAACTGTTCGATAAGTTCGACGAGTCCTAGCGGCTTTCCGTTCAGCGCCGTGGGTATGCCTTCGTCGAACGATATCTCGACTTCTTCGGGTTCGTCGGGGGTTTGATCTGCGGGTTGCGTCCACGAGAAAGCATCCTCTGGAGGTGCGAACCATGTATCCTCGAGGTCTTCGCCCTCGATTGCGAGCCCCCACATGTTGCGGTCGATCGAGTAGACGCGTTGATCATCGCCCACTTCGCGCAGTTCAAGTCCTGCTCGGTTCGCGAACTCCTTCTCCTCGTCGCGCGTCATGTCCCACTCGCGGGCGGGCGCGATGATGCGAAGCGGTTCGCCGTGTGCGGCCAGCGTCTTGATGCCAGCATCGAATCGAACCTGATCATTGCCTTTCCCGGTACACCCATGCGCTACAGCGACGGCGCCTACTTGACGGGCGGCTTCGACGAGTTTCTTTGCCATCAACGGTCGCCCAAACGCGGTTGAAAGCGCGTACGCCGACTCGTACATCGCGCCGGCTTTCAATCCGGGCATGATGAAGTCGCGAGCGAATTCGTCTTTCACATCCCAAACGAGCGATTCGATTGCACCGGCCGACGCTGCTCGTTCTCGCACGCCTTCAAGTTCGGGTCCGCCGCCGATGTCGACGGTCAGCGTGACGACGTCGAGGTCATAGTTTTCACGGATCCAAACGATGGAGATGGTTGAGTCCATCCCGCCACTGTAAGCAAGTACGCACTTGTCTCTGGCCATTGGTTGATCGTGTCCTAGTTTGGTGCTGGGTGGAGCAGGGAATTGTTAGTTTGCGCCTCTACCGTCAATCGTACATCGCAGGGAATCGTGGACCCCCGCCGAGCGGGTCTCATCGCAACGCCATGCGTCTGATGCGTGCCTGCGCAGTCTGTCGGACTTTGGCCGCGACGCGAGCAGGTGATTCGAGCGACAGCATCAGCGGGATCGCAGGCAAGAGCGCCAGCGTCAATACGACGTATGCGGGACGGTAAGAATCGGTGAGTTCGAACATGAACCCAACGAATAAAAGGCCGGTTGTCACCCAAACCGAGCTGATGGAACTCGTGACGCCGACGAGCGTGCCATAGCTACGGCGACCGAAGTACTCGGCAAGGATGGAAAGTCGGAGTGGTATGGAGGAGCCGAAACCGAAACCTGAGCAGA
Source organism: Dehalococcoidia bacterium (assembly GCA_965207515.1). Taxonomy (GTDB): domain Bacteria; phylum Chloroflexota; class Dehalococcoidia; order Lucifugimonadales; family Lucifugimonadaceae; genus Bin127. The sequence goes on along the minus strand of OZ242286.1, from coordinate 2,111,279 downwards.
AGACGAAAAGAGGGAGCGGAATCAGACCCCAAGATACGCCAAGCAGGTTTGAGTGGGTGAGTGCGAGGGAGGCAACGCCAATGGTTTGAAAGGAGAGAGCAGCCGCGAGCAGGATTTTTGTGTTGAAGCGATCCCCGATGGCGCCGATGGTAATTCTTCCTAGGACGTCTCCGAATGCGACGGAGCCAGCGGCGATTGAGGCCAGCCAAAGGTCGATTTTGTATTCAAGCAGCGTGGGCAGGTGGAACAGGTTCGTCATCGCCACGAGTTCGCCGATACTCACCGCGATGGCGATCTGCCAAAACGCTCGAAGCCGAACCGCATCACGCAAGCCAACGGAAACCTCACGCGGTTGGCGGACTAACGGTGGTGAACGGTTATCAGGCGCCGAGGTCGGATGATCGCCGCCGTCTGGTCGCATCCCATAGTCCTCCGGCCGGCGACGAAGTAAGAACACCACAGGCGTGCCTACCACCCAGAAACCGATGCCCACGCAGAGCATAATCGTTCGCCACCCGAAGAGTTCGATCGACCAAACGAGCAGGGGCAGAACGACCGCGCCCATAGCCGAGAACGTCATGAAGGTTGCAAGTGCGCGTGCCCTGCGCCGGACAAACCAGTTGACTACGGTGGTGACGAAAACAATGAACTCACCAAAAGAAAACCCAAGTCCAAGAATGAGCATAGCGGCGTAGAAGTGCCAAAGCTCCTGCATGCGGCTCATGAGAATGAAGCCACAGCCGGTGACGAAAATTCCGAAAATTAACACTGCGCGCGGTCCAAACCGGTTAATGGCAGAACCGACGAACGGCGTAAATAACGAGCTTTCAGCGCGTTGCAGCGCCATCGCCGTTGCGAATGCGCCTGAACCCCATCCGGTGAACGATCTAAGGACCGGATCGACAAATGCTTGGAAGCCGCGCCAAAAAACGGCAGACGTGTAGAACTGGACCGTCCCGCCACCGATGACGATCCACCAGCCGTAGAAGATCTTAGGTTTGCGCCCTTTCAACGTCGTGATCCCACAGGACGTCTTTGTTCAGCACATATCGATCGAGAAATGGAGCGACTGCGCGAATGAAGCCGATCGGATTGTCGCCCGGGACGCGGTGGCTCGCGTCGGGAACGTAAGTGGCGGAGCTGCCCGGCACGGTCTCCACCATGCGGCGGACCACATCGCTCGTGACGAGTTTGGAGTTCCGGCCAAGCACGAAGAGCGCGGGTGCGGTGACTTTGCTCAACGCAGCCCAGAAATCGTCGGGCGTGTAGCTGCGGCCGTGGTGTTCCAGCAGACGCGTATCGTGTTTCCACTCCCAGGTCCCATTGTCATGCGCTCTCGTGGCCCGCAAGAGGGACCCTCGCACAGCGTCGCGAGTGCGCATCGGGCTCATCTTGGCAACTTTGTCAACGAGCTCTTCGAACGTCCCTTCTCTCGGGAGCGCGGTGATGAAGCGATTGACACCGCGACTGGCTTGGCGGTTGGTTTCGGGCGCGACATCCACCACTACGATGGCGTCGACGATATCGGGGTTTTCCGCAGCGTAGACGTACGAGAGCTGTCCGCCAAGTGAAAGACCGACTAGCGCGAAACGGTCGATATGCATTTCATTCGTGAAGTGATCAACGAAACGGCGGAGATCAGACAGATAGAAGTGCGTGTTGTAGTCCGGTTTAGGGGGCCGTCCGCTTTCGCCGTGACCGCGGAGGTCGAGCGAGATACACCGGAAGCGAGACCGTAGCGCGAGACAGGTGAAGTCCCACGTTCTGGCCTGCTGCAAAAACCCGTGGATGAAGATGACGACAGGTTTGCCATCGCCATCTTTGCCCCAATCGACAAAGTTGAGGTGATGACCGTTAGGGCTTTGGATTTGAACGGCCGATGGCGGAGAATCGTCGACGAAACGTACGCCTATGCGCCGCGCCGCATCCAGCGTCGCTTTAAAGGTGTCTTCCATGGTTCATTTCGTTAGATTACAAGTTTTCGGTAGGCGATAATGGTGATTTTCGGAGCGGGTTCCGGGGTCGTGTTTCGTAAAGTCGGTTTCGCGCAGATATGCGGCGATTTCATCTGCGTATGGTTAAACATGGTCGGGTTCTAATGCGAACGTCTGACCTGATGGAAATGGAAGTTTAAGGCAAGTCGACATGCGCATCGGCGAACTTTTCGACATACCGATTCGAGTCCACTGGTCGTGGCTCATCGGTTTCGCGTTGATTACATGGCTGATCGCGTCTGGCGGCCTTCCGTTCATTTCAGTCAGCTTGACGGCGACGCAAGAGGTGATCATCGCGGTCATCGTGACGATCTGCCTTTTTCTGTCGGTTCTGGCCCACGAGTTGGCGCATTCTCTTGTTGCCAAGCGGCTAGGTTACTCGGTATTGTCCATAACTCTGTTGATCTTCGGCGGCGTGAGCGTGATCGCTGAGACAAGGTCTCGATCATCCCACGACTTCATGATCGCGGCTGCCGGGCCAGGGATGTCGTTGCTTCTCGGAATTGTGGCTTCGATTCTCTACTTCGCTTATCGCGACCCTTTCGCCACGGGCGGCGCGGCCATGCTGCAAGGGATACTTTTCTACATCGGGTTGCAGAACATAGCGCTGGCGATCTTCAACATGTTGCCGGGATTGCCTTTGGATGGCGGCAGGGTTCTCCAAGCGGTGATTTGGGCGATAACCGGCAATCGACGATTCGCCGCGCGTTTCGCCGGCCGTGCAGGTCAGGTACTTGCAGTGGCGATGATGGTTGGGGCAGCATTCATGATTTTTGCTCGCCAAGATCTATCGGGCGGGTTGTGGCTTTTTTTGATCGCTTCGTTCATTTTGCCTGCATCGACTGCAGAAACCAATAGAGCGAGCCGCGGAACCAGAAATTCCAGCGCAGTAAGGATGCCGGTGCGGTCGGTAATGGCTTCTGTGCCTACGGCGCTGAATTCCGAAACGCCACTCGATGCGGCAGTTAGGAACGTAATCTCATTGCATCCAGACGTTGCGATACCCGTCGTCAACAGCGGAAGAGTGGTTGCAACCGTGTCGCTCTCGGATGTGACATCGCTCGGGTTGGGCCAAAATCAAGGTGCGGGATTGACGGTCTCGGATGTCGCAAAGCAAGTTTCAACGTTTGCGATCGAACCCGACGCAGATGTTTCGCAAGCCGCGGAGCTGTTGGCAAAACGCTCGATTGACCTGTTGCTGGTGTTCGAAAACGGATATCTGATCGGCACTGTCTCAGAATCCGACATCGATTGCGCAAACGCACATTAGACGCCTCTGGAGAGTTCGTCGCGGTTGGCCCGCACGAACCTGCGATTACGGAAACAACGCCGCTCGGCGATGGGTTCCGATCCCGATGAGGCGTTCCGCGTCGATGTCGTGCGCCTCCACGTGGAACCTGAACCGGGTGCCGTTAACTTCCAGCAGTTCGGCAGTAGTCTTCACCCGGGCTCCCGGTGGCGCGGGTGCCACGTGCTTGATGTCGACGTGGAAACCGACGGTGAACCCGCCGTTCGGCAGTTTCGGGTCCAAACCCAGCATCGCCGTGGTTTCCAACTCGTTGATCATCGAGGGGCTTGAAAGAGTCGCACGCGTCGGGTCGCCGCCCGGCGAATACAGCATCGATTCGGTCACGACCCACTCTCGTTCGTGACACCAGCCGGTTTCAATTGTTTCGGCGAAATCGTGCATCGGTCTGTTGTCTCGACTCGGCGAGGAGGTGATTGGCCATGACGGCGAAGTCGGGAACGGTTAGATCAGGTTCATACAGTGGATCGGTATCCTCGTACGGCAGGTTGTAACGGTTTACGTAGATGCCGCGCAGGCCGCAGGTACGTGCGCCGAGGACATCGTAAGAATTCGCGGAGACCATGATGAGTTCGCCAGGCTCCTTTTGCAGACGTCGCGCCGTGTTGCGATAGACCCCCGGATGCGGTTTGAACGCGCCGACATCCTCGACTGAAATCACATCGTCGAAATCGTATTTGATACGTTGTTTCACCAAATGATCTAGAAACCATGGGTTGCCGTTGGAAAACGCGACCAGCTTGAATCGGCTGGACATACGTCGTAACGCCGGCAGGCAATCGGCGAATGGCGAGAGCTCCTGCCAACCTTGCATGAATGCATCAACTTCATTCTCGCTGGGGTCAAGATCGTGCAATCTCGCGATGTAGACGAACGCTTTTTGCACGGTTTCCAAGTACCCCGTGTGCCCTAGTTCAAACAGGGAGTCTTGATACTGTTCGATTCGTTGCCGGTGCCGCAAATCGGCCCAAAAATCGGCGGCGTTGACCTTTGCTTGTGCCTCACGACCTCGAATGAAGTCATCAATGAATGGCGTCAGACTACCACCCAGATCGAGCACCGTGCCGAAAAGGTCGAACGTGAGTGCTTTGCATTTCGTTAAATCGACCACGCGGGTTTCACTTCGAAGCGAATTGTGAACCTGTGCATCTAAGCATCAACATCGGTGCGGCGTCCGCTTCGTTGTCGTTGAACATGTCGCAGATTGCCGTCGGCTCGCCGGGCGTCACTCCTTCGAGGATAGGGTAAAGATGCCAATGGCGACCATCAGTTATCGCAAAGACCGCAACTCCGCTTTTGATGCATCGTTCCAAGTGAAACTCGATGCCACCCACGATGTCGGCGCCCAGCGCCCGAGTTTCTATTACCGCCAGAGTCCGATCCGGTGCCGCGTCGGAGTGCAAGGAGTGGACCATCCGCGCGTCTCCATCGTCTAACGACGACGGTATGAACCAAAATTCAGGATGACTCACCCTCCAACCAAGGAGATTGAGTATCGGAGCCACCAGTATCACGAACGTCCTCGAAACGCTCCGGTGGACGCCGAGCAGATTAAACTGCTCGGTCCGCGCCGAATTCACCTCGGCGATCAATTTTCGCTGAAGGGCGGTCGAAACTTAGTCCACCGACTTGATGAGCTTGATGTCGCGGTGTGCCAAATGACCGCGCACGAGCGGCATGTTCTCTTCCCACCATTCAGAACCGTAGAAGGCGGCTTCTTTCTCTTCCAGCTCCTCGACGGTCTCACCGTACGACCGGATCCAGATGAACTGGGACTCTTCGTCGTTTACCCAAACGGTCTCGGCCTTCATACCGAAACCGTCCATCACGTCGATGAGAGTCTCGTCGAAGAGCTTGAGCCAGGAATCCATCATTCCCTTGTTGATCGTGTAAGTCCTAAGGTGGGCAACGGTCATCGCGTCTGTTCTCCTTTTTCCGGCGGCGCAATCAGATTAACTGCCATCAGAACATTATCTAATTCCAGATCGCATGTCGGATCAGATGCGGTAGTAATGTTCCGCGTTGGTCTCGAACAGCTTCTGCCGATCTGAATCCGAAAAATCAGCGGTGATTTCGTCGTACGCGTTCCAAATCGCGGCGTACGAGGAAAACAGCATGTCAACCGGGTAGTTCGAAGCGAACATGCATCGGTCAACGCCGAAAATTTCGATCGTGTCGAGAACAAATTGGCGTATTCGATCAGCGCTGAACTCGCCAGAGAACATGCCAAGGGCAGAAATTTTCACCGATACGTTGTCGGCGGTGGCTAACGCGGACATCCCTTTGCGCCACAGCTCAATGCCAGCGTCATCCCAGTCGCGCGGCATTCCCGTGTGATCGAGCACGATGGGAACGTTGGGCGCGCGATGCCCCAACGCTGCCGCGTCTTCAAGCTGCCAAGGCCACACCTGCAGATCGAACGAACCATCGTGATCGGCAAGCGCTCGGTAACCTCGGAGCCAATCCGCGTCGGTCATCAGGTCGTTGCGATCAGTGAATCGCCACTTCGGGTCTTCCGCCCAATTGAGCATGTGCCGAATACCGCGCCAATTTGGATACTCGGCGTGGCGTGCAATCATTTCCGGCGCGTCGGGTTGCGACAGGTCGGCAAATCCGATGATGGCATGCGGCATGCCGCGTGAATTTCCAGAATCCGCGACGCTCTGCAGCCACGCCGTTTCGCCAACAGGATCGGCTTCGTGGTCCCATTCTGCTTGCACGTGGACCGATTTTTTGAGCGGCAGACCTTCCGCATCCTGATGGAGGTGCGAAATCAGGTAAGTGCGGCGGAAAATCGAGTAGTCTCCGACGAAGTGGTCTATGCCTTCTGTGAGCCACGGGTACGGATTGTTCTCCAAGTCCCAAAGATGGTGGTGTGTATCGATGAACTTTGGCACAGCCATGACCGTTCTCCTGTTGCGCGCGAATTATGGGCTGGCGCGAAATCCGACTCAGTCTGTGTGGAACACTTCGGTTAGAACGATCATGTTCTCGTCAGGATGCGAACCTTCAGGGATCTCGAAGTACGGTGCCATAAAGTCCTGCCAACGATCGTTCACTTCCTCGTCTGCCATTCCTTCGAGAGCTTTTTCGAAAGATTCCGGCACCTCAGCATATCCGAACAGCGTGCCGTCGTCGCGTGCGAAGATGCTGTAGTTGCGCCATCCGTGCCGCCGCAATGCATCGAGCATATCGGGCCAAACGTTGGCGTGATGCTCAGCGTATTCATCGATAACGTCCGATTTGATTTTCATCAGAAACCCGACACGTTTCATTTCGATGCTCCTCGGATTTGTTGAGATCATGTTCGATTGCGACAAACATGACTATATCCGAAACGTGACGGCCATCTAAGTCGATTGAAAGATGGCGGATGAAACTGAGCGGCGTGGAATCGAAGTATGGGAAATCGTTAACCTTTAAGGATGCTCGCGCAGGACAATGGCCGCGATTCGATCCGCCGCGTCGCGCTTTTTGCGGCGGTGGCGGTGTTGAGCGCCGCGTTCGCTGCCGCGGTTGCGTGCACTGATAGGGCGGTTGTGGAGGTCGCTACCATCGAGCCGACCGCAGTGCCTTCTGGCGAAGTGGTGAAGAGAGACGTAATCCCTCCAACCGAGCGTCCGCCTACGTTTACGCGCACGCCCACGTTCACTGTCACAAGCACGTTCACCCCGACCGCCACGAGCACGGTTCCTCCTACTATCACGCCGACGCCTTCTCCTACTCCCACATTCACACCGGTCCCTACGCCCACGCCTACGCCCACGCCGGCACCTACCGCGACGCCCACTCCCTCACCAACAGCGACCGCGACGCCTGCTCCACCACCGACAAATACTCCGGTACCGACTGAGGCGCCAACCAACACGCCGACATCCGAACCGACTGCGACACCGCCACCTGAACCGACTGCGACCCCAACTCCCGAGCCGACTGCGACACCGACGCCAGAACCTACCGCCACACCGACGCCAGAACCGACTGCAACCCCGACGCCGACACCTGAACCGACTGCGACACCGACGCCGGAACCCACCGCTACTCCACTTCCGACGTCAACTCCGACCATAACGCCTACACCCTCGCCGGTACCGGTAACGGACTTGACCATTCGCTGGGTGTTCCAAACTAAATCCCAAGGTTCAGGTGCTCTGAAAGCCATCGTTCCTGACATCATCGTGCACGAAGGAGTGGTTTATGTCGGATCGAAAGACAACACCATGTACGCCATCGACGCCCAAACCGGTCAGGAGATTTGGTCGCGGAACGTATTCGCGGACGTGAATGCAGCTGCCGCCGTGAGCGAAGACGGCACGGTTATTTTTGTCGGAACGGAGAGCGAAGGATTTCTCGCGCTGGATACCGAAAACGGGAGTAAAAGGTGGGACTATAACCCGATCGATTCTCGAGGGTTCGATGTGCAGCCGACTATCTTCGGCGACACGGTTATCGCACCATCGTCAGATGGCCGAATATACGCTTTCGACGGAGACCCCGACAGCGACACGGAAGGGAAGTTGCTGTGGACGTATCCCAAACCGCCTTCTCGAGAGCTTGGGATTTTCCGCGAATCTGGGATCGCTTACAAGGATGCGTTCTACGTAGGGAACGACGACGGGACATTGCACGGCGTGTCTATAAGCACGGGTCTTCTCAACGCGAGGGCTCGACTCAGAGGAGATCGAATGCCGTATTACGAGCCGGGCAGCGGCGCGGAACCAGAGCCGTTGAGGTCACAGATTGTGCGGAGCGGAGACGACATCTACCTCGCGAATGATGCCAATGAGGTGATCCAGTACGACGGCTCTAGAATTCGATGGGTGTACAACACCCTAACGCATCGGCCGGTGCGGGGTGCGATTGCCGCGAACGAAGACATCGTCGTCGTAGCCGACCGATCCGGCGCCATTCACGCGCTCAACCCAGATCGCCAAGCGGCCGAACGCAGAAACAATCTCGACGATTACGATACTCCGGAGCGGTTGTGGCGCGAATTCACAGAAGAGAACGCTCAGGTCATTGGCGGACCGGTGCTGGCAGGAGAATGGGTCTTTGTGATTGACGGTAACGGGGTCCTCTACATGATCGACGTCGAGCGCGGTCGAACGCGTTACAGTCTCGATCTATGGGAAGGCACCTCACCTTGCGTGTTGTGCAAATCTAGTCCTGCCGTCGAAGGCGACATGCTGTTCGCAGGAACTCAAGACGGCACCATTGTTGGGATTCAACTTCCCGAGTACGTCGGCGACGAATAGGTTCCGCCGTAATTCAACGGCGCGATGTTAAACTGCGCTACTGAATCGCTGTTCACTGAGAACGGCGCGTTCATCGGCATCGCTTAGCCCTCGAGTTGGAAACGCCATGAAATCATTCGCACAAGTACTAGACCTCAAGAACGATCCGAAGATCATTGCGGAGTATGAGGAGTACCATCGCAACGTCTGGCCGGAGGTGTTGGAAGCGCTAAAAGGCATCGGCATTGAGCGCATGGAGATTTTCCGGATCGGCAACCATCTCTTCATGTATTGCACTGCTCCAGACGATTTCGACCCGAGCCGCGATTTCCAGAATTACACGTCCACCAAACGCGCTGAGGAGTGGAACGATTTGATGATGACGTACCAGCAAAAGGTGCCGGAAGCTGGCCCTGACGACTGGTGGGCTCCGATGTCGCTCGCGTTCGACTCTGAATGGTTTGAAGATTGAGAACCGCACCTCGGGGATCGTTCGCATCGGCAAGCGCTGGCCATGTCTAAAGACGAACCGGACACCGCGGAGGAGTTCACAGAAGCGATCTCTGATGCGATCGAAACGGCCGAGGAACTTGCGCTAACATCGGTCGCCCGAGGCGATTACACGCATTCAGACTTGATTTCGGAGCGATTAACGCCATATCTGATGCAAGCGAAGACTTACGCGGAGATTGGCATGACGTCTGCTCCAGAGATTCGGAGTGGCATCGCCGAAGCGACGGCCGTCGTGGCCGAATTGGCTGATATCGACTCCAGCTTTTCGCCATTGCTCAGCACATTGAGACGACTGCGTGAGGCGGTTTCGAGAAACATGGTCTAAGTTGGGTTGCCTCGATGAACTGCATCGACGTCGAGATAGATGAGGTAGCAATCACAGTCTCTGAAGCCGAAATGAACATAGTCGTGACGGCCGTCGACACGATCCTGAAACGCGAAGGATATGCGGCAAACCAGTACGCAACGGTCACGGTACTACTGACCGGCGATGCTAGGTTGAGGCAGTTGAACCGGGACTTCGCCGGCGAAGATCATGTAACTGACGTGCTTTCATTCGGTGCGGAAACTATTGCAGATTTTCCGGACCAGGAGGTCGACGACATTCATCGCGTCCGCCTTGGCGACATCGCGATCTCAGTACCGCAGATGAAACGGCAGGCCATCGACAAAGGCGTGGACATCGAACGGGAACTGGCGATGCTAGCTATCCATGGCACTTTGCATCTGCTTGGATATGATCACGCGGAGCTGGATGACGAGCGCGTAATGTTTGGCAAAACTGATGACGCGTTGGACGAAGTTTTCGCTTCTGGTAACTGATCTTCCGAGCGTGCGCTAAGGTCGCTTATTCGTCTCAACGGCTGTTTAGGAAGAGCGGCGCCAGGAGTTGATCGACGGGAACGTAGCCATCGGTCAGCATTATCGGGTCCTCGCGGTGAAACCATCGGTAAGCGAACTCGTCGGGCATGAATTTCGACACCGGTTCATGCCATCCAGATGCTTTGTTGGCCTCGACGAGGTCGTCATAAGTGATCTGGTACGAAGATCCGACCACTACGTGGGTTACGTTCGGGCGTTCGTCGTTCTCCCAGATTTCGTCTTCGCGTAGGACATACACGTAGTCGAAAGTTTGTCGCAACGTGTTGACGTATGCGCGAAGGAAGTTGCCGATCTCGAGATTGTCGACGATATTGACGATGTAGATGCCGTCGGGTTTCAGTAGCTCTTTCACGCGCTGATTGAATTCGTGCGTAGTCAACTGGTACGGCACTGAGAAATCGTTGAACGCGTCGCCTACAACCATGTCGTACTGACCGTCAGGTAAGTCGTTGGCCTTCATGCGAGCATCTACGTTGTAGGTGGTGATCGTGGTGTTTCTTGGTAGCGCGAAGTAGGCGTGAGCAACCTCCGTGACCTCTGGGTCGATTTCGATCACTTCGACGTTCCAGTGTGGATACCGAACCTCGATGAGGCGAGGCATCGTGTAGCCACCGCCGCCGATGAACATCACGTTGGGATTCTCGCTGCGCTGATCCTGCAAGGACACAAAATCGGCGGTGACCTTCTCGTAGCCGTATACGAGAAATGTTGGGTCGTCGAGTGCGACGTAGCTGTGAAGCAGTTGATCAAGCGTCAGAGTACGGACACGGTGGCCCTCGATCTCTCGTTCGCGCACTTTGATGCAGAAATAGCTACTTTCCTCGTCGCAACCAGAATCAAACCAGTCGTACCTAATCGTCAATACGCCGGAAACCGCGATGACCGCTATGGCTATGACCGCGAGGAATTTGTAGCGCACCTTCCACAAATCTCCAAACAACAAAGCCATCGCGAACAGGACGATCGCGACCGCCAACACGATGGGTCGCGTGCCAATCCACTGGATGAGTACGAAGCCCGTCAAGAAAACGCCGAGGATGGAGCCTGCAGTCGATATAGCGTAGAACCTTCCCACAATGTCGCCGGTCCTTGAAAGGTCTCGCAATTCCAGCTTGATGACGATTGGCGTGACCATCCCTAGGATGACGCTGACTGGCAGGAAGAGCGCACCAGTCAACGCCACGATCCTGGGTAGCAACGGAAGTGATCCGACCAGTTCGCCGACTACTGAAATGAGCGGCAGAATGATCACGGTGAAGACTCCCGAAATCAACAGGATGATGCCGAGGGTGAGGCGGGCCGGGAATTTATCGGCTATGAGCCCTCCAGCGTAGTTTCCTGCGCTGATGCCGGCCAATACGACGCCGATGATGCTGGTCCATGTGTAAAGCGATACGCCGATGACTGGAGCGAGTATGCGTCCCGCGACGATCTCTAGGATCAGCGTGCACGCGCTCGCGGAGAAGACGATTAGATACGGGACAATAAGGCCTATCGGTGCTAGTCGTTCTCTCATATTCGGCTCAATCTGACCAAAACGTAAGACGGTCTCAGTCTTCGCTCGTCAAGGCGCGTTCCACGCATTAGCAGAGATAAGGATACTTGCGAATGAGCGGTCGCGACAACACCCCAACGGGAGACGGTTGCAAAACTCGCTGTTGCGGCCGAAACTGCGCGCGATGATCGCTGTTGTGCCATAGGGCACTTGCACGGATGGGCGTGATGGGCACGGATGTTGGGTTTGATCGGACGCGTTTGTAGGTCCACCGCGACGTGGTTGTTTGCCGCCGGGCCTTCCCGGGGGAAGGTCCGGCGGCGCAGGGTCCTCGGGCCCGTAGGAACTGGCCCTCGCCTAGAGCGTCGGTCTCAGTACTTCGACCTAAGCTCCTTCCCTCTCCATCGCCTCTGCCTTTCGGCAGGAGGGCGACCCCGGAGAGGGGTCAGATGCTGCGCAGAGCGGTGTGTCAGACCGCTAGCAACGTTTACCAGCCGCGGCCCGCGTCGCCAGACCGCGGGCATGGAGTTCGGCGCGGCGCTTGGGTACGCCGTTCGGAGTTCGCCTCCTCCTTCGATTCACCTGTAACTAGCTCCTCTCGGGCTGTAGCCTCCCTCCTGCGGCGGACAGGAGTAGACGTCTGTCGGCTCCACGTGCGGTCTCCCGGCCCTTGGCTGGGCATCCCCCGCGGACTTGCTTCGCTCGTCCGCGCCCCCTTCGATTCTCGAAAGGGGCTGATAGGGTGGACGCCTGCTGGCTCGCTGTGCGACGCGGGACTGACGCGTCGCGCTCCGGGAACTGGGCCTCCCACGCTTCGGCACGGACCCTCCCAGCCTTACGACGGACATCCGATCCGCCGAGGGACGCCGCCGGAGGAGGCAGAGACGCCGCGACTCGTCGGCGCGGCTTTGGACCGCGTCTTTCTTGTCGGTTTTGCCTTCGCTTGCTCACGTTTGATCCCTGTGGCCGCTTGGGTCGGGGGTCTGCACACGTCTGCGCAGCACTGTGTCGATCCGTCGATCTAGTTGTTAATATAATACATATGTAGCACAAGAGTCAAGTGTGAATTGTGATTTCTTGGGATTTCGTGTTGGTTGGTGCTGTTGTGGGGGTGTCGGTCGTTTGGTGGGTTCTCGCCCCGCCGCCCCGGGCATACCCCGCTCGCTGCGCTCGCGCCCCTTTCGTCCCACGAAAGGGGCGGCAGTGGTTTGGCGTCGTTGCGGTGATGGGTGTTGCGTTTTTTGGTTGGTAGGGCGACCACGAGGGATGGTCGTTACGGGGGTCTCTTTGGAAGAGACCATTACGAAACTTGGTTGTTCGGGTAAGTCCGTCTGGCACCGCTCCACCCCGGCATGCCCCTGCGGAACCCCTCTGAATCTCCCCTTGGAAAGGGGAGGGGAAAGGAAGCTCGCGTCCTCTTTCGTCCCGAAAAGGGACGTCGTTCCGTATCGACTATCTGGTTTGAGGTGGTTTGGTGGTGTGGATCGGTTGGTTCTGGCGCCTCCCGTCTCCGGGCATCCCCTGCGGAACCCCTCTGAATCTCCCCTTGGAAAGGGGACGGGGAAAGGGGTCCCGCGTCCCTTTGCGCTGGAGCGAAGGGGAGGTGGGGTGGTTGGTGGGCGTTTGAGCCCGTGTTTGGCTGGTAGGGGCGGTTCGCGAACTGTCCCTATGCGAGGGTTGTTCGGCGGGTTCCGGCGACGTCGGCAAAAAACCGCTGGACGCGGTTTACGAACCGCTCCGGAAACGAGCTATGCATGCCGTGCCCGGAATCGTCCCATTTTTCATATTGCGCGACGGGCATTAGTTCCATGGCCTCCGCAGCGTCTTCGTCGTAGAGCGCGGATCCCAAGTTCGGTTCCGCCTGCAATAACAGACTCGGCGAATGGGCTTTTCGGAGCAGGTCTTCCGAGCGCCAATTCGCCCGTGCGCGTCCGCTGAGGGTAGACCTAAAAACCTCGGGGTCCATCTGCAAGTACTTCTCGGCGCGTTCCCGACATCGTTCGTCGTCGTATTCGGGATTGGTTTCCCTGACGTGTGCAATCAGCGTTTGCAGATCGGGTTTCGTGTCAAGAACTTCGAGGGTCGCCGCAAACGAGGAGCGGAAGTGGTTGGCCTCCCAACGACGATGAGTGAACAAAGGCGGGTCCTCATATACAGCGGCCTGGACCAAATCGGATCGCAAGTAGTTCAAGCCCAACGCCGTTGACCCACCGAGCGAATGTCCAACGACGTAGGCTGGTTCGCCTACAACGCGCTCGATCAATTCAATTTGATCTTCCGAATAAAGACGCCAATGGTAGCCTTCAGGCGTCCAAGCAGATTTTCCGTGACCGCGGAGATCCACTGCGAAAACCTGCCAATCGGCGGCGAAGGCCTCAGAAACGCTGATCCAGTCTTGCCAACGGCCACTGATACCATGTATCAACACCAACGGCGGCCCGTTTTCTGGGCCTTTCGCATAGTTGATTCGGCGGCCGTTTAATTCGAAACGCGACTCGGTCAGGGTGTTAGCTTCCATCGGCGTTCGGTACCTTCTCGTTTTCAGTATTGCTTGAAGAGTTCGCCCCATGGAGTTTTCATCGCGTCTGCGACGCGTTTGCGACCGATGAACCGAAGCCAGAACTCGTTGTGGTATAGGTTCGAGGCGACGAACGCCCACGGAGTGATGGGCGACCTTAGGAGGACGTTTTCTAGCGGCTTCAGGGGGCCCCAGTAGATAAGTTTCTGTCCGCGTGATGCGAAGGTGTTTTCGTTAGGTGAAAAGTTCCAGTTGACTCCGGCGACGTCGTCGCCTTTGATCTCGATCTCGGTGGGATTACCCACGCCCAAACCCATTTCGTGAGCGATGCGGATCTTTGGGATCGACATTGGATCGAAACCCATCATTTTGGCCGCGACGGCGTCGATCGCAACTTGGTCTGCGGAAGCAAGGATGACGTTTTTGGTGTGAATCCGCATGGCGCGCGGTCCGGGCCCGTCTCCCGCAAACGTACCGTCCATCACCGCGAAGACACCGCTATGAATCTCCTTCTGTATCTGAAGCAGATCTACCAGGGTCTCGTGGATTTGGGCGTGCGTCCAATGGCGGTAGCGATGCAACAATCCCCCGAAGGCGTTCTTCATCGCGCCCGTCATCTGAGTAAATACATGAGTCTTGACCGTTGGCAGTTGGATGATGTTCGTGCCCAGCAACATCTCTGGAATATAGATGCCGTCCTTGTAGATGTCGGAAAGGACGAGCATCTCAGACGAAGGCACATACCGCACCCAACCGATTTCGGGAGTGTCCAATATTTTGTGAGGAATGCCTAGTCGGTCTTCGACGGCGGCGTGCTTGTTTTTGATGCGGCCCTCTATTGGATCGACGACGACAGTTCCGTTGTGGGCCGCGTTCAGGTCGTCGAAACCGTCGGCGCGCAGTTTGTTGGCGACGCCCTCGATCTGCCACGGCGCGGTTGAACATGCGGGGTAGTAGTGCTGCCAGGAGATATTGACTTTGAGCAGCGTTCGGATGTCGGGTGTCAGCGCTTCGCGATAACCTGCGAGGTCCATCAGTTCCGCATATTCTTCGATAACCGTTTCGGGTTTCGTGTAAAGAACGGCCACGGTGCCCAGTTTCGGTCGGGCGTGTGGAATATCTGGCGCGGAGACCAGACGTTCTTCGGAAGTGGTGCTGATGGGGGTTCTCATCGTTATCGCGGTTTTTGAACTATGATTGCTGTGATTCGGGATGATGAGCTGTGATGCCCGCCTCCCGTGCCCCGGGCATACCCCCTGACCCCCTTTCGTTTTCACGAAAGGGGGAATTATGCTGCTTCGTAGTGGTGCTCGCCGGCGAGGACGTATCCGTACGCGGAGAGTGCTGCGATGGCGCCTTGGGAGGCTGCCGTCACAGTTTGCTTGAGGGATGTACCGTCGGTGAGGTCGCCGGCGGCGTAGATGCCGGGCATGCTGGTGCGTTGGCCGCGGTCGACGTGGACTTCGCCGGTCTCGTCGTTGAGGTCGAGTCCGAGCATGTTGGGTATTTCGAGCCTGGGGTCGGCGCCAGCTTCGATGAAGATGCCATCGAGGTCGATGACGTCCTTGTCGTGGTCGTCTTCGCGGGACTTGTTCATCGGCTCGGTCTGGTCGGGATGGATGTTGACAGTTTCGTGGTCGTCCATCGGGCGTGAGATTCGAATGGAGGTCAACCCGGCGAGGTCGGTACCGATGAGTTCGGTGACGGTTGTGTTTAGGAGAACGCGGACGTTGGGAATCTGGGATAGGACTTTGAGCTGGATGGGCTCGGGTCGCCAGAGTTCGTCGCCGCGATAGATGAGGTAGACGTGTTTGGCGTATCGGGCGAGTAGGATTGCGCCTTCGGTTGCGGCGTTGCCGCCGCCGACTACTGCTGCGGCCTCTTTGTTGCGGTACAGCGGTGCGTCGCAGGTGGAGCAGTAGGAGACGCCTTTACCGGTCCACTCTTCTTCGTTGGGCAGGCCTAGAGTGCGCCGTTCGCGTCCGACGCAGAGGATGACGGAGCCGGCGTCTACGATGTCGCCGCCACCGAGGGTGCAGATGAAGCGACCATCGTCGCTGGCTTCGACGGCTTCGAGGTTGCGAGAGATTGTGGGGACTTCGAGCTTGTCGACTTGCTCTTTGAACTTGAGCATGAGATCGAACCCGTCGATATCTGGAGTGCCGGGATAGTTTTCGATCAAACCACCGATCGCGGTTTCGCCTCCGAATGATTCGGAAACGATGATGGTGTTCAGTTGGTAACGGGCGGAATACAAAGCGGCCGCGAACGCGGCAGCGCCTTGCCCAGCAACTAGAACGTCAGTTTTGTGAGTTTCAAGCATTTCAGCGATTCCAGCCAATTGGGTTTGGGCTGTTCAGAGAGTTGGGAGTGCTTTATATAAAGTCTATTGCATGGGTGTTCAAACCCTTCTCGCGGTAACTATCAAATGGTCGGTTATGGGCTTCCCGGACGGGCCGAGATACGAAACATGTCTAACGATGCAGAGTTGACGATTGTCGACGGCGGCGGGGTCGCGTCGGCTGAAGGGTTCCAAGCCGGGGGCGTGTTCGCCGGCATTAAAACTCCGGGCGAAGACAAGTACGACCTGGGTTTGCTTTATTCGGAGCGAGATTGCACGGTTGCTGGTACTTTCACACGCAACAGCATAATGTCGCCTTCGGTGACGGTATCCAAGCGCGTAGTGGAGCGAGGAAAAGCGCGTGCGGTGATCGGCAACAGCGGATGCGCAAACTGTTCCGTTGGCGAGCAGGGGTTGATCGACGCGCAGGATGTGGCAGCGATCGCGGCGAACGAGCTCGGAGTCGACGCTTCCGAAGTATTAGTTGCATCGACGGGCGTGATCGGCGTCGAACTTCCGATGAATCTGATCCGCGATTACGCGCCGCGAATTGATGTTCGAGGTGGAGACGACAGCGCAGCGGCGAGTCTCGAGTTTGCCAAAGCGATCATGACGACTGACACGCATCCCAAGCAAGTAGCAGTCCAATACGAGGCAAGCGATGGAAACATGGTGACCGTTGGCGGCTGCGCCAAGGGCGCCGGAATGATTCACCCGAACATGGCGACGATGCTGTGTTTCATATCGACTGACGCCGATGTGGACCCCGCGTTCCTGCAGTCGGTACTCTCCGAGGCGGTCGCGCTTAGCTTCAACCAGATAGATATCGACGGCGACCAGAGCACTAACGACACCGTGGCGCTTCTCGCGAACGGCGCCTCCGGTAGCCCGCGCGTCGCCGGTGGTGACGAAGATTCCGCTAAGTTCGCTCAAGCAGTCGAGTTCGTTAACCGCTATCTGGCTATCGAACTGGCGCGTGACGGCGAAGGAGCAAGGCATCTGATTTCGGCCGTGGTTGAGGGGGCTTACTCCGACGAAGACGCCCGTAAAGCGGCGCGATCGATTGCCGCTTCGTTGCTCGTCAGAACCGCGGTATATGGCCGCGACCCGAACTGGGGCCGGATCATGATGGCCGTGGGCAAGACCGGTATACCGCTCGTCGAATCTGAGATCGAGATATTTGTCAACGGTATACAGATTGTGGCCGACGGCAAGGCGATCGCTTACAACGTGCAGAGCGTCATCGCCGCGCTTGACCACCCGGAGGTTGAACTGCGGGTCAACCTAAATTGCGGTGGAGGATTCGGCGAGGCCTGGGGATGCGATCTCACCGAGGAGTACGTGGTCTTCAATTCGGCGTACACCACCTAGTTCGCCCGAGGCACGCTAGCGCCGACACCGTCGATCCGGAATGCTGGGTTGACGTGAGATCCTGTTAATGCCAAATTCAGATTCCATCGTTGTTAAAATCGGCGGTTCCACTCTGGGCGAGGGGGACTCGACTATTGACGACGTCGTGGAACTGTGGAAGCGAGGACTTCGGCCAGTAGTCGTGCATGGTGGCGGCAAAACGATCTCGGATTGGGTCGCCAAACAGGGAGTCAGGTCCAACTTCGTGAGAGGATTGCGCGTTACCGATGCGGCAACTTTGGAAGTAGCCGTGGCCGTCCTCACCGGTTTGGTGAACTCCAACCTAGTAGCGGAGATCACACGCGCCGGCGCACCGGCGGTGAGCGTGTCCGGTGTATCGGATGGCATGTTCAGCGCTGTCATCCAAGACCCTGAACTAGGTTACGTCGGGCGCGTTGTGAAGACCAACGCCGGTCCAGTCATTTCGATAGTGGATTCCGGTCGCGTTCCGGTCGTTGGCCCTGCCGCATTGAACCTAGAGGCAACTTCGCTAGAGGACCAGATCCTCAATATCAATGCTGACACTGCGGCTGGCCACTTGGCACGCGCTTTGGAGGCTAACTCGCTTGTCTTTCAGACGGACGTTGAGGGTGTATTGGATATGCGGGGGCGGGTGATCCCGCAGATGACCAAACGTCAGGCAGTGGATCTGATTAACAGCGGCGTAGCGGGCGGAGGCATGATCCCCAAGCTCGAAGCTTGCATCGAGTCGCTAGAAGGCACCAAATCGGCGCATATCATCGACGGGCGCGTCGCGGGAGCCCTGGTCAGATGTGCAGAAGGTCAACCGATCGGCACGCGGATAGTGTGATCCGAATCGGTTTGGCGTTACTGAGCTTGACGTATCACCGCCATTCAGCCCCGTCTAGCGGCACGTATCCGACCAGATTGGTTGTGTGTTCCAAATCTCGGAAACGTGTGCGATTGTCGGAGACGCCGTACACGATGTCGTAACGGACATCGGCAGGAGCCTCGACGCAACGCCACACTATCTGAGCCGCGTCGCGGTGGCTGAGGTAAACGGCGGCGCTGCGGGCGTCGTCAGGTTTGTTTTCGGCGGTAACGCGTCCCAATTTGATGCAGATCACCGACATGCCATGAGTTTCTGAATAGTGCCGCCCCATCACCTCACCTGCGACCTTTGCTACGCCGTACATTCTGTCTGGACGCGCAGTGGAATCGTGATAGACGCGTCCTGGTGGATCGGGTATGTCGTCATAGCGGGCTTCGACCATCGACAAGACGGGTTCCTCGCGTTCGTAACCCATTTGCGTTGCGCCCGAACTGCCAAAAATGAAGCGTTTTACACCGGCATCTTTCGCTGCCTCGAAGACGTTGTACGTGCCTTCGATGTTTACGGACAACTGGCTGGCATCAGATGGGCCTAGGTACGCCGCCATATGGACCACGCAGTCAATCCCTTCGAACGCGGGACGGATCGCGTCGAGATCGGTGATGTCGGCCCGTGTCGTCGGGTATCCCGGGACGTCTTGACGGTTCAGTGCGGAGACCTGATAACCATGGCTCGCGAGTTCACGGCCCGCAAGACCGCCGATGAGCCCGCTCATTCCCGTTACAAGAATCTTGGAGATCGGAATCGTTTCTTCGTTGCTCATGTGCCCATGATACGCCGTTGGGGATTCACCGCCGGTTTGTTGGAATACCGCAGATTTATACTTTCAATCTAAGCCCAAACCCGCATCGGATTCGGGAATGAAATCGGACGCAATTACAACGCAACGAGAGGGGCGCTGATGTCAGGTACAGCACATCACTTTCGGGCAAACCTCGGGGCGCAGGAGTTGGAGCGCACGGCCATCGAAGCGCTCGATGCGATCAAATCGGAATCCGATCTCGAAGCATGGCGCGTCGCGTACCTCGGACGCAGGGGTGAAGTCTCCGCCCGACTGCGCAACGTCGGTTCATTGCCGGCGGAAGAACGGCGCGAAGCGGGTGCAAATCTCAACCGGCTCAAATCCAAGCTGACCAACGCGTTCAGCGAAGCGTCGCACAGGATTGCTGAAGCGCCGCGTGGTGCCGGTTCGGCGGACGAAATCGACATCACGTTGCCGGGCCGAAGGCCGAATCTCGGTGGCCTGCACCCCTCCGAGATGATGATGCGCGAGATCCTTGAAGTCTTCAACGACATGGGGTTCCAAACCGTCGAAGGTCCGATCGTGGAGTTGGAAAAATACAACTTCGACATGCTGAACGTGCCCGCCGATCACCCGGCGCGGGATCTTCAGGACACGCTGTGGATAGATCGCGAGTCGGAAAACCCGGTGTTGCTTCGAACCCAGACATCACCGATGCAGATCCGCACGATGGAGAAGCAGCAACCTCCGGTGCGAATCGTTTCGCCGGGGCTGTGTTTCCGCCACGAAGCGACCGACGCAACGCACGAGTGGCAGTTCCACCAGATCGAAGGGCTCGCGGTTGACGAGGGTGTGACGATGTCGGATCTAAAGGGCACGCTGTATGAGTTCAGTCGCCGCATATTCGGCACTCAGCGCAAGATCCGATTCCGTTGCGACTACTTCCCCTTCGTTGAGCCTGGGGTCGACGTGTCGGTAGATTGGGATGGTCGCTGGGTCGAGATTATGGGCGCTGGCATGGTGCATCCCAAAGTGCTCGAAGGTGTCGGATACGACACATCGAAATACACCGGTTTCGCTTTCGGAATGGGTCCCGAGCGGATCGCAATGCTGCGATACAACATCGAAGATATCCGGCATTTCTTTTCGAACGATCTGCGCTTTCTGAGCCAGTTCTAGTCAACTCCGATCGGATCCGACTCATGAAAGTTCCGTTGTCATGGCTCCGCGAGTACGTCGATGTCAACATCGATGTGGACGAACTCGCCCACAAACTCACGATGGCCGGCAACGAAGTTGATTCGATCGAACGCTTTGGCCACATCGACAACGTCGTAGTCGGCAACGTGTTGGAGGTAAAGCCGCATCCAAACGCCGATCGCTTGACTCTGGTCTCGGTCAACGATGGATCGGCCGTCCATGAAGTCGTCTGTGGTGCACCTAACGTCGCCGCAGGCCAGATGATCGCGTATGCATCGATCGGTGCGCATCTTTTCGATCCGTACAGCGATGAACCCGGTAAAACCCGTAGATTAAGAAAGTCCAAAATCAGAGGCGTCGAGTCTTCAGGCATGGTGTGTTCCGAAAAAGAGCTCGGCATCGGCGAAGACCACGATGGGATTCTGGTGTTGCCCGAAGAATCAACAATCGGTACCCCTATCGGCGATGTCTTAGGCGACGCGGTTTTGGATTTGGAGCTGACGCCGAATCGGCCTGACTGCTTAGGGGTCGTCGGCGTCGCCCGCGATGTTGCCGCGCTAACCGGTGAAACATTGCGGATGCCGTCGTTGGATTACGAAACCACTGGGCCTGATGCAGCAGAACTGGCGAAAGTGACGGTCGTCGACGGCGACCTTTCTCCTCGCTACGTGGGTGCCGTCATCCGAAACGTCAATATCGGTCCATCGCCGTCTTGGCTGCAAGAGCGATTGATGGCGATCGGCGAGCGACCCATCAACAATGTGGTTGACGCGACGAACTTCGTAATGTTCGAGTTGGGGCAACCGCTTCACGCGTTCGACTACGACAAGGTTACCGACCGACACGTGATCGTCCGCCGCGCCGAGCAGGGCGAAAAACTGACGACGTTAGACGGTGTCGAACGTGAGCTCGACAGCGAATCGCTGCTTATCGCGGATCCGGATGGAGGCATCGGGCTCGCCGGGATAATGGGCGGTGAAAACACCGAAATCTCGGAAACGACGACCAACATTTTCCTCGAGTCGGCCAATTTCAATCCCCAGAACAACCGTCGTACCGCAGGCAAGTTAGGAATGCGTAGCGAAGCGACGTTGCGGTTCGAAAAAGGTTTGCGGGCCGGTTTAACTGAAGTGGCAATCAAACGCTGCCTGCGCATTATCCAAATGGTCGCCGGTGGCGAATCGGCACCGGGATTGATCGATGAATGGCCAGGGAAGGGCAACGAGCAGACCGTCGTAGATCTGACCAAGTCCCAAATCGCACGAGTAATGGGTGTGGATTACCCTGACCAACTGGTCGAAGATACCTTGCGATCGTTGGGTTTCGAGATCGAAGTACTTGACGATACAACGTCTCAACTGAAAGAATCGACGCGTACGGTTGACATCTCAGGGTGGCGAGTAATCATCCCGTATTGGCGTTCAGACATAAGTATTCCCGAGGACCTAGTGGAAGAATTGGCCCGCATCATCGGGTACGACGACCTGCCGGCGACCCGACTTTCGGGAGAAGTGCCAAGCTGGGAACCGGGTGCCAAACATTTATTCCGAGAGCGGATTGTCGACGCTTTAACCGGGTACGGCTTAAGGCAGACGATCACGTACGCAGCGGTTTCAGACGAATTGCAGCAGAGGGCGCCGATACCGTCGAGCGCTTTAGATTCCGACGACGATGTCGCAGGGCTGAAACTAGAAAATCCGGTATCTGGTCAACACGCCGCTCTGAGACGTTCGTTGCGAGCGCCAACGCTGGAATCGGCGGCCAGAAACACGCGAACGTGGCGCGGTCCCGTGGCTTTGTTCGAAACGGGTCTAGTTTTCCGTCCTAGCGAAGGTGACGATGGTCCGTTGCCGCAGCAAGTCGAAAAATTGACGGGTGTGTTGACTGGCCCAAGGAATCAGTCTTCTTGGGGGCGTGACGACGCAGAGTTCGATTTTTTCGATGCCAAGGGAGCGGTAGAGCACGTCTTGGAGGCGTTGGGTATCGAACCCGAATTCATAACCTCGGAAGACCCGACGTATGGCCACGGCAAGTCCGCCGAAATTCTGACATCTGGACGTAACAGTGTGGTGATCGGAACCGTAGGTGTTGTGGATGAAGCTGTTTGGGATCGGTTCGATCCGGAGACCAGCAGCGCGGTCATGTTTGAACTTGACGTGGAGGTGCTAAGGTCTTTGACAGGGGATGAGAAGCGAGCCGACGGTTACCGTCCGTTTCCTAGGTATCCAGATTCGCCTCGCGATTTGGCGCTAGTGGCCGACAGCGGAATCAAGGTTGGCGACGCTCTTCGAATATGTCGACAGAATCGACTCGTGAAATCAGCGATGGTCTTCGATGTTTACGAAGGTGGCGGCGTGGGTAGAGGCAAGAAATCGATTGGTATCCGGGTGATTTACCAATCCGACATGCAGACGTTGACGTCTGAGCAAGTCTCTAGAGCCGAAGAGCAAATTCTGCGGCGGTTAGAACGGGAGTTGGGTGTCACGCTACGCGTCTAAATCGCGTCGATTGCGGTTTTGGACAGGGATGCATCGATTTCATCGTGAAGAAGACAGACCATTATCACAGTCACGACCGACCGCATAGGCATCACTATGACGCGGAGATGTTAAGCGTCGAGGATGCCCGAGAACGCATTCTTTCGTACTTCAAACCGCTGACAACTACCGAAGTGCCGTTGTTAGACGGTCTCGGCCTGACGTTGGCGGAGGATTTGACGGCAGATTTCGACATCCCACCTTTGGCCAACTCCGCCATGGACGGTTACGCGGTGCGAGCTTCAGAAGTAGCGGGGGCAACAAATTCTGAACCGGTTGTTTTGCCGGTCGCAGGTTACGTCGCCGCAGGTTACGTTGCGGATAAGCCTTTGGCGGGCGGGTCCGCCATGAGAATAATGACGGGCGCTCCGATCCCAGACGGTGCTGATGCGGTAGTTCCGTTCGAAGACACGGATGAGGATGCTAGGGAAAAGCGTGCTTCGGAGATAACCGAAATCGGGATCAGATTGAACGCCGAACCGGGGGAGAACATCAGACCGGCTGGCGAAGACATCCAACAGGGTGCTACCGTCGTGACCGGAGGCACCGAGCTGACACCAGGAGTTATAGGCGTCGCGGCTTCGCTGGGGAGAGCTTCGGTGACGGTTATACGTCGGCCCGTGGTCGCTATCGTCTCAACCGGCGACGAGATAGTGGAACCCGGAGAAAAACTCGGTCCCGGCAAGATCTACAACTCGAATGCTTACAGCGTGGCATCGATGGCCGAAAAGTACGGCGCTATCGCCAAGGTCGTGGAGACTGCCCGCGACAGCATCGAATCACTAGAATCTCGTCTCGCTGAAGCGGTAAATTACGACATGGTCGTCACATCCGCGGGTGTTTCAAAAGGTGATTATGACGTTGTAAAGGACGTCTTGGCCAAGAACGGCGAAATCGCTTTGTGGTCGGTGCGAATGCGGCCAGCGAAACCGTTGGCATTTGGCGCTCTACGTGCGAAAGATGGCCGAATGGTGCCGCATCTCGGGCTTCCTGGCAACCCCGTGAGCGCGATGGTGGCGTTCGAGCAGTTCGGGCGACCGGCGATAAGGGTCATGATGGGCAAACAACCGTTGCCGAAACCGGGGATTATCGCAACGCTCGATGATCCCGTGCACAACTATGACGGCCGACGCGTTTACGCCCGAGTCGAGGTTTATCGAGACGGCGAAGGCAAATTCCGGGCACGTTCAACTGGCACCCAGAGTTCCGGAGCCTTGCATTCCATGGCTCGAGCCCAAGGATTGGCTGTGTGTCCCGATGAGGTTGCGACAGTCCCTGCCGGTGCGGAGATAAAGGTTGAGATGTTGGATTGGCCAGACGACGAATTACTCGTTTGAAAGCATACTTTGAACTCTAACTTTGAGAACTTGATCATTGTTTCTTCGCCATGTAAATTAGTTGATTCGGCGACTTGTTAATTGGGACGAAGCAAATGAATACAAACGGAGACAACGGGCATTCCCCAGGGATTGAGCAAGCATCGCGAGACGTTCAATACGCGATCGATGAAATGGCGTACGAAATCGCTGGAGAGTCTTATTTGTTCAAGGTTTGGCAGCGCTTGTGTTGGACCGGTGAGTGTCGTTTGTGCCGGCGATACCCCGCAGGCAAGCCGATAGTGCCCGGGAGAACAACCAAAAACAGCATTTACAACGCTGCGAAAATTTGTCCATCGAAAGTTCAATTCGTCACGCCCGGGATGTCCATATTGGAAGCAGTTTTTCGCGGCCTTATTGCCAATGGGAATCAACCCATGCGGTTCGACGAGATCGTCGCATTTCTACAGGAGAGTTGGGGATCCGAGTTTCCGCAACGGATCGAGTCGGTCGAGTCTTTGCAACGCGTATTAGACGGTCCGAACCAGTACCGGATCAGCCGAGTGTAAACTGCGAGATCGCGGGTTATCATCGTGAATCTGAAAGTTAGTCCTTGGATTCTGCGATGACTACCGTGACATGTTTGAAGTAGCGGGCCGCTCCGACTTCTGGAACATCGGTTACCCGCTCTTGGGTGCCGTCGTCTATCTGATAGCGCCTGTCTCGATCGCATTCATCGCGTACGGGTTGTACCGTCGCGTGAGATTTTGGCGTTTAGGGGCGGAGTACGACGAGTTAGGTCGACACTCCGAACGGATTCTCGAGTTCCTTCGTGCCGGGGCGTTTGGATTTGGCGGCCATGGGAAGTTTCATCCGCGTCGCGAGAGATACGCGAGCATTATGCATTTCGCCATTTTTTGGGGTTTCGCAGTCCTTTTCATTGCGACCACGCTAGCGGCGATCGAATTCAATTTCGAAGAGTATCTAGGGCTGACTTTCCCGACTGCGTACTTCAGGCTTCAGACCGGTTTGATTTGGGACGTATTCGGGGGTGTTTTGGCGTTGATCGGCATCTGCATGGCATATTGGCGGCGGTATTTCACGAAACCGGAAAGATTGAATACTTTCGCCGACGATTCCTTCATTTTGGCCTATCTGCTCCTGCTGGTGCTAACAGGTTTCGCTTTGGAAGGTCTGAGGATTGGAGCCACCGAACTAAATGCCGGATCGGAGCTTTACGCACCCCACGAAGCGATTTGGTCTCCGGTTGGTTGGGTCTTCGCCATTGCATTCGAATTAGCGGGAATGTCAACGGACGCGATGGTATCGATCCACAAAGCTCTCTGGTGGATTCACGCCGCAATATTCGCCGTAGGCCTAGCGTACGCCGCAATCAGCTTCAGCAAGATCTCCCACATCGTTGTATCCAGCCTGAACATCTACTTGCAGCCCACGCGACCGCGCGGTGCGCTGAAACCGATGGGCGATTTCGAATCGCTCGAATCGTTTGGCGCATCCGACCTAAAGGATCTGACGTGGCAACAGCTCCTGAGCTACGACGCGTGTACGAACTGCGGCCGGTGCCAAGACAACTGCCCGGCGTGGGCATCGGGAAAGCCTCTCTCGCCGCGCAAAGTCATTCAGGACATGCGTGGCTACATGGAAAGTCGTGCACCTGAAATAATCGGGGCCAACGCAGCAAAAGAACCTTCACCGCAAGCGTCGGTTTCGATGGTGAGCGATGCCGTCGGCGAAGAGGTGCTTTGGTCCTGTACAACCTGCGCCGCATGTGTTGAAGCCTGCCCAGTGGGCATCTCACACATCGATTCGATAGTGGACATGCGGCGCTATCTCATGCTTGAGCAAGCATCGGCACCAGATACGGCATTGTCCGCCTTACAGTCCATGGAGCAGCGGGGCCATCCATGGAGCGGCACGACACTTACGCGGGATTCTTGGCTCGAGGGGGTCGATGGCATTCCGACAATCGACGAAAACCCTAATCCCGATGTCCTCTTCTGGGTTGGATGCACAGGCGCGTTGGTCGAGCGCGGTGTCAGTGTCACCCAATCAATGGCATCGGTTCTCAAGAAAGCGAACGTGAATTTCGCTGTACTAGCATCTCAAGAAACTTGCACGGGTGATCCGGCACGGCGCATGGGCAACGAGTACCTGTTCCAGATCCTGGCCGGGCAGAACATCGAAACCATCAATGGCAGCGGCATCAAGAAAATTCTTACCACTTGTCCCCACTGTTTTAACACTATGCGGAACGAATACATTCAGGTCGCCAATGCGTTCGATTCAGAATGGGACGTCGAGGTCTTGCACTATACAGAATTCGTTGACCAACTCATCTCAGAAGGACGGCTCAAGCTGACGGAGGCACAGGAACAGAGTCGGCAACCGAGCGGGGGATCAACCAATGTGACCTACCACGATTCCTGTTACTTGGGCAGACACAACAACATCTACGATCAACCAAGGTCTATCGCAAACTCAGTGCCTGGCATCGAGCTACAAGAGATGTCGCAATGTCGCTCGCGTGGCTTCTGCTGCGGAGCGGGTGGTGGGCGAATGTGGATGGAAGAGAGCGGCCAAAGGGTCAACCATATGCGGACCGATCATTTTCTTGAGACTGATAGCGACACCGTTGCCGTTTCCTGCCCCTTCTGCCTGCAAATGTTCGAAGAAGGAATATCCGCGAAGGGCCAGCAAGATGAGAAGCGCGCTAAAGACCTGATCGAACTGGTCGATGAAGCATCCTAGCCTCAATCAGTTGCCGCGTGACACACCCGCATGATTTAATATCATTTCGGTTCGCTTAAACCAGCGGCAAATCGCCAGTCATTCTTGGAGAGCCAG
Organism: Dehalococcoidia bacterium; assembly: GCA_965207515.1. GTDB lineage: Bacteria > Chloroflexota > Dehalococcoidia > Lucifugimonadales > Lucifugimonadaceae > Bin127. The sequence goes on along the minus strand of OZ242286.1, from coordinate 2,084,073 downwards.
CACAATGCCATACCTTGTCAACCACATCCACGTAAAGTCAAAAGATCCCAAGAAGACCGCAGACTGGTTTGTCGAAGCGTTCAATGTGCAAATCATGTCCGACACGGTTCGCGACTTCGGCGACCACTTCATCGTTACACAGACCGAAGGCGGCCTTGCAATCAACATCTCCAACGAGCGCACCGGTGAGACTCTTGGTCCCGGCGACGCGGCGCCCCACTTCGGCCTAGAACACTTCGGATTTGACACCGATGACATCGACGCCGATTTGGATCGTCTAACATCGTTGGGTGCCGAGGTGCAAGAAGGCCCGATCGACCTGCCCGACGGCCGCAAAATCGGCTTTATCGCCGCGCCGGGTGATATCCGGATCGAGTTGATACAGCAGATTAGTTAGGTGCACTGCAAAGCGGCGTTCCAATCAAGATCCAATCGTTCGGCCTGAACGCCGGGAACGGATCTTGTTGGCGTCAAACCAACTCCAACTCCGCTGTCACATCGATGCTTCCCGAGATGCTCTTGTAGACCGGGCATGAATTGGGGTGCACCCTCATCACCCGATCGATCGCATCCCGTTTCTCTTCCAATGTGGCAGGATCGACTTTCAGTTTGTAGGTGATGTGAATGCGCTTGATCACCAGTACGTTTCGTTCTTTCTCGATCTCGCCGACTGCATCGGATTCGAGGTAGCCTTCGCCCGCCGGAATACCGCGCGCCTCAAGGGCGCCGCCAAACGTGCCAGTCATTCAGCCGCTGGTCGCGGCCACGATGTAATCGAGCGTCGTCGCATGAGGCTCCGATATGTCTGGACTCACGCCATAGTGTTCAGCCACCTCAGAGTGCACGCCGAACTTCACGGGTCCATCGATCGGCAGATGCGCGATACGGTATGGACCTTTGATTCGCTGCAAGCTGATTAGTGAACGGTACGCTACCGGGTCGTCGGTGGGCATTGCTTACCTTTCGTGAGATATTGAAACGCCGGATTGGACTAGAATATCGCAACGCGGCACTCTTCAACACACGACACGATTCCCTGATCTGAATGACCTTTCTTCGTATTCCACCCGTTCCGCCGGCGATTTTCACGGTTGTTGCGGCGCTGATCCATAACACGCTTTGGCCTATCGAGCCTTTGAATGAGCCTTGGCACCTCATCAGCGGGGGGATCATCATCACCATCGCAGTCATCATGTTCGGCTCATCGCTCGCTGCTTTCCGCCGTCATAGCGAAAGTTTTGACATCCGCAAACCTACTGAAAACCTAGTTACCGACGGGATCTACTCGACGTCTCGCAACCCGGCTTATCTGGCGATGATCATGGGGATATTCGGCATCGGATGCGCGACAAATTCTTTAGCAATCATGTTGGCCACAATCCCTTCTTTCATCGTGTTCAACTGGTACACGATCCCATGGGAAGAGCGCCGTCTGCGCCGAACTCTAGGTTTCAAGTACGACGAATACACCAAGCGAGTCAGGAGATGGCTCTGATCAGTCTCGCTAATGCGTCTCGGAAGCCACCGGATACGACCCCAGAACTTTGACAAGTGGTGCTAATTCGCGGAGCCCTTCCAACGTCTCCGAGATTTCGGGATCGGTGCGGTGACCGATGAAGTCGAGCAGAAAGACGTAGTTACCGAGTTCGTCGCCGGTGGGACGAGATTCGATCTTCGTGAGGTTGATGTTCCGCCTCGCGAACGGTTCCAATGCCATGTATAGCTGCCCAGGCGTATCACGGTTCATGAAACTGAACGCTATGCTGGTCTTGTCCGAACCGGTCGGTTCGTGATCGGCGTCCGCCAGAATCACGAAACGCGTGACGTTGTTTTTCCGATCTTGGATGCTTGAGCGGATCACAGGTAATCCGACCAGATCCGCGGCCCTTTGGGGACCCACCGCGGCGACTTCCCTTGGTCCCGTCCTGACGCTGTATGCCGCTTCCACCGTGCTCGCAGTCCCGACCCTAATGGCATCGGGTACATGCGCGTCAAGAAACATCCGGCACTGAGACAACGCTTCAGGTTTGGATCTTACGATCTTGATTTCGGAAAGGTCGACTCCCGGATGAGCGATGAGACACTGTTCGATGCTGAGCAACAGCTCGCCCTTGATTTGAACACTTGACGACCGGATCAGAAAATCCTCGATATCGATGACAGCGCCGCCAACGCTGTTTTCGATCGGCGCTATCGCTTCGTCCACTTCGCCATCTTCGAGCGCACCCAATACGCGGTGCATTTCGGGGTAGCCGACTCGCTCCCAGCCATCAGGCGCATAGACATGGCAAGCCTGATCGGTGAAGGTGCCTTCGGGTCCGAGATATGAAATCCGTTTAGATGACAAAGGAGGAGAATCTCTGGCCAGTCAACACGTACGCTAGCTCATCCAACGCCTCCACGGGGCAGGAAGCGATCACTTCTTCGCCGCCGAGTATGACTGTATCTTCATTCGGGACGAACGGAGAGCCGACGTTGGAGACTATAAGGCTGATGATTATGCCGTAAGGCAGGGCCAAGTCCCGGAATCTGTTACCGACCGACCGTGCGTTTTGTGGAATCTTCATCGAAACTAGCTTTTCGTTCCGATCGTTCAGCGTCATCAATTCCACCATCGGGTGGTCAAGCAGCGTCCCGGCGAGGTTGGCCAAAATGATGTCTGTCCTGCTTACGATGTTGTCCACTCCGGCAGCGAGGAAGAGATTCGTATCGGTGCTGTCGTTGACGATCGCGATTACGGTCTCTACGTTAAAGGTGAATTTCGCGAGCTGGCACGAAGCGAGATTCACCGCGTCGTCACCAGTCGTGGCGAGAAAGGCGTCGCAACGGTTAATGCCCGCACTGGAGAGCGTGAACTCCTCCGTGGCGTCGCCCAACATCCCGACGTTACCTAGGCTTTTCTGGACCTTGGCGATGCGTGCTTCATCGGTATCGAGCAACAACACTTCGTGACCCGCGTGAAGCTGAGAATATGCGCTTCGGGTGCCCAGCGCACCCGCGCCGACGATCATGACGTACATTTCGGGTGGTCCTAAGTCGTAGCGACTATCGATTCTGCACTGAGGCGATGGTTCGCTCGGCAGCCAACACACCGATGTCGGATATGTCAATCCCCAAAGCGTCGCGCAGATTCGACAGCGCGAGTGTATAGGGGTTGACCGCGTGGATACCGAATCGCTCGTAAATCTTGCCCAATGCTTCGTTGGTAACCACGGCGACCACGTTCTCGACTCCGTACGTCAACTTCGCTTTTAGGGCCGCGAGACCATTCTCCGCAGGGGTTCGGAGCGCCGCTATAAACATGTCGGCTCCTCGAATGTCCATGGCAATCATAGTTTCGTCCAGCGTCGGTTGGGCTTCCAGCACATCAACGTTGGGCCGCGCGACTAGATGGCCGGGGAACGAGCGCAAACGTCGCCCTTCAGCTTCGACGATCAATACCTCGTGTCCGGATTCGCTGAGGATGTTTGCCATCACGATGCCCAAACGATCGTGACCTGCGATTACGACTCTCATCTGTTCAATTGTCGCCTGACGTAGCTGGTGCGACGGATTCTTGTTTTTCACATTATCGGCGAATCAAATCAAGTGCGCTACGCCGTGGGGAGCACGTGAATTCGATCGGTCGTCTTCAGTGTCGAAACCAAGTACGCTGGTGCGGTGCAGGATAACGGCGCATGGCGCGTTCGCCAATAAATATTCCGAGTCTGGGTCGATCATTTTCGAGCCGAACGACGTCAATACTCTTACACCAGCCACTATGGCTTCGGCTCCGTAGTCCAAAGCTTCGCGTATCAGCACGGGAGCTATTGACCGCGACTGCAAGATTACGCCGCGAGATTCGCCGCGGACGCCCGCAGCTTGTTCGGCGTTCCGCAACACGCGTTCCGCATTTCGGTGCACTTGCGGGTCAGGATCATCAATGGCTTGGCGTCGGTCGACCACGATAACGTAGACGAACCGGATACTTCGCTGGTTGCCCGTCAATTGGCTGACTGCAGTGCGGATTACTTCCTCGTCCGCCTCGTCGCCGCGGACCAAACACATCACGCGTGAGTACGTCATCCGGCCAGATCATCCACTAGGTCTTTATCGCCGGCGACGATGATCTCATCGGAATCTCGTGCTCGTTCGTCGAGGCTAGGTATCAGTCGTGCGGTGTCGTCGCGGATCAACGCGAGAACTGAAAGATTGTTCTGATCGCGGAACTCGGTGAAACCGGCTTCTCGGAGTGTCTTGTCGTGAAACCGTTCGGGCAACGGGACTCTGCTGATGCCTTGTGCGCCACCTAACGAGATGTAATCCGCGACGTTGGGCGTGAACAGGGTTTGAGCCAATCTCATCCCCGCCTCTTCCTCGGCGTTGATGACTTTGTGGCAACCGATACGCTGCAACGTCTCTTCGTGCAGACGGTTACGGGCGCGGGCGACGACCATCGGGATGTTGAGGGACCTAAGCAACACCGCTGTCATGATGCTGGATTCGACGTTCCGTCCAATCGCGACAATTGCAACATCGAAGTTCTCCACGCCTAAATCCCGCATCAAAACCTCGTCTGTTACGTCGCCAGCGACCGAATAGGTCACGCGCCCGATCAAATCTTGGATTCGAGCCTGATCACGGTCGATCGCCAATACATCGTGACCGAGTTGGAACAGTGATGTGGCGACTTGAGAGCCGAAACGTCCGACGCCGGCTACAACTATGTTTTGACCTGCCATATATTGGCCGCCCCGGATCAGGAGCGATCGTTAGAACCATCCAGCGTCAACCGATTCTAACCTCTTCGGTTGGAAGGGCGAATCGATCGTTGGTCTGGCGACCCGCCATCAGCAACGCGAGCGACAACGGCCCAAACCTGCCGAGGAACATCGAAACAATCACGATGACCTGCGTGGGTGCGTTCAGATCCGGCGTGATGCCAGTGGACAATCCTACCGTGGCCGCCGCTGATACGACTTCGAAGAAGACGTCGCGAAACTGTAAGTCGGATTGCGTCTGCAACGCCAAATACGCAACGAAAACCACGATCGAGGCCGCGATTGCCGCGACTACCAACGCTCGCTGGACCGTAAATGGCGGGATTTGGCTACGGAAAATGTTGGTCGCTGATCGACCTGTCATCGTCGCAAACGTTGCGAACACGATCACCATGAAGGTGTTCACCTTTATCCCGCCGCCGGTGGTACCCGACACTCCCCCGATGAACATCAACACTTCGGTCGAGAAATCGGTCGAACTAGAGACTTCGCCATAATCGATTACCGAAAAACCTGATGATCGAGTCGTCACCGAGTGGAATGTAGCATCCGAGACCTTTTGGATCAGGTTCTCGCCACCGGACGTCGCGACGTTTCCCCACTCGCCAAACGCGTAGGTCGCGAAGCCGATCAGAAACAGGAATACCGAGCCGATTAGCACTAGTTTGCTGTCTAGCCGCAATAACCTGAAACGTTTTTTGCGCCAGACATCGCTCCAAAAGACGTAGCCTGTGCTTCCCGCAAATATCAGCACCGCGAAGATGAATAACGTGAAATAGTCGGCGCCGAAGCCGTTCAAACTTCCTCCGCCGACAACGTCGTCCGGCAATATTTCGATTCCGGCGTTATTGAATGCAGAAATTCCGTGAAAAAGACCCAGCCACAACGATTTCCAAAACCCGAATCCCTCCCAGACGTTTCGCACATAAGTCCAGTACAACCACAAAATGATGAAACCGACAAATTGCAGCGCGACGGCGAAGACAACGATGTTCCTGACCAACGCCGTGATGCCACCCAATTGACCCTCGCCTAGACCCTCTCGCACAATCAGTCTGTTCTGCAACCCTAGTTCTTGGCCGACCAAAATAATCAGGAAAGCCGCGCCAGTCATGAATCCGAGTCCGCCTACGAAGATCAAGGACAATATCACAGCCTGGCCGAACAATGTCCAGTGATCCAGGGTGTCGACGGTCACCAGGCCGGTAACGGTGACTGCTGTAGAAGCGGTGAAAAGGCAGGTGAGAAAGTCGGCGACTCCCGGTCCCTCGCTTGAGATAGGCAGCATGAGCAAGCCGGTCCCGATCGCGTCGATGATCAAGAACCCGTAGATCAGCGACATCGGGGATGTAATCCCGCGAACCGAGATGGTTCGCGGCGCAACGGGGATGTCGGCGGCGGAGGTTTCCGCCGAGCGAGGGACCCGAATCGCTTGATCGCCTATACGTTCTCGCGAGTCCTGAGAAGCCATTTCGATAGTTTCGGTTACCGTGTTGACGGTAATTTAGCCAACATTCTAGGGTAAGCACCGTTTTACCCGATGAGTAACGTCTTTTGCTAGTCCGCAGCCCGGATCGCACGCTCGGCCGATTTCAAAACGGTCGAGTGATCGTAAGCGTCGAGATGTCTCTGCAAAGATTCCCCACCGTTTTTTGACGTCATCGTTACAGCGAGTTCCAACATTCTAGGGACGGCGCGTACCACATTGTCGACGATGGTGATCGAAGCGTCACGTGAAGTCCTGGAAAGTGGATTAAGGTCGACCGCAATTACCGATTTGCCAGCCGCGCGCAACGCTGCGCAGCGATCACCGTCCTCTAAAGGGACGAACACGAGGTCCGCTACGGCGATGCCGTCAGGATTGATATAGCGGCGCCCACTGCTCATTCGCTCAATCATTGCTTCGGGCTGCGGTTCCAACACATCTCCGCTGCCAAACCGTTTCAGGTGGTTAGAGATCGCGTTGATCCTTGACTCGCTATGGTGGAATATGTTGATCTCGAGGGGGGCTCCGACTGCACTCGACAATTCAACCAATTCGCCCGGTACCAGCGCGGCCGCGTTTCCGTTGACCGAGATGACGGGGCGTTCTGCCAAGAGCAATGCCGCGACAGATGCTTTTATTGCGGTATCGGCGAAACATCGGGTGCGTTCTCCGATCAGATAGTCATATGCCTCTCCGCGTCCGTGCGCGATCAGGCCGTGTTCCGAAGTAACACCGATACGTACGCCTTCCACCAATCGTTCACGAATTTTGAGCGATTCTGCCCTCGGATGGCACTCCGGAATCGGTTCGGTGCTCGCACCGGGCAGGTTATGGGCTAGGTTTTGATCTTCACTCTCAAACGGCCGCATTTCGATAACTTCCAAACTCGTCGGAGGTTACGGCGTAGACATTCAACATTCCATAACCGTTGTGCCGATTGGTGTTCGCCGAAACGAAATAGGAATCGCCGGAGATTCCCGCGGTGCGAGAGCGCCGCAAGAAACGCGCGAGGGTCCCGGCTCAGACCTCTTTAGTGTAGACCGTGAAATGCGCGTTCGAGAAACCGTTGCGCGCCAAGAACGCAGCATCGCGTTCGTCCTCATCCAATAAAACCGAAAACATCGTGCTGATACCGTCGGCTTTGGCTTTGTTCGTTAGAGCCTCCACGAGCCGCGATCCTATGCCCATGCGACGGTAATCAGGATGCACCGCCATTGCGACGATTCGCACCCCCGGCGGCAGACCGTACGTTGAAGACTGCCGTTCGGACATCAGGAAGGCCACGATATCATGGTCGTTTTCCTGGTCAACCGCCACGAAGCAGCCCCAAGGCGCGTATTCGAGCGAATCGAGGGCGATTACCTCCAAAACGCGTCCTACATATTGATCCCAAGTAAGCGAACGGTCTGGCCCTCGGATTTCTTGATCCAGCAATAAGACGCTCTCTGCGTCGCCTTGCCGCAACTCGCGGATCTCGATCATTTCAGTTCACGATGTTTTGCGGTGTTCCGTTCAGGAAAGCCAACGTGTTCTCTACAACACCTTGGTTGAGCAAGTCCAAACCTTCGGGCGTCATATCCGCGATATGAGGTGTGAGTATGACTTGCTCGCATTGCGTGATCGCACTACCGGGAGGCAACGGCTCATTCTCGAAAACATCGAGAGCGGCTCCGGCCAGATGGCCAGAATTGAGAGCTTCGACAAGCGCTTCTTCATCGATGATCGGACCGCGGGCAACGTTTACCAATATCGCTTCGGGCCTCATCAGCGCGATTTCACGGGCTCCGATCATCTTCTGCGAATCAGGTGTCAATTTGGTGTGGATCGTGACCACGTCTGATTGCGCGAGGAGTTCGTCTAGCTCCAAGTAGCGGACCCCCAACTTCTCGGCTCTCTCATCCGAGGGGTTGAAGGTGTAAGCAACTACGTTCATGCCAAACGCATTGCACATACGAGCCATTTCGGCGCCGATGTTGCCAGTACCGATAATCCCGACAGTCTTATCGCTTAGGAAAACGCCGTCTTGCTTCACCCATTCGCCTTGTCGAGTCATTTCGGTATACCAAGCCGCTCGTTTCGCGGCGGCGAACATCAGGCCAAAGGCGTGTTCGGCGACAACCGGGGCTGTCTTGCCCGGAATGTTCGAGACCGTAATTTCTTGTTCTCGAGCCGCTTCAAGGTCTATCGAATCGGTGCCAATACCGCAAACGGAGATGAAACGCAATTCCGGTAGGAGTTCGAACGCGTCGGCTCTCCATTCCAGATAGCTGCGGGAATTGATGATGGCTGTAGCGCCTTGCGCGCGCTCGATTTGCAGGTCGAAGCTATCCGCTCGGGTTGGGAAAATCTTCAGGTCTGCAACAGCTTCCAGTTCCGCCATACGCGGAGAACCTTGGCATTGGGCGGGATCGTCAGATGGGACGACCACGAGCGGTCGAATGGCGTTGGACATCACGCGGATTTCTACATAAATGCGATTACGAGCGCCCGTCCATCGTGTCGTAGAGACTTCGGACAGGCACTCTTGTCTATAACGAATTCAGCGATCAAACGCGCTGTTCGTCTTCGGCCTGCGGCGCCGATTCGAATTCGGCCATCACAGGTACGCCATCGTCGTCCGACGAATTCTTGCCAACCCGCTGACGCAAGGTCGAGGCGACGGTCGCCGCCTCAGTCCGAATCTCTTCGAGACGTTGGCTTGTAGCGTCGAGCAGGTCTTCCATCTGGTCCCGAGCCGTGCTTGTCCGGTCCATGAACTGCTCGCGCGCGGACCCGGTGCGGTCCCACAACTGCTCACGTGCGCTATCGGTTTTGTCGAGCAAGTCTGCGCGCATGTCGGCCCCCGACTTAGGCGCCAAAAGAACTCCGACCGCGAACCCGGCGATGCCACCGAGTATCACGCCTGCGAGAAAGCTATCTCCACTTCCATTTGCCACGATTTATCTCCATTTCTTAATCTCGGTACGAGGTTGGCCGTTACCGATTCTTTTCGCTTTCGCCACGCGTTCTGCGCCGGAACTGCCGGCTGATCGTGTGACCCAGCGGTGAAAGCAACCATGAAACGACGTTGAACCCACTATCGGCGTCACGTGACCCCGTTCCACCTCGACTCCGAACTTTGTCGCGGAATTCAGCAAATGCATCACGCGCCGCAACGACGGAATCTAGTAGGTCATCGACCCGATCCATCGCTGTTTGTAGCCGGCGTACCACTTTTCGCACGCTGAAGATGATCACCAACAACGTTATGGTGGCGACTAAACACAGCAGAACGAATGCGATATCCCGCGCGATGGCGGAGACGTCAGTCATTTCGTCCAGACCGAACAATGGGGTACCGATTCAACGTGATGTGGCTTGCTGGGTGTCGAGTTCAGTGCCCACCGCCGTTTTCCGAAATTTTACAAAAGCCAAAACACCCCGAAAAAGCCGTATTCACTCACTCAAACAGGTTCCCGGGTTGACATTTGCGGCAAAAATTGGTGTCTTTTTGTCTGGATTTCACGGAACTGATCGAGGTCCTGCAGTTCGGGCATGGCCGTCCCGCCTTGCCATGAACGCTTAGGAATTTCCGTTCTTTCCGTGGGTGATTTTTGCCGAAAAGCTCACTCAAAACGCTTACGGCCTCGTTCGGCACACGATACGTCGACGTGTGAAGCCGATCGATCTCGTCAGCGCTGAATCTTGACACCTTGCGGAACGGATAGATACCTGCATCCCACAACACCTCGTCGGCATACGCATTACCGATACCTGCGACCAATTGACCGCGCGTCAAAACACCTTTTATTTCGCCGCGAAAACGCTTGAGGGACGCACGAAACTCCGACAAGGTCGCCGGTTCGTCCAACACGTCCGGGCCTTGATTTTCGATGCGTTTTATCTTGCCCAGTCCGTCGGACGCGACATAGTAGATCTGCCCCATTCGCTTGACATCTATATATCTCAGTTGGGAGCCGACGCTTAAATCCATCGTCAAGATTGTCGACTTTAGAACCCTCTGTTCAGGATCCGCCAAAACGATTTCGCCGGTCAGCATGGGGCTAACCACCAACGAAAACCCTCCCGCCAGATGGAAAATCATCAGTTTGCCTTGACGTTCCAATCGCTGAATCTGGCGCCCGCGAATGTGATCGACGAACGACTGATCAATCAGATTCCTTAATACCAGAGGTCGAAGCACGGCCGTTTCGGTGATCGTTTCACCTTCTACACGAGGGGCGAGATAACCCTTCAAAACTTGCAGATCTGGAGCTTCAGGCACAGCCCCATTATCTGTCAACTGGAACGGACGATTCGACTGCGCAGACTAGAGGAACTAAATCCGCTTCATCGCATACCGCGCATCATGTTCTGAAGCGCGCGTTCCCCGCCTGGACCGCTGATCCGCTTCATCATCTTCTGCATTTGCCGGTACTGTCCAAGCAGTTGGTTGACCTGCGACGGCGAGGTACCGGATCCGTTGGCCACCCGGCGTCGCCTCGATCCGTTAAGTAGCTTAGGATTGGCGCGCTCCTGCGGAGTCATCGACAATATGATCGCCTCGACTTGAGACATTCGTCGTTCGTCGACGTTTTGCAGACTGTTTGACCCGCGGAGTGCCCCAAGGCCCGGGATCATACCAAGGACCTCAGACAATGGGCCCATACGACGGATCGAACGAAACTGCTCTAGCATGTCGTTGAGATCGAATTCGTTTCGCAACAGCCGCTGTTCTAGACGCTTAGCGTCGTCATCGTCGATCTGCCGCTGAGCCTTTTCGATCAGCGTCGTGACATCGCCCATCCCCAGGATTCGCTGGGCCATCCGTTCAGGATGGAACGCCTCGAACTGTTCGGGCCGTTCGCCGACACCCACGAATTTGACTGGCAACCCGGTTACGGACTTCATTGAGAGAGCCGCACCGCCGCGCGCGTCGCCGTCCATCTTGGTAAGCAACATGCCGGTGAGACCGATTCTCCGGTTGAACTCGGATCCTGAGTTGACGGCGTCTTGACCAGTCATCGCGTCCACGACCAAGAACGTTTCGATCGGAGTCACCGCGGCTTTGATCTTCTCTAACTCGGACATCAACTCATCGTCGATCGCCAGTCTCCCAGCGGTGTCAAGAATCAACCAATGAGCCCGATCACGTTCGGCTCGATCCAACGCGTTTTTGGCGACTTTCAGGGGCGTAGACTTCCGGGCGCTCTCGTTGTGTACTGGCACGCCTATCTGCTTGCCCAATGTCACCAATTGTTCGACCGCGGCGGGACGTTGCAAATCGCAAGCCGCAAGCATGACATCTTGTTTCCATTCGCGCCGGATGTGAAGCGCAAGTTTCGCAGCTGCGGTAGTCTTGCCAGCGCCTTGCAAACCCACGAGCATAACCACGCTCGGCGGCGTTTCGCCGCGTTGCAGATCCGCACTGTCACCGCCAAGAATTTCGACAAGATTGTCTTGGACGATTTTGACCACTGTCTGGCCTGGGGTCAAAGACTTGATGACGTCTTCGCCCTGCGCTTCTTCGCGGATTTTCGAAACGAAGGAACGAGCAACTTTGAAGTCGACATCAGCCTCCAAAAGCGCCATGCGCACCTGGCGCAACGCCGCTTCAATGTCTTTTTCTGACAACCGGCCTTTGCCCGTGAGGGTACCGAGGGCTGAATTCAATCGTTCTGACAGGGTCTCAAACATCGAGGAAAGCCTAAAAATCCGTGCCGTTGCTCAGGTGTGGGAGGGTTCGCGCGTAGAAGGCATCGAGGTGGGACTGCGATCCCAGCCGGAAAAGATGTCGCTGGCCAATTGTTGCATCACTCGGCTGATATTTGAGAACGTCGCAATGCCTACCGGTGCGCCGCTAGCGTCAACTACGGGAAGCCTCGAGATGCGGCGTTGAGACATTACGCTGGCGGCTTCGACCACGTCGGTATCTGGCCGGGCGGTATGGACCGGGCTGCTCATATACAGCATGATCGGACACATACTCGGATCTTCGCCCGCGCCCACGCAGCCGACCGCGACGTCCCAGCTTGTGATGATGCCTTCCACAACTCCTTTGCGGACTACAACCAAGGAACCCACATCGTGCGCTCTCATCCGTTGCGCGGCTTCGGCCACGCTCAACTCCGCAGTGATCGTCAGCACTGGGGCGGTCATTATCTCTTCCAAACGCATAGCTCTTGAACGTGTACAGGCTAGAAACGTTTATCATGCAACATTGGGCATCGGCAACAGCGAATTTGGCTGCAACCGATTCCGCAACATCAATTCTAGACCCTCGACACAAACCGAACCTGTGCCATGAAGATAATCCTGATGATTGTGCTCGTGCTGCTGTCTGCGATCGCCATTGGTGTCGCCGTCGCCAACATCGATCCCATCTAGGCGAAACAGTGCGCGAATCAGCTTGAAAACCGCGACGAACGTGTCGTAAAAAATGCCAAAAATCAACGCCAACATACAGTTCATGTTCAACGAATATGAGCTACTTGACCGGTACGATGCCGCGGCGCGCTCAGGATTCAAAGGCGTAGAGATCCAGGCACCGTATTCCGAACCGGTGGAGGCCATACAAGAGAGGTTGGAGCGCAACAGTCTCGAACACGTGATCATCAATCTCGCAGTCGCGGACCCCGTCACAGGTCTGAACAATGTGCCATTAAATCCGGATCTGGTCGGCCTGTATCAAGAACGGGTGGCTCAAGGCGTCGAGTACGCTTCCGGACTCGGATGCATAGGCGTAAACACAGGCGTAGGGCCAGTGCCCGACGGCTTAGACCGCGAAATCGCGTACCGAACCTACATCGACAATCTTAGGTACGCGGCGACCGAACTTGCGAACGTCGGGGTCAAAGCCCTGGTGGAACCCATCAACACTCGGGACCAACCGGGGTTTTTGATCCACAACTCGTCTCAGGGCATGCGGGCCATCGCCGATGCCGCTCATCCCAACGTGTTTTTGCAATACGACTTTTACCACATGCAGATCATGGAAGGAGATTTAATCGAGACCTTCCATCGTCTGTTGCCAAGCATCGGCCATGTGCAGTTCGCCGACACCCCTGGCCGCAACGAACCAGGCACCGGCGAGATCAATTATTCAAACGTTTTCAAGATGCTGGATGAAGTTGGTTACGAAGCTTGGGCAGGGGCGGAATACAATCCTTCCGAACGGACCGAAGATACACTCGATTGGTTCAACCGCCTTTAGTTTGGGCGTGTCCCAAAGCTGATCGTCCCGCGTAATTCGCGGAGTTGTAAACAGGGCTTTGCACGCGCGCAATAACATTGAGTTTTATGTCTGATCCGATCATTACCTTTGACGATCAGGAACTCGTGCTTGAAGCTGAAAACACCAGCGTCCACTACGGGTCATCTCTCGCTGTCGAAGACGTTTCGTTACAAATCCCTCGTAACGCGATCGTTTCGCTGATCGGCCCTTCGGGTTGCGGCAAAAGCACGGTGCTCAGATGCTTCAACCGCATGAACGACCTCATCCCGGGGGCCCGGGTCACCGGCAGCATCAAGTACCAAGGTGTGAACGTCTACGACGAAGATGTCGATCCCACCGACATTCGGTTCCGTATCGGGATGGTGTTCCAACGTCCGAACCCGTTCCCGAAGAGCATCTACGACAACGTGGCGTTCGGGCCCAGGGTTAACGGACTGACTGACGATCTAGATAGCGTCGTCGAGGAGTCCCTCCGACGAGCTGCCTTGTGGGATGAGGTGAAAGACCGATTAGAAGATAGCGGCCTCGGCATATCAGGCGGGCAGCAGCAACGGCTTTGCATTGCACGCGCCTTGGCGGTAGACCCAGACGTCGTGTTGATGGACGAGCCGGCCTCCGCCCTCGACCCGATCTCAACACAGGCAATCGAAGACCTGATCCGCGAGTTGTCCTCGGAGGTGACAATCATCATCGTTACGCATAACATGCAACAAGCGACTCGCATCTCTGATTACTCAGCTGTGATGATGGTAGGTGAAGATCGCGTAGGTCACTTAATTGAGTACGGCACCAACGAACAGGTCTTCGGAAACCCCGTCGATCAACGCACCGAGGCATACGTAACAGGTCGTATCGGTTAACAGAACTGGGGGATGCACGGCATGCCCAACGAACAACTCGACTACCAACTCGCTCATTTAGAAGCTGAAATTGTCTTACTGGGCGGCCTCGTTGAGGCCGCGATCTTCAAGTCGGTTCGTGCACTCCGTAATCGCGACTTGGACGTTTCTAGGGAAGTCATAACCGAAGATGACCGCATCGACGAACTAGAAACCAAGATTCAGAACGAATGTGTGGAGCAGATCCGCCGTCAAGCGCCTCTCGCCGCCGACCTCCGGCGCATCGTCGGCATGATGTTCATAGCCAACGAGCTTGAACGCATGGGCGACTATGCTGAAGGAATCGCCAAAGTCTCAATCAACATGGGCCACGAAGCGCCACTGAAGGAATTAGAGGATATCCCGAAAATGGCTGATTTGGCCGTGTCGATGATGAAACGCAGCATCGAAGCCATGATCATTTCCGACCGCGGCGAATCGGGTAAGCTGGCGATCGAGATAGAGAACGACGACGATGAAGTCGATCGCCTGTACGCCAAGGTGCAGGCCGACATCTTGGCGTTAGTGGAAGAAGATAGATATCGGGCGGTTCGCGGGACGTATCTCCTGTGGGCCGCGCATAATCTCGAACGAGTCGCCGACCGGGCGACGAACATCGCCGAGCGTGCCATTTTCATGTCGACCGGCGTGATCGTCGGGGGAAACGCAGAGGCTCAAGCGGCCGTCGGCGGATAGATCTGACATTCTAGAGCGTCGAATCCGCCGCTATTTTCGATGTCTCCTTTCGCGTGTGAAGTCGGCGCGTCAATCTGCTCGGCCCAGCATGTCGACCGCGACTGTGGCCCACCCGAAATCAGTGCCACGCATCCCTCGGCCAGAGAGGGGCGAGTAGAACTCGCGAAAGTCACGGGAAGCCATCTCGATTGACTTGGCCTCGATTTCAATCGCAACTTGGTCGAAGCCGTGTTTCCTCAGACCTCGCGCCAATAGCCAATTGAGATTCAAACAAACCGGGCCCCGCCAGATCGTCGTTTCGCCCTCGGGGTCAAAGGTGGGCTCAGATGCCGCAACGCTCGGGACAGGGTACCGCGTCCAAAACTCTTTTTCGTTCAACAGATGTCTTCGGACCACATCGTTGACCTTTGCGGGATCTTGAGATCCGATTATCAGTGGAAATATCGCGCCGATCGCGAGGGTGAAATCTGGAATTCGGGCAGCTCCACGCAGATATATCCACCGACCATCTGTTTCGTTCCAACAGTGTTCGTTTAGCGCGTCAGTAGTTCGTTGCCGATTCTCATTCGCTGATCGAGCGAGATCGTGCTCATCCAGCGCATCATGCATCGTCGAAATCGCATCCCAACCATCGGCGTAAACGGCGTTCATGAAGGGGTCGATCATGATGAACCGATTACGGCGCCGCAGGTGTGCGAAATCGTGACCTCTTCCTCGGAGGACGTTATGCCAATCCAGAAGCCAATTCTTGAACAACAGACTGCGTCGAGTTGGATTGTTCAATCCCAATTCGGCATCATACGCGGGCGAATTGTCGAGACCGCATTCATAAGGCGAAATCACGCCAATCAAACCGTCGGATTCTACTTCGCGTTCACGGTTCAACCACTCATAGAAACGCCTTACCCGCGGCAACATGGCGCGCAAGTAATCGTTGTCTCCAGATTCTTCCCAAACCCGTTGCAATGCTTGGGCCAATACTGGCGGTTGGATCATGCCGGAATTGCGTTTGCGCCACTCTGTAGGCCGGCTTTGACCAGCCAACGCTGCCGCCACCGGCCCCCACCGGCCCCAGTACGTCATGTGCCCCACGAACCCGTTCCCGCGTTGCGGGATCATGAGCGTCGCCAGCTCAGATCTGGCTAACTCGACATCCAGCGTGGAGAGTGCGATCGCGTGAAAGCAGGAATCCCAAAACCACTGCCACTCGTAACGCCCTATCGAGGGCATCACATAGGTGAAACGTCGCCCATAGTAAGGATCGAAGCCGGTCCGCACGTTTCGGCGCAATCGATCCAATGCTCGCACCCGCAACTCTTCTGACTTCATAGGTAGTGAGGTTATCGAAAGTGATAGGTTCGTTAGCGTTCGGAAGCAGGCCTACCCTTGCCGGTGATCCGTATCTTCGTGCGTTATTATCATCCCACAAATGATCAGCGTTGATAGCAACTCCAACCTGACGGCGGCGGCGGACATTGGCGGGACACAGATTCGCGCAGCTCTCGTCACCCACAAAGGCGAGATACTGAGCGAAAATCGCGATGCCACAATGCCCGAGCGGGGCATTAAAGACGCGACCTCCAGATTGTCGGAACTCCTACACGAAGTAACTTCCGACGCCGACGCTGTCACCGGACTTGCGGTATCGACCGCTGGACCGATCGACCCCGCTACAGGAACCTATGACCACCCACCGAACCTCACGGGATGGCACGGTAAGTCCATGAAGCCAGAATTGGAAAGGCTCACTTCGCTACCCGTCGCAATCGGTCACGACGCGACCTTGGCGGCGCTAGCAGAAACCAAGTTCGGACCGTTCAAAAATGCACATTCGCTGGTTTACGTGACCATAAGCACCGGCATCGGCGGCGGAATCATCGCCAACGGTGAGATGGTAACCGGGTCAACAGGACAAGCAGGTGAATTGGGGCACATCACGGTTCGGACCGATCCAGAGGCTTTAGCGTGCGGAGTAGGTTGCCATGGATGTTTTGAGGGTAACGCCTCGGGACCCAACATCGGACGCATGGCCAGAGCCGCGGCGAGCAGCGATCCATCCGGCGCTTCGATTCTCATCGAACTGGCTGGTGGAGATGTCGCCTCCATAGACGCACGGCTCACTTTCGAAGCCGCCGAAAAAGGTGACGACGTCGCCGAGCGAGTGGTCAAACAGGTGATCGAAAACGTGGGTCGTGGTATAGCGAGCATACTGGCCGTTCTCGACCCTCACGGCCTCGTTGTCGGTGGCGGCGTGGTTCACAGCTTGGCAAACCGGTGGGACGAGTTGATCGAAGCTATCAAGACATACGGATTGCCCAGATACGAATCTCGGGGAGTGCCAGTCTCGATAACCGAGCTTGGCGATGACGTAAGTTTGTTGGGGGCTTCCGTTTTGTCGTTCTCCCGGTTCGGCAATTCTTGAACCGGGACGTCGGGTTATAACCGTCGCATCCGCCCCGTAACCGCAGCCTCGGCGGCAGGGCTTACGGTGCCATTTAGGTGAGATCGACGGCCCGCACGTCCGCGTATAATCGAGTTTAGCGTCGGGGAGTGGCGCAGCTTGGTAGCGCGCTTCGTTCGGGACGAAGAGGTCCCGGGTTCAAATCCCGGCTCCCCGACCACCGTCCACCCTCTCGAATTTCCTAGCGACTGCTGATTCCAGCGGTCGAGCGCTGCCTTTATTGGTCGCGGCGCGGCATGTCGATGGTCAACGTCTCGTAGTCGTCAGAATCGTCATCCGTCGGTTCGTCGCCAACCTCGCCTCCGTCGTCTTGGGAGGTAGCTTCACCGGGCGGCACATCGTCAGGGTCGCTACCTGGGGCGATTCGGAGCCGATAAACCATCGCGCCAGCGCCGATCAATATCGCGGCGATCGCAAGCGCGATCGCAATGATCCACAGTGTTGCGTTAGTCTCTTCTTCGCTCGGAGGAGGAGGTGTCACGGTAGCTACCGGTTGCGGCGTGCTAGTCGGAACCTCAGTAGGTGTGGCTGTAGGTTCTGACGTCGCTGTGCTGGTAGGCGTGTTGGTCGGGATCGCGGTTTGTGTCGGCGTCGCGGTTTGTGTCGGTTCCGGAGTTTGGGTTGGAGTTTCAGTGGGCACTGGCGTGTCGGTGGGCACTGGCGTCGGAGTGTCCGTAGCGGTCGGGACCGGTGTCGAGGTATCCGTTGGCACTGGCGTCGGAGTATCCGTTGGGATAGGTGTCGGAGTCGCCGAAGGCGTCGGAACTGGCGTATCAGTCGGTATGGGAGTAGCGGTAGGCGGAACGACAACAGGAGTCGGAGGCGGCGGAGGCATCGGGGTGGATGTTGGCGTTGGAGTTTCTGTTGGCGTCACCGGCACCTGGGTCGCCGTCGGTGTAGCCGTCGCGGGAACAAGCGTCGCCGTCGGTTGAATCGGCTCAAGTTGGGCGAGGAACAGGAGCCCATCGAAAGTAGCCGCTCTGGCACAAACCTTGGCAGGTACCGCGTTTAGGGGTTCTGCTTCGTATCTCCTCGGTGAATTCAACAGCTGTTGGACGCCGTCATCCAGAAGCAACATAATTTCGATCTGGTCGAGCGAGTTGGTCGCGTTGTCCGGCACCGGGAGGCAAACTTCGGCGTGTGGGACGAATTTCAATCCTGATATCGGAAGTTGGGCTGACGAAACATATCTCGTCTCGTACCAATTGCCGATGGTGTTGTACCGGCGAACGTTTGACTGTAAGGCGGTGGCTTCAGAGCCTTGGCTGAGTTGCACTCCAACCCAATCTCGGACGGGGATCGCCAAAGCGGGGACCTCCAAAGAAGTCTCGGAGGAATTCGGATCTTCGAAACGACCGCCTCGGTTATACGTGGCGACGCTGTAGTCGTTGCCCAGGTATGTGGTTTCAGACGGATAAGGATCAACTTGGTAGATCTGAACCTCTTGATCTTCACCGATAACGCGAACTGGAATCCGCAATCGAACTTGCACCGCGCCGCCTGGAACCGCCTGTGAGACCGTTACGCGCACCGCGAATTCGCCGACGCGGTGCGGCGCCGTGTAGACCGTGGAACGAGCCTCCGGTTCTGCGATGTCGCCGATCGAAGCCGTCCAACGTATCGACATGTCATCGCGTTCAATCAACGAGTTTTCTAAAGCGCCATCGGTGTTAAATAGATTGACCCCGATTGCAGCATCCTGACCTTTGCGCAGGTTGAGGTGTGGTGTATAAGGGAGCGCGTCGCCGAACACTGCGCCTTCGCGCGGCGAAACAATCGGCAACACGGTCGGCGCTTCCGTAAGCGGTGCAATGATCGTCTCTTCCGACCAGGCGCCTTCTTCACCTAAAAGGTTGCGAGCACGCAACCTGAACGCGTATTGAGTTGACGGGTTGTCTACCTCGACCACTCGCGGCGACGACGCATTCCGATCTTTCGGCTCAAGTCCGTATCGCTCATCGATCTGACGCCAGTCAAGGTCGAAGGCGAAATCGGTGAAGTTGTCCCATAACACTGTCACCTGCTCGTGTCCGACAGCTATTGCCGGTGGGTCAGGTGTCAACGCCGGTACGTCAACCTCGATAGCGTTCGCTACCGTGACGATCCCGATGACCTCGTCAGTGAGTCCGCACAAGTCTGTGACGATTAGCTTCAGCGTGTAGCTTGCGGTCGTTTCGTAATCCAGCTCGTCAGTTGTGGTTATTTTCCCGGTCGACGGGTTGATCTCGAAAGGCGCGTTCCCGGGTTCCGTCTCGCCGATCGCGAATGTGAACTGGGAGTACGGGTCGTCGTCCGTCGCCGATACCGAACCTACATCGGCCCCAGCCGCGATTTCTTCGCGAACGCTGAAGACATACTCCTGTTCTCGAAACGCGGGCGCGGTGTTCGCTCGGTTTTCAGCAACAGAAGGAGCAACTACATACTCTGCCGACCACTTGGACTGTTCGCCGGTCTCCTTGTCGACAGCACGTATCCTGAAGACCCAATCGACGCCGTTTGCCAAGTTTTCGACGATGCGGCGATCCGCGTCGATATTCCTGATGTTTCTTGAGCTTGAAGCGCTGTAGTCGACGTTGTCGAATTGACGCCACTGGATGTCGTACGTTACGTCGTTAGTCTGGTTCCAAACCAAAAATGCGGTTTGGTTGCCAGCGCAGACCTGGGTAACCGTTGGGATATCTGGACCTGCTACATCGATCACTTCGATCTTCAGGTCATGCCGTATCGTTTCATTGCCCAGATCCGTCGCGCCTACCGTGACCGTGTACTCCTCCACCGACTCGAAATCGAGTTTTTCGTAAACGTAAACTTCGCCGTTTGCGGCGTTGATTGCGAACGGACCGCGCACGGGAGTGAGCAATTGATAGTTGACGACGTCGTTCGTATCGCCGCCGATCGCCGTGAACTTCGCAATTGAACCGCTCCGAAGCGTGTTCTCTTCTATCGATACCGTGTCGTGAGTAACACGCCAGGTCGGCGTGTCGTTGCTTGCTCCTGCAAGCGATCGAGGCTCTGCCGATTCGACGCGGCTCCAGTCGCTAAAACTGTTCTGGGATGTGGAACCGGGCCTAAGACTTCGGACCTGGACATCGTACTCGGTCCGATTGGCCAGCCCCCTGATTTCATACCGATAAACCCCAGGGTCCTCCACCGTGTTCCAAGACGCCGCGACTTCATCGCCAACCCGCCAACGAAGCTGGTAGACGTGTTCAGACTCAGGGCGCCATGAAACGTGTAGTTTTCCGTTTCCAGGGACGACCGCGACATCTTCGGGTGCCGCGGAATGATGGGCTTTGGCCACTTCGCTGATCGGGGAACGGGACCACAACAGACCAGCGTTGGTGGCCGCGAAAAGCAAGAATGCGACGGCTCCGAGAACGGCGAATCGCTGCAGTTTCAAACGAACAGATGCACGCCACGATTGGCTAAGGAGTGTCGATTTCATCGGCCTTTGAAGGTGATTACAACGAGCAGATCAACGCGTTCGCGTAAACATAGCAAAGCCGCGACCTGCAAATCAGCGGTTTATGGCGCAAGGTTGGGGGTTGTTGGGCGCGCGATTCAACGGGTGGCTACGAGTCGATCCGCAGCCGCTCGTATTCGTCATGGGAATTATATACGAAACTAACAGATTCGGCTTGATTTTCGGGGCGTGATGTGTTAGACTTATCCTTATATTCAAACTGGATAAGTCGAAATGACCACTAGAAACGCACCCGGACAGCACTACCGCAGAGGCATCTCTCTTCCGCGCCTCTTCAAGATGTTCCCGACCGATGCCGCCGCCGAGAAATGGTTCGTCAAGCAGAGGTGGCCGAAAGGCATTCGTTGCGCGTGGTGCGAGGGCGATCACGTCTCCATCAAGGCGAGTCACCCTCAGATGCCATACCGTTGCTTGGACTGCAAGAAGCATTTCAGCGTGAAGTCGAATTCCGTCATGCACGCGTCCAAGATCGGCTATCAGGCGTGGGCTATCGCCATGTACTTGCTGACCACGAACCTCAAAGGCGTGTCCAGCATGAAACTGCACCGCGACTTGGACATCACCCAGAAGTCGGCGTGGCACATGATTCACCGCATACGGGAGTCCTGGGCTGACCAGACCGACGTGTTCGGCGGACCCGTCGAAGTCGACGAGACCTACATAGGCGGCAAGGATCGCAACCGGCACGAGTGGAAGGTTCAAGAGGGGCGCGGTCCCAAAGGCAAGCAAGCCGTCGTGGGCATGAAAGACCGCGACAGCGGCAAGGTCGCGGCGGAAGTCGTCGAAGCAACCGACAAGCACACGTTGCAGGGCTTTGTGGCGGTCAACACCGAAACCGACGCTACTGTCTACACCGACGAAGCGCAGGCGTACTCGGGTATGCGCCGCCATCACGAGACTGTCAAGCACAGCGCGAAAGAGTTCGTGCGCGGCATGGCTCACACGAACGGCATAGAGTCGTTCTGGGCCAACCTCAAACGCGGCTACAACGGGACGTATCACCACTTCTCTACCAAGCATCTGCATCGTTATGTGAACGAGTTTGCGGGCAGGCACAACGTTCGCCCGTTGGACACCGAGCAACAGATGATGGCGCTGGTTCAGGGCATGGACGGCAAGCGTTTGCGCTACTGCGACCTCATCGGGCCTGTTCACACGCGCCAGCCGCAACTCCTGTAATCTCGCAACGCGACATTCATGCATTACTATCTGGAGGTTCAGTCTTGAGTACACTACGCAGCGGAGCAGCGGAGTGGTGGAAACACAGACGATCTCAACCGCACGGTATTTATCAGCGACAACCTCCCGTTCCTGCGTTCGCTTGACAACGAAAGCGTTGATCTCGTTGTAATCGATCCGCCTTTTGGGAAGAAACAGACGTTCGAGGGCAAGCTCACGCCTGCCTTGACGAGTAATGAACGAAACGCTGAGCATGAGTTGATGGATTCTTGGGGCGTGTTCGATCCTGCTTCCGCCTACGAGATTGGATTGGAATATCCAGACCAGAGCGGCACGACAGCGAAATTCGAGGATATCTGGAATTTCAAGCGACTCGTATACCAAGACGATTTGGAGAGGTTGCAGGAGACGCACAGGGCGGCGTGGTGGCTGATCCAATCGACACGCCACACGCACTCGAACAGCATCGCGGCATACATCTACTTCATGGTCGAGCGGATGATCGAGGTCAAGCGCGTTCTTAAACGCACGGGCAGCGTCTATCTTCATTGCGATCACGAAGCAAACGCGTATCTGCGCCAAATGATGGATGCAGTGTTCGGTGAAAAGAGTTTCCGAAATGAAATCGTATGGTCGTACCGCACCGGCGGCGTAAGCAAGCGTTACTGGCCGCGTAAACATGACACTCTGTTGTTCTATGTCAAATCCAACTCGTATAGCCACAATCCCTCACAAGAGCGGATTTTCTATGCAAAAGCATTCTTCACCGACCGACAAGACGAGGACGGCAATTACTATGCCGATGTGTATGTGCGAGATGTTTGGGACGATATCAAGCCGTTGATCAATGTCTCTAAAGAGCGGACGGGCTATCCAACTCAAAAACCGCAGGCGTTGGCGCAACGCATCATCGAGGCTTCCTCCAACCCGAATGACATCGTTTTGGACTGTTTCGCGGGTTGTGCCTATGTGCCTGTAGCGGCAGAGTTGACGGGGCGGCGATGGATCGCCTGCGACATGTCGCCGAGGTCTTGGACGGTTGTGCGTAGGCAATTCCACAAACACCCGGGACTAGGGATCATCACCGAAGGGGAGTTGCATGAAGGGGTCGCAGTTCGGATGGAGCACGCTGGCAAAGTGATTCGAGTGCGAGGACCTGGGGATCTGCCTGATCGCACAACTGAAGACGAACCTGCTACTCGCCGAATGGACGACGTTCCGGCAATCGAGTTCAAACAGGATGCATACGAATCAAGTCCAACAATTTGGCAAGTTTTCGTGAATGAGTGGGGGACTGGCTGTTGGTACTGTGGCATTCAAAAATCAGCAGACCGCCGCGAATTGCAACTTGACCACATCGAACCCAACAAGCGAGATGGCACTAACGACGACTGTTGGAATCGCGCTTTGGCGTGTGCGCCGTGCAACAGCGACAAAAGCGACAACTTGACAGTTGAAGAGACGATGCAGAAGGCACTGGATGCGGGTCGCATCGCCACGCCCGCTCTCAAAGATGATGTCAAGGCCGCCTTTCAGCGCAGGCATGAATGGGCGAAAGATCGATGGGATCGCATCAGACCACGTAGACTAGACGGGTTGGAGGACTGACATGCCACGCCGCAAGAAACCGAGAGGTCGCCCGCCTCTACCGATGCCCGAACCTATACCCGATACGCCCGAAAACGTGGCTAAGGCGGTGTTGAACACACGCCCGAAGAAGGCGGACGAATGGCAGTATCTCAAGGACTACAAGGCAGGCAAACTACGCTGATCCAATCGGAGTTTTGTTAGTTTCGTATATAATTCCCTTCGTCATCGTCATCATCTTCCTCCGAATCTGGTGCGTTACCTGCTTCACCTGAATCCGCGGGTTCGGATTCATTCTCCGGATCAGGCGGGTGTTCGGAGGAGTCGTGACGTTGCCGCGGTTGGCGGTTCAGGATCGCAAACGCAACCACGGCAGTAGCGATCACCAGGAACGCGAGAACGGCAAAGAATATCAAGCCGCCGCGACCGGTTCCGCGATCCTCTTCCTCAGGTTCGAACGGAACGACCTCGTCAACCGCTTCGACTGTAGGCGTTTCGGTAGGAGGTATCGCTGTCGCTGTGGATGTCGGTGTATTCGTAGGTACCGGTGTCGGCGTGTTGGTCGATGTCGGGGTCGCAGTGGGAACATCGGCTTTCACAACCACAGGCGCTGTAGGCGTCGGCGTATTCGTCGCGGTCGGGACCGGTGTGTCAGTCGGCTCGGGTGTTGGCGTGTTCGTAGGTAGCGGAGTGGGCGTTGCCGTAGGTTCTAGCGTCGCAGTTGGCGTGCTAGTTGGAATTGAGGTCGGCTCCGCCGCGGCAGTAGCGGTTGGCGGAATGGGTGTTTCAGTCGGTACCGGCGGCTCCGTCGGAATAGGCGTCGGAGTCGACACGCTGACGCCAACCGTGGGCGAAGGTATCGGCGTCGGCGTTGCCGTTGGTGTAAGAGTCGCAGAAGGCGACGGCTCAGGGGCGAGCGTTGGCGTCGCGGTCGGCGGCTCGACGATAATCGGCGTCGGCGTGGCAGTCGGTATCGCGTCATTCGATATGGCCAGGAACAATTCGCCATCGAACAGCTCTGAATGTCCGCACACCAATGCCGGATCATTAAACGTCGGATCAGGTTGGAACCGTACCGGCAGCGACAGAGCTGAGCGAGACCCATCCGGCGCTATCCGCGTAACGTTCAGCCCTTGCAACGCGTACGTCCACTCCTCCGGAACCGGCAAGCACAACGCGGCGTTCTTGGTGAACGACATATTCACGATCGGACGCCCAGACTTGTCGATGAACTTGGCGGTAAATACGTCGCCGACTCCAGTGAAACCCGGGGTCCGATCTTCTACGGTCGCTGCCGGTTCGCCCGGGGCGATGTTGACGCCGATCCACTCAAATCCAGGGATAGAGCGTTGCCGAACTTTGAACAGAGCCTTGGTTGCTTGCGGCGGTCGGTACTCTTTGTCCTCCGAGTAAGCGATCGTAGCGTATTCGACACCGTCTACCTCCAAGACACGAGGAGCTCCTTCGTCCGAAACGTACGGTTTAACTAAACCGTTTTCGCCGATGACGTGGGCGACCATCTCCAGATTTCGCTGGACGATACCGCCCGGAACCTGTTGCTTGAGTACAACGGATATGGCGTATTCACCCTCCTGCTGAGGTGCCGTGTAGAACAGCACGCGATCGCGATCGTTGGACACGTCGCCGGCTGCAACTCGCCACGTTGCCGTAATATCGTCCCGGTTTAACAGCGAGTTGTCGAGCTGACCATCAACGCCGAAAATGTTGAAGCCGAGCCGGGCCGTCTGGCCTTCTCGCAGCGTTATGCCATCCAAAAACATCGCCGCACCGCCGAGGACCTGTCCCTGCCGCGGGATATCAATAGCCGGAATTGTTGGTGCAGGGACCGCCGGGTCGACGATCGTTTCTTCCGACCAATCGCCCGCCACGCCGAGCGGATTGACGCGCCTCAGCCGGAACGCATACGCGGTGTCGGTCTGCAATAGATCCACGACCGTCGGCATCGTGGCATCACGATCCTGAGGCCGTGGCCGGTACTCATCTCCGATCGCACGCCAATCGAGGTCGTAGATGTCCTCGTAGTCGGTGGGCCACACCACGACGACCTGATCATGCCGTTCGATGATCGTGGGCGGGTTGGGCACTAACGGGATCGCATCAATGTCAGGGTTGTCAAGTACAGTAACGGTGGCGTCAGCGTAATCGCTGGAACCGCACAGGTCAGTTGCCGCTAACACGAGCGAGTAGCCGGTTTGGGTCTCGAAGTCCAAGCGACCCGATGTCGTCACGATACCCGTGAATGGATCGATCTCGAATGGGGCCTCTGGAGGGGTTGTCTCGATTATTTGGTAGCGCAGCGAGCTATGCCGATCCTCATCCCTCGCCACAGCGTATCCGACATGGACGCCGGCTGGCTGTTCTTCAAGCACCTCATACTCGAACAAATCGCGCCGAAATTCCGGCGCGTTGTTCTTCGCGCCGCCAACGAAGACCGCCTCTTCAGATGACCATTTGCTCTGTTCGCCTGTCGATTTATCCACCGCACGGACTCTGAATACCCAAGTCGTATCGACCGGCAAGTTCAATTCCGGGTTGGTAGTCAGGTCTAACGCAGAGTCGCGGATCCAACGCGGTTCGCCGACACTTGTCCGCAATGGACGGCGTTCCATTTCGTAGTCGTACTTCGCATTGTTGCGCCGCCAACCAACTTCAACACCGGTTTCGACGGAACACACTCGGGTCAGAATCGGCGGCGGTGGTCCCTCAGCATCGATCACGTTAACCGTCAACTCGTGGATGATTTCGAAGCCGCCCACGTCGGTCGCCCGGATAGTCAACCGGTACTCTTCGATGAATTCGTAGTCGAGCTTGCCGTACATGTAGATGTCGCCGTCTCGGGCATTGATCGAAAACGGGAATATTTCAGGTTTCGGGAATGGCGGCACAATCTCGTATCGAATGTCGTCATCCTTATCAGCATCTGAAGCATCTGCATCGACGTCGGGATCCACGGCTTTCACAGTAGCAATCGGGTTGTCGTAGCGGCGGTTTTCAACGATGTCCACGCTACGCGGCGTTGTGACCCATCGTGGCGAGCGGTTGCGTGCCACCGGGCCGAAGGGGATAGCAGCATATGAACCCGCGGACGCTACGGCTGTGGAGCCGACCCGCAGGCTCTGAACTTCCACTTCATAAACGATCCCATTATTCAAATTGCGGACCGTGTAGCCGTCGATCGCAGCATCATTCCAGGCCGACCAAGTATTCGATGCTCTTTGGCGATATCGGACTTGATACTCGTGGTCCGGGCATGGTCGCCAGCTGGCAAATAATTTTTCGTCGCCCGGAACCACCACGAATTCATCAGGGGCCACTGGCCCGCCTTCCGGACACGTTGACGTCGGCGCAGCGACAACCGATTCGCTCCAAGCGGTAGCGTAAGTACCACCGTGTGCAGTTCTTACCCGCGAACCGCCCGCAGGCAACGAGCGAAGCTGAACATCAAATTCGACGCCGTTTGCCAGTCCCTCAATCACGTAAGACTCTTCGGTGCCCACATCCACTGCGCGGCTCCAATGGTCGGTTCCACGATCGACCTCCGATTGCCACCGAATGTGGGAACGGGAGCCCGAACAATGGTCCCAAGACACGATCAGCCGACCATCGCCCGGAGATATGTCGATGCGAGTCGGGATTTCCGGCAGATCTCCGCAACGCTGCGGGGTCGCGAAGTAATCGTCTGTCCAACGTCCCCGGTCGATTCGGTTGTTGAAGATCTCGATCGGACGCAGCTGAACCACGTATCTTCGACCGTTCAACAAGTTGGATATGTCGAACTCGTCGATACTGCCCACCGGCGTCTGGTTGCTCCATGTGAGAGGGTCGACCGGCGATTCGTTCGCGGGGCGCCACCTGATCTCGTAATTGTGGTTTGGGCAGGTCTCCCACTGAACCAAAATGCCTGAGTCGTGTTCCCACAACGCAACATCGCGCGGCTCTACCGGCGGTTCCGCACAGCGGTTGCGCTGCCCCAGCACCTCTTCTTCAACATGTAACGACGTCGCGAAGACGCTGATAGCCACGAGACCCGCTACGGCCACGACCGCGATCAACCCGCGTATCGTGCTGTGCATATTGGAGGCTTTCGTAACGCCAGAATTTAGTGTTTTGAAGCCGGAAGGCACCGAATTAAAAGTCGCTGGTCTGCGTATTTTTGTTCGCGTCCATTGACGCCCAGCCGACATGATTGGCTAGCGATGCCGATAACATAACAAAGCAAATCCACCAAAATCTCTGGATTGAAATGCGATGAAACTGCTAATTGTCCGACACGCAAAGGCCCACGATCCCGACCCACGCAAGTGGCCCGACGACAGCAAACGACCGTTGACGGAAAAAGGCGAACGGCGGTTCTCGAAGTCCGTCGCCGCCATCAAGGCGCTCGCACCCGAAGGCGCTAAAGTCATCTCCAGCCCATACACCCGCGCTCTGCAAACCGCACATATTCTCATTAAGAAAACTGGTTGGAACGGACTAGAGATCGACGACCGACTTTCCGCCCATTTCGGAACCGACGAAGCCATAGATCTGCTCCAATCGCTGGATTGGTCTGGCACCTACGCCATAGTGGGCCACGATCCAACGTTCTCCCACCTCCCCGGTTACCTCATAGGTGCCAGCGGTCTGGGCGCGACAGTGCTCAAGACGGGCGCAGTAGCAGTGTTGGAAACAGGCGCAGCACCGATCGGAAAAGGCTCCTCGACGCTGACCTCGTTGGTGCAGCCAAAGACTTTGAAGCGCTAAACGGGCGTCAAACCCTAATAGCGAACGCGAATAGCTTTAAACCTTGACTAAACTATGCCAACCTCATGACCGTCGTTGACGGTGGTGCATTCGGCTGGTATATCCTAGAGCGTGAGATCAGCCTTCGGCGCATCTCGTCGGCCGGAGGGAGTGTCGGCAGGGTTCTTTCAAGAGGCACCGACACAATTACGCCTTGCTAGGGCGACCTCCGGCCATCCCCAATCCTAACCCGCTTTATAACTGCTGTTGTCAGTCGAGCCGACTGGCGTTTAACGTCGTTGACGCAGTAATAGCACGGGTTGCCGGTAACCACGAAACCCGAGACCGCAACCAGTCAGCACTCCTTGTTCTCAAGCCGCAGGCCGCCGCATCGGCAGCACCAGCGCAAGCACCGCTCCCGCCGCCGCGATCGCACCGCAGAACAGCACGATACCCTCGAAGCCGTTGATCTCGAAAATCTTGCCCGCTGCGATCGGCGAAAGCGCACCTACTACCGATCCGCCCGAAAATATCAACGCCGTCGCCGAGCCTTCCGAGCCGCGCTCCACCTGGTCCATCGTCGCCGCCGTGATTATCGGCATCACTGAGAAGAAAAACAGACCTAGCGACGCCATCAATATCGTGAAGCCGATGCCGTCGCGGAACGGCAGGAAAAGGAAAAGCATCACCGCCATCGCCGCCATCGCCGCTAGTATCACCGGCTTGCGGCCCACGCGGTCCGACAGCCATCCCATCACCGGCGTCGAAACAATCCCAGCGAACGTCAGCAACGCCACGTGCCAGCCGATCGTGAAGGCCGACATCTCCAACGTCTCCTTCATGTACACCACTGTGAACGCTTGGAACGAAGTGTGGACCGCGCTGCGGAAACCGCCGAGACTCACGATCCCCAAGACCCGGAAATTCGTCAATAACCGCCGCGCTGACTGAAGATACTCAGCGAGGTTAATGTCGTGCTCCACCTCGGCACCCGCTGTCTTGAAGCGCCACATCACCGCTACCGCGGTCAAGAACATCGGCACCGAAACGCCCATCGCCACCAGTCGCCAGTCGTAACCAGCAAATTCGAACGTGCCGATCGCGCCGCCCAAAAGGAATCCGATAACCACCGGACTCGCGGTATTACCTACCTGCGCGCCCGTGAGGTGCGCAGCCATCGCCACGCCTCGACGTTTCGGATAACGCGCCGCAAGCGTGCCGAACGCGGGCGCGTGCCACATGCTCGTACCGAAACCGATGATGATCACCGACAACCCGATCAACCAGATCCACGGTCCCACACCTATGAGGAAGTAACCCGCGCCCACCATCAACATGCTGATCGTCAGCAACCACGCCACGCGCTTCCTGTACATATCGGCGAGCATCCCCGCCGGAACGTTGGCGATGCCCGATGAGATGCTGCTCAGCGAAAAGATCGTCCCATACGCCACGTCCCCGATGCCGTAGGTCGCACGGATGAACGGCATCATCACCAACAACGCACCTTGGCCGAAGTGCTTGATCCCGTGCCCGGCGGAAATGCCGACCATCAACCACGAAGATTCATCCTCGATCTGACCTCGGCGAGCGGCGCCTGATGATTCATTCGCCACCGATGAAGTATCAACCGAAGAAGCGCCAGTGGCAGACATGATGAAACGCAAGTTTAGCAACAATTGCCAGACCTGTCCCTCGCCCTTCCCATCCCCGGGCATACCCCGCTCGCTTCGCTCGCGCCCCTTTCGTCCCACGAAAGGGGCAAACCCACCGACTCCCGCTACTTAGAATAGGGTGCCAAAAAATCGCCCCTTTCGCCCGCGAAAGGGGCGCGAGCAAGCGGAGCGACGCGAGCGGGGTATGCCCGGGGCGGTGCGGGGCTTTGCCACTCATCTGCAATGAAACCCCAATCACCCGGTACCATCTTCAGATGATCTATCCCAAACCCCAACTGAAGCGTTTAGCGCGCAACAACCGAAACAACCCTACGGAAGGCGAACGCGCCCTTTGGCAATACCTTAGGAACAGAAACCTGGAAGGCCGCCGCTTCGCGCGCCAATATGTAATCGGCAACGCGATCGTAGATTTCGCATGCCCACGATCCAAACTGATCATCGAACTCGACGGAGGCCAACACGATCTAAATCGCCGAACAGACGACCTTCGCACTCAACGTCTGAACGAACACGGGTACACCGTGATCCGCTTCTGGAACAACGAAGTCCTGACCAACATCGAGGGCGTTCTCCAAGCCATCCAACAAGCCCTGCGTGGACACACGTAGCCCTCCTGGATCGGGTGGGTAGTAGTTTAGTCTGCAGGACCCTCCCATCCCTGGGCATACCCCGCTCGCTTCGCTCGCGCCCCTTTCGTCGCACGAAAGGGGCAAGCCGACGCCCCCTCAAATCCAGATCATCAGCGGGTTCGTACGGCCTTTTGCGATGGATGATCCTCAAGATACGTTGTCAATCATTTTTACCAAGAAACGATCCACAAAGAGTTTTGTAACTCATGGATGATCGACAAAATCCGTTGTCAATCATTTTTCTCAAGAAACCAACAGGGGCGACGAAATAAAACACCCCGTGGCACACCCATAGGGGCGGTCCGCGAACCGCCCTACCAACCAAACACGGACTCAATCGCCCACCAACCACCTCAAACCAGATAGTCGACGCGGAACGATGTCCCCTTTCGGGACGAAAGGGGACGCGAGCAAGCGAAGCGAGCTCGCAGGGGCATGCCGGGGCGGAGCGGTGCCGGCCGGACTCCCCCGATCGACCCATTTGTGCAAACGTCCCTCGACAAGACCCTTGCACAACCACCAACAATCCCCTCTCCCTTGATGAGACCTTTGCGCAACCCCAACATCTGTCGTGGGACCCTCGCGCAGCCCCAACATCTGTCATTGTCATTCCGAACGCAGCGCAGCGGAGTGAGGAATCTAAAGCCCATAATCTCCAAACGGCGTTTCGCGGCTTGCGCGCCTCCGACGACGATGGCGGAACACCCTAGATTCCTCGCCATGCTCGGAATGACAAGCTACAACCCAGCTGTGCAAACAGCCCACGACGGGCCCCTCGCACAACCACCAACAATCCCCTCTTCCTTGATGGGACATTCGCGCAACTCCAACATCTGTCGTGGGACCCTTCGCGCAGCTCCAACATCTGTCATTGTCATTCCGAACGCAGCGCAGCGGAGTGAGGAATCTAAAGCCCATTTTCTCCAAACGGCGTTTCGCGGCTTGCACCGCTCCGATGACGATGGGGGAACACCCTAGATTCCTCGCCATGCTCGGAATGACAAGCTACAACCCAGCTGTGCAAACGTCCCTTGATGAGACCCTTGCGCAACCCCAACATCTGTCGTGAGGCCATTGCGCAACTCCAACATCTGGTCATTGTCATTCCGAACGCAGCGCAGCCCCGACATCTGTCATTCCGAACGCAGCGCAGCGGAGTGAGGAATCTAAAGCCCATGTTCTCCAAACGGCGTTTCGCGGCTTGAACGGCTCCGATGACGATGGGGGAACACCCTAGATTCCTCGCCATGCTCGGAATGACAAGCTATCGCCCAGCCAAACAACCGAAACGATCATCACCAACAACGGCGCCAAACCGCAACGCCCCAATCACAGTCCATCACAAAAATCAGCGCAATCAGCGGTTCAAACTTGACTCTTGTGATACATATGTATTATATTAACAACTAGATCGACGGATCGACACAGTGCTGCGCAGACGTGTGCAGACCCCCGTCCCAAGCGGCCACAGGGATCAAACGTGAGGAAGCGGAGGCAACAGCCGACGAGAAGGACGCGGTCCAAAGCCGCGCCGACGAGTCGCCAGCGTCTTTGCCTCCTCCGGCGGCGTCCCTCATCGGATCGGATGTCCGGTGCAAGGCCGGGAGGGCCGTGCCGAAGCGTGGGAGGCCCAGTTCCCGGAGCGCGACGCGTCAGTCCCGCGTCGCAGAGCGAGCCAGCAAGGCGTCTTCTCGAAGGAGACGCCCAGCCAAGGGCCGGGAGACCTCACGTGGAGCCGACAGACGTCTACTCCTGTCCGCCGCAGGAGGGAGGCTACAGCCCGAGAGGAGCTAGTTACAGGTGAATCGAAGGAGGAGGCGAACTCCGAACGGCGACCCCAGTCGTCGCGCCGAACTCCATGCCCGCGGTCTGGCGACGCGGGCCGCGGCTGGTAAACGTTGCTAGCGGTCTCGCACACCGCTCTGCGCAGCATCTGACCCCTCTCCGGGGTCGCCCTCCCGCCGAGAACGCGGAGGCGATGGAGAGGGAAGGAGCGGAGGTCCTTGTACAGGGACCGACGCTCTAGGCGAGGGCCAGTTCCTACGGGCCCGAGGACCCTGCGCTGCCGGACCTTCCCCCGGGAAGGCCCGGCGGCAAACAACCACGTCGCGGTGGACATAAAAACGCGCCCATCACCGAAACAAACTCACCAACTAACCCGCAATCCCAAAAATCCCCAACAAATCCCACCAATCCCAATTCAGACACCCATCCCGCGCCGTAACCGGGATGGCAAAGCCCGCGAAGAATGTCCGAAACTTAGGTTGTCCGCGTAAGCTGGTCAAATATTCTTAGGGCTACCCAAACCCGTCCGCCTTGCTCATCCATGCGATCGACGTTCAATACCCGTTCCGATAAAATCTCATCGAAAAGTGGCGCGCGGATGTATTGCGCGCTTTTGTGTACACTGGTATGATGTTTGCGTAAGTCGGAATGGCACGCGCTTGTTTCGATTCACGCGCGCATGAAACCGCTAACGACGGACAGACTGGCGACAAGTCAAGCTTGTAAAGGAAACGCAACGTGATGAAATCCCCTACATCACTGATCAGGAACTGGAACGCGGTGGGCGTTATGCTGGCTCTGTCGGCTGTTTTCGCCGTCGTCATTACCACACTCAATATGCCCGGAGACAGGGCTACGGCGCAGGTCATTGACGAAGATACTGACGGCACCGCTGAACGTGCGGAAGCTTGGTGGTCGGCATTGACCGCTGAACAGCGGACCAACGCGCTGCTTGGCAAGGCATATGACGATGACACCACAAACAACACGCCTGACCCGACGAGAGACCTGCCAGACAGCGCCAGTAGCGGATACCCGGCCTTGGTAGATACCGGTACTTTGGGCACCGGCATAATCGGCAAGGACAATGTCAATGCCCTCGTAGATGGCGCGGTCGCTAGTCCCGGGGATATCTACGCGGTTGGTGAACACCTCGATACCACCAACAACATCAAAGGTTTGCGCGGTTTCCAGAGCGTCGAGTTGTGGTGGATGTATTTGGATTGCACTGAGGCTCGAATAGCTGTCGGTGATGACAACGACGCTATTGACCAGACTGACCAAGACTCAGTTGCCGATGGTCTCCAACCCGAAACCAGTGCTGTCTGTACCGTCAACCTGAACGAAGATGGCACCGCTGTTGATTCCGATAACCCCGTCACCAAGACAGCCTATGCCGATCTCGATGCCGACACCAAGGCCATAGCTGACTCAGTCGGTCAAGCCGTTAACGGCCTCGATGCCCCCGGCTCCCCCAGCAGCGCTGACAACGCCAGGGCAGAGGCGTGGTGGAACAAGCTCAACGCTACACAGATGGTAGCGGCCCTTTACGGTTCTACCGCGAGCACTGATGTGGATGCTGATGACGCGGCAACTCCGGATGTCGACGAGTCGAAAGATGAACGCCACGAACGCGCCCAAGGCATGTATGACGACTTGGACGAAGCGACTAAGACTCTCGTAAACGACCGCTGGCAGTGGATTTACAACATGGGCGGAATGAACGACATGGGTACGGCCCAAGTCGTCTACTGGTGGAACTCCATCGGTTGCGCTGCAATGCTCACCGCACTAGGTATCGATAACGATGCCACCGTAGGCAACGCCAACTGTGCCATGTGGGACGGCTTGCAGACCGATCCCGTATCAGCCGAAGGCCAAGCCCGTCAAGCTCGTGTCCTCGAAATCGGACAAGCCATCCTAGGCATTGACCCGCCTGCACCAGACGTCGCCGCATGGTGGGGCACTTTAAGCGATGCCCAGAAGGTCAACGTGGTATATGGCAGTCCGCTCGCGATGGAACTTACTCCCGATACCACGGACGCCGAAGATGCGATGAGAACTGTCGCATGGGAGATCGAGCAAAATGCGTTCAAGAAGATGTACGCAGGTCTGACTGGCGCTGTGCGCCTGGACAACCTCCCGGCCCCTACGCAGGCGTTGCTAACACGTAACGGAGCAACCGCGGGCTACGATTTGAACGACAACGATGTTGTGACAGATTCCGTAGATGATCTTTCGGAAGTGACGCTGGGCTTTGACCTGAACGATGACGGTGATGCGACCGGTACTGACGTAGATAGTGTGTCTGAAGCGGACTTCCGCGGCGTGAAAGCCATCGTCGACGCGATCGCCAACGAGATCTTTGATCCGCCGGAGTCAAAGATGGCTGTCACATTCCCGCATGACTCTGGCAGATTTGTTGACCCGCCGGCCGATCCTTTGGACCGCAACACCGCGACTGATGGAACCCCGATCACTCTCACGAACACGGACGGGGACGACAACGAATTCGATTGGCCGTACACGCCCATGAACGAAGCCGCCACAGTTGGCGACTGGTGGGAGCGGACGGACTGTCGCGTGATGCGCATCGCCGTTGGTGAGGACAACCAATACCTCAACGCCGCACTCGCAGAAATTGAGGCTGATGACACGCAGGATCCGCCAATAGTGGGAATGGAAGAGGTACCCACCGAAGCGAGCATCTACTGTGGTCACTTCCCCGGCACCACCTACGTCGAAGACGGCGTAACCAAAGTGCGCGTTGACGGTTCCCCCGGCGTCCTCAGCAAAGAGGCGCAGATGCGCGTCGAGGAAGTCGGTCGAGCCCTCCTAGGTCTCGGCGACGATCCTGGCAGGTTCACCTCGAACGAGGAGCCAACCGGAGTCCCGACTATCTCTGGTATTGCCCAAGTCGGCGCCATCTTGACGGCCGACGCCAGCAGCATCCGGGATGTAGACGGCATTCCGCAGAAAAACGACGCAAACGACTTCATGTACCAGTGGTTGCGCGATGGTGCAGACATTGACGGTGCGAACTCTTCGACCTACACTGTGCAGCCCGATGACGTCGGCGCAGCAATCTCAGTGCGTGTGAGCTTCACTGACAACGAACGGCAATACGAAATGATCACCAGCGCGGAGACCTCCACGATCGCTGGCTCGCCAGGTGAGATCTCTCGCATCGAGCCCTCGATCCGGAGCGTAACCGTCTCGGCTGGCGATACGGTCATGCTCTCCGTGGATGTCTACGGTTTGCAGAACAAGATGGACAACTCGATTACCGGCGACTTTGAATGGGACCCAGACGACGGAACCATCGATGAGGGCCAAGGCACTCGAGAGATAACCTACATCGCGCCGTCATCGCCTGGTTCGTTTGATGTGACCGCATCGCTCAGTGGTGGATCCTGCCAGCCCGACGACGAGGAGATGCGTGAAGAAGCCTGCTCGGCCACCATCACGGTCAACGTCCGACGTCCGTCGGCAGGACCTGCACCGTCAGACCCGCCGGCCAACCCGCCGGGCGAGATCCCCTCGATCCTGACCGACGCCGATGGCAACCAGTACGAAGTGTTCACGCCTGAAGAGGGCGGCACCTTCTCCGGCGAGGGCTACTCCCTCACCGCCGGCGCTGGGGCCATCCCCAACGGCGAGTACATCGGTATCCGAGTGGCAGACGAAGGCTCGGCCTCCAACGCCGGCATGACGCACCAGCGATACACGCTCGGTGGCAACATGTACGAGGTTAGCGCCGTCGACGCCAGCAACTCCGTGATCTCGGACTACCAGCTGAACTCGGCCGCAACGGCATGTCTCCCGCTCCCGGACGAGCTGAGGACCAACATCTCGGATCTCGCGATCGTCGCCATCAACGCAGACGGCTCGCTCACGATCCTGTCGGCCTCGGTCCGCCTAGGCAGCGGCGGCACAAGCGTGTGCGGCAACCTGAGCGGCATCCCGGCAAGCCTGGCAGTGGGTAGCGAAGGCGCACCCGCGGCGATCCCGACCGCGACGCCAGAGCCCACGCCTGAGGCGCCCGACACCGGCGGCACCGCGCCGTCATCCAACGTCGGCCTCTGGGCAATGCTCCTCGGCGTAGCCATCGTATCCTTCGGCTCACTCCTAGTGTTCGCCCGAAGACGCGAGCGCGCACGGAAGTAAACCTTCCGAGGCAAAACCGCCAACAGAACGGCGTCCGTAAAACCTACGGACGCCGTTCTTGATTCAAATGGGGTGGTGGTGGGCACGGGTTTCCCCCGCTCGCGGGGGAAATGTCCGCAGGACAAAGGGGGCGCGTAAGACGATCGATCTGCATGGACGCGCACGATGGCTACCTATCGTCCGAACCGGCCAAATGGCTCGCCAGTCGCCAAAGCAAATCAAAGCTCTGCCATTCGCGATTGATCAAACATCAACCAGCGATAAGATCGTCGAATGCCATACGCCACTTACTCCCACCGCGGCCGCGCACGAAAGATGCGCAAGGATCCGACCGAAGCCGAGCGCGCCCTCTGGACGCATCTCCGTCAACGTCGGATGAGGGGGTTCCGGTTTCGACGCCAGCACTCTATCCCACCGTTTATCGTTGATTTCGCGTGTCCTCAACTCCGACTAGCTATCGAGATCGATGGTTCGCAGCACGACGAAGACAAGGCCCGCGACGAGTGGAGAAGTTGGAAATTAGGCGAAGCAGGTTATCGGGTGATACGTTTCTGGAACGACGACGTTTTGATGGATGTTGACGTTGTGTTGGATTCAATTCACATGGCCGTTGAAGCGTGTGAGAAGCGGTGGGGTAGTTGACGGGTTTCCCCCGTTGACGGGGGAAATGCCGAAGGCAAAGGGGGTGCGCAGTACGGCGGCTGGGCACCCGTCATTTCGGCCGTTAGCGAGCCTTTTGACCGGCTCAATTGATACATATCCATCCTGCACGTCCATGCGAGTCGGCTGGCACGCGCCCCCTTTGTCCTTCGGACATTTCCCCCGCGCAGCGGGGGAAACCCGGCCCCGATACATTAACCTTCCCTCTAGACACACATCGCTCAAATCCAGGAGCTAATCATGCGTATCCCCGTGTTTGGTATTTCACATGAGACGAACACGTTTTCGATCGTGCCCGCATCTTACGAGGAGTTCGAGAAGACCGGCATCAAGCGCGGGCAGGAGGTCATCGATCACTTCGTAGACGCGCAGTACACAATCTCTGGCTATCACCAAGCCGCACAAGAACTCGGCTTCGAACTTGTGCCGCTGATGTATGCCGTCACCGGACCGATCGGTACCATCACCAAGGATGCTTACGACCGTCTCACCGAAGAGATGTTCGGGATGCTGCGCGACCAAGGTCCGTGGGACGCCATTTTGATTTCCAACCACGGCGCTGCGGTGAGTGAGGAGTTCCCAGACATGGATGGCGAGTTCTGCCGCGCCGTGCGTGAGATCGTAGGGCCCGATATGCGTATCGGCATCACCCTCGACATGCATGGCAACGTCTCGAAACCCGTCGTCGAGCACACCGATGTCTGCATCGTGTGGCGCACCAACCCCCATCTCGACCCCAAGGTGCGAGGCCGCAAGACCGCCGAACTCGTAGTCAGGGCCGCCAAAGGCGAGATCGACCCGGTGCAGTGGATCGAGATGCCTCCCATGTACGTCAACATCGTCAAGCAGTTCACCGGCGAAGACCCCATGAAAAGTTTTGTCGACGACGCGTTGGAAGCCAACGAAATACCCGGCATCCTCGACACCAGCGTGGCAGAGGGCTACCCATACTCCGACGTGGAGGAGATGGGAATGTCGTGGGTGGCAATCGCAGACGGTGATCTCGACCTCGCCAAATCCGTCGCTAAAGACATGGCCGCCAAAGCGTGGGAGCGACGCGCCGAACTGAACGTGGAGGTGCCTTCAATATCGGACGCTCTAGATATGGCCCTAGCCGAATATGTAGGTCCCCGCGACTTGAACGAGGCCGACGAAGTCGCGATCGACGGCACGGCGCTCGCCATGCCAGACGATGCCGACGCGGCGCGCGAAGGCCCAATCGTCCTAATGGACGTCGGAGACAACATCGGCGGCGGCTCGTCGGCAGACTCCACTCACATCCTCGAGCAAGTAGTTGAGCGCGGCATCTCCGGCTTCCTGCAGACGCTATACGATCCCGAAGCGGTAGCGGCTTGTGTTGAAGCTGGTGTAGGCGGTACCGTAACGCTCGACGTGGGCGGCAAGACCGACGACATGCACGGCAACCCCGTAAATGTCACCGGCACAGTCCGCGCGATCACGGACGGCCAGTATGAGGAACTAGGCGCATCGCACGGCGGCTTCCGGTTCTACGATTCGGGAGTCACAGCGCGGCTTGACACCGATCAAGGGCAGACGTTGGTTTTGACCTCGGTTCGCGCCGGCAACACCGTGCGTGCCCAGATGTATCACATCGGCATCATCCCGGAGCGATACAAGATCGTCGTCGCCAAAGGCGTAGTCTCGCCCAGACCCGCGTACCAACCCATCGCCGGCAAAGTCATCCTAGTAAACACCCCCGGAGTCACCACCGCCGACATGTCGACCTTCACCTACCACCACCGCCGCGTCCCGCTGTACCCGATGGAGCTTGATGCGGAGTATGGACAGGGTTAACGATTATTAACGGTTCTGCTAGCATAAATTAGATACGCAGGACCGATTACTGATGACTTCTGAAGAGCTAGATGCGTTGCGCGCCAGGACCATCGCAGGCAATAAGCGCACGATGGCGAGAATCAAAGAGCTGCAAAGGCAGTTGGAGCAGATTCAGTTCCGGGAACCAGCGAGCACTGACAGGATCGAGGAATTGGGTGCAGCGATCCTTGAACGTTTGGATCGGCTAATACAACTGAACCGTGACGCGATCGCTCGCGCTAGAGGCGAAACGTAGGCGTCGGTGAATCTCGAGTTTGATATAGTGCGTTCGTGCATGTATTCAAGCTCGGGAGTCCAGTAGATGTCTAACCCTGACGCAGGTTCCACAAACTCGTCACGCCCTAACGTCATCGTAATAATGGTCGATGACTTGGGCTTCTCCGACATCGGATGCTACGGCGGCGAGATAAGCACGCCGAATCTCGATTCTCTTGGCTACAACGGCATCCGCTTCACGCAGATGTACAACGGCGCCCGTTGCTGTCCATCACGTGCCGCACTGCTCACAGGTTTGAACCCGCACCAGGCCGGCGTTGGCCAGATGACGGCTGATCTCGGACCGCCGGCATACCAGGGCTACCTGAACAAGAACTGCGTCACTATGGCCGAGGTGGCGAAATCGGCAGGATATCGCACGCTGATGTCCGGCAAGTGGCACGTCGGTGGTGGCTACGACCGCAGGAACCGCGACCAGTGGACACCCGGCGACGCGACACATCCATTGCCCACCCAACGCGGATTCGACGAATACTTCGGGCTCCTCGAAGCCGCAGACTCGTTCTGGAACCCCAAGACGTTGGTGCTACAAGATTCGTTGATCCAAGTCGAGTCGTCGGACTTCCACCTCACCGACGCTATCGCCGATCACGCCGTCAACCAGATCGATGGTGCGATGTCAGACGGTGATCCCTTCTTCCAGTACATAGCCTTTACCGCGCCGCACTGGCCGCTCCACGCGTGGGAGGATGACATCGTCAAGTACGAAGGCAACTACATGCGCGGTTGGGACGAGATTCGTGGTTCGCGCCACGAAGAACAAAAAGGGCTAGGCATTGTAGATGAAAAGTGGCCGATCTCTGCCCGTGATGAAGACGCGCCGCCGTGGGAGGACGTCGAGAACCAAGAGTATGAAGACATCCGAATGGCCGTCTACTGCGCCATGATCGAGCAGGTCGATCGCGGAGTCGGACGAGTCATCGAAAAGCTCAAAGAGCATGGGCAGTTCGAAAACACCCTCATCATGTTCCTGTCCGATAACGGCGGTTGCGCCGAGTTGTTCCAAGAAGATTCTGATTGGGGCAATCCATCGCAATGGGAGACGGATCTCACGTTAGACGGCCAGAGAGTCCGCGTCGGTGACATCCCCGAACTCCGTCCCGGTCCCGACACCACGTTCCAAGCCGTCGAACTGCCGTGGGCGAATGTCTCCAACACGCCGTTTCGATTCTTCAAGCGCTGGATCCATGAAGGTGGTGTATCCACACCGTTCATCGTCCACTGGCCGGACAAGATCGCTGAATCGGCGATTGTCGACAACGTCCCGATGCACATCACCGACATCTCAGCAACGATCTACGACGCCATCGGCGCCAGCTACCCATCGGAGTACAACGGCAACGAGATAACGCCGCTTGAAGGCGAGTCGATAGTGCCGATCCTCGACGGCAAGGAGTGGGCTCGTGAAAAGCCCGTAGCGGTGGAGCACGAAGGCAACCGCGGCATCCGAATCGGAGAGTGGAAGCTGGTAGCTGAATGGGACGAGCCGTGGGAGCTCTACAACATCCCGGAAGACCGTACCGAGCAGCACGACTACGCCGCTTCGGAACCCGATCGCGTTGCGTCGATGATCGAGGAGTACGACGCGTGGGCGGAACGAGCAGGCGTTGTCTTATGGCCAGTCCGTCCTGAGTTCTTGGCCAAACGCTTCAAGGGCAAACGCGACCACATCTCACAGCATCGAGGCCCGGGCAACGTAGGGCAACGTGGCGTCGGATAAAACCTCAAAGAACGAGGTTGGCGATCAGGATACCGGCATTCAGCACGACCGCTGCGAGCAGTCCCGCTGCGAGGTCGTCAAGCATGATGCCCCAACCGTTCGGAATCGCCTCAAGACGCCGAATGCCTAGCGGCTTTAGGACGTCAAAAATTCGGAACAGCACGAACGCGGCAAGCATCGACCACCATTCAACGGGCACCAAAATCAGGCACGCTGCCAACTGACCTGCTACCTCATCGATCACCACATTGTTCGGGTCGGGATCGTCGTCGGTTTTAACACGCCTGGAGACCGCCACACCGACGAAAAAAATCACCGCGATGATCGGTATCAGCAACAGGTTCAGACTTAGATCGCCCCAAGTAATCGCAGCATAGATGGCAACTGTGACGGCGCTGGCGAGTGTCGCTTTTGCAAACGGCGTGAGATACGCCACGCCTAGGCCGGTGGCTAGAGCCAGAGATACGAAATGGAGAGTGCGTTGGCGCATCGGTGCAATCGATCGATTCGATGATCAGGCAGTTCAATCTTATTGCGCGCGGGTACGCAGATACCCAGTGCGATAATTGAGATCGATGGCCTCCGATGACGTTCCAACTCCTGCCTCGTCCGGCATATCCGCGTTATTCTCAGACGGTTTCAAAGTAGCGATCGAGGTCGAGACCTCTCGCGGACTAGCCATGGAAGCAGGGGCTCAGCACTCCCTAGAGTTGGCACAAGCCGCAGCGGAAGGCGGTAGGGTCGATGCGGTCTGTTTCACTGACAATCCGGGCGGCAACCCGCACATCACGCCTGAGACGTTGGGCCGCGAGCTGATGGATCGCGACATCGAGGTCGTAATCAACCTCTCCTGCAAGGACTACAACCGTAACGCGCTCGAAGGACGGCTCTGGTCCCTCTCCAGCCTCGGTTTCCAGAACCTGCTGTGCCTGTCAGGCGACTATCCAGTAGACGGTTTTGCAGGTCAATCACAACCGGTCTTCGACACCGACTCGGTAGGCCTTCTAGAGATGATCCGGCGCATGAACGAAGGGCTGCGGGTCACCTTGCCGGGGCGCAGGAGCTCCGAAACAGAACTTGGTCGGACCAACTTCAATCCTGGAGCGGCCGTCAACCCGTTCAAGCTGTACGAGGGTGAGTACCTCACGCAGCTTTACAAGATGGATATGAAAATCCGCACTGGCGCTCAGTGGTTTGTCTCACAGATCGGTTACGACGCCCGCAAGCATCACGAACTGATCCGCTATCTCGATTTGAAGCATGGAGCACAAAAACCGCCCGTACTGGGTTCGATTTATGTATTGAGCGCTCCGGCGGCGCGCTTCTTTGGACGCTGGGGCATCCCCGGAGTGGCCGTGAACTCTGACCTTGTCGAGGTCGCCAACGGTGCCGCGAAATCGAAGGATCGCGGACGATCTTTTTTCAACGAATTGGCGGCTAAGCAAATAGCAGTGTTACGAGGCACCGGATACAACGGCGTATATCTTTCCGGCAGATTGACCTATAAGCGCATCGAGCAAATCTTGGACATCGCCGATGGCATCAATGGCGATGACTGGAAAAAAGCCGCCGCTGAAATCGGTTACGCGCAACCCGACGAGTTCTACCTCTTCGAACCCGGCGATTCGACCAACACCGCTTCACACGAAGTGAACCGCGAATATGAGCAGCGTCGAAGCCGTAAAGCATCTGTATTCAGGCGCTCCATCCATCCAGACTTGCCGTATCGCATCGGACGATTTGGCAAACATTTCGTGTTCGACCACAACGCTCCGGCGTTCAAAGCCAGCGCGGCGATCTACCGTCAAATCGAGAGGAGTAAGGTCGCCACGAAGGCGGCACACGCTGCAGAACAGATGATGAAGGTACCTCTGTACGGCTGTCGGGACTGCGGTGACTGTTCACTTCCAGACATCGGTGAGCTATGCCCCGAATCACAGTGTGTAAAAAACCAGCGTAACGGCCCATGCGGCGGCACGCGAGCAGGGAAGTGCGAAATCCTAGACAAAGACTGCATCTACCTCCGCGCCTACAACACCCTCAAACTGTACGGCGAAGAAGAGTCGATGCTCCAGCACCCTGTCGTATTCAAAGATTCATCGCTGCAAGGCACAGCTTCATGGGCGAACACTTTTGCCAAGCGAGATCACTACGGCGCTAATTCATAACCTGAAACACCGTCATTCACCACGAGGATTTTCAGGCGGGAATTACGATATTCTGCGAACAAGCTACTTAGCAGCGACTGAATGGAGATCCGATGCATTTCGACTTGCTGATCATCAACGGCACGGTGTACGACGGCACGGGCGCTCCCGGCATAC
Organism: Dehalococcoidia bacterium; assembly: GCA_965207515.1. Classification (GTDB taxonomy): domain Bacteria; phylum Chloroflexota; class Dehalococcoidia; order Lucifugimonadales; family Lucifugimonadaceae; genus Bin127. Next base: position 2,040,492 of record OZ242286.1, on the reverse strand, counting down.
AATCTGACGTCGGCATTCTAGGCAAACGTGTCACCGATATCGGAGATCTGTCGGCAGCCACCGCGTCAAGGGTGATCGACGCTACCGGCCTTGCCGTTACGCCAGGTTTCATCGACGCGCACTCCCACGCCGACGCAGCTCTGCTGCGCGACGGTCAACACGCATGCGGTATCCGTCAAGGCGTCACCACCGAGATCATCGCTCCTGACGGCTTAACCCTTGCGCCGCTCTCCCGCGAAAACTATCTGATGTACATGCACTACCTGAGCGGAATCTTGGGTTACGCATCTGAAGACCTGGACATGTCGACTTACGCGACGGCGATGTCCAACTACCACAACAAGACATCGTGCAATGTCGCTCTGTTTTTAGGTCATGGACCAGTTCGCCTCGAAGCAGTGGGCGGCATGATCGACGAGCCGCTAACAGGCGAAAACTGGACGCGAGCGGAACGAATCATACGGGAGAGCTTCGAACAGGGTGCTTGTGGTTTTTCTACTGGCCTCTCGTACTACCCAAACTCTTTCTCCGACTCTCAGGAACTCGTCAACATCATGAACGTCGTCAAGGAGTACGAGCGCCCACTATCGATCCACCTGCGAAATCACAACACCGACCGCGCTTTTTTTGACGGCGGTGTTGAAGAAGCGATGGAAGTCGGACGCCGGACCGGTGCACAAATCCACTTGGAGCATTATCGCACTCAGCCAGACTCGGCGGGTGATTTGGAATCGATCTTGGAACCGGTAGAAAGGGCCAAATCCGACGGGGTCGACGTGACGTTGGAGACCTATCCGTACCCTGTCGGTTCAAGTTTCCCCCAAAGCTTCTTCCCGAGCTGGTTCCACGAAGGCGGACCTGAATCGATGCTCGAACTGCTAGCCGACGGCGAAAACCTTGAACGCGTTATATCAGGTATCGTCAGCGGCTCGCGCGGAAGCGCCACTGGCAATATGTGGTCGCATATCGGGTCCGAAAAGAACAAGCACCTCGAAGGAATGCTGTTCGACGATGTCGCTGCTGAGTGGGGTGTCTCGGTTGAAGAGATGATGTGCCGCGTGATGCTCGAAGAGGACCTCAACTGCGGCTTCCGCGGTGCGCCTCCAGCAAGCGTGCGCGTGTGGCAGCAAGTAGAGGCCGACATAATGGAGTTGATGCAACGTCCCGACTACATGGTCGGTTCGGACGCAATCCCCACTGGCGGCATGGTGCATCCGCGAGCATACGGGTGCTTTCCTCGGATGATCGGCAGGTTGCGCCGCCGGCACAACATTCCACTAGAGCTGATGGTCCAACGGCTCACTCAGAACGCAGCCCTGCGGTTCGGCCTGAAAGATCGTGGCGAGATCAATGAGGGCAAGTTCGCCGATATCGTTGTTTTCGACCCTGACCGAATCACTGATCGCGCAACGTTCGAAGATCCTGAGCAATACCCTGAGGGTATTCCGTTCGTAGTAGTTAATGGACAGGTGGCAGTAGACCACGAGAGACTGACCGGAGTTTTGGCCGGCGAAGCCGTTTAGGAGCGAGAACAAAATTGCGACTGCTCGACGCCGCTTTCGATGTACTGAGAAAGGCCGGAGAGCCGCTGTCGCCCGCTGAAATCGTTCGGCAGATCAAATCCGCACGCATCCAGATCGATGCAAACGAACCGCTCGACGACGCATCGGTAAAGGTCGAACTTGAACATCTCGCCTCGGACGGAACCGAATCGTCAGGCATCGTACAGACTCCGTCCGGCAGATTCACTCTGCCATCCATGCTAGACAAGACAATTCGAACCAGCACATCAATCGCGACAACCGCGGCATCAACCATAAACCCGATCAGCATTGCGTCGTCGATTGCACGGGCTAACGTCGGAGCGATGTGGACTGTTCAGGACGCGGCCAAAGAGGTACTGCGTCGAGCCAAGCGCCCTCTGAGCATCGACGAGATGACGACTGTATTGGAGGTTGCTGGGGTTTTGCGCGGTAAGAGGTCCGAGGACGAATCGAAGGTTCGATCACAACTGATCCAAGACATGCTCCAGCATGGCCGTGAATCCACGTTCGTCCGCGTAGGTAACAACACCTATGCGCTACGTTACTATTCCGCCGAAAGCGGGACTCCGGAAGGGGGCGATCGCGAATTCGAAGGGATCGAAACCTCAAAGAATGATTTGGAAGCGGCAACGGAACCCGAATCGGAGGATGCCGACACACTCGCTTCGACCGCAGCAGCAAGACCGACCGAAATCGCAGTCTCTTCGAGATTGGCACGCGACGTCGCGGACACTGCGAGTCTTCCAGCGTCAGCGGAGGACGATCATGAGATACTCAGGCGCGTCCGCACCTTGACGAATCAACGCTTCGAACGGTTCATCGTCGTATTCCTTGCCAGCCTTGGTATGACGGACATCAAGGTCATCAACCGCTTAAGACCCGGCGAATTGGACATCCACGCCACCATGTCAGTGGCCGCAGTGATGGAGGTCAATTTTTCAATCCAAGCCCTCAACTGGGTACGAGACGTTCACGGCGGCGACATCCAACTACTGCGTGGTGGCATGCGGATCGGCGACCACGGCCTGATCATCACCACCAGCGAATTTCAACGAAACGCCATTGAAGAAGCGACTCGCAAGGACGCCATACCAATCGCCACCATCAACGGCGCGGAGTTGGTCAAAATCGCCAAGGATCGCGGGGCGGTTAAGGTTTTGGGGTGACGCAGATGATTTACCACCATCCCGTCCCACGATACGACTAACTCGTGCAAGTCGATTCAGTAGCCCAACGCAAACCCATCCCTGCGCGGGTCCGCGCCGCCCATGTAGGTCTCGTGCGATGTGCGATGGATCCCGTGTGCTCCACCTACAGCGTTGGTGTATGGCGGTAGCAAACCGTATTCGTAACCCATTGCGCCCAGTTGCTCCAGCATGTCGGAGTCGAAGCGCGCTTCGAACATGAGCGCGCCCGTGTCGTAGTAGCGGAATCTGGGAGCTTCGATCGATTCTTGGATATTCTTGCCGCAGTCTAAGAATTGATGGATCATCTGAATCGTCGTGTGCAGTATGCCGTAGCTGCCCGGTGTGCCGATCGAGGCGATGAAGGTACTGTCGTCGCCTGAGTAGATCTGCGACGGAGCGATGACGAAGTCCACGGCACGGCCACCAGCGATGTCGTTCGGACTCCCTTCGTTTAGGTCGAACCACTTGCCCATGTTGTTGATGAACACACCAGTGCCTTTGGGCGCGTGGCATGAACCGAAGCCGCCACCCAGGGTTTGCGTGACGGTCACCACATTGCCCCATTGGTCGGCGGTGGCGAAATGCGTGGTCATCGGCGTTACTGCTGCGGGCGCCGGATTCCAAACGCCGGGCAATGAGGCTTCGACGACCCCGCGGTTCCAACGCTCGGCCGGGAATCCGCTGAACGCGGAGGTTGAGATCGTTGACCTCAACTGTTCCGCGTATTCCTTGGATACTAGACGTTCGAGCGGGATGTCGACACAACGCGGGTCTCCAGAATAGAGCACACGGTCGTCGGCCGCTTTGAGCACTGCTTCGACGATCAAATGCTCGGTCAGAGCGGTGCCAGGTTCTAGTTCGTAGCCTTCCAAGATGTTCAGCGTTTCGAGCATCTGGAATGCTGAAGAATTGGGTCTCGGAACTCGGACTTCGCAATCCCGGTATATTGACGAAAGTGGTTCTTCCCAACGCGGTCGATAAGCGGCGAGTTCCTCGCGGTTGATTACTCCGTTGACGGCCTTCTGCCCGTTGCATATCTCGTCGCCCAGCGAACCTTCATAAAATTCGGTCAGTCCGCCTTCAACGACACGCCGCATACTCTCGGCCAGTTGCTGCTGGCGAAGCAGTGCCCCCGCTTCAATTGCTGAGTATTCGAGAGGCGGTGACGCGTCATCTTCTGTGAGTTCGTCAATTTTGTCTACGGTGTCCGCGATGGTCGTCGCGATCAGCGGCGTCATCGGCACGCCGTTCTCAGCTAGGTCGATGGCGTACTCGAAAACCTTGGAACGAGGAAGCGTTCCGTACTCATCGTGCATGGTCAGCCATCCGCCGATATTGCCGGGTACCAGCATTGAGAGTGGACCGTACTCCATGTCGTCGCGTGTCATCGTGGACGGATCGATGTCGTTAGGAGCGTGGCCGGAATAATTGATCGTGCGAGTCTTGCCTTCGGCGGCCATATAAACGAGCGCGATTCCGACACCGCCCATTCCAGACATGAATGGTTCGGCTACGTTCAGCCCGGATGCCACGGCGACCGCCGCATCAACGGCATTACCACCTGCTTGAAGCGCCTGCAAACCCGCAATCGTCGCGTGCTGCGAACCTGACGCGACCATCCCGCGTCGACCAGTGGCGGGTGGACGAGTCGACTCGCCGTGAGGGGTCGGACCAGACTGTGCTGCTAATGCCATGTTTGATATCTCCTATTCCACCAATGAGGCGAGATGTATTCGCGAGGCTATCTTCTCGTCGAGCGATCCGTAAGCCATAGAGTAGTGCCCACGATAACCCGCATTCTCCAAGCGGTTCAAGCAAGATCGGAAATCGATGTTGCCCTGCCCGGGGATCATGTGGACTTCGTATTCTCCATTGTTATCGGCGAGTCGTACTTCGCCGATCCGCTCAATGCCAAAGGCGTCAAGAAAACCGTCCACGCCTTCCGGAACCAAGTTCGCGTGATTCACGGTAAATGCCCAACCTAGCTTGTTAGCAGGTATCGCGTCGAATATCCGAGAACACTCCTCGATGTTGTGAGCCAGGTAGTTCACTTCAGCGTGCTCCGGCTCGTAGTTGAGATTTTCGAGCAATATCCTCTGCCCAGTGTCTGCGGCATATGTCGTTATCCGATCTAGCCGCGCGAGCGCTGCCGCCAATCTTTCCTCAGGATCCGAAGTGAAGTGATAACCCGCGTGCACGATCGTCCACTGGCATCCGAGTCGATTCGCCAAATCGACAGAAGCGCGCATATAGTTCTCCACGCCTCGCGAGACATACGGCGACAGCTCCGCAACGTTGACGCCGCTCAGCGTATGCAGTCCGATACTTATTCCGGTCTTTTCACACCGATCCCGAACCTCCGCGATCCGGTCTTGCGTCCACGTGTCCATGTGATTCGGCCCGGTGTCCGCGTTGAAATCAATGAAGTAGAAACCATTGGCTTCCGCGAAATCCAACGCGTGTTCAAGCCGGGGAAAGGCGCCATCGAAACCGATGCGATCGAAGATTGACATGATGATCTTGGTGCTTTGCGCCTGAAAATCGTCGCGTCCGATTTGGCCTCGCTATGCCATCAGTTGAAAGTCAACACCGTTCGCGCCGCTTCACCCGCGGTCATGTCACGAAATGCCTCATTGATCTCATCCAACGGACGGTACCTAGTGATCATCTCATCGAGCTTCAACTTACCCTGCTTGTTCATCTCAAGGAGCCACAAGAAGTCGACGCGTGGACGTCCATCACCATGCCAGTTGCCGAGGATGGACCGGCCGCGCAGGAGTTCCCAGCCGTCCACAGCCATCTCGGCATCATTTGGGAACACTCCGACCAAAATGGTCGTGCCGAGCGGTCTTGTCGAATTGAATGCTTGTTTTGCAATGGCGGGAAGCCCCACGACCTCGAAGGCGTAGTCTGCGCCACCGTCCGTGATTTCGATGATCCGTTCAACGGGATCCTCGTTGGCAGCGTTCACGAAATGGGTCGCACCCATCTCCTCAGCTTTTTCGAGTTTGAAATCTACCGTGTCGACCGCGATGATTTGCGCGGCATTGGCGAGTCTACCGCCTTGTACCACGCTGAGTCCGACTCCGCCGCAGCCAAACACGGCCATCGTGGCACCTGTAGGGACCTTCGCGCGATTGACAACCGCGCCGACGCCAGTGATGACGCCGCAAGAGATCAACGACGCAGCGGCAAGGTCGGTGTCATCCGGTACCAACACGCACTTGTCTTCCGGCGCCATCGTGTACTCGGTAAACGTCGGCGTTCGATGGTTGATCGGTTGTCCGTTTTGCGAAAAGCGCGTAGTTCCATCCGGCATCGAAGAACCGTAGCTGAAATTGGCTTCGCAAAGCGAGGGGTGCCCCGCCGTGCAGTTACGGCAACGTCCGCACATCGAATCCAATGACAGAATCACCTTGTCGCCCGGATTCAACCAATCCACACCTTCGCCCACCTCGGCGACGGTACCCGCGCCTTCATGACCAAGGATCATCGGTGGGTCCACGTTTGTGCGGTGCCCGTCTACGTAGTGATAGTCCGAGTGGCAAACGCCTGCACCAACCATCTTCAACAACACCTCTCCTCGGCTTGGTGGCGCAATGTCCAGCGTCTCCACAGAGACAGGTTGCTTAGGCACTCGAAGGATAGCTGCTTCTGTCTTCATGCTTACGGGTCCGCGATTTTGCAACGTCGATGGGTATGAATGTTAGCGTTTCGAAGTCGAAATTGTGTCGTGACGGAATAAATACAATGCGATTATGAACTTGGACAGCGCAGAACAGTCTTGCTGCTCGCCCGATCGCGGCGATGACCCGCAAGACACCACGGTCCATCAGCCAAACCCCGTCTCAGATCGGCCGCAAAACCGTTCTAACAACGGAGAAATGGCGCGTCTGTCTGGCGGGGAGTTTCGCATGGGCACGGACAACCGTAGGTTTCCAGCCGACGGCGAAGGACCCATACGTGAGGTATCCGTTGATGCGTTCTTGATCTCTCCCATGCCAGTCACTATCGCAGAATTCGATGCTTTCGTTTCTGCAACGGGCCACGTCACGGACGCCGAACGTTTCGGCTGGTCATTCGTGTTCAAAGACTTCGTCTCCGAAGAGATTGAGCGTCAAGTTTCGCAGGTGGTAAAAGGCTCGGAATGGTGGTGGCGGGTCGACGGGGCAGACTGGAGACATCCGGACGGTCCGGATACGGACATCGATGATCGCGACGACCACCCGGTGACTCATATTTCTTGGACAGATGCGATGGCGTACTGCGAATGGGCGGGAACTCGGTTGCCCACCGAGGCTGAATGGGAATACGCCGCTAGAGGCGGCCTCGACCGAGCCACATACGCTTGGGGCAACGAACTAGAGCCAGACGGCAATCACATGTGCAACATTTGGCAGGGCGAATTCCCCAGCTCCAACACGCTCCACGACGGACACCACGGCACATCACCCGTCGGCAGCTACGAGCCAAACGGATTCGGCATCTACGATGTTGCCGGAAACGTCTGGGAGTGGTGCGCCGACTGGTTCTCGCCCTCGTTCCACCGCAATGCGAGGCGCGTCACCCGCGACAACCCCAGCGGACCACGAAACGGCACAGCAAAAGTCATACGCGGCGGATCCTACCTATGCCACGAGTCCTACTGCAACCGCTACCGAGTAGGCGCCCGCACCTCCAACACCCCCGACTCCAGCACGGGCAACATGGGGTTCAGGGTGGCGGTGTCGGCCACCTGAGCAAAACGGAAGGCGGTATTCGCTTCAATCTACCGGAATGACCGGCAACACTATGTGCGACGGGTGGGTAGCGTCCAGGTGAACGGTGTTCTGCGCCGACTGAGTGCGGGTGTGCCTTCCCATCGCTTCGCCGGTGTTGGGATTGATGTCGAAGCGAGGGAAGTTGCTGCTTGAGATGTCTACGCGGATGCGGTGTCCAGCTTTGAAAAGGTTGCTCGTCGGCGTCAATTCGATCGTGATGGGGTAAATCTCACCCGGCGACATCATCTCGGGTTCCGTCCATGAGTTGCGGTATCGACATCGCAGTATCGAGTCGCACAAGTTCATGTGGTAACCGTCTGGGTAGTCATCGCTCGGCGGATAGATGTCTAAGAGTTTCGCGGTGAAATCGGTGTCGGGCGCGTCTGACGAGACGTATAGGTTGACTTCGATGGGACCCGTTAATTCGACGTCTTCGGAAAGGGGTTCGGTTTGAAAAACCTTTACGTCAGGCCGATCCGAGAGTAAGCCGAACGGTTCTGAACACGCCATCAACCCTGGTTGCTCCCGTTGGTGCATCGGCCCAGGGGTGACCAAAGAATACGAGTATTGCAGGATGTCGTCGGCTTGTTTTCCCGGTGACGGACTGTCGGTAAAAGTGGGACCACCCTCTTCCGGCTTGTCGATCACACTGAAACCGGCCACATTACCACCTAGCGTCGGAACAGGGTTATCGGGATCGAACGTATAAGTGATCGATGATTCTTCAGAATCGGGCGGGTCAGTTCTCAGACCTCCGTCGGCACGCAAGTAAAAGTTGGTGTTCTCCGCTCGTTCCAACGGCCATTCCTGTTCCTCACGCCAGTAACCGCCGTGGTTCAATCGCCCGTCAGCGTTCTTCTTACCATCGCCGCCGCCCATCACGAACAGAATGATCGGAGAATCATCGTCGACGCCGTTCTCCTCGTCTTTCAACCAGCGGTCGAACCACCTGCGACGTATCGGATTGAACTTCGAAAAGCCCCACCGCGCATCAGGTCCAAAGTCCACATCTCCCTCGTGCGTAGCGTCAGTGCGCTGGGTTCCGTGCGCCCATGGTCCGAAGACCATATGGGTCAGACTCTTGTTACGGCGAGTCAGATCAACGAAGAGGTCGGCTGTGCCGCCGGCGAACGGATCCCACCATCCACCTGTGAGGATGACAGGGATGTCGGCATGGCGGTCCAGATAAGGTGTCTGGTCGAGGTTTTCATTCGCCCACCACTCATCGTACTCACCAGCCGTGTAGTAGTTGAACAGGGTTTCCTCGAGATGCGGGGCGTGAGTCAGGGCGATTTCGCCACGTTTCCAAAGGGTGCCGGAAAGGAATTCGCGCATGTTCTGGAAGGTTTTAGCAACCGCGAGAACGCCTTCGGGATTATCGCGCAGTTCATGAGAATCGAGAGCGTGGTTGTGAATCGCGGCGGCCATGTGAAAGCACATTGCGCCGCCTTCGCGGGCTTCATGCGCATAGATGTTGGTCGGCGCTTGTTCGACCCATTGCGCAACAAGATTAGGCGGTCGGTGCAGAGCCATCACCGTTTGAACGATGCCGCGGTGGGAGCTCCCGAGGGTACCTACTTTGCCGTTGGACCATGGTTGCCGTGCGATCCACTCGACGGTGTCGTAACCATCTTCGCCCTCCCAAGGATTGCAAGTGTGGTAGTAACGGCCATCACCCTCGGACCTGAACCGGGAGCGGAGGTCTTGGTTGACGAACACATACCCATGCCGCGGATAGTAATCGCGGACCGTGTCCCACTCCGATTTGGACTTGCCGTAAGACGTCCGGACGAGAAGTACGGGGGCAGGATCGGTTACGCGTTCGCCATCCTCGTCAACCGGAAAATGGACATCCGCGGCGAGTCGAACCCCGTCTCGCATCGGGATCATCATCTCCTCGTAGTGCTCGTACGGGTTAAAGCCTGAAGTGATTCCAATCACTTCTCGAGATTCGGGGTGAGGCAGGATCATCCGAGGGTCTCGTGCAACCGCCTAGAGATTTCCATAACTTCTTCGTCTTCCAACAGTCGAACGTCGATCCGGACGATTTGCGGATCCCTAGCGTGGCCCACGACGGCAATTGCGGGATCGCCGTCGCGGAGTTCGCCGATGAGCCACTCAGCATCTTTGCCCGTCGCAGGATCAACTCTGACGTGAACGTTGGGCATCGGCCGATTGTCTTCGTCTGGAAACTCGATGTAAGAATCGGACAACTTGGGCAGACCTTTGAGGCTGGAGTGCAGCATCCCGGTCTTGCGGTGGTGCTCCGTCATCCGTTCTTCGTCGTCTTGTTGCACCCACCAAATGAAAGATGAGATTTGACCCACGACCTCTTCTTTGGATACTTTCGCCACTCGACCGATGCCGTGTGAAGGTGCGGATTGCATGGCTATTGAGTCGATAATGTCCTGACTGCCTGCGATAATGCCCGAGCCTTGCGGTCCTTGGATGCCTTTGCCCCCGCTGAAGCACACGACATCCGCACCAAGATCAATGAAGCGATAGAGGTTCTCACGCGGCGGAAGGCAGTTCGAAGCGTCGATAATCACGCGCGCCCCGTAGGCGTGGGCGATGTCCACAACATCTTCCAAGGCGATGTCCTCCGGGGGCGCGTACCCCACCCAGTAGACCATCTTGGCGTCGGGGTTGTCGACAAATGCCTGTTCGTACTCTTCCGCTGTGACCACCTTGGTAGGACGATCGTCGGGATCAGCTTCCCCGATTTCCACGAACTTCACACCAGCGGTTTTCACGGCCATCGCGTAACCGTGATTAACGTACTCTTCGCCTTTGTAGTTCTTCGCCCGAGCGAACCGTTTGGCGATGCAAGGTACTTGACCGCCTTGTACATACGGCAGTTGTTCGATCAACGCTTCGTCTTTGCCGGTGATGATGGCCGCGGCGGACACCATCAGCCCGGCGGCACAACCGGAAACGATGTATCCGTCATCGGCGTGGGTGACCTCGGCAATTATGCGTCCGGTCGCTTTTTGAAGCTCTCGCAGATCGACGAAGTTCTCGGCCGCCGTACGCATCGCACTCAGCGTCGTTTCGGGGATCAACGTGCCGCCCATATTCGTGTGGTGGCACGTCGCGTTGATGAACTTTCGGACCCCTAACGCGGCGTACGGGTCTTGTTCGAGTTGTTCAAGCGTCGGCAGAGTCATCGCAGCCTATCCTCAGTTGAATTTCGCTGAGGTTAGGATACAACGATTTGAACCGCGGCCAAGGTTGATTTTCTACCAAGACCCACCGATCGCAACGGTACCGGTGCCTAGGTGCGCTCCGATGGCAGGTCCCAACGTAGCGGTGATCGCCATACCGCCAGGTTGGACCGTGCTCTTCAAATCCTCGAGCACTTCTTCAGCCTCGCCTTGGGAAGACGAATCGGTATGCATGACCGCCAGATTTGAGAGTGGCGCATGATCCTCGACCACCACCTCAATGAGTTTAGCCATCGCCTTGCGATGCGATCGAGGCCGAGCAATCACCTCGACCTCGCCATCGACTACCGCAAGAACCGGCCGAACATGCAATATGTTCGCCATCAAAGCCCGTGCACCCTTCAATCGTCCACCGCGTTGCAGATATTCCAACGTATCCGGGGTGCCTGCGAACTGGACGCGTGACACCATGTCATTAGCCGCCGCCAACGCGTCAGCGGCGCTGCCTCCATCGTCGATGATCTTCTTGGCCGTCAACGCGATAAAACCGGTGCCCATCGAAGCGGTCCGCGAATCTACGTTTTTGATCCTCTCACCGCTCGGATCGGCTTGCGCCGCGCCGGCAATCGCCGACGCATACGTGCCACTTAGCGATGACGAGATCTGAATCGATATGATCTCGTCATGCTCTGCTAGCAGCTCGTCGTATACCGTTTTGAAATCTCCCGGAGACGGTTGTGACGTAGTTGGAAATACGTTCTTGTCACGCGCAAGTCGGGCGTAAAAATCTTCCGTCTCTATGTCGACACCGTCTCGAAACTCTTCGTCGCCGAACCTCACGAACGCAGGAACAATGGTGATTCCTTGCTCTTCGGCGAGTTCCGAAGGAATGTCGGCTGTGCTATCCGATACCACTGCAACGCTCACGTTGTCTCTCCTCCATATTGGTATTGGGTTTCAACTGTCACTTGAGACTAAGTTACACCAGCAGACGACCAAATTAGGTTTCGGACAGCAAGTTCCTTCATCTGAAAATTGCAGCAATCTTCCCAAATGAATAGGATTTGAATCGCCATTTATGTCACCGATACGCAACATTTTCCGATCTCTCCACTTGCGTCGGCTGCGGAATTTGCGAGCGCGACGAAGTCACAGTTATCACGACATTGTCAAGCGGCGACGAACGAAACAGCTAAGGCGAGGGAGAATACGGCGGACCTGCATCCGCCTCACCTATCAAGTCCCAACGGGCATATTATTTGCGCTCGGAATCGTAGTAATCCTCATGCACAGCGGCGACCGGCGTGTCCTGACACCGGTCGAGATTGCGACCGCTGGATACGGATACAACTTGACGTCGTTCGAAGCCGGCCACCTCCCCGCGAAGTGGTTGCATATTCTTTATTCCGCATTGCCTTGGAATGAAGTCGATGAACAATCTCGCCATGAGAATTTAGAACGTTACAGGCAACTGGCGATCGAATTACGAAAAGCGCGAGACGACTACAAATCATCCCTGGCGCGGAAAGACGCGGCTGCCGCGTCGGTTGACCAAGCGCACGTCCATTCCTTGCTCCGCGAGAGAAACGCCATCAGGGATTCCGTGGAGGAGTTACTAGAGTCCGCTCTTTCGACCGAATTGATAGCACTGGGATTGCATCAAGACGGCGAGTTCATCTGGCCGCCGGTTGATTTCAGGATCGACGACACTCCCCACGTACTGGTCACGTCACCTCGCGACGTCATTGAACGTGATTCTGTGAGAATCCTTCAACCAGAATTGATCGAGGATGAAAAGCTGAAAATCGAAAATGAGATCTTCGACAACGCCAATCTCTCCGCAATTGTCCTACGAACCGGTGGATTGGCATCGTATCCAAATCTCGTGCCATCCGACTACAGCCTCCTTCCGCTGTTAGAAGTCTCCGCCCATGAATGGCTTCACGCGTATCTCATATTTCATCCGCTCGGACGCGCCTATTGGTCCAACAGCGATATGACATCGCTAAACGAGACCCTTGCGAACTTGGCGGGCAAAGAGATCGGGCGCGCAGTCTACAACCAACTCACCGGAGAAGACATCGAAACCCTTGAGCCTCCGTACATACCGAAACACGAAGACGAAGAACCCGAAGAGTTTGATTTCAGAGAGTTCATGCACACGACCCGCCACCGAGCTGACGAGTTGCTCGAAGACGGAAAAATCGAAGAAGCTGAGGCGTACATGGAGAACCAGCGTAAGATTCTCGTCGAGAATGGTCACAACATCCGAAAGTTGAACCAAGCCTTCTTCGCGTTCCACGGCTTATATGCCGACGGCCCCGCGTCGACAAGCCCGTTAGCGCGCCAGATGTGGGACCTACGGCAACAATCGGCAAACGCCGGTGAGTTGATTAAGACGTTGCAACCAGTCTCCAACTACGACGAGTTTCTCGCACTGCTGGATGCGCGTGGAATCGAACGCTGAACGTCCCACCCCAATCTGAACGCGCAGCTTTTTCGGCTATCGCGCGGTGCTAGACTTTGTATCGCATGAACGAAATCGCGCCGTTTGACGGCAACCACCGACGGAGAACCCCATGAAAATCACCGACATCAAGAACTATCCGGTTTGGATCGGCCACCGAAACCAGATGCTCGTAAAGATCGAGACCGACGAGGGCATCTACGGCTGGGGCGAATCCGGCTTCTCAAGCCGGGAACTCGCCGTCAGCGGAATGGTCGATCACTTCCGAGAGTTCCTAGTCGGACGTGATCCGATGCAACGCGGACGCATCTGGCAAGAGATGTACCGGGGTCAGTACTTCGAAGGCGGACGCACCATCACCGGCGCAATTTCCGCCATCGATATCGCGCTCCACGACATCGTCGGCAAGAAACTCGGCGTCCCTGTGTACGAACTCCTCGGTGGCAAGCAACGCGACTGGGTGCCCACCTTCGCTTCTGGCGGAGGTTCGACCGCTGACGAAGTCGCTGAGATGGGCGTCGCGATCTGGAAAGACGGCTTTAAAGCGATGCGCCTTAGTCTCCAGACCATCGGCGAACAGAACGATCCCGACCTCTTCGAACCGCGCGAGTCGATCGCGCCGACCGCCGAAGCTCTCATCAAAGCCCGAGAGGCCCTCGGACTCGAACCCGTGATCGGCATCGACTACCATCACAGGCTCTCCGTCGCCGAAGCAGCATCGTTCTGCCAGATGATGCCCACCCACACACTAGATTTCATCGAAGAACCCATCCGAGACGAGTCGCCCGAAGCCTACGAAGAGCTCCGCAAACTCACCGTCGTCCCATTCGCCATCGGCGAGGAATTCGCCTCCAAGTGGCAATTCCTCCCCTACATCGAACGCGGTCTCACCAACTACGCCCGCCTCGACATCTGCAACGTCGGCGGCTTCACCGAGGCCATGAAGGTAGCCGGATGGGCCGAGGCTCACTATATCGACCTGATGCCGCACAACCCGCTCGGACCAATCTGCGTGGCGGCAACATCGCACATGGCAACCGCCATACCCAACTTCTCTTGGCTCGAAATCCGACACTCCCCGGGCGAACCCGACCTCAACTTCTACGAAGACGATGTCTTCCCCGTGCAACCCGAGATCGTGTCCGGCAAGGTCATCCTCTCCGACGCCCCTGGCCTAGGCATCGAAGTCGACGAAGCCAGCCTCACCGAACCCTTCAAGTTCTGGGAATCCCCACACCTCCACCGCCGCGACGGCTCGCACACGAACTGGTAGATGCGTCACCGTTCCAGCGAGGGCCTGGCAATCGGAATGACAAGAACATGCTCAACATAGGACTCATCGGTGCCGGTAAGATCGCAGATCTCCACGCACCCGGCTACCTGCGAAACCCGAACGCCCGCATTTATGCGGTCGCCGACAACGCCCCTGGTGTTGCCGAAACCCGCGCCGATGAGTGGGGTGCTGAGAAACCCTACACCGACTACCGGGCGATGCTCGACGACCCGAACGTCGACGCGGTGGAGATACTCACGCCTCACTCTCTCCATGCCCGAATGGTCGTCGACGCGCTCGATGCCGATAAGCATGTCAGCCTCCAGAAACCGATGGCCATCAACCTGAAAGATTGCAACGCCATCGTCGACGCCGCCGAAAAATCGGGCAGATTCATGCGCGTTTTTGAGAACTTCGCATACTACGAACCGCTAGTTCGCGCCAAGCAGATGCTCGATGACGGCGTTATCGGTGAACCGATCTCGATGCGAATCAAGACCGTCACCGGCCACCGACAATACGGCTGGGACATCCCTGATGAATCCATCGCATGGCGATACGACCAATCCATCAACGGCGTCGGAAAAGCGATCCTCGACTACGGATACCACATATTCGCGATGGCTCGATGGTTCATGGGTGAACCCGAACAGGTCTTCGCGTGGATCCGAACTTCCTACACGGCCGAAGGCTTCGAAAACGATTCGCCGCTACTAGTTTCGTGGTCGTACGAAGGTAGTAAAACGCATGGCTCGTGGGAACAACAATCAAGCACCGAGATGATCGTGCGATCCGACTACTACCCAGGTGAGGAGTGGTTCGAGCTCAGCGGAACCAGAGGGATCATATGGGTGAACCGCTGTACCGCCAAAATGCTGTACGACACTCCACCGTTGGTCGTCTATGCCGACGGTGAGATGCACCGCACAGGCGAAGACGAGATCAAAGCCGATTGGGGCGATTCATTCAAAGTGTGCGTCGACGAATTCGTCGACTGCGTCCTGAATGGCCGTCAGCCAAACATGAGTGCACAAGATTCTCGTGAGACGTTCAAATTCGCGAGGGCGTCGCAACTCGCGGCGCGCGAAAACCGCCCGGCTACCCTAGACGAAGTTCGCGATTAGAACCCAGCGCCGAACAAACGAAAAGCCGCCGGAGGAGGCATACCGGCGGCTTCGCGTAAGGAGGTTGGATGTCGGAGTTTGAGCTAGTCCCTCTCCGTTGAATCAGGCGTCGTAGGCGATGTCTGATGTCTCGCGTTTGTCAGAGTCCTTGTCGCATTTCCAACCGCGTTTGCCGTGACCTCGCCAATCCCGCTTGCCGTCCCGGTCGCCCATCAGGTTGTCTACTGCATCCGGTCGCGAATCCCACCAATCCGTTAGCGAATCTGCATCCGCTTGAGTGATGATGCCCTGTTCGACGAGGTAGTCAATCTTGTCCGAGGAACCGAGCCAACCGCGGCCGTTGAACCCTTTGCGGCCCCATCCGCGTTTTCCGTCGCCTTCTTCTATGTCGCCGAAGTTGAATTCGATTTCCGGCTTCGAGTCTTGCCATTCTTTGATCGCATCCGCCTCCTCCTGCGTGAGTGTCCCTGCTTCGACGAGTTCCGAGAACTTGGCGTCTCGACGTTCTGACTGGATTTCCTCTTTCACCTGTTGCATAGCGGACTCGAGGTCATCAGATTCGATGCCCAAAAATGCCGCCACCCGTTCAACGAACGTCTGGCTGTCGCCGTCATCATCGTTAGACTGCGCCGCCGCCAAACCGGCGAACGCTCCAACTACAGCTACGACCGAAACCGCGGTCCCGATCAAGAAGATGCTCAATCGCTTTTTCATGTTTTTGCTTCCTGCTCTCAAATTCTTGAGGCTGTCGCGTTTCGTGGCAGATAACACTTTCCATCTGCCACGTATTCATTTCTAGAGTTCAATGTTGAACATCCTCTTTAGAAAAGTTGAAGATGTTGTGAAGATTCACGCGCCGACGAATACGGCGGAGGGAACGGCGATTGGCTAGCTCCTCAATTGCGTGTAGCCTTGATTTGAAGACCTATACTCGGGCACTTGCTAGAACGGCAGGAGCCGAACAGCCAAGAGGGACCACATGGCGGTAGCAATCGATCTTGCCGGCAAAAAAGGCGTCGTGTTCGGCGTCGCCAACCAACGCAGCATCGCATGGGCGATTTCCGAACGACTCCTCGAGGCCGGTGCGGAACTCGCTTTCACCTACTTCAACAACCGAGTGCTCGGACCAGTATCCAAAACCGTCTCAGCACTCGAAAACCCAATCCTGATCGAATGTGACGCCACCGATGATCGGGAAGTTCAGGCCGTCTACGACCAAGTGGCCGAGAGGTGGGGCAGCATCGATTTCGTCGTCCACTCCATCGCCTACGCCGAACGAGACGACCTTGGCGGCGATTTCTCAACCACCGGCCGACAAGGCTTCCGCACAGCGCTCGAAACTAGCGCGTATACCCTGATGCCCGTCGTCTCACGCGCCGTCCCCTTCATGCCCAACGGCGGCGCAGCCCTCACCATGACCTTCGACGCCTCCCAGCGCGTCTACCCCGGCTACAACATCATGGGCACTGCCAAAGCGGCGCTCGAAAACGAAGTCCGCCAACTCGCCGCCGAATTCGGAGACCGCAACGTCCGCGTCAACGCCATCTCCGCCGGACCACTCCCAACTCTGGCTGCGCGAAGCATCCCCGGCTTCCGCGACATGACCGGCGCCCACCGCGACCGCTCACCACTGAAACGAAACATCACGCACCGAGAAGTAGGCGACACCGCCCTCTTCCTGCTAAGCGAAATGGCCAGCGGCATCACCGGCGCCGTCATACCAGTAGACGCCGGTTACGGGATCATCGCTCTGTGATTGAGGTTGTGTCCGATTTGGCGTGACTGCCTTGACGCAAACACAATTGGTCCCGACCTATATCGAAAGTCGGATCCGAAGGCGAGCCCCGACCAACTGTCAAATCGTTGAGGGCTCCACTCCAGTCGTCGCGTTCGGTGAATTTCGAGTTGCCGAGGTCGCCACTCTTGGAATAAATCCCAGTAGAGCGGAGTTTCTTAACCTGAACGGCGTCGAGCTTCGAGATTTCGATCGTCGTCTCGCTACACGTTCTTCGTTGGGGGTTTCCGACCTCACGAACGCTACCAAAAGCGTGGTCTCGCGGGTATTGACCGACTGCGAATCGTATTTCGAACGAAATCCTTATCGCAAGTGGTTCGATCAGTTGAATCCGATCTTGGCGCAATGCGGAGCGTCATACTACGACGGCTCCGCGTGCCACTTAGACCTCGTTCAATGGGCAACCAATCCCACTTGGAGACACCTCGATCAACTAACCCAATCGAAACTGCTCTCGTCCGATGTCCCTTTCCTCATTCAACAGTTACGCAATGAAAACATCCAGATCCTCCTGCTCAACGGTAGGGCGGTCATAGATCAATTGCAGGCCCGCACAAATGCGAATCTGGATGAGGTTGACAGAATCGTCGATTATGGCAACGTCAAGCCGAGAATTTTCCTTGGCGAAATCGACGGGAACATCAAGGTCGTGGGGTGGAGCGCCAACCTACAATCATCGTTCGGCCTCAAGAACGAGCTGAGGAGCGAAATCGCAGAACGTGTGGGCAAGCTCGTGCGTCAGCTTTGAGTTTTAGAAACTGAACGCAATGTTGCCTTAGTGCCGGCTATAAGGCACACCCTCCAACAATCCCGCGTCATACATCGCGTCCCACTCATTCAGGAACGTCGTGTTCCACTCGTCCGTCAGCTTTGACTGCAGCATCTCCTCGAAGATCGGCCAGAACACGATGATGCCGTCAGCTCCATCACGCAACGCTGCCTCAGCCGTGTCCTTGGATCGCACGAGCGCCGCCGTGATGTAAGGTCGCTGCGCCCAGTCCGCGAAGATATCGCGCAGATCGCGAACCAAAGCGGTCGGATCTCCCGAAACGTCGCGGTAAGGCTCACAGAACGGCAAAACATGAGTGACGCCAGCTTGGGCCACGGCGACTGCTTGGTTGACCGTGAATACTGTGGTGCAGAAAGTCTCGACACCGGCTTTCTTCAACTCGGCGAAAGCTCCGAGCGCGTTTACTGAGCACGGGATCTTCAAGATGACGCGATCCGACATCTTGGTGAAAACCTCACCGACGTCAAGAAGCTCTTGCGTCGAGTGCCCATCGATCTCCACCGCGACTTTCTTGTCAGTAACGTCCAGATAGCGTTGGATGACATCCGTCATCTGGCCATACTTCTGGACCATCTCGTTTAACACAACCGTGTTTGTGACAATACCTGCAGCACCGCGACTCATCCAAGGCTTCAAGTCCTCGGGGTCGCCAGCCAACCACACCGCAGGGCTGGCCGCCGACGCCTGGTTCATCTCGGCGGCACCGACCGGCAAGAGTGCCGATTCTGCCGCGCCGTTCGTCGAAACTGATGTTTGCTGCATGTCGTTACACCTCGGATTGATCTGTGTCTTTTGGCGTGAGCGCCCCGAACGTCTGATTGAAGTTTAATTGCAATCCCTTCAATCAGTGACACGTCGTAAACTTCCACACATTCCAAGAGCGATTCAGCGAGAGAAGTCATGAGCAGCGATTCACAACACGCCCGAAGCCTCTACAACCGAGCGGTCGTGATCGACGCTCTCAACGTCAGCAACTGGGACAGCGACGCAGTATTCGAAAGCCTCAATGCCGGGAGCGTCGCCGCCATCAACGCTACTCAAGCAACGTGGGAGGGCTATGAAGAGACGCTCGACATGATTGCAAAGTGGTACGTCCGGTTCCGGCAACGGCCCGACCAAATCCTTTTGGTCGAGACAGTTGATGACATCCACCGCGCCAAACGAGAGGGCAAGACAGGCATCATCTTCGGCTGGCAGAATACCTCCCCGATCGAAAACGACCTCGATCGCCTCGAACTCTTCCACAAACTCGGCGTGCGCATTATGCAAGTCACCTACCACGAGCGCAACCTGCTCGGCGACGGATGCATGGAGCGCCAAGACGGCGGTCTCACCAACTTCGGCATCGACGCCGTTGCCGAGATGAACCGACTTGGAATCCTGCTCGACCTCTCGCACGTCGGTGTCTCAACTACCCAGGAAAGCATCGAAGTCTCCGAAAAACCAGTCGCCATCACTCACGCCAACGCCAAATCCTACTTCGACCACCGTCGTAACAAGACCGACAAGGCGATCAAAACAATGGCCGACAAGGGCGGCGTCATCGGAGCGACCTGCATCCAAGGATTCCTTCGCAACACCTACGACTCCACCATCGACGACTACCTAGACGCGATCGACCACCTAGTCGACATGGTTGGCGTAGATCACGTAGCCATCGGCACCGACCACACCCAAGACCAACCCGAAGAGTTCTGGAAGTTTATAGGCGGCCAACAAGGCACCAAATACCCTTCCAGTTTCACCGGCCACAGTGGCATGCCTTTGGCGTGGGAGGATCAGTACCCAGAAGGACTGAAAACCCCTGACCAATTGCCGGTAATGTCTGAGTCCCTTCTCAACCGCGGCTACTCCGACGACGACGTGATCAAAATCCTAGGCGGCAATTGGCTAAGGCTGTTTGAAGAGGTTTGGGTCTAAACACCAGATCACGCGCGTTTCAAGGCTCCAAGCCATAAATGATTCTTCATTCATTCTTTTGATCCCAAGAATCATTCCGCGATCCGCAACCCCACAAACAACCAACAAAGACGCCCCGGCCTTGACCGGGGCGTCTCGCTAACTCTCGTCTCGTCGCTAACGACTATGCGTCGTAGCTCAGGAAGAACTCGTACGGGTGCGGGCGCAACCGGACCGCGTCGACCTCGTTCTCGCGTTTGAAGTCGATGTAGGCCTCCAAAAGGTCAGGCGTGAAGACGCCCCCCTTGAGCAGGAAGTCGCTGTCAGCTTCCAACGCATCCAAGGCGTCCGACAAGCTACCAGGAACCTGGTTCAACGTCGATGGGTCGACCTCGTAAAGGTCCTCTTCGATCGGCTCACCAGGGCTGGCGCCGGTGGCGATACCGTCGAGACCTGCCATCAACATCGCCGAGAAGGCGAGATATGGGTTGCATGTCGGGTCCGGAGGTCGGAACTCCACGCGCTTCGCGTTCGGCGACTGTGAGTACATCGGAATGCGAGCCGCAGCAGACCGGTTTCGTGCCGACAAAGCCAGGATCGTCGGAGCCTCGAAGCCCGGCACCAATCGCTTGTACGAGTTGCTGGAAGGTGCCACAAGCGCCATCAGCGCGTCACCGTGCTTGAGCAGTCCGCCGATGTAATTCAGCGCCATCTCGCTCAAACCAGCGTAACCATCGCCAGCGAACATCGGCGAACCATCTTTCCAGATCGACTGGTGAGTGTGCATGCCCGTGCCGTTGTCCTCGAACAATGGCTTAGGCATGAAGGTTGCAGTCTTGCCGTGCTTGGCAGCCGTGTTCTTGAGGCAGTACTTGTAAGCCATCACATGGTCAGCAGCCTGCTTTAATGGCGAAAACCGCCAGTTGATCTCACCCTGGCCAGCAGTCGCAACCTCGTGGTGGTGCTTCTCGATCTCAATCCCGAAACGGGCCATCGCGTCGCAAGCCTCGTGCCGGATCACCGTCTGAGTGTCCGAAGGCGGCGCAGGGAAGTACCCGCCCTTGTGGCGGAGTTTGTGACCCAAGTTCGGACCTTCGCCCGAAAGGTCGGTGGCGTTGCCCGTGTTCCAGATCGCCTCTTCCGAGTCGACTTCGTAGTGCGCGGAGTTGGAAGCGCCGCCATACGAAACGCTGTCGAAGATGAAGAATTCGGCTTCGGCACCCCAGTAGGAGGTGTCACCGATGCCGGTCGACCTCAGGTAAGCCTCCGCTTTCGCCGTCACATGGCGCGGGCTCCGGTCGTAGTCCGCTAGAGTGATCGGGTCTTTAACGTCGGCAATGATCGAAACCGTGCCCGGAATGAACGGGTCTACGGTCGCCGTGTCGGCGTCAGGGAACAGCAGCATGTCAGATTCGTCGATCGTTTGGAAACCCCGGATACTCGAACCGTCAAAACCCGTGCCTTCGGCGAACAGGTCTTCCGTTACTTCGTGCTTGGGGAAGGACACGTGCTGCCAAGTGCCCGGAACATCGGTGAAGCGCAGATCCAACCACTGCGACCCCGATTCCTCCATCATCTTGATCACATCATCGGCAGTTGCCATGTTTTTCGTCTCTCCTGAACCTGTTTGACTCTTGAAGGCGCGGTGACGCGCCGATTGAATTCAAGGTAATAAAGATATGTTTCATAGTTGTTTCACCGCGCATCCGAGCGGTTTCGCTCAAACGTCGGAATGCATCGGATAACATTTTGCGAGTGTGTACTCAATCTGAGCCAAAAAACCCGATTTTCGTCCCAAGTCCAAAGTGAACGCACAGCATCTACAAGCAATCAATATGGGCGCAACGGCAGTCGATGATTGGCGAACCGAACACCCAGCAGACCGCCTCGATCTCGAGGGCGCCAACCTCGCTGGAATGAACTTCACCGGGTGGAACTTGTCGCGCGCAATTCTCGACAACGCAGACCTCAGCGACGCGTGCCTGCGCGGCGCAGACCTTTCTGAAGCCTGGGCACGCAGGACGAACTTCAAGGGAGCTGACCTCAGCAAAGCGTCTCTTTACCGAACAAGCTTGGCCAGCTCCGACTTACGTGGCGCAGATCTCAGCAACACAAATATGTACCGCTGCGTCCTAAGAGACGCTGATTTGGATGACGAAACGAGCTTCGACGGAGCATGGACCGCAAAAGTCATCTGGCCCGATACTCACCGCCAGAAATGACCCCAACAAGATCAGAGGAGAAAACCCAAAATGCAAATCGTTGACTTCGGAAACACCGGCTACAAGGTCTCCCGCCTCGGCGCGGGATTGGCGGAGATCGGGATGGAACTCGATTTAGGCGATATCGAACAAGCTGGAAGTGTTCTTAACAGAGCACTCGACATGGGCATCAACTTCTTGGATACCGCCGCAAGTTACGTTCACTCCGAGGAATTCATTGGTCGAACCGTCGCGAATCGACGCGACGAATACACTCTCGCGACCAAAGCCGGGCAAGCTGTAGGTGAAGGGTTAGACGGTGAAAGCTGGACCTACGATACAGTGCGAGATTCTATCGACCGTAGCCTCCGACGAATGCATACCGACTACGTCGACCTGGTGCAGCTGCATTCCTGCGGAATCGATGTTCTAAAACGAGGCGACGTTATCCGCGCGCTTGAAGACGCTCGCGATGCCGGCAAGACCAAGATGATTGGTTATTCCGGAGACAACGACGCGGCTCACTGGGCTGTCGACTCTGGACGCTTCGACACGCTCCAAACTAGCTTCAATCTTGTCGAACAGCGAGCTTACACCACCGGACTGTTGGAAAAGTGCGCCAAAAGCGGAATTGGCGTCATCGTCAAACGGCCAATCGGCGGCGCAACCTGGGGCATGGCCAAACAAGGGATGTCGAGTTCCCGCCGCACCTACGACAGCACCTATTTCGACCGCAGCGTAAAGGTCCAATCCTTAGGCGATGTCCCCGGAGGCCCCGATGATCCGATCGTCGCCGCCATGGGCTTCACGCTTGCACATCCCGAAATCCACACCGCGATCATCGGCACGAAAAACCCGCGACATGTGGCATCCAACATCGACACGCTCGACGACGCCCTCAACATGGATCCGACATTTGTCGATGCCATGCACGACCGATTCGCCGAATTGGGCGACGATTGGCGCCAACTCACATGAAGATCGAACGCATCGAGATCCACCCCCTAGTCGGCGAACTCGACCAACCCTTCGGCTGGTCGCAGCGCTGGACACACGAGCGCGCCACCCAAGTCGTCCAAATCATCGCCGACAACGGCGCTTACGGTTGGGGCGAAACCGGTGCATCACCAGGCGCGATCGCTGGCACCGCCAAGTCCCTGATCGGTGAAAACCCAGAACGTTTCGAAGCCATCCGGCAATCCATCATCAACCCCCGCTACCAAAGCGGAGGTTACTCAGGCGCACCGTCCAACATTCACAGCGCCATCGACATGGCGCTCTATGATCTCGTTGGCCGCGCTCGCGGCAAACCAGTTTACGAGCTACTCGGCGGCAAAGTGCGCGACCGTGTCTGCACGTACGCCACCGGCCTCTACTATGTGCCTTCAGACCTCGAAGACAAAACTTGGTCAGATTTCCTCGAAGAAGCTCAAGGCTACGCCGAAGAAGGCTTCACCGGAATGAAGATGAAGGTCGGCGGTTTGACGTTCAAGGAAGACGTCGACCGGGTCTACGCCCTGCGCCGCCAACTCGGCGATGAGATCCGCATTATGGTCGATGCCAACGAAGCGTACGACCCGATGACCGCCATCCGATTCTCCCGACAAATCGCCGACGCCGATGTGACATGGTTCGAAGAGCCCTGCTCCTCGCGCGCCGACGAAGACAACCTGCTCGTCACCAGCCGTTCGCCCGTCCCGACATCCGGCGGCGAATCGGCAAGCACACGACGCGAAGTCGCCCGCATCCTACGCGACCGCGTTTTTGACATCATTCAACCCGAAATCGTCAACGTTGGCGGCATCTCCGAGCTGAAACTCTCCGCGTCCATGGCCGAGGCATGCAACGTCCGCTTCGTACCACACTTCTGGAACACCGCCATCAGCTTCTCCGCAATCCTCCACACTCTAGCGACCGTCGCGCAATCACCCCCTGCACACCCGAAAGAACCCTACGTCAACGAACCCGTAACCGAGTTTGACCAGACACCGCACCCGATTAGGTACGCGCTGACAGACCCCATCTTCCGACAGACCGAGAGCCACGTAACCGTCCCAGACAAACCAGGCCTCGGCGTCGAAGTCGACGAAGACGCACTAAACCACTTCCGCCAAGGCGATGCCATCGTCGTCCAATAATCCATCACCAAAACCATGAAAATCGAACGCATAGAACTCCACCAACTCGTAGGCCACATCGACGCACCATACAAGTCGTCGATGACCTGGAAAACCACGCGCAACACCCTCGCTGTCCGCGTCATCGCCGACGACGGCACATACGGATGGGGCGAAACCGGCACCGACGCCAAGGGCTTCGGCGAGGTCGCGCAAAGCATCATTGGCGAAGACCCCGAGAACTTCGGAAGCATCTGGCAGTCGATCGTAAACACCCGTTACCAAGGCGGCGGATACGCCGGCATCGCATCCAACGTCGCCAGCGCAATCGACACAGCCCTCTACGATCTGGTCGGCAAAGCCCGCGGCCTACCCGTCTACGAACTCCTCGGCGGCAAAGTCAGAGACGAGATCTGTGCCTACGCCACTGGACTCTTCTACACCGAACGCGACGTCAACGATCCTACCTGGCCCGACTTTCTCGAAGAAGCACAACAGCACGCCGAGGCCGGTTTCAAGGCCATGAAAATGAAGATCGGCGGTCTAACCGTCGACGAAGACGTGGACCGCGTCCACGCCCTGCGACGCCAAGTGGGTGACAACATCCGAATAATGGTCGACGCCAACGAGGCCTACGACCCCGGCACGGCTGTCACCGTCTCACGCCGCATCGCCGACGCCAACGTCACATGGTTCGAAGAACCCACATCATCCCGCGCCCTCGACGACAACCTCCTCATCACCACCAAATCACCCGTCCCGACCGCCGGCGGCGAATCCGCCAGCACTCGTCGGGACGTCGCGCGCCTCCTCCGACGCCGCGCCTTCGACATGATTCAACCCGAGATCGTCAACGTCGGCGGCATCTCCGAACTCAAACTCTGCGCCGCAATGGCCGAAGCCTTCAACGTCCAGTTCATCCCACACTTCTTCAACACCCACATCAGCCTCGCCGCAATCCTCCACGTCCTAGCCACAATCTCACAAGCACCACCAGCACACCCCAAAGAACCCTTCATAAACGAACCCGTAACCGAATTCGACCAAACCATCCACCCCGTAAGAAGCGCCCTAACCGACCCCTTCTTCACCCAAACCGACGGCTACGTAACCATCCCCAACGGACCAGGCCTAGGCATCGAAGTCAACGAGGATGCTTTGGAGCACTTCCGGGTGGGCGATGTGTTGGTAGTCAACTAACGAAACCACCACAAATCGAGGTTCATCTGCCTCCCTAAGACCGAAGCGACGCCATTAGGTTCCCTCCCTCGCGGGAAAGTGTCCGAAGGATAAAGGGGGCACTCAGGTTACCGAGAAAAATGCCTTAGTTGGGATTAGTTCGGATGATGCTCTGCTCTGAGAACCAAACCGGCTGATCCTAAACGTCTTATCCGCCAAAAATGCCGCGATTGGATCCGTCACGAGTGCAAAACTCTGCGCCGGCCCCTTAGCGAACTATTTCGACTCAAATTGCAAATCCGTCAGATCTATCTCGGACGATCGCTTAGAGAGATTCTGCATCTCAACACCCACCACCTCGTTCGCCTCGTTGTAATCCAGCACCACGCCCGGCGCGACCTCTTCAGACTCCACGATCGCCGAGTCGTCCAACCTCAGATGCAACGCATCCGATTTCTTGTCGACGTTCAGTTTCACAAACGGCCTCTCATCCTACGATCAAAGAATACGCTCACTACCCGCCATGGCGCAACTCGCGTGTTCACCGCCACCCGCAGAACGCGGTGCTCGCGCTCCGGGATTTCACGATAAAACCGCTCTACTGCCGAGTCGGTTGGATCACTGGTCCTCAACTCGGGATCGGCAACGGTTCGTTGCACCCATTCCGGCAGGATCAGCCTCTCTGCCATAACGTACAAGGCGTGCCAAGAATAGGCCAGCTCATGCTGAGGCAACCCCTCCCCTCTATTTGACGTCATGTGAGTCGCCCCGCCTTAGTAAGTGACTAGCCGATCTTCGAAATAAATTTAATAGTGTCGTTTATCTTAAGCCCCGCCATTTGCGTATCTCTCACCTAGTCCACCACCGACCATCATATGAATTTGGAAGTTTTGAGATGCCTCGCTTCGCGCCTACATGCACCGCCCCGTTTATCCTTTACATCGACAATATCGACCCATCCTTCCCCACCCCATGTCCCACCACCAACACACCTCCCCCTTCAACCTCCACGACAAAGTCGCATTCGTAACTGGCGGCAACGGCGGTATCGGCCTTGGCATCGCCGAAGGCTTCATCCAGCACGGCGCCTCCGTGGCCATCGCCGCTCGCAACGCCGACAAACTCGATGCAGCAGTTAAATCCCTGACCGAAACTGCCGACGGTGACTCCTCCCGCGTCCTCGCACTCTCGTGCGACGTCACAGACCGCAAATCGGTCCAAGCCGCGCTCGACGAAACCATGGACAAACTCGGAGGATGGGACATCATCGTCAACAACGCCGGCACGAACCGGCGGGCCGACGAACCTCAGCTGCTCTCCGACGAGGACTGGCGGTTCGTCATCGACACCAACCTCACCTCGATTCACAATGTCTCCTCGCTGACCTTCGATCACATGCGAAACAAAGGCGCCGGAAAATACATCAACATCGGATCCATGATGTCCATCTTCGGAACCGCTTACGCCTCCGCATACGCCGCATCAAAAGGCGGCGTAGTCCAATACACAAAGTCCTGCGCCGTCGCGTGGGCACGCCACAACGTCCAGGTCAACGCCATCCTCCCCGGTTGGATCGTCACCGAAATGACCAACCAGTTCAAAGAACTCTTCCCCGAACGCTACAAACTAGTCCAAGAACGCACCCCGGCAGACCGTTGGGGCATCCCAGCCGACCTCGCCGGCACTGCAGTCTTCCTAGCCTCACCTGCCTCCGACTTCGTAACCGGAACCTTCATCCCCGTAGACGGCGGCTACTCCGTCTGGTAACCGTCCCCTTCGCAAAGCGAGGGGGACGCGAGCCAGCGAAGCGACGCTCGCAGGGGGTGCCCGGGGAGGTGGGGGCCAGAACCCACCAAACAACCACAACCCCCATCGCCGCAACAACACCATAAATCCCAATTCAGCACTTGACTCTATTGATACATATGTATTAATATAAATAACAAGCGCCCGAACCGGCTTTTTATCACCGGCGAAGGCGCCAACGAAAAACGAAACGTCGCCGCGTCGATACGGAGAGCGTGCACCCTTCAAAGACGTAGCAAGAAAAATTGAATGAAATGGTCGCGGGCGGGGCTACACGGAGCCGCCAACACACGGCTCCCCGACGGTGCCCGCCGAACGCTTGAGATAGACCAGGCGTGGCGCGGCCGCGAAATCCGGTCACGGGGGTCGTTTCTAGCTTTAGGGCTCGGATGCGGAGAGGTACGCTGGCTCCGACTAGCAAGCCAGACGCGCACCGAAACCCCGGCGTTCATCTGCCGTTCCCGCCCCCTTCGCGAAGCGAGGGGGACGCGGCGGGCGGAGCCACGCCGCAGGGGGTGCCGTTCAAGGTTCGAGCGAACGCATCACCTATCCGGCAGACGTCTACCCGCATCGTCGGGCGGGGGAGGCTACAGCACCAGCGAGGGGAGAGAACCGAGCGATGACGGGGGCAGCCTATCAGATGCTTCCCGGAGGGCCGACGGTCTGGCGACGTCGGCGGTGCTGGATCCTATTAGTGAACTACAAGCAACCTATCGCACGCGATCCCAACCACGCGGCGATGATTCGAAACACCTGACGTAAGGGCGGTTCGCGAACCGCCCCTGCCGACAATCCAACCTCAAGGACGAAGGGGCCCACAGACCCCCGATTAAACGCGCCCAAACAACAACCCAACATCCATATCCATCCTGCCCATCCATGCAAATCGCCCTACGATCCAACCGAACCCCGCGCCCGCGCTATCCTGCGGCTGATGCTCGGATGACTGTGCAGCATCTTCTCTACGATGGGATGGGGCTCCGCGTTGGCCAGGTTGATTTTGCCGAGTTTCTCCATCGCACTGATGAATTCAGACTTCATGTTGGTCGTCTCGATGGCGAAATCGTCGGCAGCCGCCTCCCGACGCCGTGAATACGTGTTAGCCAGCGGCAAAGCTATGAGCCCGACCAACGTACTCACGAGGGCTAGGAGCGGAAGATTGGCGTAGTCGTGGAGCGTCCCATCAAGCCCGAAAACATCCGACCAAGCAACCAGAGCTTGATTGATCAACCACATCGACACAAAGATGATCACCACCTGCACCGCAATCCCGCGCCAGATGTCGCCGTTGACGTGGTGTCCCAGTTCGTGCGCAATGATCACTTCGATCTCGTCCGGATCATGACTATCGATCAACGTGTCGGAGATGATAATCCGCCGAGTCTTGCCCCATCCGGCCAACGCGGCGTTCGCCTTAACCGTCTTATCGCCCAACTTCCAAACATACGCACCCTGCACGTACGTCCCCAACTGTTCAGAGAGACGCATCAACCGATCCTTCAACTCTCCATCTGGCAGCGGCTCGAACTTGAAAAAGATAGGCATCAAAACAATCGGCGCTATCGCAGCCAAGAAAATCGAAATCGCCGAAAACACCAGTGACGCCCAAACCCACCACAAGCCCGGATCCAACATCAACAGCGCATATAGACAACCCACAAACAACGCCAACATCACCGTCTGCAGAACCAAAGACTTCAGCCAGTCCTTGGCCCACCCAAACATCGATCGCCTAGTCAAACCGTATCGCTTCTCCAAAACATGACCCGAAAAATACCCCAAAGGCAACGTAACCAACTCCAACAAAATCGATGCGCCCACGATGTAAACCACCGCACCCAAAACCACGATCCCCCACGTCACATCCGAAATCAAAACCCTGATTGAAGCCGACGCACCGGTCGCCAAAATAACCAACGGAACAACCACATAAACCGCCAGATTCGCCAACCCCACAAGCAACTTAACGCGCTCATATCGCTTGGGATCGCGGGCGTTCTGTCCAGTATCAGCAGCCAAAATGAACCTATCCACGCATCGTATCAGCCAGCCGCCGCAAACCCTCGGCGAACTCCCGAGCGCCGCCATGTGCAGGATGACGGATCGGGATATGCTCGATATGAATCGCTTGAAGTGCACGTTCCGCGCATCGCCCGACCGCTACGATCACTGAATTGGGGTGGAGTTCGATCACACGTTGCAGCCATTCGGAGCCATTCCGCAACTCCCCAACGTTAGGTGTCCTATTGCCACTTCGCTCACCATCGTGTGGCCAAAACGGATACGCGTTCCAAGTCAATGGTCGTGGCAAGCCAGAGCACCATTTGACGACGTTCTTCCAAAACAACGTCGCGGTGGCCTCTCGTTGCGATCGATTTTCACCACGCGGAATCGCGAATCCGTTTTCGGCCGCAAACGCGTCCCAAGGATCACTCGATGCCGTCAAAATATCGGGCGATGTAAACGGAATACCCGTGATCCGAGCACCGTTGATGCCCGGTGCCTCGCCAACGAATAAAGGAGCAGGAGCATCACACTCGAACCCCTGCATCCACCGCTTCAAGTTGCTCCTCTGGATCTGATTTTGATAAACGTTGGTGCTTCTAGCATCCGAAGTCTTGGCGCAACTTAGGTCAGCGATGAATCGATCGACCTCCCGTTGCCGCCTCACTCCACAACCTCAACGGTACGCTTCTCAAACTGTTTCCAGTCCCATTCGGCGCCCCAACCCGGTGAATCAGGCGGTGTCAATTTCCCGTCGACCGGCGCGACCCAGTTAATCAACCCGATCTGCTCGCCATCCCTGTCATGCCGACCGCCAGGAAAGTACTCGTAGTACGAGGTGTTCTGGATACAACACAACAGATGAGCATGAACCAATCCGTACAGCCCTCCGGGTCCGTTCAACTCCACGTTTGTCCCATGCATCTCCGTCAAATGTGCCAGCTTCATCAGATTGGTAGTCCCATGACGCGCGTTCTGACGGATTAGGTCGGTCGCACCCGAAATCAAGTATTGGGCGCAGAGATCCGTGTCGTACATGAACGTCTCTGTCGCCATGATCGGAATGTCGAGGGTCGATGCCAACTTCACGAGCAGGTTGTGGCTCCGTTCAGGTAACGGTTCCTCGAACCATCGATAATCCAGCTCTTCCAACGCATGGCCGACCTTGATCGCCTCTTCGTACGTGTAGATCGCCACCGGATCGTGCATGCAGTCGATTTCGTCACCGACGGCTTCGCGTATCGCCGTCAACCACCGAATATTCTCGTCCACCGGATGGTAAAAATGGTCCTTCACCGCCACGAAACCCAAATCCACCGCACGTCGCGCATCCTCAACGGCTTCTTCGACAGTCTCGCCTCGCGTGTTGTAGTAGGCGTGAATCTCGTCTCGGACTTTGCCGAGAAGCGAGTAGACCGGCAATCCCGCCACCTTGCCCGCGATGTCCCAAAGGCAGTTGTCGAACCCGCCGAACCAACTTGGGGATCGATAGACCCAACGTGTGCCTTGATGCAGCTTCTGATACAGATACTCCCGCTTCAACGGGTCTTCGCCAACTACCAACGCCTGTAGCTGCGGCACATCCGCCGGATGCAACCCAGTGTGACCATCGCCCGGCGTAGTGCAAACGCCGGTAACCCCTTCATCCGTCTCAACGTGCAGCACATACTCGTACCGTTTCTTTTCAAGCGCCGGTACCGTGTGATGCAACCAGCGTTCGCGCCGCTGGCCATGCAGCTTTATGAGGTCGTAATATTGATCGGTCCCGTCCATCTCCAAGACGGACATCTTCACTTTGGTAATTTTCATGACGAATGACGAGGTTCAGTTTCGTAATGATGTGATTTTAACGATCGTAGGGTTTGTCAATCAGGCGTTAACAACCTCGCGCTTCGACTGGACCGAACTTTTTCTGTGGTCAAATCCTGTACCATGCAATATCAACGCCAAGACTGATGGGTTGTCTTGCCGTAGGAGACGAAACACATGCATTTGCTAGAAGTCCTCAACCCCGTTGCACAGCAACGCGGGCTCATGAACTCTTCGAAGATCAACAAACGTCCGGAGACGCTTGACGACGCCACAGTCGGCCTCATCTGGAGCGGCACCCATGGCGGCGACGTCGCCCTCAAACGTGCCGGAGAGATGCTTCAACAGCGGTTCAAGAACGTCAAAGTCAACTTCTACACCGGCGGCAACTACCCTGCGCCACCACCAATCGTCAAGCAAGCGGGAGAGGAGTGTGACGTCGTAATCGGTGCCACCGCCGATTGAGGGACCTGCGCGTCGTGGATGGTCCACGACATGATCCAAATCGAGAAGATGGGGAAGCCCGCCATCCCCATTGTTTCCGGTCGGTTTGAAGAGGACGCAATCGCAAGTTCCCGCGCTCTCGGGATGCCCGATTTGCAGTTCGTAATCGTCCCGCGAATCTATCGAAACCTCCCAATCGACGAGTGCGTCTCGCAGACTGAGGCCGCGATCGACGACATCATCGATGTCTTGACCGTCGATCAGCAACACGGACGACGCGAGCGCGACGAAGTTGCAGAAGTCCAACGATTCGAAGGGGACGACCGCTGGGATGCCATTCTCAAGATGAACGAGCAGTGGCTGATGCGCGACTGGGGAGACTCCTTCGTGCTCCATCCGCCAACCGCGGAAGCTGTCGACGAGTTGATCGCCGGCTCCAATTTGGACGCCGACGAACTGATATGCGACATGCCGCCCGGTTTCGGACTCGCCACAGTTGAAAAGATCGCCATCAACGCCGCGATGGCAGGTGCCAAACCCGAGCACATGCCAGTGATCATCGCATCGGTCAAGGCGGTGTCGCAGATGGGTTCGCATGGCGGTACATCGCTGTTGATGTCGACCAGCCCGCAGGCACCGTTGCTCGTTGTGAACGGTCCAATAGCGAAGGAACTCGGCATCAACGCACGCTCCGCTCTCGGTCCCGGCCGCGACAACCAAGTCAACATCACCATCGGCCGAGCCTTCTCGCTCTGCCTGCGGAACATCGGCTACTGGTATCCGGGGCAGATGGACATGGACACCATCGGCACCACGCGCAAGTTCGTGCACTGCATCGCCGAGAACGAAGACATGAGCCCGTGGGAACCGTTCCACGTCAATAAAGGATTCAGGTCCACCGAAAGCACGGTCAGCGTCTTCATCACCAACGGTGAACTAGACGTCCAAGACCAAGGCAACACTAACGCTGAGGCTCTGCTCAAGACGCTTGCATACGGCTCGATCTTCGGTACCCGCGGCCTCGGAATGCACGGCGGAGGCCAGAGATTGATTCTCATGCCACCCGACGTCGCAGGGCCAGTTGGCGACCAAGGCTTCACCAAGGACGACGCCCGCACCTTCATCCACCACCACGCCAAAAACAGCTTGGGCAAGATGATCCAATACACGCCCATCAAAGGCGAAGCACGTATCGCCGCATCGTGGCGATGGCTCGAAAACCTCACCGAACAGGAGATCCTAGACATCGAGGTTTCAGTATTGGACAGCCCCGAAGACTGGAACATCGTAGTAGTAGGCGCCGACCGCGCCAAAACCGCCGTAATGCCCACCACAGACAACATCGCAACTGTGGGCATCGACCAGTATCGGGCTTAACACCCGTCATTCCGGCGAAAGCCGGAACCCAGAGAAAGCAAGGCGCGCCATCCCCTCTTCCCGTCGCGGGAGAGGGTTAGGGTGAGGGGGCACGATGAACCGCTACGTAGCATTCCTGCGCGGCATGAACCTAGGCCGACGCCGCATCAAAAACCCGGAACTCTGCGCCGCGTTTGAGGACATCGGTTTCACTAACGTCTCGGCATTCTTGGCGAGCGGCAACGTCATCTTCGGGGCCGACGACTCTGAACCGCAAGTGGTGGCGGTTGCGATTGAGTCAGGGTTGAAATCAATCCTCGAATACGATGTTCCGACTTTTCTGAGGACGGCAGATGAGGTCAACGCAATCGCCGCACACAATCCGTTCGCGGATGTAACCAGCGAAAGGACCGGTAAGATGCAAGTCGCGATGATCGGTAGGAATGTCGAACAACCCGACCCCGCTTCAGTGCTTAAGCTGTCAAACGACGCCGATTTGTTGGAAATCGCGGGCCGGGAACTCTACTGGTGGCCAAAAGGCAACTTCCTAGACTCGCAGTTGGATCTCAATGCCCTCGAGTCAATCCTTGGCCCATTCACAATTCGCACCAAGAACACGATTGAACGCCTAGCTGTCAGGTTTCTGCCAGCCGCCTAATCGATTCTGTATGCTCGGCGTAATGCCTGAAGGTATTGCCCGCCATCACCTCCCAAGGCGTCCACTCAGCCGGCATGTGCTCGAAACATCCCGAGTCACCGTAAGCCTCTTCTGGCAACAAATCCAACTGTTTGATTAGCTCCGTGAAGACGCGTTCAGCCTCCTCGCGCACCTCATTTAGAGTCATCTCCTTCAGCTCATCGTGGATCGCCGCGTTCCGCTCGTCCAGCGGCAACTCCCACAGATCCGACCCGACGAGAGAGCGAGTCTCCAGCAGTACCAGCATCTGCCGTTCGTACCACATCACGTGTGCCAAGATATCCTTCGCCGACCACTCACCCTCTTGTCCAGGCTCAAGCATCGCGCCCTCGTCGAACATCGACAAAAGTTCGGTCCACTCACCACGCCCCGTCTTGACGCGATCTATGAACTCCGCCTTCTTCATAAGACACCACTCTATAGGGTTGCCCCCGCTCGCGGGGGAAATGTCCGCAGGACAAAGGGGGCCGTCCAAAACAACCCCTAGCTGTTCCGAACCCTCTCAAACGTCATTCGTCGCGACCCCGCGTCGCCCAGCACAAATACATCCGGGTTGGTCATCGACTTCCATCCTTCAAAACCGAACCCGGGATCGAGCGAGTGCAGGACCAGCGCCAAAAGGTTCCCATGAGTGACGACTACCGGCATTTCGTGTCCCGCGCCGATCACTTCATTCAACCCTCCCCATGCTCGCCGCAAAACCTCGTTCGCCGACTCACCTCCCGAAGCACGTAGATCGTCGTCGTCGAATGAGTCACTTACTATGTCCTGCCAGTGCTCGATTGGCTCTGCCGATAAGATACGCTCGTTGAAACGGCTGTCTCGGTTAATTGACATCCCCTTCATTTGAGCAAACGGTTCGATAGTCTGTTGGGCTCGCAGGTATTCGCTCGTTGTGATGTGGTCGATGGGATACCCCACCAGAAATTCAACGAGAGCCTGAGCTTGCTGCATGCCTGCGCCGGTTAGAGGCGCGTCGGGGTGCTGTCCTGTGGCCGCGCAATGGCGGATTAACAGAATTGAACGTCCACTCATCTGGTAGGGAGTTGGTTCGGAGTTTCGCCGACTCTGAAGATTTCGACGCTTCTAAGGGACGCCGCTTCTCGATCTGGATATGATCCATCGCCGTTGTAGGTTACGTTTTCGATGCCTAGTTTGGCCATATCTTCTATGGAGAATGTCCAGCCTTCGAACAGGTGCATCGGTAACCCGTAGTCTTCATAATCAACTCCGATAAATCCATAAATCAATGCGTCTTCATTGATACCAGTGGTCTCGAGGAACCGGCGTTCCTGTTCGACCGCATCCCGAATGTAACTCGCTATCATGTCCACGTAATCTTTTTGGCCCTGTTCGTCGAGCGAGGGATCGACTCCCAGTGTTCCGCGTTCAATGTCTCGCAAGTTTCTCTCCTCAATCGTCATCCCTAACGCGCGGGCTGCGTATTCCTCCTCTTGCGGCGAGCCGAACCATGCCACGAGCGCGCCGTCCTCGATGATCTTGTTTTTTCCGGCGGTGAAGACGTAGTTTGCGCAAACTTCGAAACAGTTTTCGTCGACGATCACGTCAATCTCGTTTTCGTGTATCGACATTCCGATGAGCGTAGCGATGCCGATATCGCCGAAGTGGGAGGAGACCCGGACGGTTTTGATTTTGTCTTTGTTGAGACGCATCGCTTCAAGGAAACCGGCGTAGGTCGCTTGATCGATATACCCATCAATCACGATGACGTCGTCTTCAACGGTGACCGTTGCCGACTCCGTATCGAACCATGGATCGGATTCATAAACTTGCTCAGATG
This sequence comes from Dehalococcoidia bacterium, assembly GCA_965207515.1. GTDB lineage: Bacteria > Chloroflexota > Dehalococcoidia > Lucifugimonadales > Lucifugimonadaceae > Bin127. Next base: position 2,005,075 of record OZ242286.1, on the reverse strand, counting down.
TGGGTGAGGGTGTTGGCGTGCTTCCCGGCTGAGGTGTGGGCGTCGGGATCGGAGTGGGTATCTCAGCGGGAGGAACGGTTTCATCCGGGACTTCGAAAACTGCGACTGGGAAGTTTCGCAAGGCATTTTCGCTTGGGTACGAACCATCACCCGAGTAAGTCACGTTTTGAACGCCAAACTTCGCCATGTCCTCGATCGAGAAGGTCCAACCTCCGAATTCGGTCTGTTCGTTCACGTAGTAATCGAATCGGTCAGGCAGCAAGCCGTAGACCATGATGTAGAGGTTTACTCCTATCCTGTCCAAAAATCGCGGTTCTTTGTCGTAATCATCAGCATCCTTCTCCAGCATGCTTGCGACGAAATCCTCCTTGGTTTCGCCGGGTAGAGTTTCTCCCCATTGCTTCATTTCATCAAATTGCCGGGCGTAAAGTTCCGCCATCGATATTCCATATCCGGCGGCGATGAAAGGATCCTGTTGTTCCGAACCGTGCCAACCTACGATGGCGTCGTTTTCGATGATCTTGTTCTTGCCCGCGGTGAAGATGTAATTTGCGCATGACGAGAAGCAGAGCTCTTCAACGATTACGTCGATGCCATGTTCGAATATCCATTGACCGATGAGTATTCCTTCATCGGTGACGCCACCGGGTGAGTTGACCCGGATTGTTGTGATTTGGTCTTCCTTCCCGCGGATCGCGAGCAAGAAATCGCGGTAAGTCCCCAAATCGATGTCTCCTTCGAAGATGATGGTGGAATCTTCGACGGTAATTGTTGCCGGGTTCGGTTCGTACCAAGTGAAGCCATCTTCTTCAGGTGTTGGCGTTGGCTCGGGCGGAGGCGTCGATGTGGGGAGCGGGGTTGACGTTGCGGTAGAGGTGGGTGTTGGTGTCGACGTTGGGACTGGCGTCGGTGTGGACGTGGGCGCAAGGGTTGATGTAGGAGAGATCGTGGGAGTTGGAATTGACGTAGGTTCAGCTTGGGTACATCCGATGGCGACAATGAAGGCGAGAAAGCACGAGACAAGCGCGGTGCGGTGAAAGACCAGTTTCGGTTTGTGCATCGTATTCACTAAGAAAACGGGCGGTGATGGCGCTATTTTGTTACGAACGAAGTTTAGAAAAGGATCGGAACTACGCGCTAGCCGTTAAGTCATCGTTTTTGCCTCTTTGAATAGAATCGCCTACGGCATGATTGGCTACATAATCCGATAGCTGGATAGGAGACTGCGACATTGTCACAGACGAATCAAGAGAGTTCGACCTACGCGATGGGTTACAGCGATGAGTTCACGCAGATATTGCACCGACGTAACGCGGAGACTCACGCTGCCCATCTGCTGCCGCATCTGCGCCCTGGGTCGCGCGTCCTTGACGTAGGGTGTGGCCCGGGCTCCATCTCCGTCGGACTTGCGAAAGCGATCGAACCGGGCCAGTTGCACGGTATCGACATGGAGGAGTCGCAGATCGAGATCGCCAGAGCTTCGGCGGCCGCTGGAGGGCATACCAACGCCACTTTCCGCGTCGGAGATGCCACCGATCTGCCTTTCGAGGACAACACCTTCGATGCCGCACACACTCACGCGGTGCTGATGCACGTCCCAGACACCGAAAAAGCGCTCAGCGAAATCATTCGCGTATTGAAGCCCGGTGGCATTTTGGCTAGCCGAGAGGTAGTAACTTACGCGTCTTTCGTGGGCCCAGATGAAGCCGTCGACGACGAAGCGTGGAGCACCTTTTCGAGACTCGTGAGCGCGAGTGGCGGGCATCCCGACATGGGTAGGGACCTCAAGAACGCGTTTGTCGAAGCAGGTTTCGTAGACGTCGAATGGTCAGCATCGTTCGACGTGTTTTCAACACCCGAAGACGCCGCGTTCTTCCACGCATTCGTAAATGAGTGGTTCCTGTCGGACGAAGTGATCAGTCAGGCTACGCAAGCCGGATTGGCGACGAGGGAGCAGTTCAAGATGTGGCGCGCCGACATGGACAAGTGGGACGGACATCCAGGCGCGGTCAGCGGGTTGGCATTCGGCGAGGCGATCGGGTTCAAACCCTAGTTAAGGCTTACACAATGACGCTGGTGCGGATTTTCTCCGAACGGGAACCCGGAGCTATGTCGGCAACAGACCGTCTTGAGGAGTAGCCCACGGTAACTTCGTAGTAAACGCGAACTGAGGCGCGCGCGGCATTTGCACATGTTGCACAGGCACGTCGATTACTACCGGCGCATCTAAACCTAACGCGTGAGGTATGAGCGTTCCCAATTCCGAGGGATGTTCCGTTCGAAATGCGACCGCGCCAAATGACTCAGCAAATTGGACGAAATCAGGATTTTGCAAGTCGGTCTCATAGGTCCCATCGAAAACCTCGTGCAAGTCGCGTTCCACGTTTCCGTAGGCATCGTTGTTGAAGATCACGGTGACGACGTTGATTCCGTACTTGACCGCTGTAGAGAGTTCGGATGCATTGAACATGAAGCCGCCGTCGCCGACCATGCACAGCACAGGACGTTCGGGATGAGCGACCTTGGCTCCAAGCGCAGTTGGGAATGAAAATCCGAGGTTGAAGGAGTAACCGGAATCGATGTAGGTCTTAGGGTGGTTGACTTGGTAGTGGGTGCGTGCGTACCAACCGAATTGAGTAACATCCCACACGATGAAGGCGTCTTCCGGGATCGCTTGGTTGATGGTTTCGAGGATTGCGTAGGGCGGTTCTTTGAGCCGGATGTCGTAATAGGCGATCAGATTTCGCGCTGCGGTTACGGCTTCGGCGGGAGATGGCCGATCACCCGCGCCAGCGTCGTTTAGGTGAGGAATTAGCGCTTCAATAGTCGCTTTCGCGTCGCCGTGTAGGGGGATGGTGTTGGATTGGATGCGGGTTAAGTCGGTTTCGTCGATGTTGATGTTTATGAGAGTGGAAGCTTCGCCGGCCGGGTTGCCCAACGAGAAACGTGCGCCGATGCCGATGACCACATCGGCGGACTGCATGACCTCGAAAAGTTGATTCATCGATGGTTGTTCGGCCATGGGACTGAAACATGAACCGTATGAGAGCGGATGATTGTCGGGGATGCTTCCCTTACCGCTGTTCGACGTCACGACTGGGATGTTTGTCGCTTCTGCCAATCGGATGAGTGCTTCTTCAGCGTCAGATATGGCGACACCACCGCCGGCATAGATCAGCGGAAGTCGGGATTCGGCGATGATTTGGGCCGCTTCACGCAGATCGTCAGGATTTGGCACGATGCGGGATACGTTAGCCGGTTCTCTGAGAACGACATCCTCGCGCTCGACTCCCGTCTCCGGCGGGAGTTCAATGGCCACAGGACGCGGTCTACCGATGCGCATCTGCCTAAAGGCTTCAAAGACGGCATCCGGGACGTCGCGGGGTCTCATGACTCGCCGTTGCCACTTGGTGATTGGCCTCAACACGCCGAGTTGATCCGCTACTTCGTGGAAGCCGCCTATGTTTTTGTCGATCTGAGCTCGGGGGATCTGTCCAGCTATAAGTAACACCGGCGAACAGCGAGCGTAGGCATTGGCGAGACCGGACGCGGCGTTAAGAACCCCTACGCCCGGTACCACGAGAGCGACTCCTGGTTTGCGTGAAGCTCGGGCATATCCGTCGGCCATGTAAGTAGCCGCCTGTTCGTGACGGGTTGTGAACATCCGGATAGAAGGTTCGTCCCGCAACGCTGCGACGATACCGTAGATCTGGATACCCGGGATGCCGAAGACGACCTCGACCCCTTCCCGGACGAGCGATTTTACGAGGGCCTCACCACCACTGATTCTCATACGGATACCGTATCCGATTTTGAACAATACCAGTCCTTGAACACTATCGCCGCAATGTGTTTATTCATCGTCGTTCGCGCCACCGTACCAATCGGTCCTCTGCGCTTCCGGCGCATCCACATCGACTTTGAACTCCTCAAGAGCGTCCGGGTTGGGTTCGATGCCCAGTCCTGGCCGTCCATTGGGATGTATGTGCCCATCACGCACGTCAAACATCGGGTCGATAAGCTTTTCGAATTCTGAGAACCAGTGGTGAACACACTCTTCACGATATAGGTTGGGCATCGTCATGCAGACCTGGAAACTAGCTGCGATCGCGATCGGCCCCAACGCGTCGTGCGGACTGATGCGAATGTGCGCGACTTCGGCCATCGCTGCGATCCGACGGATCTCGCTGATACCGCCGCACCAAGCGATATCGGGCATGATGTAGTCGACTAACCGATCGTTCAGGATTTGCCAGTAGTCCCAACGCGTGAAGTGTCGTTCTCCGACACACAGCGGAATGTTCACGTTTTCGCGGACGTGTTTGAGAGCGTTGTGGTTCTCGACGTGGATCGGCTCCTCGAGCCAAACAAGGTTGATGTGTTCCATAGCTCGGCAAGCTTCGATGGCTGATGCGACGTCGAAACGACCATGGGCGTCGATCATCAATTCGTAATCATCGCCGACGGCTTCGCGCAAGCCTTCCATCCACCGGACAGATTCGCGGATCGCAGCCGGCTCAAGCCTTTCGACCATGTATGCGCCCCGGAACTTGCCGTATTGGCGACGCGAAGGAAACGGATCCGTCTTGATGGCTTCGAAACCCATCTCTTTCGTGCGTCGTGCATCCTCCATCATCCCAGCTAGGTGGTCTTCGAAGGTATCGCCCTGTGAGGTGTCGCTGACGTGCGTATATAGCGGAACGGCAGCTCGGACTGGTCCGCCTAAGAGGTCGTAGATGGGACGGTCGAGAATCTTTCCTTTGATGTCCCACAATGCGATATCGATCGCACTGATGAGATGCGAGACGAACCCTCGTCCGTTGAGATCCGAGTACATGTGGAAGATGCGCTGCCAGATCTCCTCGATGTGGGAGGCGTCAATGCCAATCACAAACGGTTTGACAGCTTCGATACCCCGGACGAGTTGCGGGTTTGCGATGTAGTCAGTGCATTCGCCCCACCCCGTGACGCCCTCATCGGTTTCGACACTGACGAAGACCCAAGGCATGGTGGATGGCATCTTTACGACGTGGGTTTTGACATCGGTGATTTTCATCTTTCGAATCCTCTGGCAGGCCGTAACGTGATTGCAATGCGGTTAGTTTACTGGTTGAGTCGGCGCGACGAATCGATCCGGCATATTTGGCAGCCTCGAATGTGCGCGATGGGTTAGGTCCGAACGCGGACTAGTCAGTGGATTTGGCGAAGACGAGGGTCGAGGTAGTCGCGCAGCCAGTCGCCGATGAAATTGAAGGCGAAGACGGTGAGGAAGATGGCAATCCCCGGCATTATCGGCACCCACCATGCGGTCGAGATGAACTCTCTTCCGTCCGAGACCATGCTGCCCCACGCCGGTTGAGGGGCCGGTATTCCTACGCCTAGGAACGACAGCACAGATTCGGTGAGGATCAGCGATCCAACCTGAAGTGTCGCGATAACGACTACGGTGTTGAACACACCCGGCATAATGTGCCGGAATGCGATCCTGAACGGAGACGCGTCGGCGACCCTTGAGCTTGCCACATAGTCCATGTTTTTCAGTTGGAGCGTGAGTCCTCGGGTCTGTCGGGCGAATATGGGCCAGGAAAAGATCGTGAGCAGGGCCAGCACCAGTTGCAGGCTGGCACCAAAGACGACTGCCGCAACCAGTGCTATCAACAGGAATGGCGTCGCGTAGACAAGGTCCACGATTCTCATCGCGAATTCATCCCACAATCCCCCAGCCATGCCGGACGCGATACCAATCGCGCTCCCGATTATGCTGCCGCAGATTATTACGATGAACGCGACCGAAAGCGAGATTCGAGATCCGTGGATAATTCGGCTCAACAAGTCGCGGCCGATTTTATCGGCGCCGAGAATGTAGTCAAAGGTTCCACCTTCCATCCATATGGGGGGATGAGCGATGTAATCAAGGTCGCTTTCCAAAGGATGTGCCGGGGCGATCCACGGCGCAAATATCGCCATAATCGCCAATCCGATGGCGATCGCAACTGGTAGGACCGGATAACGCCTTATCCACAGGTACAGCGTTCTCAGAACTGGCACTCGGAAACTTGATCGTTCAGTTGCCGAGTCTTGAATCGGCGTATCACGAATCATAGATTCGGATCCTAGGGTCGATGTAGGCGTATAGAAGGTCCGCTATGAGGCTCGATAACAGGAACATCGCGGCGAATATTACGGTAATGCCAGTCACTAACGGAAAGTCGTTGTTTTTCGTCGCGTCAACCGCTAGTCTGCCAAGCCCGGGCCACGCGAAGACGGTTTCGACGACCACCGTGCCGGACAAAAAACTGGCGAGGAGGATTGCTGCAACGGTGAGCGGCGCGATGAGCGCGTTTTTGAGTGCGTGTTTCAAGATCACCTTGCCGGTCGACACGCCTTTCGCACGAGCCAACTTGATGTACTCGCTGTCAAGGACTTCTAAAAGAGATGAACGCGTCAGCCTTGCCAGGCCGGCTGAACCTAACCATGCCAAGGTTGTGGCCGGCAAAACGAAATGTGTCCAGTCTCCACGGCGGGATGTAGGAAACCAATCGAGGTAGACGGCAAAAACATAGATCATCACGAGTGCAAGCCAGAACGGCGGCGCCGCTTGTCCAAACAACGCGAAGGATCTGACGGCGATGTCGATCAAAGTGCCGCGAGTTACGGCGGAAATGGTGCCGAGCGTTACGCCGAGCGCTACCGCCATTAAGTAGGAAATTCCTGAGAGCTGGATGGTAGCAGGAACCTTCTCAATAATGATTTTGAGTGAGTTTCGTTTGTGCCAGAGTGACTGCCCGAAATCACCTTGAACGGCGTTTCCTGCCCAGACTAGGTACTGGACGACCATCGGTTTGTCGAGCCCCAGTTCTCGTCCTCTGGCGTCCCAAGCCTCTTGAGACCAACGAGTACCTTGCGTCATGTAAAGCAGTCGGGGGTCTCCCGTGAGACGCGACAGCCCGAACACGATCATCGAGATGCCGATCATGACGGCGATCATGTAAATGGTCCGACGTATGAGGAATCTGGCCACGGATCGTTTTCTACTCGAAGGCTTTTACCGGCCGCGTTGAACCCATCAGCGATGAACCGAGTTTAGGGCATCAACAGGTTTTTGTTTTGGTGATCACCGCCCCCAAACTTGGTCCTTCTCTGAAGGGTTCGGGAAGGGGACGGTGAAAAATCGCCTGATTAGTGCCCTATTCGGAATCGACGAGGACTATCGACTCAGGCCGGTTGGGAAGCACGTCCTGCGAGTTGTAGGGATCCCATTCCGCTACGTTCGATGAAACCGCGAACAGGACGGCGCTGCGATGGAACATCGGAATGAACAGCATCTGATGAGACAGATAGTCCTGCACCTCGACGTTGTTCGCAATGCGCTGTTGCAAGGACCGCTCGGTTGCGTTCGAGAGACCGGTTTCGCACACGGATTGCTCCAACGTGAATCCGACGATATGGCCCGCGGCTGCACAGATATACCTTGCGGACGTAGCGCCCGGGATCCAGTTGATACCGTGCGTAAACGGGACGTTGATCGTCTTATCCACCGTTTGGGGACGTCGTGCGCCGTACTCGGCGCGGTCGATCGTGACGTTTATCCCGAGATTGTTTCTCCACATCTCGGCCACCGCTTCCGCAGCAGCTTGAACGCCGGGCGGGAAGGTGCTCGGTACCCATATTTCCATGTCGAAGCCATCCCCGACACCCGCCTCATTCATGTACTGTTTGGCCATCGCGACATCGGTCGGGATGATCCACTCGTCCTTGTGGAGCGGGTCGTCTGGAAGAATGTTCTGCCAAGCGTAGATCTTTCTGCCAAGTCCCTCTAGAACGTTATCGATCAGAGAGTCGCGATCAATCGCCATCGCCATCGCCCATCGGACTTTGCGGGCGTTCTCCATGGAAGTCGGGTCGTCAGGGTCGCCGATCCATGGGAAACCTTCTGCTAGGCCTTCTTCCCAGCCAGGTCGAGGCATCACGCCGCCTTCGCAATCTGAGCAGTCAGTTGACCAGTAGTTTCCCGCCATCTGGAAGCCGGACGGAGCTGGGATTCCAATTTCTTGGACTGATCCGCCGATAGCGTCCACCACCGGGTTAATAACTTGCGGGCTGAGCGCCCCAATGTCGATCTCACCGGCACGGAGGGCAGCTTCCCGAGATGCCGCTTCTGGCATGTGCACGATTCTTACCGTTCCAACAGACGGTTGATTACCGGTCCAGTGATCACGCACCGACTCTAGGACAACTATGTCGTCCGCGGTCCACTGAGCAACCTGATACTTGCCGGTACCGACTGCGGTGGTGCCAAATCCTTCTTCGCCCAATTCATCGAATGCTTTTTTGCTGACAACGACGATACCGTTAAAGCCGGCGTTGCCTTGCAACCAAGCCCATGTTGGGTCGAAACCGCCGGGTTCGATGTTCTGACGGACTTGCCGGTCGTCGATGACGTCGAAGCCGACCTTCATCTCAGGACCGATTTCTTCGGCGCCGTTGTTGACAGAATCGGGCGCGAAGGCTGAGTTGAAGGAAAAGGCTACGTCTTCGGTTGTCAGATCACCCCAGTCTCCTCCGTTGTTATGCCACGGAACATCTTCGCGTATCGTGAAAACGATGCTGTTGAAGTCAGCGGCGACTTCCCAGTCTTCGGCCAAACCCAAGTCGTCCGGCGAGTACAAGGTGTGGTCCTGCGGCGGCGGATTCGGTGGCGCGACGTGCGGCGCCCGAACGATGGTCTCGTAAATTGATAGATCTTTACCGATTCCTCCAGTCGCTCGAATGTCGCGCCGCGGTTCCTGAATTAGCGGCGGCACTTCGCCGACGGCGATCGTCACGGTTCCTTCCGACGCGGGGCCCGATTCTTCGGTGCACGCCACCGCGACGAATGCTGCTATGGGGATTAGGAGGGTACTCCCGAGAATCAATAAGATTTGGCGGGGATCGTGGCGAAACAGAGTTCGCATCAGATGCCTCCTTTCGTTACGCATCGTCTATGTTGCCGTGCAACGAAACGGAACAACCACGCCAGAAGTTTGCGATTTCCGTACTACGCGGTGTCCTTACGGTTGGAATCAGTTTATAGGAATGGCTCAGTGTGCGCGCGCCTTCATTTTCGGAAATCTTGTCGGCCATCCCCGGTTGCGGCAACAAAATCCGCAATGGACTAAAATACCCTAGATTCGTCGTTACGGAAGATGTTTATCGAGGAGGTAGAGATGGATATAGAGTTCACAATTTCGGGTCAACAATGGATCGGTATAGCCATCGGCGCGGTTCTTTACATGGTGTTGTCGATGATCTGGTACATGCCGAAGGTATTTGGAAACCGATGGATGGAAGGCGAAGGCCTGACTGAAGAAGATCTGCAGGGAGCAGGAACGCCGGTAATCTACGTCATCACGTTCGTGATGGCATTGGTGTCCAACATCGTCATCGCGATACTGCTGAGCAACGTCGGTGGTGGGGTTGTGAATGGGCTTGTAACTGGCTTACTGGTCGGTGTCGGCGTCACCGCGATGTCAATCGCCCCGCACTACATGTTTGCCAACAAGAACCAGTTGGTGCTGATTCAGGCCGGACACTCCGCAGTCCTCATTACGGTCTCAGGCGTCGTTATCGGCGCTCTGACCTGATATGGACCGCAACTGTCGATCGAAAGGACCATCCGGCAATGCTTGACTTTCCCGAAGGAATCGACGAATACGCCACGTCCCACACGACCGTACCGGACAGTGTGTTCGACGACATTGCGGTCGACGTGAAATCCACTGGTGCGGCTGGCATGATGTCGGGACGCACCGTCGGCTACTTCCTCAATACTCTGGTAACCGTAAGCAATGCAAAACGCGTATTGGAGGTTGGGACATTCGTCGGTTACAGCGCCTTGATGATGGCGTCCGCGTTGCCCGAAGATGGCGAGTTGATAACGTGCGACGTCAGCGAAGAATTCACCGCCATTGCCAGGAAACATTGGGCGAGGCACCCTGCGGGCAAAAAGATCGATCTTCGCTTGGCGCCAGCAACCGAGACACTCGAGAATTTGTCGCCGCCGTTCGATCTAGTCTTCATCGACGCGGACAAAAAGAACTATCCCTTTTATTACGAGAAAGCGCTCGGCTTGTTGTCGCCGCGCGGATTGATAGTGGTGGACAACGTTTTATGGGGTGGGCGCGTTCTGGGTCCAGACGACGCCGAAGGCGAAATGGAGGAAAACGCCACGTCGTCGATCAAGAAGCTCAACGAGATCGTCCAGAACGACGAGCGAGTAACCAACGTGATGCTAACTGTGCGCGACGGGATGATGTTGATTCGAAAACGGGATGCGCACCTTAGCTAGGTCTCGGAAACCCTTAAACGGTTCCGGGTTTTCCAGGCATCGCTTCAAGCGTCGCTAAAAGCCCGCGAATGCCTCGTCCCGCGGTCAGCCTGACCGTAACATCGCATATCGAGCTAAGTTTCGTCGGATTTGGATTAAACTCGATCAACTCGGCATCTGGGCGGTGCGATCTCCCTTCTGAAAGATCGCCTTTGGAGCGGTGCTTTGCCACCCACAACAACCCGCTCGCGGGCCGAACCGTCGCCGACGTCCCAATCGCAATCACGCAATCCGCGCGATCGATCTCTGACTTCGCCGCAGCCATCACCTCCGGCACTATCGGCTCACCGAACATCACCGCATCAAATTTAACCGGCTGACCGCAATGGTCACACGGATCCGGGACGAACAATGGCACGAAATCGTTCAGGTCGGTACGCTTGGAACACCCTATGCATCGCAATCGCGATCGGTTGCCGTGGATCTCGATCAACTCGTCGCCCATCCCCGCTTTCAGATCCAATCCATCTATGTTCTGCGTAATCACAGATTTGATGTACCCGCGATTGACGAGTTCCACCAGAGCGTAGTGTCCCGTGTGAGGTTTCGCGTTTCGCAATGCCTCCCGTAGCTCAAGAATGTGTTCGTCGATTTGAGCGTTGATCTGCCGGTTCCAGTATGCTTCCGGATCCTCTTTGAACTGTCTATAGCCGTCCATCGGTGGCGTACCGTACTTCGTCCACAGCCCGTTAGTGCCACGGAACGGGGGTATGCCGCTTTCCACAGACATGCCCGCACCAGTCATTGCGACGACATATTCCGAGTCGGACACTATTTCAGCCGCATCGAGCAAGTTGTCGGATGCCGCAGTCGGCAAACGCTTGGCATGAACTGTCATAACGTCGCGGAGGAGCTCAGTCTGTGACGACACTGATGGAACGCCCAATAAACAGGATCAATTACTGGCTTCCAGATTCTTGGTCGGTGTCCACTCTACCCAAAAACACATCTGTCAAAATGTCCGTCTCTTGGACGGTACTTGGCGTTCCTGCGTGAGCTATTCGACCGTTGTGCAATACGTATGCTCGGTCAGCGATGTCCAAAATCCCTTGAATGTTGTGCTCCACGACCAAGATCGTCGTTTTCAACATGCGGCTGATCTCCGCGACTTTCTCGAATACCTCTTTTACGATGATCGGAGCGAGACCCAACGTGGGCTCATCAAGGAGCAACACGTCTGGATTGGCCATCAGTCCGCGTCCGATCGCGAGCATCTGCTGCTGACCTCCCGACATCGCGCTAGCGTAGTCGCGGCTCTTGGTACGCAACACCGGGAATAGGGTCAGCACCGACTCCAACCGCCGTTCTTGCTCGTCTTTATCTTTGATGTGCAAACACCCCATCTTCAGGTTCTCTTCGATAGTGAGGTGAGTGAAAACGCGCCGACCTTGAGGCACAAACGAGATCCCTTGTTTAACGATTTCGTGCGTCGCAACATCTAGCGAATGGCCGCGCAGCAACACGATCCCCCCGACAACCGGCGCCAACCCCATTATCGCCTTCAATACCGTCGACTTACCAGCTCCGTTAGGCCCCATCACCGCGACCAACTCCCCTTTGTCGACCTGTATGGAAACCCTGTCCAAACCGACGACAGCCCCATAGTGCACAGAAATATCGACCAGCTCGAGGAGATGCGACGTCTCCTCTTCGTCGCATTCCCGCTTCTCGGTCTGAATGTTCTGTTCGTCAATCACCGTTGTGTCAGAATCCCCGACTCGTATCACGCGCCGAGATACGCTTTGATCACCTCAGGCCGATTTAGGATGTCCTCAACTTCACCGGCCAAAAGGAATTTGCCGCTTTCGAGAACGATGATATGGTCGGATAGCTCCCGTACGATATCCATGTTGTGAGAGATGAAAACCACGGTTCGGCCACTTGAGCGCAATTCCTTCAAAAGATCCTTGACTCGTTCAAGCATCTGCGGGAACAAACCCGCGAACGGTTCGTCAAGGATGTATACCTGTACTTCGAGCGCCATCGCGCGGCCGATTTCCAAGAGTTTCCTCTGGCCGTACGACAGCTCACCTGCCATCGAGTCGCGCTTCTCCCACATCCCGACCTGCTTCAATATGTCTTCAGTTTTGGCTCGGTGCTCAGACTTTGAACGCTCGACCATCGAAGGGAAGAGCCTCCGGTTGGTCAACACAACCATCATGTTGTCCCAAACCGTCATCTGATCGAAAAGACGAACTTCTTGGAATGTTCGGGTTATGCCGTGGTCCGGTGTCTCGTAAGCGTGGATAACTTTGAATGAGTTGGTTTCAACCTTGACGATGCCTTCGTCGTAAGGCAAGACGCCGGTCAGGAGATTTACGAGGGTAGATTTGCCCGATCCGTTGGGTCCTACGATGCTGGTGATGCCAAAGATGGGGATTGTCAGCGAGACGTCGTCCAACGCCTTCACGCCGTCGAACGATTTGGAAATGCCTAAGGTCTGGATGCCGTAGTACTCGCTCGGATCGATGCTGTGAGTGGTCATAGCTTGTACCTTCCGGCAAGTCCTTGAGGTCTGAACAGCATGAGAACGACAAGCATTAAACCCAAAATCACCTGCCGAGCCTGCCCGACGAACTCGTCCGGGAGAAACGGAATGAACCTCATCCCTTCTTCTAACAGGACGAAGGCCAGAGCCCCCAAAAGAGATCCGCGGATGGAGGCCAAACCACCGAGAATCACGATCGATACCAAGAGCATGGATTCGAGCAAGATGAACGAGTTCGGATCGACGAAGCTGGTGAAACTTCCTAGCAAACCTCCGGCTAAACCGGCCATCATCGCTGAGATTACCCAGATGGCGAGTTTGTAGTACGTGGTCTTGTACCCGAAGACTTGGGCGACCTGTTCGTCTTCTCGGATGGCTTTCAAGACACGTCCGAACGAAGAAGAGACGAGGAACCACGAAATCAGGACCACTGCCGCTAGAAATATCGCGCTTAAGATCAGAAAATCGATCTCCCCGTCAAGTGTCCATCCGCCGATTTGCGGACGTTGGACATCCCGGATTCCATAGGCGCCTCTAGTTAAGCCGCGCCAACTTAGAAAAACGTTGAAAGCGATGATTGCGAAGCCGAAGGAGACCAGCACATAAATGTCGTCTCGGAAACGGTTAAAGACCGCCCCCACCGCTATCGCAGCCACCCCGGCCAGAAGAACACAGATCGGAAGGGCGGCGAAGAATGGCAATCCGAACTGAGGTATCGACTCGGTTCTGAGCAATTCGTAGGAAGTGTCGGAGGTCAGGATCGCCATGCCGTAGGCGCCGATGCCGAAGAACCCGATGTGCCCGACGGACAACAGTCCCGTGTAACCGACGACAAGGTTGAGACTGACGGACAGGATGGCCCAAATGCAAAAGACGGTGCCTAAGGCGACCGCGAACCCAACGCCTTGCCACAACGCAAATATGACGGCCCAGGTGATGATGAATACGTTCGAGTAAAGTTCGAGGTCGCCTTTCTCGCGGATGTACATCCACCCTCTTTCGAGTAGAGGTGCGGGGGTGTTTGCGGATGCGCTGTTCATTGATCCGTTGCTACTTCCTGGGCAATATACCAGTGGGCCAGAACGAAAGGAACAGAATTAGCACAACGAACGAAACTACGTCGCGCCACTCTCCGGCGAGGTCCCATATTCCGAACTGCTCGAGCATCCCGAGGATGAAACCGCCGAGGATCGCTCCGTAGATATTGCCGATACCACCGACGACGGAAGCTATCCAGCCTTTAAGCAGTAGCAGCAAACCCATGCGCGGCTGAATTGCGGTGTCGTGCCCGCTCAAAAGTCCACCCAATGCCGCGAATACGGCACCGATGAAAAAGACGATCGCGATGATGACAGTGGTGTTGATGCCGACGACTTTTGCTACCTCTTCGTCATCACCGATCGCTCGCACGGTGCGTCCGAAGGTGGTCATTTTTAGTAGCCACAAAAGCGCGAGAAACCCAACGATCGCGACCCCGATGGTGAAGAGGTTGAAACCCTTGATGGTGGCGCCACCGATGTTCCATGGTTCGTTGCCAAAAGTTTCGGGCAATGGTCGGGGCGTTGGTTCGAAGACCATCACGATCAAAGCGCTAAATGCCAGCAGAATACCCAGCGTAGCGACGAGCATCACCAAGGGAGAACGAGCGCGTTGACGCATGTAAACGTAGAGCCCTCGGTATAGTGCTAGGGAAACGGTACCGGCCAGTAAGCACGATACTCCCCAGCTCAGGTAAAGCTTCGAACCCGGTGTTCCGGCGATCCACGCCGCTAAGGCCGCACCTACTGCGATGCCGACTACGGCCAAAGCGATCGTAAACGCTGGCGATATAGCTGAAGAAGCGAACCGCGTATATGCGTATCGCCCGAGAAGGACTATGCCTACAGCGACCGAGATAGCAATTGCGGGGCTTGCAGTCACATGCAACTCTTCGGGTCGAGTAAGGATGATGTCTATATACGCACCAGCAATTAACGCAACCGCACCGAAACCAACACGCAAAACGTTGTCGCTGAATCGAGCGCGCAACCGGTAGTACAAAGCCGTGTGCAGCGCCCAGAACACGACGCCCGTTACCACTAGTGCGAAGATGCCGTTGACGATGGGGTTATTGACTTCGTACAGTCCTCCGAGAGTTTCTGACGACCTCAGGTAAAAGACTCCGTACGCCCCCAACGCGGCCGCCGCGCCGTAGTACATGTCGAAGAACCAAACGGTGCTGTAAACGATCGTGAATCCCAGAGCGACCAAAGCGTAAACAGCCCCGACCGACATGCCGTTGAACGCGAACTGTAAAGCTTGGTCTGGAGATTCAGCAACCTTCCAACCGATGTATGCAACAACCAGCGCAGAAAGCACGATCGCGATAAGGTTGCTCCGATTGGATATGTAATTCCGTACTTCTGTCATTGATCCGGGCTCGACATCGGCGGTTCAAGCGCGACGCGAAAAAGCGGAATCGTAACTGCGAGGTTAATCGATTACCGCGTATCCAACCATTTTCAAACCTTGGTTGTCCTCGTTCCTATCGTCGGTAGGCAAAACCTCGACTATGGCAGGCAATAGCCCCGTCACCTCGCCCAATTCGTCGAAGCCATAGTTGTCGCCAATCGCTCCGTCCCACGTGATGTCGTAGAGGCAATCGCGGAATCCGTCGGCGTCTTGGTCGTCGCCAGTTCGCCTTAGGCACTCGGCGGTTATGTAGACGTCGTCGTAAGCCGAGCCCACGTACCAAGCCAACGTCAGGTAGTTGTAACGCTCCCTGAACTTGGCAACTACCTCTTGCGCCTCGGCATTGTTCGGATCTAGGTAAGTCACTACAGCTTTCACACCGTTAGCCGCGTTGCCCGCGATCTCCAGTGCGGTAGCGCCTATGGTCACAACTTCGGTGTAAATCGGACCTTCGTAACCTAATTCGCGAAGTTGCTTCAACGCCGTCCCGCCGGAGAACTCCGCCTGAGCAGCGATGAAAATTGCGTCTGGTTTCGTGTCCAACAACTTGGTCAATGGAGTCCGGAAATCGGTCGTATCTGACGGAAACCTTTCTTCGGCCGACACTCGACCGCCTCGCACTTGGAATTGCTCCGCGGTCGTAAGACGGGCACCTTCAGCGTAGTCGGTCGATTCGCTCAAGGTAGCAACCGTGCGCACTCCATCGTCCCACATTAGGTTGCCTACTCCCATGCCAAGTTTCTCCCCGTTGATCGATGTCCGGAATATGTAGTCGCCGGCGTGAGCAATGTCCGGATGTACGGCCAAACCGCTGAACAATATGTTGCCGTCATTCTCGGCCAACGGAGCGACACCCAACATCGACGCGCTGCAAGACGTACCCAAAATGATCTTGAGGTTTTCCACGTCGGTCAGTTTGTGGTAGGCCGTGATCGCATCTTGGGCGTTGCACTTAGAGTCCTCGACCACCAACTCGAGTTTTCGACCGTTGATTCCGCCGGCCGCGTTGATTTCGTCCAACGCCATCTGTTTCGAATCGTTCGCTGCCGTGCCATACGTCTCACCTAGACCAGTCAACGATTCCAACACTCCAACTCGGTAAGGTTCTTCATCTTCGGCACCGTCGTCGCCACAAGATGCGAAGATCAGAGCCGAAATAGTGACAATCGCCATGAAACCGAATGCTTTACGCGCCATTATTCGACCGTTGATCCTTTCGGGGTTTAATTTCGGTTCGATAGCGCCGAATTTCAATTAAACGACGATTATGAGCCCAGCGCACGTATCGTTGTCCGTCAAATTACGAGCTGTATGAGAACTAAAGGCGATCCAAGCCGGATCGCAATGGTTTGTTACCCACTATCCCAACCGGCCTTCAACGTCTACCCCGTGAGGAAAACGAATTACTCTACGCACGAAAACTGGCAGTAGCGCATTTCGGGTTGGTGCCCGTCCAGATCCTTGATGTCCTTCGTCTAACCCGGGCGACAATTACGGGTTTACATGCTTCGTTCGAGATACGCAAAGGTCGTTATACGTCACGATCGATCAACTTACTCGCGCTCGAAGCCCTCGTTGACCGGCTTCGAGCGCGAATAATAACCTGCCAAGTCGCGGTGCGGCGATCGGCCACATCCGGATTACAGCAATCCGCCGTTTCCAACCCCACCTCGGCGCTGGTTCTAACGAATCGAAGAACTATTCCAACGGTGCCGGGCCCAAGACCTGGTAACCCTGGTTGTCTTCGGTTCGCTCGCCAGTTGGCAACACTTCAACTACCACGTTGGCGAGCCCAACGACCTCACCGTTCGAATCGAAGCTATAGTTGTCGCCGATCGCTCCGCTCCAAGTGATCTCGTACAAGCAGTCGCGGAATCCGTCCGCGTCTTGGTCGTCCTTCGTCTGTTTAAGGCATTCGGCAGTTATGTACACGTCGTCGTACGCGGACCCGAGGTACCACGGCAATGTGACATAGTCGTACTTTTCTCTGAAGTTCTTAAGAACATCTTGGGCCTTTGAGTTGGCCGGATCGAGGTCAGCGGTAACAGCTTTCAAACCGTCCGCGGCATCGCCTGCTATCTCCAACGCAGTAGCTCCGATCGGCACTACTTCCGTGTAGATCTGGCCCTCATATCCCAACTCTCTGAGCTGCTTCACGATGGTGCCGCCCGTAAACTCGGACTGCGCCGCCAAGTGGATCGCATCTGGGTTCGCATTCAACAGTTTTGTCAACTGAGTCCTGAAGTCGGTCACGTCGGATGCATAACGTTCTTCAGCAACCAACGTTCCGCCACGCTTCTCAAATTGGGCTACCGAGGTGCGCCTCACGCCTTCTGCATAGTCCGTAGATTCTGTGATCGTGGCCAAGTTGCGAACACCTTCCGACCAGAGCAGATTACCCGTGTCGATACCGAGTTGCGCGTCGCTCATCGAGGTCCTGAAGATGTAGTCGCCGGCATTAGCGATGTCTGGGTTCGTAGCCAAACCCGAGAACAAGATCACGCCGTCTTCTTCGGCCAAAGGCGCTGCTCCGAGCATCGCGCCACTGCATGAAGTGCCTAGGATGATCTTTACTTCATCGACGTCTGTTAGTTTCTTGTATGCGGTGATCGCGTCCTGAGCTCCACACTTAGAGTCTTCGACAACCAACTCGATCATCCGTCCGTCAATTCCGCCAGCTTCGTTGATTTCATCAACAGCCAGTTGCTTCGCTTGGTTCGCTACGGTTCCATAGGTCTCGCCTGGCCCCGTCAACGATTCCATTACGCCGATACGATAGGGTTCGTCGTCGGAACCACCGATGTCACATGCCAGTAGCAACGACATCGTGGCGAATAACGCCACAATCGTAATTGCCCTCATCATCAAGTTAACCGTCATTATCAACCCCCATTCATCAGTTGATGCGTCGAATTCGTTTGTTGATTTCCTTATACCACCATTTGGAAATCCGGACAGCGGATCAATCCGTAATCCAAACCTCACGCATTTGCGAATCACACTTCCACCCGTTTCTATGGCAAACCGCGGCGAATTCGGGACACCGGGTATGCAGTGACATTTGGTTAAGCCACGCTGATCAACGCATATCTGTTGGGTAAACGATCACTTTGGCGCCGCGGACTGCGGTTACAGTCACTGGCGCGCCGTCCGGTAACGCTGCGGCATGAGATCGGTTGCGTACGCGAAAAGTATCGCCGGACGGTAGTCTTACGGTGAAGTTCGTGAAATCACCGTGAAACTCCCGGAACGCGATACGCGCCACGCACCGACAGTCGATGCCACACGGCGCGAACGGTTCGAGCGTCCAACCATCTTCATCAGCGCCTCGCGAGCCATGCCCGCGAAGCCTTAGCTCCGATGCACGCATTAACGCTGATACTTCTTCCCCTTCCTTGAGTTCGTAACCATTTGCAGCTACGGCGGGGAATTCTCCCGCTTCTGTGAAAACACGGCCCCCGCGGTACGTGCCGCTTATGAACGACGCCCGCCCGATCACGCGCGCGACGTGGGGCGAAACCGGACGTGCGTACACCTCTTCGGCGGTCCCGATCTGCGCGATTCGGCCTGAGCGCATGACTGCGACTCGGTCCGCAGTGAGAAATGCCGTTTCCCGATCGTGAGTAACCAGGATCGCCGTTTTGCCAGCTTGTCGGATGATGTCTCGAACCTGCCGACGAAGCAGGACTACCAGGCTCGGGTCCAAGTTGCTGAAAGGTTCATCCAACAACACCGCCACGGAGTCTGGAGCGATCGCACGCGCCAACGCCACCCTCTGCTGCTCTCCTCCGGAAAGTTCGTGAACGTCGCGATCGACGTAGTCGCCGATGCCGCACATCTCCAGAATCTCTAGAGCACGTCGATGTTTGACGGCCTGACTGGAACCTTTGATACCGAATTGGACGTTCTGGCTGACGCTCAAATGCGGGAACAGGGCGTAAGACTGGAACACCAAACCTAGAGCGCGCTGGTGGGGCGGCACGTGGACGAAAGGAGAACCGACCAAGTTTCCGTTCAACCGCACGTAGCCGTTGATGACCCGCTCGAACCCGGCGATAACGCGGAGCGCGGTCGTCTTACCTACGCCGCTAGGTCCGAGCAGGCAAACAATCTCACCTTCTTGAACCTGCAGATTGAATCCGTTCAGCACAGGTGGTTCATCCGGATGATACCGCGTCTGCACCTGCTCAAGATGAATCGCACCTGTAGCTCGAGAGCGGTTCATCCTAGCTTGGAGCAAGGCGCGATGAAAGGATTTGCGTCGTCGAAAAAGCTTCATCTACCGCCAATCCTATTACCGCGCAGAGCGGACGGCGGATTTCGCAGATCGCTATCATCTCCGTTGAGAGTGTTCGCGGAGGACCAGCCATGCTGTCGGAATACCCGCAGCGGCAACCAAAATCAGCGACGATGCAGCCGTTTGGGTCAGGAATGCTTCTGAATATGCCGACCAAATCGACGTGGCCAGAGTGTCGAAACCAGTCGGGCCCAAGATCAACGTCGCGGGCAACTCTTTCATCGTCAGCAGAAATACCAGAGCAGCGCTGGCGAAGACGCTCGGCATCAATATCGGCAACGTGACCTTGACAAATGCTTTGAACTGCGTCATCCCCAGAGATTGCGCTGCTTCTTCCAAGTTGGGATTGATCTGCAACATTCCTGAACGTAAGGCGCCCAGTGCAACTGGTAGAAACAGAACCGCATACGCGAAAACGAGCAGAAGCATGGTTTGATAGACGAACAGTGCGAAATTGACGGCGAAGAAAACGAGCGAGAGCGCTATCACCACGCCGGGCAACCCGAACCCGATGTAGACCGCCTTCTCGAAAACGTCGCTCAACCAGCTTCGATATCGAACCGTTATGAACGCGACAGGTAAAGCCATAACTATGGTGGCGATCGCCGCCAAACCAGAGGCTTGGAACGAGTTCCACAGCGGAACCAAGATTGGAGACCCCTCGAGACCTAGCAACGATCCACGGATAAACCATTCCAGCAATACGCCCACCGGAACCAAGACCCCGACCACAATCGGGATCAGAGCGAATATCAAGGCAGGGATCGTCCACCATCCCAACATCACTTCACGTGCCGTTCTTCCCACGCCTCCCGAGGCATCATCGAAACGCCGCCTTCCCCTGATCGTAGCTTCAATCGCCAACAAGACCACAGCGAACACTACCAACAGCATCGACATGGCCGCTCCCCCGACCCGATCGACAGAAGTCTGGTAGTTAACCATGATCGACACCGTGAGGGTGTAGTGCCTCATGAGCGCCACGCCGCCGTAGTCGCTGAGCGTGTACAAAGCCGCTAGTGTGGCGCCCGACCCCATGGCTGGCAATAGCAGTGGCACGGTGATGCGTCGATAGGCTCCGAGCATCGTGTGGCCCAAACTGCGCGCCGCCTCCGTCAACTCTGGATTCAAACCCGCTATCGACGCTCGAACCGTAAGGTAAACATACGGGTAAGTCATCAGAACCAACACCAGAGTCGCACCAGGAAGTCCGTAGATGGACGGTAAACGATCGACACCTAACGGTTCCAAGACCTCTTGCAAGATTCCCTTGGGACCGAACGCCTCGATGAGCGTGGTCGCCATCACAAAACTCGGCACCACCAGCGGAAGCGCTAACGCGACGGCGATAACGCGACGAAAAGGCAGATTCGTCCGCATCGTAAGCCATGCGGAAGGCACCGCTACAATAAGCGAAACCGCCGTCACGAGCGCGATGAGGCTCATCGTCCGCCAAATCACCTTGACTGAATTGGCACGGGTCAGGAAGTCCCAAGTAGTCTCTCCACCTCCGACGCCGCGAACGAACAAATATATGACGGGCAGCAACGCGGCAGCGACGACGCATGCAGCCGCAATTGCTACCCATGAAGGAGCCCCGCCTGTGCCGCGTCTAACGGCACGGCGGGGTCTCGTAGCAGGTCTTGCTACTTCCGCTGTAGAGCGGGTCACGGAAGTGCACCAACCTCTTGTAGTAGTTGGACCGTGCCGGGTAGGTCATCCAGCAGACCCAGGTCGATATAGAAGCGTTCGCTGATATCTCCTAGGTCCGGCAGATACTCCGACGGTTGCACGGCCGAGTTGAAGGGGTATTCGTGGGTGTTAGTCGCGAAATACTGCTGAGCGGTCACACCGAGCAGGAACTTAAGCAGACGCTCCGCCTCCTCTTGGGCGTCGGTTGAAGCGAGAATACCCGCTCCAGCGGCCATGACGAGCGATCCCGCGTCGTCCGCAGGAGTGTAGTAGTTTCCAGCCGCGAAGTTCGGGTCTTCCGCCAAGCGACGGTGCAGGTAGTAGTGATTCACGAAACCAGCGTCGATCTCGCCCGCACCTGCTGCCGCGACGGTTGGAGTGTTCTTTGCGTAGAAGATCGGCTCGTTCGCCATTATCCCGTCTAGCCATTCACGAGTCTTTTCCTCGCCCCAACTCAATCTCATCGCCGTCACCATAACGTGGAACGATGCGTTAGTCGGCGGGAAACCGATCCGGCCTTTCCACTTGGGATCGGTGAAGTCCCAGATTGATTGCGGCAGCTCGTCCTCCGAGATGTTTTCCTTGCTGTACACGATCACCCTTGCACGACCAGATACGCCGACCCACTTTTGATCGGGATCACTCGCCCAAGCCGCCGAAAGGCCGTAGATGTCGTCCGGCAACGTTAGGAAAAGAGACTTGACTGCGCCAAGCCCACCAGGATCCTGCGCAAAGAACACGTCCGCCGGAGACCTGTCACCTTCCTCGAGCAATGTCGCCGCCATCTCGCTCGTGCCCGCGTATCTGATCTCCACCGGAATACCGGTAAGTAGCTCGAATTCACGCAATATCGGATCTACCAGCGACTTGCTTCGACCCGAGTAAATCGTCAGCGTTTTGGGGTCTGCGATCGGCCTCTCGACCTCGACGACGACTTGCTTTTCGACGATTATGGGCTTCTCGATCTCGACAACCTTTTCGACCTCAACTATCCTGTCGACTTCGACTACGACCGGCGTTGAGGCTTTCTCAACTTCGACGATCCTTTCGACCTCAACTTCAACCACCACCGGCGTTGCCGGCTTCTCGACCTCGACCAATTTCTCGACTTCTACAACCTTTTCCACCGGCACTTCGACGATCTTGTCTACCTCGATCACGATCGGCGTTGTGGGTTTCTCCACCTCGACGATCTTTTCGACCTCAACGACGACCGGCGTTGGAGCTTGCGCAGAACCGCATGCGATGAAAAGGAAGCTGAAGGTCAACACGGCGACGCTGATCACCGTTGCACGGAGCAAATTGGCCCTTTGATTGCGTTGCCCGCGTGTCGACGCGACCGAGCGGGACGCCTGATGCCTTACCATTGATGTAACCCCTCTTGGTTTTTCTAACTTCAATGTTTCGGCTGATTCCCCGCTCGAACCGCCAACAATAGATTATTACCTATTGAGTAAGGTTTATGCAACTGTTTCGCGGAAATTTCCGAAATTCACGGCTTTTCGTCGCGTCTCATCCCATCGCATCCGCTAATCCCCATCGTGTAGCGTAGGAAGTTAACGGCGCGGCCGCATTTCGTGCCTGCAAAAATTCCGGGCGAGCATGAACCAGCGCGACGACAGATCGAACTTGCAAGTCTCTGGCTACGGACAGCGAGCAAAAAAAACACTGATCGTCGTCATCGTTCTGGCCGCGATTGTCGCAACGATCGTCCTCGCAGCCATTTGGGCGAACAGCCGTGAGCCCGACGTTGGCATCCAACCGACGCCGCGGCCGACCCAAGCGCCGAAACCGACCGCTACAACTACTCCACCCGAAACACCTACGGCTCCGCCCACGCAACCAGCCGAAGCGCAAGTAGTCGCTACGGCATCTCCCGAACCTACCGAAATCCCCGCCGAAGAAACCCAGACGCCAACTGCTGAACCGACGAAGAACGAGAGCGAGACTCCATCGCCATCTGCGTCTGAATCCGAGCCTGACAACACCACGACTCCAACACCCAAACCCGAACTCGCACCCACCCCTGAGCCCACAGAGCAACCGACTGTAGCGCCTACTGAAACTCCGGTGCCCGCAACCGAGACTCCGACGGCCGAACCGACGGCCACCGCCACTGAGGTCCCCCAACCCACCTACACGCCGACAAACACACCAGTGCCGTTACCTACCGCGACGCCGACGATTACTCCTACGCCGCTTCCGGAAGTCCCCACAAAACTTGAGATCTACGCTCGCGGCGATCTGATAGACAAAGGTATCGATCAAAGCGGGGTCAAGATCCTAAATGTCGCTGAACACACTTGGCCCGACCTCACACTGGGTTGCGGGCCCATCGACGATGACAACCCTGCGAGGCCCGTCGAAGGTTGGATCCTGACGCTTGGCAACGACGAGCAGAGTTATGTATTCCACATCGCGAGCAAAGACCAAGGCGACGCGCCAAATCTGGACGAAGACATCATCCTCAACTGTAGCGAAGTCGGTGAAACGCAACAGTTGACGGTTAACTTGGTGCACGATCTCCGCTTGCACGAAGCCCGGAGGGTGATCGTGTTTCGGGGACTTGCCGAGGCCGAACAAAAACCGATCCAGGATATTCAAGATCGCGTTTTGGTTCAGGAAATAGTCGATGCTCTAAACACGCCGATCCCGATCGGCAACACCGACACATGTCAGACCGCCTTCAGGTTGGATTTCTATGTCCTCAGAGGTGTAGAGACGATCAGGTTTTTCTGCGACGACGACTGGTTCCGGTTAGGCGGCGAACAAGAGCTTTGGGGCGGGTCTCAAGGTGCCTTGCCACGGGCATTGTTGGATTCAGTCGCCAAGTATTTCGCGAACCAACCTTTGCCGCAAATCCCGACCTTCGCCCCTTCCGACGAATAAAGGGTGTGATCGATCCGACGCAGGTGGACGCCTTTCAATTCAGCGACCCAGCTAAGGCGTTGAACCATGTCTCGAAAAAAAACTAAGCTCAAATTCGGGAAACTGCCTGGGACCCTATTGCAGAACCTCATTTCGGGATTGAACACTCCTAATGAGGACCAACGAATGATCGTAGGACCGGGCCTCGGCGAAGACGCCGCTCATATTCTCTTCGGCGAGAACACGCTTTTAGCCAAAACCGACCCGATCACCTTCGCCACCGATCGCATCGGCTGGTATGCCGTAAACGTTAACGCCAATGACATCGCAGTCGCAGGCGGCACTCCGAGGTGGTTTTTGGCGACAGTTATGATGCCGCCGGGAACGACTGAAGATGACGTCCGCATGATCTTCGATCAACTCGGTGAAGCGGCTGCAGAGATCGATGTTCAACTTGCTGGCGGGCATACAGAGATCACGCCCGCCGTCACTCAACCCGTCGTATGCGGCTTCATGTTGGGCGAAGCACCCACGAGCCGAACAGTTTCAGCTTCTGGTGCACAACCCGGCGATACCATCATTCTCACCAAAGGAATCGCAATCGAGGGGACGTCGATCCTCGCCTACGAATGCCGAGAGGCTCTAATCAAAAGCGGAGTCGCGGCATCCGACGTCGACAGCGCCGCCACTCTCTTGAGCGATCCAGGCATCTCGGTTTTGCGAGATGCAAAAATAGCGGTCGATTCCGGTGGCGTCACGGCTATGCACGATCCTACCGAAGGCGGATTGGCGACCGCGTTACAAGAGCTCGCTTTCGCATCCAAAGCGAAAATCGTGATCGACGAAGGAGCGGTGAACGTTCTGCCGTTATGCGGGATGGTCTGCGAAGCACTTGACATCGATCCATGGGGCCTGATTTCTTCCGGCGCGCTTCTCGCCGCCGTCAATCCCGATCGCGCGACCGGTGCCCTCGCTGCGCTAAACGAAGCTGGCATCGAGGCGACGACAATCGGAAACGTTGAATCGCTGCTCGACGCTGACCAATCGCCGTCGGTCTTCGTCGAACGAGGCATGGGAAAACCCCGAGAGCCGATCAAGGAATTCGAACGCGACGAACTCGCTCGGTATTTCGAAGAGTTGCCAAATTAGACATAATGACGGCAACGATCAATCGTTGTTGTGTACTCGCCCCTGGCTGTGACAACGGCAAATCGTTTCCGGCTGGCGACTACTATGATGCGGCTAACTTGGAAATACGCGGTCTTGGCCGTATTGTTCTGCTTGTTCGCCGTGATTGCGTTCGCCAATAGCCAGGCGATCTATGCCTGCGAATGTGTCGAGCCCGACTCAGCCGAGGAACGTCAAGACCAAGCAACGGCGATCTTTCTCGGAAGGGTGGTTGGCATGGAATTTGAAGATTGGCCATTCGAAATCGACACGACCGCGGTGCCGCCCGAAGAACCTATAACTGTCGAATTCATCGTGCATACCGTATGGAAAGGTCGAGTTTCTAGGATTACCCACTTGAAGACGGCCAGGTCTGAACCTTGCGGATACCCGTTCAGCATGTTCGAGGATTACCTTGTCTACGCAGATGGCAAGACAGGTTCGTTGGAAGTCGGAGCTTGCAGCCGTACGCAACCGTCAGACCAAGCGCAAGAAGATCTCGAATTTCTTGGCGACGGACATCCGCCCGGACCCGCTTCACGAGGCGATGTCAAACCAGCAACGCTCGAATGCTTCTCCGCATCAGGCGGCACTTCCACCAGTTGGGACACATGGCCCCTGTTCGTGATCGCCGGCGTGGCGTGGTTCGGCATCCGCAAACGCAGACGCCGGTGAGGTTAAGACTAATCCCTAACGAACGACCTCGAAATCCAGCTTGAATGTTCGCTTGAAACGCGTCGCGAATCGCCGTGGGTCCCAGGCATTCAACTCCGGGGCCCGAACTTCGAATCGATCGCCCGTGTTTTCCATCACAATATGCGAATAACGGTCCGCGCCCAACCTTCGCTCCATCTCATCGGAAATCCTGAGCAGGCTTGCCGCCCTACGCACCGTGGCTCGGTCTGACTTCTTGAGTTCCGGGCGATATCTCGACATTGACGGGGATTTACTGTCGCTGAAGCGCAAAGCCGCTGACATCAACCCGATATCACGATGAGAAAAACCGCCGAGTTCGCCAAGCTCGATTATGCTCGCAGCGTGCATGTAGCGGTCGTAGTAATTCACACTTCGTCCAGTGTCAATCAATCTCGCCACATGGGGTATTAAATCCCCGATCTCCTCATTTAAGTGCTCCGATAACAACCCAGACATCTTTCTTGCGATCGCGGCGCGCCGGTCCGCACGCAACCGGTCCCACGTATCGAACCTCGCTCCGAGCGCATAGATCGACCTACGCCTAACCTCTTCAATCGAAGGCAATTCGTCGATCACACCCGACATCGCCAGACCTTCTCTGATCCCACGACCCGAGACGATGATCGGATTCTTGTCGAAATATCTGGCGATCTCGGACGCTACTATCGCACCGCCAAGAATGCTGTCAATTCGTTCCGGGTTCAACCCGGGCATGTACGCCAAACTGGCGCGATCCAGACCGCGCAAACCATTCACGATACGCTTCAGCGCGCTGTAGCGAACAATCGAACCGTGCAAACGTCCAAACGAATGTTTGCGCGCTTCGCGGTCTATTTTGGTCAAGTTTCGGATAGTCCCACCTGCGCCGATCAACCTGCCGTTTCGAACCAGCTGCGGCATCCCGGAACTCTTCAGCATCTTTCGTACGTGCCGTCTCAGACAATTGACCGCCTCGATTGACGGTTGAGTTTCATTCAAGAAATCGTTGCTGACGCGTAACGCTCCAAGATCCAGAGTGTGGACCTTTTTCAGCGTCCGGTTTTCAAAGAACGAAAACTCGACACTGCCGCCGCCGATGTCAAACAATACCCCGTCGTGTGCCGGCAAAGAAAAAACCGCGCCGAGAAATCCGAATTGGGCTTCTCGTTCACCCGAAATGATCTCCAGATCAATACCGGTTTCTGATTTGACTCGTTCCACTACCTCATCACCATTCGTCGCGTCGCGCATGGCCGATGTCGCGACTGCTCGTATCGAGTCGACCTTGGATGCCGATGCCACCGTCGCGAAGTCGGCGATCAGACGCGAAAGATCCGAGATCGCCGATGACAGCAGCTTGCCATCCTTCGATTTACGGCTCGCCAACCTCAGCAACGCCTTGACCTCCGACATGACCCGCAGATCATAGTCGGATGTCAGTTGCAGCACCTCCATCCGGGTCGAGTTGGAACCGACATCAATTACCGCGACGAGGTGCGAAGCAGATTCGTCGTTGAGTTGATCACGACGGAACAGTGTTCCCGGCAGAAGATCAAGAGGTCGTGGCCTTGTCTCCACGGTCACGCAGGCAACCCCGTGTCTATCAGTTCACGCATGTCAAATAAAATGGTGGCTGGGAAGTCCCGCTTCAAGCCCCTGTAGCTCAGAGGATAGAGCAACGGTTTCCTAAACCGTGTGCCACAGGTTCGAGTCCTGTCAGGGGCGCCATCATCGCGCCCAAATTCAACCCCCGCAAGCAGTCGCCTCCTCAACTCTATCTTTTTCAGCACTCTTCGAACGTTTCACCGTCATTGCTAGAAATACGACCCCGCCGACCGCAACGATGCTCAACCACGAGATCGCTCGGTCCAATACGGTGAGCGTGAACGCGTCGGTGTGGCTCAATCCCGTCAACAGCAACACGGTGATCAACACCGTCTCCACAAAACCCAAACCGCCCGGGACCGGTATCGTCGTCATGATCGCGTTCGCCAACGCCGCAAACATCGCAATGCTCATCGCCATATCCAGACCCATCGCCTGAGCGACAAAATAAAACCGCGCCACCTCCATCAACCAACCCAGCATGCCCAAAGCGATCTGTGACGGCATATGCCCTCCGCGAAAACTGTTGAGAGCACCGTCTTGGAAGTGCAAATACTGATTTCTGAAGCGGGTTGGGATCAGCCCCGCCAAGCGCTCGCCTGCGGCCCGCATCAGATACAGAATCAGCAAAAGAATCAGGACGAGCACCGACGCCACCGCGACCACAATCACAGCAACGTCTACGATTGCACCCGACGCCGCGAACCCGTCGACCAACAGCGCCCACACCGCGGAGATCACGACGAGTACCAACACCACCGCCATATCCTGCACCCGCTCCGCAAACACCGTGCCTAAAGCCGTCGGCATGTCGCTCGATGTCCTATCCGCAAGTGCCCAACCACGATAAGCATCGCCGATCCGGAAGAACATCACCGAATTGATGAACCAACCGCTGAGGATCAACGCCGCCATCGTGGCAATACCCGGAGCTCTGCTGTCCCTGATCTGAGGATCTTCTGAGCGCTGTGCGACCGCGCTGTAAATCAGTTGCCAACGGAATCCTCGGAACCAAAAACTAACGTAGTAAAGGGCCCCCGCTAAAACGAACAACCACCAGTTGATGCCAGTCAAATGCTGTATGAATTCGTCCCATTCAAAATCGAGGACGCGCCAAAGCAAGAATCCGATGATCGCCAAACCGAACGCCACGCTAAGCAGCGTAGGCACCGAAAATACTCGCCGCAATACATCGGCAACACTCAAAGCTTGACCGTTGCTGGCCGAGTTAGTGATTTTCCTAAACAGACGCAACGGTTGACCTATGAGTTAACTCTTGCTGCAACCAAAGGACGCTTCGATGGCACTCCGGCGCGCCGCGGAAAGCGCTCCGGTGTCGGTTGGACTTTGAGCCAGTAAATGATGTGGTCAGTAGGTGCTCTGCCGGGATGGGCGACGGCTTGGATGATCGCTGGGGCCGCGCCCAATTCGTCTGCAGCGTACGACGCATCATCCGCCTCCGCTCTCGCCTGCGCGAGGTCCGGGCCTTTAGCCAAAACCGCGACTCCTCCCAGTTGCAGAAACGGAAGGACATACTCCGCCAAAACCGCAAGGCTCGCTACACCCCGCGCAGTTGCAAGTTCATATCCTTCGCGGTGCGCGGCATCTTGCGCGGCATCTTCCGCTCGCGCATTGACTACCGTCACACCTTCCAGCTGCAAATCGGATATGACGTGCTCTAGAAAAGCGCATTTTCTGCGGTTCGCTTCCAACAGCGTCACCTCGGCACTTGGCAACGCCAGCTTCAACGGCATCCCTGGGAACCCCGCACCCGAACCGATGTCGATTATTCTCCTGCCGTCGAACCATCCCGCCGTCGAAACGTTGCCGCCCGCAGGAACCGCGACACGCAGAGACCGAATAAAAAGTTGCTCGACGACTTCCTCAGGATTCTTCACCGCAGTCAGATTGATACATCGATTCCACTCCTCCAACAACTCGAGAAAACGGCGGAACTGGTTGACTTGAAATTTGTCGATAGTGATGCCTATCGATTCAGCCGCTTCCACCAGCGAATTCATGCTGGTCCCTTGGAAACGAAACGGCGTGAAACAGAAATTCGAGGCGCAGAAAAAAGGGCTGCTGTGTTCCGCCTTGGACCCTCGATTTGATATGCCAATCTCATACGATGACCACGCAACTTAACATGATAACCAGCAAACTACAACACACCTAACGAAAGTCGAAACGCAATGAAATTGTTGATAACCGGATCGTCAGGCCTTATCGGAACCGCACTCAGAATCCGCTTGGGCGACACTGGACGTTACACGATTTCCGGCGTTGACTCCCGGCCTCTCGATGACGACGCGCTAACCGCGTTCACGCAGGCTGACTGTTTCGACTACGATGCCATGTCCCCGGCGTTCGAAGGCCAAGATGCGGTAGTCCACCTAGCAGCAAACGCGCCGGTTGAAACGCCATGGCCGGAGGTGTTGCGCAACAACATCGCCTCAACGCACAACGTATACGAAGCCGCTCGTCAGAACGGGGTCAAACGCCTTGTCTTCGCAAGCTCCAATCACGCTGTCGGCAATTTCGAACTCGACGAACCCTACAAGAGCATCGGTCTCGGCGATTACTCGTTGATCGACAACGACCCAGACAACATCCCGCAAATCGACCATCACGTTTCGATCCGCCCCGACAGCGACTACGGAGTGAGCAAAGTCTTTGGCGAGGCGACCGGCCGTTACTACCACGAACACTTCGGCCTCGAAGTTGCTTGCCTACGCATCGGCAGCGTCGTCCCTCAAGACCGGCCCACCAACATCCGCGCCTACGCCACATGGCTATCCCATCGCGACCTCGCCCACCTTGTCGACCGTTGCCTAACTGTGGATATCGGCTTCGAAATCTTCTACGGTGTTTCGAACAACCGCTGGCGATTCTGGGACATCGAGCACGGCAGGAACACGATCGGGTACGATCCTCAGGATCGCGCCGAAGACCATAAGTGAACCCAGCTAGGGATTGCTCTCAATCGGGCGACCCTACACCCAATCCTTCAGCGTCTACGACGCGCGCCCTCAACTGACCACATCCGGCATCGATATCGATGCCCTTCTCAATACGCACAGTCGAAGGCACTCCGAAACGTCTTAGCTCCTTTTGAAACGCCTCGGCTTCGCCCCGACTCGTCCGCTCGTACGGACCTTCTGCCGTCGGATTGACCGGTATCAGGTTCACGTGGCACAACATACCGGTCAGAAGTTCGCCCAACTTCCGTGCATGGTTCAAACGATCGTTCTGTCCCTTCAGCAGCACGTACTCGAAGAAGATCCGCCGGTCTGTCAGTTCCACATATCGCCGACATGCATCCAGCAGGACCGAGATTGGATAACGGCGGTTGATCGGCATCGTCTGCGAACGCGTCGCGTCGTCTGGCGCGTGCAAAGACACCGCCAAGTTGATCTGCAACTCTTCACCAGCTAACCGCACGATCTGAGGGGCTAGACCAACCGTGGACAGCGTGATATGCCTCGCTCCAACCGCCAACCCGTGTGGATCATTGATCGCCCTAATCGCAGACATCGTATTTTCGTAGTTCGCCAACGGCTCGCCCATTCCCATGAAGACGACGTTCGTAACGCCTTGTACACTGCCTCGCTCGCGTTCGCCGGCTGCAACCTCCGATCGGTCCTCTTCCATCGCGATCCGTTGCATAAAGGTGATCTGCGCGATGATCTCACCCGTTGTCAATTGCCGACGGAATCCTTGCTGTCCAGTCGCGCAGAAGGTGCAACCAAGCGCACATCCCGCTTGCGTAGAAACGCAAACCGTTTTGCGGGCTTTACGATGTCCGTCCGCGGTGTAACGCATCAATACCGTCTCGACGAGCTCACCGTCCCCCAAACGAAACAGAGCCTTGTCCGTCGATCCATCCTTGGACTGTAGATGCATCGCCTTAGCGAGCGGATCGGCGGAATAACGCTCAGAGAGCTGGGTCCGCAACGCCTTGGGCAACGTCGTTACCGCCCCAAAATCCGATATGCACTCCCGATGAAGCGCTTGCCAGATCTGCTGGGCACGAAACCGAGATTGACCTAAGACTTCAACGACCTCGCGTTCCAATTCCGACCGCGAGAAATCGAGGATGATCGGTTTTTCAGATGCCGTAACCTGCACGTTGGAAGCCATGAACCAAATGCTAATTCTTCAAGTAGATTGCGTTCGATCGACCCCGCAAAAACACTTGCCAGGGCAGATCGTGAACCGCCCCTAAGCAAACCTCGAAACTGATCTGCCAATCACCCGCAAAGCTTCACTCTTGAGCGCCTGATTCTCGGGTTTCTTCAAGTCGAAATCATTTGTGAGCAGATCCTCGGCCGTAGAACGCGCCCGACCCAACGTTTCAAAATCGTCGAACCGAGCAAACCGCCAACCGCTCCAACCGCTCTGAACCTCAGCCAAGTTTCTACCCGGACCTCGGATCTCCAAGTCCTTGCGCGCCAGTTCGAAACCGTCGAGATTCTCTACCACGGCTTGCAACCGCGCACGGGCGATTTCGCTTCCGGTATCCGAAATCAAGAAACACGTGCTCTTATGACGACCGCGTCCGACCCGCCCGCGGATCTGGTGCAACTGAGACAGCCCGAAATGGTCCGCCGTCATGATCAGCATCACCGTCGCGTTTGGGACGTCAACTCCGACTTCGATCACCGGAGTCGCAACCAACACGTCAATCTCTTCGTTCCGAAAAGCATCCATCACCGACTGTTTCTCGGCCAAATTCATCCGGCCATGCAACAGTCCCACGTTCAGATCCGGAAACTCTTCTCGGCTCAATCTGTCAAACTCGACCAGCGCCGATGCCCCTCTAACGTTCTCCGACGGCTCGATCAATGGACACACCACGAACGCTTGCCGTCCCTGATGTACCTCGTTACGGATTGTCGAGTAGGCTTCTGTCACATCGAACGGCGTTTGCGCCCATCGCGTCTCGATCGGGGTTCGCCCCCTTGGCATCGCACGTAACGTGGACAGCTCCATTTCGCCGTACATCGTCATGTGCAATGTCCGCGGTATTGGAGTTGCAGACATCGCTAACATGTGCGGACGCGGCGACCTGCTAGTCAACACTGCTCGTTGCTCCGTACCGAACCTCTGTTGTTCGTCCACAACCACCAACGCCAATTCGTCGAAATCGACCGCCTCCTGCAACAACGCGTGGGTACCAACCACCAGATCAAGTTCCCCCTCCGCACACATCGATTGCACGACCCGTTTCTCGCGTTGGCCGAGACTCCCGGTCAGCAAGCCGATTCGCAGATACCGATCACGACTTTCGACACGGTACGACGGCGATTCGTAAACCGGCCCGTATCCGCTCAACCCTTCGCGACACTTCAGCTGCTCGAGCATGCTCAAAAAATGTTGCTCAGCCAGCACTTCGGTCGGCGCCATCATTGCCGACTGCTTGCCGTTCACGCCCGAAGCGGACAGCATCGCCGCGATCGCCACCACCGTCTTGCCGCTTCCAACCTCACCCTGCAGCAACCGAGCCATCGGAAAGTCCGAACCCATGTCGCCAATAATCGTGTCCACACTCTCGCTCTGGTCTGGAGTCAGATCAAACCCGAGCGACGAAACGAACTCGTGGACCAAAGCACGATCCGGCTCCAGTCCTACCGCTGTAACCGAATCGCGCCACCTCGTACGCCGGCGAATGGCCGCGATCTGGTTGTACAGAAACTCATCGAACGCCAAGCGTCTAATCGCTCGCCAGTGTTGACGCTCCGCCATCGGACGATGCATAGCCTCGATCGCATCCTGCAATGACATCAAATCATTGGCTCTACGAGTTTCTTCGGACAACGTCTCCTCAACGAAGCGCAACCCGTTGTCCAAGCACTGCATGACACCGTTCCGCACGGTACGTTGGTTCAATCCAGCACTCAACGGGTAAACCGGCACCAATGCTCCAGCATGAATGAAACCTCTTTGATTGTTCTTGCCGCCACGCGTCACATCGTCATACTCCGGATTTTCCATCGTCGGTCGACCTCGAAAATCACCAACCTTTCCGCTCACCACTATCCGATCCCCGTTCTGCCATCGCGCCGCCATATACGGCATGTTGAACCAAGTGATCGTGAGGAACCCGGTACCATCTCTGATCCGCACGCGCGCCAGACCGCTACGCCCCGAGAAACGGTTCGTCTCAGAACTGACCACCTCCCCTTCGACGGTTGCTTCCTCATCCGGAATTAAGTCAACAATGCTCGTACGTTTCGTGTAATCGATAAGACGGAGGGGGAAATGCCACAAAACATCGCGTATCGTTCTGAGTTCCAGCGCATCAAACGCTCGTTTGGTTGCAGGATGAAGAAACGACAACGCATCGACCGGCGTCTCTAAACCCAACGCCCGCCGAACCGAGCGTTGCGATCGGTCTTTACGCGGCACCTCAGGGCTTGTTCGCCTAGGTTGCCGAGGCTTGGACGCAACCGATGCAGATTCACGATCGCTTCCGCCCAGCCGACGCATCGCAGCATTGCTCCAAGTACGCCGTTCAACCTGACTCATAGACGCGTATCGCCGCCCATTCATCGGAGCAAGGTTCCTCACCAGTCCCGAGACCCGGTCCAAATTCGGCCACATCCCGTCGAGACCGCCACCCACGACAGCGCTGTTGTTGAACCCGTACTTGGCCTCCAGATTCAGAACGTTAAGCAACGTCCTAGTTTGACGCTCAACCGCAGGGTCCTTCACGCTTCGCGACTCTCAGGTCTATGAACCAACATGAATCGATTAATACCACGTAACCCCAAACCGTCGAAGGCAGGAGTCAGGGCGAACTCCACTTTCCCTCCGTGGAAGAGGGTCAGAGCGAGAGGGATCGGGCGACCATCTGGTGAGGCGAGATCATCGCCTCCCGCTAACGTTCCCTAAACCCGATGTGCCTTCAGGTATTCCTTGTCCATCTCAATCCCAATCCCAGGCCGGTCAGGGTCTAAATGGATCTTGTCGCCGCGGATATCGAGCGGCACATCCATCAAAACGTTGTATGCGCTCAAATCGGCGCGACTCGTCTCGACGCGGTAGCAGTTCGGAACCGTGATCATCACTTGCGCACCCGAAATCACGTTGATCGGACCGCTCGCGTCGTGCGGCGATACCGGGATGTAGTATGCCTCCGCCTGTGTACAAATCTTCTTCAGCTCCGAGATACCGCCGGTCCAAGTGATGTCGGGCATTATGAAGTCCGCGAGACCTTGCTCGAGGATCGGAACGAACTCCCAGCGCGTATGAATCCGCTCGCCGACGCAGATCGGCACGTTCGTCGCGTCTCTCACCTGCTTCAATGCAGTGTTTGATTCCACACCGACCGGTTCCTCGAACCAGAAGATGTCGTACGGTTCCAATGCTTTAGCCAGTCGTATCGCCGTGGGCACATCGAAGCGGGCGTGGTTGTCGATCAATATCTCGATGTCCGGACCCACCGCCTCGCGCGCCATCGCAATGCGCTCAACTCCAAGATTCGTTGCCTCATCCGTTAACTTACCCGACATGTACCCGTCAATTTCCTCCGGATGATGCGGATACCAAGGGTCGGTCTTGAGCGAAGTCTGACCCGTCGCCACAATAGCTTTGCAATCCTCAGCCAGCTCCTCCGGCGTCACTCCATTGTTCGGGTGGCAGTAAATGTCTACAGCGTCCCGCACCGGACCGCCAAGCAATTCATACACCGGCACGCCAAGAACCTTGCCGCGGATGTCCCACAACGCGATATCGATACCTGATATGGCGCTCGTAGTCGCGCCTCGCGAACCCATGTAAGTGAAATGGCGAAAAACCTTGTGCCAGATCTTCTCGATGTTCTTCGGGTCGTCACCCTCAAGCAGATCCGAAACGTGGCTTATCAACGAAGCAACACCCCGATTCGCCTGTTCTCTCGTCCCCGTCACTTCGCCCCAACCAGTGATCCCTTCGTCCGTGTTCACCTCAACAAAGAGATATTCGCGGTTACTGACCGCCCCGTCAGTGTCTTCCGTGGCCCCTAGAAACGGCGCCGGTGCCGAGATCAGGTAAGGCGTTATCTTCGTTATCTTCATTCTTCGATCTCCCTCAAGATCGCGTCGAGTATCTGAGACATATTATCGAAATCCCTCGCTCCTCTGAATTGCAACCGCACCTCCTCGCCATCTCCGTCCAAATAGGCAAGGAAGATCGTCGGCGTCGACTGAACGCCCATGGCTTCTCCGCGCGCCCTGTCGATCTGCCAAGTCGTGTTGTGTCGACCCGACGCCAGACATTCGTTCATCGCATCCGCGTCAACATCCAATTCCCATGCCAGCTCTCCCAGCACCTGCTCGGAGATCTCCGACTGATGCTCGTAAACGGTGTCTACGTAACCCCAGAAAAACTCCGAACCTTGTTCGCCCGCACACTCGGAGTACTCAGCCGCGATTGCCGACTCTTGCGCCAATATAGGGAAGTGGAAATAAATCGACTTAACTAGACCATCGGCGATATACGTGTCGCGCATCTGGGCAACCGTCCCGCGGTGCCAACTTCCGCAATGCGGTCAAAGGAAGTCCGAGAAGTCGAACATCTTGATCGGCGCGTCGTCGCCGCCCATCGCGTTGTAGCCGCGATTGGGCACATTGACCGTCCTTTTTCCTGCTGCCTCACCGACCTTCGAGATCGCCGCATCCGATGTTTCCGACAGGGCAGTGGCGGTTGATGGGGCGCGCGTAGCAGCAGGTGCCGCAACCGTTTCCTGCTTTGCGGGGGGCACAACCAACTCCGCCGTCAACGTATCACCGTCTGAACCGCCTTCATTCGACACACCGCAAGCCAAAATGATGGACGAAAGCAAAAATACGGCGATCAGAACAACGGAACGGGGCACCATTCGTTGAATTCTACAAAGCACAATCGCCTCAAAATCTACCTTCACCGACTACCCATTGGCGAGCCGAGTAACATGGTTTCGGGTGAAACAAAAACATGCGAGCAAAGCGAAATGGCACCTGACGAAACACCAAACAACAACGACAAACTTAACGATTCACTGCGGAATACCGCCACATGGCTGTTGGGTGTGGCACTCATCGGATCCGCCACCGGACTCATTGCCGACGCATTCGTGGTCGGCGAGTCGCTATGGCGACCGATCGCCATCGGCGCCAGCGGCTCAGCATTCTTCATCGGACTCAAGCTCTGGATGACCGGGATTACCGATTGATAACCCGCGACCGATCAATACCAGCGCTCTTTGTCCACCACGTTCATCAACTCTTCGCCACACGCAAATCGGCGGGCATTTTCGAGGATGATCTGGAAGCGACGCTCCGGAATATCGCCCGCATCCCTCACCGCCACATGCGGCGTCATCAACACGTTCGGCAACCGCCACAACTTGTGCTCCGGCGGCAACGGCTCGATCTCATAGACATCCAACCCGCAACCAGCTATCTCGCCCGACTCGATCGCATCAGCCAAATCGTCGATCTTGCACACCATCCCGCGACCAACATTGATGAAATACGCCGAAGACTTCATCAACCTGAATCGTTCCGCATTGAATGTTCCCTCCGTCTCCGGCGTATGCGGCACCGTCGAAATCACGAAATCCGCCTCCGGCAACAACCGATCAATCTCATCCGGTGAGTAAATCTCCGCGCCCCAGACTTCCCGCTCGACCCGCGGCTCCAATCCGATAACCCGCATCCCAAACGCCCCGCACAACCGCGCCGCCTCCGCGCCAATGCCACCCACACCATTGATCAACGCCGTCG
Organism: Dehalococcoidia bacterium; assembly: GCA_965207515.1. Classification (GTDB taxonomy): domain Bacteria; phylum Chloroflexota; class Dehalococcoidia; order Lucifugimonadales; family Lucifugimonadaceae; genus Bin127. Next base: position 1,967,720 of record OZ242286.1, on the reverse strand, counting down.
CATCACCCAGACTCACATACTCCGACTTCCTCGCATCCTTCTCCCATCCAACACGGCGCTGAGCATCCACATACCAAGGCAAGCCCCTCGACAACGCCAGCACGAACATCATTATGTGATGACTGATGTGATCGAAGTAGATGCCCCTCGGGTTCGAAATCACGCAAGGATGCTTCACCAGCTCATCGTAGTAATACCCATAAAACGGCCCCGCATCCGGATTCTGCAACCACCTCAACTTGCGCGCGGAGGGAAGCATTTCAGGCGAAACCCACCCGAAAGCCCCATCCGCATCCACAATCTCACGCGCCGCCTCACCATCATCCGCTGGCGAAACCACCTCATACTCCGGCATCGAATCCGAAAGCCGAGCCGCGAACCACCGCTTCAACTCATCCTGCGGCGGCATGAAGACGAATTTCAACGAAGAAGCCATGAGATGATCCTGCGTTACCTCGCCTTTGATCGCACCCTACCTCAAATCACACTCAACACCAACCTCGGCGCAGTGGCCCTCGAACCACTCGATCACTTCCGTGTGATACGGGATCCCGTCCTTCGATCGCTTCTCAATTTCCTCAGCCTCCAATAGACCCGGATAAACAACACGGTCGTGCCCCTTGCCCGGGGGATGCTCGGCAACCGCCTTCAACAACTCATCCATGTCATCCAGGAACTTCTCCCTGTCCGTAAACGCCTCGATGTCGTACGCCACAAAGAAGTGACCGCCCTGATGCGGGTTCAACGGACCCGGACCGAGACCCGTCAACTCGTTGCACATGATCTCATTCATCAGCCCAAGCCCGAATCCCTTGTGCGATCCGTTCTCTCGCGTCCCACCGATCGGCAACATCCCGTATTTGCCCCGCGTCTCAGGACCCGGCGCGGGCTGCTCCTCCAACTGAGGTTCGTAGTTTTCATCAGTGATCCAACCCGGCAAAACCGTCGCACCGGTACGTCTTAGCAGCCAGATCTTGTTCGCCGCCACCTGAGTCGTCGCCACATCCAGCATGTACGGCGGCATTGTCCGCGCCGGCGCTCCATACGCGATCGGGTTCGTCCCCAAAAACGGACGCGATCCCCACGTCGGTATCGTGATCCCGGCACCACCAGCCGTCATCGTGTGACCGATCATCCCAGCATCGATCGCCTGGTAGACATAGTGACTGCATCCCGCCAAATGCCCCGTGTTGTAAACCGTCACAACACCCACACCATGCTGCTGGGCCTTCTCAATAGCCATCTCCATCGCCGTTGGGCCGACATGCGTCCCGAGCGCATCCTTCGCATCGATGTTTGCAGTCGTGCTGGTCTCCCGAACGATCTCCCACTCCGTCGAAGGATTCAATTGACCTGCCGCATAACTCCTCACATACCCCCGCAAACCATTCGACACGCCGTGCGACTCATTACCGCGCAAATCGTTCCCTAGCAAAACATCGGTCGAATCCTGCGCCCCATCCTCATCTAAACCAATCTTGAGGAAAATATCCTTCGTCACCCGATGCATCTTCTCAGGCATCACGTAAACACGATCAGCCTCCGGCACCTTGAATCGCTCTAGCATGTCAGAATTCCCTCGGATTGGTCCAGTTCGAACAGCAACGTTCGCTGTAGTAGTTTAAGCGATTTTCAGGTGCAAACATAGTGCCGGACTAAACGACGAAGCAACCTCGAATCACGTAAAATCGCGTCGGTGCGTCAACGCGATTAACGATTTCGCCGCACCATCTCGTTTTAATCCAAAGAAAGACGAAACATCACATGCAACTCCGACCCAATCGCGCCAAAGACAAATTAGCCGCCGGCGAAGTGGCCATCGTCGTCGGTGGAATGTCAGATCCCGACGCCATCGACGCATTCGGCCCAGTCGCAGCCGCAAACGACATCGCCGGCATGTGGCTGGAAGGTGAACACGCAGGCGTCGACGCCTCAACCCTCGGAAACCTAACCCGCGCCTGCGACCTGTGGGGCATCTCTCCCGTAGTCCGCATAAACGAGAACTCTCAGGGCCTCATATACCGAACCCTCGACTGCGGCGCACAAGGCATCGTCGTCCCCCACGTAAACAACGCCGCTGAAGCCCGAAACGTCGTCGACGGCGGAAAGTTCCCACCAATCGGCAAGCGCGGCGCTTACACCAGCCGACAAGGCCACGGCGTGTCCAACTACATGAATGTCGCCGACTACTACTCCCTCCTCGTCATCCTCATCGAAGACATCATCGCCTACGAAAACCTCGACGAGATCCTCGAAGTCGACGAAATCGACGTTTTCTTCGTCGCCCCAAGCGACTTCGCAGCATCCATGGGACACACCGGCGACATCAACCACCCCGAAGTCGTTGAAACCATGAACGACGCCTTCCGCCGCATCGAAGCCGCAGGCCGAAACTCCGGAGCGACGTGCGGACAAGGTGACGCTGAAAGATACCTCGATCTAGGCGCCAAATTCCTCCTAACCTCGATCGGACCGTGGTTGGCCGTCGGCGCCGCCAGCTTCTCCGACTTCGTAAACAGCCACTCGAGATAGGAAAGCGATCCAAGAAATGCAACTCAGACCCAATCGCGTAAAAGAAAAAATCTACGCCGGCGAAGTCGCCGTCTCCGTCGTCGGTTTCACCCACCCCGACGACATCGACGTCTTCGGGCCCATCGCGCAGGCGAATGGAATCGACGCCGTATGGCTCGAAGGCGAACACGCCGGCGTCGATCACGCAAACCTCGGCAACCTGACTCGCGCCTGCGACCTCTGGGGCCTTACACCCGTTGTCAGAATCAACGAAAACTCCCAAGGCCTCATCTACCGCACGCTCGATTGCGGAGCCCAGGCCATCGCTGTCCCACACGTCAATACGGCCGAAGAAGCCCGAAACGTCGTCCTCGGCGGCAAATTCCCTCCAATCGGCAGACGAGGAAACTACGCCAGCCGACAAGGCCACGGCGTCCCTAACTACATGGAGCTCGCCGACGACCACTCCCTGCTCATCGTCTTCATCGAAGACATCATCGCCTACCAAAACCTAGACGAAATCCTCGAAGTCGACAACATCGACATCTTCTTCGTCGCACCGGGCGATTTCGCCGCCTCAATGGGACACAAAGGCATCTGGGATCAAGTAGCCAACATCCCCGAAGTCGCCCAAACCATGGAAGACACCTTTCGCCGTATAAACGCCGCGGGCAAAATCCCCGGCGCAACCTGCGGCAAAGCAGGCCTCCAACGCTACCTAGACCTAGGCGCGAAATTCTTCCTCACAACAACCCAAGAATGGATTAACGACGGCGCCGAAAACTTCATGAACATCGTCAAAAACCACTGACCCACAATCCCAAGAATCCCAATTCAAAAATGAAAGGCACCAATACCTTGGACATCCGACCCAATCGCATCAAGGACAAAATCGCCGCGGGCGAAATCGCAACCATCGTCGGCGGCATGACACACCCCGATGACATCGACGCCTTCGGACCCATCGCCGTAAACCACGGCTTCGACGGCATCTGGCTGGAAGGCGAACACGGATGGGTCGACGCCTCAGAACTCGGAAACCTCACCCGCGCCTGCGACCTGTGGGGTCTCACATCCGTCTGCCGAGTAAACGACAACCACCAAGGCCTCATCTACCGGACCCTCGACCGCGGAGCCCAAGGTATCGTCGTCCCCCACGTCAACAACGCTGCCGAAGCCCAAAACGTCGTCGACGGCGGCAAATTCCCCCCCATCGGCAAACGCGGCAGCTACACGAGCCGACAAGGACTCGGCGTACCCAACTTCATGGATGTCGCCGACGATAACTCCCTGCTAATCATCCTCCTCGAAGACATCATCGCCTACGAAAACCTCGACGAAATCCTCGCCGTCGACCACATCGACGTCTTCTTCGTTGCCCCCGGCGACTTCGCCGCTTCGATGGGACACAAAGGAAACATCAACCACCCCGACGTCGTCGAGACCATGAACGACGCCTACCGCCGCATCGTCGCCTCCGGCAGAACCGCCGGCGCAATCTGCGGCTCAGCCAACGTCACACGTTTCCTAGACCTCGGCGTCAAACTCCTATTCACAAACACCCCCGAATGGGTCAACTCCGGCGCCGCAGGTTTCATGGACATCGTCCACAACCACTCGTAGGGATAAATCACTCGTGGTTGCCGCTGGGTTCGGCGCGAATCATAGCCCCTTCGCAAAGCGTAATGGGGCGCGAGCGAGCGTAGTGATGCGAGCGGGGATGCCCGGGGCAGGGCAGGGCGACGCTGCAACCCATTTGATATAGCGTTAAAACCATGCAAACACGCGCCAAACCCGCGACCCTGCTACTAACTGCGGTGATCATCGCCTCAGGCATCCTCGCCGCACTCGCCACAACCGCATGCCGCGGCGGCGGTGCCAATCCCGGCGAAGACGACCTCGTCATACCCTTCGTCGAACCTACCCTCTCAAAACGCACCTGCCTCGACGAAGTCTACCCTCCGACAGCGCCAAGATTCGAGGAGGTCTCAGACGCCGACTTCAAACCCGGATCGAACGGCGTTGACTATGCAATCCTCCAACCGGGCGAAGGCGAATCACCAGAAATCGATTGGCAAGTCGAAGTCCACTACACCGGATGGCTCGAAGACGGCTGCGTATTCGGCACAACCTACAGCAACGACCGCGCCGCCAGATTCTTCCTGGCCTACGTCATTCCCGGCTGGAGACAATCCCTGCTCGATATGAACATCGGCGAACGCCGGCGCGTCAGAATCCCACCCGATCAAGGCTACGGCGAAGCCGGATCCCCACCGCGCATACCCGCCAACGCCACTCTCTACTTCGACGTCGAACTCCTAGACGGAATCACCAGCCAACAAGCCATGGCCACAGCCACAGCCGTAAACGAAGCCGCCGCCCTAACCGTCACCGCCATCTCCGAAGAAGTCAGGGCAACATTCACCGCAATCGCCGAAGAACCCACGCCGGATCCCGAATCGACCGAACCGTAGAAGATATCAGTTCGGACTCCCGCTTCGCAAACCACCCTGCGTCGGCCTCCACGTAACGATCGCCTGCCGCCGCATACTCGCGCCTCTAACGATCAGACCTTCGCCGGACTCTTCCAGCAACTCGTCTGCCGCCGCGCGCAGTCTTTCATCTGCATCGGTGCCTTCCTCCACAGCCAACATTCCTCGAAGTTTCTCCAGCGTTGAACTGAGATCTTTGCCCAATACCGGAACTTCAGGACTGACCATCGTCACGTCGGGGAATATATCCATCGCCCACAGCAGCTTCAGTAAATCCTGGACGCCCGGCAGCGGCGTCAGACTCTTGCCGTGCACACGCTCGTAGAACGGAGCCATCTGCGTACCGGGTGTCACCATCATCTCCAGGATCACCACGCGGTCCCTGGCGCTTTCTTCCAACTTCCTTACGAATGGCGCAGCATCCACCACGTGATGCAGCGCCCAGGAACAGAGGGCCACATCCCCCGAGGGAACTTCAGCCTCTTCCCACCGCTCTTGGACGGCTGTCAAGTTGGTAAATCCGAATTCTGTCACACGTGCCCTTAGCAATTCCAACGACTCGGCGGAAGGATCTATCACCGTCACCCTCTTGGCACGTGTTGCCAGAGGTAGGGCGAAGCGGCCCGCGCCGCCGCCAACGTCCAAGACCTCGGCACCCTCGCACACGACGTCGTAGAGGCCATTGAGCGCAGGATCGTCGGTACGGTACGGATCCACCGGCTCGGAGGCGAACACACGACGGCCGTGACCGTGCTCCTGTCCTTCCCCGCGTATATCTTCCATATACCGGTCAAATGCCAAAACCTTTTCGCGCCACGCTTCAATCGCTGAGCTCAATTTCGTAACCTCCATGAGATCCGAGTTGATTGACAGGGTGCCAGAATCCCAGTTGTGCCGGTCAGTCGCTCCAACAGACCCGTAATCTCAACACGAGTCGGCACGTCCAGAAATGCAGTGGGTTCGTCTAGTCGCGTGACTTTGGGCTGCCGGCGCAGCTCCTTGATCCGGTCATACTCTTCAGTGATCGTCCTCGTGGTCATGCTCGTCATCAACGCCCACTCCGACGAACGTCAAGTTCGCCGGCGCACCGCCGAGTTCCCATTCCTCCTCGATTTCCATGTGTTCAAGATGGACCCCGAGGACATGACCGCTGTTCGGGTCAGCGAGGAAGAGCCATTCGCCGACAACGATCATCGAGGGCGAAGGACTTCCAAACACCGACTCGAACGGGTCGATCAACTGCATGGTCTCGACCAGTTCGCCGTCGTGAGAGTCGAAGGCGCGCAGAACACCGTCATTGGCCAGCATGTAGAAGGTTTCGCCGTCGCTCGAGAACGCACCGGCAACGCTGGGATCGGGAAACACCTCACGCATCTCGCCGTTTTCTACGTCGACCAACCAGACGCCGCCCAAATCGCAGCACTGCCCGTCGGGAAAGAGCGTCGCAGGGGCGAAGAAGTTTTCACTGTCATGATTCCCGTAGAAGAGCCCCAGCGCGAGCTCGTCAGCCATGTCCTCTGGATATGGGATGAACTCATGCTCGTAATGCCCGTCGTGCGCGTGTACGGAGAGCACCCCAACATAGCGGCAGCCGAAGACTGCGCCGTGAGCGTTGTGTGCCTCGCCGTGCAGGCTAGGACAGGCGTCTTTCGCCGCGTCGTATACGACTTCGTTGTCGAACGTGCGCACTTCTACGCCCAGCGGCAGGCAGTCCCCCGATGGAATGAACTCCGTGCAAAGCGGGTTGTTGACAGACACGATGACGTGTTCATCGGAAATCACGAACCCGGTCCCGTGCTGGATCCCGGCCTCAAGCACGGTCGGTTCGTAGTCGCCACCTGAGCTTGCCAGACCTTCCTCGTCAATCAGAATCACGTGACCGTTGGTGTCGGCGAAGATCGCGGTCCAGCCGTGGCTGTTCACGGAGTGCACCGGCCATTCTTCGGCGATCTCAAGCGGGTGCCGTGAGACGGGTTCGGTTACCAGGTCGAAGTGATCGCCGTGCGGGACATAGAACACCCCGCCGTCGAAGATGTGAATGCGGTCGTCGCCGCTTTCGGGTCCTCGAGCGAGAGCGATGCCGTAACGGTGAGAAACGCTGGAGTAGAGTGCCGCATTGGGTCCGGCAACGTCGAAGCTTCCCTTCTCGACGTCGTCGGTCGAGAGATCGATCACGGAGAGGTGCGCTTCGACCCCGTCCGCAACGAGAAGTCGACCGATCAGCTCCTCGTGGCCCATCGCTTCCATATGATCATCATGGTCGTCGTGATCGACCTCGGCCTCGTGGTCATGCTCATCCTCATGGGCGTGCTCGTCATCATGATGGTCATCGACGCCCAATCCGACGAACGTCAAGTTCGCCGGCGCACCGCCGAGCTCCCATTCCTCCTCGACCTCCATGTGCTCGAGATGAACTCCGAGGACATGACCGCTATACGGGTCGGAGACGAACAGCCATTCGCCGGCGACAATCATCGCGGGCGAGGGGCTTCCCCACACCCTCTCGAACGGCTCAAGCACCTGCACGGATTCGATCAGTTCGCCGTCGTGAGAGTCGAAGGCGCGCACAACACCGTCATCAGCGAGGATGAAAAAGGTCTCGCCGTCGTTTGAAAACACAAAGGCGGCGCTGGGATCAGCGAATATCTCGCGAATCTCGCGATGGACCGGGTCAACCAGCCAGACGCCGGCCTGGCCGATGTCACGCCGGTTCCCGATGCCAAAGAAGTTGTCGCTACCCGGGTGCCAGTAGTACGTAATGATCGCGGACATTCCCGGTTCACCCAGCTCTGCCGGATAGGGAATAATCTCATGCCCGAACAGCCCACCGTCCTCATGGACGAAGAGCACACCTTCCTGGCAACCGAAGAAGGCGCCGTGCTTGTTGTACGCCTCGCCGTGCAGGAATGTGCAGGATTCGCTGGCCGCGTCATAGACGACCTCGCCATCGAGGTCGCTCACGACAACGCCCAGCGGCAAGCAGTCCCACGTGCCCGGAATGAACTCGGTGCAGAGCGGGTTGCTGACAGACATCACGACGTGTTCATCGGCAATCGCGAACGCGGTCCCGTGCTGGATTCCGGCCTCAAGCACAGTTGGCTCGTAGTCGCCGCCTGAACTCTCCAAGCTTTCTTCATCGAACAGAAGCGCGTGACCGTTGGTATCGGCGAAGATGGTGGTCCATCCGTTGCTGTTGACGGAGTGAACCGGCCATTCTTCGACGATCTCAAGCGGGTGGCGTGAGACCGGGTCAGTGACCAGGTCGAAGTGATCGCCGTGCGGTTCGTTGTACACGCCACCGTCGAAGATGTGAATGCGGTCGTCGTCGCCTTCGGGCCCTCGAGCGAGGACGAAGGCGTAACGGTGATGGATGCTGGGGTAGATCCTCGCGTTGGGCCCTGCAATGTCGAAGATTCCGCTCTCAACGCTGTCAGTCTCCAAATCGATCACAGATAGGTATCCTTCCAACCCGTCCGTAACGAGAATTCGACCGATTAGCTCCTCGTGGTCCATCGCTTCCATATGATCGTCATGGTCGTCGTGATCGGCCTCATCCTCTACCGGCACCTCCACCGTCCGCTCAACCAGTACTTCTACCGTCCGCTCAACCGTCCGCTCGACCGGCACTTCAACCCGAACTTCGCGGACAACTTCTTTCTCGACTACGACCGGCACTTCCACCTGAACCTCGCGGACAACCTCTCTCACGACTACGACCGGCACTTCGACCTGAACCTCGCGAACAACTTCCCTCTCGACCGCGACAGGCACTTCAACCTCTACCTCGCGCACAACCTCTTTCTCGACTTCGACAACCACCTCAACCTCGACGGTTTGGATGACTGGCCGGTCGACGGGCACCTCGACTGTCCTCTCATCTGCGCAAGCAACCAAAACACCAACGACGGCTAATGCGGCCAAAAGCAAAAAGCCTTTTGCTCCACGACCCACCGCCACGCCGAGTGACGAGTTTTCTCTTTCAATCAATCTTCCGGTTTTCATTTCGGAATCTCGCTCCTTAGTTCAAAAAAGTTGCAAGCCAATAAACGCGACCTGCAACAGGCTGCGACATCAGCGATGTCGCATCGGATTTCAAGCTCGACACTTGATTATATGAGACGTTGTATCAATTCTCTAGTTGATGCAACGAATCACGAGTCCGCAAGGTGATTCGAACTAGGTACACTCCCAAATGCAAGCCTTTCGGGCCAAAGTCGCCCAATCGCGGAACGCAACAAGCATCCAAACGGGCGATCCGAGTGAGGGCGCGGCTGGGTTTCCCCCGCTCGCGGGGGAAATGTCCGAAGGACAAAGGGGGCGCGTTCGTAAAACCCCCCGATATACCATTAAAGAGTCACCATTCGGGGCTGTAGCTCAGTTGGGAGAGCGCATCGTTCGCAATGATGAGGTCGGGGGTTCGAATCCCCCCAGCTCCACCAGCGACTCCCATACTGCGAACTCCCTTGCCCAGGGCGACCTCCGCAAGGTCTGCCCCGCCTATGGGGGAGTCCTCCGGGGTGGGGATGCTGTAGTGGATCGTCGCCCTGCCGGGCCTGACCTCGATCTCGTTGACGAATGACCGGATGAAGGCCCGCGACTCGGTGATCTCGCTCTCCCTGAGGAATCTGCTCATGTCCATTGCGAAGGCCGCGATGGTCTCCACCTTGTCCAGCGTCACCCTGCGCTTGGAAAGCATGGCCCTGGCATCCTCGGCGGCGGCCTCCAGCTTCTCCTTGCGCTCCCGGTGCTCCTTGATGCGCTCCGTGGCGTCGGCCATCTCGATCTCGGTCGTCTCGATCACCTGCCAGATGCGTCCCAGCCGCCGCTTCACCTCCTCCAGCTCCTCCTCGATGACCTTCAGCCGCTCGCGCTGCTCCCTGGCCACCCCGTCCATCTCCTCGTCCACGATCTTGACCAGTTCGGTGATGTTGGACTCGGTGAGAATGTTGTCCCGGATGTTTTCGACGATCAGGCCCTCGAACCGCTTGGCGTTGAGCCTGGGGGTCGTGCAGGTGCCGCTGCCCTTCTTGAGCAGGGAGTGGCAGACGTAGTAGGTGTACTTGCCGCCCTTGGCCTCGGCGGCGGTGAGGGCCTTCCTGCACAGCTGGCACTTGACCAGCCCGCTCAGCAGGTAGGGGCTGGAAGCCCGGCGTGGGTGGACGACCTTCGGCGCTCTTGAGCGCAGCAGCCGTCTCACCTGGCGGTACTTGCTCTTGGCGACCAGGGCGGGAAACGCCTTCTCCACCCGGACCGGCTCTGCGCCGTCCCTAGCCTTGGTGCCCCAGACGAGAACGCCGGTGTAGGCTTCGTTGGTGAGCATGGTATGGACGGCGCTCTTAAGCCACTGCTTGCCCCTGGGAGAGGGGACGCCCTCTGCATTGAGGGTCTTGGTGATGTCCAGGGAGCTCTGGCCCTTGAGGGCCATGTCGAAGACGCGCTTGACCACGGCGTCGGCGGGCGGGTCCGGCTCCAGCTTGGGGCGCTTCTTGGCTCCGTCCTGGACGTAGACCTTCCTGTAGCCGTAGGGGGCGAAGGTGGCGACCCAGAAGCCGCGAGAGGCCGCCTCCCGCATTCCACGGGAGACCTCCTCGGCGAGATTGGCGCTGTAGAACTCGTCCACCGACTCGATGATGGCCTCCATGAGCTTGCCGGTGGGGGAGTCGTCGGCGTGCTCGGTGATGGAGACGACGCGGATGCCCCGCCTCCTGAGCATGGACTTGAAGGCGACGGCGTGCTCCCGCTTGCGGGTGAACCTCGAAAACTTCCACACCAAAATCTCCTGGAACGGGGCCTCGGGCTTGCCCGCCTCGTCCAGCATCTTCTGGAACTGGGGACGGTCGGCGATGCGGCCGCTCTCGGCTTCGTCCACGTACTCCCGTGCCACCAGGTAGCCGTTGCGGTCGGCGTAGTCCCTGAGCGCCCGCATCTGGGCGGCCACGGACAGGTCCACGTCCTGTCGGTCGCTGGAGACCCTGGCGTAGAGGGCGACGGATATCAGGTCGGTTCGTTCACTCATTGGCTTCTCCTTCGTCTGGGTTGTTCTGTCTCGTTTGGCGTGAGCGCTTTCGCTGCATCCGCTCCTCGATGCGCCACTCCCGTTCCTCCATGTACAGGCGGATGGCCTCCCGGAGCAGCTCGCTCACGGTGCGGCTCTCCTCTCTGGCCACCTGCCGCATGTGCTCGGCCATCTCCGGAGGGAGCGAGAAGGTGATGGTGTCGGTGTTCCTGGATTTGGTGGGCATCGGGCCTTGGCCTGCCTTTACCGTACTGCGTCTTACTCTTATCATCCCGCAACCGCACTCCTTTCGTCAAGGGAGAGATGGCGAGAATCGGGTCAGGCGACATCGCTGCGAGCGATCCGGTGGGGGCCGGTTGAGACGGTCGATACCTCTTCTGAAGCCGCCGGGAGCGCCTTCGGAGCTCCGTTTTGATGTCGTGGGGGTGTACAGGGATTTGCGTCAGTTGCAGAAATGCAAGTCGGGGGCGCTTCCAAGCTGAAATCGGGCGAAAGGGAGGGGAGGTTGGCAAGTGAGCAAGCAATGTTTGGTCGAGGCATGTTCCACGGAATTCGGCGGAGTTGCAGAAATGCAAGTCGGTAAGACTGCCACATCGAAGCCACGTTGCAGCGAGCGATGCCGATGCGCTCTGGGAGGGCGGCAGTGTGATTGCTGACCGGTCACCCCGTCGAGAACATCGAAAAGGACGAGCATGAGGTTGTCGGCGATCCCGCCGGTTCTGCAACGAATTGTACTTTTGGGAGCTGTTGGGGGCTGACACGGTAAGTGAGGGGAATGCCCTTTTGTCCCCTATAGGAAGTCCTGAGAACGGCTCGGTGGGACAAGTCGCAGCATGTTGCGCAGTCTTCGGCGTCCGTATGTGGGACTTTGTGGCAGGGCGGCTGTAGGTAGGAATCGTAGCTGAGAGGCGAGGTAACCAGGGAGGTGCGGCGCAGCGGCGAAAAGGGCCTGACCGGTCGGTTCTGCAACCGATTGTACTCGTGAGGGCGGTAGCGGAGATTCGTGACCGGTCATGTGGGCAAGTTGTCCCAGCAGCCTTGCTGGGACAGCCTCTATTGGAAGTATTCGGAACGGAAACGGCGGTCATTGCGCAGGCTGATGCATCACGGAAAGCGGCCTTCTGTGGAGGGAATACGGCGGGGGCAGTATCCATGCATCGCCCAGGACGCCGTGCTCGGCAAGGGCCTCAGTGTTCGATGTGACGATGGGCACGTCGTCCTCTGTGTCGGCGATGTCGAGGAAGGCGGACTCGCTGTCATGGGACTCGAAGACGAAGAGCACGTGGGGTAGATGCCCCCCATGATCTCTCTTCGCCCAGCCGCTGGTGAAATAACGTCGGTAGGACCTCAGGCGTTTGGGGATGCGCTTCGGCGTGGTGGCCCTCCGCTCGAACTCCAGCAGGAAGGGACGCCAGTCGCCCTTGTACTCCAGGGTGAAGGAGGCGTCGGGGTGGATGGCGTAGGTGGTCTGGTCGTGGCGGTATCCGATGCTGGAGCGGTGGGTGGGAAGCAGGTCGAACAGGTCGTGGTCCGGGGAGTTGGCGACCTCGGCGGAGAGGGCTGAAGCGAAGCCGACGACGCCGGCGTGGTGGCGCAGCTGGGACTTCAGGGCGCGCAGGGCTGTCCCGACGTAGACGGAGGGCTTCCTGAGGGTGAGTTCTGGACTCCAGCGGTCGAGGGTGAGGCCGACGGCGGCCCGGTCCCGGCGGGCCAGGTGTGTCAGTCCCTCGTCGGTGAGAACGAGCAGGGAGCCGTCCTCCCGCACCAGGTCGTGCTCACGGAGGGAGCGGAGCACCTGGTTGACCCTGCGCAGGGTGACGCCGCCCATGAGTCCCGCAAGCTGCTCACGGGTGCACAGGGGCCATGCCGACAGCAGGTTCAGGGCGTCCTTCCCGGCGCGAGTGAGTTGCGCCGAGAGAGATGACGTGAGTTGCTCGCCAGGCTCCGGCATGGCGGCCTTCACACGGGAGGAGTAGAGGTCTTCGAGATCGGGCCTCGGGTTGTCGCGGAAGAATGAGTGTGACGAGTCCAGCAGCCGATCCATCCACGCCAGGATGCTCCTAAGAGACGCGCCGGGGTCGATAGGCACGGGCGGGTCGTTGTCCCGTCCGTCTCCGCACTGTTGCCAGACGGCGCCGGTGTGGGCAACGGCCAGGAGCTCCCCTTCCGTCGCCGCGAAGGTTCTGCGGTGCTCCGAGGGGTCTCCCAGGGAGCGTATCGCCCTGCGGGTGGCCTGGTCTGCATGGGTCAGGACCAGGGTGGCGAAGGGCCGACGACGACTGGGGAGATGCTCGACGCTCCTAAAACGATAGCGCAGGTTGGAGGTGGGCAGGGTCGCTCCCTGGCGGATGATGCCGATGGAGCGGCCGCTCGACAGGGTGACCAGCATGTCGTAGGGGCCGCTGCGGTAGTGGTCCACGCGCACGGGCTTCTCATGCGGGTCTGCGTCGGCGATCATGGCGGCGAGGCGGTAGAGGACGGCCACGGCGTCCATGCGCTCGGCCAGCAGCCGGAACCACTGCCTGGACACCGGGTACTCGCTGAGGACGTGGTCCGTGCCGTGCTCGATCCTCCCTCCGGCGACGATGCCCTGCTTCGTGGGGAAGTACCGTCGCTGGGAGCGGGAGCCCAGGACGCTCAGGTGGTGCGGGACGGAACTCACCAGACCCAGCTTGGCGAGCTTGCCGAGGCGTTCTCTCATAGTGGAGGCGGGAACACGTCCGAAGCGGGAGAGTTCGTCCACGGTGGCCAGGGGCGTTGCGCAGACCAGCCGGAGGGCGTCCTCAAGGGCCTCGGACAGGGCGCGTGTTCGCCGCTCGGCAGTCGTTCCGCCGTCCTTCAGTCGCCGCCTGGCCTGCGCTTGGAGTATCAGCCGCTCCTCGGCGTCCTCCACCGCCTCTGCGCTCTTGCCCATGCGCTCCAGCACGGCGCGGGGTATGGCCCGCCCCGTGTGGCCCCGGTCGAGGAAGCGCCACAGGGTGTGGCGGGAGACGCCGAGGGTCTCGGCCGCCTTGGGCCTGCCATGCAGCACGGCGTAGGTGCGCACGTAGTCCCGGACCGCCTCGTCGAGGTCCGCTCCGGCCTGCGCCGCACCGTTCAGTTCTGCTGCTCGTGAATCCGTGGCTGCCAATTGGTGCTCCGCTTGTCAACGATGTCCCAACATCCCATCTTGAACGGGAAATTGCTCGCATGTAATGCCTTGCAGGACATTGTGTAGGGGTGGAATTTGTGTTAGGGGTGGGGCCGTTGTCACGATGCCCTGAGCCGCCGCCAGGATGACGCGGCCTTGAGGATGCGGGGCTTGCTTGATGGCGGTTCATCCGCCGGACCCCTTCTCTGACGGCGGCTTCGTGGACAGCGACGCTGCCTTCGGTATCTCACCCCGTAGATGGGCGCGGACGATCATCCGGGCCAGGATGCGCAGCCCGCGTTGGAGCTGAGCTCGCTGCTCGGCGGTGTAGGGCTGCATCGGCCTGTCGATGGAGGGATCGGAAGCGTCTCCTCCGCTCCTCTTCCTTTGCCCGTTCCTTGTATCTTCTCTATTGCTGTCTCTCATGGGTCACAGTCGCAGCGGCGGTTCGTCGGGCCGCTGGCCTCTCGTCTACAGGTGTCCTGGGTGGCCGCCGGGCACAGACGGACCGGCTGGCGGGCTACCGCCCGGTCTTTACGTCAGTGTGGGAGACCGGACTGGCGAGCGTTATCCCCTGGAAGGAACTACATCGGCGTAGTGGCTTCCAGGGGACTACGCCGATGTAGCCAGTGATGGTGAGTCGCAGTGGGCCGAGCCCGCCCTCCGGGTTGGGGCCGGGGAGGCCGCGGCGTCACTGGGTTTGTCGGTCTCCCTGTCGAACTCAGCTCCAAGATGTTCACCTCCTGCGGTTTGCTGTGGTTCACCGGACCGCAGCCCTCGCCAGAGAGTGTGAACGACCGGGACGCCGAAAAAGACCTCACGCATGGTGGCGCCACGGAGGGTCTCCAATCGGGGAGCCGTTTCTTGCAGTGGCGGGGGTGTACAGGAAATGGAGTTTGGTGACGAAGCGGTCTGAGTCGTGATTTCATAGCTGAATCAGGGGCAAATCGCCCCCTACTGGACGTGAACGGCGAGCAATCTGGTGAAAGGGCGGAGTTCGGTCGGCTATGACAAAAGAGGCTTGAGGTGGGGGTGCGTGCACCGGGCAAAATCGGCGGCCCGATGACAAAACCAGCCAAAAAGCGGGCTTGAGGGGGGGGTGTGTTACGCCGAGGCGGACATCCCAGGAATCACCGACTTGGCGGGGTCCGCAGCCCAAGCGGGTTTTCCGTGAAAGACGAGGGTCGAAGACCACGACCGAACACGGCATCGAGGACAGTGAGGACATGGAGAACATGTACGACGTGAGACTCATGCCTGCCTCCTGGGAGCGCCGGTAGAGAATCTGGGTTACAAGGACGAGGCGTTTGAGTGCGGTTCACCGGACCGCAGTGCCCACAAGAGAGTGTGACCGACGGATATGCGATTCGGAACCTCCCACAGGTAGGTGCAGAGATGCACCTGCACGCGTGGGCTTGCGGAACCGAACCCTGCCGTGCTGTAGCTGGGGTGTACAGAGAAACAGCGTTGGGTTGGAAAATCCAAGTGGGGTGATTTCGTAGCTGAGACAGGGGTAAAGCGGCCCCTACCGGACGTAAATGGGAAGCACTTTGTGGGAAGGGCTCATTCCGGCGGTGACTGGGAAGAGCACGGTGTCGGACTTGGACATTCCAAGTGCAAGGAGCGGGGCCTGACTTGGAAGACTCCCCAGTGAAAGTTGGATTTTCCAAGTGAGGAAGCGGATCGCCCGGCGCAGCACCGCGCGCTCCGACACGCGGAGGGTGCGGGCCAGGAGCGAGATCGTGCAGCGGATATTCACGCTGGGGCTGTAGCAGGGGTAGGGAGGCGTATCCTTGGTCAGGGTGCCCTTCGAAGACGCCAGGAAGCAAGAGTGCAACCGGAGGAAGCGATTTGGTCGTGGGGGCACGCATGGGGTCTTTTCGGCGTCGCAGATCGGTGATAATGACCTCACTGTTTGGCTTTCTCCGAGGTTTCCGACCATAGAAACCTGGGTGCGTGATCCCTGGTGCACGGGCTTGACCTGAGAGTCGCCCAGGAGGGAATGCTGGCGATGCGGAGTGAACAAGCCCTCCGCAACCAGCGCGGGCCGGATCGACGGAGTTGACGCAAGGGCCTCCGTACTCGGCTCAGTCCGGC
This sequence comes from Dehalococcoidia bacterium, assembly GCA_965207515.1. Lineage (GTDB taxonomy): Bacteria > Chloroflexota > Dehalococcoidia > Lucifugimonadales > Lucifugimonadaceae > Bin127. The sequence goes on along the minus strand of OZ242286.1, from coordinate 1,951,474 downwards.
GGTGGAAGTTTGACGTTGGTCCTTCACCCGCTGGGCACCCGTCCGGCGAGTCGGCGTTGATCGCTCCGGTTCGCTGGACATCCGCCTGACGGTCAGAGTTGATCGCTCCAGTCGTCGGGCGCCGGTCTGACGGCTGGGGTTGATCGCCTCATCCGTCGGGCCAAGGGACGACGTGAATCTGTACATCGTCCTCGGCAACCCCGTATCGAGTACGGGGCAGGCTCTGGTCGAAAGCACGTCTGTCGCTTCGGCCGGTTCGGCACGCCTGCGGCAAGGCTGACACGCGCCCGGTCTGTCGTCTCAAGCAGGCTGGCCGCTTCACGTCTCGCAGCTTCCCAACCGTGCCAGCGCTGCCTCTGACCTGACATAGTCGCTGGCCGCCCACAGCAACAGCTAGCGCTAAGTTGGAATCGACCCATGCTGGGCGAACTGCGTCTCCCACACTCCGCTACGTCCCCGCGTCCGGCATCCGACCGTGGGCGAAGTGCGTCTTACGTCAACCCAATCCCCATCACACACGACCCGCGCCCTGGATGCCGCGCGAGTCAACAACGTCAAGGAGGTGAACATGCACGTTGAGTGATCGGTAGGTGAGGCCGAGGGTGTCGCAGTCCGCTTCGGCGGCTTGATGTCCTGGCCTCTCGCACACGAGGTCCACACAGCAGTTGGCGAGCACAGGGCCGTCTCTCCTCTCAGGAGGAAGGGCGGCCCTTCTCTTTGCCAGCAATAGCCCAACACCCACGGAGACAGTCCCGGCCATCGGGACACCAATTTCGAGCGGGACTGTCTCCATCCCACGGGGGTGGTAGGCCGTCCCGCTTCTTCATTCAAAGGAGAAGCGACATGGCGACGGCAACCACCACAGCTACCAACCGGACGAAGAAGACGGAGACAACGACGAATGACACAGCCCTCGAAGAGCGCAGGGGCAAGCCGGAGAGCGAGCTCAGGGCTGCTGCCAGGAAGCGCGGACTCACCGTGAAGGAACTGGCAGCCCTGATGGGCGTCAGCGCAAGCCACCTCTCCCAGGTCGGCACGGGCAAGAAGCCCTGGACCCCCAACCTGCGGGAGAAGGCCATCGCGGTCCTGGGAGAGGTACCCGGACAGGGCGTCGTCTACCGACAGACCGGCGAAGTCCACTCCGAAAGCAACTTCATCCGGGAGCGCGCACGGGAGATAGGGATAACCATGCTGGAGCTGTCCGACCGGTCGGGCGTGAGCTACGGCTACTTGACGCAGGTGGCCAGGGGTCGCAGGCAGATGGGACCAAAGGTGCAGGCCAGCATTGAGTCGGTGCTCGGGGTGGCGGCCAAAGTCGCCCCAGCACGGCTCGCCAACCGCCAAGGTGAGGTGGTCACTGGCGACTCCAGCACGTTCATCCGGGAGGCGGCGCGGGCGCTCGGCATCACGATGAGGGAGTTGGCCAAGAGGCTCAGCGTCTCCGCAAGCTACCTCTCCCAGGTGGCCAGAGGGAAGCGGTGCATGGGCGTAAAGCTTCAGGCCAGGGTCGAGGCCGTGCTTGGCGAGCGTGCCAAGGTCGCGTCCGCCCAGTGCCCCGACATCGACCGGCAGTTCGTCTGGCAGCAGATGGACGATCTGGGAGTCAGCCAGAACGAGGTCGCCCGCCGCGCCGGTATCAGCTCCGGTCACCTCTCCCAGATCATGAACGGTCAGCGCAGCCCGTCGGCTACGGTACTCCGAAAGCTGCACGGGGCGCTGTTCCAGCGGAGGCAGGGAGAGGAGCGGGTGATGCCCGCCGCGCTCAAGGTACTCGGCTGGAAGAAGGGTGAGCGCAGCGGGATGGTGGTGCACGGCGCACGCGGGCGGGACGGCACGGCCAGAGGCGGCGCGGTGCGCGTCGGCGGGCGCGTGCCCTGGGGAGCCGAGGTGGAGTACGCTTTTCGTACCGGCTACGACGGCAGGGGGAAGGTGTCGGTGGACCACGTGGTGGCCCCAAGATACTCGGCCTTGTTGATGCAGCCGGAGGCGGGTGCCGCCTAGGGCAAAGGGACTGCCAAAGAGGCAACTGAACAGGGGAAGGGCCGCCGCGTGGACGGTGGCCCTTCCCCTCCCCTCTGACCGTCGATGCGTGGGGGACCTTTTGTTGCCCAGATTCTATTTTCTTCTGGATTTGTCTCTTTCCAAAAGCTGGACGGAAATGGTAAAATGCTTCTCGCAGAAGAATGTCTTGTTGGAGGAGCCTCGGAGTGGGAACGCCGCAGCTTGCGCCCGCCGATTCGGGGGCGGGAGGTGGCGCAGGCTCCGGGCCGATTGTCGGTGAACTATGACGACGCCAGACACATTCACCAAAACCGCCGAAGTGCAAGGCGGCTTCCGGCTGCCCGACCCGCCGCAGCGCGAACCGGATGAAATGACGCAGTACGACCAGCTATTCAAGTACGGCTACTCCCACGCTCTGGCGGTGCATCTGGGCAACCCGGAGACCACCCTGGTGGAGGCGGACCGTTGGATAGTTGCCAGGCCGGAGTTCAACAAGGCCCGCGCCCGGCGTCCCGACCTATTGGTGGCCTTTGGGGTTGATCCCGAGGCGTACCGGCGGAGCAACGGGTACATCGTCTCGGAGCAGGGGAAGCCGCCAGACTTTGTGCTGGAGGTGGCGTCGGAGAGCACTGGGCGGGTGGACGTGACGGACAAGCGCGTGGACTACGCGCGTTTGGGCATACCGGAGTACTGGCGGTTCGATGAGACGGGTGAGCACCACGGGGGAGCAAAGCTGGCCGGTGACCGGCTGGTGGAGGGAGAGTACGTCCCGGTGGAGATCGAGGAGATGTCCGACGGGAGCCTCCAGGGATACAGTGCCGTGCTGGACCTGCATCTGCGCTGGGTGGATGGCGCGCTGGTGTTCTACGACCCCGCCACGGGGCGGCCCATCGCCAGCCTTGAAGGTGAGCGATCACGCGCCGAGGCCGAACGGGAAGCCCGCTTCGCTGCCGAAGCCCGCGCCGACACAGAGCAGGCCCGCGCCGACACCGCCGAAGCCCGCGCCGAAACGGAACGAGAAGGTCGCTCCGCTGCCGAAGCCCGCGTGCGGGAGTTGGAGGAGCGGCTGCGCGGCCAGGGAGCGTAGCTCCGGCCCAAAGACCCTGATAACGAATGCTAAGGGAATTATAGCGAATTTTCCCCAAAGCCTGCGAAATCCGCTTTGAGAATCACGCTTCCTCCGGTTCACGATATTTCTTGAGATACTCCCATTCGTGTTCCTCGCGGCGTGGCGAGTTCACAATCACCTTGACGACGTTCTCGAACGTGTCGGGTATCGGTTCGGGCCATACCTGTTCGCCCTTGCGCTTGCGTTTCGACTTGGGTTGGTCAGTCACGACGAGACTCCTCCTACGGCGTAATTCCCATCATCACCAAAGGAACAGCAGGCACACTTCGCCCCTGCCTGATTATGTTCAACAAATCGCGCTCGTAATATGGAACTCCAGACGACATCTGGCGCTCCATTGACTTCATCGGCAGTATCTCGACACCTACATCAATTGCGTCGGATACGAAGAAACTCATGTGTTTGACGAATATGTCGTGAGGGACGAAGGCGTACTTGCCGAATTGAACCTCGACTCCCACTCGTTGCTTGACGAAATCGGTGTGGTTTGAAGTCGATATAGGCTCCAATCCACGATCCGCGATAGCCTGTCTTTGATCCGACGCTGGCAAGTGCCATATCTTGCTCATCAAATCGCGGTCTGCCGTCACATAGAATTCACGCGATTCGGCGTGCCAACCTCTTGCGTTGAACCCAGCTTCGAATGATTTGTTCAGATCCCCAGGAGAATAGAGCATCTGCCCACGTCGCCTCCGCTCGCGTGAGACTTTGGTACGACACGCTTCAGCGTCTATTTCGCCGATAACGTCTTCGATCTCGGCAAGCAGTTCGGGATGATGCACGAGAAGGTATTCCCGTCCGTTCAGGTGAGAGTAGACCGCTCCGATTTGCATCAATGGCCCCCGTTGCGGATATTCGGGTCATAAACAGGTTTTCCCATTGGACGCATATTCAAAGTGCCATTCCACAACGCCTCGACCCGTTCCCACGCGATATCAACGTATTCCTGCACGATATCGCAACCAAAGCCACGCCTGCCGTGTTTCAACGCCGCAACGATCGATGAACCGACGCCCATGTAAGGATCCAAAACACAGTCATCGGGATTCGTCATCGATAGGACGAGACGCTCAACTAGTTCGATAGGGAACTGGCAAGGATGCACAGTCTTTTCTGGGTGATTGTGTTTGACGTTTGGAAACTCCCAAACGTCACTAGGATTTTTACCTTTCGGGTTGCCAGACAGCAACCCGACTTTCGGTCCTTTGAAGTAGCGTTTACCGGGATATTTGGAGGGCACACGGATAGGATCTAAATTCCAAACGTAAGAATCACTTTTCGTCCACCAATTGATGGTCTCATAACGACCAGACAATCGTTTGCGAGCATGAAGCCCGTGTCCGAAGTGCCAAATGATACGGTTGCGGAGACGAAGCCCGTGTCTTCGAAACACGGGGAACAAAATCGTATCCAAAGGGATAATCTCACCGTTGTCTACGAAATTCCCGACTTGCCAACATAACGATCCGTCATCCGCCAAGAGCCTTACACACTCACTAATGACTCGGCTTTGATGCCCGATATAATCGTCGACCGATAGTCTGGTTTCATATTCCTTGTTCAGATTGTAGGGTGGCGAGGTGACGATCAACCGCATCATCCCATCATCCAAACTGTTCATGAAGCCAAGATTGTCTTCTTTAACCATCTTGACCAGATGGTCTTGGACGATCAACGCTACACCTGGACGAGTCGGGGTTGGTGTGTGTGTTTCGGACCCGTCAAGTCCTTGTAGCGCAGACGCTTGCCGTCCATGCCTGCAATGATGTTGACGATCTGATCTTCGGTGTCCAGCGGTCGGTCGTTGTGCCTGCCTGCGAACTCGTTGATGTAACGTCCGAGATGCTTTTCGGACATGTGATGATAGGTACCCTGATAGCCGCGTTTCAGGCTTGCCCAGAACGACTCCACGCCGTTCGTGTGCGCCATACCGCGAACGTACTCGCCTACCGAGTGCTTGACCGACTCGTGTTTGCGGTTGATGCCGACGTACGCGCTTGCTTCGTCGGTGTAGAGAATCGCATCCGAGTCGGTGTTGGAACGAACGAACGATTGGATCGTCGGCTTGTCGGTTGATTCCACAACCTCGGCTTTGACGTTGCCGCTTTCGCGTTCCTTCATGCCGACTACCGCAGTCTTGCCGACGGCACCGCGTCCCGCGTTGAGTTTCTTGGACTCATGCTTGTTGCGCTCTTTGCCGCCGATATAGGTTTCGTCTGCTTCGACAGTTCCGCCGAACAACCCCTTGCCGCTGTCCCACGCTTCACGTATGCGGTGAGACAGATGCCACGCCGTAGTATACGCCACATCAAGATCGCGATGCAGTTTCATGGACGATTCGCCCTTGAGGTTCGTGGTCAGGATGTAGATAGCCAACGCCCAATCTCCGAGTTTGAGATTGGAACTGTGCATCAGCGTGTCTGTCTTGACGCTGAAATCGTGGCGTGTAGGCTTGCCCTTGCATCGCCACTGACGCGGCGCGTCTGGCTTGGTCTTGCGCTCCGACACTTTGTCGGTGCCGCAACGCGGGCAACTGATTCCGTCTGGCCAACGCGCATTGATGAAGAGTCGCTCGGTGCGTTGCTCGTCGCCGAAACGCCGTACCGCCTGCTTGATGGACATGCCCTTGCGATAGGATTTGCCGGGGGCTTTCTGTGTTGTCGTCATAGTTAAGTATTTTACCCAAAATGACAGGGTTTGTCAAGCGGATTTCGCAGGTTTTGGGGAAAATTCGCTATAATTCCCAATGCTAAACCAGTGAGATATAAGGAGAGCCCGCCATGACCGAGCGCAGGGAGAATACGTCGCCTTCGAGTCGAGCTATGTCATCGAGTCGCGGCCTGAAGGCCCTCCTGTCTACTCTCCTGCCTGCCCCCCCCTGACAGGGGTATGTATGATTCGTGCCATTTTGATCACCTTCGTTCAGTTGTTGGCTCGCTCAGTGCCTTTCAAACCTGAAAACTTGGCTCTGATCCGATTTCGAGGCCCGGAGGGTTCTATGTTCGACTCCAGCAAATTCCAGAGATTCATAGCTAAATTCAGCCTTTACATACCCCTGTCAGCTGCCCCCCCCGCTTTTCCGGGGGTGGCGTCATGAGGCGGCTGGCGTGGCGACCCCTGGGCCTGGGGATCGCGCTGCTGGCCGTTGCGCTGGTGGTTGGGGTACTTCCGGCGTCCCCGGCTGAGGCGCAGACTCCACCGCTGCCAACGGTGGGAAGCCTAAGTTTGCCTAGTGGTGAATCGACTCTGGTTGAGGGCGTGAACTACTGGTATACCGTCGGCCTTCGGAGTTTTGAGACCACCCCTCTGGGCTCTGGCCAGACGGTGACGTTCAACCTGACCTTCGGCGGCTCGGCGACGCGGGGCACGGACTACACGCTGACCTGCGGCACTGTCACGGGGGTGACCTGCGCCAACCTCAACACCGGCAACGCCAGCATCACCTTCACGGGTCCCATCGCCGAATTCGGAGTACATAATGCATTCCGGCTCAGCGCGGCCGACGACTCGATCTCCGAGACGGGCGGCGAGACGCTCAGCCTGACGCTGGGAGGAAGAACGTGGAGCGGCAGTATTGTCGACCCGCCGACCTCGGTGACCGTGGGCTTCACGCAAGCCTCAGGCTCCATACCTGAGAATAGAGGCCCTACCGAACCGACGCTTCTTATCGACCCCGCCGCCGGCGTGGACATCACGGTGCCGCTGATCATGACGGGCGTGACGGCCACGGCGGGCACGGACTTCACGGTGGTGTCCTCGGTGACCGTCCCGGCGGGGAGAAGCAGATTCAGTCTTGCCATCCCCATCATCGACGACGACCTCCTCGAGGGGGACGAGACGTTCACGGTGGCCATCGACACGGGGAACCTGCCGTCCATCGCCACGGCCGGCAGCATCACCACAAGTACGGAAACCATCGAGGACGACGATGTACCGCTGGTCATCACCGTGACCGGCCCCGCCTCGGTGACCGAGGGCGCGAACGCGGTGTTCACGGTGCAGGCGAGCCGGGCCCCGTCTTCGAACCTGACGGTGAGGCTCACGGTGTCGGAGAACAAGTGGTACGGGACCGGTAACTTCGTCGCTTCGTCGCACGAAGGCAACAAGACGGTCACGATTCCGGTCGCCCAGACCTCGGCCACCTACACCGTGCCGACGGTGGACGACAGCACCGACGAGCCGGACAACTCGATGTTCCTGACGGTGAAGCCGGGCTCGGGCTACACGGTGGGCAGTCCGTCCTCGGCGACGGTCGAGGTGCAGGACAACGACCATACCTGGCGCGACGACCTCAGCTTCTACGCGCCGCCGGTGGTGAACGTGCAGTTGAACCAGAACCGCACCGACGGTCTGGGCGGCAAGGCGACGCGGCAGTGGGCGTGCGTGCGGATACACCTCACCAATGCGCACCTGGTGCCTCGCGGGACCTGGGTCCACACGGTCGCGTATTGGAGGGACAGCAACGGCCGGGACCTGGGACTGGGCATGAACTGGTTCGCGTACGGGCAGCCCGCCTGGTCGCATAATCACTGCATGTGGGTGTCGGTCGAAGACGACGCCGGCAAGCACTTCAATCTGCACATCACGCGCTCCTACATCAACGAGCGCGGCTCTCGGCGGGTGCCGAGGAACACCGATGTCGTGCGGGTCAACCTGCTGGCGCCGGTTGGGCACGCGCTCTACGAGGAGCCGACGGTCCGGTTCCGGCGCGCCGCCTCCAGCGTGCGGGAGGCCGACAAGGTGGTGCGGGTGGGCGTCGTCCTGACCAAGCCGGCGGCGGAGGAGACGGTCGTCAGGTGGCACGCCTTATCGACTGGCACGGCAACCCTCGGCACGGACTACATCCTGCGCCGCACGTTGCCCGGCCTTCCGGGCACTGGCGAAGTGACGTTCAAGAAGAACGAGCAGTCGAAGCACATTTATGTCCGCATCATCGACGACGACGTGGAGGACAGCGGCGAGACGGTGAACCTGCAGCTGACTAATGTGATCGTCAGAGGTGTTAATAGGTATCAGGATTTGCTTGGGACGCGAGTCATGCACACCCTGACCATCCTGAACCACGAGACGGTGCCTGAGGGCGAGGAGGCGGACGTCGTGCCGGAGGTGAGCATTGCGGGCGGCAATGCGGTCGCCGAGGGCGGCAAGGCCACCTTCACCCTGACGGCGAGCCCCCCGCCGGAGAGCCCCATCGAGGTCAAGGTCGCGGTGACCCAGAGAGGCGCCTTCGCCGCGAACGGCGAGATAGCGACCCGAACCGTGAGCGTCGGCACGGGCGGCACGGCCAGCTTCACCGTCGCCACGGTGGACGACGCGGCGGACGAGCCCGACGGCTCGGTCACCGCGACCCTTGCCGCCGGGCAGGACTACGTGGTGCACGGCAGCGACAGCGCGGCCACGGTCCGTGTCGCCGACAATGACCCGCCGTCGGGGACGCCGGTGGTGAGCGTTGCGGGCGGTCCGGCCGTGACCGAGGGGAGCAATGCGGGCTTCGTCCTGAGCGCGAGTCCCCGGCCGAAGAGCCCCATCCAGGTCAGGGTGACGGTGACCCAGAGCGGCGCCTTCGCCGCGAGCGGCGAGATAGCGACCCGGACCGTGAGCGTCGGCACGGACGGCACGGCCGTCTTCACCGTCGCCACGGTGGACGACGGCGTGGTAGAGGCCGACGGCTCGGTCACCGCGACGCTTGCCACGGGGCAGGACTACGCGGTGCACAAGACCGGCAAAGCGGCCACGGTCGCGGTGTCGGACAACGACGCGGCGCCGCTGGCGGCGAAGGCCGAGGTGCTGGACAACGGGGACGTGCGGGTGGGCTGGCCCGACTACGCGAGCTCCCCGAAGGTCCACGTCCGCGCGCGCTCGTCCGACGGCCACGGCACCGAGTGGTGCCACGACGTGGCCGGGAACTGGTGCGTGCTGGAGGGGCTGAAGCCCGGCACCTGGATCATCCAGGTGATGAAGCCCGACCTGGCGACGGTGCTCAGCCCGTGGGTCATCCTCAAGGTGCCGGAAGAGGGAGACCTGCCCGACGCGCCGCCCAAGACGGCGACGCCGGTGGTGAGCATTGCCGCAGGCAGCGGGGTAACCGAGGGCGGCGCGGCGACCTTCACGGTCACCGCCAACCCGAAGCCCACGTCGCCGCTGTCGGTGTCCCTCAGCGTGAGCCAGAGCGGGGACTACGCGGCGTCGGGAACCACGGGAACCAAGACTGTGACCGTCTCGACCAGCGGCAGCGCCACCTACAGCGTGGCCACGGTGGACGACAGCACCGACGAGGCCGACGGCTCCATTACGGTGAGCCTGTCCAATGGGCAGGGCTACACGGTGGGCTCGTCCTCATCGGCGACGGTGAGCGTGTCCGACAACGACAACCCGCCGGTGCAGACGCCGGAGGTGAGCATTACAGGCGGCTCAGGCATAACCGAGGGCGGCAATGCCAGCTTCACGCTCACGGCGAGCCCGCAGCCCACGTCGCCCCTAACGGTGTCCCTCAGCGTCAGCCAGAGCGGTGACTACGCCGCTTCCGGCACCACCGGAACCAAGACGGTGACCGTCCCGACGAGCGGCAGCGTGACCTACACCGTTGCCACAGTGGACGACGGCAGTGACGAGGCCGACGGGTCCATCTCGGCGAGCCTGTCGGGTGGGCAGGGTTACACGGTGGGTTCGGCCTCCTCGGCGACGGTGACGGTCAAGGACGACGACGACGATGCGCCGGCGGGGACCGGGGCGGCGCTTCCGGGCACGGTGGCGGCGGCGGTGACGAACGGCGTCGTGCAGGTCGCGCGGCCCTCCGGCTGGACGGGATCGGGCAAGATCCAGTTCGGCGGGGGCGCCAAGGCGCGGGACAGGGGCAGCTTCACGGACCTGCGCATCGCCAAGGTGGACGCCGACGGCTTTGAGGTCTCCTGGGCCTCGCGCACGCCCGGCACGCTGCGCCTGACGCTGGAATGGCAGCCGGTGGCCGGATCGTCCTGGCAGCCGTCCGACGGCGGCCCGCAGGACCCGCGCGTCCTGACCATTGAGGACCCCGGTACCGATCCCCAGCCGGCGCAGACGCCGGCGCCCACACCTGAAGTGAGCATCACCGCAGGCTCGGGCATCACCGAGGGCGGGACGGCGACCTTCACGGTCACGGCCAGCCCGCAGCCCACATCGCCCCTGAGCGTCTCCCTCAGCGTGAGCCAGAGCGGTGACTACGCGGCGTCGGGCACCACCGGCTCCAAGTCGGTGACTATCCCCACCAGTGGCAGCGCCACCTACAGCGTGGCCACAGTTGACGACTCCACAGACGAGGCCGACGGCTCGGTCACGGTGAGCCTGTCCAATGGGCAGGGTTACACGGTGGGCTCGTCCTCCTCGGCCACGGTGAGCGTGTCTGACAACGACGACCCTGCGCCTGCGACGCCGACGGTGAGCATCACCGGCGGCTCAGGCATAACCGAGGGCGGGACGGCGACCTTCACGGTCACGGCCAGCCCGCAGCCGACATCGCCGCTCACGGTGTCCCTCAGCGTGAGCCAGAGCGGGGACTACGCCGCGTCGGGAACCACCGGCTCCAAGTCGGTGACTATCCCGACCAGCGGCAGCGCGACCTACAGCGTGGCCACCGTGGACGACGGCAGCGACGAGACCGACGGCTCGGTCACGGTGAGCCTGTCCAACGGGCAGGGATACACGGTGGGGTCGTCCTCATCGGCGACGGTGAGCGTTTCCGACAACGACGATCCTGCGCCCGTGACGCCGACAGTTATCATTACGGGCGGCTCAGGCATAACCGAGGGCGGCACGGCGACCTTCACGGTCACGGCCAGCCCGCAGCCCACGTCGCCGCTAACGGTCTCCCTCAGCGTGAGCCAGAGCGGGGACTACGCGGCAGCGGGTACCACCGGCTCCAAGTCGGTGACTATCCCCACCAGCGGCAGCGTCACCTACAGCGTGGCGACGGTGGACGATAGCAACGACGAGCCCACCGGCTCGATCACGGTGAGTCTGTCCAACGGGCAGGACTACACGGTGGGGTCGTCATCATCGGCAAGGGTGTGGGTGTCTGACGACGACGCTCCACCCTATACAGGCGGCGTGACGCTGTCTGTGGACGATCCATCGGCTCGGGAGAGCGACGGGGAACTGATATTCACCGTGCGCCTCAGCGAGGAGTCGCATAAGCCGGTGTGGGTGGACTACATCTTCACGCCGGACGGCACGGCGACGGACGGGGAGGACTACAACGCCGTGGAAGGCCATCTGCTCTTCCGCCCATTTGAAACCGAGAAGCAGATCAGGGTGAACATCTACCGAGACGAGGACGAGGAGGGCTCTGAGACGGTGGTGCTGCGCCTCCTCGACCCGGACGGGGCTGGCATTGCCAAGGCTGAGGGGACCGGCACGATCCTAGACTAGGACGGGGGACGGTGTGGGCGGAGGCGCTCCGCCCACACCGTCGCTGCGTCGGTTGAGACGGAGGTGCACGTCCGGGCCCGGTCCGGCAGCGGTCACGGCACCGAGTGGTGCTACAGTCAGACTGGAAACTGGTGCGTGTTCGAGGACCTGAAGTCGGGCACCTGGATCATCGAGGTCATGAAGACCGACCATGCGACGATACTCAGCCCCTGGCTGATCGTGGAGGTGCCGGAGTAAGATCGTTGGCCGGATACGCCGCCACCCCCCGGCAGGCCATGTTGCCGCTACAGCCTGACCTCCCACCGAAAAGTTCGCAGTTCGGTAGGGTTTGGCCCACCACAATTCACTGTAGAAAGAACCGGTTTAGGGATGGGCACGTTCTCGGCGTCCGCCCCGACTGTCGGGGCGTCCTGCGGCAAGGGCAGGGTGTAGCGGATCGTGGCCCGTTCGCGGCCGACGACGATCTCCTCGACGAACGATGAGATGAAGGCGCGCCTCTCGGTCAGTCCGCTGTCCTTCAGAAACTCGCCAAGATCCTCGGCGAATGCGGCGATCCTTTCGACGTCGCCGAGAACCGCCTTGCGATCCGACAGCGCCATCTCGGCTTCGAGCTCCGCGTCCAGCAGCTTCTGCTCGCGGTCCCGAAGCTCCCTGATGCGGGGCGCGAGGTCCGAGACCTCCAGATCGGAATCCTCGATGGCCGCGTAGAGCTTCCCCAGCCGCCTGCGCGCTTCTTCGATCTCACGCCGGATTGTCTCGATCTTTTCGCGCTGCTCGCGTGCCGCGCCGTCCATCTCCTCGTCCACCAGCCTCGCGAGGTCTCTGATGTTTCTCTCGGTCAGGATGCTGCCCCTGATCCGCCCGACCACCATCTTCTCGAATCGCTTCGCGCTGAGCCTCGGCGTCTTGCACGTGGCGCTTCCGCGCTTCATCTTCGACTGACAGACGTAGTACGCGTACCTGCCGCTCTTGGCTCCCTGCCCGGTCAGCGACCTCCGGCAGCCGCCGCACTTGACCAGGCCGCTGAGGAGGTAGGTGCTCGCCACGCGCCTGGGGTGGACTATCTTGGGCGCCTTCGAGCGCAGAACGTCGCCGACGCGATCGAACTGCGACTTCGACACTATGGCCGGGAAGGCGTCCTCCACCCTCACGGGCGGAGCCTTGTCCTTCGCCGTGGAACCCCAAACGAGGGTGCCCGTGTAAGCCTCGTTCGAGAGCATCTTGTGGACCGCGGTCTTGGACCACTGCTTGCCTGCGGGGCTGGAGATGCCTTCGCGGTTGAAGGTCTTGGCGATGTCGAGGACGCTCTTACCCGACTCGGCCATCCGGAACATCCTCCGAACCAGGGGAGCTTCGCCGGTCTCGACTTCCAGCTTCGGACGTTTCTTGGAGCCGTCCTGGACGTGCACTTTCCTGTACCCGTAAGGCGCTTTCGGCGTGATCCAGAAGCCGCGTGAGGCGGCCTCCCTCATCCCCCTCGTCACCTCCTGCGCGAGATTTTCGCTGTAGAACTCGTCGACGCTCTCGATGATGGCCTCCATGAGCCTGCCGGTTGGGGAGTCGTCGGCGTGCTCGGTGATAGAGACGACGCGTATGCCTCGACGCCGGAGCATTGACTTGAATGCCACGGCGTGCTCCCTCTTGCGCGTGAAGCGCGAGAACTTCCAGACCAGTATCTCCGAGAACGGGGACTTCGGCCTTCCGGCGTCGTCGAGCATTCTTCGGAACTGGGGCCGATCTGCGACGCGTCCGCTCTCCGCCTCGTCGACGTACTCGCGGGCGACGATGTATGCGTGCTTTTCCGCGTAGCCCCTCAATGCTCGCAGCTGCGCTGCGACCGAGAGGTCGACGTCCTGCCGGTCGCTGGAAACCCTCGCATACAGCGCGACCGGCGTTGACGGTTGTAGGTGCTTCGTCGTCGTCATTCTGTCCTCCTGTGTGGATGCGTTCCGTCCAAATCCTCTAACTGTCCAGCAACTCGATGCGGTCACTGTAGCGGCGGAAGTCTGCGACGTTGAACGTCAGCAGCCGGTTCTCGCCGTGAGCGAGCATAGTCGCGACGATGTTGGCATCGTGAATCTGCTGTCCGCCAACCGAAACTTCCCGGCACAATGCCACCAGCGTCTCGGTCACCACGGGACCGTCCTCAAGTATCTCGAAGCTGCCAATCAGCCTGCTCACGTCGACAATGGCATCCTCGCGGGTTATGTTCACCGGCCAGGGCTGCTGCCGAGTGACGACGGCCAGGTATTCGCGTATCACCTGACGGCTGATCCGCAGCGGTTCAGGGTCTCCAAAGGCGCGTTCCAAGCTCGCCCTTGCCGCCGCGTGGTCCGGCGCGTCGGGGATGCGGGAGTTCACCAAGACGTTGGTGTCGATGAACATGGCGGAGCTAACCCCTCTCCCCGTAGAGGTCCTCTCGTCTGAGACTCATGCCATCCGGCCACACCGCCGTGGGGTGGACGGGCCATGCTTCGTCGAGGGAAAGCCTAGGCACGGGCTTGGAGCGCGTTTGCCGGAACAGCAGCGTCTCCGACTCCATGTCCACCTCAGCCGTCTCCCAGCCGGCAACGCTCCAGGCGAGAGCGTGGCTGTGCCCGTTGCCGCCTCTCTGGTTTCCCCACCAGGGGCGGTGCAGTCGTGCGGACGGAGGCAATTCGAATCCGACGACGGCCTCGACCTCCCTAAAGGATGTCCTCCACTCTTGAACTTGGAGGCTGCGCAGATAGGCGTACAGCCGCTGGTACTTGCCCCGCATCACCACGTCGATGAACTTGCCATTCTGGTCTGCGGCCATCTAGCGTCTCCTTGTCTAGGCTCGCATGAGTTGATCATTCAGCTACATTGTAGTGAGTTAGTGACTCCCGTGCAAATCCCAGCGGTGAAAATGGCCCGACAGGGAACGGGCCAGGATGTGCAAACCGTCCAAGACCGTCACCCGCTTCCCGACGGAGCGGCACGGTGGCGTTCTTACGAAACGGCCGGTTCGGACGCTGCGCATATCCCCTGTGAGGTTCATCAGGTGTTCCGCCTTTCGAACTCCACCAAAATTGAGGTGTGTGGGCCATGTGCACCGACTGAAGGGGAGATTGGGTCTTGTCCAGAGACGGCGAAAGGAGCGCTGAAGCAGCGTTCGTCAAGCCCACGGTACGGTGACACGCCGGACGGGTTTGGCCTGGCCTCTTCCTTTCTGATCCTGCGTTCCACGCCGTACGAGGACGCCCACGGATCTCGGCAAGCATCGGCATTCGTCAGCAGTCTCAAATTTCCACTCGGTTCGGACTGTTCACGCTCTTCACATTGGCATGCATCATGCCTGACACGTCGGACATATCACTGACCGGCGCTGGCGAGCTCGGGAACACGAACAACTCACGGGAGGCCGCCCGCCGTGGGCCCATCTTGGGCTAACCGCCGACGAAGTACAGGCGATAGTTCGCCAGGCGTGAGTGCCCGTCCGGGCGTCTTGGCCCGGCACTCGAACTCCAGCAGACAAAAGCGCCACCGGCCGTGGCGCGCCAGCCGGAATGTGCCGTGGGAATGCAGTAAGCAGGTGCAGGTGCCGTAGTCGCAGCCGTACTCGTTGGTAACAATTATTCGTTTCGCTGTCGTCGGTTTGACACATTGACGGAGTTGGTTGAAACCGTCGAAGACACGACATGTGGCGGTTGTCTCGGGCTCACCGAATATTGGCGCGATCGATGGTAAGAGGAAATTGACTTCCAAATGAGCAACGCGCGAAATATTAGCCATCGATTTCAATTGCGACTGCGGATCAGGGGTTACGTACGACGCTTGGTTGGAAGCTAGGAATCTCACGAGTGGATTTTCTGGGGAGCTCGAAACCCCACGGCACGTTGAATGACCTCGAATTCCGAGCCAGATAGTCAACAGAGTCTGAAATCCCCCTCGTTTATCCTGGGCGATAGTTGAAATTCAGGTTTCGGTCTACTGCTTAACCAGAACTGTCAAAATCAGGATTGCCCAATCCTTGACAGCAAATGTAGTTGCGGATCGACTTTTCCGCGGAGATCATCCGCGATCTCTTCGCAGCCTGCAAACGCGTACTCA
Organism: Dehalococcoidia bacterium; assembly: GCA_965207515.1. Taxonomy (GTDB): domain Bacteria; phylum Chloroflexota; class Dehalococcoidia; order Lucifugimonadales; family Lucifugimonadaceae; genus Bin127. The sequence goes on along the minus strand of OZ242286.1, from coordinate 1,935,870 downwards.
TTTCCTAACCTGATCACTGTCGCAGGATTGGAAGCCGCATCCTCGCCCTTTTCCCCCATGACCAGAAGCTCGAGTTGAGTAATTCGCCACGGATCCGATTCGAGAATTCCTGCGTCGTTAAATTTGACGGTGTCGTCCCTTCCCGGAAGTGGGGTTTTTCGACCCGAGCTGACACCGATGCTGAGCGCGTACCACCAGAGATCGACTTGCCTGTCGAACGGTACAACGTCGTCTGACTGACTGACCAGTTTGGGCCTGATCTCCACATGAAACTTCTTGGGAAGGAATAAGTCTTGATTCCCGTATCTAGGTTCGGATACCAACTTCGAATTCCTTTCGTTCGGTCAATCGATCAGCAGTTGCGTCGTTTTGGCGTTCGCAAATGTAACAAAATTCGAGATGATTGCACTCGCAGATCCTTGATTTCGGGGATCCATCGCCCCAGTCATTGACGAGATCACGCGGGTAGTCCTTGGAACAAGTCAAAGTCCGTACTATGCCAGCTCTTTCTTTGACCACATTTTCTAGATCTCGTATCTCAGACCTGGTCATGAACAAGACCGTCTGATATGGCGTCATCTCGTGACCCGAGGGTTTTGAGATCATTTCAACCATTCTCCGTTTGAAGGCTCCGGAGGTCATCCCCAAAGGTGTATCGATGATACGAGGCGCCTCCCTTTCCGCAACTTCCATGAGCGCCCAGATGAAGGACAACGTCAATGCGCGTTGCGCAGCGCCATGAAGTTCGGTTTCCGCGTCCAAAGTCCTGCCTTCGAAAGAGTCGATTAGTATGTCGTGATTTTTGTGGTCGATACGCACGGCTTTGAACACGTGCGCATCCCGATCGGCGTCGGCACCAACGACGTTCAAGAAATAATCGTTCATTCGACCCGAAACTCGTTCAACGTAGCTAGTCTTCAATCGGTTCAAGGTTTCTTGCGTAAGCTCCAATAAATCGCTCACAACTTCGGTACGCCGTTGGAGTGACTTACTCAAATCAGCGCGTTTCTCTGCTGCATCGACCCGTTTTTGACAGTCCTGTTTATCGATCTGAAGACGCTCCAACGCGCCTTGCGAAGCTCCGAGCTGTTGATCGAAACCTGACCTCTTGCCCCGATTGGACGCGATGCGCGCAGTTAGGTGTTGGATACGTTCTTCGTCGATTTCGCCTCTCTTATCACGCTGAAGTCGCAGATCGCGATCCTTGATGACTTGCCTATCTTTGCAACGTGTATATCGCAGTTCGAGCTCACGAACACGATTCGATAAGGGTCGCATTTCGCGGCTTTCGGATTCCATCGCCGCCTGCATATTGCGGGCTTCATGCCACAACGCCGTTAAACGCTGTGTTTTCGGTTCGACTTCACGTTGTTCTTCGATCAAATTGGAGACGTGAGCGTATCTCGGATGGCCGGATGTGAGGCTCTCACCGCAAATGCATACGCCTAGATTCATTCGGTCGATCAAGACTTCGACTGAATGTCCTGGTATCACATTCCGATTTGCAAGGACATTCAATCCGTTTATCCCGGCCACTAGCTTGTCTCCGATAAGCGACCACGAAGATTCTTGAGAAGTCAACAGAGCCTTAATCTGTTTTCGGATGTCGTTTTCTTCTGTTTCGAGATCGACGATGTCCCGTTTCAATTCTTTGATCTTGTTTTGAACCGTCTCCAGGTCTCCGATCCCTTTAATCCCGTCTAGTTCGCGCTCATCTACTCTGATCTGCTCGTCGATGTTCTCAATTCGTTGGTTGATTGTTTCCTGTTTTGCGATTTCCTCTTTGATTGCGTACTTAACTTTGTCCAATGCTGCTTCCGACGACCTGAGGTCCTCCCCGCCAACGTCGACAAGATCTTTTCTGAATTGCATGTGAACAGAATTTAGGCGGGATTCGGCAGTTTCGACGCTTTCTAAGCCCAACAACTGGCGTATCGCCTTATGTACAGCGTCCTGCCGCGCTTTGTCCCTCTGTGGGCCGCGGGCAATGAACCGCTGTACGTCATCGCCGTTGGTAAAAAAAATGTCGGCTAAGTTGAACGGCAGCATGTTGGCGATAGTGCCTTCTCGCCCTTCAACTATTTCGACTTCGCCTTTGTCGGTCAGTTGAAGTAACCTCTGCCGTTCACCGGATCTACTAAACTCGTCGCCGGCTTTAGGTGTCTCCTTGACGCTCCTAATCAATCGGTAACGGGTTTCTCTGCCAAAAGAGGGATTAGTTGTCGCGAATTGGACGCGCACTTCGACCGTCACCACCTGATTGGGCGGGATTGCCGTAGACGTGAGACGCATTTTTCGCGGGATACCGCGTTCGCCATACAGCGCCCAACGCAGTGCGTGCAGAATCGATGTCTTTCCCGTCCCGTTTTCTGCTCGGATTACAGTCATGGGCCGGCTTGGATCGGTAGAGAAATCGAATTCTACATCGTGAAGCAGCTTGAAATTCTTGACTCGCACACTCTCAAGTCTCATTTCGATTCCCCTAGCGTTGCGTTGATTGACTGTGCGAAATCCTCAGCTATACTCTCGATTTTCCGTATTTGCCCGCGCTGGCTCGGTTCCGAACCTAGGACTTCAAGTATCTGCGCAAATGTCCTCACCAAATCCGCATGGTAATCTTCGTACCGGTCCGGAATGTCTCGAACCACTTCAGCTGCCACTTCAGCGACTAGTCGTGCGGATCCTTCCATGTTAGTTCTCCCAAACGTAACTTTCGAATTCCCGAATCATGGCGTTGGGCCCGTTCGGATCGTGTTCATTTTCGGCGAGGTCTGCAAATGCCGTCGCACGACGCAACTCTGAACGAAGCAAGGATTTTGCGACGCCGGAATCGATGTCAGGTGGAATTACGATGAAATCGTGGAGGGTGGCTGAAGGTTTATTTGGAGCAGTCCTCAGGATTCTGCCCCTCCGCTGCACCCATTCCCGTTCTACCGTGCTGCTTGCGAGCAAAAAAGCCGTATCTGTTTGAGGTATATTTACGCCCTCGTCAAGCACTTTCATGGAGGTCAACACTTGGTAGTCACCGGAGCCAAACTTGTCCAAGATGTTTCGAGAATAAGCTGATTGGGTCTCTTGCGTGGTGTACTGATGTGAAACGATGTTTAAGTTTTGAAGCAGGCGATTGACTTCCGTGATTTGCTTAGATTTACCGGGCATAACGCGTTTGGCGGAGGCGTAGACCAGTGTTTTGTTTATCCGTTCGGTTCCGAGCCGCTCCAACTCGGATTTGAGGCTCTGCAATTTCCCGTCTGCTTGTTCAACTAACGCCCTGCGGTCTCTCAATAACCTCTGGACCCGGTCGCTCATGTTTGTGGTCTGGCCATCGTCGTCAAACCTGAATCCTGCTCTCGCGAGCTCTTCGGTCAAGTCTTCATAAAGTTCCATTTCCTCATCGGTAAACGATACTTTGTGCAAAAAATACGAATATGGCACTAGGCAACCTGCGTCTAACGCGTCTCTGAGGGAAAATTCGAATACGGGTGGACCGCCGAAGAAACCGAACAACTGATCCGTGCCATCGGGATCATACTGGCGGATCGGGGTTGCAGACAGTCCGATCCGGAACTCAAAAAATCCGGGAGGTTTCTCGACAAATGAAGGAGTTCCTAGATTGTGGACCTCATCCGCGATCAACAAGCGGGTTACTGAAGAAGGTAAATTTTCCAACCATTCTCTGAAAGCCGCTTTGCGACGAGCGAACAGTGAATTCGAACTGATGAAAACCTCGGTGCGAGGCACGGTGGTGTCAAACCCTACTGATGCTCTTTCCATTTCCATGCGTCGCTTTTCATCTCCGATACCTGAAAGGACGATCGGTTCAACTCCGAACCCCCTCACATCTTCGACCCATTGCTTTATTAGCGGGCGAGTCGGCGCAAGGACCACAACGCAAAGGTGCATATCCGAAGATGACTGAATTTCGGATGCGGCTATCAGAGCAGTCTTTGTTTTGCCGCCACCGGTGGCCATGGAAATGATCCCGCCTTGATTGCGAAGTAGCGCGTCTACCGCCAAACCTTGATGCGCGAACTTGCCTTCCCTCCATACAAGGTCGTCTGGTAACGACAGACGATGATCGAAAATTCGAGTGACGTAAGTCACAGGTAGCTTGGGTTCCAAGCCCGCTTCGGCATCTTGGTGCCATGCATCCCAAAAATCCGAAACGGTAGGCGCAGTTGAATTGGCCCCTTTGCGCAGAACAGCTAGCGCTCTGTCGACCTCGACTGTCAACGAAGTTGGGTGTCGGTTCTGCCATTGCGTATCCCATTGGTTGACGAATAAGCCAACACGTTCTCTAGCACGGTCTCCGTCCATCCACGCACGATCAATCGACATCTGTTCGCCATTGACGAGCAATCCACGTTCTGTCGCGTTGCCAGAACCGTGAACGGCTAGCCAATTGTCACCGGAGCGGAACAGCCACATTTTCTTGTGATACATCCCTTTTTCCATCAATACGACGCGCATGTCCAATCGCCCGCTGGAGATCAAATACGACAAGGTCGCTGCAGTATGTCGTTCAACCGCAGATGCCGACAATCGAGCTCGTTCGAACAGGGTCACCAATGCTTCATCCAATACCGTGCGCGGTTCCGAAACACCTCTTCTGATCGCTGCTTGATCGGCATCAGAAATCACCGGCGAGACTAGCAGTTGCAGAACGGCATCCGAATCATTAATCAGCGCCGCTAAACCCGGCGCGATTTGTGCCAGACAACGCGAGGAGAAAAATCCAACGGCAACCCGGACTTCTTCGCTAGCGCGCATCGCAGGTATCAGCACCTCGCCTACAAGATCATCGTCAGGGATAGCGTACGCGGAACGCAGCCCGTCGAGCATCGGAGAATAAGTCAACGTCAACTCCGGTTGGTTCGACTTATCTGGTCACGCAAATCCCCCAAGGCTTCTGCCAGCTTCGCAGAAGTAGGTGCTTGGGGGATCGCCTGAAGCACAAGGTGGTCACCACGTTTTCGCAGTATCGCGCGGACTTCTCCTCGGTCGCAATCTAAGGCTTTGGCCAATCCTGCCAGCCCTGCATCGGCGTCTATGCCGGTCAGGTGGGCAACGAAGTCCCAACTCTCAGTTGCATCACCGGAACGGGTAAGGCGAGTTTCCACAGATCGACGGTCTAGATCCATGACTACAGTCAAGTGATCTTCAGGGCGAGCCCCCAATTTCTCAGCGAATACCCGTGAAGAACCCATCGACGGCCCGAGATTCGACGAAGCGGGATATGTTATTGTGATTGCTCCACCCTGATCGCTAGTTAGTTCGATTTCGTCGCCGACTTCGATTTTTAGGATCCCGCCAGCGGCGTTGGGCAACATCCTTCCGCTTCCCCTTAGCATGTCCTGATCGACTGGTAACAACAGTGCGACTCGTCGTGAACCAAGCGCGAACACTCCTCGAGTATCTCGAACGGGTTTGTAGTCGAACTGAAACGGTTCATCATCTGATCTAAGCCGGACATAGGACCCTTCGATCACGAACATAGGTGCTTCCATATACCACCGAACCGATACTTCGGACACGCCGAACTGTTGCGAGATTTTGACACAAGCATCGTCAATGTTGACGGGTCGAGAGGTGTCGCTGATGAGTTGGCGGATCGCTTGTGCGATTCCTTTGTATTCGATTAATCCCCAAGTCTTTAAAGCGTAACGTGACCGATCAACTCTCACAACACGCTCATCAGCGGCTACAGCGTTTAGAGCATAACCGCGACTGATATCTTCCCCGAGATGATCCAGTAGCTCATCCACTGTGGCTTCGCGATTTAGGTCGGCGAGAGCGAACACGAGGCGATCTTTGGCAGATCTCCCCCAAACCACCAGTTCACCGTTGAATTCCCGGATTTCCGGCTCTTTAGCAAGCCATTCGCTGTGAAAAGAAGGGTCGAAACCTGCCGTTGCCAACTCAGCCGCGACAACGGCTCGATCTAAGCGTCCAAACTCATCAGCGTGCGCAAGGATTTTTCCATTGACGTCAACGACGCGCAGCTCCTTGCTGATGATCCATTCACCTTCCACGCCCAGACCTGCAAAATCGAGAAGTGCCGCTGTATAGTCGTTGGTGTTGTCGGGTGGAGTTTTCAGCGGTTCGATTGCGCGAGTGGGCGCGGCAGCGCCTACTCTGCTACGTATCGTTGCCGCCCGCCATCGTATAGGTTCCGCGTCGTCGGATGCCAGGAATCCATGGAACTTTCGTTTCAGCCTCGATTCAATTTGCCGGATTCTTTCTCGCGTTAAGTTAAACCGCGTGGCTATGTTTTCAAGCGTTTGTTTTTCCTTGCTTCCTAATCGATGCTCAAACACCTCTGCCTCAAGTTCAGACAGTTTTTTGGTCCACGCTTCAATCAATACATATGGGTGTGGGGCAACAGGGGACAATCTCTCTAAGGGAACCGCGAAGATTCCGCTCCAGTTCTCGAGCTTGTCTGGCTGAGAGACCGCTTCGCGAATCGCTTGTTGGAAGGTGGTGGCATCCGTCTCTGCTTGTGACCAACTTGCAAACTTCGCGATTTGTTCCATCATCGGCGAAACCGTTGCCAGTCGCTTTTGAAGTGACTTCTCCGCGTCCCATTCCTCAGCGGCCGCGGCGACCGCCCTGCGGCGCGATTTCGCATCCTTCATACTCTCAGTTGCGTTCGGACGAACCTCTGCGCTTTCCATCACGCACAGCAGTTCGATTATGGTCCCATTGCCGACAGATTTGAGTTTCGAAAATTCGGAGACCAGCATTGGAGATTTGAGTTCGTTGTCCTCAGCTCGAGCTTGGAACGCCCGCCCAACCGCGTTCCGGACCCAACCCGAAACCGGCAAAGTCTCAAACCAACTCAACGGGATGCCGGAGGGCAATGCGACGTGGCTGGAAGGCAACAACGCACTCATATTCAACTGTTCGCCTACCAATTGTTTTGCGCGCTTGGGTAACTCATCCGAATTCAGGCGTCCAATTATCTCGGAATTTAGGTCGCCGTATTTCAGCCCTTCTCCAAACACCCGACCAAGTTGTGGAGGAACAGCCACTGAAGCTAATTCTTCGCGGATGGCGCGAGGAACAACGGGACAACCCCTAGATCCCCACGGTTTAGCAAGCGACGGCGCCCCATAAACGATGCCGTCGGAAGTAATCACCGCCAGATTGTCACTCCTCTCAGAGATCGCGCGTTTCCATAGAAATTGTTATACGCGTTGGTTGCTCGTGGCTTCGCTCCGGATCTCGCTGGGTTCAAGCAGCGTTGCCGGTTTGTCGACGGTACTCATCGACAACGTGTCATCTACATTCTCACCCTCGATTCTTTGTACACGACAACACACGTGTGTCGTTAGCACAATTGTGACCTACATGATCGCGTTGCACGTTGTAATCTAGCGCCCTGTGATCGCACCAGAATTCGAAGCGGGTGGATCCGTTCTGATTTCAGGGCGTAATTCTCGTGCTGTACGAGCATTCTCGCCTTAGTCAACCCCAAAGTTAGGCCGTCAACCTCCGACAGTTAGTCGAGCGGGTAATTCAAGTGTCTCATCCCCGATCGCTTTCCTGTACCGATCCAACAGTGTGGCTTCCGGGTAATTCGGCGAGTTGTAGCCTAGCATGTGGCTCAATATCTCTCGCAATGTCGTCTTGTGAGCGTTAACCATCACCCTATTGATCGGATTCCACATCAAACCTTCGAATGGCGGTTCATTCAAACTCCGCGGCAAGCGAGAAACCGCACGTATCGACTGACTGAGCGACTTATCAGTAGTCAAACGTGCGATTACTCTAGTAAAAACGTCCAAACCAATTGGTCTAAACATTGCGCTGCCGCCGTGCGATCCTCGAAACCTCTCAACCACATGCCGCGTATCTGAAGCCGAGAAGAATTCGTCTAGTTCCTCCACATGGTTCCGCAACCGCTCGAAAAAGTGTAAGGCGTATTCGAAATAGCCTTCCAGTTCTTTTTCGTTAGGCCTCAGTTTCTGCAAGAACGTCTTGCGTAATTTCAAGTCGTGGGTGCTTTCGGCAAACAAGATACCCAAAACATCGTATAGGTTTCCGATTGTTGTCAACGATGTCGTATTGCGGACGGGTACATTATTCCCTGCAACGAATGCAATGCGTTCACCTCTGAATAACGTGGTTCGTTCGATCAGGCGTCGAACACAGATCGCCATCACATCGTCTTCATCTAGCGCGATAATGTCATTCTTGGAAACGGCTTTCGCCCGTTTGTTTAAAGTCGTGAATAGCCTTCGGGTCCTTTCCAATCCTGCTTGAGTTGCTTGATGAGACACGAAAATCACTGAAACTTCATCGTTGGCTCTCACACCCAAATCGTCTTCGACGACACGTTTTATGCCGGCCAGGCGATGTTGACCATCCAAAGCGAAAATCTTTTCATCGCCCCTAAGTACAAGAAATCCCAACGATTCCATCGTACCTTGATCCAATTCAGCGATCTCCGGGATCTCGTCGGTGTTTCGTACATCAGTCAATGCGTACCAACTCGGGTCGCCCTCGTACGTAGCGACGACGATTGAATTGAAAAATCGCTGGGGCTGAGTCCTAAGGTAATCTGCCACTTCCACGGCCCGTTTGCTATCGAGTTCGCGTTGGATCATGTCCGACAAAGCGGCGTGATCGTGGACTTCATCCGCGTAGCGAACGCGCGCACTCAATTCTTGGTAATTCATCAGGCACGAATAATATATCCAGTCTCCCATGATCCCTTTTAGGGCCGGCAAAGTGACGCTGGACGATTCCTCTGGCTTCATATGAACGCCCTCCTTTTCTGACGTAAGTCTGCGTCCATATCCGCTTCAGAAAACGGTGGCATCAAAGAATCGTTGAGTTTGCGCTCCAACGAATGGATTCGTTCCCAAGGCACGTCGTCATCGAACGGTACAAAGTAAAACCGTAACACTTGGTGCCAATTGCCGATCAAGACAGCCATCGTCGTTCGTTTTACGACGTAGCTCTGTCTGAGGTAATCGGCATAACGCTCACGCAAAGAGCGATTCGAATCCCTTCCAGCCATCCCTACATACATCACGTATCCGTGAGGGGGCAACACATTGTCATCTACACAGACTGCAAACGCGTAAATCCCTCGTTTGTCATCCGGGACTTTGTCAATCTCCCGGGAGCCGTAGCTGATGGAATCCCAATCCAGAGATCCGAAGTCGGTTTCAACATTCATCAATTGATTGGGGGACAACGTAACCGTGACCTTAAACCTGCCGATCTCCTGCACGGATCTATTCGCGAGGTCCACGATTTGATCAATTTGCACGAGGATACGCCCTTCGTTTCATTTGTGACATGCAACACAGACTTTCGTGCGCCCGTAAACATCGTCCACGTCCATAGGTTCTGACCCTGGCCTCAGAGGGTTGGTTCTAATCTTCGACCGCATCCGCTCGATTCGCCTTTTGTAATCGTTTTGTATTTCGGCGACCCTGGACGGTTCTGACAGTTCGACCAACGACTCCCCCTCGCTCCAAGTGAACGGCGAACCATGATAGATGCCGTTTTTTTCGTAGTTTTTGGCTTCTTCAAAGAAGTCCGGATGTCGCTCCATCAATCGGACCCATTCGATTTTCTGTTGGAAGAAACAGAACGTGCACCCGCTCCTAGTTCGCCACTCGTAATATGCCGGCAACCCGATACCGGTTCCGTCGAGTATCTCCAAAACGCCGGCCTTGTCGATTCCGGCGTCTTTAAGGGGCAAACGGACTATCAACTTGTGGTGTCTCGATGAATAACCTTCCCGGAATTCTTCATCGGCACGTATGGCGATGTAGCTGTACACAGTCTCCCCGTCTTCCAACATCGGCTTGACCCACTGCTCGAATGGCCTGAGCTTCAGTTGACGTGTGCACCAACGTGTCTGGGCTGACGGCAGGAAATTGTTGTATCTCTTCAACCAGAAGTCGAAATCTCGGTCGGGATTGAGACGAAGGATGGGTTTGCCCAAGAAACCTTCCAACTTTGCGAGGAATTCGTAAACTTCAGGCAACTCTTTGCCTGTGTCAGTAAAGAAGTATGTGATATCCAAGTCGGGATGATTTTCCCGCATGAATATCGCCAACGCGGCGCTGTCTCGCCCGCCCGACAAGCCTAGGACGTGTCGTTCTTTGTCAACCATCAGGCAACTGAGCCTTCGCTGCGGATACGGTCAGCAGACCCTCGAGCTTCAAGGTACTCAGCGGTCACGCGGGCGAGAGCGGCGAGGATCACGTCTTGAGCATGATCACCGCTGTCATCCAAAGTCTGGCGGACTCGCTCCATCAGTTCGTTGACTTGATCCAGCTGATTGTCGGCTATTTCGAAGTCGTCATGGATGGGTTCGCCACTCAAACCCACCACCACCGCCATCGCTTCGCGGCGATCCTGCCGGCCTTTGACGTGAGCGAACGCCTCCAGCCGCGTGAATCTCCTCGCCAGGTCGGCTAGTTCGACGGTTGATCGATCGATATCCGAATCGACCCATTGCGCGGGCGGTTTGTTGGAAGCGAGACTTGCCAAAGATTCCATGTCGGCTTTGGTGCCTTGGAACCGGGACATGCGAAGTATGAAAGCTTCCAACCGATGATCACCGCTAACTTCCCGGATGTTGTCCGCTCGTTCTCTGAGTTCCGACAACGTGTTCGCTGACGCGCTCGGGATCCCCAATTCCGTCAAGAGGATTTCCCGCATTCTGTTGAGCATGTTGCCATACGCTTCGTCTAGTTCACTTAATCCTGCTCGAACGTGGCGCGCTATTTCCACAATCTCTGTTGCACCATCCGAGTTGTTGGAAGGCAAGTTCGGAATGTCGTCAAATATGAACCGATTCGGATCACTCGCTCGCTTGAACAACTGCCTGATCCGTTTGGCATTGGTTGAGAGCCTCTGCGTTCGTCCGATCCAATCAGGTAACTGATCGTAAATGGCAACCAACCCACGCGCGACATCAATCGGCTTAAGCTCCGAGAGCTCGTTGCATGGATCCATGTCTCGAACGACCGACGCCATTTCAGACAGCAAATCGCGCGCGAAGTCGGACAATTCCATCCAGCGGATCTGTATGTCGGATGGATCGGTCGCCAGGATTTCGACATCTAGATCAGTCAATCGAGACTGGAAAATGCGTTCTCTGTACAGCGTCACGTGACTTCGACGCGATTGGATATAGGCTGTCGCCAAAACCGGCAGCAATCCGTCGCGGATTCCGTAAGGCGGGCGACGCCATATGTCGTAAATCTCCTCAACGGAAGCGGTCCGGTGAGCGTTTTTTCGCAGGTGTTCGTCGGCCGCTTCCCATATCAAATCCAAGTTGTTGCTGCTGGGATCATCAGGTTGTGGAGGTACGAAACACCAGCCGTCATCCGTTTCACGATAAAGATCGTTTGGTGCCAGGACAGAATCGAATAACCCGCCTTCCGGAGGATAGCCTTCGATACCTAGCCGCTCTTCGCCAACTGACGTCGTCATGCGGCGCAGCAAAGCATTTCTGGCAGCCACCGCATTGCTTGACGGTTTGGCCCTATTCAGCAATTCGTTGTGGATTCTCGGCGTTTTTGCGTATCTGGCATCTGCCAGGTCCGACGCCAACGCATTGAGTCCTGTCTTGTCGAGTCGTATCCCACGGTCACCATGCAAAAACCACGTCGCGTCATCCAATGCGCGGTTCAACTCTTCCTCAATCTGGCTCTGGAGTTCGGCGATGCGCGAAAAGACCTCTGCTCTGGCAACGCGGTCGCCTTGCAATTCCGGTGTTTCATCCCTGACGCGTTCCAAAGCGATCAAGTCTCGTACAAGCGCCGAAATCGACCAGCTGTTTCTGTGCGGCACACCCGCGACGAAATCGAAGGATCCATTCGTCCTCGCAGCTCGTCTTGCCGAACCTTCAACAACGTCGGTGTTATCCCCCTGCATCGGCAATGCCAAAACAAACGCACCTAACGCACCGGACGAAGCAGTGTAATTGGAAGCGAAATCCTCCAATGCGTCGAGGTCGACCACCGCGGTGTCAAACCACCGCATCACGCCAGTGTCGTGATAGTGTCGTTTAGCGACCACGGGCTGAAACCCAGAAAGTTTGGTGATCTGGAAATAATCGGGGACATTTGCGGTCAGGCTCGCATCTTCGACGGCCTTCTCGATGTCGAAATCACTGCCCTCGAACACGCTGTACGAATCGTTGAAACGGCGGTGAACGATCAACGACCAATTTTCAAGGTCAATCAGGTATTCGGCGAGTTCAAGCTCCGGATGTGCTTCCCATGCCGACGAAAGCGTTCGTGGATTGGCGGTCAATCCAGTACGTTCCTTGAAGAGTTCAATCAGCCCGATCGCCTTCAAGAGTCGTATGTGGGCATCATTTCCGCCTGCGCTATGACACCTACCTATCGCCTCCGCAACCATCGCCCATCGATGTCCGTCGGGAGATGCCACTATTGACGGTTCAAGATTGATTTGCAGGTAGTCCCATAGCCGGTCAACGGTGTACACGTCATCGCTACCTGCGACTGCCAGGAACTCTTGGAACCCCTTCGGTTCGGATGAATTCAAAAAACCGAAGATACTTCGTTGATTCTGTCCGAATCGTCGACGCGAGATCGAGCCGAGCAGCAAAGCGACCATTGGGTGCAGCGGCCAACACGCTTTTAGAAAATCATCCAATTCACGCTCGGCGTTGGAATCCAGGAACTCAGCGATACCTTTGCAGGTGTCGCCAAACCGATGAGGGACTTGATCGCTTTCGATGGCCCGTCCCAACACATCCAATTGCTCATCGGCGGTCGAATTAACGACTAGATCCACAAACCGGCCTTGGATTTTCGCCCACTCGTCACGAGTTTCCCTAGCCAATCGGTGAGCGTGTTCCGCGAACGCTTGGTGGAGTATCCCGATGAAAACCAGTCGATTGTCGCTACGTGATGCAATTTCGGCGAGCTGCTGGAAGAAATAGATGTCACCGCCTTCGTACGCCGCATGTTCCAAGAACTTACCCATTTCATCAACGATCACTATCAATCCGCCCCGCGACTTAGGATTTTCGGAAGCGACCCTCGCCAAAGTATCGAGGACGGTGCGTTCGTCCCAAACGCCGACCGCCCCTGGGTAAACTAAACCCGAAGATTCCAGATATTCACCAAAGACCTGCACCGGATCCCGCCGGCGTCCCACAACGGGCAAAATTCGCCATCCCCGGCGTCGCGGCGGGAGTGCTTTTGACACAATTGAGGCCGTTTCCTCTCCAAGTGCATGCTTCGCAATTCGCTTCAAGGTGTATTTAGAATTTAGAAGCGCTCCAAGCACGACTGCAAGACTCGATTTACCGCTCCCGTAAGGCCCCGTCCAAGTGAACGCGCCTTGACTCCTAATCGCAATGTGGTGGGCCATGTTCTCCAACAGGTACGCTGAGGAACGCGGGCACACAAATCCTTCGAGTGCCTCTGGTTTGCACATATCTAGATCGATACGGATCGACCTTTGAAACCTGCGCGCAACGGTGACTCGATCGGCTAACACGGTCACGAGTTAATTCCAATTCGGTTCGAAGAATAGTCCGCTTCAATGAACCCGATTTGGCGGTCCTCGTCGATTTCACGCCTCCTCACCAATTGTTTCAACCCAGACGTCTCAGACCACGAGTAGTCGCCATGGGTGACATCTTCCAACCTGACGAGCATTTCCACCAATTCGTTTTCTTCGAGCAAGAATACCTGCCCTGGTGAACCGGGTTCGTGGGCCAACACTTCGAACGACAATGTGCTCGAATTGTTGAATGACCGCCGCCAAAAGTCGGTGATCGCATAACTGAGCACACCAACACCCAACGACGGCTTCGGCCCGCGGACAAACCTGAAACTGTCCTTCTTTCCCAACGATCTGATGAGTCCCAACTCAGTCAACGGAGATTCCAACCTGTCTTCGTGACTTACCTGGGTTGATCGGGGTTCTTGAGGTACATATGTACGTACAAGGCACGCAACGTCTCTTTTGATCGTCGAATTCGCTATAAGCTTCCAAGGCCCTTCTTCTGCGAATTTAGAGATGGATCGTGCCAAACTCTCGCGTTCGAAATCGATTCCGGAATAATAGTTGAAAGCCCAAAGCCAAGTGGTGGTTCGTTCGCCCCAACCCGCGAGTTGCCAATGCACCAACCACGAAGTAGAGATGTTTTCCATGTAAGGATCTAGACCGTGTTGTCCGAATATCTTTTTTCCCAAAAGAGTCGTGGCGATCCGGTCGCGACGGGACCTGTCCTCCACGATCCGTGCAGCTGTAGCCCAATGCCGGATCGAAGCTACCATGTTTTTCCCGACACCCAATCTCGCAATCGCATCGTGGCCGGAGAAAACGGACCTGTTGTCCCCTGCTTCATTTTCAGTGGCGCATACTGCGTCGAACGCTTTCTTCAACCACCCGTAGCGGAGTGGAAAGGTCTCGTGCCCGGACAAACGCGGGCTGAACCCTTCTGCGTATGCGGGTCCTCTAGACATTGTTTCGTTTACTAGACATCGTTTCGTCTACTGGACGGACCGTCCAGTAAGATTAACATATCGCTCAGTTGCCAATCTGTCTTGAATCCGCCACGCATTATCGCTCATATGTATGAATAACCACATTGGCGACCTCCGAAGATAAATGATCAAGCCCCGGTGATTTACGCAGACTACCAAGCAACGACACCTGTTGACCCACGGGTTCTAGATGCGATGGAACCACATTGGAATGTTCGTTTCGGAAATCCGCATTCCAGTGAACATTCGGTTGGTTGGCGGGCGGCAGAATCCGTCCGATCTTCTGCCGCGACTGTCGCTGAATTTATCGGTGGGTATCCCGAGGAAATCATCTTCACGTCCGGAGCTACTGAAGCGAACAATCTCGCTATCATCGGATTGGCTCGAAAGGCTACGCCGCGACAGAGACGCATCTTGGTCAGTGCCATCGAGCACAAATGTGTCATCGCATCCGCCAATTATCTGGCGGCTCGCGAGGGATTCATCGTCGAGACTATACAAGTCGACAAATTCGGCTTCGTCGACGTAGACCAACTTAAAGAAATGGTTGACGAAGACGTGCTTTTGGCGTCGATTATGGCGGTGAACAACGAAATTGGAACCATCCAGAACGTGGCTGAAATTGCTCAAGTTTTGAGGGATAGTGGCGTGATATTCCACTGCGACGCAGCCCAAGCCCCGTGCGCCATGGATGTAAGCCACTTGGCGTTGGAAGCGGACCTGATCAGTCTATCCGGGCACAAGATGTACGGTCCTCCGGGTATCGGCGCGCTGCATATCCGGCGCGAATTGCAGGACCGATTCGGACCGATCATTCACGGTGGAGGCCAACAAGATGGATTGCGATCCGGCACAATACCGACCCCATTGTGCGTCGGATTCGCTGCTGCTGCCGAGATCATGATGACGTCCAAAACGGAGCAGGAGCGATATCGGATAGGTCAACAACGTGATGCTTTCATAGAAAATCTGGATCTCAACGGATTGGCTATCGCTATCAACGGCCCCCTAGGTGATTCGAGGCACGTAGGTAACGCCAATATCCAGTTTGAAGGATATGACGCAAAGGATCTCTTAAACGCCCTTCAACCACACGTAGCTGCGTCCACAGGGTCCGCTTGCACATCGGGAATCCCGGAACCGTCGCACGTTCTTCGCGCCATAGGTCTCGACGAGGGTCAAGCTGAATCATCCATACGGTTCAGTTTCGGTAGATTTACAACCCACGTAGAAATCGAGAATGCCGCACAAAGGTGTGTCGAGATAATTTGAACCAGCGGCCTGCCAATCAGAACCTGCGATTGCTCGCGTAACTGATGATGCAATATGCATGCCATTTCGCGCCATCAAAACCAGCGCTGCACCGCAGGATCGCTGGGGTAATCATCGAGCATACCGCTGTCGCCGGATTGAATCACGAAGTCGCGTCGATCCCGGTACAAACGTGCACGATTCAGCACGTAGTCCACGTCTGGTTTGAGGTTGTCCCAATTGGTCATCAACCAATACTTGTAGTCGCCAACAAACAGGTATACGTTTTTCATACGGAAGAACTGACATGTGACCCCTTCTCCATTGCGAAACCTTTCGCAAATCAGATCAACTAGCTGTCGTTGACCATCCGTCTCAGACAATACGTATTCGTGCGGCCAAGTGCGCCTATACGTGACCGCTTCTCGCCAAGGTGCCCGAGCGATGAGGTCCGTTAAGGTTGTCGCCATGTTTCGGGTTCCATACAGTGAACTTTCTTCGCCAATTCGAACCGAAATCATTGGACCGGAATCGTCTGTCTCCGGACCTTTTGCTACCTCGGCTGACATACTGAATTCTAAGGATGACGCTAAATTGGCCTCCTGTTGAAGGTTAAAGGCAGAGTTCTCGAATATCGGAACCTGCACGGTGACCTCCGGCATCTCCGTCGCGTTCGCCGAGTCTGGCGAGCATAGGCGATTTCGCTCCACTCCGACGATGCGTTTGGCAATAGAACATGCTTCGCACGTTCGCCGTGAGGTCCCCTCCGTCAGCGTGCCTGATCTCCCAAAAGAGAAGGGGCGCCGCGAGGCGAAGGATCGGCAACTTCATCAATTGGGTGCAACCATAAAGAACCCCGATTTAACAGCTAAATCGAACCTAATCACAAATGCGGTTGTTTCGCCCGGTTTGGTCGACGATACAGGAAGCGTCGTCCTCCCCGGCGTCGAGCGGAGTTAGCGTGCCTATACGAAGTCGCCGTCTTAATCCGCTGGTATTACAATCCGCTCAGCGCGGTCCCATCGCCCGAAGCACCGCAGGCCATTGTCGCCGGAGCATCCCAGGCCTGTCCCCGTTCCGCCCAACAATTGCCCATGCCTTCGATAGCCGTCGTAATTGCAACGTGCAACCGCCCCGAGCTGCTCGTCGGCCGGGCTTTGCCGTCCGTCGCCCGGCAGACCCGCCTTCCGGACCGTCTTATCGTGGTCGACGACTCGGACGCAGACTTAAGGCGCTCCAACGCCCGCGTCGTCGCGGGTTTCAATGCGGGAGGCGTGGAGACCCGCTACATCGAGAACCGCCGGACGCCCGGCGCGTCCGGCGCGTGGAACACTGCGCTGGCCCACTTGCAGGTTGCCGACCCGGCGACCTTCGTCGCCGTCTTAGACGATGACGACGCCTGGGATGCGTCGTATCTGGAGAAGTGCGACAGGGCCGCGTCGGACCGGGATCTGGACATGGTCGCCGCTGGCCTGATCTACCGCGCACCAGCGGAATCCGACGGGGAGCCGCTGAACTCCCCGCCAGAGCTGAACGCCGACGAAATGCTGGTGCGCAACACGCATATCCAGGGGTCGAACCTGTTCGTCAGGTTGAGGAAATTGCTGGAGGCGGGCGGATTCGACGAGGCCCTGGAGAGCACCACCGACCGGGACGTCTGCATCAGACTGGCCGATCTGGGCACGGTCAGGTACGGCGCGGTGGCGGAGCATCTGGTGCATCACTACGCGGACAACGACCGGCCCCGCCTCTCCGCACCCGGCGGGGACAAGAAGAAATCGGGTCTGAGGTACTTTTTCGGAAAGCATCGAAGCCGGATGTCCGCCTCTCAGAAGGAGGCTTTCATCCAGCGCAGCGTGCGGCTTTTCGACTGCGACCCGACCGTCGATGACCAGCCGTTGCCGCCCGTCGCGCGCGATCCGGTCAGTGAAATCCCTGACGGCGGCTTGAATCTGGTCGCAGGTTCAGTCACGTCCCCCGACGTTTCGCTGGTCTCGAGGCTGATGGCGTCGCTGGCTAGCGAGCTGGGTGCCCGTGACGATGTTGCGCTCAAGATCGTACTCCTCGAAAACGGTGGACATAAAGCTGCCGCCCGAGACGCGTTGCGGCGCGCTCTGAGCCACGCTTCCGGTCTGGGCCTAGACGTCGACTTGATCACTCTTGAACAGCAGGCTGCCGATGCGGCCGTCGGGGTCTTCTCGGGCTTGGAGACGCAGGCGCATGGTCGAAGGAGTGCATCCTCGAGCCGCACCATGCTTCAGCGCTACCTGTACATGGTAGCCAAGCCTGTCCCCGGGGCGGTCGTCTGGATCCTCGACGACGATCTGGTGCTGGAGGGGCTGAGACACGGCTCTGACAGTGCGATCGAATCACAGGGCTTCGACTACGTTTCGGCCATAAGGCGGCTGAAAACGAGCGGCGCCGGCCTGGTCCTCTGCGAGGTCACGGGCGATTCAACCGCGCCGTTCCCGAGTTGCGTCCGCACCCAGCTGGTCGACCTGTATCACAATCTCCATCTCATGGGGGGCTTGCGGCACGGGGACCCGTTCCCGGATCGGCAGGCCGACAATCGGCTGTCCCGGTTCAATTCCCGTGATTGCTGGGACGACCTTTCCGGCACCGGACACCTCGAGCGGCCGTTCTGGTACGAACCGACCCGAACTGGCTTGAGCACCGGGCAGGCGTTCGACGAAATGGTTTCGCGCCTGCCGAGTATTCTCGGCGGAGGCCAGGTGTTCCGACCATTGCTGCCTGCCGAGTCCCACGGGCCTGAAACCGATACGCGCCCGTCGGCGAATCACGGCCCTGCCACGTTGGTCTTCGACATTCAAGCGTTGCGGGATTTTCCCAGCTCCGTGCCTGACGTAGGAGGCGACGGCACGGGGCGGAACGACGTGGCGTGGAGCCTGCTGAACAGATTCGTGGGCGGCCGCGACGCGGTTGCGTCTCAACTGCCGGTCCGTCGGGTCCGGAGCGCGGTTCTGAACTCCCCGACCGAGTTCGACGCCATGGTGCAGGACATCTGTGAGCTCGCTCTCCAATCCTCCCTGCGGGACGTGTTCGCGCGAAAGGCTCACGGCCGATCGGAGAATTTGAAAAGCGCAATCGGACGGCAGATCCTTCCACTCGACCCTGAAGACATCGAAGCGGCGGCCGACCTGTGGCAGGAATACACCCGGGAACGGGTAGAAGCTTTCGAACTGAGTTTCATCAGGACGACGGGATTGCTGGCAGCCCTGCGTCCGTTCCTGCACCGGAACGCGAATGACACTCGGGCTCCCTGGTGGTTCGACTCGCCGGATCACGCCGCTTCCGCAGACCGGTTGCGGGACTTTGTCGAGAAGCTGCAAACGATTTTTTCGGACGCCAAGTTGGAGAGTTTCAGGCGCCGGATCGGCGAAATCGACATTGGAGTCGTCGAGCGATTTCTGGAGGAGCTTCCCCATGCGGCGGCGCGGCATCGAACCGGCACGCCTTTGCCGGTTGAAGAGCTGCGCCGTGTCGCCGAATCATATGTCGAGGCGGAATTCGGCACAGGTCCTCTGACTCTCCTGGGAGTCGGCGAAGAAGGAGTGTCGCTGACCGACGGTCATTCGGTCTACAAGTACTTCCACTACTGGAATCCTCGGACCAGGGAGAGCCGGATCGACTTTCTGCAATCGTTGGCCGGGCGACTGGACGGTTACGAAACGCTGCCCGCCCTGCGAGAAGTGCGGGTGGACGGCGACTGCGTTGCAGCCGTCTACCCGTTCGAGAGCGGAAGGAAATACGAGAAACGAGATCTGCAGGGCCTGATCACACTGCTCCGGGAATGCCGCGATGCCGGCATCGCCTGCCGCAACATCCACCCGGACAACCTGCTGGCCGCTTCGCACGGGCTGAAGCTGATTGATTACGGAGCCGACATCATTTCCTTGGACGACGCCGAATTCGAGCAGATGTGCCGTCGGGCGTTCCTCACCTGGCGTTTCCCTTTTCGTTCCGACCTCAAGCTGCTGATGACCCGCTCCTTGACCGACGCGAGCCTGCCCGAACTGACCGGGCTGGAGCATTTCAGGCACGCCGTGGATCCCCGAGGACTGGGCGCCCTCTACTGCCGTCCGATGGCGGAAATGGTCGCTGCCGCGGAACCTGTCTCGGTCCTCGATTACGGCTGTGGAGACGGTCGGTTATCCGAAGCTCTTTCCCGGCGAGGGATGGATGTCGCCGGCTACGACCCGGACGACGCTTGCATTGCGAGATGCCTGGAACATGACAGCGAGGTCGAATACGGAGGCCGAGACCTTTTGTCTCGGCTTTTGGCAAGGACCGCGCGTTTCGACGCCGTGGCATGCGGCCGGGTGCTGTGCTCCATCGTCGACGAAGTGGAATTGGAGGCGGTTCTACGGGACCTGCGGCGTCTGGTGGCAGATTCCGGTGCGGCCTTCGTATCGGTGTGCAACCCTTTCCATCTCCTTACCGCTTCCACCGAACTGGCTAAAAAGCATCTTCCTAGGGAGGCGACCTACGAGGGCACTTTCGCCTACTCCAAGACCGTGGGCGTGAACGGAAATCGGCGAACCGACGTGCATCGCAGCTGGTCCGCCTATCGGACGGCCTTCGCCAAAGCTGGATTCCGTATCGAGGAAACTCGGGAATTCGACGGCACGGACACCAAGGCGTTGCTGCCGGCCTCGGATCACCTCGTGTTTCGCCTGCGGCCCTTGCCCGCCGCCGACCTGAAGGTTTCCCTGCTCATAAAGACGTGCTTCATGGAGGGGCCCGTGATCGAAAGGCTGGTCAGGCACCAAGTCGGCCAACTAGAAGGTCCGGTGAAGTTCGTCGAGAAGGTCCTCGTGGTGGACACGTGGGAAGGCCCGTTCCCGCGCCAGCACCGCCGGCCCGATCCGGAAGCTCACCGGTCGGCGACGCAGCGTCTGCTCGACGACGGCGCGGTGGACCGGGTGGTCCACGCCCCACGAGACGAGGATGCGATCAAGCGGACCTACCGGAGATGGTTCGGCGAAGAATCCGTGGATGCGCGTTCGGCGAACGGGCAGCAGCTGTTCGCCACTCTGTTCGGCTTCGACTCCTGCGTCGGCGACTACGTGCTGCAGCTGGACAGCGACCTGCTCATCGCCCGGATCGATGATGACCACAACTACTTGGCCGAGATGGCGGACGTTCTTCGCCAAGACGACAAGGCCCTTTTCGTGCCTCTGAGCATCTGTGCTCCCGAACCGGTGGGCTATACCTCCCGAGGGTCCGGCGGGGACTGGCGGGTGGAAGTGCGAGGGTGCCTCTTCGACAGGCGAAGGCTCGATTCCGTCCTGCCCATATCCAATGAACTGGAGGAGGGCCGGTTCACGCTGCCTTGGCACCGCGCCTTCGACCGGTTCATCGCCTCAAGCGAACACCGCTCCTATCGCGGCGGCGACCCGAGGACGGCATTCATCCATGTCCCCAACGACTGGAAGGCCGATATCGACGGATGGCTCGATGTTCTCGGCGCCGTCGAGCGGGGCCATATCCCTTCGGCTCAGATGGGAAGCGTCGAACTCAAGGGCGCCGCGGCGGACTGGGCCGGCCCCAAGCGGAGCGAGCCGTTCGTCTTCGTCATATGCGGGCGCAACGTCGATCCCGGCCGGTTCAAGCGTTGCTTCCAGTCCCTCATGGCCCAGCGCATGGAGGATTGGGGTGCGGTGATAGTGGACGACGCTTCGACCAACGGGTTCGGGGACTACGCGGCGATGCTCGCGGCGAACCATTCTCGACGGATAACCCTGATCCGCAACGAGAAACGGCGCGGCACTCTCCACAACACCTGGAAAGCAGTCGACATGTTCTGCACCGACCCAGAAACAGTGATCGTCACCTTGGATGCGGACGACGCGCTGATAGGCGATCGAGTTCTCGACCGCGTGCAGGCGGAGTACGCCGACGGAGCCGACGCGACGGTGGGCTCCATGCTGCGGATGGACAAGCAAGCCTCATATCCACCCAACTTCGACAATCCCAGATGGTGGGACAGCAACGTCTGGCAGCATCTGCGCACGTTCAGGAAGCGACTCTTCGACTCCATCGCCCTCGAAGATCTTCAGATCGACGGGCGGTGGATCGAGCCGGCAGCCGATTGGGCATACATGGTTCCCATCGTCGAGATGGCGGCCAGCCCGAGGCACATCCCCGACGCGCTGTATCTGTACGAGCCGGCAGTTCCCAAGGACGCCGAAAGCAGGCGCGAACGGGACGCGGTGATCGCCCGCATCCTGGCAAAGCGTCCGTATGCCACGCTGCGATAGAAGCTCGGGCCGGCTGGTCCAAACGCCCGCCCCGTTCACGTTTTCCGGGCGCGGTGCAACAGCCTCGAGGATGCCATGCGCTGTCACCGCCGACCATGATCATCGCGAGGAGAAATCCCGCGGAAAAGCCTCGAAGCAAGTTCAAACGGGTGTGAGCCGTTGGTTCGTCGAGCGTCGATGAGGCCCAAGCGATCGCCGGGAACGGTGACATGCCCTACGGTCGCCTGCCTGCCTGTCGTCAAGGCGCGGAGCGAAACTGCCGCCCGCAGGCGATCTTTTTCGAGATTTGCAGCAATCGCTGTCTCTTTTGATCGAGCCTTCCATCGCCGATGCGCGAGAGATTCTGGAACCCATGCGGGTACGACCTGTTCGTCAATCCTGTTCTCAGCTTCTTTCCGCTTGGTTCGCGTTCCGGGATCTCCTTGTAGATTTCGTCCACGAACCTTTCGCCGAGACGCCAATGCTCGACGACATTGCCTCTCCGAGGAGGGTTTCCCAGTCGGTACGTCGCCACGAGGAGCGGATCGGCGAGATTGAAGCGCGTCCGGTCTTTCGACGGATCGAAAAGAATGTAGGGCGCGTCCGACCTTTTTCGCCAATCGCCGTGCTTCTCGTAGATGAACTCCCGCTGTTCGCCCTTCGGGCCCAGGAGCAGGTTGAAGAAATCCCTGTAGGGTCTGTACTCTTCCGCGGACCAGATGAGGCGACGGTCATCGATGGCCTCGGAAACCGTCCCGAGTCCTATGTAGTAGTACTCCCATGTTCTGCCTTCCGCCTCCTTGGCGCAGAAGAAGATGACGAAATCCCCTTTCCGGAGTTTCTGACGCACATCTCTGCGGCACACTCCCCAGCTTGCTCGATTCGCATCCCCGAGGAATTCCTCCGCCGCGAAGAATCCCGGATCGTCCCCCCAGTCGTAGAAGCAAGCGCCGCCGGGCTCGAACCCCGACCGGTACAGTTCCACGTATTTCCTTAGACCTGGCTTGCCTGCGCTCTTTTTCAGGGTTCTTTCCCATCTGAGGCGCTCCGGCGACGGTTGGCGGTACACGCAGACATAGCACTTCACCGGAAGAGTCCTTCGTTTGCTCCAAGTGCGAGACAGATATTCACACTCTCCTCAACGCACAGAACCGGCATGTTCACCAACCATGGTCTTTCCCCGTCGGTCAAGCGGTCGAGCGACGGTCGATGCAGACGAACGTGTCTTGGATCATGATACCCCGCCGTGCGACGTTGCATGTAAGCGACGGCAGGTTCGACCCTCCTCCCTTTGCCGGAAGGCCGTGGACCACGAACGAGGGATGAACGGGATGCTTCCGCACCGGCGATTCCTCCTCCGCCCCGTAAAGGAGGTCAAGCGCGTCCCCCCTTAAAGGGCGTTGCGCCGGAGCGATGCCGTGTGATGTCATGGGCGTGTACAGGAAACGGGGTTTGTGCGCGAAAACGCGCGCATGTCCTTTGCAAAGCGGATCCAAGCGGAGGAACCGCGAGTGCGGCGGAAACGTGCTGCAACAGCGCGAGCGATCGGCGTCCAGCGCGGGTTCCGCCCCTACAGGACGTGTCCCAGTTCAGCCCGCGCGGTTCCGCGAGGGGGCCAGCCAGCGGGAAATGATCGACGCCCCGAACGGAACGCGCGGAAACGCGCGGGAAAGGAGCGAGACTATGACGAGAGCCGGAGACGATGCGACAAATGCGAGATCGGATTCGCCGAGAGGCGACAACGGCCACGACCTGCGTCTGACGGCGCTGCTCTTCGACCTGATCGAAGCCCGGGGCCGCAGGAACGCGGCGGAGATCCTCGGCGTGAGCTACAGCGCGGTGGCCCGGGCCGCAGACACGGGACGTCTGTCGGGGCGCATGCGCGATGCTTTGGGGCGCCACCTGATCGAGGGAACTTGTGGTCCCCAAGCGCTGGCGGAGCAGCAGAAACGCTTGGCAGATCTGGAGCGCAGAGTGGGGGCGCTGGAGGAAGCCGACACGGAACCTGTCGGCAATGACGATCAGGCGGAGGATCGTGACGAGACAGTCGGCCGATTGACCGAGGAGATGGAGAGTCTGTCCAAGCGTGTGGAAGGTTTGGAGACGCGGCACGGATCGTCGGGTCCTCAGCCCTCGGCGGCGAGAGTCGCCCCGTCGACGCCAGGTCCGTTGCTCAAAGGCCTCGTGGGTGATGAGCCGGATCCCGACGAGGCGGAGAGGTTCGGCGCCGCCGCGCCAATGGTCGCCGAGTGGCGCCGTCTGCGAGCCGAATTCGCCGCTGCGCCTGACGACCTTGCGGAGCTGCTGGCCGAGCGGGAGCTGATGGATCTGGAAATCGTGATGATCGGCGTCTGCGGGTTGACGCTGCCTCCCAGCGATTATCCGTGGGACAAGTTCCAGATCAAAGACGAGACGCGTCGCCGGCAGCGCCGGATGGCCGAAACGCGGGAGGAGATACGCCGCGCGCAGCGGCGGCGCCGCCTTCGGCGCATCTGCACGCTGGGCCTGCGCAAGGACTAGGGGGATCGCGCCGCGTCAGATCCACGAGAGGGCAGGATGCCGCTTCGCGACGTCGGGTGCGTGCAGCGCGGGTTCCCTGTTCAGAAGCGCGCGGAAGGACGCGAGAACGCGAACAGCGACGAAAGGCGTTGCGGCGAACAAGGGAGCCGAGAAGCGCGCGAGTCGGCGTTTGTCAGATGGGAACCAGAAGTGATACAAGAACAACGGGGTCGGCCCCCTGCGACAATCCACTGAAGGAGAACG
The DNA here is from genome assembly GCA_965207515.1 of Dehalococcoidia bacterium. GTDB lineage: Bacteria > Chloroflexota > Dehalococcoidia > Lucifugimonadales > Lucifugimonadaceae > Bin127. The sequence goes on along the minus strand of OZ242286.1, from coordinate 1,911,095 downwards.
AGACGCGTGGCAAACTTGGACATCTTCGTGAGTTTCGAGTTCGACAAGGACAGAAGCCTGAAGGGCAGCTTCTACGAGCAGGCGAAACGGCACACCCGGCACCGCGTGGGCAACAGCTCGCTCAGGGAGGCGTATCCCACGGAGGAGTGGAAGCGCGAGGCGAGGGAGGCGATCCGGGATTGCGACGCGGTGATCGTGCTCGTGGGCGAAGACACCCACAACGCCCCAGGAGTTCGGACCGAGGTGGACATGGCTCGCAGTTTCGGAAAGCCGACGCTCCAGGTCAGGCCGCGGGCGCGGGCCTACACCGGGGTCGCCGGGATCGCGAACACCGTCCCGTGGAGATGGAAAAGAATCAACGGGTTTCTGGACGCGATATGAACTCCGAAACGGCGCGCGTAGAGCATCTCAAACTCATCCAGTCGGTCATCGACAGGCAGGGGAGAAACTCCTTCGCCATCAAGTCGGTCGCCGCAGCCGCGTCGTCGGCTCTGTCGGCTTTTGTCGCGAGCTCCGGCGCTCCGGAGGCGGCGCTCGCCGGGCTGGCGGTCGTGCCGCTGTGGGTGCTGGACGCGCGCTTCCTCGCTCAGGAGCGGGGGTTCCGCACGCTCTACGACTCGGTGAGGAGAGGACCTCCCGCGGGCCACGGCTCCGACGGCTACTTCGACATGACGATGCCGCCGGCTACGGCCCGCATCGCAAAGGCAGCGGTCAGCCCCAGCGTATGTGTGTTCCATGTCTCGCTCCTCGCGCTCATCGGGGCGTCGTCCCTGATCGTCTTTCTCTGAGCGTTCGACGGCGACAGGGTTGACCGTCGAGGACGGTTGCTTCGTCGCGAACGGGCCGCTTCGAAAACGACGGCGTGGAAACAGACGAGGAGCCGTCAGCCCAGATCGATGCTGAAAAGCCCATCGCCCCGGCCTGCCACTTGAGCGCCGCACGTCGGCGCGATCGCCGCGAACGATCGGGAGCTGAGACTTCCAAATGCGGTTTCCAGCGTTCATAATCGGAATCGCTGTCAGGCTTTTTCCTGTTTTCCAGCCTTAGAGAACCGGATGGTGCGGTCCCGCACCCGCGTCGACGCTTCGGATCGAGCGTGAGCTCTCCAAACGTCCGCCGAACAGGGACGAACGCTAATCCCGAAGCGCGAGGCGTCCAGACGGACGAGCGAAAGCTCCCCGGCGTCTCCAAAGACGGGAACCCGAGCGGTTCGAAGCGCTCTCGAGCTTCGACCGTTTCCACGCGTCTCCGACACGGCGTTCACCCGCCGCTCGCAGACGTCCCGAGATCCTCGCGTCCGGCGCGTCCGAACGCCGCGGGTCTTTCTTCAGACGCCTCTCTCGTCCGAGCCCGCACGTCCAGTTCGGGCCGTGGCCGAGACGCGTCTATCCGAGCAGACGCTCTCCACGCCGCCGTCCCGCATCCCCCGGCTGCCGAGAGCGTTCGTCTTGGCCCGACAGCGCCCGACACCAACCACGAAAAACCTCGACCGGCGCGCGCCGGGGATGCCGCGCGGCCGGAAGGGAAAGAGATCAGGAGACTGACATGACAACTGCGACATTGACCGGCGGCATCTCCGCGGCACGGCAGACGAACCGACGGCCGGGCGACCGGCGGAGCCGCTCCTTGGAGGAGCTTGCGAAGAACCTGGTGGCGACGCTTTTCGGGACCGCGCCGGAGACTTGGGAGCAGAGCGTCGGGCGCGGCATCCACGACGCCCGGCGCATGCGCCGCAGAGGCGACCTCGACGGGGCGCTGGCGGTGCTCGAGGGTCTGGACCTCTCGGACGCGGATGCCGGAACTGCCCGCTGGGAGCACGCTGAGTGGACGGACATGATCCGCCGCCGGTTCGCCGGTGGAGAGGTGCTGCTCTACAGCCAGGGCGCCGGGAGGGCTGCGGCCCTGACGCCTGTCGGCGATGGCGGGACATTGGAGGTCCTCGCCGTCCTCGGCATGCGCTGGCGGCCGGGGACGGAGGTCTCGCGGCGGAGCCTGAGAGGTCTCCGGCCTTTGGACAAGTCGTCACGGGTTCGCCGCAAGCGCGGGAGGGCGCGACTCGCCTGATCGGCGACGCTTCGCGGCCACGGATCTGACATGCCCAGGGCGACGCCGCGGGACCCGATCCCGCGTCGGACGGCCCTTCAACGCGGCTGTCGAACGGCCGTTTCCGGTATGCGCCCGAGCCGAACATGGTTCGGCGTCGCTGCCGGACATTCGCGGCGAACCTCGCCGCGCACGGCCATCGGCCGCGCTGAAAACACCACCCCGAGAGACGGTCCCGGACGACGGGACTCGAAACCGAGCGGGACCGTCTCCCGCCGGGGGCGGTTCCGCTTGCTTCTTTGCAGGAGGAAGCGAAATGACGACCATCGCAATCGACCGCCGCGTTTCCACGCCTGAAACGGTCGAGACGACCTACACGCGGACCGACGATGCGGACCGCGTTCGGAACGGCCCCGGACGCGAGACCGCGCTCAGAGCCGCCGCAAGACGCAACGGGCTGACCATGAGGGAACTCGCGGCGCTGATCTGCGTCACGCCCGGCCACCTGTCGCAGATCGCCACGGGGCGCAAGCCTTGGACAACGCAGACGCGGCGCAAGGCCGAGGCCGTGCTTGGACGGCTGCCCGAGCAGGGCTTCGTCGAACGTAGCGAAGCCGCTGTGGTCGGCGAGAGCAGCCGCATACGGGAACGGGCGCGGGAGATGGGCATGAGCATGCGCGATCTCGCCGAGCGCGTCGGAGTGTCCTACGGCTACATGGTGCAGGCCTCCCGCGGCCATAGGACCATGGGCCCGAAGGTCCGGGCGCGTGTGGAGTCCGCGCTCGAGGCGCCGGTCGAGATCGCCCCGGCGCGTACCGCCGCCGTGGACCGCGACGCGGTGTTCGAGCGGCTGAACGCGCACGGGATCAGCCAGAACGAGGCGGCTCGCCGCGCGGGCATCAGCTCCGGCCACCTGTCGCAGATCGTCAACGGTCTGCGCGACCCTTCGCCGGGCGTGCTGAAGCGGCTTCACGGCGTGCTGTTCCGCCGGACGAGGTCGGAGGCGCGTGTCGTTCCCGCCGAGGTGAAGGTCGTGGGTTGGCGCAAGGGGCAGCGTCGCGGGATCGTGGTGCGCGGCGCCGGCGGCCCTGGCGGGGAGTCGATCAGGTCCGGCGGCCGCGTGCCTTCAGGCGCGCAAGCCGAGTACGCCTTCCGCGCGGGTTACGACGGTCGTGGCGAGTTGTCGTTCGAATCCGTGGTTGTTCCGGGCTGCTCCGCCATGCTGGTGCGGCCGGAGACGCTGGCGGCGTGATCCTCGTCGAGCCGGCGCATGGCTTCGGGGGGTCGCGAAACCGGGCGGGCTCGAACGGAGCGTCGGGACGCGACGCGGCAACGGGGGAGGGCATCGTCGATTCGGCGACGCCTTCCCTCGCCGCCCATGTGTGCGTGCTTTTTGGTTTGTTGGGACCGGAACGCCATTCCGACGGTTCAGATTCGTCGATCCGGTCGGCCCCCGGCGACGCCGCGATGCGCTGCCGCAGGGAATGCGAATGGGGCTCCCTCGTTTCGAGACGCGGATGGGACTGTGGGAAGCAAGTAAGTAGAGACGGCAGGCCGACGCTGTCGGCTCCGACTATTGCGGCGCCCTTGCCTTATCCATACGGTACCCCACGCGGGGCTCGGTGAAGATGTACCTCGGTTCGTTTGCGTCATCGCCCAGCTTGAGGCGCAGATTCCTCATCGTGGCGCGCAGCAATTGAACGTCGCCGAAATACTCGGTACCCCATACCCGCTGCAGTATCTGGCCATGGGTCATCACCCGGCCGGCGTTTGCAGACAGCTCGAAGAGCAGCTTGTACTCGGTCGCCGACAGCTTCACCGGGCAGTCGGATGCCGTCACTTCGCGATCCGCGTAGTTGATGGTCAACTCTCCCAGACGATAGGGCTCCCGCGGAACTGGCGCGCCGTCCGCTCTCCGCTTGCGCAGGGACGCTTCCACCCTCGCGATCAATTCGGTCGATGAGAAGGGTTTGACGATGTAGTCGTCGGCACCCATCTCGAGGGCCTTGACCACGTTCTCCTCCTGATCGTTCGCGGACAAAAAGATGATCGGCACGTCGGACACCTCGCGGACGCGAGCCATCAACTCGAACCCGCTCGTCCCCGGCACCATCAGGTCCATCAGGACGAGGCGAGGCCGCTCGAACTCCAGCAGGTGGACCATCTCGTCCGCGTTGCCGGTCCCGAACGTCGCGTAGCCGTGGCCGTCGAGCAGACTCCGGAGCAGTCTCAGCACTTGGGGCTCGTCGTCGACTGCGAGAAGCTTGATCGCCTCCCCCGACCTGACGACCCGAGCGTCTCCGGCGTGCTCCTCGACGTCGCCGGCGACGCCGGGGATCGTGAAGGTGATTCGCGTGCCTCGTCCCACATCGCCGCTCTCGGCCCGGATGCGCCCTCCGTGAGCCTCGACTATCCCCTTGCAGATCGCGAGGCCCAGACCCTCGCCCGCGATCTTCCGATCACGCTCCGTATCGGTTGATCGAGTGAACTTCTTGAACAGGTAGGGCAGCTGGTCGTCAGGAACGCCCCTGCCTTCATCCGTCACGGAAAAGGCCACGTAGACATCGTCCCGCGATGCGGACACCCTGATCGGCGAGTTCTCCGCCGAGTACTTCGACGCGTTGGACAGCAGATTGTTCAGCACCTGGACGATGCGCTTCCGGTCCCCGGCGACCCGCGGCAGGTTCCGCTCGAGCTCCACTTCGACGGGATTCCGCGCCCCCTGTCGAACGAACGCCATCCTCGCGTCATCGACCAGCTTCGCAACATCCACGGGTTCGACGGTCACCGACAGCGTGCCGGCTTCTATCTGCGTCATGTCTAGGAGGTTGTTGACCAGGTCGCGCAGGTTGTCGGACTGCTCGTCTATCATCCGAAAGTACTGGAGCATCTCGGAATCGGTGGGAGGGCTGGAACTGTTCAGCACGACGCCGGTGCAGCCCTTGATCGTGGTCAGCGGCGTGCGCAGCTCGTGGCTCACCATGGCGAGGAACTCGCGCCGCTGCCGTTCGACCTCCTCCAGGGGCGTCAAGTCCTGCACCACGGCGACGGCGGACACTATCTGGCCGTCGTCCGAGTAGATGGGCGTAGCGTTGACGAGCGTGTTGACCTTCCGCCCGTCGGGAAGATCGAACAGTATCTCTTCGGCCCGCACAACCTCGCCGTTGTCCAGAGCCCTGGCGAGCGGCCGTTCGTGGCCCTCGTACCTCCTGCCATCGGTCCGGCGGTAAATCGCCGCCTCGTGATACCGCACCAGCGTGGAGCCCGGCTCCGGCGACATGCCCAGGATGCGCTCCGCCTCCTGGTTGACGGAAGCGAACGTCCTGGTCTCGGCATCGACCACGAGAACCCCTACCGGCGAGGATCCCACCAATGCCGCCAACCGGCGCCTTTCGGTCTCCACCTGATCCTTGGCCTGCTCATCTTCCTCGTGCCGGAGGGCGTTGAGGAAGGCGATTGCGGCTTGGGAAGCGAACATCGCCAGAAACTCTTCGTCTTCGTCGGCAAACTCCAGGCCGCCCTCCTTGTCGGCGACGTAGATGGTGCCCACAGACTTTTCGAGATGGCGGACGGGAACCGCGAGAAGGCTCTTTATCGCCGGATGGTTCTCGAGCAAGCCGCCCGAGCGGCGATGCTGGCCGAGGTCCGAGAGTCGCACCGGTTCATGGATCTCGTCCCGGCAGCCGGGAAGATCGATCTTCTCCGGCAGACCTGTGAGCAGGTCTCGCTCTTGCGACGTAGGGGCAGAGGCGATGAATCGCCCGATCCGACGAGAGCCGTCGAAGAATCGCACCGCCCCGTACGTGGCGCCGGTCAGCGTGCGCGCGCCATCCGCGGCTTCTCGAAGCGCGGAGTCGAGGTCCCTGATGTCCGCGACGCGGCCGATGGCCTCGATCGCGCCGGCGAAACGAGCGCGCAGGCGCCCGATCTCCCTGCCGGCGGCATCGTTCTGTTTTGAGGTCTTTTCTCGCGCCATGTCGCCCTCCGTGGGCCCTAGCCCATCGGGTACGGGCTGGGAACGGGGCGAATCGTACCACAGCCGACGCTTCCGGCGATGGGGCGGCGAAGAACTTTGATGGTTCTTTGATGGACGAAGGTTTGTTTTTGATGGCTATTTGATATGTGCGGTTTAGAGTGGGCGGCATCAAGAGTCAAAGGAGGTGCCGAAGCTGATCTGACTGATCCATGCGCCAGAGCCCATCAGCAGGGCATATGGCGCGCCAATCGACTACAGGAGGAATCCCATGAGAATCGCTCTAAGGTCCGCGGGCCTGCTCGCAGCCGCCCTGATCGCCGTCTTCGTCGGCGTCTCGATGGCGGCTTCGCCCGTCGCCGAAGCGTACAACAGCTACAACTGCCCCCATGACGACGATGAGTTCGTCCGCTGGTCGGGAGACAGCGCCACGTTCGATGTCGATCATGGCGGATTTCCCAGCTGGTGGAAGACGGAAATCATCAACGCGAACGGCATCTGGGACCACAGCAGCGTAGGAGCGGACTTCGATTTCGTCGAGGACGACGAGTCGGGCAACGACTGGTACAAGAAGACGAATCGCCGGACCACCCGCATCGCCGAAGCAGAAGTCTACTGGGGCAACGATTGCCATCTCGACGACGTGGACACCTGGTTCAACACCAGGTACTCGTTCGCCATCTGCGACGACTGCAACAGCGATACGTATGACGTTCGCACTGTCGCGATGCACGAGTTCGGTCACTGGCTGGTTCTGGACGACATACCGACTTGGAAGGTCTGGGACCGTAGCTGCGCCATGTACGGCTGGCACGGCACCGACCACACCCTCTGCAGTCACGACATCGCGGGGATCAAAGAGATTTACGGGGCCGGCTAGCTTCTTCGAACACGACCGGCTGAACGCAAACAGATACTGATGAAGAAGGAGGTTTCAAGTGAGAAGCCCATCGAACAGAATCCGAGAATTCCTTCCCATTGCGGGAGCTGCCATCCTTTTGATCGCTTCTTTGGGGCTCGGGTGCTCGACAGATCACCGCCACCACGCAGCGGACTTGCAGGAAAACTCGACCATGTGGGTCGGCGGCATCAGGCCCGGCTGGGACGTGGAAGGGATGGTAGGCCAGTCAGACGCCATAGTCGTCGGAGTCGTATCCGAAACTCTGGGCGGCAAGCGAGAAGCGGGAGGTCGCGAGGAGCAGCCGCGGTTCTACTACGAGTACATAGACTTCGCCTTGACGGTCGAAGAGGTCCTGCACCCGGCGAACGGGCATCTGCCCGCCCGAATCGCGGTCTTGACCGAAGCCGGGATCTCACCTGGAAGGGGCGACATCGCCGTCATGAGACAGAACGACATTCCAGACTTCCAGGCCGGTGAACGCGTGCTGCTGTTTCTCGACAGTCTCGAGGACCCCGTCTACGCGGATGGCGTCGGGCGCCCGGTGCCGGAGGGATTCAGGGATAGTTCCTACTTCCAGGTCGTCATCGGCGGAAATTACGCCAAACTTACGGCGCGAGACGGTAAATGGGAGGATGGACGCAGCAGAGCGACTTTCACGCCGGAACAGCTGACCACCGCCATCGCAGATTATGGCGGTAGGGCTCAGTAATCGAGGCGCGACGCTTTTGCATGGTCGCGGGAACGCCCCGGCAATTTTGCCGGGGCGTTCGTTGTTTGACCGGCTCGCTGACGGACACTCGCCACGGCGCATCGTCTTCGACGAGCGTCGGCAGGGAATCGATGAAGGCTAGCGCGTAAGTAATCGGGTGCCCTCCGCCAGCGACGATGTGGTCGCCAAGCCGGACGCAGGGCCGTCGGAGGGCCGTCGGAGTGCCGAATGCCGGCTGCGACGCCGACGGTCCGCGCGGCGAGTCCATCAGGGCCGGCGGCTGAGTGCCGTGGGGAGCGGAGGCGGAATACACCTGCCGCGCGGGGTATGACGGCAGGGGCGAGTGTCGTTCGACTCCGTCGCCGTTCCGGGCTGCTCCGCCATGCTGGTGCGGCCGGAGACGCTGGCCGCATGAACTCGTCGTCGGTGGCTGGGCGCGACTCCTGGACGCGGCGAAAATGAGGTCGGTGCATCGTTCGCCGAGCGATCCATTGGCCAGCTGGTCATGTGCGGCGGTTTTTCGTTTGTTCGGCAGCGGACGCTTCGGCCGCGCCGATGCGGCCACCGAACGCGATAGCCGAGACGTCGTCCCGGGAGGCCTCGATCGAAGGGAAAACGGGCCCGCGGAACATTGGGCTTGGCGGGTGTCAATTGAATCGATTTCGAAACTCAAAGGCGACCTCGATCAAACGGCTGCGACATTTACATTCCTAGGGGCCTGCATCAGAAACTCTTTGCAACTCGGTGTAATAAGGGATTAATCGACTGGCCCGTCATCGCAGTGCGTAAAGGCAGGATACTGACCGCGCGTGTTAGCCTGCTTGCAATACCCCAAGGCAAGAAATCTCGCCAAACCGCCATGCCACCTATAGGCCAGTACGCAAGGTTTACTCGTGATGGATCCGCCAAGCTTTATCGCGCCATCCGCCGGGCAACGGGAAAGCTCTATCGGGCCATCCGTGAACGATCCGCAGTCCTCGCGGTAACCGTCGCATTCACCTGCTTGCCCGTCTACGCTTTGGTGTGGTACCTCCATGTTTACAACAACATCGCCCACAACATCACAGTCACCGTTGTAGTAACGGCTTTGCCCGTCACTACACTCCTGTCGCCGCCTGAACCGTTGACAGCCAGAAGCTACCCGGTCTCGCTTGCGGTGTTGTCACTAATCGCATTGATCTACTTCATCGGTGACGAGTTCGATTCGCAGTTGATTACGTTCAACGTGACACTCCTTGTTTTGGCGCTTCCATACGGCTTGCTGTATGTGATTATCGTCCGTCGCGAGTGGCTTGTATCCGTGGGTTTAGTGCTTGCTCTCCTTGCGACAATGATTTATTGGGGCGCCGCGTTGGCAATCAACAAAGAAGGTTTCCACCTTGTCCTGTTGCCGTTGCCTATCATCCTTGCTGGAGGAGTACTTTGGGCGCCCTTAGCGTCATGGACGTTGAAATGTGCTCGTAGACACAGAAATCGCAAGATTTCCGGACCTGGAACGCAGGTTCTAGCGATGACCATGCTGTTTTGTCCTGTCACACTCGTTGCGGTAGCTCTTCCGCCTGACCTGGGTCTCGGCGAAATGTGGTCGAACGTGTCATTGGCGCTGATCGGTCTGTTCCTGAGCGGAGTGATCTCAGAGCCGCTCCGGCGCATGCTCATCGAATGGGGAAAGCTAGCCCCTTATAGGGACTGACATGAATCCATCAAATCGACCTCCGGGACAACATCCGCCGGGCGCATTCACTGAATTTTTCGAACACCAGCGAGCCGAGGAACACCGACGGCGTGCAATACGCGAACGACTCGTACGCGAAAACCGGATACGCCGGACGCAGTCAATCCTGTGGACTGTAATCGCATTCGCACTTGTATCTCTGATCGTCTCGTATCTCGTTTTCACCGTCACATCACCATCATCAGTTGAAACACTCATGGATTCGTGGGCCCGACTTTTCGACGACGCCCTCGCGAGATAGAGTCGTTCCGCGAAACATCCAATCTCGACCATCGATTGAGGCGTTCAACTGGAAGCGATGAAAAGACTCGCGAAACTCCTCGCAGTCATCGTCTTCCTGTACTTGCTCGTCAGTGCAATTCGCCCCGACATCAGCCAACAATGGCGCGATAACTGGCGTTCGCTGTTCCAGAGCGACTCGCCGACCATCGTCTCAATCTCAACTCCGACGCCATCTCCCCTGCCAGGGACTACACCGACTCCGACGCCAATCCCAAATAGATCCTCGACCGCCACTTCTACACCTTCAATCACGTCGGCCACGTTCGCGAAAGTCCCAACCCCGGACATCATACCGACGTCCACGCCTACGAACACACCGACTCCAACGCCCGCCGCTACCGCCGCTCCCACATACGCGCCCATTTCACCAGAGATGTTTGTGCCATTGCCCACACCTACATGGGACGAAACGCTGGTTGATGCCAGGTCCGCAATGCTGGAACTCATCAACCGCGAACGAGAACAAGCCGGAGCGAGTCCATTGAGACTCAGCGACGCACAGTCCCCCGCACAATCCCTCGCGCAATCTTTGATGCGAAACTGCGTCGTCGATGTGGCTCATATAGAAACCACCTACTTCCAAGCAGTCGGTCCGGTGCGGTATTTCGAAGAGCAAAGATCTAGCACAGCGCGGATAGTCCCATGCCCATATACCGAGAAAGTCAACTACGTCGGACCATCGATGCAGCAGGACATATCGCAAGCCCATCGCACCATGATGAACAGTCCCCGGCATCGCGGCAACATTCTCGATCCAAGCTTCAACGAAATCGCCATGGGATTCGCATGGAGATACTCCGGCGAAGGTTGGGCAGGCAGATTTCCCACGTTCTGGCTCGTGCAGGTATTCATGCGAGGCAGGGTCAATCCGACTCCGACCCATAAACCAACTGAAATTCCCACCGCTACTCCCTCCAACACGCCTGCACCAACCAGAACTCATACTCCTACGATCACACCGACACCGACGCAGACCCTGACGCCGACCGCGACTTCCACGCCAACAAGCACGCCAACTTCGACCGCGACACCTACAGAAACTCCAACGCCCACGATCACTCCAACCCCCACTATCACTTCCACACCGACGCAGACTTCGACGCCAACTGCGACCCCTACGCCATCAAGCACGCCAACTTCGACCGCGACGCCTACAGAAACTCCAACGCCCACGCCAGTACCGCCCTCCGGTCTGAGTCAATCGGAGTTGGGATCCGCCCGCGAATACGCGCTGAAGCTCATAAACGATGCCCGAACCGTCGCCGGACTCGACCAAGTAACTCTCGACGACAACTCCGCGGCACAGTCCCACGCCGAAGACATGCGCGCCAACTGCTTCCTGAGCCACTGGGGAACCGATGGTCTAAAGCCCTACATGCGCTACACCCTCGCCGGCGGCGAGCAATACTCCGCAGAAAACTTGAGCGGCAACGGTTATTGCCCAACCGACCCACACCGCTACATCGCCAAGTCCATCAAAGCAGATCTCGATGAAGCGATGGACGGGCTCATGGGGAGTTCCGGACATCGTCAGAACATCCTCGATCCGCACCACCGCAAAGTCGGCATCGGCATCTCGTACCAGCGACCAAACCTCTGGTTGGCCCAGCTGTTCGTGGGAGATTACGTCCGATACACCGCAAAACCTGTCATCGAGAACGGGACATTGACCCTTACAGGCACCTTGACGAACGGCGCTGCTGCTCGGATGGACGATGACCTGGGCATCCAAATCTATTTCGACCCGCCGGTCAAGGAATTGACGCGAGGCCAGTTGATTCGCACCTACTCTTACGGTCGCCATACTCTGGTCGCCGCGCTTCGACCGCCGCTCGACGCTGGATGGTTTTACACCGAAGACTTCTTCACCCAACCCAGCGTACCAGGCACATGCCCTGATCCCTACGACATCGACCCCAGTCTCCCTCCGCCGAATTCCTATGTCGAGAGCCATCGCCTAGGGCAACAGGCGCAGCGGATCGGATGCGCTTGGGCTATGAGAACACTGCCTTGGATCACCGCTTCGGACTGGCTCGAAGCCGACAACCAACTCTTGATAAAAGCCGACCTCTCCGCCCTCTTGGACCAGCACGGCAACGGCGTCTACACCATCGTCGTGTGGGCCGATGTAGAAGGCGAGCGTACTCCCGTCTCCGAATATTCCATCTTCATCCCGCACCTAGACGAGCACCAATTGGACATCACGCCCACACCGATACCATCGCACTCCCCGGTACCGACGCCCTGACCAACGCCGACCAATTCTCCCGGACCTACTAGCACGCCTCCATCTACCGCTACCTCCACCCCGACCAGCACACCGGAAACAGACGTATCTCAATTCGAGGCTCTGACCCACGAACTGATCGATGCTCGACGCGTAAACCTCGGACTAGACCCTTTGGGCCATGTCGAGAAAATCCGACTAATCGCACGCTCCCGCAGCCAAGATATGGCATCACAGGGATGTTGCTCGCACGAAAGTCCTGAACGGCTCGATCCAAATCATAGAACGCAGCGCTCAGGATCCGAATGTTTCAGTGGTTATGGGTCATATCTCACATTCGGGTTGGCTGAATACATCCTTAAAGGATGGTTTTTCACGGGCTATCGAACGGTCAACGGAAGAACCGCACCGTACAGCCCATACTCACTTGAAGAGATAGCCCGAAACGCGGTTTATGGTTGGATGAACACCTCAGGCCATCGCCGAAACATTAGCGCGTCGAGTCACGTTGCTGGCGCCTATCCAGGTGAGAGTTCCATGATTTGAATCACCGTGGAGAGTCGCAGCGTCAGAAATTGAGGCTTTTCCCTGTCGCTGCCGCAATCCCCACGGCTAATCTATCGCGCACGGACATGTTCGAGTCATTCGGCAGTCAATCTGCACGTAAGCTGAGATGCGCATATCGGGACCTGGCGAAGATGGATGCAGCCGATCAAGGACTCACTCGACCCTGCGCAAAAGGCTGAAACTCCTACCGCTAGGCCCGCGATCCGGTTGCGTCGCGAGGAAGACTGCCACCGGCACGACGTCTTCCGGTCGTTTCACCCATTCGGCCTCGACGGGTGAAGAGATTCGCCTGTTCCCGGGCAGGCACAACCGATTGCAGGCCCAGATAGTGATGGAGTTCGGGCCGAGGTTCGCACCAGGGGCGACCTTGTTGTATCTCGAAGACGCAGCCGACAAGCTCCTGCACCAAGACAGAGAGACTGGCAGAGCTTGGCGTTCCGATTACCGAACATGACAAGCTGTCTAACGTGGTGCTCTTCGACGAAGAGAGAAATTGGCTGTTCGCGGTGGAGGCCGCCACGTCTCACGGCCCAGTGAATCCCAAGCGGGTCGAATAGTTGGAATCCACGTTGAAGGACTGCACTGCTAAATGGGTGTATGTCAGCGCATTCCCGGATTTCCGGCAGTTCAAGCAGCACGTGGGCATGCTCGCACGGGAGACTGAGGTCTGGCTCGCCGAGATTCCAGACCACCTCATCCATTTCAGTGGGGACAGATTCCTCGGACCTAACGTTGGCTAATTCCAGCCCTGATTCTAGGCATGACCGCGGAGGCTGCTCCCAAGGGAAGGGTTTAACATGATCTCATACGTGAAGCATAAACTGCATCAAGTTTTTTCGTTGTTCTGGCGAAACAAGGGCAACTGGACTATGTGGTTAGCAGCGGGGACGTTGTGGACCGCAGCAATGGGTTTCTTGGCGTACGAACTAGTAACTGCGCTGCTCGACCCTCCGTCAGACCCTTTCAGTTACATCAGATCTGTCCTCTTGGTTGTGGCAGCGTGGATTGGTTTGCCCTTTCTCATATGGCGTACACGAATAGCCGACCATCAATCAAACACCGAAAGGGACAGCCATTACACTGACGTACTCACTACGTCGATAGAGCTGCTTGGAAGCACGACTCAGAAGGAGGTAGGAGTAATAGAGCCTGCAGCGGATACTCGTGTTGGTGCTGTTTATGCGCTGGAGCGTCTAGCGAAGCAAAGCAAGGCCGATTATGGGCGAGTGCTGGAGATTCTGTCGGCCTATGTACGAGAACAATGTGGGGAAGCCAAGAGGTTCACGTATGAGGGGGATTCTCCGGAACACGTTTGCGTGAATGATAGTGACCGTCTAAGGCGCGTCGTTGGGTATTGCCGTGCTCTAAGGGATTGGCACAATGAGTTACGAAAAAACGCTCCTGCCAACAGAGCCGACGTAGCGACCGCACTGGCTGTCATTGCTAGAAGAAGCGAAGACCGACTATGGAGGGGTTCAAAATCAAGCGAAAAACAACCAAAGTTGAACAATATCAATTTGCAGGGGGCAGGGAATAGCGAGTTAGCAAGAACCTTGGTGCGCTCCGGCGAGGACATAGAATTGAGCAGTGCGTCACTGGAGGCTTCAGATCTGTCCTTCATCCAACTAGACGACGACCATCCTTTTGTCTCGGCTGTGATGACGCTATTGCCTTCACAGGGACCCATGGTTGGGCCTCGTTCGCTCTCAGGCAGCAATTTGACGAGTGCAAGCTTCCAAATAACCAAATTCTTCCCAATCGTCGAGGGGGCGGATCTGTCCTTTGCCGACATGCAAGGAACCAAGTGTCGATCAGGACGCTTCAGAAGTGCAGTCTTATCCAGCACCAATTTCACTGGAGTAGACGCAAGAGACGCCCAATTCGGGCTTGTTTACGGAAGGGGAGCGATATTCAACTTCGCCGACCTCGGAAACGCTGAGTTTAATGGCGCCCTACTCCAGGACAGTCGGTTCTACGGTGCGTATTTGGGCGGAGCTTGCTTCGACGGCGCGGACCTAGAAGGTGCGGCTCTTACGGGGGCGTTCGTTGGCTCCGCCGACCTGACCGGTGCCAAGAACCTTACAACCGAAGTGCTACAGCAAGCATTCGGAACCGTTGACACTCTTATACCTACCGGGCTGGAGCGTCCAGCCGTTTGGGTTGATGGAGACACTGTTATGGAAGGTTGGCTCAACTTTCGCAAGCATCACGGCCGTCCATTTAGGGAGGAGGAGGCACCGACAGTGAGTTCTGTCGTGCGTGCTGATATTATTGTTCCTCCCGGCGAATGGTATTAGAGGTTTGTGCCTAACTCTTCGCTGCCTTCTGCGATTGGCCTGTCTGTTGAATCAATTGTTAGCGTCGTAGAGTAGGCCCGAGCTGGACGCTCCTGTCGGTCTCTCCGGCCCTTCGTGTCACACCGCAGGGATCAAGAGGCCACGATGCGCTGATAGGCTACCGAGCCACATGTAGAATGCGGCGGAATCTACCGTAAGCGGTGATGGCTCGTCTTTACCTACAGGTTCAGCACGGAGCCCAAGCTTATGGTTCTTGATCTCTTGGAGTATGCCGAGTGGGGGCGTACCGAATTACGAGATCCGTTTCACAGACCCCCTATCCGCATCTCGAACACGGTGCCATCTACCGTCCCGCAAGGACCACCAGATTTAGATTGGCTTGTGCGAGCAAACCTAGACAAAACCGAAACATAGAGGTCCGCTGATGATATTTTCCTGTTTCCCTCCACAAGAAAAGTGCGAATGGTATCACCTCAGAGGTTTTGTTGGCTGCTACAACAGCAGTCGAGGAACGGCGTACTCCTTGGAGAGGTGCCTCGATGTCGAGGGTCGGAGCGACAAAGAGCCCGAGTTGTTGCTGGATGCGCCGAAAGAGATTCCCATCGTCGTCGAACGCAAGTCAGTCGTGTGGCCGCGTGACGAGTACTTTTCCGACCACCGTAACGAACATGACCTCTACGACCTGTTTCTGGAAAGGGTTTATTCATACGGCAATGCGTTCACAGACTCAGCATACCAATTGACCGTCAACGCCAGATCACTCAAAGGAAAGAAGAAAGGGGATGTTCGGCGAATAGCGGAACGGATTGCCGAGATTGTTCTTTCCAACCAAACCGCAGCTAAATCGCCCCACGGCATCAGCAGCCGAGAGCCAATCCTTTGGCGTTTCCGCCCTCTTTCACGATACGAAATGGATGCGAGCGTCCCTGAGACCGGCATCGGTCTAATGGTCCACGAGGATACAGAACCATCCGAACCGTCTGAAATTCGTCGCCAAATCGAAGTGGCAAAAGCAGGGTATGCCTCTGAGTTTGAACGCGCGGCACAAGCCGCGGCTGCGAAATTCGTCAAGTACTCCCATTGCCAGAAGCTTCTTTTGGCACAGTTCTGCGGCAATGGTTCGTCTTGGCTGCAAGATGAAGACATTGTTGGAATCATCACATCAGCGCGGATGCCGACGATCATCGACCAAGTGTGGCTCGCTTACCCGGAATGGATCAGCGAACACGACCATGAAGTCGCTTGGAAGCAAATTCGTTAGAAGATCTTAGTCGAGTTTTGGCAACCACGACGCGTCACCGGTTGATGGGTAAGCCTGAGTTTAGTTTTCGCCCAATTGGCGTCGCTTTCGGTCAATCGCCAGATGTTGCCTGTTTGCGGATTGACTGAAAGGCAGCACAGAAGGAGTTCAGCCAAGACTTAAGATCGCCTGTTCCAGCATCGCGCCCACGTCGACTCGATTAACCACACCCGGTTCGGTCACGATTCGCCGAGAGCGAGAAGCCGCGCGCCATAGTTTGCGGAGGTGGAGGAGGTAACCATCGCTGGTCGACCCTACAAGTGCTTTACTAACCCGCATTGGATTCTACGCCTGGGGCGTGCGCGCCGCCGATCAATGTCGAGGTGGCGATGCGGCGTGCGCTAACATTAGCCTAATAGCGATGCACGAGGAATCCAATCAAGACCCGTTTAGATACGGCGAGGACGATCGTCGACCGTTCTTCTTGAACTGGCCTCACTATCTGGAGGCGCACCGGATCGTGCAAGATTTTGCGGCGCGGAACTCGGACGATTCCGAACGCGGGAACGATCGCAACACCACGACCGGACGCGGGTCGACAGAGCCGCCTCGGATACCCGAGGAGAACAGGTTGTTGCCGATTGACGGGCACTTCTCGTTTTTCAGCGATCTCCTCGGATTCTCGAAAGAGGTTTCTCTTGGCGGCATGGACAGCCTGCCGGACTACTACGGCGCGGCGTTCGTGGCCGCAGGCGAGCATAGAAACATACAGGTGTATCTGGTATCCGATTCCTGCATCGCGTTTGCGCCGGGTGCGTCGGCGGACGAATTTGTGACGTTCGTCGATGGGGTTGTTGGGAACTGGCTCGCTGACGGTCTGATGCCCCAATGCGTCATCGGGCACGGAAGTTTCGTGGAGCGCAGACCATTTGCAGATAAACAACCACCCAACTTCTTCGGCACGCAGATCACCGGCACAGCGCTGCCCGACGCGGCTGCCTTCTTGAAAGACCAACGGCCTAAGGGCTCCAGAATACTCATGACTGACGCCGCTCGATCCAACTGGCCGTCGAAGCACTCGGCGCGGCTAATCGCCGAAGGGTATGGCAGGCACGAATTCCTACCGCAACGCACCCCTGCCCAGCTTCTTTTCGATTGTGTGTACTATCTCTTGTGCCTCAGGGATCATGATCCGGATACGCCCGCGTTCGACCATTACGTTTGGTCATTCGCGTCAAGATCGTCGTCAGAGCCGCGCGGTTTGCCGAAACTGGCAATTGAACTCGTGCCGGATGCCTACGCGGATCGGGATGTCACCTGTCTCGCAACCGTGGTATCCAGGATTGAACGAGTGGTCGACCTGTATAACAAAGCTCGGAGACCTATCGCGGCGACTGTTCACGAGCGGCGTTCAGAGGGGCCGGAGGTCGTTGAACTGCTCGTCCGGCATCGGAAAAATAACCAACGCTCCGACCGGGCGAGTTTGCGCAAGGAGGTCGGTGACTTGGTTTACACGGACCCTTTCGCCTTCCTAATTGGGGCCGCATTTGACAGGGGGATGCCATGGCGAAAGGCGTGGGAAATCCCATATCAACTCGACCTGAGGGGCTATCTTAACGCTGCACGGCTCGCCGCTATGAATGATGCAGACCTGCAACGCCTGCTCGAGAGTCTGCCCGTGAAACCACGGTACGGATGCGCCGACGGTGCGCGCACCTTGAGCGACGCCGCGAAGCTTGCGATGAGGTTCGACGCGGGAGGTGACGCCGGCGCGATATGGGACGACGCATCTCCGTCCGAAGTTCAGAAACGCCTCGAAAAAGTTCACGGAATCGGACCGGGAATCGCCCACATGGCCATCCGCATACTGAGGGACGACTGTGGCAAGTTCAGGGGGCAGGAGAGTGAGATAGACGTCAAACCCGATGTGCACGTGAAGCGGGTGTTCAAACGTACCGGGTTGACGCCCGCAGAGAGTTCGACACAAGCGTTGGCAGCCGCGCGCAGGCTGAACCCCAGATTCCCCGGCGAACTCGACTGGCCCGCATGGGACGTCGGAGTCAATTGGTGCAAGTCCGCGGATCCTCTATGCCGGACATGCCCATTGACTGTCGCGTGTCCGAAGCTGATTTGACGAAGCAATTTGGCTTCATCGCGTGTCATTCTGGGGTTGGTGCTCGAAACGGCGTCTACCCTCGGTTTCACTTGGTCCGGCACGATCGTGATGGACCGAACTCGCGCCTTCAAAGCTGAAGGATGCGTGTGATTTCGTGCGCACCGCGTCACATTGCCCACAAGTCCGCTGCTGTTTACCACTCGATTGATGCAAATTCGCGTGGAGCTCTTTAGAATAGTCGCCCTGGCAGACACGCGTCAAAGCGGTATCGCCAATTCGAAAACGGTTCTGCCTATCGTCAACTTTGGCCCACCAGCCCGTACGGTAGATAGCACCAAGTCGTCCATCTCCACATCGGCAGATCCCGCCCTACGTACGTCCCCTTTCGCCACGAAAGGGGACGCGAGCAAGCGAAGCGAGATCGCAGGGGTATGCCCGGGTGGACGCGGGGGCGGATGGACTCAACCGACTGATCAGGTTTTGCAACGGTCCCGTCGAAACGGGAAACCCTCAGAGCGTCTACGTCCGCTCCCTCTCGCGTCGCCGAAGCACGAAAAATCCCAAGACCGCAACCACCACCGTCAATCCGATCACCGCCATCCAGAACGCCACCGCTACGGATGGAAGGGTCATTCCGCCGGTGTCCGGGGATCCGGTCCCTTCGGGAGCCTCGGGCATCGCCGTCGGCACCGGCCTTGGAGCGATGTCGCCAGCCGTGCCAACTGACACGCTGGCCGGCACCGTGCTCAAATGGCCGCACACCTTAGTTCCAGATGTCGAAAGTCGCACCCGGCTCGAAAGTACCGTAATCTCATCCTCGCTGTTCACCGCTACCAACGCCAAGTCCGATATGTTGGAGCGAAGCTCGGCCGGCAACGGAACGCAGACGTCGAGCACGTCGTTAAACTCATACGAACCCTCCACGCGAACACCGTCAGCGTCGACCGCGCCGATGGCGTACCAATCGCCGCCCAAGGTGTATCTGCCATAGGCCAGGCCCTCGTTCGACACCGGGCCAACCTCCGATATCCGCAACCCGATCATCTCGTAGTCAGGAACCGCGCCCGCGCCCGCGGCCAGCGATGCCGACTCGTGGACGAACGCACCGCCGCTTACAGGGGTGAACACCTCGTACTGCAATCCGTCGGAGTCCGCCAAGACCAGTGGTATCTCCCCCTCCGGGTTGCGCGGGTCCAGCGTCGCAGTTTCGATTTGCGACGAGCGAAGCGCCGTCACTTCGAAGACCGCGGTGCAACGACCCTGCGCTTCTTCCTCCGTCTCAAAATCACGTTTGGGCAGGCACTCCGTCCCCGGTTCCAAGCTGACCGTGATGCGGAACCGACCGGGGCTGTCCGGCGCGATGTACAGAACACGTCTGCCGTCGAGCGTGCTGGTCCTTGCGCGATCGTTGTTGCTCCCTTCGGGACCCACCAACCGGCCGACGGTGCCGCCCGGCCGCATCCCGAACTCCTCCAGCGTCCAGTCGAACGTCACATCCGAACGATCGCCCAAGGAATCGTCCCGCAAGTCCTGACGGCCGTAAACCTCCACGCTGAGCTGGATGAGGTCACCGCCCCTCAGGCTAAGGTCATTGATCGAGGGTTCGATGCGAAGGATTCGAATAGGTTCTGTAATTGCCGGCTTCACGACGGCGGGCGGTTCAGGAGGTTCCGGCGGCTCCGGCGGCAACGGCACCGTCCCCTCGACACTGCTGGACCAAGGGCCGCTGTAGTCCTGGTCGTTGACCGCGCGTATGCGGTACTCGTGAATGTCGCCAAGCTCCACGTTCCAGTCGAGGTACTCGACCGTCACCGGCTCCGCGTCGGCATCCGGGGCGTCAACCAAGTCGTGGAACACTGGATCCAGCACCTTGGCTACGGTCTCCCAAGGGTTCGTCCGCCGTTGCACATCGTAATGAGTGACCTGTCGACCGTTCACCTCGGTGACAGGGGCCCAAGTTAATCGGATGGCGGTAATGGCTTCCGTTACAGGCATGGCAGGCAGGGCGGAGCCCGTGCCGGCCGCGGCGTAGACGGTGGCGCTGTTGTTGTGGGGCTTGTAGTCGTACACCGGCACGGAATTCCAGCTGGCGTCCATCACGTCCTCGCAGGCAGCTTGCGTAGTATGGTCGAGGTCTCCGGGATTGTCTTTAGGCCCGACGCAGACCTCGTAGTTCTTCGCGCTGGCAATCTTCACGCTGGCGGAGTCTCCCGCGGACGCGCCCAGCACCAGAGTCGGTTCGGACATCCCCGCGGACCGGTAGTAGCTCCTGAGCCTCAATCTGTCTATGCTCCACACGCCGGTAGAGCTGTTGTAGCTGCCATGGCTGATGTGGATTACTTCCGCCTCGGTAGGCAGCCCGGTTATCCGCGCGCCGCCCGACGGTTCGTCCGGCCCATTATTGGCGGCGACGATCGTGAGCGCATCCCGGTTGGCGGGAACGTGGGAACTTGCGCCTCCGTCGCGCACTTCCAGCTCCGCCATCGGGCCGAGGTGGAAGGTGTAAGTCTCGGTGGCGCAGAAGCTTTGGTTGACGGGGGGATCGTCGGTGTTTGGGTCGCAATCTTCGTCGCCATCTAGGGTGGCGCGAGTAAGTTTCAGCGTATAGTCCAACCGATAGGTGCCGAGTTTCTCGAACTCAGCGGTGATATCAGCCGGCCCGTTAGCACCTTCTACTGGGTTATAACCTGCCGCAAATTCGGCAGTCCACGGTGGAGTAGTATCAGGCGTCAACTTGTAACCCAATACTTCAGTTGTTTTTTCGACTGGATCTGCCCACCGTATGACACTGATCTTGCCCGGAGGAGATCCGCCGTTGCTACCAATGGCGGTAAAACCATCGCGGAGATTGCTCCATTCGGTGTGGACTGCGTCTAATTCACTCGCGTCCCACGTCACCGGAATCTGCCAAGAAACCTCGGTGCCCGCGTTTACACTGCTCGCGCCGGAATAGTACCTTCTATTGGCCTTAGCCGGAGCATGAATCAACGTTCTCCCTGGACCCAAAGCGTCCCCATCGGATACGGCCCGCAATCGTACATCGTCTGTGCTGTCGCAAGGCGGGTCCGTGTTGCCGACGCAAAGATAGGTAGTAAGTTCGTCAACCTGCGAGCTAAGGAGTGGGTTTGACAGCTGCCCCAGACATATCTCCACCACGTTGTCCGTTATGTCGTCGGAATAGGGGCTCGGACCTGGCGGGGGATTCCCGGTTACCGTAGCCGTCAGGCACTGTTCATTCACGGCGGCGTTGCTTTTCACGCGGACCGGAAGGGTCACGGAATGCGTAATTTCAGCGGTCGTACTTTGCTCCCGCGCCCTCCGTGTCCCAATATTGAACACGCCATTGCTGTAGCTCAAACCTGTCGTTCCAGCAGGGCCGTAGCTTATCGTGCCTGTGCTGTCAATAGCCAGACCGTCAGTCAGTTCGATATAAACTTTCTGGTCAACCGGCGGAGGCGTAAGTGCTGTGGTCACTCCTACATCCCCACCTGTCCTCATTACCCCTCCGGTGATGGTGAATTTTGCGGTCTCCCCCGGGGAAGGGGACGGATTGTCCACTGATACTTTGACGGTATAGTTTCCCAACAACTGGGACCATTCATAAAGAATTGTGCTAGAACTGACGTATGACCAGACCCGAGATGTGTTGTTTTCCTTGCGGAGGTTGCTCTCGAAGGATGACGTGGTCACTCTTCCGGAGAATTCATGCACGTATAAGCGATTATCATATTCCGGTGTAGGTGCTGGATACGTCGTTACACCGCCAATTGATGCGTTCCTAATTGCTACTACCGCAGTAAACACTTCAACTTGCTTCCCTGCGAGCTCAGGTATAGTCCAGCGAAGGGACCTTCCAACGCCCTTCTCATCCCATGGGACATCGTCTCCTAGCGACACGCTCCCGACTGGCGGTGAGGTTTGAGCCCTAAAATGGCTTTTCTCGGGCGACTTGACCTCCAAGACGACTTCCACGTCGTAAGCGGGCCTGGCCCCATTGTTCTCAACGACAACGTTTACGCTGTGTGTGAAGCCTCCATCTAGCGTGTCGGGAACTTCCAGAGTTAAACCCACGTCAACGTAGTCGTCATCACTCCCCTGGGCGTAAGCGGCATGATCGTCGTAAAATGCGCCGGTCAGCGCGGTGAAGACAGCGGTAATCGCAATCAGCAGAATCTGGAGATATCGAGTGTGCACCGTTGTGCTTCTGTCTATTGCATAACGACAAACAGCTGTCCAAGCGGCCATTACCTGATTCCCAGACGGCGCACATGAGCAGGACTCATGTGCGCCGTGCAATTGCCCGGTATGCGCTACTCCGCGCCTATGGCTCTTACATTTATGGAGCCAACCAAGTGATCCTCACGGCGTCAGAGCTAACGGTTTCACCCTGGACATCTGTCCGGGCTTGGATTTCCACAGGCTGGGGTCCGATATGGCTGGATTCGAAGGTGTTCCCGGCATTTCTTGCCCGAAGTACCCACACATTGGATTCATTCGGGAACCGTTCATACCAGCTATAAACCAAGTTCTGGCTACTACAGTCGGACAGGTTGCTAGGATTGGCTGTGAACGTAACGGTCGTGCTGCTGGCAACACTGTTGCTTCCCGCGTCCGACGTCAAGTTCAATACCGGCGAAGGCGCCACATCACTGTCGCCTTGCACGTCGACAACCTGCACCAGCACACCGATATTGTGGTCAACAATACGGCTGTCCGCAGGGTCGTTGTTGCCGTCTTCGTCCCTCCCATCGCTCACGTTGAGTTTCAAGTTGTACGACGCTTGGGTCTCATAGTCCAAAACCCCGCACTCGGACAGGACAATCTGCCCCTGATTATTCACATCGAACTTGGCAGAATCTCGACCGGTTAGCCAGTAATCGAGTTCGCTGTCGTCGGGATCAGACGCCACAACGGGTTCCCCTACTGCGGTGCCCGAGGGACTGTTCTCATTGACAGAGCGCGTAACCCTGAACATCGCGTCCACGTTGGCCTTCCTCGCTACCATGACCGTGGCCGTATCCATGTCGTTGTCCGGATCCGGGTCCGGCACCGGCACGTGGTGTTCCACCTCGGTCTCTACGCCATCCACGGTCTCCGTGACCTTTACTGGCTCCGTGGCGGAAATCGTCGCCTTCGCGGACAAGGTCTGCCCATGGGTTTCCGCATCCACCGTTGCCGTGATGGTCAGCGTCTTCGAGGCGCCGGATGCCAGGCTGATATCTTCGTTCCAAGCCCAGACGCCGGTGGCAGAGTCGTAGGTCGTTCCGGTGGCAGCAACATGGGACGAGTAAGTCAATCCCTCCGGCAGGTTGACGTCCACCTTGGTCTCTGGCGCCGCGTCCTTGCCTGCGGCGTTGCTCGCCGTTACCGTGATGGTAACGTCGTCGCCCGGATCAAGAGACGTGTCAGTGGCGTCGGTCGGTGCTGCCGTTACGCCAACGCTCAGGTCTGCCTCGGCGCCCACGTGCAGAATGTACTTCTGCTGGTCGCTGTTCACACTGGGTTCCGCTACGCCTAAGGCACTGCTGGGCTCGCCGGTGATATGCACCTGTAAATCGTATGTGCCGCGGCTGGTGAAGATCCACGTTGGGTGTTCGTAACGTCCTGGCGCTACCCCCATCACGGCGACTTTCGCATTTTGCGAATTCCATTCGGGAAGAAACCCGCCTGGAGCTGCTGTGGAGCCGGGACGGACGTCGTACGCCAGCGTGTACCTCGGAAGCTGCCTGTCGAGATCTTTCTGGTGGACGTGGTCGAGATGGAATTTGATCTTTGTGTTGGGTTTCCAGTCCGCCGACTTCAGCAGAACGGACGAGAAACTGAGGCATAGATCGCCGACCGCCGCGACGTTGCCGACGTGAGGACACGGCGGTAGCACCCACACCTTCCGGTCGCCTTTGCCGGGTACTGGCGTACCTTCGGCATTAGGGCGGTTTTCCGCGCCGTCGGCAATCCACACAGCCGGGTACCTCGCCTGAGTATATTCCGTGGTGGTGCTCAGATCGACCATTGCGCTACTCGGGATGTGGATGATCGTCGGTGGCTCGGCCGTGATGTCAATGCTCGACTCCGAGCGCCTAGTAATACCCCCACTGAAACCGGCTCGTGCGTACTCCGTCCTTGGCGGGCAGACGGTGTTCGTCAGCTCTCCCTCAACCGGGTTCCAGTACACGTCGAACAGCGCGTATTGCCCGGAATCGATCACGCTGGCGGCCTCATCGTCAGGCCTGCTTTCGTCTCCCGGACAGGCTTCCGGAGTTTTGTGTCGCGGCGGGGTTGGTGTCGCGGTCGGCGTCGCCGTCGCCGTCGCCTCCTGCGGCTGCGGTATTGAGTTGTAGTCGCCGCTGGGGGCGATGTTTGTGGTGGTGGCATCGGCCTGGCCGGCGGTGAACGTCACCGCCAGAATGGCGATTACCAGGGCGGCTAGGGTCAACGTGATCCCGGCCGCCCTCATGTTTAAGGGTTTTTCGTTTTTCGCTTCCATGATTAGCTCTTTTTTCTCCTTAGTTTTGGTTTGTGTCGATGTGTTGTCGCGACGTATTGAGTCGTGACTTCGACGAAATCAGGACCGTTATTCAGGTCCCAAGAGCACGGCGGCCAGCGCCGATGCAACGGCGCTGCTCCGGGAGGTCGTGCCCATGTGTTCCAATCCGTCAACCGACTCGCGAAGAGCGGACGCGCTCCTTCGAGGAGCCGCCTTGACGACGGGACACGATATGGTCATCATCTGACGTAGGTGATACATAGTCTCAATATCGATCTATACCCATGATGAGGGCATAGGTGTAACAGAAGTGTGACGATTAAGCCCGATTTACATGACGTCTTATAACGAAGCGAAGTATCTGTCATAATCGCCCCGTTGACGCTACATCCATCCGCGCCGTGGTCCTTCTGAGACGCGCCGCGGTGGCATCGAGGTGATGCGTTGGACCGACCTGACGAGCTACGACGACGGATACAGCAGTTAGAAGAGCGCCTCTCGCGCCTGAGCGAGGCCAGTCTCCGCATCAACGAGAGTCTGGACTTCGACACGGTGCTGCAGGAGGTGGTGGACAGCGCGCGGGTGCTGACGGCTTCGCGATACGGGGCCATCACCATTCCGGGCGAGGTTTTCCGGCGCCCCACGTTCATCGCCTCTGGTCTGACCGAGGAGGAGCATCAGGGGTTCTGGGACATGCCGGAGGGATTAGGTTTCTTCGAGTATCTCAACGGGCTGGAGGAGCCCCTGCGAGTGTCGAACATAGCTGGCCACCTGAAGGCGTTGAACATGCCCGATTTCATGCCCTCCGTGCTGGTGTCTTCCGTGCTGGTGTCCCCGATCCGCCACGCGGGGGCCAGAGTCGGAACAATCTATCTGGCACATGAGACAGGCGGCGGTGAGTTCACGCAGGAGGACGAGGAGACTCTGGTGATGTTTGCGTCCCAGGCGGCGCTGGTGATCGCCAACGCCGGCCAGCACAAGGAGGAGCGGCGGGCCAGAGCCGACCTGGAGACGCTGATGGACACCTCCCCCGTCGCCGTGGTGGTCTTCAACGCCACGACCGGAGACCCGAAGTCCCTCAACCGTGAGGCAAGCAGGCTCGTCGACAGCTTGCGCAATCGCGGCCAGACGCATCAGGACCTGCTCGACACGCTGACCTTCACGCGAGCCGATGGGCGGGAGGTCTCCCTGCGAGAGTTTCCGATGACCGAGCTTCTGAGCATCGGGGAAACGCTGCGCGCGGAGGAGATCGTCATGCGGGTCCCAGACGGCCGTAGCATCACCGTACTGCTCAACGCCACGCCAATCCTATCGGACGAAGGCGCGGTCGAGTCAATGGTCGTCACCATGCAGGACATGGCCGGCGTGGAGGAGCAGGAGCGACTGCGGGCCGAGTTCCTGGCGATGGTCAGTCACGAGCTCAGGACGCCCCTGACCTCCATCATGGGGTCGGCAACCGCGATCATGCAGTCCGGGCAGGACCTCGACCCCGCCGTGGTCCGCCAGTTCGTCCGCATCATCGGCGACCAGTCCGAGCATATGAACGCCCTCGTCGCCGACCTGCTCGACGTGGCGCGCATCGAGACCGGCACGCTCCCCGTCAACCCGGAACCCGCCGAAGCGGACGTGCTGGTGGACCGGGCAAGGAGCGCGTTCGTCAGCGCCGGAGGCAGAAACAACCTCGCTATCGACGTCGAGCCGGGCCTGCCCATGGTGATGGCGGACAGACGGCGTATCGTCCAAGTGCTGAGCAACCTGCTGTCCAACGCGGCCCGGCACTCCTCCGGCACGTCCGCCATCAATGTGAGCGCGGCGCGGGACGGCGATCACGTGGCATTCTCGGTGGCCGACGAGGGTCGCGGCATCCCAGCGGAGAGCCTCCCCGACCTGTTTCGTAAGTTCTCCAGAGCGCAGTCGGAGGAGCAGGGTGGGGACACCGGACTGGGCCTCGCCATCAGCAAGGGCATAGTGGAGGCCCACGGGGGCCGCATCTGGGCCGAGAGCGACGGGCCGGGAACAGGTGCGTGCTTCACATTCACGCTCCCAGCGGTCGAGGATGCCGGCGGAAGCGTGGTCGAAGCATTACCCTCGTTATCGACGCGTGAGTCGAAGGTGGTGGAGGATCGGGTGCGAGTTCTCGCGGTGGACGACGACCCCCACGACCTCCGATACATCGGAGACACCCTCGTCAGGTCGGGCTACGACCCGATTGTGACCGGGGAGCCGGATGAGGCGCTGCGACTCGTGGCGCAAGCAAGGCCGGATCTAGTCCTGCTGGACCTGATGCTGCCGGATAGGGACGGCATCGAGTTGATGAAGCACATCCTCGACATCGCCGACGTGCCGGTAATCTTTTTGTCCGTCTACGGGCGGGAGGAGGTCATCGCCAGAGCTTTCGACACCGGGGCCGCCGACTACGTGGTGAAGCCCTTCTCGCCGACGGAACTTTCGGCGAGGATCAGGGCGGCGCTGCGCCAGAGGATCACACCCGAGCCGTCGGAGCCCTACACTCTGGGCGTCCTGACCATCGACTACGCCAGTCGCAGTGTAGTGCTGGCTGGCCGTCCCTTGCATCTCACGCCGCTTGAGTACCGGGTTTTGGCCGAGCTTTCGGCCAACGCCGGAAGATTGGTAACTTACGAGCGTCTTCTGGGCCGCGTGTGGGGCGGTAAGGGCGACGACGTGCGACCCCTGCGCACCACCGTGGGCAGACTTCGCCGCAAGCTGGGCGACGACGCCGACATCCCCACCTACATCTTCACCGAACCCCGCGTCGGCTACCGTATGCCAAAGGGGGAGAAGGTTGGTTGATGATTTGGTTCTGTCCTTAGCCTAAACGGGACAGACATTTTTGGCGAATGACGCGGAGGTGAATTTCGAAGTTCACGACGCCTCTGTTCTCCGGGACCCAGCCAAACCTCGCAGATGGTTCGATCCATTATCCCCTAGCGCCACCACTCCCTGACCCCGTTCTAGGTCAAGCGCACCTCCACATCTGATCGCTTCAACTCCTCGCGATCAGAATCGCATCCTCTCAACTCCTGTCAATCACCGCGTAAAATGCCCAAAGACATTGCCGCGCAACAATCGGTTAATTCGCGGCTGTCGAAACGAGACGAGCGTAGGTTTCTAGTAAGGAAGCTGCGATTTGGAAATACAAGACGCCCTGCTATCCATAGGGCTGTTAATCGTTGTTGCCAAATTGCTCGAAGGTGTCTTCAAGCGATTTGGTATCAACTCGTTCGTCGCGTACGCAGCGGCTGGTATTTTCCTCGGTCCTATCACCGGATTCGCAGAGACCGGCATTCAAGTCGAGATCATCCTAGGCATCGGCATCTTCATCTTCTTCTTCCTCATCGGTCTCGAGGAAATCGACATCAGAGGTTTCTTGGCCGCGATAAGGGGTCGACTATTCCTCGCCGCTGTGCTATCCGTCGTCATCTCCATGTTGGTCTCGTTGGCCGTCACCACAGACTTATTCATCGATCTCGAACTCAACCTCTCCTTCACACAAGCACTCGGCCTCGCAGGCGTACTGTCGTTATCTAGCCTCGGCGTCGTCGCCAAGGTCCTGATCGACGAGGGGCGACTAAAGGAACCCGTCGGCGTTCAAATGTTCACCGCCGTCATCATCGCCGAGTTGATCGCGCTCTTCGTCATCGGATTTGCCATCAGCGAACACTTCGCAACCGAAGGTAAAGACCTCACCTTGGATCTGCAGAGCATCGCCACACTGCTGGCCCAAATCATCGGATTCGCAGTCGTGATCTGGCTCTTCTCGACCCTGCTACTACCGAAAATCATCGTCTTTCTCCATCGCTTCCTGCAGGTGCCCCAACTATCTTTCGGACTCCTGCTCGGGGGTCTCTTCCTCGTCGTGGTCGGAGCCGAGGTAGTCGGACTGCACGGTTCACTCGGCGCGCTGTTGTTCGACGCCGCTCTCTCCACATTGCCATACCAAGTCCGACGCGACATCATGCCCGGCATGAGAGGCACCGCAGAAGGATTTTTCGTCCCGCTCTTCTTCGCATCCGCCGGATTGCATTTCAATCTCGATTTCCTGCACCTACCTCCGCAGACAATATTGGTGCTCGCCCTGATACCCCTCATCGGAAAGTTCGCAGCATCTATCCTCAGCACCTACATCACCCGAATCGAACACCCATTCGCAATCGCTTCCGGACTGATGGCGAAGGGCGTGGCAGAAATAGCGTTGCTACTATTGCTCTTCCACACCGGCGCAATCAGCCAAGGGGTCTTCTCCCTGCTCGTAGTCGTCATGTTCGGCTACATTCTCTTCACCCCCATGGTCATCAGCTTCGCACTCAGAAGACTCAATCGAGCCGAAGCCGACACCGAAACCGATCAATTCCCTCCATCGCTCTATCACTTCGCGCTAGACGGCATCAAAGTAAGCGACATCCTCGATCGTTCCCGCAGCTACCCTGACCAGTCGACGACCGTAAAAGCCTTCGCCGACCAATGGTTGATACCCGGACAACACGACTACGTCGTCGTCGACGGATCCAAATTCGCCGGAATCGTCTCCTTGAGCATGATGCGCTACCTCCCCCGCAGCGAATGGGACCACGCCCTCCTCACTCGAGTGCTCCGCAGCAACTCCCCAGTCGCCAAAACCGACGAATTCGTCGAAGACGCGCTCCAACGCATGACCGAAAACTCCCTATCCGTCCTTCCCGTACTAGATCCCGACTCCGACGAATTCGTAGGCTCAATCTCCTCCCACGAAGTCCTAGAACTTTTGGTACTAAACGCCCAAGGCCACTAACCCTGCCCTGCGCCATCTCCCCCTGAAACACGAATACTTCCCACGGACATCCAACCTTTTCACAAATATCATCACCACCATGCCAAACACCGAATTACCCAAAACGATCTACCTCGCAAACCCCTACGGATTCTCTGAACAACAGCGCGAAATCCTCCTCCCACTCTTCGTCCAAGCACTCGAATCACTCGGACTCGAAGTCTGGGAACCCTTCCAACGCAACAACCAAGAATCGCCGCTACAACCCGGCTGGGCATACCGAATCGGACAAGCCGACATCCAAGACGTAGCAGATTCCGACGCCATCTTCGCAATCCTCAACGGCATACCGCCCGACGAAGGCGTAATGGTCGAACTAGGAGCCGCCATCGCCCTAAACAAACCCACATTCCTCTTCCGAGACGACCACCGAAAAGTCACCGAATGCGAAGAATACCCCCTAAACCTAATGATCTTCACCGGCCTCCCCGAAACCGGCTGGCAAGACTCCTACTACACCTCCCTCAACGAAATAACAAACCCACAAAAAGCCCTAGCCCGCTGGGCGAAAGAGTAAACTTCGCCCCTTTCGCAAAGCGAAGGGGGCGCGAGCGAGCGGAGCGATGCGAGCGGGGGATGCCCGGGGCGGACGGGCGGCGGATAACGCCTCACTCGCCGCCCCTACCAAACCGCCGAATCCCCATCCCTCCTCGGATCCGAAGCCGCCGACATCGTCCCTGCCTCACGATGCACCTGAATCGCCCCCTCACTACCAGCACCCGCGAACGGCGAAATCGCATTCACCTCATGCCCACGAGCGCGCAACGATTCAACAACCCCATCCTCAACCCGGTCCTCTATATCTAGGTGATTGGCCTCAGTATGCGGATACGTCGAAGACGTCCGCCCCTGATAATGCGTCCAACGCGGTCCCTCGATCGCCTCCGCCACGTTCAACCCATGATCGAACACCCCAGTCACCACTTGGAAATTCGTCTGCACCTGCGTATCCGCACCCGGAGTCCCGCAAACCAGTTCGAGATTTCCACCATCTTCAACCGGCCCGTCCAACACCATCAGAGGATTCATCGTATGCCGCACCCGCTGGCCCGGACGCAGGAAATCGATGTGATCCGGGTCCAAATGCCAATACGTCATCCGGTTGTTCAGCAGAACACCCGTATTTCCAGCTATCAGCCCTGAACCGTAACCCATCTGGATACTCTGCAACTCTCCCACCGCATTGCCCCAACGGTCGACCACGCAGAAATGAGTCGTATCAGAACCTGCAGCCCCCCTTGACGCGAACGCGTCGTGATGAACGCTCGATCCGTTCGGCGTGTGGATCATGCCATCGCGCCGGTACTTCTTCGACCTATCCGGACCGCGATCCATGAACGCCCAAGGATCACCCTCTTGAGCTTCCTCTTCAGACAGAGCATGTTCGAAATCAATGAGCGCGGCGCGCTCCGCAGCGTATTCCTTGTCCAGCATCCCATCCACTGGCACATCCACGAAATCCGGATCCGCCATATACGCTTCCCGGTCCGCAAACGCCAACTTCTTGCACTCAGTCATCACATGCACGGCTTCGGCAGTCAGGTATCCAAGACCCGCCGCATCAAACTTCTCGAACAGATTAAGTTCCTGCAACAGCACGTGCCCGGACGAGTTCGGCGGAGCCTCGTAAACCGTCCGACCTCGATACGTCGTCGATATCGGCTCCTGCCACTTCACCTTGTGGTTCTTGAGATCGTCGTACCTCAATAACCCGCCAGATTCTTCGCTGAACCTTCCAATCTCCCGGGCGATGTCGCCCTCATAAAACGCATCCCGGCCCTGCTCCGCGATCGTCCGATACGTCTTAGCCAGATTCGGATTTCTGCGCAACTCCCCCGGCTTCAGCCACACACCGCCAGGCGCGAACACCTCCGCCGACGTCGTGGCGTCTCTCAACAGCGCGCATTGCATCGACGAAGCCGCCTGCTGATGCGACACCGGCACGCCATCCTCGCACAACTCCAATGCCGGTTCGATACAGTCGATCAGCGGCAAGCTGCCGTAGATCTCGTGCGTCGAAAGCAGCGCATCTAAGATCCCCGGGACGGAAGTACCCAAAATACCCGTGAGCGGTATACCATCCAGATATTGATCGGGCGACGCCAACGCCGGCGCAGCCCCAGTTCCGTTAGCGACTTTTATGGAATTTTTGGATCGCATATATGTCATCACGAACCCGTCTCCGCCGATGCTTGAACCCGACGGTTCCGCAACTCCAAGAGCGAACCCTACTGAGACGGCGGCATCCACGGCATTCCCGCCGCGGTGCAGAGTCCTTATCCCTGCCTGAGCAGCCAGCGTGTGATTCGCAACCACCGCACCTTTCGTACCCATTCGCGGCGGGCGGAAGGACTGACCGATATTCCCGTGAGGCGATTCGTAACGCATCTCGACTTGCCTTTGAACCTAAGATCGAAAATCTGTTTCGTCAGTGTACCGCGGGCACGTTCGTTTCGCGCTCGTCTTGTTTCGCGCGCTCCATGAATATAGAAATTGGAGTTGACCATTAAAACATTGGCCCGGTTATGAGCCGTCGAACAATGATTAAGGAATTGGAAGGACAATATGCGAAATCAAATGGCGGATCGCTACGCCGAACCAGCCCCGGACTACGGAACACCAGACGATAGCAAACGACTCTGGTTAATTGACGGGGCATATCTTTTCAGCACCCAGTCGTCTGTAGGACAGGGTTACAACTTCGATTATTTGTTGCTCAAGTCCAGACTCGAACAGATGGTAGGACCGTTGTGGCGAGCATATTATCTCAACGCGCTACAACCCGACAGCGACCGAAACGATGGTATGCAGCGATTCCATTCTTGGCTGCAATCAGCCCCTCCTAGCGGCCCCAAAATCATCACCAAGCTCTACAACCTCAGAGACTCCGACGCCAGCCACGCATACTGCCATGGGTGTGCGGCCACCGTGCAACTCGAATGTCTCTCGCCAACGTGTTCGTCCGGGGTGTATCCGTTGACCCGCAGGTCGCAAAAAGGAGTCGACGTCGGCCTCGCAACGCTCGCCTTGACCCATCTCGACTCCTACGACGTATTGATGCTGTCGTCCGGAGACGGCGACCTCCTCGACGCCATCAAGTTCGTAAGCGATTCCGGAAAAGAGATCGAACTCGCAGTCTTCCGATCAGGCGTCGCAACCGAACTACAGTCCTGGGCCGATCGGATATATTGGATAGACGATTTCGCACACGAGATCGCGCGTTAAACTCGCCACTCCTGTGAACTCCGCATTGTCCCCTCGCCCCTGATGAGACCAATGCAAAACCACCTACCGAAAGACGGTCGATACGGAACGACCGTCCCCTTTCGGAGCGAAAGGGGACGCGAGCAAGCGAAGCGAGTTCGCAGGGGTATGTGGGCGTGGACACTGGGCCGGATGGACTCAGCAGATTGATCAGGTTTTGCAATGGTCTCTCGACGGAAGATGGCGAGAGTAAGGCAGATCGGCGGATAAAAGCGGATGGAAATCCAGACAATGTAAACGCCATTCCCGTGCAGGCGGGAATCTAGACAGAAATGTGAACCATTTGGATCCCCGAAAGGTCTAGTCATAATGCCATTCCTCAAAAAAGGCGAAAAAGCCCCCGATTTCGAATTAACGGCACACAATTCAAAGCGCGTACGACTTTACGACCTGTTGGCATCCGACCGCAGAGTCGTCCTAACTTTCCACCCTGCTTCATTCACCGGCGGCTGAACCAAACAACTTGGGATCCTCGGTGGGATCCGCGATCAGGCGCACGAGTTGGGCGCAGAGTTGCTGGAAATCAGTTGCGACTCCGTACCCGTGCAGCTCGCATGGGTCACCGCCAACTTTGAGCAGCATGAAGTCTCAAAATCCCCATTAGTCCTCTCCGACTTCTGGCCGCACGGCGAGGTCTGCAGACGCTACGGCGTCTTCAACGAAGAACGTGGAATGCCAATCAGATCGCTATTCATCATCGACACCGACCACACCATCATCCACTCCGAAGAAGCCACCCAACGCGGCGTACTACCCGACTTCGAATCCGCCGTCGACCTAATCGCCAACCTCGACTGACAACCCGCAGCGGAGACCCCGCGTACTTCGTTCCCAACGCCCCGCGCTTGTCATTCCGCACGCCGCCCCGCGCTTGTCATTCCGAGCGGAGCGAGGAATCTCCCGCCATTCCCACAAACACGTGAACCCATGTAAAAACTCATGGGGTTTCCACCGCTCGGGGGGGATGTCCGAAGGGCAACGGGGGCTCGAAACCAAACGCCCATCCAAAAACCTTTACTGCCCCATTGATTAATCGCCTAGGCAGCTAAACACTAACCCGCAGATACATACCAAGAGCGCGCACCACCCGCACAACAGTAGCGAATCATAGGTTCCCGTCGTTCGACAACGCCTTGCATAGACCTTCTCTACTCATCCCCGCATCGCGACTCAACTGTGCCATGTTTTGTGCCCGAGCCACGTCGCTGAGCGCCGCCCTGATCAGCGACCCATCACCAGGATCCTCTTGAAAGCACGCCTCAAGATAAAGGCGGACATCTTCCTTGGTCTCAAGATGCTCGGCAACATCCCACTTGGTGAAAGTCTCAGCCATAACTCATCTCCATTCTAGGTTGTTCGTGTGCCCCGTTCGATGCCCTTGACTTGACCGTATCCCCCCGCCATCCCCCACTTGCACACCACCGCCCCGTGCATGTAACCTGAATATTACAAGAACATAAGTGCTAATTAGTCGACCCGGGAGGTGATCGTGCATGGCGAAGCGACAATCTGCACCCGCAATCGGATTCAGCGAACGGCAAGCTTGGCGATACAAACCTGACCTGTTCGCGAAAGATTTCTTGGGCGTCCGCCCATGGAAAAAGCAACGAGAGATACTATCAGCGATCGCGAGCCATAGCCGCGTCGCGGTCAGGTCCTGCAACGGTTCGGGCAAAACCTTCACCGCCGCACTCGCCGCCATCTGGTGGCTGATGGCGTATGACGAAGCCATCGTCATTACCACCGCCCCCACCGAAAGACAGGTCCAAAACCTCCTGTGGCGCGAGATTCGCGGGATGTACCTCAGAAACCGCGATCTCATCGGCGGCAAGATCACCACCACGCGCCTCGAGCTGTCAAGCAAACGATACGCATTCGGTTTCTCCACCAACACCACCGAACGCTTCCAAGGCTTCCACAACCAGAACCTGCTCATCATCGTCGATGAAGCTTCGGGGGTCAAAGAACCGATCTTTGACGCCATCCGCAGCTGCCTCACCACCGCGAACGCCAAGCTGCTCATGATCGGCAACCCCCAACGCCTCTCAGGCACCTTCTACGACGCCTTCCACAAGAATCGGCAACGATGGGAGACCATCCACGTCTCCGCTTTCGACACGCCGACATTCACACGCGAGATAGCGGCGCACGAACCGCCGCCGACCGGAATCCTGACCAAAGAATGGGTCGACGAGATCGCAAGTTTCGCCGGCGAGGAGAACAGCCGATACCAGATCCACGTCCTCGGTGAGTTCCCGTCCCAAGCCGACGACACTCTTATACCGCTCAAATGGATCGAACAAGCCGCTGACCGGCAATTCGACACCGGCGATGAACACGACACGGTAATGGGTCTCGACGTCGCGCGCTTCGGCGACGCCAAAACCGTAGCGATCATACGCAGAGGCGCACAGGTCGTTGAAATGCGCGAGTTCCCCTCTGCCGAGTTGATGGAAACTACCGGCCGCGCGCAGGATCTCGCTCGAGATCACGATGTCAAAACCATCTTCGTCGACGCGGTCGGCATCGGCGCCGGAGTCGAAGACCGACTCAAAGAACTAGGCACCGCCCGCGTGGTAGGAGTCAACGCCGGACTCAAAGCCAGCGACTCCGAACGCTTCGCCAATCTCCGCGCCGAGATGTTCCACGGCTTAAGGCAACGATTCGCAGATGAGGACATCGCGATACCCAACGATCCGGAACTCATCTCGCAACTCGCATCGCTTACCTACACCTACACATCCCGCGGCCAGCTCCAGATGCAGAGCAAGGAACAGATCCGCAACTCGGGACTCCCCAGCCCCGACAAGGCCGACGCGCTGACCCTCGCATTCACCGCACCCGAACCGCCGCGAGAACCCGAATTCTTCGTATTCCCGCTGACCCGCGAAAACGTTGAGAAATATCGCCACAAATTCCGGAAAAGCTCCAACCAGTAACGCTTGACATAAATACTACATATGTATTATTATCATCAACAAGCGCCCGAAACCGGCCTTTTGTCACCGGCGAAGGCGCCCACGAAAAACGAAACATCGCCGCGTCGAGAAGGATCGCATGCAGCCCTTCAAAGACGTAGCAAGAAAAATTCAATGAAATGGTCGCGGGCGGGGCTACACGGAGCCGCCAACACACGGCTCCCCGACGGTGCCCGCCAAAGCCGAGGAAGATCTGGCCAGACGCGACCGAAAAATCCGGTTACGGGGGTCGTTTCTAGCTTTAGGGCTCGAGATGCGGAGAGGTACGCTGGCTCCGACTACACAAGCAAGCCAGACGCGCACCAGAACCCCGGCGTTCATCTGCCGTTCCCGTCCCCTTCGCGAAGCGAGGGGGACGCGGCGGGCGGAGCCACGCCGCAGGGGGTGCCGTTCAAGGATCGGGCGAACGCATCACCTATCCGGCAGACGTCTACCCGCCTCGTCGGGCGGGGGAGGCTACAGCGCTAGCGGGGGGAAAGAACCCCGCGATGGCGGGGGCACGCTTCCTCGTGCTTCCCGCAGGTCCGGCGGTCTGGCGACGTCGGGGGCGCTGGATCCATCTAGTGAAAATCAAGCAACCTATCGCACGCGATCCCGAAAGACGCGGCGATGCTTCGAAACCGCAGGGGCGGTTCGCGAACCGCCCCCGCCGATTGAACCACCAAGGAAACAGGGGAGCGAATCCCCCGTTTAAACGCGCTCGAACAACCGCCCAACATCCCCGCCCAACCTGTCAATCCATGCAAGCCCCCTTCTGCGCGATAATCAAACTCCATCAAATCAACCCAACTCACAGTGTCCGCACAACCACCAAACCAACCCACCACCTTCACCGACCCCGCCCCACGCCTTACCCGCGCCGACGTCGCCCGCCGCGCAGCCCAAATGCTCCCCCACGGCGCGGTCGTCAACCTCGGCATCGGCATCCCCTCGCTATGTGCAGACTTTGTGCCCGAAGGCGTCTATCTCCGATACCAAGCCGAGAACGGCGTTCTTGGTTACGGCGAACTCTTGGCGCCGGAGGACGGCGACCCCGACCTCATCGACGCCAGCGGACAGTTCACCAAAATGACGCCAGGAATGGCATTTTTCGATTCCGCAGATTCCTTCGCGATGATCCGCGGGGGTCACATCGACGCAACGGTGCTCGGCGCATTGCAAGTTTCGGAGCGAGGAGACTTGGCCAACTGGATGTTACCCTCCCGCGGCATCGGCAGCATCGGCGGAGGCATGGACTTGGCCGCCAACACCAAACGGGTTATCGTGGCGATGGAGCACACCACGCGACGCAACGAATTCAAAATCGTCAAAGAGTGCGACTTCCCCTTGACCGCTCAACGCTGCGTCACAGACATCGTCACTGACATCTGCGTAATCTCCGTCACCGACGGAGCCCTAACTCTTGAAGAGACAGCACCCGGTTGGACCGCAGACGACGTTCAGGCCTTAACCGCCGCCCCACTCCGCTAATCGGTTAAGGCGCGTTGACATTTTCATTCCGAGCGCAGAGCATGTCATTCCGATCGCAGCGAGGAATCTAAATGAAAATCACCGATATCCGAACCGTCGTCGTCGGCAACCCTTGGAAGAACTGGATATACGTCGTCGTCGACACCGACGATGGCTACCAAGGCATCGGCGAAGCCACCGGCGGTCTCAGCACCCAACCGACCGTCGCCGCCGTCGATGAGGTC
Organism: Dehalococcoidia bacterium; assembly: GCA_965207515.1. GTDB lineage: Bacteria > Chloroflexota > Dehalococcoidia > Lucifugimonadales > Lucifugimonadaceae > Bin127. The sequence goes on along the minus strand of OZ242286.1, from coordinate 1,873,757 downwards.
AAACACCTCGTAATCGGCCGCGACCCTCGAGACATCCACGCCATCTGGAACGAACTCTACCTCGCCGGATTTCTCAACGTGAACCGCGAAATGTCCGGCATTGAGATGGCCTGTTGGGACATCCTCGGAAAATCCCTCAACGCCCCCGTCCACCGCCTTCTCGGCGGCAAGGTGCGCGACGACATCCGCGTCTATGCCAACGGTTGGTACTCCGGCGACCGCACACCCGAAGGCTTCGCCGAAAAAGCATCCGAAGTTGTCGCCAAGGGATACACAGCCCTGAAACTCGACCCCTTCGGCACCGCATACCTCGCATTGAGCAGGTCCGAGACGCGTGAAGTCCAAGCCCTCTTGAGAGCCGTCCGAGATGCCGTCGGCGACGATGTCGAGATCATGATCGAAGCACACGACCGCTTCAGCGTCGGAGCCGCAATCGAGATCGGCAACTGGCTCGAAGAGTTCGAGGTCACATGGTTCGAGACCCCAGTCCTCTCAAACGACGTAGACGCCCTGATCGAAGTTGCCAAAAGAGTCCCCGTCCGGGTCATCGCCGGCGAGAGAATGCACGAACTACACGACTTCGCACGATTCCTAAATGCCGACGTAACCGACATCATCAACCCGGAACCATTAGGCGTAGGCGGCGTTTGGCGAACCCTGCAGATCGCAGGAATGGCCCGCGCCCACCACGCTCAACTAGCGCCCCACAACGCCGAAAGCCCACTCAAAACAATGATCGCGTTGCACATCGACGCCGTCACGCCAAACATCTACATCCAAGAATGTTTCGACGATTTTCTAGAGCCGTGGGTATCAGACGTCCTCCACGGCTTCGAACGAGTAGAAGAAGGCAAACTCCGAATCCCCGACACCCCAGGCTTCGGCGTCAATTTGGACGAAACCGAAGCCGCAAAACACCCCTACGGCAAATCCAACTTCCTCCGCATGTTCCAACCCGGTTGGGAACGCCGCGACACCGCGGAAGCCTAAACCGTCCCCTTTCGGAACGAAAGGGGACGCGAGCGAGCGAAGCGAGATCGCAGGGGTATGCCCGGGGCGGGGACGCGGGGCCACATAGGCGAAAGGGCTGTCGGGTTTCCCCCGCCGCGCGGGGGAAATGTCCGGAGGACGAAGGGCGCGCGCCTAGCCCGTCAAATGGTCGCCACCCTTATCGTCATCTTCTTTAGGGTCGTCATCCTTATCAGAACCCCACTCCGATTCGTCCATCCTCCAGTGACCGCGGAACCGGAACTTCCCGTCGTCGCTATCGAACTCGAAGCTACCGTCTCCCGGAAAATCTTCCATATCGAACTCGAACGAATCGGGAAGACCCTCCAACCACTCTCGGATCTCATCTTCAGTCTCTGCGTTGAACAAACCCTCTTCGAAAAGATCATCCAGCCACTCAGCACCGTCGCCTTCACCGCTCCAGCCAAACCTACCCGGTGACTCTTCGAATGACCCGCGCCCGAACCAAAAACGTCGTCCGTTCTCGGAATCATCTCGCTCGTCCTGCAACGAACCGTCCTCGCGTTCGGAGAACCACTCATCCAATCGATCGGCGAAATCTTCAGGAAGCAATCGCTCGAGATCGAACTCCCTCGACCATTCATATCGGTCTGTTGACTCAGCATCGTTGCGGAACCCCGCAAACGGAGTGAACCTAAACGTGTACTCCAAATCTTCCGACTCGCCGGAACGTTGAATGGATCCGACCCATTCCGGCGCTTCGGCCCACCAATCGAGCAATTCCTCGGCCTGTCCCTCCGTGATCGTCCCTTCCTCAACCAGATCATCCGCGTAAGCTCGATGCTCGTCGGTCAAACCTGATCCAGTGCGTCGTTCCGACAACTCTGAATCTGATTCCACATCCAAAGCATCCGCAACCAATTCGGTCAACGGGTTCCCCTCGTTTTGATCATCGTCCTGAACCAACACAACGACCACTACCCCGGCCGCAAAAACAATCGCAATGGCAGATAAAGCCACCATCACACCCAACAATCTTCGCGTCTCGGTCATTGGAACCTGAACTCCATTTTGATCGGTCTTCGCCTCAGGCCAGCAGGCGGATGCTTGAAATCCTAAACCTGAAATACGAAGAAAATGTCGAGTTGGTGTGGTCCAACTCACCGAATCGCCGTTGTTTAGAATGATTTGGTTGAGATTGAAGTTGCAACATCTGGATTCCAGCGTTGAAGATAGCAGTCTGCGCCAAGCAGGTCCCGGACACTGATATTCCGCCATCGCAGTTCAAAGTTGACGAGGCGGATCTGCGCGTAATACCGCCGGCAGGAGTGCCGCCGATCGTCAACGGCTTCGACATGAACGCCGTCGAGGCCGCGTTGCGACTGCGCGACGAAGGTGTCGATGTTGAGATTGTGATCTTCTCCGTAGGGACTGAGTTCGCTCTTGATGTGATGAAAAAACCACTGGCCATCGGTGCCGACCGATTAGTTCTGGTCGACGACGAAGCCTCTGAATTTCTTGACGCGTTGGGCACTGCCAGGGTCTTGGCCGCGGCAATCGAACGTGACGGCGGTGCCGACCTTGTATTGGCCGGTCGGCAAGCATCGGACTGGGATCAAGCGCACGTCCCGATAATGCTCAGCGAGTTAATCGGAGCGCCGTTAGTCACATTGGTCCGTGCGCTCAGAGTCGATTCCGATGGCGAATCGTTCGACGTCGAACGCGTCGCCGAAGGCGGCTTCCAACGAATTCGCTGTCCGAAACCAGCAGTTATGACCGTAACCAACGAGTTGGGCGAAGCCCGATACGCCAACCTCCGCGGCATAATGGCCGCGAGCCGCAAACAACCCGAAACGATGACGATCTCCGACCTCGGATTGAGCGATCTGACGCAGAACGGTGCCATCGCGATGACCCGTCTATTCGTCCCCGTCTCGGAATCCAACGTAGAGGTAATCGAAGGCGAAGACGACGCCGATGCTGGAAGGTTGCTCGCGCTCCGACTACGTGAGGCGAAGCTGATATGAGCAACGGTGTTCTGATCGTCGGCGAGCTCGCCGATGGCGCGTTGCATCCTACCGTTCGTCAGTTGGTGAGTGCCGCTGAACGGATCGGCGATGAAGCATCGTTGTGTCTGGCTGTTGATGGATCGTTCGACGACAGCGCGCTTGAGGGCGTGGGTGTCGGCAATGTGATTCTGTTGGAGCACACCGACGCAGCAGCTGACGGAGTTGGTGGGGTGTACTCGCTGTTGACGGAACTAGTATGTGGGGCCGTTGAGCAGTTAGATCCGAGTACTGTTCTGGTTGCGAAGACTGATGCTGGATCAGTGATTTCGGCACGAGTGGCGGCACAATTTGGCGCTGGCTTGGCTTCGGACTGTATCGATTTGGCACTGAATGCCGATGGGAGAGTAGCGGTAACCCGGCCAGTGCACGGCGGAAGCGCTTTGGCCGTCTATGAGTTTGCCGGCGACGGCTTGCAGGTGGTCTCAGTTCGGCCAGGAGCATTCGAGGCAGCTGAATCCGGCAACGCTGTGCCGGGAGTGGAACGAGTCGACATGTCGGGAGTGAATGTTGATGGCGCAGTCCCCGTCCTGATGGAAACCGTAGTTGAAGAGAGTGAAGGAATCCCACTGGAGCAGGCGGACATCGTCGTGTCTGGCGGCAGAGGTTTGGGCGGAACGGAGCCGTTCGACAACCTGCGAGAGTTGTGCGGACTGCTCGGTGCGGCGTTGGGCGCGTCTCGAGCCGCCTGCGACGCAGGTTGGATAGACCACTCGCACCAAGTTGGCCTCACAGGCAAAAACATCAGTCCGACAACCTACATAACCGTAGGCATTTCAGGTGCAAGCCAACACATGGCAGGTTGTTCCTCGGCGCGCAACATCGTCGCAATCGACAAAGACCCTGAAGCCAACATCTTCTCCCATGCGCGCTACGGAGTGGTCGGCGATTGGGCCAAAGTGCTACCTGCGTTCACGGCCGCGGTCGCAGAGTTGGATTAGCGATCCACCGCTATGTCCTTCCGCAGCGACTCACCGCCATGTCCCTCTGCGGCGGCCCACCGTCATGTCCTTCCGTAACGGCTCAGCGTCATGTCATTCTGAACGGAGCGGAGCGAAGTGAAGAATCTAAGAAGGCATCACCCGAGCGAGACCGCTAGAATCCTCGCTACGCTGGAAAGGACACGAATGTCCAAACGCGCTAAAGGAGTGCCTAGTTGAGTAACAGCCAAGATCGCCCGAACATCGTCTTTCTCTTTCCAGACCAGTTCCGCGCCGATTTCGCAGGATGCTACGGCGCAGATTGGCTGCAGACCCCAAACATCGATCGGATAGCACGCGAAGGAATTCGGTATGCGAACGGTTTCTCGCAGTCTCCGGTTTGCGTGCCCGCGCGGACGGCATTATTGACCGGTGCCAACGCGATCAGGAACGGAGTAACAAACAACGCGCAGAATCTCCGCGCCGATTGGCGCGCCGCCGGCATCCAGACATGGTCCGAGATTTTGAACGACGCAGGATATTACACCGCCGGAATCGGGAAGATGCATTTCTACCCGTGGAACGAACGTCGAGGTTTCCAGTATCGGGTTGTCTGCGAGGACAAGCGTTGGTTGCACGTCCGGGACGACTACTACCACTACCTGAAAAAGCACGGACTAAGGAAGTTGCACGGCGATGAGATGGACGGCTACCACGAGAATAAAGGTGCCGTGCTGCACGACATTCCATGGGAGCACTCCTGGGACCATTTCGTGGGCGCAGAGTCGGTGAAGTTCATCGAGCGGTACGGCAACGAGGGTCCCTTCGCCATGATGGTCGGATTTCCTGGTCCGCACTGTCCATACGACCCGAACGAACAGTTCCTTGAAGGCGTAGACGAAAGCAAATTGCCATCGCCAGCGCCTGAAGTGAAAGGCCACCATCCTAATCTGCGCGAAACCAATGTTTCGGGCAATCGACGACCTTGGAACGGTGTCGACTACGGAGAATTCGCAGACCCTACGAAAACGACGATTCGGAAGCATTACTCCGGCTTGGTCCAACAGATTGATCACGAGGTCGGCGCAATCATCGATGCGCTCGACCGTCAGGATCTGTTGGATAACACTTACATCGTGCTCGCTTCAGACCACGGCGACTATCTTGGCGACCACAATCTCATCGGCAAAGCATCTTTCTTCGAATCCGCGATCCGGATTCCATTCGTCGCGATGGGTCCCGGCGTAGCCGGAGGCCAAGTCGTCGAGGACCTTGTTGAGTTGCGAGATGTCACAGCCACGATGTTGAAGTGGGCAGGGATCGATGAATTGCCAGTGTGGTACGACGCGATCCCGTTGCCGGGCGAGGGGATGCCGGGTAATCGCGGTCGAGACCGAATTTTCGGTATGCTGACCGACGGTTGGATGAACTACGACGGCCGCTTCAAACTGCATCGCTATCGTTCCGGTGAGGCGTTGCTTTTCGACATCGAAAACGACCCGCAAGAGCAAATTGATTTGCTGGACGATCCGGCATTCGCCGACGTACGGCATCGATTGGAAACCGAGCTGTTCGTCGAGGTGATGAGATCGATCGAGGCAGCCTCGCAAGACCGTCTAGCGCAACACGGAGACATGTCGCAGGATCCGAGCTTCGGCAAGGAAAGCTGGGAGCGCGTTTATCCGCATCCGCCTGTAATGTGAGATGTGGCGCATGCGTTAGGGATAGGGTAGAGGAATTTGGGTTACCATACGCGCATGACTAAGCAAGATATCTCTGAATCGTTGCGCTCGGAGCGGGCGCGTTACGTGGCTTCGAATGCGGGGTCGAGCGCGAAGCATGAGGAGGCGAAGCGGTATTTGCCGGGGGGCGACACTCGAAACTCGATTTTCTGGAACCCGTTCCCGATTTATGTTTCGAAGGCAGATGGGTCGCGGATCACCGATGTGGATGGCAATGAGCGAGTTGACTTCATCAACAACATGACGACGTTGATTTTGGGTCATCGTCATCCTACGGTGATCGATGCGTTGGGGGAACAGTTGGAGCGAGGAGTTTCTTATCCCGCGCCTACGCCGTTGGTCGTCGAGTGGGGAGAGTTGATGTGTGAGCGGGTGCCTTCGCTGGACAAGGTGCGGTTTGTGAATTCGGGGACGGAGGCGACGTTGAATGCGGTGCGTGCGGCGCGGGCTTTTTCGGGCAAGAACCGTTTGGCGAAGTGCGAGGGTGCGTACCACGGGAATCACGATGCGGTGCAGATCAGCGTGACGCCGGCAGTCGGAATGGCGGGGGATGCAGAGTCGCCGACGTCGGTGCTGATGACGGACGGGATGTCTCCGAAGTCAGCGGATGAGATCGTGATCATGCCTTACAACGATCTGGAGGCGGCGGAGCGGATCATCCGGGATAACGCGAAGGAGTTGGCGGCGGTAATCGTCGAACCCATCAACGGTCAATGCGGCATGGTGCCAGCCGATCCTGAATTCTTAGAAGGGGTGAGGCGTATCACATCAGAGTTGGGGATTCTGCTGATTTTCGACGAGGTGATAGCGTTTAGAGCTTCGCGCGGTGGGGCGCAGGAGTATTACGGGGTCACGCCCGATCTGACATGCTTCGGCAAGGTGATCGGAGGTGGATTGCCGGTGGGAGCGTTCGGAGGTCGGGACGACATAATGTCGCTGTGGGACCCGAGCGGAAAGGGTGGTCCACAGGTGGCGCACGCCGGAACATTCAATGGGAATCCGATGACTGCGGCGGCTGGTGTAGCGACGTTGAAGGAACTGACGGAGGACGTTTACGACGAACTGGCCGAGAAGGGCGAGTATCTGCGAAGCCGTCTGCGGGAAGTTATCTCAGAGATGGAGGCACCGATGGGAGTGACGGGTGCGACGTCGTTGTTTGCGATACAGGCGACGTCTGAGGTGGTGCGGGATTATCGCTCCTACGCGACGAACGACGGCGATCTGCTGGAGATGGTGTTCATGGGGATGATGAACGAGGGATATCTGTTGTCGAGCAAGTGCGCCGGGAATGTCTCGGCGGCGCATACGTATGGGGAGTTGGATGGTTTTGTGGAGGCTTTTGAGCGAGTGCTGAAGCGGGTTTGGAGAGGGTGATGGAGCTGAAACGCCGAGACGTGATTGGCCGCGGTTCCGTATCCCCTAGGCTAACTTCTCGGCTGAGTTTGCGAGATCGTTGACTACCGTTTGGGGTCTTTTGGGTAGGCGCCGTTCGAGGATTTTTGAGATGACGGGAGCGAGTATTCCGCCTTTGGGTTGGATTTGGGCGCTCATCGTGAGGCTGGACTTGTCGGCGTCGATCTCGGTTATCGAGAACGTGGTGGTGGAATCTTTGATGGGTCCGCCGCCTGCGCCAGACACTGAAATGACTACTGATTCGCCTTGCTTGATGTCTGTGATGACCTCGTCGGCGGATCCGGCGGGAGACAGTTCGCAGTGTCTGGTGGCACCGATTTCGAAGTCGTTTTCGCTGGTAGAGTGACTGGACCTTACGGTGTCGGTGTAGTTGGCGATGTTCGGGAAGTCGGCTAGCACCTTCCAGACGGCTTCTTTGGGAGCGTTGGCTGTTGCGGTGGCCTCTACGAATGCGGGCATGGAGCTTTGTGTCCTTCGGCAGTGTTGTTTACCAATCGGTAAAATTATGGATTATTCATTACCGATCTGTCAACAATGAACTGGTCGGATGGTACGATGCAGTCATGGCGAGACCGAGGGAGTTCGACACGAAAGAGGCGATCGCGAGCATTTGCGATCAGTTCTGGTCGGATGGGTACGAGGCGACTGGGATCGCGGACCTAGAGTCTGCAACAGGTTTGGCGCGTGCGAGGCTTTACTCGGCGTTCGGTTCGAAGCAGGGGATGCTGTACGAGGCGATCGACTTCTATCTCGAGAGCCGGGTCGGTGTGATCTTCAAAGGTGTTGACGGCGGAGGAGTCGAGGGCGTGGCCAGCTTCTTTCGGAGGTTCGGCGGGATCGTGGCCGAGCATCCGGATCGAGCGGAGATGGGATGTTTGGTGGTTAATTCGATGATCGAATTTGGTCGTTCCGAGCCGGGACTGGTCGAGCGGGCTGACAGATACCGAGAGCGGGTCCGAGGTGCGTTTCGGAGCGCGTTGGGACGGGATGCGGATGAGGGCCGGTTATTGGGCGAAGTGGAGGAGTTGGCAGATTTGGCGTATGTGATGCTGATGGGGCTTTACGTGACGGTTAAGGGTGGAGCGCCGTTGGAGGAGATCAATCGATTGTGCGGGATTGCGATCGGGGTTGTGGAGTCTTGGCGGGTTGAGGCTGCGTGATCGGCTGGCTGGTTGGGGACAGCGGCCGCGAGGAGCGTGTCGCTTACGCGCACATTTCGCATATGATTTCGGTGGTCCACTGCCAGAAGGAGTTCAGCCAGCCTAACCACCAAGCGATGGCGATTGCGGCCGGAATACCGATGAGTATTACGACGCAACCGCAACATCCGCCCTCGTCTTCGCCGTCTGGTGATTCGTCGACCTCGTCATCATCGTGGAGGACTCGGTAGGTGGGTTGAGGGTCACCGCGTGCGTACGAGGTGTTATTGATGACGGATCGAGGGGACATGGATGCTGAATCCGTAGTTGCGGGCCGTGTAGGCTGGTGGGCCAAAGTTGACTGTAGGCAGAACAGTGTTCGAGATGGCGTTTCCGCTGGCCCCATTCAGCCATGCGCGTTCAATTAATCCGCAATCTTGATTTCCGATCCAAGCTGCCTCAAGAATTTGGTAGCTTCGATGAGATCGGTGGTTCCGTGTACACCCTTGTCGTGCGAACCACCAGCAGTCATCGTCAGGATTTCCTTTAAGCGTTTTCCGGCGTTGGGATTGATATTCGAAATGATTGTGCCGACTCCGCCACCATCCCACATGTATTCGGCTGTTTGGTCTTTCCATGAATCGGGGTCAAATCCGTTCGATCCATGCTTAATCTTCGTTAATGTGTATAACCGTTCAATTGCAAAACGGACGGGTAACCAAGCTTCCTTGTGATTACCTTCGTTGGCCAATTTTTCAGCACCGCGCAGACGCTCACTGAATCGTCGGTTTCCCTCGTCGACCAAGCAACCATCCTTTCGAGACAACCGCGTCCTAAGCGTGACGTAGTCCGAACGTTCGTGATGCCAGTAGCTTATGTCTCGAGCAAAAGTCTCATTGTGTGTAAGAAGAATGACCTGCCGTCCTTCGTCTAGGATCGGAGGTAAAACGTCTCTGGCGAATGTCTTGAAATGGTCCTCGTCCATTGACTGAACAGGATCGTCCAAGATCAAAAAGTCGTGCCCAAGTAATCTCGAACGCGTAACGAAGGCTGCTATTCCAAGTGCATTGACTTGCGATTCACTGAACACCTTTATCGCGTCGACCTCTTTTCGTTCGTGACGATCGTCAAGCGTGGCTTTAACTTCGAGCACAACCGGAAATCCCTTCCCCTTCGGTTCCGGGACATGCAAGTTACTGAACGCAGAGTACGTGTCTCCGCGTAAACTAGACCACACCTCCTGCATCCCGTCACTAAACATGCCTCTCATTCCGTCGAGGTACTTCCCGCGGAAATTTATTAGTTCAGTTCTGACATTCTCCAAGTCTTTTTGGCTCGATAGTTTGGCCTCTTCCCACACGAAGTCATCCAAGATTGCTTCTTGTGACTTGGCGCACGCAAGCCAAGACTCTCGTTTTTTGTATTCCTCGTCAGAAGCGGCAACTCGGCCTATGGCATTCTCTAGTGCTGCCAATGCTCTACCGTATCTTTCGGCGTGTCTGGGCAGTGATTTCAATTTGTCGATGCACGTCGTGCAATCCGTTGCGAAGTCGGTTACGTCCGCTAACGTCGCAAAACGATCCGTTTCGGTCGTGGTTAGCGATTGAGATTTATCCAGAGTTTGGCGCACGTCGGTTTCGATTTGAGATCGGACCGCGATCAATTTTGAGACCGCGTCAGATAGCTCGGAAGGTTCGTTGTTCAAGTAATCACTTAGATCAGGAAGGTCAGGGAGCGTGTTGCTGGCCTCCTGAACCAGTGTTGAAAGATCGTGCTTCAAATCTTTAATCTCGGTGTCTAAGTTAGCCCAAGCCTGGTTCTCAGATTCCACGAGTGGCTTCCATCCCCCAATCTCCTGAAGACGTTTCTGCGTCAATGTGATTGGGTTTTTGTGGACGCATAGCGGACACAGTTGGACAGCTTTTTCACGGTCAATCAGGCTGGCTTGGACCATCTTTTCCAAAGCATCAGCAATGACTAGAGCACCTTCTTGCACAGCGTTGATTGCGGCGTGGGCTTCTTCGTATTCCTTCCATCTGCTCTCGACATTCGACTTTCGTTGTTCAGTTCCCGCTAACGTGTTTGGCAACTCATAACTAGGCTGTTGCTTAGGTCGCAATTTTGCCAGAGGCGGAAAAGACTCCTGCCGAGCGTCATGCTGTAGCTGATCTATCCAAGCCTCCGTCTCCGCTAGATTTGCACTGGGGGATGAGAACTCCAAACGAGCTACATCGATTAGTGCACTATCAAGGGCTTTCGACCGGTGTTTCCGCTCAATCGACTTAACCTTGTTCGCGGTTGCTTTGGCTTCGGAATCCTTCAGTTGGTCAATCAGGTTTGTCCATCTCAATAGACCACTGGATCCTGTGGGACTCTTGAGCTCTGGCAACTTCGCGTCACCGATCACAGCTTCACGAATAAGTTCGGTTAAACCGTCCAAAGCGAGTATACGTTCGAAGTATTGCCTCCTTTGGCGAGGTACGCTATGCACAAAAGATCGGAGTGTGTGCTGCATCAAAAGCGGCGGGACAAGCGAAAACATCTTCTCTAGGATTGCATTTTCGTCTTGTTTCGAGAGTCCGGTTCCGTTCATGTGCAGTTTCGATTCGCATGCGGACGTGCTAGTGACGCCGTAATCTCTTGTCAGAACTCGTTTGAGCACGATATGCTTCTGGTTGGGCGTCCCCAGGTGCTTGACAAATGTTGCCTCTACGAATGTGCTCATACCGATGGGCCGGAATTGATTCACGATGCAGTTTTCCAATTCCGCAGTACTGCCCGTTCCATGATCTTCTCGTCTCGACAAGGATCCTGTGAAAAGAAATTCGATCGCTTCGGCAAGGCTAGTCTTTCCGCTGCTGTTCTTGCCCTCGAAAACCACCAGGCCGCCAGTTAAATCGATCGCGTTTGGGAGATTCTTGAATCCCCTGAAATAATGTGGAGTAATTGAGACAAGCCGCAGTCCTGGTCGTTTGGGTAGAGTTGACGCACCGGTGACTGTCGAAGTTACGGACACAATCTGCTCATCTTCAGATATGTTGCCATCGTAATGAAGCCGCGTTCTCCGCAAGAGCCACGAGTCTAACCATCCATCTTTATTGGCACCATCGGTTGTGTATACCCGCACGAGTTCCCCTACAGCACCCGTAACGTCCTGCAACAATCCAAGAGCCGTTGATCGAAATCCCAGTTCTTCGCGGGTACACGTAGCATTGCCGTTCTTCATAGGTATTTCTGCTTTCTGAATTGGTTTTCCAAGCGAGAACCGTGCGCAAGCCGTGCGTACGACCCTTGAAACCTAGTCTCGTCGTTAGCACGATTGCCGCCGGCTATGAAAACCCGGAAGAGATCGCGTCGCAACAGGTTTCACCAGTATTGCCGGTGGGCCTGAGCGGACGGGCGATGGCACGGTCTGCGAGATGTCGCTGCGCAGTTTGAGCTACCTTAGGTCGACTAAAGGCTAGACATTGAGGATCTGCTTTGTCAACTGGGTAGTACCATCTTCCCGGTTCACCCCGTCAACCCTAGAGCGGTCCCGGATCCTTCGATCAATTGTTACCGCCGGGCGGGTCTGAGAGACACAACTCCTGGCCTGTCGGTTCAATCGCTCAGGAAATTACATCCCTCGACCTCCGCGAGCTACGCTACGGATGACGACGGAGATCTGCGCTTCAACTTTATGGACTTACATTAGAGGCAGAATATCACCCACGAGAACAGGAATAATCGTCCTCAGATATACTAGGTAGATGGTATACTTGGGAGCGACTATGACCGATCCTGATGAACATTCTGCAATTGCAATATATGCCGAGGGAGATCAGTTTGCCGGCCTTAGCGGACGGCGGCGAAAGCAGCTGATGTTGCTCCATCGGGTGTTCCACGGACCGTTCGATGCTCCGCAGGCTGCATCGGCGCTCAACCTCGATATCAAACGCACACGTCGCCTTCTCGCCGCGCTCGCTGATAGCGGATGGCTTGCGCGTGTGCGACGGGGCTGGTACATAGGTGTGCCCATTGAGGCATCTGCACCTGGACAGTGGCGAGAAGACCCATGGGTGGTTGCTTCCACTCTCTTCTCTCCGGGGTACATCGGCGGGTGGAGTGCGGTTGAGCACTGGGGGTTTACCGACCAGATTTTCAACGTGATCTATGTGGTCGCAGGGCGGAAGGTCGCCCCAACGCGGCAGGCGATTCAAGGAACCGACTTCTTGATCCGAACCGTGCCCGAACGGACCCTGTTCGGAACGCGCCGCGTCTGGCGCCGGAGTGTGCCGGTCAATGTGTCAGACCCCCATCGCACTATGATTGACATCTTTGATGTCCCAGCGTCGGCAGGTGGAATGCTGCACGTCACCGAAGTCCTTCAGGCGTACTTTGAGAGCGAGCATTCCGACCAAGTGAAACTACTTGAGTACGGTGACCGGCTCGGTCGAGGCACTGTGTTCAAACGGCTGGGATACCTGGCGGAACGGACCGGTCTCGCTGATGCCGGCTTTCTGGAGGCATGCCGTAGCAGGATCACGAAGGGCGTGAGCCGACTCGATCCCGGAGGTCCGCCAACGGGACCAATAGTATCCAAGTGGAACGTTCGCGTTAACACCTGGCGGCTCACCGCTGACGAAGGGTGTCGCTCGTGATCACCCGCGCAGACATCGACGATCGCGTTCGACTCTGGGGGCTCCGTGAAGATGTGGTTGAGAAGGACTACGTTCTAGGGTGGCTTCTGTGGGGCATAGGCGCAGACCCGCTACTTCACCGAACCTGGGTGTTCAAAGGGGGAACGTGCCTCAAGAAGTGCTATATCGAGACTTACCGCTTCTCAGAAGACCTTGACTTCACGGTGCTGGAAGACGGGCCTATTGAACGCGACGAGGTGACCGAGGCAATCTCCCGTGTTCTGGACCGGGTCAACCAAGAGTCGGGCATCGACTTCACTCTAATGCCGCCCCTTTACCGGGGCCGTCCATCCGGTCGATCTGCAGAGATGCGCGTCTACTATCGCGGTCCGCGAAACACCCCCGGTCCCGCAAGCATCAAGTTCGACCTGACGAAGGACGAGATCATCGCTCGTCCGCCGATCTTGATGCCCATCAGCCACGACTACCCCGATGCCCTACCTGAGCCGGGACAGGTCCGTTGCTACGGCTTCGAGGAGGTCTTTGCGGAGAAGCTGCGTGCGATGGCGGAGCGTTCTCGACCGCGAGACCTGTATGACATAGTCAACCTCTTCCGCAGGCCCGACTTCAGGCCGCACTCCGGTCTCGTGCTCGACGTCCTCGTGCAGAAGTGCGAGTACAAGGGCGTACCCATGCCCTCAGCCGAGGCGATTCGCGAGTCTCCGATGTTCGAGGAATTGAAGGAGGAGTGGGGCAACATGCTCGCTCATCAATTGCGAGCTCTGCCTGAGTTTGAACACTTCTGGGTCGAGGTGCCGCGCATCTTCGCTTGGTTGGATGGAGCCGAACCAGTTGAGGAGCTCGAACCCTCGCCTGTTCCAGACGGCGAGGAATTGTGGACGCCACCCCCGACATTCTGGACGACGGGCTTGGGAAGCCGTCTGGAGCCCGTGCGGTTCGCTGCTGTCAACCGCTTGCTTGTCAATCTCGGCTACCTTGATCGACACCGGCTGATTGAGCCGTACTCCCTCAGACGGACAAAGGATGGCGACATCCTCATACACGCCATTCGTGTTGATGGGGGAGACTCCCGGTCATACAGGATTGACCGAATTCAGTCTGTCGACGTCACCATTCACCCTTTCGCACCGCGGTATTTGATCGAATTCCCTGCGTCAGGCACAATTCCCGCCCCGCCCACTCAGCGGCGAGAAGTCACGCGCAGCCCAAGGGCCAGGCGCAAGAGAAGCGGGAGCCGTCGAAGGTATGTTGTGAGATGCGCGGTCTGCCGAAAGCTCTTCCGTCGCGTCCAAAGAAACACACGTCTGCGACCTCACAAGGACCCGAGCGGCTGGGATTGCCCTGGGCGATCTGGTTACTTGGAGAGCGTCGAATGATTCTCCAGCTAAGCCCACGCGAAATGGAATACTCCCCGTAAAGTCTTGATCCGCCCGCCATGCGGCGGACAGAGCCATCTTCCAACTGTGGCTAAGGTCCCTGCTAGGCTTCGCGAATCAAGTTTCAACGTGCCTCGAAAACGCTCCTCAGACGCGCCCCACACCGGCGTTGCGGTTGGCGCCACCGCTCGCCCCCAGAACAAGAACCATCGATCCTGGAACAGCAGCTTGCAGCATCTCGACCAAGTTAGGTGCACCAGACTTCACCTTGCCGTGAGTAGTGCGGAAATTACTGAATGCTACCAGCCATTAGCGGTGCAGTGATTGGGCCATTTCACTTGCTTCATCAGGCAAGCAAATAAGAATCGAATTCCACCGAACCCCTAGGTCGTCGATGTGCTTGTCCTCCTCATCCCGCATGACTTCGAGGTACTGCTTACCTTGCCGTGCTTGATCGAGTTCCTTTGAATCGCACATCACGGAAGTCACTGAAAGCGCGCTTTTCGAATCTCGTCCGGCTTGTTGAAACAGTTTTTCGGCCAGCAGTCACGCCTTGCTTGCAGGCGCGCGGTTTCGGCCATTGGGCGTTATCATGCCGCTGGGCCGCATAGGCCGCGCATGTTCGGTCGATCCGGGCCGTGCACTTCCAATACCGCAGCTGCCTTCGGCAAGCCGATGTCCCGGCTGTACCTTTCCGCGAAATCATCGTGAACGGCAACCCCGCTTCGGTCGACGAGCCGATCTATCTCTCGACCCTCATCGATTCGAATCGATATCAACGAGCCGCCGCGCTCATTTTCCCGAACGACCTCTGCACCGCTGTCGCCTCGAAGCGCCAAGGGCACTGTCTCGTGGTAGCAGGACGCCGGATCGAACAAGGGAGACACCTTCAGATCCGGTTGATCAGATTTCGCCCCCGCCATGACTTCAAGGGAGTACCAGACCATCGGACATGAAACCAGGCACTTCCAAGGTAGAGTTGACTCGTTCTTGTGGATGCTGTGAAAGTTCTTGCCGCCCCACTGGTCTATAGCTTGTTGAATGTTGCGTAGAGGGGATACGGTGCAGCCAAGTTCCTTGAGGTCGGCGGGCTTGGTGCAGCAGTGCCAATGGTCGCAACAATTGGCACTGTCCGTATGGTTGTACAGACAATACAAGGGAGCGGCTCGATTGATTCGCCCGTACTCTCTCAAGAGATCTATCTGAGGTCCGTTGGCGTTGTCTTGAGTAAGAGAAGAATATCTGTCGGTTCTCAAATCGAGTTTCTTGGCCTGGATCGCGAACCGGAACCATCCCTTGCGTTCAGAACCCAGCCACAGCTCGAAGTCGGTTCCCCACATGGCCTCGTCCGGCTTCGTGGTCTGCTGGAAGTAGGCCAGTCTAGACCCATGGAGGTAGAGGTCCATCATCAGCAGGTCCGTGATTGTCTCCTCCCCGAACCTCACCGGACCCAGGACGCCGCGACTATCGAGTGAATCTCTGACGCACCCCAGGCGGTCCCATATGTCCTTCGACTGGTTCTCAAACAATCTGCCCAATTCGCCGAAAGAGCGCATCCCCGATTTCACGTGTCCTTTCTCATTCACCCGTTGTCCGGTAGCCGACACCGGTAACGCAACGGCAAGCCTTCCCGGGCCGACAATCAAACCTGTTCGCTCACGCGACTGCGGCAACCCTCGTCGAATCCTATTTCGACGACAAACCGTTGAACGAGACGGTACGGCAATTCATCCCCAAAATCCAAGTTCATCAATCTGTCAATGTTTGCATTTATTCATCAATTATGACGCGCGAATATAGCAATGGTGGGCCAAAGTTGACGTTAGGCAGAACCATTTTCGAAATGGCGTTTCCGATTTGACTCGCCTAAACCCAAGCGACGATTCTAAACGGGTTTCGCACCGATTCGCAGCGGACGAGCGTCGACCCGGAACAGAGCTGCGGGCGAGGTGAGAGACATCGAGACGCCGGGCATCCCGAGTCCACCCGCAAAGGAGCGACGGGGAGACATTCTGACTAGGGCGTGGGGCGAAACGCTCAAGGCGACGACCGAGATACTGCGGTGTCGTCGACCGGTTCGACGGCGAGTGGTGCGTCGCCTAATCCGTCTGCATTCATGCTTCAGGTGTCATAAGATTCTTCGGGGCGCGAGGCATATTTGATCGCGGCCCTGGGTGAGGCCCATGCCAGATCGTGATTGCCGTCACGAACGGAGGCTTCCGTAAGTTGGACCAGACTCGCCACTGTCCCGTGTCCTAGTCCATCTCCTAGATTTCGAAGTCCCCATCGCGGTTTAAGGCAAAGACGATTACGCCGCCGCCTTGCGACCAATGCGGGTTGCGGTGGTTGCCCGAAATGTCAATCAGTCGATGACGAATGTTACATCCCGCGTCCACGTCGTTCACGTAGATCTGCGGCAAACGGCCGCTTCGGAAGTGTACAGGATATTGCTGCCATCCGGCGACCAGGACGCGGCGAAGTCGTCTGTGATGCTTTCCGCACATCAACCGCGATCGGGGCAATTAACGGCTATCGGTTATCACCGGTAGCCCACGAATGACATCTGCGCTGGCCGTTTACCTAGAAATTTTTCCTGACCTCCGGCACCAAGTGTCCTGAAGATCTCGCCGCTCTTGACAGGTGACGATGAAGCGGACGGCGATACTCAGTCGACGGCGCGTAAGTACCAGACCATGTTGTCCACCTAAGACCGGTCGTGGCGTGATCACGAGTCGACCCCGACAAGGTGGAAAAGACTCGCGGGGCGTTCTGCACTAACTTGTGGCGGCCCCGCCATGTGCGGGGAAAGAATGCGGTCAACGTCTCATGCTCCTCAACCCAGCCGAGCGTCAACTGGAGCTCGGTCATCGCGCAAGATCAAAAGTCAGACTCAACGGGAACGCTCGTGCGGCTGGGAAGCGAGCCCTCGAAAGACTTTGTTTTTCTGCGAGTGGAATGATGGGACGTGGTAATGCAAATGCTTACCCTGTTAACTTTGGTGCTGCACGCTATCAAAGCGCTGGGTCAATTCCGTTCATGTCAAAGAACAGATGAGTAAGACGAATCGGCTGGAAAGGCGAACCCCGCTGGTGATCGGATGCAAATACGGAGTTGAGCCATCCTATCGGATCAGTGACCTTGAGAGTGTGGCTCGGACCCATCGTGTGAGCTCTTTCGATATGTGAGTTCACGCGTTTTAGCAGATCACCAAGTGTTCCGCCAATGATGTAACCTACCATTGCACCAGACTTTTCTTTAGCGCCATAGTACCCTTGGACAAATCTTGCGATGCCCTCAACCACATAGAGGCGGGCGAGGTCATCTGCGGCTAAGCGCTTACATTCAATGCTAAGAAAAGCATCATCGGCGAACACGTCCCACGAGACCACTATGTCAATACGTGGTGCGTGAGCGGGATCTTGGTGACCTTCCAACATTTCGCCCGAAGGTTCGACGCCTTGGAAACGCGGCACTAGGGCCATGTTGCGCTCACGGCGGATTTGCCTCATGCATGCTACCAAACGAATCGTGTAGTGGTCCTCGTGGTTTCCATAGCTCGTGAAACCTCCGATTTTCCATCGCTCGAACCCGTCCACAACAAGTTGAAGCACGGCCTTTTCAATTTCTGGAGACAACTCACGGGCCAGCGGGACCGCCGAACCGAAAGCGGAGTCCTGGAATTCAGGAATCATCGGATATGCGCCGATTATCCGTTGCTTTCGCGAGACATCGTCCGCAGTAGCTCTACGATGGTCTCGTCTGCATCGTTGTATGCAGCCGACCTTGTCCAAAACCGCTTTTCGGCGGGTTTTACAATATGAATGGCCTCAGGTTCATACACCTTTATGTTTCTTCGGAAATACAAACTCTGCGCATGTTGCTCCGTGGCAATTCGTTCCAGTCTCACCAGCAAGCTGTCGAGTTCTGGTTCTGACACTATCGACGGGTATGGACTCTGTGAATTCCCTCGCGCTAGGAGAAAGGAAACCGCTCTGTAAGGCGGAGATCCCTGGTAGACGGTTGGTGCCAACGATTGGTTGTCTCCGGTTGTCTTTTCGAAGACGTCCGCAAAGGCTTGGGCATATGTGGTCAGTTCTTCGATTGACGGCTGTTCGAAAGCACTCGCATGTATTCCCCGATAGAATCGATCCACCACCGTCGCCAGGGAATCTTCGATAGTTTGCCGCTCAGACGGGGTCACGCCGTAGCATGAGTAAACAAGCTCATCGAGTTCCCGGCGCCAATCACTTTCGGCGTTCCTTCCATGTACTTGGTCAACTAGACTGACGATTTCAAGCAAAAGGCCCCTGTCTTCTAAAGGGATCGCACATGGAAGACTCTTCTGTTCTCTCAATAGAACGGCATCGCGCTCGACGCCCCACTGACTAGAGGTCAAGAATTGGTAGTATCGTGCCAGGGAAGAGTTCATGTAAGCGCAGGCGACTTTCAGATAGTCCATGTCCTCTGAAGGACCAGCAATGCCTGTGACTTTGTCTGTAAACACTGCGTCGTCTGGTAAAAATGCTGAAGCGAGAACTCCGCTCGCCATTACTCCTGCACGTGCCAAAATGTGGGGACCTCGGTAGATACTACGATTACGCGGTCGATGAAACACTTCGTGACCAATCCGGTCTTCGTGACTCGAGGAAATATGAAAGGGCCGAACCGCGTTAGCCGGTACGTAGCGCATCGCCGCTAGTTCTGGCGCGAAATTCTCATCGCCACCGTTGATCGTCACTCCTTCACGGATTTGCCAGCCACGACATTTGCTTACGTCCTCAAGTGATGGGAAACGTTCGCCCAAGTCACCGATCAAGGTGAAATCACGCGGAGTGCCCCAAAGGGCAACCTTCCAAATGTAAGGATGGATGGCAACCTGCCTACGTGACAAACGCCTCACTTCGTCGCCAAATACGACAATTCCCGCCAAGCATTCGGATAATGGAGAAGGGTGAGGATTAAGGTAAATGAGCTCACCCCGCCCATTGTCGGTGTCTGATGGCGTCCGATAAAACACGGCGACCATCGGTGCAACCGCTCTGCGGAATAACGAGCGCCGGAGGGCAGAGAAGTCGACCACCTTTGTGACTTCATGGGCTAGGAAGAATCGGCGCCTGAACTCCTGGTTTGGTCCGCTTTGATTGAACAATATTCCTTTGCTGGGACCCAACAAGCATATTTGACCGTCGTCAGCGAGGAGTGTGGGGGCCCGCCATAGAAACGCCTGCGCGATTTGTTTGTTGCCAATCGTGTGGTTGTTTTGTCCGATATAGGCTGTGGCCTTTGCGGTCAGGCTGCTCTGCCAAGGTGGATTCCCCACTATGATGTCGTAGCGCCGGTCGTTAAATGGAGCGTCCGTGTCGAAAAAGTCGTTGACAAAAAGATTGGTGCCCACTAGCTTGGGAAAGCGCACTTCCTCCCAGATGCTCTTGGGTTCGAGGAAATCCAACAATGCCAAGTAGCAACTGAAGGCTGCGACCTGGACTGCCTCCACACTTAGGTCTACACCATGTATGGATCCTGTCAGGAGGTCGCGGAGCTCGTCGAAACTGGGGTTCGCATGGGAGTTGGCGTGACGCTGGAGCGTGACCAAGCGTCGATAAGCTTCCACAAGGAATATCCCCGAGCCGCATGCAGGGTCGAGAATCTTCGCGTCCCACGCCTCTGTCTCAAAAGGAAGCACTTCGTTGAGCACGAAGTCCACGACTTCAGGAGGTGTGTAGTAGGCACTGGTTCTACGGCGATCCTCGTTAAGAAACGTTTCATAGATGGCGCTGATTACTTCAATCGGAATGTATTTGAAGTCATAAGCCCAGAAAAACATCTGACCAGAGGATACCTCTTCGCCTCCGAGAAAGCGGCCTAGAAGTTGGAGATGACGTAGACGCACCTGCTCTCGCTCAAGGGCGCTGATGGGAAACAGATCGCCATTGAAACGATCTGCCAGTTCGTCGAAAAGTTGGTAAGTCTCACTGAGCGACGCGTGCAGCAGGCCATGAAACGAGAGGCCATTGGCGAATCGACCATAATAACTTTCGTTTAGCACCCCTCGGTCTTCCAAGTAGCGAACAAAGATCGATCTCCCCAACAGGCTGTTCGCCACAGGTTCAGGCAGATCTTCATCAATCAGGAGACGACGCACGTGCATGAGATTCTCCAGCAAGCGATTATCGACTCGTTGCTCCCGGTTGAACCCTTCATGTTGTGTTCGGACGAATCGTCCCGATACTATTTCCCGTCTCCGGTAGTCGGACAGCTCTCGTCTGAGCGCAAGAACGTCCGTCACCTGCTGTACCGCCAACTTAAGAAGCGCAGGGTTCTGGGGCATCAATTGACCCGAGTCGCGTCGTGGAGGTGCAAAGCAATTGTAGACTCGCACCTCTTGTGGCAGGACAGTGATCAACAGCGGGGCGCGGTTGTGATTCCAGAGACGGCGGTGGAGATCTCTGTGGTAGCTGTCATCGGCAGTCTGGAGTTCCTTGAAGTAGACAACCGGGACATTCCCATGGAAATAGGCTGCGTCTATCTCAAGCTTTTCGCGGACCTCTTGCCAGACGTAAGCGCGGCCATTCCCGACATCTGGTGTATCTGCTGTCACCAATCCCTTATCGTCGAGGAATTCGAGGGCATCGAAAACATTGGTCAACGCGTTCCCAATCACGGGAGCACCTCAATTGAACCGATTCTTTCAACGGGCACATTATCGCCGCCCAAGGGAGCCGAAGTCACCTTTTGTTCGATTTCGGCCAACAGGTCGGCCAACTGAAGGCGCAGGACACATTGTCGGCCGCCAGAGTCTATGAGTCGTACGTCCGACTTTCGAACGAGAATTCGATGCCCGTCGCTAACAACCTCAAGTTCAGCAAATGGTGCAGGTTCATCCACCAAGTCGGATAGGTTCAAGAGCGCCCGGCGGATTTTCTGCAGGGACAGGCCAGCTTGCCGTAGGCGAAGGATGAGCTTGAGTTGCACCACATCAAGAAGGGTGTATAGCCGCCTGCTACCGCTTCCACACGCCGGGCGCCCTTGGGGCCGCACTAGTGTTGGGTCGTCCCAGTACGCCAATTGTCGCTGAGTTAGACCGACAATCTTCTGTACCTCGCCTGACATGAACAGGCCCGGCACTTCAGTTCGCACGTCAGCCGTTATGGGATGCATATTGTCATTCAAAGTACATAAATGTCGTTACTCATGTCAACATGTCGTCGCCTATCAGGTGCTGCGGTCGGTGGGGGTTCATTGGGGACCGACGGTGTTCCAACACTTCGGCTCATCCATGGTAGTACGCGTACAAGCCCAGAAGTTGGAGTATGAAGAACCATATTCCCGGCGCGACCCATTGCCGGCGGGCCGTCGCATTAGAAACCCGCCATGAAACTTAAACGGACGCTCATAATTGAGTATAGGTATGAATCCCTCTGTCCGAACCAACAAATGATTCCCTATGCATCGGTGGTGACGAGGTGCATCGCTCATCCTTCGATCCGCCGCCTATCCTTTCTTCTTCGCCGCGTCCCTCGCCCGAGGGTTTAGCTGCCAGCGTGCCCGCCTAGACCAGCATGGCGGGACCAACCCATCGTCGCGAAGGAATAGAGCGACGTCTCTGCCATCATAACCGGCGCGGCAGGGGTACTGCGGCTCCGTTCCCCTGGGCACCCGGCTGTCAAACGTGATCGGTTCGCCGCGGAGTCCGCGCGCGTCCCGCACGACGATACCGCGACGTCCGCACCTGCGCCAACCCAGAACCTTCACCTTTGTGGGAACGATTCGTAGTCATCACAAACGGTCACTTTCGCGGCGTGACTTACGGCAACTTGCTAAGAGGCCAATGCAAACTGGACGGCGATGCTCTCGACTCAATCCGGTTTTTTGGTGGATTAGACCTAGAACGGAAGCAATGGCACAAGGGGATAGAATCCTTGGAGCGCTAGGTACCACAAAACAGAGTGACCTCGACGGCTCCCAAACGACCATTACTAGTTCACTGGAACAGGAACTTAACCTACAGCGCATGACAAATGGGAGCTTCTGGACGTTGGAGATCTTATTCCCGGTTGTCTCGCTGACGGGTCAGAGACGTCTTTGATGTGCCAATCGCTTCCAGCCGAGCAACATGACCTTCGTTCATGTCTTATAAACGCGTGAAGAACGTAGCGGTGACATTTCAAACGCTCAGTTTCTGTTAGATACCTGTAACCAGGCGCGAGAGCGAGAGTACGTGAATCCAAGCCCGAACCCTGGCAAAATTTGCAATCTCTCCGACCAAAACTACAAACCGTCGCGCCTACCTTTCCAAGCGCGCCATTAGTCTGTCGAGTACTGGGGCTGTCGAACTCGTGTGAACTCCGCGAGTTCCACACCTCAGCACTATTGGTTTATAACTGGCGTATTCGAAGCAAAAAAGCCGCCTAAACCGAATGTCGGCTCATATAGTGATGAGGTAGGCCACGCAAGAAAACGGTGGATAAGACCGATGCCAGGCAACGAAAGCAAACCGAACGAATCCGCTTCCGAGCAGATATTCATGCAGGTTGAAAAAGAGTTGGAACCCGGAGGTGTTAGGGACTTATGGTTAAACCTCCGAAAGGAGTTGAATGAGGGTGGTGCGGAACGGGTACGCACTTACTTGGATGCTGAGTATGAGCGACGAAAAGCGATCGTTCAAAACGCGCTGACCGAGTTGTCGAACCAGTTGGAGGAAACTGACTAGTGCCGAACTCTACTTTCTTGATTGAAAGTGTGTCCATCGAAGGTTTCAAGGCCTTCACGAAGCAACAGACCTTCCGTTTTGGGGGCCGCCACGTCTTTCTGTTCGGACCAAACGGACTTGGCAAAACCAGCATTGTGGAAGCTATGCGCTGGTGCTTGTTCGGTCAAGCCTTTCGTCCCGGAGAAATAGTAAAGAACCAGTTCTACACAGGACCTTGCATTGTGGGAATGACGTTGGCAGGGCCGGACGGTCACTGGACGATGCAACGGCGTCTCCGTCCTTCAGGCGGAGAATCGGTCCGAACCATCCTTGACCCCACTGGTTCAGAGCGAAATCTTGTAGACGTTTTCCCCCAGCTAAGTCGTATAGGTCCACGAGAAGGCACACACGTCATATATGCCGCTCAACAGCCGTCCAGTAGGCGGCCGGAAGCCGACATAACCGATTTCAGCTATGTCGTGTACCGGTACTTGGGGCTCGAGGAAGTCCCGCGACTATCCGATGTGCTTCTGGCCTTGAGCAGGGACTGGAAGTTCCAAGAAGACGAGATATGTCAAGCTGTCGAAAACTTAGGAGACAGATTCGGCGAACGCGTCACCGAAGTGGACGAGAGCCTTGGTGAAATAACTTCGGATCCACCGTGGGGCACCGCCCTGACCCCTACAACCTCGGATACTCGGAACAAAGTAGACCGGTTGACAAGAGACGCTGACGAACTCGGAGCCCAATGTTCCAGCGAAGCGCTTGAGGGTCTCAGTCCCCATGAAAAGCTGTACGAAGTGGAAACCGCGGTCCATGCCTTCCTATCGGGTGAATTGACGGGGCTGGAGCGCAAGCTTGAAAACCGGACTACCCACATTCGACAGGCTGAATCTCAGTTGGAGAATAGCCGATCTGAGATGCACCAAATACGAGAGCTGAAAGAAAATCGGGAATCGGTCCTGAACGACTTGGAGACGGCTTTGGGCGGATGCCCAAAGGAGGACTTGGAAAAGCAATGGTGCATCGCCGAAGCAGACTTCGAATCTGCTCAAGCGAAGTTGGATGTCGTCCGCTCGTCCTTGAAGTACTTAGAGGCGATTGGCGAAGAATCGCACGATGGCGTGTGTCCAACTTGCGAAGGTGACATCTTGCCTCGTGAACTCAAGTCACGGTTGGAAGGGTTGGCAGATTCTGTCGACGGCGAGACGACAGATAATTTGGAAGGGAATTATATACGAAACTAACAAAACTCCGATTGGATCAGCGTAGTTTGCCTGCCTTGTAGTCCTTGAGATACTGCCATTCGTCCGCCTTCTTCGGGCGTGTGTTCAACACCGCCTTAGCCACGTTTTCGGGCGTATCGGGTATAGGTTCGGGCATCGGTAGAGGCGGGCGACCTCTCGGTTTCTTGCGGCGTGGCATGTCAGTCCTCCAACCCGTCTAGTCTACGTGGTCTGATGCGATCCCATCGATCTTTCGCCCATTCATGCCTGCGCTGAAAGGCGGCCTTGACATCATCTTTGAGAGCGGGCGTGGCGATGCGACCCGCATCCAGTGCCTTCTGCATCGTCTCTTCAACTGTCAAGTTGTCGCTTTTGTCGCTGTTGCACGGCGCACACGCCAAAGCGCGATTCCAACAGTCGTCGTTAGTGCCATCTCGCTTGTTGGGTTCGATGTGGTCAAGTTGCAATTCGCGGCGGTCTGCTGATTTTTGAATGCCACAGTACCAACAGCCAGTCCCCCACTCATTCACGAAAACTTGCCAAATTGTTGGACTTGATTCGTATGCATCCTGTTTGAACTCGATTGCCGGAACGTCGTCCATTCGGCGAGTAGCAGGTTCGTCTTCAGTTGTGCGATCAGGCAGATCCCCAGGTCCTCGCACTCGAATCACTTTGCCAGCGTGCTCCATCCGAACTGCGACCCCTTCATGCAACTCCCCTTCGGTGATGATCCCTAGTCCCGGGTGTTTGTGGAATTGCCTACGCACAACCGTCCAAGACCTCGGCGACATGTCGCAGGCGATCCATCGCCGCCCCGTCAACTCTGCCGCTACAGGCACATAGGCACAACCCGCGAAACAGTCCAAAACGATGTCATTCGGGTTGGAGGAAGCCTCGATGATGCGTTGCGCCAACGCCTGCGGTTTTTGAGTTGGATAGCCCGTCCGCTCTTTAGAGACATTGATCAACGGCTTGATATCGTCCCAAACATCTCGCACATACACATCGGCATAGTAATTGCCGTCCTCGTCTTGTCGGTCGGTGAAGAATGCTTTTGCATAGAAAATCCGCTCTTGTGAGGGATTGTGGCTATACGAGTTGGATTTGACATAGAACAACAGAGTGTCATGTTTACGCGGCCAGTAACGCTTGCTTACGCCGCCGGTGCGGTACGACCATACGATTTCATTTCGGAAACTCTTTTCACCGAACACTGCATCCATCATTTGGCGCAGATACGCGTTTGCTTCGTGATCGCAATGAAGATAGACGCTGCCCGTGCGTTTAAGAACGCGCTTGACCTCGATCATCCGCTCGACCATGAAGTAGATGTATGCCGCGATGCTGTTCGAGTGCGTGTGGCGTGTCGATTGGATCAGCCACCACGCCGCCCTGTGCGTCTCCTGCAACCTCTCCAAATCGTCTTGGTATACGAGTCGCTTGAAATTCCAGATATCCTCGAATTTCGCTGTCGTGCCGCTCTGGTCTGGATATTCCAATCCAATCTCGTAGGCGGAAGCAGGATCGAACACGCCCCAAGAATCCATCAACTCATGCTCAGCGTTTCGTTCATTACTCGTCAAGGCAGGCGTGAGCTTGCCCTCGAACGTCTGTTTCTTCCCAAAAGGCGGATCGATTACAACGAGATCAACGCTTTCGTTGTCAAGCGAACGCAGGAACGGGAGGTTGTCGCTGATAAATACCGTGCGGTTGAGATCGTCTGTGTTTCCACCACTCCGCTGCTCCGCTGCGTAGTGTACTCAAGACTGAACCTCCAGATAGTAATGCATGAATGTCGCGTTGCGAGATTACAGGAGTTGCGGCTGGCGCGTGTGAACAGGCCCGATGAGGTCGCAGTAGCGCAAACGCTTGCCGTCCATGCCCTGAACCAGCGCCATCATCTGTTGCTCGGTGTCCAACGGGCGAACGTTGTGCCTGCCCGCAAACTCGTTCACATAACGATGCAGATGCTTGGTAGAGAAGTGGTGATACGTCCCGTTGTAGCCGCGTTTGAGGTTGGCCCAGAACGACTCTATGCCGTTCGTGTGAGCCATGCCGCGCACGAACTCTTTCGCGCTGTGCTTGACAGTCTCGTGATGGCGGCGCATACCCGAGTACGCCTGCGCTTCGTCGGTGTAGACAGTAGCGTCGGTTTCGGTGTTGACCGCCACAAAGCCCTGCAACGTGTGCTTGTCGGTTGCTTCGACGACTTCCGCCGCGACCTTGCCGCTGTCGCGGTCTTTCATGCCCACGACGGCTTGCTTGCCTTTGGGACCGCGCCCCTCTTGAACCTTCCACTCGTGCCGGTTGCGATCCTTGCCGCCTATGTAGGTCTCGTCGACTTCGACGGGTCCGCCGAACACGTCGGTCTGGTCAGCCCAGGACTCCCGTATGCGGTGAATCATGTGCCACGCCGACTTCTGGGTGATGTCCAAGTCGCGGTGCAGTTTCATGCTGGACACGCCTTTGAGGTTCGTGGTCAGCAAGTACATGGCGATAGCCCACGCCTGATAGCCGATCTTGGACGCGTGCATGACGGAATTCGACTTCACGCTGAAATGCTTCTTGCAGTCCAAGCAACGGTATGGCATCTGAGGGTGACTCGCCTTGATGGAGACGTGATCGCCCTCGCACCACGCGCAACGAATGCCTTTCGGCCACCTCTGCTTGACGAACCATTTCTCGGCGGCGGCATCGGTCGGGAACATCTTGAAGAGGCGCGGAAGAGAGATGCCTCTGCGGTAGTGCTGTCCGGGTGCGTTTCTAGTGGTCATTTCGACTTATCCAGTTTGAATATAAGGATAAGTCTAACACATCACGCCCCGAAAATCAAGCCGAATCTGTTAGTTTCGTATATAATTCCCTTTCCTCGGCTAGGATTTCGACCAGACCAGAGGCAAGCGGCGCCAATTCTGCTCCGTAGTCGCGCCACAACTCGCAGCTTTCAGCATCCAGTGAAAGAGTTGGCGCAGGCGGGGCCAGTTGCGCGAAAGGCGTTGACGTCGCGCGGGTAGGCGCAGATGTCGTCGTCCCAATGTCAGCTTCGACCATACGGGTCACCACCCGCGGCGAGTCGACTTCCTTGGTCACCACCCGAGTCACTACTCTGGGCACATCGACGACCTTTTGCACTTCTCGCGTGACCAAACGTTCGCTGTCGACGTAGCGCGGGCTTCGATCGCCCGCTTCGCATCGGCTGCTGACGATGAGTGCCATCACGGTTGCGCCGATCAAAACTCCTGCAACGAGAACGAACAGATAGTTGGCTCGTCTGGACGCCGAGGAATCGTCAGGATCTTGTTGCGGACGGTGCATCTCGTCTCCCAGATGCGACGGTGCGATGCCGGGCGTGGTGCGGCCTGCTACGTTCTACTCCGAGATGCTTCAAGCGTAAACACGGGCGTTCGCGGCGATGCCTGACCCGTTCGAACCCGGGGCCTCTGTTCTCATGTCGGAGTTGTTCGTGGAGCGACTGCGACGGCTCGATGGTACGGCCGACGGGTATACCTTCACAGCGTCTTTGTTCCGCAATTGTAGTGACGATGCCGCGTCTGCGTACGCGCTCGCCAAGGTGCTCCGAACTGAGGATCGGATTCAGCGCGGCGTCCCAGGTCTTTGCACCGGCCCAACGTGCAGATCCGTCTGCGTCTCCATCGGGCTCCGCAGCCGGCCGCAGCTCAATCTCCGTATTCTCCACACTGTCGTCCGACTCGAAGAATTCGGTCAACCCTTCGCGCAGCCCGGAGTTCGATGTCCTTGGGACCAGAGCAGCGTTCTCATCCACGTGCACCTTATGTCGCCATTCCGGCTCAGCCGCCCTTTGCGCAATTTACCCGCCCGATACGCGCCGCCTGCGCGGTACGACGCGGCCATTTGCACTTCTGCATTCCGCAAACCAGGAAATGCAACTTCGGCGCCGCCGCCAGCGTTTGCACTTCTGCCATGCGCAAAGCGGAGCGCGTCCTGTAGGAGCGGAACCTGCACCGGACACCGATCGCTTGCTCATGTCACGCGGTCACAAGCCGCAGACCACGATGCCGCTTGCCTTTCCGCTTTGCACCGGACAGATTCGCGTTTGTGCAACAAACCGGGATTCCCTGTACACGCCCCTGACTGCTTGCGCGGCCAATCCGTCCTTAATCCTCGGATTCGACCGTCGACCTAGATGGGGGTTCGGCGGAGGACCCGGCCGGCGAAAATCCACGTCGCCGGTGTCGAAAAACTTCGTTACCACGCCAGCACGGCGTTCATGTATCGCTCACCTTAGCCGTCATACTCGAAGAGTCAACGCGATCTGAAAACGATGATGCATGCCCGTTTTAGAATCTCGCTTTGATGCGACTCGGCGAAATTGACTTTCCGCAAGAACTCATCACGGCGATCAGGGCGGGAGAGTTAGTGGTTTTTGCCGGGGCCGGGGTTTCCAAAGGCCCTCCTGCAAATCTACCTCTATTCAAGGAGCTGGCCGTAGCGATCGCTGAAGGCTCTGGAAAACGTTTTCAGCGAGCAGAGGCAATTGACCAGTTCCTAGGGAGATTGGCGAGCGCCCACCGGGTCGAGGTTAACGAGATCGCCGCCCAAGTCCTTACAGAATCTCACCCGCAACCGACAAATCTGCACAAAGACCTGCTGAGGTTGTTCAAAGGCGGTCTCGAATCGATCCGATTGGTGACCACCAACTTCGATCTACTCTTCGAGTCGGCCTCTGAGGAACTTTTCGGAGCCACGCCATCCACTTATCGGGCTTCGGCTTTGCCGAGGGGCGATGAGTTTTCGGGAATCGTGCACGTACACGGCGATGTGAATGATGTTCCTAACATGGTCTTGACCGATGCAGATTTCGGCAAGGCTTATCTGACGGGCGGCTGGGCTCGCAGATTCTTGGTCGCACTGTTCCAGGCCAAGCCGGTTCTATTCGTCGGTTACAGCCACAGCGATTTGATCATGGATTATCTGGCACGGGCCATCCCCGTGTCACCGGAAACCCCTCCACGCTTCATCTTGACCGACGACTGCGATACATCCAAATGGTCAAGGTTGGGGATCCAACCAACCATGTTCCCGCCCCTCGACTTCGCAGCCCAAAACGATGGAATTGCGAAACTTGCGACAGCCGTGAGTCGCGGAGCCGCAGATTGGCGCGACTGGATCCGCGACGTTGTTAAAGCACCCCCGACCGTATTGTCGGACGAAGACGCCGAGATGCTGAAGTTCGGTTTGACCGATGCTACCGATGCGTTGACGAACGTCAAGTCGTTCACCGAAAACGCACAAAACCCCGGTTGGATCGATTGGCTCGATCGACGAGGTGTGCTCGATCATCTGTTCGAAGACGAGGAGTTGGAAGGAAAAGATGCGCTCCTCGCAGGATGGCTGGCATCAAGATTCGCACGGAGCGAAGCCAGCTCGATCATCCTCCTTATCGGACGGAAAAACATGATCCTCAGTCCGACTTTGTGGCATTCGTTGGCCTGGCACGTTGGACTAGAGAATGAAGACGACGGCGACGCTTTGTCGTCTGGCGAACTCGAGAGATGGGTGACGGTCATCTTGGCGAAAGCGAGGGATTTGCCGAATGAGTGCTGGGTCATGGTTTTCGAAAGGTGCGTGCAACTGGGCCGGTTCGATGACGCGCTGGCGATATTGGATCGGCTGGTGGAACCGAATGTTCGCCGAATCTCGACCATCGGGGACAAACCGTTCGGAGGTGCCGATGTGCAAATCGGTTGCAGCAAATGGCAGCTCGGACGGGTCAGATCTGCGTTATCGCCTCATCTTCCCGCTGTGGCAGATCGGCTGTTGACGGTAGCTGCTCGTCACTTGGCCAGTCAACATCGGCAGCAGGCAGCATGGGAACTCGCAGATCGGGATTTCAGCCAGACCAGCCTTCATCGTGAGAGAATCAGAGACGAAGCGGACTCCAGTTCCGCGACCGCTGAGGATGTGTTGATCGACTTGGTTCGGGATGCCCTCGTTCAGCTGGCACAGACGGAATCGAAACGTGCCGAGACTTGGCTCGATATCTTCGCATCTTCGGATGCTCCGCTACTTAGGAGAATAGCCATTTCTGCAATGGTCCATTTCCCGGAATGACTCCTGACCAGAAAATCGAGTGGTTGATCGCGTCCGGTTCGTTGCTTGACGTGGCGGTCTACCCTGAGACCTGCGAACTGATCGACAACGTCTACCGGCGTGCCACCACCGAATCCCGTCGAAATCTTTTGCAGGCCATTCGAGACGCGGTCGCGACGGACGAAACAGAAGCCGACGACGTCGCATCCCTTGATCGGCAACTCTACGACTGGTTTGACATATTGCTGCGCGCAGATCCCGATTGCGAGCTCGCCCAGACCGCGTTCCGGGAACTTCAGGAAGAGCATCAGGAATGGGAGAAGCAAGAACATCCGGATCTTCTGTTTCATGTTGAAGGCGCATATTGGGTGAATCACATCTCTCCGTGGCCGATCGACGAGATGCTGTCTTCTCCCGCTGCAGACTGGGTCGACACTGTTTTGGCATACGTACCGCCATCGTGGGGAGAGGTGATAGACGATGATCGGATGGATGCAAAGCAGGCCGCGAAAGGCGTGCGCGAGGCGGCGACACGCGACATCGATTGGGGTATTGATTTCGCGAATGAGCTTCTGCGTCGATCCGAATGGAGCGGAGAGCTGTGGAAAGAGTTGATAGGTTCTTGGCAGGAAGCGGATCTTGACGATCAACAATTTTCACAAGCCTTGGGCATCCTGCAAAACAACCGTTTGCTCTCGACGCATGATCGTGAGATTTTGCACCTGCTTTACAGCTTGGTTGAAAACGGCGGCAAGCCATTCGCTGCCAAATTGTTGCCAACAGCAAAACACATGGCCCTCTCGATTTGGCAAAATTCCGAAAACGACAGACCCAGCATCGGTGGCGGGAACGATTGGCTGGCATTGTCGTTGAATTCAAACGCGGGAATGATCGTGCGTTTTTGGCTGGCGGCTACATGGGTCGAAAGCGAACGGGGCAAAAATCGGACCGGTAGTTTCCGCGAAGAAGATCGGGATTTTTTCGATCAAGTCGTTGAAGACGCGAAGTTGCGAGAAAAACTCGCCCAAGCGATGCTGACCTCGAGCCTGGGTTATCTCTCGTCGTTCGACCATGAGTGGACGACCGAGCGATTGTTGCCGTTGTTCGAGCCGGAACACCCTTCGTTCGTGCCGGCTTGGCACGGGTTCACTTGGTCGCATCTGCGTTCCGACGTCGCCGAGTTGATGCGACCGAAGTTCCTGCGAGCCGTCGAAAAAATCGAAGAGTTGGGCAGAGTCGGCGTGCCCCAACGCAGAAGCGAATTCATACGCCATTACGCCAAGATGATGGTGTACGCCGTGGATGAACCGTTGGAAAAATGGACGCCAATGCTTTTCGCCAACTCGGACGAAGATGATCTCTACAGTTTCGCAGGTGAAATTGGCAGGATCCTCGAAAACATGGCCGATCCTCAGAAAGTCGAACTGTGGAATCGCTGGTTGAAGCGATATTGGCAGAACCGCCTTGTCGGCAAACCCGCGCCGTTGACGCAAAAGGAAATCGAAGAGATGCTTCGGTGGCCCCGCGATCTGACCGTCGTGTTCGACGAGTCCGTTGAGCTCGCAGTTGCGATGCCGAATACAGCATTGAAACACTTGGGCATATCCGGATTCATCGTCGACAAAGACCTCGCTCAGAGATTCCCTGACGGAGCCGCAAAGCTGATCGAGTACTTGGACAGATCGGAAACCAGCCCTTGGGACTGGTACGACACGGAACCTGTGTTCGAAGCGTTGCTGCAATCGGAGATCACCGCGGAACTTAAGGGGAAAATCCAAGACATCCAGGCGCGGCATGGGAACGGCGTGATCGCCTGATGTTCAGCGGTCAACATCGACGCGCGACCGGCATGAATCGAGGCGTTGGGATGCTCGGATACTGAGAAACCTTGAGCCGAACCCGTCTCCGCACCGTCGGCACGCGGCATTCCAGCTGGCCCCGACTTGCAACTCAGGGACGTGATCGGCATACGCCTTGATGCGCCTCCGCAACTAGCCCAGGGTTGGCCGTCGTCGCGCCGGGGAGAAACCGGCAGCCAGTTATCCTTCGCTCGCGAAGGCTTGTCCGGACGCTTGATCGGCAACTGATCCAAGGTGCACGGCCGCAACCGGCTTACGGTCGAATGATGAAGCGGCGCTCCACTTGGCCGAAGAACGGACGGAACGCCAGCAGGCACACCGTCCGCTGTCACATCAGATTGCGTAAACCCGCCGCGACGACCTTCAGTCCCGCGGCGCACGCCTTCGTCCCGGCGTGGCACGCGGCCACGGCCGCCAGCAGGCATCCGGCCATAACTGAGATCAAGAGCAGCAGCGCTGCTCCCAAGGCCGCCCAAGCCGCGAGCAGGACCCAGGCGTTCAAACCGACGTGCCCGGACAGGAACAGGGAGACGGCGACGATCATCGTGCCGGCCGCCCAAGTCGGCCAAGTCCGATCTCCAAACACGCCAGTGCGCCGCATCAGAGATCGCGTATTCAAAATCAGCAAGGGAGGCGCGAATACGAGCGCGCATTGAGACAACGACCGGAATGGAACCGGCTCGTCGTAAAGGCGGAACGCGAACATCGCCCATAGCGACGCGCCGATCGCGACGGCGGCCGCAACGATTCCGAACACGGTCATGGCTCGCTGCACGAGCGGCCGATCGATAAGCAGGACAAATCCCGGGACGACCGGGGCGGCGGCGTTCACAAGCAAGACGTTGGACCAGCCGTCGTAGTCGCCGGACACCCAGAACGCCACGTTGACGAACCCGACCGCCGTCAGCGACTTGAGCAGCCACTCGGGCGCGCGGGCGCCCCCGACGGCGGCGCTCCAACGCGTCAGATTTCCGGCGAACGTCCGGGCGGAATACGGTGCCGACCACGCCAGGTCGTCAGGAACGCCGCGCAGCGTTCGAAACAATATCCAGACCGCCCTCTCCGCCGGCGTGTAACCCGACTTGCAATCTTCAGCTTCGTCGTGCAGGTCCGACAGAACCTGCTGTCGACGATCCTCGCGCTCGTCCGCGGGAACCAAGGACGTGTACAGCCTGGTCCAGATCCAGACGCAGTTCCTAACGACCGGCAGCGCGAAGGCGCGGACGATCAGCGAAACCAGATGACACACGACCTCGAACATCACGTCGTCACCCTCAGCGACGGCGTCTCGGCCGAGGCGCCGCAATCCACCTGTTCCGCGAGCGCTCCGGCTTCCTTGCCAGTCAATGTGTAAAACTTCCGCCGCGGCCGGTTCTCCCCTGCCGCAATGAGCGGATCCTCCCAATTGCTTGTCAGATAGCCCTGCTGTTCGAGTCTGGCCAATGCTCGGTACAGCGTTCCGTGGGCCGTCAACTGCCGAGCGCCCTCCTGATCTCTGATCTCCTTGGCGATCCGAAACCCGTGGAACTGCTCGATCCCGCGGCCGCGCATGCGGCTGGCGGCCAAGAGGATGGATCGTTCGATCGGTATGATTTCACCTTGTTTCCTGCGCATGATCGAACGTTATAAGCAGATATATGCGAATTGTCGAATCGACCCGACGATGCCCAGGCGCCGCGGCTACATCCAAGCGCACTCAGAACCTTGGCGGCCGAAGGGACTCAGCGTCCCCAAACGCCCAGCGTGCAGATCCTCCGAAGGCGGCGGCGACGCTTCACTGTGCGGATCTCCTCCCGCATTTCTGCCATCCGGCGCTGCCGGCGACGCGTCTCGTCCACGATCTCGAACTCGTCCCAGGGGTACTCCTGAGGAGGCAGAGTCAACCCGCAGACGCCGATCATCACGATCTCCAGGTCCAGCAGATCCCGCTCGGCCAGCAGCTTCGCGAGTTCGTCGGGCGTCGCGTCGAATGCGTCCCGCAGACGGCGCCACTCGGCGACCAGAGGCGCGGCGCCGCCGAACCTCTCCGCCTCGTCGGGTTCCGGCTGGTCGGACACGACGAGATGATCCATCGGACGCGTCTGCGACGGGGCGGCTATCGCTGCTGAAGCCTGAGAATCCACCAAGAGGTGCCGTGTTTCCAAACCTTCGACACGCCTGGTAAGACTCTCCATCCCCTCGGTCAACCGGCTCAGTGTCCCATCACGATCCTCGGACCGAACGCCATCGCCGACCTGGCCCGTGGTTGCTTCCTCCAGCTCCGCCAACCTGCGCTCCAGATCCTCCAAGAGTTTCCGCTGCTCCGCAATCGCTTGCGGCCCAGTTCCCTCGAGCAGGTGCCGCGCCAGAGCGTCCGACACGCGACCCGTCAGCCGGCCCGAGGCCGCGGCGCGGGCGACCGTGTCGTAGCTCACGCCCAGAATCTCCGCTGTGTCCGACCTGCCGTGCCGTTCGACGAGGTCGAGCAGCAGCGCCACCAGCCGCAGCTCGTGCACGCTCTCCCGCCCCGGCGCATCTCCGTCAGACCCCGTGGTCTTTTTCATGTGCGTTCTCTCCTTCCTCGCGATTCCGCGAATCCAAAGCGGGGACCCGCGAACGGCCCGACCGCAACCGGCTCGCGGAAACGCGATCTCCGAACTGGAGGACGTCCTGTAGGGGCGGAACCTGCACTGGACGTCGTCGATTGCTCGTGTCACGCGCCGACGTGCCGCAGTCGCCGCTTTCCCTAGGGTTTTCGCTTTGGATCGGACAGATTCGCGTTTTCGCGTACAGACCCCGATTTCTGTACACGCCAATGACATCACACGGCTCGCATCTGGTGCAACGCCTTTTAAGGGAGGACGCGCCGGCCCTCCCTTAAAGGGTCGCGACCGATTCGCCGGCGAGGGAGCATCGGTTGGTTCGGACTTGATGAACGTCACAGCGGCGGGACGAGTTGTGCTGTCGTCCCGTGATACCTTTGACCGCAGACCTGCTCAGATACAGGGAGCAACGTCGACGGAGAAACTCGGAGGGAATTCGTCATGAAGGACTCGCAGAAACCTGACCACGTGAGTCTCACCAACATGGTCGGTCGTCTGCGCGAAGGGCGGTACGTCATCCCCGATTTTCAGCGCGGTTTCGAATGGCAGCCATGGGACATCAAAGAGCTGATGAGTTCGATCTTTCGCGATTACTACATCGGAAGCCTTCTTCTGTGGAAAGGCAAGGCCGAGAACTTCGAAGCGCTCTCCTGCGAAGCGATATACGGCTTTGAAGGCGGCGATGGCCGAACTGATATCGTCTTGGACGGCCAGCAGCGTCTCACCGCCATGCATTACGCTTTCATGGCACCCGACAAACCCGCACCAAGCCGCCGAAATCGATTCCTCTACTTCATCAAGGTCGATCGCTTCTTGGAAGAGGCGTACGACGACGCCTTCATCTACGACTGGACGCGGAGGGGGTTGAATCTGCTCAGCGATCGGACGCGTCAGTTCACGGAACACATATTCCCGCTCTCCGTTGTCGGAGCAGAGGGCTGGGAACTACCCAACTGGGTTCAAGACTATGAGAAGCATTGGCGAGAAGCGGCGGAGACACTCGAAGGAAATGAGGCCGAATCTGCCGAGTTCCACGCCAAGAACGCCAAGAAGTTCGGCGAGCATCTGAAAGACATCACTCAGCAGTACCAGATTTCTTACATCGAGTTGGACCGAGACCTTGAGCTCGACAAGGTCTGCGACATCTTCACACAGATCAACAGCCGGGGCGTCAGACTCGATATCTTCGACCTCCTCAACGCCCTGCTGAGGCCGAAGGGAATCCGGCTCAGGCAGGAACTATGGAGGGATGCATCACCCCGTCTGGAGTTCTTCGAAGCACGGCGGATGAACGTGTACGTGCTTCAGGTGATGTCCATACTTCGCCAGTCGTACTGTTCGCCGAAGTATCTCTACAATCTGATTCCAGGCGCCCAGAGGCAGGTGCGAGGGTCGGACGGGACGCTCCGGACGGAGGTGCTCGTCGCTGACCCAGAGGAGTTCAAGAATCTGTGGCAAGAAGCAGTCGATGCGCTGGAACGGGCATTCAATTTGCTTCGCCACCCGCAGGAATTCGGCGCGATTTCTTCCCGCTACCTGCCATACGCGTCGATTCTGCCGGCTTTCGCCGCGTTGCAGGTGGAAACCGGTCGGCTTCCCGCAGAACAGAGGCTCGGGGCTCAGAGAAAGATACGCCTCTGGTACTGGGCCAGCGTGTTCACCAGCCGCTATTCGGGTTCGGTCGAATCCACAGCCGCGCAAGACTACAGGGACGTCAAGACTTGGTATGTCGACGACAACGCCAAACCCGGAATGATTTCCGAGTTCCGACGCGTTATGGAGAATCTCGACCTCAGGCGTGAGACTAGGCGAGGGACGTCCGTCTACAACGGTATATTCAACTTGCTAGTTCTCAACGGTGCTCGAGACTGGATATTTGGAAACGCTCCTCAGCACTTCGACCTCGATGACCATCACATCGTTCCGAAAAGCCTGGGGAGCGAATTCGCTCTGAACACCTCCATCGACACCATACTCAACAGAACGCCTTTGACGAGTGAAACCAACCGCGACGTCATCAGAGACCGTCTACCCAACGAGTACCTGCCTGAGCTCATCGCAAAGAATGGGAAAGACGAGGTGATCAGGATACTGGAGTCTCATTTCATCACAGCCCGCGCATTTGACATCTTGATGCGAGACCCGTTTACGCCGAGCGACTTCGAGGAGTTCGTCGAGGAGCGGCGCGATACCCTCCGCATTCGAATCGAAGATCTCGCCGAACAAGTGGGATCGTGAGCACGCCAACCGAAAGACGCACTTTGACTGGATTTTGAAGATATTTTGGGTGGACAGGGATTGGGGATCAGATCCGGAGGGGAGTTGTAGATTAGAGATACGGGTTCAGCAGCAGATTCGCACCGAACGACCTCGAATCTGCTGCCTTAATCAATCTGACCGCTACACCCATTTATGAACACCGGGAAACCAACACCACAAAATCCGAAACGGCAACACATCGTCCCGGAGATGTTGCTGAAACACTTTCAAACTGAAGATGCGCAAATTCATGCGTATGTCAAACCTAAACACAAGCTCATCTGCACATCGCCGAAAAAACTGTTCGTGGTCAAGCATCGGTACACTCTGCGCGGGGAGGAATACGCGGAAGACCGGTACGAGATAGAAACCGGGCTCGGCAAGATCGAAGATCGTGCAGCACCCGTCGTCGACAAAATCGTCGGATGTCGCAGCATAGGCCTTTACCCGTCGCTCTCCGAGAAAGAAGGCGACGCGGTCAAGTCGTTTCTAATCACACATTTCTTGAGAACGGACTTTCATGCTGACGAGATCGTCCCAATCGATCGCTACGAGCAGGATTTCAGATCGGAGTGCTTCAAACAAGGTGCGAAACTTGGATTAGATGATGTAACAGTCCATGACGCGCTGCAGCAACCTTGGTTCGGGGCAGTCGTTGAGGAAGCTTGGCATGACCATCGAGCGCGTTTGGCGATTGGCGAGCCGCCGAAAGTAGCCGAGGAGATTAAACGATCGAGGCGAGATGACGGTCTGATCATAGCGAATCGTGATAAACGCGCCAGCGGGTTCATCTTGGGAGATTGCGGCGGTGTTCGGGTTGACGATCCAAGAAAAGAAGGAGCACGCCATATCTGGCTCCCCGTTAGCCGGGAGGTGGTCATCGGTGCAGGGCCTGATCCCGAAAACGTCACATATATGGAATTAAGCCGGACGGACGTCAACCGTATCAATCAGGCCACGTTCGCGAACAGCAGAGTCGTTGTCGCACGTAGACCGTCGGATTTGGACGATGTTTTGCGGGATCGTGATCCTAGCCTCAATTGAGCCAGATAGTGATTGCCTGCGGGAGTCTCGGCGGTTAAGGGGACCTGAGTTCTAGGGTCGAACAGTATCTGCGTCACGTCAGCGCCGTACCTGTAGATGACGGCGGTGCGAAGTGGGATCCAGCCGTCTCGGTTGACTTAGTTCAGCGGTGCCCGCGGTGATGAAAAGTTTCAGTACTTTGAGCGTTACGCGATTGTCGGCGATAAGAGAGTGGGGGATCGTTGGCGTACCTGACCAACGACGTCGATACAACTGTAAGTTCAGGAGTGGCAGACGAGATGGTAATCTTGCGAGAATCGCCATGGTCGTTGGCATCGGGCTTGGCGAAAGAGCGGATGTTTCAGTTGGATGAGATGTGGGAGTTTCGATTGATTCGAACGTCGGTGTCGGCGTATTTATGCGGGTTGGAGTGGAGTTATGTGCGCGGGTGAAAGCGGGTTTGGGAGTTCGAGTAGCGGCACTCAAGGGTTCGCTGACTATAACCTGCCAAAGGTTTCGCCGAACAACCTTCTCCAGATTCTTATCGAGTCTTCGATCGACGGCGTCACCAAAGCTTCGTTAGCAATTGCAGCTTGAGAGTGGATCCGATCTCTGAAGTAGGCGTACCGGTCTTGGTGCCAGCGGCGGTTGAAATTTTCCGACGACAAGGCCGGATTCACGATCCTTGGCATTATCGGGTGTCGTTGGAGATGGCTGTCCATCCTCCTCAACACGGTCGTCAAGGTATTCGCCACAGTTCTCACAGCCTCAGTGCCTCGGTCGGAAGGGCGTATGGAGTTGCCGGCCAATGTAGTCAGCAAAACGGATTTTGCGACGTAGTTGTCTTGGCGGTCTCGGAGGTATTTGAGCAACCTGACGACCCGTTTCAGATTGACGTTGGTTATCCGGCTCTTTTCCGAGAACCAATCGCGGTATCCTGTCCCGTCCGTTGGTTCAAAGCAGTTAATTTCCCGATTGCAGATGAAGTGAGAATCCCCGTCCGTAATGCGGGGAACCACGTCCACATGAAAGTCGCCAGCATAGTGGAGAGTGATGCAGCGGGTCCGGAGGCGAATCATGTCCGCATAGTTGCCGTTTCGGGCCAGTGTTTCACCGAGCGCCGCCATATAGTCCTTGGCCTCCCAGTTGGGGTTGGGGTTCATCACCACCTGTATGTCGGCATCGTATTCGTCGTCGTCACGTACCGGCTTGATAAGGGTATCCAGTCCGTAGGAACCCTGGCGGTCGATCCTCTGGTAGCCGGGCAGCCGGCCCCTGAGGTGGCGGTTCAAGGCCTTCACACTGGCCTGCAGCCGGTGCAATCTATCTTGGTTCAGGTTGACCTCATACCTGAGGAACGCTCTGAACCGTCGATTTAGCTTCATCAAGAGTTCTCCTTTTGGCTTAGGCCAAGGGAGTGAAAGGCCGCGCAGGTCGAATCAGGAATATCTGGGCCAGGTGAGTTGCGCTGACCCGAGCGACCTCTCTAGCTTCAATAGGCAGACAGTCCTTGGCCTTCTGCCAGTCGTCCAAGTCGATGGATTCGCATCCGTCAGGCCGGTCGAGCCTGGTCACCCGCTCCCTCCCGATCAGCAATCCAGCCTGGTTCAACGCCGTTGCAGATTGTAGTTGCATGGCGACGTCAATTATGCCCCGCCAATGCACTATCCCCGAGTTCGTAGCCTGCCCTTCCGTGACTTTAAACGGCTTCTGGCCGCAGCCGATGCTGAGAATCCTGATGTCTCTCGGCCGCGTCGTGAAGCGAGACATCGCTTCCACTAGCGCCACCATCGTGGGGTTGTTGGCCCAGATGCCACCATCGAAGTAGGTGTAGCCCTTTTGCTTGAAGGGTTCGAAGTATGTCGGAGCAGCTGACGTTGCTGCCGCCACTGCGCTCATCCGCTCGTCACCGTCCAGAGTGTATCCGGGATGGTGCGGCGTCTTGAAGACCCAGACCTCTCCGTTGCGCCCCTCGGTCGATGGAATCAGAAGGCGGTACTTAGAGTCTCTCAGGGTTTTGTGCCCGAGCCTCTGCGAAAGAAACTGGTCGAGGGCGCTACGATCGTACTGAGCCGATGTCAGTCTCCTGATCTTCCCCTTAAGCCCTCCTAACCTAGAGGGAAAGACTCGATGACCCTCGTCCAGGTACATTCGAAGAACCTCGCTGGAGGTTAGACCGGCGCCAAGTCCCAAGGCGATGATGCCGCCCGTTGACGTACCGGCAATCAGGTCGAAGCAGTCTCCGACGCTACCTCCTTGGAGGTATTCCCGCTCCAAGGTGGCTAGAACTGCGGCTGGGAAGATTCCCTTGATGCCCCCGCCGTCTATCGACAGAATCCTGAACGGCATGTCGTTTTCCCATGGCACGCGTTCAAAGTCCTGCCGAGGGACAGTTGATGTTCGGCGTGCAGAATTCTGATTATCCATCTTAGGCAGTATGGGAAAAGTCGTCCTATCTCACGGACCCGCTGGATTGCGCTGTACTCCGCCCACGTTCTAGTTTTATTGGGCCGCTGGTATCGCTAGGGACTTACACAGGGTTGGGGCTCTATACCAGATGATAGGCAGCTATCCCGAGCCCCAAAAGGACAAGGAAGAATATTGCTGTCAACGCGTTCTTCAAGGCGGTGTGAGCCACGGCCATGCAACTGACCTTCTCGTTGACTACCTGCTCGTTCCAATGAAGGTGGTTGACCTGGAGATTCAACACCCGTATCCGATAAGCGTTGTTATCCTCTTCGACTTGTGGAACGATGTCATCGGGCGACAATTGCTTAAACCCCCTTCGGACGAGACCATCCACTGTGGCCCACAACGAGCGCAGAACCTGAACAGCCGAGTAGAAAACTAGGAATACGGCGGTCCACGCCAAGAGTCTGGCATCCTCTTCGACTGTACCCAGCGTTGTGGCCGCAGCTAGGCTTGCAGCAACTGCAGTGGAGAGTACCGAGGTCAAGGTGAGCAGGGCCAGGATCTTAGATTCCACGCCCCTCACCCGCTCTTCCAGTTGGATCAGGCGAGATGACAGGAAGCTGGTTATCTCATCTAGGCTGTCAATGTGTTCGATACTGAAGATGTCTTGATCTTCGGGAGCGGGCTCCGCATCTCCTGTGAGATGTGGCCATACCCAATCCGGTATGCGATCGTAGAGTTTCCGAATAAAACTTAGACACATAGCCATGCTGCAATTCGGTCAGAGATAGGCTGTCCCAACTGGCCTTCAAGCCACAGCCATTCGCCGTTGGGATTTATCTCGAAAAATACGTAAGTCCCGTCTCGCGTAAGTGCGAAGTCCAGAGCGCCAAATGCCAAACCTAAGCCGGACACCAGAGACAGGCACTGACGAGCGAGTGAAGAGGGCAGGATGTGCGGCCTATGTTCCAAATCAGGGTCATCAGTTGCTCGCCAGTCTACTTTGCTAGATTCTCGGCCCTGCGACAGAATTTCGGCGGCAAAGACATCGTTCCCAACCACCGTCACCCGGATGTCAGAGGATTTCACAACCTTCTCTTGGAAGATGACAGGGGCAAGAACCAATCCACCGAGGTCTTCTATATCGTCCGAAGCTAAGGCACTAGTAAAAATCGCCCGGTTTCCATCGGTACCTTTGATGTAGCCGGAACTCACGGCCTTGGCTACGAGCCGGTGTTCCAGGGCGAGACCATTTACCGCAGCCTCGTCATTCGTCACGATCGTGCGTGGCAGCGTGAAGCCTAGTTGAGCCGCTAAGGCGAGTTGGTAGAGCTTGCGTTCTGCAAGCCAAATCGCCTGTGGGGGACTTAACCAACGTTGAGTCGGAAGTGTCGCCAATGCGCCTTCCAAGAACATCCTCGTTTCACGTTCGCAAAACTCGCTAACGCCACCGTCCAGATCGACAGGCAGATTCGGAGCGACGTTGCGCCTGTACCAGACGGACTTGACCTCCTTTTGCGAAACGTGCGTGTCCCCGTCATAGATAGTAAGGCCCTCTGCGGATCGAAGCTTGCGTGGACTTCCGAAGGAAACCGGTCTGTGTCAAGCCTGAAGAAGGGAACGCCCCGACGCTCCAAGGCAGCGCCTACGTACAAGGGTGCCAAGTCATAAGATGCCGTTACAAGAAGAACGGTGTTAGCGGTCATCAGTCGTTTCCCGCGCAACCCTGGTTGAAATTGTCCCGCGGTTAGAGCTCGACTTCGCCTCATCCTTGGAGGTCGCCTTCGCGAATCTCGCTAGGAACG
Source organism: Dehalococcoidia bacterium (assembly GCA_965207515.1). Lineage (GTDB taxonomy): Bacteria > Chloroflexota > Dehalococcoidia > Lucifugimonadales > Lucifugimonadaceae > Bin127. The sequence goes on along the minus strand of OZ242286.1, from coordinate 1,831,565 downwards.
GCGCATTTGCAGACATGAGGATGTCCTCCTTTGTATCTCAGGGTCTTAGATGTGCCTTCGTTCCACCGTCGACCGACTGACCGATGTCCAGAAACACTCCCTCAGCCTACCCACGGACTCGGGTCCCGAATCGCAGGGCGTCGTTACAACAAGCGATGCACTACCGGTCATCGGTCGTTTCTCGCTCAACCTTCGTCACAAGAGTGCCCTTCTCGAACGTTGAGTCAGCGGAGTTGGATTCTGGCGCGGCCTTTGAGGGAGCCTTCGCAAATTTTGCTAGGAACGGTGCATTTGCAGACATCTAAGTATCCTCCTTGGTATCTCACACCTGAAGTTCCGGTTTCTTGACGCCGTGAACGGACGGCTCGCTTGCCAGCAATCTCCTCAGCACGGCTACGGATGCCACCGCGTCTTCGCCGAGACCGAACAGGTCCCGAACAACGCGCTCGTCCAGCTCAATGCGCGCCGGATCGACGGAGCAGCGATAGAACGGCTCAAACGTCCGGTCCCTGAAGTCGCGCCAGATGACGTTCATCTCATCGAGTTGCCAAGGCTCGAGCCTTCGCACATCAAGCGTGACCAGGTTTTCAAGCATCCCCTTGTTGCCTCTGCCTCGACCTTCTTGCGTTCTGTTGGCGCGATTCGCATTGAGAAGCAGTCCCAGCGTGGAGTTACACCATATTCCCAAGGCGGTTTCTTGCCGAGATCTCGCTACAAGATCATCTTCTCTGACAATCAGCGTGTGCCACGAGGAAACCCCTAAAGCTCGTATGCCCGTTTGGATCATCATAATTGGCTGCGAGTTGTATCGCACATCGGTCGCAATGTGCAGCGTGCCGGCCTGAAACCAGATCGATGAATGGTCACGGCCGGGCTGCGGGATCAACCACGCGTTGGGCTCAGCGCTCATGCGATTGTGAACCTTAGAATCCAAACTCCAGATCGCAGGGAATTGGGCGTTTTCGTTATGACCATGATGCCCGTCGAACACTCCGAGGGAACCCCGTATCCTCCGGTGTTGCGGCCCTACATTGCAGACCTCGCTCATTGCCGCAACAGGTACATTCCCCAGGAGACGAGTGCCGTCCTCGGTCCATAGCTCCCCTCGCTCCAAGGCCGCAGCAAACTGGCCGGTCAGGGCCTGCCGCCATCGGGCTGCCGACCACAATTCCTGCCCAATCGGACCATCCACAATCTCGCCCCACTGTTCGCCGCCAACCATCAGCGGGCTGCCACCGACAGGAGGCCCGTCGGAACGCAATGCCGGCGTTGAGGCCGCTGCATTCACGGCCCGAACCAACGCTAAGGCATCTGTCTCCGAATACGGCGCTCGCCACAGGTTGACGAACCGCCCGCGTCCTGTTGGGCTTTCAGCCTCGGTCAATCGTCGCGCCACCAGAAGTGTTTCGGCGATGGCAGTGTCGTAAGACATGGCGAGGAGATTGGGGTCGTGGGACGAGACCACGAACTCGATCTCGTATCTTGATGCCAGCAACTGGCGGACCTTGCGCCACGACTCGCCGGACAAGGCCGTAACGGGAAGCACCAGAGCGATGCGACCTCCCGGCTTCACCAACCGGTCGGCCAGCACTGCAAATGACGAACCGTGTCCGGCTATCTGGTTGGCTGCCGTGCCCTTCAGCAGAGCGGAAGTGCGCTTGGCTATGGCCTGCCGCGACTCGGTATCTCCTTCCGGCAGGCAGAATACACGAGCGATGGCTTCCTCCTTCCCTCCATCGCTGCCCCGCCGGGTAAAGGGGGGATTGCTGATTACGAGGTCAGCGATCGGACGCTGAACGATACCTCCCTCGCCGCTCGCAGCCCCTATCTGCTCTTCGGTTGTCGAGAAGAAGGATTGAGTCTCGGGCGCTTCCAGCCAGTCCAGCGAACCGAGCCATATCTTCTGCGACGTGTCTCTGCCAAGTCTCAGGGTGTGCAGCTGCATCTGTTCGAACTTCACCGAAGGAGACATCGCCGCAAGGGTCGCCGCGGTCAGGTGGATAGCGGCCTGCACCACGTCCGCGCCGGTGATGACCCTCTCGACCAGAGCCTGATGAAGCAACTGGTCATCAGTATCGCCGGCAGCTGCAGCCGAGTGGTTCTGAACGATCTGCCGGTAGGCAGCCATGAGCAGCGTTCCCGTTCCGCAAGCAGGATCAACAACGCGGAGCCTGGATAAGTCTTCGCGACTGTTCCAATCGACGTGCGACCATCTGTCCTGGGACAATGCGAGTCCCGCGAGGAGCGTGGATGCGGGGATGCTCGTGTAGAACGCCGCCAGAAGCTTCCTCTCCGAAATCAGCCGGTTGAATATCCTGCCCGCCAAGTCGTGGCGTCCAACTGCGCCCATGCCCAGCAGTGCGGCGGCAGTTGTGGCGCATTCGGCGAGCACATCCGTCGCTTCGACTTCGGACAGTTCCTTCACCACGTCTCTCGCCATGCTGAATATGGGATAGTAATCGATGGCGAGAATGTGCTCCCACACCTGCAAAAGCGCGAGGCGCGAAAATCGTCCGTCTCGCATCGCCGCGCTCACCGGCTGGAAGGCCGCTTCGCCGCTGGCCAGCCTCTCCTGAAAGATCATCGCGTTGATGACGACGAGAGCGGCCATGTTCGCGCATTCGGCGCTTGGTTCGGTGCCGAAGATTTTCGAGACACGGCCTAGCGTCCCAGCGGAGGAATAGAGGCGCGATCCTGCTCGCCTAGTCCCTTCGTCGAGGGCGTCGACCGCTTCGTCAAGGTCGCCAGATGGCGGGTTTGTCCGTAGGACCGCGTTCCCGAACTCTAACGCCGCCCCGCTGAGCTTGGGCCCGAATGTGCCGTCGATGCGCCATTCCTGCCACATCAACATCGCGCCTGCCATGCGCTGGTACAGATGTAACTGGCTAACAGATCGCAGCCTGCCGGGAACCGTGACGGCGAAGACGTTCTGCACCCTCCGACCATCTATCGCCATGCCTAGACGGGAGAGAGCGTCTGCTTCAACCGTCAAGGCAGGTTCAAGCTCTGTTTCCAGAATCACCGGGCCTTCCGACAGACGGACGACGATGTCGGGACGCCTGCCGTCATGCAGCGTCTCCGCGACGGCAGACAATCCGCACCCTTCGCGGAGGAATCGGGCCAGCGTATCGTTGATGATGCTCTCGTGGCTCCGGTCGCTTTCGGAGTCAGCTTTCATTCCAGAACCAGTTTCCTCGTTGCGATCATGCTGGAGGGTTTAAGTTCGCGGGCAATGTTTAAGCAGTCGGCAAGGGTTCGTACCGCTCGACCTGTATTCTGTCTTCACCTTGACGCGCTTGAGCCAGATCATATGCGGTTTGACGGTTCAACCAAAAATCTGCGCTGGACCATCCCGCCTTCTCCAAGCGGATGGCCATGTCGGGAGAGATCGCCGCGTGACCGTTCAACACCCGTGAAAGAGTATGACGTGCGACTCCCAGAACCGTCGCCGCCTCGGTGACGCTCAGTCCGAGAGGGTCCAAGCAGTTCTGCCTGACGCTCAGCCCCGGATGGGGCGGATTCTTCATAGGCATGATCTCTCTCCTGTTCAGTGGTAGTCGACTAGATCGACGTCGTACACGTCGCCGGCTTCAAATCTGAAGGTGATCCGCCAGTTGCCTGTAATCGAAATGCTCCACGATCCTCGTCGGTCTCCTCTGAGTGGATGCAGTCTGTAACCGGGGAGGTCGAGATCGTTCGGCTTGCCAGCGGCATCCAGATCCGCCAGGGCGAGGGTGATTCGTTCCAGCTGGTCGGCGGCTATCCTCCTAGGGTCGTCTCGCTCGTAGAGCCGCCTCAACCCTCGATGGCGAAACGAACGAATCATGAATTGATTATACCGCGTGCCGGTACAGCTATCAATAAGTTCTTCAATCTGCCCCACACTGACAAAGAACATACCGGTTACCCGCCGGGATGTTCAATGGTTACGCTCGAAACGTAACCCGACAATTCTTGACGCCCCAGCTGCGCGCCATTCCTCGTCTCGGAGGATCTGGCGGGTTTCTCTGCGAGCCGTACGCCTCTGTCCAACACGTCTTGACCAACCTGCTGACGGACGGAATCGCCGGTCGGGTGAGACATGGAACCGCCCATCTGTCGTCGTGCCGCCGTTGCTAACGGACGACCCAAGGCGCCTGAGGGACCGTATGAGTCCTTGGCTGTTGGACACCTTCACAGGTGACCTCCCTTGGTGGCTGGTTCGGATTTCCAGCTTAAAATACCCCTTCCGGCCTTTCGACTTCGCCCGCCGCCAGATGACACAAGAGGTACAGTCACCAGGAGCAATATCGGCAATAGGGGTGAGGAGCGCAGTCGCCGCGAGCACGAGGTAGTGACGCCAAGGTTATTGGACCTCGAAGAGCGCTGGCCAGGTGCCGATCAGGTCCGCGGGTGCACGACATCCTAAACCAACGTCCATCGATCGCTCCGGTCGCCGCTCTGCGCGTTGGGGGTTCTCGGAACCACGCCTGAATTCTGGCTCGAACTACAGCGGATGCACGACCTTGATGTGGTGCGTGCCAAAACCGGTGTCGGCAATATCGAACCGCTGGTGGGGACGGATGAATTGGCCTGACGGGGTTTTCGAACTTGGATTAGGTAGAGATCCGGTTAGCGGCATCATAACTAGCTGCGATGCCTTCTTGGACGAGGTGGTGGATTCAACTGTAGCACTCATACGCATCTTCGCATCACTTGATATATACTCGAATATGACAGATGAAGTATTCATTTGATGCAATCATATCGATCCATGGGGGTAAGGTTATGAGACTGACCGTTTCTGAGTTGGCGAGAGCCGCCAACAAGAGCGAAGCATACGTACGTCAACACATGCGACGCGGAAATATCAAAACCGTCAAGGTAGGACGGAGCGTGTTCGTGGAATCCGAAGATGCAGCACGGTGGGCGGTAGATCGAGGTCTGCCGTTTGACCTACCGAATCGCCCGACACTCTCATTGGACAGTGCCATAGATCGAGTTGCAAGGCTCGCGGTGCTCGCTTGGCATCCTAAAGACGGTCAACCGTTCAATCTGTTTACGCACATCCGACACCGTCGTAAAGATGCCTTGGGCCCTTGGGCGAAAAAGCCTGATGAAAAATGGTCGACCACCGCGCTTACGATTACGGATGATGCCAATCCTGGCGAAATTCGATTGCATTTCGTGGATGCACCATTTGAACGTTGCCAGGAGTTCATCGATGGCGTGCTCGCCAGAGGTTTTATCAATGCCAATGGCAGCGAAATTCGCTACGAACTTGTGGAAACCCCTCGACGTCATTGGGCCTATCGGGATGAGCGCGGAGGAATTGAACCCACGATCACCAGCCCTTTTTACAAACACAGTGCCCACGTAGTGGAATTTTGGAGGTTCTCGGAGGAAGCACGCGAACTTTGGCTTGGCTTTGTCGCATCGCGTCAAAATGACTTGCAGCCTCTCTTGGCGAAACTACGCTTCCCGCTCGACCGCCGTTGCGATCGCGTCGGTAATTTCTTGATCTCCGAGGCTTTGGATTGGGCCAACTGTGACTTAGCGGTTCGACGCAATAAGGCGTTGACACTCATCGCAGACGGCGAAGAGTTGACACCCGGCGCTTACACAGCGGAAGTATGGGCGTGTCACAGCGGCGACGACGTGTTGAGAAGAACGGTACCGATCAACCAGGCGGAGACAGTACTAGAACTGCATTCAGATGTCGATCGAATCGGTTTTAGCCTGCATCGAAACCGCGACGGTCTGTGCGTTGATCGGTTGGACTCGAATTTGATTATGGAGTCCTCGATCGCGATGAATTTCAGCGGTGGCCCGACGGTTCAACTACGTGACCAGAAAAACTCCATCATCACCACTGTCTCGGGGTTTTCTGAACGATCGATGATCACTGTCGCGGCAGATAGAGACAGTCCCGAATTGGACAAAGCAATTCGACGTGAAGTTCTCTATCGTCGATTGAGGGAGCTGGAATCTGCGGCGAGCAGTGAAGGTAATTTCAAGAGATTCGAACCCGCCGAGTTCAGCGAGGCCGTCGAGTATTTCATTAGCCTTCTGCATCGACACAGCTACCTGAATGACCCCTTGTACCTTGCTGATCCCTATTTCACGCAGCGAGAATCTGGAAAAACCGAAGACAAACTCTATTTGGGGATTTTCGAAGCGACCAGAGGGCGCACCCTCCGGATACTTTGTGGTGCGGACCACCAACAAGCCTGGTGGTCTAACTTCCCTCCTTTCCTGAAAAACCACGTGGAGGTCAAGGCATTTTCACAGTGGAATGCCAATCAGGGTAAGCACGAACCGGCGTTCCACGATCGTTACCTCGTAACGCAAGAAGGCGAGTTCGTGATCACCAACTCATTCAACGGATGGTCTAAGCACGGCGTTACTTTCGTGAAGCTGCCGTACGGCGTGTATCGCGCTGACGCCGAACGCTTTTGGTCAATGGGCGTCGGCACATCAAGCGCAGCGATCAGGGTCACGGAGGTCAAGTGATGGAGTTCGATGTCACAGACAACAGCGCTGCCTTGTCTCTACCGTTGGCCGGAAGGCGTGTTATCTGGAGAATCTTCGGTCAAGGAGAGTCGCCCCTAATCCGGAAGACATCCTTTGACCTGATTGAACCGATTGTCCGTAAGCACATACGCGAAGACGATCAAGGCCTGGCTATATCCCAAATTGCAGAGTGTTTCGAAATCCAAGGCGACCAGCGATGGTTGAAAAAAGACATGCGAGCCCCGGTCGCCGTCCTGATCTTGGACGGGGTTCGAGATGCAGTGTCATGTCCGAATGAAATCGCGGGGCGAGACACGTTGTTTTGGGCTATCGGCTCGATAGACCCAGGCATCGCAGTGCCGATCATTCGATCCATCTGGTCTCCCGACAAGTCCGAAGCGTTTGCAGAATACGCACTCGACATCTTGAGGTCGCTGTGCGAAGGCGATAACGTCCTGGACGCCGATCGTGTCGCCCGCATCGATTCCGACCGGTTGAAGGTCTCGATCAGAGAATCCGTCCGCAAAGATAGGTTGGACACGCTCCGGCGTATGGGTCATAGTTCCTACTACCTTTACCCAGGCGTGGCTAACGTTATCGGAATGCTGGTGGAACTGAACGTAGATTATTTCTACGCGCTTGTCGAACAGATTGAACACCTGTTTGTGCAGGCATCTGCCGCAGATCGGATGATTTTCAGGCGCGGAACTCCGTACGATCCCCCGCCGAGTCGATGGGTCTCCGAAACGGCATCTGATGACTTGGTAGCGTTGGCGACCGTTCACGCCATTGAGGAAGTGAACCGTTCAGACGACGAAGATGCCAGGCAGGGAATAGCAGCGAAAAATGAGGAAGACGACCAAACGGTTGGTTATCGTTTACTGGCGACCCTTGTGGATCGGATTGGTTTGATCGAACCGATCAGGTACGCCGCAAGGATTTTCGATTTGTTCGATTACGGCAGATATGCGTTGAGGTCCGATAGGCGTGGTGGCAAACCGCTTCGAGTGCAGCAACTAGATCGGCTATGTGTCGATAGTCTTGTTCGGCTGGTTAAAGAGAAATGGTCCGGCGAGTTGCTGGTCGAACTTCGCTCCGGGTTACGGTTGAATGATCTTTCGCCATCGACCCTTTTGCTGGCCGAAGTCGCTTGGGAACTCCGGGAGTCGCACCCTGGGCGGGCTGGCGAAATATGTGATCTGATCCTTGACCTGCTTGAGGAGAAAGTCGATCGCTCCGTATCAGAAGGGGACAGGTTGTACTACTCAGCAAACGACTGGCACGGTCGCGATCCTGTCCTAGGTTTCGCCGTTGCCCTAGCGATTTCCGATCCGAGTCTTGATTACCTAGAGTGGTTGTCCAACAGTTGCAGAGAGTTACCGTTGAGCGCGTGGGATCGTGAAGAGAACTACGATGGTTTCTTGTCAGCTGACCGGATCGCTCATTTTCGTTTCCTCATCGCGCTCTACGCCATCCAAGTACGAAAGGAGATGGGTGCTGCCGTCGACGCGGACGTGGTGCTCAGTGTGGGAGAGAAATTATGGGAACATTGCCATTTCGCGGATACCGACGCAATGAGAGGACCTGAAGACTTCGACACAGCCGAGTACGCTGCACGAATAGCATTGATTTTCGGCGAGCCTAGCGACACCTGGATGATCAACCAAGCCAAGAACTCTGGTGTCCATTTGCGGACGCTATTTGGGTTGGTTGACGGTCTGATGTCCGATCAAATCCCAGGTCTTGGACCGAAGAAAAGGATGAGCGAAGGATTAGCTAGTGTGCTTTCAGACGCCATCGGCGACCGTTTCGCCCACATCGACCATTTGAATCTGCCTGAACTGGCTTGGTTAGGGCGAATTTGGCTGTCCTTAAATGCGAAGAATGAATCTGGAAGGGTCGCAAACGCGATACTCTCATTTGAAGGTCAGAGAGTCGACAGACCGGACAAAATCCTCGCGTTGAAACTACTCGCGCTCGCTGCCGACGAAGCCAACCAAGATGTTCGGGGGATGAACGAAACACTTCAGTTGTACGCGGAACTTTGGCCTACGACCTATACGTCCGTTGATGAACAGGCAGATCGCCGCGAGATCGATGCGTACCTCGGTCGGTAAGCGTATCAACAAACCTTGCCGACTTTTAGTGCGGAGGCTGACGCCAACAGCTGCCGTACAGCTTGGACCTTCTGAGCCGTCTGGCTGTTTGGTTACCACTGGTGGCACAGAACGGAACGCGGTTCGGGGATGGATGGTGAGGAGGTTCCGAGTCGGCCAATATGGTTTGTGCTTCGCCGCCGGCCTGCAACCTAGTCTCGACGCTCGAAACGGTTCCGAGCGAATTCCGCAGGGGGCAGCTCAGTCCGGAAGTCAACCGTCGAAAACCGGGGCGCGATGGGTCGACACGAGGGTTGCCTCATTCGCCCCGACGTGTTGACCATGACCGCATCGTGAGACCGGCCGCGTAAGTGAAAGGAATGTCTGAGGCGAAGAATCGATTTGGCACAACATGCTGAAACCAACAGACCAACGCCGCGTCTGAGCGACAAGCTTCATTGACTTGACAACACATTCGCTGTTTGCGAAAATATAGGCGTGAACCAAGGACTGGAAATCGAATGGTCGATCAAAGCCATCAGAGATGTGCGTCGCATCGCGCATCGCGACGTGGAACGCATCATCGCCAAAATCGAGCAGTACGCCGCCGACCCGGCATCGCTCGGCAATCAGGTCGTCATGCTCGCCGGCAGCAGATACATGCGGCTGCGCGTCGGAGACCACCGAGTGATCTTCGCCGTCGAGCGCGGCGACGCAGCGTCGATGGTCGTCCTGAGAGTCCGGCACAGGAGGGAAGCCTATGACTAGCCAAGACACCGTCACACTGGCCCGCGAGGAATACGACGCTCTGATCGAGCGCAACGCCGAACTCGAGGACCGGTTGGCTGCAGCCGACGCGGACGACGGAGTACTCGTTCCCCACGAGGTGGCCCGCTCCATCATCGGCGGCGAGAAGCCCGCGGTCGCGTTTCGCAACCATCTAGGAGTCACGTTGCAGGAACTGTCGGAAAGGACGGGACTGGCCGTCGGCTATCTCTCGGAGATCGAACGCGGCGTCAAACCGGGTTCGGCCGCTGCTCTGGCTCTGATCGCGGACGCGCTCGGAACCACCATCGACGTGTTGGTAGGCGAAGCGCCGAAGCGAAGGCCCTACATGCGAGGAGCACCGGCAAATGCCATAGGAGGACAGGATGAATAAGAACGAACAGCCGTTAACGCCGGTCGCGCTGTACGCCAGAGTTTCGAGCGACCGACAGGACGTGGATCTCTCGGTCGCCGCACAACTTCGGGCCCTCAGGGGCTACGCCGAAAAGAACGGCTATATCGTGGCCCGCGAGTACGTCGACGAGGCCGAGAGCGGACGAGTTGCCGATCGGCCCCAGTTCCGCAGGATGCTCGACGACGCGGGAATGCCCGAGGCTCCCTTCAAGGAGATCCTCGTCTGGAAGTTCTCACGCTTCACGCGCAAGCGCGAGCACGCCGTGGCATTCAAGGCCATGCTGCGAAGGCGCGGCGTACGCGTCGTCTCCATCACCGAGCACGCCGACGACTCTCCCACCGGCAGGCTCATGGAGGCCATTATCGAGAGCGTAGACGAGTTCTACAGCGAGAATCTTGCGCAGGAGGTGATGAGAGGGATGAGGGAGGCCGCCTCACGCGGTTTCTGGATCGCGCCGAGAGCGCCATACGGGTACCGGAAGGTGCACGTCCCCGACGGCGCCAAGAAACGTCCGAAGCTGGAGATCGAGCCCGGCGAAGCGCCGCTGGTTCGGAGGATGTTCCGGATGGCCGAGTCGGGCAAGAGCGTCCTCGACATTGCCAAGACCTTCAACCGCGAAGGAATCGCCAGCCCCGCAGGCAGGCAATGGTCGAAGACCGCGGTCCACAAGATGCTCTCGAACGAGGCCTACACGGGCACTCTCGTCTGGGGCTCCACGGCGAAGGACAAGGCGCCGCCCGTGAGGGTGGAGGACGCCTTCCCCGCTCTCGTTTCGAAGGCGCAGTTCGATCGCGTCGGCGACGTTCTGCGCTCCAAGTCCCCCAAGATAATCCACCCCAGGCGCGTGGCGAGCACCTACCTCCTCAGCGGCCTGGTCAAGTGCGGCGGCTGCCGGAGGTCGCTGACCGGGCAGGGAGCCAAGAGCGGCAGGTACGCGTACTACGTCTGCCAGTCGAAGATGAAGCGCGGAAGCGCCACGTGCAAGACGCCGAGGCTCAGCGCGAAGCGCTTCGAGAGGCTGGTGGTCGGGCGGATCAGGGGCAGCATTCTCACGGAGAAAAACATCAGAGACCTCGCGAGGCTGGTGGACGAGGAGATGGACGGCGCGGCACGCGAGCAGCGCGAAAAGGCGATGTCGATCCGGCGAGAGATCGACGACGCTCGTAGACGGCTGGGAAGGCTCTACGCCGCAATCGAGGATTCCGACCTAGAGGTCTCGGACCTCGCGCCACGCATACGAGAGCTCCGAGACCGCGAGCAGAGGCTGCTGGAAGCGGAGCGAGAAGCCGAGACGGCGATGTCGGATCGCAGGGCTGTTCTCGGCGACGTCGAAAGGATCGCCGCGTTCGCCGAGGATCTGGGCGAGTTCCTGAAGAACAGCGAACTGACCGAGAGGCGCGCCTTCATCTCGTCGTTCGTCGAGGAGATCGTCGTCGACCGCGAACGCGCCACGATACGCTACACCCTGCCCTTGCCGCAGGACGCTCCGACATCTGGTATGGACGCCGAGAACGTGTCAATCCCTAGGCCGGTTCTTTCTACGGTGAATTGTGGTGGGCGGTGGAGGATTCGAACCTCCGACTTCTTGCTTGTAAGGCAAGCGCTCTGGGCCTCTGAGCTAACCGCCCGGTGTATTGGATTTTATCAATGTGCTGAGATTGCGCCGTTCGCAGTCCACGTTACGTATAACCGCGATTAACCAGTTATAATACCGATAGATCATGACCGCTACGGCGTATACACACGAAAATCTCGCGACCAAGAAGGATGTTGATGCGCGTTTCGACATCGTTGAGGAACGTTTGGATCGGATCGAGAGGCGTCTAGAAGCAATCGAAACGGCCTTCACCGAATCTCGTGAGAACTACACCCGAAATTTCGCGCAGCTGAATAATTCAATAGTCGCGTTGCTGAACACCTTGGCGACTCTGACCGGGCGTGTGAACACGCCAGATGATAACCACCGCAGATTAGTGGGTCTTTTGGAACGGATTGAAAAACGAGTAATCGCTGAATAGGGTTTTAGGAGAACGAGCGGTCTAGTTTTCTTCTTTTTCGTTGAGTTCTTGGATCCTACGTTGGGTCGCCTCCCACTCTCTGCGAGTGAGTCTGTATCGGCGATTCTTGCGGTCTTCGTTGGCGAACCAGCGAAGGAAGAGGGTTGTGAGGGTTGCGAGGTAGACGATGTTTCCTGGGATCCACATCAACAGGCCGCCGACGCGCTGGTCTTCGGCAGGAGTTAGCGTGAAGTGGTGCGGAGTATCAAGGTATGGAGTGTAGATAACAGTGTTCGAGAGTGTGATGATGGCGGCTAGGACAGCGGTCGGGGTTACGACGAGTACCAGATAGATGATGCGCTGCGGGTCGGAGAGAGGGGACCTGACGGGCGGTGGTCCGATAATCGGCCACCAGAAGAGGATGGATGTTACGAACATCGACAGGTGCATGACGAGATGTGCCAGCTGATTGTCGAGCGCGAGTGAATAGGCCTCGGGTATGTGCCAGCCCCATAGCGTGAGGACGAATGCGGGCAGCGCAAACTTGGGGTTTGTAACCGCGGCGTTCAGTTTTCGGAGCCACCCGTTTTCGGCTAGCGAGGGTGCCAATCCGACTCGGACTCCTTCCGGCATCGCCCACAGATACGCGGCCATAGGTGTGGCGGCGAGCAGGAGCACCGATGCGACCATGGCGATCAGGATATGTTGGGTCATGTGGGCGAAGAACATGTCGTCTGAGAACGCTTCAGGCGGACCGGCAACGGCGAAGAACAGGACGAGATATCCGCCGATGCCATAGAAGACTTTTCGGATGGGGATGGCCTGCCATCCGGAACGGATCTGGAGTCGGAGCATCCCGACGATGTAGGTAATGCCGAGGAATGCGACGATTATGAATTGGGATCCCGAAAACGACCAGCTCGTTAGGAAATCGATGATGGTGCTGGCGACCTCCGGTGACGGGTTCACAGGCTTCGGGCCTCCGTCGGTCGCGAACGCGGAATATTGTGGTTCGGTCTCATTTGCGGAGACCGCATGACCCTATTGCTGGCTCTGGTTTGCGTACTGCAAGAGCAGAAGAAGAGCAACAAATATGCCGATCCCGATGACCATACAAGCGGTAAATATCCACGCGTAATATTTGCGGTCGAACTTCAGGTGCATGAAGAAGCCGACGACGAGGACGAATTTTCCGAGTGATAGGACGAGCATCAACGGGACGAGCAGGCCGCCGAGGAAGAGCCAGTTGAATGCCCATACTTCGACGATGGTGATGATGCTGAGGATGACGCCGACGACAACGTAGAAGAATGGAGTGCCGTGATGATAGTTGGCCGCGGTGATGTAGTCCCAAATCTTCTTTATCGGGACGATGCCGTCGCCGAAGGGGCCTTCCATCTTCGGGTTGGGGTCCTGCCATTGAGTTCGCGGCAGATCCCACCAGCCGCGTCCGTCGTGGTAGAGGAGTTTGTTCCAGAAGTTCGCCATCTTGATTGCTGTTGCGGTCTGAATCTCGCCTAAACAGTTTGAGGTCAGTGGCCCACGAACGGGACGCTTCCGGGTGGAGCGACGTCACGAGCGGAAATCAGGTAGATGACGGTGAAGATGACGATCCAGACGATGTCGACGAAGTGCCAATACAGGCCAGCCAATTCGAGGTCGATTGCGTTTTCGGCGCGGAGCGTGCCTTTGATGCTCCCGAAGCCGAGGAACATGAGCCAGAGCACACCAAGAGTCACGTGGGCACCGTGCAGACCGGTGAGGATGAAGAAAGTCGTCCCGAATAAGTTCGTTCGAGGGGTTAGTCCTAGATGTGCGAAGTGGTTGAATTCATAAACCTGAAACATCAGGAATATGGCTCCGAGGACGACTACGGAGAAGATCCAGAAGGTGCCGATTTTTCTGCGTCCTTGTTGGACGTAAGATAGGGCCAGCACCATCGCTAGCGAGCTCATGAGCAACACGAAGGTAGAGACCGACGTGATTGGGATTTCGAGGATGTCTGCCGGGTAAGGGCCGACGAGACTTCGATTTCGATATACGAGGTAGGTGGCGATGAAGGACCCGAAGAACATCACATCGGATCCGAGGAACGCCCACATGAGCAGCTTTTTGTTGCTCAGCCCGGTGGAAGTGTTGATAACTTCGCCGTGCTCGTTCTTAATTTCGTATGTGGCGGATGCTGATGCCAATTGAGATTGCTTTCCGTTGGGAAATCGGGCCTAGGTCGAGTCCGATCAGTGTCCGTGTGCTGCGCCTTCAGGTGCGGGATCGTTGACCGGTTCCAGTGACCAACCGATGAGGCCCCAAAGGAGGAGGACGACACCGACGATGATGACCGGGATCCACGTCATTAGTCCCGCTCCGATGATGGTGAGTCCCACGGCCAAAATGAAGGGGTAGTAAGACATGTCGGGCAGGTGAATATCGCCGTGTCCGTGTTCGTCGTCGCCGTGGTGGTCGCCGGTGTGTGCTTCAGCGTGTTCATCGTCAGCCATGTCGACGTCGTCGTCAAACTGTGCGCCCGAAGGAGCTTTGAGTTCGCCGGCGTGTTCGTCGTGGTAGTACTCGGCGATGAGTTCGGGGTGCTTGTTGAACCACCAGTCGTCGCGGTGTTCGACGTTGGGGATTTTCTCGAAGTTGTAGTGCGGCGGAGGCGATGAGATGGACCATTCAAGAGTTCGGCCGTCCCATGGGTCGTCGCCAGCCGGTACGCGCTTGCGGGCGCTGTATATGACGTTGATGATGAACAGCAACACGGAGAACGCCATTAGGAAGCCTCCGGCGGAGGCGTACATGTTGGTGTTTTCCCATCCCATGTTTTCGGCGTAGGTGAAGACTCGTCGGGGCATGCCATCAAGGCCGAGCCAGTGTTGCGGGGCGAACTGGAGGTTAAAGCCGATGAGCATTATCAACCAGTTGATCTTGCCCATTGTTTCGCTGAGCATGTAACCGGTAGCTTTTGGCCACCAGAAGTAGATGCCGCCGAAGATGGCCATTATTGCGCCGCCGAAGAGGACGTAGTGGAAGTGTGCGACCACGAAGTAAGTGTCTTGCTGCTGGGCGTCGGTTGGAACGGAGGCGTGCATGACACCTGAGATGCCTCCGATAGTGAACATGGCGATGAAGGAAATGGCGAACAGCATCGGCGTGGAGAAACGTATCGATCCGCCCCACATCGTGCCTATCCAGTTGAATATCTTTATGCCCGTTGGGATCGCGATGGCCATGGTGGAGATGGCGAATGCTGAGTTGGCGGCAGGGCCCAGGCCGACGGTGAACATGTGGTGGCTCCAGACGAACCAACCCATGAATCCAATTGCGACTCCTGCGAAGACGAGGAAGGTGTAGCCGAACAACGGTTTGCGGGAAAATACTGGCAAGATCTCGGAGACGATGCCCATGGCAGGCAGGATGAGGATGTAGACCTCGGGGTGTCCGAAGAGCCAGAAGACGTGTTGCCAGAGGACGGGGTCGCCACCGGCTGCGGTGTTGTAGAAGTGGGTTCCGTAAAGGCGGTCGACCTGGAGTTGGATTAGCGCGACGGTAAGGACAGGCAGAGCGAGGACGATCAGGACGGATGTTACGAAAGTCATCCAGGTGAATACGGGCATCTTCGTGAGGGTCATGCCCGGAGCCCGCATGTTGAGGATCGTGACGATGAAGTTCAGGCCAGCGGCGATCGAGGCGATACCCAGGATGTTTAGGCCGATGACCCAGTAGGTCATGCCGTGGGTCGGGTTGAACGCGAGGTGTGAGTTGGGCGCGTATCCGAACCATCCGCCGTTGGGAGCGTCGCCGACGAACCAAGAGAAGTTGAGGAAGAGGCTGCCGAATAGGAATATCCAGTAGCTGAGGGCGTTCAGGCGCGGGAACGCGACATCTCTGGCTCCGATTTGCAGCGGTACCAGCCAGTTGAAGAACGCAGCCGAGAGAGGCATCACAACCAAGAACACCATTGTGGTGCCATGCATCGTGAAGAGTTGGTTGAAGAGTTCTGGGTCGATTAGGGTGCTGTCAGCTTGGGAAAGTTGTACGCGCATGACGAGCGCTTCGATACCGCCGACGAGGAACCACAAGAAGGACGTGACGGCGTACAGCGTGCCGATGCGCTTGTGATCGACGGTTGAGATCCAGCTCCAGATGCCGTATTCGCCAGTCGGCCTGGGGAAGATGCGCGGTAACCGTAATGAGGTTGGTACGCCGCTTGTTCCTGGATGTGTGGTGTGCATGATTTGGAGATTCAGAGATGAATTTCGCAGTTAATCGCTGCTGTTTCTAGTTTATCCGAGTCGATTGTTGCTTATTTGAGGGTAGAGATATAGGCGATCAGATCGTCGACTTGGCCTGCTGGGATTTTAGGCACGACCATGGAGTTGGTGAAGCCGTCGACGATGAAGGCTCCGGGGTCATTGATCGACTGTCGCATGTAATCCTCGGCAGAGAGCGATGTGCGTGTAGCGGCGCGGTCCGCGATGCCGACGAGGCTGGGACCGACGATAGTGTCTTCCGACTCGATATTGTGGCAAGCGTTGCAGCCGATTGAGACAAAGAGTTGCTCGCCGCGTTCTTCTGGTGTGTCGCCGGTGATGACGGGGGCGACGATTTGAGAGATGTCGCCGGGTTTGAGGGCTAGGAGGTAGTCGGCGATGTTTTCTACCTCTTGCTGTGAAAGGTTTACCTTGTTGTCGGCGCGTTCCTGGTACACGGCGGCGTGCGCCTGCATGGATGTTCCGATCTTGATGTCGTTTGGATCGTTGATCCACTTGATGAGGTTTTCGCGGGAGTTTTCTTTGATACCGGCGCCAAGGAAGTTCCGCTGTCCGTAATTTGTCATGTTTGGTGCGGAGACGATGCGCGCGTTCTCGATGTCGTTGAGCCATGTAGCCCATCGAGAGTCCTGCTGCTGGATTTCAAGAGCGTATGCGTCCTGGCGCCAAGAGTCGTCGCTGTGGCAAGTCTTGCAGTGGGTTGCAAAGAGTGTCTGACCTTGTTGTTCAGGGCTTCCCGGTTCGATGGCTACTGGGGGGGTGCGCATGCCAGCGACCCAGTTTTGGAAGTCCTCTTCGGCATGGGCGATGACGCGGAAACGCATGTGTGCGTGTGCGATTCCGCAGAATTCCGCGCACTGGCCGTCGTAGATACCGGGTTCCTCAGCGATGAACCATAGGAGGTTGTCGTTCAGGGGAACCATGTCGATCTTGCCTGCGAGCTTCGGCACCCAGAAGCTGTGAATCACGTCCTGCGATGCGAGCGCAACGTTTACCGGCCTTCCAACCGGTACGTGCATCTCGTTTGCGGTGACGACTTCTTGGTTGGGATATCGGAATTCGAACCACCATCGGTGCCCGATGGCTTCGACCTCGAGAACGTCGCCTCGGTCGGTGGGTGCTCCCCTTTGTTGTTCCCATATACCGATGATGGTGGGGACGGCGATGGCGGCGATGACCAGGGCGGGTAAAACGGTCCAAGTGATTTCGAGTTTGGTGTTTCCGTGGATTTGTTTGGGGATTTTGTCATCTCGGCGGCGGTATCGTATGGCTGCATAGATGATGGCACCTTCGACGACGATGAAGACTGGTACGGAGACCCAGAAAATGAGGATGAAGAGGTCGCCTTGGTCGCGGGCGACTGGGCCGCCGTAGTCGAAAGTTGATTGAGGGTGCTCTGGCGAACATGCCGCTAGGACGAAGGTAGCGGCGAGGACCAGCACGGCGAGTGCAAGCTTATTGAGTTTGGAGGGAGTCAGCCAGTTTTGCATCGAAATGCGGTCTTGTCAGATTGGTACGACGGCCTGCCTGCAACCTGCTACAGGCATTGCGCTCTAACGCCGGCGCTGCTTCCCTCAGGATGTCTCAACATCATGCGAAATCTCGTGATTAGAATATCATTCCGCGCCGCAAGTCGCAAAGGTAACAATTCTGCCACTGATCGTCAATCGGTTTCATGACCTTTGCTCTCGATTTTGGGGTCAGAACACTTGCAAATGCTGTTGAAATGTCTGCCACGAAACGTCGTCGAGTACTGATAGCGACACAGAATGCTGGCAAGGTACGCGAGATTCGTCGGTTGTTGGGGAATTTCTCAGCAGAGGTCGTAGGTCTCGATCAACTGGCGGCGGTTGAAGCGCCGGAAGAAGATGGATTGACGTTCTCGGAGAATGCCGCGATCAAAGCGCGTTATTACGGTGAGCGTTTCGGTGAAATCGCGCTGGCGGACGATTCTGGTCTCGTGGTTGATGCATTACACGGTGCTCCGGGTGTTCACTCGGCGCGCTACGGCGGGGACGATTTGACGGACGCCGAACGCACCAACTTGTTGCTGCACGAAATGCACGATATACCGGACGAGAAGAGGACGGCTCGGTTCGTATGTGCGGTATTCGTTTTTGATCCGGCGAACAAGGGTAACGTCCTCCATGCGTCGGGCGTGGTTGAGGGTTCAATCACGCGTGAGCCGCGTGGCGAAAACGGTTTCGGATACGATCCGGTGTTTGTACCAGAAGGCGACCATCGAACGACGGCGGAGATGTCTGCCCGAGAAAAGGATGAGATGAGTCATCGGGGGCGTGCGATCAGGGCTATTGCGCCTGCTCTAAAAGCCCTGTTGAGTTGAGGTTGGGCGGTCGGGGGTACAATCTCAAACACGAAATCCGCTTAATTCAAAGCGGTGCAAATAGAAACCGAAGCGTGAAATCTGCGGCGAGCAAGAACCGCACGAGCGACACTCTAGGCCGGATGGTGCGCGATCTGCGCATTTCGGTTACTGATCGTTGCAATTTCCGGTGCCCGTACTGCATGCCGGCAGAGATTTTCGGCGAACGGTACGAGTTCCTCAAACGCGAAGAGATTCTGACGTTCGAAGAGATCGTCCGACTTACCCGTCTGTTCACTGAATTCGGCGTGAGGAAAGTTCGGATCACGGGCGGCGAGCCGTTGGTTCGTTCGGATGTTACGCACTTGATCGAGGAATTGGCTGGGTTGCCGGGCGTGTCGGATTTAGCGATGACGACCAACGGTTTCTTGCTGCCTCGGTACGCTCACGAATTGAGGCGTGGCGGATTGGATCGCCTGACTGTGAGCCTAGACTCATTGGATGATGACATTTTTAGTCAGATGAGCGGTCGCCCGTACGGCCCTGAGAAGGTTTTGGAAGGGATCGCGGCGGCTCGGGATGCGGGGTTCTCACCTTTGAAAATAAATGTGGTGGTGCAACGCGGGATCAATGAACACACGATTGTCGAAACGGCGGAACATTTTAGGGGCACCGGTGACATAGTGCGGTTCATCGAATTCATGGATGTCGGGAATCTCAATGATTGGGACCTTGCGCAGGTCGTTTCAGGTAAAGAGGTCGTCGACACGATCAGTTCCGTATTTCCATTGGAGCCGATCGACGCGAACTACGTAGGCGAGGTGGCCTCCAGATACCGGTATTTGGACGGTGAGGGCGAGATTGGCGTAATCACATCGGTGACACAACCGTTCTGCGGCGACTGCACGCGAGCCCGATTGACAACAGAGGGTCGGTTGGTGACGTGTCTATTTGCAGCGAGCGGAACGGAATTGAAGGAGCCAATGCGCGACGGTGCTAGCGATGACGATCTGATCGAGATCATCGAGCGGGTCTGGTCAAATCGCCGTGACAGGTATTCGGAGTTGAGGTCCGACAACACCGATCTGGCGAGAGTGGGTGCAGGTAGGCAAAAAATCGAGATGTTTCGTCTCGGAGGGTGATTTGCCGATGCGGGGACTAATACTCTTGATTTACGATGTTCGAATCTGGGAAGTCTCCCGATAACCTTATGGCTAACTAAATCAGATGGATCAAAACAACAAAGTAGAGCCAGCGGCTGGAACTACGGTGCGTATCAATTGCGGAGTTGATTTCAAGCCGCATCGAGGCATCGGCGGTTATAGCGCGATGGTGAAGGTGGGCGATGATGCACCGAGCACAGTCGCCGGCGTGGTGGATGAAGGGGCAACGTTTATCCGTTGCTGTCTGGTGGCGGCTGTGAAGGGATTTGAAGCGGCGGACTGCGTGGAGTCTCAGATCGAGGTTGTAACGCCGTCTACCTGGGTTGCGGAGACGGTGGGGGACGCGGCCAGTTTTGACAAATTGCGTTCCGCGGGATGGTTGGACGATGACGGAAACGAAGTGGTCCATCGCGATTTGTTGGAGGAGTTGGCGCAGCGCATCGATGGCCAAGAGAGCGTCAACTGGCGCCTAGCCCAAGACCTAGGACGACGATCGAAACACGACGAAGCTGAGTCGAATGAAGAGGAAATCGCCGATGATGCGCAACGAGAACCTGATTGCCGGATCTCGTATGCGGCGGCTACGGTAGGCAATTCGGGTGTGGGCGCCTACTGCGTCGAACTACATATTCCGGGGAGAGTGGAACGGGTTTCGAGCAAGTTCCAAACCACCAACTTCGCCCGCATGCATCTAACGGCTTGCATCGACGCGTTGCGGGAGACGCGTCGGATTCTGCGAAAAGACGGGTTGAAGATAGTGCTGGATACTCCGGACGAGTTCACGGCAAACGCGATCAACCGCGGATGGGTTGAAGCTTGGAGTCAGAACCGATGGAACCGTCGGGAGGGTGATCGGGTCCGTAATGCGGACTTGTGGCAGGAGTTTTGGCGTTTGATCCAACGGCACGAGGTCGAGGTGCGATTGTCGATGGATTCGGCGAATTCGGACAAGATGTTGACACAAGCTCGTGCGCTTGCGCGACGTGAGATCGACAGAGTTCGAGAAGATACGGAGTTCAAAGAACAGGAAGAGGCCGCAGTGAAGGCAGGGACCTTGATCCGCATCTTCACCGATGGCTCGGCACTTGAGAACCCCGGACCTGGTGGTTGGGCGGCGATCATGGAACGCAAAGGAAAGAAGGCCAGTCAGTCGAAGGGATACCGGCGCACCACGAATAACCGTATGGAGTTGATGGGAGCGGCGGAATCATTGGACTTTCTGGTCGCGCTCGATTCCGCTGACAAGATCGATGCTGACACCTCGGTCATAGTCATTACTGATTCCGAATACCTGGTGAGCGCGATGACGCGCGGCTGGGCGAAGCGTTGGCGCAAGAACCAATGGACGAAACAGGACGGTGAAAAGGCCAAAAATACGGATCTGTGGAAACGGATACTGCACGCCAGTGACCGTTTAAAGAAAGTTGAGTTTCGTTGGGTTCGCAGTCATTCACGCTATCGTGAGGCGTTCAGCGCCGAGAACGAGAAATGCGACAAGCTTGCAAAAGTGGCAGCGGGACAACCCGAGGACAAGCTGTCTGTGGACGAAGGGTTTGAGGAGTAGCCAGGGTTGACCTTAAACGGTTGTCGAAGATGAGCCCGGCTGAACGATCAGACCTATTCATTTATTCGGATGGAGGCGCGATCGGGAACCCCGGCCCGGGCGGCTTCGGCGTGGTGGTGGAAGCGGACGGAAAAACGTTGACGTTGTCGCGGGGATATCGGCGTACAACTAACAATCGGATGGAGCTGATGGGGGTGATCGCCGGTCTGGAAAGCACGTCGGAGATCGCGACCGGTCGGCGAACGCAGGTTGTGACCGACTCTCGATACGTTGTGGATGGGATGTCAAAGGGATGGGCCAAGCGTTGGCGCGCGAATGGTTGGCGGCGCAACCGTCAGGGTGATATGGCGTTGAACTCCGATCTATGGGGGCGGTTGTTGGATGTCGTCGAAGGTCGAGATGTCGAGTTTGAATGGGTGAAAGGGCACTCTGGGCACCCGCAGAACGAGATGTGCGACGCGATGGTTAGGGAGGCTGCCAATTTGTCGAACAACGACAAGTTGGTGGACGAAGGTTACGAGGATAAGGGGCGTGGGATGATGTCACAATCAGAGCCGTTCGCCGCCTTGGTGGGGGAGGTAGACGTGTCAGGCGACGATGATGACCAACCTGAGCCTGATTTGACGCATATCGATTCGTCTGGAGAAGCGAGGATGGTGGATGTTGGCCGCAAGGGGATAACTGAACGTGTAGCCACGGCGACATGCGATGTCTTGATGTCCGAAAGGACGTTGTCGCTAGTCCGTTCAGGTGGTATCGGTAAAGGCGATGTGATCGCGACGGCAAAGCTGGCCGGGGTGATGGGGGGAAAGCGGACTGCGGAGTTAATCCCGATGTGTCACAACATTCCGATATCGCAGATAGAAGTTGATATCGAGGAGTTGATCGACGGCGTCGGTCTGCGAATTGAATCTACTGCACGAGCTACGTGGCGAACTGGTGTAGAGATGGAGGCGATGACGGCGGCCTCAGTAGCTGCATTGACCGTTTACGACATGTGCAAATCGGCGGAGCGCGGAATTCGAGTCACGGATCTGCGACTGATCCGCAAGAGCGGAGGCAAGAGCGGCGATTATGTTGCGGACTGACGTCTGGCGAAGTGTCGAATCTTGACCGTGCGGTTTGGGGTGGGTACTATATTGGTATCGGTGCCAAAGCGATTTTCGGGTCATCGAAACGGGGGCGATGTAGCTCAGCAGGTTAGAGCGAGCGCTTCATAAGCGCTAGGTCACAAGTTCGAGTCTTGTCATCGCCACCAAACTTCTCAACCTAGCACCCGTGCCTTTATTTCCGACGTAGTCGGCGCCGAAGCATCTGTTGATGGGCGGTTAGCTCAGCTGGTTAGAGCGCATGCTTCACACGCATGAGGTCGGAGGTTCGAGTCCTCCATCGCCCACCACAATTCACCGTAGAAAGAACCGGTCTGGGGATGGATACGTTTTCGGCGTCCGTACCAGATGCCGGAGCGTCCTGCGGCAAGGGCAGAGTGTAGCGTATCGTAGCGCGCTCGCGGTCGACGACGATCTCCTCGACGAACGATGAGATGAAGGCGCGCCTCTCGGTCAACTCGCTGTCTTTCAGGAACTCGCCCAGATCCTCGGCGAACGCGGCGATCCTTTCGACGTCGCCGAGAACCGCCCTGCGATCCGACAGCGCCCTCTCGGCTTCGCGCTCCGCCTCCAGCAGCTTATGCTCTCGGTCCCGAAGCTCCTTTATGCGGGGCGCGAGGTCCGAGACCTCCAAGTCGGAATCCTCGATGGCGGCGTAGAGCCTTCCCAGCCGCCTGCGCGCGTCGTCGATCTCCCGCCGGATCGACATCGTCTTTTCACGCTGCTCACGTGCCGCGCCGTCCATCTCCTCGTCCACCAGCCTCGCGAGGTCCCTGATGTTTCTCTCAGTCAGGATGCTTCCCCTGATCCGTCCGACCACCAGCTTCTCGAAGCGCCTCGCGCTGAGCCTCGGCGTCTTGCACGTGGCGCTCCCGCGTTTCATCTTCGACTGACAGACGTAGTACGCGTACCTGCCGCTCTTGGCTCCCTGCCCTGTCAGCGACCTCCGGCAGCCGCCGCATTTGACCAAGCCGCTGAGGAGGTAGGTGCTCGCCACGCGCCTGGGGTGGACTATCTTGGGCGCCTTGGAGCGCAGAACGTCGCCGACGCGATCGAACTGCGTCTTCGGCACGATGGCGGGGAAAGCGTCCTCCACCCTCACGGGCGGCGCCTTGTCCTTCGCCGTCGAGCCCCACACGAGGGTGCCCGTGTAAGCCTCGTTCGAGAGCATCTTGTGGACCGCGGTCTTCGACCACTGCATGCCTGCGGGGCTGGAGATGCCTTCGCGGTTGAAGGTTTTGGCGATGTCGAGGACGCTCTTGCCCGACTCGGCCATTCTGAACATCCTTCGCACCAGGGGAGCCTCGCCGGGCTCGACCTCCAGCTTCGGACGTTTCTTGGCGCCGTCTTGGACGTGCACCTTCCTGTACCCGTAGGGCGCCCTCGGCGTGATCCAGAAGCCGCGGGAGGCCGCCTCTCTCATCCCTCTGGTCACCTCTTGGGCGAGGTTCTCGCTGTAGAACTCGTCGACGCTCTCGATGATGGCCTCCATGAGCCTCCCGGTGGGGGAGTCGTCGGCGTGCTCGGTGATGGAGACGACGCGTATGCCCCTACGCCGGAGCATGGACTTGAAGGCCACGGCGTGCTCTCGCTTGCGGGTGAAGCGGGAGAACTTCCACACGAGTATCTCCGAGAACGGAGCCTCGGGCCTTCCCGCGTCGTCGAGCATCCTGCGGAACTGGGGCCGGTCGGCGACACGTCCGCTCTCGGCCTCGTCGACGTACTCGCGGGCCACGACGTAGCCGTTCTTTTCCGCGTACTCCCTAAGCGCCCTGAGCTGCGCAGCGACCGAGAGGTCGACATCCTGCCTGTCACTCGAAACCCTCGCGTACAGCGCGACTGGGGCGAGTGATCGTTCTTCTGCATTCATGCCTTCATTTTCCTCATGGTGCGCGGCGTCGAAGCCAGTTGTCCGCGCCCGTTTTTGGTCTCAAGCCACGGGACCTCGAGCGTCGCCGTGCATCCCAACTTTCGAAGCGCCCTCTCGACGTGATCCATATGTGATCTGTGGTCAGGGTCTGTCAGCCTCCGCACCGCCGATTCGCTGACTCCGAGCCGCGAGGCGAGATCGACTTTGGTGACGCCCTGCGACCTCATGGCCGAGTACAGCGCAAGTTTGGCCGCGACGACGGTCGGAACGGAGACAGTCGATTCGCCGCGGGCAGCTTCGCCCGGGTCAGGGATGTCCCGCTTTGCGTGGACGTACCCCGCAAGCGCAACCGCCAGCGCGTCTTCTGCCAGCGCGAGCGCTTCAGCGACGTCTTTACCGTCCGTGACGGCCTCCGGCACGTCGTTGAACGTCGCCGTCACCCGGCCGTCTTCATCGGGTTCTAGTTGACAAGGGTATGCGTAGATCATGGTTCAGAACTCCCCTCGGTCGATTTCGAGCTGACGCAGCATCGCGGCCAGAAGACCCTTGCCGAGCTCGCCTCTTCGCACGGTCGTGAAGCGAGAGCCGACGTACAGTCTGCCGTGACTGCCCCTGCCGCGAGACGGATCGTATGCGAACGCTTTGCCGCTTCTGCGAGCATATGTTCTTGCCCGCCTTATGAACTCGCGACTGTCCATGCATCAATTATCGCACATAAATATGCGAATAGATGCTCGTCACGACGGGGTCAGAGACTCGACTGCCGACCAAGCATCGCGAACGTTCCAATTGGCATGTGGTGCGCACGAATTAGGCGGTTGGAGGTAGATACGTTTGAAAGGAGGGACTGTGCTTTCAAGCCTCTCTGACAAGGGGGCGGTTGGCCAAGCGGGTATTCGAATTGGTCATCGGCACGGCAAATACGAAGCTACCGACGCCCGTGGAGGACGTGATCTTTGACGGCGGCATCCCACCTCCTTTGGCCCCGTTGCCTCGGATCACTCTCGTAGCCGATTCGTTTGTCAGCTGTCTCCGAACCGCGGCATTCCAGCCCTCAAAGAGGTGCGCCGCAGACCATCGAAGGTAGGGAACACATCTCTGTATGAACATCGCGCAACCCGAAGTCCAACGCCTCGCACCGCGTATCTTCGCCGAGACCGTCGTTTTTCTTGTCCACCACGTCAGAACTAGAATTGTCGGCGTCTCTAATCTCACTTTCGAAAGCGCCGGATGGACACCGAAAGGCAGCGAAGGATTACCTTCCAGAGGAAAGTCGTGGCTCAGGAACCGTTCGTTCCTGTGCGTTGACAATCCGAAGGTAGTGCAGCCCGTTTAAGAACGGCGGTTCTTGCAGATCGTCGTCTCGGTTACGCGATCCCTTCCCCCTTTAAATATTCGACTATGTCGCTACCCGCCCTGTCCCAATTCGATGCGAGCGCCTGTTCTCTTCCCACCATACCTACAGGGTCTGCTCCTTCCAACTTGACGAAAACGCGATGGACACTCCTGTGGTAGGCGTAACCGATTTCCTGATCCGGCCATCCTCCCCTGTGAAAGTCGTGGGTTACAAAACCGATGAAGATGTCCATCGTGTCCAACGCATTTAGTATCTCGTTCTGCCAAATCGTGGTAGGAGTCACATCCTCGTGCGCTAGAAAGCAGCTGAAACCTCGACCCTCCAACGTTTCCCGCACGCTTGCGACTTGACCTTTGTATTTGGCACGGTGGCTGAGAAAGATCTTCTTTTGGTTCTTGGAGTTGTCGCCCCAGACGCGATTCATATCTTCTTTCGACAGAACCTTCCGGTCGTCGCTTGAGTCGTGCAACAGCCGCGTGACGGTTTCAAAGAGGTCGACATCTTTGACCGCCCAGTGAGTTCGATACCGTTCGAAGGACCGATTGTCTCCCATCCCGAAGGCCTGAAAAACCGGTTCTTCGTTCAGCGCGATTTCCGGATAGACGTTTGGGAGAATGTAAGTGATCGACAAACTGCCGTTGACCGGCCGCACTTGGGTGATCTTGCCGATTGATCCTTTGACGTCTCTTCCTTCGTAAGTGAAGAGACAGGGGAGCTTCATGAGGGCATCAAAGTCAGGACCGCCGTCGTTCGTGAATTGCCGCGCGATTTCCTCGTCTGTGTGTTCGAAGATGCGGCCAATCAGAAAATTGATGTCGTATGGATTGGCTTGATTCTGTTCCCATTCGTCCTCGCTTATGGAGGACATCTTTAGCAAGTTGTACATGCCGAATTATCCTTTTGTTTCGCGTCGGGCAATTTGGCTAATCGAATCCGCCCTGATCTGTATAGAGAAATTTTATTTTGGAGACAATTCGACGAAACCGCTGACCCGGCGCGCGGCGGGTTCGAAGTTGCCGCCAACGTGCAGTGAATGTCGGAGTGCCGTCGCGTGGCTTGGCCAAGATACCCGACGAGATCCTCCAGACTAAGGAAGTCACTCCGGCAGATCAAGATCAAGCGCGCTGAGTGCGAGAATTAGCTTGAATCGCCAGGCATGTCGCCAACCGAAGTCGACCTCGACGTCGATCGTCGCGGCACCAATCGGGTTAAATCCGTCTGTCCGTGATCGATGGCTCCCGCGCCAATTCCCGCCTGATCGCATCGACCCACTCAGGATCGAGGTCCAAAGCCTTCACAATGGCATCGTCGATCTGACGGCGCACAGGGTCCTCGTCCATCTGCGGGAATGGAAGCAGCGTTTCGTCTCGCAACCATTCGAACCAGTTGCTCACCAAATCGCGTTGTGCGTTTCCCAGAGCGGCCAAGTTGGGCGTCGCCAATTCCCGTAGAGTGTTCATCGAAAACGACGGATACGATGGTTTGCGATTGTCTCTGGCCCCGAGAAGCGACAACAATCCCGGTGTGGAGTTCAGATACAGGCAAAGCACTGGTGTAATGTCTGGATCGTTGGGGCGGCACGGCGTCCAAATCGAACCGACGGCTCGTTCCGACAGCATGACTGAGGCCACCCGTGCCAACGGTAACCAGAGTCGATGGGGCAACAGCAAGTGGCTGCGCTGCTCCCAATAACTGTCGGCTAGATGTCGTTTCGGATCTTTTGGTTCGATCCAAACGTCTGTACCGGTTCGCATCGACTGCGTAACTTCGGTTTTGTGATGCCAGAGCGCCCTTCGCCCCGATGATGTCGGCACATCCGAGCGGGTGTAAGAATCTCGTATCCGCCTACCCTCCGGTCCGACGTCCGCCAAATCGCTCAGTTTTATCGTTGGAACGACCCCGAAGCCGTCTTCGGCGAGAGTCCGGTACGCGTCGACAAGAAACGGCGACAGGAAGTTGACGGCAAACCAGTCGCCGCGTTCGATGCGGTCAGATTCGACCCGCTGAACTGTGAAATCCCTTGGAGTTCCGCTGCTTGATGCGTCGTTCTCTTTTATCTTGGCCGCCGCACCCAATGCCTCGAGGGGTGTCGTCGGATTCTTCGTCAGGTTGACAACTCGTGTCGGTGGTTTGGGCAGATTACACTCCCACCTCCGGCAAATCAACAGAATCTCCCCGATGCTGGTGTTTTCCGAAAAATAGATGCGGTTGGGATCGTGAGAACTGACGATGGTGTCGATGTGGAACCGCCGAGCCAGATATCTGCGAGTCTCAGACGCGGCTGGGTTCGTCGCCATGACGGTAGGCAGTACGACCGCCATCGTTCCCTGATCGGCGTTCAGCATTCTGTCACCCAACACCAGAAACGAATTCGCAGAACCCGAGAGTCTCGCCGCCTCCCTGTATGGTTGCCCCTCCAACATCTCCTTTTCCCGACGCTTGATGGCTAACTCGTCGACGCGGCTGAATTGGTCGTGTCGAAGGCTGTCGCGCGTGAAAGGAGGATTCATGATTATGAGATCCATCGGCGGAGGAGGTTCGATCGCCCCTTCTTGACTGTCCACTTGCTGAGTGGCAGTCGGCCAAGCTGCGAGTCGCGCCTGACCCGCGAGGAAGTCGAGGGAACCGAGGTAAGGTTCGTCGTCGAACACTCCCAGCAATGCTCTGTGGATGTTCATCCGACTGAATCTTGTAGTCGGCGAGAGCATGCCGAGGGTGCTGGCCGCCATGTGCGTAGCGGTTAGGTTCACGTCGTATCCCCACAACACGTCTTCCACGAGCATCAAGCCGAGTGCCTCTTCTTCGTCTGGTTCGCCTCGTCCCGCCGCGTTTCGCAGGTCGCGAATGCGCTCTGCAGCGGCCATGAGAAGCGTTCCGGTGCCGCATGCCGGATCGCAGATGCGGAGCGCGGCAGCGACGTTTGGATCTGCCCAGTCGGCATCTGCGTCACGAATTGCAAGGGACGCCAACAGCACCGCAGCGGCGGTGGACGTGTAGAAGGAGCCGTCGTAGCGCGCGGTGTCCAGCACACGGTGGAAAATGCGACCGAGCAAATCGTGGCGCAATCCTGCCACCCGTTCCGAAATCCGCGCTACGACCTCTGCCAGGCCGCGCACCGAGTTGCCGGTATCTGGATCCGCTGACAGTGCTGCCAACGCGGTCCGTCCGGTCTCGAAGACGGGACGATAGTCCACTGCCAGGATTCCGCGCCAAGCCTCTCTGAAAGCGTTGATCGGCGCCTCCTGCTCCGCGCATACCGTTGCGGTTGCGGGCGGCCACGTGCCAGCATACTCTTCGGGACGTTCGTAGGGCAGATGGCTCTGGACGCGCTGGTGGAACAGCATGGCCGTCGCAACCACGAGCATTCCTCGTTTGGCTGCGATGAAATAGCCGTCGTCCCGTGTACCCGCCCTCGGTTTGACGGGAGGAAGATCCAAGGCGTGGGCCAATGAAAAACGGGCGTGTGTATTCAAACCTTCCACCGCGATGTCCAGTCCATCCGACAGCATCTGAGCCGCCACATCGGCACCGCTGAGGGACCGCGGCGCTTGCTGGACAGCCTGTGCGAGTTGAGAAACGTTGCCGACGGACCATTCGCTGGCTGGTTCTGCGGCGTTTACGCGCACGGTCCAAGTCAGGGTCGAATCGGGCAAGTTGTCCTCGGTGACGCCGTCTGGGTAGCACACTGCGAACACTACGCTCGCCAATTTTTGGCGCAGACGCGCGTCGGCGTCCCTGATCGCCTGCGCTTTCCGATGAAAACCAGTCTCCGCTTCCAGCGCCACCCGCAAGCCGTCGACCTCGACGACGACATCCATACGCCTGCGGCCGACACGGCGCTCAAAATCCGCGGCAAGTCCGAGGTCGACAAGGCGCCGCGCGAGGGCACGATTCTGAAATTCCTCTTGTTTGCTCACCGAACCTCCAATTGGAGCAGTTTCGACTCTTTCCGATCGCAGCGGTCGCGATCGCTTGGGCCGGGTATGTCGGTGGACGGCCCTACCGTGCTTTAGTGCTTCTTGCGATTGTTCCGATTTGTGCCAAAACGTACCGCAGGCGACGAATCGCCAGTGTACTCTGGTGCTCTCCATTACGCGCCCCCGCATCCGCGTCCAACTGTCAATTCGGCGCCGCCACGTCAGCCGTATCTCGTGAGATGCAAGCCATCCATCGGTCGCGGCACGGATGCGAACCGCGCCCGACCCCTTGAAGGCCATTCCAATGCCTTTTCGTCGATGGGTGCTCTCAGTGCCTATCGTATTGACGCCGAACGCATATCCGGCCCGACGGTCAGGCGACGCATCGAACATGCACGAGGAACGAACCCTGAGACAATCTTCACCTGCGCAACATCAACCCTTACGATTCGGAGTCGCTGAACCGCGAGTGGCCTTCCCTTAGGGGCATTACATTCCTGTGCGTCAGCATGACGTCATCACCGTGCACAGCAAACAGGGTTTGTGCGCGACAACGCGAACCCGTCTGGTGCAAATCGCAATCAAGCGGAGGACCGTCGAATGTGGACGCGACGTCCACATCAGCGCGACCGATCAGCGTCGCGTTTCCACTGTTGCAGGACGTCCCCCGATTCGGCCTTCACGTTTCTGCGAGCTGGTTTCGGCCCGGCCGTTCGCAAGTTTCCGCTTGGAGACCGCGGATTAGGAGACGGGACACATGCAATCGACGAAGCGTCGTGACGACGATGCTGCAGGGTCTGGTACCCGCACAACCCGCGCATGTTTGCTTAGCTATTCGACCTCGTCGAAAGGAGCAGCGAAGATCCTAGGCGCCAGCTACTACACGGTGCCGAGAGCCCTGGCTTCGGGCCGGTTGACACGTCGCGGTTTGGACGCTCTGGCCTGTCGTCTGCTCGGGAATGATGGCGAACGACTGATGCAGCCTTATTTTGTTGCGATGCCGGAGCCGAAACAGGAAATCGGGCGTCGGTTGGATGGCCAGATCGTGTTGATGGTGCCGCGCGTGAAGAAGGCGGCGCGGCGGCGCTCGGCGATTTATGGGGTCGAGCGGATGGATTGGGAGCATGTTTGTGTTTAGACGGCATGTGAAAGCGACGTTTACGAATGGAGGGTCGTTGGGTCCGACGTCTCCGCTCGAATGGGAGGGTCCGGAGGAGTGGTCGGTGGACATTTCGGACGCCCGGGTGGAAGTGGTCTTGGAGGAGGGAATGTAGCGCACGAGTCGTCACTGGAGCGTTGTTCGGCACTGAGGTTTTTCGAACAAATCGATCACAAGGTCGTGTTCTTTTGGAGTTGGTTGAACCATGACTCCGTCGTTTGAGATCTTGACTGTTATGTTTCCTGCGCAAGGGCAGGATCGATTCAGGCGATACGAATTACCCCCGCGACTGTCAGTTGGCAGAAGGTCACGAAGCTGGCTTGCCAAAGATGCAACTCCCGCGTGGCACCGGTTGGTCGCTTGGGTGCAGATGATTCTAGGTTCGGATCGATGCGATCGCAACAACTCTAATGTTTCAAGGGCTGGGTGACCATAACCGTTGGTAGATCCAACCGAAATTATGACGACTTCCGGGGCAACTAAATCGAGTATCTTGTCCAATGAGGGTTCGCCAGAATACGATCCACCATGGTGAGGAAATTTGAACACATCTGCTTTGAGGTCGATATCGCGGTCCAAAATCCATTCCCACCCCCGCCGTTGAATGTCTGCACCGAGAAGAACTCTGAAACCGGCATACTCTAATTTCAACGCGACCGAAGCGTCATTACGGTTTCTGCGCGAAAGGGCATCGATGTGATCTTCAATCGTCGGATGCAAGAATGAAAGACTGACGCCTCCCGATTGAAACTCCGTGCCTGCGACCGGCTCCCAATACGAAATGCCGTCACGCATCAATTGCGCCACCTGCCGAAGCATTATGAGATATTTTTGCTCGGATTTTTGATCGGCTGGCATCAGCCGATCTCGAAAGAAAGTGATTTGTTGAGAAGGGCCTTCAAAACTATTGATTACGTCCATAATGCCGCCTGCGTGATCTACGTCTGAGTGGGTTACTGCTACTAACTCTAGGCTGGATATCTTGACACGCTCGAGATAGTCAACAACTATTGGGGCGGCCCCGCTTGCACAGTCCAAAAGCAAACCACCGCCATCTGGAAACGATGCAACGGTAGAGTCGCCCTGACCGACGTCAAGGAAGGTGATCACCGTTTCCGCCATCGTGGTTGATTCTCCGGGCTTAACGGCCGTAAACCTCGTCCAGCTTCGCCGGGGCACCCAATAATCCAACCAACTCCTCAGTGGTCGAATACGCGAAGTCGATTGGTCGAAAATCGGCGATGTCTTTGGAGTCGAGATTTAACGAATGCCGTGTCCGCCAAGGTATTTCTGCCTCGAAAGCGGTTTCGGAACGGAGGGCCCAACCAGGCATAGCCTCGGGAATCGGGATTCGAAAAGGCTCGTCATCGTTGTAGCCCCTCACCCAAACTGTCACGGAACCGTCATCCGTGTGCGCCTGCAACACTTGACCTGTTATCGACCACCCGCGTGCACCGGGATTCCGCTCCGCGGGCTCCACAGGTTTAACATGGTTTTGCCATTCAATACCAGGACGCCGGTAACCGGCAAATAAGCGCTCCAAGTTTGTGAGACCTAAATCACTTATCGACATTGTTTCATAAATGACGAAATCAATTGCCTCTGTTTTCTTGCGAATTGAAGCCAAAAGACTTTGTTGTCGCGGCGAACCAGCTAAATACTCTCGTTTCAGTTGCATTATTTCTGAAACATTAGTGATCACCAACTCTCGCGCAGCATCCGGGAAGACTGGGAACGGCATGTCGTTGAGATTGCCCTCCACTATCCAATTCTTGCGGTTTCGACTATCTATCCAAGCGTTGGCGATCGGACTGTTGAGAACTGCAGCAATCTCCTCCAGGCTTACGTTGCCGTCTCTCGGTGTCACGCAATGAATCCCTTGGCTAGGGAAGTAACCAACATCGTCGATTGCGGCGTACAATCGCCAAGGATTTCCGGGTGCTCTTCTGGAGTTAACAAGGACTTTGGAATTCGGGGACGCGAAGACTGGTTCGAGATCGCGCCTAGGCCGATGGAGCTTTCCCGGATATCTTATGAAATCGTTCCGCCTAGGTATTACGGCATAGGTGTCTAAATCTCCAGATCCATGCAGCCAAGGCTTCCATTCTGTCCCAAGTTCACCAGAAGCAATGTCGGTTTGCCGGGAGTCTTTGCCAGTTATGATGCCATTTCGTATCGTAACAACATCCCCGAGTTTCTTCGACGAGTGAATGACATCCCATACACTGCTGTCGAGATACGAAGGTGAGAAACGATAATCCGAGTCGTCGCTCACAATTTTGGATGAAGGCATGACATAAGAAAACCTGGGGTTACCGCCGTCCAAGAATTTTTTTCGTTCAGCGGAAAGGGAAGCGACCCTCTCTACTCGGATTGGACCGCGCCGCATACTTCGTACGGGCCCTAGTTTCTTAGCGATGATTATCACGGTTGCCGCGCCCGACAACGGAAACACGGCCTCAGGCAAATGCCATAGTTCAAGGATCTCGCACTCTCTCAGAAGTCGCCGGCGCGTTTCCTGACAGCTAGGATTCTCCATAAATGTCTCAGGCAGCACGACCCCTAAAAGACACTCTGGTGCTAACACATCAAGGTACTTCTCTAGAAATAGGCTGGCTCGTTGAACGCGTCGCCCTTCTGAAGACCGCGGTTCTTCGAAAGGCGGATTCCCTACCAAGATCGTTGGCGGTCTGGGTAAACCCGATGCCCCGGAGGTCAGGAAGTTAGCTGTCCTGACATTCCACGCGTCACCAGCTGGGAGATCTATCAAGAATAGCGATAACCCGGCTACCTGAGCCGCGAATTGATCCAAGTCGAACCCGTAAAGCTTCTCAACCAGATAATTGTGTTTCTTTTCTTGATCCCAGTACTTTGGTAGCAATTCTCTCAAACGCTCGTAGCCGGCCAACAGGAGATTCCCAGAACCACAACTTCCGTCGAAGATTATCCTGTCAGGAGGTGCGAGATCTTCGACTGGGAGTCTCGACAGGATTCTCTTGGCGATCGAACGTGGCGTGTAGTAGACGCCGAGTTGTTTTCGCAGGTCTTGGCTTACGAAGGCATTCTCGTAGAAATATCCGAGCATTTCATTGGTGAAACTCCTAAACGTTACGTTGTTTCGCAATGAATCGAATATGATCTGCGCCACACCGTGACCAACGAGCGTTGCAGAATCTTGATCGAAGTACTGCCCATATCGGTCCGCTGAACGCCCAACCAAGTCGACCACTGTAGTCGAACGCTCATCACCTAGAAGTCGCTTGTCCTCGAGGATGGCGGCCGCCAATATCTGCAACGCTGCTTTGGGCAAGTCATCAACATTCGCTTTCCCAACTGCTGAAATGGAATCTCTCGCGGCAGCGACGGCTGTTTCGAAACGTTCGACCAGGATCTTCTGCGTCGCATCGTATGCGAACTCAAACAAATTACGGTCGAGATCAAAAAAACTCGGTTGCAGGCCCTTAGATTTTGCCGCGATGAGGAATTCTGGGTGAAAGTCTCTGGCACGTTCAGAAAAGTACTGGGACAGGCGATCGTATGGCACGTGATCCAGCGGCTCAGGGTCGGGGGAAGTCGTTACCGGCCAAATCTGCACATAATCAGTAGTCAGGATCAGCCCGACTGGCGGTGCCAAGTAGGAGAAATTCCGCAATATTCCCCGTTCGTCGGCGTCGCGGCCAACTCGCTGCACTGCTATACATGAAGTCTGAAGATCGTGCCGATACGGGTCGGCGAATGCGGCCAAGTCAACCCGGCCGAGAGCGCTCTGGCTTCCTTGTACGGCGAAGTCGTAATCCTCGATGATGGCTCGGTCATGATAACCGATTGCTCGAAACGACTCCCGGACAAGATCCAACTTACGGTCTATGACTTGATTAGCCATTGTGATTCGACCAATCATACACGCAGGATGAATCTCAGTTTCGTTTTGATCTCCGATTTAACGCATCAAGCGTCATGAACCTCTGGTCGGAGAACTTTGCCAGTATTGAACGGTCGTGAATGCCATCAACATGATGACTTCCGAAGTGTCTGTTAGGACCTTTGACTT
Organism: Dehalococcoidia bacterium; assembly: GCA_965207515.1. Classification (GTDB taxonomy): domain Bacteria; phylum Chloroflexota; class Dehalococcoidia; order Lucifugimonadales; family Lucifugimonadaceae; genus Bin127. The sequence goes on along the minus strand of OZ242286.1, from coordinate 1,797,016 downwards.
CAGAATAACTGAAGACTCGCGCCCACCGAGACACAACTTTTGAGCTTCGCCTTGGCCAGCATGGTGTCGCTTCTAGACGACGGCTTGCGGTAATCCGGCGATTTTCGACGAATTGCGGCGCGACGGCAATTAGAAGGTGAGTTGCAATGCGACGAAACCGGTCGCTCGTCTAGGTTTGTGTATTAACCAATGATTCTGTTACCTTCTTCAGAACACGGAAACACGATGGTGCTCGCAACATCGCTCCCAGTACCGCGCGTATCCAATGGAATGTTCGTCTCCAACCGCTCCTACTCCCCATCCCCCTGCCCGTCGGATTATTCTGGTGCCTGTTGCCCTTAACCAGAGGGGTTGATGAGGCTGGGGCCGACGGTGTCGACGCTGATATTGTGGAGGCTGCGCTCAATTGACAAGTTGCCGGTGAAGTTCCGGAACTCGATGTTGGCGACAACATATGCCGCGAAGTTGCTGTGCTCGATCTCGCCGGCGTTGGACGAGACCATGACGATGTTGCAGTTGGTGCCTTTTCGGATCTTGGACCAGTCTGCGTAGCAGGAGCAAAGGAGCTTGGTGTCGATGACACGGCGCCAGAACGCTTCGTCGAGTTCGACCACCGGGGCGCGGGCGACAGCCATGCACAAGGCGTCTTCATTGAAGTGAATGTCGACGGAGCGCAGTTCTGCACGGTTTGGTCGACGATTGCTCGGGTATTGTCAGGATCGCCGAAGTCGGCGACGATGGTTTGGACGCGGCATCCCGTGGCTCGAATCTCGTCAGCGACGGGTAAGATATTTCGCTGTCCCTTGGCCTAGTCGTCTTCTGGGAAACATCTGATTTCGGTGACTGCGACGCCGGTGCCGCGCGAGTCGGATCAAAGGGATCAACACGCTAATTTTGCGAGGCCCTTCCAGCGCGTTCCGCCGCGTAAAGTGGGACCCGTGTACAGGGCGTTCTGCTTTGTTGCACAAACGCGAGTTCGTCCAGTCCAAAGCGGAAACGTAACGTGGATCGTCGCCAGTGCCCCGAAGCCGCGTGTCGGGAGCAAGCGATAGGTGGCCGGGACGGGTTCCGCTCCTACAGGACTTGCTCCGCTTTACCCGTGGCAGAAGTGCAAACGCTGGCGGCGGCGCAGAAATTGCAGGCTTCAGTTCGGGGATTGCAGAAGTGCAAATGGCCGCGTCGTACCGCGCAGGCGGCACGCGCCTGGAGGCTGAAATGCGCACGAGACTGTTGGGGCGGCAGTGCTGGCTGGCGGTGATGGAGTCACTGACGCCGGGAGCCGTCGGTCGGCAGAATCAGCAGGTGCGGTTAGTCTTGTTGCAGCGTGACCCGTCGCCGGGAGGAGACTGCCCGAGCGAGGATCCGGAGATCGCATTCGTTCTGTACTCGGGTTACGGGTCCGTGGCGGCAATCGCCGAGACAGCCGAAATGGTCGACGTCGAGTGAACATCATCGAGTCTGCGTTCTGAGGCTGCATCGTGCACCTGCACTGGGCGGTCGTCTTCGCGGTTGCAATCGGGCTGGTCTGGGTCGTCGTGCATCTCGTCAGACACTGGGAGAGGTGATCCTGCGCGGTGCGATCGGGCGCGGACCGATCGCCGGAAGGCGCGATCCAAACGACTGCGCGAGGAGGCGCCCTCGCACGATCTTCGAGCGTATCTTCCTCGGTCCCGTGATTGACCCACGCCGCGGCAACGTCGGCAGGTGTCAGAGGCGCAGCATGCGTCGTGCCGGCAACGTCTTCGAGGGAACCAATCGCCTCTCGGGAACGTCCTAACATCATGGACAGACCTTGACGACGGTTCGGGAGGGCATGGAGTCGAAATTGAAGACCATAGCGCTGACGGCGGTCGCGGCACTCGCGTCCCTGGCTCTGATCGCCTGCGACGGCCTTGGGGACCGGATCGAACGAGAGCCGACGCCCGCGTCCATGCCTGTGCCGACCGCAGTCGTTCCGGTCGTTTCCGAGGCCACGCTCCCGACGCTCGCGGTGATCCACGAGGGCGGCACCGTTCCGGCTCGCCGGTACCAAGGCTGCTGGACGCCGGATTCCTCGTCCGAGCTGGAGTGCGTCGAGACTTCTCCGCTCGGGGAGCAGAGCAGCTACGCCGAGGTCGAAAACGGCGACAGGATCGAGGTCGAGATAGATCCTGACAGCCGCCCCGACCGGCTGATGGCGACGTTCTTCACGCATCCCGGCGAGGTCATGGCAGGCGGTCTCCTGCGCCTGCCGCCGACGCGGCGCGAACTCGTCGTGGACCTGCCGCCCGGCAGATACAACGTCAGGCTGCACGCGCAATGGTTCGAGGGCGGTTCCGAGGTCCGTCACAAGGTGGACTACGTGTTCGGGATCAGAGTCCCCGGAGAGCCGGAGCTGACCGTCGAATGCGCGAGCACGTTGATCGGCGGGATCATGGGCATCGTCCTGGAATCGCCGGACGACCCACTGAGGACGGCGGTCGATCCCTTCAACTCCAGCGGATGCAGGTTCAACAAACCGATCGCGCAGTTGCGTCTAGTCCTGGACGGCGGCGCGGGCCGGACGTACACGGAGACCTTCCGCATCGATCCGCCGTCCGTGAACGTCCCGCTTCCGGTCCCCGAAGATGCGCCGTCGGCGAGGGAGGGCGGTCCGCCGCCTCCCGGACAATACTCGCGCCGAATCGCGGTCGTCGCGGAGGGCGGGACGGAGCAGGATCTCGATCTCGGCGATACCGGAGGCGTCGTCAAGGTCGTGGCAGGGCCGCCCGAAACCGCCGCTCTGGTGCGGTTCCCCCAGCACCCGGAAGGCAGACGGACGTACGCGAGCGCGCTGCCCGACCATATCGAGGGCCGCCTCCGGCTCTACAGGGGATGCATCTACATGGGGAACGGCACCATTCCGGTGTGGCCCTCAGACTTCGGTCTGAGGACGGACGGCGGTCTTGTGCAAGTGCTCGACGAGGGCGGCGAGGTGGCGGCGGTAGAAGGCGAAGATGCGGTGCTGGCGGGCTATCGGGTCGGGGCCGACGAACCGGCGGGTAGAGAGATCGGCGCGACGCTTCCGCCGGCCTGTCCTCCGGGGAACTTCTGGATCGTGGGTGACGAGATCGGCGATCTGAAAGAACGGGCCGAGCGGCTCGTCGTGCCCTTGGAGGGATCTTCGCTCGTCTTCCCGCGCCAGTCTCCCGGCATGTGGAGAGACGACGTGTCGTCGTCCACGGAGGGAGATCTGGTCCACGAGGGGGACTGCCTCCGGCTAGGCGATGCCGCCGGGCACATGGTCGTCTGGCCGCCTCTGCACTCGCCCCGCATCAGCGACGGCGCGGTGGAGGTCAGGGACGGTGACGGCGTCGCCGTGGCCAGGGTCGGGGACAGGTTGGAGATGACGGGTTTCGGCAGCGAGCTGATGAGGCCGCACTACGCGGACCGGTGCCCCGGGCCGTACTGGATCGTGGGAAGGATCGCTCGGAGGCGGTGAACTTCCCGAGGAACGTAAGAGCGAAGGTCCCCATGCGGCCGGGGCCCGGACCTGCCGTGAAGCCTACGAACCTTCGATCGACCGCTTCCCGGCCGCTTCGCCGGCGGCGCTTGTCGATTTCAGCCGCTGCAGCCCCGGCCCTCTCTCGATGATGCGCCGGTCTAGACGCGCGCTGTCGATCAGCCTGCTGATTCTCGCCATCGGTTCGCTCGTGTTCCTGGTCGGCTGGTTCTGGTTCGGCTGGGGATACGTCGCGGCGAACAGGGACCTGCTGCGGTCGCTTCCGGTCCCCCGAGACGCCGAACTGCTCGAGGTCGAATCTCACGCCTATCGCATCGGCGAGTCGCTTATGCTCCCCCCGGACGGATGGGGCACCCGCGCCACCTACTCCGCTCCTTCCGACGCCGCCAGGGAGGAGATCGTCGACTTCTATGTTTCCCGTCTCTCCAACGCTTGGGAATCCTGCATCGAAACAGATTCGATCGTCGAAATGGTCTCGGGCGAGACGAGAACCGAGATGGGCAACGCCTGGTTCTCGAGTGGGAAAGCGTACGTGAGCGTGGACACTAAGAACACGGCCGCCGCGTCGGGTTCGAAGACTTTCGACGTCTACGTTGACCACGACAGCCCCCTGAGAGCCGTTTGCCGCCGGGATCGGCGGAAACAGCCTCGATGCGCGCTGGAAAGCCTTGCGCCGTAAAGCAGCGCTTTCCATCAAGCGAAGACGGTGGTAAGACGCGCCGGAAGCGGCTTCGACTGTAGCGCGAGGGAAGTTCGGCGATCCGTTCTGCGGACCGTTCGGCGCTGCGACCGAAGTCGCCGCCCGCGAACACTCGGCGCGGTTCGGCGTCTGTGGCATCGTGCGTTCGACCGGCGCGGATCCGCGCACGAGGATGGTCTCTGAGACCTGTCCCGTTTTCCGATCGCGGGCGACTTGAGGACGCCTGGCGCGTGGTCGTCTCTGTCCGCCCTTCGACGGGGGTCGCCAGCGCCCCTCTTATGAGGCGTTTTTCCGGCGGCTCGATCGCGAGGTCACAGGCGTGTACAGGAATCGCGGTTTGCGCGCGGAAACGCGAATCTGTCCAGTTCAAAGCGGTTTCAAGCGCAAGAACTGCGAAATCGGACGCGAAGCGCCACAAGATCGCGAGCGATCGGCGTCCGGTGCCGGTTCCACCCCTGCAGGACGTTCGCAGGTTCAAACCGCGCGTTTCCGCGAACCGGTTGCGGGCAAGGCGTTCGCGAGTCCCCGCTTCGGAGATCGCGGAAACGCGAATACTTGGAACGGGGGCATGAAATCGGCCACGGGCATGGCGAAGATGCGCCGGAGCCGAGGTACGCGCACGATCCGCGCATGTTCGCGCTGCTGCTCGGCGTGGTCGAAAGGCACGCCAGGACGGGGCGGCGGAGATCCTGTGGGCGAGCTACCACGCCGGCGTCCAGCACGGCCCGTGCCGCAGTTGGTAGTCAGTCGCTTCTAACCGCGGTGTGCGGGAGGGCGTCGCAGTAATCGGCACTGACGTCCAGCACCGCTCGACGCAGAGCGGTCGCGGCTCAGGTCGGATCGACGTCGACGCTGTAAATTTGGCGCCGGGGCGTCGTGCAGGTTTTCGATGCTAGAACCGTTGAAACTTTCGTCGTGGTGAAACCGGCGGATTTGTGTTTGCTCGCACGGTTCATTCCATTTCTTCGTCGAACACGCCTGCATGCTTGGCGCGGAACCACAATCCAAAGGCATACGCGACGCCAAACACAGGTCCACCGAGGAACGCCAGCGAAACCAGACCCGGTAGCCAGAAGTACGAGATCAAAACCCACAGGATCCACCAAAAGATCGCCACTGCTGGCATCGCCTGATAAACACGTGCGCGCGGGCTCTGGTAACGGTTGCGGTTCGCCTCGCGAACGTTCTGGTGAGCGCGGGTCGTACGAGTGACTGAGTCGAACATCCTCTGAGGTATCGTCATGCGGGGAGGCGCATACGCGTCCAGAATCTCGACATACCTTTCCCTGAACTCTTCATCCGTGTGATTGCCCTTCCGAATGTTGCACCTGCGACAGAGGGCTTGCAGATTCTCCCAATCGTTTGAGCCGCCGCGGGAGACAGGGTCCATGTGGTCGATCTGGAGGTTGTCGCGTGTCAGACGGGCGCCGCAATAGTTGCACCTCCTGCCTTGACTGCGGGCTATCGCGTCCCGTTCATCCCTTCTGAAAGATACTCGCGCGGTAGGCCTAACCGAGCGGGTGTTCTCAGTGATGCTGAGGATCAGCCACAACGCGACATCCATGGACATGAGCGTAATCCAGACGGCGATGTCCCAAATGGTCAGCAGGACGACGACGGCAATTGCCCGCGCCCTACTCCAACCGCTACGCTCTTGAGTCTGCTCGTTCAACTAAGACAACGCGTGCAGCGTGCCGTCATCGGTATTCACGCCGTGATCGTGCGACCAATCCACTATCGCGAACTGGAATTCACGGTACGGACCGCAAACGCCTTGCGTTTCCTCTCCGGCAGGTCGGGACCGTGACGCCCATTACCGACCCGTTGGACAATCATATCGCAAATGCAAAATAGCGGCTCGCCGGCTCGTCGTCCGAGTCCCGCTGGAATTGACGTGGGGCTATGGGGTTTTTCCGGCCGTTCGCATCTGGTCTACCATCCGGCCATCTCCTCCCGCATCGGATCGTCGAGCGTTGGAGGATGTGCCGTCTTTCGACCCTCAGCACCCTTCCGACGCTCGGCCAGCCACCGCATCCGCGGACATCAGGCGGTTCTGCCGAACCGGCAGGTCTGGGGCGTGTACAGGGAATCTCGTTTTGTTGCACAAGTGCCAACCTCGCCCGTCCAAAGCGGAATCGCAAGGAAAAACGTCGCCAACGTCCTGAAACTGCGTGCCCCGAGCAAGCGATCGGTGTCCGGTGCCGGGCCCGCTCCTACAGGACGCGCTCCGCTTTGGTTGTGGCAGAAGTGCAAACGGTGACGGCGGCTCCAAGAATGCAGTTTCCGGTTCGGGGAATGCAGAAGCGCAAATGGTTCGGCTGGAGCACCAAAGAAGCGCTCGGGGCGTAGCGGAAATGCACGCACGGGGTTGGTGCCGCGTGATGAAGGGTAAAACGGGGGCGATACGAGGGACAGGGTTCGTAGACTCATGCGGCTAGAATCGAACGCATCCGCGACCTACAAAGCGAGGCACCGAGATGGATGTTCCTACAAAAGACCGCCTGCAATTTCTGGCCGATTTCATCTCCGGCACTTGGCATCCATTGACCAACTTGCAATACCTTTACCTCAGGCCGGGCTGGCTTTACGCGAAGCACGGCTACAGTGTATTGGGGCTGGTGTGTCTAGTGCATCAAGAACTGACGGGCAACGGCGAGTGGATCATAACAAAACCGGACGGGCGCGAGGTTCCGGACTATCTGTCCGAGGGCGAGTATTCCGACATCTGCCTTCCGACTGCCGTCGTCGAGTACTTCGGCTTTCGCGACAGCATCGGCAGCTTCTACGTAGGCGAACTGCCGCGTGAGATAAAGCGTCTCATGTACCGCACGAGACGGACCGAATGGTCTTCTCTCTTCGACGTCGGAGTCACATACCGAAAGCGCGGCAGGGAGATCGCCGCCGCGGTCGTCGAATCGATGCCGCCGAGTCTGCTGCAGGATTGACCGCTCGGCCGGCAGAGAGTCGCGCTGTTGGAGCAGGTTGTTGGCATCAAGTGAGGGAGTTGACCTGCAGATCACGCTGGTCTTCGCGATAGGCGGCGATGAGGATCATCGGTGGGACTGATAGGGTGAAGTTGGGCAAACAGACGAAATTCAGCCTCGGTATGATTCCTCAGGATCCCATAGTGAAAATCGACATTGGCGGTCTCGCTGAACCAGCTACAGTGTTGATCGAAAAGATCTCGGACGCGGTGGCAGGGATGTTCGCGCCTTCGCAGCGACGACGGTTGGCGCAAGCCGAAGCCGAAGCCGATGTGATTCGCGCGAGGGGCGAGGCGGACGCCGCTCTGGTCCGAGCCGCGAACGGTCAGCGGATCACCGGGATTGAGATACGTGCGATGCGTCGTGCAATTGCGGAGGAAACGATGTTTCAGTCCCGCATCGAAGACGTAATTTCTGAGGCAATACCGCAACTGGATCCGGGACGTGCTTCACCAGAACGTATCGACGACGATTGGATCCGTAATTTTTTCGACAAGGCGAGAACGATCGGCGATGAGGAGATGCAGCTTCTTTGGGCGAAGCTTCTTGCAGGCGAGGCGAATGAACCAGGGTCGTTCTCTCGTAAATCAGTGAACCTGTTGGGGGATATGAGCGTGAATGACGCCGAGACATTTCAGGCGCTATGCGACTTCGTCTGGATACTCGACGGCAATCCGACGATAATCGACGTCGATGTAACTGACTGGTTCTACTCCGAAAACGGGATCAACTACGAGTCGATGTCTCGTCTAATCGAATTAGGGCTCGTCGCACGTCGCGTAGTCGGGTTTGATTCTTCGGCCAGGATGATACGAGGGCATGAACCTGTGCTGGCCGTCAGCGACGCGAGAATGGTTGCCGAATATGGCGCGCATCGGCTTGAACTTTCTTTTCGTGAGAACGACAAGGACTACCTTTTCGTCGGCAGCTGGAAACTTACGCAGGCTGGCACGCAGCTTCTCTCACTTGTAGACGCTCAACCGGTCGAAGGGTTTTTCGAGGTTGTGCGCGATGAATGGGCTGAACAAGGTCTGCTGGCAGAAACAGACGGACACGTCGGGTCCGACGGTACCTAGGGCGATACCGATCACGGAGGGGAGTTCTACATCGCGAACACCCCGTCGGATCCATTAACCGACTCCTGATTCGCCGTGGGACAATGTTCCGACCGATGGTGCGCGGAATTTGCAGCGTGTCGTCGCCCACACTTCGGTTTCGGTCTGCGGTCGCGGGATTGACGGACGCCGCGAACGCATGCGGCGCCAAGGCGACGGATCCTTCCTGTCTGCCATGTCGTCGCGATCTCGCCGCAAGCAAAACCGGTCGGTAGCTCCCAAAACCGGGCGATTGAAGCCATAATCGGAATCGCTGTCAGGCTTTTTCCGGGTTTCCCGCCATAGAAATCCGGAGGGTGCAGTCCCGCACCCGCGTCGACGTTTCGGATCGAGCCCGGCTCTCCGAGCGTCCGCAGAACAGGGACGACCGCTTCTCCCGAAGCGCGAGGCGTCTATACGGTCGAGCATCAGCTCTCCGGCGTCTCGAATGACGGGAACCTGTGAACAGGCACGTCTCCAAACGTCCTGTTCCGACGAACTCACGGTTCGAAGCGCAGCCGCGCCTCGACCGCTTCCGTGCGTCTCCGATTCAGCGTTGAACCGCTGATCGCGGACGTCTCCAGATCCGTGCGTCCGGCGAGTCTGAACGCCACGGGTCTTCTCTTAGACGCCTCCAGTTCCATTCCGAACGACGAGTTCGGAGCTTGGATGCGACGCGTCCACCCGAGCAGTCGCTCTTGACGCCGCCGACCCGCATCCCTCGGCTGCCGAGAGCGTCCGTGTTCGCCCGACGGCACTAGACACCAACCCCGAAAACCCTCGACCGGCGCGCGCCGGGGATGCCGCGCGGCCGGAAGAGACAGAGATCAGGAGACTGAAATGACTACTGCGACATTGACAGGCGGCATCGCCGCCGCGCGAAAGACGATCCGACGACCGGGGGAGCGGCAGGGCCGCTCCTTGGAGGAACTGGCGCGGAACCTCGTCGCGACGCTGTTCGGGACCGCGTCGGAGACGTGGGAGCAGAGCGTGGGCCGCGGCATCCACGACGCGCGGCGCATGCGCCGCAGGGGCGACCTCGACGGCGCGCTGGCGGTGCTCGAGGGTCTGGACATCCGAGACGTCGATCCCGACGCGGCCCGCTGGGCCCACGCGGAGTGGACGGACATCGTCCGCCGCAGGTTCGACGGCCAGGAGGTGCTGCTCTACAGCCAGGGCGCGGGAAGAGCCGCCGCGTTGATGCCCGCGGGCGACGGAAGGACGTTGGAGGTTCTCGCCGTGCTGGGCATGCGCTGGCGGCCAGGGATGGAGGTGTCTCGGCGGAGCCTCAGAGGTCTCCGGCCTTTGGACAAGTCGTCACGCGTCCGCCGCAAGCGCCGGAGGGCGCGCTTCGCCTGATCGGCGACGCTTCGCGGCCACGGATCTGGTACGCCTAGGGCAACGCCTCGGGACCTGATCCCGCGGCGCACATCCCTTGAAAGCCACCGTCGAACGGCCGCGTTCGGCAGGCATCCGAGCCGGATTCGGCTTCGCTACCCGACATTCCCGGCGAACCTCGCCGCGCACGGCCACGAGCCGCATCGAAAACACCACCCCTAGAGACGGTCCCCGAACACGGGACCCGGAACCGGGCGGGGGCGGCTCCGCTTGCTCCGCTACAGGAGGAAGCGAAATGACAACTATCACATCGGGCCGTTACGTCTCCATGCGGGAAACGGTCGAAACTACAGAGAAACGAACCGGGCCCCCGGCCCCCGGACGCGAGACCGCGCTCAGGGCCGCCGCACGGCGCAACGGGCTGACCATGACGGAGCTCGCCGCGAAGATCGGCGTGACGCCGGGGCACCTGTCGCAGATCGCGTCGGGCGGCAAGCGCTGGACCGCGGAGACGCGGCGGAGAGCGTATGCCGTGCTGGGCGAGGTTCCCGCGCAGGGCTTCGTCGAACGGAGCGAAGCCGTCGTCGTCGGTGAGAGCAGCCGCATCCGGGAGAGGGCGCGTGAGCTGGGCATGAGCATGCGAGACCTCGCGGAGCGTGTCGGCGTGTCCTACGGGTACATGGTGCAGGCCTCCCGCGGCCGAAGGACCATGGGCCCGAAGGTCCGGGCGAGGGTCGAGTCGGCTCTCGAGGCGCCCGTCGAAATCGCCCCGGCGCGGACCGCCGAGGTGGATCGCCACGCGGTGTTCGCGCGTCTGAACGCGCACGGAATCACTCAGAACGAGGCGGCTCGCCGCGCGGGCATCAGCTCGGGCCATCTCTCGCAGATCGTGAACGGTCTGCGCGACCCTTCGCCGGGGGTGCTGAAACGGCTTCACGGCGTGCTCTTCCGCCTGACGAGGTCGGAGGCGCGCGTGGTCCCCGCCGAGGTGAAGGTGCTTGGCTGGCGCAAGGGCCAGCGTCGCGGGATGGTGGTGCGCGGCGCGGGCGGACCTGGCGGCGACTCGATCAGGTCCGGCGGCCGTGTGCCCTCGGGAGCGGAGGCAGAGTACGCCTACCGGGCGGGTTACGACGGCAGGGGCGAACTGTCGTTCGACACCGTCGCCGTTCCCGGATGCTCCGCCATGCTGGTGCGGCCTGAGACGCTGGCCGCCTAGTCCCCTGACGTCGGGCCACCGCTCGGAGGGACTAGACGGAAACATGGGATCGGAGTCGGACTTAGGAGAAAGACATGTCTTCGCGCCGCATCCGCGGCGCGAAGAATACCCCTATGTGCGGGGACTTTTCTGTTTGTTCCGCTATCGGCGTTGCGTCAGCTGGGTAAAGGCCCGTACGAAACCAGCGGAGCAGCCTTCCTTTCTCAAGATAGACGGCTGCTGGGGAGAACCGGGTCGTATGGGTTCGCCTCGCGTCACGGTCGATCATTTCAGAGGCCGAAGCATCTCACGGCTGGACGACGGAACACCGCGAAACAGTGCCGACTAGAGTCGTACAGGTTGGAGGAGGTTGGTAGAGGCGAACTTATCGCCGTGCGTAAACCTCACTCAATGAGCATACGTGAACTGATTTCGGTCAGCTTGATCCAAGGCGGCAACCGTCGTCTTGAGAGGTGGCTTATTGTACTTCGCGGCATCAGTTTGGTTCGTCGTATCCCAACTCGCGGGCGCGAAGAAAGTCAATCTGAGCCCCCTCGGGATCGTCCATCGCCTCTCGGACCAGACCGCGGCATTGGTGCGTGTAAGCGTTCTCCGGGTTGCGGGTGATTGCGGCGTCAAAATCGGATAGCGCCGAATTAAGATCACCCATGCAAAGGTGGGCTGTGCCTCGCCAGCGGTACGCGACTTCATCTTCGGGATCGAGTTTCAACGCGGCGTCAAAATCGCTTATCGCTTCGTCGTAGGCTCCCTGCGCGAGAAGCGCATCCCCACGGAAACGATAGGCAACTGGATCTTCTGAGTCCAGACTGATTGCGACATCGAAATCATCGATTGCCGAATCGAAGTCGTTTTTCAAACGATGCGCTGAACCGCGGCCACGAAACGAGACAGCATTTAGGGGATCGAGCGTGATGGAAACGCTGTAGTCGGATATCGCCAGATCAAATTCGTTCTTGTAACGTAGGCAATCGCCTCTGGCTCGATACGCGTCGGAATGTTCGGGTCTCAGCCGGACCGTTTCGCTGAAATCATCGATCGCACGGTCCAAATCGTCAATTTCACCGTAAGCCAGTCCCCTGTGATAATGCGCAATCTCGACTCCGGCGTTGTGGCGAATCGCTTCGGACAAGTCGGCAATCGCAGACTCGTACCTGCCCGTGTAAACGTAGACGACCCCGCGCAACACGAGGACGCCGAGTCGGTCTGGATCAAGTCGCAGGACGACGTCAAAATCTGACAAAGCCTGTTCGTCATCACGCCTTTTGAAATGGATTTTCGCTCTCGCAAGGTAAGCCTTCACATCATTTGGACGGCGCGCAATTGCGACATCCAGAGCGGATAATCGTTGTTCATCCAACATGGCTACGGCGATGATCGGCTTATCGGTTTGATCGATTTTCGCCAATGCAATACTTCGATCCAATTCATCTGAAACCCCGAGGTGACGCGCCATCTTGCGGTATTCGTTAGTTTTGAGTTTGTCTCCAACTTGAAACGCCGTAAGGGCTGCATCGATGGCGACACGGGGATCGTTCTGGTCGATTTCAAGCGAGGATTCGAGAGCAGCGAGCGATTCGGCGCGTTCTCCGATCAGGCCTAGCGCCAGACCTAATGCGTGATAGTACCGGGCATCCAACGGCCTGCATTGAGGTCTTACGCTGCGCAGATGTTCGACAGCTTCGTGTGGTTTGTCGGAAATGAGCAACAACCACCCGATTTCCGTCCAAGGGGCGATCCAATTCCGATCGAGAGCCACCGCCATCCAACACGCTTCCAAAGCCTCGTCGACGAGGTTGCGGTCGGCAGTCGCCGAACCGATACCGCCTTTAACCGATCCCAATGCAAAGTGGTTCGCCGGATCAAGCGGGTCAAGCTCAACCGCCTTGGTCAATTCGGCTAGAGCTTCGCGCATCTGACCCGCATCAAACAGCTCCCTCCCATTCAGGTAATGTTCATAAGCTTCTGGATCGCTGATCCCCCAGTTTTCGAGTATCTGTCCGTCTGTCTGTTCAATCAGCGCGATCTCTTCGGATCGATGCACTTGGTAGTTGACACTCAGGACTCTGCCTATCCAGTCTGAACCAGCGGCAGAGAGGTCTTTTTTCCACTCAGGGTCCGTTTCTCGATCTACCAGTTGCGCCAAGAAAGTTTTAGCTACAGGAGAGCGGGTTCCGCGAGCCGCAAGTTCCGCGACGGCGTTCATACTCAAACAGTTTTGACCTGCGTCGCTGATCTCGTCGTGAATCAGCGACGCGTATTCGTGAAATTGGACAATGATTTCTTTGACGGCATCGCTCCCGAGGTGCTTGCTCATCGTTTCGGCGATGTCGCTGACCCAATAGAGCAGCCGCAGTTCACGGAGAATGTCTTCGTCAGCGAATTGTTCAATGCCTGAAGACAATGCGGTGGCGATCTTGGCAAGATTCTCGTCACGAGGCCTTGCGCCGCCATACAACCATCCCTCCACTGCGTTCTCGGTGACTCCAACCTCGTCGGCGAAATCCAACAATGAAATATCGGCGCACTGTCGCTTGCGGTTCAAGTACGCTCCTCGTCGGCATACACTTGCTGAGTTGAGAATCTCGAGAGTTGTCGTTGGTCGATCGGTCAGGCGCAAATGCGACGCGACTCTGAAAGCCAGATCTATCGCGGCGAGCCTGACGTAGGTTTTCCAGACGACCGGCAGATGGCTCGGGTAAACCCGCGACATCCTCGGCAGCAGAACGGTTCTGAGCCTGTCCCAATGAGTCGCGTGCCAATCGATTGCCTCAGCCAAAACAGGCGTTCGAGACGTTTCTTCGCGACCATCGTTCAAATTGAAGCCCATTGCAGCCAGCGCGTCAGCGAAACCGTCGATGATTTCTGCGCGGGTGGATTGCTTGACTCGGTGTCCTGTGAAGAACCGTTGCGCAGCCTTGCTGTGCAGCCGGTGGTCATCGAGGTTCAAACTCCTGACCAAGAAACCGAGTATCTGACCGCTGGCCGGAAGACGCGGGGGAACTTCCTTTTGGATCGCCTTTCCCATCTCTGTTCGGTAGTCCCTAGTCAGGCCAGAGTGTTCGCAGGTATACGTTGCCAATCGTACAGACCATCCCTTGCAAGGAATTTCTCAAAGTCGACCGACACATCGGCAAACGCCTGACTCACGCCAACTTCGAGAATTGGCCGACTGTACGTGTGCGTTCCGAAAACGTTGTCGAAGAACCTCCCGGCAGGGTCGATCATTGCGTAGCTACCAGTCATCAGATCGTTGGTCTCCGGCACCACGGCGATCCCCCACGATTCCACCCTCTTGGCTGTTTCGACGTAGCGCTCAAACTCATGTGATGAGACAACGAACGAATCGACCAGGTAGTCGTTTTGGCCGCCGACCGGGAGAACCTGAAACAATTTCCATCGCTCGGGGCGAGCCTGGACGATGAACTCAGTAAGGTCTTCACCAAGGTTTTCATTCGTAACCACGGTGTTGATCTTCACGCGGATATCGTACTTGAGAAGAACGTCGATCATGCGCAGGTAGTCGGCCTCGCTCAAAGGCCCCGTCACCGTTGCTCTCCCTGTCTTTTTCAGCGTGGCCGGCACAACCGAGTCGATGCTGATCGCCGCCCAATCGAGACGGCCCTCCAGTTCCTCGATGTACTCTTGGGTGATTCTGCTTCCGTTCGTAACAACCGAGGTGGTGAGTCCGAATCCTTTGGCGAGCGAAACGAGCTCACGCAGCCAAGGACAGAGCGTCGGTTCGCCGCCGGCGAAATTGATCTTCTGGAAACCAGCTTTGGCCAGTGCCGTCACTACAGCTAAGCATCCCTCGCGTCCGAGATGGCCTTTGGGGATTGTCTCAGGACTAATGTCCACAAAGGTGGCGAAGCAGAATTCGCATCTCATGTTGCAGGGTTTCCACAGGTGATAGTTAACTGTGGGGATGTCCGTCAATGCGTCCAACGTATGCCTCCGATTCAAGGTGTCTGTGCGTCGCTTACCTTGAATCTATGTATCGTTGCTCGATTGCGAAACCCAAGTTGGTTGGACAAATTCTCGCGAGCTCCTAAATCTGGATGCGGAAAGTCCTCATTTTGGTTCTCGAGTCGACCACGCCTCGACGTTAGTCACGAATGGTGGAGACAACCCAATAGAGTGGCGCGAAGACATGACTGAGAATGGTTCCGGACCTGTCGAAAGAGACGATTATCTACTGATTGCACCAGTATCGACCCGTAACGCGATGGAAACCACCCAACGCCGCGTATCATGTGATTCTGATCACTAGCTTCGAAACCGACGATTCGCCTTAAGTCGGTGCGAAAAGAATGGATGCCGTCAACGAACATCATGGAATGCGCCAGCCAAGATTTTTGGCAGTCGATTTCTTTTGCGGCGCTGGCGGCACGACGCGCGGGCTGTTGGACGCAGACGGATATGTGATCTGCGGAATCGATTTCGATTCCTCATACCGGTCGACGTACGTGTCGAACAACAAAAACTCCTCGCTAGATGGGCGAAGGGTCCGATTTTTGTCCTTTGACATGTTTCCCTACACTGAGGCTTACCCTCAGGGACAACAACAAGAGGTTTGGGACGAATTAAATTCACTTGTACCGTTATATCGGGAGTTGGCGCATGGCGTGCCGCTGCTGTTCGTGATATGTGCCCCATGCCAGTCATTCACTAAGTTTGTTCAGCGAAGGTTGACCCCTGCTCGAAGCGAAAACCGCGATCGCGACCAGAATTTGCTATCGCAAACCGTCAGATTCATTAAACGGTTCAAACCCGAAATGGTGATCTCAGAGAACGTCGCCGGCATCAGGTCTGGCAAGTACAAACAGGTTTGGTATGACTTCGAAAAAGCTTTGCGCGATCTGGGATACGCGGTTGGCGAGGATCGCATATGTGCTTCTCGTTTCGGCGTGGCCCAATTTCGTCGCCGATCGGTGATGCTTGCGCTGCGTCCAAAAAATACCGAAGGTTCAGTTTTTGACCTGCCGATCCCCGAATGCGACCCGAACGCCCCCGAAGTATCTGCAAAGGACGCGATTGATCACCTGCCTCCGCTCGAAGCTGGCGAGAATTGCTCGCGCATCGACGGTCACGTCTGTCGCAATCTGACCGAAATAAACCGGAATAGACTGATGTCGGTTAAGCCTGGACAGTCGAACTGGACCTTTAACGCCACACCGTATGGCGATCTCTCGCTGCCGTGTCATCGAAGACTGGAGGAAAAAGGACGGCGTGGATTTGGTGATGTGTACACCAGGCTGCATCCCGACCGGCCAGCTCCAACGATCACAACTCGCTTTCACAGCATCTCTAATGGCCGTTTTGGGCATTTCGACGAAAATCAGGTCCGGGGATTGTCGCTGCGTGAAGGCGCAGCTTTACAGTCGTTCCCGGACGACTATCAGTTTTACGGTCGCGGCATGGATAGTGTCGCCCGAATGATCGGCAACGCGGTTCCTCCCAAACTTTCGAAGTTTATGGCGGAATGGTTGTTGGCCCTGTGGCGTGATGGAGGTTTGGGATGTGGCACAGCCAACGAACAGTCCAGCTTG
This sequence comes from Dehalococcoidia bacterium, assembly GCA_965207515.1. GTDB lineage: Bacteria > Chloroflexota > Dehalococcoidia > Lucifugimonadales > Lucifugimonadaceae > Bin127. Next base: position 1,780,657 of record OZ242286.1, on the reverse strand, counting down.
GTTTTGGACAAACAATCAACCTAACTAGATCTGGTCGATTGTTGGGGAAGGCTGGGCTCAGAGACGTACATCGCCGGTCCAGCACGAGTTCGAGCCCCGACCCAGTTGAGGATTACAAAACACGCAAAAATGCAGTGTGAAAATACCGTCGTTATTAATTCCGCTCCAGGCCGTTATCACCGAACCGCCGGAATGATATCGAGTATTGAGACCAGCGCGTGGCGGAATGCGCGACGTGATTTTGACGTAGCGCGACCAGTCTTGGTTACGCGATCCTGCAAGTCGATAGCAGTCTATAATCAACCGTTCGTGGTTATTCACTATGGGTGACCGCGAACTTGCTGTCGAATCCGAAGAAGCGCCAGTCGATCGCACAATCCTCGAGTATGTGAAGCAGAAAAGGAACTGGAGAGATCAGCATGATCCGAAAAGGCAGTCGGGTGCGTTGGACACAAGGAGATATGAACGGGTTCGTATTCGAGATTGACGGAAAAATAGCCAAAGTACTTTTCGACGACGGCACTGAGCAACGATTTGGTATCGATACTGGTGCGCTTGAGGCAACCCCTTTTAGACAAGGGGATCGGGTGATGAATTCTGAAGGGATGTTAGGTGTTGTGATCGAGCAAGTCTCGACTCCCGTTTACCCGACGCTAAGGGTCGCATTCGCGGACGGATCATTGAGGAATGCGGCTGAGATGACGCTTCGTCCGGCGGTATTGGACGATCCAATCGAAAGGTTCCGTTCAGGTCAGATTGGCAGTGCCGAACAATTCAACGTCAGGTCAGTGGCCGCGGATCTTTGGGCTCGGCATTTGCACGATTCGTTGGTGTCGTTGTCGCACGCGAGAGTAGATCTCAAACCCCACCAGGTATCAGTGGTACATCGCGTGATTTCGTCATACCCCCATAGATTCCTTCTTTGCGATGAGGTTGGCTTGGGTAAGACCATTGAAGCGGCAATGATCGTCAAGGAATTGCGCGCGAGAGGGTTAGCGCAAAGAGTACTCATTTTGGTTCCATCTGGACTGACGCGCCAGTGGCAATTCGAACTCAAAACGAAATTCAACGAAACGTTCGCGATCTTCAACAGAGACACGCTTCGATATCTTGAATCGAAAGGCGTGCACAATCCCTGGACAGATCACGATTCGATCATCACCTCTCAATCCTGGGCTTCTTGGTCACAAGAACGCCGCGGTGAGATCGCAGCAGTAGATTGGGACTTGATCATCGTGGATGAGGCACACCACGCTCGTCGTCAACGAAACGGCAACCGAACTACGATGACGAATCTCTACCGATTGGTGTCTGAATTGACTGCGCGCCCTGAGTTTTCGCGGCGCGGCGTGTTGTTTTTGACTGCAACCCCATTGCAATTGCAACGCCATGAATTGTTCTCGTTGGTTGAGATGCTCGATCCGGTGTTGTTCGCTTCGGAGAACGATTTCGTTGACCACATACGAAACCTCAGTGGATTAAACAAATTGGTCGAAGACTTGGCACGAAACGGCATTGCTTCGAGTTCGGTGCAAACAGCTTCTGAGATATTGAGAACCGAACCAGCCAAACTGCTTGACAGTTCTATTGAGGACATAATTGAACGTTTGCGTTCTCGACATCGATTAAGCGAGGTTTTAATCCGAAATCGTCGTTCGGTCCTTGGTGGATTCTTGCCGCGCACTGCGTTTCGCTGGGAGGTCGATATCACTGAAGCTGAACGCGCTTTACAGGAAGAGATGGATTCCATCACCTCGGAAGGGTTTCGGGAGGCGGAACGAACTCGACGGACGTCTTTGGGCTTCCTGATGGTGATATGGCAGAAATTGGCCGCTAGTTCTTCTCGAGCGCTCTTGAAATCCATGTTGAGGCGTCGTGAGCGACTCATACGCGGCGAAGTCGAAAGTGCATTGACGGTCGCAGACGCAGAAGAAGATCTTGACTCGGACTTTGAAGCATCTGAAGTAATTGGTCAATTGCCCAGCGCAACTTCTCACGAACTTTCGCGAATCGACCGCGTTGTTCGGCTCTTGTCTCGAATTGACGTCGATTCAAAGGCAAAGACGTTTGTTGCGAAACTCCGCGATCTATTTCGAGAAGACTCGGATGCAAAGATTATCGTATTCACCGAATTTCGCGAGACGCAGGACATGCTCGTGGAGCTCTGTTCGGAGCAGGGATGGTCATCTCATAAATTCCACGGACAGCTGGATCCGTTGCAAAAAGACCGTGCAATCGATATGTTTCGGATGCACAATGGTCCCCAGATTCTGGTTTCAACCGAAGCAGGCGGTGAGGGGAGGAATTTCCAGTTCGCACATATCTTGATCAACTACGACTTGCCTTGGAATCCGATGCGGGTGGAACAACGAATAGGCAGAGTAGATCGGATTGGTCAAGAACACCCCGTCACCATATTTAATTTTCATGTTCGTGGAACTATCGAAGGCCGGATCTTGGACGTTTTGGAGCAGCGGATACATCTGTTTGAGGAATCCATTGGCGGATTAGACCCAATACTAGGAGAAGCAGAAACGGATATCAGAACGGCGTTGAGAGCAGCTGCCACAGAGCGCGATAAGGCACTTGATTTGGTTGGGAGGAAATTGGAAGACCGCGTCCGTCAGGCTCGCGAAGCGGAGGCGCAGCTACAGGATTTCATTTTGGACACGAAAAGTTATTCCTCTGAGATCGCTCAGACAGCACTCCAAGAAAAACAGTCCGTCAGTCATAACGACTTTGAGAAATTGATGATTAGCCTACTAAGGTCCGTGAACACATGGGTCGAAGATCCAGAGCATAAGGCTGAGCGTCGAATTCAATTCCACTACCCATTCACCGTTGAGCGGCCGGATTTGGTCGACGGCCAGGACAAACGGGTGGTATGTTTCAATCCTCACACTTACGTGGACAGCGAGCTGGTCGAGTATCTCGGATTCGGACATCCTGTCATCGATGCTTTAGTCAAACGCGTGGTGGAGGAGCAACACGAAGGCGCTTCTGCAATCAGGCAAATCCCAGAAGGGATGATTGATCGGTTGAGACCAGGATGGCAGTTCATTTGGTTGGTTACGGTGGGTGGCATTAAACCGCGGGATTTCGTGCAGTCCATCTACGTGGACGACGACGGCCGAGTTTCGAATGGTATCGGTTCGAATTTGCTACAGCTCTCGAGAGAGTTGAAACCCGAGGAAACCGATATCGACCCGAATTTTGGAACTCTAGACGCTGCTCACCATCTTGCGCAAAATGAGATCAGTTCGATTGTGGGCGACTTCATGGAAGGTATCCGTGAGGAAACACAGAATCGCTTCGAGGAAGAATTGGAGCGTATCACACTGATGTATGACAATCGTGATCAAGCGGCGCGCGACAGGATTCAATCGTGTTCGCGAACGCTCGAGCGGCTCGTTGCTTCTAACGAACCACTGCAGAGGCAAGCGATCCCTATCTGGGAAGCTAACTTAGGTCGGGCAAATCAGGAACTCGAATCCTTGGGACAAGACCGGGCGCGTGCTGAACGAGAACTCCGCGCGGCAAGAACTCCGAACAATGAATACCGTCTACTCGCCGCGGCTCGGGTTGAACTCGCGACCCTAAACGGGAACGGAGAAAGACACGCATGAAACGGCAACCAACGGCCACCCCTGTTTACTACGAGGCCGACGGCGACACAGTCAGGGAACGCCTCCTCAACGCACTCAAAATCGATCTTCTTGGTCCCGAATCACTAGACGAGGTGCTTGAACAACCCCCGTCAACGCGCTACCTACTGGGCATGTTGGCCCCGCGCGACACGGCACTCTCCGCCGCTGAAGACGAACAATCCGATGCGGCTGTTGTTTCCGCAGAAGCAGAGGACAATGGCCCGAAGATCAGTCATCAATTGGCTCCGTCGTCCATTGGTCTTTCCTTCATCGTCGAACCAAGTTGTAGGTCGCTCACAATTCGCGCTTCTTGGGGAGAATACGAGAAGGTTGAAAAATCACGCAGCTCAGGTGTCCGGCCAGATCAAGCAGCCGACATTGATATGGATGGTGATCCCGATGTCACAGCAAAGCTTTTGCACAAAGAGTACGAGTGGGTCCGGACACCGTTTGACCACACGGTGGCGGTGTCGTTAGATGAAAACCGCGGAAGGGTGGACCTAACGCCGGGGGCCTTGGTCGAATGGTTGATAGTGCCCCTTGACGGTAATTTGGTGGCGTCCGTATTCCTAGTCAACTCGCGGTCGGCTCCTAAAGGTGGGCGGCCCGCCGGCGAGGATTGGATGTACCAACCCGAACTGTCCGTGACTGGAGATGGTCCAGTGTTTTTGCCTCGTCGTCTGCAGCGCGACGCACCCGACCCCGACCCGGATATCGCAGTGGCCGATTTGATTTATCGCAACCGACGAGAATTCGCAGTTGGCCACGGCATTGCGGTTGATTGGGAGATGGAGTCCTCAGACGCGACGCGAACATCAAGAGTGTTCACAACGGTCATACCCAGTAGAGAAGTGCACACGGTACGAGGTCCCGACGATGTTCCCAGCCTTTCTATGGACGAGTTGAGCGAGACAACCACGCCTGACGAAATGATCTCTCAAATCGAACCTCTATTGAGCACCTATGCTGAATGGATCGAACGTCAAGAAAAGAAGATCGACTCCATTCCTGCACCTGACGACGAAGTCGCCCGGGAACACGTTCAGGCTCAACGCGACAGTTTGACACGTATGCAAAACGGCCTTGCATCCCTTCGCCATCCACACGCGTTCGAAGCTTTCAAATTCGCGAACCGTGCAATGGCAATGCAACGGCGCGCCGCAGAGAGGGTTTTGAGCCGCACTCGCGGCGGGAAGGCGACACCAGATGACCAAATCCCAGCCATTTGGCGACCTTTCCAGATCGGCTTCATTCTGCAGGCAATAACTTCGTTGGTTGACCCGTCGAATCCTGATCGAGATGTGGCAGATTTGCTGTGGTACCCGACTGGCGGCGGAAAAACTGAAGCATATCTTGGATTAACCGCATTTACCTTTGCCCTCAGGCGCCTCCAAGCCGATGACGGATTTTTCGACTTCAAGGCGGGCACAACCGTACTGATGCGGTACACGCTTAGGCTGCTCACGATTCAGCAATTCCATCGGGCGCTCGCGTTGGTGTGTGCGTGCGAGTTGATTCGTTTGGAAGATGAAAGAAAATGGGGCCGGGAACGGTTCACGATTGGTCTGTGGGTTGGTTATTCGGTTACACCTAACAGATATTTGGATTCCAAAGACGCCCTCCGCGACTTGCAAAATAACCGGCGTGTGTTCGGCGGATCGCCATACCAAGTTCTTCACTGCCCGTGGTGCGGTGAAACTCTCGAACCTACGAACTATGTGCCCGATGATGACCACAACCGCACTTGGATCAAATGTTCGGGTTACGAATGTCCGTTTGGATTCAGGAATTCGGAGTTAGGTCTTCCGGCTTTGGTGGTTGACGAAGAGATCTATAAAGACCCGCCGTCCCTCGTACTAGCCACCGTTGATAAATTCGCACAGATGGCATGGAACGGTCGAATTGGATCATTGTTCGGCCGAGTTGATCGAAAGTGCCCAAGACACGGATACATAGGGGAAGGCGAATCTCATCAAGGTAGCCATCGAGCAACAAGAAGCATGCCGGCAGTCGAGGTAGAGGTGCTGACAAGACCTCTAGCGCCGCCTGACTTGATCATTCAGGATGAACTTCATCTGATCTCAGGCCCCATGGGCAGTCTTGTAGGTTTGTACGAAACTGTAGTCGACGGACTATCGTCAAGAACCGTCGAGGGAGGACTATTGAAACCTAAAATCGTCGCTTCGACCGCGACGGTTCGGCGAGCGCCTACGCAGATCCGTGCGCTTTTCGATCGCGATGCCCATGTTTTCCCTCCTTTGGGAATAGACGCTTCGGATTCGTTCTTCGCCGTGGAAGAAACCGAGAAACCTGGGCGCGTTTACGTCGGGGTATTTGGCCCTGGAAAATCCATCAAAACAACGCTGGTCAGAACGTACAGCGCTCTGTTGAGCCGGGCTCAGCTGGAGTTTGACAATGCGGTTGCCACCGATCCTCAAGGTAGCGAAGTAACCGTGGCCGACGCGTACATGACGCTCGTCGGGTATTTCAATTCTTTGCGTGAGTTAGGAGGTACGCTGCGGCTCCTGGACGACGACGTTCCGGCGCGGTTGCGTGTGCTCGGAAGACGAGGATTCGGGCCCAATCGGCGTCTATACGTAAAAGATCGAGAACTGACCAGTCGCCGATCGAGTTTCGAGATTGCCGACACCCTCGCTGCGTTAGACCGTACTTTCAAGGATCGGGATTCGGGATCCTATCCGATTGATGTATTGCTCGCCTCGAACATGATTTCCGTGGGTGTAGATATCAATCGTTTGGGCTTGATGGTGGTCAGTGCTCAACCCAAGACCAGCGCTGAATACATACAAGCAACCAGTCGCGTCGGTCGTGCATTCCCAGGATTGATTGTCGAGGTATACAACTGGGTTCGTCCACGCGACATATCGCATTATGAACGTTTCGCCCATTATCACGACACGTTTTATCGTCACGTAGAAGCGACTAGCGTAACTCCGTTCTCTGAGCGAGCCCGTGACAGGGCACTGCGCGGCGTTTTGGCATCGTTTGTCCGGCAGAGCGTGCAAGGTATGGCTCAACCTGAAAAAGCAGCATCTTCGATCGAAGCTTCTATCGACCAGGTCGAGGAGATCGTGGCGGCGCTACGCCGACGCGCCTTTCGGGTGACTGGGAGTGATGACATCGCTACCGAAACCGAGCGCCTGTTGGACAATCTTACGGATGAATGGCGCGGATTGGCGCGGTCGGAGAACAAGCTTGTTTATTCCACAAGGGGCAACGGCCGAGGAAGTTCCAGATCGGAGGTCCTTTTGAAACCGATGGAACGGCCAGTGGCGCAAGGCGTGTGGCCAGTAGCCGGTTCACTTAGGGATGTCGAGGAGGAAGTTGACGTCGTCCTCCTCCAGGACCAGGAGAATTGAATTGGTCGTTCGCGCCGGAAAAGTACGACCAAGCCAAACAGTTACGCAGTTTGGGCCGGGAGCATTAATTGACCTTCCGACACTGTCAATGGTAGCTACCGGCCTTGATGATTGGGATACATCTACAGCCCGCCGGGTCGATGAACCCCGTTTAGCAAAAAAACTTGGGGTTGATTTCTTCCGACGTCCGCCATACTACAGACGTCAAAACCGGACCGGCGGGTTGCCGGCTCGAGTATTCCCAAAATTTATGGTGTGTCCGAGATGCAATCGATTAGCTCCTCACACCGCGTTCAAATTCGAAGAGAGGCGTAACCCAGAGTACGTGTGCACGACGGGGCACAACGGCATTAGAAACCAACCAACTTACCCGGCAAGACTTATCGTCGTTTGTCGGCGCGGTCACCTTGATGATTTCCCTTGGCACCGTTACGTCCACGGCGAACACATCCAGTGCGCTGCGGAACTCAGACTAAACGATTCAGGCCGCACGGGCGCGATCACCGATCTGTGGATCCATTGCCCAACGCACGACCTGTCCAGAAATCTGGGTCAAGCGACTGGTGCCGCTGCGAGAACGCGATTACCGAAATGTCGTGGCTATCGGCCTTGGCTCGGATCCGATTCATTTGAAGATTGTGACGAAGAGGTTCACGTGTTGCTACGCGGCGCTTCGAACGCTTATTTTCCGGTCGCTCAGTCGGCGATTTCGGTGCCGCCATGGTCGGATCCCATACAGATCGCAATTGGTGAATACGCCGAACAATTGGCGACGGTCGATTCACCTGAAACACTGGCGATGTTCATCCAATTCGCCCCAGGATTAAGGGAGTTCAAACTCGATGCTGTGTGGGAGGGCCTTGAACGTAGAAGATCGCGTGATATTCGCGTGGATGACTTACGCCGCGAGGAATGGATTTCGTTTACGCGCGGCAAACACCACATCGATCCTGGCGCAGAATTCCAGGTTCGGCCTGTCGACGTTCCAAGAGAAGTCGACCACTCAGTTGCTGAAGTGACGCAAGTCGTCAGACTTCGAGAGGTCCGGGCGTTGATTGGCTTTACTCGCATCGATCCGATACCCGATGTCGGCGATCTGGTCGATATACAAGCGATCGACGCTGGTCTCGCTCCTTTGGCGACCAAGCGGTTAAGTTGGCTTCCTGGTATCGACCAACGAGGTGAAGGGGTGTTTGTGAGATTGGCAGAGGAAAGACTACGCCAATGGGAGAAACATCCATCCGTAAGGCAATTTGATAGGACGCTAAAAGGTACCCAAACAGAATGGTATGCAGCGCGAGGCATGCAAGTGTCGCAACCCAAGTCTGCTCGGTATGTTTTGCTGCACTCTTTAGCTCATGTGCTGATCAGGCAGTTTGGCCTCGAATGCGGTTACTCGTCGTCGTCGTTGCGTGAACGTATCTACTGCAACGATGGGACTGATCCTATGGCTGGGATCCTGATCTACACTGCGAGCCCAGATTCTGAAGGGTCACTAGGAGGTTTGGTTGAAATGTCGCGCCCGGAAAGCCTAGGGCCGATGTTGCATCGGTCTTTTAAGGCGTCGATGTTGTGCGCCAATGACCCACTTTGCGCCGACCGCACTTTAAGCTCCACGGGAACTCAACTCAACGGCGCAGCGTGTCACGCCTGTTTGCTTGAATCAGAGACCTCATGTGAGGCTGGGAACAACTATCTCGATAGGGCCGTCCTAGCTGGCACTATTCGATCGAGTGACACCCCGTTTCTCGCTGTCTAAACAAATATCGAATCTCATTGCCGGGTTACCACCAACTGCTGTAAATGCGCAGGCTGATGGCCTCGTGACTGGACACATCAGATTCAATTCAAGTTCATCCGGTTTTACTTGATTCAGAGGAGTCGAGGACGAACCCGAGACTAAGATCGCTATGTTCAAGTTACCGATCGCTTATCGACTCAACGCGAGCCGTCGTATCCGCGAAGTCATCGTGAGTTCAGCGGGTACAGCCCAAGGTCGTCGCTCACGGTTCACTTCGTCCGAACGAAACGACGGCGCTGAGCCGAAATTGCATAATCGAATCTTGACACCGCCTGCGACTTCTCGTTCTGCGCGTTTACTCGCCATGATACTGGCTGCAGTTCGTTGCTCTTCCGATGCAATTTCTCGCGAATCGATTTAGACTGATCGTGCTGACGAAGTCATCTCAAAGTGGAATCACCCACTCGAAAACGGTTCTTCGTAACGTCAACCTTGGCCCACCATGCCTTTTGTTTGGCGCACCTGATGTGCTTCGCCGTTTACTGCTTTAGCGGCGGCAACCCGCCCGCCCGTTTTTGATGCTTCTTTTGAGGTCGCGCGTCACGCTGAATCGTTGAAGTACTGCTTACACATCAATCCGCATCGGCGGTGACGATCGCTGCGATGTTGGCCAATAGCCATGCGGATGCGGCAGAGAGCTGCAACCAATCACCTGTAGATCCGATCCCGGAGATCAGCAAGCTGCCGATCCAGCAGACGCTGGCTGTGGTTTGGCCGAGCCACGTGATGTTCCGCACCTTGGCTAGTCGGCTTCGCACCGCGCCATGGGCGACTGCTGTTTCGTCGTTTCCGGTCAACATGCGCACTCCTCCCCACAGTTGGAAAGGTCATCGAGATACATGCCCCAGCTGCGGTACGCTTCCAATGCTTCCGCCGGCAGACCCAGCGAGTTCGCAATTGCTTTGGCGACAACGGCGAATCGTTGTCGATACTTAAAAATAAAGCAGAAGACGTGATCGTCGTGGCGAACTGCGGGACCGCATAGAAACATTCCCGGCACGATGGTCGATTCATCGTGTTCGCTCAGAAGGAGGGAGCCATCTTCGCGCCGTTCAAACAGATGTGCGACCAACTTTTCACTCCCCTCGAATCCGCCTGCGAATAGTGGAGGCACGCTGGTTTGAAAGCGATGCCCGCCCTGAGCCCTGACTTCATACACGCCGTTGACGCGAGTGACCGATTCGACGGGCATGTGCGGATACATCTCCACTTGGCTGAAAAACCGGTTGTCACGGATGCGCTCGAGCGTAAACGGGGAGAGCGCGACGCTGGGATCGGAGCTTTCTTCTACCCAAGGGCGATTCTTGTCGAACACCCGTACTCTTTTGCCGCGACACGCAAGGTGGAAGGCGACGTCGACGCCACTTTCGTAGCCACCCACAACAATGAAGTCGTCACCGTCGAGCTCGCCGTACCTCGCGATCGTCGCGGTGTGGCGACACAGTTCGCTACCGATGAACCCATTTAAGCGCGGGTATTGGAATTCGCCAGCGGCCCAGATGACGTGCTTGGCTCGCAAGGTCCCGCCGGGGGTATAGATGCGAAAACAGTCGTCAATCTGCGTTACCTGCTCTACGTCGGTATTTGGGCGTACGGGTAACCTGAAGATTCGCGCGACTAGATTCAAATACTTCGCGTATTCTTCACCCGTCGGATGCTCGACCTCCAAACTATACGCGGGTGAAGTTTTGATGGCAATCGAGTTCAGATCGAGCATGCCGATCGAATTGGTTGGGAACGAGGGCGTGATGAAACGGGTCTCGGCAGGCCACGACGCGAACGATGCGCCGACCCTGTTGTGGCGCTCGCAAATTACGAAGTTCTCGATGCCAGCGTGTCTGAGAGCCACCGCGACGCCAATGCCAGCGGCACCGGCGCCGACGACCGCCACGTCATAGACGATTTCATTCCTCTGGGTTGGGAACATGCAGGTTTCTCCTATTGATACTCAAATCAGTTATTTTCAAACTACTGCCGCGTGAAATGCTCATCGATGTTGCGGCGGGCTTCTTAATGAGACATCGTATCATTTCGAGTGCTGTTCGCCGTTGCCTTTGTGGCGTGTCACGCCTCCTTTGCCTTCGACATTTCCACCACGAATGGGGCCAGCCCGAACCGCCGTTGTCTCGTCTAGGCTTTTAACCTCGCGGAGACACTGGAAGATGGAGAACGCCATTTACACCCCGGATTGCTACGCGGATCGAGTACGAGATGCGCTCGGAAACTGCCTCGTTGATACGAACCTTTCTCATAGTGAGAAACTCGTAGGAAAAGCGCGGGATCGATACGATTTGGACGATCGCATGGTGCTTATCACCACCGACCGCCAGAGTGCGTTTGACCGGGTGCTGGCCGCTATCCCCTTCAAGGGTCAAGTGCTCAACATGACTAGCGCGTGGTGGTTCGAACAGTCCCGCTATATTCCGGTCTGTACATCGCGGAACACATAGACATTGATCCAGCGAACACGGTAGCCGACGGCGCCTTCACCGCGGAGTTCGTGTTGCCAAATGATCTTCCGGCCGGCGACCACGATCTCGTAGTGACGTCCTGTTGGGGCGGTCCTAGCCACACTTACCCTGAGGACGGAGTCGCGCCTTGCGGCACCGAGGGTCTCGGCGGTGGCGTGAACGACCGCGTCGCTACAGCATCCCTGACCATCGAGGAATCGGCTCCCGCGGCGTTGAGTGTGAACCCTATGCGGCTGCGCCGGGCGACACGATCATGATCAGAGGTTCCAACTTCCGCGTTGGCACCGAAGCATCGTTCATCTACAGCTCGACGATCACGATCGGCGGCGTTCCGGTCGCCGGTGTGGCCAGAGTAGATCTGGCGTCCGGCGACCTTCACGCAGGCAGGACGACTGATTCAGGCCTGTACATCGCGGAACACATAGACGTCGATCCTACTTATGCTACGCCAGACGGCGTATTTGCAGCCCAAAATAAGCTGCCGTATGACCTACCGGCCGGTGACCACGATCTGGTGGTGACCTCCTGCTGGGGTGGACCGGACGATGCCTATCCCGAGGACGGAGTCGCTCCTTGCGGCACCGAGGGTCTCGGCGGTGGCGTGAACGACCGGATCGCGATGGCTCCGATAACAATCGTCGAAGGCATGGCAATGGGCAAAGAGGAGATGATGGCCGGATCTACCGGATTCCAAGGCCCGGCCGGCCCTCAGGTCCCTTGGGCCCGCAAGGACCTAGAGGTCTAACAGGACCAGAAGGCCGTTCAGGTGCGATCATCGCCATCGTTGTCGCCGGGTTGGCATTGATACTAGCGGTGCGGCATCGCCGAGCGTCGGCTTGAGGTCGCGCAGAGGCCTTGGCCTGTCTGCGACTTGATCGATTGAACCGTGAGGGCGATGTTTGACACCGTCCCTCACTTTAGATCTCCAAGGGAATTCAACACCGAAGCGTTGAGTTCCCTTTCTGGTCGTCTACCAAAACTTCGCCAATGGCGAGTCCTAGGAGTTGGCCAAGGTGACAGTGAACGATAGCGCAACATTGCCTAGAGTTGGGAGGTTGGCTGATCGGGCTGAGCGTTGTCTCGATATAGTTGAAGTCTGATCAATCATGGTTGAGAATTGGTAAGCGAGAATGCGTCGCGTATTGAGATTCCTTAACCATGAACCATGACCAAAGCGAAGTGTAACGACAAAACAGGCGAACTTTACCTTATCGCAGACGAACTCCGCAGTATCGCCGACATGGGCCTTCGATATGCCGAGATCGAATATGACCGAGATCGGTACCGACGCGCCCGGTCATTGAGCGCCCGGCTTGTTGGCGCGTTGGCGAACCGGCCGACGGCCGACGTTTTGCGCGAGTACGACGGAGGCTTGGCGCATGTCTCACCTTTCGTCGGTGCGGACGCAGCCGTTTTCCGTGAAGGACGCATACTTTTGATCCGTCGTGAAGATAACGGACTTTGGGCGATGCCCGGGGGTGTCACCGACGTCGGTGAATCGTGGGCAGATTCGGCGGAACGCGAGCTTCGCGAAGAAGCAGGGATTGTGGGTCGGGCCACTAGGCTGCTCGGCGTGTTCGACTCCCGTTTGTGGGGTAGCCGATCCAAGATTCAGTTTTACAGCGGCGTCTGGCTTGTCGAAGTTTCCGAAGATCAGACTCCGATTGCGGGCCCAGAAACGACCGGCGTGGGGTTCTTCGCTGAAAACGAGCTGCCGGATGTGTCGCCGGGTCACTTGCGCCGCGTCCCGGTTGTATTTCAACTTTTTAGCGGCGAAATACCCGTTCCATACTTTGATGCGGCGTCTTGAATTGGTTCGATAACACCGACGACGGTGGGGGACCGGTTAGTCGTTGTGTTCCGAGTAGCATATTCGATCGTGGTTTCTGCGGCGCACGCTGAGAAAGTCAATCGATCAGCTAGTTGCTGCTTTCGACCCGTTTCCATTCACCGTTGAGCAGGTCGCTGAGGCCGGTTCTTTGCCGCGCCAAAATTGTGATCTTCTTTATCAGATGTTGACCGCTTGAGCGATATCCGCGGGATTGGACTTGGTATCCGAAGAGTCAATGTTCGAAAGGTGTGGAGAGAAGAGAGTTTGGTGATATGAAAAAGCGACGCGACGGAGATGGACCGTCGCGTCGCTTTCGGGTCGCGTTGGGTGCGATTGTTAAACTACCGCGCGATCATGTCGAACTGTTCGTAGTTTCCGCCTAGGATCGGGTTGGGGTCGACGCCCATCCAGTCGTCTAGCAGGGTTGCGTAGAGGCCGCGGAAGTCGTTGTTGTAGGCCATGTCGCCTTCGACTTGGTCTCTTGGTTCCAACGACGGATACTCGCCGTAGAAGCCGCCCTTGACGGGGTTGCCGAGGACGAATGCGACGCCTCCTGAGCCGTGGTCGGTGCCGGATCCGTTGTCGTCGATGCGACGTCCGAATTCGCTGAAGATCATCACGACGGCGTCGTCTCCGAGTCCATGCTCTTCTAAGTCGGCGTAAAAGTCACCAACCGCGTTGGCGAGTTCGTCCCACAATGTGGCGTGGTTGAGCAGCTCGCCGGAGTGCGTGTCGTATGAGCCGTGCTGCGTGTAGAAGATGCGGGTCCCGACGCCTGCGCACAATACTTGCGCGATGTCTTTCATCTGCTGAGCGATCATGTTGTCGCCGTACTCGACGGAGGACCGGTACTGCGCTGGCGCTTCGCGGAGGATGTCGGCGCCGAGGTATGCGCTCATGCCGGTGTCGCCGATGGCTTCGAGGATGTGGTCCCTGCCTTCGCGCGGGCCGTACATCCGGGTGAAGATGCTGAGCGCGAGGTCGCGTGTCTCAATGTCTTCGATATCGGGCATCAATCCGTATGTGGCGAGGTTGCCGACGGATGCGACCGGTACGCCTTTGCAGTGGAGGGCCCGAGGTAGACCGCGTCCAAAGTTGACCCCGGCGACCACGTTCTGATGTTCCGGGTCGATCTCGCGAATGGTCCGACCGAGCCAGCCATCGGGAGCGACGTCAACTGATTCGGCGGTGTGCCAGATGTCCATGGACCGGAAGTGGGAGCGGTTGGGCTTGGGGTAGCCGATGCCGTTGACGATTGCGACATTGCCTTGGTCCCACAGGTTCTTGATCGGCCCCATGCTGGGGTGCAGTCCAAGTTTTCCGTTGAGGTCGAGGACATCGTGCTCCTCGAGGCGGATCGCCGTTCGGGAGTCTTGATAGATGCCGTTGGTATAGGGCACTACGGTGTTCAGGGCGTCGTTTCCGCCGGAGAGCTGGATGACCACCAAAGCTGGGTCACGTTGCGATGTCATTAGATTTCCTCCTGCTCTCTTCCATCAAGGGAGAGGCGATGTTTTGGCGTTGCTTTTGGCAATCCCCTCGTTGGTTTAAGCGATTACGTCGAAAACTTGGATTCGATGTCGGACGGTGTCAACTACGTATACGTGGTCGCCGATCAGTCTGACCGAGGATGGTCCCCAGAAGTATTTCTCTATGTGGGACGACTCTTCGTTGGCATCTCTCTCGAACAGGTCCGGGTCTAGGTCGAGGTTCGCCTCGGCTCTTGCGGCGGCTTCTTCCTTGTTGGTGTCGAGGAAGGCTTGAGACCACTTCGAGATCGTGGCTTGCCCGCGATTGGCTTGGACAAATTCGCCGTCTGGATCGAAGACTTGGATGCGGTGGTTGCCCCAGTCGGCGACGTAGACGTATCCATCTTCATCTTCGCAGGCGCTGGATGGTCGGTGAAGTTCGCCATCACCTTCGCCGGGGCTACCCCAAGAAGCGATGAATTCACCTTCGGGAGTCACCTTTTGAATTCGGTCGTTGCCCCAATCGGCGACCATCACGTTGCCGTCCGGGGACGATGAAATTCCCCAGGGCATGTTAAATTCGCCTTCATCCGAGCCGCCTATTCCGAAGGATCCCTTGAACTCGCCCTCGGACGAAAACCGCTGAATACGGAAGTTGCGGTGGTCGGAAACCAGAACGTCGTCATCGTTCATTGTGAGGCCGGTGGGCCCATCTAGTTGCCCTTCGTCGGAACCGAGTTCCCCCCACTTTTCGATGAAATCTCCATCGGTGGACATCACCGTTATTCGGTTGAGGTAGTCGTCGCTGATGATGACCCTCTGCTCGCTGTCCATGGTGATCGAGTTGGGCCAGGTGAACTGGCCGTTCTCGGCTCCCCAAGCGCCGAAGATACCGAAGTAGTCTTCGTCGAGGTTCATGATTGTGACGCGCACCCCTCGTTTGTCGCCATCAGACGAACGGTTGAGCACGTAAAGACGATCGTCCTCGCCAGCGACGATGTCGACGGGGTAATAGAAGCCACGGCCGAACATGGCAGTGACTCCGATGGTGCGGTTGTACTCTAGCCGCTGGTTCTTGTCTTGCGCTTCAGCCATCGTTGTATCTCGGTTTATGCGTAGCTGGGTTTTTGGTAAATCTTCGAATCTACGCGTGTTCTATCGAACTGATCATGCCCTTTGGAACTCAGGTGTGGCGGCGACGATTTTGATCGCGTTGGCTGCACGTTCGCGCGGGGTCTGCCCGCCGTTGTTGCCAGACATCTCATCGTTTTGTTCGACGAATTCGATCAAGGATTCGCGCGTCACGTCTGTCACGTGCGTCAGCGAGAGCTGTTCGAGCGCACGGTCGACGAGTTCCGCGGGATCTACGTTTTCGTCGTCGCCGATCACGTTTTCGATCATGCTCTGTACGCCCGGGCTTTCGAGATTTCCGAGGCGTTCGGAGGCGAAGTTGACGCGTTCGACGAGCGCGCCGGAGTCGATCCACTCGGTGCCCCAGTGCCAGCCCTCGACGGAGGGCGGGTTCATCAGGTGTTGGCCCATGAAAATGGTGTGCAAGTGGGTGGTGATCATCTCCTCGCGCGGTCGTGGGAATTCACCGGTTAACTTGAGCACGCCCACCATTAGCTCTGCGGGGCTCTTGACCCGCTGGTACCAGACGTCTTCGGACTTGAAGAAGTCGGATTTGAGGAGCGTACGGAGCATTTCTTTGATGCTGTAGCCGCTGTCGAAGTATGCCTCGGCCAAGGTGTCGATTGCTTCAGGGTCTCGAGGCGGTTTGTAAGGCCATTCCGGCACTGGAGGCTCATCGGCCACGAAGAAGCTGTACATGTGCCTTGCAATGAAGCGGGCGGTGGCCTCTTGTTCGCAGATTATGTCGATGATGTCTCCGCCGTCGAAGTTACCTCTGCGACCTAGGAACTCTTTCTCACCGGTGTCGTGGTCTTCGGGTTTGAATTCGAAGTGGAAGGACAGGCGTCCGTAAGGCCAAATGGAGTCGCGCATGGACTTTAGGGTCATGTAGTCGGTGTTGCCGATCGTCCAACCGGTGAAGGCTCTCGATGCTTCTTTGATGTCGTCCTCGGAGTAGTGGCCGACGCCCATTGAAAAGAGTTCGAGCAATTCGCGTCCGTAGTTCTCGTTGATCGCGCCGTTGTGGTTTTCGCAGTTGTCGAGCCAAACAATCATGGCGGGGTCTTTCGACAGTTCAAGTAAGACATTGTCGAATTTGCCCATTCCGACGCGTGCGAACATGCGGATCTGGTCGTGCAGGACCTTGCCGTTCGCGAGTTTGGCATACCCGGTTGCGAATATACCGTGCCAGAACAGTGCGACCTTTTCGCGAAGCGGGGTATCGGTGGAGATCATCCGATACATCCAATGGGACCCGATGTTGTTGCCCATCATGCCCATGTGGTCCGGGTGGTACCGCCGGATCAGATCGATATCCATGGAGCTCGGGTTGTCTGTTTCGAGAAGTTTCTCTACCGTCTCGTCGTAACCCTGTTCGACAAGTGCTTCGAGTTCTTCTCTGGATGCTCCGAATCCGGCCCTTCTCATCAGGTGGGCCATCAATTGCAATTCGTTCGTGCTCATCGCTTACCTACCGAATTTCGTCGCGACGTTTCAGTTTGGTTGCAGTATAACAACGATTCGCTTGGGCGATACACGGATTCATGGGCGTTGGACGTGTCCTTGCGCGCATAAACCACAGCAGACGCCGGATGGCGAGGCGATCGTCGCGGTAAGGTGATTCTGTTACTTTAGTAATCGCCGACATGCTGCTACTCAGGAGGCACTAGAGCATGGCCGAAACGATTGCCCAAGCGGTTCAGCAACTCAAAAACGTCGTTAACCTATACGAACTGGACGAATCCGCCACCAAACAGGGTGTCGTGCTCAGACTGCTCAGTATCGCTGGATGGAACACCTTCGATGTTTCTAAAGTCATGCCTGAGTACACGGTTGGTACCCGAAGGGTTGATTTCGCGCTCAACGCGAATTCATCGAACACCGTGTTTGTCGAAGTCAAACGGCCCAGCGAAGACCTTTCACATCACCAGCAGCAGCTATTGGAGTATTGCTTTCAAGAAGGAGTAAAGCTGAGTGCGTTGACTAATGGACGCACATGGTGGCTCTATCTTCCCTTGCAAGAAGGTAGTTGGGAACAGAGGCGGTTCTTGATCATTGACCTTGATTCTCAGGAACCAGACATCGTTGAACAGCGGCTCCTCAGGTACCTTTCACAGGAAAATGTGACCAGCGGCCAGGCGGTCAGAGATGCCGAGAATTTGGTGAAATTGCATCGGCGAGCGAAGGTAACCAATCAAGCAATCGTGGAAGCTTGGGCCCAAATCATCGAGACCCCTGACGAAATCCTCGTCGATTTGATTTCAGAGACCGCTGAGCGCATTTGCGGATTCAAACCTGAACCGAGGATGGTCGAACAATTTCTATCGGAGCGCGTACACGCCACAAAAAACGCTCCTGATGTGAACACTCAACCGGCGCAGTCTCAGGACTCCAACGTTCCGTCAGCGAAGCGGTCACCTCGGGTAGGACCAACATCCACGCTTCCTATCACGCTGGAGCCGCAAAACTCCAAAGACTTCCTTGCAGCATTGCTTCGCACTAAGGAAGCTTGGATTCAGGTGTCTTACAACGATGGTCGTAAAGAGATTCGTCGATGGGACGCCCGACGCATGAGTCTTTCATCAAACGTGATTGGCAACCTGAGAAGCAAGCCTGAATTTCGATCCGGGAAATGGCAGAACAAAGGGATCGTGAGTGTGGTGGCAAGCATCAAGCATCCAAAAAGTTAAGACGCGTTAAGTCATCATCTTGTCGTTTCAATTGGACTAGAGCGAGCAATGATTGTTTGTCACCGCTGCAATCTTTGATCGCGTTCTTCGTACGCGCTAACTTCGCGATCATATGGATACTCGGCCAGCGCGTCTTCATCGATATCCACGCCCCATCCTGGTTTGTCGTTGATTTCTAGGTATCCGTCGCGGACGCGAAGGGGTTCTGTGATGATCTCATCGCGCCATGGCACGTCGGGATCCATGAATTCCATGTTCAGGAAGTTGGGCATGCTGGTGGCGATGTGCGCGTTGATGACTGAGGCCAACGGACTGTTGCAGTTGTGAAGCGTTACTGGCAGATACCGCGACTCTGCGATGGCGGCGATTTTCTTGGCCTGTGACACGCCTCCGCACCATTGAACGTCGACCATCAAAACGTCGACCGCATCGGTATCGATGACCTCTGCAAATTCGGTTGATGCGTGGAGTCGTTCGCTCATTGCTATGGGTATCGACGTTTCGGCCCGCAATTGTTTCAGAGCCGAATGATTGAAAGGGTGAACAGGTTCCTCGTACCAAAGCAGGTCGAATGGCTCGAGGGCCTTGGCCAATCTAAGTGCCGAGACGGCGTTCAGACCATGGGCGTCGAACGTGATTTCAACATCGTCGCCGACCTGTTCGCGGATGAATTCGACCTTCCGTGCGGTTGTTTGGATGTCTCGGCGATTCATGTGCATGTTGGGCCAGAAATCGCCAAGTCTGGCGCTGTTGTTTTCTGTGACGTTGTATCTGCCGGCTTGAAACGTTTTGACACAGGTAAAGCCGCGCGCTACGAGGTCTTGTGCACGCTCTTGGATGGCGCCGAAATCGTCCGAAGCGATAGCACCGTCGTCGACTCCCATGCCGATGATTTGGCTGCCGCCTCCGATGTGAGAGTAGAGACGAACGCGGTCCCACACTTTGCCACCGAGCAATTCGTAGACGGGTTTGTCGACAGCCTTCCCTTTGATGTCCCATAGCGCGGACTCGATAGCAGTGATCGCGCAGCTGAAGACCGCGCCCCATGTGTAGTGAGTGGCTTTGAACATCGTGGAATACAGAGCTTCGACATCGAAGGGATTCTTGTCCACGACGTGCGGTTCGAGCCAGCGGATAGCCTCGGCGATTACGGGTCCGGCATGTCGAGTGCCTTCGCCGTAGCCAACCAACCCATCGTCGGTTTCGACTTTGGCAAAAACCCAACTGGCGCAAATGTTTCCTTGTCCGAGAATGGGGGTAACGCGAGTTATCTTCATCGGCATTCCTTTTGGGAGGGACTTATGAATCGACATATTATCCCCGGCGAACTAAATGCTCGGGAACTTATTTTGAGCGCCATTTGTTTCGTGTACCATGCGTATTTATTCGAGAATTCATTGGTTATCGGAGAAATTCCCTACGGCTGCCGCGGCTCAGAATCCACGATACGAGGCTAACGAGCATCCGCCGATTCGCACGTCTATCGGGCTTGGGTGGCAATTCAGCCTGATCGCTTCAGCAACGCTTTTGGTGACACCAGTCATCGTTGCAGAGGCATCTGATCTGGGTGAGGGCTACGTCATCTGGATGGTGTTCGCGTCGCTCATCGTCGTAGGGATTTCAACCCTTATCCAAACGCGCCGTGTGGGTCCGGTTGGCGCTGGCATCGTGTTACCGATGTTCACCGCCGCGTTCGCGATCCCATTCTGCATCTCCGCGGTAGTCGAAGGTGGACCTGCGACGTTGACTTCGCTGGTTGTCGTTTCGGCGGTTGTGCAACTCGTCGTTTCGAGGTGGTTGTTCATATTCCGACGTGTCGTCACACCGATAGTCAGCGGCACTGTAATGATGATCTTGTCGATCACTTTGGCTTCGGTGGTCTTCAAATTGCTGGACGACACGACGGCCGAAGAACCGGTCGGTGGAACAGTCACGGCATTTGTGGCTCTGGTTATCGTCGCCGCGCTGGCTCTACGCGGTTCCGCATTGCTGAGGTTGTGGGGACCGCCGATCGGGATCGTTGGCGGATGTATCGCGGCTGCAATCCTAGGAATCTACGATGTATCCCGCGTGGTTGAAGCACCTTGGATCGGACTGCCCCAAGAGTGGCCCGGACTCCAATTCGAATTCGGGGTCGCGTTTTGGACATTGTTGCCGTCCTACGTGTTTCTAGGCATCATCATCGCGATCCAAACCAATGGTGCGGCGGTCACGGCACAAAACGCTTCTTTCCAAGGAGATCGTTCGATCGATTTCCGCGGTGTTCAAGGAGCGATTGCCGGGTCTGGTGTTTCCAACATGCTTGCGGGCATTGGGGGCACAGTTCCAACCGCGATCAACCCTGCAGGCGCCGCATTCATGCAAACGACAGGTGTCGCCTCACGACATATCGGGTACGCCATCGGATTGATCTTCATTCTCCTCGCGTTCGTGCCGAAAGCTTCGGGTTTGCTCAGCACAATTCCTGGCCCGGTCATGACCGGCTACTTGGTTTTGGTCACGGGGACTCTTTTCGCTGAAGGCGCCCGAACAGTAATACAGTCGGAGCCAAACCCGCAGAAACTCATCGTCGCGGGGATGTGCTTCTGGATAGGCGCCGCCTTCCAGTTCCGGCTCTTCGACGTGCCGGATCTGAACCCGATATTGAACGGCTTGATGAAGAGCGGCATCACGACGGGTGGTTTCGCGGCGATCGCGATGATCCTTTACCTCGAGTTGACTAACCCGAGGCGCATGCGATTTCGGTCCAAACTCGACATCGATTCGCTGCCCGAATTGAATGACTTCATTACCAAATTTGCGAGTAGCAGACGTTGGGGCGAAGGGATGCGTGATCGTTTGATGGCGGTTGGAGAGGAGACGTTGCTGACCTTGGCGCCAATCGACTTTAACTTGGATTTGGACGCTGATGACGATGAGACCGATGGAGTTGAACGCACGCTGGTCGTGGTCGCATCGAGTGAGGGCGATGTCGCGGAACTAGAGTTCATCGGGGGCGAAGGTGGGCAGAATATCGAAGATCGAGTCAGGCAACTTCAAGACTTCGACGATGAAAACATCGTTGAACAAGAACTCTCACTCCAACTGCTGCGCAACTACGCCTCATCAGTACAGCATCAGCAGTACCACGGCACCGACATCATCACGGTCCGGATTGAGCCGCCGGGGGCGTAGGATTAAGGTCAAATCAAGGACAAAGGAGCGACTATGCGTGGCGTTTGGATTTTGAGCGGGTTGGCTGTCGTGATATCGATTGTGGCGCTCGTGGTTTCGGCGATCGCGCTTTTATCGCCCGACACGGATGATTCTGAACCCAAGTTCGAGGCGGATTCATTCCACCTCGCGGATCGAGGCGAGTTCACCGTCGATATGGTCGTCAAAGCTCTGGAGCTATACGCGAACGAGGGCCGAGAGGAGACGATCCGTTATTACAACACACCGGAAAGCACCAATGGCCAGTGGTACGTCTTCATAGCAGACGAGTCCGACAAACTCATTGCCCACCCCAACCCGGATTTGTTGGGAGTAGACCTCAAAGGCGACGTTTTCGTGGGAGCAGATGGATATCGCTACGGCGAGTTGATATCAGAAGCAACAGTCGGGGGAAACTGGGTGGACTACCTATATGAGAATCCCGCGACCGGCAATCAGGAATACAAACACTCTTGGGTCATCAAACGCGACGGGCTGATCTTCGGCTCCGGCTGGTATCAGGTATTGCCGAAGTTTGAGTAGTTGAGCGTCGTTGTAATGTCAAACAGCGGATTTGGCCAGCGCGATCTCAACTTCCACGCCGTCCACGCTGTGTCGGTCGCGAGCAACTTCGTTTGCGATCTCAACATTGAGGTCAACTGCCAACGTTTCGTTTGCGATGTAGTCTGCGTGTTCGCCGATCGCCGACGCCATGTCGCTGCCTGCGGGTGCGTTGATGCTGAGGTGGATGCGGTCGGAGATTTCAAGACCGGCATTTTTGCGCATATTTTGGACGATGTGGGCGATGTCGCGGATGTATCCTTCGGCGCGCAGGTCGGGCGTGATCTCGGTGGAAATGCCGACGGTGTAGGTACCGTCAGACTCGACGGCGTATCCTTCGGCGGCGATGTTGTCGACGAGGATTTCGTCTGAAGCGAGATCGAAGTCACCTAACTGCACGTTTTCGCCAGCGCGCACGGCGGCGGCGGCGGCTGACGCGTCGGCTTCGGACAGTAAGGTTCGAACTTCGTTGACGCGTCGACCGTACTTCGGTCCCAACGCAGGGAGGTTGGGCCGCAAACGGTAGGCCATAAGGCTGTCTGACTCAGAAGAGTCACGGATTTGCTTTACGTTGAGCTCTTCCTTTAGTTGGTCCGCGATCATTTCCAGTGCTTCGCGCTCTTGTGGCGAGTTGAGTTCGACAATCATGGCGTCGAGCGGTTGCCGGACTTTCAATCCCACCGAAGATCGCGCGGATCTGCCGAGAGACGCGAGGCGCATAGCCAAGTTGGTGCGCAACGCGAGGTTAGGGTCGATGACGGTTTCGTCGGCTGTTGGCCAATCAGCGAGGTGTACGGATTGTGGCGCATAGTCGCATCTCCGGCTGACGAGATTGGTGTAGATCTCTTCGGAGATGAAGGGCATAATGGGCGCGACTAACCTGCTGAGGGTGGTGAGGCAGGTGTACAGGGTGTTGTACGCGTCGTGTTTGTCGTTGTCGTCTTCTGATTTCCAAAAGCGGCGTCGGGAGCGGCGAACGTACCAATTTGAGAGTCGTTCAACATATGTTTCGATGGCTTCGGATGCGCGTTCGATGCGCCAGTTTTCGAGGTCTTCGGTCACTGACCGGACGAGAGCATTGAGTTCGGAGATTGCCCACCGGTCTAATTCGCCCAAGCGATCATGTTCCTGAGAAGATTGGCGCTCCATCATCTCATGCGTGAGCATCCAGCCGTCGAGACGGGCGTAGGTGGTGAAGAAGTAGTAGATGTTCCACAGCGGCAACACGAACCGCCTCCGCGCTGCGTCGCCAACGGCGTATCCGAAATTGAGGTTGTTTTGCGGTATGTGGCGCGCGAAGACCCATCGCATGACATCGGCGCCCATTTTGTCAGCAGCTTCTTCGAAGGGGATCGCATTGCCCTTCGACTTGTGCATTTCTTCGCCTTTTTCGTCTCGCATCAAACCATACGAGAAGACAGCTTTGGTGGGTGCGACGCCTTCCAGCGCTGCGGCCATGCAGATCAGTGAGTAGAACCAATTGCGGAACTGTCCGGGGAACGACTCGGAGATCCAATCGGCAGGAAACCAGTCTTGCCAATAATCTCGGTCGTCGTTGTAGGCGAGGGTGGAGAAGCTGACGATGCCGGCGTCTAACCATGCATTTCCGACGTCAGCGATCCGCTCGACCGGGGCGTCGCACTCCGAGCAGTCAATTTTGATGGAGTCGATCCATGGTCGATGGGGTGAATGTCCTTCGAATTCATCCCATCCATCAACTGCCAGTTCTCGCAGTTCATCGCGGGATCCGATGACATCGAAGTTGGGGCATTCGGTGCATTCGTAGATCGGAAGGGCGAGACCGTAGTACCTCTTCTTCGAGATCATCCAGTCCTGCATGTTGCGGAGCCAATCGAGTTCCCTGGCTTCGCCGAAGGCTGGGACCCAATTGATGGTGCGGGTTGCGTCCATCATCGTATGGCGTAACTCATCCATCGAGATGAACCATTCGTCGACCAATCGGAACACGAGCTCGGAGTTGCAACGCCAGCAGACTGGATATCGGTGGGAATAGTCTTCGAGTTTGTAGTAGACGCCGGTTTGGCGGAGCGTGTCGAAGATGACGGGGTTGACTTCGTCGACGGATTTTCCGGAAAGAGTGCCGAAACCCTCGACGTATACACCAGCGTCATCAAGGGGTGCGATGGTTGGCAAACCGAGCTCGCGACCTAGCTGGAAGTCTTCGGAACCTGCGCCGGGCGCGATGTGAACGATGCCGGTACCTTCTTCGTCGCCTACTTCGTCCCATTCAACGACACGGTGAAGATCGCGGGCCTCGGATTGGGCCTCAAACTCGTCGAAGGGACCGCGGTAACGCCATCCGACGAGGTCGGCGCCCTTGGCGTGTTCAAGGACTTCGTGTTTGCCGTCCAATACGTGCAGCCGGTTAGCGCCTAACCAAAGAGCGTGTTGAGCTTCGCCGATGGTGTTACACACCTTGACGTAGTCGTGGTCCGGATTGACCGCGGCTGCGACGTTGGCCGCGAGCGTCCAAGGCGTGGTCGTCCAGACCAAAAGCGATTCCCCATCTCGGTCAAGCAAGGGCAGGCGGATGAAGAAACCGGGGTGGACGATTTCTGCATACCCCTCGGTGGCGATTTCATGCTGCGACATGCCGGTGCCGCAACGAGGGCACCACGGCATCACGTCTTTGCCTTTGTAAAGCCAGCCGTTGTCGTGACATCGCTTTAAGAAGGCCCAGATGGTGTAGTTGTTCTCATCGGACTTCGTGTGGTACGAGTCGTCCCACTGCATGAAGTATCCGAGCCGCTTCGATTGGCGTGTGATGATGTCGGAAAAGTGATCGACGCGGGCTTTACACTCGTCGACAAATTTGCCTACGCCGTATGTCTCGATTTCGTGTTTGGACTTAAAACCTTTTTCTTTTTCGACCTCGACTTCGATCCACAATCCCTGTCCGTCGTATCCGTTCTGGAACCGCTGTCGGTAACCCTGCATGTTTCGGAAACGCAGGAATAGGTCTTTATAGGTTCGGCCCCACGCGTGGTGGACGCCCATGGGGTTGTTTGCGGTGATCGGGCCGTCGATGAATGAGTAGTTCATCTCGGCGTCGTTGTTGCGGGTGAGGTAGCGGTCAATAATGGTCTGGCCGTCTGCGTCGGGCGTGTTCCATCGCTCGAGCCATCTCTTTTCGGTCTCGACAAAGTCGATCTCGGCTTCGGGCAGGACGGGATCGAAGGTGCTGGATTGAGCAGCGTCGGATAGTTCTGTTGTCTGCGTCATTCTTGGCATTTCGGGTATTGCAGGCACTAATAAAAGTGTAAGTTAACCTCTGTCTTTGACCTGCCCGCACATGTGGCACGTCGGGTTGAAATGTTGCGATGGTCCGTCGAAAAAGGGGCGAGGAGATATGGCTGCAACGACACAGTTGAGCATTGAAGGCGAACGTTGGCTGATAAACGGTCGGCTTACGTACCAGGGACAGATGTACCGGGGTTGGCAAGTTGAGGGGTTGCTGATGAACAGCCGCATGACGAATGCGGTTTTCGACGATGAAAATCCGGTGACGCGAGGGCTGTTTGCGTATCCGGATACTGGCGAATGGGACGCGGATCGAAACACGGATGAGTTTGTTGCGATGCTTCCGGTGTATCGATCGCACGGGTTGTTGGCGGTTACGGTGAATCTGCAGGGAGGGAGTCCGACGGGGTATTACCGTGAGGGGATGTTTCGGGAGAACATGGTTGATCGTGAGATCGAGGTCGAAGACGATGTTGTTTGGGCGGGTTTGCCTAGCCCGGCATCGCAGCCTTGGCACAATTCGGCGTTCAATTCTGATGGGTCACTGAAGCCGGCGTTTTTGGACCGGACCGAGCGAATCATCGGCGCTTGCGACCGCTTGGGGATGGTGGTTATTCTCGGTTATTTCTACTTCGGTCAAGATGAGCGGTTGGCGGATGAAGCTGCGGTTTGCCGGGCCGTCGACGATGCGACGAGGTGGGTGCTGGAATCGGGTTACGGGAACGTTCTGATCGAGATCAACAACAAGGCGAACATTGTTCGATACGAGCACGAGATCATGCAGCCGCACCGAGTAGCGGAGCTGATTGATCGGGCGAAGTCGATCGTGGTTGATGATCGGAGATTGTTGGTGGGGACGTCGTACGGGGGTGGTCGCGTCGCGGACGACGATGTTGCGGGTGTTTCGGATTACATCATGGTGCACGGGAACGGCGTGACGGAACCTTCCGGGATTGCTCAGATGGTCGTGGAAACTCGCGCGCTGCCGAGTTACACCGACAAACCGATACTCTTCACCGAAGACGACCACTTTGACTTCGACAAGCCGGAGAACAATTTCCTTTCAGCTCTGTCGGAGTATGCATCGTGGGGGTACTTCGATCCGGGCGATGCTGCGGGCGGCAAATCGCAGTTCGGTGACTACCGCGACGGTTACCAGAACGTTCCAGTGAACTGGGGCATCAATACGCCGAGAAAACGCGGATTCTTCGATCTATTGACCGAAGTTACTGGCTCCGCGAAATTAACGCGGTAATGGTCCGGTCATTGCCCACTTGATTGTTTAAGAGGCGAGTTTACTCGTCGGAGTCGCCGTCGCTTAGGCCTTCGATGGCGTTTCCTAGCTTCATTACGAGATAGAGGACGCCGATGGAGATTATCAGGGCTCCGACTGCCACGGTTAGTCCTGAGAATGCGGTTATGAGTTGAGCGGTGTCGGACATTAGCATACCCTCGATTGATGACCCGAGATTCACGAGAAGCGTCGTTATCATCGGTCAAGATAATTGAATTACTCCAAATGATACCGAAATATCGCGTATTACGTCTGAAATATTCGGTTGGGTGAACTTGACAATCTCCGTCGGTCAAAAACTTCAAGGTTTGGTGCTGCCGAAGTGATTGTGATGATCGACACAGATGGTGGCGCTGGGTGCGATTGGATCAGCTTTCAGCGAAGATTTCGTCGCCGCGTTGGAGGCGGACGGCGATGTTGTAGGTCTGGTTGACCGATCTGGGTGTCGGGTAGTGGGCGGCTAGGAAGCGTGCCATGGCGACTAGGGAGTGGCGCGCGGAAGGGTTTGGTTTTCGGTGTTGGTATTGTTTGATGGCTGCGTCGACGATCTGGAAATGGTGGAAAGAGGAGTCTTCGCGGAGCATTGCGTGGGCGAGTATGGGCATGATGTCATCCGGATCCGATGCGTTGGCGACGAAGTCGGTGACGAGCCTTGCGGATTGTTCGACCTGTTGTTGGGAGTTCATCGCGTCGAGGAGTTCACGCGGCAAGCTGTCGGTGGTTCCATTGGATGAAGGCGCCGGGATGCGTTGCGGCGGTATATTGAGGAATCGATCGAGGTAGATGCTCATGGCGGTGTCGAACACGGCGCGTAGGAGTTCTACAGAGGGTGCGCGTTCGAGGGCCTGATGGAGCGCGTTGGCTGCGGTGAGCGTGTTGTGGACGGTGTCCCAATCTCCGAATTCGTTGGAAGTGTGGAATCTTGCCATGCGTAGGAAGGCGGCGTATGCTACTTTTCCGCCGAGCTGTTCGGCTGTCGCGCCGTTGCGGATAGCCTCGTTGATAGACGCGATTGTGATGTAGGGATCGTCTCTCAGGATCGTTTCCGGGAGGTTTTCGTGATCGGTCCATGTGCCTCGGACGGTCGCGCTCTGTTCCCACAGTTCCGGTAACGCGTTGCGGGCATCCCAAACCAGTGAAACGAGGTCGATCGGGTTTCGCCATGAGTTAAGTTCTTCGCTGCGGCGCGCGGTAGCCATGCCTCTTACGAGTGAGGTAAGGACTGGTGCAGCGTGATCCCAACCGATGTGATCTAGCAGTTCGAAGGCTTTGTTGCAGAAGTCGACTACGTGCCCGGCATCGATGTAGATGCGGTCGGTGGCGGCGGCGAAGATGATGTCGTGAATTTCGTTTCTGGGTAGACCGAGGTCGATGGCGGTTCGAAGAACGCGTTCGGCGCCGTCGGTGTCTCGGACCTCGATGAAATCCCGGAACCATTGCTTGAAGACTTCCGGTCGGGTTTCGCCGGTTAGAAGGGGTTCGACGATGAAGCGCGGGGGTTGACCGGCACACTCGGAGGCTACTTGTCGTAGACCTTGGTACAGGGCAAGGGGTCGATCATCGGGCCGCAGAAGATGCAGGAAGTTTGCGGTGCTTGTGAGCATGCTGAGGGCGGGGCCCCAGCCGTCGTTGGAATACGTCGTACCGAACAACGCTCCGATGGTCAAGGGCGTGCGATAGTCGGCTGGTGATGAGTTGAGGCCGAGGACGGATTTGGCGATGACTAGCCCGATATTGTCTTCCATGCCCTCGTTTAGGCGTTTGGACCAGCGTTCGACGGGGTCTTGTTCGGGCGGATTCGGGTCAACATAAACGGTGTGGTCGACGATGGTAACCGGGAAAGATCGGACATCATCTGCGAAGGGGTCGAATGTTCCGCCGCTTGCGAGGTCGAAACGTGCGTGGTGCCAGTGGCAGGTAAGGATGCCGTTTTTGACGGTGCCGCGGTCGAGGGGGAATCCCATGTGGGGGCATCGGTTGTCGACGGCGGCGAAGGTGTCGTCTTTGGCGAAGACGGCGATGGTTTGTCCGGCACCTGTGATCACGGTGCAGCCGCGTTCGCGGATGTAGTCGATAGTGCCGACGCGTAAAAGAGAGTTGCTATTACCGTTCTCGATCATGCCGCCCCTCCTTGTGATGCTGAAGATTTGCAACAGACCCGCATCCCCGCCTTCAGTTATGTCGGACATTGTATACAGCATCGTTGGTCCGGCCGAACGGGCGTGTCTGTATGTCCACCGCGACGTGGTTGTTTGCCGCCGGGCCTTCCCGGGGGAAGGTCCGGCGGCGCAGGGTCCTCGGGCCCGTAGGAACTGGCCCTCGCCTAGAGCGTCGGTCCCTGTACAAGGACCTCGGCTCCTTCCCTCTCCATCGCCGCTTCGGTTCGAAGCGGGCGACCCCGGAGAGGGGTCAGATGCTGCGCAGAGCGGTGTGCGAGACCGCTAGCAACGTTTACCAGCCGCGGCCCGCGTCGCCAGACCGCGGGCATGGAGTTCGGCGCGGCGCTTGGGTACGCCGTTCGGAGTTCGCCTCCTCCTTCGATTCACCTGTAACTAGCTCCTCTCGGGCTGTAGCCTCCCTCCTGCGGCGGACAGGAGTAGACGTCTGTCGGCTCCACGTGAGGTCTCCCGGCCCTTGGCTGGGCGTCTCCATCGAGGAGACGCCTTGCTGGCTCGCTCTGCGACGCGGGACTGACGCGTCGCGCTCCGGGAACTTGGCCTCCCACGCTTCGGCACGGCCCTCCCGGCCTTGCATCGGACATCCGATCCGATGAGGGACGCCGCCGGAGGAGGCGTAGACGCTGGCGACTCGTCGGCGCGGCTTTGGACCGCGTCCTTCTCGTCGAGCGTTGCCTCCGCCTGCTCACGTTTGATCCCTGTGGCCGCTTGGGACAAGGGTCTGCACACGTCTGCGCAGCACTGTGTCGATCCGTCGATCTATTGGTTTATATTACTACATATGTGGTAGTTGTCAAGCGTGGTGGTTAGTTGTTTGGCTGGTTCTTGCCCTACCCGGCCCCGGGCATCCCCCGCTCACTTCGCTTCGCTCGTTCGCGCCCCCTTACGCTTTGCGAAGGGGGCGTTTCGTTTGGCGGCGTTGCGGTGATTGGGGTTGTTTGCTGGTGGTGGCGGTTCGCGAACCGTCCCTACGGGAAGGTGTTTCGGTTGCGTCTGCCATTGTGGAGATGAGAGGAATGGTTGTTTGGCTGGTATGCCCCGCCGCCCCGGGCATCCCCCGCTCACTTCGCTTCGCTGGTTCGCGCCCCCTTACGCTTTGCGAAGGGGGCGTTTCGTTTAGCGTCGTTGCGGTGATTGGGGTTGGTGTGGATGTGGTTGCTTTCCGTGGCGGATTCGCCCCGCGTGCGGGGGAACTTTTCTGGTTTGCCCCGAAAGATCTCGGCTTATGCCGGGATGACGGTGGCGTTTGACATTCGATACGATTTACGCAGCAAAGGAGTAACGATATGAAGATCACGAAAGTCCGCGCGTTCGCGACTGCGCCGCCTGATGTCAACCGGAACTATGTGTTTGTGAAGGTGGAGACTGATGAGGGTATTGATGGTTGGGGTGAAGCCACGATGGGAGCGGTTTCGGTTACGGGTGTGATCGAGGAGCTGGGGGAGATACTTGTGGGGCGCGATCCGTTCCGGATCGAGGAGGCGTGGCAGATGCTCTACAACTTCAGTCACAATCTGCGCGGTGGTGTGTTGCACATGGCGGCGATTAGCGGGATCGATATCGCGCTGTGGGACATCAAGGGGAAGGCGTTGAATGTGCCGGTTTACGAGTTGCTGGGCGGTGCGATGCGGGATAAGTTCTGGGCGTATGGTCGATTCGATGGTCAGACGCCGGAGCTGGCGGTGGAGAACGCGATGTCGTGGGTCGAGCAGGGTTTAACGGCGTTGAAGGGCGATCCTCATTCGCATAAGGGATTGTTCCATACGGTGGAGTCGCAACGCGATGCCCTGGCGAAGGTAGAGGCGGTGCGGGATGCGGTCGGAGACGATGTGGAACTGATGATCGAGGTGCACGGGAGGTTGTCTACGGAAGGTGCGATCAGTATGGGGCGGGCGTTGGAGCAGTATCGTCCGTTCTGGTTCGAGGAGCCGGTGCCGCCGGAGAATGTGGATGCGATGCTTAAGGTGCGAGATGCGGTGAACATACCGCTGGCGACGGGAGAGCGGATCTACACGAAGTGGGGTTTCCGCGAATTGTTCGAGAAGCAAGTGGTGGAGTTTGTGCAGCCCGACATCTGCCATGCCGGCGGGATATTGGAGCTGAAGAAGTTGGCGGCGATGGCGGAGACGTACTACTTGGGTTTCTGCCCGCACAATCCTTACGGTCCGATCAATACGTTGGCCGCGCTTCACGTCGATGCGGCATCGCCGAATTTTTTGGTGCAAGAGGGAGGTCATGCGGATTGGTACCGGCATGTGGTGAAGGGTGATTTTCCGTTCCAGAAGGACGGTTATTTCGACTTGCCGACGGGTGTCGGATTGGGTATTGAGTTGGATGAGGAGGCGTTGATCAGATATCCGGCGGCGCCGAGCCCGCATACCGAGGGGTACCTGCATAATGCGCAGTTTGCCTCACGGCAGCAAAATCATTGGATTTGAGGGTTGCGGAACAATTGCGGGACTGGTCATGGTGAAGATGCGGCATATTCGGTTTCGATCACGTGTGGTTGGGGTGTTTCGCGTTTGGATGGTAGTAGTAGTAGGGGCGTTTCGCGAAACGCCCTTACTACGGGGATTCGGCAATGAATCGCGGTTATGATCCGGAGTTACATCGGCGGCGGTCTATTCGATTGAAGGGGGATGACTACTCGTCGCCGGGGGCGTATTTCGTGACGATTGTTGTGCAGGAGCGGCTTTGTTTATTTGGTGATGTGGTTGATGGCGAGATGCGGTTGAATGAAGCTGGAGGGATCATTGTGGAGATGTGGAACTGGATGGCAGAGCGGTACTCGTACGTGGAGTTGGATGCGTATGTGGTCATGCCCAACCATTTGCATGGGGTCGTTGTTTTGACGGATGAAGTGTGGCATGGGGGTGGTGGTGACGTAAGCGCGGGTGAAAACGCGGGTCGTAGGGGCGTTTCGCGAAACGCCCCTACGGGGTTGGGTGCGAGGAAAAGGAAGACGTTGGGGCGGTTGGTTGGAGCGTTTAAGACGGTGAGTACCAAAAGGATCAATGAGATGCGTGGGACGCAGGGCGAACGATTGTGGCAGCGGGATTTTTATGAGCGAGTGATAAGGGATGACAGGGAGTTG
Source organism: Dehalococcoidia bacterium (assembly GCA_965207515.1). Lineage (GTDB taxonomy): Bacteria > Chloroflexota > Dehalococcoidia > Lucifugimonadales > Lucifugimonadaceae > Bin127. Next base: position 1,748,658 of record OZ242286.1, on the reverse strand, counting down.
GATTTGATTCGGGAATATATCGAAGGCAATCCGGCGGGTTGGGATCGGGATGAGGAGAACCCGTACGCGACGAGGGACACGCGATTGCAAGAAGGGAGTTAGGCGGATGGCGAAGTAGGGGCGTTTCGCGAACCGCCCCTACGAGGTTGTCGTCGGGCGGGAGGCAGGTTGTTGAGGTGGCGGGCGAATTACGGTGTTGGCAGGGCGGTTCGCGAACCGCCCCTACGGGTTTGGGTTAGACGGAGTAGCCTACGGAGCCGTCGGTTCGCATGGGGATCATGTTTAGGTCGCGGGTTTCGTAGGTGGTTTTGGCTACTTCGAGGAGGTCTTCGTCGATTTCTATTCCGATGCCGGGTGCGTCGGGTAGGTTCATGTAACCGCCTTCTCGTTTGTGGTGGTTGATGAAGACGGCGTTTGCGGGGTGTTCGTCGCGGAGGGAGTATTCCTGGGTGACGAAGTTGGGTATCGACGCGTCGACTTGGATGGCGGCGCAGGTTGTGATGGGTCCTAGGAAGTTGTGTGTGGCGAGTGCGGAGTGGTAGGACTCTGCGAGCGCGGCGATCTTTTTGACGTGGGTGATGCCACCGCCTAGGCCGAGATCGGGTCGGGCGTATTGGGGTCCTCCGGCTTCGAACATGTCGCGGAACTCCCATATGTTGTGGATGCGTTCGCCGTTGGCGACGGGAAGCGCTGTGCGTTGTGCGACGGCGCCTTGGAGAACCATGCTGTCGATCTGTATGGGGTCTTCGTAGAAGAGGGGGTGGAACTTTTCTAGTTCCTGTGCGAGGGCGACGGCGTTCATCGGGGTAAGTTTGCGATGGATCTCGAGAATGATGTCGACGTCATTCCCGGCGCCTTCGCGCATCGCAGCGACGTTATCGACGGTGTCTGAGATGAGACGTTCGAGTGTCATGCTCTCGAAGCCATTTGGCAGTGGGTCGGTCTTGATCGCGGTCCAACCTGCTTCCGCGGATTCCTTTGCCGCCTCGTAAAGCCCTTGGGCTTCTTTGCCACGGTCGTGCGGGAACGGAAGTTCGGTCGACTGCTTCGGGCCCATCAGGAGGTGAAGGCGGATTTTATCTCGGGTGTTGCCGCCGAGGAGATCCCAGACGGGTGCGTCAAGGCGTTTGCCTTTGATGTCCCACAGTGCGATGTCGACGGCGCTGATTGCGCCGGACAGCGCGGAACCGCGGAAGGGTCCCATTCTGTACATGTACTGCCAGTGATGCTCGATGCGAGAAGGATCTTTGCCGACGAGGTAGTCGCCACACTTCTTGGCAATGGCATCGGCGGCTTCCATGTATGCCCAGCAAGAAGATTGTCCGACGCCATAGGTACCGTCTTCGGTCCAGATTCGTACGATGTGGTGTCCGCCTGGAGATCCGTCGGAACCGCCGATGAGCATGGATTCGACTTTTGCAATTTTGGTTCTGTTGGGCATTTTTGTTTCGGGGCCTCCCCCTAGCCCCTCCTGAAGGAGGAGTGGATTCGTGTTTGGCTGTGGTGATGTTAGCACGAAGGCTGGAGGGCGGATCGCCCCTGGCCCTCCCCCAGCATCCCCCGCTCGCGTTGCTCGCGCCCCCTTACGCTTCGCGAAGGGGAGGTTCTCCCTTCCGCCCATCTGGACGGGCGTTCTGTCCCGTGACGGGCCGGCTCGCGCTGGTTACCGTATAGGCGTAGTAGGGGCGGTTCGCGAACCGCCCCTACGGTTGGTTCAGACGGAGTAGGCGACGGAGCCGTCGGTTCGGATGGGCATGTTCCAGATTCGGGGTTGGTATGTGGTTTTGGCTATTTTTAGGAGGTCTTCGTCGATTTCTATGCCGATGCCGGGGGCGTCGGATAGGAGCATGTAACCGCCTTCTCGTTTGTGGTGGTTGATGAATACGGCGTTGGCGGGGTGTTCGTCTCTGGGGGAGTATTCTTGGGTGACGAAATTAGGAATGGAGGCGTCGACTTGGATTGCAGCCGAGGTGGTGATCGGTCCGAGGGCGTTGTGGGTGCAGAGCGCGGAGTGGTAAGACTCGGCCAGCGCGGCGATCTTCTTGACGTGGGTGATGCCGCCGCCGAGGCCGATGTCGGGCCTGACGTACTGGGGTCCACCCGCTTGTAACATGTCTCGGAATTCCCAGATGTTGTGGACTCGTTCGCCGTTAGCGACTGGATTGGAGGTTCTTTGGGCGATGTTGCCTTGGAGCACCACGCTGTCGATCTGGATCGGATCTTCGTAGAACAGCGGCCTGAACTGCTCGAGCTCTTGGGCGAGAGCCATTGCGTTCATCGGGGTGAGTTTCCGGTGGATTTCGAGGATGATATCGACGTCTTTGCCGGCACCTTCACGCATGGCAGCGACATTGTCGACGGTATCTGAGATGAGACGTTCGAGCGTCATGCTCTCGAAGCCGTCGGGCAACGGGTCGGTCTTGATGGCGGTCCAGCCAGTTTCTGCAGATTCCTTTGCAGCTTGGTATAGGGCTTGCGCCTGGTCGCTGCGGTCGTGCTGTTCGGGGTGTCCGAGCGACTGCTTTGGTGCCATCAAAAGATGGAGTCTGATCTTGTCTCGGGTCTTGCCGCCAAGGAGGTCCCAGACTGGTGTGTCGAATCGTTTGCCTTTGATGTCCCATAGCGCGATGTCGATGTCGCTGATGGCACCGGAAAGGGCGGAGCCTCGGAAGGGTCCCATGCGATACATGTATTGCCAGTGGTGCTCGATACGGGAAGGATCTTTGCCGACCAGGTAGTCGCCCAGTTTCTTGACGATCGCATCGGTGGCGTTCTGATACGACCAGCAGGACGATTCACCGACACCGTAGGTACCGTCGTCGGTCCAGATGCGAACGACGTGATGAGAGCCGGGTGATCCGTCGGCGCCGCCGAGGAGAAGTGATTCGACTTTTTGGATCTTCATCCGACGAGCGAGTTATTAGTCGGTGACGCTTCGGCGAATGCTACAACGATGCCTGGACGGGGAATAGCGGATTTTGTAGGGATTCTCGGGATATCGCGCCGATACTTACGCTCAGGTCCACTGGTCTACTGGTCTTGTGCGTAGGTAAGTAGCCATTCTCCCGCGAATTCTTCGTAGACAAAGACCATATTGATTGAACCCTGGGTGAAACTTACGGTTTGCCTGATCTCCCATTTGCCTGGGGCTATTTCTGAGGGCGGAGCGGGTTCCTCCGGGTTGAGTTTTATGCCAAAGTTTTTGAAAGACTGCATGTTCGACCGGACTTCCGCCTCTTGCTCGCTCCAGTAGTTCGGCTCGTAAAGGGTTTCGAGCGCGTCAATGTCGTACATGTTGTAGACCTCCCAGAGTCGGCTGGTCTTTTCGAGGAGGTGTTTGGCGACGTCCAACGGTTCGGTGGGGTCGGATTCTGTTGACGCGTCCTCCGTTTGCGTGGGCTCTGGTTTAGGAGTCGCCGTGGGCGCCGGAGTAGGCGTGGGTTCTGGTTTAGGGGTTGCCGTAGGCGCCTGAGTAGGCGTGGGCTCTGGTTTAGGAGTTGCCGTCGGTGCCTGAGTAGGCGCGGGCACTGGCGTTGGGGTGTCAGAGGCCGTTTGGTCGGTCGTCAGTGTTTCAGGAGCCTCATCTTCGGTCGTTTCCTGAGCTGACTCGCTGCATGCAGCCAAGACGAGTGAAAATGCCAAGACGATCGCCATAGCCGTTCTCATTTGGAACACCCCGTTTTCTTTGCGTTTAAACCTTCGGCGCATATCGTAACAATTTATTTTGATGTCGAAGGATAATCGTTGGCCGAATGACGGTCAACGAATTTACCTATTTGATCAGGGCGTCGCCAGATTCACGGGATTAGTGAGGCCAATTGGTTGTGGTAGTTTGGCATGATGCAGTTGATGAAGAGAGCGGGTAACGGGCGTGAACCATTCTTTTATGGATGGGTGATTGTTGCTGTGATGGCGGCGACGGGTGCGGTGAGCATGGGGATGGGTTCGTTGAATTTCGGATTGTTCATCAAGCCGATGGGTGACGAGTTGGGGATTGGTCGTGCGGCCTTCGGATGGGCGCAGACGGCGCGACAGGGGGCGAGTTCGGCTACTAGTCCATTGATTGGTTGGTTGCTGGATCGATATGGTTCGCGGGTGATGTTGCCGGTGGCGGCATTGGCGACGGGTGGTGCGTTGATCGGGTTGGCGTATGTGACTTCGGCATGGCATTTGGTGGTGTTGTTTGTGGTTATGGGACTGGTTGGGATGAGTGGTCCGGGCGCGTTGGTGACGACGGTACCGGTATTGAAGTGGTTCGTGAGGAACCGCGGTAAGGCGGTGGCGTATGTGGGTCTAGGGATACCGGTCGGGGCATTGCTGTTCATACCGTTGACTCAGGTGCTGATCAACGAGATTGGTTGGCGCGGCGCTTGGATCGTATTGGCGATCATCGGGTTGGTGGTGATCATCCCGCTCGGAGCGATATTCGTTCGAAGGCAGCCGGAAGATGTGGGGATGTTGCCGGATGGAGGTGCACCGGTCGAGGAGTCTGGTGAAGGCGGGTCGTCAGCTAGGCAAGCCGTTGAGGAGGTTTCGTGGACGGTGAGGGAGGCGGTCCGGACGACGACTTTGTGGCGGTTGGTGATCGTTTTTTCGATGGTGCAGCTTGCTACTGGCACGGTGGCACTGCACCGGATTGCGGCGTTTATGGATCGTGGGATGGATCCGACGCTGATATCGTTTGCGACGGCGTTCGATGCGGTGGCTGCCGGCGGCTCGACATTCCTGTTCGGGATGCTTGTGAAATGGGTCCCGGCTCGGTTCTTAGGAGCGTTCGGATTTTCGATGTTGGCGGGTGCGAGCGTTCTAACGATCTACGCCACGAATCTGCCGATTATGTTCGTGTCGATGTGGATTTTCGGGATGGGGATCGGGGGGATGATGTTTCTGAACAACTTCATCTGGGCGGACTATTTTGGGCGTGGAAGCGTAGGAGGAATACGTGGGTTGGCTAATCCGATCAATCTGGTGATTGGTGGAATTGGTGCGCCGGCGGCGGGTTATGTGCGAGATTGGACAGGGTCGTATGATCCGGCGTGGTGGGTCGGAGTGGGGTTGATGAGTGCGGCGGCGTTGTTGATCGTATTGACTCGCGCTCCGCTGAAGTGATGATGGTACGGTTTAGACAAGACTGTTCGGTCATTAGGAGGACATGATGGATTACAACGTTGTAACGGATGATGCGCCGGACGGTATGTCTGCGTTGGAGATAGCATCGGCGGGCCAGCGGTTTGGTGCGTTCCTAGTGGATTTCGTGATTTCTGTTTTGGTTGGGATCGTAGGTATGGTTATCGGCTCGGCGATGGTTGGAGATGGCAACGTTGTCAACTTCGTGTTTTCGATCGGTTATTGGATCGTGGTGCTTGGAATGGTGGCGACCCGAGGTCAGTCGCCTGGAAAAATCGCGATCGGCATAAAAATCGTCAGGACGGATGGCAGCTCCATAGGGATCGGTACAACGCTGCTGCGCGAGATCATCGGTAAGATCGTCTCGACGATCTTCATCTTTTTGGGCTACATCTGGATCTTGTTCGACGGCCAGCGTCAGGGTTGGCACGACAAGATATCGAGCACCTACGTGGTACGAATGAGGTAATGCTGATGCGTGATACAAGTCGGATGATCGACCCTGGGATGGTAGATCCCAATAGGCACCGGGTACGGTCCCTAACGACAAGGCAGGAGGATGCGCCGCAGAATTACCAGTCAGTTCCGATCGACGAGGAAGAGCGCATTGCATCATTCTGGAACAGATTGGTAGCGATGTTCTGGGATGTATTCGCGGGCGTTTTGATTTGGTCACTGATCGCGTTCATACTGATGACTAGAACCAATTTAGATTGGGAAGCGTTATTGCCGATGACTTCCGTTTTCATCCCGGCTTATTGGGTCGCCATCGCGATTTTGGTCGCAGTTCGTGGTCAATCACCGGGTAAGGTACTCGTGGGAATAAAGGTAGAACGCACCTTCGGCATGGAGATCGGTTTCGCCCGGGCGCTTCTTCGCGAACTGATCGGCAAATTGATTTCGTTGCTTCCTTTGGTCGTTCCTCTCGGATTCATCTGGGTATGGTTCGACGAAAAGAATCAAGGTTGGCATGATAAGTTAGCCGATACTGCCGTGGTGCGAGTTAGCCGATAATTAGCGGTTTCGTGGTTTTGGAGCAGCAGATGCTCATATTGCCCGGAAAACGCAGTTCAGATCTCGATGCCGCGGCGGGTGGCTACGGTTTCGAGGTCTTTGTCGCCGCGGCCGCTTAGGAGTAGGAGGATGACGGTTGAGGGATCGAGGTTTGGTGCCCAGTCTTTGATGTAGGCGATGGCGTGTGCGGGTTCGAGTGCTGGGATGATGCCTTCGGTTAGGCATAGGAGGTCAAAGCCGTCTAGGGCGGCTTCGTCGTCTATGGCGGCGTATTTGGCGCGCTCGATGTCGTGGAAGTAGGAGTGTTCGGGTCCGACGCCTGGGTAGTCGAGGCCTGCGGAGACGGAGTGGGCTTCTGTTACTTGGCCCCATTCGTCCTGGAGGAGGTAGGACATCGCGCCGTGGAGGACGCCGGGGCGGCCTTTGGTGATGGTCGCGGAGTGGCGGTCGGTTTCGACGCCGTCGCCGCCGGCTTCAACACCGATGAGTCCGACGGCATCGTCGTCGACGAATCCGCTGAAGAGTCCAATTGCGTTGGATCCTCCGCCTACGCATGCGACGGCGTAGTCGGGAAGGCGACCGATCTGTTCGAGGCATTGAGCGCGTGCCTCTTTGCCGATAACGTTTTGGAAGTCGCGCACGAGCATCGGGTATGGGTGCGGACCTACAGCGCTGCCGATGAGGTAGTGGGTTGTTTGGACGTTGGTGACCCAGTCTCGGATGGCCTCGTTGATGGCGTCTTTGAGAGTGCGACTGCCTGAGTAGACTGGTTCGACGGATGCGCCGAGGAGCTTCATTCGGTAGACGTTTGGGGCCTGACGATGGATGTCTTCTTCACCCATGTATACGATGCATTCGAGGCCCATCATCGAGCATGCGGTTGCGGTGGCGACGCCGTGCTGTCCGGCACCGGTCTCGGCGATGATGCGCTTCTTGCCGAGGCGTTTTGCGAGGAGGATCTGCCCCATCGCGTTGTTGATCTTGTGGGCTCCGGTGTGGGCGAGGTCTTCGCGCTTTAGCCAGATCTGAGCGCCGCCGAGTTTTTGGCTCAGGTTCGCGGCGTGGTAAAGAGGTGTAGGCCGGCCAACGTAGTCGGTCAGGAGGTTTGAGAGCTCTTCCCAGAATGATTCGTCCTCGCGAGCGGCTAGATACGCTTCTTGGAGTTCGGCGAGTGCGGCCATCAAGGTTTCGGGCACGAATTGACCGCCGTACTTGCCGAATCGTCCGAGTTCGTCGGGAACGTCGCGCTTGATGGGTGGAGTCAGGGTCATCGGGAGCTCGCGGAAACCTTGGCGGTTTGGAATCTAGTTGCAAGTATATTTCGGGCATGGTGGCCCGATTTCCGATGACGAAGCCGACCGACGGTGTGCTCAATACCTAGAATGAATGCATGTCCGAGAATGGTGACCTCCGAATTCTCTCTTTGATCGCCAGTGCGACGGAGATCGTTTGCGCGTTGGGTTTCCGAGATCAGCTTGTGGGAAGATCGCATGAGTGCGACTTCCCGGTCGATGTTGCGGGGCTTCCATCGGCTACCGTGCCGAAGATCATGGTCGGTGCATCGAGCCGCGAAATAGACGATCAGGTTAAGGAAGCTGTGCGCGGATCCGCCGCGATGGATGCTCTGGGCGTTTACGATGTTCGTCTTGACGTGCTGCGCGAGTTGAGCCCTACTCATATCGTCACGCAGACGCAGTGTGAGGTGTGCGCGGTAAGTCTGCGCGATGTTGAGGCTGCGGTGGCGAAGCTGGCTGGAGTTGAACCTAAGATTGTGTCTTTGCAGCCGAACGCGTTGGATGATATCTGGGGCGATGTCGTGAGGGTGGCGACATCGTTCGGTGTGCAGGAACGGGGCTACGAATTGGTAGCCGAAATGCAGGACCGGATGTCGGCGATAAACGTTGCGGCGTCGCGATTGGAACACAGACCTTCGGTTGCGGTGATTGAGTGGGTAGATCCGATGATGGCGGGTGGGAATTGGATGCCGACGCTGGTGGAGATGGCAGGGGGGCGGAATTTGTTTGGCAAGGCGGGATTGCATTCGCCTTGGATGACTTTCGAGGAGTTGCAGGTAGCGGATCCAGATGTGATTTTGATCGCTCCTTGCGGTTTTGACATCGAGCGGACGCGAGTCGATGTTCCGATACTCGAATCGAAGCGGGGTTGGAGTAATCTGAGCGCGATTAGGGCGGGCAAAGTTTATGTGGCGGACGGTAACCAGTACTTCAACCGGCCGGGGCCTAGGTTGGCTGAGACGTTAGAGATATTGGCCGAGATACTGCATCCGGGTCGGTTCGAATTTGGGCATCGGGGTGTGGGTTGGGAATCCGTTTATGCAACGTAAGGGACTGGTCCTGTCCTCGTCGCCAGCGGGTGAGTTGTTGTTTTTGAAACTTACGATGCATCCGACACTGATCAGAGAGAATATCGAGTGTAAAATCATCCCGATTTGGGTTTAATCATGAAGTCGATGGCGCGTTGGTTTAACGGGTGGATGAAATCAAGTGTCCTGACATCAGCGAACACCTGTCGGAAAGTAAGCATCGTCGGGTGCAGGGTGTGGTTCCGAGAAGGATGGTAGTAGTACGTTGGGCTAAGATCACCTCACCCATTCACCGAAAACTTCATACGGCCACATCATTTGGATCTTCCATGTCTGCAGATGTTCCACATGGTTCCAACGAAGGCGACAATTTTGGTTTAACCAACCGGAACCAGTAACACAAACGTCACTTCCCGACGGATCCGATCAAAGAAGCTGGATGGTACATTGCGATGGCCATCGCCGAGCCCCACCTAGGTATCGAACAGTGTCCCCTGAGTAGCCGGTATGTATTTTGTTACGTCCAAGATCGCGAACGTTTTCCGCGGCCGCCTCTCGGGACCCCGATCCGTGATGATCATGGAACATTTAATCTGATCGTGTCCGCTAAAACGCAGTTCCCTTTGTGCGCGTCGCTGAAACTCCAGATCGCGCATCGCATATTGCTGGAGACCGAATTCGCGATTGCGGAGCCACCAATCGACTTCGGATTCGAAAGACGGTGCAACGATAGTCAGCGTGGTACGGTGCTTGGTAACGTTTTCTTCATCTACATCGTCCTCGTCTGGAGGGGAAAAGACTCCTTGGTCCGATTTGACGATTACTATCGGTTTGTTGCGATTATCGCTAATAGTCGTTTCAGATTGATCGCCGCCTATCGCTTTGGAAATTTCGGCGACACCGCCCCGCCATTCCTTGTCCTTGATCAATTTAACGGCTTTCCCAGTGGCTTGGAAGTCTCCTTCGGGCGTCGAGATGACGACGGTATCGTCCGCATTGTAGGTAAATTGAGCAACGCGGTTCCTCAACCATTTCAATGCGCGTATAGCGCCGCGGTCGCCCAAAATTGAGTCGAGAACGGACGGAATACCCTGAACCGTACCGCTTGACAAGATTTCGAGTTCCACGTTGTCGCGCAAAAGGCTGAGAATTAGATCTATCTCAAAGCAACCTGCCCGCGTCGCGCGAGGTGATAGTCGCAATTCTCCGAGATCCGGGTGGAGCAGAGAATAAGCTTGACTGAAGGTTTTTTCGATCGCGATCAGCGCTTCGCCTAGTTCGGTTGAACTAGGTACGCCATCTTCGTTTTCCGGGACGTTGAAAGTGACACTGAGTCGCTCTTTTTGCATCGATGAAACCATAATGTGTTTGGTGGATCGATTATAAATTTCGTTCAAATCCGCTAAAACGACCGCTCAAAAAGTGCGATCCAAAAGGATCGGTTTGGTTCCGTGAAAATCAAAATGTCGGTCGCGTCACGCTAGCGGCACGAATAACGAAACAACCACGGCGATGAAATAGCGAATTCGGTCGCGATAAAGTCGCAGCGAACGCCCGTTCGCCATCCGCGCCTCGACCCCGACACAAGCTGCTTGTTCTCATTTGCAGACAACGCAAAGAGTCGTGGTTGGCACTTAGTTCTTGGAGATTTCACTCACAAACGTCGCGGCCGATATTGTGTTCAGCAGCAACCAGTCCGACATTCCGACCCATAACGTAGCTTCAGTCTAGAAGGTAATCTCGGTCTCTTCTTCGACCTTGTCGTGGTCGATTTCGTAGCCGAAGCCGGGTTGGTCGGAGACGGTTAGGTTGCCGTTATTGAGGATTGGGCCGTTGTTTTTGTCGAAGTGGTAGGCCAAAGCGGCGTGCTTTAGGAGCATCTCGACGTATGGGGTGTGGATCGGTGATTGGGCGGCTGACCAAGCCATGCCGACGGGTGTCACGCCTTGGTGCGCGATGGTGATGATGTCGTAGGCGGTTGCCATGGCGGAGATCTTGAGGGTTTCGGAGAGGCCGCCGGCCCAGTTGAGGTCGGGTTGGATGATGTCGAGAGCTTCGGCGTCCATGAAGCGTTTGAAGCCCCAGCGGGTATATTCGTGCTCGGCTCCGGAGACGGGGATGTTGATCTTCTCTCGGATCTTGCGGTAGGAGTCGATGCGGTCGGGCATCGCGACCTCTTCGATCCAACGGGGCTGGTATTCCTCGATGTAGGAGGCGAGTTTGACGACGTAGTTGACATCCATGGACTGCCAGCAGTCGAGCATGATGTCGATCTCGGGTCCGACGGTTTCGCGGAGGGTTTTGACCATCTCGACGTTTTTCATCAGCCCTTCGTGGCCGGACATCGGGCCGTGTCGAAAGAACCATTTCTGGGCGGTGAAGCCGCGTTCCTTTGCCATTGTGGCGCGTTCGTGTACGAGGCCCATGTCGGTGACGTTGTGTCCGAGCATGGAGGCGTATGCGGGCATGGATTTGCGGCATGGCCCTCCGATAAGCATGTAGACGGGTTGTCCGAGCCACTTGCCTTTGAGGTCCCACAGCGCGATGTCGAGAGCGGAGATCGCCATCATGGGTTCGCCGTGTCGACCGTGAACCGAGGTTCGATGCATGATGTCCCAGAGGAATTCTGTGGCTAGAGGGTCACGGCCGATCAGCAGATCTTTCAGTTGCCAGATGTGCCATGCGGTGGCCGAGAAACCGGTTGAGGATATTCCGCTGACTCCTTCATCGGTGTCGATCTGGACGAAAGTTTGCTCGACTTGGAATGTGCCGCTGTCTAGCTGCGAGCCGCGGTTTCCGATCTGATTGCGGTCTTCTCTGAATTCTTCGTATATGTCGGTGGGTTGGAGCAGTCGGTCCTCGAAGAACGGACCGTCGACCTCCATGTGTCCTTTGAGATGGCGGAGTCTTATATCGGTAATCTTCATGGATTGGCGTTTTTGGGTTGCGCAGAGTGATTATTATGCTTTGTGCTGAGGCGAGGCTCGTGTGCGGCGGCACGATAGGCATCAAGACATCAAATAAAAATGATGATATGATGCAACCATGAGAACTACGCTAACAATTGATAACGACATTGCTGACTACCTTAGGGAGCAGAGTCGGTTGCACGAGAAATCGTTCAAACAGGTTGTGAACGAGACTCTTCGGCGGGGGATGTCGCCATTGGCGGACGCGAAGGCGCGAAAGCCGTTCAAGGTTAGGCCTGTACCTGGCGGTTTCGCGCCCGGAGTGGATCCCGACAACCCCAAGGCAATCTTGAACCAGCTTGATGACGAGTACTTCGCAAAGAAACTCGCCGGTGGATCAGACGTTTGATAATCCCTGACGTCAATCTGCTCTTATACGCGTACAGCGAGCAGACTAGGTTGCACGAGCCTGCGCGGGAGTGGTGGGAATCACTGCTCAATGGTACTGAAAGAGTCGGTGTTCCATGGGCAGTGGTTGTTTCGTTTGTGCGATTGATGACAAACCGGAGCGCCGTCACGAATCCGATCACACCAACTCAAGCACTCGATTTCGTCGATGAGTGGTTCGTGCGTACGCACGTCCTCGCGTTAAACCCTAGCTCCCGCCATCTCATGTTTCTCCGCAGGAATTTAATGGCGGCTGGTGTTGGCGGGAATCTTGTTAGCGACGCGCATATCGCGGCATTGGCTATGGAGCATCAAGCAGAAGTCCATACGAACGATCGTGACTTCGTCCGGTTTCCCGGATTGATGTGGCGGAACCCCATCAGAGTGCCGTGATCGCGCCCTGGCCCGTTGGCGGAGACGTAAGCGCTTTCCGCCGACAGCGAGGTACGACGGACGCCTCAGTTTGCCGGTGCCCAAGGGAAGACGACCCATTCGTCTTCGATCTTCCAGTACCAATCGGCGGCATGTTTCTGGTTGGAGCGGACGTAGAGAGCGGCGACCTTGATCTGGTCGGCGTGATCTTCGACTGATTGACGGACGAGTTTCAGGGTTTCGCCGGTGTCGATGATGTCATCGACGATGAGGAGGCGTTCTGAGGTTATGTTGAAGGTGGCGAACGGTTGGGGGCCGTCGACGAATTGGGCTCCCGACGCGAGCCGGTCGTTCTGATCGTCGTAGTGTTCGACGCGGACGGCTTGGATTAGGCGCACGTCGAGCATGTATGAGAGCATGGCGGCGGGGAAGAGTCCTCCGCGCGAGATGCCGAGAATAGCGGTGGGTTGCCAACCGCTGGCTAGGACTGATTGACCGAGGGCGTTAATGCCTTGGATGTGTTCGATCCAGGATGATGTGAGTGAGCTAGGTAACGACGGCAAGGGTGTCGCAGATCGCATTGGAACAGTCTGTGATTGATTGTCGGGGAGTTTCAAATGATGTCCCGACGGGGATGCGTCACATCTTCAATTCCAAACGCGAATTGATGAGGTGTTGCGGGACGTTGGTGTCGCGCATGAATTTGAGGAGGAGTTGGTGGAGTTCTTTGGCGGTACCCATATTGGCGCTGATGATGTCGGACTGTTGACCGGGGTCGGATGGTAGGTGGAAGAGTTGGGAGCGGCCGGGATCCATGGAGTAGAGGAAGGAGTAGTCGCCGCTGGTTACGGTGGTTACTTGCGATGCGGACATCGGGCGCTCGAAGTTGTCTACGGAGCGGATGGTCTCGTCTGGGTTGGCAAAGGGGATGGTTGAGATTGCGAAGTCGCGAGCCGAGGGTTGTTTAGCATCGCGCATGGCGGTCAACAACGACTGTCCTTGAACGTGTGATGGGATTTCGCGACCCATGATGTCGAGCACCGTCGGCATGACGTCGAGCGCGGCGGAGAAGCCGTCGTACGACCCGGGTGCCAGACCGGGGACGTGGATCAATAGCGGGATGTGCACGAGTTCTTCGTAGAGGGGCGAGAATTCCCACGCGGAATCGGGGTCGCCGTGGAAGTAGAGTTTGCCGTTCGGGCGTTTGGCAAAGTGCATCTTGCCAAGTAGTCCGCCGTGGTCGCCGAAGAAGAAGCCGTGATCGGTGGTGAAGATGATCGCTGTATCGTCTTCAATGCCCATGTTCTGGACTTTGCGGAGAAGGTAACCGATCCATGTGTCGACCATGGTTATCTCGCCGCGGTAACAGGCGAAGGCGGTTTCGAGATCGCGTTCGGTAAGGTCTTCGGTCTCGTGCCAGTAAGCGTACGGGGGTTGGATGACGCTGCCGTCGTAATCGGGTTGGTACAGTTCGGCGTAGTATGCGGGAGGGTCCCAAGGCTCGTGTGGGTCCCAAGTATCGATGTACAGGAAGAACTCGTCTTTGTAGTGTTTCTCGAGCCAATCGCCCGCCTGCGTCATGGTGCGGGCGACGCATCGGTCGGACTCTTTGCGCCAATCGGCTACGACGTCTCGTGATTCGTGGTTGCCGATCTGTGCGGCTCGGGTGACGGAACCCTCTTGCCCAAGGACGTTGAAGTAAGACTGGAAGCCGCGATCGTAATTCATTCCGCCGCGGGTGTAGAAGGGGGTGTCGATGACGGCGGCGGTGTGCACGCCGTGTTCGCCGAGGATCTGTGCGATGGTGAGGGCGTCGTCGGGAAGGGGTTCCCACCCCATGTAGCACATGGTCCACTGGCCAGTGTGGTGGTCGGCTCGGGTGGGCATTGTCGGGAAACCGCAGGCGTAGTGATTGTCGAATCTCGTTCCGCGTGCAGCGAGCGCATCGAGGACCGGGGTGTGGATGATTTGGTTTCCGTAAGCTCCGAGTTGGTCGCGTCGGAAGGTGTCTGCAACGATCCAGATGACGTTCATGAGTTGATTCCCTTGCTTGGAAGTGCGGAATCCGATGGGCGCGACGATGGGTGCGCGGCTTCACCAATTTATACCAACGTTGAAGCGGCTTTTGCGTATTTCAAGCGTTCAGCAGCGCCATCACGCGTTGTTTGAAGTTGCGAATGGTTTCGAGGACGGCGGCGATTTCTTCGATGTATTCGGTAGCTTCTAGATTTTTGTCGAGCTGGACGACGATTTGGGTGTTGCCGACGCGGGCGTTTGGGCCGAGCAAGCGTTGGAGTTGAGATTTGGCGCCGCCTACGGGTGCGTTGAGTAGAAGCCGTGCGCGTTCACCGTTGGCCCTGAGCGATGCGACGTCGGCTTGTTCCGCGAGCAATCGAAGCCGCGCAGTTTCGAGCATCGCTTCGACGCCGTCGGGTATGGGGCCATATCGGTCTCTAAGCTCTGCTCGCAACTCTTGGATCTCGTCTACCGAGTTCGACCACGACAGCCGTTGGTGGAGCGAAAGTCTTTGGGCCAGGTCTTCGATGTATGCGGGCGGGACGTTGTCATCAATGCCGAGTTTGACTTCGGCACGGATCATGCTGGGCGGGTGCCAATCGTCTTCGGATTTACCGTTTCTTCGGGCCGGATGTCCATTGGAAGAATCATCGCTGGTGGAGCCAGTGTTGCCACTCCTGAGTGCGGCCGCGATCGTATCGACATTGGTGTTCGGTGATTGCTCCATACGTTTCTTGAGCTCTTCGACCGATTGCGAAAGAAGTTGTGTGTAGAGATGAAGGCCGATGGCCGCGACGTGGCCGCTCTGTTCGGCGCCGATGACGTTGCCCATGCCTCGGATTTCGAGGTCGCGCATGGCGATTTTGAAGCCAGAACCGAGTTCCGTGGCCGCGAGGATTGTGTTCAATCTGGCATCGGCCTCTTCGGTAAGCGATTTATTGGGTTGGACGAGGAGATATGCGAAACCCTGTTTCGCACCGCGTCCAACTCGACCTCTGATGTGGTGAAGCTGGGCCAACCCGAAACGATCGGCATCGTCCACGATCAGCGTGTTGACGTTGGGCATGTCGATGCCGGCTTCGATGATGGTGGTGCATACGAGGACGTCGTATTCTCCGCGTTCGAACGCGGTAACGACGTCTTCGAGCTGTCCCTCTGGCATCTGGCCGTGTCCGATGGTGAACGAGGCCTCCGGTACGAGTTCTCGCAGGCGACGGCTGACTCTTTCGATGCCTTTGACGCGGTTATGGAGAAAGAATGCCTGGCCTCCGCGATCGAGTTCGCGCAGGATCGCCTCGCGGATCAAGTCATCGCTCGACTCAGAGACGAATGTTCGGACGGGAAGGCGTTCTTCGGGAGCCGTCTCCATGTTGCTCATGTCGCGGATACCTGCGATGGACATGTAGAGCGTGCGCGGGATCGGGGTCGCTGAAAGCGTTAGTACGTCGACAGCGGCCCGCAGCCGCTTCATGTGCTCCTTGTGCCTGACGCCAAATTTCTGCTCTTCGTCGATTACGACCAAACCAAGGTCTTTGAACGCGACGTCCCGTTGGATAAGGCGATGAGTGCCGATGATTACGTCGATCTTGCCGCTGGCCAGTCGTTCCAAGATGTTTTGCTGCTCATCTTTCGTTCGAAACCTTGAGATGACGTCGACACTTACCGGGAAGGGCGCGAGGCGCTGTATGAAGGTGTCGTAGTGCTGCTGGGCGAGAAGTGTGGTTGGCACCATGATCGCGGCTTGCTTGCCGTTCTGGACCGCTTTAAACGCCGACCGCAGGGCAATCTCGGTCTTGCCGAATCCGACATCCCCGCAGATGATGCGATCCATCGATTTGTCACTCTCCATGTCGGTCTTCACGGCTTGGAGCGCGGTGATCTGGTCTGGCGTCTCTTCGAACGGGAAGCTGGCTTCGAGGACCTGTTGCCAAGGCGTATCGATCTCGGCTTGGATGCCTTTGGCCAACATACGCGCGGCGTAGATGCTCAAGAGTTCGTTGGCGACGATCTCGGTGGCTCGCTTCGCTCGCCGCCTGGCTGAGCGCCATTCTTGGGTGCCCAAACGCGACAAACGAGGCGCGTTTTCGCCGCCGCCTTGATAGATCTGGATCCGATCGATGTGTTCGGTTGGAACGTAAACGCGGTCGTTTTTGGCGTACTGCAAGACCAAGTGTTCTCGACCGTCAGGTTCCTTTGATTCGGTGCCCAAGAACTTGGCGATTCCATGATCGACGTGAACGACGTAGACGCCGGGTTGCAGTTGCTCGAGTTGCGGCCCCCTCCTAACCGCCCTCCGGTGGGTGCGCCTGCGTTGCCTACGGATCCCGAAGATTTCGGCGTCCGTGAGAATTCGCACCGTTTCGTCTTCGCCAAGTTCGAGCGCGAAGCCTGATGTCGCGTATCCCTCGGCGATTACGACCTGTTCGGTCGACCCTACGCCGTTGTACGTCGTGTTGTTCAGACGTTCGTACTGGATCGGAATGTCTGCTTCTTGGGCAAGTTCGTACAGACGCACCGAGTGACTTGAGATGGCGACGACTTGATCCGCACCTTCGTTGATGGCTTTCGTCAGCGCTTGGATCGGATCGTCGAGCACGACATCAACCTGTTCGCTATCGTCCTCTTCCGCTAGGGTCTTCTCAGGTCGCGATACCGACATCACAGTACGAATGGGCAGCGGTAGTTTGTTTCCGAGATCGCGAGTGTCGATGCCGAACGGGTCGATCTCCACGCGTCGTCCGAATGCTTCGATTCCCTGAGCGACCTCGGGCCACGTCATGTGGGGTGTCGGAAAGTTGATCGGGACTTCGCCCCTACGTTCTTTGACTCGCCTGATTTCATCCAAGCGGCGGTCGATGCCGATCGCGGCGTCGGCGATCATCCTCGGCCTCAGCGCGATCAAGGCTGATCCGGGGGGCATGAACTCGAATATTGATCCGCGGTTGAAGAAACCGGAGTAAAAGGCGAGTTCATTTTCGATCTCACCGTCCGCAACAAGGTTTAATTCGTCGGAGACGCGTTGGCCCGACAATCGAGTGAAGTCGATATTGTCGGTGTTGAGGTCGCCGATGGTGCGCTGAACCGCTTCTGGATCCACAAAACCTGGCAACTCTTCTCTCGCCGGTACGACCTCCACGCATTCGACATCTTCGAAGGAGCGTTGAGTTTCGACGTCGAAAAGTCTCATGCTCTCGATCTCGTCGTCGAAGAGTTCGATTCTTACCGGATTGCTGGCTCCGACCGGGAAGATGTCGATGATGCCGCCGCGCCGAGAAGCTGTCCCTGGCAATTCGACCGTGGGTTGGATCTCGTATCCGGAACGCGCGAGATGGCGCATCGTTTCGGGCAGTTCGATACGGTCACCCACTTGGAAGTTTCGTACGATGCGTTCGAAGTTTTCTGCCTCGATCGTGCGTTCGGCGACGGCGTGGACCGAGGCTACGACTATCGGAGGATCCGAGTCTTGGCGTGCGTGATTGTTGAGCGCTTCCAGCGTGGTGATCCGGCGGTGTCCGGTACCGCGGTCCGGTTCGTACCGTTCGAATGGGATCCCCCCTGATTCGATGAAGTGGTGGATGGGTGATCCGTCCTCATCGACGTCAGGCGTGCCCAGCCAGGTCGAAAGTTGGTCTACGATTCGCTGTGCCGAGTCGGGGTTCGGTGTGATGACGAGCGTTGGCACTCGCAGCGCGCGCCAAACGGCGGCGGTTAGGAGTGGATTAGCGGGTTCTGGACAGACTGTGGGAACGTTTGCACGAGTTTGGTTCAAAGCGACCCTGATCGTGTCGAACTCTGGTGTATCGATCAGACGATCCGTGAGAGAAGCCAAAAACGGCTGTGAGTTCGATGGCATATAAACCCGTTACGCGCGCTAAAGCCCGCAATGCGTTTGCGGGTCCTACTTGAGGTTCGATTCTACCGTCCTAGCTGGAAAATTGGTTTGTGAAGAGCTTCGAATTCGTTGTGAGTTCGCGACTTTATAATCACGACATGGTGCGCGCCTCTACCACCAGAGATCAAGAATCGGGCGCGGTGAAGCGCGCCGTTTTCAAGTTGGGTACCAACATCGTTACCCGCGATTCGGGTGCGTTGGATGTCGAGACGATTACCGGCCTGGTCGACCAATTGGCGGAGGCTCGCCGCGCAGGCCTGGAGGTCGTTATCGTGTCGTCGGGCGCGGTAGGAGCCGGGATGGAGACGCTGGTCAACCGTAGCCCCAGAAACCGGTCTAGACTGCGTCGACGGAACGTTACGGCGCGTCAAGCGGCGGCGGCAGTGGGGCAAGTTGACGTAATCGCGCTGTACAAGTCTCTTTTCGGTAAGCATCGTATCGAGGTGGCGCAGACATTATTGTCGCGCGCCGTTTTGAACCAACGCGAGGGATACTTGAACGTTCGGGGCACGATGGAGATGCTGCTGGAGGCCGAGATCGTGCCGATTGTGAACGAGAACGATGTGGTGGCGGTTGAGGAGATCGTGGGAGTGACGTATGGCGACAACGATCGCTTGTCGGCGATGTTGGCGAACGCGCTGGACGCCGATCTTTTGGTGCTTTTGGGCGAGATGAACGGTCTGCACACGGCAGACCCCAACACGGATCCGGGCGCGGAGTTGATCAGCGATGTCTACGAGATCAGCGACGAGATACGCGAGTATGCTGGCGGGCCGATCGATGATCGCGGCAGCGGCGGAATGCGTAGCAAGCTTGAGGCAGCGGAGGTCGCGATGCGGTCGGGCGTCGAGATGATCATTGCGGACGGACATGTCGACGGCGTAGTCGAGCGATTGCTGGCGGGAGAGAAGATCGGGACGCGATTCCATTCGTTGGCACCGCCGTCTGAAAGTCGAAAACGGTGGTTGCTCACGGGAGGGACTGAGGCGAAGGGTTCGGTAACGATCGACGATGGCGCAGTGCGAGCGCTCACAGAACAGGGCAATAGCCTATTACCGGTCGGCGTGACTGATGTGGAGGGCGATTTCGAACGCGGCGATATCATTGGTGTTAAGTCGGTGTCAGGAAGAAATGTGGCTTGGGGTTTGAGCAACTACTCCGCCTCTGAAGCGCGGTTGGTCAAGGGCAAAAGATCGGGCGAACTACCTGACATTTTGGATAACTATTTCGGACGCGAGATCGTCCACCGCAACAATATGGCGCTCGGAGTTACGTTGGACGGATAACGCGCCGCCCGCGCGGAGGAGACACTGGAGCTTCAGTTTTCCTAACGCATGTCGAATGGTATTCGGGTTTCTGGAGAGACTGAAATGATCGCAGTGGAAACGAACATTCGCCGCATGGGGGAGTCGGCGCGGACGGCCGCGGGCGATCTAGCGCGTTGCACACCAGAGCAGCGCGACAACGCGTTGCGCAAGTTAGCCGGGTTGCTGGTGCAGCACAGCCAGAGCATTCTGTCAGCGAACGAACAAGACCTCGCGGCGGCTGCGTCCGATGGTATAGATGAACATGTCGCAGAGCGCATGGTATTGAACGATGCACGGATCGGCGACATGGCAGAAGCGGTGATTAATGTCGCGGGTCTCGAAGATCCTGTCGGCGAGGTGTTGGAGGAGACGAAGGCGAGCAACGGTTTGATGATACGGCGGGTCAGAGTTCCCTTGGGGGTGATTGGAGTGATTTACGAGAGCCGCCCCAACATCACTATCGATATCGCAGCGCTTTGCCTCAAGGCTGGTAACGCGGTCATCCTGCGCGGCGGCAAAGAAGCGATCCGCACGAATCACGCTCTAGCATCGCTCGCGCGGGATGCGGTGATTGCGGCGGGGATGCCGGCCGATGCCGTTCAATTTGTGGAATCGACAGATCGCGAGCTCGTGGGCGAGATGTTGGAGATGGACGACTGCATCGACATGTTGATCCCGCGTGGCAGCGCGGAACTGGTGCACATGGTTGCGGAAAAGGCTAAGATGCCGGCTGTCACGGGAGGGATCGGCGTTTGTCATACGTATGTCGACGATTCCGCGGATATCCAAAAGGCTGTGGATGTGGTGTTCAATGCGAAGGCGCAACGCCACACCGTATGCAACGCGTTGGACACTCTGTTGGTACACGAAAGCGTGGCGGCGCAGGTTTTGAACGGCTTGTCGGCCCCATTCGCAGAGGCGGGTGTTGAAGTCCGCGCTGACAACCGGGCGTGGGCCTTGCTGGGTCCGAAACGGCGCGAGTTGAAGGTTTCGCGGGCTAATGAAGAAGACTTCGGCACCGAATATCTCGCGTTGATTCTTTCCGTGAAGGTGGTGCGAAGCCTTGACGAAGCTTTAGACCATATTGGGACTTATGGATCGGGTCATTCTGAGGCCGTGATCGCGGAAGATGCCGAGGTCTTGCAACGTTTCTTGAACGAGGTTGACGCGGCCGCGGTTTTCGCGAACACATCGACGCGGTTCAACGACGGTGGCGAGTTCGGGTTGGGCGCAGAGGTTGCAATCTCGACTAATAAGCTGCATGCACGGGGACCGATGGGTATCCGCGAGATCATGTCTTACAAGTGGGTGGTCACGGGTGACGGGCAGATTCGCACCTGAATTCGATGGATTAAAGCCTCGGTCGGCGATGACGGTGGCCTGATGGTGATCGTGACCAATGGGACGAAAAAGGTTTAGGTGATATGTCTAGCTACTCGTTGCAAAGAGAGGTCAGAACGCCTCATTCCGAATCGTTCTTCGTGGTCGATAGTGAAGACCGAGACGCGGGACGCCTCGACGTGCACTATCCGCCCGGAATGGTCCACGCGACCCTGGTGGTCCGAGAAAACGTTACCGAAGAAGATTTGCGCGAGATCGTAAACCGGTTTTTTCAAGAGATGAATCAGCTCGTTGGAGTCGACGGCATCGAAGTGGCCGTGCACGCGTATCAAGGCGAAGATCGGGGCGTTTTTCACAACGACGATCTCAACGAGCGCCGCAATGGGAACGGTCACTCGAGCAACTGAGTCATCGAGGGGATCCTACTTCGGAACGGCGGAAAAGGCGCGCTTTATGGATTCTGGGTTGCGGCGTACGCGGGAATGACGCGAAGGTGCGAGATCAACCGACGACAATGTTGAAGAGTCGTCCTGGCACGTAGATCTCGCGACGGATCTGTTTTCCTTGGGTGTGGCGGAGCGCGCCCGGCGATGATTGCGCTAGGCTTGCGATCTCTTTTTCTCCGGCGTCAGATGGGACAGTGATGGTGTCGCGGACGCGGCCGTTGACTTGGACTACGATTCGCACGGTGTCGACGGTTAGCTTTGCCTCATCCCACCCCGGCAGAAGCTGGTTATGGATGGAGAACTCCCATCCGTTGCGCAGCCATAGCTCTTCGGCGATGTGAGGCGCGAGCGGCGCCAAGTGCAATAGCAGCCTTCGAATGCATGAACGCCAAAGGACAGGTGACACTCCGCCGTTTTCCCAAGCATCGTTCAATTGGTTCACGTAGGTCATCAGCGCCGCGATAGCGGTATTGTATTTGTACGCCTCCATGTCTTCGGTGACGCGTTTGGTGGCGTTGTGGGACGCGACGTCCAATTCGCGTTCGGCAATTGCGTCGTCGCTGGTGAGTTCGTTTGCGTCTCGGTTGCAGATGTCCCAGAGTCGGTGCATCCAACGGCGGATGCCGTTGATGCCAGAGTCGGTCCAAATCCCGCCTTTGTCCCACGGACCGAGGAACATCAAGTAGCAACGCAACGTGTCTGCACCGTATTTGCGGACGAGCGGATCGGGCGTAACGGGGTTGGAACGTTTGGAGATGCGGCCTTCCTCCGTTGTCATCGTGCCGTGACTGAAGAGATGCACGTAGGGCTCGGGAAAATCGAGCAATCCGATGTCCCGCAGTGCGCGGTTGAAGAACCGGGCGTACAAAAGATGCATCACGGCGTGTTCCATACCACCCGTGTACTGGTCTACAGGCGCCCATGCACCGGCAAGTTCGCCGTCGAACGGATCGTTCGCATCTTCGGGGCTCAAGTACCGCATGTGGTACCAGGACGAATCCATGAACGTGTCCATGGTGTCAGTCTCGCGTTGGCCAGGTCCGCCGCAGTTCGGACAAGGTGCATTCAGGAACTCGCTGTGTTCCACGAGGGGCGAGCGACCGGAAGGTTGGAACTTCGCATCCGAGGGTAGCTCCACCGGCAGGTCTTCATACGCGACTGGCACAGCGCCGCAATCGTCGCAAAAGACTATCGGTATCGGCGTGCCCCAGTAGCGCTGACGCGAGATCAGCCAATCTCTGAGGTGGTAGGTGACAACGCGTTCACCCCAGCCATTCTGTTCGATTTTGTCAGCGATCGCTTCTTTGCCATCTTCGCTGGGGAGTCCGTTGAACTCATCTGAATTGACCTGGATTCCAGGTGCGATGTACGCGGCATTGAGTTCATCGCCAGCCCAACCCTCCGGGGCGACGACTACTCGAATGGGGAGATCGTATTTTTTGGCGAACTCGAAGTCACGTTCATCGTGCGCAGGAACGCCCATCACCGCACCGGTGCCATAGGTGGCGAGCACATAGTCGCCGACAAGTATCGGGACCTTTTCGCCGTTGAGAGGGTTGACGCAGTAGGAACCGGTCGGTACGCCTGTCTTTTCTCGCACCGCGGAAGTGCGCTCTATCTCAGTTTCCCTCGCGGCCGACGCGACGTATTCGTCAACTACCGTCTTGTGGTCAGGTTGGGTCAGTTCGGACACCAACGGGTGTTCGGGAGCCAGTACCACGAATGTCACTCCGAAGATGGTGTCGATACGTGTGGTGAATGTGGGTATCGAGGTCGTATCTGATCCATATTCGGAGATATCAAACTCGATCGTCACACCCTCAGATCGCCCGATCCAGTTTTCTTGACTTAAGATGACCTTTTCCGGCCAATCGATGCCCGACATGTCGAGCAACTCATCGGCGTACTTGGTGATGGCGAAGTACCACTGCGGCATATTTCGCTTGACGACGACCGCCTCGCAGCGCTCGCACTTGCCGTCCTTGACCTGCTCATTCGCCAACGTGGTCTGGTCGTCGGGGCACCAGTTGACGGCCCCGTCAGAACGGTACGCCAAACCATTCTCCAAGAACTTCAAGAAGAAGAATTGGTTCCATTTGTAATACTCGGGATCGCAGGTAATGATCTTCCGCGACCAGTCATACGAGTTACCCATCAGTTCGAATTGATCCTGCATGTTGGATATGTTGTGGTAGGTCCACAGCTTGGGGTGCAGGTTGCCGCGGATCGCGGCATTTTCAGCTGGTAGACCGAACGCATCGAATCCCTGCGGATGCAGGACATTGAATCCTTGCATGCGCTTGAACCGTGCCGCGGCATCTCCACCACTGAAAGCGAACCAGTGTCCGATGTGCAGGTCTCCGGACGGGTACGGGAACATAGACTGGACGAACCACTTCGGCCGACTTGTGTCGTCTGGATTCCACCGGTAAATCTCGTCTTTGTCCCAAAGATCGCGGATTCTGGGCTCTATCTCGGCGTGATCGTAGCGATCGCTATCTGAACCGAGATGTTCGTCGACTCGATCAGGGGTATTTGGCGGCGTTTCGGACGCGAAGGCCATCTACGGGTCTCCGTACTGGGCGATTGGTTCGTCAATCTTGAAAAACGGGTATCCGAAATTTTAATGCACCGAAAAATACCCGTTAACCCGAATAAACACTCCGAAGAGCCGTCGCCGACCGCTGGGGTAGCGCGCAAAAAGTTTCGAACTCGGTAAAGTTACTCGTGAAAACGCTTGACAGATTGAAACAGATGTGCAATATAATACA
Source organism: Dehalococcoidia bacterium (assembly GCA_965207515.1). Taxonomy (GTDB): domain Bacteria; phylum Chloroflexota; class Dehalococcoidia; order Lucifugimonadales; family Lucifugimonadaceae; genus Bin127. The sequence continues at coordinate 1,724,693 of OZ242286.1, read as the reverse complement.
ATAGTGCGAATATGAGAACATGAATTCGGGAGGAACCCTTAAACCATGCCGAAACCAAGAGCCAAAACTCGAGAGGTGCGAAGACGCATCTGGGAGTTCATCCGCGACTACCGTCGAGAGAATCTCTACGGTCCCAACCTGCGCGAGATCGCTGAAGCGGTAGGCATCAGTTCCGCTTCCAACGTTAACTACCATGTGAAGCCGATGATCGAACAAGGGCTGTTAACGGGCAATAGCAACGCCCGTTCCTTGAATGTGAACTCAGGTATTCCGATAGTGGGCACGGTTTCCGCAGGTGATGCCGTGACGCTGCCGGAAGCCGTGGAGTGGGATCAGGTGAGCGAGTTCGACACGATCGAATTTCCGGAATGGCTTGTCGGCGACGTGCGTGATCCCTTTGCGCTCGAGGTGACCGGCGACTCGATGATTGATGCCGGCATATTGGCGGACGACATAGTCATCATCGAGAAGACCAGCCGCGTCAAAAGAGGGGACATGGTGATTGCCCACGTTGCGGCAAGCGATGACCACATCGACATGCACACCGTTAAGCGCTATTACCCTAACGGTCCGACTGTTACGTTGCAACCCGAAAATCGCGATCACGAGCCAATGATCGAGGATGCCCAAGACGTCAGGATTGAAGGCAAAGTGGTCGGTGTCGTAAGGCGATACTAAGATCAACCGAAAAATCCGCGCCGAGATTCGCTGCGCCGAATCCCAGTGACGTGGTTCACTTGGATAATCGTTGAACTACCCGCCATCTGAGCGTCGTTTAGAATCTGGGTTGATGCTCCGGCATCGATCGCAACCAGCACTTCTGAAGCCGTATCGGCGCAAGGTCCAGCACGACATGTTTGGTAGAGGCATCGGCCCGTTAGAGATATTCCTGATTGTTGTGGTGGTCCTGATCGTCTTCGGAGCTGGAAGGTTGCCCGAAGTCGGGCGTGGGATAGGGACGGCGATCAAGGAGTTCCGCGGGACGATCGGCAACAAGAACGATTCGGAAACTGCCGACTCTGAAAAATCTGAAGCTAAAGACGACGAAAAGTCGGCTTAGCTCTGGGCGTCCGTGACGCCACGTTCTGCGGCGGAATTTGTTGCCGACGTGCGCGTGGCGAGTCTGGTCAATAGCAATCCGAGCTCAAATAGGACCACGACAGGCGCCGCCACCAGTGTTTGAGTCACCGGATCGACGGTGGGAGTGACGATCGCGGCGAGCACGAAGGCGAACAGTATCACCCAGCGTCTTTGCCTCGACAGAGTTTGAGGTTTCAATACACCGAGTTTGGCGAGTAGAAACATCACGATCGGAAGTTCAAATATCAACCCCATCCAGATTACGAGCGTCGATACCAAGGACACGTAAGACGACAGTCGTGGCGTAACCAGAGCGATCTCACCCCCAAACTGCAACAAGAAATGTATGGCGGGAGGGATCACGAGGTAATAGGCGAACGCCGCGCCGGCGATGAACAGTAACGTACCTCCCGGCAAAAGCAGGTACAGCGTTCGCCGTTCATTGCCCTTCAACCCGGGGCGCACGAACATGATCGCCTGGTAGAGCACAATCGGAAACGCGGTTGCAAAGCCGACAAGAACAGATACCTTGGCGGTAACTGTCCAACCTTCGGTGATGTCGAGTTGGACCAATCTGGCGGGATCGTCTGGTCGCACGCGTTCTAAAGCATCAATCGCGGGGCGTTGCACAAAGTCTTGAATAGGGCGATAGAACGCGAAGGCGACGATTGTGGCGATCAGGATGGCTGCTACAGAGATATAGAGCCGCTTTTTCAGTTCGGCGAAGTGCGACATCAATTGTGCTGGTCGGTCGTTCATGAGGACGTTCTCGAGTCGTCATCGACGGACTCCGGCTCGGCGGCCGAACCGCTCGTTTCAAGTTCGACACCGGAAGGAGCTTTGTCGTCGGCTTTGGAATAACCACTGGGCCGGACGACGGATTGTGCCAGCGATTTGAAATCTGCCGCGTCGGTGGTCAGGCTCCGGGCATCTTCGCGAAAATCATTTAACTCCGACGAAAGGTCTCTGACCTCGTCGAGCAGACCGTCTTGATCAAGGCGTTCGCGGATGTCTTCCATGTCGACCGCTTCTTCGACCATTTGGGTGAGTTCTTCGCGCTGACGCCGCAGTTCCGTCATGTATTTGCGGGCCGTTTTAGCGCCTTGAACCAGACGGACAGGTCCAACGACGAGCAATGCGACGAGAAACACGACTACGAGCTCGAGCCCTCCGATGCCTAGAAAATTCACGCGGCACCCCGCTCCTCGTGCGCCGCACACGTGGCGTAGATGTGGGCGTGGACAAAACCGCAGGCGTCGGAGGGCAACATAGCTCGCACGGCGCATAACGGCAGGCCAATCACGTTGAGATAGCATCCGATGACGGATTTTGCCGGGTCGAATTCGCCGTCTTGGACTCCATAGGCGCCAGCGCGGTCGTACGGGATACCAGTAGCGACGTAGTCGTCGATTTCCTTATCGCCATACCGACGCATGAATACTTCGGACGCGACCGTGTGCGAAAAGACTTTCCGCTGTTGTCGGAAAGGAGCGTACGTTAAAGAAACGGTAGTGAACACTTCGTGTCTTCGACCGCGCAGGTCGCGCAACATGCTGGATGCCGTCTTGCGGCTTTCGGGTTTGCCTAAAGCTCGTCCATCCAATGAAACGACGGTGTCGGCAGCAATTACGACCGTGTTCCACGGAATTCGATCGTGGAAAGCGAACAATGCAGCGTCGAGTTTGGCATTGGCGTTTTGTTGTGTCAATTTGACCACGTCAGGTTCGATGTCGCTGCCGATCTCGACCGGGCATCCGGCACCGGATTGAACCACGAACACCATGCCTGCGAGGGCCATGATGTCTCGCCTTCGTCGCGATCCTGATGCCAAGATGAAACGAAGGTCGCTGTTGAGGTTGGCGACGGGAGAATCGTGGTCGGGAATTGTTTCGAAGGACGACATTTCAGCGGACGTGTTTACGGCGGACGTCGCGCCGATTAGCTCTCCAACAGAGCTAGGGACTCGACATGCCTAGTCTGCGGAAACATGTCGACCGGGCGAACTGATAACAGTTTAAATCCGCCGTGGCAGAGAACGTCTAGGTCGCGTGCCATGGTGGCGGGATTGCAAGAGACCATCATTATCTTGCGCGGTGCGAGTTTGCGTAAAGCGTTGAGCGCTTCGGGGGCACAGCCGATGCGAGGAGGGTCGATGATCGCAACGTCTACGTGCTGGCCTGAATCGACGAGTTCGGCGGCGGCAAGTTCCGCTTTAGTTTCGATGAACGTAACGTTGTCGACGTCGGCGCAGTTAACACGCGCGTCCGCGACCGCCGACGCCGATTCTTCGATCCCGATCACCTCGCCGACGAACGGAGCTAGCAGGCGTGCGAATGTGCCGACTCCGCAGTAAAGGTCCACTAGGATGTCGTTGGTGCCGAGTTCGAGCATTTTAGCCACCTCATCGACCACCTGAGACAGTTGTTCCGTGTTCACTTGGAAAAACGATGAAGCGGCAACTTGGAACGTCGCGTCTCTGACTCTGTCGACGTATTTTTGCCGACCCGAAGGAACGTCCTGGATCGTAGCCGGCAATAACGGTTGGATAATCTGGTCACCGGTGTTCGTGCCAACGCGGATCGAGAACTGTGTCATTCGATCCAAGCGGCCTTGTACTAGAGCGAGTGTCTCGTTGATCTGCTCGTCCATGATCATGCAGGTATCGATCCGGACGAAGCGACGGCTATCGGCGTTCACGTAACCGGCGACGCCACTCTCACCGCCGCGTCCGACGGTGAATCGGGCGTGGTTACGGTATCCGAATTGTTTCGGAGAAGGCAGCGTTTCTAGCACTCGGACGTCGCCCAGATGATCATATGAACTGAGCGCATGGATCACCGCAGCGCGTTTAATCTCGAGCTGTTCGGAGTAGTCGATGTGCTGCCATTGACAGCCGGAGCACTTGCCGAAGTACTGGCAATCGGGATCGACGCGGCGCTCGGACGGTTTGGAGACGCTTTCTACTAACATTGCGACGCGATCTCGGTAGACTTTCACGACGCGTGCGGAGACCCTTTCGCCAGGGATTGCACCGGCGATCGTTACGGGAGCGCCACCTAGTTCGGCGCTGGACAAGCCACGTTCGTCGAACTCGCCAGCGTCGAAGGTTAGCTCATCTCCGATCTCCAAGCCCAGATTTGATGTGAGATCTGGACCGCGGTAACGTTTTCTGTGCTTTCGCTTCGCCATCGGGGAGTCGAATGTACGCCTCTCCACCACTGTCTGCGCGCCCAAACCACCTTGCGATCTGCGCCTGAATCTCAATATACAACTGGACGGTTTGATACCCTGAAACTTAGCTGAAGCCGACGTTTTCGCCTGGTTTCTAACACTGCATTTTTATCCGTTCAATTGACTCAAACCGCAGAAAAACCGGTGACGACGATCGGTTCGCTGGATGGCTCCAAGACCCGTGTCCGCCGGAGATTGCCCGAATGGTTTAAGGTCCGCGCGCCCGGCGGCGAGAACTACACCGATCTCAAGAAACGTTTCCGAGGTTCGGCTCTGCACACGGTTTGTGAGGAAGCGGCGTGCCCTAATATCGGAGACTGTTGGGAGCGGCGCACGGCGACGTTCATGATCCTCGGAGACACGTGCACGCGGGCGTGTTCTTACTGCAACGTCAAAACTGGCTGGCCGGGCGAAATCAACGTCGATTGGGCTGAACCTTTCCGATTGGCCCAAACAGTCAACGCGATGGATCTGAAGTACACCGTGGTCACGTCAGTCGACCGCGACGATCTGCCGGACTTCGGTTCGTCCATCTTCGCGATGACCATCACTCAGATTCACCGACTGTCACCCAGTTGCAAGGTCGAGGTTTTGATACCGGATTTTGGCGGAGACCACTCGGCGCTCTTGAGAGTCGTGCATGCCGGCCCCGAAGTTTTGAACCACAACATCGAAGCTCCACGCCGGATATTCAGCAAGGTGCGGCCTAAGGGAGACTATGATTTGTCGCTGGAGTTGATCCGGAGAGTCAAAGAGATCGACCCTAACATGCCGTCCAAGTCAGGAATGATGGTCGGCTTGGGAGAGACCAAGGACGAGGTCTACCAAACGATGCGGGATCTGCGTGACGTTGATTGCGACCTACTGACCATCGGACAGTACCTCCGCCCTTCGGATCGACATCACCCGCTGATCCGCTTCTACCATCCTAGCGAGTTTGGTGAGTTTGCCCGCATAGGCATGGATATGGGTTTCAAGCACGTTGCGTCGGGTCCCCTCGTGAGGTCTTCGTACCACGCCGACGAGCAACACGAATCGGCGATTGACGCGCTGCTGGCGAAACGCGCGTAGAGTTCGAAACGTAGATCATTTCCTGGGGGTTCACGGGAGATGACGAGCCGATTCCTGAAATCTTCATTTGCGACAGCGTTTTTGGGCGTGGTCTTCGTCGCGTTTGTCCTTGGGTCAGGATTGGTCTCGCAAATGTTGACCGCCCAAGACTATCGTCACAGCTCCGTGACGGGATACTTCGGCGTCGATGCTGACGGGCTGCCGATACCGGATCGGTACGGCGTCATGCTCGTTTTCGATGGCGCGATCAAAACCGACACCGTGTCGGTCAACACTTTTAGGGTCTCGCTCAACGACGGAACGTTCGCTGAGGTGGTCGAAACTCGCGTGGAAGGACCATTCGTCTTCTTGAGACTTGCAGACGAGTTGGCATCGGATGCGACGCCCATATTGGGGATTTCGGCGGGCGAGGAGGTGGAGGATCTGGCGGGGAATTCGACGAACCAGCGCAAATTCGGCTTCGCGCAAGTGAAAGACGGCATCGCACCGCGCATGGCCATCAATCTCAGCGGAGGGTCGGGCAGGGGGTCAGGTGATGAGGGACCTGATCGTTTGACGAATGCCTCCATCGACATCCGAATCACATCTGATGAACCGCTGCAGGGTGCGCCGCAGGTTTTCGTAGTTTGTGAGGACCTTAGTTGGATTGAGCGCGATGGTGCGCGCGCAATCGAAAGTGATATCGACGATTTCATCGCGAATCGTAACGGGCCGTTTTCAGTGCGGCCGCAGGAACCACCTGGGACGGCATATACGTGCGGTTACGATGCGGATGATGATGGGATGGAGGACGTGTTCGAATTGACCGAGGACGTCGCGCATTCGCGTCCTGGTCAAGTTTGGGAATTGAAGTGGCACAACCCGACCGGATTGACCACGAGCCTGATGGACGGTGAACTTGCGGTTGTCGCGTACGGTCGCGATCGATCGCGGTACGACCGTTACGGTGAAACGGTTTCGAATTGGGCGACGGCGAAGGGCGGTTTCGGATTCGATACTCGATTCGGCTCCGAAGCGCTGTTGGAGCAGGTAAAAGTCCATCCGCCAGACGCGTCAGTCATACGCGAACGCCGTCCGTTCGTGCTGCTCGAATTCCCAGAAGCTACTTCGGTCAATCTGGCATCCGTCGTGTTCGACGGCGAGGAGATAGTCGATGAGTTCGAAGTAGTCAGGACCAACGAATTCGTCTATTGGCCGCTGAGCATGAATCAAGGGCAACACACCGTCCAAGTCGAGGCCAACGACTCGGCAGGCAATGAAACTGAATTCGAGTTCCATTTCGAGACCACCCGGCGCGGCGATTTCGTGCTGCCATTGGTCGCCGGATGGAACGCGGTGTCTGTGCCTGCCGATCCGATAGATTCTCCTATCGAGAGTGTCTTAACCGATCCAGCGATTGAAGCGGTTGCATCGTGGGACGTATATTCACTTCCAAATCCTTGGGCAATGTCATCGCGGAAGGGTGATTCGTGGGAACCGGTAGTCGGATCCGGTGTATCCGACGTAGTTGCTGATCGGGGCTATTGGGTCAAATCATCGCAATTCGTCGAACAACCGATCGCACTGACCCAAACGGCGAACGTCTACGCGAACTGGAGAAGACCGTCGTGTGGTTTAAATCCGGGTTGGTATTTTGTTGGTGTCACCGACAAAAAAGGTGACCAAACCCAAGACGACTTCGGTGAGCCGTTGCGGAACTTGGACGGCGACCTCGTCACCGTCGGTGAATATCTGTTTGGCGAATTTGGTAGTTATTTCTTTTGGGATCCGATCGATGGTGAATTCCGTCGTTTGGCACCCAACGATGCGGCGACAATCGGGGCGGGGATATGGACACATTTCGGGGCCGCTGCGTCCTGCCCATGACCACTGACTACGGTCGCGGGATTTCGATTAGCAAAACGTTTGGATTTAAGTCCGCAGCGGATCGATCACCGTCAAGAACGGAAATCGGTAGAAGTCGGCATCGAGGGTGCAGATTTCGCGGATGCCATGTTCGCGCATAAGGACCGCGGTGTGGACGTGGTGCAAGATGCTGCCTTTGATTCCGGGCGATTGCTCCAGGGTTCGGGAGAAGACTTCGAGATGCCGATCTGTCTCCGTCAACAAGAAAAAGTTACCCGTATCGAGAAGGTTGTCGATGAAGCTTAACGCGTTTACAGGGTCCCAGGGGACCTCGTACACCCGCGGGTCAGTTACAACACGAACGAATTCGTAACTGACGCCCCATGTCAAGTAGTTAGGGGACGGATCGTCGATCAGACGATCGAGGAATTCATTGCAAGTAGTGTGGAACTCGGAGTCGCCTTTTGCGGCGTACACGAGTACGTTCGTGTCTATGACCAAGGCGGCTTCTCTTGATCGAATACCCGGTACAACTCGTCCCGATTGGTGATATCCACTAACTCTCGTCCACCTTTCCACGTCGGCAACGGACGGTTGTTACTTGGAGTCGGGGGTTTGGCATCACCGTTGGCAATCATGTGCCTGATTCCAGCTTCGACAATCGATGTCATCGTCGTGTTGCGCCGCGCCGCTTCGATGCGCAGTTGCTGCATCAAGGCATCGTCGATATTGAATGTGGTTTTCATATGGTTATATGGCTCACGTAGCATGACGCATACTAGTTTCCACTGATCATGTCGACGCTGTACATTGTCGCCACGCCCATCGGCAACCTCGACGATATGACGATGCGAGCGGCCCGCGTGCTCGCAGAAGTGTCCGTCGTCGTTGCCGAAGACACCCGCGTTACGCGGAAGGTCTTAACCCATATTGACGCCAATCCGAAACTGGTCAGTTTTCATCGTCGATCTACAAAATCCGACGTTCACAGGATTGTTAGACATTTGGACGACGGGGACATTGCGTTGGTCTCCGACGCTGGCACTCCGGGCGTCAATGATCCCGGGCAGGCCATTGTAGCGGCGGCGGTCGAACTGGGCCATGATGTCGTTCCGTTGCCCGGCGCTTCTTCGATCATGGCCGCACTGTCGGTGAGTGGTTTATACGTCGATCAGTTCGTATCACACGGCTTCCTCCCGGCATCTGGTGGGAAGCGTCGTCGACTGATCGAGGAAGTCGCGCAAGAACCGGCCGCTTCAGTATTTTTCGAGACACCGCATCGTCTGCGCGACGCACTCAACGACATCGCCGCCGTAATGCGCGAACGCGATCTTGTGATTTGTCGAGAGATGACCAAGCTTCACGAAGAGATATGGCGAGGGACAGCAGCCGAAGCGCTCGAACATTTCGACTCGCCGAGAGGGGAGTTCGCAATCGTAGTTGCACCGCTCAAAAGAGACGAAGTTGCGGTTTTTTCAAAATCCGAAGATGAGGCTTTGGAAGTTATCAGAGCTACAGCCGTTTCCTTGAGGGACCGCCACGAATCGCGGCGCGATCTGGTTGAAGCTGTTGCGAAGAAAACTGGTTTGCCCAGAGGGCAGGTTTATCAAGCGCTGCACCGAGAAGCGTGATGCATCGCAGGGCAATTGGCGTGACCTACCCAAGTAGAATCGATTTGAGATGCCGCGCCGCTTTTCCTGATCCGACGATTGCGTGACATGCGTCCGCGGCCCTAATCGAGTCTCACAGTTTGTCAAGAAACATCCTCGTCTGCGTCGCCTGGCCTTACGTCAACAGCGAACCTCATCTCGGACACATCGCTGGGATGAATGTTCCTGCTGACATCTTCGCGCGCTATCACCGTATGGTCGGCAACAAAGTCGCCATGGTTTCAGGTAGCGACATGCATGGGACCCCGACGGCGTTGCGAGCGGTGGATGAGGGCGTAACCCCCGAAGACATCGCGTTCAGGTATCACGAGATTTGGTCCGGTTGTATGGAGCAGATGGGGTTCTCATACGACCTCTATACGCACACCCACACGAAGAACCACGAGGACGTCGCGCAAGACGTCTTGCTGACTCTGGATAAGCATGGCTACATCTACGAAGACACACAGCTCATGCCGTATTCAGAAGCTGAGCAGCGGTTTTTATCAGATCGTTTCGTTGAAGGGACCTGTCCAGTGTGCGGTTTCGATGGTGCCCGCGGCGACCAGTGCGATGATTGCGGGCGAACGCTCGATCCTACGGATTTGATCGACATCCGCAGCATCCGCGACGGTTCTACGCCCGTCTTCAAAGAGACGACGCATTTGATGATCAAGCTGAGCGCGTTTCAAGAGCGGCTCGAGGAGTGGGTGCAGACGAAAAACGACTGGCGACCCAATGTTCGCAACCAGACTCTTGGGTTCCTCAACGAAGGACTTCACGACCGGGCGATGACAAGGGACATCGAGTGGGGCGTGCCGGTACCTAGCGATCGCTTCGAAGGCTATAACTCTAAGCGGATCTACGTTTGGTTCGAGGCGGTCATCGGTTACTTTTCGGCGACCAAAGCGTGGGCGAGCGAATTGGGCGACGACGATGAATGGGAGGTTTTCTGGCACAACTCGGACGCCGAATCGTACTATTTCCAAGGCAAAGACAACATTCCGTTCCACACCGTTCTTTGGCCGGCGATGTTGATGGGATACGGCGGTTTGAACCTGCCGACAGATGTTGTCGCGAACGAGTACTTGAATCTGGACGGTCAAGGATTCTCCAGCAGCCGTAACTGGGCGGTTTGGCTGCCTGATTACCTCGAGCGATACGACGTCGACCCCCTGCGTTACTACTTGGCGTCGATCATGCCCGAGACCTCCGACTCCGATTTCACGTGGGAGGGGTACTTCGCCGCCAACAACAATGTTTTAGTTGCGACGTTGGGTAATTTCGTGCATCGCACGCTGACGATAACGACCCGTAATTTCGACGGCAAGGCGCCTGTGCCGGGTGACTTAGAAGAGCAAGACCGGTCGGTATTGGAATCTTGTTCGCAGACCCTGGATGACGTGGCGGGATCGATCGAGACCCGTCACTTCAGACGTGCGCTATACCAAGCGATGGAGCTGGCGCGCGTCGGTAACCGTTACTTGGACGCTGAGGAACCGTGGCGTACGGTTAAATCGGATCCAGAAAAGGCTGCAAAAACCCTTTGGACGGCATTGAACGTTATCTCGACGCTGCGCACGGTGTTTTATCCGTTCATACCATTTTCGTGCGACAAGATGCACGATCTGCTAGGGTTTGACGGGGCGCCAGCGACTGATGGATGGCAGCGAAGAGTCGTAGAACCGGGCGCAGCTCTGCCGAAGCCGTCTCCGCTATTCAGGAAATTGGACCCAAGTATTGTCGAGGAAGAGAAAGCACGTCTCGCGGCCCAGCAAACTCGCAACTAGTGACAGGAAAAATACATCCAGCGGCATCAACCGCTCGATTGGGATGACTAGGACGAAATGACCACAGCTCGAACCACCCCTGGCCAGGATATTTTCGCACCGATCTCAGACGACTTGGATCGAGTCGTAGAGGTAATCACTCAACTGAGCATCGAGGAAATCGAACGATGTCCTGCTGGCATCGACGCGCTCGACACTCTGGACGAGCGGTTGGCGCACGTGATGGAGACGCCCGGAAAGAAGATGCGGCCCGCGATGACGTTGCTTTCCTCGAAGCTGTGGGGCGCGACTCCAGACGACAAGGTAATCAGCATGGCCGTGGCCGTGGAGTTGCTGCACATCGCCGCGCTTATCCACGACGACACGGTTGACGATGCGGACGTTCGGCGTGGCAAAGCGACCGCGGGATTTTTATGGGGGAACAATTTCGCAGTGCTTTTGGGCGACTACGTCTTCGCTACGTCAGCTAAATTTGTTTGCGCAACGGGATCGGTGCGCCTGATCAGTCGCTTCGCTGAAACGATTGCGGAACTCGCTCGCGGAGAGCTGCACGAGATGGTCAGCAACTGGAACTGGCCTGTAACCGTAGACGAATATTTGGCTAGGATCTACGACAAAACTGCTTCGTTGTTCTCCACTTCTGCTGAAAGCGGCGCGGTCCTGGGTGGCGCGAACGAAAAATCTGTTGAGGCGCTTCGCGAATTTGGCTATTACTTGGGGATGGCGTACCAGGTGAAGGACGATGTCCTAGACTACGAATCGACGACAGACGAACTCGGTAAACCCGCTAACCAAGACATATTGAGCGGAAAACTGACGCTGCCGGCGATCTATGCGGCTGAAAACCCGGCGTGCGGTTCCGCGATCGAAAGCTTCTTCGGCCTTTCTGAAACTGAACGCAACGCCGCGTTGGGAGATCTATTGGACAACATCCGTCAACACGGTGGCGTGGAACGCGCGGAGGCTACTGCTTCCGAATACGTCGAAAAAGCCCTGCAGCAACTCGAAGTCGCCCCTCCGTCTATAAGCCGCGACTGTCTCGCATCCATTGCCCTGCGCGTCCAAGCGATGTAGCCGGATCGCCCGACCATCGCCTCTCATAGACGCGATCGGAACCCGTTAAACGAGGGTTGCGATGGCGCGAACCGATGCAAAATAGCGGCATGTCGCCCGAGACGATCATCGACAGACTGGTTGCGATCTACGGAGAATTCGAGCAGACGCCGCGATATAACGCTCTCGACGAACTCATCTTCACCGTCCTAACGCAACATACCTCCGACCTCAATGCCGAACGAGCATTTGATCGGTTGCGGGAAGCGATCCCGACATGGGAAGAGGTGATGGCCGCTGATCAACAATCGATCGCCGATGCGATATTCCACGGTGGCATGTCGAACCAAAAGTCGAAGAGGATCAAAGACATCCTCGCCGACATCCTAGATCGTCGCGGCGCGTTGGAGATTGATTTTCTCAGAGAGTATTCCTTGGACGATGCCCGAGAGTGGCTGATTGAATTGCCCGGAGTCGGTCCGAAAACTGCGGCGGTGGTGATGTCGTTCGCGCTGGGTATGCCTGCGTTTCCTGTGGATACGCACATTCATCGCGTGTCCAAGCGTTTGGGTTTGATTGATGAGAAGACAACCGCCGACGCGGCCCACGGAATCATGGAGTCTAAAGTCCGCCCGGAACTGCGGTTTCAACTTCACATGCAGCTGATCACGCACGGGCGTCAGATATGTAAAGCGCGGAGACCACTTTGTGGAGAGTGTGCGCTTTCGGATGATTGTCCTTCGAGCACGGTTTAGGACTATGTCACTCCAGCCCACGACGACACGCCGCGGTGGTTGTTAGGATGTTTGCGACGAGGTGAGAGCATGAAGATAGTCTCCGTAGAAGCAACGAAAGTCAATTACCCGCGGTTGAAGCCGATGACGGTGCCGCGTCCGGGGCCGTCACGTAGCGATCTCAACGCGCAAGCGACGCCGCTCCGACGTTACACGAAGGATCCAAACTTTTCGTTTGCCCGGACAACGCCCGGAGGAGATCGCGACACAGGTTGCGTCGTAACGCTAGAAGACGGCACGTGGGGCTTCGGATTTACCGACCATGGTCGCACCACCGCTTCGCTGATAGATGACTATCTCGCGCCAGTTTTAGAGGGACGCGACGTGATGTCGACCGAATCTCTCTACGACCTCATGATCCGATCTACTTCCGGATTTGGAACTAACGCCCTTGTCGCCTATGCGATTGCCGCGGTTGACCTCGCCCTTTGGGACGCGAAGGGCAAGGTGCTTGAAAAGCCCGTCTACAGCCTACTCGGAGGTAGCACCGAAAGCCTCAAACCGCTCTACTCCACCGGCAACGACACATGGTGGCAGAAAGAACTCGGTTTCCAGAACTTCAAGCGATTCAGTCCCTACGGACCTCCTGACGGCATCGAAGGCGTCAACCGACTGGAAGACGAGATTGCCGAGGCACGCGAGTTAGTAGGACCAGATGCGGAGTTGATGCTCGATTTCTGGATGGGGTTGGACGTCGAAACGGCGGTCAGGACCGCAGAGCGGTTGCGGCCATACAACCTTAAGTGGCTCGAAGACGCATTTTTGCCCGACACCCTCGACGAGTATGAACATTTTCGTCAACGCGTCCCTTGGCAGACGCTGGCGACCGGCGAACACTGGTACGGCATCTACCCGTTCTTCCACGCCGCGAAAGAAGGTCTGGTTGACATATTTCAGCCTGACATAATCTGGTGCGGCGGTTTGACGCCGTTGATCAAGATCTGCCACATTGCCGAATCGGCAGGTTTGTCCGTGATCCCCCACGGCAGCGGCGGTACCGCCTACGGTCAACACGCGTGTTACGGCTTGGCCGCGGTGCCGATGATCGAGTGCAGCGGTCCGGTTATGACGGAACCAGGCGTACCGTTGCACGAGAAGGATCGGTTGCCCGGAACCGTCGCTCCGTTCGAAGGCAAACTGAAACCAAGCGATGAGCCGGGTTTCGGACTAAACCTGAAGCGCGAGTGGTTCCCGCCGTTTTTCGACTAGGTTAGACTCAGTCCGATTTGTGGACTGCCTCTAGCGACTGGATAATCCCTCGCATGTGTCCGACGCAGTAGGCGATGTACTCGCGTCCTTCGGGCCCGTCGGTAGATAGGCGCATGATGTGGTCGTAGTCGATGCAACCGTCGTAGCCCACGTCGTATAACGCTTTGGCAACTTCGTACATGTTCAGGTCACCCGAGTCGGGTATGACTTCCATGTAGCCCTGGTTTTCGGGGATGGTGCCGACGACGTTTCGGAAGTGGACGTGGAAGAGCCGGTTCTGCTCTCCAAAACGCTTGATGCCTTCGAAGACGTTTTGACCAGATTCATATCGTGTGCCGACACAGAATGTCATACCGTTGGCAGGTGAAGGCACTTCGCTGAACATGCGGTCGAACGACTCGAAACTGTTGAAGATCTGTGGGTAGCCGTGCAGCATCGGAACGGGTGGATCGTTTCCGTGCGTGGCGACTTTTACGCCAGCGGGTTCTGCCACCTCGCAGATCGCGGTGTAGTGCTTGATGTGTCGTTGCCAAAGGACTTCTTCGTCGGACGCGTCCGCCGCACGGGGTGCTGCCAAAGCTTCTCGCAGGTCGAACTTGGCGTGTTTGTATCCGCCGCGTCCCTCGACGTATTCGATCAATGGCGGTAGGTCACGTTTGACAAGGCTGTTCGTGTATGGCTGGACACCCAAAACAGGGATGTCAAACTCCGCGCACAACTCCGCGTTTATGCACGCATTGCGCGTCTCCTGCTCGGCATTCGGCCCACCAAGGTAGACATCATGGAACTGGCTTGACAGCAAGTTCGCACGCTCGATCACCTGTCCAGCCTCGCCCAGCTTGTCTACGACCATCGCCATTCCGTCGCGACTCGCAGCACCGCCCGTTTCGTTGTATCCCGGAACCATATCCATGGTGATGTCTACAGCGTCGACTCCGATCTGGGTCAAGAACCGCAGATCTTCTGGACTATCTAGCCAATCCGGGCTGACGCGTGTGCCGATCCTCATCATCGTTGTTGCCTCCCTGTGCGGGCGTTTAGCGGCTGGTGTTCAGATATTGATACCACACCGCAACATGCTTGTGAAACAGAAGCCGATAGTCTCTGCTGTGTCCCTGTTCAGTCGTCGCCAACGAATCGGGGCATCACCTTTGCGGCGAAGGTCTCAAGATTGTCGAGCGTCTTACCTAAGGGCATACCCATGTGCGTGAACTCGACAAGCAGATAGTTCAGGTTGCATATCTCTTGCAGCTCCTGAATTCGTTCCGCCACGTTATCCGGGGAGCCGACGAGCAGTGTTCGCGGCTCCAAGAAGTCCCAGTCCAGCTTTACATCCGGGTCCAATTCCTCGCCCGGATCGGTGAAGACCTGCCTTCCGCGGAATGGGTCATTAAAGATGAACGCAGACATGATGCCTTCTTCAGCCTCCCGACGAGCTTGTTCCATAGAAGAGGCAACATACGTGGAGCGCATGACCGCTTGATCCTCGCCTACTTCGAACAGCCTTCCTTCGCGTTCGGATCTAACCTCGGCGTAGAGTTCCATTCGATGCCTGATTCTGAGAGGCGGAGGTTGCCAGTAACACGCCTTCAGACCAAGCTCAGCCGCGGTGGTCACGGAACGGTCGGTGGAGACGGTCATCCATAAAGGTGGATGCGGTTTCTGATATGGCCTCGGTGTCACGCGGAGCTTGGTAACTTTGTCACCTTCCTGCCAGGCCGGATCTGACGGATAGCGAGGGTGAGAGAAAACCGTGTTTTCAGCAGGAAAGCTGTAGTTGGTCCCACGGTATGAAAAATACTCGTTGGACCAAATCTCCCGCACGATCTCAATCGTCTCCCGGAACAGCTCTCGGTTTTCCTGATCCTTGCGCGGGTCTGCGTTGACGTGGAACTGCGGACCTTCGTATGGCCAGATTCCCCGCCCGAATCCGACATCAACGCGCCCCTCAGTCATGTTGTCTAGGATCGCAACATCCTCGGCGAGCCGTATTGGATGCCACCAAGGAGCGATGTTTGCCATCTGTCCGATGCGGATCTTGGATGTGCGGGCTGCGAGATCCGCACCGAGCAGAATCGGATTGGGAATATCGCCAACACCGTAAGGACCGAAGTGGTGTTCGCCGAGCCATATCGCTTCGAATCCGCACTCCTCGGCCATGATTGTCTGCGCTCTGAGGTTTTCCAAGTGGCCGATGGCATCAGTGGCTTCTCCCGCGGACCCAGCGACCGTCGTGAAAGCAGCAAATTTCATGGTCCATACCTCTGGTAGATCTGTTTGACGACCGCCGATGTCGCCGTTCCGGGCGCGGTGCAAAGTCGATTTCGGGGGCCTGCAAGCGCGTTTTTGCGCCGATACACCCATCATGCTACGCTGGCGGTTCACCGCACTAAGAGGTTCGTCGAAATGCTACCGAAGCAGAACCAAGGTCTCATCCAAACCGTGCTGGGTCCGATCCAGCCATCGGAACTCGGTCCGACAACGACTCACGAGCATATCTATATCGACTTTTCGTTCATGTTTCGACCAGCCGAAGACAACCATTCTGAGGAATCGGCGAACGCTCCGATCTCGCTTGAAAACCTGGGTTGGATACGACGCAATTACTACAGCAACAGAGCCAATCTGCAGTTGATGGATCTCGAAACGAGTATCGACGAAATCAACGCTTACAAGGCGGTCGGTGGCGGCGCGATCGTTGAGGTTACCACCATTGGCATCGGTAGAAACCCGGATGCATTGGTCCTAATATCCAGAGAGACGGGAGTGCACATCGTAATGGGCGCGGGTTTCTACGTGGACGCCGTTCATCCCGAAGAGATGGATGAAAGAAGCGTGGAGGACTTGGCGATACAGATTACTTCCGAAATCACGGATGGCGTTGACGGGACCGACATCAAAGCGGGCGTAATCGGCGAGGTGGGCTGCACTTGGCCTCTGACTACAAATGAACGCAAATCTCTTCTGGCGGCGGCAATCGCGCAGCGGGAATCCGGCGCAGCGATACTGATACACCCCGGAAGGCATCACGACGCACCCGTTGAAATACTCGACCTTTTGGCGAATGGAGGCGCGGATATCTCCCGTGTGATCATCGGACATCTTGACCGCACCGTTTTCGAGGTCGATGCTCTTCGAAGAATCGCCGAATCTGGATGTTACCTGGAGTGGGACCTCTTCGGAAACGAGGGTTCTTACTACCCACTTGCCGATATCGACATGCCAAGCGACGCTCAGAGACTGGACTTCATTAGGCACATCGCCGACGCGGGTTATTCCGACAGGATCGTTATTGGACAGGACATCGCCGTGAAGCACCGACTCGTGCGTTACGGCGGCCACGGCTACGGCCACATCATCGCGAACATCGTACCTAGGATGCGGCGCAAGGGATTTTCGGAGGAGGAGATTCGCGCGATTACCGTGGACAACCCGGCCGAGGTACTCACCATCGCATGACATCCGAGGAACCGACGTCTCGGCGTTGTTGCCGGTATCGCCGTGCGGTAAAGCTTCGATTATCCTGATTGGTGCTAAAACATCTGGGTAAACAACCGACCCTACTGGAGCAAACATGCCCGCAGACAACACACCGAAACGTCCGAACATCATTCTGATACTCGCCGATGACATGGGCTATTCGGACCTCGGCTGTTTCGGCGGAGAGATTGACACTCCGAATCTCAATCGTCTTGCGGAAGAGGGGATGCGTTTCTCGCAGATGTACAACACCGCACGTTGCTGTCCTTCGCGCGCCTCGCTGCTAACAGGGTTGAATCCGCACCAGACGGGCGTCGGCCACATGGGCAACAACATCGAGGGAGAGCCGTCTTATCAGGGATACCTCAACAACCGCTGCGTCACGATCGCCGAGGTGTTGCGTGACGCCGGATACCGCACAGGAATTTCGGGCAAGTGGCATTGCGGCTCGGATCCGGAACGCGAGGACGAAGGGCATCCGCAATTTCAACGCGGGTTTGACCAAATGTTCTGGTTTGAAGGTGGGAACGGTTATTTCAATCACTCTCGTTTCTTCATAGATCAAGCGGCTGTGGAAGCTTCGGGCACCGATTATTTGACCGACATGATCACGGACCACGCGGTGAGAATGGTTGACGATGTCCGGAACGATGATCGACCGTTCTTCCTACACGTCGCCTATACGTCGCCCCATTGGCCTCTGCAAGCGCTTGAGGAGAACATCGAAAACTACCGCGGCAAGTATTCCGAAGGGTGGGATGCCACGCGCGTCGCTCGGCACGAACGTTTGAAGGCTTTGGGCGTTTTGGACGAAAAGTGGGAGATCGCACCTCGCGATCCAACAGTCGTGGCATGGGAGGACGCCGCGCATAAAGAGTGGGAAGACATGCGTATGGCGGTGTATTCGGCGCAAGTCGAGCGTATGGATCAAGGCATAGGCAAGATTTGCGACGCACTGAAATCGAACGGTGTAGAACGCGATACGGTGGTCATCTTCCTATCTGACAACGGAGGTTGCGCTGAATTCCTGTGCGAAGACCGAGACAACATGGACGAATCGCGCGTTGTGCCGCTTACCAGCGACGGTCGGGAGGTGAAGGTCGGCAACTCGCCCGATATCATTCCTGGCGGCGACGACACCTATATGAGTTACGACACTCAATGGGCGAACGTGAGCAATACGCCGTTCAAACGATTCAAGCGTTGGACACACGAGGGCGGCATAGCAACGCCGTTGATCGTCAATTGGCCCGCAGGAATCTCCGAGAAAGGTTGCGCTGGTGGCATCTCGCACACCCCGGTCCAGTTGATGGACCTTAATGCCCTATGCATCGACCTCGGTGAAGGAACGTATCCAACGGAGTTCCGTGGTCATGAGATAACACCACACGAGGGTGAGAGTTTCCGCGAGGTATTGGAAGGGAACGAGAACTGGTCTAAACAGCGACCGTTGGCGTGGGAGCACGAGGGCAACCAAGCCTTACGAGCGGGAGGCTGGAAACTCGTCCGTGAACATGGGAAGCCTTGGGAACTCTACAACCTAGAACGGGATCGAACCGAGTTGAACAACCTCGCGGACGGCGATGCCGACCGCGTCTCAGAGTTGTCAACCTTGTATTCCGAATGGGCGCAACGGTCTGGCGCGGTTGATTGGCCGCCGGGTGCTCGTGGGAGCTGGCCGTTCCCCGGATTGAATGCCGATGGGACGTTCCAGATGCGCGGCCATGGCCACATCATTCCACGTGGATTCACGCGCACGGCCGCCAACGCTCGCGAGTAATCCTACCCGCAACGACTACCGAACTGAAAGTTAAGGAACTGGATAACGATGGGCGGATCTCAAAAGATCGCCGAACGAATAGTAAGTAACGCGCTGTTCGAGTATTTCATCATCGCGCTGATACTAATCAGCGCCGCCATACTCGGGCTGCGAACCGAACCCGAAATCGTCGACAGTTACGAGGGATTGCTAACTCTTGGCAGCAGGGTGATTCTCGGTATCTTCATCATCGAAGCGCTGTTGAAGATGCTCGCGAAGTGGCCGCGCCCTCAAAATTACTTCAAAGACGGTTGGAACATATTCGATTTCATGGTGATCGTCTTCTCGTTGGTACCTGCAACGGGAACGTTCGCGTTGATAGCCCGCTTGGGTCGCTTGTTGCGCGTCCTGCGCCTCATATCGACCATCGAAGACCTGCGCTTGATTGTCGCGGCTCTCGTGCGATCGATTCCGAGTGTTGGTCACATTCTGATGCTGATGAGCATCATCGTCTATATCTACGCCATCATCGGCATCCAGCTGTTCCAAAACGATGACCCTGAACACTGGGGGCACATCGGTTTGGCGATTCTGACACTCTTCGAGATCATCACTCTCGAAGGATGGGTAGAAGTGAACGCCCGGGCGATGGAAATTAACTCGTTCGCTTGGATCTACTTCGTGAGCTTTGTAATCGTCGGCACCTTCGTCGTCGTCAACCTGTTTATCGCTGTAGTCATCAACAACCTAGACCGTGCCAAAGAAGAGCGTCTCAGAGAACTCCAACCTCCCGCGTCGCGCGAGGAGCTGCTCAAGGAACTACGGGCAACCCAAGATAGCCTCCGACGTTTAGAGACGCGGATATCGGATTTGGGTTAATGCGAAGCTTTCAGCCAACATGATTCATTGATCCCGTACCGGCGGCGGCCCTTTGACGAATTCGCCGCCTGCCCCATCCTCCGGCGCAAAACCGAGTTCGGATTTTGCACGGCTGATGTCGAAGATTTTCCACATGTTGTCCGATGTTGCGTAGTAGATGCCGTAGCGAAGATCGTCGGGTGCGTCGATACAGAGGCGGATTATCTGCGCGGTGTCAGGATGACTTAGCCACAGTGAGAGGGCGAACGGATCGAATGTAGGGTCGTCCGTGGAAATGACCCATCCGATGCGGAGATGGATCGACGAAACGCCATGGTAGTCGTTGTAGTAGCTTCCGATCGCCTCACCGAATGCCTTTGACACGCCGTAGAACCCGTCGGGTCGGATCATGGTGTCCTCGTCTACGAGTGGATAGCCCCCTACTTGTAACTTTTCGAATTGGCCTGATGCAATGTGGCTCCACGGTTCGTCCAGATAGTTGCCACCCGTCGCGTGATTAGACGACGCGAAGATGACACGTTTCACGCCCTCGCGCCGAGATGCTTCGAAGACGTTGTAAGTGCCGACGAGATTGTTGGGCAGCACGGACTCCCATTCGGCGTAAGACGAACGGTCGGCCGCCAAATGAACGACGGTGTCAATCCCGGCGAACGCCGGTTGCATTGCATCGAGGTCGTCTAGCGAGGCGACGTGAGAAGGGACGCCATCGGCTTTTTTGAGATCGAGCGACGAGAGTTCGTAGCGATCTCCCAGCCGTTCGATGAGGATTCCGCCGATCAATCCGGCTCCTCCGGTGATAAGAATCTTCTTCTTGCCGTTACCTTCAGCCATCAGTTTCGCCTTCCGCATACTAACTGTGAGCAACGCCTGCGCCGTTGCTAATGAGAAGGATAAATCCGCATCACGGAACAAATCTCGGTCAACCAACGTCTAGATAATAGTGAGCAACTAATCAAAGGAACGATTATGTCCCTGCTACGCATAGCAATCGTCATCGCTTTGGCAACCACCATCGCCTTCGTGTTCGCCTGCGGTGGAGACACCGAATCCATCGACTTTGGATACGCGGGTGCATCCGGTGCACCGGGCGAACCGGGTGCACTAATGGCCCGAGATGAATCCGGCGGGCGAACCATTGTCGAAACTGTCGTCGTCGAGAGGGTCGTCGAAGTTGCTGTTGAAAAAGAGGTGCTGAAGGAGGTCGAGTTAGTACAACCGGCTGCGGCTATGGCGATGGAGATGTCAGAAGAGAAATTGGCGCAAAACGTCGACATTTCTTTCCAACCCCAAAACCGCATCATCGTCCGCAACGCCGACATGAGCGTCGAATCCAACGACCCCATCGCAACCATCGACGATATCGGCGACCTCGCCGTTGGACGCGGTGGTTGGGTGGTCAACAGCAACACGAGCGACCACGGGTTCTACCACATTACTGTCCGAATCCCTGCAGAAACGCTGGACGCCGTCATCGAGCAGATCACGGATGCAGTCGCCAAAGTTATCTCCGTTAACTCCGACAGCACCGACTTCACTGAGGAATACATAGACCTCGGCGCACGGCGGTCCACTGTCCAGGAAACAGTTGACGCGCTCACCGAACTGCTCCGAAACGAAAACTATGACAGTGTTCAAGAGCTCCTTGAAGTCCAACGCGAGATAACAAACTGGCAAGCAGAGCTCGAACGAATCGACGGTCGCCTCGCCTTCATCAGCGAATCCGCGGCGTTCTCCCGCCTCACTGTGAACGTCAATCGATCACCGATCCCTATGAGAGTCGACGTCGGCGAAGACGTCCACGTCGGAATCGGCGTCGGAAGAAAATACACCGCACGCTTCTTCCCGCCGGAGGACTATGACAACTACGAAATCACATGGGATTTCGGCGACGGTTCCGAGCCCCAAACAGTCTATTCCGGTTTGCGCACACAGGGCGAGGACGGGCTCCTGAGTGTGCCGGTTCGCCATACCTACTCGTCCGACGAGTTCTCTCCTCACGTTGTAACCGTCCGAGTCAGGGCGTCTTCCGATCGAGGGTTGGCGGAAGGCGAGGATCAACTATGGGCGAACGTCTCAGAACTGCCTCGACTCGACGCGTTCATATCCGCCTCGGAATGGGACGCGGAACAGGGCGAGCCGGTAACCTTCACAGCATCTTTCAACCATCCTGACACGTTACGAAACCTCGAGTACACGTGGGACTTCCGTGATGGTTCGCCGGTCATCAGCGGAACGGTGGCGAGCGGCGAAACCGGTGTTGAGGTCGAACACGCGTTTGATAGACATCGTCCCGAGTCGTACCGCGTCGTGTTCGAGATACAAGGTGATAGCGACGCTGGCGAGGTCAAAGAAACCCACGAGACGTACGTTTCGGTCTACCCCGCTCCGACGGTTGAGGACGCCGATTTCGACGCTGGTGGCACGGCAACCAACGCCGTGAACGCGCTGGTGTCAGTATTCGCGTTCGCCGGGACAGCAGCCATCTGGTTGGCGATCACTTCACCGATTTGGTTGATCGTTGGTGGCGTCATCCTCGGGATCGTTTGGTTCGTCAATCGCTTGGATCGCAAACGGCAGCGCGTTGTTTACGTACCCACGGATCAGAGCGAACAGGGCGATGGTTCTCAAGAACAGAGATCTGCCACCCCTGAATAGTCGATTCTGGCGCTGGAGAAAGAGCCCGAATCCACGGCGGTTCCGGGCTCTTCTGCTTGTTGCCGAAGGCAACTACAAACCATTGAATCGTGAATCTTGAGGATCGCGGGAACAAATTTGGATGGGTATGCGTCTGTTCTCCAGTGACCTGAAAACGAAGTCACGGAGGACACTTAAAGATGCACAAGAATATCGAAGCCAGATCACACTTCAAATCGAAATCGATGATCGCCTTTGTACTCGCATTGGTCGGCGCATTGCTAACAGCGACTATGGCGTGCGGCGGATCCGAAACCGTCGTTCACACCGTAGAAGTCGAGAAAATCGTCGAGGTTGAGCGCCGGGTTGTTGAGACCGTCGTAGTCGACAGGGAAGTTCCGGTACCGGGCGAAACCGTGGTCGACGTCATCGAAGTCGAAAGAGTCGTCGAGGTTGACCGGCCTGTGGTTCAGACCGTCGTGGTGGAAAGAGAAGTCGAAGTGGAGGGCGAGACCGTCTATCAAACGGTAGTCGTCGAAAAAGAGGTCGAAGTGGCCGGCGAGACAGTGGTCGTCGAAAAAGAAGCTGTAGTTGAGGTGGAGGTCGTTAAAGAGGTGGAGAAGGAAGTCCAAGTGGCCCCCGTCCCGACGGCTGCGCCAGTCGCAGCAGCCGAGTCGGCGAGCGCGCCGCCTCCGGTTGTGAAGTCGGTCCAACCCCAGGCGCAATCGCAGCCGGGTGCGACACAGTTCCAGAACACGACAAGGAGCAACTTTGCGCTGACCTCAGAAGACGATACATCGACGTTCAGCCTCGACACGGATCGGACGTCGTTCCAGCTCGCTCTCAACTGGACACGCGCTGGATACGACGTGGATCCTGCGTCGGTACGTGCGGAAGAGTGGATCAACGCCTTCAACTACGGTTACGAACTGCCAAGGCACGATGACTCGTTCAACATCACCACTGATGTCATTGAACACCCGCTGGACGGCGGACTACATTTGGCGCGCGTGGCGTTCCAAGCGCCAGAACTCCACATCGACTTGCCGTTGAACGTTACTCTGGTGCTCGACGGATCTGGTTCGATGGCTGATGGCAACCGTGTCGAGATCGCTCGTGTCGCCGCTAACGCGATCCGTGGAAGTATGGGCAGCGACGACCGAATGTCAATCGTGCATTTCGATGATCAGATAAAGCGCCGATTGACGGTCAAGGACCGCGTTCCGAACGATGGTTCGATCAGTTCATCGATCGATTCTCTTACGCCTGAAGGCAGCACCAACGTTCAAGCAGGATTGAACCTCGGCGTCCGGTTGGCCGATGAGATGCGACGTAATCGACCCGGTTCGTTGAACTACATCATCCTGATGTCGGACGGCGTGGCGAACGTTGATGCCACCAACCCGTTCGCGATCTTGGAATCCGCCGCAGATCACGATCCTAACAACCCGCTTCGTTTGATCACGATCGGCGTCGGAATTAACAACTACAACGATGTGCTGCTTGAGCAGCTCGCTCAATATGGCAACGGTTGGTACCGTTACCTGAGCGAGCCGCACGAGGGACGATCGTTGTTCAGCCGAGAGAACTGGCTCGCGCTCTCTGTACCGTTCGCCGACCAGACGCGGGCGCAGGTGGTTTGGGACGAAAATCTGGTTCGCAGCTGGCGCATGATCGGATACGAGAACCGCGTCACATCAGACGAGTCGTTCACTCGTGCGGAGAAGAAGTTCGCCGAATTGCCCGCTGGTGCGGCCACAACGGTTTTCTTTGAGCTCGAGCTGTTCGACCGCAGCGCACTTGGTCAATCTGACCAGCCTCTCGGCGAGGTTGAAGTTCGGTGGGTCACTCCTCGGACCGGCGATTCGAATCGCCAGCACCGAGAGATCGAGACTGAGCTTTCCCAGCGGGATGCCGCGACCGACTTCGGTGCGATCGTCGCCCTTGCTGCCGATCGTTACAGCGGCTTGCACGAATACGGTGGTGACAATCCCGGTTCGATACACCGAGACCTGTCAGACCTCGCCAACAGGTTACGTTCGGTAGGTTCGCCGATCGCTGGATCGACCGCATATCAGGACTTCGAGTACGTCTTGAACGCGCTCGTCGACAAGGTGGAGCCGCCGCCGAGGACTGGTTATAGCAGGTAAGCGAAACTTAGCTGTTACTCAACTGATCACTCGCGAATTGCTTAAAATCTCGCGAGTGATCAACAACGTACACAAAAGCCGCATCGATAACTTCGTTGATGCATTGGCTGATTTCGACGACTTCGGTGCCCGGACTGAAGTCGTCGAGGTCTATTCAGATTGCGACGCTTCGCCACAACGTCACTTCGTAAATGAATTCTGGACGCACGCTCAACGCGCAGGACACGCGCTTCATGAGATCAGCTACCGGGCCTGCTTCAAACCGCAATTGCCGGAGTTCTTCATCGACCGACTGACAAGCCGGTCAGATACCGTATATGACCCGTTCATGGGTCGCGGCACGACGCCGATACAAGCTGCTCTGATGGGTCGAAGTCCTGTCGGCAACGACGCTAACCCGATGTCAATCATGATGACGAGGCCGCGATTGGACACTCCGACCATCGAGGATGTCGAATCAAGGTTGGACGAAGTAGATTTGGCTTCAACGAGACCAACTGAACGCGACGAGAGATATACCGCATTCTTCCATCCGACGACGTTGCGGCAGATCGTCTCGTTGCGTGCTTGGCTAACCGATCGGGAGTTGAACGAATCGTTCGACGCAACCGACGACTGGATTCGACTCGTGGCGATGAGTCGGTTAACTGGACACTCGCCTGGGTTCTTTTCGGTTTACACGTTGCCGCCCAATCAAGCGGCTTCGATCATTAGCCAACAACGCATCAACGAACGGCGCGGTCAATCGCCACCGGAACGCGACGTGAAAGCGTTGATCCTCAGGAAAAGCCGATCATTGTTGCGGCATGGTCAGTTACGTTGCGGTAAGACCGATCTCAACATTGGCGACGCCAAGAATTCACCTCATATACCTACGAACTCAGTTGATCTCGTCGTAACCTCGCCGCCGTTTCTGGACGTTGTCAACTATCGGACCGATAACCATGTTCGTGCATGGTTCGCCGGCATCGACATCGATGTCCAACCGATTGCTACCCCCTCGAGCACGGAAGACTGGCAACGATTCACAGGAGACGTTTTGTTGGAACTCTGCCGAGTCGTAAAACCCGGCGGTGTCATCTGTTACGAAGTCGGTGAAGTGAGGAACGCGACGATCAAACTCGAAGACGTCGTGCTTGCCGCCGTCCGAGACGCTGACTTGCGGGTGAAAATAATCGGCGTGCTCGTCAACCAACAAGAGTTCAGCAAAACGTCAAACGTCTGGGGCGTCAGCAACAATCAGAAAGGCACCAACACCAACCGGGTGGTGATGTTGGTGGTGTCGGGCTAACGAACTGCAGGAATGCTAGAACGGCAAACTTGTCGAGAAGTCCGGCACGTTCGCCCAGCGACCTCCATCGCCGGCTCGCTGGACCGCGATCGTCTTGATCACATCCGGGTTCGTCAAGCCGTGCGGAGCCCGACCCGTCAACGCGAAGCTGACGTTTTCTGCCTGTTTTTGTCCGCATTCCTCTAGGAAAGTTGGCGAGTAACCCGCAAGGTGCGGCGTTACGTAGATGTTCGGCAGCGTGAGGATCGGATCCTCGGAAGCCACCGGTTCGACCTCCGTGACGTCGATGCCGGCGAACGCGATCTGACCGTCACGCAAAGCGGCGTGAAGAGCGACTTGATCGACGATCTTGCCTCGGGCGCAGTTCAGCAGAATCGCGGTCGGCTTCATCTGTCCGAGCGTCTCGGCGTTAATGATGTGGTCAGTTGCGGCCGTGTGCGGCGAGTGGATCGAGATGATGTCCGATTCAGATAGCAACTCATCAAGTTCGACGAGTTGGACGCCGTACAGGTCGGCCTGCGACTGGTAGCCGTAAGGGTCGAACGCGATGATGCGCCTTGGACCGAAGCCGCGGATACGCTGTGCGAAGGCGCGACCGATGTTTCCAAATCCGAGGATGCCAACGGTCTTGCCACCCACCCGGTCGACAGTTTCTTGGAATTCCCGCATGAGCGCGGGGTCATCGGACCACTTTCCGTCGCGGGATGCCTGTACGGTTTCGGGGATGCGCCGTAGGATCGCGAGCAACATCGCCATCGCGTGATCGGCCACCTCGACGGTGTTGACACCGGGGACGTTGCACGCCAACACGCCTAGCTCGGTCGCGGCATCAAGATCAATCGAGTCGACTCCCACACCCATTCGGCTAACGACCTTCAGATTCGGACACGCTTCCATGACATCCCGACCTGTGAGTGGCCAGGTAGCGACAAGCGCGCCATCGGCGTCTTTCAATGCCTCGACGTACGGTTCGTGCTCCGTGAACGGCTTAAGTATCTCGACTTCGATATCGCCAGCCGATTCGATGATGCCTTTTACATCGACGAAGGTCTCGCAGGTAACCACAACTTTCAGGGTCATCTATCCTCGCTCCATTGTTTCGGTGAGATTGCGTGCATCTGTGTCCGTTTTGGATTCGCTACTATCAACCATAACCGCAAAACCAACCGCCTGTCCCTAACGCGGGATGTGTCGCCCCGTAATGCCGAAACGGCTCGCGCGCGGCTACAATTTGCTCTGCGAATAAGCCCGCAAAATCGCCACAGCAATCACCCGCAATTCGCTTGCCAGTAGGAATCAACCCGTGAACGATCAAGAACGATATCTGTTCGACCTCCAAGGCTACCTTGTAGTGCCCGAAGCGCTGACCCAGGAGCAGATCGCTAGGCTCAACAGCGTGCTCGATGAGCATATCGCCTCCGAATGCCCGCCCGATATGCGCACTCACCGGTTTGTACCGCTGCTCGATTGGGGCCAGGAGTATCTGGACTTAATCGACAACCCGGTGATAACGCCATATGTAGCTGAACTGTTAGGGGACCAATTCCGGCTCGACCACGTCTACCTCGATGTCATCCGGGCTGGCAAAGGTCCGATAGGCACCCGGCTCCACGGAGGCGCGGTGCCGTTCAACCCCACGCACTATTTCCGCTTTGAGAACGGCCAAATGCACAACGGCCTGTCGGTGGTCGCCTACAACCTCAAGGACGTAGGACCCTTTGACGGAGGATTTGGATGCGTGCCCGGCTCTCACAAGAGCAACTACGGCTTTCCGGATGAGTGGAAAGAGATGGAGGAACCCGGCCCACTGGTCGAGCGCGTCACCGGACCCGCTGGCACAGCCATCATATTCACCGAGGCGCTAACACACGGCACTCTGCCCTGGACTGGTTCCGATGAACGCCGCACCGTGTTTTTCAAGTACAGCCCCCACCCGATTTCTTGGTCGGCACACTTCTTCGACCCGGACGACTACGCAAATCTCTCCAACGCCCAACGAGCCATCCTCGAGGGGCCCAACGCCCGATACCGCAACAGGAACCAACCCGAAGGAGTGTGAACTGTTTCGCCATAGTCGAGAGGTCAGCGAGGTCGTTTGAGTTCTAGTTGCCGGCGGTATCGCTGCTGGTAGTAGACGCGTTCGTCGTAGGTTCCCGGTTCGTAATGCCCGTCTTGCGGATCGGGTCCGGAGTAGACGTTCGGGTCGGGCGGATTCGCCGCCACGACATCCTCGTCAAAGTCGACACCCAGACCGGGTTCTTCGGGCACAGTGATGTAGCCGTCGACGGTTGGTAGATGGGGTTTGATGACCTCGTATCGCTGAGGTACGTCGTCTTCGAGTCGTTCCAATATCAACGCATTCGCGATCGATGCCAAGATGTGGATCGCCGCGTATTCTGCAACGGGGCCTAACGAGCCAGAGTGAGGAGCCACGTTGATGTAGTGGGCCTCAGCAAGAGCGGCGATCTTCTTGAGCTGCGTGATACCGCCGATGCGCCCTGAATCGGGCTGCACGACATCGACAATCTCGTCCTCGATGATCTCTCGAACTCCCCAAATGTGCGAATGCCGTTCGCCGGCCGCGATCGGGATATCGACGTTCTCTTGGACGCGGCGAAGTGCAGCAGTGTTTTCCGGCGGTACCGGGTCTTCGTAAAAGAGCAGGTTGTATGGCTCCAGGCCTTTGCCGACGATTATTGCGTCTTTTGTTGTGAACCACGGCGGTCCGTGTGCGTCGACCATAATGTCCATCTCGTCGCCGACGGCCCTTCGGATGGAGTCGACGATTTCAACGGTGCGGTAAACTCCTCCGGTCTTTACGCCGGTGATGCCTCGATCTCTCAGTTCCAACGCCCGTTCGGGCGAGTGGGCGTGGGCATAAGTGCGGATCTTCTTGCGGACACGGCCCCCGAGGAGATTCCAAACTGGTGTGTCCAAAACTTTGCCTTTGATGTCCCATAAAGCGATATCGATCGCGTTGATCGCGCCCGAACCCGGTGTGCCGGTCATGCCGTGCCCCATCATCGCCACGATCATCTTTTGGTGCAGCCGCTCAATATCCATCGGATCTTCGCCGACGATTACGTTCGAGAGATCTTCGACGGCGGTGCGCACCACGCGCGGCCAACCCGATCCCTCACCCACGCCGTATATGCCCGCATCCGTGTAGACCTTTACGAAGCACCAATTTCGGCTTCCGCCGCCGGACATCAGGAACGTTTTGATTTCAGTGATTTTCATTGCAATCTCTTCGCCGTTTTGGGTCAGTCACGTGGTGAACTAGGCAATGTTCCAACACGTATATCGAATGAGAATGATACGCGCTACAATGCGGTTACAAGATATTTTCAGCGCAAAGCAACGCTCCAGAGCGGGGAGAGGAACCTGATGGCTGATACCACCGTGACGACGTCCGACAACGGACCGTATTGGGTTAGTGGGAACTTTGTAGTGTCCGACGCCGACGGGAACGAGTTCCCAGTGGACGGCGAGGCATACCTTTGCCGTTGCGGCGCGTCAGACGAAAAGCCGTTTTGCGACGGATCGCACAACATGGTCGGCTTCAACGATTCCTGCAGGGCAGGTTAGCGTGGCCGAGCCGACACGGATATACGTCTGGAACAATGACGCGTTAGAAGTCGTTGGGGATTTCGATCTTCAAGATTCCGAAGGCGGCAAGTTCCGACAACATGGCAAGGTCCGCCTCTGTAGGTGCGGGATCTCACGCAAGAAGCCTTACTGCGACAATTCCCACATCCGAACCGGATTCCAAAGTCAAGTCAGCGCCAACGCTGATTGAACGAATCGGGTTTTGCGCTGCTGCTCCCTAAGGCACCAGCACAGTTCGCGCGACGGCACCCGCTTCCATGTCGCGGAACGCTTCGTTGACTTCGGTCAACGGTCGCGTACGCGTCACCAGATCATCCAGATTCAGACGCCCTTGCTGGTACATCGCGATCAGCCATTGGAAATCGTACCGAGGTCGCCCTGTGCCCGCGCTGCAGCCGATCAGGGAACGGTCGAGGAACAGATGCCGCATCGGGATTGTCACTTCGCCGTCGTCTGGAGCGGCTCCTACCAATACGGCGGTCCCGCCTTCGCACGTAGCTTCCAAAGCTTGACGCAGCGTCGCGGGTTGTCCGATGACCTCGAACGCGTAGTCGACACCGCCGTCAGTCAGATCTCTGACCGCTTCAACCGCATCGTCTTGAGACGCGTCGACCGTATCAGTGGCGCCGAGTTTCGTGGCGTATTGGAACTTTGAAGGGTTTGTGTCGATTGCGATGATCCTCGACGCACCGGCGATATACGCGCCTTGAATCACGTTTAAACCGACACCTCCGCAACCCCATACGGCGACCGTTGAACCGGTTTCCACCTTGGCTCTGTTGACCACTGCGCCTACGCCTGTGATCACGGCACAACCTACTAGAGCCGCACGGTCGAGACGCACATCCGGGTCCACTTTAACGACGTTGTTTTCCCACGCCACAGTGTATTCGGCGTAAGTCGCCAAACCAGCGTAGTAGGTAGTGCCGTTTTTGCGAAATTGTGCAGTGGGTTGATGCGACGAGATGGGATCGCACAAGTTCCACCGTGCCGTTGAGCAGTACTTACATTTTCCGCACATCGGTCGGATGGCAAAAACCACCTTGTCGCCCGGTTCTAAACCGTGCACACCTGCACCGACCTTCTCGACCGTCCCTGCACCTTCATGCCCCAAGATCGTAGGGAGATCGTCATTGCGACGGTAACCCGAGTAGACGTTATGGTCGCTGTGGCAGACACCAGTGCCGCCGATCTTGACCATCACCTCTCCCGGCCCCGGATCGTCCAATTGGAGAGTTTCGACGGCTACAGGTTGCCCCTGTTCGTAAATGATGGCGGCCAGCGTGGAGGTAGACATGGGCGTGACGCTCCGGTGGGTTTCGCAGATCGGCGTTGGTTTGGTGTGATGATAGCAGTGGGTATCGTCGATGCCCGTTGGGTTCGGTTTTACCGTTGACCTAGCGCTCTGGTTGCAACCGAAATCATTTCCTCGGCGTTGCGGCTGGAGACAAAAAGAATTTGGTTCTCTGCTTCAATCTCCACCCCGCTCCGGACTCCGTACATCGTCCAGGACGTTCGAGACGAAGGCGCGAATGGATTACCGCGCCCGCCATGCCGGACGATGTTGTGGCCTGTTGGACGCACCGCAATGATCGTGTCCCATGTCAGGGTGCGCTGCGTGCCCAATACGCCCAATCTGACCGTGATTCCATCGGCGTTCACTCTGGTCTCCATCAAAGTGGAGTTAAGCATCACGTATACGATGCCGACTACACCGATGGCAAATGTGACGTAGAAGATCAGCGCTTCCGTCCCCGAAAGCAGTGAATCGCCGGTAAGGGTTCTGATCCCTATGGCCGTCAACCCTCCTGACACTGCGCCGAGGGCCAATCCGAGGAACGCGAACATCCATCCCGGTGCACGGAGATTTTCGACGAACGAATGCAATTCAGGTTCGGACGTTGCCATTCTTAGAACCGCTGGTACTTGATGTACGCCTCTTGAGGATCCATCCCGTCGAGGATCATATTGCGAAGTTCGTTCTCGGTGTTCATTACCTCGTCGACGTGACTTGCGACCGCGGAAGCGGATGCCGCCGGAATTACGACCACGCCGTCTCGGTCTCCTAGGATGTAATCGCCGGTGTGGATCTTCACATCTCCGATTTTGATGGGTTCTCCCATCGTTTGGATCTCCCAGCGTTCCACAATGTCGGACGGAGTCAGATAGCGACAAAAGACCGGAAATCCCAACTTGAGGATGAAGTCGGTGTCGCGATTACCGCCATCTACGATGTACCCTTTGACGCCCCTGAATTTAAGCGTCTCGGCAGAGAGTTCTCCCATGTGAGCGATCGTCGAATCGTTGGGTTGGCAGACCACCACAGACGCTGGGGGTGCGGCGCTCAACATGCCAGTCCATGAGAGTAGGGATTCATCTTGCGATATCCCTTCAACCATCCCGCCGCTGCACGTCCATATCTTTCCAACCAATGGGATCGCGGGATCTAAAGGTCGGATGTCGTTCGGAAGGATACCGGCATCGAGGCCGAGTTCGCGCATGGCATCGTACACCGCGCCGGAATAGGCCGACTCAAGGATGGAACCGATCTGCGCCTCGTCAAGTTGTGTGGACATCTCGATATTTCGCTGGTGCGAGTCTTGAGATCTGGGTTTAAGCGAATGCCAATTCTAATCGCATCAGCCGTTTTCGCTGGTACGAACGATCCGTAGCACGCGTTCGACGGCGTGTCGGGCGAGTTCCTCGTGCTTCACTTCGTGCTCCCAGATTCGGACCACCCTCCAACCCGTGCGTCGGAGACTCGAATTGTTTTGGGCATCGCGCTCGATGTTGCGCTCAAACTTCGCATGCCAATACTCGGAGTTGCTCTTCGGCATCGTTGCGTGCTCTGTACACCGATGCCAAAAGCAGCCGTCGATGAAGACCGCCACGCGAGGTGTTGGAAACACAATGTCTACCTTGACTCCGCGACGTTCAAGTTTGATGTAGCGATCCTTACGAAATCGAAGTCCGGCACGGTGCAGCATGCTTCGAAAAGCGACCTCGGGTTTCGTGTCCACCCGCCGATTCGACATCATCGACCTACGAGTAGCCTCGTTCGAGGCGGGAGGTGCAACGGGCAAGGAGATTGACGGTGTCATGTGGCGGAGTCTAAAGCCGAATCAACTCCAGGTAACGCAGACCCGTTAGTTGCCACAGTGTGAACTGCTACTATTGCTGAGTCGTTTTCGCGGAAGGTCGTTCGTTACACTCGCCCAAAATCATCTTCCTCACGTTCGATGTCGTCCTCGCCAAGATAATCGCCGGTCTGGACTTCGATGATCTCGAGCGGCTCGATGGACGAGGGATTCGCGATGCGATGCTTGTGCGTCCGCGGCACGTGAATGGATTGTGAAGGCCCGAGCATCTGGTCTTCACCGTTTATCGTCACCTTAGCGATTCCCCGCGCTACAGTCCACGTCTCAGCGCGGTG
This sequence comes from Dehalococcoidia bacterium, assembly GCA_965207515.1. Lineage (GTDB taxonomy): Bacteria > Chloroflexota > Dehalococcoidia > Lucifugimonadales > Lucifugimonadaceae > Bin127. The sequence goes on along the minus strand of OZ242286.1, from coordinate 1,691,736 downwards.
CCGGTGCCATTGATACGACAATCGGCATTCGGGCTTGACGCTCAGTCGCTTGACCTGGAAACCGGGTCCGCGTGTCAAAACCTCGTAAGAACCCCACGGGCGCTCTTCGCGACGCGGGCTCCTTGATCGGCGCAATGAACCCGCGTCGATCGGTTCGGAATGTGCTTGCTGGTCCGACATGTCGATGGTCTGATAGTAAGGTAAATCCTACGCCAATTGACAACGCGAACTGAGGTCACCACCCGCCCATGACGACCGCTTCCAATCGTCCAAACATCCTTTTCATACTGACCGACCAACAGCGCCAAGATTCGTTGGCTTGTTACGGCAACGATTGGATTGAGACGCCTAACTTAGACAGCATCGCCGACAGGTCGTTCGTATTTGACAACGCGTACGTTACGCAACCGGTGTGCACTCCTAGCCGAGCGTCGATTATGACCGGTTTGTACCCGCATGCGGTCGGGTTGCATCGCAACAACATCCCGCTTCCAGAAGATTGTCCGACGATCGCAGAGCGCGTCAGCGAGGATTATTACAGCGGGTATTTCGGCAAGTGGCATCTTGGCGATGACATGATCCGACAACACGGCTTCGATGAGTGGATCAGCATCGAGGATTCTCATCGGGCCAGATCGACCAAACGCGAGTACCGAAATGTCGAAGCCGATTACAATGGCCACCTTCGTAAACATGGCGTCGAACCGCCTGCGCCAGGCCGTTCGTACGAGAACTGGTCTGCAACAGCTGGGCTAAGTGAAGAGCAAACTCAAGCGTATTTTTTGGGAGACAGCGCGGCGGATTTCATCCGCAATCACCCTGCTTCGGGACATGCCGATCAACCGTTCATGCTCTACGTCTCTTTCTTCGAGCCACATCCGCCTTACACAGGACCATTGAACGATCTTTATGATCCCGAGGACATTTCAACAGGGCCAGCGTTTCTGAAGCGTCCGGACGAGAGCTCATTGCTAAACCGCCTGCGCGCCGATTATTACATGGCCGGCAATTTAAACCCTCTGGGCATTGGAGACTACCATGATTTGACGGCGGAAGATGGTTGGCGTCGATTGCGCGCCCAGTACTTCGCGAACGTCACGCTGGTCGATCGGCAGGTAGGAAAGATGCTGGACGCCTTGAAAGAGACCGGGCAACTCGACAACACGATTATCGTCTTCACTAGCGAACACGGTGAAATGGCTGGCGATCATGGGATGCTTGAGAAACGCTCGATGTACGAAGAGGCGTCTAGGGTACCCCTGTTCATTCGGGTGCCAGGCTCTGCCCCTGATGTCGTTAACGAGTCTCAACGGGTTCAGGGATCGGTTTCGCTTGTCGATCTCGTGCCGACGTTGCTGGAACTAAGTGGCACGCCTTCAGATTCTCCGAGTTGGCAGGCGAGACAGCAGTCACGACCCCTTATGGGCGACGGGTTTGCCCCCAACGCAGTCAGCGAAACTTCATCCCGCTGGCAAATGCAGGGGAAGAGTTTGGCTCCGGTTTTGCGCGGCGAAGCGGACCTAGAAGACAATGATGTTTTCGTGCAGTGGAATGGGATGGGCGATCGCAACTTAGGTACGCCCGAGATAAACCGTATGGCCTCAATGCATTGGCGCACAGTCATATCGCCCGACAGGTGGAAACTCAACCTCTGCCCTGCGGACCAGTGCGAGTTATACGACTTGAATAGCGATCCGCATGAGATGACCAATCTCTATGACGATCCTTCGCATCGGGACCGGATCCGGGACATGGCGGCGCGTATCCGGATTTGGCAATCGGCAACGGGTGATGATGCAGATTTGCCGAGGGTTTAGCGCGCTAGCGCAATCTGGACAGGTGCTACCCTTGAGTTCGAACCCGACCTAAATTTGATCGATCAAGTTCATGCCGTCGCCGCAGAATTCCGCCACTATCCTACCAGGTACAAATTCCTCCTACGAACGCTCGGTCCTCGCGAACGGCGTACGCGTTTTAACAAGCCGTATGACACATACGAAGGCGGTTAGCATCGTATTTTTGGTGGGAGCGGGCAGCCGATACGAGACGGAAGACGAGGCCGGGGTTTCTCACCTATTCGAGCACATGCTGTTCAAGGGAACGCCGACGCGGCCCCGCCCACGAGATATCACGGGTGTCGTGGAAAGCGTCGGAGGCACTATCAATGCGTTTACTGATCGCGAATGCACAGGGTACTGGTGCCGTATGGCGTTGCCTCACTATCGTCGCGGCGTCGAGGTGATTGCGGACATCATCAAGTCGCCACTCTTCAGAGAGGCCGACATCGCTCAGGAAAAACACGTCGTCTTGGAAGAGATCAGGGCCACGATGGATGCTCCCGGTGCACTGGCAGGGTTGCTATTGGATTCAGCATTGTGGCCTGATCAGGCGTTGGGCAGAGACATCGCAGGTTCGATCGAAACCGTTGAAGCGATCCCGCGGCCGGTGATGATCGATTACCACCACGAACAATATGTCGGCCGGAACATCGTTGTTTCCGTCGCGGGTAATGTGGAGCACGATGAGGTGGTAGAGCAGTTGGATGGCCTGTTGTCTGGCCTCCCAGACGGAGAACCGCGTTCGATGTTTCCGTACGAGGACAACCTATCGGGTCCGAGCGTAACCGGTAATCGTCGGGATCTCGAACAACTTCACATCGCCATGGCGTTCAAAGGCGTCGGCATGCAGGACCCGAGACGCGCTGCACTACGGATAATGACCGTCGTTTTGGGCGGCAGTATGAGCAGTCGGCTGTTTGAGGAGGTCCGCGAAAAGCGTGGATTGGCCTACGGAATCGGCAGTTCGATGCACACACTGACCGATTGCGGTGTCTTGGACATCCACACTGGAGTTGATTCCTCGCGTTCCGTCGAGGCGTTGAATGTGATCGTCCACGAGTTGGCGAAAATTCGCGAGGGGATTACGGAAGATGAACTGCACGACGCGCGGGAGTTGGCGAAAGGGCGAATGATCCTAGGTATGGAGGAGAGTCGGGCCGTCGCCAATGATCTCGCGGCCCAGGAACTCTTGCGAGGAGAGATCGAATCGCTCGAATCAAGGATCAAAGAATTAGACGCGGTGGTGCTGCCGGATGTCAGATCGGTGGCTGAGGAGGTATTGACCCCGGACAAACTCGCGATGTCGGTGGTGGGGCCGGCCGACGATTTGACGGAAATGGAACGAGCACTCACCTTTGACGCGGTCGCAACGGTTTAACGAACTCGTTATTTGAGGTACGACGCGTTAGCATATGCTTAGTTGATCGCATCTTGGATAGGAGACACCGAGAAGATATGAAGACCCGAGCATACATCTTGATTGAGACGTCAGTCGGCAGCACCGCCAACGTCGCGGCGGAGCTGAAAAAGATCGACCAAATGATGGCGGTCGATATGGTCACAGGGCCGTTCGACATCATCGCGGTCGTTGAAGCCGACAACCTCGTCGATATCGGCGGGATCGTGAGCACCAAGATGCACCAAGTCGGAGGCATCGTCAAAACCATTACCAGTTTGGCCGTGACCGCCGACTAGTAGACGTATTCATGTGGTTTGAATTCAACGACGAAGAACTCGAATTCCGGGAGGAACTGCGACAGTTTCTCGACAATGAACTCCCGGACGGCTGGATAGGTCCGAACGACGAGTCGACCGAAGAGGGTTGGGCGTTATACCAGCGAATGCGGCGTGCGCTCGCGGACCGCGGTTGGCTCACGATGACCTGGCCGAAGGAGTATGGCGGTAAGGAAGCTTCCGCAATGATCAGTTTGATCTTTGCGGAGGAGACCTCCTACCGTCGCGCACCGGGAAACGACCGCTTTGGAACCCGTATGTTGGGGCCGACCTTAATGCACTTCGGCTCCGAGGATCAGAAGCGAAAATATCTCCCCGACATCGCCCAAGGTGGACTGCAATGGTGCCAAGGCTATTCGGAACCTGACACAGGTTCTGACTTGGCGTCCTTGCAAACCTTCGCGGAGCTTCGTGGCGACGAGTTCGTGATTAACGGGTCAAAGATTTGGACATCACTCGCGCACCGTGCCGACATGATGTTCATGCTCGTCCGCACTGATCGTGAAGCGGAACGGCACTCTGGGATCACCTTCCTGCTGGTCGACATGAAATCGTCGGGGGTACAGGTGAACCCGATCATCAACATCGCGGGCGCCCACAGCTTCAACCAGATCATGTTCGACGAAGTACACGTGCCGATCGAAAACATGGTGGGCGAACTCAACGATGGTTGGAACGTTGCGATGAATTTGCTTAACTTCGAACGAGGCAACATCGATTACGTCTCTTGGGCGCTCCGATCATGGGAAGAGATCAGAGACTATGCCGCCAACACGCGGCGGTTCGATGGTTCGCTGATCATCGACGACATGAATGTTAGACGCCGCTTGGCTGAACTCGAGGCCGAAATCGAGATGGCGCGCTACATCACCTACGAGGTGGCGTGGCTCCAAACGCAGGGTTATCCGCCTTCCACCGAAGCCAGCATGTGCAAGATCGCCGCGACCGAGGTCAACTGTGCTGTGCTGGACTTTGGGGTCGAACTGCTGGGCATGCCGGGTTTAATCGACGATCCCGACGAGCACGAAGATCTCGCCGGCCGCATATTCAAGATGCGTATGTATCAGACTTCGGGGCCGATCTTGGCGGGCACCAACGAGATTCAAAAGAACATCATTGCGTATCGAGGTTTGGAACTGCCTCGGCGCTAAATTGCAACCGTCATTCCGGCGCATGCCGGGGTTCAGAGGTGTGACGGCAAGAGCGTTAAACAATGGATTTCGGGCTTAACGAAACGCAAGAGTTAATCCGCGGCAGTGCTGCGGAGTATTTGTCAGATCAGTCCCCTTCCGACTTCGTGCGAGCGATGGCGATGGACGAGCAGGGTTACACGAACGAGTTCTGGCGTAAGGTCGGTGAGTTGGGTTGGCTCGGGTTGATTACACCTGAGGAGTACGGCGGTTCGGGCATGGCAATGTCAGATATGGCAGTGCTACTTGCCGAATGGGGAGCCGCATTGGCGCCCGGCCCGTTCGTGGAATCAGCGGTAGTTTCGGCATCCGCAATCGGGAAATTCGGTACCGACGGGCAGAAACTGGAATGGTTACCCGGGATCACCAGCGGCGAATCCGTCGCCGTTCCCGCCCTCGGCGGTTCGGACGGCTCTTCGAATCTCAGTTCGGTGGACGTCCGCGCGTCCGAAACATCCAACGGTTGGGTGCTTAGTGGGAACGCTCGGTTCGTTCCTTACGGCAACTCTGCCGATCTCGTATTGATCCCGGCGCAGACAGATGCCGGGGTTACGGTTTTTGCGGTGCCGATCAAGTCCGCCGAAGGCACGGTAAACGTTGAACGCATCAAGATGGCATCGGGCGCTCCTGCGTGCAACATAGACCTAAACGAGGTGGTGGTTCCCGAAGCTTCAATGCTCGGCGAGGCAGGTAGAGGTCGGGATGTCGTGGACCTGATGACCTTATATGGCGCAGCGGCCCGAGCTGTACAAATGGTTGGCGCCGGTTCAGCTGTCACCGATCGGACAATCGCTTACGTGAAGGAGCGACGTCAGTTCGGTCGGCCTATCGGGGCGTTCCAGGTCATTCAACACTATATGGCGGATATGGCTACGAAAGTGAAATCAGCGAAACACCTAGCTGACCGCGCCGCCTGGGCATTGACCGCGGACGTCGACGCAGGATCAGCTTCACGGATCGTGTCTCAAGCCAAATGGACTGCCAACACGTTGATGAACGACATCGTGTGGAAGGCGCACCAATCGCATGGGGCGATCGGTTTCACTTGGGAGCACGATCTGCATCTCTACACCCGGCGCATACTCTCGTGGCGGGCCGATTTCGGCGATTCAGATTCGCATATTGAAAAGCTAGCTCGCACGCTCTGAGCCGGCCATTAAGGGGCTCAAACATGGCCGACTGCATTTTTTGCAGCATCATCGCGGGAGACATTCCGTGCTCCAAAGTCTTTGAAGACGATCACGTTCTGGCGTTCAACGACATCAACCCGAAGGCACGGATCCACGTCCTCGTCGTCCCGAAAACGTGTTTCGACCGCCTGCACGAGGCCGGAGAACCGCATGTCGAGATGCTCGGCCGTATATTAGTGGGAGTCGGAAAGGTGGCGGAGGCGACGGGTATTTCCGCTTCGGGTTATCGGGTGCAGTTCAACCAGGGCAGAGGCGCGGGGCAAGAAGTGTTTCACTTGCATGCGCACGTGACCGGAGGGGGCCCCGGTTCCTCAGTAGGCTAGACTATTGGCAGCCATGGTTGGGCTGCTTGTACGTCAGATACTACGCACGGTCGTCTTTCAGATTGTGATGACCGTGGTGATGCGGTTGTTGGGCTTGGTTTTGCGCCGGTTGCGGTTGTAGAGGCGGTTCGCGAACCGCCCCTACGTTTGTGCTATTGCGCTGCTTCCATTAGAACGGTCACGCCGAGGTCGATGTATTTGTTGCGCAGAGCGGGATCGCCGGAGCGGTAGCTCATTCTGACATCGAGATCGTTGACCTGATCCATGACGTGCTTGATGCAATCGTCGTCGGTCTTGAAAGGATGGTGCGGGTGCATCTCTCGGTCGAACTCCAAATCAGCCGGCCCCCACGAGAAGAGATCGACGCCCGGCATTGCGAGCGTGCGGATGTTCTCGATGGCGCGCAGCGACTCGACTTGCAGGCAAATGACGCCGTTTTCGTTCCACCACTTCGCATAGCTGGGGCGGTCGTGCCCGAGTTCGGCGCCCCAGCGGAAGCCGCCTACCCAGCTCCGACGCCCCTCGGGCGGGAAGTAGAACCAGTCGAGGGCTTCTCGCACTGTCGCCTGTTCTTCGACGAGCGGAATCTCGATGAATGCAGGTCCGAGATCGGCGATGTTGCCGACTAGGAAGGCTAACTGCGTGTGCTTGATGCGGAAGTGGATCGGTATTCCGACCTCATCGGCTATGTTGCAGTGGTCGACCAGCATGTGCTCCGAGAAGGGGCTGTGCTGGCTGTCGCACGTTGCAAAGCCGTAATCGTCTTTGCCTAGGATGTCTTCGAACTGGGACTTCGTAGAGCCGATCGGTATGCCGACTCCTATGACGATGTCGCCGCGGCGGATGCGTTCTTTCAGGTTTGCGTCGTTGCCCATTTGCGGGTTCTCCTTTGTGTCGAAGGGTTAGGTTTGTGGCTGTTCGAAGAGGACGGTTACGCCCATGTCGAGGTATTTGTTGCGTAGCTTGGGATCGTAGGACCGGTAGCTCATTCGTACATCAAGGTCGTTGACTTGATCCATGACGTGCTTGATGCAGTCGTCGTCGGTTTTGAAGGGATGGTGGGGGTGCATTTTGCGGTCCCACTCAAGGTCCGACGGTCCCCATGAGAACATGTCGACACCCGGCGGTGATAGGGCTCGAATGTTCTCGATGGCGCGGAGCGACTCGATCTGTATGCATAGGATGCCGTTGCTGTTCCACCACTCAGCGTACATATTCATGTCGTTTCCGAGCTCAGCGCCCCATCGGTTGCCCCCTACGAAGCTGCGCCGTCCTTTAGGAGGGAAATAGAAAAATTCGATGGCTTCGCGAACTGTTGAGGGATCTTCGACGAGCGGGATTTCCAACATCGCGGGTCCGAGATCGGCGAGGTTCCCCAACAGGTACGCGTGCCTGGGATGATCAATGCGCAGGTGGACCGGGATACCGACCTCATCCGCCATGTTGCAAAAATCTACCATCAGGTGCTCCGAAAACGGACTGTGCTGGCTGTCGGTCATCACGAATCCGTAATCGTCCTTGCCAAGGATGTCTTCCAGCTGCGATTTCGTCGCGTTCATCGGCGCCGATACACCGATCACAATGTCGCCTCGGCGGATGCGTTCTTTCAATGGGGTGTCGTTACCCATCAGTTGATCTCCTGTAAAAGTATGAGCGCCTATGTTGACGCTGAGAGTGAATGCTATAGCAGACAGGGACGAAATTGTGGTTCGTGGAACCTATTGACCAGGATATTCATTGGATTGGCGCATGAATGGGCGGATAAGATTGTTATTAATGGCGACAATTTCGGAGGGTTTTAGGATTGCAAAAGCTGCCTGATGTTTTCAGTTGCGACGAGTTTGACGCAGGTTCTGTGGAGCAGGCGGTACGGGACAGGTACACGCGCGTAGCGGAACGTGGTGCCGCGGCTACATCGTGTTGCGCCGAAGAAGTCGGTTCAAGTTGTTGCGGCGACGACGCGTCGATGGCGACGGTTGCGGATGCGCTCTACAAATCCGACGATTTGGAAGCGTTGACGCCGGAAGCAATGGCGGCATCGGCCGGGTGCGGAAATCCTATCGGATTGTCGGACGCAAACCTAGGTGAAACCGTTCTGGATCTTGGTAGCGGAGGTGGTATCGACTGCTTTCTGGCCGCCGAAAGTGTGGGCGAGACGGGACATGTTATCGGGATCGATATGACCCACGCGATGATTGATCTTGCGAGGGAGAATGCTAAGAAACTCGACGCGCAAAACGTCGTGTTCAAACTTGGCAAGATCGAGGCGATTCCGCAACAAGACGCATCAGTCGATCTGGTGATATCCAATTGCGTAATCGCGTTGTCACCTGACAAAGACCGTGTGTTCGATGAGATTTATCGGGTGTTGAGGCCGGGTGGTCGTTTTGTAGTCTCAGACATGGTAGCGACCGAAGAGTTGCCAGACGATGTGCGTTCTTCTGCCGAGGAGTGGGTATCCTGCGTGGGAGGCGCTGACTTACTCTCTCGGTATTTGGGTCGAATGGAACGCTCGGGTTTTGTGGAGGTTGAGATATTGGCGAATGTGCCTATGCGCGCTCGGACGGATGGGACCGAATGGGAAGACTCGGTCAGGAGCGTCACCGTACGCGGCTGGAAAACGATCTGATAGGCGAGCTCCAGACTCCGTTGGTCGATAAGTTCGCCGATTGAAACGCGGACTCATTTAGGGTCTTGCAGCTCTTCATGCAATTTTTGCTCACTTAGTTACTACAGAAAATCAATGTGCAATCGTCACACGTAATGGGAAATGGTAAACTGCCCGTACACCCTTATCCCTAGTCGGGCCCATTGACGGAGGCAGTACGTATGGATGGTCTGAAGAATTACATGGTAAGGCTCGGTTCCTTGGAACTTGCCACGGTGATCTTTTGGTTCTTGTTCTGGATCGCGAACGGGCTGGCGAAACTGATACCGGGCGTGCACATCGGCGTGAAGTTTGCGGAGAAGGGCAACCCGTTCGGCGGCGCGTTGGACAAGATGGGCTGGGGCACCGGCCTAGGTGAATTCGCCTACTACTTCACCGGAATAGTGGAGCTGATCGTCGGATTGATCTTCTTGTGGGCGTTGATCCAGTTCATCATGGGCAGCGGATCAGCTGCTCGCCGCCCTTGGATCCTGTTCGGATTGTTCGCGAGTGTGATCATTTTCGCGGTGTTCACATTCCAGAACGTCGTTACGGCGTCCCGACCGACACCATTGATCTGGCACGCGACATACTTCGCGATAGTCGGAGTGTCGTGGGTGGTTATCGTCGGCCAAGGCGTTTACGCGAACTTGATCGACGGCGACGACGGCTAGTAGATCGGGATCGTACCCGTTAACTGACCTGCTTTGGTGCGGGTTCCGGGTAGGCCCGAACGAACCGGGCTTACCCGGGGTTCAGCTGTCTCGAAACTCAATCGCGGACGCGAATCAGCGACGCGCGAGATTAAAACTTTGTCCTCGGTTTGTTTGGGTGGTTCATCGCGACCTCGAAGTGTTCTGAGGCGCGCGGGAAACCGATGACCAAAAAATAAATTCCCCCTCTCGAGTTTAAAGAGAGGGGGCAATTTATCCGAAGGGATGCGAAACCCGAAGTCTTACCTATCGAGGTTGTTGTGCGGGTTGAATTTGGCTGCTTGCATGGACATCGCTTGGGCGTGTTGTTTCTTACGCTCTTCCATGCTTTCGTTGACCATATCGATGCCCTGTCGCACCTGCATCAGCGTGTGCGACAGCCGTTCCTCGAGCTTCATGAGCATACGACGAGAGTATTCGTCGGTCTCGTTTGTTTGTCGGTGTGAGCGATCGTCGGCGTTTTCAACGATCGTGTTGGCCTCTCGCTTGGCGCGTATCAAGACCTTTTCAGCCTCTTCTTCTGCCTCGCTGACGATGCGTTTAGCCTCTTCTTTGGAGGCGTTGACCACTGAAGTCTGGTCAATGGTTTCCATCGCCTTTTTGCGGGCTTGCGCCAGAATAATGTCGCGTTCCTCTTCCGCTCGCTGCCTAAGCTCCTGGGCCTCTCTCATAGCGTCGCTACGCGCGGTCTGCATGAACTCTTCAGCATCGCTCAACATTTGATCGCGCTTCGTTACGATCTGATCTGACAGCGATGTGACCTTGGGCAGCTCCCGCTTGAGTTCTTCGATGAGCCCCAGCGTCTCGTCGGACCTGACAAGGCTACGACCGGTCGCCCTCATTCGATTGTCTTCAATCGCGTAAGCGAGCCGAGAAAGCAGTTCGTAGATGACGGGTTGCGCCGACACGATCTCGCTGCTGTCGGAGTTAAAGCTGACACGTGTATCTATCGCCATTGTGATCTCCTTGTGCGACGGTTCGGGGAACCTGTAGCACTAGTTTGGGTTGCCGGATTGAGTGTTTCCTATAGGTTTTGCGTGGTCAATTTCGCGTTTGTTGGGGCCACGACGTTTGCAGGAACCAAGGTCGATATGTTTCCTCCGAGCGTGGCGATTTCCTTGACACGGGACGAACTCACATATTGGTTTTCAATCGACGAGAACAGACAGACCGTCTCGACATCGCCGTCAAGGTGGCGGTTCATGAGCGCCATGGCGCTTTCGTACTCGAAGTCACTGGTGATTCTAAGGCCTCTTACTATGGCTTTCGCACCTTTTTCGCGTGCAAAGTCGACGGTGAGGCCGCTGAACGGCATGACCTTTACGTTGCCGGCGTCCGAGATCGCTTCTCGGATCATCCCGACGCGGTCTTTGATGTCAAATATCACTCGCTTGTGCGGTCCGTCGTAGACCGCGACGATGAGGCAATCGAAAAGAGCGGCTGCGCGCCGGACTACGTCTATGTGCCCATTGGTCACGGGATCGAAAGTGCCGGGATATAAGGCCAAAACGTCGCTCATCGTTGAAATTCAGTTTCGTTGCTTCTGGGGAACTTGTAAATCGTGATGCTCGTGTCGCCGTATCGTTTGCGGCTGATGGCTGTGGCGTCTGATATCTGGTCGGGTAACGTGTTTCTGGAGCCGTGTTCAGCGATGATCCAGGCATCTGGTCTGAGTAACTTGTGCCGGTGTAACTCGCCGATGATCTCTTCCCAGGGGTCTATGTCATACGGCGGATCAGCGAAAACCAAGTCGTAGGATTTTCCTGCCAGTCGTCTCAGTACGCGGATCGCATCTGTTTGGTACGTCGAGGCCCTATCGTCCCAACCTCGTATAGCGATTTCTCGCCCAATATTTGCGGCTCGTCTTCGATCAATCTCGACGAAGTCCACGTTAAGCGCTCCGTGGTCCAAAAGGTCAAAACCAACGCCACCGGTGCCAGCATATAGGTCGAGTGCTGCTATTCCGTTCGCGCCGTCTGGGCCCAGCATCGAGATTATCGCCGCGCGAGTTCTCGATGACGTCGGCCGCAGCCCATGTTTAGCTCTACGATTTTTTCCTTTCAGCGTGTTTCAACTCCGAATTGCGGCACGCGAACGCGTGGCTTGACACCACTAGATCCGCAAGTGCGTTGAATACGATTATGCGTAATCGACTTATGCACGTTTCAACGTCGCGCGATGCGATTTACAGCGTTTCTTCAGAACGTTAAAGCGTGATGGTGCATCTGTAAGATTGATTCCATTGGCACGCGCCAGTTTCTTCGGATAGTAGGCCAAAATTGAATCAATCGTCGAAAAACTTGGATCTTGCAGGAGTGGGCGACGGCGAATCTCGATATTCGCGTTTGGAGCTCGATCGCCTCCACAAGATAGATGAACTGCGACAGCAAGGGATTGATCCGTTCCCTGCGCGTGTAAGTAGGACGCACGAAATTGCTCGCGCGATCGAACTATACACGGAGGAAGAGGCGGCGTCTGAGGTAGGGGAAGATGCTCGCCATACTCGCACGGATCCGGTACGCGTGGCGGGTCGCGTAATGGCCCGTAGAGGCATGGGTAAGATGTCGTTCCTCGATGTTCGCGATGGTAGCGGTCAAATCCAAGTGCAAGCCCGAGCCGACGTGTTGAATGATGACTTCGAGTTGCTATCGTTTTTGGATATCGGCGATTTCGTTTCGGTTTCGGGACCCGTAATGCGCACCCGTCGCGGACAGATCTCGGTTGAGGCGCAAAGCTTCGAGATCATCTCGAAGTCGATGCGGCCCCTGCCGGAGAAATGGCATGGATTGCAGGATGCGGAAACACGCGTGAGGCAGCGCTACTTGGATCTGCTGTCGAATGATCGTGCGGTTCGGAACGCGAGAGCACGTTCAAAAGTCGCGTCAGCGGTTCGGCGGTTCATGGAAAATCGCGGGTTCATCGAGGTGGAAACACCGATCCTCGTGCCCGTCGCGGCAGGTGGGTTCGCCGAGCCTTTCGAGACATATCACAACGCGTTAAACAGGGGCCTATTTCTGCGTATCGCTACGGAGCTTTACCTAAAACAGTTGATCGTTGGCGGCATGGACAAGGTGTTCGAGGTTGGCAAGATATTTCGGAATGAAGGTATCGATGCCGATCACAATCCAGAGTTCACGACGATGGAGAGTTACGAGGCGTATGCGGACTACAACGACGTGATGAGGATGACGGAGGAATTGGTAGCGTACGTCGCTCAAGACGTCAACGGCACCACAAAAGTGACCGTGCCTGAAGGCGAAGAGGACGACATTATCGACCTCGCCGCACCGTGGCCGCGGTTGGATCTGCGAGAGGCGATCTTGGAGGCTTCAAGCATCGATTTCAGGGAGTGTCCGACGAGGGACGCTTTGGCGGAAGCGATGCACGAACGAGGGATGCATGTTGAGCCGAACTCGACATGGCAGCAATTGCTGGACAAGGTCATTTCTGCATCGGTGGAACCGAAGTTGATTGAGCCGGCTTTCTTGGTCGATTATCCGTTGGCGATGTCGCCGTTGGCAAAGAAGAAACCAGGTCATGACGACGTGGTGGAGCGCTTCGAGGCTTTCGTTTTGGGACGCGAGTTGGCGAATGCGTTCACAGAGTTAAACGACCCAGTTGACCAACGCGAACGATTCGAGCAGCAGGAGCGGCAGCGAGAGGAGTTTGATGATGTTGAGGCGGATCGGTTGGACGAGTCGTTTCTGCTGGCGGTTGAACACGGGATGCCGCCGACTGGGGGGCTCGGGATTGGCATTGATCGATTGGCGATGCTTGTGACGGGTGAAAGTTCGATACGAGAAGTAACGCTGTTTCCGCAGTTGCGATCTTGAGGACCAGAATCGATGTTGGATCTACGCAGGATAGTGAACGACGCTGATACCGTGCGAGCCGGGCTAGCGAACCGCGGTGAAGACGATGCGCCTATCGACGAGATAATCGCGTTGGATGCGCGACGCCGTATGCTGATTCAACAGACAGACTCGGCCCGCCATTTCCGGAATGACGTGTCTCGAACTATCGGTGCGGAGAAGCGTAGACCTACGGACGATGAGATTCAGCAAATGCGCTCGACGGGCGACAGGATATCGGCTCTTGAAAAAGAATCTCGATCCGTCGCAACCGAGTTGCGGACTCTGATGCTGGGGTTACCGAATATTCCGCTCGGCGACGTACCGGAGGGTTTAGACGAGAGCTCTAACGAGGTGGTCAGCGAGGTCGAACCGCCGCCAGCGCGAGAGTGGGATGCCCCGCACTGGGATATCGGCGAGAGCTTGGGCATCATCGATATGGAGAGCGCGGCAAATATATCTGGTAGCCGTTTCTACATGTTGCGGGGGCAAGGTGCGCGACTGCATCGCGCAATCGTCGGGTGGTTGCTCGACACCTTGGTTGATGAGTTCGGTTACGAGGAGACAAATCCGCCATTTCTCGTTCGCGAAGAAACGCTGATCGGAACTGGTAATCTGCCGAAATTCGCCGATGATCTTTACCGCGACGAGGACGCGGGTCTTTGGATGATTCCGACATCCGAGGTGTCTCTGAATGGCATCCATCAGGACAGCATTATCGATGCCGAGTTGCCGTTGAAGTACTGCGCACATACGCCGTGTTTCAGAAAGGAACATGCTGCTGCGGGCCGCGATGTTCGCGGGATGAAGCGAGTGAAGCAGTTTGAGAAGGTGGAGATGTTCCGGTTTGTGGAGCCGGATGAGTCGGAAGAAGCGTTGGAGGAGATGATCGAGATATCGCTGGAGCTATGTCGACGCCTGGGATTCACGACGCGATTGCTGAAGCTATGCGCCGGGGATATAGCGTTTCAGTCGGCGAAGACGTACGACATCGAGGTTTGGTCGCCAGGGGCTCAGGAATGGTTGGAGATCAGTTCGTTGTCGACATGCACCGATTTTCAGGCGCGAAGAAACAACACTCGTTACCGGCCGGAGCGTGGTGGCGGGACGCGATTCCCGCACACATTGAATGGCTCGGCGCTGGGTATGCCGAGGACGTTCATCGCGGTGTTGGAGAACGGGTTGCAGGCGGATGGGAGTATCGTGCTGCCGGAGGTGCTTTGGGAGCGGGTGGGGAGTGAGAGGGTGATGTGATGTTGAATTCGAATAATCGTAGCGTTAAAACCATCCAATGAATGAAGCAAACATGACACGTCATTTTGATCCGGAAGCGATTGACGAAGCTGGGCGCATACTATCGAGGATGTACGCTTCTGGCGAAGACATCAACGCACGCCCCGAAATGATCGAAATTATCAGCCAATGGCGGGCGATGCACAGTATCCCGTTGCGAACCTTTAGAACGAATTTCAGTCGGAAGGTTGGCGAAGACGGTATCGTAGCGCAACGCTTGAAGCGACTCCCCACGATGTTGTCGAAACTGATCAGGCTTAGAAGATTCGGTCTATCGGAACTCCAGGACATCGCGGGTTGTCGGGTGATCGTAAGCACACCGGATGAAGCATTCCAACTCGCTTCAGACTACGCCGAAAGTCGGATCAGGCACGTACGTTGTGGGTATAAAGACTTCATTCTGAAACCCAAAGACACGGGTTACCGGGGGCTTCATTTGATTTATGCGTACCGTAGCGAGCGAAGGCCCGAGTTGAACGGCCTGCAAACTGAGATACAACTTCGGTCAGATTTACAGCATCAGTGGGCCACCGCGGTCGAGACCGTTGGCGCGTTCACGGGCGACGATTTGAAATCCAACGAAGGGAACCCTGTCTGGCTACGATTTTTCAAGCTTATGGGGTCTGTGATCGCCCAAATGGAACACGCGCCCGGGGTGCCCGATACTCCGTCCACACGCCGCGAACTGATCAATGAGATTCGTGCATGCGACCAAGACATCGGCGTATCAGAGCAATTGTCCACATTTAAGGAAGTATCGCTTGCGCTCCGTAATTTCAACCAATACAAGAATCCGTGGGTAGTTCTCGTGATGGATTTGCAAGCCGGGCAAACCACGGGGCGCATCTACTCCCCTACTGATGAGGCTAGCGCTAATGAGTGGTACCTTGAGCAAGAACTAGCGAACCGAGACAACCCAATGATCGAAGTGGCGATGCTCTCTGCTAAATCGCTCAATCAACTTAGAGGTGCGTATCCTAATTTCATTGCTGACCTGACGGAATTCAGAAACTTGGTTCAAAACACTATTGAGTAGCATTTGCAGCCGAATCGCGTAGCACCTTTTCGCTCCGTTCTTGCTGTTTGCGTTGCCGATCGGTCACTTTTTGCATCACCCTTTCGAACCGTTCTGATGGTGTTTCCGCGGATTGAACTTTCGTGGTCTTGACTGCCATCTCGCTCCTCTTAACCTTCGTTGTCCGTAATCAACTGACTGTAAAGCGATACGGAAACGACAGGATAACAGATGTTAATCTTAGCAGGCTCGATCTATCGTTCAGATGGAGTTGAATTCGTTCATGGCGGATTCTACGCCTTGCGTGATGATGGCTTGGGTGGCTTGGGCTGCATGGTTGATGGCGGTTTTGATGGCGGTTAAGTCTTTGTCGGAGGGTTGTCCAAGGACATGGTCGATTTGGGAGTCTCCGTTGGTGGGTTTCCCGACGCCGATTCGGATTCGGGGGAAGGCTGTATCGTGGAGTGAATCGATGATGGATTTTAGGCCGTTGTGTCCGCCGTCGCCGCCGCTTCGTCGGATGCGGATGCGGCCTGGCGCGAGGTTGATGTCGTCGGTGATGACGATTAGTCGGGGGATTTCGGTTTGGTAGTGGTTCAAGAGTGATCGGGCTGCGGCGCCGGATCGGTTTACGTAGGTTTTGGGATAGGCGATGATGGTCGATTGGTCTCCAATAGTTAGTTGGGCGACGCGAGAGGCGCCTTCGTCTCGGAGACGAACGTTGCGTTGTTTGAGGAGGATGTCGGCGGTCCACCACCCGACGTTGTGTCGAGTTTCGGCGTATTCAGGGCCCGGGTTGCCGATCGCCAGGATGATCCAAGGATTTTGAAGCTCCCGGCGTTCGGGGGACCGCGATTTGGGGTCGGCGAAGAGGCGCGACAGGCGTTCCAGGGGGTTTAGGCTGCGGGACATTGATCGGTTTTGAGAACACCTTCACCCTCTCCGATCGAGGGCTAGGGGGCATCGATATCACACCAGCATCGCGGGTTCTTCGGCGTCTGGGTCTGGTAGTTTGCCGTCCAATATTTCTTTGAATTGGTCTTCGTTAAGGACTGGAACCTCGAGGCGAATGGCTCGTTCTAGTTTGGAACCGGCGTCGGCGCCGGCTACCAGGTAGTCGGTCTTTTTGGATACGCTGCCGGTAGCTTTGGCTCCCAAGGCTTTGACGGCGTTGGCTGCTTCGGTGCGCGAGAAGCCGTTGAGTTTGCCGGTGATGACGAACGTGAGACCTTTGATTGGATGATCGGCGGTGGGTTCTGGCGAATCGTCTTCGATGTTGAGACCGAGGTCTTGCAATCGTTGAGCGAGACGGACGTTGGCTTCGTTCGACGACCATTTACGGATAGATTTCGCGAGGATCGGACCGATGCCTTCTATTTCGGTGAGATTTTCTTCTTCGGCTTGGATAACTTTGGGCAGATTACGGAACTCGCGTGAGAGAGTTTCGGCGATTTCAGAACCGACGCCGCTGATGCCGAGCCCGAAGATGAGGCGCGGGAGAGATTGGGATTTGGATTGTTCGATGGCGTCGACGAGGTTTTGGGCGCGTTTTTCGCCCATGCGCTCCATGTCTAGGAGGTCGTCCATGCGATCTTCGAGGGTATAGATATCGGCGATGTTGGTCACGAGATTTTGGCGCGCTAGCTCTTTGGCGAGTTTTTCGCCGAGACCTTCGATGTCCATAGCGCCGCGCGATGCGAAGTGCTCAAGCAACCGTTCAAACTGCGCCGGGCAAGTGGAATTGATGCAACGTATGTCGGCTTGGTCTTCATCGCGGATGACCGGTTCGGCGCACGCGGGGCAATTGGGTTCGATGCGGTACGGTTGCGAATCGTCTGGACGTTGGTTGTCTGGGGCTGGTCCGACTACTTGGGGGATGACATCGCCGGCGCGTTGGACGATGACGCG
Source organism: Dehalococcoidia bacterium (assembly GCA_965207515.1). GTDB lineage: Bacteria > Chloroflexota > Dehalococcoidia > Lucifugimonadales > Lucifugimonadaceae > Bin127. Next base: position 1,674,034 of record OZ242286.1, on the reverse strand, counting down.
GTCGCCGGCTCGGATGTCTTTGCGGTTGATGTCCTCTTCATTGTGGAGGGTTGCTTGAGAAACGGTGACGCCTCCGACGACGACGGGTTCGAGGACAGCGTAAGGGTTGATGGCACCGGTGCGGCCTACGTTGGTGCGGATTTCTAGGAGGTTGGTGACGGCTTGTTCGGCTGGGAATTTGTAGGCGGTGGCCCATCGAGGGTCTCTACCTACGGCTCCGAGGCGGTCTTGGAGAGAGATGTCGTCGATCTTGATCACGACGCCGTCGATGCCGAAGTCGAGAAATGTTCGAATCTCGGCGACGTTCTGGATCGCGGCCATCGCTTCCGCTACAGTCGCGACGCGTCGGGACCAGTCGTTAGTTTTGCAACCCCATCGATTGAGAGATTGGAGAGTTACGTATTGCGAACTAGGTATGTCTCCGTTCTCCGCGTAGCCGATGGAGTAGAAGAACATGTCGAGAGGGCGTTTGGCGGTCTCGGTAGAGTCGAGTTGGCGAAGGGAGCCGGATGCGGAGTTTCGGGGGTTTACGTATACAGGGAGGCCGGCGGCCTCGCGCTCTTCGTTAAGGCGGTCGAAGGCCGATATGGGATAGAAGACTTCGCCTCGGAGTTCGATGACGCCGGGAACGTCGTCGCCGTCGAGCTTGAGCGGAACTGACCGGATGGTACGTATGTTGTCGGTGATGTTTTCGCCTTGCGTACCGTCGCCGCGAGTGGCGGCTTGAGTGAGGACGCCATCGACGTAGGTGACGGCGACTGCGAGACCGTCGATCTTGAGTTCGAGTGTGATGTCGGTGGATTCGATTTCGAGGTAGTCGAGGGCTCGCTGGTACCAGGCATTGAAGGTCTCTTCGCTGGTGACGTTGCTGAGGCTGAGCATGGGCACCGGGTGTTGGACGGGTTCGAACTGGTCTGATGGGGGCGAGCCGACGCGTAGGGTAGGGGAGTCTGGCGTTTTGAGTTCGGGATGTTCGTCTTCGATAGTTTTGAGTTCTCGGAACAACGCGTCGTATTCGGCGTCGGTCAGCGACGGTTGGCTGCGCACGTAGTAGCCGTGATTGGCTCGGTTAAGGCTGTCGCGCAGTTCGGCGGCGCGGGTTATGGCGTCTGAGGTGGTCAAGGTGAATTGGTAGGGATGATTGAGGGTTGTGTGTTCAAGATTCTAGCAATTGAGGGATTTTGAACCGGGTTCCCGAGTGTGCGAAATTGATCGTTGATTGGAAGTGATCGGCTTTGAATCGTATCGTTTCGTCGTCTGCGGTGGGCGCGTCTGTATGACCACCGCGACGTGGTTGTTTGCCGCCGGGCCTTCCCGGGGGAATGCCCGGCGGCGCAGGGTCCTCGGGCCCGTAGGAACTGGCCCTCGCCTAGAGCGTCGGTCCCTGTACAAGGACCTCTGCTCCTTCCCTCTCCATCGCCTCTTCGGTTCGAAGCGGACGACCCCGGAGAGGGGTCAGATGCTGCGCAGAGCGGCGTGTCAGACCGCTAGCAACGTTTACCAGCCGCGGCCCGCGTCGCCAGACCGCGGGCATGGAGTTCGGCGCGACGACTGGGGTCGCCGTTCGGAGTTCGCCTCCTCCTTGGATTCGCCCTCGCGGGCTCCTCTCGGGCTGTAGCCTCCCTCCTGCGGCGGACAGGAGTAGACGTCTGTCGGCTCCACGTGAGGTCTCCCGGCCCTTGGCTCGGCGTCTCCATCGAGGAGACGCCTTGCTGGCTCGCTCTGCGACGCGGGACTGACGCGTCGCGCTCCGGGAACTTGGCCTCCCACGCTTCGGCACGGCCCTCCCGGCCTTGCACCGGACATCCGATCCGATGAGGGACGCCGCCGGAGGAGGCAGAGACGCTGGCGACTCGTCGGCGCGGCTTTGGACCGCGTCCTTCTCGTCGACCGTTGCCTCCGCCTGCTCACGTTTGATCCCTGTGGCCGCTTGGGACAAGGGTCTGCACACGTCTGCGCAGCACTGTGTTTTGTTAACAACCTATATATTAGCACGAATGTTGCATAAGTCAAGTGGTGTGGTTGTCTGAACCGCTGATTGCGCTGATGTTTGTGATGGACTGCGATTGGGGCGTTGAGGTTTGGCGCCTTTGTCGGGGATGATCGTGTCGGTTGTTTGGCTGGTAGGGCCCCGCCGCCCCGGGCATCCCCCGCTTCTGGTGTCGGTCTATTGGGCTTCGCTCGTTCGCGCCCCCTTACGCTTTGCGAAGGGGTGTGTTTGTCGGACTCTATGGGATTGTCTGCTGGTGTTGGGGATCGTCAGTTGGTTCGAGGGGCATTATGAAGTACAGTCCGTGGCGCTCGTTGCCGCGGGTTTCTGGGCGCACAGTGAATCCCATGCGGAGTTTGAGCGCGTGATTCTCGCGGTTATGGGAATAGCTGAATGAGGCTAACTGGCAGCAATTCAGGGATTCCGCCAAGGCGATGGCTGATTTCTGCAGGTTCGTGCCTATTCGCTGGCGTCGAAATTCCGGCAATACAAAGAAGTTCATCACCTTCGCTTGGAGCAACTCTTCGCCGTCGATCACGACGGCAGGAAGATTGTCCTCGGGACCGATTGGGATAACGATGAGGCGAATAACGCCGACAATCGTTTCGGGGGTGTGAGCTACGAGCACCCGTGAATCGCGTTGATCGTAGCCGTCGATCAAATCTGGTAGCCCGTTTTGGTTTTCGTCGAAGAAGGCGACAACTTCAGACCAACGCGGATGACTGCGGTCCCACTCTGTGATTTGGTACTTTTCCATGAGATTCCATGATGCAGCGGGCGTCAAGTCGCTTTTGGGGTAAAAGGAGACAATCGTCCCTGTTTATACTTGCGGATTGGGTTGATTGTTGGGTTTGTTGAGACACGGATACGGAAGGGTTTAGATCTAGCGAGCGATGGCTGAGGTTCGTCCATTTCGGGGGATTCGGTTCAGCGCGGCGTCGCAGGGTCGGGATTTGGGAGACTATCTTTCGCCGCCGTTCGACGCGATTACTGCAGAGGTCGAAAAGGGGTTGTTGGCTCGTTCGGAGCACAATATTGTGCGGTTGGAGTTGGCGCCGCGTGAGGGTGCGGATCGATATGGTTTCGTAGCAGAGACTCAGAAGCAGTGGGAAGCGGACGGAGTTTTGATGCGGGATGCGGAGCCGTCGGTCTATGTGACCGAGGAGTCGTTCGAATATGGTGGTGTAGCGCAGACTCGGCGCGGTTTCATTGCGGCGGTGCGGTTGGAGGAGTATGACCGGGGGATCATTTTTCCACATGAGCAGACGCGTGGGCCGTGGGTGGAGGACCGGGTGTCTATGATGCGGGCGACGCGGTCGGCGTTGAGTCCGTTGCTCGTGGTGTTTCAGGACGATATCCGGCATTCAGTGGGCGGGATAATTCGTGCCGTGACTGGCGGTCCGCCTTTGGAGGTAGCGACGATGGCGGGAGGGTATTGGTTGCGATTGTGGCAGTTGAAGGATCCGGGGACGTTGGGTGTGTTGAACGGATTGATGAGGGATTCGCAGATATTCATCGCTGACGGGCACCATCGATACGAGGCGGCGATGCGCTATCGGAGCGCGATCCGTGCTAACCGCGAGATCGAGTCGGACGAGGCGGTCAACTTTCGGATGATGCATATCGTTTCGATCGATGAGCCGGGGTTGATTACGCGCGGATATCACCGGGTGATCCACAGTGCGGCGCGGGATGAGCTGGAGAGGTTGATAGGCCGGATACGTGAAAAATGCGAGTTGGTGTCTGTTTCGTTGTCGGACCGGGGAGCGATGGCTTGGCGGCCTGGTGACATGTTGTCGGCGGTTGGGAAGCGTGACAGCGGCGATCTTGTGTTCGGGGTCCACGGTCTCGACGGCGGATTTCGGATCGCAAGGATGCGCGCGGAGGACGATGGCGTTGCGTTCGGGGCGGGCGTAGCCGAGCGTTCCGACTATCGGCGTTTGCATCGAGAGATTTTCGATGTTGTGTTTGACGGTGATCGATTGGATGAAGTGGTGGATTTCGAGTACGAAGTTGAGAACGTGATCGCGCGTGTGGATTCGGGCGAAGCGCAGTTGGGGATCGTGATGCGTTCAATACCATTGCCGGATTTTGTCGACATCGTGACCAGAGGACACAGGTTACCGCCTAAGGCGACGAATTTTTACCCGAAGCCGCCGGCGGGGGCGGTTATTCAATCGCTGGAGGGAGAGTTGTAGGGGGCGAGCGTTGTTTTGCTGGTTGGCGACGCGCCCGTCCGCCCTACCCCTCTGGATCCCGGCTTCCGCCGGGATGACGGTGTTTTTGCGACGATCTCCCGAAGGAGACGATTGCAAGACCGGATCGAACTGTCGAGTCCATCTGACACCGCGTCCCCGCCCGCATGCCCCTGCGATCTCGCTTCGCTCGCTCGCGTCCCCTTTCGCTCCGAAAGGGGACGGTCGTTCCGCCTCGACAGTCTTGCGGTCGGTGATTTTGCAGCGGTCTCACGGGGGCGAGAGGGGATGGTGACGTTTTTTGTTCCCGTTTGTCCCGTACTGCAGGGGAATCGGTTAGCTGTTGAGTTTTTTGAGTTCGGCGAGGATGATTGCGGAATCGGGACGGTCGGCGATGTCTTTGCCGATGTATTGGTAGGTGATTTTTCCGTTTGTGTCGATGACGAATACGGCGGGTGCGGCTACGCCGTCGTTGTGTAGGTTGTAGACTTCGTACGCCTTGGGGATTTCTTCACTCTTGGTGGTGTAGAGGACGGGGAAGGTGGCTCCGGAGTTGGCGATCATGGTTCCGGCGCCTTGGAAATCGTCCATGCTGACGGCGAGTATTTCGGCGTTCTGCTGCTTGATGCGCGGGTAGTAGCTCTGCAACTCGACGAGTTGCCCAAGGCAAATGCCTCAGAAGAAGCCTCGGTAGAAGACGAGGACGACGTTTTGGTTGTCCTTGAATTCGGAAAGTGTTATGTATGTGGGGCGGTTCGCGACTGGAAGGGTGAAGTCTGACGCAGTTTCGCCCCCGGAAGATGAATCTGAATCGCAGGCTACGGCAACGATGCCGATGATGAGCGCCGAAACGATGGCGATGAGACGCGATTTGGTGTTCGGCATCGTCGTCGCGTTTCCGTTCTTTTAGCCTTCGATTTCGGCGAGCGCGTCCAAAACCTCTTCGCCGGAGACTTGGTGCCTGTAGTTCTTGCCGATGTTTTCGTAGGCGATGTTTCCGTTTTTGTCTACGATGAAAACGGATGCGGAAGCTAGACCGTCGCCGAAGAGATCGAAGACGTTGTAGCTCGCTGGGACGTCGTTATTCTTGCTGGAGTATAGGACTGGGAAGTCGGGACCGGCTTTTGCGAGGATCGACTCGGCGCCGCTCAGGTCGTCGGTGCTGATGGCGAGCACTTCGGCTCCCGCGTTTTTGATTTTGTCGTAGTGTTTCTGCAACTCACCTAGTTGCCGGGTGCAGAAACCTCACCAGTAGGCGCGATAGAAGACGAGGACGACCTCTTTGTCGCCTTGGAACGAGGACAGCGATATCTCGGCGCTGCCTTTGTTGGCTGCAGGAAGGGTGAAATCAGGTGCTGTGGGTAGGTCAGGGACAGTTTCAACGACTTCTTGCTGCGATTCAGGGGCGGTAGCATCATCGATCGTCGACGATGATGAGCCAGCCGTGTCGGTTTCCTGACCGCACCCGACAATTGCGACCGCGAAGAGGCCGATGAGCGCGGTAGTGGCAGTTGAAATAAGGACTCTGGAGACGGATTTCATGGGATATTCTTCAATACTCGTTCAGGGAGAACCCGTTGGGTGTAGTTGGGGCTGATGAACTTCCAAGCTATCTCGCCTTGCGGGTTGATGACGAAGACAGACGGTCTGGCGAGTTGATTGCCCGCGTTGTAAACGTCGTAGGCCTCCATGACCGAGGAATCACCGGACGTGTAGAGCACTGGAAATGTTACGCCGACCTGACTCGCGATAGTGTCGGCGCCTGACAGATCGTCGACGCTAATGGCGAGGATTTCGGCGTTCTTCGCTTTGAACTCGTCGTATTTTCGTTGCAGATCACCTAGCTGCGCGCGGCAATACGGTCACCAGAATCCTCGGTAGAAGACGAGAACGACCGATTTTTCGTCTCGGAACTGGGAGAGTGAGTAGCTGCCACCGGTTGTGATCGATGGTAGGAAAAAGTCTGGTGCCAATGGTCCGGAAGCTGCGGGTTCCGGCGTTGGTGTAGGTTCCGGGGTTGGAGTGGCGGTCGGTTCAGGTGTGTTAGTTGGTTCCGGAGTGGGGGTTGCGGTTGGTTCGGGAGTATTGGTTGGCGGGATTGGCGTTTCGGTTGGTTCGGGCGTATCGGTTGGTGGCACCGGGGTCGGAGTATCGGTTGGTTCTTGGGTCGGAGTCGGTGTTTCAGGTTCAGACGTGGAAGTGGGTTTTTCAGTAGAGTATTCGGTTTTCGGAGTCGGTGAGACCGATTCAGCTGTCGCTGTGGGTTCGGGTTGAGGTGTGTCAGTCGGTTCCGGTTCGGGAGTGTCGGTAGGAGGAACAGGTGAAGGAGTGGGCGTTGGGGTGTTGGTCGGGAGAGGTGTTTCGGTTGGAACGGGTTGCGGCGTGTCAGTGGGTTCGGGCCGCGGCGTGTCCGTTGGAGGAACTGGTGTGTCGGTCGGAGGAGGTTCCGGGGTGTCAGTTGGTTCGGGTTCGACGGCTTTGACTTCGGGGGCTGGCGTCGCAGTTGGTTCGAGAGTAGCGGTCGCCGTCGGAGCAGTTGTCGCGGTTGGAGGAACAGCGGTCGCCGTCGGCGCAGGCCCAACTTTCGGCACCGGTGTGGGCGTTTCGGCTTCGCAGGCGAACACTAGGAGCATCGTTGACAGCCCAGCGACAGCAACGCCGGCGATGCTGGTTGGGACGATGTCCCGCAATTTCGTTTTCGAGAGCTTCAACAGCCCATGCTCCCGAGATGCAGTTTAGGCGGTCATTGCCTTGAGGGTCGATCCGGCAGCGTCGAGCGCTTCGTCGATGTGGTCTTTTTCAACCCATCCCATATGACCTATACGAAAGATCTTACCGGTAAGTTCACCCTGCCCGCCGCCGAGGACGACGTTATGATCGCTGAGGACTTTGGAGACGAATGCTTTGCCGTCGAGGTCTTCAGGGAGTTTGATGGCTGTCAGGGTGTCGGAGGCGAAGCGTCGCTCAGGCAGGATTTCGAGGCCTAGTTTCTCTGCGCCGTTTCGGGTGTGTTCGGCGATCTCGTGGTGGCGACCGAAAACGTTCTCGATGCCCTCGTCGACCATCGATTGCAGTCCGACGTCGAGCGTGAACATGGCGGTCTCGCAAGGGGTGAACGGGGGTTGACCGATTTGCAGGAAATCCTCGTACTGCTGCATGTCGAAGTAGTAGCGCGGGGTGGTGCAGATCTCATATGCTTGCCACGCTTTCTGGCTAAACGAGACCATGGCGATGCCGGGTGGCGATACCCACGACTTCTGGGAAGCGGTTGCGAGGACGTCGATGCCCCATGCGTCGACGGCGATGGGCATGCCTCCCGCAGACGAGACTGCGTCGACGAGGATGAGCGCGTCTGATTCATCGTGGACGGTTTTGCAGATCTCTTCGAGCGGATTGGAGACGGCGCTGGAGGATTCGTTGTGCGTAAGGATTACGGCTTTGTAGTTGGGTTCGGCACGCAGCGCTTCGCGGAGGACATCGATGTCGGCGGCTTGGCCGAGCGGGAATTCGAGTTTTGTGACGTCGGCTCCGACGGCTTCGACTATCTCGGCGAATCGGATTCCGAAGAAGCCGATGATGATGGCGAGAACCTTGTCTCCGGGAGAAATTGTGTTGAAGACCGATGTCTCCATGGCGCCGGTTCCCGAAGAGGTGATGAAGTAGACATCGTTCTTGGTCATCAGGACGGTGCGGAGGTTTTCGCTCATGCGTTCGAGCATGTCTGCGTATTCCGGCCCGCGGTGGTTGATCATCTGCCGTGAAGCGATCTCGAGCACCTCTTCAGGTAGCGGTACGGGGCCGGGGATTCGGAGATTCGGTTCGGAGTTTTGGGTCATTTTTCCTTGAATTGCTCTGATGCTGGCGTGTTTGGATGTTGTTTCAATTTTAGATTGACGCGTTCTACAGGACGCGGATTAGGCGGTGTTCACGGCGGCCTCTACGGAGGACGATGAGGTTGCCTTGGAGGAGGTCTTCTGGGGTGATAGCGCGGGCGGAGTCTTCGACTCGTTCGGAGTTGAGGTACATGCCTCCTTGTTGGACGGTTCGGCGGGCATCGCCGAATGATTGGGCGAGGGATGTTGCGACGGCCATTTCTTCGAAGGAAAGGGCGCGGGTGTCGATGTCGCATTTCTCGACTTGGATGGAGGAGGACCCTTCGAAGAGGTCGTCGAGCTCGCTGGCGGAAAGCGTGTCGAATTCTCCTCTGAAGAAGGCGCGGGTGACGCGTCGCGCTTGCTCCAATCCATGAGCGCCGTGTATCAGCTCGGTAATGTTTTCGGCGAGCGCTTGTTGCGCCTCGCGTTTGCCGGGTTGGTTGGCGACGGCGTATTCCAAAGGTTCGACCTCGGCTGGCCCGAGCCATGTGAAAAGTTTGATGTAGCGGATGACGTCCGCGTCGTCTGTGTTGAAGAAGAACTGGTATAGGCGGTATGGCGAGAATTTGTCGGGATCGAGGGCTGGTGCGCCGCCGATGGATTTTCCGAGTTTGTCGCCTTTGGAGTCGGTGATGAGGGGGAAGACGATGCCGTGGGCCAAGGACTGGCCGTTGGGTGCGTTGCCGTGCTTGCGTCGGATCAGATCAATGCCATCGAGGATGTTGCCCCACTGGTCTGTGCCGCCGGATTGGAAGTTGCAGTTTTCGCGCTCGTAGAGTACGAGGTAGTCGTATGCCTGCAGGAGGGCGTACGAGAACTCGGTGTACGACATCCCTTCGCCTTCTCGCTCCATACGCGACCGCACCGAATCTCGGCGGATCATGGAGTTGACGGCGAAGCCTTTGCCGATGTCTCGGAGGAAGTCGAGATAGTTGATCGAACGGAGCCAATCGGCGTTGTTTATGAGCTGCGCGGGGTTGGATTTGACGTCGAAGTCTAGGAATTGCTCCAACTGGACGCGAATGTTCTCACCGTTGGCGTCGATTTCTTCGAGAGTGAGTAAGGCGCGCTCGTCGGTTCGTCCGCTCGGGTCTCCGATCATGCCGGTGCCGCCGCCGAGGATGGCTATGGGGGTGTGACCGTAGCGCTGGAGGCGTGCGAGGCACATCAACGGGACTAGGCTTCCAATGTGCAGCGTGTCGGCGGTCGGATCGAAGCCGTTGTAGCAGGTGATCTGGTCGTTGACTAGGAGTTCTTCCGCCCCCGGGGTTGCGTCGGCCAATGCGCCGCGCCATTTGAGGTCTTCGACGATGTTTGGAAATGGGTTGGTGGTCATGTTTGGCTCGCGGTTGGGATTAGTTTCGTGCTCTCTGTGGGAGTTGGGAGAAGACGTGAGCGATCCGTTGCACGTCGCTCTGTATGGCTTTGTTGAGTTCGTCTGGGGATTCGAATTCTTGGTCGCGGCGTATGAATTCGATGAATTCGACGCTGATGTCAGTGCCGTACAGGTTTTCATCGAAGTCGTTGATGTGGACTTCGAATGTGCCGCGGTTGCCGCCTAGAGTGGGGTTGTCGCCGATGTACGTGGCGGATGGCAGGACGCGACCGTCGGGGAGTTTCGCCCACGTGGCGTAGATGCCTTTGGCGGGCATGACGAGTTCGCGCGACCATTCCATGTTGGCGGTGGGCACGCCCATCTCGCGGGCCCGCGCCGAACCTCGGTAAACATGGCCGCCGCGTTCGTAGAGTCTCCCGAGCATGTTTGCCGCGAGCTTAACGTTGCCGTCCGACAGAGCTTTGCGGATCGACGAGCTAGACACGAGGACGTCTCCGAGGAGAACCGGCGGTACGGTGTGCAACTCAAAGCCGTTGTTTTTGGCGATTTCATCGATCTGGGCCACGTTCAACAGATCGTGGCCCAGTACGGCGCGTTCGCCTATCACGAGGTGGCGCATGCCGAGCGAACGCCGGAGCGTCGTGAGGAAACCCTCTGCCGACATCACGCGGATTGCATCGTCGAACTTTACGAGACGGGCGGTTTCGATACCCAGTTCCCGAATGAAGGAAACGCGGGTCTCGGGGTCGTAGAGTTGCGGAGGTTTGCGCGCGGGATCGATCACGGACCGAGGCGGTTGGCGGAAACTTAAGGCCACGCTCCGCATACGCTCCGCATGCGCAAGGTCACCAAGCCTGCGGAGCAGGGATTGGTGACCCTTGTGTACGCCGTCGAACGTGCCAATCGTTACGCAGGAATCGACGTTCGCGTCTTGAATGGGTGCGATTTGTTGGAGCAGACCCATTTCATGAGAGCTCAGCGCGATCTCTCCCCACGTTTACGCGACTGCGACGGGCTGCCTGTCGAGCACGTTTGCGGCTTCCATCAGAAGTTCCTTCGTGGTGTCCCAATCGACGCAGGGATCGGTTATCGAAACGCCGTACTTCAATGTCGACTTGTCGCCGTTGAGCGACTGGCTGCCTGCGTTCAGGTGGCTTTCCAACATGAGGCCCACGATACCTCGATTGCCCTCGGCCCGTTGTTTAATGACGTCCCTGAAGACGATGGGTTGTTTGGTGTGGTCTTTGCCGCAGTTCGCGTGTGAGCAGTCGACAACGACGTTGGGCTCCATGCCGCTGCCCGCGAGTGCTTTTTGCGCGGATGCAACGTGCTCGGCGTCGTAGTTCGGTCCGTCGGACCCGCCTCGAAGTACGATGTGGCAGGCGTCGTTTCCGGAGGTTTGTACGACCGCTGCTGCGCCGGCATCATCGATGCCGAGAAAGGCGTGTTGGGCCTGCGCGGCGATCATGCCGTCGACTGCGAGTTGGATGCTTCCGCCGGTGCCGTTCTTGAAACCGATGGGCATCGATAGACCGCTGGCGAGTTGTCGGTGGGTCTGGCTTTCGGCGGTGCGCGCGCCGATCGCTCCCCAGGCAACGAGGTCGGCGATGTATTGGGGGGTGAAGGGGTCTAGGAATTCCGTGGCGCAGGGCAGGCCGATTTCGCAGACGTCCATGAGGAACTGCCTGGCACGGCGCAGTCCCTCTGCCATGTTGCATGTTCCGTCAAGGTTGGGGTCGTTTATCAGACCTTTCCAACCGACGGTGGTCCGAGGTTTCTCGAAGTAGACACGCATGACGACCATGACTTTGTCTTTGATTTCGTCGGACAGAACTGCGAGTCTCTCGGCGTATTCGCGACCGGCGATTTCGTCGTGGATGGAACACGGCCCGGTAACCACGACGAGGCGTTCGTCCTGGCCTGCGATGATGTCAGCGATCTCTTGCCGCGACCTGAAGACTAGCTCTTCGACATCTTTGGACGTCGGGATCTCAGCAAGGTATTCGGAAGGCGGGTCGAGCGGGCTGATTGAAGCCACGTTCAGGTTTTTGATTCGTGAGGCCATAGGTTCTCCGTTTGGGTCAGGGTTGTTTGGGTTATCAGGGTTTTTGGCGCGCGGAGTTTCGGTGCACTAGGTTCGCTAATCGGGCTGCTCCGCGCAGAGGGCCATTTCGCGGTGACACGGCGTCGCGCGGGCAGAGTGCCAATGCTTCTATGCGCGGCGCCGGCAGGTATAGAACCAGCGATAGTTGTCGCCGGTGAAGGTAAAAGTGCCCGCTGTGGTGAGAGATTCGGCGCGATTGGAAACAACAGATACGAGATCTGCTTTTCGAAGGGTGTTTTCGCGGCTATTGGGCATCAGTGATGTCGGCTCTCAACACAACGGCATCTCTCAAGTATATGTGTTTGATTTCTTCCTGAGATTTGTCGGTGTTCAGGTACAGGAGGATTCGGACGCATTTGGGCATCGATCCGGGTCGATCTATCTCTATGGAGTTTATTAGCGGCACGAGCCGCCAACCAAGTCTTTCACGAGCGGCTACCGCCGGAAATTCGGCGTTCAAGTCAGATGTGAGCGTGAAGTAAACGGCGGCGATATCCTCAGAATCGATCTCGTTCGCGAACACCATCTCGTTGAGGAGTTCCTCGGTGGCGTCCATGATGGCATCTCTCGAATTTTCGGGGACGGTGGAAGCGCCTCTAACTCCGCGTACTGCAGTCATGATTTTCGTGTCGTCAAGTAGTGGATTGTTTGCGTCGCCGTGATTTTATCGTCGCTTCGTCATACGAGCGAAGCTTCAGGGTCGCACAGACCGAAGGAATCGTGCGGCGTTGCGAGGAGCGTCTACGTCATCACCGCTCTCCAACTCGTTGATGAGGGCGCTGCCAATCACCGCGGCGTCGGCGTACCGGCCTACCTCCGCGACATGTTCCGCGGTGGATATTCCAAAGCCCACGCCTACCGGCAGATCGGTGTGGCGTTTAACGGTTGCGACCAGCGCTTGCACGCGTTGCGATACGGCGGTGCGGGCTCCTGTGACACCGAGTACAGAGACACAGTAAACGAAACCAGACGCCTGTTTGCAAGCAGTGGCGATGGTTTCTTCGGTCGATGTTAGAGCGAGCAGGGGCACAAGCGAAATGCTCGCTCTTTGGCACGCTTCAAGCAGTGGTCCAGCTTCGGCGGCGGGTAGATCGGCGGCGATGATACCGTCCACTCCGGCGTCACGCGTACGGGCACAGAACTCGCCGAGGCCGATCTGGTAGATCGGGTTGTAGTACCCCATGAAGACCATGGGGGTTTTGACGCCCTTGTTTCGGATCGCTACGGCGTTCTTGAAACATTGGTCCGGGTTGATGCCGTTTTTAAGGGCTCGGAAACTGGATCTCTGGATCACCGGCCCTTCGGCGAGTGGATCGCTGAAGGGAATGCCGAGTTCGATCACATCCGCACCAGCTTCGGAGAGGGCTTCGACGACTTCAGGCGTGCTATCGCGTCGCGGATGCCCGACGGTTACAAAGGGCACGATCGCGGTGCGACCATCATCGGAAGCGCGCTGGAATGCTACTTGGATCGAGTTGGACACGGCAGATACTCGCAAGCAATCAATCTTACTTTGCAAGAGTCGCCTCAGGAGCGGACGTTCAGTGGGATTGCCCTATCAACTCGGTTTCGGGGCATCTTTAAGATATGGTGGCCCGAAATCCAATCACGCGTTGGAGGTGATCACTGCCATGTGACTTCGCCGAATAATCCAGGTTCGTGCGGATTTGCCGCGAACACCGCGTACTCTTCCGCGGATCGCTCGATGGTAGTAAAGTCGCCGTGTCCTGGCATGACGACGGACTCGGATGGCAGCGACAGAAGGCGGTTGGATACGCTGTCGACGATCTGCTCGAAGGCTTCGGGGCTTCCGGTCTTGCCTGGTCCCCCTGGGAAAAGTGTGTCACCTGAGAAGAGATGCGGGGTAGCTGCCGGACTGTCGCCGGGAAGCATAAAGCAGGTGGAACCCGGTGTGTGTCCGGGCGTTTCGATGCAACGGATCGAGATCTCGCCCACTTGAAGAATGTTGTCCTGCGATAAGTCGATGGGGTCGCGATATCCTTCGCGATCGGAGATTGCCGCGGCATCGTTTGCGCCGATGCCTACTGGGACCGCGAACTTGTCGGTGACCATGTCGAATCCTTCGATGTGGTCCCAATGATTGTGGGTTATGAGAATCGCTTGGACATCGGTTTTTTCGGCGGCTGCGATCATCTCTAAAGGCTCGTCGGGCGTGTCGATGATCAAGCTCTTGTTAGTGCTGTTGCAAGTCACCAAGTAGGCGTTGTTGTAGAAGCCGGATACCCACCTGCCGATGGTCCACATCTCACCTTGATATTCGATAGCCAATGTCGACCGCCTGTTTCCCAAAAAGTCGCCGAGATTAATGCCGCCGGAGAATTTCGACCGCTTCTTCATAGGTGTCGACGATCTGTACGACTTGGTCACTAGAAGTGACTTTGAAGATAGCGAGCACGTTTTTTCCGAGTCCGCAAAGCACGAGTTTACCTCGTCTGATCACGAGTTTTGCGGCGATCGCGAGCAATGAATGTATTCCGGCGGTGTCGATCGCATCAACCTCAGCTAAATCGATGATTATGTTCAATTCGCCGTTCGAGATACGTTCCTGAATCGGCTTTTCGAACTCTTCGATGTCAGGTGCCTCGATCCGCCCTTTCGGGAGCAGCACGAGTATTGAACCATCGCGTTTTTGTGTGGCTTCAACCGTCAAGATTTCGAATTCCCAGAAGTTGCAAAAAACGAATTATTGGGTGAACGCGCTGTAGTGCAGCAATAATGGGCATTCACGCCTTGAAATTATATTCCAGTGCGCGGATTCATGAGGACCCGGTGGGTCGACGCTCGCTTACGGCGGCGTTTCGAAACTGTCGTGCGGTGCGTGGATCGGTTCGACGTTTCGGGCGCTGTGAGTTGTCCACGCCTAATCGGAGCCAGACTATACTACTGACGAACCGACTGGATCGTTGAGACACATAAAGGGCCGACAGTGAGCTACGAAGATATCGTTGTGTCCAAAGCCGAGGGTGTGGGCGTAATCCGTCTGAATCGCCCGAAAGTGTTGAACGCGCTTAGCAAGAGGCTTACTCGGGAGGTAGATGCGGCGATCGGCGACATGGAGTCGGACGCCGAAGTCAAAGCCGTGATATTTACCGGCACAGGCGATCGCGCGTTTTCGGCTGGCGGAGATATCCACGAACAGCTGCGCGACGCAGAGAATCCTCCAACGCCGGACCCAAATCGGGCCGAGTATTCGTGGCACGTCGCCGCGTGCGCGAAGCCGACCATAGGCGCGCTCAACGGGCTCGCGTACGGCGGAGCGGCGGTGATGGCCTCGAGTTTCGACATTCGCGTGGGCTGCGAGCGTTCGAGCTTTCGCTTCCTCGCTGCGTCGTATGGGCGCGTGAACTCCACCTGGAGTCTGCCGATGCAGGTCGGTTGGCCCAAAGCCAAGGAGCTGCTGTTCAGCGCACGCGTGGTCGAAGCCGAAGAGGCGTATCGCATCGGTCTGTTGAATCATCTCGTCAGCGTCGACGAGCTGATGCCGAAGGCGCTCGAGATAGCGCAGCAGATCGCGGCGAACGACCCTCGCATGGTGCAGGGCATCAAAGAGTTGATGATCGCAGATGTGGGTCAGGAATGGCGCAGGATGTATGACAACGAAGCCGCTGCGCAAAAAGGCAAACTCAGCGCGACGCCAGTCGAAGAGGGTTTCGCAGAGTTTCTGGCCCGCAAGGGAAGAAAGGAATCGTAGTCGATGGCATCTGACAATGGTGGGTTGAAGACACCGCTGGAAGGCATCCGAGTGCTCGACCTGGGTCGTTACCAGGCGGGGCCGCGTTGCGCGCTGATGTTCGCGCGCATGGGCGCGGAGGTAATCAAGGTGGAGTCGGTACGAGGCGATGAGAGCCGAGACAATGGACCTCGAGTGCGAGGTCAGTCGGCGTACTGGGTGCAGTACAACAGCGGCAAGAAGAGCCTCGCAATCAATCTCCGTACCGATGAGGGCAAGGAGGTGCTGCGGGAACTCGTGAAGGTGTCCGACATCTTTCTGCAGAATTTTCGCCCGGGAACGATCGACATCATGGGCTTCGGATACGACAAGTTGAGGGAGTTGAATCCCAAGATCGTAATGATCAACGTCTCGGCTTATGGGCAGTACGGCCCTAACCGCGAAAAAGTCGGTTTCGATCCGATCGGCCAAGCGATGGGCGGCTTGATGTCTCTAACCGGCTACGGTGACTTGCCCCCGATCAAGACGTATTTTCCGTTGATCGATCGCATCACCGCGCTGCATGCTTGCATTGGCGCGCTGGCCGCTCTGCGCGAGCGCGAAATCTCTGGCGAGGGACAGGCGCTCGAAGTTTGCCTCGCGGACACTGGTTTCACAACCAATGAGATTCCCATTTCCGCATTTCTGGGAGGGGCTGTTGAAACGACGCGACCGGACACCGCAATCGGCGGTGGCGGCACCCCGTTCGGCGGCATGTACGAAACTGAAGACGGTCATGTGATCCTCGCCGCCGGCAACGACAACATGTGGCCTCGTGTTTGCGAGGCGTTGGAGCATCCGGAGTGGCTAGAAGATTCGCGGTTCGCAACGCGCGACGACCGTACTGAAAACGTGGACGTTTTGGAAGAAGGGATCGGCGATTGGTTGAAGCGTCGCAGCACCAAGCAGGCGGTCGACGATCTTTCAGCGCATAGCATACCGTGTGCACCGGTAAATTCCACCGAACAGGCAGCCAATGAACCGCAGCTCCACGAGCGCGAGATCATGATGGAGGTGCCGGACCCGGTGGCCGGTACGATGTGGGTAAGCGGCAAGTCGATCAAGTTCAGCCGCACCCCTATGGTCGTCGGTTCCGCACCGACTGTCGGGCAACACACGCGTGAGGTGCTCGAAGACCTGCTAGGCTTCGCCGACGAACGCGTGGAGGCGCTGATCGATCGCGGAGTCGTGGGTTGCGACGATCGTGACTGACCTCTTCAACTGGGCGCGTAACCAGATGTGGGACTCATCGCGAGTCGTGGAGATTCGCTGTCCCACGACGATCATGTAGTTGAAAACAGTCTAGGTCGCGGGCGATGGGTCGACCGCTGACGGGCCTTCAGTCTGTCCGACCGGTTCGAGATCTTGGGCGACATCGCCGTCGCCGCCGTCGCTAGGTTCCACAGTTTCGCTGACCGCCAGATTCGGGTCGCGGCCTTCCATGATGGCTTCGAATTGATCGGCGTCGATGGTCTCGTTCTCGAGCAGGAAATTGGAGACCGCTTCCAAACTGTTTTCGTGCTCGGTGAGGATCTTCGTCGCGGTCTGGACACCTTCTCTGAGGAGCCGGTCGATCTCGCGGTCGATGATCGCTTCGGTCTTCAGGCTGTAGTCGCGTTCTTCTGAGATTTCGCGGCCGAGGAATATCGCCTCTTGGCGCTTGCCGAAGGACCGATACGTCAACTCGTCGCTCATGCCGTAACGCATGATCATCTCGCGCGCGATGCGGGTGGCCTGCTCGAAATCGTGTGATGCGCCGGTCGTTATCTTGCCAAGTTTGAGCTCTTCGGCCGCGCGCCCACCCATGGCACCTGCGATGCGTGACAGCAGGTACGGCTTGGTGAGGTAGGACTTGTCTTCCTGTTCCCAGCGCGTGAAACCACCTGCGTGGCCCCTGGCGATGATCGAGATCTTGCCGACGCGGTCGCCTTCGGGCATGAAGTACGGGACGACGGCGTGTCCGGCTTCGTGGTATGCGGTGAGCCGGCGTTCGTCTTCTGTGATCACCTTGCTCTTTCGAGCCGGGCCGATCGAGACGCGATCGATCGATTCGAGGAGTTCATCGAGGCCGATGGATTTCTTGTTTTTGCGGGCTGCGAGCAGGGCTGCCTCGTTGATCAAGTTGGCGAGGTCGGCGCCTGAAAACCCGGGGGTCTGCTTGGCGACCGACTGCATCTCGATGCCTTTGTCGAAGGGTTTGCCTTTCGCGTGGACGTCGAGAATGGCGGTGCGGCCGCGGATGTCAGGTGCGTCCAGCGTTACGCGCCGGTCGAAGCGGCCGGGACGCAAAAGAGCCGGGTCGAGGATGTCAGGGCGGTTCGTGGCCGCGATGACGATGACCGAAGAATTGGTATCGAAACCGTCCATCTCGACGAGGATCTGATTCAAGGTTTGTTCGCGTTCGTCGTGTCCACCGCCAAGGCCGGCACCGCGGTGCCTTCCGACCGCGTCGATCTCGTCGACGAAGATGATGCAGGGCGCGTGGCGTTTGGCCTGTTGGAACAGGTCTCGCACGCGGGAGGCGCCGACTCCGACGAACATTTCGACGAACTCGGAACCGGAGATCGAGAAGAAAGGCACGCCCGCTTCTCCCGCGACGGCGCGCGCGAGGAGGGTTTTGCCGGTGCCGGGGGGGCCAACGAGCAAGACGCCGCGCGGAATGCGGGCGCCGAGCGCTTGGAACCGCTCAGGGAACTTGAGGAATTCGACGATCTCTTCGAGCTCCTCCTTGGCTTCGGGGACGCCTGCCACGTCGAAGAAGGTGACGGTGGCTTTGGCGCCGACGAACATCCTGGCGCGGGTGCGACCGAAGTTCATCGTCTGGCTGTTGCCGGCTTGGGCTTGCCGCAACATGAAGATAAGCAGTCCTGCGAACAAGATCAGCGGCAAGAATCCGATCAAAGCCTGCAGCAATGTGGCGAGGCCGCTCTGACCGCGCACGTCCAGCCGGTAATTGTTGAGGTCGGCGCCGGCGTCTGACAGCGATTCGAATACACTGGTCGAGGTCTCCTTGCGGGATGAAAATACCTGGGAACCGTTGTCGATCTTGACGGTGTCGCCGTTGACCTCGATGTTGAGCGCGGGACCGGTGTTATCGCGCGCCATTTCGACGACGCGGTTGAATGGAATGGTTTGTGCGTTATCGCCTTGTCGGAACAGAAGCAAGATCAAAGCGATCGCGGCCACCGCGATCAGCAGATAGATCAATGAGTTGCGCATCTTCACAGCTTGGATTGTAAATCACCCTTTATATGGTTTTAGAGCGGTACCCATGTAATCGATACGCTGAACCGAGCCCCTCCGGATCTCGCGTGAACGGGCGCAGGACGGTCTGACGCGATCCCCATCTAAGGACTAAAGGGTTTATTGCGGTTTTCTTCGCAGAACTCGCGGGCCTGTCCGAGCATCAGATCGCGGACTCCGAGGCCGAACGTGTTCGCGCCGATCGATTTGCCTGCGGCGACGGCGCGTTTTTCGATGTCTTCGGTGGCGGCGACGCGGTCCGGGTGTTGCGGTTGGCCGGCGAGGCCCATGCTCGCCGCGAAGTCGTTAGGACCTCCAGCGACGCCGGTGAGGCCGGGCACGGCCAAGATGTCGTCGAGGTTGTCGTGCGCCTTTTTGGATTCGATCTGGGCGTAGACGATCATGTTCTCGTTGGCCCACTTCATGAATGCTCTCTGGCCGCCGTATTCCGCGATCTTTTCGGGGTCTCCGAACTCGGTGCCCCGTCCTCCGCCCCACGAGCGCCAGCCTTCCTCGGGGAAGAGGCACGCATCGGCCAAAGCCTGTGCCTCGGCGCCGGTCTCGACGTGAGGTCCGGTGACGCCCTGAACGCCGCGGTCGAGATAAAGGTTCACCCAGTAAGACGCGATGTTCGGCACGCGCGCGGTCACGGACATGCCGAGGGCGTTGGAAAGCCGGCAGATGTCGTCAACGTTTTCGACGGAGTATGCGCCGTGTTCGCCGTCGATTGATATGGCGTCGAAGCCGACGTGGGCGGCAAGTTCAATCAGCTGGAGGGACGGAAAAGGCAACGCGAACACTAAGGCGTAACGGCCTTCGCGATTCGCTTCGAGGATGGTATTTGCGATCATTGTCGGGGTCTCCGCGGAGCATCGGCTCCTGTGTCTTGATGTTTGATGGATTCTAGCAATCCGGATCGATGCGGGGCCGTCAGATCCGGCGGTTGGTTCCTCCGCGCGCGGTGGGCCGTTTGATTGGCGGATGGGCGGCGATTTCGTCCAGATCGAGTTCGATGCCGAGCCCGGGCGCGTCGCTGAGGGTGATGTAGCCGTCCTTCTGTCTGGGGAGGCCGCGGCAGACGGTGAAGTACCACGGCGAGTAGAATTCGGCGTGATACTCCTGAATCTCGAAATTGACGATGGATGCGTCGAGATGCATCTCGGCGATTGCTCCGATGGGTGAGCAGACGTTGTGCGGGGCCATTGTGATGTGTTTGGCCTCGGCCATGATGGCGATCTTTTTGAGTTCGGTGATGCCGCCCGCGTTCGCGATGTCAGGTTGCAGCACATCGACGGCGTGGTTGTCGATGATGTCGGCGAAGGGGAATTTCGAATAGAGGCGTTCGCCGGTGGCGATCGGGATACCGACTTTCCGCCTGACTTCCAGCAGCTCGCATACGCGTTCCTCCGAAACCGGCTCTTCGTAGAACAGCGGGTGGTACTTTTCCATTCGATTGCCGAGTTTAATGGCGTTCATGACGTCGAACTTGGCGTGGGCTTCGACGAGAATGTCGACTTCTGGTCCGACGGCCTCGCGCACGGCGGCCACGCGAGCTTCCGCGATGGCGGCTTCGCGTTCAGAGATCTTGTAGTAGTTGGTCTGCGCGAAGGGATCGAACTTGAGGGCGGTGTAGCCCATGTCGACGACGACCTTCGACTCTTCGGCGTTTTGTTCCGGCGAACCGGGGTTGGCGTACCAGCCGTTCGCGTAGACGCGGATGCGCTCGCGTTGGGATCCGCCGAGCAGCTGGTACACGGGGCGCCCGAGAATTTTGCCTTTCAAGTCCCACAACGCGATGTCGATGCCGCTGATCGCGGTCATAGCGAGTCGACCGCGCTTGCCGGGGGCGTTGTGGTACATGTCGGTCCATATGGCCTCAGAATCGAGCGGGTCGCGGCCCGCGACCCATTTTTCGACGAGGTGAGTAGCGAGCAGTTTCACGGCGTCGTCGGCTTCCATGGGGCTCGCGTCGCCGAGGCCGAATAAACCGGGTTGATCGGTGTTGAGCTGCACGACGAGCCAGTTACGATCGGCGTTATGATGTTTGGCTGAAAACTGGTGGAACTGGATGCTGGTTACAGCTGGCATAGGGTCTCCGTGATATTGAACTTAATCTCGTGGTCGCGCTTGCAAAGGATACCAATCGTCGGCGTGTGACAGTTTACGATTCTGGGGGTACGGGGTTGCGTTAAACTTTGCGGATTATGGGTGTTTGCGTCGCAGAGAGCGTTTTGCATGAGGCTTGGCGGCGCGCAGATGGCGGTCGTTCTCGGGTGGATACCGCGGATGGACGGAGTCTTCGGATCGTCTATTCTGGGATGCCTGGTGGATCATACGGGCCGGATTTCAAAAATGCCGTCCTAGAAGCGAGGGACGGCTCAGAGATCCAAGGCGATGTTGAGATCCATGGAAAAGTCTCCGACTGGTACGCGCATGGCCACGATGAGGATGAACGGTACGGACGAGTTATTTTCCATGCAGTCGGATCGTTGTCCCGTGGCGACAAGCGGCGCGCCACGTTGAATGCGCTCGGAACAGAGGTCGACGAGATTGAAATCGGCGAGTTGGTGGTTGGTTCGGACGTTTCTTCTGTTGCTTCGAGAGCGGGTTCTCCACGGGCGCGCGGCGTCACGGCCGAAGACGCGTTTGAAGTGCATGACGAGTGGCTGGATGCCGCAGGCGACGAACGCTTCGCCCAATTGATCGCGAGCAGACGCCTTGACGTCGACCGTTTCGGCCCCGATCTGGCGATGCAGATGTCGGTCTTCGAGTGCTTGGGGTACCCGCGCAATCGCATTCAGTTCAGGACCTTGGCCCAACGGCTGCCTTGGCCGTTTCTGATCGGTTTCGCACATCGAACTCGACACGCGGAGCGGATGTGGGCCGATCGCGAGGAAGACGTTCGCCGTGCCACAGACCTTCTCAGATGGGCGGGCGGATTTGCGCCGAAACCTGATATTTCTCCTGTGCCTAAGCTGGCGGGGGACCCACCGGAATGGTGTGGTGCGGCTGGTCGTCCTGCGAATCGTCCACAGGTTCGGATCGGAAATGCCGCGCATCTGGTCGCCGAATGGTGGCGCGGCGGTGGACCATTGAGATGGGCATTTAACCAAATGTCAGTCGCGGACCACTCGGCGCGACTGAGCAACGCCTTTCGGCCGATCGACGGCATCGGTGCGGGACGAACGGGCGAGATCGTTGTCAACGCCGTCCTGCCGACGATTGCTGCTTGGGCAGAGATCGGTGGCGACGGCGCCCTGTACCGCGCAGCGACGCGGCGGTATCGACAACACCGTTCATTGCCTTCGAATTCAGTCTTGCGGGAGGCTGCGCGCGCGATCCATCTCCGCGGCTGTCCGATCGGGCCCATTAGAGGTGCGCGCCGGCAACAGGGGGCGATGCACGTCTATAAAACGATGCTGTTGCGCCCGCGAGTCACAAGCCAGATCCCTTTGGGACGACGAGTTCTGTCGTCGTGACGGATCGAGCGCAAGCGACGCGGTTCTGTTCGTGTTCCGAGACCCCGGCGCACATCGTGGATTCCGATTCGATTGCGGACAGCGGGCCTGACGACCAGGGCGCGACGGAACGATGCGAAACTCGACCGGCCGCGGGCGGTGAATCGGAGCGCGTTCGATTCTGCTCATGCTCGGACGCACCGACGAGACTGACGCGGGACGAGGGTGAGACTCACGATGCGAGCGGCGAAGTCGGACCAACCGTCGTCCGACCATCTCAGGAATCGACCGGGTCGACTGCGCCGCCTCAAACGCGAGGCACAGTCGCAGAATCGCCTGACGATCTTCCAGCGTTAGACACGGTGACTGATTTGTTGCCGGGAGAAACGTCTCAATTCGCCACGTTCACGCATGGTGATGAGGGGTCGGAGGTTCTACTGACCGATCGGCGCATTCTGTTGCGTGGTGCGCCCGATGCGAAGGTGCTGTTCGCTTCGATCCGGTTGACCGATGTTGATTCGGTTTCTATGTCGAGGGCGCGACCCAACCGTCGGTCATTGTTTTGGGGTCTGATCGGGTTGGGTGCGACCGTGGGAATGTGGCAGGCGCTGGACGGCGTGGGTAATCTGCGTTTGATCATCGCCGCTTTCGTGTTATTGGTCAGCGCGGTGCTTTTGGCGGACTACGCGTTGAGGCCGCCGGATCTTCAAGTTCTGGTTCGAGGGCGGTCAGGTGAGGTAATGAGCATCGAATTCGCGCAGAGTCGAGCCGACGTCGCGGACCGATTTTCTGCGAAAGTCGTTGCGGCGTTGGAAGCCATGCGCGCGTCTTGATGCGGCGACGCTGACATCGGGCTTAAAGCGATGAGAAACGATTTCAACCGATCCGCAAAGAAGGGATGACATCGAGGTCGTAACCGTGCCGCCGGTCGTCCATGTACAGGTCGAGACCGGCGCGGGCGATCATGGCGCCATTGTCGGTGCATAGCGGTATCGGCGGTGTCACTACCGGCAACGGAGCCGCCTGGGTCATTGCTTCCCGCAGCGGCCGGTTGGCAGCGACCCCACCGACTAGGAGGATCGCGGAGCAGTCGTATTTTCGAGCCGCTTGGATCGTCTTTACGACTAGCACGTCGATCACCGAGTCTTGGAACGCTTTGGATATGTCAGAGACGATCTGGGGATCGGGCGGCGGATCGGTTTCGCTTCGCGGATAGATTCCTTCCCGTCGGGCGCGGTTGATCACGGCGGTCTTCAATCCGCTGAAGGAAAACTCCATCGACCCGCGCAGCCAAGCCCGGGGCAGAGGCTCCACATTTGATCGACTGGCACCTTCGGCAGCATTTTGTATTGCGGGGCCGCCCGGGTACGGGAGGCCGATGGCGCGGGCCGCTTTGTCGAACGCTTCACCGGCGGCGTCATCGCGCGTCTCGCCCACGAGTGTGAAATCGAGCGTCGGGCCTTGTCTTTTCGCCAATACGAGTTCGGTGTGTCCCCCGGACACGATGAGGCACATAAGGTTTGAATCGCCGATATCGGCGATCGCCTCGGCTACCGGAGCATGTGAGTCGCAGATGACGTTTTTATCGTCGTCGTCGGGTCGAGCCGGCAGTCTGACGAAAGCGGCCATGACGTGCCCGACGAGGTGGTTGACCGCGATAAGGGGCTTTCCGGACGCTGCGGCTACGCCTTTTGCGAAGTTGACCCCAACCATCAACGAACCTGCGAGACCGGGTCCGTTGGTGACTGCGATGGCATCGATGCCGCACCAATCCAGATCTGCGTGTTCCAAAGCGGTCTCGACAACCGCGGGTATGGCTCTTATGTGTTGCCGCGATGCTACTTCGGGCACGATTCCGCCGAATTTCGCGTGCACTGCAGCCTGGGTGGCGACTACGTTTGCGAACAGGCGACCGTCGGCATCGACGATGCCGGCCGCGGTCTCATCGCAAGAAGTTTCGATCCCGATTATCAATTGCCTGTGAATCCAGTTTTAGGCGAGCTTGGGCTGTCCAAAGTTTGATTGTCGACACGCGATTCTGAAACCACGTCATCACATCAAGCGTATTGAATATAGATCATCCACCGAAGGTTTGCGATCCGAACGTTGCCGTTCGGCTGTGACATGCTAGCCAAGGCGTTGCGTTGCGCGGCGTTCAGGTAGTACACTTACGGGTCATGGAATCCGCATAACGGATGTCTCAGGTCGAGGCGTCTGCGGGCCTGGGCGACGGGGTGCGGTGACGCCTTTGCGCCGGGTGATGTTGAGAAGAAGAAGCAGCGTCGGCGGAGGTTAGGACGTTGGATACTATTGTTTCGTGGCCAGAGTGTCTGGCGTGTGAACAGGGCGTGTTGGTGCCATTGTCAGATTTCGGTGGTCAAGGCGCGTCGGTACATTACAAAGCGTGGGTATGTACACTTCCTAATTGCGACTACAACATAAAGATTCGCAACGGAGATGTACACGTTAACGAACCGATTTTCGAGGGCCCGAGAGGCCGCTGATAAAGACTTTTCGCCGCTCGGCAGACGTCTTGGAGGTTCGTCGGCGATAGCGAAATGACTCGAATATCTAGAATTGCGAAGCCTTTAGGGATCGCGATGGCGTTGGTCGGCCTCGCGATGGTGGCAATATCTGGGTTCTACCTGATCGAGTATGCGCGTTCCGGATCTGACGCCGATGATTTCAACGTGGTCGCCGCCCCGCCAGAAGACTATCTGGAGCTGGTAGGTCAGAGCATCCCCAATCCGGGGATACGCCAATCCGGAGATAAGACGACGCGCGTGAAAGACGGCGTGGCGCATGAAAGCTCGTCGAGTGACGATCGTGTTGAATACTTCCAACTTGAGCCTGGGATCGATGATGCGGAAACTGTCTCAATCGCGTCAATGCTGCCGGGGTTCGGTTCGGTTTCTCGGCCAGAGGATGATTCGGCCTCGGTCATAGCCGCGAGCGAAGCCGATGACGCGGCACTGGACCGCGACGTTTCGACGTATATTGTCGTGCCGGCTGCCGATCGTGGGCAACAGACCGCTGAAGGCGCACCGGTGTCGGCTTCTCCGTCGTCGAGTTTGCTGGTCGAGACGTTCGCATCAATCTATCCGGGCGGCAACATGAACCCGCGTTACTGGTCCGAACCGCATTGGGCGGGTAATCTCCCGTTTGGCGGACCGACGATTCCGGACGATTTCATGCCGGTCGACTCAACCGCGGCGGAATTCGCGTTGCTGAGCGGCGAACCGGGATTGAAAATGCGCATCCCGGCGATCGATCTGGATGCCACGGTGTCAGAACTCGAAATTATCGATCTCGGCGACTCGCGGGAGTGGAGCACCCCTGACAAGGTTGTGGGGCACATACCGACCACGGCTAATCCCGGAGAATCTGCGAACGGTTGGTATTTCGGCCATCTCAGCAATTTCCTGAGCAACGAGGGTGACATCTTCCGCCGGCTGCCGGAGATCGCGGCGATGATCAAAAACGATCCGGTCGACATTTTCATCACTACCTCGAACGCCGAATACATGTACAGGGTGACGCAGTCGCAGTTGCTGCATCGCGACGATCTCAGTTTGACGGAGACGTCGGACGCTCAGATCTCGTTGGTGACGTGCTGGCCGTTCCGGGTATACGATCATCGAGTCTTGGTGTCCGCGGTTTTGGTTGCTGTGAAACCGTTGCCAGAGGCTTAGACGTTTCGCTTGTTTCGATCGGAACGAATCCCGTCTTTCTCCCCGAATCGGTGTACGTGGGCTCCTCGCCGGGTCCGAGACTAGATGAACACACGATCGAAGCAAGGTCGCAACGGTGGCGAGATTTGGAGCGACCGCGTGCTCCTAG
Source organism: Dehalococcoidia bacterium (assembly GCA_965207515.1). Taxonomy (GTDB): domain Bacteria; phylum Chloroflexota; class Dehalococcoidia; order Lucifugimonadales; family Lucifugimonadaceae; genus Bin127. The sequence continues at coordinate 1,648,263 of OZ242286.1, read as the reverse complement.
CTCTTCTCGCCGCGTCGTTGATTGGAGCATTGATCCAGATAACTATGGGCGGCGCGGTGCGAGTCACGGGTTCGGGTGACGGTTGTCCGGACTGGCCCACATGTTTCGGCAGCTGGATTCCGCCATTCGAATACCACGCCTTGATGGAGTACACGCATCGGACGATCGGCGTATTGGTAGGGTTGACGATCATCGGTGCGGTGGCACGCGTGTGGTTGAAGCATCGGAGCGAATCGTCGGTGGTGAGGTCGTCTACTGCGGGTTTGATCGCCGTCTCTGTAACCGGCGGGATAGGTGGCGCGGTTGTTCTCAGCGAGCTCGATCCCGGCCTTAGAACATTGCACTTGCTGCTGGCCGAAAGCGTGCTTTTGTTGATGGCGCATGCGCTGGTTGCGACGTTGTACGCGCGGTCCTCCACTGGCTCTGACGGGATGTCGCGCGGGTTGATGTACGTCGCATTGATTGGGTCGGCGATGACACTTATCGCGTTGTTGTCCGGGTCCTATGCTGTATGGCGAGGTGCTGGGGCGGTATGCCCGTCTTGGCCGTTGTGCGGAGGATCGATAATCCCGCAATACGAACTGGTCTGGATTCACGTGGCGCATCGTGTGGTCGCGTTCATTTCGGTGTTTCCGGCGATGGCGGCGGCCCACATGGCTATGAAGGTGCGGGGGAGTTCCGCAACTTCGGCGCGGACGTTGGGCGTCCTTGGGATTGCGATTTCAGCGATTATTGTGGTCCAGATTTTGCTGGGCGCTGCGAACCCATGGACGGGATTTGCCCAATGGGCGAGGGTCGCACACTTGACGGTGGCGTCGTTGCAGTGGGTCAGCATGTGCCTATTGACGTTGCTGATACTGTTGCCAGTCGCGCGGCAGAGCCGGTTGGAAGAGGTTGATCGGGAATCGTTGCCGAGTGTTTCGATTTCAAGGGCCGAGGCGTGACGGTAGGCGCGGCAGAGAGCCGACAGAGATTCGGATCGGCACTGCGAGTGGTTTTGGACTACGTCGCGTTGACCAAGCCGCGCGTCATGTCGCTGTTGCTTTTCACCGCTTTGGGCGGTTCGTTCGTCGCTGCTCGAGGTGTACCGCCGTGGCAGTACATCGTCGTGGTTCTGATCGGCGGCGCTTTGGCTTCAGGTGGGGCCAGCGCGTTGAACATGTGGTACGAGGAAGACATCGACCGCGAGATGCACCGGACGGATCATCGTCCGGTTGCCGGTGGGCGTATCCGCCCTTTGAATGCCCTGATATTCGGGATCGTTTTGAACGTAGCGTCTTTCGTGGTTTTCTATGTTTTCTCGAACGTGCTGGCGGCCGCTCTGGCCCTGGCTGGCTCTGCGCTGTACGTCGTGCTTTACACGGCATTGTTGAAGCGCTCGACGGCGCAGAACATCGTGATCGGTGGAGCTGCGGGTGCGATTCCACCGTTGGTTGGATACGCGGCGATTCTGGGGATGTTGGAGCTCGAAGCGTGGTACCTGTTCGCGATCGTGTTTTTCTGGACACCGCCACATTTCTGGGCGTTGTCGTTGCTGATCAAAGACGATTATGCCCGGGCGGAGATTCCGATGATGCCGGTGATCGCCGGCGAGGCGGCGACGCGGCTTCAAATCCTGCTGTACACCGTTCTGATGCTGCCGTTGACCGCACTCTACTACCTCGCCACATCGAAGTTGGGAGTGATGTACCTCGCCTCAGCGGTTTTGTTGGGGTTGATCTTCGTGGCTTTGGCGGTGAGAATGTGGCGGACCGGAGAGAGGCGGGATACGGCGAACCTCTACAAGTATTCGTTGCTTTATCTGTTCCTGCTATTCACGGCCTTGATGGTCGACGCGGCGACGGTCTGAGGATTGCGGAAGTGCGATTGAAGGTGCCAGGGCTATGAGCTGGCTCAACAGGGCGGCGATGCTTGCAGGTGCGTTGACGTCAGCGTATCTCGGAGCTTCGGCAGCGTTGGCGATAAACATGTCGCGGCGGCAGAGGCGAGTACCGTTGCACGATGATCCGTCTTCGGTTGGAATGCCGTATCGAGACGTTGCGTTCACTAGTCGCCGAGACTTCGAAGATCCGGAACATGTGCTGAAGGGTTGGTTGGCGCTGCCGAAAGGCGTAGAATTGACGCCGGTGACGCGTGACACCAGGTGGATCGTGCTCGTGCATGGCGACAGCGCGAATCGGGCAGATCCGCAAGCGGGAGCGATGGGCGTGGCGAAATCGATGTGGGATTTGGGTTACGGAATTCTCATGTTCGACCTGCGGGGTTGCGGCGAATCCGATGACGGCGATTTCACCGGCGGTTGGCACGAACGCTTAGATGTGCTGGGCGCGTTGGACTATCTGGTCTCGCTCGGAGCCGATCGTTCGCGCATCGGAGTTCTCGGATTTTCTCTGGGAGGGGTGGCCGCGTCGCTGGCTTGCGCCAATCCCGGCGTGGCCGGGGCGTTGATAACGGACAGCGCGTACTGCGATCTCTGGATGGTTGTCAGGGAGCGGTCGAGGATGCGGCCTTGGGCATCAACGCTATTGAAGCCCGGAATGGATCTGATGCTCCAGATGCTGGTCGGCTATCGATTAGGTGAAGTATCGCCCGAACGCCATGTTTCGGAATGCGATGTGCCGATGTTGGTCATCCACGGCGCGGAGGACGATGTCGTTCCGTTGAGCCATGCCAGACGTTTGGCGCGGGCCCGCGGGTTGAGCCAGACCGAGATCGACGGTGGCGATTGCGAACAGTTCTGGGTGACGCCTGACGCGGGACATGCTCAGGCGTTTCGCACGGATCCGGCGGAGTACGTCGATCGGGTGGCGGGGTTCTTGGACCGCCATTTGGCGCGATAGGCGAAGCGCTGAATTTTTAGATTTCCGCTTTGGCGGTCTCGACGACCTTGGCGAATGCGGAAGGTTCGCGGATGGCGAGTTCGGCCAACGATTTGCGATCGATCTTGATGTTGGCTTTGCCGAGGGCGTGGATAAAGGCGGAGTATGAGAGGCCGTGTTCCCGCACCGCGGCGTTGATTCTAGTGATGGCAAGAGCGCGGTTTTGGCGCTTCTTGAGCTTGCGATGCCGGGTCGCGTAGTTGAGCGCGTGCAACATCGACTCTTTGGCGACTCTGTAGCGACGGCTGCGCGCGGCGCGGTGCCCCTTCGCGGCCTTGAGGATCGCCTTGTGGCGCTGACGGCGTGTAGTTCCTGCTTTAACTCTGGGCACTTTTGACCTCTGAACTCTATCGGGAGGAGCCTACAAGGGCTTGCCTGATCGACTTGGCCATGGTTGGAGAGTCGATACCGACTTTGCCGCCCAGCAAACGCTTCATGCGCTTTGCCTTCCGTCGGCGGAAGTGGCTTTTGGGGCCTTTGGTCCGCAAGACTTTGCCGCTTGCGGAGATATGGAAGCGCTTCTTAGCGCCTTTGTGAGTTTTCAATTTGGGCATAGGTTCAATTATGCAATACGCGCTCGTACGAGTTTCGCACGAGCGCGTTTAATCGGGGGTGGGAACGGGCATTTGTCTGGACAGATGCCCTAAGATCAGACGGTCTGAACCGCCGGTTCTTTCGCCTCGGTCTCGCGGTTGGTTACGGCGCCGTTGCTTCGTCGATCTCGGAGATTCCGCCCGTTTGTGCCGGCCGATTGAACTGAGTCCTCAGGTTTGGGCGCGGAGCGACCGGATCTTGGAGCGAGCATCATGCTCAACGTGCGCCCTTCCATCACCGGTTTCTGTTCCAATCGAGCGTATTCGGCAACGCCTTTTGCGACGCGTCGCAGAACGTCCATGGCGAGTTCGGGATGGGCGCGTTCACGCCCGCGGAACCGAACGAATACTTGGACCTTGGCGCCGTCCTGGAGGAATCCAAGGACGCGTTTGGTCTTCTGTGCGATGTCGTTCTCGGCGATCTTGGCCGTCAGCCGGACCTTTTTGAGCTGGCTGGTGGCACGAGAAGCTTTGCGGGCTTCCTTCGCACGCTTTGATTGGTCAAACTTGAACTTGCCGTAGTCCATCAATCGGACGACGGGCGGGTTCTGATCAGGGCCGACCTCGACTAGGTCGAGCCCCATGTCTTGCGCGAGGCGCATTGCCTCGTTTCGCTTCATCACCGTCGACGAAGCTGCACCATTGCTCGAACGTTGCACCAGAAGCACTTCCGGCGCTCTGATTCGATGGTTGATGCGATAGTTCCTTGCTATGTCGATTTCCTCTCTTGCAGGTGAACGTCAGTTACGGATTGCCTAGCAGGCTTTTCCCGTGATGCAAATATATCAAAGTCAGCGTCGCGTACGTATTCTGGTGTCGGACACGTTTGCATCCAGTTCGGGTTATTGGTCGATCACGGAGCCATCGAAGTGGAGACGGGTCTCGACCTCGCGTGGTACGGGCGGGCACTTTTCTGCGGCGTCGGGCTTGAGTTCGATCCCGATGCCGGGTCGATCGGAGATGATCAGGTATCCGTTGCCATCGTGCTGCGGAGTTTCGTCGACCATGTCTGACTTAGGTGGCACGTCTTCGCCGGTGGGGTATTCCTGCAGTGCGAAGTTCGGAGCGGTCGCCGCGATCTGCAAGCAGGCCGCGGTGCTGACTGGCGATAGCGGATTGTGCGGCACTACGCCTGCGTGTCTTGCTTCGGCCAAGGCGGAGATTTTCTTCGCTCCTGATATACCGCCTACTAGACATACGTCTGGGCGCACGTATTGGACTGCGCACCTCGAGAGGGCCATCTCGAACTCCCAGAGCGAGGTGTAACGCTCGCCGGTCGCGATGGGTATGTTGATCTTGTCGGCGACGTAGGCCATCTCGTCGAAGTTGTCGGGCGTTATGGGGTCTTCGTAGAAGTAGGGATGGAACTCTTCGATGCCGAGGCCGAGTTGGACCGCCTCGGTGGGCGTGAGACGGCGATGGATCTCGATGCAAAGGTCGACCGAGTCTCCAACGGTCTCGCGGTAGCGTCGTACGGTTTCGATCGCGTCTCGGACTTTTTGGGCGTGGGTCTTGAAATAGGGCACGTCTCGTTCTTCGTCCAAGAACGGTGTGAGGTGACCTACGGCGGTGAATCCCATCTCTTTGGCTTCGGCGATTCCGGTGACGAGTTTGTCGGTTGTGTCGCCGAATACGTGGTAGTAGACACGTGCGCGGTCTCGGACCTTTCCGCCGAGAAGCTGATGGACGGGTGCGTCGAAGTGTTTGCCCATGATGTCCCACAGGGCGATGTCGATGGCGCTCAGTGCGCCCATAACGGCGGAGCCGCGGAAGTGTGAGAAGCGGTACATGTACTGCCAGTGGTGCTCAATGCGGAGCGGGTCTTCGCCGACGAGGTACCTGCCGAACTTCTCGATCGCCGCTTGGGAAGCCTCGAGGTACCCCCAAGCGCCGGATTCGCCGATGCCAGAGATGCCGGCGTCGGTGTCGATCTGGACCAGGAGGTAGCGGTCGAGCATGAGCGGGGTTACTTTGGTGATTTTCATGGATTGCCTTTGGAACTGTGAAGCCAATGATGGCGAATGATTTTAACGATGAGTGATGTGGCCTGGGGTTCCGTATGCGTTGTTAAGCGCGTTTATATGTCCACCGCGACGTGGTTGTTTGCCGCCGGACCTTCCGGGGAAGGTCCGGCAGCGCAGGGTCCTCGGGCCCGTGGGAACTGGCCCTCGCCTAGAGCGTCGGTCCCTGTACAAGGACCTTGGCTCCTTCCCTCTCCATCGCCTCTGCCTTTCGGCAGGGGGCGACCCCGGAGAGGGGTCAGATGCTGCGCAGAGCGGTGTGCGAGACCGCTAGCAACGTTGAGCAGCCGCGGCCCGCGTCGCCAGACCGCGGGCATGGAGTTCGGCGCGGCGCTTGGGTACGCCGTTCGGAGTTCGCCTCCTCCTTGGATTCGCCCTCGCGGGCTCCTCTCGGGCTGTAGCCTCCCTCCTGCGGCGGACAGGAGTAGACGTCTGTCGGCTCCACGTGAGGTCTCCCGGCCCTTGGCTGGGCGTCTCCGTCGAGAAGACGCCTTGCTGGCTCGCTCTGCGACGCGGGACTGACGCGTCGCGCTCCGGGAACTTGGCCTCCCACGCTTCGGCACGGCCCTCCCGGCCTTGCACCGGACATCCGATCCGATGAGGGACGCCGCCGGAGCAGGCAGAGACGCTGCGACTGGGGACGGTACTGGACCGTGCCGGTCGTCGGTTTTGCCTCCGCTTCCTCACGTTTGATCCCTGTGGCCGCTTGGGACGGGGGTCTGCACACGTCTGCGCAGCACTGTGTCGATCCGTCGATCTAGTTATTGTTTATACAACATATGTTGCATGAAAGTCAAGTGTCTGAATTGGGATTCTTGGGATTGGGTTTGGATTTCTGGGATTTCGTGGTGGTTGGTGGGCGTCTGGGTCCGTGTTTGGCTGGTAGGGGCGGTTCGCGAACCGCCCCTACGGGGTGTTGGTGGTTGTTTGGCGAGTCTCGCCCATTGGCTCCGGTTGCCCCACCCTCCTTCCGCCCCGTTTACCCGGGCCTTCTCCCATCAGGGGACGTTTGCGCAGCTGGGCGATAGATTGTCATTCCGAGCATGGCGAGGAATCTAGAGCGTCCCGCCATCGTCGTCGGAGGCGTTCAAGCCGCGAAACGCCGTTTGGAGAACATGGACTTTAGATTCCTCACTCCGCTGCGCTGCGTTCGGAATGACAGAAGTCGGGGTTGCGCAAAGATCTCACGACAGATGTTGGAGTTGCGCAAAGGTCTCACGACAGATGTTGGAGTTGCGCAAAGGTCCCGCGACAGATGTTGGGGTTACGCGAAGGTCTCATCAAGGGAGAAGGGATTGTTGGTGGGCGTTCGAGTCCGTGTCTGGCTGGTGGGGCGGTTGGCGGACCTCCCCTACGATGCTGGGCGACGGGGGTGGGGTTGTGTTGTTATGACCGGCGTAGGCCTGGGGTTAGGAGCATGGCTAGGAGGATTAGGGGGGTGCCGCCTAGAGCGCTGACGATAACCGTCATCTCGTTGCCGATTAAGGCTGAAAGGGTTCCGCCGAAGGTCCAGCCGAGGGGGAATAGGCCCATTCCGATGGTGTAGAGGGACATCACACGGCCTCGCATCTCGCCGATGGCTTCCCGTTGGAACAGGTTGGTCATTGCGTTCATCCAAAACATTCCCGCGATGCCCATCATGAAGAGGAGTGCGAGGGTAAGGGGATAGATGCGGGAGAAGCCGAATCCGATCATTCCGAAGTCCCAAATGAAGCTGGAGACGATGATTGTGGGCATTACTCGGCGAGGCAGACCTAATATGGCGACGGATATGCTGCCGATGGCGAGTCCGACGCCGAGAGCGGTGGACATGACGCCGAAGCCTACAGGTCCGACGTCGAGGATTTTGGTGGCGTATTCGGGCATGAGGGGGAAGATGGCTACGCCGGTGATGTTGACGGAGCAGATCAAGATGAAGAGCCAGGGGAGGACGGGGTTTTTGCGGGCGTAGGCGATGCCCTGTTTGAGACTCTCGTAGTAGGTGGGCTTGTCTTCGGATTCGGACGCGGCGTACCTGCCTTTGGGCGCGTTAAGGATGAAGACGGCTCCCATGAGATAGATGCCGGCGATGATTGCGTATGCCCAGTCTGCTCCGGCGGAAGCGATGATCCATCCGACGATGACGGGTCCGGCCATTTCGCCGGCGTTTTGGCCCATCATGACGAGGGCGGTGGCCCTTGAGAGCGAACGCGCCGGTACAAGGTCGGCGAGGTAGGCCCAGAATGCGGGCATTGCGAACGCGACGACGGTGCCGGCGGCGAGTGCGAGTGCAAGCATGTGCCACGGCTCGATGATGCCGAGAGCGAGGAGGATGGCCTGCACGATCGAGACTGCGGCAAGTCCGATGCGGACGAATGCGAGGAGCTTGCGTTTGTCGAAGCGGTCGGCGATGGCTCCGGCGAAGACGGGAAAGATGAGGATGGGTATGGAGCGCATGCCGGAGACGAGCCCGACCAATAGGTTGGATCCCGTTAGGTCGTACATGACCCACGACTGTGCGGCGGTTCGGGCGACGGCACCGATGTCAAAAAGGGCCTCAGAGGTTAGGAGGCGTGCGAAGCCGGGGATGGCGAAAACGCGTAGGACGCGTGGGGGGCGTTGCCGCGATCCGGTGGTTGAAGTCTTGGTGGACATTGGGCCGACTCGGGGTCGGAAGAGGTGTTCGAAAGAAGAAAGGGTTAGTTAAAGCCTGCCACAATGAAGGCCTAAAATTCGCCCGTCGAATCGCCGGTGATGCCGGCGGCAGCCAAACCGCGTTTACCATCGAAACGATACGAGAGCCCAGTTGTAACCACAACTAGATTACGAGGTGAAGTTTGACAAACGTGTGGGTCGTAAGGGCCGAGTTCGGAAAGTTCACTAACCATTTCATTTCAAAGGGATTCGTCGGGATAGGTTGGTTACCCGACGACGATCTCACTCATGTGAGCAGTCGAGAAGAGATCCGAACACTCTATACGACGCGTTATCCCAAAGATACGAGCAACGTAGTCATCGGTCAGCAAGTTGGACAGATTGCACGATTCGCGCTTGAAATGCAATCTGGAGATTACGTCATAACCCCAGCCGTCCAAAACGACCGACTCCACTGTGGTGTCGTGTTTTCCGAACCGTCATATTTCTACCACGCAGGCGATGACGGGTGCCATTATCGTCATCGTCGTAAGGTCGATTGGAACGACGCGACGGTCGCACGGTCGGATTTTTCGGTGCCATTCCAAAACACCATCAGATCTTCGCTGACGATTTTCTCGGTGTCGCAGATCGAAGAGTTCCTTACGAATATCGGCCGGCAGGATCTGGTGTCGCAAAAACAGGTGCCCGAAACCGACCCAAACCGAGTGGTTTTGGATCAGGTGCTTGAATTGGATGCCAAGGAGTTTGAATTATTGGTTGGACACCTCTTGACCGCATTAGGCTTCGAAGAAGCTGAAGTCACGGGCAAGCCCGGAGACCAGGGCGTGGACGCAACTGGAGTATTGAACGCGTCAAACTTGGCCCGCATTAGGGTTTTCGTTCAGGCAAAGCGCTACAAAGACAGAAATGTCAGTTCTGCCGCGGTACGCAGTTTGCGCCAGTCTATCCCTGTCAACGGGCAAGGCGCTGTCATTACAACGTCGGATTTTCATAAAGGCGCGCACGAAGTCGCGAATGAGATTGGCTTTCCTCGCATTGGGCTGATCAACGGCACGCAACTCGTTGATTTATTGATCGAACATTGGCAAGAAATTCCTGAAGAGTTTCAAGACCTACTGGATTTGAAACCTGGGTTGGTCAAGGCTTGAACCGAGCAATCCGCGGCAGTCGACTAAGTTGACCGTGTTCTGAACGCTGTGGAAGTGATGGCGGCAGTCGGCAATGCCAAGTTGGAGTGAGAACCGTGACATTGTCAAGGGTCCTGTCACTGGATTTGGGTGAGGATTCGCCTCATTTCTAACTGAAAACGATGAAAATTAGCTCCGGTTTTTTTTTTGACAATGTCACAGTTTTTGTCAAAGTCAATGAGGGTCATGTACGCCGCGACATCAGAGTGCTGTCACCCTCTGGATTCCGGCTTCCGCTGGAATGACGGAGTGACGTAGAGGCATCCCCCGCTGTCGCTTCGCTCCCGCGCCCCCTTCGCTGGAGCGAAAGGGGCGGTTAGTTCTCAAGCCCTGCGAAACGCGGGTGATGCGGTGTAGGCGGTTAGGGGGATGGTGATGCTGGCGATGGCGGAGGTTATTAGGGCGGTTTCGTTGGTGGTGAAGTGTGCGATTGCGCCGCCGATGGTCCAGCCGATGGGGATCATGCCCATGACGATGGTGTGGAGGCTCATGATGTTGGGGTGGGAGATTGTGAATGGGTTGGATCGGATCATCGTGAGTATGGCGTTGCCCCAGACCATGCCGGCGATGCCCATGAATAGGAGGATCAGGAGCGTGGTCGACAGGTTGGGGGAGTATGCGAATGCGATGCAACCTGCGGCCCACACAAGGCTGGCGGAAACCGCGGCGATCGAGGCGTATCGTGTCAGGCCGATGATGGCGATCAGGGCGGACCCGATGGCTAGTCCGCCGCCCAACGTTCCGGTCATCAGCCCAAAGCCGAGACCTCCGCTGTCAAAGACGCCGATGGCGTATTCGGGGATGAGTGGGAACACGGCGAGGCCTAACAGGTTGGTTGCGAGGAGCATCGCTAGAAGCCATGGCAGGGGTTGAGAGCGTCCGATGTTGCGGAGGCCGATCCTGAGTGTCCAGACGTAGGGATGGTGGTAGTCGCCGACGCTGGAATCATGATCGGGCAGGGGGACGTTGAGTATGAGGTATGCGCCAACGAAGTAGAGGATGGCGATGAACGCGAAGGACCAATCGGCTCCGAAGAGGGCGATGATGATGCCGACGGAGACTGGACCGATGAGTTCTCCGAGGTTGTGAGAGAAGACGAGGATGGCGTTTGCGCGCGTCGCCATGCGAGGTTGGACGATGTCGCGTAGAAATGTGACGAACGATGGCCAGGCGAATGCGATGGCGCATCCAGTTAAGAGTGTGAGGACGGCTTGGTGCCAGGGTCGCATGGTGCCGGTGCCGATGAGGATTGCTTGGATGATGGCGAGCACGCCGATGAATGCCCTCATCGCGGCGACGAGGAATCGATGGTTGACGCGATTGCCGATGTATGCGGCGATGGCGGGACTGAGGAACGATGGAACCGCTCGGAACGCGGCGACGGCGCCGACCCATAGGCTGGACTGGGTGAGGTCGTAGGCGACCCAGGACTGCGCGGCGACGCGGGCGAGAATGCCGATGTCGACAACAGCTTCGGATGCGACGATCCAGTTGAATCCGCGGTCGAAGAGTTGGTGCAGTACGTCGGCTCCGTGCCTGTTCACGGTGCTCAGAAACGAACGGGTGGTTGGATGTGCCGGTTCGTTCAAAGCTTGTTGCCCGAGTTGCGCTTAGCTGACGGTTTGAGTCTCGTCAGATGACATCAGACGAATGATTACAGAATGCAACAAAGGTTGGCTTGGGTTCAGCGAATTTTCTTACCGTTTGGCAACAATGTATGGTTCGATGCCGACTTCGTCGATGGATACGCCTATGCCGGGTCTGTCGGGCAGATGGAATCTGCCGTCTCGGAGGGTCCATCCGGTGTCCGATGCGTCATCGAGGAGATTGGAGAGGCCACCTTGGAACTCTTGGAGGAGTTGGGGTGACGAGACGGCGGCGCATTGGAGTGTTGCGGCTTGGAATACAGAGACGCCGTTGCCCATGTGTGGGGTGACTGGGATGTTGGCGGCGTATGAGAGGTCGCGCTGGCGGATGAAATCGCTGATGCTGGTACGGCCGATGTCTGGCTGGTAGATGTCGAATACGGGTTCGGGGGTTAGCCAGTCGTTAAGTTGGTATGTTGAGCGGAAGTGTTCGCCGATTGCGATGGGTGAACCGTCGGCTTGGTGCAGAGTGCCGTGTCCGGAGAGGTCTTCGGGTTGGAGAGGGCACTCGAAGAAACGGAGGTTGCGATCGCCGAATTCGCGTTTGGCAGCGATGGCGTCTTCGAGTGTGCACATCCAGAGGGTGTCAATCATCCATTGCTCGATGTTGGGTGCTCCGCGCTTGAGGGCGTCGAGTTCTTGAAGTGCGGCTTGGATGTCGCCGGATTGGAAGATCTTCGCTCCTAGAATGCCTTGGTCGGCGATGGCATTGGCTTGCGCGACGCGTTCTTCGACAGTTGCTCGTCTCAAGCCCGATAGGTAGACCGGAATGTTGGTCCGATAGTTGGTGTCTAGGAGTGTTGCTACAGGAACGTCTTCTCGTTGCCCGATCGCGTCCCATATTGCGATATCTAGTGCGGCGAGCGCGTCCATCCAGTAGCCGGAGTTGACTCCTCGCCCGCGTTGCGAGTCGTAGACGAAATCCCATAGCGCGGTAGGATCCTCGAATTCGCGGCCGACGATCATTTCCGCAATTGCCGCGTCGAGCATGACGCATACGATTTCGGGTGCTATGGGTGTGTTTGATTCGCCCCAGCCGATTTGTCCTTCTGCTAGCTCGACACGTACCAAAGGTGTTTCTACCATCGTGGCGTAGACGGTCTGCCATCCGGGTTTGAATTCATACCTAGCGAGGGAGGGGGCGTCGTTGGCGACTTCGCCTTGACGCCGGTATTGCTCCCAGTAACCCGGAGTGTCGGGAAAGGCGAGGTGGGCGGTCTTGATCTCGCGAATAGTGAATGAGAGGTCGTGGGGCGTCATAGCGATTTCAGGTGTTGATGTAAGGCGTCGCGGATGTCGTCGATGGTTTGAGCATCCAGGTTGCCCTTTTCGTTGGCGATGTGTAATTGGGCGAGCGCAACGGCGGCGTATGCGCGGGACGTGTCGGGTGCGACGTCGGCGGTAGTTTCGAGGTGTTTTTTGATCGTTCCAAGGTCGCCGCGGACGTAGGGGCCTGAGATTGCGTCGGGCAGGCCGTTTTCGTCGATGGCTTTGATTGTGGACTCGAGAATGGGTGACATTAATTTCAATGCTTGGTCTCGCTCGATGCCAGCTCGCTCCCAGAGTTCGGCGGAGATGCCCACTAGACCGGCGAGCAGTCCGCATGTCAAGACTGCCGAAGCGTGATAGACGGCGTGCGCCAGTTCACCTTCGATTGCGAAGGGTTGGCTTTCGAGGGATAACGCTAAATCCCAGAGCCAGGTTTTGAGGTCGTCGTCTTGGCAATCGACGGCGAATGAGATGCGTTGCAACATCTGGTGGGCGCCGTAACTAGGGAAGGTCTGCAGCGGGTGAAATCCGGCGACGGAAGCGTCTGCCGATTTTGCGGAGGCGAGGACGTCGAGTGTGGATACGCCTGAGCAGTGGATCACTTCATGGTGTGGCTGCCAGCCGATGCTGTCGCACACAGGTCTGATGGCTGCGTCGCTGGTGGTGATGAATACGAGGTCGGCGAGACTTGCCACGTCTGCCGCGTCGTTTACGACTTGAACCTCGGGATGCCGTTGCGATAGCCATTCGCGATGTTCTGGACGACGTGAGGAGACTGCTACGACGTGTGCGTTAGGAAAGGTCGTGGCCGCGAAAGACGAGCCTACCCTGCCTGCGCCGATGATGCCGATTTTGCGGTGTTTTTCAGACAATTTTCGATATGAGGATTGGGTTTGAGGGATCGTGCGATGACGGAGTTTTTCTGCGATAATTGAGTGAATCACAGTATCGCATTTGATTTGGGTCAGTTAAGTCATACTCGGTTCGGTGGGCGTGGTTCCACGTCTTCGGCGAGGAGTGCGCGGATCGGGTTACGGGACATCTGTGGAGCGGAGGTTAGGGTGCGATCAAGCCATGAGCAGCAGAGGAGTCTGTGAATATGGATTTACCCATCGGGATGCAAACCCTTCCTCCGGCGTATGGATACGACGATGTGGCGATAGTGCCGGGCGATGAGACGATAAATCCGGATATGACGGATGTCTCGACGAGCTTCAATGGCTTTTCAATCGACATCCCGTTCATGGCATCGGCGATGGATAGCGTGGTTGATCCTAAGTTCGCGGTGAAGATGTCGGATCGAGGTGGCGTTGCGGTTCTGAACATGGATGGGTTGCATACGCGGTATGAGGATACCGAGGGGATCTACGAGGAGATTGCAGCGGCGGAGAAGGATGACGCGACGGAGATTTTGCAGAAGCTCTACACGAAGCCGTCCGATCCGAATCTGATCGGTCAGCGAGTGATTGAGATCAAGGAGAGCGGCGGGAAGGCGGCGGTATCGTTCGTGCCGCAGACGGCCAAGCGGCATGCTCCATTGGCGGCGGAAGCGGGTGCGGACATGGTGGTTGTGCAGGGGACGGTGATAACGAAGAGGCATCGATCGAAGAATAGTCCGATCGGGTTGCGATTGTCGGATCTGGTCGAGGAAGTCGGGGTTCCAGTGGTAGTTGGGAATACAGTTACTTATTCGGTCACCAAGGAGTTGGCGGAAGAGGGCGTGCATGGGATTTTGGTCGGCGTGGGTCCGGGATCGGCGTGTACGAGCAGGGAGGTTTTGGGGATCGGAGTACCGCAAGTCTCGGCGACGATGGAGTGTGTGGCGGCTCGGGATGCATATTTCGAGGAGACGGGTAGGTATGTGTCGATCGTGACGGACGGCGGGATTAGGACTGGCGGCGATGTTTGTAAATCAGTGGCTTGCGGCGCCGATGCTGTGATGATCGGAAGTCCATTCGCGAAGACCGAAGAGGCGCCTGCGAAGGGTATGCATTGGGGTATGGCGACGTGGCACGAATCGTTGCCGCGAGGGACGCGGATCGACCTAGGCGTGAAATATTCGCTGGACGAGTTGTTGTTCGGTCCGTCGTCGACATCGGATGGGACATTGAATCTCGTTGGCGCGCTGCAGGTATGTATGGGTTACGTGGGAGCGGAGACTATCAGGGATATGCACGGCGCTCGGATGGTGTATGCCCCGGCGATCAAGACCGAAGGCAAGATTTACCAGATGGCGGGCGCGTAGGGACTGTTTCCACACCCACCCGCAATCGTTCGGGTTGGATCAGCTAGAGGACTAGAACGCGATGCAGCTACCGGATTCGAACGGTTTGCCGACGCCACTCGACGGCATCAAGGTATTGGACTGTTCTCAGATTTTGGCGGGTCCGTACTGCTCGATGCTGTTGTCGGACATGGGTGCGGATGTCGTAAAGATTGAGAAACCAGGCGGCGGAGATGACACGAGGCGCATGGGGCCTCCGTTTTTGGAAGGCGAGTCGGCTGCGTTCCTCGCGATGAACCGCAACAAGCGCAGCATCGTGCTCGATTTCAAGAATCCCAATGGCGTCGCCGCTATGAAGCGTTTGCTCGCCGATGCCGACGTGGTGATCGAGAACTATCGCGCCGGTGTGATGGGCCGATTGGGTCTGGATTACGAGACGGTCCGTGAGTTGAATCCTGGCATCATCTACTGTTCGATATCAGGATTCGGCAGGACCGGGCCATATGCGGAACGAGCGGGTTTCGACTTGATCGCTCAAGGCATGAGTGGCGTGATGAGTTTCACCGGGATACCTGGTTCGCCCCCGGTCAAGGTGGGTGTGCCGATGGCGGATTTGAACGCTGGTCTTTACTCTGCGTACGGGATTTTGTCGGCGTATATCCACCGAATGAAGTCGGGCGAGGGACAGTATCTGGAAGTAAGCATTATGGAGGCCGCTCTCGCGTACACCGTGTGGGAGTCTGCGAGCTACTTCGCGACTGGTCAGATACCGCCGCCATTGGGTTCGTCTCATAGGCTTTCGGCGCCGTATCAGGCGCTCAAGACGTCTGATGGTCACATCACGATCGGAGCTCCGAATCAATCGAACTGGGAACGGATGTGTGGCGCGATCGGCCGCGGGGATCTGCTCGAAGTCGAAGAGTATGCGGACAATGCAGGGCGTTTGCTGAATCGTGAAGCGTTGGAGAAGGATCTGGAGGAGACTTTCGCTACGCGATCCACAGCCGAGTGGTGTGATGTTTTGGAGGATGCTGGAGTTCCGGCTGGACCGATCTACAACATGGCTCAGGTCTGGGATGATGAGCAGGTCCAGGCTCGGGACATGGATGTGGCGTTGGAGCATCCGAAAGTGGGCGGCACGCGGAACATTGGACTTGCAGCGAAGCTGTATGGATCACCGGGTCGCATACACAGTCCCGCTCCGCTGATGGGGCAGCACACGTGTGAGGTGTTGGAGGAAGCGGGGTTCAGCGACGCGGAGATCGAGAGGTTGTTGGCGTCGGGCGCTGCGGAGGCGGATTAACGGGCGCCGTCCTACTCCGATATCGTTCTGATGTAGTTGACGAGGTGCCAGATCTCGTCGCTGGTTAGTGCCCCTAGTTGGCCGACCATTGGTGTGCCTTCGATTCCATCGGCGATGAAGCTGTAAAGTTCGTCGTCGGTGTGAAGGGGTACGTGGATGGCTAGGTCGGCTGGTGGCGGGTTTAGGGCGAGGCCGGCGGGGCCGTCGCCGCGGCCGGTGTCGCCGTGGCAGGTGGAGCATGAGGCTGTATAAGTGGCGAGTCCCATATCGACCGAATCTTGGTTCAAAGGGAAGGGATTGCCCTTGCTTTCGGCAGGGAGGCCGATGCCGATGGTGACAGAGTTGAGAGCGACGAGGATTCCTATGACGGCAATGAGTCCACCGACTCCGTGATGGACCGAGAAGTTGGATCGAGTTAGTTGGCCTGAGAATGTTGCGACGACAAGATAAGCGAAACCAGCTACGGCGATCAGGACGCCGATAGCCGCCATGGCGGTTTGTGTGGAGGGGCGGATCAGGTCCGAGGCAAAGGTCGCTGATTTTGCGGAGAAGCGAGTTGAGAGGTGTGAGTCGAACGCGTCGGATCGGACTACGTTGATATCGAGTTGATATGCGCCGGTTACGCCGATGACGATGTCTTCGAGTTTCCAACTGCCGGGTACCGGGTTTTCCATGGGCACGAAGTACTCGCCGAAGTCATCGTCTAGGTATTTGACGCGTGCGCGAACTTCATCTGCATGTTGGAATGGGTTCCCTTCGGTGTCGGTGATACCGACTGTTAAGTCGTTAGTCCCGGTGTTGCCGGGATCGAGGGTGGCGTTAATGTTGGCGCCGGAAATCGTATCGGAGTGACTTACATATTCTTCGACGCCGATGCCGGTTCGCTCTGCGTACTGTCGTGCGGGTTCGATGCTTGCCAATCCGGCAGTCGCCAGGAGGACTGTGAACGCGACGCCGAGTTCGACGGCGATGTAGCGGCTGAGTGGTCTTGCCTCGGAGGTGCCGTTTCTGATGTGTCTAGATACGGTGCGGTTGTTTTTGACGGCTAGGACGATGAGTATGGCGAGGAGGAGGATTTTGGCCCCGAGGACTCTTCCGTAGGGGGTGTTAAGTGCCTCCGGGATTGTGACTTGCATCAGGGATGAGACGACGCCGGAGGCGACGAGGATGGTGGTGGCGAAGATTGCTATAGGAGCGAAACTAGACGCGAGGCGGAGGAGCATTTCACGCGAAGTTGGCTCATCGGATCGAATTGATTGGATTGAGACGACTGCGAGATATGCGATGCCACCTACCCAGATGGTGGCGGAGATGACGTGAACCAGATCGGTTGCGATCGCGAAAAACCGGATGTCTTCGGGCGTTGCGGCGTTGTGGCTGGTGAGCGCGATTAGGAGCAGGTAGACGCCGCCGAGGGCGATTGCGGCGATTCCCCATGGAGTTTCGGTCAAAAGTGGAGGTTCTTCGAGTTCGTCGTGATCTGAGTCGCGTTCGGCGTTGCCGACCGCCTGACGGGCACCAAATAGCGCGATTGCGGCGACAATCGCGACGGTGAAGCGCCATGACCAGAAGTTGCCCCAATCGCTTTGAGTGATGACTTGTGCCAGCTTAGACGGGTTGAACGCGGCGAACGCATCGTCGAAGGCGAGATATGACTGAAGGGCTAATTGACCGATTTGGGCTAACAGGACGACGACAATCGCGGCGAGCGCGACTGCCATGAAGCGGTTCGAAGTTTTGCGGGCGAAACCGATGAGTGTCGATTGATCTTCGGATCGCGCAGCGCGTGTGACGACGAGTAGCTCGAAGACGAGACCGCCGGCAAATACAGCGATGCCGATGTATATGAACCAACGAACGAGAGGTTCGAAAGGAGATCTGAGTATCGGTTGTTGTTCAGCGGTGGTTTCCGAGCCTGCGCCGAGAGTTTCGCCGACTGCAAATAGGAAGGAACCGGTGACTTTATGGCCGTCGACGGATGAGACGTTTCGCCATGCAACGGTATATGTGCCGTTTTGGAGTTGTGACAGCGGCACCCACATCGCCGTCGTCTCGGTGGGTTCGAACTGAGTAGGACCTTGAGTGACCTCGGCACCAGAGCCGTCTCGGACGGAAATGGAACTGAAGGCTGGTTCGATCGGTTCAGTGAACCAGATGATTACCCGCTCCGGTGATTGATCGAGTTCTTCTGAAGGTTTGGGAGAGGATTCGACGAGATTGGCGTGCGCCGAGGCGGCTTGAGGCGCGAAGAAAACCGAGACGCAAGCGAATGAAGCGAAGATGACGGTTAGGATCGATATCGCTCGCGTCCGCGAGGTCATCACTTCCGGTTCATTCCTCGTCGTTGGCGTTTTCAGCCTGATGTCTAAGTCGTCGCAATCGTCGCTCGCGCTGGGCTTTGCGGCGCTTGTTGCCGCTCGACCACGCCAAGAAGCTCATCAGAATCACGAACGATACGATGGCGACAACGGTACCGATTTCGTCCCAGTAACCAACAGCGCCGTGTAACAGAACTGTCATCATGGAATATCCCCGCGCTCGCGGATTGAGTGGTCTTCGAATGGCGCCGGGCGCGGACTAGATTGCGTCAATTGCGTCTTCTAGAAATGGTAATGGCGACGATGCTCAACGCCAACGCGATGCCACCGAAGGCGACGCCTGCGATACCGATAATCACGCCTAACGAAGCGGTTGAAGAGGTCGTTTCGAGATCACTTTCGAGGTTTTCGACGGCGTCAAGCGCGCCTTGGGCCGCGTTTTGTATCTCGCGGTTACTTTCCAGTACCACGGGAAACTGGATAGCGTCGGATGCGATAACGGTGTCGAAGGTGTCTGGACCAGAGTCGAACGTCTCATCGATCATCGTTCCTTCAATCGATCCGAAGAATCGTACTCGGTAATCGCCTGGTGCGGTAGGTATGAACTCGGCGACGTAGTGGCCTGGATCATCGAAAAGTTCGGTTAATGGCATCGACTTCGATGTAGATGTTGAGAGATGCGTCAATTCCACTTCTAGGGTTGCACCGAGACCCGTGACTCGATTTGCCGGGGTCGCGGTTTGGGAGGAAGTTCCGGGAGAAGCCGCTTCGGCCATGCTCTTCATCTCAGGCGTCATAGACGAGAGCGGGCCGCTCATCAACACGGTGTTTTGAAACTCTTGATTTACCCAAACGACGGTATCGCCAACATTCACATCGATGCTTTTTGGATCTATGCCGTCTTTTGCAAGCGACACGGTTTTTTCAACCGCATCATGTGAGTGTTCTTCGGAAACGACTATCAATCCTTGGTGGTCGCCTGGATGGATGTGGTACGGGATGCCTAATCCCTTCAACTCTTCAGAGATTTCGAATTCGAATGCTTCGTCACGTCTCAAGCCGGGAGAGATGAAAATCGCGCCATGAATCAGAACATCAAGTTCACCTCCTGCGCTGTTTGATGAAGATTGGTTTTCCTCCGTGCCATGACTGTGGTCATGGTCGTCGTGGTCGTGGTGATGGTCGTCGGAGGAATTGTTGTCCATGTGCTCATTCGTCGCGGACGTATCCCCAGATGCTGGCACCTCGTGTGTGGGCCCGGTGACGACGAGCGAAACGGCGTTGAGTTGGCCTTCATAGGCGGGCTCGCGGAGGAAACCCACGACGAAGTTGTAGTCACCGACTTGTCGGCCTTCGTGTGCCGACGTTGGGGAGCTTAGAGTCGCGGTCAGTATTCCAATTGCCGCGATCAAAAGGATTGTTGGTTTCTGGACGCGCGTAGAAAAGAGACCGGTGGGTTTCATCTATATCCTCGGGATTGGCAAGCCGCGAAACTCAATACGCAGCTATCGCTGAGGCGGTTCTCGATTGGTTGGTTTCGTCACCGCCGATTGCATTGGGCACTGCCCGAGGATTGGATCAAGCCCTAGCGTAGTCGGGTTGGTAGGCGGTCTGAAGGGTTCGGAGGTCGAAGCCTTCGGGCTGTGCTCCGACCGCATAGTCGTAGAGCGCGGCTTTGAAGATGCCTTCGAGCGTTTGAACCGTCGCGAGCGCCAGTCCGACTAGCAGCACCCCGACGATAATGCCCACTACAGGAACGACGAGGAACAGCAGGATCGCCGGTATGACGGCAGCGATTATTGCCAGCACGTAGACGATGAAGAAGCCGAAGGTCGCAGTAATCTGTCGACCCCATGTTTGGCGAATGATCCCGGCTGATCGCTTAATCGACGACACGGGGCCTTGGTTTTCAGAGACCATGACTGGGATGACGAAGAAGGTCATGAATTCCCAGACACCCTCGATCATGCTGTAAATCATCTGGACGAGGAAGTTGTCGGTCTGGGAACGCAGGACTCGGAACAGAGTGCCGACGATTGCAGAAATAACCGACCACAAGAAGATGTGGTGAATGTGCTTGGTAGCGTGGCTCAACCCGGACATGACATTCGGGTCTCCGCCTCTCAATCGCTCAAGCGCCGCGGAGATCAGAGCGGCATTGAAGAAGGTGGTGATGAAGTAAGCGATTAGGATCATCACCAAGAAGCCGATTAAGTTGCTGGATTGCGCGATTCCAGCGGCCAATCCGGCGAATCCTAGGACAAGCAAACCGACCCCGGAGAGGACGGGGAACAGGATGAGTTCACGGTCCTGCATGAGGACGTTCCAGCTCATCTTCATCAGTTCGAAGGTATGGCCGATGGTCGCAAACATGGGTGTGATCTGCTCCTAGTCGTCCAATTGGAATTAGGGACGACATTCATCGAGAATGGTACTACAGAAGTTGATTCTGCCCACCGAATCTAGTGTCCGAGAATTTGTACGGCCAACACATGTTGGCAGCGAAAGCGGCGGGCGAGGTGCTGATGGCTAGATTCAGAACTGGGGTTCGAAATCTGGACAGTTGGGAAAGGTCGCAGGGCGTTTTGGTAACTCAAGCTGACATCGAGTCTGATGTGTTGGCAGATTCGGGATGCGGCGGTGTCATCATCTCTGGGGAGAGCGACGGTGTTAGGGGGCAAAACCGACGGCCATGGCGTTGATATCGATTTGTCGCGAAACGACGGATTACCGATGGTTGGCCGCGCGTTGGAGAACAGTTGATCGAAGCGATCTACTGCTCGACCTAATCGACCACTAGATGAGCGGCGGTGTTTGACAACGTAGTCTCTGTGCTGCCGGGGAAAGGCGCGGTACTGAAGACGGCGTTGCCGAGCATGATCATAGTCGCCGCTCCGCCGTTGGCCTGAGCCTGGTTGATAGATTGTTCGACTCGTTGATCCATTAGGAGTCCGCTCGATTTGGCGAAGTCCAAAGCGAGAGTTATCAAATCAGGGAACGTGATGCCATCGCCGCGCTCGATTGAGGCCTCGATCTCCGCGAGTGCATGTTCTGCGGAACGATTTATCCGTTCGTGCCGGTCATGGTCGGCGAGAATCTCGCTGGTTCGGATTTTGCTGAAGTAGCGCCAATGGACGGGGGTCGGCGGCATGTCGAATCTGTGAGCTGCCAGCGGGTGCCCGGCGACGGTTTTGACCAAGCATCCGCCGTTGTGTTGGGCGCAGACATCTCCGAGGCCGGTGAGGTTTCGGACTTCGGCAACATGGGCGATCATAGCTAGCTGATCCCTGGTTCTGCCTAGATCGAGAAGATGATTGGCGGCGATGAGTGAAGCGTAAGTGGCGGCACCGCTGAGTCCGAAACCGCTACTCAGGGGTAGCTGGGATTGGATGTTGACAGTCAGCGGTCCAGATTTCAGATCCTCCAATGCGCTCGTGACGGTTGGAAATTGGATAGGTTTTCGGTTGAAGGTGACGTTCGTGGACTTGTCCAGAGACCGACGTACTTCAACCTCCACACCGTCGCTTACGGTGAAACCCCATCCCAACGAGTGCATCTTGGCAGGATCGTCATGGGCGATGATCTTGAAAAGTCCGGAGATGTTTCCCGGTGCGAAGGCTTTTGCCACGTCGCGCGTTGATGAATCTGGCGACATCGAAAACGAACTCAGAAAGGGTTAGGATCGCCGGATTTTCGTTTATGCCGTGGAGACCATACCGCGGAGCACGTTTGCCTCATCGCTGGCCATGAATGCGGCGATTTCGGCGACGTCTCGAGGATTCGTGAGATTCGCCACTTGCTCCTCAACTTCGGCAGTGGGCCGTTCGGTGATTTCACCGGTTGACCTAAGTTGAGCGATTTTCAGGGGCGTTTCTACCGCACCCGGTGCGAAATCATTCACTCGGATGCCTTGAGATTCGAGATACTGCTGCATCACCATCGTGAATCCGTGTACGCCGCCTTTGCTGGCGCCGTAAGCGTATGAAGATGATCCGCCTTTGACCCCTGCGCCGGATGCCGTGAGTATGATCGTGCCACGATGCGGTCCAGGTTTCTTGAGCATCTCGATGGCGACGTATTTCGCCATCAAGTAGGTGCCCCGTAGGTTGATGTCGAGGACGGTATCCCAGGTCTTCTCTTCGAAACGGTCTAGAGGTATAGATGCGCCTAACAGAACGCCTGCAAAGTGCAGTAGCACGTCGATGTCTTCGAGCCAGGCCTTCGCGGCGGTCACTGTACCACCGACGTTGGCTTCATCACGAACGTCCACGCTCCAGAATCTGGCGTTGCCACCGCTGTCGTTGATTTCGATGGCGGTGTTGTTGCCGTCTTCGTTGTTGTTATCAAAGATTGCGACTTGTGCGCCTAGTTCGGCGATGCGGATCGCGGTCGCGCGACCGATGCCAGTTGCTCCACCGGTAACAATGCATCTTTTGCCGGTAAGGTCTGCGGGCATACTTTGCTCCTAAACGGTTATCTCGATTCTAGTTAAACGCGCTTCAGTCCCACTCGATTCCCGCGATTTCAGCGGCGCGTCGGATTCCAGCCGCGGCCGCCGGGATTTTTTCGTCCGGGTAGTGCTCTACGGTGACGGTTATGGAAGGAGCTGCTTCTTGGAGCCTCGTCAAAAGGGTGACGTTGTCCAACAACGCGTTCGGTGCACCGATCACCTCTTCTTCGAAGTGCGGCAGCAGCGCGTCAACGATCGTGAAATCTTTGGCGTCGCAACCTACGATCTCGTCCGCCATCAGATCGACGCATTCGTTGATCAGCGACGTGGTGTCGTATGCGATGTCGAACGAACCGACCAAGTTGACGGGGTCCATGTTGTAGCCGAGCGCGGGCATATCGACGGCATCAAAAAAGTCGCGAACCCGTTGGGGAGTGTAAACAGGGCATACGACGCCAGACTCGAGTACGAGCTTGATGCCTTCAGAATCGGCGACGGAGCATACTCGCTTTGCGCTTGCCACGAGTCGGTCGAATGTTGCATCTGACCTGTTTTCGGGGTGAGGGAGCCATGCGCCGTTTGGGTTCAAACTGCCCGGCCGGAAGTAGGTTGTCGGACATCCCATCTTGGCGGAGAGGCGAATCGTATCCTCCAAGAATCGCACCGTCCACTCGCGCGTAGCGTCATCGTCGCTGCACAATCCGCCGCCGTATCCACCTCGGGTCATCGGCATCATCAATCCGTGGTCACTGTACAGGGATCGCACGCGCTGGATGTCACTGTTGCCACCGATTGCGGGATCAGAAATCGTCAACAATGCTGATACGAAACCGTGCTCCGCGACTTTGCCCACCTGCTCTTCGGTGACTTCTAACCAGTCACCTCTTACGAATCCAGCAACACCGAGACGCATATATGGGCACCTTTCGTTCCGAGCGATGGCGATTTCAAACCGCCGACATATTTTCATGTTATCCCTGACGATGGCGTTGGAAGCGTTGAATCGGTTTGTGTGACATAGGTACGATTCGGTTAGCGTCGGATGTTTTGGTCGGCGGGCCGTGAATCGCGCGCGGTTCTGCCGGTGCGGCGCTTGCGAAGCGCGACCTGCAAGCCAAGTCATCAGTATCACGCATTGGCATCGACAATTCCAGAGCCGCAGGAACTGGGCGATGTGCTGTCGGAGGTGAGCGACCTTCTCGAGGTCGGCGGTGTTTCGGTAGCTCTGAAACGGCTTTCTCCATTGAGACCTGCCGATCTAGCTGCGGTGGTGGCTGAGCTTTCCGAAGATCATCTGCGCCAACTCTTGGAGAGGATGAGCAACGAGGCGATCGCGGAGGTGTTGGATTATCTTGACGTCGATCGAGGGTTGCGTGTCTTCGAGGCGATCAGCGAAGTACGGCGTCCCGCCGCGCTCGACGAAACCTCGCCAGAAGTCGCAACCGACTTGCTACACCGTATAGCGTGGGACGATGCTGCGCAGACGCTAGTGCGCATGCGGAATCTCAATGTCATCGGCGACCTGTTGATCCACGATGACGACGATGCCGGCGGACTGATGTCGCCGACGTTCGGGAAACTCCGCGAGTATTGGACAGTCCAACATGCATTGCGCGTACTTCGACAGCTGGACTTAGATCCAGAGATGCTGCGTGAACTGTTCGCGGTCGACGCGAACGACATTCTGGTTGGTCGGATGGAGCTCTCGGAGTTGGTGTTTGCGCCGCAGAATGCGACGATCAGCGACATCATGAACCGCGACGTTATATCGGTAGCCGCGACCGAAGATCAGGAGAGCGCGGTAAGGCTGATGCAACGCTATCGTCTGCCCAGCATTCCGGTGACGAATCCGCGACGTCAGCTACAAGGTGTGATCACATCCAACAGCCTTGTCGAGGTCGCCGAGCAAGAGGCTACAGAAGACATGTTCCGACTGTTCGGTGTGGGCGGAAGTCTCACGTCGGGCTACAACGTACGCGAAGCGATCCGCAACCGTCTGCCATGGCTGGTGCTGAACTTGTTCACGGTGATGACTGCAGGTTACGTGTTGAGCCTTTTTCAACCCACGCTCGACGCGATGGTTCTTCTCGCCGCGTTCCTGCCGGTGGTGATGGGGCAAGCCGGCATCGCGGGCACTCAGACCGTGACGATCATCGTCAGGTCGTTGGCTCTGGGTGAGAGGTCGACATCGAATGTTTGGCAGCTTTTGTTGTTTGAGTTAGTTCTATCTTTAGTTCAAAGCATCGCGATCGGCGGTATTTTGGGCGTGCTGGTTCATTTGTGGAAAGACGACATCGCGCTGACGTTGCTGGTGACGTGTTCATTGGTACTGAACTTGATGCTTGCGGCGTTGAGCGGAGTGATGGTTCCGATGTTCATGCGGTTGATTCGCATCGATCCCGCGATGGCTTCGGCGGTGATCGTAACTACCGCGACCGACATCTGCGGCATCGCGATGTACCTGGGGTTGGCCACCGCCTTCCTAACGGCGTTGGTTGGATGACGGTCTTGCGGGAATTACTCCGGCGTTAATCGCCCTCGACGAACGCGGTCGCAACATGGCGGCGTTGGATTTTGCCAGTGGCCGTGCGGGGCAATTCATCTGCGAAATAGATCACGTCAGGAACCTTGAAATCTGCGAGCCGTTCGCGGCAGAAGTCTTGGATATCGGTCTGCTCGCAATCGCCGCTGAGAACGACGGCGGCTTGCACGCTCTCGCCGTATTTCTCGTCGGGAGCGGCGAAACACACGGCTTCTGCGACGGCCGGATGTTCCAACAATGTGGCATCGACTTCAAGCGGTGAGATTTTTTCTCCGCCGCGGTTGATGAGTTCTTTGAGGCGGCCGGTAAGGGTGAGGTAACCAGCCTCATCGAGAACCCCTTGGTCACCCGTCCTGAACCAGCCGTTCACAAAAGCGTCTGCGTTCGCTTCTCCGTTGTTGTGGTATCCCCACATGACGTTTTCGCCTTTGATGACGACCTCGCCTCGTTCGCCGGTATCTGCCAAATCGCCGGAATTCTCGTCGGCCATTACGGCTACTTCGACGCCGGTCGCGGTGCCGACGGTGCCGGGGATGCGCGCACCCGGCGGGAGAGGGCTGCTCGACATTTGGTGGGATGCTTCCGTCATGCCGTACGCTTCCAAAACTGGCGCGCCGAAGCGGTTTTCCAGCGCGTCGAAGACGGTTGGCGCTAGGGCGGCTGAGCAAGAGCGGATGAAGCGGAAAGACTCATGTGGCGCCGAATCGTCGTCGGCGCGAGTCAGAAGAATCTGGTGAATGGTAGGTACTGCTGAGTACCAAGTCGATTGTGAATCTGTTTGCTGCTCCCAGAACGCGCTCGCGGAGAATCTAGGTGGAACGACCAAGGTTCCGCCAGAGTTAAGGGTCGAAAGGCATGCCCCGATCAAACCGTGGACGTGGAAAAGAGGCATGACGATCAGGGATGTGTCATCAGGCGTAAGTTCGTAAGTGTTTTTGATATTGCTGACCGACTTCATCAGGTTGAGATGGCGCAAGGGAACGCCTTTCGGTCGGCTTGTGGTTCCGGAAGTGTGGAGGAACAGCGCAATGTCGGAACCGCTTGGTGATGGCGCATCGACTGCCGAAGTCAACTCGCCGCCGTTGCTCGAAAGCCTTATGCGCGGTTGGGCAAGTGAAGCGTCGAGTTCGGCGTCGATTGTTTTGATGCCAAGTTTAGTCGCAGCTTCTCGCGCCGGGTGCGAACCGTTGGGCAGAATTGCGACGCGGGCACCCGCATCTTCCATATAGAACGTGAATTCGTCCGCGGTGTACGCGGGATTGAGCGGGGCTGCGATGGCACCTGCGTGGGCGACCGCCAGGAAGGTGACCACGAATTCGTAGCCGTTAACGAGCACGATTGAAACGGGAGCACCTGGTGCGACTCCGTTTGCCGCTAAGGTGTCCGCAAGGCGTATGACCTCAGCGTTCAGGTCGTCGTACGACCACGATCCGATGTCGGGAGCGATGACCGCCGTATCGGCCCAAGATGATGGTTTAAGGAGTGAGCTTAGCGTGTTCGTGTCGGACACCGGAGACTCCAATCTATAGCGAAAGGATTGCGCGAAAGGTTGATTTGCGTGTTCGTAGGGATTCTACCCCCTGCGTTACAGCGAGCGAACTCAATCGCGGACGACGAATAGGACGCGTTCCAGGCCGGCGAAGTCGCGTCGGAGGTCGACGTACCCACCAGTGACGATCTCGCTTGCGAGGTCAAAGGAACGGTTCGCGACTGGCGGGTCGATCTCGATGAAGGCCGCTGACGGGGCATCGGGACGCATCAGGTCGGGGAGTGAACGGATCAGTGGTTTGAGCACCTTCATGCCGTCCGGCCCCCCATCCAAAGCCAGCCTCGGTTCCCAGTCCCGGACTTCCGGTTCGAGAGAACGAAGCGCCTGCGAGCGGATGTAGGGAGGGTTGGAAACCACGATGTCGAACTCCGTAAGGCACCTGGGTTGGGTTGCGTCCTCGACTGCGAAATCAATCTCTACACCATGTTTGACGGCGTTGAGTTTGGCGAGTCCTAGAGCATCTTCGCTGACGTCGATCGCTGTGACTCGTGCGTCGAGAAGTTGTGTGGCGACGGATATCGCGATGATCCCAGACCCGGTTCCGATGTCGCAGACATTGGGCGAATTTGGTCGGTATTCGCGGCAGAAATCGATGCACAGGTCTACCAACATCTCGGTCTCCGGTCTTGGGATCAACACGCGCCGGTCCACTTGGAATTTCAAACCGTAGAACTCTTTTTCGCCGAGGATGTAAGCGAGCGGCTCCCGACTTTTCCGCCTTGCCAGCATGTTCTTCAATGTTTCCGTCGCCGATTCTGAGACCTCGTTCGTGTGAGACGCGAGAAGCTGCTCTTGCGAGAGTTCCGTAGCGCGTTGAAGCATCATGCGAGCTTCGATCGGCGCTTCTTCGGGTGAAATACCGAAGTCAGTCAGTGTCGATGTAATTTGGCGGATGGTGTCCGCGATGAGCATCGTGATGGGCAGCGCGACTGAACAATGGCTTCAGGAGTCGGAAGCGGCCTGGATTTTCCGGGTCTGTTCAACCTGCAAAAGCGCGTTCACAAACTCATCGATTTCGCCATCGAGGATCTTCGGTAGACTGTGGCTGGTCATATTTATTCGGTGATCGGTGACGCGGGACTGAGGAAAGTTGTATGTGCGAATCTTCTCAGACCTGTCTCCTGATCCGACCTGTGCCTTACGATTCGCGGCTTCCTCGGCTGCCCGGCGACGCAGTTCCATGTCCCATAGCCGTGTCCGCAAAATGGCCATCGCCTGGAGTTTGTTTTGCAACTGCGAACGTTCGTTTTGGCACTGAGCAACTATCCCGGAGGGTTCGTGCGTGATGCGAACGGCGGTGGCGACCTTGTTGACGTTTTGACCGCCGTGTCCTCCAGCGTGGAATATGTCGATCTTGATGTCTTTCTCATCGATCTCGACGTCGACATCTTCCGCTTTTGGCAGTACGGCTACGGTCGCTGCGGACGTGTGAATGCGGCCTTGCGATTCGGTTTGGGGTACGCGCTGAACTCGATGCGTGCCGCTCTCGTGTTTCAGGCGCAGAAACGCACCTTCACCCTCAATCTCGAACACGACCTCTTTGACTCCGCCGATGCCGGTGTCGTTCAACGACAGGACAGAAGTGCGCCATCCGTGGTTTTCCGCGAAGCGTTGGTACATCCGGAACAGTTCGTTGGCGAAAAGCCCTGCTTCGTCGCCACCCGTGCCGGCGCGGATCTCCAAGACTGCGTCCGCATCGTCGGTTTCGTCGCGCGGAATAAGGGCGATCTGGATTTCGGATATCAACTCCTGGTATCGCTTTTTTTGTTCGTCCGCTACCTCGCGCGCCATCTCTAACATTTCCGGGTCGGTCTCATCGGCGATGATCGATTCGGCGTCTGCCAACTCGCCATTCACGGAATCGAATTCATCACGAAGTCGGACCAACGACGAGACGCGTGCGTACTCCCGCCCCAGCCGTTGCATCCGCAGATGGTTCGACACTACCTCGGGCAGTGACATCTGATCCTCAATCTCGGACTGGCGTTCTGCGGCAGCTTCGAGGCTGGCGCGCAGGCGGTCTTGTACAGTGGTTGCTGGCATTACTCGGTGGGACAAATTGTCTTGGCGATAGCATCTGCCTCTAAGCTGATGGAGGTTTGATCACCTTCGAACTGGAGAGGTTTTACCGCCGCGATACCCTGTTCGATCTCGCGATTGCCCAAGATTACGGCGTAGTTCGCGTTGGATCGATTGGCGTAGCGCATTTGGGCGCGCATGGACTTGCCAGCTGGTGCCATCGCGATAGATAATCCGCGGTTCCGAAGTTCCGCAGCCATCGATGAAGCTCGTCGAGTCGCCTCATCACCCATGTGGACTATAACCGCGTTCACATGCGGTGAAGTCGCTTGGATGGATTCTTGCCTTTGAATCTCGAGGATTATGCGTTCGATACCGGAACCAAATCCGACGCCTGGGGTGGGGTTACCACCGAGGATACCGATCAGCGGATCGTATCGCCCGCCGCCGAAGAGAGATGTTTGACTACCTTCGCTAGACGGTTCGAATTCGAAGACCGTTCGGTTGTAATAGTCCAAACCGCGAACCAGAGTGTGGTCGATTCGGTAGCTGAACTCTGGGTACGCCACCTTCAAGCCGTCCAACAGATCAAGGAGCGAATCCCAATGGTCGCGGGCTTCGTCGGAAAGATAGTCCAGCGATTTTGGTGCGTCGGCGCTCAATCTCTGTGTCGCGGTTTCTTTGGAATCGAGTAGTCGAAGGGGAGCGCGTTCCAATCGGTCGCGGTCCACTTTGGGCAGTTCGGACGCGTATTCGGAGTAGAAGTTACGCAGATCTTCGGCGTGACCACCTCTAGATTCCGGATCGCCGATCGAATTGATGCGGACGGTGACGTCGGAGAGGCCTAGCGCGGTGATGTAGCGCAGCCCGATCTCGATGATTTCGGCGTCGATGATGGGCGAGGGATCGCCTATCGCTTCGCAGCCGAACTGGTGATGCTGGCGATAGCGACCGGCCTGTGGTCTGTCATAGCGGAACATGGGTGCGATGTAAAAGACGCGCACCGGTTGGGGCAAGTTGTGCATCCCGTGTTCGACGTATGCACGGCAGACGGGTGCGGTGCCTTCGGGCCGAAGAGTCAGCGACTCGCCGCCGAGATCATCGAACGAATACATTTCTTTCTGCACGATGTCGGTCTCATCGCCGACGCCGCGTCGGAACAGCCCAGTGTGCTCGAACATGGGCGTGTCGATCTGCTGATACCCGAACTGGTGCGCGGTCTGGATCGCGGTGGCGCGCACGGCGGTCCAGAGAGTTTGGTCCTCAGGCAGGATGTCGGCAACGCCTCGGGGCGCTTTGAAATTCCGTTGCTCAGCCATTTCTCAACGATTCTACGTTCCCAGTTTGACCGAACGTCGTCTGATGGGTCGGCGAAGCGTGCTTTGTTAGACTTTGCCATACGGAGTCGGGGCATGGCGCAGCCTGGTAGCGCACTTGACTGGGGGTCAAGAGGTCACAGGTTCAAATCCTGTTGCCCCGACCATTCATCGTCCGTATTTCCTATCCTCCGGACGGATACCTTTGATCACGGGCCTAATCGTCGCGATGATTTGCATTCACGCAATAGTTCGGTTTAAATTGAACGTCGGTGAAAAACAAAACTGAACATTCACACACGTAACGCGGGGCGAAAAATGCCAAACATAATCAGCTTATTGAAGAAATACGACGCATTGAGGGATGCCGACGATATCGAAACAGGGACGGTAGATAGATTGGAGCCGCGGTACGCGCCCGATGATGTATTCAGGAAAATCGACGATCGTTTAGCAAAACGACTGGCTGTTAACGGGATTACCCAGCTGTACCGTCATCAGAGCGAGGCAATCGAACTCGCATTGGCCGGCTCAAATGTAGTTTTGGAGGCACCGACCGCCAGCGGCAAAACGCTGGCATTCGGGATTCCGGTGTTGCATGACTTGATGCAATCCCGAAACGGACACGCGATGCTGATTTACCCGATGAATGCGGTGGCGCTCGATCAACGCGAGAAGTTACTACCGATCCACGATGGCATGACAGACAAGGGTGGATGGCCGATCGAATCATGGACTTATAACGGTGACGTTGATGCCGAAACGCGCAAAGTTTTGCGAACGAACCCGACACATCTGTTGATCACCAACATCGATTACATCCATCGGTCATTTTTGGCTCACGCGAACCTCTGGACGAAATTCCTCGAAAACTTGCGATGGGTCGTGCTTGATGAGATACACGAATACCGGGGATACTTTGGGACCAACGCCGCAATGGTTTTGCGCCGCTTGGGGCACTTTCTAGCATCGCGAAATGTCCATCCACAATTCATGTTGGCAACCGCCACTTGCGCGAACCCTAAGGAACACGCGGAAAACCTTACCGGTCAAGACTTCAACTTAGTTTCGGCAACGAATCAGTTTCAACCGAAACGTGATTACGTTTTCGTTGACTTAGACCCGCAGATATCTGAGTTCAATCACTGGCGCGCGCTCCAAATCCGCGCGGTCAATGCCGCGTTGGCATTGGGATCGGAAGGGAAATCGGCGCTTGTTTTTTGTCCTACGCGCCAGTTCGCTGAACAAGCTTATCGGATGACATGTGACAGGATCCGGCAGACCAACGAAAAAGCTGACCTGGATGCATCTGACGGTACAGATGTCCAAATATTGGATGAGGATGAAATTCAAGTATTCAAAGGCGGAATGAATGCTGATGATCGGCGTTCAATTTTATCGGGATTAAACACAGGAGATATCAAGATCGTCTATTCGACTAACGCGCTCGAATTAGGGGTTGATATTCGCGGCTTGGATGCCGTGGTGATGGCAGGATTCCCTGCCAACATGATGTCGGCAAGACAGCAAATTGGACGGGCTGGCCGGGGTTGGGACCGCGACGGGCTAGTCGTGTACTTGGCCCGCAACAATCCGTGGGATCGATTTTATGCGAGGAACTTGGAAGCGTTCCTTGAAAAAGACTTGGATGAAATCGTGGTTGATTCCAATAACGAAGTCCTTTCGAAACGGCACGCGACCTGCGTGTTCTACGAAACAGGTTCAATCGAAGGCGGTTCAAGCGTCCTCGGTGAAGGTATCTACAACTCGGCGATGGACCTGCTGAGTAACGGCGCGAAACCGGCGAAAAGAGGCGGATATTCGCCTCATCACAGCATGGACCTCCGCGGAGCATCAGGAGAGATCCATGAACTGATGATTGGCGAAACATCCCTTGGCACGATTTCGGGTTACCAGAAATTTAAAGAGGCATATGATCGTGCCATTATTCTGCAAGGCGGAAAATCATATCGCGTCGTCGGTTACAACGTCGATATGTCATCCAACGGCGGAGTGAGCAGAAAGATTGAACTGCAACCGGAAGAGACGACACACCAGACCCGCCCTTACATATTGCGGCAGCTATATGAAAATGACGTTTATAGCGGCGCCAAAACGGATGATGAATTCGAGATGTTCCATGGAAACGTATCGGTCTACGAAGCCGTCCAAGGGATTGCAGAGTTTGATCAATCGGACAACGAAATCGATCGTTGGGATGTGACAATGTCAGAAAATTCGTTCAGTTCGAGCGGCCACGCGTTTTGGGTCACTGTAGCAGACGACGAAGTTGCTCCAGCTTCGCTGAGACGATTGGAGAACATATTCCGCGTTGGGTCGCGGTTCGTGATTCCGGCTGACGAACACGATACATACACGTTGACCAAACCAGAGAACGGTTCAGTCTACGTCATCGAGTCCTATTCGGGCGGGATTGGCATAGCGCGGAAAATTTTCGAAAAATGGGTGCAAGTCTTGAACAAGGGTCTTGCTATCGCACAGAGTTGCACCGACTGCACGTTGGGCTGTCCGTATTGCATTTTGCCACCGCGCCGATCGGAGGAAATCGACAAAGTAGGCGGAATCAGGTTAGCCAATGCCCTCGTCTCGATTGGGGACGACAAAGTTTCCTACGAATTCGCCCACGGCATGTGGCACCCTGTTTCCTAACCATCCAACCTACGCGCCCTCCTTACCGCAGGTTGCAGCATGAGGAATACACCTGCAGCTGCGAACATCAGGACAGTGCCGGTTACGAGTACGGGTTGGTAAGTGCCGAGGCGGTCGAATGTGAATCCGGCTGCGACGGGGGCGATGATGAGGGCTCCGTTGTAGATGGGTGCCATCATGCCGCGGATGGTGGCGTAACGCGCTCGACCGAATAAGTCGCCGATGATTGCCCAGTTCAGCGAGCTACCAGCTTCAGACCCTACGAAGAGAAGCATCGCCATGAATATTGGCCAAGTGCCTTCGACGAGTGTTATCAGGAGGAGGCTGACGGCAGACGCGCTGTATAGGAAGGTAAGCATCAAGGGTCTCCCGACGC
The DNA here is from genome assembly GCA_965207515.1 of Dehalococcoidia bacterium. Lineage (GTDB taxonomy): Bacteria > Chloroflexota > Dehalococcoidia > Lucifugimonadales > Lucifugimonadaceae > Bin127. The sequence goes on along the minus strand of OZ242286.1, from coordinate 1,615,264 downwards.
GGTCGCTGATGTACCCGGTGAAGATGATGACGGGTACGGCAGCCAGGGATATCGCGCCCACGAGATTCGCTGCGGTCTGCTGGTCTTCGCCTCGCGATACGAGGATGGGGATGAAGTGAAGGAAGATGGTGCCATGGACCGAGATCCTCAACGTCGTAGCGGTCACCAATATCCAGAACGAGGGTGTTTTTAACGCTTGTTTGGTAGTGAAGTCCCCTTCGTACCCGGTTTCTGAATCGGTTTCGTCGGAACTTGCGGAGTTTTGGCCGTCCGCAGATTCGCGTCGCCTTAAGCGTCGCCGCATGTGGGATAGCGAGACGCCCCCATCTGGGTTGAGCCCCATGCTTTCAGGCGATCTGCGGAAAAGAAACGACAACGGAGCGATCAAAACGATTAACGCGACTCCGATGATCCATGCGGTCGTCTGCCAGCCGAGGTTGATCACCCCGACCGACAGCAGGGGTATCACGATCGCGCCGCCGAGCCGGAACGCGGCGCTGTTGATCGACATCACCATCCCTCGGTAGCGGATGAACCAAGTGTTCAACGCAGCCGTAGTCGCCTGCATGAAGGATGTTGAGGAACCGACGGAAATCACGCACAGATAGACGAGCATGAAGGCGATGTATGTGCTCGTAGTAGAGAGGACGATGTAACCGACACCCGTCATCAAGGCGCCGAAAAGGATGAGCGGGATGTAACCGAATTTGTCGAGAGCCCAACCGGTGATGGGTCCAAGGACACCGTTCTCGGCGCGAGCGAGCGCGAACGCGAGCGAGGTTTGCCAGTAGGTGATACCGAGCGATTCGGCAACCGGGATGAAAAAGACGGCGAATCCTTGCCATACGACGGTTCCACCGAACGCGTTCATCACGCAGGCGCCGGCGAGCATGTACCAACCGAAATAAACGCCCCTCGCAGGCGATCGGCGCGCCGCCCCGAGCCGATTCACGAGGTCGACTCGTTTGCGAGTTCGGATTCGGGTGATTCAAACCGATCGAGCCGCGTCCGCATCTTCGGCCAAGACTTGGCCAAACGGTCGTACAACACGATATTGACGATCATCCCCAAGTTGAGAGACGCCATCGTCGGGATCATCACCTTGTGCGTGGACCGGTTCAGGATCGCGTCGGATATCGAGCCGTTTTCTGGTCCGAATACGTAACAAGCCCGTTCAGGATGATCAAAATCCATCAAAGTTCCAGCGTCTTCGCACAACTCGATAGCCACCAGCGATGCGCCTTCTGGGATTGCGTCAACGAGGTTTGTTGATTTGATTACCGGGATGTGCCGATAAGAACGCATCGGGTCGGTGTGCAGTTTCGGGAGTTTGATCCCTGTGGTCTGGCCCCCGATGATTACCATGCGGGCGTCGAAGCAAAATGCCGCCCGAAGCGCATGACCCACGTTGACGGGATCGGTAGGTCTGTCCAGTGCCACGCACGCGAAGCCGCGCTCTTGCCGCATCGAAGGGCGATTCACATAGCGCTCGTACCTTGCGCGCTTTTTCTGATGCGCCGAGTCGTTTTCGCCGTGCAAGAGCTCTGCCTCGAAACTGTTTTGGTTCCTATGCGGAAATTGGTGGCCTCCGACTGTGCCATCCCGCGAGTTCTTCGTATGCGTGACCTACTCTTAGCACGGTCGACTCATCGAACGCGTGGCCGGAAATCATCAAGCCTATTGGCATGTCGGTGGAGTCGAATCCGCAAAGCACCGAGTGTGACGGTTCGCCTGTGACGTCGAAGATTGAAGTGAAGAGGGGGATTTCGTGGCCCTTTTCTGCAAGAGCTTCACCTGGAGGAACGGTGCATTCTGCGATCGTGTGAGCCAGTACCGGTATCGAAGGAGTTGCGAGAACGTCAACGTCCTTAGTCGCTTCGGCCATTTGCACGCTGAAGGCTTGTCTGGCGCGTTGGGCGCGAATGTAGTCGACCGCCGAGACGCTTAGAGCCGTGAGCATTCGGGTGCGGACGGCTGGTGTGTAGTCGTCGGCATTTCCCGGCAAAAGTTTCTCGTGTACAGCGAGACCCTCTGCAACGGAGATGATCACGTTGATGGATCTGCCTTGCGAGACCCAAGGCATCGGGATCGGTACGATTTCGGCGCCATTGTTAGCGAGTAGTTCAATCGCGTCGTTGACGCTTGACAACACTTCAGGATCGACAACGTCAGGGTCGAAGAAATAGTGTTCGGGAATGCCGATCTTCAGCCCGTCTATTCCTTTATCCAAGTCTGCCGCGTAATCAGGGACAGGCCGATTCGACGAGGCATTGTCGCGTGGGTCGTGACCTGCAATGACGTTGAGCATGTGAGCGCAGTCGGCGGTTCGTCGTGTCATGGGACCTACGTGGTCTTTACTCCAAGAGAGATCCAACACTCCTGTTCGTGGTACTCGGCCATAGGTCGGCTTTAATCCGGCGAGTCCGCACAGCGATGCCGGCATTCTGATACTCCCGCCGGTGTCGGATCCGAGCGCGCCGTAGACCAATCCGCCGGCTACGGCGGCGCCCGACCCGCTGCTGGAGCCGCCAGTTATCTTGTCAATATCCCACGGGTTGTGGGCGTCGCCAGTGTATGGGTTTACGCCTGCCGAGCCCAAAGCGAACTCGACGAGATTGGTTTTCCCGACGGTGATGGCGCCAGCGCGGTTCAGGCGTTCTGTGACGGTGGCGTTGGATGTGGCGATGCTGGATTGGAGAACCTTCGAGCCGGCTGTGGTTGCCTTGCCTTCAACATCGACAAGGTCTTTAAGTCCGATGGGAATGCCATGCATCGGCCCTCTGTAGTCGCCGTTCGCGATTGCTTGTTCGGCGTTAACCGCCGCGTTGAGCGCTTCATCGTGCCAAACGTCGAGGAACGAGTTCAGCTTAGAGTCGAGGCTCGCGATGCGGTCGAGCGCAATTTTCGTCAATTCGACTGGGGAGACGGCACCGTCTTTGATCTTCGAAGCCAGGTCGTGGATCGAGGCGAAAGCCAGATCTTCGCGTCTATCGCTCATCGGTTGCTCCCTTCGTCGGAAGCGTCCGTCAGGACGACGGGGTTAAAGACATTTGAAGGTTCGTGGTCTTGATAATCAAGAGATCGAACGACCTCGAAAGCGTCGAAGAGAGCATCGCTGGATTTCGCGACCATTCCGGCGTGCGCCTCGGAGATCGAAATCCCCGAGCGCTCACCTGCGTCTGCGATGTCGTCTGTACTTGGGCGATGTTTTGGATCTGCCATAGCATTAGCTCGCTTTGAACGGCATGCGCCGATACTGTCCGCGTTTTCTATCCTTATATACACGTGGGGTGGTGTGTTAGCAGGATACATGCGTATGCGCGCAATCAGCCGCATGCGTGTTCTGTCATTGAGATTGGGGTAAGATGCACCCGCAAAAACAGATCGCAGAAATGGTCGTTTCGGCTCTTCAGTCGGCAATTGCCACGGAATCATTGCCAGAGGTCGGCGATGTCTCGCCGCCGGTTGAGCGACCGAAGATCGCCGAGCACGGCGATTACAGCACCAGCGTTGCCTTGGCCTTGGCATCCAGCATGCGAATGGCGCCGCGAGCGATCGCGACGGAAATCGTTGATAGCGTTGAGCCGTCCCCGATGGTTTGCGACGTTAGCATCGCGGGCCCGGGATTCATCAACTTCAAGTTGGATGACGAGTGGCTGCGTTCTCAGATTCACACGATACGTGAACGTGGGGTGAAGTTTGCTCATCTGACAGTTGGCGCGGGACAGAAGGTTCAAGTTGAGTTCGTCAGCGTCAACCCAACCGGACCGCTGCACATCGGCCACGTGCGAGGTGCGGTGATTGGCAAGGGCATAGCCAACATCTTGGACGCTGCCGGGTACGACGTTCAGCGTGAGTACTACGTCAACGATGCTGGCAACCAGATGCGGATATTTAACGAATCCGTATATGTGCGCGTGCTCCAAGCTGCGGGCAAAGATGCCGAACTCGGTACCGAGTCGTACCCCGGCGAATTCGTGCAGGAACTCGGCGCTGAATTGTTCGCAGAACTGGGAGAAACAGTCGTCGAAGCCGCCGAATCCGACGCGGTGGAGATTGTTCGCGAACCCGCATTGGAACGGACGCTGGGCAACATTCGCACCACGCTGGGCAGGTTAGGGATCGAGTACGACGAGTGGTTCAGCGAAAAATCTTTGGTCGAAGGAGATGATTTCGAAGAATCGTTGGAACTTTTGAAGGAACGCGGCTATGTGGCGGAACGCGAAGGTGCCTTGTGGTTCCTAGGTACCAAGATGGGGTTGGAGAGCGACAGCGTAATCATCCGCAGTATGGAGCGCGGCCCCTCGTACTTCGGGACTGACATCGCCTATCACTACAACAAGTTCTTGAAGCGTGGTTTCGATCGCGTCATCAATGTTTGGGGCGCGGACCATCATGGGCACGTCGCGCGGATGGGAGCGGTGGTTGACTCGCTGGGAGTAGACCCTGAGCGACTTACGATCATCATCAACCAAATTGTCAATTTCAAAGAAGGCGACGAGACGGTCCGGTTCAACAAGCGCAAGGACAACTTCATCGCTGCCGACGAATTGCTAGACGCGGTCGGTCCTGACGCATGTCACTACATCTTCCTTGAGCGGACGCCAGGGACACACATGGAGTTCGACTTGGAGCTCGCGAAGAGCGAAACTTCGGAAAATCCGGTTTTTTATGTCCAATACGCCCATGCACGGCTATGCGCCGTCCTTCGTGCTGCTGCGGAGCGTGAAATCGAATTCGAAGATGGCGACGTCTCATTGTTGACGGCCGATGAAGAGTTGCGATTGATGCGTCGGTTGAACGAGTTGCCCGATGTCATCGCGCGCGCCGCCGACACGCTCGAACCGCACCACATGCCTCATTTCGCTTATGAGGTCGCTCGCGAGCTTCAGCGTTTCTACGAAGCATGCCGTGTCATTTCGAGTGATCCCGAAGACGTTGAGATGACGAAGGCGCGCTTGTTGCTGGTCGATGCCGCCCGCATCGTGCTTGCCGGGACGCTCGGCATCATGGGCATGAACGCACCCGAGCGGATGTAGCCGTCCCGAGGCGCCCACCCTGCCCTTCTGGGTTCCGGCGTTCGCCGGAATGACGGATTTCTACAGCGGGTTTTGATCCGACGACGAACGCTTGTAGCGTTCGAGCCGATCGACGTAACTCTGCGTGGCTCGTCGTTGCAACTCTCGGTGTCTGGTGCGCACGCGACCGATCGCTTTACCGGGAACACCTCGGATCAGCTGGAAATCTTCGAAGACAGCGTTTTCGGGGATGACGGAACCGGCAGCTACAAGACATCCTCGTCCCAAAACGACGCCGTCGTTTAGGACCGATCCGTTGCCGAGCAAACAGCCGTCGCCGATTGTCCTGCCGTGACAGACTACTCCGTGGCCGATCGTTACTCCGTCCCCGATAGTGGCGTCATCGTCTGCGTGGATCACCGTGTTGTCTTGGACGTTGGATCCGCGACCTATGGAGATCGTGCCGCTGTCTGCGCGGATTACCGCGCCGTGCCACACACTGGATTGAGGACCGACGCGGACGTCTCCGATGAGGGTCGCTTGAACACTTACGAAAGCGGTTTCGTGAACTTGAGGGGAGACGCCGTCGAGTTCGAGGAGCATCATTGCGAACTCAGTTCAGACGGGAGCACCGGGAAGTTGAGGTCCAGTTCCATTTCGTGGAACGTGCCTTTGTCTTCGTATTCGACCGCTTCTTCCGACATCACGGTTTTGCCTTCGGGATTGCCGAGACAAAAAACGAAGGGAACATCTCTATCAGGCGGATGCACTGGACCGTGAATGATGTCTCGGTACTTACCGTCAGGTAGGATTCGGACCTCTTTGGATCGAGACGCGGTCAATTTCACGTAGAGCAATTCGCCTTCGGGAGCGGGTTCTCCATCCACAAATGCAGTCCCGGTGAATATGTACGGCATACCGGGTGGTGGCCCCAATGGGACGTTTCCCGAGTCCGGCAACGGTTCCAAGTCGGGACATTCCATGTTCTCGGAACCGATTTTTGCCACGGTCTCTTTAGTTGCAGTGGGTTCTTCGGTGTCTGTTGTGCACGCGAAGACGGTAACAGATGCGATGAGAGCGACGGTAGTTAGCAGCGGGGTTTTCAAATCGATCAAGCGGTGCATGGTTCAGGTGGTGTTAGGTTCCAATTGGCGGATTTTTCGTAGGCGTAGGCTATCTGCAATGCTGTGCGGTCGCCCATTTGCGGTGCCAGGATCTGCAGTCCGACGGGTAGCCCGTCGGATAGTCCGCATGGCACCGATATCCCCGGGAGCCCGGCGATGTTGATCGGGATCGTGCACACGTCGCTCAGATACATCTGGAACGGATCTTGGGTCTTTTCGCCCAGCTCGAACGCTACGGTCGGCGATGTCGGCGTGGCGATCGCGTCGTAGCTCTCGAATGCAGTTTGGAACTCTCTGCGGATGAGCGTCCTCACTTGCTGCGCTTTTTTGTAGTAGGCATCGTAGTAACCCGCCGATAGTGCATACGTCCCAATGAGTATGCGCCGTTTCACTTCTGGACCAAATCCTGAACCTCGAGTTGCCTCGATCGATTCGCGAGCGTTCGGTTCACCGTCGACGGACATGCCGTACTTGACGCCGTCGAAACGGGAAAGGTTCGCGGAGGCTTCCGACGGGGCGATGATGTAGTAGACCGCGAGAGCGTGGTCGGTCAACGGAAGGCTCGTTTCTTCGATGTTTGCACCGAGCCCTTCGAGCACGCTCAACGACTCTTCGAACGCAGATCGGACTCCGGGTTCAATTCCATCGACGATGTATTCCTTTGGCACGCCGATACGCATGCCCTTGATTTCTCGTCCCAGGAATTCGGCGAAGTCGAAATCGAAATCTAAGGATGTCGAGTCGAGCGGATCCAGGCCGGAAATCGCATTAACGGCGTCAGCGCAATCGGCTACTGTACGGGCGATCGGTCCGATCTGATCGAGAGATGAGCCGAATGCGATCAATCCGAATCGGCTTACAGTGCCGTAGGTTGGCTTGAATCCCACAACGCCACACAACGACGCTGGCTGCCGTATGCTGCCGCCTGTATCCGAACCTAACGCAATGACGGCTTCCCCAGCCGCTACTGCCGCCGCGGCTCCGCCGCTAGAACCTCCTGGCACCCGATTATTGCCCCAAGGATTGATCACGGGTCCGAACGCCGAGTTTTCGTTGGATGAGCCCATCGCGAACTCGTCTAAATTTCCTTTTCCGAGCACGACTGCGCCAGCGTCTTTCAGGCGGGCGACGACCGTCGCGTCGAATGGCGGGATGTAACCGTCGAGGATGTGCGATCCGGCCGTAGTGCGTACGCCGTCGGTCGAGATGTTGTCTTTGATCAGGAACGGGACGCCGGTCACTGGCGATGCACTGCCGTTCTGGATGAGGTCATCCGCGGCGTCCGCCTGAGACAGGACATCGTCCTCGTCGAGGACCGTGAGGTACGCGTTGGTAAGACCGTCAGTTTCGTTGATGCGCGCCAAGTGCGCTTGGGCTACTTCGCGGGCGCTGAGATTGCCAGCGCGAAACGCGGACTGCAAATCGCGCGCTGAAGCGTGGATCGAGAGGTTCGATTCGGTCATCTGGGAAACATGCTGCGGCGGATCAACGCACGTGCAGCGAGATTACTCACTCGATTACGGGCCTCACGCGTACGAATTCCCCGTCGACGAACGGAGCATTGGCCAAGGTTTGGTCCCGATCCATCGCCGGCATCTCGTCGTCTTCCCGCATGACGGTGTGAGCATCGGTTGTGTGACCAGTTGGTGCGACGCCATCCGTGTCTAGTTCAGCCAAAGTTTGGAAGTGCGCGAGTATGTCGGACAGCTGTCGTCGCATCGTTTGCACTTCTTCGTCGTCGATTCGCAAAGCGGCGAGACGGGCGATGTGTCTGACGTCTTCTTCTGAAAGGATTTCTTCGCTCATGTCAACGGGCTGAAATACCGGTTCGCACCTTGCGATTCTATATAGGCGTATCCGCGATTTTCGGTCGTCGTCGGTGTCCATGAAGGCAGTGAGTTGGCGTACACTTTTTATGTGCTTTCACTGATCAACTATGCGCGCCATTCACGTTGAGTAAGCGCCGTCGATACATCTTCGTCACGGGCGGCGTGACAAGCTCTCTAGGCAAGGGCATCGCCTGCGCATCTATCGGAAGGATGCTCAAGAATCGCGGGCTAAAGGTCACGATCCTCAAACTCGATCCCTACCTGAACGTAGATCCCGGAACGATGTCGCCTCTGGAACACGGCGAAGTCTTCGTAACGGTCGACGGAAGCGAAACCGATCTTGATCTGGGTCATTACGAGCGTTTTCTCAACCAAGACTTCACGATTCTCTCCAACGTAACCGCCGGACAGATCTACAACGAACTGCTTGACGAGGAGCGTCTGGGTTCGGAGTTTTTGGGCCAGACTGTGCAAGTCGTCCCTCACCTGGTGAGCGCGGTCGCGCGCCGGATCAAGAGGCTTGGCGAACGTGAGGATGCGGATGTAGTCATCGTCGAGGTCGGCGGGACAGTTGGTGACATGGAGGCTGAAGCGTTCATCGAAGCGGTTCGATGGATGCGAGATATGGAAGGAAGCCGCAACTCGTTCTCTATTCACCTGACGTTCGTGCCGCTATTGAAGCCGACCAACGAGCTCAAAACGAAACCTACGCAGCATAGCGTCCGCGCGCTGCGAGCATTGGGCATTCAGCCGGATGCCATCTTGTGCCGCTTAAATGATCCGACTGAAACGGATGAAGAAGCGTCGAGCCTCAAAGACAAGATAAGTCTGCACTGTGGCGTACCCCGCAACGCGATCATCTACTTGCCGACGCTCGGTAACGTATACGCGGTCCCGGCATGGCTCGAGGAACAAGGTTTGGCTGAAGTGATCATGGATCGTCTCGGTTTCGATCGACGCGAACCAACGGTGCCGCCGGTTTGGCGCTCGCTGGCAGACGAATCGCACGTCGCGAACAACGGAATGGCAGGGCTTGAAGGTGAGATCGAGGAAGTTTCGATCTCGATCGTCGGGAAGTACACCAGCTTGCACGATTCCTATCTGTCAGTAGTCGAAGCTCTCCGACACGTTGAATTGAACCAACGGATCAGGATCAATCTTGGCTGGACACCTTCTGAATTGATCGAGGAAGACGGTGCAGAGCGACATCTCTCGAAAGCCCAAGGCATCGTTGTGCCCGGTGGTTTCGACCGGCGTGGCACGGAAGGAATGATCCGCACCGCGCAATACGCACGCGAACGCGAAATTCCGTATCTGGGATTGTGTCTAGGGTTGCAGATGATGATTATCGAGTTCGCACGGAATGTCGCCGGCATCGAGGACGCAGATTCCACAGAATTCGACAGGTACGCCTCCGAGCCCGTTATCGCGCTCATGGAGGAACAAAAAGGCGTAACCGAAAAAGGCGCCACGATGAGGCTGGGCGAGTACGACTGCGTTCTGTCACCCGGCTCAAAGGCGTTCGAGGCGTATGTCGCGTCGGGATTGGGGGAAGAGTCGCGAGGCGGTGAATTAAACATCAAAGAACGTCATCGCCACCGCTACGAGTACAACAACGCGTATCGGGACCGATTAGAACGGTTGGGCTTGTTGAGCAGCGGCTTCAACCCTGGGTTGTCATTGGTGGAGATCGCAGAGGTTGCCGATCACCCCTTCATGGTGGGGAGCCAGTTCCATCCCGAGTTTCGCTCTCGACCGGAAAAACCGCACCCGCTTTTCGACTCATTCGTGAAATATGCGCGCCACTATCGACCCGAAGGTACGCAACAACAGTTATTCGCGGGCGCCGCGTCGACGGCCAATTGAGTTGGGCGTGACTGGCGCGGTGGATAGGGAAATGGATCGAGAACCCTAACCACAATGAAATTGCTGAAATGAGCGGCTTTTCATGGATTTGACTCGATATCAGAGGTTTATATAAACTTTGTCGGCAGACATGCGGGCAGCCGTGCGCGGTGACGTTGAAGAATTGTCGTAGATGGGATGGTTTGACGGGCTGGCTACCGCTTTCACCCGGAGATAGATCGCAGAGAAGCGATAACTCACTTCATTAATTCGCTAAACCCCAAAGCGAAGGTGCTTCATGACACGTACGCCGATTGATGCGTCAGTTTCGGTTGATCAGAACGGACAGCGACGTCAAGTCGCAGTAGCCAGACCTAATGCCCACCATCAGGAACGACTGAGCCCTGATGCGCTCGGGAACTTAGGCGCCATGACTAATGCTGAGTTGGTGGCGGAAGCAAGGCGCAGCGGTTTCAACGAAATCCCTGAACGCCGAACCGAGCTCGCTCTACAGGTCCTGCTTCAAAAATCGGAAGAGACGGGCATTGCCATCGGCGCCGGCATCCTCGATATCCACGACAAGGGATACGGCTTTTTGCGACCGCCTGGCGGGAGTGGGAGTGACGAAGACATTTACGTGCCGAACGGGCTGATTCGCAAGAGCGGCATGAGGCAGGGCGATTTCGTAGCTGGTCCCGTCAGATCGCAAGGTGAACGGACCCGAGGACGCGGCAATAACCCGCTGTTGTGGCCAGAGTTGGTGAACGGTCGAGACGTATCTTTCGCCCAGAGGCGACCACGTTTCGAGCATTTGACGGTAGTTTATCCAGATCGCCAAGTCACTCTGGAGACTACCGCCAAAAGGATGAACACTCGGATTATCGACATCATCGCGCCGATCGGTAAGGGTCAGCGCGCATTGATCGTCGCGCCTCCCAAAGCGGGTAAAACGGTCATCCTCAAAGACATCGCCCACGCGGTCGCGGAAAACTACCCCGCGATCCATATCGTTGTCGCATTGATCGGCGAAAGACCTGAAGAGGTCACCGACATGCGCCGCTCGATCAAGGGCGAGGTCTACTCGTCGACTTTCGACGAACAGGTCGAGCACCAGTGCGAGACATCGGACCGTGCGTTGGATCGCGCCAAGCGATTGGTCGAATCTGGCGAGGATGTGTTGTTGGTTCTCGACAGCCTTACGCGACTGGCGCGCGCATTCAACGTCAAGTTGCCCAGCAGCGGAAAAACGCTGTCGGGCGGTATGGATCCCTTGGCGTTGTACCCGCCCAAGCAGTTCTTTGGCGCTGCCCGCAACTGCGAAGAGGGCGGAAGCTTGACGATCGTGGCGACCGCGCTGATCGACACCGGCAGCCGGCTCGACGACTTGATTTACGAGGAGTTCAAAGGCACCGGCAACATGGAGTTGCATCTGGACCGCACGATGGCGGAGAGAAGGATCTTCCCGGCGGTGGCGATGGATCGAAGCGGCACACGCCATGAAGAGTTGCTCCAAAGCCCGGACACTCTCAGGCAGGTTTGGTTGTTGCGCCGAATGCTCGCCCTGTTGCAACAGCAGTCTTCAAGCGGCAACCCTACCGAGGGTACCGAACGCATCATCGAACGGTTGGCGAGGTCGAAAGACAACGCTTCGTTCTTGCGCAGCATCACGGAAAAATAACCATCCACTGATCGTGCCCGACTGTGGGTCGTCTCATATACGAGGATGCCGTAATTCGCTCGATTCCAGGGGAACCTTCAGACCATACCGAGCGTCTATATATAAAACAAGCGTTTCTGACGGACGCGACTCATTGCAAAGGTAGATCCGCAACGGGCGGATCGCTCCTCACCGCATTTGCCGGTCAGGTTCCACGCCATGGCAAAAAAAGACATTCGGTCCAAAACACTGGCACTCCTAGTGTTGGCGGTGGTCTTGGGCGCGTTCTCAGCGATGCAGCTGGGCTCGAACGACGCGGTACGGGTGAACGCGGCGACCGGCGTCATCGACGCTTTGAACGTGGGCACGTGCCTCGCGACTGACGCCGAGGTGTTCGAGGACGAAGATTGCCAGCTGTTCAACCGATCTGACCGCTGGGAAATAAGGGACGAGATCGAAGACACGTCGGAACTCTACGCGACGTATGCGCACGATCCGAAAACTGGTTGGGACGAGCCTCGCGCGATCATCGAAGATTCCGATCTGCTGAAGATCAGCATCCACGATCCTGGGCGCGATCGCCGGACCGGAGTGCTGATACGAGGCGAAGGCCACAACGATATCCAGGGCGATCTGGCAACGATCAAAAACCTGCTGGTTAGTCGCGACTTGCTTGAAAGCGACGAAACCATCGTTTTCGAGTCTGGTACGCGGTTGACCGTCAGAGGTTCTGCCGGCATTGCCACCATCGACACATCGGGCAGCCACACATTGAACTTCACCGGCAGTTCCACGTACAAACCTATGGATGTGGACGGCAATATCAGGTTCTTCGGCTGCATCACGGCCGCCACCGAGTGCGTCAATACGGGAAGCGGCGATGACGTTCTGACGGATATCACATCGTCGGTGCCAGTCGACGAAGACCGGACATCGGGCAGCATCAATCCAGACGTCGCCCCTTGGATGGCCGTGAACCCCGGCATTCCGGCGAACGCAGACATGTTGATCTACGCCGTCTACTACGAGACTAGCGGTCGTGAGGTGATGGTAGGCGACAGCACTTACTACCACTGCGGCAGTTCGTCGAGCGACATCCCAGACCGCGATCGCGATCGCGTTTGGCGTTGCGGAAGCGTCGAGGCGACGGAGCGCAACACCCCGGCAGATGTCGAGTTCACTTCGAGAGAGATCGAAGGTAACGATGAGCTTACCGTCCGGGTCAGCTCCGACGGGGACGAATCGTCAGTAAATCTCTACCTCACCGAGACAGGTCTGTTCTCAGGCAGGTACGAAGGGTACGTGCGGCTCACTGACGCCAATGGTGACGGAACGTACTCGCACGAAAACGCCAACAGCGAAGACTGGGGCGCAAAGATACGCGATGGAAGTGCGGGAAGTAGGCGATCGGATGCCGCCGTCATCGGGGTCGCGAGCGGTCCGGTGACCATCGAATATCGAGATTCTGGTGGTCGACGCAGGTCTTTGCGGATTTCAATCGACTACGAACCGCCGCGTATCGAGATACAGAATCCTCGTCACGGTTCGGCAAGCGACGACCACTCGCCTGACTTCATCGGTTCTTTCGACGATCACGATTCCGGCCTCGCAAGAGATTCGTTCCGCTTAGTGGTTGATAACGACGCTGATAGTGCGGGAAACACGGACTTCGCGTTGGACGGCATCGCGCCCACGGCACCCGTCAGGGGTTCCGGCACCAACGGTAGCGTTTCACGGCGTCACGACTACGTGGGTTATAGCAGTTCCGGGGACGACCCTTTCGGGGTAGTTGATCCCGGCAGACTGTATGACCTAGGTGACGACTCGTGCCGCAATCAAGATCGATGCCACATTTTGGCCGATGACTTCCGCGACGGCGCGAGTTCCGGGCGCTTCGACGATACCGCCCGTTTGAGGCTTGGTGACGACGCGTTGGAGTTCGGCGTAGATTTCCAGGCGTTCGTCATGGATGTGGCAGGAAACATAGGCTTTTCCGACTCTGATCCCGACAACCCTTATTTCATCAACGATCTCGGTCAAGAAGACCCGCGAGACCGCATCGAGCCAAATGTACTCGGTTACTACTCGGCGCATATCTTCGGAATCGACGAGAAGGACCCCGAGATATCAACCAATCGCTCCGCAACTGGATACTACGGTTTGATCAGCCCAGACGAGCCGATCCCTGATCGACGAGGCATCATGCTCGTATTCGATGGGCCGATCTCGGCATCTTCGGTGTCACTCGATACGTTCTACGTCGAGTTGGACGATGGTTCCGAAGCCGTGATCGTCGACGTGAATGTGGACGGACGGTACGTCTTTTTGAAGTTGGATGAAGATCTCGCGTCAGACGCAACCCCGTTCGTGGGCATCGCTGCGGGCCAGAGCATCCGAGACAAAGCCGGGAACATCACCTCCGGCCGCGAGTTGCGAAGGTTCGAAGCAAACGACGGCATCTCGCCGAAGCTGACGGTGTCGCTGAGCGGCGGGTCTGGCACTGGTGAGGATGCCGAAGGTCCCAGCCGTTTGACTAACGGCATCATCAACATTCGGGTGGAGTCCGACGAACCGTTGCAGGGCAGCCCGAGGATCATCGTCGTCTGTGACTCGCTGAGTTGGGAGGAGACCATCCGCGGTCGCAAGATTGAATACGACGTCGACGACTTCATCGCCAATCGCTCCGGTGCGTTCAACGGGATACCGCGCGAAGCCTCCGGTACCGACTACACCTGCGGTTACGGCGAGGACGAAGACGATCCATTCCAAATCACGGAGTTGAACACGAATTCACGACCGGGTGAAGTTTGGGAACTCGACTGGCTCAATTCCAGAAGCGGCATAACCAAACTGCAAGATGGTCGACTGCGGGTGGTCGCGTTCGCACGCGATCGCTCGAGGCACGTGCGCGATGGTCAATACGTGCAGAGCTGGGGATCCGGATACTCGGACTTCACGCTTGATACCGAGTTTGAATCGCCGCTGAAACCTCGCGGGGGCGAAATTCAACCCAAGGATGAGTCAAAAACCAGCGAAGCTCGACCATTCATCTTCATCGAATTCAACGAACGCACTACGGTCACGCTCGATTCAGTCACTTTGGACGGCGTCGAGATATCGACAGAGTTTCAGAACCCGGAGACCAACCGATTCGTTTACTGGCCGTTGAGCATGGCGCGCGGTCAACACGAAGTCGAAGTGTCTGCAACCGACGCCGCAGGTAACGGCGTGGAGTTCGATTTCGAATTCGAGTCGGTCCGGCGTGGCGACTTCGTCCTAAACCTGGTAACTGGTTGGAATGCGATCTCGATCCCGGCAGATCCGATAGACAACCGTATCGACGCCGTATTCTCCGACCCTGCGATCCAAGCCGTAATCGGTTGGGATACGGACGGTTGGCGGATCGCGGTCCGCAGAAACGGCGTATGGGAATCGAATGAACGCTTCGCACCGTTGCCTTCAGTCCGCGCCCGATACGGTTACTGGGTGAAATCCTCGTCCTTTGTTTCACAGCGCGTTCCGCTGATCGGCGGGATCCGACGCGCCGATGGCATCGTGCCCAACCTCATCGACATTCCGACGGAGATCGGCTGGAACTTCGTGGGCGTCATCGACACCGACGGCGACCAAACCGAAGACCACTTCGGCATTACCCTCCGAGACAGCCAAAACAACCCCGTCCTCGCAGGCGACTACCTCGGCCCCGACTTCATCCGCGCCTACACATGGGACGCGACCTTCAATCGATTCGACGTACTGCGTCCAAACGACCCCATGACCATCGGCGACGGCGTCTGGGTCTACTACAGCGACGGAAGCGGGATCGCGCCCTAGCATGTTTCCCCCGTTGACGCGGGGAAACAGACCGCCATCCTCCCCTCTCCCCTCGCGCAGTGGCGACCCGCGGCCGCCCTCGGAAACGCGATGCCGGAACCCACCAAACAACCACCGACACCCCACACGTAGGAGCGGTTCGCGAACCGCCCCTGCCAGCCAAACACGGACTCAATCGCCCACCGACCACCCCACCTCCCCTTCGCTCCAGCGCAAGGGCACGCGGACGAGCGAAGCGAGCCCGCAGGGGATGCCCAGAGCGCCGCGAGGGGCCAGAACCAACCACCAATCCCCTCAAACCAGATAGTCGATACGAAACGACGTCCCCTTTCGGGAAGAAAGGGGACGCAAGCAAGCGAAGCGAACTCGCAAGGGCATGGCGGGGTGGAGCGGCGCCAGACGGACTCCGACGATCAACCCAGCGGTGCAAACAGCCCTCGACAGGACCCCTGCACAACCGCCAACAATCCCCTCTCCCTTGATGAGACCTTCGCGCAACCCCGACATCTGTAGTGGGCCTCTTGCGCAACCCCCACATCTGTCGTGAGGCCATTGCGCAGCTCCAACATCTGTCGGGAGACCTTTGCGCAACTCCAACGTCTGTCGTGAGGCCCTTGCGCACCACCAACATCTGTCGCGAGACCCTTGCGCAACTCCAACATCTGTCATTGTCATTCCGAACGCAGCGCAGCTCCGACATCTGTCATTCCGAACGCAGCGCAGTGAGGAATCTAAAGTCCAAATTCTCCAAACGGCGTTTCGCGGCTTGCACCGCTCCGACGACGATGGCGGAACACCCTAGATTCCTCGCCATGCTCGGAATGACAAGCTACAACCCAGCTGTGCAAACGTCCCTTGATGAGACCTTCGCGCAACCCCCACATCTGTCGCGAGGCCCTTGCGCAACTCCAACGTCTGTCATTGTCATTCCGAACGCAGCGCAGCGGAGTGAGGAATCTAAAGCCCATGTTCTCCAAACGGCGTTTCGCGGCTTGCACGGCTCCGACGACGATGGCGGGACGCTCTAGATTCCTCGCCATGCTCGGAATGACAAGCTACAACCCAGTTGTGCAAACCTCCCTTGATTGGAGAAGGCCCGGGTAAACGGCGCGGAAGGAGGGCGGTGCAACCGCGGCCAATGGGCGGAGCTTCTACCAACCAAACCCACCCGCACGATCATCCCCAACAACGGCACCAATCCGCAACGCCCCGATCACAGCCCATCACAAACATCAGCGCAATCAGCGGTTCAGACTTGACTCTCATGCAACATATGTTGTATAAACAATAACTAGATCGACGGATCGACACAGCGCTGCGCAGACGTGTGCAGACCCCCGTCCCAAGCGGCCACAGGGATCAAACGTGAGGAAGCGGAGGCAACGGCCGACGAGAAGGACGCGGTCCAAAGCCGCGCCGACGAGTCTCCAGCGTCTCTGCCTCCTCCGGCGGCGTCCCTCATCGGATCGGATGTCCGGTGCAAGGCCGGGAGGGCCGTGCCGAAGCGTGGGAGGCCCAGTTCCCGGAGCGCGACGCGTCAGTCCCGCGTCGCACAGCGAGCCAGCGGGCATCCCTCACGCCTTCTTCGAACCTAGGGTTTCCCCCGCTCGCGGGGGAAATGTCCGAAGGACAAAGGGGGCGCGAGGGACGCCCAGCCAAGGGCCGGGAGACCTCACGTGGAGCCGACAGACGTCTACTCCTGTCCGCCGCAGGAGGGAGGCTACAGCCCGAGAGGAGCCCGCGAGGGCGAATCGAAGGAGGACGGCGAACTCCGAACGGCGTACCCGAGCGCCGCGCCGAACTCCATGCCCGCGGTCTGGCGACGCGGGCCGCGGCTGGAAAACGATTGCTAGCGGTCTCGCACACCGCTCTGCGCAGCATCTGACCCCTCTCCGGGGTCGCCCCCCGCCGAGAACGCGGGGGCGATGGAGAGGGAAGGAGCTGAGGTCGAAGTACTGAGACCGAAGCTCTAGGCGAGGGCCAGTTCCTACGGGCCCGAGGACCCTGCGCCGCCGGACCTTCCCCCGGGAAGGCCCGGCGGCAAACAACCACGTCGCGGTGGGCATCGAAACGCGCCCCCGAACGATCATCATCAAAGCCCATCACAAAAACATGTCCCGGGCTCGAACCGGGATCAGCGCAATCAGCGGTTCAAACAATCCATCCCGACCTATCGAGACCATCGCAGAGCCCTCACAAGAGTAAAGAGGGGTGTCGTGCTTATGCAAAGACTCATCAAGGAAGAGATGAAGAGGCATCCGCACCTGCCAGCATTCCTTATATATGCGCGTAATATATGCGCGTACGTGCGCGCACGCGAGGAGGGGCCCCGACGAATTCATGCGTCGTTGGGAGTAGGGGCGCTTCGCGAAGCGCCCCTACGATTTTCGGCAGATGTGAAAGGTGCGTTTCGTGCGGAATCTCTCAGTAGGTGGCGTTGGCGAGAAATCGGTTAGTAAACGCGTTGTGGTGCATTGAATCGATTTCGTGTGGATTCGTATATTCGGGAACATGAACGCCAACCGGCGCGTTTTTATGCATCTGGACGTGTCTACGCACGGGTGCGCGAAGCGAACCGAAGGCAAGGTTCAATCGACAAATACGGTGACCCACTAGTGAGTGAGATCCGCATGAGAGAGAGAATAAGCATGAAATCGAAGATGCTGGGTGCGCTGGCACTCCTAACGCTGATCGGCACGCTGTTCGTTATGCAGTCCGCACAACAGCACGCACCAACGGCCGATGCCGCCGCCGGCAGCATCGCGGCTCTAAACGTCGGGACATGCCTCACCACCGACGCTACGGTGTTCAAGGGCGACTGCGAAGGTCTATCAGGCGGTACCGGATCGGGCAGCTGGGAAATTCGGGACAAGAAAACCCAGGTCTCGACCCTCTACGCGACCTACGCGCACGACCCCAAGACGGCGTCGGGTGAGCCGAGAGCCATCCTTATGGACTCCGACCTGCTCATGATTAGCATCGCCGACGCCGACCGTGACAAGCGATCGGGTGTGTTGATTCGCGGAGCGAGCGTTGGTGAGGCTGCGCTCGATGATGAAGTGGACGACTCGTTGGGCAAGGTAATCAGGGATGACCTTGATGGAGCCGACTTGGATTACCAGACAGGAGATGACCAAAGCGATCCCGTTGTATCGGGCGACATGGACATCATATTTAGTTCAGAGACCATTGTGAGTCGTGCCTTAACGGGTGGTATCACCGTTCTAGACCAAGACGGGGCCGACGAAGCCAACTCCATTATTGACAGTAGCGGAAACCACACGCTGAACTTCGCTCGAACAGCTGACACCTTCAAATTCGCTCCGGGCGATTTCAACGTGGATGCTGGTGCCATTGTTAGGTTCTACGGATGTTTAGTAGATCAAAGTGTATCAAAGTGCAACGACCATGGTGACGGCACTGACGGTTTCAAGCCACTTGGCGCTTACCTCAAGGTTGATGAGGACGCGTCGAACGGTCAAGCATCTGAGGATACTGCACCCTGGTTAGGCATCAATGCGAGCGTGCCCTACGGACAACACGTCATCGTCCACGCGATCTACTACCGGACAAGCGACCGGGAGAACTTGGTTGGTGGCGAGGCTTACTGGACATGTCCAGATGTCAATAACGAGTCCGTGTCTCCGACTGAACAACGTATCGGCACCGACGACCAGTGGAAATGCGGATACGTCGATGCCGCCAACCCAGACACGGACGCTGGTGAGCTAGATGGCGAAACAAACGTCGTCTACACGTCGAACGAGAAGGACCGCAACACCGCGTTGGAGGTGATGGCGAGTGCTGACGGCGACGACCGATCCGCGAACCTCTACTTGAAGGAGACGGCGCGGTTCAGCGGCGTGTACCAGGGTTACCTCCGTCTAACCGATGCGAACGGCGATGGCCGCGGCACGGATCGCAACGACTGGGGTCTCGAGACGATGAATGCTGACGGAACTAAGATTGCTACCGACACGATGAATTTGACTGCAGCTAGCGCGGCGGTACTGGGTGTCGAGAGTGGTCCGATCACGATCAACTATCGCGACACGGACGGCAAACGGCAAGTGTTGCGCATCGAGATCGATGCTCAACCACCGACGATCAACGTTTCAGCACCGGCTCACGGATCATCGAGCGGCGACCAGTCGCCCGATTTCTCCGGCACCATCGAAGACATCGACTCTGGTCTTGCCGACAACTCGTTCCGACTTGTCATCGACAACCAGATCGATGGTCAAGGCAAGAACTCGGACTTTGTGTTGAGCGAGGGGCTCGTGAGGGCACCGAATGCGGACGAGGTAATGGGTACCGGGGATGGCAAGGGTGTTGTGACCCACGGAGGCCAATACACCGGTTATGACACTGACACCGACAAAACGGTGGGCATTACGATGGCTTCGAGTCTCTACAACCTCATGGACGATTCGTGCAGCAACCAGAACTTGTGCCACATCTTGGCAGAGTCTTACGACGACGGCGCTAACCGCGGCGAGTTCGACGACGCGATTAGGCTCGATCTGCGAGACGGCAACCAAGATGCCGAGATTCGCGACATGGAGTACGAGATCGACTTCCAGGCGTTCGTGATGGACATGGCTGGAAACATCGGTTTCTCCGACTCAGACCCTGCAAACCCGCGCTTCATCAACGACCTTGGCACGAAGGCGGATGACCGCAAGAAGCCTAACGTTCTCGGATACTACTCGGCCCACGTAATCACGTTGGACGAGAAGGACCCTGAGATCATTACGGATCAGACAGCGACTGGTTTCTTCGGCCGGAGCAACGACAAGAACGTGCCTGACCGCTACGGCGTGATGGTGGTGTTCGATAACAAGGTCGCAGCCAGCTCAGTCTCCACCAACACCTTCTCGGTCGAATTGGATGACGCGTCTATGGCGCAAGTTGTAGACGTTGATGTTGACGGCAAGTACGTCTTCCTGAAGCTCGCTTCAGAACTGGCGTCCGACGCCACTCCGAAGATCGACATTGTCAACGGCGAAGCGGTCGAAGACATGGCCGGCAACGAGACATTTGGCCGTGAAGTCACAGCGTTCGATGCCAAGGACGGCATCGCGCCGAAGCTGACGGTAACGCTTAGCGGCGGTTCTGGCAGCGGCACCGGCGACGAAGGTCCCGAAAAGCTGACTAAGGACAAGATCACGATCCTGGTATCTTCAGACGAGCCGTTGCAAGGTTCGCCGCGAATAGCGGTCGTATGCAGCGACATCGCTTGGAAGACCGGCGGAACCGCCTCCGGTGGGACGGTTGCAGAAAACGCTTCCGGCGTAATGAGCCACGACATCGACGACTTCGTCGCTGCGCACAATGGTTCGTTCGGCGGCAAGCCTGAAATCACGCCGAACATGACATCGCCGAGGACTGGCACCGCTCCCGCGTACCAATTCACCTGCGATTACGACGTGAATCCGGATGACGGTTTCGAGGACGACTTCCAGTGGTTCGACGTCCCGTCGCTGTCCCGCCCAGGTGAAAACTGGGACTACGTCTGGCAGAATCAGCCCGGCGACAGCCAGAAATTGCGAGACGGTAAGGTTACAGCGGTAGCATTCGCTCGTGACCGATCGAGCTACAACATGCAGAACTGGGGTTCTGCATCAGCCGAGTTCGCATTCGACAACGCGGCGCCTGAAATTGCCGAGCGTCAGCCCGCGCCCGACGGCACTTCGAAAGAGGTTCGCCCGTTCGTGCTGATCAGGTTCGACGACAGCCATTCGGTCTCCCTCGAATGGGTTGAACTCGACGGCGTCGAGATTGCGAGCGAATTTACGCAGCCAGAGCCCAACCAGTTCGTCTACTGGCCATTGAGCCTTGCAAGAGGCGAACACGAAATCGAAGGCGAAGTCTCGGACGCCGCCGGCAACCCGCTTGACTTCGAGTACAGCTTCACGGTCGAGGAACGCGGGGACTTCCTGCTCAACCTGCTTGCGGGTTGGAACGCGGTCTCCGTGCCGGCAGACCCGGTAGACACGGCCATCGGCTCGGTCTTCACCAACCCGGCGATCGACACGGTCATCGGCTGGGACACCGACGGATGGCGCATCGCAGTGCGACGCGACGGCGTCTGGGAATCGAACCACCAGTACGGGACTCTCAACGAGATCCGGTCCAAGTACGGATACTGGGTGAAGTCGAACAACTTCGTGCGACAACCGATCGCGCTGACGGCCAACGACCGTGGCGTGGGCGGCCCGAGGACACCAACTGCGATCGACACGAAGCCTGGATGGAACTTCGTCGGCGTGATCGACCAAGACGGCGATCAGACCGAAGGCGACTCCGGCCTCTCGTTGAAAGCCGGCAACGAAGCAGTGACCGCAAACGAGTACCTGGGCTCCAGCTTTGTGCGGGCTTACACTTGGGACGCGACGTTCAACCGCTTCGACGTGCTGAAACGTGATGTCCCGATGACAATCGGTCAAGGCGTGTGGGTCTACTACGAAGGCGGCATCGCACCGTAGGAGGTCTGTAGTCTGTAGGGGCGGTTCGCGAACCGCCCCTACGTGCTAACCCCTCTCCTGAATTTCGGGAGAGGGGTTTTTTCTTTGGCAAAATAGAAGGAATCGAATTGTTGGGGGTTTACGCGCGCAGAGAGAATTCGGTATCATATACTTTTCATGGCACGTCGCGCGCGTTGCGCGTTGGCGCGCTTGCAAGTAATATGCAAACATCGCACAGATCCGGACAGTGTGAGTTTCGGGCTTCGTATGGCTTAATGGCTGATGAGGTTCGTGCACGATCGTGCCGGGAAAGTAAGCAGGAGGACTGAAGCGTGCAGCTTTCAGCGAGAATCTTGACAGCACTGGCCGTGCTCGCGTTCGCCGTCGCCATCGTGGCCGGCGCTCAACGTGCGAGCGAAGAAGTCAGCGCAGCTACCGGAACGATCGATGCCTTGAACGTTGGTGCATGCACCTCCACGAATGCGGATGTGTTCAACCTTGACCGAGACTGCTCCCAGAAGATGGCGTTCTACCAGCAGGAGCCGATCGATGACATCGTCGAAATCAAAACCCTCTACGCCACCTATGCACACGACCCGAAGACGGCAGCCGAAGGTCCTCGCGGCATCGTCACAGACGGTGACCTAATCAAGGTCAGCATCACCGACAAAGGGCGTGACCGAAGGGATCCGGTTCTGATTACTTCGAATATCACTGGATTCGACAACACTGCTGGCAACCCATTTTCGGCAGCGCCTGACTTTACTTCCGATCCACCGGTCCTCCAGACTTTGCGTGATATTGAGGACGATGCCGGTACAACCGACATCGATGAGACCTTGATGCCTGCAGCGATCGTTTCTGAAACAGTTTTCGGCGATGAGACTAAGACGGAAGATTTGCCTGACCTTGAACAGGTGGTCCAGTTCGGCGGACAGCTCGACGCGGGGTACCAAAACTCCGGATCGTACGAGATTGTTTTCGAGCGACCAGCTGCCCCCGCCACCCCAGATGCCACCGCTTCGCACAGGCCTTTCAAGCCGATCGCTAATCCCGCAACGGACGGTGGTGATGTCAAGTTCTTCGGCCGTGTCAACGATGGTGGAGGTCTGAGCAAATTCGGCGACATCGGCGACTACATCTCGATCGACGAAGACGTGATTTCGGGCGATGTAGACACGCAACCCGCGATGGCGCTCAACGTCAGTGTTCCTCGGGGAGGCGGTACTGAAACGCCGACAGTCCAACTGCAGCTCATTTATTACGAGACCAGCGGTCGGGAGTACATCCAAGGCGCTGACCTATGTTTCGCGGACCCAAATGACACTGCTGACAATGATGCCACTGCTGACGTCAACGAGATGCAACGCGCCATGCTTCAGGCGGCTTGCACGGCCAAAGAGGTTGAAGATGCCGGCGACGACGGACGTGGTGATCCCTTTGTCCTCTACGCTGAGTCTGACGAGGACGCGGCCGACGAAAAGCGTCATCTGGCGTTAGTCGAAACTGGCCGTTTCACGGGCATTTTCCAAGGCTTCTTGCAGTTGACCGACGCTGACGGCGACGGCGGCGGCGACAACTGGGGGCGGCCTAAGGGTAATGGCGAGTACGTAGACGGTGATGCCAACGTAGATCGGACGAATCCGTCGATGGCTGTGCTAGGCGTCGGAAGCGGTCCCGTAAGCATCATTTACAAGGACACTGACGGCAAGAATCGCCGCTACGACATCGAGATCGACATCGACCCGCCGACGATTCAAATCGACTCTCCGGCCCACGAAGGCAGGAGCGACGACGAAAAGCCGTCGTTTATCGGCTCATTCAACGACTCCGATTCGGGTCTTGCGGCCGATTCATTCCAACTCGACGTAGATAACACGGACGACGGCGGAGACGACGTGCCAGTCATGAGTATCGACGCGGGCGTGATGGGAAGCGATGGGATGTACGGCCAAGTTCGTCGCAGGTTGGACTACATGGGCTACAGTCCCACGGACGTCAGCGTGTTCGGCGTGATCGGGTACGACGTCTACCAAACTGAGCATGAAGTAGCTGCCGGCGTTGCCAAAGACTATAAGACGCTCCAAGCCGACGATTTTTCGGACGGCGCTCCTGATGGCGAATTCAACGAAGAGATTGAGATCGATTTCGACGAGTTCGACACAGCTACAACATTCGTGGGATTCAATAACGCGGTCGACTTCCAAGCCGTGGTGCGAGACCTGGCAGGAAACTTCGGTTTCTCCGACAGCGATGCCGCAAATCCGAGATTCATCAACGACCTCGGCGCAGCTGACGCCTCCGGCGATGACAAAGACGCCAACCGCGAGAAGGGCAAGGTCACGCACAACGTGCTCGGCGTCTTCTCTCGCCACGTGGTTTACATCGACGAACTTGATCCGGTGATTGACATGGACAAGTCGGTGACCGGTTTCTACGGCATTGACGACGACAAAAACCCGGTCAGGGACCGCTCTGCAGTGATGGTCGTATTTGACAACTCCGTGAATGGTGACTTGATTGACAACGGAACGTTTACCCTCGAACACGGGGACGAAGCAGGCATCGAGGTCATCGATGTTCAAGTCGAAGGCAAACTAGTCTTCTTGAAGCTGGGCGAGAAGCTGGCTTCAGATGCGACGCCAACGTTGAGCATTACCGAAGGTCGCGAGGTAGAAGACTTGGCTGGTAACGTGCTCGGATGGCAAGAGAAAGACGCAGAAGCCTTCGAGGTCAACGACGGCATCTTGCCCGTCTTCACGTTGACGCTCAGCGGCGGCTCAGGAACTGGTGTCGGCAGCGAAGGACCGTCCAAGTTGACGAACGCTGCGATGAACATCGATATCGCGTCGGACGAAGACATCACAGGTTCGCCTAAGGTGTCGGTAGTCTGCTCGAACATCGGTTGGTCCGACGGTGATGACGACCTTGGCCTTAGCGACTACATTGGCAACCGGACTGGATACGAAGACAATTCAGGTGAAGATGGATTGTTGTGCGGTGATGCGACGAAACCCGACGTGTTCACGGACGCTTCATCGCTCTCACGTCCTGGCAACAATTGGGTGTACGCATGGCGTAACGCGTCGAGCGATGCCAGGGAACTGCACGACGGTAAGATCGTGGTCGTAGTTTATGGTCAAGACCGCTCTTCGTACGAAGCGCACGACAGCACGGATCCTCGCCATAACTGGGGTTCCGCGACTGCGGAGTTCGTTTTGGACAGCGTCTTCAACAGCCCGTTGAACAAAGACGGTTCCGGCGGCAGCGTGCAGCCGGAAGCCGGCTCCGAAGTTAAGGAACCGCGACCGTTCGTCTACCTCGACTTTGCAGGCGAGGCGACGACGGCTAAGGTCATTGCGTTGAAGATCGACGGGGCAGACGTCCTGGCTGATCTGTCCAACGTTGGTGCCAACCGGTACCTCTACTGGCCTGAGGCGCTCGAATTTGGCGAACACAAGGTCGAATTCGACGCACGAGATGCAGCGGACAACAAACCCACTGGAAACACCTCGTTCACGTTCAATGTGACGGCCCGTGACCCGTTCGTGCTGGACATCACGGCTGGTTGGAACGCGGTGTCGTTCCCGGCCAACCCGGTGGACACGGCGCTGGACGCTGTCTTCACTGAAGAAGCGATCGACCGTGTGGTTGGTTGGAACCCGATGAGTTCGACTGGCCCGTGGAGCATCGCCTCCCGCATTGATGGCGTCTGGACGACGAGCGCGAACTTCGCGCCACTCACCGACGTTGAGGTCCGTTACGGTTACTGGGTACACTCGATGGCTTTCGTCAAGCAGAGCGTCGATCTAGAAGGCCCGATCAACCGCGAAACGGGCGGCAAGCCGGATCCGATCGGCATCTACACCCTGCCTGGTTGGAACTTCATCGGCGTGGTCGACCAAGACGGTGACCAGACCGAGGACAACTTCGGAGACGTGCTGCAAGACAGCGAAGATGCCGACGTGACGGCGAAGGACTACATGCCAGGCTTCCGCCAGGCGTACACGTGGGATGCCATCGCCAATGGCTATCGAGTGCTGCCAGAAGGTGGCGACATGATCATCGGTAAAGGCATCTGGGTGTTCTTCCCGGACAACACGACGATAGCGCCGTAAGGGCGGTAGAGAGGAAAAAGAGAACGCCCCCGTGGAGACACGGGGGCGTTTTCATTTGGCATGAATAGGATGTTGGTGCGCGTAGGGAGTGTTTGGTGCTGAAGTGTTTGCGAGAAATTGATTGACAGGGCGCGCGCGGTGGCATATATTCGGTATCATATAGTTTTCAGGGCGTGCCTACGGGCGTGTGGTTCGTTGCGCGTCTTGAGAGTGCTATGGAAACATCCGGGCAAGACCGCTTTAGGGCCGACTGGAAGTATGTCGGTGTGAGCGTGTCGAGTATCGAACCGGTAGAGATATAGATAGAGGAGGACTGCAGCTGTGCAGCTTTCATCGAGAATCTTGACGGCTCTGGCCGTGCTGATCCTTGCCGTTGCGGTGGTGGCGGTGCGAGCCGGCTCGCCCGGGACGGTAGAAGCAGCTACCGGTACGATAGACGTTCTGAACGTCGGGACTTGCTATGCGACGGACACTGATGTGTTCGCAGTGGGCGACTGTGACGATGGGGACAGTGATGCCTACAATGTTGCAGGTCGTAACACAATCTCTGAAGTCGGCACGGTCTACGCGACGTATGCTCACGACCCGAGGACGGCGCCGGACAGCCCGCGCGGTATCTTGATGAATTCAAACCTCATCAAGATCAGCATCTCAGACTCTGGAAGAGACCAACGGATCCCGGTGTTATACGGGGCCGGGCCTAACGCGCCCTGCCGCGCCGTGTCTCCAACCGACCCATTGGCCGATGGTTACGATGCTGCCTGCATCCCGACAGCTGCTTATTACATGCAAGATGATCCGGACACGGATGATGACGAATCCGGATATCTCGCAACCATGCGGAAAGACTACGGCGATAAACTAGCTGCGGAAACGGTAGATTTCCGGTGGACGCGGCGTGGAGTGGCCAGGACCGTTCAATTCGAAGTCGACAATGCCGATCCGCGAGTTATCACGGGCATCACGATCGACCGCACTGGCACTGGTGACACAAGCACGCCACCGGTATTCCCCGAATACAAGCCGATGTTCGTGGTAGATGGCAATGATTCGCCGATCAGCCTATACGGTTTGTTCGACCCGGATAATGACTTCGATGCAGCCGATACCGGCGCCACAGCTCATAAGTTCGAGAAGCTGAACAAGTACCTGGCGATTGACGAAGACGTTGGGTCGGGCCGCACCGAAGGTGAAGGTGGCGAGGACAACGCGGAGGTTGCTCCGTGGTTTAGCGTTCGAGCGCAAATTGATGAAGGCGCGGGCGTCCGTGTGATGTACGTGGTTTACGAAACTAGTGAAAGGGAGATCCTCATCGGCGCCGAGAAGAGCCCTAACCTGGACACCGATCCGGGTTACGCCGACAATTCGAAGTATGCGCCTGAATTCACGGATTCGGAGGAGAAACTTTCGACACCGTTGGTGGTTCAAGCTCGCTCAGATGGACGGGTTAGTTCGCAGGACTTGCAACTAATGGAGACCTCGCGTTTCAGCGGGCGTTACGAAGGTTATCTGCAACTGACAGACGAAAACGGCGACGACTACACCACTGATTCAAACGGCGATAAGGTGCCAACAAACTGGGGTTTGATGGTCGGTCCCGCAACCGGCTCCGACCCGGCGGGCGCTGCCATTATCGGTGTAGAGAGTGGACCGGTGACTATCGCGTACGTCGATACCGATGGGTCGCAGAAGCTGTTATCGATTGCGATCGATACCGTGCCGCCAACTGTGAATATCGACTCTCCGGCCCACAAATCGGAGGGCCAAGACACATCGCCTGAATTCTCCGGCGCGTTCAGCGACAGCGAATCGGGTCTCAGAAGGAACACGTTCCGGTTGTACGTCGACCACAGGGACGACATCGAAGAGAACGGTATTGACGGTGAATATTTGGCGTTGGATCTCCGCGTAGACGGCTCCGATGCTACGGACCCTTACGGTGAAGTGACGGCAGCAGACGGAACCCAAGCGGTGGTTGAATCGCACCGCGACTACGCTGGTTACGGTGTGGACAGTCGTCTATTCGGCGTCATTCCACACGGAGATGTGTTCGATTTGGATACCGACGACGACGATGACGTCAGATCCGTAGATGGTGACAACCATGACGACGGTGCGACGGACGGAACGTTCGGCGACTCGATTCGGATTGGGTTCGACCTACCTGAAGAAAGCGACAAATTCAACAACACGATCGACTTCCAAGCTCTGGTCGCGGACCGGGCCGGCAACATCGGCTTCTCGGACAGCGACGACGACGGACCTAGGTTCATCAACCACTTGGGCGAGGAGTATGCCGACCGCGATGAAGGTCGATACAACGTTCTAGGTTGGTATGCGCGGCATGTCTTCTTCCTCGACGAGACCGATCCTGCGATCTTCCAGGAACAGACCGTTACAGGTTTCTACGGCGAGAATGACGACGATGTCCCGCAGGTCAACCGCAAGGGTATTCTGGTGGTGTTCGACCGAGCGGTCGATCCAGACTCAATCGACGTAGACACATTCTCAGTGACGCTAGACCCTCCGGCCGCACCGCCAGGAGCCACAGGCGCCTCAGCGAGCATCATGGACATTGATGCGCAAGGTCGTTTGGTCTATCTGTTGCTCGACCAGGAACTCGCGTCTGACGCGACACCGATGGTCGACATCGTTTCCGGACAATGGGTCTCGGACCCGGCCGGCAACCGACTGACTGGCGGCGACGTTTCGCCGTTCGAGGCCAACGACGGTATCACTCCGGTGATTACTGTATCGCTGAGCGGAGGAACTGGTTCCGGCGAAGGCAGCGAAGGACCAAGCTCATTGACCAACGACGACATCGTCGTGACGATAGGTGCTGACGAAGAGATCAACGCTACACCGTCCTTAGTGGTGGTATGCACGAACGTTGGTTACGACAGTGACGCCGACGATGAGAACGACAAAGAGTTGTCAGACTTGGTGAAGGCGCGGAGCGGCGGATTGAAGGACCGCGCCAGCGCGAACTTCAACGCTCCGGCTGATTACAACTGCGGCGACGATGCCGACGTGATCAAGCTGCAGCAAGTGCAGTCATACTCTCGCCCGGGTCTCGCCTGGGAGTACCAATGGGTGAACTTCAGCGGCGACAAAGAGTTGAAAGACGGCAAACTGACGGTAGTCGCGTATGCACGTGACCGACGTTCGTACCGCAGTCCTTCGATGCGTGCCATAACGGCCGACGAATTGCCTGATGACACCTACAACTGGGGTGCTGCCACGGCAGAGTTCCGCTACGACACAATGCTGGCGGATCCGATGGCGACGCCAGGCGACGGCGACACCGTTACCGAGACGCGTCCGTTCGTGTTGCTGAACTACACGGACAAGTCGACTGTATCGATTGACGAGTTCACCATCGACGGCACCGTGCAAGAGATACAGACGCTCGGTGAGAACCGGTTCTTGTACTGGCCAGAAGAGTTGAGCATCGGTAGCCACGCGGTTGTGGTTAACGGTATTGACGCTGCGGGCAACAAGGACACGTTCGAATACAGCTTCAAGGCTGCCGAGCGGACACCGTTCAACCTCAAGTTGATCGCCGGCTGGAACGCGGTTTCGTTCCCGGCCAACCCGGTTGACCCGGCGATCGAGAATGTCTTCACTGAAGGCGTGGTCGACATGGTCGCGGCGTGGGACATCTCGGATCCGACGAAGCCGTGGAGCATCGCAACTCGCATGGAAGGCGAGTGGTCGACTCACAGCGACTTCGCGACGCTGAGCAAGGTAACGGCGAAGTTTGGCTACTGGGTGCACGCGCAGGGCTTCGTGACGCAGAAGGTTGCGCTGATCGGTCAGATCAACCGTCTCGACGCGGGCGTTGTGCCTCCGGACCTAGTGGCGATTCCGACTGAGCCGGGTTGGAACTTCGTTGGCGTCATCGACCAGGATGGCGACCAGACGCAGGCCAGCTTCGGTGAAACGCTGAAGACAGGTGATGCTGGCGTCACGGCAGGCGACTACCTCGGTAAGAACGCCAAGGCCTACACGTGGGATCCGATCCGAAGTCGGTTCGATGTCCTAGAGGCCGGAGACGACGTGATGATCGGTGACGGCATCTGGGTCTACTACGGTGGCGGAATAGCGCCGTAAGGTCTGATCACCCTCACCCTAGCCCTCTCCCATCGAGGGAGAGGGGAAAAGGAAGAAGAGGGCGCCCCTGTGGAAGCAGGGGCGCCCTTTTTACTTGCATGGATGGACAGGATAGACGAAGATGGCTTTAGAAGAGTAGGGCGCTCACCGGCTACAAATCGACATCACGTTCATGCTGTCCATCCATGCAAGTCCTGAGGCGGTGAGTGGTGAAGTGTTTGCGAGAAATTGATTGACAGGGCGCGCGCGGTGGCATATATTCGGTATCATATAGTTTTCAGGGCGTGCCTACGGGCGTGTGGTTCGTTGCGCGTCTTGAGAGTGCTATGGAAACATCCGGGCAAGACCGCTTTAGGGCCGACTGGAAGTATGTCGGTGTGAGCGTGTCGAGTATCGAACCGGTAGAGATATAGATAGAGGAGGACTGCAGCTGTGCAGCTTTCATCGAGAATCTTGACGGCTCTGGCCGTGCTGATCCTTGCCGTTGCGGTGGTGGCGGTGCGAGCCGGCTCGCCCGGGACGGTAGAAGCAGCTACCGGTACGATAGACGTTCTGAACGTCGGGACTTGCTATGCGACGGACACTGATGTGTTCGCAGTGGGTTCCTGTAACGATGGTGATGCGGACGACAACGACGAAGACTCTGAGAATAACAGTGGTTACAAAGTCGCCGAACGAAGCGCAATCACCAAGGCGGATAATGTCTTTGCCACCTACGCCATCGACCCCAAGACGTCAGGCGACGAACCGCGCGCAATCGCCAAGAATGCTGACGTCATTAAGATCAGCATTAAAGACACCGGAAGGGACAAGCGTACGGGTAAGATTTACGCGGTCGGCGCAGCTCCCAGCGGCACTCCTGCAAATCTCCTCTCTGCTGAACAGACGACGGAAGTAGTGGCGGCACTCGGGGATTTGGCTGATGAATTGCTCGTGTCCCACGACGTCGACGGCGACCCGGCAACAACAGAAGATATCGAGGACCGAATCCAACTCGCAAGCGAAGCGGCTTTCTTCGGCAGGCTTAACCCCCCAACAGGTGTGACAGGTGGTTCGATACCTAATTCAGGCGACGCTCAATTCGGCCTTACGGCTGCCACAGGTAACGACGCTACCGCATTTCCGATGGCGCCGAAGGAAGCGAAGGGTAAGTTCTATTGGTTTGGACTCGCCGATGAGGACGGTGATGGCACCGCCGACGAATTTACCGATCTAACCGGCGAATACGTTAGTTTGGACGAAGACCAGAGTTCCGGCACCATCAACCGTATCGCTCCATGGATGCGAGTGACCGCGACGGTTCCGACTGGGCCTGGCATCACGATCCAGTACATCTACTACCAGACCAGCGATGAAGAGGTGCTGTTCGGTGGTGCGACGAAGGCCGGCTATGGGACGGATCCCAACCCGGCGGCGGAGGTTTCGCCCGTATTCGTGGATGACGAGGACGACGCTGATCCCGAAGAGCAAGACGCGCTGGTACTCCGCGCGAGTGCAGACGGAAACGCTCCGGCACAGAACCTCTGGTTGAAAGAGAAGGGTCGATTTAGCGGTAGGTACGAAGGCTACCTGCGACTGACCGACGCCGATGGTGACGGTTCGGCCCCAGCTACCGACAACGATGATGCCGTGGCGAAGTCCAACTGGGGTCTCGTCGTTGGTGCAGCTTCAGGTCACCTAATGCCCCAAGCAGCAGTCTTGGGCGTTGAGAGCGGCCCGGTGACGGTCAGCTACAAGAACTCGAACGGTGACATTCGTACGGTTTCAATCCAAATCGACAAGGACCCACCGGCGATCCAGATCGATTCGCCGGCTCACAACACCGCAAGCAAGGATGACTCTCCTGAACTTCTGGGCTCGTTCTCGGATGGCGGTGGTTCGGGTCTACGCGAAGACTCGTTCAAGGTCTACGCGGATAACCGACCTGATGAGAAGGTGGACGCCACCCCAGTATTCGACCTGAGAGTGAACGACAGCACGATGACGACGGAAGACCGTGGTTACATCTGTGTTGACGCAGACGAAGACGAAGCCGGTGCGTGTGACGACGGAGGCATTGCTGCGCTACGCGGTCACTACGCGGGCTACAGCACCACCCACGAGACATACGGCATCATCGCGAGCGCCGATGTTTACATGGGCGAGAACATCGACGATGTAAACGGCGATGAGTTCAAGACTGGCGACGCTGAGGACTTTGAAGACGGCGACGCATCCGGCCTGTTCGACACGGTGGTCCGTATCGACTTCCCGCCTGACGAAGAAGACGGCCGCCGATACAACCACATCATCGACATTCAAGCGGTGGTGATGGACATCGCGGGTAACATCGGCTTCTCCGACGCCGAACCTAGCGACCCAACGTTCATCCACGATCTCGGTACGAAGACAGCCGACCGCGATGATCGACCAGGTCCGCGTGCCGACGGCGGCAAAAACACGCACAACGTGCTCGGCTGGTATTCACGCCATCTCTACTACCTTGACGACGTGGATCCGAAGTACTCGGCAGACGAGTCGGCCACCGGTTTCGTAGTCGACGCTGATGGCGATGTCGTGGCTTCGAGTTCCGGCCTGATGATCGCCTTCGATGGCAAGATCGATGCGTCGACGGTAGGCGTAGGGACGTTCGAAGTTGAGCTTGACGGCGGTACCGCTGGTACGGTTACCGACGCAGTGGTTAAGGACGACAAAGTCTATCTGATGCTGGATGGCGACCTTGAGCCTAACGCGACGCCGAAAGTCGACCTCGCGGCAGGCCAGTCGATCTCCGACTTGGCCGGTAACGAGTCGACTGATCGCCGACTGGAAGGCATCGAACTGTCTGACGGTATCCTGCCGACATTCACGGTGACCTTGAGCGGTGGCTCAGGTCTGCATGAGGACATTGATGGTCAAGGATCTTCGGAGCTGACGAAAGAGCAGATGAAGATCTCGATTATGGCGAACGAGCCGATCCAAGGCGCGCCACAGTTCGCGGTCGTATGTTCGAACCTCACTTGGGGTAAGGCATCAGCTGAGAACGACGTAGCGAAGTTTGCTTCGAACCGCAAGGGTTCGTTCAAGACCGGCACGATCGACAATCAAGAGCCGAGTGCGAAGCACGCGATTGCTGACCCGGACGGCGATCCGGATGACGATTCAGTGCCGGCGGCCGAACGGACGATGTGTCCAGACCACACCGACGCTGCTGAGACAGGTATCACAGACGACGTTTCGACATTCTTCGAAGTCGACGTGGCGCGGGCGAACCGACGTTCCGGCAACCTGTGGGAGTTCGACTGGTCGAACTTGACGGGTGACCAGGCCGTTGAAGACGGGAAGTTGTCAGTGATCGTCTGGGGTCGGGACCGCAGCTCGTACATGCGCGGTAGCGACCGTATCCAGAACTGGTCATCTGCGACGGCTGGCTTCACCTACGACACAGAGTTGATGACGGCATGGGCTGATGTCGCGGATAAGAAGGGCGAACTGATCCCGGACAACGGTGAGACGGTGTTCGAGCCGCGACCGTTCGTGTTGCTGGACTTCGGCGACGAGAAGACGAAAGTCGATGTGACGCTCTTCGAGATTGACGACGTTGACTACACGGCCGACCTGCAGGCGTTGGACGACAACGAGTTTGTATGGTGGCCGGACCCGCTGGCGTTTGGCACCTACAAGGTCGACGTCGAAGCTAACGACGGTGCGAACAACAAGGGAGACCACAGCTACAGTTTCACCGTCAAGCAGCGAGCGCCATTCGTGCTCGACCTGCTGGCTGGTTGGAACTCGATCTCGTTCCCGGCGAACCCGGTCGACCGAGCGCTGCACGCAGTGTTCACGAACGATGCAATCGACCAGGTGGTCGGCTGGAACGTGACAGAGCCTGTGAGCCCGTGGCGCATCGCTACACGTCAGGACGGCGTGTGGACGACGAGCGACGATTATGCGACGTTGAACGACGTCGAGGCTCGCTACGGCTACTGGGTCCACTCGACCGGCTTCGTGACGCAGGCAGTGCACCTCGCTGGCAAGGGTGACCGCTCGACGGACGGACAGCCGAACCCGGCTGACATCCCGACCGATATGGGCTGGAACTTCGTCGGTGTCGTGGACGTCGATGGCGACCAGACGCAGGACGACGCGGGTGAGACGTTGCGCAACAGCAACAACGACCCGATCACGGCGGCCGCCTACCTCGGCGACTACGTCCGGGCGTACACGTGGGATCACGTGAACAACACCTGGGACGTGCTGAAGAAGGACGAGGGTATCACCATTGGTACCGGCGTCTGGGTCTACTACGGCAGCGGAGTAGCGCCGTAAGGGACGTCGCATAGCGACTGAATCGCATGCGCCCCTCGGGAAACTGAGGGGCGCATGTGTTTTTGTTCAATCCAAGTCGTGCTGGTTCATATACTTGAATCCTGTTATGGATCCACAGTTGAAGTCTGACGCCGCCGAGCTGCGAGAACGGATCATGCAGATTGCGGGGCATCTTTGACCTGCCCGACAAGCGGTCAAAGATAGAAGCGCTAGAAAAACGGGCGTTGGATCCTGGTTTCTGGTCGGACCATAAGCGTGCGCAGTCTCATATGAAGTTGCTTGGCATGCTGAAAGATGATGTGACGACGTGGGAGCGGTTGCTTCGGCGCTCGGATGAGCTGGTCGAGTTCATCGATTTGGCGGAGGTCGAATCTGAGGAGTCGATGATTGGGCAGCTTGTGATGGACGCGGAGGAGTTGAGGTCGGATCTCTCAGCGCAGGAGTTTCGGTTGCAGCTCAATGGCGAGCATGATGGCCGAGCGGCGATTCTGTCAGTGAAGCAGGGAGCGGGAGGAGTCGACGCTCAGGATTGGTCGGAGATGCTCTTGCGGATGTATGTTCGATGGAGCGAGCAGTCGGGATACGATTCTGATGTGCTCGACTTCACGCCGGGTGAGGAGGCTGGCATTAAGTCGGCGGCGGTGCGGGTGGAAGGAGATCATGCGTTTGGGTATCTCAAATCTGAGCGCGGCGTGCATCGATTGGTGAGGTTGTCACCGTTCGACTCTGGGCACCGTCGGCACACTAGCTTCGCGCTTGTTGAAGTGTATCCAGAGCCTGATGAAACCGACGATGTAGAAGTTGATCCGTCTGAAGTCCGTATGGAGGCGTTTAGGGCGAGTGGGCATGGCGGTCAGAGTGTCCAAAAGAACTCCACAGCGGTGCGTCTAACGCACGAGCCGACTGGGATAGTGGTCTCAGTCCAGAACGAGCGTTCGCAGGCGCAGAATCGGCAAGTTGCTATGAAGATTCTTCATGCGCGGCTGACGGATCTAGAGAATCAACGCAGGGCCGCTGAGCAGGCGAGATTGAAAGGTGATCATGTATCTGCCGAGTTTGGTCGACAGGTTAGGAGTTACGTCCTGCACCCGTACCAGATGGTGAAGGATCATCGGACCGAGTATGAGGTATCTGATGCGCGAGGAGTGTTAGAGGGTGATCTGGACGGTTTCCTCAAAGCATTTCTCCAATCTTCAATTGGCAATTGAAGACTTGGCTCGTTAGACAGCATTGGGTACCGTGGAATCTCAGGCGATACAAAAGAAATCCTTTACGGTCCATCAGAGTCCATCACATCGCCATTGTGGCATGTACGGCAAATGCGCAATCCGCGCGTTGGCATTAAATCGTAAGTAATTTCAGGATCGATTGAATTCCGGAGACAACTGATGAAGAAAGCAAGTTTCTTTAGCTTCTCGCTGATCGTTGCGATTTCGCTGTTTATCGCAGCGTGTGCGAGCGAAGAGGAACCCACATCCACACCGATCCCAGAGCCGACTGCAACGCAGGTACCGACCGCGGTTTCGACGCCCCCGCCGGCGAGGTCGGAACGGCCGACACCGGTCTCGAACGTCGCGAAGATCGCGCCCGAGCTGCTGGAGACACCTGAGACGGCAGGCGATGATCGCCGAAGCGGCGGCGTGTTCCGAAGGCTTTGGGCGGACCCTCCGACGATGGACCCGGCGTTGGTGACGGACGGCACGTCGTACGATGTGGTCATCGAGCTTTTCAGCGGTCTCGTCAAACTGACTGGCGAATCGGATAACCCGATTTCGATGGACTTGGCGGAAAGTTACACGGTTACCAACGATGGCAAGACTTACAAGTTCACCCTCAGGGATGATTTGAAGTTCAGCGATGGCACGCCGGTCACGGCGTCGGATTTCAAATGGTCTTGGGAACGCGCCGCGGCGCCTGAGACGGAATCGCCGATCGTCGATGAGTTCCTAGGCGACATCGTAGGTGTCCAAGCCATTATCGATGGCGAGGCTACGACTGCGGACGGGATCGTGGTGATCGACGATCACACCTTGCAGGTGACGATCGATGCTCCGAAACCGTATTTCATCGCCAAACTGACGTATCCCATCGCGTTTGTTGTCAAGGCAGACAACGTCGTGTCTGGCGGTGAAAACTGGACCGACGATCCGATAGGCACCGGCCCGTTCGTGCTGAAAGACTATAGCATCGGCGAGCGGATGACCTTCTCGAAGAATCCGCACTACTGGGGCGATCCAGCGTACCTCGACGAGGTGCAATTATTGCTCGCCGGCGGCTCTGCAATGGCGATGTACGAGAACGACGAGATAGACATCACTGGGATCGGTCTCGCGGATCTGGAGCGGGTGACGGATCCCGCGGAAGAGATATCCAAAGATGTCGTGGAAGTGCCGCCCTCATTCAGGACTAGCTATGTGGGTTTCAATGTTGAACGTGAGCCGTTCGATGATGTGCACTTCCGCCGAGCGCTGAACTTCGCGGTGGACAAACAACTCGTCGC
The DNA here is from genome assembly GCA_965207515.1 of Dehalococcoidia bacterium. GTDB lineage: Bacteria > Chloroflexota > Dehalococcoidia > Lucifugimonadales > Lucifugimonadaceae > Bin127. Next base: position 1,578,451 of record OZ242286.1, on the reverse strand, counting down.
CAATGCTGTTTTCTCCGACTTAGTCCGGCCGGCGACCGGCGTGATCCCTCCCGGTTTTGTGGGGTACAACCCCAATCTCCAGGGACTGGAATTCGATGTGGACCGGGCGCAAGCGGAGCTCGAGATGTCTAAATACGCGGATGCCGAGACGCGACCGCGGATTGTGATCACACTGCCGGGGACGGGCGGCTCCCCGAGTTTGACCACGGAAGTCATCGCGGACATGTGGCGGCGAAATCTCGGCGTTGACGTCGAGATTCAGCAAGTCGAATGGGCGACGTTCCTGCAGGATCTTCACAGAAACCGATTGCAGGCGTTCTCGCTAGCTTGGCAGGCCGACTATCCGGACCCTCACACATTCGTGGACGTGCTGTTCAGGACAGGCAGTTCAATCAACAACACGAACTACTCGAATTCTGAAGTCGACGAACTACTGCGCCAGGCAAATGTTGAAGCAGACCCGGTCCGCAGGATCGAGCTTTATCAGGAAGCCGAGAAGATGATTGTGGAGGACGCGGCTTGGCTGCCGTTGTGGTGGGGTGTTGAAGGCAAGGTTCTCGTCAAACAGCGAGTTGAAGGACTGACGTTCCCGCCGTTGTCGGTGCCGATATATCAATACGTCTGGATAGACGGTTGAAATAGTCGGCATTTGTCAAACCAACTTTGATCGGACAGGTGATTCCGATTGATCGCCTGTTCGCAGGACAATACGCGCTTATATGCGGCGTTGTTTCCCATTGATTTGATACTTTGTATCCAAGCGGGAACACATTAAGCGACAGCGCAAAAATGAGGTGAAAGGAAAAATGGTAAGGAATCTACTGATTGCCGGTGTGGTGCTCACGACTGTGTTCATGGTTGCATGTGCGAGTTCAGAAGAACCGACTGCAACGCCTACTTCGATCCCACCGACGGCCACTGTGGTCGTGGAACCGACCGCAACGCCCGAGCCTACGGAGGAGCCATTGAGTGTTGCACCTACGGCGACGGCGATAGCTGAAGCGACGGCCGAGGCCAAAGTTCAAGCAACGGCATCGGCTGAAGAGACCGCTTCGGCCGAAGAGACGGCGACCGCGATGCAGCAAGCTGCGGAAGAAGAGGAGTTAGAGTTCGATCCCCGTCGAGGCGGTGTGTTCAGGTTGCTGGGCTCAGATCCAACGACCTTGGACCCGGCACTCACAACCGACAGCACGTCTTACGAAATCGTCGTGGAATTGTTTGGAGGTTTGATGCGATTGACGGACAATCCGAATGAACCGATTGTTCTCGACCTTGCAGAGAGCTTCACTGTGAGCGAGGATGGAACTGTTTACAGGTTCGTTTTGCGTGAAGGGATTGAGTTTAGCGACGGTAGCCCGGTGACGGCATCTGATTTCAAATGGTCTTGGGAACGCGCCGCGCTGCCGGAAACGGGTTCGCCGATTGTAAAAGAGTTTCTAGGCGACATCGTGGGGATCAATGAAATCGTCGATGGAGAGGCGACGTCAACCGACGGTATCACGGTTATTGATGATCAAACGCTTGAGGTGAAGATAGACTCGCCCAAGCCGTATTTCATCGCGAAACTGACGTATCCCGTGACTTTCGTGCTGAACCGAGAGAATGTAGAGGCGGGTGGTGAACATTGGACCGACGATGCAGCTGGTACCGGTCCGTTCGTACTCAAGTCGTACGAAATTGGTGTCAGCTTAGTGCTCGAACGCAACGAAAACTATTGGGATACACCGGCGTTCCTCGACGAGGTGCAGTTCAATTTGGCTGGCGGTTCGGCGATGGCGATGTACGAGAATGACGAGATCGACATTACGGGAATTCCGACATCGGCATTTGAGCGGGTCACTGACCCAAATGAACCGATATCTAAGGAAGTAGTCGACGTCCCGCCGGAATTTTTCACGTTCTACATCGGATTTAACGTCAAGGAGCCGCCGTTCGATGATGTTCACTTCCGACGGGCACTCAACTACGCGGTCGACAAGGAGCTGATCGCGGAAGCGGTCTTGCAGGGCCGAGCGCGCCCGGCAAACGGACCGATCCCACCGGGATTTATAGGATTCAACCCCGACTTGGAACCTTTGGATTTCGATGTTGATAAAGCGGTTGAAGAGTTGAGCATGTCCGAGTATGCAGATCCAGATACTCGGCCTCGAATCGTGTTGACGGCGGCTGGGACCGGCGGCTCGCCATCCGCGTGGCTTCAAGCGGTTGCGGACATGTGGGCTCGCAATCTCGGCGTGGAGATAGAGTTCCAGGAAGTCGAATGGGCGACGTTCTTGGACGAGGTCGACAACTACCGGCTGCAGGTGTTCTCGCTGGCGTGGAGCCCTGACTATCCGGACCCTCATACATTTGTCGACGTGCTTTTCCGTAGCGACAGCACGATCAACCAAACTCAATACGCAAACGCTGAGGTGGATGCTCTACTAGATCAGGCGACAACGGAACCGGACCCGGCTCGGCGGATCCAACTGTATCAACAGGCGGAGCAGATCATAGTCGACGAAGCATCTTGGCTTCCAATGTGGTGGGGTGCCGAGGGCAAGATATTGGTCAAACCACATGTGAACGAGTTCAGGATCTCGCCGCTTGGGGGTTACTTCTTCAAGGACGTATGGCTTGATAAGGAGGTCGATTTCTAGGATCAATACGGTCCGGCCTTCGGGCGTCCGAAGCGATTTACGTGAGGTGTTTGGCCTAGTGCTAGGATTTGTAGCGCGATGCTGATCTACATGTCACGACGGTTGCTTTGGACACCCGTTTTGCTTTTCGTTGCCGGGCTGTTCATCTTTTCGTTGGGTTCCGTGGCACCAGGCGATCCTGCGGAATTGATGGCTGGGCAGCGCGCCGACCCTGAAGCGATCGCACGCATTCGGGATCGTCTTGGTTTGAACGACCCGTTCATGGTGCAGTATCTCCGTTACGTGGCGGACGCATTGAAGTTCGACTTCGGAGAGAGCTACAGATACCGCGGCCGAGATGTTATCGAACTGTTGGGTCCCAAGCTTAAAGTTTCGTTGGAGCTGAATATCGTCTCGTATGTCGTCACATTGGCGATCGGGTTGCCTCTGGGATTCTGGGCTGCGATGCGGCAAGGCACTTGGAAAGACCCGACGATGACGACGATCATGTTGCTTATCTACGCGTTGCCCGTGTTTTTCACAGCGCCATTCTTGATTCTGGTTTTCGCCTTGTGGTTGGATTGGATCCCGGTATCGGGATGGTCAGGCATCTTTTCCACACATGCGATATTGCCGGCGTTCACGATTGGGTTGCCCGGCGCGTTCGTCTTCATGCGGTACATGCGCGCATCGACGCTGGATGTGTTAGGTCAGGAATATGTTAGGACGGCGCATGGTAAGGGCATGGGACACATGACCGTGAACCGTCGACACATCGCTAGGAACGCGTTACTGCCGATCATCACGATTTTAGGCTTTTCGCTCGCCGGGTTATTCGGCGGCTCGCTTATCGTCGAATTGATTTACGGCATCCCAGGCGTTTCACGTCTGGCGTTGGAGGCTGTATTTCAACGTGACTATCCGGTGCTGACGGCATTGACGTTGCTGGGGGCGACGATGCTCGCGGTTGCGAACTTGGTTGCGGACATCATGTATTCGGTAATAGATCCAAGGATCAGACTGAGAGCGTGATATGACTCAGTCCGGGTCAGGTGTTACTGAACAAGCCGAGCTGTCGGAATTGCTCGAGGTAGAGGCGGACGACGGGTTCTTCCGACACGCTTGGACCGAGTTGCGGAAACGCAAATTGGCGTTATTCGCGGTTTGCATTCTGGTGATCTTGTACACGCTCGGAATTTTAGCGCCGTTGGTATCGACACACGATTATTCCGAAACGAATCTAGCCAAAACGCAAGCCGGACCCGATGCGCAGAACTGGTTAGGCACGGACCGGCTGGGCCGCGACATATTCTCTCGCGTTGTTTGGGGGATTCAGACCACGATCATCCTAACCATTATCACGATACTGACGGCCAGCGTTTTCCTCGGATTGGTTTTGGGTATGGCGGCAGGTTATCTGCGAGGTATCGCAGATATTGTCACCATGAGGATCGGAGAGGTGGTTGCGGTAGTCCCGGATTTCCTTCTGGTGTTGATCATCGCCGCAACTGTCCGACCTCGCATTAAAGAGTTTGGATACTGGGTTGAGGACAATACATTCATATCCGGCGTCAATTCTTCAGGCGCCGTTGATTACATAGTTTTGGGGTTGGCGTTCCTACCGTTGTCTTGGTTCGGGGCTATGCGTTTGATTCGTGGCCAAACGTTGGCGATTCGCGACGCTCCGTATGTAGATGCGGCGCGATCCATGGGGGTTGGAACACCGACGATACTGTTGAGGCACGTCCTTCCGAACGTGATTACCCCATTGATAGTTAGCGTCAGTTTTGGGATGGGCGCGGTGGCTCTGGGTGAAGTTGTCGCCAGCTTTTTCGGCATCGGAGTGCAACCTCCGCGTCCAAGTTTGGGAGTGATGATCGGAGATGTGACGGCGCGCACGGGTAGCGCGGCAGTAGAGACCCTGCGCAGTCACCCGGAGCAGCTTTTGTCACCGATCGTCGTAGTTTGGCTGATGATATTCTGCTGGAACATACTCGGCGATGCGTTGAATGACATTCTCAACCCGCGTGCGCGGTGATCGGAGGAGCCTCTCATGGGTGAAAAACTGAAGGTGGGTTTGGCTTGCGACGCGCGTTACATGGATCGCGGTATCAAGGACCACGAAGTCGAAACGCTAAATGAGTTCGCGACCTTCGAATGGCGAGAGTTCACCGAGAGCTCCGACTGGTATTCGCCGCCGATATCGTCTGAAGACGTTGTAGCCGATTTCATTGATTTCGCATCGGGCGTGGACGCTATGGTTGTCTGTCACGGATCGCCGAGGGTGACGCCCGAGATTCTTGACGCTACGCCCAATCTTCGTTTGATCGGCGAACTTGAAGGCGACAGGTTTGCGCAGCGGATTGATGTGGCTGCGTGTATCGAACGCGGTGTGAAGGCGGTTGACACGACGCATGCGTCGAGTTTGCCGGTGTCGGAGTGGGCGTTGGCGATGATGATGATGGGCTTGAAGAAGGTAGGTGCTCATTACCGTCGCATGATCGCGCATGAGGAGTGGGGGACGGGATATCAACGTGTGCACCATCCCGATTTTCAGATGATGGGCGATTTGACCGGCCGTACGGTGGGACTCATCGGTGGCGGCAACATTGCACGCCGGTTGATCGAGTTGCTGGTGCCGTTTCGGGTCGATATTTTGGTGCACGATCCATACCTCCCGCGCGAATTGGCATCGGCGATGAATTTCACCATGACATCGCTGAAGAACGTGATGAGTATTCCGGATGTTGTGGTGTGCTTAGTGCCACACACCCCTGCCACGGAGGGGATGTTGGGAGCCAAGGAATTGGGTTGGATGCGGCACGGTGCGGTGTTTGTCAACGTGTCGCGGGGGCAGGTGGTGCAGTCGGATGCATTAATTGATCGATTGAGGCAGAACGACATCTATGCGTGTCTAGATGTGTTCGATCCTGAACCGGTGCCAGTTGACTCGCCGATCAGGCATTTCTGGAACGTCTTCCTTACGCCACACATCGCAAGCACCGTCGATGGAACGGGGATATCGTTCTTCGGCGAGATGATCGACGAGCTTCGCCGTTTCCATCTGGGGCACGATACGAAGCACGATCTGATGCCCAGAACGCTCGCGAATCGCCGTGGAGAAAGTCCAGGCGATTTAGACGCGGTTCGCTGAATAGCGGGCATTCTGAATGCGAGTACGCCGCCAATCGCCGGCAGCGCGCTCTTCTCGTCGGCCGGCGCGTGTTCAATGGCTTGCTAACATGTAACGCGTATTCCTTCCGACAACTCAACAGCAGGGGTGTCCCGTGTCAGCGATCGATCCTTATTCGTCAACGTATTTCCAATCACGCCGCTCGGCAGTGATGGCGCGCAATGGCGCCGTAGCTACGAGCCAGCCTTTGGCCGCGCAGGCGGGATTGAGGATGTTGCTAGACGGCGGGAACGCGGTGGACGCGGCGGTCGCTATGGCTGCAGCGCTGAATGTCGTTGAACCAGGTTCCACAGGGATCGGCGGCGACATGTTCGCGCTGATCTGGAACAAGGACGAAAGACGAGTTGTGGCATTGAATGGCAGCGGGCGATCTGGAGCGGCGGCCAATCCGGAGGATGTTCGAAGGGCTGGTTTCGATTCAATTCCGAATGAGCTGGATGGGTGTGCATTTTCGGTTAGTGTGCCGGGGACGGTGCATGGTTGGGAGACCGCGCTGGCGAATTACGGTCGCATGACGCTGTCCGAGGTACTGCAACCCGCGATTGATTACGCGCTGAACGGTTATCCGGTTTCGGAGGTAATCGCTAGGGGTTGGGAGGGTTGCGAAACGAAACTGAGACATCGGCCGTCGGGATCAGAGATGCTGCCGATGAACGGTCGGGCCCCCAAGTGCGGAGAGATCGCATCTTTGCCGGAACTCGGTGGTTCGTTGCAGGTAATTGCCGAGGGTGGCAGCGAAGCGTATTACAAGGGCGATATCGGCAAGAAGATCGCGGCCTATGTGCAGCAAGAGGGAGGATGGTTGACGGAAGAGGACATCTCGTCGCATCACTCGGACTGGGACGAGGCGATTCATGTGAATTACCGGGGTGTGGAGGTCTGGGAATGCCCTCCGAACGGTCAAGGGATCGCTGCGCTGATGGCATTGAACATTGCCGAGGGTTTCGACATTGGAGGCATGGGGAGTCAATCGGCGGATGCGTATCACCACCTGATCGAATCGATGCGTTTGGGGTATGAGGACGCGTTACAGTATGTTGCGGACCCTCGAGTGGCGGAGGTGCCGATCGGCCCGTTACTTGCGAAGGAATATGGTGACAGGCGGCGGTCCAGCATTGATCCGATGAGGGCGCATCCCAACGTTTCGTACGGCGACCCGATGGGTGGTGGCGACACGATCTACTGCACCGCGGTGGACGGGGATGGAAACGCCTGCTCTTTGATCAACAGCCTCTTCGCTGGATTTGGGTCCGGTCTGGTTGTGCCGGGTACTGGTATCGCGTTGCAGAACCGTGGCTCGCTATTTTCGTTCGATCCGGACCACCCGAACTACCTTGTTGGCGGCAAGCGGCCGTACCAGACGATTATTCCGGCGATGGCTACGCGAGACGACGAGATGTGGCTATCGTTTGGTGTGATGGGCGGGTTCCAGCAGCCGCAGGGTCACCTTCAGGTGGTCTCCAACATGGTCGACTTCGGAATGGACTCTCAGAAAGCGTTAGACGCGTTGCGGTTCAGCATTGATGTGCAAGGCGACAAGAGCGTAAAGGTTGAAGAGGATTTAGACGAGTCTGTTGTCGCCGAATTGAGGTCGCGCGGACACGACGTGGTGGTTCAAAGCGCGTACGATCGTGTCGGGTTTGGTGGCGGGCAGGTGGTTTCGCGCGATGCCGAGACGGGAGTTTTATGCGCGGGCACCGAGCCAAGGAAGGACGGCTCGGCCCTGGGCTGGTAGGTCGCCCGATTATCTGCGGATACGTCGCCCGATGAAGATTGCCGCCAACATGGCGGTTATAAGGATTGTGGAAGCCTGATACGGGCCGTTGCCGCTTGAGTTACATAGGCCGCCGGAGCTGGTCGGTTCCGGGTCGGATGATTCGGTTGCCGGCGCAGGTTCTGATGGTGGTTCTTCAACGGCGGTGGCCTGGACCATAACCTCTGGTTCTTCGGTAGGCTCTGGTGTCGGTTCGGGAATGGGAGTATCGGTGGGTACCGGTGTCGGGTCCGAGCCGGCTTCGCCGACGGTGATCCCGCCTTTGACTGGAGTCAGCGTCAGGAGTTTGTACTCGCTCTCTGCTCGAGATTCGGGCTCTGGTGTGGGCGTGGGTGTTGGTGGCACGTAAGGGTCGGCCCCGATGGTAGCGCGCCAGTCGTTGTCGAGCTGCTGCACGGTCTTGCCGTAGACGTTTCGAATAGCGATATCTCCGCTTCGTCCCTCGGCGATCGAGGCGATAGTTTCGGCTATCTTTTCGGCACCGTATGTCTCGATCAGGTATTCGACGAAGTTGCGGCTTTGGCCGTAGGAGACGATGACCATGTTGGGCTCGCCGGGAAAGGTCTGGAGTCGAGAGAACGGTATCAATCGGCCGGTGTCGATCGCCCAATCGAGGTAGTAGACGTACGACAGGCCCTTATCGAGGTTGCCGTATTCTGCGAGGCCTTCGTTGAGCCAAAGCGGCACCAATGCGTTGCTGCCGCCAGCGGCGCGGCCAACTAGGATGTGCGTAAGTTCGTGGGTGAGGGTGCCGATGTCTCGGTTGCCAGAAAGCACAAGGACGACGCTGTGGTCATAGAATGCCTGGCCTTCGGTGATGAGTTCGCGGCTGATGGTGGCGCTGCGGGCGCTGACAGCACCGATCATTTCGGCGTTGTTGTTGTAGAGGGTTACGAAGATCGGGGTTTCGGTTTCGCTGCCGGTGATGGGGCCCATGAGATCCATGGATTCTTTTGCCGCTTCCGCCAGACGTTCGGCTCGTACCTGCACGGGGCCGTGGTAATAGATGTGGATTGGCCCGCGGCTGACGACGTCCCATTCGTATCGTGCGTCGAGCATGATTTGGCTGAACTGCTCTGAGAGGTATTCGTTGCCATCTTCGTCGATGGCTTCGAAGACGAAATCGATTGTGGTGCCAGGAGGCATGTAGCGGGCGGAGGTGTTGACTCGCCAAATCAACTCGCCATCGATCAATGATTCAGTTCGTTCAGTCAGGTCGAGATAATCGTACTGGCCAGTGGTTGCTGGGCCGGTGGTGAATCTGACTCTGACGTCGACGATATCGATGTCGGATTCGAAGCTGGTGAAGAATCGGATGTCTTCGGGGAAGTTGCTTTCGAGACCGCCGCCGAGAAAACGGACGGGCTCGGATTGAGCCTGAGCAGGCTGCCCGACCATGGCTATCGCCGTGACGGCGATCGCGGCTATGGATGTCGCGGCTAGCGACAACATGGTTGCGAGTCTTGGTTTGGGAGCGGTAGGCATCATTAGCGTTCTACGGCGCGTAGCGTGTCGCAGCCCTCAATTGAATCGTAATAGGCGCGGCTCGTTCGACATGTCCTCTAAAGCACTACGCATTTCGGGCGTTGATCGGACGCATGGGCAGTGTGCTGTCAATCGGCATTTCGCCACTCGGCCCAGAAACGATAGAAGGCGCTGAGCGGTGTTCCGATGGCGAGTATCCACAGCGCCCATATGGGTTGTCCGATGATCAGTGCGACGGTCATGATGACGACTCTTTCGGGACGCGTTAGGAAGCCTGAAGTGCCTTTGTACCCGAGCCCTTCGGCTCGTGCCCGAATGTAGCTGACCATGATGGATCCGACGAATGCTACGAATGCGAGGATGATCGCCTCGCGCCTCAAGGTTTCTGCGGACGAGTAGTAGATGAGCAATCCGAGTAGGATCGCGGCTTCGGAGAGGCGGTCAAACGTTGAGTCGAGTAGTGCACCTTTGTCCGAAACTTTGCCGGTTCGACGGGCGATTGCGCCGTCGATCATGTCGAATAGCGCAGCGGGGATGCTGATGAGTCCGGCGATGAGGAATTGGCCGTAGGCGGCGAATGCTGCTGCGACGACGGCGAGGAAGAAGCCGGCCAGCGTGGCGGCGTTGGCGTTGAAGCCGATCGCGACGAGGGCTGCGGAGATTGGTTCCTCGAACCACCGCGCGATGGCGGTCCGGGCGGATTTCCGGAGCCTTTGGAGTCCGGTTTCCGAATCAGCCACTGCTGGTTCGCCGTTGGTGTGGCACTGCCGGGAAAGGTGCGCGGGCCATGACCTCTTGGTAGTAGTCGATGACGTCGTCGGCGACTCTTGCCCATCCGAAGCGTTGCACTTTTTCGTGACCGTTATTGACGAGGCGATTCCTGAGGTCTGAGTCTTCGATCAGGCGTTGGATCGAGTTGGCGATGGCGTATTCGTCGCCCACATCAACGAGCAATGCATCTTGCTCGTGATCGGCGACGCCTTCGAAGCCGAGGATTCGGCTTGCGACGATGGGAGCGCCGGAGGCCATGGCTTCAACGAGTACGAGGCCGAAGCTTTCGTGTCCAGTGTTGGGCGCGCAGAAAACGTCGGCGTGTTGGTAATACGCGGGCAGTTCTTCATCGGTGACGGGTCCGGCGAAGATTACATCGTCGATGCCGCGTTCGCCCATCATCCGCCAGGATTCACGGTCTGGAATGCCTGCGCCGACTACGATGAGGCGCAGATTGGGGTAGCGCCACCTTAAGGTGCTGTAAGCGCCTAGCAGGAAGCGGAGTCCTTTTCGTTTCTCGCCGACGCGCCCAACGAAGACGATGTTGAAGGCATCGGACCGGAATTCGCTGGGTTTGGGCCGTGGTTTTTCGAAGCGTGGTACGTCGAGGCCGTTTGGAATGATGGTGTACCGGTCGGGGAAGTATCGATCGGCGTAGGCTTTAGCCGCGTTGGAGACGGCGATGCGGCCGTCGAGTTTGTCGGCGACCATTGTGAATACGGGTTTGAAGCTGAGATATCCGGGGTGGATGTTCTCGCTGTACGCGTGGAATGTTCCGACGGTGGGCCAGGGCGAGAACCAGCTGGCTGCTGCGCCGAGGAAGGGCATCAGCGGTTCGTGAATGTGGACAATGTCGAATCGTTCGGAGGTGAGGATTCGGCGCATTTGGCGTGCGGCGCCGAAGCTCATGGATATCCGCGATACGGAGCCACTTGCGTTGAACGGGATGCTGCCTCCGAGCGGTACAACTTCGAGGCCGTTGACGTCAGGTGCTGTTTGGGGCCGAGACCGTGGAGCGAAGAGAACGATCTCGTGTCCTCGACGCGACAGTTCCTTGCTGAGGCTTGCCATGTGGGCCACGACGCCGCCATGATAGGAGAGGTCGTATGGGGAGACTTGAGCGATGCGCATGGATGAAATTGCTACGTCGAGATATCCGTGCGGAAGAGCCTCGTTTCCGCTTCGAATACATCATACCAAGATTGCGGTTTTTGAGTGGGGTTTTGAACTGGGATGATGGTGAAGGACAGATTGGGATTTTGGGGAATTGGTTGATTGGGTGGCGTTGCATGGACTGAGTTATTGGGGAAATGGGGTAGCTTCGCACCGCCGTCCTTCTGCCACGCTGGAGCCCAGGGTTCAGGACGCGATTTTAGTCGTGTTTTTATGTCCACCGCGACGTGGTTGTTTGCCGCCGGACCTTCCGGGGAAGGTCCGGCAGCGCAGGGTCCTCGGGCCCGTAGGAACTGGCCCTCGCCTAGAGCGTCGGTCCCTGTACAAGGACCTTCGCTCCTTCCCTCTCCATCGCCGCTTCGGTTCGAAGCGGGCGACCCCGGAGAGGGGTCAGATGCTGCGCAGAGCGGTGTGCGAGACCGCTAGCAACGTTTTCCAGCCGCGGCCCGCGTCGCCAGACCGCGGGCATGGAGTTCGGCGCGACGACTGGGGTCGCCGTTCGGAGTTCGCCTCCTCCTTGGATTCGCCCTCGCGGGCTCCTCTCGGGCTGTAGCCTCCCTCCTGCGGCGGACAGGAGTAGACGTCTGTCGGCTCCACGTGAGGTCTCCCGGCCCTTGGCTGGGCATCCCCCGCGCACTCGCTTCGCTTGTGCGCGCCCCCTTCGATTCTCGAAAGGGGCGAATACGGGTGGACGCCTGCTGGCTCGCTCTGCGACGCGGGACTGACGCGTCGCGCTCCGGGAACTTGGCCTCCCACGCTTCGGCACGGCCCTCCCGGCCTTGCACCGGACATCCGATCCGATGAGGGACGCCGCCGGAGCATGCAGAGACGCTGGCGACTCGTCGGCGCGGCTTTGGACCGCGTCCTTCTCGTCGACCGTTGCCTCCGCTTCCTCACGTTTGCTCCCTGTGGCCGCTTGGGACAAGGGTCTGCACACGTCTGCGCAGCACTGTGTCGATCCGTCGATCTAGTTGTTAATATAATACATATGTATCACAAGAGTCAAGTGTGAACCGCTGATTGCGCTGATTTTTGTGATGGGCTGTGATTGGGGCGTTGTCGGGGGTGATCGTGTCGGTTGTTTGGCTGGTAGGGCCCCGCCGCCCCGGGCATCCCCCGCTCACGTCGCTCCGCTCGTTCGCGCCCCCTTACGCTTTGCGAAGGGGGCGTTTCGTTTGGCGTTGTTGCGGTGATTGGGGTTGAGGTTGTTTGGATGGTTCTGGCCCCGCCGCCCCGGGTATCCCCTGCGGAACCCCTCTGAATCTCCCCTTGGAAAGGGGAGGGGAAAGGGATCCCGCGTCTCCTTGCGCTGAAGCGAAGGGGAGGTGGGGTGGTCGGTGGGCGTTTGAGTCGGTGTTTGTCTGGTAGGCCCCGCCGCCCCGGCATCCCCCGCTTCTGGTGTCGGTCTATTGGGCTTCGCTGGTTCGCGCCCCCTTCGCTTTGCGAAGGGGGCGGACGCTCTGATTGATAGGGGCGGTTCGGGGAGTGACGCTACGGGTGGATCGATGCGCCAAACCGGATTGCAACGGCCGAAAGGTCTGGGGATTTCATGAGATGGGCGGGTGGTGTTGGATCCATGGGTGTGCTTGTTCGAATGCGGCGGAGGCGGCTAGGACGGTTTCTTCGTCGTATTTTGGGCCGATGACCTGCAGGCCTACGGGGAGGCTCGGCTGATGGGTTTTTGGGGGTGTGAAACCTGCCGGTATGGATGCGGCGGGGCATCCGGTGGCGTTGGAGTGCATGGTGAAGGCGCCGTTCCAGAATTGTTCGGGGAATGACGAGGTGCCGGTGACCGAACCGGGGAATGGTTCGTTGACGAAGGCGGGGAATCGTGCGACTGGGGCTAGGACGAGGTCGTAGGCCTCGAAGATGTCGTCGAATGTGGCTTTTAGTTCGTCTATGCGGCCCAGAGCGGCGGCGTATTCGGCTGTCGTGACTTTGGAACCTCTTTCCATCCAGTACTGCCCATATGCGGTCATCCGGTCGCCGTATTCGTCTAGATATTGAGCGAGGTTGTTGTAGGCGGTAGCGGCTTGGATCGGGCCGAAGGAGTCGTAGGGCTCTAGGAGGGTGATGTCGATCTCTTCGACGGTGCATCCGAGGTCTTCGAAGGCGAGCGCGGCTTGATGAGTGATACGGGCGACATCAGGGTCGACCTCTGCGAATCCAAAGTCGGGGCTCCATGCGATGCGGAGGCCTTCGATGGGACGTTTGGTTGCAGCAATGAAATCGGGAGGGGTCGAACGGATGGAGATGGGGTCTCGACGGTCGAAGCCGGCCATTGTTTGTAGCAGTAACGCGGCATCGTCGACGGCGCGTGCGATTGGACCTGGTTGTCCGAAAAAGTTGGGCGCAGGAGGTCCCGGAACCCCGTTGTACCCGGACACGCGTCCGAGGGTTGGTTTGATGGCGTAGACGCCGCAGAAGTTCGCGGGGATACGAAGTGAGCCTCCTCCATCGCCTCCGGTAGCAATTGGTGCGAGATATGCCGCTACGGCCGCGGCGGCGCCACCGCTGGAACCTCCGGGAGTGCGGGTGGTGTCCCACGGGTTGGTACCGGTTATGCCGAGTGAGTTGTCGCAGGTTCCGACGAAGCCGAGTTCGGAGCAGTTTGTTTTTCCGAGGATGATGCCTCCGGCTTCGAGGATTCGTTCGAGGAAAGCGGCGTGATTTTGAGGAACGTGGTCTTCGAATATGATGGACCCGCTGGTGGTGCGGATGCCTCCGGTCATCTGGTTGTCCTTGATGGGAATCGGCAATCCGTGAAGCGGACCGAGGTCCTCGCCCCGCATGATGGCATCTTCGGCGGCTTTGGCCTGTTGCAGGGCGATGTTGTCATTGACGAGGAGGTAGGAGTTGAGGTGATGATCTAGGTCGTCGATGCGTAGGAGGAAGAGCCCTACAAGCTCGACGGGTGAGATCTGTTTGGTCTTGATGAGATCGAGGAGGTCAGAGGCCGGGGCGTAGGCTAGGTTTTGCATGGATGGGCAGGATGGAGGGGATTTGGGGTTTGGTTGTTTGAGTAAAGGGTATGGTCTGGACGGCGATTCATCAGATATGAATCGGTGACCGTGCTTCGAGGGGGATGATGGTTATCGTGTGTTTAGTTACGATCAGAGCGCATCCCAGCGATCCTTACATGACGACGCGTGCCCAGGTTGCACATTGAGGGTGTTTGTTAGAAAATAAGAGAAGTTGTTGGAAATAAGCAGAACTGTGATGCCTTCGGCCCTGGTACATCTGAATTCTCGCCCACGCGGGTATGTTGGTTGTTTCTTCGGGAATGACGGCTGTGTTGGGAAGTTTTAGGAAGGAGCTACTCGGATGGCTAATTTGAGGGTACGTGATGTTGCTGAGCGATTGGATGTCAGCAGCAAGACGGTCTACAAGTGGCTGCGCGAGGGGCTGATTCCGGCGAGCCGGCTGGGCAAGAGCTGGATCATCTCGGAGGATGCGCTGCAGGATGCGTTGACTCCGGGCACGAACCGGCCGTTGGCCAGCGCGGTCGTCAGCCAAGGGGCTGATGAACACGCTGGAAGTTCCGTCAAAAGTTCAACGCAAGAATCGCAATCTCGGGCTCGGGAACAGATTGTTCCAGCGAGGCCGGTTGAAAGGAGGACCCCTGTGGGTCGTATCAATGTTGCAGTAATCGGTTTGGGCAACTGCGCCTCGTCGCTGATTCAGGGCATTCACAAGTATGGCGAAGTCGATGAGAACTCGGCGGCGGTGCCGGGCGTGATGCACAACGTCTTGGGCGGTTACACGGTCGGCGATGTAAACGTGGTTGCGGCGTTCGACGTTGACAAGGAGAAGGTGGGGGTCGACATCAACGAGGCGATCTTTGCGAAGACGAACAATGCGTTGCCGTTCCACGATGTTCCGCGCGCTGGAATACCGGTGGACCGTGGGATGACGCATGATGGGATCGGGCAATATCTGGAGGATGTTGTCGAGAAGGCGCCGGGATCGACTGCGGACATCGTCGGGATTTTGCGGGATCGCGAGGTGGACGTAGTAATCAACTATCTGCCGGTTGGTTCGGAGCAGGCGACGAAGTGGTACGTGGAGCAGGTATTGGCTGCGGGTTGCGCATTTGTGAACTGCATCCCGGTGTTTATCGCCAAAGAGGCGTACTGGCAGAAGCGTTTCGAGGACAAAGGACTGCCCGTTGTGGGCGACGACATCAAGTCGCAGGTGGGTGCGACGATCATCCATCGCGTGCTGGCTCGATTGTTTGAGGACCGGGGTGTGCGGTTGGACAAGACGTATCAGCTGAATTTCGGCGGCAATACCGACTTCTACAACATGCTGGAACGGGCGCGGTTGGTGACGAAGAAGATCTCGAAGACGCAGTCAGTGCAGTCGCAGTTGGAGAAGGAGTTGCCGACGGATGATGTTCACATCGGGCCTAGCGACCACGTGCCGTGGTTGGAGGACCGGAAGTGGGCGTACATTCGCCTGGAGGGGACGTCTTGGGGAGACGTGCCGTTGAACGTGGAGTTGAAGCTGGAGGTTGAGGACAGCCCGAACTCTGCGGGAGTGGCGATCGATGCGATCCGGAGCGCGAAGATTGCGATGGACAAGGGTTTCGCGGGTGCCGTGGAGCCGGCGTCAGCGTACTTCATGAAGTCACCGCCGGTGCAGATGCGGGATGATGATGCTCGGCGGGCGGTTGTGGAGTTTGCGAATGGGAGTATTGGGGTGGTTTGAACTAGGATTTGAAGGAGTTTTGAGGATTGGTAGGATATTAGCGTAAGCGTGGCAAAACGTATGGGGTTGGCTTTATGAAGGCTAGGATACCGCTGGTTTTAACGCCTCAACCGGAAGGCGGTTATACGGTTACGTCGCCGCTTCTACCGGAGTTGATAACCGAGGGTGACACGGTTTCCGAAGCCGTGGCGAATGCGGAGGACGCGTTTGCTGCGGTGGTGGAGATCTATGAGGATAGGGGGAACGGTCTTTTATAATCGCGTCAGTAAATCGATTAGAGAGCGTTCGAATATGGGTACATTTAACTGGCCGGTGCGGATATCCAGTGTGGATGGCGGTCCATCTAGAGAGATCGAGGCGACTGTAGACACAGGAGCCGCCTACACTACGTTGCCAAGTAGCTTGTTACGGGAAATCGGTGTGGAGCCGATCGGACAGCGTCGATTTCTGCTAGCCGACGGGCGACGCGTATACATGGACTATGGTCATGCATGGGCTACGATAGACGGCGAGAGCGTGGTTACTTTGGTGGTTTTTGGTGAAGACGATGCACCGTCTCTTTTAGGCGCCTATACCTTGGAAGGTCTGGCCTTGGCAGTAGACCCGGTTGAGCAGCAATTAGTCCCGACCCACCTCATCATGTATTCGGCGACCGCGTAACGTCAGCGATTCGCCGCGGCGTGGCCTGCTAGCGTTGGTTCAGCCGCTCGGTGCGGCGACCGTGTGGATGCCGCATTCTTTGGCGTCGGGGTCGGATTCCCACCACCAGCGTCCTGAGCGTTCGTCTTCGCCGGGTTTGACGGCTCGTGTGCAGGGTGCGCAGCCGATCGATGGATAGCCTTTGTCGTGGAGGATGTTGTAGGGGACCTTGTTGTCGATGGCGTATTGGTGGACCTGCTCGGCGGTCCAGTTGGCGACGGGGTTGACTTTGTAGGCGTCGTGGGCGAAGTCTTTCTGGACGATGTCGATATCGCCGCGTTTCATGCCTTGGTCGCGACGCAATCCCGTGACCCATGCGTCAGCATCGTTCAGGGCTTTGTTTAGAGGATTCACTTTTCGGATTTCGCAACAGAGTTGGCGGTTCTGAACGCCTTTGTAGAAGAGGTTCATGCCGTGTTGGCGGATCATGCGTCCGACTTCACGGATGTCCGGGTAGTGGACCTCAACCTCGGTGTTGTAGCGGCGGGCTATACGGTCCATGAGGTCGTAGGTCTCTTCGAAGAGACGCATCGTATCGAGGGTTGCGAGCCGAGCTTTGGGATTGATCTTCCAGAACATGTCAAAGATTGCCATGCCATCGATCGCGAAAGACGACATTTGGATCATCCGATCGCCGAAGGTCTCGTCTGCCCAACTTAGGATTTCGGAGGGGTGAGCGTTTTCGAGCTGGGTGTTTATCGCAGCAAGTTCATCGTCGGAGAACCGGTCGAGGACGCGTTGATCCGCGAATTCGGATTCGGCGCTCTCGGCGGTGCCTATCTCATCTTTGACGATGGTCAATTGGTTTTTCTCCGGTTGGATGAATTTGTCGCTTAAGTCTGGGCAAAAAAAGACCCCTGCTGTGTTCAGTGCAGGGGCGTTCGAATCGAAATATTCGTGTTGTGCTACGTGCGCGGCGGCGCATCTAACCCCTGCTAGGGGCTGATACAAGAACACTCGGCGGCGATGTGCCGCTCGGACAGGGAGGACATTTCACACGCCATTATATCTTGCCGATCCATTACTTGTCCGCGTGCGCGATGCCGTTGCGGTTTAGAATGAACTTAATTTGAGTTTAGGTTCGGCGACATTGCCGAATTGGAGGTTTTCGTCGATGGCGATCATGACCGAAGCAACGAGCGCAGGCGAACGAATCGAAGAGTTGCAGAGCATCGCCGGCGATCATCTCTTCATGCACGCGCAGCAGATCGAAGACTGGCGCGGAAACCTCAAGATTTACGTAAAGGGACGAGGTGCGTGGGTCGAAGATATCGAAGGCAATCGGGTGTTCGATACGATGGGCGGGTTGTGGTACAAGGCGGCGGGTTATGGCCGGACCGAGATCGCGGACGCGATGTATGAGCAACTGACGGGAATCGAAACTCCGCCCGCGGGCTCGGCGACACCGTCGCAGATCAAGTTGGCAGGTCGGATCGCATCTCTGTATCAGGACAAGGACGCTCGAACGTTCTTCCTCTCGGGCGGTTCGGAAGCGGTGGAGACGGCGGTGAAGATGGCGAAGAAGTACCAGTCGAACTCGGGCAAGGTTGGCGCGTTCAAGGTGATATCTCGTCGGTATTCGTATCACGGTGCGACGGCAATGGCGGTCAGTCTGGGTCGCAGTCCTGCGGCAGATCCTTGCGGACCGGAGATGCCGGGTGCGATCCACGTCACCAACTGGGACTCATATCGTTTGCCTTTCGAAGGCGACCCAGTAGACGTTGCGATCCGATGCGCGAACGAGTTCGAGGTGGCGATCAAGCACACCGGGCCGGATTCTGTTGCGGCAATAATCGCGGAACCGATCTCGGCGGCGGCGGGAATCCACATACCTCCGGCGGAGTACTGGCAGAGGTTGCGAGAGATAGCCGATGAGTATGATGTGGTGCTGATCGCGGACGAGGTGATTACCGGATTTGGTCGGACTGGCGAGTATTTCGCGCCGACGCACTGGGATGTCGTGCCAGACATCACAACGGTTGCGAAGGCGTTAACAAGCGGTTACTCGCCGTTGGGTGCGACGATTGCGACGAAGAAGATCGCTGATGCTTTCCTTGGCGGTCCAGACGAGACGTTCCGGCATCTGGTGACGTTTGGAGGTCATCCGGTGAGCGCGGCGGCGGCGTTAGCGAATCTTGATGTCTTCGAAGAAGAGGACTTGGTGGGCAACAGCCGTCGGATGGGCGATTACTTGTACGACGAGTTGCAGAGGTTGTGGGACTACGAAATCGTAGGCGATATTCGCGGCGGATTGGGATTGTTGGCGGCGGTGGAGTTGGTACAGGATCGTGAGACCAAGACGCCATTCCCCGCGAGCGCCGGGCTGGCGAATCGACTTCCCCCGATATTGCTGAACAACGGTTTAATTTCGTTCAGAGCGGTAGACGTGATCTCGATCTGTCCACCGCTCGTGGTCGACAAGGACGAGGTCGATTACATCGTTGATGCTATCGATCAATCGTTGTCCAAACTGAGCCAGGAACTGGGTGTGGCTTGAGTTCGGCAAGTTGCGGTTCTGGCTTTCGGCATTGCACCATCAGTTAATATCTGGTATTGTTCATGCACACGCGCGGCGCGACTCCGTTACACGCGTCGTTTAAGTTGCGTGCGTAGTAAAAACGAGACATAGTTATTTCCAAATCTCGAAGACCGTCAGATTTGACGGAGGCCCGATGATTCTCAAGTCACTGATGGCGGCTTGAGCGAAGCTAGGGAGAAGTATGGATATGGCAGATATGACCACTGCTACTGCACAAGAACGCGAGCATATGCTGGAGGACGCAGCCGAGGTCGATGCCGATGGTTTTGGGCCTTCAGCTGCGACGTCAGAGATCGTGCTGGACGTCAAGGATCTGCAGACGCACTTTGCCACCCGTTGGGGGACGGTAAAGGCGGTGGACGGTGTTAACTACTCAGTCCGGCGCGGTGAGACGCTCGGAGTGGTGGGGGAGTCGGGTTCAGGCAAATCCGTTACGGCGCTCTCAATTATGAGGTTGGTGCCTTCACCTCCGGGTCACATCGTCGGCGGTGAAGTGGTATTGAACGGCCGCAACTTGTTGGAGCTTTCCGAGCGCGAGATGACGCAGGTGCGCGGCGGTGAAGTGTCGATGATTTTGCAGGACCCGATGACGGCGCTCAACCCGGTGTTCACGGTTGAGAACCAGGTCGGTGAGGCGATCCGGATCCACCAAAAGTTGCGCGGCAAAGATCTTTGGGACTCAATTGTGGACGCGCTGCGCAAGGTGAGAATCCCTGCGCCAGAGACGCGGGCCAAGGACTACCCACACCAGTTGTCCGGCGGTATGCGTCAACGCGTGGTCGGTGCTATCGGCATTTCGACCAGCCCGGACGTGATCATCGCGGACGAGCCCACGACTTCGCTCGATGTGACGATTCAGGCGGCGTATCTGAGGCTTTTGCGCCAGATTCAGCGTGAGGCCGGTGTAGGCATTATCTTCATCACTCACGACTTCGGGATCGTGGCCAAGATGTGCGACCGGGTTGCGGTTATGTACGCGGGTCGTATCGTTGAATCTGCGGACGTGCGGACGATTTTCAACTCTCCGTTGCACGAGTACACGAAGGCGCTGATCAACTCGGTGCCGAAGCTCGAGGAAAAGACCGGTCGGTTGCCACAAATCGAGGGACAACCGCCACTGCTCTACAACCTTCCTGAAGGCGACGCGTTCGCACCTCGGTCTCCTCTGGAGTACGACGAAGAGGACGCCATGGTCCGACCTGAGCTAGTCGAGGTGGCACCAGGGCACATGGTGCAACTCTCGCGCGCATCGGTCGCCGACTTTGACAAATACAAGCACCTAGTTTCTTACGGATGATTCCGGCCTCCGCCGGAATGACGGGCTGAGCGAAACTTCGACCCAACCGCTTCACGAGGTAACTCATAAATGGCAACAGAAACCGTAACCCCAGTTGAGATCCCGGACGCTCCAGGGGCATCGAATCCAGACGATGCGATCCTGCAAGTCCGCGGCTTGCGCAAGTGGTTCGATGTCGGAGGGCGTTTCCTCGGCATCGGTCAAAGAAGCTGGCTCAAGGCGATCGACGATGTCAACTTCGACGTTCGCGAGGGTCGGACTTTCGGGTTGGTGGGAGAGTCGGGTTGCGGCAAGACGACCACATTGAAGGTCATCTTGGGATTGGAAGAGCCGACTGAAGGCCAGATATTTTGGCAGGGTGAGGACGTTGCGCTGATGGACCGTGCCGGCAGGCGCGAGTTCAGGCGATCGGTACAGGCAGTCTTCCAGGACCCGTGGTCTTCGTTGAACCCGCGGATGCGGGTGCAAGCCATTGTCGGTGAACCGCTCGAAATCGCGACAACTATGACGCGTCAGCAGATACGCGACCGTGTGTCTGACCTGTTGGTCGAGGTTGGCCTAAACCCGTACCAGATGAACCTTTACCCGCACGAGTTCTCCGGCGGTCAGCGACAGCGTATCGGAATTGCGCGGGCGTTGGCATTGAACCCCAAGCTCATCTGCTTGGACGAGCCGGTGTCGGCGCTCGACGTTTCGATTCGTGCGCAGATCATGAACCTTCTCGTCGATCTGCAGAACGAGCACGGACTAGCGTATCTGCTGGTTGCCCACAACTTGGCGACGGTGCGGTACATGTGCCACGAGATGGCGGTAATGTACCTCGGCGTTGTGCAGGAGATGGGTGACACGGAGGCGATCTTCAACAACCCGTTGCATCTCTACACGAACGCGTTGATCTCAGCGGCGTTGCCGTCGCACCCGGACATCACGCGTGACGAGATCATTCTTCCTGGTGAGGTGGTATCGCCGATCGACCCGCCGCCGGGCGATGTATTCATGACTCGGACGCCGATCGAAGTCGATCAGTCGCATCCGTACGCGAATGAGCGTCCGCCTCTGGTGGAGAAGGAAACGGACCACTGGGTTGTCGAGACTCCTTGGAGCTTGGCGACTGACGAAGCGCTACGTGCGTCGATCTACGACGAAGAGGCGGAGATCCGCAGGAGCGAAGAGGAACGTCGGCGTTTGGCGGAGATGAACTGATCTTCGACGAAGACTCGTTAGAAACGAAAAAGGGCGTGTGCGGAATCAAGCACACGCCCTTTTTGTTTGTTGCGTTTGGGTAGCGATTACGTTGGCTCCCAGGCCAGGATTCGAACCTGGATTAGAGGATTCAAAGTCCTCTGTCCTACCATTAGACGACCTGGGAATGAACCTAGATTCAAGGATATATTCGGCTTCGACGCCGGAAATTCGCCTGACGTGCGGCTACTTTTTCAGATGATGGTTCGTTTCACCAAGTCGATCGATTCGCGGATGAGGTTCCCGGGATCTGCGGGGCTGGAAGCGACGTGGTTCGTGGCGATTAGCAGTTGGGCATCGGACAATGCAGTCCGGAGGTCGGAGGCGAATCGGACGGGTTGAGTTTGGTCTATTGAGACGATCACTGTATCGCCGATGCGCAACGCTGACGCGGTTCCGTCGTCGGATGTCGCCGCTTTGACCGGCGCGTTGCGACGCGAGACTATGCTTGGCGCGGTGCGGATCGCTTGGGTAGCTATCAGTAATCCCAGGGCTTGGGCGTCAGTCGAGGTGCGTTCGGCGTGTGAGATATCTGTGTTGCCTTCCCACCAGTCGTAGGGACGGATGTCTTTGGAAGCGCTTTGCATGAAGACGGCACATTCGACGCCCGCCTGTTCCAACGCTGAGGATGCGATGCCTGGGTAGTCGGATGTCCACCTATCGGAATTGCCGATGACGGTTGCGGGGCAGGCGAAGTTGTAGAGGAGGCATTTGATCTGCCCGTCGGCATCGTGAAACGCGGCGATTCGGAGCTTTTCGCGTTCGGTCTCTAGATTCTCTTGTTGGGGTGAATTGGCGAAGCAACTGAGGTTGGGGGCTGTCGTTTCGGCGGTTCCGATGGCTGCCGGTTGAAGAGATAACGCTGCTTCAAGGGCAGTGCCGGCGACGATGTCGGAAAGGAAGGCGATGTAGTTTGAATACTCACTGGGTAGGTCGTCTTCGTTGCGCCATAGAGGAGGCGATGTTCCGTTACCGGTGCAGGTGACCATCACTCGTTCATTTGGGATGCCGATCGCTATGGAGACGGCAGCGGCGATGCGATTTCGCAGGACTTCTGAGATGCCCCATGCGTCGAGTGAGACTATCGCGGCAGTTTCAGCGTATGAAGTTAACGTGATGCATCGAACCAGCAGATCGTCATCGGTTCCGATCGAAGGGTGGTCGGAGAACTCGGGCCCCGAGATGGTGAAACCTGTCGGCGGCGTTATGGGAGCTTGTGCGACGCCGATATGGAGCAGATTGTCGACGGTCGATAGATTCATCAAGTTACGCACTTGGAGCGAAGTAGGCGAATGGTAACACTTGGTCTCCACACTCCCTTAGTCCTTCAGTCATTTTCCTTGTAAGCGGGGGAAACTCGAAGTTTTGTGTGGACCGGCCTCGTTAGATGGGTTGACGTAGCCGAATGGGTAAGATTGCAATAATGCGCGCCGGTTTGGTGTGCTGAAACTGAAGAGGACACGGTCCGAAAAGCGTAGATGTCGGCAGCTGCTTCATATCGCCATCTTTTGGAGGTCAAGGATCTCGAGACGGAGTTTCATACGGATTTCGGGATTGTAAGAGCGGTTGATGGTGTCGACTTGTACATCGACGAGGGAGAGACGGTTGGGTTGGTCGGCGAGTCGGGCTGCGGGAAGAGTGTTGCGGCGTTGTCGATCGTGCGGCTGGTTCCTGATCCGCCGGGGCGGATCGTGAATGGTCAGGTGCTGTTCGAGGGCGAAGATCTGTTGCAGTTGGGCGTGCGCGATATGCGACATGTTCGGGGTGCGAAGATCGGCATCATTTTCCAAGAGCCATTGACGTCGCTCAACCCTGTGCTTTCGATTGAGCGTCAGCTCGCTGAACCGTTGCAGGAGCACCTGGGCATGACACGTCGGCAGGCATCGTCGCGGGCATCCGAGTTGCTTGACATGGTGGGGATACCCGATTCATCGCTACGGTTGCGCGACTATCCGCACATGATGAGCGGTGGGCAGCGCCAGCGGATCATGATCGCCATTGCGTTGAGTTGCAATCCGCGCCTGTTGATAGCCGATGAGGCTACGACGGCGTTGGACGTGACGATTCAGGCGCAGATCTTGGAATTGATGAAGGATCTTACGGAGCAGTTCGGGACTGCGTTGCTGATGATCACTCATAACCTCGGAGTGGTGGCGCGATACGCCGATCGCGTATGTGTGATGTACGCGGGCAAGATACGGGAGATGGGGCCATCTGAGGAGCTATACGGCAATCCTAAGCATCCCTATACGCTGGGTCTTTTGGGATCGGTGCCTCGGTTAGACATGCAGCGCGAGGCTGGGAAGTTGACGCAGATACCAGGTGATGTTCCGGATCCGACGCGGATGCCGCCTGGGTGTGCGTTTCATCCTAGGTGCGAGTACGCGGCAGTGCGGTGCGCGGAAGATGATCCGGGGATGGAGGCGGTTGGCGAAGGGCATGTTGCGGCTTGTTGGGAGAGTGAGCGGGTGGGTATAAGCACGCATTCCGCTAACATATAGCGCATGAAAATCGAGGATTTGAATTCCTTTGCTGGTGTTATCGATCCGATAGCGCAACAGATTGAAATGTTGTCACACCGGATTGAGCAAAACCGCGCTGCAGTGTCGGCCAGCGAAACGGCAACCCGCAATCAGTTGATCGAACCGTTACTTCGTGTACTCGGTTGGGACATCTCTGATCCTGAATTGGTCACACCTGAGTACATGACAGGAGGCGGTAAAGCTGACTATGCGTTGATGCAGCACGGTGCGCCGGTGGCTTTGATCGAAGCGAAACGACTAGGCGTCAAATTGGCGGCCGATAGCCTATTGCAGGCATTCGGATATGTGAATGACGAATCGATCCGATTCGTCATCATTTCCAATGGCGACGATTGGGAGATGCACAGTTTGCCTTTGTCGCAAAAGGCGCTTGTCGCGTCGTTGAAAGTTGGTTTCGATCCATCGTATCCGGCTGCCGTTGAAGCAGCCAAACTCTCACGTGCTGTGATGATGGCGACGATAGATCAAGAAGTGGTTGTACCGTCTGTTTCGCCGATGTCGCAGGTTAATCCAGAGCCCGAAACAAAGGAAAAAATTAGCGTCGACGGGAATTTCGTTCTTGGTTGGCTACCTATTGAAAACCGAACGTGGACCGCTACTCACAGGAAACCTACTGCGGTTCTGATAAATGGCAACCTCCACGATAAAGTACCCGATCGAAAGGATCCGGGCAAAAAGAAAATGTTGGGCGATTGGGCGGATTTCACGCAACTGATTGGCTCTTGGCTCGTGGAAGAAAAGAAACTCACGACCGAGAAATGTCCGGTTTCGGTGACGACGAAGAAAAGATGTTTGGTGAACACTGTTCCCGCTTATCCAGACGGGAAAGCGTTCATCAACGGTAGACAACTTCTGCCTTCAAACATGTGGATCGAAACCAATCAGGGTGCTGAACAGCACGTCGATTATGCGGCTCGATTACTGCGGAAGTGCGGCGTAAACCCCAATTCGGTGCAAGTTCAGATCGAATGAACGCCACCCGAAGGCAAGTGATTATGAAGCAGGGCACCATTTAGCTTTATCGTCAAATCTGTGAATGCGACGCTGACATCGCATGAGAATGTGCAGAGATGCATCTCTCGGAGCCGCGTAGCACGTAGAGATGGACACGGGTAACGAGAAATGGAAACAATGATTCGCGACCAAAACTCTGGGATTCAAAGTTGTTCGCCAAACAGCTTTAACCAGTCTGACAACCGCCCCTATAATCCGACTCCGCAATTGAGTAAACTCTCAAACATGGAGCCATGAAAACTTGTCAACGATGGCGTTTGATACCTACAGAGCGGTGAAGGAACTCGAAGAAGTCGGGTTCGATGAGAGCGCGGCGTCCGCAATGGTCAATGTGGTGAGCAACGCGTTCACGGATAACGTGGCGACCAAGTCGGATATTGCTGTTCTGGCCACAAAGGCTGACACCGCGACCAAAGCCGACATCGCGGACATGGCAACTAAAGTCGATATCGCCAACATGGCCACGAAGGCCGACGTCGCTGAGCTTCGAAGTGAGTTGCATGAGTTGGAAACGCGATTGACCGTGCGGTCCATATGGTTTGCGGTCAGCATCGTTGTTATTACTACTTCTTTGACTTCCGGCATTGTGGGGCTACTTAACCAGCTCCAGAGTTGATGGTTTCAACGAAATGAGAGACGACGCCAAGATCGTCTCGCCTACTTCCCGCGCCACTGCGGTTGCCACCGCGCCTGACCGTGTTGGTGAGTTGGCGCGGATGGGTGAGTTGGCGGCGGTGAATTTGAGTGCGGTGGCGTTGCTTTCGGTGCGGGATCTGAATGTGCACTTTCCGATTAATCGGGGGTTCATCATTCAGCAGACGGTGGGGCATATTCGGGCGGTGAATGGGGTTTCGTTTGATGTGAATCCGGGTGAGACTTTGGGGGTTGTCGGTGAGAGTGGCTCGGGGAAAACGACTTTGGCCCGGGCCGTAATTCAATTGGAGAAGCCAACTTCGGGGAGTGTGATATTCAAAGGCGATCAGTTGGTGGATGCACCGTCGGAGGTTTTGCGTGGTGCTCGACGGAACATGAGCATGGTTTTTCAGGATCCTTATGGGTCGCTGAACCCTCGGATGCGAGCGGGGAACATCGTCGGCGAGCCGCTGCGGGCACACCATGTGTTCGAGTCGAAGAACGAGTATCTGGACCGGGTCGCGGAATTGTTTCAGATGGTGGGAATGCATCCCGGAGTGGCTACGAGGTATCCGCATCAGTTCTCGGGTGGACAGCGTCAGCGCATCGCAATCGCGCGGGCTTTGGCGGCGAACCCGCAACTGATACTTCTGGATGAGCCAGTCTCAGCTTTAGATGTTTCGATCCAGGCTCAGGTGATTAATCTGCTTGAGGACCTGCAGGACGAACATGATCTGGCGTATGTGTTCGTGGCGCATGATTTATCGGTCGTGCGGCACACGGCGCATCGGACTGCGGTGATGTATCTGGGAAAGATTGTGGAGATTGCGGATGGCGATGAGATCTACGACAATCCGTTGCACCCGTATACGCAGGCGTTGTTGTCGGCAGCACCGATGCCCGATCCGGTGGTTGAGCGGAAACGTGAGCGGATCGTTTTAACGGGCGATATTCCGAGCCCGGCGAATCCGCCGTCTGGATGTGTGTTCAGGACGCGGTGTCCGATCGCGATAGATGAATGTGCGGAGGTCGTGCCGCAGATGCGCGCGACAGGATCGTTGACGCGTCGGCATGAGGTGGCTTGTATACGGGTTGAGCTGTAGCCGCCTCTACACCTTGGCCTCCCGTTCTCCTTCACCCTCGGATCGGTTCCGGGGCAGGTTCTAGCCCGTTAACACGGGGAGGCCGTTGCAGAACCTGATCAATGTGTTGGGTCCATCTGACCCCGTACCACCACCCCCATGCCCCTGCGATCTCGCTTCGCTCGTTCGCGTCCCCTTTCGCCTCGAAAGGGGACGGTCATTCCACCATGACCGTCATCTTGTCGGTGGTTTTGCAATGGTCCCATCAGGGGAGGGGATTGATTGGTGGCGAACGGATTTGTTGCGGTGAAGATTGGGAAGGTTGATCGGTTGATAGGGCGACCAAAAGGGTTCGCCCCTGCAGGCGTGCCGCACGATCGAGGGCTGGGACTGTTGGTTGCGTTGAAATGTCGTGAGGATGGTGTAAATCGTGGATGATTTAGGGTAAAATCGGTTGCCATTAAGTGGCATATTCCTATACATGGAGGAATGACATGGCTGTTGCGACGAAATCCGTCGTAAGTGATTTCCAAGAGCAGGGATTCGTGAAGGTCAAGGGTGTACTTGACCCGAAGACTGTGCTCGACCCGATCATTGAAGAGTACGAGGGCGTGCTCGACGATCTGGCGAGTGATCTTTACGAGGATGGCGAGATCGAATCGGAGTACAAAGAGCTTCCGTTCGACGCCAGAATCTTGAAGATATACCAGGAAACTGGTCGTCAACACGCGCAGTACTTTGACTTCTCGCTTCCGTTCCAGGACGTTAAGGAAGACACTCCTTGCTGGTTCGGGCCTGCGGTGTTCAACGCGTTCGTGAACGAGAATTTGCTCGACGTCCTCGAACAGTTGATCGGTCCAGAGATCTCGTCGAACCCAGTGCAACACGTGCGCATCAAGCCGCCGGAAAAATACCTTCCGAAAACTGATGACGGACAGCCGATCATCGGCGCGACGCTCTGGCACCAAGACCACGGCGTGGTAGTTCCGGAAGCCGATGAGACCAACATGGTCACGGTCTGGTTCTCGCTCACCGACACACCGGTCGAGTCAGGACCCTTGAACGTCGTTCCGGGTACTCACCGCGGCGATCTCCTGACGCACTGCAACAACTACGCGTTCAACACGACGATGGTGCAGGGCAGGCAGATCCCGGAGAAACTGTTCCCCTACATGAACGCGACGCCGCTTCCGACGGAGCGTGGAGACGTGATTTTCATGCACAAGCGAACGGTGCACGGCTCGCTAGGAAACCTGAGCGAGAACATGCGCTGGTCGTTCGACCTTCGCTACCACAACACTGGCGCGCACTCCGGAAGGATAGCGTTCCCGGACTTTGTGGCACGCAGCAGGTCGAACCCTGACTCCGAACTTCGCGACCCTGTCAAGTGGCGTGAAATGTGGATGGACTGCCGCAAGCAGATGTCGAAGATCAACCAGGGTGGACAGCACGACATCCCGTTCGGCCGTTGGGAAGACGGTCACCCCGACTGCGAGAACTGAGCGGCTCGCGTCCTTCCGACCACCCTCACCTTAACCCTCTCCCATCAAGGGAGAGGGAACATCGGTGGTCGTGTAAAGATCTCTTCTAGGTAGAGGGGATCGATTTGGCTCGCCGTCGAGTCATCGGCGTAGTCGCTAGTTATGGGTTGCGGTTGGAGAATCTGTGACTCTTGCAGGATCTCGTCAGGGAATGTGAAGTCTTGGCCGAATGTCGGATTGCGGCCTTCCACGGTGTAGTTGTCACAACTGTCGCGCTGTCGCGGACTGAAGTTCCAGGTCATCTTGTAGTTGGAAATCTCAAAGGTTTCGGGATGGACATCGATGCGGATTCTTAGGTCAAGTTTTCGGCTCCAGCTCGGGTTGGGGCCATCGATCACGATCTCCAAAACTAGGCGTGTATCACTCCTCGATATGACTTTGTAATTTGAATCCTCGGCGTATATGTTGACGTTCGACAGCATCGCGAACGGGTTTGTGAATCCGCTGCGGAAATAGGTGATGTCGAACACTTTGGTGCTTTGAACTTTCTGCCAATTCTGGCCTCGTTTCAGCCAATATTCGTGCGCGTCGCGATCAGTTGGATGTCCGACCAAGTAATAGTGAAAGGATCCGTGTTCGAATCGCTGCCACAGCGGAAAGCTTGGTTTGAGGTTACCGAACTCGTAGCGCCCCCATCCGAAGTGGTAGTTGCAATCGGGCCAGGCGCCTTTGACTTCGTAACTGACGGTGTCCGCATCCATCCAAGTGGCGTGGGCGCGTCGCAGGATCTGCTTCGAGGTTAGCTCTTCGGGTTCAGGAGGATCGTTCAATTCGTCGGCGAAGACTATGAAACCCGCAACTTCGTCGAATGACATGCCGGGTTCAACTAGCGGGCTGGCCAAAATCTCGTACAAACCAAGGTCTATCCCGTCAATCGTCGTGTAGTCGAGTGATTCGTAACTCATGACGCTGGTTCGGTCATGGTGACGATGGTTGACGCCGGTCAGCGAGTGCAAAAGCTCATGGAGCGTGGTGGCGCGTATGCCGCTGGTTTGCCTGGCTTCATCCGTGAGTTCGATAGTCCATATGACGATTTTGGAACCGGTGATGTTGCCTTCCGAGTCCGATTTATTTTGAGCGCAACCCGCGAATTCGACGCACGCCAGACCTGGAGTGTCTGCATCCCCCTTTGACCAACCTGTGAAGGCGACGAGGTCCGCCTCGGATTTATCTCCGACGTAAGCGATGTCGAGATTGAGCAACAGCGCGAGGTGTTGGAGGACATCTTCGAATATGTCGACGTAGGACTGCTCGCCAGATACCCATACATCTATGGTCTTCCCGACGGGCCATTTCTTGATGTGCGTTTCGTCCCAACCTGCGCATCCGATACCTAAATCGTCTGTCAGATGCGTTCCGGCACCTCCGCCGTTGGGCGCCGTGGTTTCATCCAAGAATGAGGTGTCGGTGAAACAAGCCCAAACATCTCGATCCACGCCAACGATCCGCTCCGGGACGGTTACCAACAACGTTGTCGGTTCTGAGGCACCGTATTCGAGTTGAAGCGCTGTTTCGCCGTGAGGTAGCCGCAGGGTTCGATGAACGACTGTGGGATAGACGTCTTCGACGAGGCTGATGTCAAAGGAGCCGCTACAACCATCGACGGCGGTTTCTTTTTGTGTGCACTGGATGGAGACGGTGGAAGGATCGTCGGTTCCGTTGTTCAGAAAGGTAAGGTCTAGGTCCACATTTGCGGAACCGTCGCTCCAGTAGCTAGCGACATCGGGTTCGGAGGTTCGGGCCAAGGTCCATACTTGCTCAGGGACCGGTGGCGTCGTGATAGTGGTTCCAACGACGTTTGACCTACCCCATCGGAAAGTGTCTTCGTTTTCGACCGCGAAGATGGTCGACGGCGTGTCTCCCACGGGTAGCCAGAGCCGAAATTCCGATGATGTTTTGGTACCTGCCGGGAGTCTGGCCAATTGGTTCGATGATGAGCAGTCGGCCGACCACTCGCTGAGACAGTCGATTCCGATGTAGAAGGAGTTCATGTCTTCGACGCCTGAGTTCTCGATTTCGACGTTCAGCGACATCAGACCATTCCCGTCGGCGTTCCAACCTAGGCTTTCGACTGAGAGGACTTGGACCTGTAAATCGACGTAATCGACGTCGATCTTGGCGGTTGCGGAGTTGTTGTCGTAGTCGTTTTCAAGAGAGGATGTTGAGGCCTCGAATGAGAACTCGTAGGTGCCTGTGGCGAGTTGTAACGGCATTACGATGGTGGTTCGTTGGATCGAGGCGAGGTTTTGGAGAACGCCGTCGTATTCTTTTTCGCCGGTGTTCTCTTCGGAATCGCCTTGCCACGCACCTTTCAGCGACAGGTCACGAGCTTGGCGTTTGCCGACGTTGGTGATCGCGACTACCAATTCGACAGTCCTGCCGCGCTTGGGTCGGTGTTCGATGATCCTGACGGCGATGTCGGCACCTTCGACTGAAACGGTTTTTGACACTTCGGAATCGCCGAGGATTACGTTGATTGTGTGTTCGCCGGGAGTCAGATTGAAGTTGACGGTAAAGGTTGTGGATGCACCGGCATCGATTTGAGTGACGATGAAGGCGAGCTGGGGTTCGCCGCCGTCAATGGTGTAGTCGACGCGTTGCAAACCGGAGAAATCAGAATCGTTGGAGTTACGGAACGTCACTCTCGCCTGGTGCGCGATCCCTCCCTCGGTCTCGCCTTTGTCGGTGATTGTGATGTCCTCGATGATTAACCCTGCTGACGGCGATTGGGCGCTGGCGGTGGCATTGAACGCGAATACGAATATGGCGCTGATCATCAGGCCGCCAACGATCGCGCTCGGCAAGCGTGATCGTCGCAGAAATTCCGCGATCCTGAACATCGGTCAGTCGTTGGCTCTCTGCTTAACGGCCTCGTATATCGCGATGGCGGCGCTGACGGAGGCGTTCAGGGATGCGAGTTGGCCGCGCATAGGTATCGATATGGCGCTGGTGCATTTTTCTCTGGCTAGGCGTGAAACACCTTTTTCCTCGGATCCGACGACAATAGCGGTAGGTCGCTTCAGGTCGACTTCGGTGTAATCGGTATCGGCATCTGCGGCGAGGGCCAGAGTTTGGACGCCGAGTTGGTTTAGGTAGTCGATGGTGCGAGGGATGTTGACGACTCGGGCGACGGCTAGGTGCATTAGGGCGCCAGCAGAGGCTCGGATCGCGCCAGGTGAGACGCCGGCGGCGCGGCGTTCGGGTATGACAATGCCGTGGCCGCCGGCGGCGTCCACGGTTCGTGCGATGGCGCCGAGGTTGTGAGGATCTACGATGCCGTCGAGGACCGCGAACAGAGGTGGTTGGCTTTTGCTGTCGGCGTCTAGGATTATGTCTTCCACGGATACGTAGCGGTTATCGGGTAGAACTGCGACGACGCCTTGGCTTTTCTTCGTTTGCGACTGGCGGTCGAGATCACGGCGGTCCAACTGTTCGATCTGGATGTCAGCGGCTTCGGCGAGCGTGACGATCTCGCGCATCTGTGGACCCATCTCGATACCGTTGGCGATCAGTAGACGTTCGACCGGTCGGTCAGCCCGGAACGCCTCGAGTACGGCGCGTCGCCCCTCCACGGTGTTGGCGTGGACTTTTCTGGCTCTGCCGTATCGACTCATCGGTGATTTCGGTGCGCTAGGTTGCTGTGATTGACTTAGAATCGCAATTTGAGCGGGTCGACGTGCAGACCAAATCATCGATTAAAGGAGACCCGTGACAGCACAAACACATTCTATTTCTGGCGACATCGCCGGCGCAGTGATGGAGGTAATCCGAACTCGCCGCACCGTCCGTGAATTCAGTCCGCAACCTGTTCCACGAGAGATGATCGACCAGATCGTCGAAGCTGCGACTTGGGCACCGAACCATCGACACACCGAGCCTTGGCGTTTCATTGTGCTCGAAAAAGATGGCGAAGCGCGAAAAAATGTTGCCGATGCCGTTTACGAGTGGACTTGGAACAACATCAAAAATCCAAATCCAGCGAACCGCGAACGGAGTTCCACCGATGCTCGGGACGAGGTTTTGTTGACGCCGGTGCTGATGTTGATGTATTCAGTGCCGGGTATGAACGAAGAGATAACGGAAGAGAACTTCTCCGCGACGTGTTGCGCGGCGCAAAACATGCAACTCATGGCGCATGCGCTTGGGCTCGCGGTGGGGTGGTCGACAGGACGTCTTTGCAAGGCTAATGAGGTGCACGAGACCTTGGGCGTGGATCCTGATTGGGCAGTGGTTGGCGCCTTCTACATCGGTTGGCCGACGGCATTGCCGGAAGCGGAGCGCCAGCCGCTCGGCGACGTCTGTCAGTATTTGGGATGATGCGGCAAACTCGGCGTTTTTCCGCCGGATGGCACTAGATAGGAGATCGATAGATGGCAGAGCGTGACACGTTTCTGAACTACGTAGGCGGCAATTGGGTCGTCGCTTCGACCGGCGATGTATCGCAGAGCAGCAATCCAGCCGATCTAAATGATGTGATCGGAGAGTTTCAGGCTTCTAGCGCCGCGGATGTGGAGAACGCGGTGGCGGTCGCGTCCGACGCGGGTCGGGCGTGGGGTTCGATGTCAGCCCTGGCGAGGGGCGGTTACCTGCTAGCGGCCGCCGATTATCTGAACCAGAACGCGGAGCGTTGCGCTCAGGCGATCACTCGGGAGTGCGGTAAGGCGATCATCGAGGCGCGCGGCGAGGTCGGGCGTGCAGTGGCGTTGCTGCAGTACTTCGGCGTGGAGGGATCGAACCCTGTTGGCGACGTTGTGCCGTCGGTCGATCCCAACATATTGCTTTACACGAAGCGCGTGCCGATCGGCGTCGTGACTCTGATCACACCTTGGAACTTCCCATTGGCGATTCCGATATGGAAGATGGCTCCGGCGATGGTTTACGGCAATTCCATTTTGCTTAAACCGGCGTCTGCGACTCCGCATCTGGGGGTGTTGATCGCGGAGATGTGGGACGCAGTTGGATTGCCTGCGGGCGTGTTCAACTTGGTTACTGGATCGGGCGGCGCGATTGGTGATTCGTTGATCGCTTCTGACGGCGTCTCGGCGGTATCGTTCACCGGCTCTACGTCGATTGGGATGGGCATCGCGTCATCGGCTGCGAGCCGAGGGGTGAAGTTCCAATTGGAGATGGGAGGCAAGAACCCAGTTGTGGTCATGCCTGATGCGGATCTCGAACAGGCGGCGCAGGTGACGGTCGACGGCGCGATGAAGTACTCGGGTCAGAAGTGCACGGCTACGTCGCGTGCGATCGTTATCGGAAATGTGATTGAAGATTTCACCGATCTGGTGGTGGAAAAGACGGAGGCCCTTGCGATCGGTCCGGGTGCGGATGCCGATTCGGTGGTCGTTCCGGTGATCGATGAGGCTTCGCGTCAGAACATCGTCGCGTCTGTTGAGCGTGGCGTCAGCGATGGTGGCAACGTGCTGACCGGTGGTGGAGTGCCATCGGGCGGAGCGTACGACGGCGGCACGTACGTGCAGCCGACCGTGTTGTCGAAGGTGTCGCCTAACGACTTTGTGGCTTGCGAGGAGATATTCGGTCCGGTCTTGGGGATAATCCCCGCAGCAGACATTGATGATGCGCTGGACATCGCGAATGACGTCCGTTACGGGCTCAGTGCGGGCATCTTCACTCGCAACTTGAACGCGGCGATGCAGTTCGCCGATCGGATCGAGGCTGGGATCGTCAAGGTCAATGGTGAGACCGCGGGCGTCGAACCTCAGGTTCCGTTTGGCGGCATGAAATCTTCGAGCAGCGGTTCGCGCGAACAGGGCAAAGCGGCGATCGAATTCTTCACTGAGACTAAGACTATCTACGTTAATCAGAGCGCTAGTTGACGTCGCTAGTCGGGACAAGCGCCAATTGCAAATGGTGTTCTTGATCCTTCGCGCGCCGAACTCAGGGCGTACGCGTCGGCTTTCGGGTTTCGGAGGAGCAAAGTGATTCGGGCATCGGTTCTCCTCGTGGCATTGTTTGCCCTGTTATTGCAGGGTTGCAGCAATGGTGACGACTTTCAGAATGATCGTCGTCGGGTGGAAGAGGCCTTGAATGCCTTGGCAACGAATCTGGTGGAAAATCGGCCGGCGGATGTGGCTGCGTACACAGAGCGATTGGGGCGACATGTAGAGAGTAATCCGTCGTTTTTCGGTAGCGCAGTCGCTCTGGTCGACGAAGCGGGTGAGGTCATTGCCAGCCCTTACGTCTACCGCACCGCCGAAGGGTTGGCCACGAAAGACTTGGCAACACCGTCATACGGGATCAAATCGCAGGAATGGTTTGCTGCGCCAATCGCAGCGGACGAGGGGATTTGGTCGGAACCTTACTTCGATACGGGCGGTGGGGAGATCTGGATGATCACCCGCTCTGTCCCCGTGCGCGACTCCAGAGGGGTTTTCGCCGTGGTCACTACCGACTTGGAAGTGGACGCCCCATCCCGATAGATCTGTTGGCTAACACTAATGTCGGCGTGCCGGGCATCAAATATCGTTCAATAGGAGGGAATTGCTCACGCGATTTTGGCGTGATGTTTGCTTTGAAACGCCACCTTCGTTAAGATTCGCTGTTAAAGTGCAGACTAACCATTTGTGATCGAAAATCCAAGAGGTAAATGAGATGGTACTTGCGAAAACCAAGACCGACTTGGACCTGGTCGCTCATCTATTGCGCCGCGCAGGATTTGGCGCTGACCGGGCCGAAATAGAACGTTACGCCCAGAAGTCGTACGACGAGATCGTTGATGATCTGGTCAATCCGGAAGGCTTCCCGGAGGTCGAGGATGATCTGCTGGGACGTTTCTACCCACATCTAGCCGCCAACAAGGACAACGGCGCGGTGTGGAACGGTAGGTGGCTGTACCGCATGGTGAACACCGAACGCCCGCTCCAAGAGAAGATGGCGCTATTCTGGCACGGGATCTTGGCCACCGGTTGGACTAAGAGCGAGCACACGCCGAGCATGGTGAATCACATTCAGATGCTCCGCGACAACTGCATGGCGAACTTCCGGACAATCTTGCTAGAGCTTTCGAGAGATCCGGCGATGATCTATTGGCTCGACAACAACGAGAACCATGGCTACTCGATCAACGAGAACTATGGTCGAGAGATCTTGGAGTTGTTCTCGATGGGCATCGGTAACTACACCGAAGATGACATCAAGAACGCGGCGCGCGCATTCACTGGTTGGACTTTCAAGCAGCCGTTGCCGCTCTACCCGTTCGGTCATTTCGAGGCTGAGTACATCTACCGAGAGGATGACCACGACGCGGGCGAGAAGGAGTTTCTGGGTCACAAGGGGAACTTCAACGGTGAAGACATCATCGACATCATCGCTCGGCAGGATGCGACAGCGCGGTTTATCGCTCGCCATCTTTACACGTTCTTCGTAGCCGATGAACCTCAAGTGCCCGCGTGGAGTATCCAAGAGCCCAACGACCCAGAGGCTATCCAAATTTTGGTTGACGCATGGATGGAATCGGACGCCGATATCCGTCACGTCGTCAAGACGATGCTGACATCAGATTTCTTCCGAGAGGCGCGGATGAAGCGAGTGAAGTCGCCGACCAACTTCGTGGCGAACGTCCTCAAGATTTCTGGTGACTACCGCGACGTCGACGTGGGGTTGGAGACTTTCCAAGGCACCCTCGTCGCGATGGGTCAGACGTTGATGGACCCGCCTTCCGTTGAAGGCTGGCACACGGGCAAAGAGTGGATCGACGGTGGAACGCTGACAGAACGAGTCAACTTCGCGATCGACACACTGAGCGATCCTTCTAAACCCGGCGTTCGCGCCATAATTGCCGCGGTACGAGACCTAGATGCACCGAAGACACCCGAAAAGGTTGTGGATGTACTGCTTGAGCACCTCTGCCGCTTGGATGTGGATGGCGAGACAAAGGAAGCACTGGTGGAACACGCCTACGAAGGCGGCGACTTCGACGGTGACACAGAGGAACGCATCCTGAGATTGATAACGCTCGCAGTTTCGGCTCGCGAGTTCCAGTTCGAATAAAGATGGATCCCCTTTCGGGGAGGCGAAACGGCAGAAAAATCGGAGCAACTGAAATGGCAATGAACGGCAACGGGACTAACGGGAAGCACAAGGATCCTGTGTTGGTCGTAATCCAACTGTCCGGCGGCAATGACTTCATGAACACGGTGATTCCGTATACCGAAGGGGTTTACTACGATGTGCGCCCCTTGGTAGGAATGCCGGAAGACAAGGTTATCCCGATCACCGACACATTGGCTTTCCACCCCAATGCGGGCGCGTTGAAGGAGATTTGGGATGAGGGCAAGGTCGCCATCATTCAAGGCATTGGATACGAGAATTCAAGCCGCTCACACTTCCGGGCAATGGACATCTGGCACACGTGCGAACCGGAAACTATCGCGACCGAAGGATGGCTCGCGCGAGTTATCCGCGAGATGGACCCAAACGGCGAGAACCCTGTTACCGCGGTGAACTTCGGCCGCGGATTGCCACGGGCTTTGGCCGCGCCGGGCATCACCGCAACTTCGGTCGGCGATCTTGACAACTACGGCCTGATGTCGAATATCGAAGTTGTCGACGAACGCGACGAGAACCTCGAGATCTTCAAGCGGATGTACACGCCGGCGGTAGGATCGGGGCTTGTGATGGACTATTTGGGGCAGACCGGTCGTGACGTTCTAAAGGGTGCCGACATGCTCTCGGTTGCGCCGGGGATGTACAAGTCCAACGTTGAGTATGCCGATAACCCCATCGCACAATCGCTGCGAGACGTCGTTCGCGTCCACACGGCCGATCTCGGAACGCGGATCTTCTACACGAACCACTTGGGATACGACCACCACGCGCAGGAAGTCCCGGCTCACAACAAGCTCATCGGCGAATTGTCGGAGGCGATTCGCGACTTCTTGCAGGACCTCCGCGATCACGATGCCGCGGATGAAGTGACGATCCTAGTTTTCACGGAGTTTGGTCGACGCATCAAAGACAACGGTTCCGGAACCGATCACGGCTCTGGCGGTGGTGCGTTCCTGATCGGCGAGCACGTCAAGGGCGGCCTCTACTCGGAGTACCCGCCGCTTGACAGGCCGAGCTGGTTGAACGACGAAGATTTGCGCCACACGTATGACTTCCGCGGAATGTACGGCACGATCCTCGAGCAGTGGTTCGGGCTAGATCCGGTGCCAATCGTAGGCGGCTCGTTCGAGCAACTGCAGCCGTACGAGAAGACGCTGGTTTAATCGATCGACAGTACGGTAAATCAATACGAAACCGGGAGGGTTTAACCGTGAGTGACAACGGTAATGGCTCTATGAACGGCTCGAACGGCAGGCCGCATGCGCTGTTGCGCGCAGGGTTTCCGTTCTACACGACGCTTGGCATGAGGCGTGTGACGACCTATCCGATGGACGTCGTCATCGGCGATGAAGATCGGCTCTACGTCCTTAACCGCACAGATGGCCAGGGCGGTCAGGTCCGTCGAATTAACTGGGAAGACGACGATCTGGACATATTCGGTTCCAACTTCGTGTGGCCGGTCCAAATGATCCGAGACGCCGACGAAAACTGCTACATATCCGACGAAGGCAACCACACAATCACGGTGTGGCGACCATCCGATGGAGAATTGTTGGACACTTGGGGCACGCACGGCAGTGAGCCGGGGCAGCTCGACCGGCCATCGGGGATCGAGTGGGACAACGATGGCAACATGCTGGTGGTCGATACGCAGAACCATCGGGTACAGAAGTTCACTTCGTCGGGCGAGTACATCAGCGGTTTCGGTGAGTTCGGAACCGATGATGGTCAATTCAACTACCCATGGGGCGTGGGTGTCGATCCGCACGACGGCGCGATCTATGTGTCAGACTGGCGCAACGACAGGTTGCAGAAGTTCGACGCTGATGGCAATCACATTTGGACCGTGGGATCGAGTGGAGACGACATCGGCGAGTTCAATCGTCCGGCTGGTGTGACCGTGGACAGGCACGGCGATGTTTACGTCGCTGACCGCGGCAACCACCGCGTGCAGCAGTTCGATCTGAACGGACGATACGTCGACCGTTTCATCGGCGACGGAGTACTGTCGAAGAGCGGCAGGATTTACATCTTGTCGAGCACGACTGTGTTGCGCAACCGCGAATCTGCGGAGTTAGAGGTTACGAGGCGTCTACGGGGACCGGCGATGATGCGGTTCCACAACGACCCCAAGCGTGGGGACCTGATGTACGTAGCCGACTTCGGTTGCCATCGCATACAGGTCTACCGCAAAGAGGCTTACGAGCTCACTCCGGAGCAGATAGCACCAGTTCCGAGCGCGCCGACACTTTACACGGTTTAGACCGAGCAACTCGCCATCAGATAGCCGAGGTCGGGGTTATTGTTTCAACCCCAACATCTCGTCGATGCCTCTGAGGATCTCCGAGGCAATCTCTAGGGCGCGATCAGCGTCAAGCGCTTCATACGCTTCGCAAGGCGCTCCACCGGTTAACGTTTGCGGATAGCGCGCTCCGATGTCGTGTCTGTCGAGCAGCCCCGCGACCGACTTCACAAATTCGAACGATGGGTCGAATGCTTTCGCGTCCTCGCAGAGGTCGGCGAGGGCGTGCCCCCACACATGTTCTGCGCCATGGTTGTAGATGAACGCGACTACGGCCTTCTCTGCGGCTTGGTGGGCCAAGAAACAGGCGAGAGCATGCCTACCGGCTTCTGAGTTTGCCGTGGCGGCTTCGAGGTCACTTTGCGCTTGCACTATCCAGTTGCGTGAGACGCGGTTCAACGAAGAATAGTCGGTCATTACGGTCCTTGCGGTTTAGGTTGTCGAGAGTTGATGAGCGCAGTTGGCGCGACTCAGAACAGTTGGTCGCCGTATTGCTGAGCTTGGACTAGAACCGGGTCTTCGTCAGCCAGTTCGAAGAACTCCGATTCGGTGAAGACGTGAAACGTGGTGCCCACAGCAGGCCTGAGGTGTGTGACCCAGAAGTCTGACCGTCGGTGGTATGGTTCTTCGGTTTCCTGAACAACCACCAGTTCCAATATTGAATCGGGTTTGGTCGGTTCGCCGCTGACCAGATCACCGATGAGGATTAGACGCGTCATGCCCAGCTGCGGCATCTCCTCCACGAAGCGCTGCAACTCACCTTCGATCATCCGACGTCGTTGTCGGCCGAAGCCGTACATCATGGGGGACATGGGGATACTCGTATCTGCGAACCGGACGTTTTCACTACCCTAACAGCGCGAACAAAAAAAGAGGCGGGTGGCACCACCGGGACAGGTTTTGGTTGCCTGTCCGAGTGATGCCACCCGCCGGAAGGTGCCTCGGATCATAGACCTGATAACACCCCGTATTTTCAACTCCTAGTCACGAAAAAGATTTTCGTACTGGGATGAGGTTTTGGGGGATCTCGTCTAGATCGAGACACCTCTCCTATAGCTATATGCCATTACCTAGACGTCCCTCCTTTCGTTTCGTATCCGGCTCGTGGCACGGTTGCCACCGCCACGGCGAACCGTCAGGTCAGGTTCACCGGCTCGCTAAATTATAACGGACGCGACCGCGCACCCGATACAGGATTGGATGCGGATCGCGTCCGTAGGGCGATCTGAAGTCGGAATTTATCCGATCTGCTTCGCCAGCGCCTCGGCGTCGGAGTTCGAGAGGATTCTGAAGACCTTGTTGCCCGACGGCGACATGCCTTGGACTGCCTTCCGACCATTCTTCATAGTGACGATTTCCGGGTTTTGTACCGGCACCGTCGCTTTTTCCTTTACCGAGTATGCTGTGATTTCCATATGCCACCTCGATTTCTATTGCAGTGGTTACTGCCGAGTTTGCTTAAACTCGATATGCGGTTGATTATAGGAATCACGGTTTAAGTTGGGAAACACCGAGCACACCGACATCCAATTGAGCGCTTCGTAGGCAGGTTATCGCGTGGTTTAAACGACGCTCAGACCATATTCGCGAATGATTTCCTAATTCGATCTGCGGCCTCGTCGAGTGCGGAATCGGCGGCCTGGATATGTCCGGGTTGCACGTTGAATCCGTGCAGAAAACCTTCGTAACGAGTCAACCTCGTGTCGACACCTGCTGATTCCAAGGCGGCGGCGTAGTCCTCGCCTTCGTCCCTGAGGACATCGCATTCCGCGACGATAACTGTCGCATCAGGCAGTCCGCTGAGATCATCGGCTTGGATCGGCGATGCGTAAGGATTCGAACCATCGCCGTCTGGTCCCAGATAATTGTCCCAGAACCACCGCATACCGGCGTTCGTGAGGCCGTATCCTTCGGCGAATTCATCGTAAGACGCTCTTGTGAAGTCATGGTCGATCACGGGACAGAACAGCACTTGATGCGAGATTTTGGGTCCGTTCCGGTCTCGTGCCATCTGTGCGATGGCCGCGGATAGGTTTCCACCTGCCGATGTGCCGGCTACTGCGAGCTTCGACGCGTCGCCGCCGAATTCCGATGCGTTTTCAATGGCCCATTCGGTCGCGGCGTAACAATCGTCGGCTGCGCCGGGGAACCGAGTTTCGGGCGCCAATCTGTATTGGACTGAAATCACTAATGCGCCAACCCGGTTCGCCAGACCTCTGGACGTTGGCCCTTCTAGCTCGTAGCTTCTGATCGTCCACCCACCGCCATGGAAGACCATGATGACGGGATAGGGCGGCTCAGCATCGGCAGGCAAGTAGATCCGCAAAGGGATTTCCCCATCCGGACCGTTGATTTTTCTTCGGACCACTCTGCGAACCGGTTCGATCGTTGGCGGAATCGCTTTGTTTCGACGGTCGGTTTCGGCGCGCAGTTCTTCAGCCGAGACACTGCCGAAGGCGGGGATATTCAACGCCGCAGTTTTTTCCATGAAGGCGACGGTTTCGGGATGGAGGCGTGGGTCGTTCATTTTGTAGTTCCTCGGATATGCATCACCAAGGTGGTGATTTGATTTAGAACCAGTTTTCTTTGTCGACTAGGTTGCGCAAAGGTTCTCCAGCGGCGAAGCGGCGCATGTTGTCGGCAACGACCTCATAGCGTCGTTCGCCAAGGTGGCGGCCTTCGTCTGCCGCGATGTGAGGGGTAAGAATGGTGTTGGGTGCGTCCCACAAAGGATGCTCGGACGGCAACGGCTCGATCTCGTAAACGTCTAGCCCTGCGCCGCCGATAACGCCGTTGCGTAGGGCGTCATTAAGATCGTCGAGTTTGGTTGTCATTCCTCGACCGATATTTATGAAGATAGCGGTGTTCTTCATCAAAGCGAATTTGCTGGCATCGAAGATTCCTTCGGTTTGGGGAGTGTGAGGGATTGTGAGAACGACGAAGTCGCCCTGCGGCAGAGCTTCATCCAACTCCGACGGTTCGCGCATCTCATCGACGTGTTCGCGAGATCCTGGTGCTTCCCAACGTGCGTCAATGCCGATCACTTTGCAACCGAGTGCCTTGCAGAGTCTGGCCGTCTCGCTGCCGATGCCGCCGACTCCGACTATCACGACAGTCGATTCGGGCAGGAAGATGTTGTTGTATTGTTCGCCGACGAGGGGTTGCCAGTTCCGTTCGCGCTGGTGGTCACGGTAGATGTTGAGGTGCTTGACGAACGAAAGCATCATCGAGACGATGTGTACAGAGATGTGATCGTTGTAGATTTCACGGAAGTTGGTGACTTGAGTAGGGTGAGCGATCAACTCGTCGAAGTAGTATCCAGCTGGTGGCGCGGCTGCAGGCGCTTGCAACCATCGGAGATTAGGAGCAGCAGCGACGAGGCGACGGTTCATTGTGCCGAACGCGGCGTCGGCATCTGCCAGTTGGGCAACAGCTTCGTCTTCGTTCTCCGCGGCGACTAGGTTGGCGTCAGGTATCGAATCCTGGAGTCTCGCGACGAATTCGAGATTGGATCGGGAGTTTGGTGGCAGGAACACCATCTTGAATGGCATTGGGTTGATTAACCTCCGCGCTTCGGGAAATTTCGTTTCAGGAGAGGCGTGGTTTCGGG
Organism: Dehalococcoidia bacterium; assembly: GCA_965207515.1. Taxonomy (GTDB): domain Bacteria; phylum Chloroflexota; class Dehalococcoidia; order Lucifugimonadales; family Lucifugimonadaceae; genus Bin127. Next base: position 1,536,158 of record OZ242286.1, on the reverse strand, counting down.
TTCGAAATCGCCCGGAATCCGCCTATCGCAATGATACAGAGCACCAAATGTGAGATTGGATTATCCTTAGATCGTCGCAACTTGGATGTTTCGCATTCGCTATCAAACCGTTGCGAGGCGTGGGTTGCTGCTCTCTTGATCAAGAAATGTTAGAGCGATCCATTGAAGATAGGTGACTTCCAGTTAGACGTCGATCCGTCGGCGTTCGATTCGCCGCACTGCATCGTCACGCTCCGGCCTTGGATCAATGTTGGCAACGTTGGTCGCATCGCCGTGAATCGGTTGGGACGGATGTACGGTGCGAAGAAAGTTGGCCAGTTGGGTCGCCCCGGCAAGTTCTACGATCACACTCGGTATCGTCCACGCATCAGGATGAAGCGCGGGGAACGCACTTTCCGGATCCCGAACACCGAGATCACAGCAGCGCGTGTACCGGGCGGGCGAGATCTTCTCATCATGAAGCTTTTGGAGCCACATGCTTGGGCGGAGGATTTCAACGATTCGGTTCTCGAGGTTTTGCAAACGTTCAACGTCGAGCGGTATGTACTGGTCGGTTCGATGTACGACTCTGTGCCCCACACTAGACCGTTGAAAGTCACAGGTTCAGCGCGTGGCTGGGAACCACCGGGTCAATTCAATACTGGCGTTCGTTTGGGCACGAGTCGTTACGAAGGACCGACTTCGATGGTGTCCCAACTAACTGAGCTAGCACGAACGCAACTCGACTTGGAGACGCTGTCGATGATCGTGCACTTGCCGCTCTATCTCAAGCTCGATAACGACTACGTAGGTTCGGCGCGGATACTCTCAGTGCTCGCCGAACTGTACGGTTTGCCGATGGATCAGATGCCGGAGATACGGATGGGCGAGACGCAGTACTCGCAGGTTCAGATTTCAAGTTCAGACAACCCGAGACTTGCTCAGCTGGTAGCGAGGTTGGAGCTCGAGTACGACGCTGAAGAGGCTGAGCCGAGCGAGGACGAGGTCGAACTACTGCCCGAGGTGGAGGAGTTCCTGCAAGATCTATCGCGTGGGTGGGAAGAGGAAGAAGGCCGAAAGTGATGTCAGGCGACGAATAGGCCTGAAGCCTAACGCCGCCCGTTCATCTCTTTGACCTAAAGTTCCTTAACTTCGACGCCGGCTAGCTGCTCGACGTATCGAAGGATCCCTGAGTGGTCGTTTCTGCCGTCACCCCCGACGACCAACGCGGTTAAGACCTGCTGCAGATTCGCTGTCACTTGGAGCGGCAAGTTGAGAGCCCGCGCGGTCTCCATGGCGTTGTTGATGTCTTTGTAATGGAGCTCGATGCGGAAGCCGGGGTCGAAGTTACGGCTGATCATCATTGGAGCTTTGGCGTTCATGACGTTTGATCCGGCAAGGCCGCCTTGGATCGCTTCGAAGACCGTCTGCGGGTTTACGCCGGCGGCGGTAGCGAGTACAAGCGCTTCGGCGAGACCGTGTATGTTGGCGCCGACGACGATCTGGTTTGCGAGTTTGGTGACATTGCCAGCACCGTGGGCTCCGCACAGCACAGAGGATTTACCCAGCACGTCGAATAGCGGTTTGGCGCGTTCGAAATCGCTTGCGCCTCCTCCGACCATGATCGCGAGGTCGCCGGAGATTGCGAAAGGTTCGCCACCGGAAACGGGAGCATCGAGGAAGTTGATGTTCTTTTCGGCGAGTCCAGCTCCGATCTCTTGTGAAACGCCGGGCGCGATCGATGACATGTCGACCACCAAGTCGCCTTCCGATGCACCGTCTGCAACCCCGCCATCGCCGAGAATCGCCTGTTTGGCTTGGGGACCGTCTTGGACCATCGTGATCACGACATCGGTTGAGTTCGCCACTTCGGCGCATGAACCGGCACCGGTTGCGCCAGCTTCAACCAGCTCGTCGATCGGGTCCGGGAAGATGTCGTAAACGGTTACATCGAAACCTGCGGCGATGAGATTCTTCGCCATGGGTTTGCCCATGATTCCGAGACCGATGAAACCGATTTTCTCTGCCATATTGCTGTTCCTCTCAAAGTCGGCGTAGGTGTTGGTCGCCCGATATCTGCGCTTGGGTCGGGTCATATACCGCACCAATCGATGGTATAACCGCCGTGCTCGTCGGATGATCTACTCGTCGTCTTTCCAGAATCGTTCTTCCTCGAAGTGGTAGTCGGTGTCGACATACCGCTCTTTGACATCTTCAATCATTCCGGGATGGCCGCAGGCATAGATGACGGTTTCCGCTGGATCGAGATCGCGTTCCCTAACAAAGTCCTCGACCAACATATTGATTCGACCTTTAGGGCCCGTCCACTTGTCGTTGCGGTTTTCGTCTGGGCGGCTGACTGAAGGGAAGAACTCGATGTTCGCGTGTTCGCTGGCGAGTGCCGACAATTCGTCGTCGTAACCGAACTCGTCCAAATAACTGGCACCTTCGAGCACGTAGAAGCGGTACTGGTTTCGGGGCACAGATGCGTCAGAGTTCCATTCGGGGTCGTTCAAGAATTTCCTGAGAATCGATACGTAAGGTGCGACGCCCGTTACGGTGCCAACCATGACGTGGTTTTTGAATTCAGGCTTGAAGACGAAGATTCCTTTCGCCCGAGGTCGCAAAGTCAACTCAGTTCCGACCGACAGATCGAACAGCACCGGCGTCAAGTTCCCATCAGGTGGCGGTACGAGTTCGATGAAGAGTTCAATCTCGGGTTCGTCGGGCGACGACACAATCGAATAGGGTCGTTCGATGCCCTCCGCACCAATCGTGCAGTACTGGCCGGGTTTGAATGTGAACGGTTGTGCGGGTTTCAGCCAGATTTTCCAGAGGTCTTCGGTGAGGTCTTCTCGTCGGGTGATTTCGCAGGTGGTGAACCGACCTCTTATCGTGGGTTTTTGCGTCGATTGTTGCTGTGTCATTGCGTCTCTCGGATTCAGTCTTCTGCGTCAAAAAGGTTACAACAAGGTTTGTCCTGAACTGCTTGTACCAACGGTAAGAGGCGCTGGTGATACTATGATTTCACGATTTCAATGCTGAACATCGCGTGGTTTGTTCACGTCGGAATCGCCCTTCGCCTGACATCGTTGATCTGGGAGACCGAAATGGCAGGACCGACACCTGGAGTTGCATACAGCATCACCATTCGAGCCGAGTACCCTAACCGACCTGGCATGTTGGGATTGATCACGTCAGCGATCGGCAAGTGCGGTGGCGATGCAGCAGCGATCGACGTAGTCTCCACAAATGGCGGACGGATGATCCGCGATTTCACGGTCAACACCTCAGGTGAGGACCACTCTCGAAGCGTGATCGACGCGATCGAGGCGATTGACGAAGTGTCGGTCAACAGCGTTTCCGACGCCACTTTCCTCATGCACGTGGGTGGCAAGATCGAGATGCGCTCGACGGTTCCGGTCAATACTCGGGACGACATGTCGAAGGCTTACACACCGGGAGTCGGTCGCGTTTGCATGGCGATACATGAAGATCCGGAAGCCGTTTGGGCGCTGACGGGCAAAGGCCACACGGTGGCGGTAGTAACCGACGGCTCAGCGGTACTCGGCCTCGGCGACATAGGCGCCGCGGCTGCGTTGCCTGTGATGGAAGGTAAGGCGTTGCTGTTCAAGGAGTTCGGCCGTGTAGACGCTTGGCCGATTTGCCTCGACACTAACGATCCTGACGAGATCGTCTCAATTGTCACCGCTTTGGCACCGGGTTTCGGTGGCATCAATCTGGAAGACATCAGTGCGCCTCGTTGCTTCCAAATCGAAGATCAGCTGAAAGAGCGACTTGACATCCCGATTTTCCACGACGATCAGCACGGGACGGCGGTGGTGGTGTTGGCTGGTTTGATAAATGCGTTGAAGATCGTCGGCAAATCCCCGGATTCGTTGAAGACGGTTGTTTTAGGCGCGGGAGCCTCAGGGACTGCGTGCACCAAGATACTACTGTCGTACGGGGTCAAGGACATCGTAGGTTTTGACCGTCAGGGTGCTCTGTCGCGCGACCGGGATTACGACGACAACGTGATGAAGCAATGGTTTGCCGACAATACGAACCCCAACAACGTCAACGGGAGCTTGACCGAGTGCATCAAAGGTGCTGACTTCGTGCTCGGACTTGCGGGACCCGATCTGCTCGACGCTGAGCAAGTCGCGAGCATGTCCGGCGATGCCATCGTGTTCGCGCTATCGAACCCGAATCCTGAAATCATGCCCGAGCAGATTCCCGCGAACGTGCGGATCATGGCTACAGGTCGGACTGACTATCCGAATCAAATCAACAATTCGCTTTGCTTCCCTGGGCTATTCCGGGGTGTCCTCGATGTCCGTGCTACTGACATCACAGAAGATATGAAGATCGCCGCGGCCCAAGCCATCGCCGAAGTGATTCCGGACGAGCACCTCGATCCAGACTTCATCATCCCAAGCGTTTTCGACCGAAATGTGGCGCGCAATGTAGCGCACCGCGTCGCGATTGCCGCGCAGAATTCTGGAGTCGCCCGCCGACGGCGTAGGCAGACGGATGAGGTGTACGCGACGATGCGTTGGCGTTAGAGTAAAACCATGGCTCGGTTTTTTGACAATCTGATCCCATGAGCTATGACGCGATAGTTATAGGTGGCGGAATCAGCGGATGCGCGGCCGCCTACTTTCTATCTTCTCAAGGCCATAGCGTAGCGCTAATCGAGAAAGACTCGCTCGCGGCGCACGCTTCCGGGTTCGCATTCGGATCGCTTTACACGCGTTTCCAGCCACCCAACGGGAGTCCTCCGATCGAGTGGTTCCGCGCAGAATCGATCGATCTGCATCACGATCTAGCGCAGGCGCTCCCTGAGTTGACTGGCTCGGACTACCACTTCCAAGGAAAAGCGGGTTTGATCTTGGCATTCGACGAGGGGGAGGTCGCACAACTGAAACCAACGGGCGCGGCTTCGTTCTTGCGCGATGAATGGCCCGCCGATCGTCAGGATGTTCGCTGGTTAGCGTACGGCGAATTGAGCCATATCGAAGCACGCGTTTCGACTGATGTCATAGGTGCGCTCTACCTCGGTGGAATGACCGAGGTGTCGCCGGGCGGCCTAACGCAAGAGTTGTGGGCAGCCGCCGCACAACGCGGCGCTGAATTGATAAAGGCCGAGGTTCTAACGATCGAGGCAGCCAACGGTGCGGTCAATGGAGTCACGACTGATGAGGGGGAGATTTCCGGTGGGACGGTGGTACTGGCGGCTGGTCCATGGTGCAGGACGTTACTGTTGACGGGCGAATCGACTTCGCATATCGAACTGCCTGTGATGCCGTTGAAAGGCGAGATCCTTCGTTACGACTTGGGCGATGAACCGCCTGTGCCCGTCTCATTATGGTGGGGCGCAGATTATGCGTCTTCGAAACCAGACGGTTTACTGCACGTAGGAGCCACTCACTCAGACGCGGGTTTCGACGAGGCGATTTCGGACGAAGGAAGAGCGGAGATCGGCCGTTCGGCCGAGCGCGTTCTTCCGTTCCTAGCGGATCGACGTGTGGCTCAGCAGACTGCATGTTTGCGTCCGGTGACGCCTGACGGGTTGCCGATCGTGGGTGCGGTGCAAGGGATTGAAGGTTTGGTGGTCGCGACCGGCGGCGGTCCTATTGGCATCGAATTGGGTCCAGCAATTGGGAAATTGGCGGCGGAAGTTGCGACCGGTCAAAGCAAAAGCGGTTCACGATACGGCGGATTTAGTCCGGCGCGGTTTGCGTGTTAGCATCAATTCCTAGAGCGATACTTCAATCCTCCAGGGAGCTTACACCCCACCAAAGTCCCGTTCCAAACAGCAGATGCCTTTAAATCAGTCCAGTGTGGCTGGCAAGGTGCGGACAGACAGATAGTCGGTTGACGTTACGGTTTAGGCCACGCGGACAACCCACACCACGCGAAACGCCCTCGTCGGTCTCCGGCAAGGGCGATTTTTTTGAAGGATCAGCGAACGATGGGCAACGATCCGCCTGAATGTCCGCAAGCGACTCTAACTCCGAACGTAACCTGATGACGGGCGCTGAAATGCGCCGAGCCTTGGCCCGCATGGCGCACGAAATCATCGAGCGCAACCACGGTGCCGATAACCTTCTAATCGCAGGTATTCCGACGCGGGGTAAACATCTTTCTCATCGCCTTGCGGAATTAATCGAACAGTTCGAGGGCGTCCGACCAGACACCGCCGTCCTAGATCCTTCGAACTTCCGAGACGATGCTCATCGCCGTCATGTAAACGGTTCGAATGGAGCGAAACCGTCAAACGGTATGGATGACGTAAATGTCACCGGTATGCAGGTAGTTGTGGTGGACGACGTTTTCCACACTGGCAGGACGGCTCGAGCCGCTCTCGACGCATTGATGCAATCTGGGAGACCGGCGTATGTGCAACTCGCTGTGCTGATTAACCGTGGTCATCGTGAATTGCCGATCAACGCGGATTTCGTCGGTCGAAACGTGCCAACTTCCCGTTCGGAGCGCGTTGACGTACGTCTGCGCGAGGTCGACGGCGAGGATCGTGTGGCGATTTCGCGCGTCGGTGCGGGAGCATCTGGACGAGGTGATGGCGAGTGACGACTACATTGGCAAGAGAAACAAGACAGGGCATGAATCGCTCCGGGATATTCTCGAAACATCTGCTCGATGTCGATTCGCTGTCGAGAGGCCAAATCCAAGATCTTATAGATCCAGCTCGTGAGTACCGAGAACTGCGGGCGACGGGGCCGTACAAATCAGACATTCTGCGCGGGGGATCGATTTACACGCTGTTTTTCGAGAACAGTACCCGCACGCGTGTGTCATTCGAGCACGCCGGTAAAGCGCTTGGCGCAGACGTAATCAACATCTCAGCATCTACAAGCAGCGTCAACAAGGGCGAATCGCTATTGAACACCGTTCTGACGCTCGACGCGATGGGCGTCGGCGCTTTGGTGATGCGTCATCCGCATTCCGGGGCTCCCCACTTCGTATCTCGTCACACGAACGCTGTTGTCATCAACGCCGGCGACGGTGCGCATGGGCATCCGACGCAAGCCTTATTGGACGTGATGACGTTACAGGAACAGATCGGCAGTTTAGAAGGCGCGAAGCTTGCCTTGATCGGCGACATTCTGTACTCGAGAGTGGCGCGATCCAACATCATTGCTTTCTGTAAGATGGGCGTGGAAATTTCCATCGCAGCGCCTGCGACGCTCCTACCAAATGGCTGGACAACTGGAACACATTCATTGGGCGTCGAAGGAACCGAGGTCACGGTCCACAATTCGGTGGAGGATGCGGTTCGCGACGCAGACGCCATCATGTGCCTTCGTTTGCAACTCGAGCGTCAATCTGCCGGGTTGCTACCCGATGTGAACGAGTACTCGCGGGTGTGGGGGTTAAACGCGCAGAGGTTGGCGCTGGCGAGCCCGGGGGCTCCCGTTATGCACCCGGGCCCGATGAACGAAGGCTTGGAAATCAGCTCGGACATAGCGCACGGTTCGATGAGCCTTGTGGAATCCCAGGTTGAGAACGGCGTCGCCATGAGGATGTCTGTCTTAGAGACTTACTGCGCGAACACGAGATACGAGGCGTGAAACAGAATTCGCAGCCATTGGTCATCCGAAACGGTCGCGTCATCGACCCGTCGCAAGGATTCGACTCAATCGCCGATGTGGTGATGATCGGAGGTGTCGTAGTCTCAATCGAACCCCTAAATCAAACGCAACCATCCGACGGTTGGCATGTATTCGATGCGTCAGGGATGGTGGTGTGCCCGGGTTTGATTGATCTTCACACGCACTTGCGAACACCAGGTCAGGAGTGGAAGGAAGATCCGCTCACAGCTTCCGAAGCTGCGGCACGGGGTGGTTTCACGACAATCTGCGCGATGCCGAACACGTATCCGGCGCAGGACAACGAATCGGTGGTCAAAGAATTGATTCGAAGGTGCGAAGCCGAGGCGTTGGTTCGTGTGCGCCCGATCGGTGCGATTACCAAAGGTCGTCGTGGTGACGAAATGGCACCGATGCACGAATTGGCCGACGCGGGTGTCGTTGGCTTCTCCGACGATGGCGATCCAGTAATGTCTGCCCATCTGATGAGGCAAGCGCTGGCGTACTCAACGGATTTGGACTTGCCGATCATTAACCACGCGGAAGACCGCGGATTGGTTTCTGAGTGGGACATGAACGAAGGCGATGTAGCGACGCGCTTGGGACTGCGTGGCATTCCCAACAGCGCAGAGTCGGTAATGATCGCAAGGGACATCGAACTGGCTCGCCTCACGAATGGTCGAGTGCATATTCCGCACGTTTCAACTGCCGAGGCAGTAGCGATAATCAGGCGCGCAAAATCGGAATCGATGAACGTTACCGCCGAGGTGACGCCACATCACTTGGCACTAACCGAAAACTGGGTTTATGGCGAAAACGGCGAGGTTCCCGCGGTCCTCTCGTCAGAGGCCTACGACACCAATACCAAGATGGCGCCTCCGTTGCGGACGGAGGCTGACCGCGTAGCGCTGATTGAAGGGTTGTCAGATGGAACCATCGACGCTATTGGCACGGACCATGCCCCACATGCCGACACGGACAAAATTTGCACGTTCACGGAAGCTGCAAATGGCATCATCGGGTTAGAAACAGCTTTGTCTCTCGTCGTTGATCTAGCTGAGATCGATCTCAAATTGGCCATCGAACGATTGACGATGGCACCTGCTTCGATATTGGGTGATGCTGGAATCGGTACGTTGAAACCCGGTAGCAAGGCCGACGTAATCGTCATCGATGCCGGCGCCAAATGGCGTGTCGACAGTTCGACGCTGGGATCGAAGAGCCGCAATACACCGCTGTTGAACGCCGATGCTAGCGTTAGGGTTGTTGCGACCTTCGTTGGTGGTGAGCGGGTTTGGGCAGCCGACATGGACGGGGGGAATGGTGACTAACGAAATTCGAGGGCCAACGTTGCTCGCGCTCAGCGATGGCTCCATGTTTCAAGGCCGCAGACTCGGTGCGCATGTTGACGATGTCGGTTTGGTCGTCTTCAACACCTCAATGACAGGGTACGAAGAGATGCTCACCGATCCATCTTACGGTGGCCAGATTCTTGTCCCGACGTATCCGCTGATCGGTAACTATGGCATCAATCTCAAGGACGCAGAGTCCCGTCGAATCCAAGTCAAAGGTTTCGTGGTGCGGGATGACTGCGATGCTCCGTCGCACCCATATGCGGAGATGACGATCCATGAGTACCTCGAAACCAACGGCATACCTGGAGTCTCAGGGGTTGACACCCGCGCGATAACGCGTCGCATCCGTTCGACAGGCGTGATGATGGGGGCGATTGTGCAAGGAGACGATGTCGAATCGGCGAATGCTGCATTGGAGTCTGCCCAATGGTATGGCGATCAGGATTGGGTTGAAGAGGTTGCGACCAAGGAAGAATTCGAATGGCACGGCGACGGTACTGACGGTACGCGCCCCGCTGACGAGTTGATCGTCCGATCGCACAGGGCTGGCGTTGCGCGACCACCGGTTCACGCTGACCGCCCACTGCGTATCGCAGTGATCGATTTCGGCGTCAAATGGAACATTCTTCGCAGCATGATGGCTCGGAATTGCCAAGTGAAAGTCTTTCCGTGCGATGTTACTGGACCTGAAGTCCGAGCGTTCGAACCCGATGGCATCGTGCTCTCGCCCGGTCCCGGCGATCCCGCCGTCCTTGACGGCCCTGTAGAAACCATCCGGGATCTGTCGGACCTATCTGGCGACGGTTCTCGAGCTATCCCGACATTGGGTATCTGTCTGGGCCATCAACTTGTGGCCCGCGCATTAGGCGCCGATACTTTTATGCTTCATTTCGGGCATCGCGGCGGCAATCAACCCGTCCAAGACGTCAGATCTGGGCGGGTTTACGTGACCGCCCACAACCACGGGTACGCCGTCGACCCTGACAAGCTACCTCGCCGCCCGGGCGTCAAGGTGACCCACGTCAATTTGAACGACAACACCGTTGAGGGGCTGGTTGACGAGTCGCGGGACGTGATGACGATTCAGTTCCATTCAGAGGCGTCGCCTGGGCCCCACGACAGCGAGATGATTTTCGACGAGTTCATTGCGACCGTGAAACAGCGAACCAGCGCCGATTAGCAAGCCGATATGCCGAAAAATCAATCGCTCAAGAAGGTGCTGGTAATCGGGTCAGGCCCGATCGTCATCGGTCAAGCCGCAGAGTTCGACTACGCCGGCACGCAGGCCTGCAAATCGCTCCGGGAAGAGGGCGTGGAGGTGGTCTTGGTCAATTCGAACCCGGCCACGATCATGACCGACGAGGACGTGGCGGATCGGGTCTATATCGAACCTCTCACCGTGCCAGTTATCCAAAGGATCATCGAGCGCGAGAAGCCCGACGGCATCCTCGGCACGCTCGGAGGTCAGACCGGTCTTAACCTCACTGTGGAGTTGGAAGAAGCGGGGGCGTTGCAGGATGTCGTGGTGATGGGTACGAAGACTGAAAGCATCCGAAAGGCCGAGGACCGCGAACTTTTCGCGACGTTCATGGAAGAGATCGGAGAACCGATCTCCTACGGCATCGCTGTAACCACGATCGAGGATGCAGAGAAAGCCGCTGACGAGATCGAGTACCCGATAGTGGTCCGCCCTGCGTACACGCTCGGTGGGACCGGAGGCGGTGTCGCGAACAACGTCGAAGAACTACATGAGATCGTCGATTCCGGTCTGGCAGCATCACTCGTCGGCCAGGTACTCATCGAAAAATCCCTGTTGGGTTGGAAGGAGATCGAATATGAGGTGATGCGCGACAGCGCCGGTAATGTCATCACCGTGTGCAACATGGAGAATTTCGACCCGATGGGTGTCCACACGGGCGACTCCATCGTCGTTGCGCCAAGCCAGACGCTGACGGACAAGGACTATCAACGTCTGCGCACCGCAGCGCTACACATCATCGATGGATTGAAGATCGAAGGCGGGTGCAACGTCCAATTTGCGTATCGTCCGGGTAGGGAAGTCGGCGAGCAGTTGGGCGAGGGGTCTCGATACGACGACGATGGTCCAATGTATTACGTTATCGAGGTCAACCCTAGGGTTTCACGCTCGTCAGCTCTGGCGAGCAAAGCCACCGGGTATCCGATCGCCCGTGTCGCGGCGAAAGTCGCTCTCGGCCTACGCCTAGATGAGATTAGCAACGTCGTGACGGGCAAGACGCGGGCAGCATTTGAACCCGCACTTGACTACTGTGTGGCAAAAATCCCACGATGGCCATTCGACAAATTCGGCAGCGGTGACAGATCGCTCGGCACTCAGATGAAGGCTACTGGCGAGGTGATGGCGATAGATCGTAGCTTCGAGGCCGCCCTCATGAAGGCGGTCAGGTCACTGGAGGATGGCAAACGATCACTGCGTTGGGAGGATCCCGAATGGCGCACCGCCGGGTTGTCAGACGCTCAGCTTGCGGGAGACGACCTTCGATTGTGGAAACTTGCGTTTAAACTCCGCACCGGTACGACTCCGGAAGATTTGACCCTTAGCACGGGTATCGACCTATGGTTCACCCGCGTTTTGGCCCGCATCGTCGACATGGAACGAAGGCTGGGAGAATCCGAGTATCTCAACGCCGAGCTATTGCGCGATGCCAAACGTGTGGGCCTCAGCGACGAAGATATCGCTGAGTTTTCCGACACCGGTCTCGCAGAACGTGTGCGGGAGATGCGGAGAGAGCTCGGCATCGTACCGGTCTACAAGATGGTCGACACTTGCGCAGGGGAATTCGAGGCCTCCACACCATACTTCTACAGCACATACGAGGAAGAGAACGAAGCCGAACCGATTGGGGTCGACTCCGCGGTCGTGATCGGTTCTGGGCCGATCAGGATCGGACAGGGGATCGAATTCGACTACTGCTCGGTGCATGCGGCGTGGGCGCTCCAAAGCGAAGGCATCCGCGCAGTCATGATCAACTCCAATCCGGAGACAGTATCCACCGATTTCGACACGTCTGATCGCCTTTATTTCGAACCTCTTGACGACGAGAGCGTGCGTGACATCATCGACAACGAGATGGGCGTTGGGGCCACCGTTACTAACGGTGCTGTTCCTCCAAACATCGTTGTCCAATTTGGAGGACAGACCGCGATCAACCTCTCGCAGTCGCTGAACGCCGCCGGATTGCAGGACTTGGTCTTAGGTTCGGATCCGGAAGTAATCGACAATGCCACCGATCGAGGTCGTTTCGAACTGATGGCGGCATCGAACGGTCTGCCGTTGCCGCCCGGAGGGACTGCGACGGACACAGGGACCGCATTAGCGCTGGCGGAGAATTTGGGCTATCCGTTGCTTGTGCGTCCGAGTTACGTGTTAGGCGGACGCGCAATGGAGATTGTGGACGGGCCCAAGGATTTGGAACGCTATTTCGATCGGGCGCTTCGGGCAGTGCCGGGCCAAACCATTCTGATCGATCAATATTTCCAAGGCATCGAGGTAGAAGTCGACGCTGTCTGTGACGGTGAAGATGTCTTGATACCCGGAGTGATGCAACACATCGAACGCGCGGGAGTGCATTCGGGCGATTCGTTCGCGGTCTACCCCGCCATTTGGTTGACGGGCGACGAGGTTGAAACGATTGTCGAATACACGCGTCGGATTGGACGGATGTTGAACGTACGCGGTTTGATGAACATCCAATACGTTATAACCGGCGGAGGAACCTACCGCAGCAATGCCGCCGATCCGGGTCGAACGGGGCCGGAGGTCAACGAAAGTGAGACTTACATCATCGAGGTGAATCCGAGGTCGTCGAGGACAATCCCATTCATATCGAAAGTGACTGGAATCCCGATGATCCGGATCGCGACGCAGGTGATGCTGGGCAAAAACCTTCGTGATCTCGAATGGGGCACCGGATTGATGCCGAAACGCGATTTAGTGGCTGTTAAAGCGCCGGTTTTCTCGATGTCGAAGTTGACGAGCGTGGACACATTCCTCGGACCGGAGATGAAATCAACCGGCGAGGTAATGGGGATCGACCGATCGTACGTGCCAGCTGTGACTAAGGCGCTCATCGCGTCGTTCCACTCCATAGACCGGGGTGACAGTGTGCTGCTGAGCATTGCGGATTCTGCTAAATCCGATGCCGAGCGGTTGGTGCGTTTGCTTGGCGACAATGGACATGCGATATACGCCACGTCAGGGACGGCTAGGTTTGTGAGAAGCCTGGGTTACGAGGTGACAGAGGTTGAGCGGCTTTTGGCGGCCGAGGGTTCCAATGTGGTGACGGTTATCAACGACGGTACGGTCCAAGCTGTAGTAAACGTCCCGACCGGAGGTCGAGACGCGGAGCAGGACGGGTTTTACATTCGCCGCGCCGCCGTTGAACGCAGGATCCCCTGTTTCACATCGATCGACACCGCGAGGTGCGCCGTCGAGGCGGTGTATGCGCCTCAGACAACCGGTGAAGCGAACGGCGGGTTAAACGTGATGACGCTGAGCGAGTACGTGAACGGATAGGTCGACCGCGGAGCGGTCGGCGCGGGTTTCAAAGTTGGGTATTACTTCGCCCGCGTTGCGGTGACGCCCAACCAGATTCTTGGGACGGTCTCAAGATCCATTTCCTTGAAGACCTGTTTGAGGGACTTCTGCAACGAGTCACGACCCTTGCCCAATGGAACGCCCGGCATGACACCCTCGATCCAGTCTTTGAATCCGCTGATGTGGTGAAAACCGGATTCCGGCACTTGAACCCTAGTGTTTTCGAGTTTCACGATCTCGAATCCAGCTTCCTTTAAAAGGGCTTCGTATTCCTCAGCAGTGAGTTGCTGCCGTGCGCCAGTCTTGTTTGCGTTCTTGTCCGGCGACAGTCCGTGGTCTCTGCGCAACGTGCGTAGCGATCGCATCATCCAGCGTCGGTAAAAATCGTGGGACTCCGGCGGGTGCGAGCCTTCAAAGAATGAGGTGTTGAACGCGAGTATGCCGCCCGGCTTGAGTCGTTCCCGGATCTGCTTCAGCAACTCGAGTTTGTCGTTGACGTAGTGGATCGAGTTGCAGTAGATCACCGCGTCAACCTGTTCATTGACCGACGACGTAAGGTTTTGGACTTCCGAGTGAACGAACCGGATTGCGGCTTCTTTGCGATCGCCGAGTTCTTCGACTGCGGATTTGAGTGCTGTCGCGGAATGGTCGACGGCGTAGATAACGGTTTCTTTGGTGCCGGTCAAACGGTCGAGAATCAACTTAGTAATGCCGCCCGTGCCGCATCCGAGGTCGATAATCTTATGTTGATTGAATACGCCTGACATGTCGACCAAGCGCGAATTGACTTTGCGATAGAACGGTTGCGTCGAAAACTCGTCGAACGTGTATTCGTCGGATTGGTGTTCGCCTTGCGGACTAGACATAGCAACCTCAACGTGACTACGTGTTTTTTGGGGTGAGGTTAGCCTTGGTATGGGCCAACTCAGATTCTAGCAGGGAAACTTAATCTGTGAAGGGAAGGAGGCTGATTGCAGCAACGGCATTGATGGTTTCAGGCGCGATAGCGTTCGTGGCGTGTGCCGATGCCGAAGAACCGCCTCTGGTATTTGCGGCGGCTTCTCTTGTGGATGTGATGGAAGACGTTGAAAGGCAGTACGAGGCAGAAACTGGTGAAACAATCCGGTTCAGTTTTGGCGGCTCTAACCTGCTTGCCAACCAAATCACGGCGGGTGCTCGCGCCGACGCGGTGATCGTTGCGGGCAGTACACCGATCGAGCAATTGATCGAACATGGCGCGTTGAAGACAGGCGAAGCGGTGCCCACATTCACGAACCGCCTCGTATTAGTCGAGCCAGCCGGATCCAATTCTGGTCTCACGGATCTGGCTGACCTTGTTGACGCCGGCAGGATCGCAATGCCAGATCCTTCGACAGCACCCGCGGGCGAGTATTTCGAAGCGGCACTAACAGAGAGCGGAATATGGGATGGTTTACAAGATCAGATAATTCCGACGTTAGATGTTCGGGCTGCGCTGGCAGCAGTGATGACTGGCAACGTCGGATACGCATTGGTGTACGAAACCGACGCCATATCGGCTGAGAATATAGAGATAACCTTCGTGATCGAAAGTCCAACTGAAACGACGAAGCCTAGGTATTACGCGTCGATATTGACGGACGACCCACGCGCTGATCGATTCTTGGAGTTTTTAGCATCGCCGCAAGCGACCTCGATCATTGAGAGTTATGGGTTCGTTCGTTGAATCGAATGCGCGGGTAAGCCAATGCTTGAAGTAACGCTGCTGTCGGTACGAACCGCATTGGTCGCTACGATGCTGATGCTCGTGCCGGCTCTGCTAGTTGCGGGTTACTTGGTTCGCAGCCGCGGGCGGCTCGCTTTCGCAGTGGACTTGCTGGTTTCGATGCCGTTGGCGCTTCCCCCAGTCGCGGTGGGCTTCATGCTGTTGTGGCTATTCGGTGCCATGGGTCCATTGGGATCGTTGACCAGCGGGTTAGCGTTCACTTGGTTCGCGATGTCGATCGCGTCGGCGATCGTTTCATTCCCGCTTGTCGTACGAGCATTCGTAGCTGGCCTCGCGGAAGTGGATCCTCGTCTCGTGTTCGTGGCACGCAATTTGGGAGCGAGTTGGATCCGAGCGGTTTGGACGGTGTCGTTGCCTTTGGCACGCCGTGGTATCGCTGCCGGTTTGCTGCTCGGGTTTGTTCGATCATTCGCCGAATTTGGGGCGACTATTGTGTTTGCCGGGAATATACCTGGTAGCACTCAGGGGTTGCCGAGCGCGATCTTTTCGCGGATTTCCGCGGGGGATTTTTCGGAAGCTTGGCAATTGGCAGCGGTGTCCATCGTCATCGGTGGGATCGCATTGGCTGTCCACAATCGCCTCGTTTCGAGACATCGGAAGCTTCGGAACGCGGGGAGCGTAGCCGATGACTGACGGCGGAGTTTTCTTAGACTTCGAGTTCAAATTAAGCCAAGGCGAATTCGAACTCGATGTCGCCGGTCAATTTCCGGACGGCATTACCGCGATATTCGGGCCGTCGGGAGCCGGCAAATCGACGTTGCTCGAGTGTCTTGCAGGAATGAAGACGCCGGATTCTGGTCACATGAGGTTGGATGGCGAGACTTTGTTCTCATCCGATGAAAGCGTTCGGCTTGCTCCGCAATCCATGCGTTCCGTGATGGTTTTCCAAGATGGGATGCTGTTTCCACACATGAATGTGCGGGACAACGTCGAGTACGGCTATCGACTCACACCGACCGACCGACGCGTCATCGATCCGCGTGAACTGTGCGAGTTTCTCGGCATCGACGGAATGTTGGATCGTTACCCATCGACGCTGTCAGGGGGCGAAAGACAAAGAGTGGCGCTAGCAAGAGGCGTTGCCACTTCGCCGCGGTTGTTGCTGCTTGACGAGCCAGTGGCATCGCTAGACATACGTTTGCGCAACGAAGTCGTTACGTATCTGAAACGGGTTCATGAGCGGTACGGTGTTCCGATGATTTACGTCTCCCATTCGCTATCCGAAGTTATGGCGCTCGCTCCGGATGCGCTGGCGTTAGAGCGCGGCAGGGTCAAGTCGTATGGACCGGTTGTGGATTTAGTCGCTGACATGGCATCGTTGACCCGAATTGACCGTGACGACATCGAAAATCTCTTGGTCGGCACCGTAACCGGACCTGGCGCAATAGTTGTCGGCGGCGTCGAGATCGTCGCGCGGTCAGACGGTTATCGATCTGGCGATCAGGTCACGGTGTCGATCAGCGCATCGGACATTGTTTTGGCTTTGGCGCGCCCGGGGGCGATCAGCGCGCGCAACGTGTTGCCCGGAACCGTCCAACGCATCGAGATAGGCGACTACGCCGCTTTTGCATTCGTCGACGCCGGAGCAGATTTCGTCGTGGAGCTTACAGCGGACGCTGTGGGTGCCCTTGATCTCAAGCCCGGATCCGATGTCTATGTCATCTTCAAGACGAGCAGCATCACGATTGCGGCTGGCTGATGCCTAGTCCCACCGGGCATTGATCCGCGAGTGCGCACCTGTCGCACAGCGGTTGTTTCTTGCAGATTCGAGCCGCGTGGTGGTCGATCAAAGCGTGGTACTCGTTGAAGAGGTATTCGTCGTGCGGCAGATTGTCATGAAACAGTTTTTGGTACGCGCCGTAGCTTTTTCCCTCGATTTCCCATCCCATTCTTGAGAACAAGCGTTTGGTGTATGCGTCGATCACGAAGGACGGCTTCTTCGCTCCGTAGACGATGATGTCGTCGGCAGTCTCTTCGCCGATTCCCCAGACGGACGATAGTTCAGTTCGCATCTCGTCGATCGGCAGTGCAAAAAGACGATCCAAATCGCCGTCGTAGTTTTCGATGATGAAGGTGGCGAACTCCTTCAATTTCCGGGTTTTCGCTTTGTAGTAACCCGATGGACGGATCAGATCGTGCATCTGTTCATCGGGAGTGTCCAAAATCGCTCGGAACGTCCAAACTCCGGCGTTATGGAGGTTGACCAACGCCCGTTCGGTATTCGACCAAGCAATGTTTTGCACGAGGATGGCGCCCAAGACCAGTTCGAAAGCTCCGCCGTGGACCGTTGGCCACCAATTGCGCGGTCCATACGCATCGAAAAGCGCGGTGAAAAGCCATTCGATGTCTTGCCGAGTTGGATTGGAGCGTCCTGGAGTTAGTGGATCGGACCTCTCACCGCTGAACTGGTAGATAATCTCAGGAGACACGTGCTTCGAATTTGCCGGGATATGGAATGACGATTACTCGCACTGCAACCATGAGCATGAAGATTGCCGATGCCCTAGAGCGTTCGGGCAGTTGCGTGTGTGTTGGGTTGGATCCGGACCAAAGCAAGATGCCGATCGACGATGTCTTCGAATTCAATCGGTCGATTATTGATGCCACGCATGATTTGGTCGCTGCCTATAAACCCCAAATTGCATTTTATGAAGCGATGGGCATTCCGGGCCTCAGAGCGTTGGACCGGACGATCGAACACATCCGAAGCGTAGCCCCCGACGCGTTCGTCGTGCTGGACGCTAAGCGTGGCGATATGGGAAACACTGCAGAGGCCTACGCCAAAGCCGTATTTGAGGTATGGGGCGTCGACGCCTGCACAGTGAACGCTTATCAAGGGACCGAAGCTATCGAACCGTTTTTGAGGTACGACGGTAAAGGTGTTTTTGTGGTGTGCAGGACGTCGAACCCGAGTTCAATCGAAGTTCAGGACGTCGTTGATCGCTCGAGTGGCGAACTGTTGTACGACCGCGTCGCCCGTATCACGGTTGAACTGTCGCCAGAGAATGTCGGGTTGGTAGTAGGTGCAACTTACCCTGTGGAGTTGTCTTCCTTGCGTGACGTTCATCCGAACACACCTTTCCTCATACCCGGAGTCGGTGCACAAGGCGGAGACGCTTCTGAAGCCCGCGTGCGGGGCGGACACAACATCCTGATCAACTCATCGCGGGGTATCCTTTACGCTTCTCGATCGAAGTCTAATTTCGACGTTGCCGCCCGACGAGCGGTGTATCAGATGCGTGAGGAGATCGAGATCGGCAGGATACGCGCTGGTCAATGAATCAGACGCGCAAAGACCGCCCCATAGTGCCCTTTGAAGTCGGCGATGTAGTCACCTTGCGCAAACCGCACCCTTGCGGATCCAGCGCTTGGGAGGTCTACCGGATCGGCGCCGATATTGGACTATTGTGTTCGGGATGCGGGCGACGAGTGATGTTGGAACGCCCATTAGTTCAACGTCGTATGAAGTCGCGAAAATCGGTGAGTGAGCATGTCGGAAGCGAAGAGTGACAGATGCCCGGCGGAATTGCGCCCGCGGATTCGTAGTAGAGTATGAAAAGTGACGCCGCCCAGGCCGCGACGACGCGTCCGCGATCTGTTAAGCGTCTTACCGGTTAATGGTTGCTTAGTCAAGGGAGTAGTCCGTCATGCTGGAGGTGGAAATTCACCAAATCAGGGTGGGACGTGACGGATCTGCCGAGCGGTGCATAATTCTGCGCCCCAAAGACCAAGAAGACCGCCGCTTATGCCCGATAATCATCGGCCCCAACGAAGCGTCTGCGATCGTCGCGCCTTCTAGCGAGCCGGCACCATCACGCCCTATGACGCACGATCTGCTGTTGAAAGCCATCAACGAATTGGGTGGGAAGGTGCAGTATATCTACGTACGCGGGTTGAACAAAGCGACTTTTTTCGCGGACATAAACGTCAAGGTTGGCGAAGAGGACGTAGTGCTGGACGCGCGTCCTTCCGACTCCATAGCCCTGGCGGTGCGCGCTCGTGTTCCCATCTATATCTCTGAAGAGGTTTTAGAGCAGGTCAACAACGATCTACAGGGCCGGGAACAGTCCGAGGAATCCCGCCGGAGCGCTGCCCGAGAACCACAGTACGAAGAAGCGGCTTCGCCCGTCACACCTGAGCAGCGCGAAAAATTGAGCGCATTCTCGGAGTTCATGGAGAGTCTGACCATGGACGACGATGGCGACGAAGCAGCTACCAAATAACGGCATTCATCGCGCGTAATCTGCGCCTTCTCCTCAACTCGGCGATTTTGGTTTCCGGCTCTCGCCGGAATGACGGTAGTTGATCCGCAGCCTCTCGCTCGGTCACTTACCTTCGAGTATGAAATCGGCGACGCGTTCGCCAATGACCATCGAAGTTACGTTGGTGTTGGCACGTATGCAGTCGGGCATGTTGGAAGCATCTGCGACCTTGATGTTTTCCAGACCTTTTACGTTCCCGTATTGATCGAGGACCGCCATGTTGTCAGTATCCGGCCCCATCTTGCAGGTTCCCGAAACGTGGTGGCTCGTTCCTACACATTTCAACATGTAAATGTTGAGTAACTCGTCATCGGCTGCTTCCTCCGGCGTCGGCGCCACCAACTCCTCGATAATGTCGTCGTACGGCGACTGCTCACCGATTTCGATGCACTTTCTAACGGCCTCGCGCATCCGCTGCTTGTCGAAGTCCGTGCCCAAGAGGTTGTAGTCGAGATTCGGTTGGACATGCGGATCGGTGGACTGGAGTTTGATTTCGCCCGCCGCCTCGGCCAAGTAGAGCGCCGAGATCATCGATATCCCGATGGGCTGTGTGTTCGAGATCAGGTAAACGCCTTCCTGCGTTGTGCACGACAAGGGATGAATGAACATGTCGTTGCGCCACTTCGATCCTTCGCAAGTGAACTTCAGGTTGATCTGAATCTTCGATGCGAGCGGGTCTTGCCGGAAATGTGGATAAGTCCGGAAAATAGTGGAGACTTGCGGATGGTCACGCAGGTTCTGGCCGACGCCCGGCGAGTCGAGAAGCAACGGAATCCCCATTTCGTTGATGTGATCTGCCGGCCCAACCCCTGAAAGCATGAGGATCTGGGGTGAGCCAATGGCACCAGCTGACAGCACGACTTGATCGGCATAGACCTCGAATAACTCACCTCCCGATTCCACCGACGCTCCGATAGCCTTGTTGCCTTCGAAGAGCAGCTTATGGACATGGCAGTCGCCGCGGAGCGTCAGATTTAAGCGGTGCCGAGACTGCGACAGGTATCCGATATTGGTGCTCCAACGAACGCCGTTCGGGTTGTTGAAAGGTGGTGGCCCGACACCAGTCGTGTCAGGGTTATTCGCGTCTTCGCAATAAGGATGTCCGAGCATTTGGCACGCTTCGACGAACGCGTCTTGATCGGCGTTCCACTCTTCGCGTTTGAAACGACGCGCCACAATGGGGCCGTCGGTGCCGTGATAGTCGTCTGAGAAGTCTTTGTCGGTTTCGATTCGCCTGAAATAAGGCATCAACTTTTGGAAAGACCATTCGTCGTTGCCCCAAGATGCCCAATCGTCATAGTCCTCGGGCATGCCACGCAAGAAGATCTGTGCGTTAACGGAACTAGACCCTCCAACCAGTTTGCCGCGAGGAACCATCATGTCCGGGAAAAGATCGTTCGATTTTGCCGTGTAGTTCCAGTTGTGTTTACTGTCTTTACCGAATGCGCGAGCCCAGATGTTGCGGTCGAAGCCGTACCCAAGTTTTATCTCCATGGGCAGATCTTCCATCGTGGGGTAGTCTGGGCCGGCTTCAAGGAGTAGGACAGAAACGTTCGGGTCTTCGCTGAGTCGCGTAGCTACGATTGCGCCGGCGGATCCGGCACCGATGACGATAAAGTCGTATTTCATTGGGAATGTCCCTGTAGATCTTTGACGATTCAATCTCTGCGCTTACGTTATCGCGTGTCGGTGCTGCGTGCACGGTTTTGGTTGCTATCATTTCCAACGTCTCGCCATTTGCCCTTCCTCACGTGCAGTCCACAACGCCCATAGACCCAATCAGATTCGAAGTGATCCGGAACGCCTTGGTCGAGGCGACGGAGGAGATGGCTTCAGCGTTGCGTCGGAGCGCGTATTCCACCAACATCAAGACGCGGCATGATTTCTCATGCGCGATTTTCGATCTGAAGTTAAGGACGGTAGCGCAGTCATTCTCCCAGCCCAATCACCTCGGATCCCTGGTGGAGACGATACCGAGAGCGTTGACCAACTATGGACTTGAGAACGTGCACGAGGGCGATGGGATATTGGTGAACATGCCGTATACGGGCGGGGTGCACCTCAACGACATCACTTTGATATCGCCGGTCTATTACGACGGTTCGCCCGTCGGATACGTCGCTAGTCTTGCGCATCACGTCGACGTTGGTGGCGGTGCTCCGGCCAGCATAGGGGCTTTCCGGGAGATTTTTCAAGAGGGGATAATCATCCCCGGTGTGAAGTTGGTGAGCGGTGGAGAGATCAATCGAGACGTTTTTGATCTGGTGCTAGCGCAAGTTCGCGCAAAACGAGAGACGGCAGGCGATTTTCGGGCGCAGATCGCATCCAACAACACCGGCATTCGTCGATTGACGGCACTGCTCGATCGTATGGGCAAGGAAACGGTGGAGCGGTACATCGACGAGTTGATCGATTACACCGATCGACGCACGAGGTCCGAACTCGCAAAGTTGCCCAAAGGTTCGTTTGAAGCCGACGGAGTGATGGACAGCGACGGTTACTCCGACGAGCCAGTGAAGCTCAAGGCGAAAATCGTGGCGGATGACGACGGAATGTTGTTCGACTTTACTGGCACTGACGCACAGCGGCCCGCGCCAGTCAATTCCACTTACGCGCAGACGCACTCTGGCGTTGCTTTCGTACTGAAATGCCTGATCGATCCCGATGTTCCAGTGAACGCGGGCTTCTACCGAAACGTACGTATGATCGCCCCTGAAGGGACGGTCGTAAACGCCACTGAGCCCTTCCCTGTGGTTGGCGGTTGGGAGACGCAGTTGCGTCTGACGGAGGTCATTTTCAAAGCGCTGGCTGAGGCGTTACCTGAACGGATACCGGCTGGGACCGAAGGCATGATCTGCCACTCAGGGTTCGGAGGTGTAGATCCATACCGGAACGAGACCTACTGCTTTCTTGAGACTATAGCTGGCGGTTTCGGTGGCAGGGCGACTAAGGACGGTCCTGACGCGGTGCAACCCCACGGCAAAAACACCGCTAACGCTCCGATCGAGGAAACCGAACTAAACTATCCCGTTCGGATCATTCGTTACGAGCTCGTCGAAAACTCAGAAGGTCCGGGCAAACATCGCGGTGGTCTAGGGTTGAGGCGAGACTACAGATTCCCTAACCACGAAGCATCGTTCACGATATTGGCGGACCGGGAGAGATGGGGACCGCACGGTCTCTTCGGGGGGTTGCCGGGTGAACGGGCGCACTACGTTCTCAACCCCGATTCCGAAGCGAAGGAATTGGGATCGAAAGTTACGGTTCAACTTGAGGAAAACGACGTCGTCAGCTATCGGACGTGTGGCGGCGGCGGTTACGGTCTTCCAGAGGAACGCGATCCTGAAGCGGTTCTCAGCGACGTTCGTGATGGTCGGGTTAGTCAAGATCGAGCGCGTTCCATTTACCGCGTCGCCGTCGATCGCGATACGTGGACGGTAGACCTCGAAGAGACGCGCCGGCTTCGATCAGACTCACTTAAACAACAAGGCGCTGCGCGGTGAGCGATCAATACCGCCTTGGCGTCGACATCGGAGGAACCTTTACCGACGCGATATTGCTCAACGAGTCGACGGGCGAAGTCCGGACAGGCAAAGTACCTTCTACACCGAGTAACCCATCCGTGGGATTCCTCAGCGTGGTCGATCGCATGCTCGACGATGCCGCAGTAGAGCCGGGAGCGGTTCGGTACGTAGTCCATGGCACGACCGTGGCAACGAACGCGATCATCGAAGGGAATCTGGCGAAAACGGCGTTCATCACGACGGAAGGATTTCGCGATCTTTTGGAGATTCAAACGGGGATACGTCCGGTTCTTTACGACCTACAGTTCGAGAAGATCAAGCCGCTAGTTCCTCGATACCTCAGTTTCGGAGTGCCGGAACGTCTCGATTTCAGAGGTGATGTCCTTGTTCCGCTCGACGAACAAGCCGTGCGGCGCGTCGCCGAGCAGTTAGCGGACGAAGGCGTTGAGTCGATCGCCGTTTGTTTGTTGCATTCATACATCAATCCCGAACATGAGGAACGCATTGGCGAAATCTTGGAAGACGCCTTGCCCTCTGCGTTGTATTCCCTTTCGTCGGACGTCGCGCCGGAGTTTCGGGAATACTTTAGGGCCAGCACAACGGTCATAAACGCGGCGATTCGGCCGGTGGTGTCGAAGTACCTCGGCAACATCCAATCGAGTGTGCGCGGTTCGGGAGTGTCGGGCGAGCTGTTGGTGATGCAGAGTAGCGGAGGGGTATTGACCTTCGAGGCAGCGATCGACAGGCCAGTGTTCATGGTCGAATCGGGACCCGCTGCCGGCGTGATCGCAGCCAACAATCTCGGCAACACACTCGGTCATGAAAATGTGATTTCGTTCGACATGGGAGGCACTACGGCGAAGGCGGGTTTGATTGAGAACCGTACGCCGAGAGTCACCAAAGAGTATGAGGTCGGCGGAACCGCGGCGACCACCGAGCACGGGTCGCGAGGTTCTGGCTATCCGATTCGTACCCCGGTGATCGATCTAGTCGAGATCGGCGCAGGTGGCGGATCAATTGCTTGGATCGATTCAGGAGGCATACTGCGCGTCGGACCGAGGAGCGCAGGCGCTGATCCGGGACCTGTTTGTTACGGACAAGGTGGGACCGAACCGACGATCACCGACGCCAACTTGGTTTTGGGTCGAATTTCACCCGCATATTTTCTCGGCGGGGAGTTGAGCTTAGATATAGTCGCGGCGCGTACCGCCATAAGGAAGCGTTGCGCTGATCCGCTTCGAATGACGGTCGAGGAAGTGGCGTTGGGAATCGTCGAAATCGCCAATAGTGCGATGGTCGGCGCGTTGCGTCAAGTTTCGATTCAACGAGGTTACGATCCCCGTGACTTTGTGCTGGTTGCTTTTGGTGGTGCCGGCCCTGTTCACGCCAACCGATTAGCGGCCGAGTTGGAGATGCCAACGGTTCTGGTTCCGATGAGTCCCGGAACTACATCCGCCATGGGGCTGCTGGTGACGGACATCAAGCACGACTACTCCGTCGCTCTGATTCAGCGTGCCGATGAGTTGGACATACGCTCGGCTAATTCCCAATTCGGGAGTATGAAACGCGAGGGTGAACGCGCATTGGTTAGCGAAGGTGTCTCATCGGAAAGCATGAGATTTATCTTCCAGGCAGATACGCGTTACGTAGGTCAGAGTTACGAGCTGACTATAAACCTCCCACTAGGTGGCGTGACGTCGGAACAACTGCCGGGAGTCTTGGACCAATTCCACAAGGAGCACGAGCGTGCATATGGATTTAAGGCGGAAGACGAACCCGTCGAGTTCGTAGCGTTGCGCCTCAGCGCGATTGGAGTGATAGCGAAGCCGCAGACGAGGGAAATCAAATCTGGACGAAATGATGCGTCGGCGGCGATCAAACTTAAACGTGCGGTCTACTTCGCCGAAAGTGACGGCTATGTTGATTGCCCGATCTATGATCGTTACGGATTAATGTCGGGCAATGAGATCGAAGGCCCTGCCATCGTGGAGGAAGTGGATTCGACGGTGGTGGTACATCCGGGTTATTCAGCAACCGTGGATGGCTACGGTAATCTTTTCGTGTCGTCGGTGTAGAGAGTTGACGAATACGCGGCTGTCGGCGTTGATCACGACGGGAACTTTGTCGCTTCAATTCACACCTTAGAAGCGGAGCGCGTCCAGGGCGATGCATGCAATCCACATGTAAGGGGAAGCGTAGGCTGGAGGGAGGACGCCGCATGGTCGAAATTTCAGTTGAGACCTAGCGACTTTTGCGGCGGCCAATTACCCGCGTTACTAGAACCTCCAATCGCGCCTAATGTTATTGGAGGCAGGGCGGGTTGTGGTAACGCGAGAACACCCGAACATATCGGCCCTTTGGATTCCCGCGTGCGGGGGAATGACGCTAGTGTTTTACTTCATATAATTGTTCAAAGTGAAGGCGGGTTTTTGATGCCTGATGAGCGGACTCCGAAGAGTGTGCCCGGCATCATCCCGACTTTGGCGCGCCTGACCATGATCGGATGGTTCGTCGGTGTGAGTATCGCTGGCGGGGCATTGCTCGGATGGTGGTTGGATGGACTGATCGGCAGCGCACCTTTGCTGCTGGTTGTGGGGGTCCTTTTAGGGGTCGCCGTCGCGCTAGTCGGCATGATGCGGATGCTGTCTGACTTCGGAAAAGCGAAACATTAGGTGGTCTGCCTCAACGCCTTCATACGAATTGCAGACGCGATGCCAATCGAACCGCAACAAGAAATAGGGGGAGAGATTGCTCTCATCCCCTAAGGGCTTGGCCATTGCGGTCCTGCTTCTCGCAGTTGCAGTCATTTCGGTTGTGGGCGGTGCCCTAGGCGCTGCATTCGGTGGTGGATTCATAGGCGGTGCGGTTCCTCATCTCCAGGTCCCTTCGGAACTTGTCAGCTATATAGGCGGATACGCGCTGTACAACACAGTGGTGATGTTCGTCGCCGCGATCGTGGTGTTGCTGTTGTTGACTTGGTTGGCGACTCGCAAGCTTTCGGAAGTGCCCGGGCGTTGGCAATCTTTGATGGAGATCCTTTACGAGTTCTTCATCGGTCTCGCGGAATCGACGTCGGGCAAAGCGGGACGATTATTCATCCCCGTGGCGACTGCGATCTTCTTAGTGGTGCTTTTTTCGAACTGGCTAGGCGTGTTGCCGGTGGTCGGCAACATCGGACGGGTTGAGACGACGCAGGAGTTCGTATTCCACAAACTCGAGAAGAAACTTGAGGAGGGTCACCAGACAGAGCTGCTGGACGGGTTGCACCACGACGTTGGGAAGAAGGGGGAAGGATTAGGGCACTATCTCGAGACCGTCGCGGGCAATAAAGACTTGCAGAAGTATCTGGGCAAAACGCTGGAGACCTATGGCGAACAGGATTTCGTGATTTTCGATGGAGGCGGAGTTCGGTTGCTGCCTTTCGGCCGTGGCAACGACTACAAGCTGAGTTTGATCGATGTCGTCGCATACGATGTCGCCGATCCGGTTCATCCCACGGAAGCGGATGTGGTGACGATCGCGGGTCGAATCGACGCGAGTGTGGCACCAGCTTCAACGCCGAGCACTGAGTTTTTCAGTGAAAATCCCGGCAAGTATGCGGGGTTGGCCGGCAAGCGTGCCGGTATCCTGGTGCCGTACCTGAGGGGTTCGAGCACCGATTTGAACATGACGTTGGCGATCGCCATCTTCGCCATGGTGAGCGTCCAGTTCTGGGGCATCAAGACGCTGGGCATCGGCGGATATTGGGACAAATTCATCGGCAACCCGTTCAAGCGCAACCCGATCGAACTGTTTGTAGGCGTGCTGGAGATGGTCGGAGAATTTATCAAGGTCGTCAGTTTCACGTTCCGGCTGTTTGGGAATATGTTCGCGGGCGAGATCCTGTTGATAGCGATGGGATTCTTGTTCCCGCTAATCGGTATGATCCCGTTCATTGGATTGGAGCTGTTCGTCGGGTTCATCCAGGCGATCATCTTCTCGGTGCTGACGCTGATGTTCGGTGCGTTCGCGATAATGCCGCACCACCATCCTGAAGGCGATCACCACGAAGCGGCGGAGGGTCACTGATCCAATGACTATCGCCGACTTTGCTCCAGCCTTTACGGGTTCCGAATCCCTCCGGAATGACGTGCCTGAGAGCACAACTAAAATTGGCATGCTGCGTTTGGCTCTGGAGCAAGTCCAAGCTGAGTCGAGCGCGTGCGATGTATCTTCGACTCGATCCATTGGACCGAGCGTTGTGACTACCAACAATCGAGACCAGGAGGTCTAAGACTATGGAGGATTGGACACCACTCGGAGCCGGCCTTGCGATCGGTGCAGGCGCCCTCGGACCCGGACTTGGCATCGGAATGCTGGCCGGAAAGGCGATGGAAGCGCTTGGTCGCAACCCCGAGGCAGCCGATGCGATTCGCCAGAACATGATTCTCGCAATCGCGTTCACGGAAGCCATCGCGATCTACGCCTTGGTCGTTGCAATCATCACACTGTTTACCTAATACAGCGAATTCGCCGGCGTATCGGCGGAAAATCCGGTCAACGGCTCCCTGTGGAGATTGGCCTTCCGCCGCTACGCGGTGACACGCCGAGCAGTGCGATGTAACACGATTCGGAGATTTTCATGGACGCATTGGGAATAGACCTTCCCAGATTACTGACCTTCTTGGTCGGCTTCACCGTCATCGCGATTTTCTTGCGGATGTTCCTGTACGGGCCGATAACTCGCATGCTGGACCAGCGTGCAGACCGTATACGCGACAGCCTCGAAGCCGCCGACAGGGCGAGTGCTGAGGCCGCGTCATCCGCGGAGCGCGTTGAGCAAGAGCTTGCAAACGCTCGCCGCGAGGGACAGAGTCTCATCGTCGAAGCGCGCGATGCGGCGTCTAGGTTGAGGGATCAGGAAGTGGAACGCACGCGGGCACAGGTAGACGAGATGCTCGACCGTGCTCGTGAAGAAATCAGACGCGAGCGGGAAGCCGCGGTCGAGGAGGTTCGTCGCGAGTTCGCTGGCATCGCCATTCTGGCCGCCGAGAGAATCGTCGAGCAATCGCTCAACGAAGATTCCCACCGCGAACTGATAGATCGTGTACTGGAAGAGGGATTGGACTCTCGCTCTAACTGATTGTGGAGACGAGTTAGGAACCTGAACAGCAGATGTCATCGACCTCAGTCAGAAGATATGCTCAGGCTGCATTTGCGATCGCGGTTGAACGCGACGCTCTGGATGTCTGGGAGCGCGATCTTGAAACGGCGCGTTCGACCATCAGCGAGTCGGACGTGATGGCCTTCATGGCGGCGCCCTCGGTTCCTGAGACCGTGAAACTGGACGGAATCAGCACGTTGCTCAGTGATGTTGATCCGCTGGTTCGCAACCTTGTATCTCTCTTGATCGCCAACGGCGATGTCGAACGATTTGGCGGCGTATGTGACACCTTCCGAGATTTGTTGGACGAGCACTTGGGCATCGGAAGGGCCCAAATAACCACTGCCGTCCCGTTAGACGAATCAAGACGCGAACGTATCGTCAGCAGCTTGCAGGGGTTGACGGGTTTCCAGCGGATTGAAGTGACCGAAAGAGTCGATCCCGAGATTATAGGCGGTGTTGTGGCACGTGTCGGCGACAGGTTGTTCGATGGCAGCACTCGTTCAAGATTGCGCTCGATGCAAGACTCGCTTGCGCAGCGTCCGTTAACCGCGTAAATGACTGAAAGGTCGGCGAGAGCAGACACGCCGGGCAAAGCGAACCGGCACCACGTTAAGGAAAGGTAATTCGATGACCACCGCAGGGCAAGACATTGCTTCAGTGATCAAGCGTCAGATCGAAGAGTTCGGCGGTGAACTCACGATGGTTGACGTAGGAACCGTTGTCGAAGCTGGCGACGGCATCGCTCGCATCCACGGGCTCGCAGGTGTTCGCCTCAACGAGATCCTGCAATTCCCGAACGATATTCTCGGTCTCGCGCTGAACCTCGAAGAGGAATCGGTCGGCGCAGTGATCATGGGTGACTATCTCCAGATCCGCGAAGGAGACGAGGTGCGATCGACTGGTCGCATCTTGGAAGTTCCCGTCGGAGATTCACTCCTGGGCCGAGTGGTTGACCCGCTGGGTAGGGCACTGGATGGTCAACCAGCTCCGAACACGACCGAAACTTTGCCGGTTGAAAAAATTGCACCCGGTGTGATTACGCGGCAGCCCGTGAACCAACCCGTGCAGTTCGGCTTGAAGGTCGTCGACGCGATGGTTCCTGTAGGGCGCGGACAGCGCGAGCTCATCATCGGCGACCGATCAACAGGTAAAACTTCGCTCTGTGTCGACGCGATCATCAATCAGCGCGACTATGACATGCTCGCCGTTTACGTGGCGATCGGGCAGAAGGCGTCGAAAGTGGCGCAAATCGTCCAGAGGTTAGCGGATCAGGGCGCGTTGGACCACACTATCGTGGTGGCAGCAAACGCCTCGGATCCGGCTCCGACACAGTTCCTAGCACCTTATGCGGGCTGCGCGATGGCGGAGTATTTCATGGCGCAGGGTCGCGACGTGCTCGTGGTTTATGACGACCTGTCGAAGCACGCGTGGGCATACCGACAGATGTCGTTGCTACTGCGACGACCTCCTGGGCGTGAGGCGTATCCCGGAGACGTTTTCTACCTGCACTCGCGGTTGCTCGAGAGAGCGGCGCGCATGGCTCCCGAATATGGCGGAGGCTCGATTACGGCGTTGCCGATCATCGAGACTCTCGCCGGCGACGTGTCGGCATACATCCCCACGAATGTGATCTCGATCACAGACGGTCAGTTGTTCCTCGAGCCGGATCTGTTCAACGCTGGCATTCGGCCGGCGGTGAACTCAGGTATCTCGGTGACACGAGTCGGCTCGTCAGCACAGCGGCGGGGAATGAAGGACGTTGCTGGAAGTTTGAAGACGGAGATGGCGCAGTTCGACTCGCTGGCTACGTTCGCGCAGTTCGGCGCGGAGGATTTGGATCCTGTGACTAGGCGCCAACTGGCGCGTGGCGAGCGATTCCGTGAGCTGCTGAAGCAGGATGAGAACGCGCCGGTTTCATACGAGAACATGGTGGCAGTTTTCCATGTTGCTAATGAAGGAGCGCTCGACGACGTTCCGGTTGACAAGATCCAAGAGTTCGAGTCCCAGTTTTATGACTACATGGCGGCGAACCTGCCGGAACTGCTAGCCGAAATCAACGAATCGGGCGAACTGTCAGACGAAGCGGCAGGTCAGCTGATGGATGCGGTCGAAGCATTCAAACAAACCGCGGACCTAGCGGCTGCATAACTTGAGGGACGTTTGGCGAGGATATGCCTAGCCTGAAAGACATACGCGACCGCATCAGGTCGGTCAGCAACACTGCGAAGATTACCAGCGCGATGCAGTTGATCGCCGCGTCGCGCATGCAACGCGCCCAGCAGATGGTGCGCAACGGACGTCCGTACGCTGACCAGATGCAGGAGGTTCTTTCGCACTTGACGACGCGGTTGACCGAGGATGACGAGACGCTCGATCCCTTGCTCCAACGACGACCGAACAACCGCGAGTTGTTGGTCTTGATTACACCGGATCGCGGTTTGGCAGGTGCCTTGGTCGGCAACATTCTGCGGGCGGCAGCGCAAGAGATCACGTCAACTGATGTGCCGATCGACACAGTCGGCATCGGTCGAAAAGGGGAACGATTCATAGCCCGTACCGGACAATCGTTGATCGCGACGTTTTCAGTTGGAGACCGGCCCGCGTTGGCGGACACGCTAGACATCTCATCGTTTGTCATCGACCGGTATCGCGACGGAGACGCGGATACGGTCAAGATGATCTACGCCCAGTTCGTCAACACTGCAGTGCAAAGACCGATCAATCAGCAGCTTTTACCGATTGAGACGGAGGTAGCTGGGTCGGACGATGGGCCGGTGATGTATCTCGATTACATCTACGAGCCCTCGCCGGCGGAAGTGCTCTCTGAGATCGCTCCGCGTTACATCGAAACGCAGATTTACCACGCCATTTTGGAGGCGCAGGCGAGCGAACACTCGGCGCGGATGATCGCGATGCAGAACGCAACGGATAACGCGAACGAATTGATTGATGAATTGACACTCGATCTGAACAAAGCACGACAGGAATCGATCACTGGCGAGCTGCTGGACATTGTCGGCGGTGTTGCCGGAGTTCAGGGTTAATGAACGAAATAGGAGCCTGACGCATATGGCACAAGGTAGCAAAGGCAAAGTTGTCCAAGTAATCGGCACGGTGGTGGACGTTGAGTTTCCGCCGGAAGACCTGCCGGAGATCTACAACGGATTAGAGCTTGACGTCGACGGTGAGCGGTTGGTGTTAGAGGTGGAGCAACATGTCGGCAATAACTGGGCGCGATGCCTCGCCCTCGGTACGACGGACGGTCTGGCGCGCGGCGTGGAGTGCGTCGACACTGGCCAGCCGGTCGCGGTGCCTGTCGGCGAAAACTCATTAGGTCGCATCTTCAACGTCCTCGGCGACGCGATCGACGGAGGCGACCAAGTACCGGCCGACGCTGATCGATTGCCGATCCACCGGCAACCGCCAACTTTCGCGGAGCAGTCTGGAACGACGGAGATTCTCGAGACCGGAATTAAGGTTCTCGACCTTATCACTCCATTTCCTCGCGGCGGGAAGGTTGGAGCCTACGGCGGTGCCGGAGTTGGCAAGACGGTCATCATCACCGAGTTGATCCGCAATATTGCGCAGGAGCACTCTGGTGTGTCCGTATTCGCAGGTGTCGGTGAACGCTCACGCGAAGGCAATGACCTCTGGCATGAGATGCACGAGTCGGGAGTTGTCGGATCGACCGCTCTGGTGTTCGGGCAGATGAACGAACCGCCAGGGACGCGTGCGCGAATCGCGCTGACCGGTCTGACGATGGCTGAGTATTTCCGCGACGAGCGCGGACAAGACGTGCTTCTCTTCGTCGACAACGTCTACCGCTACATCTTGGCCGGCATGGAAGTGTCGGCCCTGCTTGGTCGCATGCCGTCCGCGGTTGGTTATCAACCGACGTTGTCGACCGAGATCGGCGATTTGATGGAGCGTATCACGTCGACGGCGGCCGGATCGATCACTTCGTTCCAGGCCGTCTATGTCCCAGCGGACGACTACACCGACCCCGGTATCGTGACGACGTTTGGACACTTGGATGCCAACGTCTCGCTCGAGCGAGCATTGGCAGCCCAGGCATTGTTCCCGGCGGTTGATCCGTTGGCATCGAACTCTAGGATTTTGGAGCCCGCGGTTGTCGGTCAGGACCATTACGATGCGGCTTTCGGCGTGAAACGCGTGCTGCAGCGTTACAAGGACCTGCAGGACGTCATCGCCATCCTCGGCATCGAAGAGTTGTCAGACGAAGACCAGTTGACGGTTGCGAGAGCACGCAAGATACAGCGGTTCTTGACCCAACCGTTCTTCGTGGGCGAAGTCTTTACCGGGCTCCCCGGCAAGTACGTGAGCCTTGCAGACACGGTAAAGGGTTTCTTGGAGATCCTCGACGGCAAGCACGACGACCTCCCTGAACAAGCTTTCTACATGGTGGGCACGATCGAAGATGCCGTTACCAAGGGTCGCGAGATGCAGGAACAGGTGGCCGCTTAGGCACCGACAAAACACGGATCACCTCCTCGGGAGAATTCAAGACAGTTATGGCACGGATGAGCCTCAACATAGTGACCGCCGAACGCGAAACGTATTCGGGCGGCGTCGACTACGTGACTGCTCCTGGCGCTGACGGCGAATTAACCGTTTTGCCGTCACACGCGGCGTTGATGACAACGCTCGTACCCGGAGAGATGCGGTTCGGCGTTGATGGCGAGGAGCAAGCGATCGTCGTCACAGGCGGTTTCATGGAAGTGCTCGCTGACAACGTAACGGTGCTCGCGGATGCGGCCGAACGGGAAGATGAGATCGACGAAGCACGCGCGGAGGTAGCGGTGCGACGTGCGCAGGAACGCATCGATACCCACGGCTCTGACCTCGATATGGAACGCGCTTTGGCATCTCTGAGACGCGCGCAGATCCGACTGCGGTTCTCACGCCGGAACCAACGGCAACGCTGAAACTGCCTAGGTTCACGGCGCACCAGGGAGCGCTTCGCACGGTACGCCATTGCTGTCACCATCGAGCCGATGCGGATCTGAATCTGGGCCGCCGGCTCTGATGAAGAAAGCATTCGCTTCGCCCCAACTTTCGAAGTCGTCGCAATCCGCGTCTCCTCCAATCTGCGATTCATCGTGCCAAAGTCGGTTCAACCGGGACAGAACGCGGTTGATGTCGTCCAAGGGTGGTACCGCTTCACATGGTCGGCCGTCCAGATCGCGGTCTAACCCATACCGGTTCTGCCCGGGAGATTCGTAGGTCTCGAAAAAGTACTCCGCTTCGTCGCGGTGTTGAAAATCGTCGCACACGACGTCAAAATCCGCGGATGGATGGCGGCTGCGGGGCATCAGCCCTTCGCATGGGATGCCGTTGTTATTCGTATCTAGGTTCCGGTACCCATGAGAATTTTCGTCCAACTTGTTGAAGTGGCGGTTGGCCTCCTCCCAAGATGTGTAATCGTCGCAAGAAGTTAACGCGGGTTCAGTGACATCGGCACCCAGATAAAGGCGGTTTTCGAGTATCAAAAAAGTTGCTGCGAGGATTATGCAGGCAAATCCGAAGACTACGAAGGCGATCGCCACGAACCGTCGAAATGCCAGATTAGACGATCGTGCGACTTCGAATTTCGACTTGAAAAATCGTATCAAGGTTTACGGAAACTACTCATTGGGCGGCCCAAAGCGAAACAGGTATAAGAAAGGGAAACGGAACCCTCGAGGATCCCGCCAATGCGCTATGTGGCCTTTAACCACAAAAGTTATCACAATTAACGCACAATCTACCGAACTTATGATGTTTTGGATGTTCGGCGATTACGATTGTGGGATGCCTCGCGATGGCACTTGACGTACGAAAACGAACGGACGACAGCAATTCATGAAGATCACAGACATTGACGTTTTTAGAATGCGCACCCCGGTGCACAAAACGGCAGGTACCAATTGGATGTTTGTCCGGATCACCACGGATACGGGCGATTACGGCTGGGGTGAAGCGAGCACACAATACAAAGACGCCGGCGTCGCGGCAGAGATCGGTGAATTCGCCCGGTACCTAGTCGGCAAAGACCCGTTCCAAATTGAACACATCTGGACATCGCTCTATAGGCGTGTGACCTGGACAGGAGGCGCCGTGACGATGAGCGCGATCAGCGGGATCGACCTCGCGTTGAACGATTTGAAGGCGAAGGCGTTAGGAATCCCTGTTTACGAGTTGTTGGGCGGCAAGGTGCGAGACGAAATCCGCGCCTACGCAAATGGCTGGTTTGATCCGAACGACGGAGACTGGCTCGGCGGTGGCGCCGTTACGGTCGACGATCATCGGCGCCGATCCGGTGAGTTGGTGGCCGATGGATGGCGGGCAATGAAGTTCTATCCCTTCAAGGGTGCCCAGGTCATCACGCCCGAGCGTATGGAGGAAGCAGTGGAGCTTGTTGCAGCGGTTCGAGAGACCGTCGGTCCGTCCGTCGAGGTTGCGGTTGACGTCCGTGGCCGGTTGGATATCTGGAGCGCGAGGCGCGCGGCTAAAGCCATTGAGGAGTACAACATCGCTTGGTTGGAGGAACCGATTCTTTGGGACAACATCGACGCTCTTGCAGCGTTGGCTAGGGATGTCAACATCCCGATTTCGACCGGTGAGCAGCTGTACAACCGTTGGGATTTCAGGCCGTTGATCGAATCGAACGCGGCGAGCATCGTTCAGCCTGACATCTGTCACGCAGGAGGTATCACCGAGTTGCGCAAGATCGCGACATCGGCGGAGACTTACTACGTTTCAGTTGCTCCGCACAACTCGAACGGGCCGATATCGACGGTCGCCAGCCTACATTTGGATCTGGCGATGCCGAACGCGTTCATGCAGGAGATCTTCGTGAGTTTCTTGGGCGCGTATGAGGCGGTCCTGACCAATATGATCCCGATCGCGGATGGTCACGCAACCGTGCCAGCCGGACCCGGTTGGGGCACTGAGATCGATGTAGACGCTCTCACCGAGTTTCCGCCGTGCGATTACGTGACCGTCGAAAGCGAACCGTATTTGGCATTTTGAACCCTCTCGAAATGGATGACGCGCGCCCTCGCTGGGCATGCAACGCCCCTCCATCAGTTTGTACGCTCGAACAGTGAAACCGTAACGATGCACATAGCCGCAGCACAAGTCAGCTTGCACATCCATGCCTCGTCGTCGTTGAAGGACAAACGCAGAGTCGTGCATTCAGTGGTGTCTAGGCTAAGAAACAAGCATTCAGTTTCGGCAGCCGAAGTCGGGGCGAACGATTCATGGCGCTCGGCCAAAATCGGCATCTCCATCGTCAGTGGCGATATGCGTACGGCGGACCAGATTCTCGAGCGAGCCCTAGCGTTCGTTGAGCAGGCGGCTCCTGAAGCTGAGGTGGTAGGCGTTGAGACTGATGCGTGGACGTTCGACGATGTATAGACGCGAATCTCGTCGCCTCGCCCGGCCGAAACAACAAAGAAAACGGCCCGGCAACCCATAGGTCGCCGAGCCGCCTTTCCGGTTTCAGTCCGGGCTTTAACAAAGCCCGAATCGATGGACCATCAAGCCGCTTTGACGGCAGCGACGCGTTCTCGTTGCAGATCGAGCAGAATCTCTCGCGCTTGCGCCGGGCTGATTACGCGAGTGCACTGGATGCACTTGAGCATGATACCGTCCAGTCCGCGGCCGAACTGAACGTCGCCCTGGCATGATGGGCATCGGCGGGGGAAGATCGTAGTCTGCTTCATTTCGCTGGTCTCCGTTGTTGAGATTGCAATGTGGGTGGTAAGGATTGATGGTCAGAACCAAAAAGCCCCGATTCTGGACCGGGGCTTTAGTTGCGAATGTGTTTCGTGTATCACTCCGCTCTCTATGGCCCCGGTCGTCAGGCTGCCGGTTGCTCCCTTCGAGTCAACATTTCTCGTGCCTGATGTCGATCGATCAGTCTCGTACACTGCAGACACTTGAGTGTCGGCCCTTCGAGCCTGATGGCGAACAGGATGTCGCCTTGGCAATGTGGGCAACGTTTTTCGTAAATGATCGTCATCTCTTTGTCTGGAAGCCTCTCGTTCCGTCTTGGTCGTTCGCTTTGTCTGCCAGTTTCCGTCGGATAAGTCGGCGGAAATGTTCTCTATGTTGATGCAGTTTTTCGCCAGTTCCAAACTTTTTAACTCATTGTCGTAGGTCTTGTCAAGCACTAATGGGCAGAATTCGTAAAAAACCTTGGAAATCGATGTCGATATTTTGTTCGGGTGGTGGAATTCGTCGATATTGATACATAGCGTATCATGTATGTTACTATGAGAGTGAAAACGAATCAAGTGCTTAGAAGACAAGATTGTGGCGCCGGTAGTGTTATCCCCTCGCTGGAGTTAGTGTGACACAGAGATACGAAGAACAAGATATGGCGGATGCAGGGTCGACGATACCTAACGCCGATGCTTTTCTGCGTCTAGTCAACAAAATCGCTGCCGAAGCCGCGCGACGCGAAGTCGCCCGCCGCGCGGAGGAGGCTCAACAAAGTCGCGCACGCCGCAGGGTTAGGGTCCGCATCGGCGGTAGGGCCGATGCGTTGTACATAATCAGCGTTGCGGCCCAACTCGCTGAAATGCACCCGCAGACGCTGCGCAAATACGATCGCGAAGGCCTGGTAAGCCCTTCGCGAACTCAAGGTAGCCGCCGTCTGTACTCAGAAGAGGACCTTGAACGTCTTCAAATTGTGCGTCGGTTGTCGGAAGACTTGGGTTTGAACCTTAGCGGCGTGGGGCTTGTATTGGAACTCGTTCAACATATGCGCGGGATGTTGGAAGTGCTCGAGCAGAGCGAAGATCTTACGAACTCCCCGTCCGCGAAAGCCGTGGCGGATGAGATCAAAGTCATCCTGAACTACCTGGGGGTGGAGTGATGCGGATCGTTCGGCCAAGAATGAGCGGTCGATGGGGGCGTAGAACGTGGCGTGCGGGGCGGTCTCGTTCGAGGACGGGCAATTCGACCGGATCGCAACGACAGTACATCGAACAATGCAACGAACTCCAGTCACAACTACGTGTCTCTCGTGCGCAAATCGAGCAATATAAGTTTGATCTCGACGAAAACCGTAAACAGTACAGTGCGTTGGAATCCGCAACACGTCGTCTTCAGTCCGACTTGAGAAGGACATACGACGACGCCCAACGCAACAAACGGTTGCTCGATGAACGCCAAAAACAAGCCGCCGAACAGGCTCGCATCAACGTGGCGAAACGAATAATGACGGTCGCAGACGAGTTTTCGACCGCGATCGAGCTTGCAGAAGAACAAAATATCGACTCGCAATGGTTCGTAGGCTTCAAGGCGATGGCGGAAAAGATCGACAAAGGTTTGGAGGAAGCCGGATACCGACGATTCGAGTCTCTCGGCGAGGAAATGGATCCGACCAAACACGAGGCGCTCGCTACCATGCCGACTTCCGACGATCTAGTCGGAAAGATCGTGCAGGTGGTTGAAGCGGGATACGAAGATACGAAGACATCGAAAATCGTACGCGTTGCCAAAGTCTTGGTCGGTAGGCCAAGCGACGACGCGTAGAAGGATCTGAAACAAACACATCGGCAAAACGAAACTCACCAGTTTGAACTGGTGTAAGGAAAGGCAAGAACAACCAAATGGCAAGGGCTATCGGGATAGACCTCGGAACCACCAACTCGGCGATGGCATACATGAGCGCCGGCGAACCGGAAATCGTCGAAAATTCGGAAGGCCAACGAATCACGCCGTCAGTAGTGGCGGTAAATACGAAAACCAGTGAGCGGCTGATCGGTATGACCGCACGGCGACAAGCCGTAACTAACCCGGAACACACCGTTTACTCCGCGAAAAGGTTCATCGGTCGAAGGTTTGACGACGAACTCGTGCGCGGAGACCAAGATCGCGTACCTTTCAAACTCGCAGGGTTGGATAACGGCGACGTCGGCATCGAATTCGACGGCAACGTGAGACCGCCCGCTGAGATTTCGTCGATGCTGTTGGCTCGCCTCAAGCAAGATGCTGAGGAAAAACTCGGTGACACCGTAACTCAAGCCGTGATCACGGTGCCGGCCTATTTCAACGACGCGCAACGTGAGGCCACTAGAGTCGCGGGCACCATAGCGGGCCTTGAGGTATTGCGGGTCGTAAACGAACCAACTGCCGCGGCACTGGCATACGGTTTGGAAAAACAAGGTGATCGAACCGTCGCCGTATACGATCTCGGGGGCGGAACGTTCGACATAACAATCCTTCATGTCGGAGAAGGCGTGTTCGAGGTAAAGAGCACCAACGGCGACACCCATCTCGGAGGCGACGATTTCGATCTGCGGCTGGTCGAATATCTGGTCGACGAGTTCCAGAGTAAGGAGTACATGGATCCCAGTTCCGATCCATCTGCCGCCCAACGGCTCAGACTCGCGGCGGAAGAAGCCAAGATCGAACTTTCGTCTGTCACCAGTGCCGAGATCAACCTGCCTTTCATTTCGGCAGACCAGACCGGGCCCAAACACCTGGTTGAATCGTTGACACGTGCCAAACTCGAGGCGTTGACGGCAGATCTAGTCGAGAAAACCGTCGAGCCTTGCCAGGCCGCTATGCGAGACGCCGGGGTATCGCCGGACGACATCGACGACATTATTTTGGCCGGCGGCATGACGAGGATGCCTTCTATCGTCAATCGTGTCCGGGAACTATTCGGAAAAGAGCCGAACCAGACGATCAACCCGGACGAAGTCGTCGCGTTGGGAGCCGCCTTGCAAGCTGGAGTTTTGCAGGGCGATGTGTCCGGAATATTGCTGCTCGACGTGACACCGTTGACATGGGGTATCGAGACGCTAGGCGGCGTACGCACCGAGCTGATCCCGCGCAACACCACGATTCCGACTTCGAAGTCCGACACGTTCACAACCGCGGCAGACGGTCAATCGTCGGTTGAGATCCACGTATTGCAAGGCGAGCGTCCGATGGCGGCCGACAACACGTCTGTAGGACGGTTCACTTTGGACGGCATTGCGCCGGCGCCACGCGGCGTCCCGCAAGTCGAAGTCTCGTTCGACATCGACGCGAACGGAATCCTGACGGTGAAAGCGAAGGACCAAGCAACCCAACGCGAGCAACACATCACGGTTACAGGCCGCTCGGGCATGTCCGACGATGACATTAAATCCAAAGTCAAAGAAGCCGAGGACAACGCCGAGTCGGATCGGACGCGTAGAGAGACCGCCGATGCTCGTAACTTGGCAGAGTCGACTGCGTATCAAGCCGACAAATTGATCGAGGAACATGGCGAAAACCTACCTGAGGAGATCAAGTCGGATATCCAATCGAAAACGGCAGATGTAAAGACCGCTCTCGGCGACCAAAACGCAGATTCCGAAAGGTTGACAGCTGCGACTAATGCACTGCAACAGGCGATGATGGCGGCTGGACAGCACATCCACGCAGGCGCGGCGGCTGGCGGAGATCCTGGCGATCCGGGTTCAGGAGCTCAATCCGGTGGGGACGACACCGTAGAGGGCCAGTTCCGAGAGGTCTAGGCTTCGGCTTTTGTCATAGCCCGAATCGCGGGAAGATTCGGCGTCGAACTTCCTCGATCGCGGCCTCGTTGTGATCCACGATGTTGGATCTGATGTCGGCCTCTATTCGATATTCGGATGAGTCATGGAACGTGGTGAGATCCGTTAGGGAAACGAAGGATTCAGGAACATTTCCCGGCAGTTCGAATTCCGACATTGTGGCAAGGTCCATCGTCCACGCCCGCGCGACGGCGGACATGTCGTACCCACCGCCGCCCACGGAGATCCAAGGGCAACTCATCTCGTCAGCTAGTCGTGCGAATTTTCGGACCGCTAAATTGTGCCCTTGCGTGGTTAATGAGAGGTGTGCCAGTGGATCGTTTCGATGTGTGTCGATACCCAGTTGTGTGAACATGACGTCAGGTTCGAACGCCCGAGCAAGATCGGGTATCACAGCATCGAACGCTTCATGCCACAGAAGGTCGTCGGTGTACGGAGCGAGTGGGATGTTGACGCTGTAGCCGTCGCCGTCGCCTGTACCGGTTTCGTCGGGACCGCCGGTCCCTGGAAACAGCCACTGACCTGATTCATGTATGGAGACGGTCATGGCTCGATCCGTATCGTAGAGACCGGCCTGTACACCATCGCCGTGGTGGACGTCGATGTCGACGTAGAAAACGCGTAAGTCCTGTTCGATCATGTGTTTGATGGCGATCACTGCGTCGTTGAAGATGCCGAATCCTGCCGCGTAGTTGCTCATGGCATGATGATGCATGCCGCCTGCGGGCACGAATGCGCGTGTGGAATCACCGTTCAATACACGTTCGGTGGCTTGGAGTGCGCCGCCGGCTGCTAAAGCGGCGTGGCGAAACATGCCCGAACGCGGCGGATTGTCTCCGGGGCCGAAGCCGTATTGCCATAACCCCGGTACGATAGCCCCTTGGTCGACGGCTTCGACGACATCGACGTAATCAGGATCGTGGAATTTTGTGATTTCACCCTTGGTAGCCGGACGAGGCGATTCTACGGCGACGTTTTCGCTGGCCAGTAACCCGACGCTCGTCATCAGTTCGTGCATGTGGAAAAGCCTTATGGGACGCATCGGGTGCGTCGGGCTGAGCACGTGTTGCGACTGCTCGTGCGAGTAGATGAGCGAGGTGGTAGGTTGCGCGGAAGCCATCAACGCTTGATGTTACCGCGACGGCGTTGACTCACACTCTCATGCGTCGGTACATCATCGCCGCGACGCCGGCAGCCAACAGTAGGAATACGATGATGGCGCTCGGTTTGATCTGGGGCCATTCGCTGTCGGGTCCAGTGATGTAGTGGATTGTTCTGGTCGGTAAAGGTGTCAGGTCTACGACGGTCGGTTGTGGTTCGGCGGTGGATTGTGGGGGTGGAGGAGTCACCGGCGCTGCGACTGGTTCGGCGTCTTGTTGGAGAGTTTGATCTTCTGATTCGGCGTTGCCGTCGGGCTCAGTTTCGATTGTGATGGAACTCTGGTTTTTTTTCGTTCCTAATGTGCCGGTGATGATCGTCGGTAATCCCGGGATCGTCGGCGGCAGGTCGGTTTCGATATCGACTAGCTGTTCAACTGACGATACGATTGGCAGTCCCCATTCTTGGCGCCAACGGTTTTCGACTTGGTCGAGAGTGCCGCCGTAGACGGCGATCATCGCGTCGTCGATGCTGTTGCCGGCGTTCAGTTCACCGAGCAATTGGCCGATTGAGTCACGACCGTGATTTTCGATGAGATACGAGACAAAGTCGGTTGATTGGATGTAGAAATTGTTGATGTCTCTGCGAATTCCGGGCACCGCGTTCATTGCGGCGAATTCAGTGACCCTGCCCGAACGTGCGATGGGTCTGAACCTTCGGATCGCGGAATCCCGTTCGCGGGTCTCCCAGTAGCTGGCATGACCTTCGTTCAGCCACGCGGGTGCGGATGTGGCGTACGGCGAATCTAAAGCTCTCCCAAAGATGAGGTGTGTCAACTCGTGGATGAGTGTTTCGGCGGAGGGAGAGGCCATTATGGTCAGGTTGTATTGGCTGTAGGCAAAACCTCCGAAGTAGTGTCCATCGGTCGCGGCTTGACTGATCGAGGGACCGTGGATTGTCAATTCCCGGACGTTCGGGAAAATGACGGCCCTGAACTGGGGTACGTCGTCTACGTGCAACGCTCGGGCGATTTCCGGCAATATCGGTGCTGTATTTGCGTGGAGGTTTTGTATCGCTCGGTCGTTGATCCCGTAGTAGATGATCTCGAGGCTGTCGTCGGCGACTCGACGCCAATCGTGAACCGAGTCGATGTGTTCGATGTGGTACGTGTTGGATGTGTAAATTTCGTCATCTGTGGAAACGAATTCGAATCTGATGTCGAAGATGGTCCCGGGCGGGAAGTATGACGGAGATTGAACGTCGATTTCGGCGGTTGCGTAAATGCTGCTGGTTTGGATGAAATCGACGTATGAATAGGAAGGTATGGTTTCGTCGCCGTGCGGCCTGATCCAGAGTCTGGCTTCTTTGATCTGCGCGTCAATGCTCGTATCGATCTCGACGATGATCTTGTCAGCAAGCACTACGTGGTGAGTTACCGTCTCGTGCTCGGTCGGTCGGGGGGATTGGGCGTCGACGCTGGCGTTTACAAGCAATAGGAATCCGAAAGTCAGCGCGACGGCCAAAACGGTGATCGCCGCGACCGGATTGGTTATGAGATTTTGGTTGGTTCGGGCCATTTGGCACCCAAAAATAAGACGGACGAGCGGTTCCGACCGTTAATCGCCGCTGTATCTGAATACGCTTGGTGATACCCAAAAGATTTTATGCTCGTTGCTGTAGAGTGATTTCGTCGACGAAGTCCGATAAAGCTAGAAAGGCGAACAGATGCGTTACTACCAGTCACTTTGTGGGGTCGACGTGCACGTCGGTGTTGAGGCTGATGAGGGGGTTGTGACCGATTTGACGTCAATCGCGTCGGAAGCGGATTCGACGTTGAGTCTGTTCAAGGCTGCGCATCTCGGTGGTGTCGGGATCGATGATGTGGCGATGAAGATCTTGGATCGTGGCGGCGGAGATGAGGTTTCGGTCGAGGAGCTGTGTTCATCGGATTCGCTGTTGCCTCCGATTTTTGCGCCGGAGGTTTGGGCATTCGGTGTGACCTATATGGACAGCATGAGGGAGCGGCAAGCCGAGAGCGGTTCGCCGGACGTTTATGCGCTCGTGTACAACGCGGATCGCCCGGAGGCGTTTTTCAAGTCGACGGCGGAGCGGCTGATATCTCCTGGAGATTCGTTGGGGATCCGTGCGGATTCCGAATGGGATGTGCCTGAGCCGGAATTGGCTTTCGTGTTGTACGACGGCGAGATCGTGGGTTACACGATCGGGAATGACATGAGCAGCCGTTCCATCGAAGGCGCGAATCCGCTTTATCTGCCGCAGGCGAAGGTGTACGACCGCTCATGTTCCATTGGCCCGAGTTTGGTGACGCCGGATGTGGTTGGCGATGCCCAGACGTTGGAAGTGGCGCTTCAGATCGAACGAGAAGGCGAGGTAGCGTTTGAGGGTTCGGCGAATACTTCATTGATGAAGCGAGACTGCAACTACTTGGCAGACTGGTTGCAGCGGCACAACAAGGTCCCCAATGGGACGACGGTATGCACTGGGACCGGGACGATCCCGCCGCCTGAGTTCACATTGGCAGAGGGCGACGTCGTCAGCATTTCGATCGATAAGATCGGGACGCTGGTTAATCCCGTGGTTGTCGTTTGAGCTGAGAAATCGCATGGATGGGTAGGGATAGTGGCGGTTGCTGATTAGGCGCGTTTAATCGGGGGTTTGTGGCCCCTTGGTCCTTAAGGTAGTTTGGTCGGCAGGGGCGGTTCGCGAACCGCCTCCACCAGCCAGAGCCTCCGCCACCTTCGCAAAGCGGAGGGGGCGCGAACCAGCGAAGCCCAATAGACCGACACCAGAAGCGGGGGATGCCCGGGCCGGATGGAACCAGAACCAACCAAC
The DNA here is from genome assembly GCA_965207515.1 of Dehalococcoidia bacterium. Taxonomy (GTDB): domain Bacteria; phylum Chloroflexota; class Dehalococcoidia; order Lucifugimonadales; family Lucifugimonadaceae; genus Bin127. The sequence continues at coordinate 1,492,429 of OZ242286.1, read as the reverse complement.
CATCAAACCAGATGATCGTTGCGGAGACCGTCCCCTTTCGGGACGAAAGGGGACGCGAGCAAGCGAAGCGAGTTCGCAGGGGCATGCCGGGGTGGAGCGGGGCCGGACGAACTCCTCCGACCCACCAAGTTCCACAAAACTCTCTTCCAAAGGGACCCCCGTAGGGGCGGTTCGCGAACCGCCCCTACCAGCCAAACACGGACTCAAACACCCACCAACCACCACGAAATCCCAAAAATCCAACCAATCCCACCAATCCCAATTCACACTTGACAACTACTACATATGTAGTAATATAAACAACAGATCGACGGATCGACACAGTGCTGCGCAGACGTGTGCAGACCCCCGTCCCAAGCGGCCACAGGGATCAAACGTGAGGAAGCGGAGGCAACGGTCGACGAGAAGGACGCGGTCCAAAGCCGCGCCGACGAGTCGCCAGCGTCTTTACCTCCTCCGGCGGCGTCCCTCATCGGATCGGATGTCCGGTGCAAGGCCGGGAGGGCCGTGCCGAAGCGTGGGAGGCCAAGTTCCCGGAGCGCGACGCGTCAGTCCCGCGTCGCACAGCGAGCCAGCAGGCATCCCTCACGCCCCTTTCGGTCCCAGGGTTTCCCCCGCTCGCGGGGGAAATGTGCCACGGAAAGTAACTACGGCTACGACGTGGCAGAAGGACGAAGGGGGCGCGAGAGATGCCGAGCCAAGGGCCGGGAGACCTCACGTGGAGCCGACAGACGTCTACTCCTGTCCGCCGCAGGAGGGAGGCTACAGCCCGAGAGGAGCTAGTTACAGGTGAATCTAAGGAGGACGGCGAACTCCGAACGGCGTACCCAAGCGCCGCGCCGAACTCCATGCCCGCGGTCTGGCGACGCGGGCCGCGGCTGGTAAACGTTGCTAGCGGTCTCGCACACCGCTCTGCGCAGCATCTGACCCCTCTCCGGGGTCGCCCGCTTCGAACCGAAGCGGCGATGGAGAGGGAAGGAGCATCGACCTCAGCGCTGAGGACGACGCTCTAGGCGAGGGCCAGTTCCTACGGGCCCGAGGACCCTGCGCTGCCGGACCTTCCCCCGGAAGGCCCGGCAGCAAACAACCACGTCGCGGTGGACATACAGACACGCCCCCGAACTACCGAAGGAAAGACGCTCGATACCGACCGTCCCCTTTCGGGACGAAAGGGGACGCGAGCAAGCGAAGCGAGATCGCAGGGGTATGCTGGGGCGGACGCGGGGACGGACGGACTCCACCGAAGACCGAGTTTTGCAATACTCTGACGAGGGCAGACGGGAATGTAGCCGGTCATATGGATGGCAGAGCGACCACGAGGTGTCGCCCCTACGTTTCGGGTTGATTTCGTTGGAAGTGTTTTGTCGGTATGTGATCGCCATTCCGGTGACGTAGGTCGATCGAGTCAGCGCGTTTAAGATTAGAGTTTGCGATGTGCTGGGGGTGTCTGGTGGCTGAATCTAGATATCGAGGTTTTCTTGACTCAAACCGTAGAGAAACGTGAAGAATCGGCAGAATCGGATGTCGATGCGCCTTTCGTGCAGGATTTCGCACGGAAGGTTCGTGAAAATGTGCAGCAGGTGTTTGTGGGTAAAGATGCGGCTATAGAGTTGGCGATCATTGCCATGCTCGGGCGCGGTCACGTGTTGTTGGAGGACGTGCCGGGAACGGGCAAGACGACGTTGGCGAAAACTATCGCGGCATCGCTGGGTCTCGATTTCAAGCGGGTACAGTTCACGCCGGACTTGGTGCCTTCAGACGTTTTGGGCGTGAATATCTACAACGCCGGGATCGGCAGCTTCGAGTTCAAGTCGGGTCCGATATTTACACAGATCCTTCTGGCGGACGAGATCAACCGCGCCACGCCCCGCACGCAATCGGCGTTGTTGGAGGCGATGCAGGAACAACAGGTGTCGATAGACGGCGTAACGATGGCGTTGAGCTCTCCGTTCTTGGTGCTTGCGACGTTGAATCCGGTGGAGATGGAAGGGACGTTTATGCTGCCGGAGGCGCAGCTGGACCGGTTTTTGTTGAAGTTGTCGATCGGGTATCCCTCGGACGAGGAGGAGGCGGAGATGCTGCAACGATTCCAAGCGGGCGACAGCGTCGTCAGGGTCGATGTATGCGCTGAGGCGGAGGACGTAGAGAAGGCACGCGACATTGTCGAACAGGTGCGAGTCGCGGACCACGTCAGGCAGTACTTAGTTGCCGTCGTGCGGGCGACGCGCAACAACGCGCAGATACGGTTGGGTGCGAGTCCGCGCGCTTCGTTGGCTTTGCAGCACGCATCGCAGGCTCGAGCGGCGATCAACGGTCGCGATTACACCATGCCGGACGACATCAAGGCGCTAGCGGCACCTGTGCTGTCGCATCGCGTGGTGCTGGAATCGAGTATGCAGATGCGCCGCAGGGACGCTTCGCAGGTGATTGATGATGTGGTTGGGCAAATTCCGGTACCCATAGAGAGGTGAGCGCGTACTTTCTAGCAAGAGGCCGTTGTCGGTCGTATGGTTGCCCCTCCCCATGTCCACGTTCTCCCTCAACCTAACCGCCTCCCACGAGGACAGAGGGGGTTTGCCTCGGTTGGGCCGATTTACTTCGTGAGAGGGCCGATCGGAATTTAAGGCGTTGACGACATGATCAACCCGATGCTTCGGACATTCCGTGAGAAACGGACGCGTGATCTGCGCGCGCCGGACGTTATCGGCGAGTTATTCATGCTGCTGATGCTGGTGGTGATTGGAGTTGGTGCAGGTACCGGATCGGCGCTGGTGGTTGCGCTGGGTGCGACCGCGTTCGTGATTTCTGCCGGCGGCACGTTGTGGTCGAAGATGTCGTTGGCGGAGGTTGCCTACGACGCGGTGCCTTCCGATTCGCACGCGTTCGTGGGCGACGAAATCGAGATTGTGATGACGCTTGAGAATCGGAAGCCTTTGCCAATTCCGTGGGTGCAGGTGATCGAGTTTTTGCCCACGGGCTTGACGCCGCTCAGCGACGAGAGCATCAAACGTCGGGCTTATGCGGGAGGAAGCGAGATCGTCGAGACGACGAGCTTGGCCGGTTACGAACGAGTGCGATTCCGACACAAGGTTCGCGCACATCACCGCGGCCACTATTCGATCGGTCCGACCGAACTGCGGAGCGGCGATCTTTTCGGGCTGTTCGGGACGGTGAGAAGGGACTCGCGTTCTCCGCATGGTGTAACCGTTTATCCGCGGGTTGTGCCATTGGATGGTTGGGAGTTGCCCGCGGCGAAGCCGATGGGCGACATATTGAGCCGCAACAATTTGCTCGACGATCCGTCTCGACCGCGGAGCATCCGGGACTATCGACCTGGCGACCCTTTGAAGCGGATCGACTGGAAATTGAGCGCGAAGCGCGATGAGCTAATGGTGAGAACCTATGACCAGAGCGTGAGCAACGATGTTGTTGTGATGCTGGAGTCTCGAACCGTGGATTACGCGTGGCATGGCTACAGGTATGACGTGTTGGAGTCGGCGGTCACGGGCGCAGCATCGATCGCGGTGCGCTGTTCGGATCTGGGTTATCGCGTGGGTCTGGTTGCGAACGGAGTTCGTCCGACGCGCGGGGTGATGGCGGTAGTGCCGCCAGGTGACGGGCCGCACCATGTAAGAGCGATCTTAGAGGCATTGGCGTTTATCCAGCCGTTGTCGTTCACACCGTTGGACGGTCTGGCGATTGAACGCGGCGCACAGGCGATCAGCGCCGGGTCTTCGATAATTTTGGTCGCGGGCTTTCTGACCGAGCCGGTCGTTGCCTATATTCATCACGCGCAACGGGAAGGTCATCGAGCGTCGATTGCTTGGGTGGGTCGCGAGGAGCCGCCGCAAGTCACGGGCATCCGCGTGGTTGACGCGCGTGAATTGTTCAAGGTGGAAGAGGATGTTGAAGACTTGTTCATGTCGATCGTGGACGAGCAGTTCGAGATGAACGCGCGTATGAACCAACCAGCGCGCGAGTACGACCGTGTCTGACTGGCGCAACCAAACAGTTTTTACCGCGATCGCGGTCGCGGAAAGCATCATCGTCTTCACGATATTGGCGGTCATCAGCGCAGGATTGAGTTTGGTTAATCCGCCGATGCACTGGGGCGTGGTGCTATTCGTCTATCTGGCGGGAATGGTGACGTCGTGGATCGTGGGCGGGTTGCGCGGCGGCATCGCCACGGTGGCGTTGCTATACGGTTCAGCCGGCCTGGCGACGATTTACCTCGCAATCGCGACCACTCAGTACGGAGACGGGTTCAACTTCGATCTCGCGTGGGTCTACCATCTTTTCAATCGCGATTTGACCGGGGAACAGGTTGCGGCGCTGGTGATGGCGTTAATCGCGACGGTCTTGATATGGCGTCGAACGTCGACGATCGTGCGGGATGATCGCGATTCTCCGGACCATTTGAAGCGGATTTTCAAGCGTGGTCTAGTCGTGTTGGCGATCGGTCTGGTCGTCGACGAGTTCGTTTCTGAACCAGCTGGGTTGGCCCAACTCCTGATCCCGTACTTCTTTGCTACGTTGGGCGGCATGGCGGTGGCGAGATTGCCTGGCGACACCCCGGTAGTGGCGAGCCGATGGACGAAGATCATCCTAGTTGCACTCGCAGCGTTTCTGGGCACCGGGTTGATCGCCGGGATTTTGGGAGGGCGGTATGGATCTGCGGGGTTGAGCGCGTTGTACACGGTTTACGGATGGATGATCGACGGGATTCTTTGGGTTTTGCGATGGCCGTTGCTGGCGATCGGTTGGATCATCGCCAAAATCATCGAGTTTTTGCAATCGTTCTTCGGTACAGAGGAGGTAGAGCAAGAACCTCAGGAACAGGGTGGCGAACGTCCAGAATTCCCTGAACGAGAAGCGGTGGAAGCGGCGGACAACGCTTGGGTTGAGGCTGTGCTGGAGGCGTTGCAGTGGCCCCTCACGTTTTTGCTGCTGTTCATCGTGTTGATCGTCGTTGCGTTGGCGTACCGACGGATAATCAGGCGACTATCCCGCGAGGATGGAGTGGAGAGAGAGACGATTCGGGACGAAGTCGAAGAGGTATCGTATTGGGATCTGCTGAAGGGGCTGTTGCCCGATTGGATGACGCGACGAGGCACCCCGCGACACCTATGGCGCTATCCGGAGGATCCGGGCATCAAAGAGGTGTTCCTGCTGTACTTCGAAACTCTCGAGATGGCGCTGGAGCGCGGGTGGGAGTTCGATTCACATCTCACGCCGAGCGAAAGACGGGTCGATTTGGAGGTGGTTTTGGAGGGTGCTCCGATATCGGACATAACGTCGAGGTTCAATGCGGCTTGTTATGGGAACGTTCCGACGGAGGAGTCGCAGGTCGAATCGTTGAGATCCAGATTGGCTTCGGCCGTCGAGGTACTAGATGCCCGTCGCAAAGAAGCCGAAGCCTCCACGGCCTAAAAAGTCCTAGCTGTACCCGCTGCCAAGGGCTTCATTCGGGGTCGCCGATCTTGATGACGCGGAGCAAGTTTGTACTTCCGGAGAGTCCGATAGGTACACCTGCGACTAGCACCACTGTTTCAGAATTTTTGGCGAAACCCGTCTCGGTGGCCAATTCCGCACCGTACGCAAACATCTGGTCGAGTTCGGTCAGCCGATCAGCCAGCAATGGGATCACACCCCATCGCATTGACAAGTTGGCCAAAGTTTTTTGGTTGGGCGAAAGAGCGATGATCGGAGTTCGAGGTCGGAACGCGGCTACGCGATCGGCGGTTGTGCCAGTCTCGGTGAAAGTGATGATCGCCTTCGATCTCAACGTGTCGGCGGTACGAGCGGCGTCGAACGCGATGATGGCGTCGATCTGCGCGTTGCGGCCTTCTTTGTCGATGATGGCCATGCGTCGATTGCTCAGCATCTGGTTGTCGAGGAACCGCTCGGCGACTTTCGAAACGCGGGCCATGAATCTTACGGCGGCCACTGGATGATCGCCGACTGACGTCTCGGCTGAGAGCATGACGGCGTCGGTGCCGTCGCGGACGGCGTTGTATACATCGGTGGATTCGGCGCGCGTCGGATAGGGGTTATCGCGCATCGACTCGAGCATCTGGGTGGCGGTGATGACGGGTTTGCCGACCTCGTTGGCAAGGCGGATCATTCGTTTCTGGGTGGTAGGCACTAAGTGAAGCGGCATCTCGACGCCGAGATCGCCGCGGGCGACCATGATGGCATCTGTCTCGTCAAGGATTTCAGCAAGATTGTCGACGGCTTGTTTGATCTCGATTTTTGCGACGAGCGCAGGGTTGCAACCAGCATCTGCGAGCCATTTCCGCACCGCGCGCAGGTCTTGCCGGTTGCGGATGTAGGACAGGCCTACGAAATCAACGTCGGCTTCGACCGCGAATTTGAGGGCTTCGACGGTTTCATCGGTGAAGTAGTCGAGCGTCGAAGTGTTGCCGGGTGCAGTGACGGCCTTGTCGCTCTGGATCAAACCGCCACGGCGTATGGTGCAGTGGATTTCATGGGCTTCTACTTTGTCTACGCGCATCTCTACGGCGCCCTCATCGATCAAGATTCGAGCACGAGGTTTGATGTCGTGGTGGAGGCCTGCGGGCCAGACGGTACCTCGTTTGGTAGTGGTTAAGACACGTTCGCCGGTCAGGACGAATTTATCGCGTGCCGCGACCTGTATACCCAACCTGCCGTTCTCCAATACCGCAACATCGTTGTCTACGGTTCCGATGCGGTACTTCGGTCCTGGCAGGTCGGCGAGTATACCGATGGACACACCCATCTGCTTTGCGGCTTCCCGAATTGCGTTTACGTATTCGAAATGTTGACGGGAATCGCCATGTGAAAGGTTGAGTCGGGCAACCGACATTCCGGCACGAATGAGTGCGCGCGCCTTTGCAACGTTGCCGGTAGCCGGCCCGATTGTGCAAACGATCCGTGTTCGCGGCAGGTTCTTGACGAATTGAGGGAGCGGTTGCATTGGTCGAAGTTCCGTATGTATGCGGGTCATCAACGGCTTCTCGGTTTAATGTATAACGTCTTGCGCGTGCCACAGCGTGAGCCGCATCGAAGGCGTCCAGAATCGACCTTTTTGGGCGTCTTTGATATGATTAAGTTAGATGTTCCCGCGGCGGTTCGCGCCGATTGGGAAATACGCTGGGAGTCCGAAATTTGAACACATTTGAAGCTCTGCTCGCGTTGCAAGAACTCGATCAAGAATTGCTTCGACAACGGCAGTCCTACACGCAGATTTCGATCGATCTGCAAGACCGAGCCAACAGGTTGAAGGAGTTGCGGGAGAAATGCGAGCGTGCGAAACGTTCACAGATGCAAGCGGAAGTGGCGATGAAGCGGCTCGAGTTGGAGAGAGCGTCTGAAAATCAGAACCGGGCGGAAGTCGAAGAGAAGCTTTACAGCGGAACCGAGGTTACAAATCCTCGGGACTATTACCGAATGGAATTGCGGGTCCAGGAGCATGCGAACCGCATCGACGCGATCGACGAGCGCATGGAGCCTATCCGTGCGGCCACGAACGAGGCGCGCCAAGTGCATTCCGATCTCCAATCTCAGCTTGACGAGATGGAGGTTGATTGGACCGAACAGAAGCAAGTCGGTACGGAGGAGCAGACACGTATTTCACGGGAGTACAACGAGGCATTAAAGCACCGAAACGAAACGGCCGATGCGATTCCCCGACAGCACTTAGGTGAATACACCCGTCTGTTCAAGAGCAATGGCGGTGTGGCGGTCACCGTGGTTGAACGCGACATCTGCGTCGGGTGTTCCGAACGGGTTTCGATGGGTGAGTTGAACGTTCTTAAACGAGCCACCGATCCGATCTTGTGTCACTGCGGCAAATACCTGATCACTCTCAGTACGGACTGACGACAAATGCGCGCCATCGGTTATGTTCGGCGCCGGGTCAATGACGAGGATGTCGAGGCGCTAAACACTCTGACCGTCCAAGAGATGGCCGGTTCGATTGGTGCTGCGGCCGGTTCTTGGGGTCAGATCAAAGAGATCGAGAGTCGTTTGAGGCAGACGACTACCGATCCAGTGATGCAGATCGTCGAGTTTTGTCAATCCGGCGGTCACCAGCTGACAGCGATACTCGGAGCCGAGGTGGAAAACCGTCTGTTGGAGGGTGTCGAAGCGGAGCTGAACGAAGGCACTGGTTCTGCGTACCAACGGCATACACCTCCAGAATTCGGTGATGAGCAGTTCGCCGGTTTGATGGAATTGATCGAAGGACGTCACGGCAGGCCGGCGCTCATCGTAATTCCCGATTCGACCCACTTGGCTCCTGACCTAGAAACGTTGGTTGAGCGGCTCTTGTACATTCGCAGATCCGGTTCTGACGCCATCTGCACCGATCTGGAGATGCCAGATCCGCTTCAGAACGGCGAAGAATTACTGGGGTTAAGGGGCGAGCCTGATTGGTTGAGAAAGCGAATCCGGGAAAAAATCCGCGAGAAGGCATCGCGCGGACAGGTGCTGGGTCGGACTCCGTATGGATACCGTTGCGGGGCCGACGGTACTCTGAAACCTGTCCCCGAAGAGGCTAGCGTCGTTGAAAAAATATTCGAGTGGTACGCTGGCGATTCCGAAGCTGAAAGCGACGAAAATGGCCCAGACTCGACCAATGGACTTGGAATGCGGTTGATCGCTCAGCGATTGGCGAGTGAAAACATCCCTACTCGTACGGGCAAGCCGTGGTCAACCGCGACGGTTTCGATCATTCTCAAAAACCGCGTCTACGTGGGCACCTATTCCCGCTACGGTTTCATGGTGTCAGGAAATCATGAGCCGATAATCGGGAGGTCATTGTTTCGCAAGGCGCAAGATGCGTTGATGGTCAAACAACGGCAGCGTAGGCTTTCGAAATCGGAAGACCCATTCTTGCTCGGAGGTTTGTTGACGTGTGGGCATTGCGGGCACGGTGTTCCTGGCCTGACCCGGCGTAGGTCCTGGCGTCGTCAGGACGACACTACCGCTTCGAAAACTTATCGCTACTACGAGTTCTACGAATGCCAACATCGGCGTGCCGCCAAAAACGACGTCGACAATGGTTTCAGGTGCCCGAAATGGCGAGCGAACGATTTGGACGGCGAGGTTCGCAAAGCGATCGGAAATTGGGATCAGGAAGTCGTGAGTCAGATTCGACCCAAGGAGATGCGGCTATCTCTGGGAGAGCAACTTGAAAACGCTGAAAAGACGTTCCTGAGTGAAGCCCGCGTCGTATCTACTGGTCGTGGTGATCTAGAAAATCTCGAACCGTTCATATCCGAAATCAAACGGTTGCGGCAACAGACCGAAGATTCGAACGCGGCGAAAAATACGGCAGGCAGGACGACGAATGGCAAGGTGAAACGCGAGCGGCTCACGCGGGACTTGATTGCTGATGCGGTAGGGTCTGGCGACGTTAACCGGGCTCGCGAGGCGCTGGCGGCTTTAGTTGACGATGTTGTGGTGTCAGAAGAGTCGGTTACCGTGAATCCGCGCGTGACCGGTTAGCAGGCTGTAGCCTAGTCCTACTCCGCGGGGATGTTACTCTGAGGTCAGTGCGAGGCGGACGGGCGACCGCTGCTGGCGCGCCATTTGGCGATCTGGCAGAGGAAAGTCCGAGCACCGACGGGCAGGAGCGCCTGCTAACGGCAGGGCGGGGTGACCCGACGGAAAGTGCAACAGAAAAGATACCGCTTCTGGATCGGTGCGTGTCCGTGTCGGTCCATTAGTAAGGGCGAACCGGTGCGGTAAGAGCGCACCGCGTCGGCGGTGACGTCGGCGGCACTGCAAACCCCGCTCGGTGCAAGGCCAAATAGGGGAGCGCTACAGCGAATGCCCGCGCCAGCTCCCGGGTAGGCCGCTAGAGGTCGCGGGCGACCGCGACGTTAGATGGATGGTCGCACAGGGCGAAAGGTTGAGGGACGAAGGCTTCGATGCCGTAAACCTCTTCTGAGCCTGGACAGAACTCGGCTTACAGTCCGCCTCGCATCCTAGGGCAATCTTGGAAGCGAATGGAACTACGTCCCAGGAATCTGAATCGGGAACTTGCTATTGCCAGACTCGCATCGAGGCGACGATTAGTCCGCCTAGGCGCATCATCAGACGACTCTCCAACGCTGCGAGTTTCTCCTCAAGGCCGGCGATATCGGCTTTTGTCGCAAGGTGGCTATATGCGCCTTTGAGTTGATTAACCTCGGCTTCTACGTTCAACATCCGTTGATCGATTGTCGCCATATGTTTATAAATTCCTAAACGTGTTATTCATTCGACTGGTAATATCAGTCTACTACTTCTAGCGTGGCGATGCGGGGTGCGTGGATGTCTAGGGATGCTCGCATGAATTGGTAGACGGCGTCGGTCATGGGGACACATTCGGGGCAGTCCTCGTTGGTGCCGGCGTTGTATTTAACTTTCATGTAGTCGTCGGTGAGTTCGAGGAGCTCCAGCGATCCCCCTTCCGACGCGACCATAATGCCGATGTTGTCGATGACCGAATTTATCGCAGGGTCTGCCGTCTTCATTTCAGGGTTCCTTGGGTTGGTTATGTCGTCTAGGTGATTCTAACGAAGCGATCGTATGGTTTAGCCGTCCACTTTGAGGTCGACGTTGGAGATCTGTTGTTGGATCTCGCCGATGATTTCTCCCCGTTTCTTGGCCCAGCCGCGGTTGAGGCCTTCGATCATGCGGGCTTCGGTCAGGTTGCCCAAGGGTTGGGGTACCTGCACTGAACGAGCGATCTCGTTCGCCAGCCGAACGTCTTTGGCCATGAGTTCCAGATAGAAGGTGAATTCGGTGTCGTCGTAGTTTTCGGGTGGGCGTTCGAAGCCATCGAAGGGACGACGTTTTCCGCCGGAACCTTCGTGGATCGCTTTGACGAGGACTTCGAAGTCGACGCCTGCTTTGACCCCGGCTGTTATCACTTCCATGCGTGCCATGCCAACTATGGCGCCGAACAGTTGATTCATCTGTTTGCAGATCGTGCCAGTACCGATGCCTCCGCAATACTGGACTTTGTCGCCCATCGCGTCGAGAGTGGGTTTGATGGCGTCATAGGAGGTTCGATCGCCGCCTACGTATACGGCGAGGTCGCGTTCCTGCGCACCAACGACCCCGCCACTGACTGGGGCGTCGAGGAAGGTGATGCCTTGGTCGGCATATCGCTGATGGAGAGATTGGACCATGTCGAGAGAGTTGGAAGTGCAGTCGATAACGACGGTGCCTTGATCGACGCCTTCGGCGATGCCATCGTCGCCAAAGCTAACGGCGTCGACGTGTGGGGGCATGGGTAGGCACGTAACGACGAGGTCTTTGCCGGCAGCGGCTTCGGCGGGAGTGTCGGCCCAGTGTGCGCCGTCTTCGAGCATGTCGGTAGCGGCTTCGCGCCGAAGGTCGTGGACGGTGAATTCATCGGCCGCAGTCATCATATGTTTTGCCATGGGCTTGCCCATGTGTCCGATGCCGATCCATGCGATTTTCATTAGTAGGGTCTCTCTAGCTGCGGGGTCTCAATCGAGTTGTCTGAGGCGCGGGTCGAAACGGTCTCGGAACCAGTCGCCCAAGAAGTTGAAGGCTAGCACGGTGAGCATGATGGCTAGTCCGGGGAAGAAAGAGATCCACCACTCGGTGTAGATGTAGTTGCGTCCTTCGGCGACCATGACTCCCCATGCGGGCGTGGGCGGCGGAATGCCGACACCGAGGAAAGAGAGGGAGGCTTCGGTGAGGATGAGTCCTCCGAGGTGGAGCGTAGTGACGACGATGACGGTGTTAATAAGTCCAGGTGTTAAGTGTCTCCATAGGATTCGCCAGACGCTGGCACCAGCGATGAGTGCTGCGGAGACGTAGTCGCGCGTCTTGAGGCTCAAGGTTTCCGCGCGGGCTTGTCGCGCGACGCCGTTCCAACTGAATATGGTCAGCAAGATAATGACGAGCGCGAAGGATTGTCCGTAAACAATGACTGCTACTAGGGCTACCAAGATGAAGGGAATGGCGAATGTAAAGTCGACGATGCGCATGAGTATCTCGTCGATCGTTCCGCCCATATAGCCAGCGATCAACCCGACAATTAATCCGAAGACCGTCCCAATCGACAGTACGATGGTCGCGATTAGGAGGGAAGTTCGGGCGCCGTAAATGATGCGCGCGAGTATGTCCCTTCCTAAGGGATCGGTGCCGAGGATATGCTCTGATGTGCCGCCTTCTTGCCACATCGGAGGGATGTTGCGCGAGATCAGATCGTCTTTTTCAGGATCGTAAGAAGTGAGTAACTCCGCGAAAATCGCACCTGTCAACAACATGGTGATGAGGAAGATGGGGACGAGTGGCCAAGTGCGGATGATCCGCCAGAGTGTGTGACGCGGTGAAGGGCCGGTATCGGTCTCCGCGTCAGTTGAAACTCGAGTTGCGGCCGGGGTGGTGATTTGATTCATAACTCACTCCAGCCTGATGCGAGGATCGGCGACGGCGTAAAGAAGATCGATGAACAATGCCATTCCAGCGTAGGCGAGCGTGATGACGCACACGACGGCGGTTAACACCGGAAAGTCGAGTTGGAGAACGGAGGTGACGGCGAGGCTGCCGAGGCCAGGCCAAGAGAATATGGTTTCGGTGATGACGGCACCGGTTATCAGCCCTGCTAACAAGAGACCGGCGTAGGTCAGGGATGGCAATAGAGCGTTGCGGAACGCGTGTTTCCATATCACGCGGGCATCGTGTACACCCTTGGCACGTGCGAATTTTATGAATTCGGAGTCAAGCACTTCTAGCATCGCGGACCGAGTTAGGCGCAAAAAGCTGGACGCGAACAACCAACCTAGGGTGACAGATGGGAGTATGTAGTGTTCCAACCCTCCTCGACGAGCTACAGGCAACCATTCCAAATTGACGCTAAATATGAGGACGAGGACGATCCCCAACCAGAAAACAGGAGCGGCCTGTCCGATTAATGCAAACGTTCTGCCCACATAGTCCAGCGGTGAACCGCGTTTCAACGCGGAGAGCACGCCTAACGGGATCCCGGTGACCATCGAGAAAATGAACGAACCAGCGGCGAGTTCAAGCGTGGCCGGGATTCTCTCAACCACGACATCCAACGCCGGTCGCCGTTGTCTTATCGACTCTCCGAAATCGCCGGTCGCAGCGTTACCAAGCCAGATGACATATTGCAGGTACAGGGGTTTGTCCAATCCCAGTTCAACTCCCCAAGCATCCCATTCTTCTTGCGTGCTCTGTTCGCTAATGAAGAGGTGTCTAGGATCCCCAGACTGACGAGACATGATGAACACGAACACTGTCGTCGCCAGCAAAAGAACGACACTGTAGACGAGCCTTCTTGCGAAGAATGTTTTCATTAGCCAAGGCTCCGATCGACATCGGCGGTGCGCGCGTCAGCGCTTCAAGTATCGACCCGATAAGCCGCACGGTTCAAGCATCGGACGCACCACGCCCGAAAGCCCCTTCTACGTAGGGACTTCGGGCGCAGTTGAGCTTTTCGGCTACGCGTTATTCGTCCAGAAGGATACGGTCAAACGAGTTGGGAGCGTTCTCGTTGTGCCTGTAGGCGTCCCACTTGAGGATGTCGGGTCCTGAAACCCACCATTTGACAAGTTCGACGACGCCGAAGGCCACTCCGGTCCTTTGCATGTAGTTCTCGATCTCAATGTTGAGGGCGTAGATCTTGTCGGCGTCCTTTTCGGCATTGAGGCCGCTGTACCGGCTATCCCAATCTTTCATCGTGTCGTACGGTAGCTCGATACCGGAGTTCCATCCTGGGTTCGCATTGAACCGGTTGTACTTAGCTCCTGTGTGTGGTGGACTCCCTTGGTTGACGAAAATCCAAGGAATCTCCATCGAACGTTCAACCAACTTCGGTCGCCTCGCCGAATACGCCTCGGAAGTGATCTGGACATCGATCCCGATGTCCCGCCACTGACCAGCGACCGCGATACCGACTTCTGGGTTCACGAATGGGCTGTCTGGCGGAACCCAGAATCCCATTTCGAAACCGTCCGGGTAACCGGCTTCGGCGAGCATTTGGCGCGCCATTTCTGGGTTGTGTTCGCCGATCCAGTGGTCCTGCCACCAAGGAGTGTCGGGTTCATACCCGACTTCTGTCCAGAAGGCGCGTCCCAATCCGCCGAGGATGGTCGCGTTGATGACTTGCCGATTAAGCGCGTAAGACAGTGCGCGACGCACAGTGTTGGCGTTTTCGTCATCGGGACCGGTTCCGATCCATGGGTGCTCGGTTTTGTGCCCGGGTCGTGGTTCGATCGGTTCGTCGTTGTCGTAGTTTTGATCGGTCCAGAAATTGCCTCCGACGTAGATGCTCTGAGGTAGACCGCCGGTGATCTGTACACGTCGACCGCGCGAGCGGTTCTCAGTATCGATGACCAGCGAGTTGGGTATCTGCGCGAGATCAATTTCGCCCGTTATAAGGGCAGCGGCGGCTTGCGACGCTTCGCGGATCTCGATTATCCGAAGTGAGTCAGCGAGTGGAGGCGAGCGCCAGTGGTCTAGTTTCGCCCGAGCAACCATTTCATCGTTACCGACTTGCTTGGTGACTTCCCATGGTCCGCTACCATGTGGGGTCAATATTGCCTGCTCTTCGCCCAACGTGTCGTAGACATTTTTGCTGCTGATCGACACGAGACCGTTCTCGTTTGAGATCCAGTAGAAGAATTCGGGATTGAACTTCGACGGATCGTGCTCGCATGTGAGATTGTTGTCATCAATCGCGGCGCAGTTCCAGATGCCCCTGCGGTTGGCGTCGTTAAACGATCCCGCTCGAGCTGCGCGGCTACCTTCCTTGCCAGCATCGGTGAACGAGAACACTACGTCATGAGCTGTCAACGGACCCCAGTCTTGGCCCATACCACTGAACGATGCGCCGTCGCGAACAGTGAAGGAGATATTGTTGCCGTCAACGCTCCAGGATGTACCCAATCCACTGGTCCCGGGCGTGCCGTGTCCAGGCGGCGGTCCGTCGCGGTCCGTGCGAAGCAAAGTTTCCGTGATGCCCCAGGCATGAACCTTCCAGTACTCTGGCGAAGGTTGTGCTGATGGCAGGTAGAGGGGTGGCGGCACATAGACGGTTCCGACGACGACCTCGCCACCAGATCGCTGAGGCGCTTCTACCTGAACTTCTTTGATGACTTCCTTCTCGACTACGACGGGTTTTTCGACCTCGACGATCTTTTCGGTTTCGACGACGACTTCCTTCTCGACTTCGACGACTTCGACCACTTCCTTCTCCACCTCGACGACGACTTCTCTTTCGACGACGACGGTCTGAACGACGGTCTCACCTTCGATGACGACTTCCTTCTCGACGACGACGGTTTCTACGACTCGTTCGCCTTCGACGATGACTTCTTTCTCGACGACGACGGTCTGCGGGACCGCGACCTCGACGCGTTGTTCGACGACGACGGTCTGTACGACAGTCTCGGTGGTGCCGCAAGCGAGTGCTGCGGCGCTAGAAGCAACGGCGAATGCGACGAGCAGCAGTATGCTGCTCCATCGATGCCTTGCAATGCGTTTCATCTCGACGCTCCTTAGTTGATTCTTGGGCGTTTGTTCGAGTCCCGCGCGCGTACGCACGACGCACGAAGGGTACGCAACGATGTTAACTGAGTTGATCAGACTTTGTGCCGATTTCGGCGAAATCGGCAATTTCAGAAGGCTGATTAGGCGAAACTACACTTTGCGTAGCTCACGTCGACCGACTGTGGTGCGAAGGGTGTTGACAGTGTGGCGGGTGTATCCTTTTGGCAAGATTTCGCGGCCAAGGCAGCGAGGATCACAATGAAACTGAGGTCACCAATTTTTCGTTAGAGGGCAGCATGTATCAGCTTGAAGTGGTAAATCCGGTGTCGCCGCAGAGAGGCGAAGTGAGCGCGTTTCCGTATGCGCCTAGACCGTCGAGTTTGAAGAACAAGGTGATCGGTTTGATGTGGAATGGCAAGGCTCACGGTGATGATGCGTTGAAACGGGCTGGCGAGTTGATCAAAACGGCGGAACCGTCGGTGGACGTACGATTTTTTTCAGGCGCATTGCCGTTTCCGGATCCGCTGCGTGCGAAGGCGATTTCGGAGATCGATGTCGCAATCGGCTGTACGGCTGATTGAGGGAGTTGCACGTCGTGGCTTGTCTACGACATGGTCGAGTTGGAGAAGGCGGGAGTACCGACCGTCGTAATTCTGTCTAACGGTTTCCAACACGATGCGGACGCGAGCGCGAAGGCGTTCGGCATGGGGCCGATTCCGCGAGTCGAGGTGCCGCTCGTCTACAACAACATCACCACGGAGCAGGCGATCGAGCAGACCGATCCGGTGGTCGACGAGATCATGGAGCTTTTGACGCGAGGGATCAGCGGAGAGGAGATCGAGAATCAGGCGCTGCGAGATGCTCAAGAGAAGCGGTTCAAATTCAATGGCGAAGACCAGTTCGGCGCGTTGGATAAATTCAACAAGGAGTTCTTGGACAGAGATTGGGGTGATGGGTTCCCTCTGATCCCTCCGACGGAGGAAAAGGTCGAGCGGATGTTGTCTGGGACGACGCTGGATGCGGAGGATGTGGTCTGCACGTTACCGCCTGGCAATGGGATCGTGACCGTCCAGAAGATCGCGGCCAACTGCGTGATGGCGGGTTGCGAACCCGAACATCTGCCGGTGGTGATCGCGGCGTGTCGAGCGATCTCGAGCATGGAACCGTTCGAGGTGCGCGGTTTGTTAATGTCGACGTCGGCAGGTGCGCCGTTGATTGTCGTGAACGGACCGATTCGGAACGAGATCGGTTTGAACTATCGACGTGCGACGTTGGGTCCGGGGAAGATGTCGAAGGTGAATGTGACGATTGGTCGGGCGTTTACTTTGACCTTGAAGAACGGTGGTCACTGGTATCCGGGCGTTTTGGATATGGACACGATTGGGACACCGCGGAAGTTCAGTTTCTGCATCGCAGAGAACGAGGAGGATTCGCCTTGGGACCCGTTCCACGTTGAGAAGGGGTATCGACCGGACCAGAATGTAGTGTCGATCTTCCCGTCTGGCGGCGAGCATGATCACGGCAACCAAGGTGTAGATACTGCCGATGGGTTGTTGAAGTCGATCGCGGCATCTTGCGGTCATTCAAGCGCGCACATCGCGAATCTGCACGGAGAGTTGGATGAATCGCCTGGTGGTGCGACGTTGATACTTTTGGCCCCGGCTCATGCGAGGCCCATTGCGGGTTCGGGTTACACGAAGAGTGCGGCGAAGGAGTTTCTGCACCAACACGTGAAAGCTCCGGCTAGCGAGATGGTGGCGCACTTCAACGTGCCGGAGAAGGTGCGATACGAGTGGCGTTGGTTGTATGACTTGCCACCGTGGGAGCAGGAGCGGGTGATGCTGCATGGACAGCATGACGCCAGCCGGTATTTCATCGTATGTGTCGGCGCGGATGATCGAGCGAAGAATTTGATCATCGGCTCAGGGACGCCGGGGATGGCGGAGATAACGGATCGCTCTTAGGCGATTCGTTTTTGACGACTAGGCGATTATGCTTCCGATAAGGTTGTTGCCAGTCGCAATTGTACACCTCCTGATTTCCGACGCGAATGGCTCGGACTGTTCAGGTATTCTGCTCGCGAACGGGAGAAGGAATGGAAACATCGTCAGAGGTTGCCGTATCGGTTCGCAACGTCTACAAGCTGTTTGGCGGTGACGAAGATGCCGGTTTGGCGATGGCGCGTGAGGGGGCGAACAAGGCGGAAGTGCAGGATTCGACCGGTTCGGTGATGGCGTTGTCGGATGTTTCGTTCGACGCTGAACGGGGAGAGATTTTCGTGGTGATGGGGTTGTCGGGATGTGGCAAGTCGACTTTGATCCGGTGCATCAACCGGTTGATCGATCCGACGGCTGGCGAGATTTGGATTGAATCTCGTGATGTCTTGGCGATGGATGAAGACGAGTTGCGAGAGTTGCGCCGCAGTTCCGTCGCGATGGTTTTCCAACACTATGGATTGCTGCCGCATCGTACTGTTCTCGACAACGTTGCTTTAGGTCTTGAGTTGCGCGGTGCGTCGGAGCAAGATCGCAAAGAACGGGCATTGGATGTCATAGAGACCGTCGGGTTGTCCGGGTGGGAAACTAGCATGGTGGGCGAGTGCAGCGGGGGCATGAAGCAGCGCGTGGGACTTGCTCGTGCATTGGCGCAAGACTCGCCCGTATTGCTAATGGATGAGCCGTTCAGCGCTTTGGACCCGCTGATACGGCACGAGTTGCAAGACGAGTTGGCGGTACTCCAAGAAAAGGTCAAGAAGACGATCATATTCATCACGCACGACCTTGACGAGGCGGTTCGCATCGGGGACCGCATCGCCATCATGCGCGATGGTCAGATTGTGCAGATGGACGTGCCGACCGAGGTCGCGCTGAACCCCGCGGACGATTTCGTACGCGAGTTCACCAAAGAAGTTCGGCAACACGCTTTGGTTACTGCAGAAGTCATCATGCACGACGCTGAACACATTGTTCGTAGCACAACTTCCGCTTCAACAGTCATCGAACAGCTAACGGAGTCCGACGAGAACTACGCGTTGGTAGTCGATGATGACCGCCGTTACGTCGGCACCGCTTTGCTCCAACGATTGCGTAGAGCTGGAGTCGTGGGAGATGCGACCATCACGGAGACACCTCTTCTCGTTGAAGAAGGCGTCGCTCCGGATACCGTCCTTGATCAAATGGTACCTATCGGCTTACGAGCCGATCACTCGATCCCGGTGTTGAACGAAAACGGTGAGCTAGTCGGCGAGGTATCCCTGACAACTCTCGCCCAAGCGATGGAGTCCGACACGGCGGAAACCTGAACCGACGGTTGAACACAAATACCCGTGATGAACGACCACAACAAGCGATCACGATGACAGACCAGAATCAAGCATCCGAATCCGCCGCCGAGACGCAAAAGTCTGCCGAGCCCAACATTTCGCAACGCATTCCGGTCGCCATCCTTTGGATTATCGGCCTCGCACTGTTGACCTTGATCATCTTGTTGGCGCAACAGACGATCCTTGATCAAGGTGAAGAAGGTTCTTCCGAGGTGGAAATCCTCGGACGCACTGTAGATTTGTCGGTCGTCGGAACTGAATTTCCGCTCAATTTCGGAAGAGATGTCGGTCTTGAGATTAACAGGGTGATTGATTGGATGAAAGCTAATCTCGGATTCATATTTAGATCCGTGAGATGGGGAGTGATCAATGCGCTCGAACCTCTCGAAACCTTTATGAAGTGGTTGCCGTGGCCCGTGACGATCATTGCGCTAGCCGCCCTCTCGTGGCACATTGTCGGCGACAAGATGGCGATCTTTTCCGCCGTTGCGATGCTCCTACTGGGTTTCTTCGGACTGTGGGAATCCACTATGGAAACTGCCGCGTTGATGGTCGTGACGGTTACGCTTTGCGTCCTTATCGCGGTGCCGTTGGGGATCTGGGCGTCGCAATCCGATTTGCTCGACGCCATATTGCGTCCAATGTTAGACGGGATGCAGACGATGCCGAGTTTCGTTTACCTAGTACCTGCCATCGCGTTTTTCAGTCTCGGCAACGTGCCGGCTGTCCTTGCCACTCTGATCTACGCAGTGCCACCGGCGGTAAGATTAACCAACTTGGGAATCCGCCAAGTGCCGGAAGAGACCGTAGAGGCTGTCGAATCGTTCGGCGCAACCAATTGGCAGTCCATGATTAAGGTCAAGATACCACTTGCTATGCCGACCATCATGGCCGGCGTGAACCAAACGATCCTAATGGCACTCGCAATGGTAGTAATCGCGTCGCTCGTGGGTGCTGGCGGACTTGGTGAAGACGTTTTGCGAGCACTTGGCAGGATCGAACCGGGAAACGCCTTGCTGGCAGGCTTGGGTATCGTATTTCTAGCAATCATCATTGACCGTATCACGCAGTCGTATGCCAAAAAACGACAGTCCGCGTTAGGTATCGAGAACGAATAGGCGCACACCATGTCCCCAAGAATCTGGGCTTGGGATATAGTGGGTGCAACGATGGGGCGTGAATCGTGACGTGGGATCGGGTTGGATGATTCGGAATCGAAACTCCGAGGGAAAGGACGAGCTGAAAAATGGAAGCCAAAAACTTGCGAAACCTCTTTACCAAAGCACTGCCTGTTGTCTTGGCCTCTATCGCTCTGGTGGCCATGGGTATTGCTTGCACGGCAGAGGAAAAAGAGCCGGTTATCTTCGCGGACCTTAACTGGGATTCCGCGGAGATCCAGACACGTATCGCCGGTTACATCATCGAGAACGGATACGAGTACCCGGTGGAAAACATCGTCACTGACACGGCGGGCCAGTTCCCGGCGTTCGAGAGCGACAGCGTACACATCTCAATGGAGGTTTGGAAGCAGAACGCACAGGTCGCATACGACAAGGCGATCGCCGCTGGACACGTGTCAGACGTTGGGGGCAGCCTTGAAGACAACTGGCAGGCATTCGTCATTCCTCAGTACATCAAAGACGAGAACCCGGGACTGGTCGGCGTTGAAGACATACCCGAATACAAAGATGTCTTCGTTACTCCGGACTCCAACGGCAAGGCCCGATTTGTGACCTGCATCCCCGGCTGGGGTTGTGAGACGGTCAATGCGGCGAAAATCGAGTCTTATAAACTCGGAGAACACGTCGAGCTCATCAACCCCGGAAGCGGCGCTGGACTCTTCGCAGACCTTGAAGGGGCATACGCCCGCGGCGAGCCATGGCTTGGATACCTCTGGGGGCCGACCAAGCCCGCGAACGAGCTCGACCTCTATCGGTTGGAAGAACCGGAGTGGTCCGAGGCTTGTTGGGAGGACAACAAGCGATGCGCGTACCCGGTCGTTGAAATACGCATCTTGGTTTCAAAGTCCCTCGAAGAACGGGCGCCTGAGATCGTCGAGTTCCTGACAAAGTGGGACTTCAAGGCCGACGCGCAAATCGCCGCCGAATTCTGGATGACCGAAAACAACGAAACCCCCGATGCCGCCGCCGTCTGGTACCTAAACAACTACCGCGACGTATGGACGGCATTTATCGCCGATGACGTAGTGGAACGCGTGGACGAGGCACTAGCAGAAGCGGGTTAGTCTTCTCTGACGCGTAGCGTCGCCAGCTGGATAGCAAACGGCCCTGTCTTCCATTGGGAGACAGGGCTGATTTCCTTCGGCAGAAGCCCGTGGTCAACGTCGTATGCGCTTGGCAGGCGGGCCGCCGCCGCCACTGTTCTTGTTGTCGCGCGGTCTGTAAATCTCAATGAGCTCGCGTTCAATTTCCCTGCGCGAGTTGCTCGTGCTTCGTCCATCTGCGCGTTGCCAGAGAAAGACGTGCGTTCCGCGAGAGTAATTGCCGTTGATGCCGAAATGTGTACCTTTTCGCGTGGCGAGATCACTGGTTTCGCCGATATATACGGGTTCCTTGTCTCGCCCTCTTTCTCGTATTCGGTATATTCCGGGAGAATGGTCTGGTTCGTGGTTAATTGGTCGCTCATCCTTCAATTTACGCGTGGCAACTTCGGCTCTTTCTTCACGCTCCTCGCGTTCGTATCGCTCGCGATCCAGGATCTTCCTAATCGGCGGCAGTGGATTCTTGACCCAACTCGAGATTTTCACCTTCACAATCCCTGCTTTCAGGTTGCCCAAGGAGCGCGGTTGAAGACTTGACAAGCGGTGAAACCACAAGATCCAACGCAGGTTGTATCAATGTCCAATCTTTGGCGTTCCACTAAGCAAAGGGGCGTCTCCGAGCAAATCTGTTCGCCTCCCTTGACGCGTTGACCAATAAACTGAATTTCCTGCGAACTTCCATCAGTCGTAGATGCTGAAGTTCAACTCTTGCTGGGTGTGAACGTCGATTAGGGCTGAACGACCGTTCTCGAAGTTCTCGCGATGGGCTTCACGGACCGCGTTGCCGATCTCGGTCGGCTCGGTCACGGTGATGCCGCGTGCGCCCATGCCTTCGGCGATCATGGCGTAGTCACCGGTCATGTTTCCGGCGTTGTACTTCTCCATCGCAACTGGCAGCGACTTGTTGTAGCCGCCCATCGTGCCGTTGTTGAGGACGATTGTTGTTATCGGATTTTCGGATCGCACCGAGGTCTCGATGTCTAAACCTGCCATGCCGAACGCGGCGTCGCCCATGAAGTTGACGCAGAATCGCTCGGGCATCGCCATCTTGGCACCAATCATCAGGCCAATGCCGTAACCCAGATGGGTACTCTTGCCCCAACCGATGTAGGTATGTGGCTTCGTGGCGGTGTAGAAGGGCATCATCTGGTCGCGCGGGTGACCGGCGTCGTGGGTCATCACCGTGTTTTCGTGATCGACGGCTTTGCCGATCTCCTTCAGCAACCGATACGGGTTGATCGGGACCATGTCGGAGTTGAGGAGATTCGACCAGTCAGCGTTCCACTCAGCACGCACTTGAGCGATCGCTTCCTGCGTGGAGGTATCGCTCCGACGGCCTTCCTCGCCGATCCGGCCTTTGATCTCGTCGATCAACAACCGAAGCGTTTCACCCGCGTCGCCTACCAAGCCAATGTCGGTCACGTATTCCTTCGAGATGTCGGCCGGGTTGTTGGTACAGTGGATTAGGAACTTGCCAGACGGAAGGTCGATCCCGTAGTTGGTGACGGTGAGACTCGCGCCGACCGCGAAGAGGACGTCGGCCTCTTTGAGCCATGTCCAAACGGGTTTCGGAGCGGTGCGGTTTGCGGCGCCGAGCGCGAGCGGGTGTCGTTCGTCTATTGCGCTCTTGCCGGGCATGGTCGTCATGACGGGAATCTGGGTGAGTTCGGCGAGTTCCTGCAGTTCGGCGGTTGCTCCGGCGTGTAAAACGCCTTGGCCTGCCCAGATCGCAGGCATGCGGGCGTTTAGGAGCTGGTCGGCCGCGTCGCTGATGTCGCTCGCAGACGGCGCAGATATGTGCCGGGATGTCGGGACGTAGTTTTCGACGGCTGCGTCCGGCACGTCATCGCCCATTGCATCGCGATGCATCTCCACCATCACCGGCCCGGGTCGGCCGTTTTTCAACGATTCGGTAGCTCGGCGCATGAGCGCCGGAATGGCGTCCGCGGAGGTAACCGGAGCTGCGAACTTCATGATGTGCTGGAAATTGTGGCCTGCGCTGAAGTTTGGAGCGACTCCGACTTTGTAGTTTCCAGGTCCGTCCGGAATGAAGAGCACGGGGACGCTGTCCGCCCAGGCCTGTGCGAATCCTCCGAACGCGTTTTCGGAACCGGGCCCGCCTTGGCAAGCGAACACGCCGTATTTCCCTTGCGAAGACATAAGGCGCGAGTAGCCGTCGGCGGCCATGATTCCGCCGCGTTCCTGTCGGAAAACGATGGGCTTGATACCTTCAACCGCTACCGCTTCGATGATCGGGTTTGAAGGGAAGCATGCCAACCACTCAAATCCTTCTTTCTTCAAAATCTTGGCAACAGCTTGATAGCCGTTCATAGGTCAACTTCCCTTTCTTGTGGAGCGGTATTCAGTAGGTTCTTAACGTCAATGTGGTGCCCGTCTCCAGTTTCCCAAGTGTAAGTCCGATTGTGTGTCAGCGTGGCATCGTCGGACGAACGAGTCGCTAGAATCGAATCGTGCGAAACGATGGTTGGTTGTGGTGAAACAACACGGTTTCCAGCAAAGGGATTCATTGGAACGATTTAACTGCGCGCTGTTGTATTGCATCGCGGCGTGCGGATTGCATACCGTAATAATCACTCTGGGACGCTACGCGCGTCTCGACGTCGAATCGAGACGATGGAGATCGCTCTCGTTAGTCCGACGTTGAGTGGCAGCTACCGGCATAAGCATGGTTTCTTTGAGATCGTGAAGGACGAAAATATGTTGCGTGAGATACACGACGAATTCGAGTACAAGCCGCAGGGCAGGCAGCCGCTCGGCATCGGCAAGGTCGACATTAAAGTCGTTGGTGTAGGTGGGGGCGGTTCCAACGCGGTGAATCGCATGTTCGGCGATCCCATCGACACGGTCGACTACATTGTCATGAACACCGACCAGCAGGCATTGGAGCTCGCAACGGTGCCGATCGGCCTGCGTGTCGGCGACACAACAGCGCGTGGAATGGGTGTCGGTGGTGATCCTGCACAGGGCCGCATTTGCCACGAGGAAAACCGCGAAGAGATCGCAGAGATATTGGAAGGCGCAGATCTCGTCTTCGTCACCGCCGGTATGGGTGGCGGCACGGGAACCGGGGGCGCTCCGGTTGTTGCGCAAATCGCGAAGCAGCAAGGCGCGTTGACCATCGGTGTGTGCACGATGCCGTTTAGTTTTGAAGGCACCCACCGCATGGCGAAGGCCGAAGAGGGTGTCGACGAGCTGCAAAAATATGTTGACACGCTCATACGGATCCCAAACGACCGATTGCTCGACGCGGCCGCGCCGGACACGACGACTCAAGAGGCATGGCGGATGGCCGACAAGGTTCTTCAGGATGGTGTAGAAGGGATCGCACGCGTGATCATCGAACCCGGGGAAGTCAACTTGGACTTCGCGGACGTTCGAGCGGTAATGACTAATGCAGGTCCCGCTTGGATGGGTGTCGGCCAGGCTTCCGACTCTGAACCAGGTGGTGCTTTGGAGGCGGTCAATCAGGCGCTCGAGAGCCCATTGCTCGACGTTGATATTACGGGTGCTCAACGCGCGTTGGTCAACATCACTGGTGGTCCTGGGATGCGGATGTATAGCGTCCAAGAAATATCGAGCATCGTTCAAAGCAAGATGACGGCGCAGTCGAACATTATTCTTGGAACGGCCAGACAGGCGAACATGGGTCACAACATTCGCGTGATCGTCATCGCAACGGGATTCCCGACTGACGAAGAGCAACGCGTGATGGACAACGAGATGATCGAGCGGGCAATCGAAGATCCTGAAACGATGAAGATCCCGCCGTTCCTACGGCATCATCAGATGCAGCTCGAGAAGCGTGGCCGACGCTAGCCCCAAACGCGCAACAACGAATCTAAGCAACCGCGTCGGCTGAACGTCAGGCGATGCGGTTGTCGTCTATATAGTCCCAGTTGAAGTCCATGCCAAGTCCTGGCCCTTGAGGCAGCAACACGTTCCCCTCGTCGTCCATTGGGTCGCACGGCGCATTCAGATACGGCGGTGTCGCGTCGTAGTCGAAACCGGGACGCAATAGTCCCCGCTCATAGAAAAGGCAGGTTTCCTCCGTAGTCGCTCCGAGTATCGAAGCGTTAGGGAACCAACCGCCGTGCATCTCGCAAGGAATACCGAAAGCTTCGTAGACGTCCACGGCCTTCTTGCAGGCGGTGATCCCGCCGAAGTTTACGTCGATTCTTCCGATGTCCGACGCCCCTTGCAATACCCATTCCGCTCTCGAATAGTGCATCCAGGTCGCGTGCTCTGGCGCGCACACCGCGATGTCCAGCTCGTTGCAAAGTCGACGGTATGGCTCGACCCGGAACTCGTGCATGGGGTGCTCGAGGAAGTAGTAACCGAGCTTTTCCAATTCACGACCGACGTAGATCGATTCGTCGAGTGTGTAGATGCCCCATGGGTCGAGCATCAGGGTCATATCGTCGCCCACAGCGTCGCGTACCGCCTCGCACACCTCGATGTCTTCCTTGGGAAACGCTGGTCTACGTGGTGCTGGGCTGTTGGTGATTGGATTCCAGTAGATGTAGGCATGGACTTTGAACGCGGTGTAGCCTTGCGCCTTGCACTCAACTGCGAACTTTGCGTAGTCCTCAGGCGTGCCCATGTTCGGATGAGTGCTGGCGTAAGCTCGTACCTTCTCGCGGGCTTTGCCCATCAATTGCGATACCGACATACCAGCGTATCTGCCCGCCAGATCCCACAGCGCGGCGTCCAATGTCCCGATCAACGATTCGTGGAATCGGGCGTTGTCTCGCATCAGGTTCCATAGGTGCTCGCGGCTGAGTGGGTCTTCTCCGACGAGCAGGTTTTTCACCATCGCTTCTACATCTGCTGGAAACGCGCCGTGGAAATATCCTCCCATCCCGCCGGTGTTGTACCCGCTGACGCCTTCATCGGTGGAGATTTTGGTGATGCCATGCGTCGATGGTTGCGGGTCGTTAAGCCACTCGCCGTACCCCCACTTCGTAGGCACATTGTTAGCTTCGCTTTTGAAGGTGATGACTTCGATGTCGGTTATGCGCATGATCGACCATTGACTCCCGAATGGCAAGGTGACGATTTCGGTTCGTGAATACTTTAACCGTTTTGGTGATTGGCGCGACCATTCGACGCGCGGAGCGATCTCTCAGGCGAATCGGATCGCCGTTGAGTTGCCTTTGGTCTAAGGCTCGTGATTTTGAAGGACTCTGACGAGTCCGATGATGATTAACTGCGCGTTACCCATGATTACGGCACCGAAGTAGGAGCCGGACACGGCGCTCGCGTTGTCGACAAAATCTGCCCCGAAGGTTGCCTCTTCGAAGAGCACGAAACCGATCCCGGCACCAATGAACCCGAGCACTAACGACGATATGGCTTCAACTGGTTTCAGCACGCCGGCGGCGGTGACGTAGCGCTTGACAATAGAGAAGCCGAAGGTTACTCCGATGGCGTGCATTAGCATCGTATTGAACATCAAGAAATCGGCGTTACCTGGAAAGAGCCAAGTCGTAAGCATCACGACGCTCAGCACGTAGAGCCCCATCGCCGCTGCGGTGGAAAGGAACATGGCGAACGCGACCTGCACTATGTACGCGCCGATCTTATAGTGGCCGCGCCATACCAATACCGCGCAAAGCGCAAGGAACCCCATGAGCAGAGCAAGCGGCAAAAAACGAATGTAACCAGTTTCCATAACTTCGGCGAAAAGTGTCGGTGGATTATCGCGGCAACGCGTCGATGACTGCGTTAGCCTGCGCCGTCGGCCCGTTCAGACGGGGATCAGCGACGATCGTGAACGCGTCGGCGAGCCTTTCGGCAAGCGCATCGGTAGCAGGTACCGCGGTGAACCTATATTGGGGAAGCATTCTGTTTATTCGATCGGCCAGAGGCCCTTTGCGCGAACGCTCGTTGGCATTTCGAGGCGATGCGCCGAACTCGACGGTCGCAACCTTGGTGCGGAAGTCGCAATTCGCACCGCCGTTGATGTACTCGCCGACGGTCTTGCCGATGTCTCTTGTGGCTTCGATGTAAATGGGTTCGCCGTCATGTGTCACGGCGATAATGCCAGTCTTGCGTCCCAACATCCAAACCCCGTCCTCCGTCAATGGTAACGATTCGCCTTCAAGCAACCTCTTGTAAAGGGCTTCCCACTTGCCTAGATGGGCTGGTGTGAAGACGGACATGCTGCATCGTGAACTAGAACTCTGGGAGAAAACTGTGAACTCCACTGATGGGGAACATGGTATCAATCTTCGCAACTGCGCCTGGGCGGTTTTCATCAACGCGACCAGCACGTTGCAGATCGGCTAGATAGTGCGCGCCCATGTAGATGGAGCCGAGTGACGAGATTGGCACCGTAACGTCGGGCAACCGAGTGGTCTTCTCGCAGATGGCCGCACCTTCGTCATCAGCGCGCAAAAGGTATGTCCCTCCACCAGATGAGAGAAAATTGTCTACCAATCTCATCACGATTTCGCCTGATGCTGCATATTTCCGAGCCGTAAGCGCCTTAATCGGATCGAGTATCCGGACCCAAAGCGAATCGTAGGGTTCGAACGAGAGTTTGCGCGGGTCGGCGAGCATCCAGAGCAGGACAGATTTTTTGGGGTGGTGGTGCACGACCTCGCCGGCGAGGTCAATATCGAGAAGGAACCGCCACAAAGCAGACTCTGCCGAAGTGGTCGAAGCAACTAACTCGATCACTCGCACCGTGTTGAACGAGTGCATCGTTTCGTTTCGGTGCTCGATTCGGTACGCCGCGTACCCAAGGGGTTTATTCCTTTCGCGGTACACCACGCAAAACGCCTTCCGTTTTCCGAAGCCGGGTATGCGACGACGGTCGTAGATCCACTCCCAATCCGATTTGGATCTAAGCATCATGCCGATGGTTTTTTCTGCGGTTCTGTCCCATACAACTGGTGCGATCTTCTCCATCGCGTCAACGTCGGCGAAACGAACCTCGCCGCTAACTGTTGGCATGGCGCGAAATCTAGCGTCTCGAGTGTCGATCTTGGCGAAGACGGTTTCGCCTGATATCCCGAAACCGAATCGTCCGTAGATGTTACTTTCGCTGGCCCAAAGTCCGGCGATCGGGTACCCTGCCTCGCTTCCTTGAGCGAGGATACGGCGCATCATCTCCCGTAGAATGCCGCGGCGCGTGTGCGTCGGCGATACGGTGACGCCGGTAACTCCAAAGAAATCGGATTTGCCGCCTGGGATCGTTACTTCATAAGGTTCCCATAAGGTCGTGCCCACCATCTCGTCGCCATCGAATGCGCACTCGGTTCGATGCATGGGGTTGTCGGTTTTTCGATATTCCAATTCGCCGACTTGAGGTATGAAATGGCCGCTAAAGCCGCGCATCTCGGCGTGGTTGTACTGGACGCGTTCGTGCTCGCGCGCGGCACGGAATTCTAAACGTGCAAGATTGTCTTTTTGCGAGTTCAATTGGTGGTATCACGTTCGAGCTTTGAGCGGATCAGAAGTGGTAGGGGTTCCAACCAGCAGGCGAAGTGCGGAAAACCGAGTCGGCGCGTATCGCCGCGTCATTGGTTCGCTTCGGACCATCAACCAACCCAATATTCGCCAACATCGAACACTCAACAGCGCCGAGATAGATTTCGGCTAGTTGGGTTTCATTCATCACTAAATCCGGTGATGCAGTCGATTCGCGGCAAGTTGCGCCTTCTGGACCGCATTCAAGCGCGAAGGTTTGGGGCTCTTTGGTTTCGGCATCGAACACTTGAAGGATGAGCGAATCTTCGACGGGGTAGGTGCGCTTTTCCAGCATGGCGGGGATATCGAGGAACTTGAACCAGATCGCGTCGGTCAAAGTGCGTCGGAGGCGACGGGGCTCGGTGAGCATCCATACCAGCGGATCGTCGACGGGCCGAGCGTAGGCTATCACTTCATGGACTAACTCTTGGTCGAGGATGAATCTCCATAGTGCGGCATGGGCTTCGTCGGTGGCTGCGACGGCTTCAGCGACGTACATCGTGCCCCTGAACTCGTCATGTGGATCGAAGTGCAATGTGTACCTGGCGTACGCCAACGCGTCGTCGCCTTCTGCGTAGACGATGAAAAACTCGTCCTTGGTGTGCACGGGATGTATCTCGTATTCCCATCGTTTTGGGGTTCTGGAAATCATTCCGGTCCGGTTTGCCCGTGCGCGATCGTAGGCCTCTGCCATTAAGGGGATTGCTTCGTCGCGTTCGCGTTTGATGTAATCGCCAGTCCAAACTGGGGCATGAGCGAAATCAGTGTGGCGCATGTCTATGTGCCAGTCGTGGGCGGGCATTGTGTTGCCGTAACCGTAACGACCGTAAAGCGAGCTTTGACTGGCCCATAATATTGCGGCCATGTCCCCGCGGTCGCGGGCGTCATCGTGGATTCGTTTCATGATGGAACGATGGATTCCGCGCCGGCGATGCGTAGCCGCGGTCGTGATGTACGCGACGCCTGCAACCGGAACTTGCGCTCCGCCCGGCAGGGTCATGTCGAAGGAATCGGCGCCCCCCGATCCGGCCATCACGTCGCCGTCCATGCACACCAACAACCGATCGATCTCCACGCGATGAGCGCGCATGAAGACGGTGTCTTCGGGCGTCGTGTGAGTTCCCAGACTAGCGCGTACGGCGATGCGCCATCGGAGAAATTCTTCTTCGCGAACTTGCCTAATCTCCATCGTAAAAATGCGATCGTATCGGGTTATATTTTTGCCGGAGCCAACCGACCTTGACCCCTCAACGATACAATCTGTGCGGAGCGGTATTGATGGGCGACATCATCGAAACATCGGATATAACGTCGGTGGCGGCGCGGGTACAAGGTCGTATCGGCCGCAACATCCTGCATCTGCGTACAACAACGTCGACGATGGACGTGGCGCGTGAGTTGATCGAATCGACCAGCGACATTCGGGGGTTAGACGGCACTGTCGTCGTGGCTGACGAACAATCTCGCGGGCGCGGTCGTTTCGGGCGCACTTGGGATTCGCGGTGCTGCGACAACGTATTGGCGTCAGTAATCTTGTGCCCCCGTCTTTCGATCACTGGCCAGATCACAACCATGGGTTCGCTGGCAAGCGCCATGACGGTCGACGCGCTGACTTTGGCGCGATCAGACATCAAGTGGCCTAATGATGTCTTGGTCCACGGCAAGAAGGTGAGTGGAGTAATTGCGGAGAGCGTAATCACAGGGGATGCGTTCGCGGGCATATTGGGAATAGGACTGAACGTCAATTCCGTCGTCCCCACAGATGATACTCCTGAGTATCGGGCCATCAGCATCCTGCAAATCGCAGATCAGGTGCAACGATTTAAACGTGCAAACGTACTGATCGTTCTGTTGGGGTTCCTGAACGAGTTATACGAATCTCTGGATCGCGGCGAGTCGATAATCCCCGAGTGGCGAGATAGGTTGATTACGCTGGGTTCTGAGGTCGAAGTCGCGATGACGGCGGAAAACGCATCCGGCAACGTGTTGTTCGGGCTCGCCGAGGACGTGGACGAATTCGGAAGGCTGTTGATTCGAGAACCGAACGGCGTGTTACGCGCAGTCGCGGCCGGAGAGGTAACGTTGCGGTCGCAGAACGATGACCGGTAAACATTGTTCGAAAGAACGCGTCAAATCGCGTTCGTGAAGCGATCGAGTCGTTGCATGCGGTGCCGAGCGGAATCGATTGGAGGATCTCGTAAAGTCCGCATCGGTCAACGACGCCGGAATCTCGTCGTCGGTCATTTCGACTTGCTAAACGATGAGTGTGTCGAATTTGCTAGGTTCAAACTGGTAAAGGGCAAATTTGCGCGACAAAACCCGAGTTTTCAAAATCGATCAAACATTATCGGTGAAAATCAAGTCCCTAATATCTTCAGTCGGTGGATCGGTCTGGTCCCCAACCCTTCATCAGATCTGAGCGTCGTCGAAGCGTGCGCTCCGCGGCTTTCTTTGTGCGGAATCGTTGTACCTCGTGCCGGTTACCGGTCAGTAACACATCAGGTACTCTTACGCCTCTGAATTCAGGTGGGCGTGTGTAGACCGGACCTTCCAACATCCCATGGCTCTCATTGGAAAACGACTCTTGACGCGTTGAATCGGGATCGCCCAAAACACCTGGTACAAGGCGTGCGACCGAATCAATGACCGCCATCGCCGGGATCTCTCCGCCAGTCAAAACGAAGTCTCCGATGCTGATTTCGCAGTCTATGCATGCTTCGATGAACCTTTCGTCGATCCCCTCGTAGTGGCCGCAAACGATAGTCACCACCTCCAACTGCGACATTTTTTGCGCTATCCCATGAGTCATCTGTCGACCTTGTGGCGACATCAAAATCGTTAGTGGACGATCTCCTTCGCCATAACCCGCGTTTATGGCCTCGACGGCCTTTGTCAATGGTGGCGCAATCATCACCATTCCGGGACCGCCTCCGTATGGCGGAGCGTCGACGGAACGATGTTTGTCTGCAGCAAAGTCTCGTGGGTTCACGAAGTCGATTTCTATGCGACCGGCTTGCCGCGCCCGCCCGATGATGCTGGAAGTCATCGGACCTTCAAACATTTCAGGAAACAACGTGACTACGTGAAATCGCAAGGGGCACCCGTGATCGAATTAGTGGTCATGGTCTTTATTTCTGATTGGGTGATCGCCTACGTGGGCATCGTTCAAAATCTCAATGGCGTGCGGCAAGACGGGCAACGCGACTTCAAGTGTTTCGATGGCGCCTTTAGGATTTCCTGGCAAATTGACGATCAAAGTACGGTTAGCAACGCCAACGACGGAGCGAGACAGCATGGCCATCGCAGTCACCTGCAACGACGCTGAGCGCATTGCCTCCGCCACCCCGGGCACTTCGTATTCAATTACGCGTCGCGTCGCTTCAGGCATGACGTCGCGCGAACTTAGTCCCGTGCCACCTGTGGTCAATATCAGTTGGACATCACCATTGCTGCACCACTCATGCAATGCTTGGACCAATTTTTGTTCGTCGTCGGGTTCAAGTCGCCTTTCGACGAGCGCGTGGCCGTGTTCGCTCATGAGATTGACCACAGCATCTCCGCCGATGTCGTCCCGGGCGCCAGCATGACCGGAGTCGCTGCTCGTAAGGACTGCGAACTTTATGGAGATTGACATCGCTATTGCCGATGGTTGTCCAGGCGGATCGATCATAACCCGCAGATCTGATGATAATGCGGCGTGAACGCGACGCCTGATGTGGAAACGATTGGATGTCGAATCCTAGAATTTCGAAAATAGCGAAGCTATCTTCGCGTTTTTCGGAAATCGGGTACTTCGCAGGTGTTTAAGTAACCGGAAACGTTCTCCGTCGTAGATCGTTCGTCTTGACACACCGAAAAACGACCGTAGTTAACTGGCGAATCTTAGACAAATGGCCCGGAAGGCGACGGAAAGCTACCCGGAATTTCACGAACCAGTGATGCTCTCCGAGGTTTTGGATGCACTGCTCGTGATCCCTGGCGGACGGTATGTCGACGCGACGCTGGGTGAAGGAGGCCATGCCAAGGCCATACTCGGCGCGGCATCGCCTGGGGGCCAGTTGATTGGAATCGATGCGGACCCAGAGGCGGTCGACTCTGCTTCGAAGCGATTGAAACAGTTTGGATCGGCGGTTCGTATATGCAACGAGAACTTCGTCGAACTACAGGCGATCGTAGCAAGGTACGGGTTTGCCCCAGTCCACGGCGTTCTGATGGATTTAGGCGTGTCGTCCTTGCAATTGGACCGCGAAACACGAGGGTTCTCATTTCGACGATCGGATCCATTGGACATGCGTTTTTCCAAAAACGGCGGATTGGATGCGAACCAAATCGTCAACAACTATCCGGAACGGGAACTCGGCGACTTGATCTACCGCTATGGGGACGAACGCGCATCGAGGCGCATCGCTTCTGCCATCGTGGACAATCGACCAGTGAAGGATTCACTGCAATTGGCAGAGATCGTATCTTCCGTCAAACGTCGTGGACGAAAGGGCATTCATGCCGCGACGCAAACATTCCAAGCTTTGAGGATTGCCGTGAACGACGAGATGTCGTCCCTATCCGCTGGACTGGAACAGGCGGTAAATGTCACAGGAGTGGGTGGAAGGCTAGTTGTGATTTCGTACCATTCGTTAGAAGACCGAATAGTGAAGAACTTCATTCGCGATGCCGTCGCTGACTGTGTATGCGACTCGGTTGACCGCCGATCGCCGATTTGCACCTGCGACCATGTGCCGTCTCTGCGGGCGGTCATAAAAGGCGCCATCACGCCGGCCGCTTCGGAGGTCGAGGCAAATCCTCGGAGCCGTAGCGCCAAGTTGAGGGTGGCTGAGCGAATCTGAGGAAAACCGGATATCAACACTGGAATGATCTAAGGAGCTTCGAGGCAGATGTACAACGAGGACATTCGGCTAGCGATCGACGTCGGCAGCAGCAAGGTCTGCAGCGTCGTAATCCGGCGGGACAACTTCAATGAGCCAGAAATGCTCGCGATTGATGTTTTGCCTAGTGAATCGATCCATGACGGCGACGTCATGAACACCAGCGAAGCCACGGCTGCGGTGCGCGCGTCGGTCAGCGAGGTTTCGAAACAGTGCTCGCTCAACTTTACGAAGGGATACGTGGGGTTTGGTGGCAAGCATGTGAATTCCTACACTGGATGGGGTCGTGTGAGTGGGTTCGATTTCGCCTCAGGCGTGATCGAGGAAGATATCGTTCAAGCGGTGCGACTGGCCGCATCTGAAAGGGTGGAAGCAACCGATCATCTGCTCTACGCAACCCCGACGGCGTACCGCGTTGACGATGGAACCGAGTTCCGTAAGCCACCGATCGGGATGCACCCGGAAAGCCTCGAAGTTCAAGCGTTGTTGGTGGTTTCCGACATGCAGCACTACCGGACGGTATTCGATGCGGTGAGCAACGCTGGAATAACTCCGATTCACGGCGGTTCGACGTTAGTCGCGGAAGCCGAACACCTTCTCAGCAGTTACGAACGAGATGCCGGAGTTGTGTTGATCGACATCGGTGGCAGTGACACTGAGATCGCCATTTACAACCATGGTAGGGCGATGGTGTTCAATTCGCTTCCCATCGGAGGGTTTCACTTCACAAACGACATCGCATATGCGTACGAGTTGCCGTTCGAGAATGCAGAAGCGGTCAAGATCTCCGCGGGCACCTTGGTGGGTGACACCGTTGGTTTCGATGACGAGATCGATCCGACAGCGCTTAGCGGTTCGGAACGCGTAATCGATGTTGAGCGTTCCTTGACCCGCGTTTCGGTTTCAAATCTGTTACGCGATCGTGCATCCGAGACGATGGATCTTTACAAATCGAGAATCGCTCAAGTTTCGGGACTGCCTGATACGGATTTCCTCACGGTAGTCTTCACCGGCGGAGGATCGAAACTGACTGGAATCGAGACGTACGCGAAATTGAACATGGGGTTGCGAGGCAGAGTCGAAGTTCGCAAGCCGACAGGCATAAAGAGCCTTCCCGACGATGTCAGCGATCCTTCGATGTCGGGTGCGATCTGCATGGCTTTGCGTGCATTGGATCGAATCGAACGCGATAACCATGTCGAACGTAAACCCATAACCGTCGTACATACAAACTCAGACGGCGCGGAGTCTCCCCAGCACACGAACGGATCAGAAAATGAAGGCGTCGGTGCGAAGATACGTTCGTTGTTGGGCCGCTAGGTTCTGAAATACTTCCCTGTCCGAAACACAAGCGTGCAATCATTCTCCCGCATGCAAGTCGGCGTGTAAAGTAAAACTAGGCGTCAAACAGCTGGTCGCGCTTCGGCGGATCGTTCGCCGGGCGAAACGAGCGATCGCTCGAGTTTCGAAGGGCGCAGTAAGTCAAGTTGTCAACATCCTTATCAACGTCAATCAGACGTAGACGGAATCCGTCCGTCAACATCAAGGTCGTAGGCGTTGGCGGAGGTGGTTCAAACGCCCTCACGCGGATGTACCGCTCAAGAATCCCAAGCGTCGAATACATTGCGGCGAACACGGATGCGCAGGCCCTGGCGCAAACCGAGGCTTCTATCCGCTTACGAGTTGGTGACCGCATCGCTGGTGGTTTGGGTGTAGGCGGTAACCCTCAAATCGGCCGGGAATGTTTTTTGGACAGCCGAGAAGAGATTCGCGAAGTGTTGTCCGGTGCCGACCTATTGTTCATCGCCGCTGGTATGGGCGGAGGGACAGGTACGGGTGGCGCGCCGATAGTTGCCAATATCGCAAAAAGGGAACTGGGGTGTCTAACCATAGGCGTCGTTACTAAACCGTTTCCCTTTGAGGGCTACCAACGCGACAAACAGGCTGCCGAAGGTCTGAGTCGACTTGCCGAAGAAGTCGACACGATGATCGTGATTCCGAACGAACGGTTGCTACTGGTTTCAGCACCTGACACCTCCGTCGAGGTGGCGTTCAGGATGGCAGATGAGGTTTTGCGGCAGGGGATTCAATCGATTACAGAGTTACTTCTGTTGCCTGGCGAGATAAATCTGGACTTTGCGGATCTGCGCACGGTTATGCGCGACGCGGGCCCTGCGTGGATGGCGATCGGTAAGGGAAACGGAATCGACCGCACAGACGCCGCGATCGCATCAGTCCTCGGATCGCCGTTGCTCGAAGTTAGCATAGACGGTGCAACGGGAGTGTTGCTTAACATAACCAGTGGTCCAGATCTGATGATGGCCGAGGTGCGAAAGATCTCGGAAACGGTGAAACAACAAGTGCATCCTGAGGCCGAGATCATCTTCGGGACGACTCAAGACCTCCGGATGGAGAACGAGTTGAAGATCACGATCATTGCGACGGGTTTCGAAGACGTATCCGGGGTTGACGCTTACGGCGACGAGAAGGTTCGGGAGATCGAAAAGGCTCTCGAAAGCGGCGATGAATCCATTTCCCGAACGCCGAAAGCGGCAGCCATATCCGAGTTTCCGCGTTACATCAGCGAGCGTTGATCGGATCACGCTCGTAGGCGCTTCGTTTTCGCCATTCTGATTCTGAGAACTCGGAAGCGCCTGAAGACTTCCTATTCTCATTGCGTTGAATCAATGGGTAAGTCTATTGCGATTGCAAACAATTTCACCGAAAATTCGCCCGACTTTTCGCTGCAAAAATGCGGAACATCTTGTAAAAATAAAAACCCAAGCACTACATATTGTGCCTGCTGAAGCGTAGAACCTTCTTGCTGACCAGATTTAACAAGCGGAAAATGCACTGCCCAGAATGTCAACACGCGGAGACGAAAGTCGTTGACTCGCGTTTGAGCGACGATTCCGTGCGGCGCCGCCGCGAGTGTCTT
This sequence comes from Dehalococcoidia bacterium, assembly GCA_965207515.1. Lineage (GTDB taxonomy): Bacteria > Chloroflexota > Dehalococcoidia > Lucifugimonadales > Lucifugimonadaceae > Bin127. The sequence continues at coordinate 1,455,986 of OZ242286.1, read as the reverse complement.
CACTGCGAAGGTCGTTTCACGACCTATGAACGGGTCTACAATTCGCGCCTCAAAGTCGAAAAACGGAGCGGCAAGGTGGAGTCGTTTTCGACCGACAAACTGATGCGCAGCATCGAAATCGCTTGTGCCAAACGAACCTTGCCGGTAGGCGCTATCGAGCAGATCGTGGACGAGATCCACGAGATGGCGGTCAATGAAGGTCGAGAACACATCGAAACCGGACTGATAGGTGAAATGGTTCTCAACCGTCTGAAATCGTTGGATCGAGTCGCGTACCTGCGATTCGCTTCTGTGTACAAGGACTTTGAAGACGTCGAAAGATTCGCGACGGAAGTGAGCATATTGGAAGATGCCGATTCGTTTGCTTCCGAGCTCCAAGCGACGTTCTTGGGCCCGGTTTCGCAAGCGGCGCGCCAGACGGCGCGGCGGAATTGATGCGGGGAGACAGTATTTAGACCGAGACGAAAGACGAGCACAGACTCGTCACCACGACGGGAGTGTGAAATGGCAAAAACTACGACTGGCAAATGGACCTTCGATGTCCCTGACGATGGATTCAATCCTGCAGAGATATCCGAAAACGCTGAGGTGATCCTGGAAAAACGATATCTCCTCCGCGACAACAATGGAAAAATCGTCGAGAATCCGCAAGGCATGTTTCGACGCGTCGCCCACGCGATCGCCAAAGGCGACACGCTTTACGGCGCGTCACCCGACAGGGTCGAGCAGATCGCCGATCGTTTTTATCGCATGATGGCAAGTTTGGATTTCTTGCCCAACTCGCCGACGCTGATGAATGCCGGCACTGGGCAGGGGACTCTTTCCGCGTGTTTCGTTTTGCCATTGGCTGACACAATGGAAGGGATCACACGCGCCTCCCACGACCAAGCTATGGTCCAGAAGTTCGGTGGCGGCACCGGATTTTCTCTGTCCGAATTGAGGCCGAAAGGCTGGTCGATTTCGACGACGCACGGAAAGGCTTGCGGTCCAGTTGAGACTTTGCGATACCTGTCGGCTACCTCTCGCCTAGTGACCCAAGGCGGGAAACGTGATGGCGCAAATATGGCCGTGATGGACGTCCACCATCCCGACATCATGGATTTCATCACGTGCAAAACCGTCGAAGGCGAGATCCACAACTTCAACATCTCTGTTGGGGCATCAGATGAGTTCATGCAGGCGGTGCTCGACAACACGGACTACCCGCTCTACTTTCGCGAAAACCCTGCGGACATCAACAGCCCGAATATCGAGGTTGGTCGTGCGAACGCCAGGGAAGTTTTCGAGAAGATCATCGACGGCGCTTGGTTGAACGGTGAGCCCGGCATGATCTTCCTTGACGAGGTGAACCGAAACAGCCCGGTGAAAGACATCGGCATGATCACTGCCACGAACCCGTGTGGCGAGCAACCGTTGTTGCCGTATGAATCATGCAACTTAGGTTCGATCAATTTGTCGAATTTCGTTATTGGTAAATTGGCGACGGGCATTATCGACCGAACGCCCGCGCAACTCGACTTGTTGCGCCCTGAGTACGCGGGTGTGCAAGCGCATACGCTGAACAAATTGCCGGGAATCGACTGGGATCGTATGAGCGAAACGATCCGATTAGCCGTTCATTTCCTCGATAACACCATTGATGTCAACGAGTACGCGATCACTGAGATCAGGGATATGAACCTTCAGACCCGGAAGATCGGGTTGGGTGTGATGGGGTTCGCGGACATGCTGGTTTCCCTCGGCATCCCTTACGACTCTCCTGAAGCTGTTGCGGTAGGCCGCGATGCGATGCGCTATATCCAAGAGGTCGCGGACCTCGCTTCAAAGGATTTGGCAGGGGCACGTGGACCCTACGGTGCTTGGCATGAAAACGGTGTCGAGAACCCGCGAATGCGCAACGCCTGCCGTTTGACGGTGGCACCAACCGGCACGATATCGATGATCGCGGGTTGCTCGAGCGGGATCGAGCCACTTTTCTCGCTGGCATTCCGCAAACACAACATCCTTGGCGGCGACACCACGCTCATATACGCCGACGAAAACTTCGAGCGAGTCGTCCGGGAACGAGGATCGTATAGCCAATCATTGTTGGATGCATTGGCTAGCGGCGAATCGCTTCAGGATCGCGACGATGTCGATGATGATGTGAAGACGTTATTCCACGTTTCGTCGGACATCGCACCGAGCGACCACGTGCTTATGCAAGCAGCGTTCCAAGAAAGCGTCGACGCTGGGATATCGAAGACCATCAATTTCCCCAATGAGGCAACACGAGCGGATGTTGAAGAAGCGTACGTGCTCGCTTGGGAGACCCGCTGCAAAGGGATCACCGTTTACCGTGCCGGCAGTCGTGAAAAAGAGGTGTTGACCGCAGGCACCAGCGAACAAACCGACGCCGCGACACAAGGAACGTTGCAAGAAACCGACAACAATTCTGTCGCGTATGTCAACCGGATGCCACGCCCACCGGTTCTCGAATCGAAAACCGTGCAGGTCGAAACAGGTCGCGGCAAGATCTACGTAACCCTGTCGTTCACTAGTGATGGGCATCCGTTCGAGGTTTTCACCAACCACGGCAAAGCGGGCGGCAACGATAGCGCGATGGCTGAAGCGTTGTCGCGAATGATCTCTTTGTGTCTAAGGTCGGGAGTTTCGCCGACTGATGTGATTGACCAGTTGATCAACATCGTCGACGTTCCAGTCTGGGATCGAGGCCGACAGATCCTCTCCGTGCCGGACGCGATCGCCAAGGTACTGTTGGAGCACGCTGCATCTCCCCCGAAAGGAACGTTGGCACCCGGTGTCGATCCGACCCAGACCGCGTTGCTTGAACCGCCGAAGTCGAACGAAATCGGGATGCCGCAATCCAACGGTAAGGAAGACGAGGCATTGAGATCCCGCTTGGCCACTGAAACGTGTCCGGAGTGCTTCGATCCGAACATGGCTTACGAAGAAGGCTGCATCAAGTGCTACACGTGCGGATATAGCAAGTGCTAAAATCGTCCACTTAAAATTGCACTTCGCACCAGGTACATGAACGACAAAAAACCACTGCTGGCCTTGACGCTGGGAGACCCTTCCGGCGTTGGGCCTGAAGTAGTGGTGAAGGCACTTGCCAATCCGGAGATTAACGACGAGGCGCGCATGTTCGTGGCTGGCACGGAGCGTGCAGTCAATCAGGCGTTGTCGGAGACAGGCATCGATCTTTCAGTCGAGCTGATTGAAAATCCAGCTGATACGCCCGATACCACCGAGGTGATCCCGGTTTTGAGCGTTGGCGACTTTGAGGACGTTGAGTTTCCGCAAGGCAAACATTCGGCAGATTCAGGCCGGGCGTCCCATTTATGGGTTGAAACCTCTGCCAAAATGTGTCTCGCTGGTGAGATCGACGCCATGGTCACGGCACCAGTCAATAAAGAGTCGTGGCAGATATCAGGTGCGCTCGACCTTGGCCACCAAGAAGTGTTCAAACGATTGACCAACAGCGCGACCGTTTACACAATGCTGGTGAGTGGAATCCTGCGATGCATGCACCTGTCCACGCACAAATCGCTTCCGGAAGCATGCGCGTTCGTGACCACTGACAACATCCTGACGGCCGTCAGGGTCACCGACGATCATTTCCGTCGGTGGGGTTTCGATGAACCGCGCGTTGCGGTAGCTGCGCTGAATCCTCACGCGAGCGATAACGGTCTGATCGGAGACACCGAGGCGAAAGAGATTTCGCCGGCGATCGAGATGGCGAGGTCTGAAGGCATCAATGCGACCGGGCCACATCCAGCAGACTCCGTTTTCAATCAAGCCATCGATGGCATCTACGACGTTGTGGTCGTTATGTACCACGATCAGGGTCATATACCGATCAAGGTTCATGGGTTTGAGGAGTCCGTATCGGTCAACCTCGGGATACCGTTTATCCGCACTTCTGTAGACCACGGCACGGCGTTCGACATTGCAGGCAAGAACATGGCGCAATCGACCAGCATGGTCGAAGCCGTGAAGCTCGCGGTGGCGTTGGCCACGCGGCGCGGCATCGCCTGAGTTCCATCAACTACCGGTCGAAAGGTAGTGGCGCACACCGAATCGCCAAACTTGGAGCGAACCCGCCAGAAACGCGATGCCGATAATCGGCGCGGCGTACTGGAACCATAACGGCGTACCCAACGGGTCTGGAACCCCCATGATCGCGATTGCAGGGAAGTAGCTGACGCACGCGAGGGGAATGCCGAAGGTGAAGAAATTGCGGAACCAAGGACGGTAGATGTTGATTGGATACTGCGTCGTCTCAACTCCGCCATAGGTCATGGTGTTCATGATCTCGAGCGTCTCGGTGGTCCAAAACGCCAGCGTGGCTTGCAAAACGATCAATCCGGCGAATAGTGAAGCGCCACCGGCGATCGAAGTCAAAAGCAAAGCAACGTTCGGGATAGTCCAATGCAGGTCCAAATGGGTTGCGGCCCAGATCAATGCGACTAACCCCGGCGTCAACCGACTGATGCGCCGCAGCGTCAACTCTTGACCCGCGAGTTGCAACGCAGTGGAACGGGGCCGAGTCAGCACACGATCGAAATCGCCCGATTTCACCATGTCTCCGAAAAGATCGAACCCTGTCGTCATCGCGTCCGCGACCGCGAACGATATGTTCACGATCCCGTAGATGAAAGCGACTTGGTATACGTTCCAACCGACAAGAGATTCAAAGCGATCAAACAGCACCAAAATGGCCATGAACTCGCCCGCGGTGATGATGAGTCTGCCGCCAAGTTGCATTAGAAACGACACCTTGTATTGCATCTGCGCGCGCATCGAAACCGAAAGAAATCTGCCGTACACGAATATGCTGTCCAGCACCATCATCCTCCTTGGATAACCACTTTGCGGAGCGCGCGTGATAACGCGATCCGCCCTGCGATCAAGAAAGCGACGATCCAAACGAGTTGGTGCGTCAGATGTTGCGGAACTTCAGAAATCGGTATGTGCCCCAAGTAGATCCGATATGGCGTGTCGACAAGCCCTCGGAATGGCATCGCGTTGACAAATGGTTGTGACCAATCCGGAAATAGAGGCAACGGGACCAACATACCCGAGAAGATCAGCACTAAACCGAAAGTCAATTGCATCACTCCGTCGCCCGTGATAGTCCACAGCATTGTTACGTTGAGGAATGTCGTAATTGCCGCGCTCAATAGGATCGCGGCGCACATCGAGATGGCGAATGCTAGAGCCGCAGTTACAGATACAGGCGGCATCATTCCCATGACAACAAATGCGAACGCCAACAGCGGAATCGCACGCATCAACATCGGCGCGGTGCGCCAAGCAAGTGCCCGACTCAACCAATAGCTGTAGAGGTCTACCGGACGAACCAACTCATAGCCGATACCTCCAGATCTGATCATGGATCTCAAGTCGGTGTCGATGTTCCAAGGCAACGCCGCGAGAAAAGCCTGACCCAGCCATATATACGTCTCGACGTCGCTGGAACTCATCGGCTGTTCGGCATTAGTCGACCGATAAAACGCTTGGAAGATCATCACTCGGATGATCCCCCAGAAGATCTGTGTCATCAAACCCGCGAGCGCTGCCGAACGATATTGCAGGAGGCTACGGAACTTCGCGCTCAGGATTGCCCAGTAACTGATCAGCGCGCCTGCTCCCGGTAAATCTGAGCGATCGTTTCTTCGATCGGAGGGTTTTCGACGAAGAGGTCTATGACTCGGTTGTTCGCGGTGACATGTGCGATCATCTCAGCAGCCGGAACGCGCGCGGGATCAAATTGAATGTGAGACCGATTGCCGAGTTTTTGAGTGAGTTGGGCTTCTGGATGCAGTACCGGCGGTCCACTGTCGTGCAAATCGACGACGATACGACGTTCGAGTGTTACTTGATGTCTGAGGTCGTCAAGCGTGCCGTCCGAGATGATGTCGCCCTCGTTGATGATGATTACGCGCTCGCAGATCGCCTCGATATCGTCCATGTCGTGTGTCGTCAGAATGACTGTGGTTTCTCGTTCCTGGTTGAACCGCTTGATGAATTCACGGAACGCCAACTTCGAGACAGCATCCATACCGATGGTCGGTTCATCCAAAAACAGGATCGACGGCGAATGCAACATCGCGGCGGCAAGGTCACAACGCATTCTCTGCCCGAGACTGAGCTGCCGCACTGGCACGTCTAGACAGGGCTCGAGATCCAGAACCTCGATCAATTCGTCCCGACTGGAAGCGTACGCGGCGCGCGGAATGCGATATATGTCTCGCAAGAGCTCGAACGATTCGACCACGGGCAGGTCCCACCAGAGTTGTGTGCGCTGGCCGAATACGACACCGATCTGTCGAACATGACCAGTCCGGTTCTTCCAAGGCACACGGCCGAGGATCTCGCACCGCCCCGAATCCGGCACCAAGATACCCGACATCACCTTTACGGTGGTCGATTTTCCTGCGCCGTTAGGGCCTATGTAACCGACTAACTCGCCAGACTCGATTGAGAAACTCACACCGTCGAGCGCATCGACGGTGTGAAAACGACGGCGTACGATCCCCCGAACGGCACCCCAAAGGCCAGCTTCGCGTTCCGAAATACGAAATCGCTTGACGAGGTTTTCAACGACAATCTGAGGCATCAGGCAATGACCGTAATTCGTGGTTCCTAAACACGCGTAAAAACCCGACTCCCTGTGTCAGAGGATCGTCAGGCGAATAGTCGGCGCATCCGAACGCCGGCTGCTTTGGGTTACGCAATAATACAACGCCGCGAACAGGCTTTGGTTTGGATCCAGGTAGCTCGGAGACGCAGGTGGTTCAAAACGGTCGAACCATATAATCGACAACACGACAACGAACTCAAATTTGGGCGCACCGAAACGAGCAATTGGCAACCGAATCGGCGAGAACAACGACGTTGAAAATTTCATTCATAGGCGGTGGCGTGATGGCCGAAGCCATAATCTCCGGCATGGGAGAGGCGGGGCTCGACGTCGGTATCTCAGTCAGCGAGCCAATACCTGAACGAGCGTCGTATCTCGCTGAAACTTACGATGTTTCGATCGCGCGCAACAATCGAGAAGCGATCGGAGACGCCGACCTCGCCGTGTTGTCGGTTAAGCCACAACAACTCGGCGACGTGGCGAAGGACGTTTCCGGCTCCGTGGGCCAGTTGCCCGATCTCACGTTTATGTCGATCATGGCGGGTGTCCAAACCTCTACGATCATCGATCAAATCGGTTGCGACCGGGTAATCCGCATCATGGCGAACACACCGAGCCAAGTAGGATCAGGCGCCACGGCATGGACAGCTTCGCCGACGGTGTCCGCCGAGATGCGAAAGTTCGCCGCCAAAATGCTCGATTCATTCGGATTGCAGGTCTACTTCGAAGACGAAAAACTTGTAGACATCGCCACCGCGCTCAGCGCCAGTGGCCCGGCTTACGTCTTCGTGTTCATTGAAGCACTCATCGACGGTGCGGTACAGCTAGGAATGAGCAACGCCGATGCACGGGCGTTAGCGATCCAAATGGTTCTCGGAAGTGCGGAATTGGCGAGACAGACCGGCAAACACCCTGCTGACCTCCGCAATATGGTCACATCGCCCGGGGGAACCACCGCGGCGGCCTTGCACGCACTCGAATCAAACGGATTTCGAAAAGCGTCAATCGAAGCAATTGTTGCCGCGTTCCAACGAGGCGAGGAACTGAACAAATTGTCTGACGGGTAGTCGTGTAGACGGAGTTCGGCAGGTGGATTTTGGACGGTTTGGTACCGCTGGGTTCGTCTCTGGTGTGGCGGTGAAGGAAACCGTCTGAAATATACTTAATTGTTTGGCGCGCTCGATGCCATACGTTTTACGTATCCCGAACTGGTGCATAGGCACGACGGCCAGACACCACAACCGAGTTGACGCAGGAATCATTACGCTATGAACCCGACCGAGATCCTCAAATCCCGCCCAACGGCGCAGATCGACGAGTTTCAACCGGGCGATACAGTCACCGTCAACATGGTCATTCGAGAAGGTGACCGAACTCGCGTTCAGGCATTTCAAGGCAACGTGATCTCGGGCAGGTACCGCGATGACAAGGTGCCTAACCTTGGTTCCACTTTCAAAGTACGGCGCGTGTCATACGGAATTGGCGTGGAACGGATAATCCCGTACCACAGCCCGTCTCTTGAATCAGTCAAAGTCACGCGGCAAGGCAAAGTTCGTCGATCCAAGCTCTACTACCTGCGCGGCCTTACCGGCCGTCACGCCCGCATCAAGGAACGGCGCTGATTCCGGTCCCCGAGATTTCGCGCTGCGAAATCTACGGTTTCTCAGAGCTGATTGGACGGGACATCCGCCAATTCGGCGGCTTTCAGGTACTCGTTGCTCTATCCTTTACCGCGTCGAGCCGAACGCATTGAAGCATGTACGTTGACGTTGCAGTTGATTTCTCCGACAGGGATCGCATGCGGACATACACGTACTCCGTTCCGTCGGGAATTTCGGTCAATCCTGGCGATTTGGTGTGGGCGCCGTTCGGTTATCGGCCGGTCCAAGGGATTGCGCTCTCAGTCTCGAAAAGCACCGAAACCGAAAATGTGCGTAACATCGACAGCGTCGTCGAAGGTGGGCCCTTTATCTCGCCGCAGTTGCTGAGAACCGCGGCGTGGATTTCGGACCACTACCGAACGAACATTTTTCGTGCATGCGTCGCGATGCTGCCCCCAGGCGCAAATCAACAGCTGCATATTTGGGTTTCGCGCGGGGAAGTTCCCTCGGAAGTTGGTGGTCCTCTATCTGGAAGCGCGATTCCTAAAGAGCAACGCGCCGTCATAGGTGAATTGCCGAAACAAGGTCGAGTCCGACGTGACCGGCTAGTCAGGAAGATCGGCAGGTCCAACGAACGACACTTGGATGCGCTGGTGCGACGGGGCGTTGCAGTTGAGGAATCGATTTGGGAACGCCCCCGCGCGAGTGCGGTATTCAAACCTCATGTTCGCATCGCAATTGAGAACCCAGATCTTTGTGACGCCATCGACTGCTACGCTCAACGGCGAGCTCACCGCCGAGCGGACCTGATCCGTCATCTTTCGACAGTGCCTGATCCAGTTCCACGAGCGGAACTGTCGCGTCTTTTCGGTTCGCAAGCCGTCAAGGCAGTGATCGATGACGGGTTTGTGGCCGTCGAGCAGGTTCGCGTGGAACGCGATCCGTTGGCAGATTACGCGGTTCAAGATTCGATCCGTCATGACTTGACGCCCGAGCAACAGGACGCCGTAGAAACGATTAACAGCAGCATCTCCAGCGACAAAAACGATGTCGGAAATCGCAGTTTTCTGTTGTTTGGCGTCACCGGCAGCGGCAAGACCGAGGTTTATCTGCGCGCGGTTGAGCAATGTATCGCTATAGGTCGTCGAGCCGTCGTGATGGTCCCTGAGATCGCCATGACGCCGCAGACGCTTCAACGGTTCGCAAGCAGGTTCCCTGGGCAGATCGCGCTGCAACACTCAGGCCTAACTATGGGCCAACGATTCGACCAATGGCATCAGATCAAAGAAGGACGATACGACGTTGTTATCGGATCGAGATCCAGCATCTTCGCACCGGTTGACGATCTCGGCCTAGTCGTGATCGACGAAGAGCACGAATGGACATTCAAGCAGAGTGATCGTGCGCCCAGGTACCACGCCAAACAGGTCGCGGAAAGGCTTTGTCACGAGGCCGGAGCGACGTTGGTGCTCGGCAGCGCGACACCCGACATAGCGACTTATCACCGAGCTTCGAGTCTCGATGCATCTGGCGGCATGACGATGTTGCGATTGCCGCGACGCATCAACGAAACCATCCGCGTTGCCCAAGCGTCAACAGACAATGCACCGATCGCAACGGGACGCGCCAAATCCGTGATCGTCGACATGCGAGTCGAAATGCAAGACGGGCATCGGGAGATGCTCAGTCGACCGCTGTTGCAAGCGTTATCGGACAACGTCGATGCTGGCGGTAAATCGATTCTTTTCATCAATAGACGCGGCAGCGCATCGTTCGTCCAATGCATGTCGTGCGGCACCATCCGCACTTGCCCGAATTGCCAGACACCTCTGACGTTGCATCGCAATCCTAGACGCGCCAGCGGAAGTCGCTTGCAGTGCCACTACTGCAGCTACTCGGTCGGTGCGGCAAGGCAATGCCGCAACTGCGGTGGCACGGGCATCGCTCGACGTGCGGCCGGTACCGAAGGCGTTGAAGAAGTTGTGCGCGGGATCTTCTCGAAAACGCCGGTTTTGCGATGGGATTCGGATACGGCGCGGAATGCGACCGAGCACACGAGGTTGTTGGAAGAGTTTCAAAGTGACGGAAATCACATCCTAGTTGGTACGCAGATGGTGGCGAAAGGTTTGGACATACCTTCAGTTTCACTGGTCGGTGTTGTGGCTGCGGACATCGGTCTCGCAGTGCCTAGTTTCAGGTCGGCAGAGCGTACGTTCCAAATACTCTCGCAAGTCACGGGGCGCGCTGGCCGGGCCGATACGCCTGGAATAGCGATAATCCAGACATTTCAACCGGAACATTTCGCTATCGCTGCGGCCGCGGCGCAAGACTACGAAAGCTTTTACCTGCAAGAAATCGAAATGCGTCAGAGGTTTCTGTTGCCGCCATTGGCGTCCTACGTCAGACTTTCATACGGTGCGTACGAGAACCAAGAAGCCGAAATGGAGGCGCGGAGCGTCAGGACACGCCTAGAGCAGTTTTTGGAGTCCGACGTGGCCATCAAGGTTGATGTCGCAGGACCATCACCATGTTTCCCTGCGCGTTTAGCCGGTCGCTATCGTTGGCAAATCTTGCTCAAAGGGGACAACCCCGCGGGAATACTGGACGAAGTGCCGTTGGGGCCTGGATGGTTGGTGGACGTCGATCCGGTCGAAATGACCTAGTGTCCGCGGGATAGAATCTCTAATCGAAACGTTATGGCGATCCGAGAAATCCGTATCTTCCCCGATCCGATACTTCGCAAAAAGTGCCGGACGGTTCGGCGCGTGGATGATGACGTCCGTAAATTGGCCGCCGACATGGTTGAGACGCTCACCGATGCCGAAGGAGTCGGACTTGCTGCGAATCAAGTAGGAGTGCTCAAACGCGTTATCGCGTTGCATCTTCCAGAAGAGGAACCGTATTGGCTGGTCAACCCGGAGATCATCAGACGGAACGGACAACGAGAAGTTGACGAGGGTTGTCTCTCTCTACCCGGATATACCGGGCTTGTGAGTAGATCAGTGAATGTCACGGCGCGCGCTCTCGACGAAAACGGTTCAAAGTGGCGTGTGACTGCAGAAGAGTTGTTGGCGCAAGCACTGGAGCACGAGGTGGACCATCTCGACGGCATCATGTTCATGGACCACTTGCTTGAGCATGAACGCCTACGGGAGGTTGGGGCCGAACCGGAAGAGGGCGAGATGCACCTTCACGACGTGACCTACAACGTTGAGGCGCATCACGACGACGGCGACTATACGCATCTAAGCAACAACGACCAAAATTCGGAACTGCTCGTCGCAAAGGCCAAACTGAGTGAAGTCACCCCCGGTCATTCGATGTCCGACCTCGCCTATGACCTCGAAGTCGACGCTAACCGGAACGATGCCAAATCCATCGACAGCGATTAGACGGCCCTGTTTCAAAGCAGGGAGGGATGTTTCGCGATGCTATACTTTGATGTTTGAGGCTTCGATTCAAACTTTGTATCGAAGTCATTTTTGTGATTGGCGCGCACACGCGTGAAGCGCAAGAAAACCATCATATTCAAAGTGGACAGCGACCCGCAATCAAACCGCACAGCATCGAGCTGTGCGCCTCTGCGTCTGCCTGCGCGCTGTTTTGGTTAGTCACACGTGGTTCGCGATTTAAGAGGTCTGATTTTGATAGCGGTGCTCGTCATCTTGGGCGCTGTCTTCATCGCAATTCCTCGCATCAATTTCGAGGTGTTCAACTTTGAGTTCGATCGCGGCAGCGACGACGCGTTCCTCGGGTTGAACCTTGGGTTGGACCTTCAAGGCGGCACTCACCTGATTTACGACATCGTCACCGAAGACGGTGAGCCACCTACCCCCGAGGATGTCGAGGGAATCCGGGCCATCATCGAACGTCGTGTCAACGCCTTTGGCGTTAGCGAACCCACTGTCCAAGTTTTGGGCAACCCGCCAGACCGAATTCTCATCCAACTGCCTGGCCAGAGCGAGTCATCGCTCAATGTGACCATAGATGGTGGCGACGCTACGATCGACGATGTCAAAGCGTTCTTCGAATCTGACCTCGCGAAATCTGGCGTCGAAGTCTTCGAGAACGAAGACGGATCATTGATCATCACGTTCGATGAATTCGACGGAGCTGAAGCGGACGCATGGAGGACGCAGTTCCAAGAAAAACATCCAATTACGATCCGGGCTACGTTTGAATACGAAATCGTGGTCCCCGATTTGACCGTAGACACATCGTTGGACACCGCAACCGATGCAGACGCGCCTGGAGGGGAAGGCGACGACGACGCTGAGGGCGAGCATGCCGATGGCGATGCCGATTCCGAAGGCGCACAGTCCGAGGACGGCGCAGCGGCGCAGGGCGGAGAGTTGCCGCCTCCGGCACGGATAGCACCGACGACCGAAGATGTTCAAGCGGCATTTGAAGCCGCCGGATTCACCGACGTTACGGTGAGCGATGGAACTGATACCGTTCTGTTTTTGACGGACGCGTCAGGCGGATTCCGTCAAGCCGATGCGATTTACTTCGAGGCAGAATTCGCGGGACAACTGCAAGATCGGTCCTTCGACGATGAAGGCAATGTTCTGCCTTCCGACGCAGAGAACCTCACGCGTCAACTGGCTGACGTCGGTGACTTCGCGACCCTTCGGACTCCCGGAAACATCGTTCAGTGGACGGTGTCAGGCGGTGTCCAAGAGGCTAAAGCACTAATCGGCTCGACCGCGCAGTTGGAGTTCCGAGAACGCAAATGCGGTCCTATCGTCCCACCGTCTGACGTACCCGCGGAAGAATGGCCGCCGGATGGTCTTTCGGAGACCGAGTGGTTGCTGTTGCGATGTTCTTCACCCCTTTACTTCACAGAACAAGCAACCAACATCTCTGCGGACGATCTGGATGATGCGTTCCCGTCGATCGAGGGGACTCCGCCAGAACCAGTGGTGACCATCGTCTTCAACGAGTCGGGTCGTGATGCCTTCTTTGAAGTGACCGGCCGCGTCGCCCGGAACCGCGACATACTGGCGATATATCTGGACAACGTTGAACTCGTCGCACCGACGGTAAACACGCAGGGCGGCCAAGGCATCGCTGACGGCCGGGCGATCATATCGGGTGGCGATTTCACGACCGAGCGCGTTCGGACGTTGGCCATCCAGCTCCGATCTGGAGCGTTACCTGCCGAATTGGAGTTAACCGAAGAGCGAACCGTCGACGCTATATTGGGTGCCGACTCTCTGCAGCGCAGCCTAGTCGCCGGCGGTATCGGCTTGGTGCTGTTGGTGATCTTCATGATCTCCTACTACAAGGTTCCGGGTATCGTGGCAAGCATCTCGTTGGCCTCCTACACGGTGATGCTTATGGCGATCTTTAAGCTTGTACCGGTCACGATGACGCTTTCCGGCGCCGCGGCGGTGATTTTGTCACTCGGTTTCGCGGTGGACGCCAACGTGCTCATCGCAGAGCGCACTAAAGAGGAACTGCGCGCCGGGCGTGACCTCTTGGCAGCGTTGAACACGGGTTTCGATCGCGCATGGCCTTCGATACGTGACGGCAACATATCTACTGTGATCACCGCAGTCGTACTGTTCTGGTTTGGTGACCGATTCAGCACCAGCATCATGCAAGGCTTCGCGCTGACCCTGGGTATCGGCGTGTTGCTGAGCATGTTTACCGCATTCTTCGCCAGCCGATTGATGTTGAGATTCATCGCACGAACTGGTGTAGGTCGCGCGACGAATGTGTTTGTGCCGGTTGCGGATCCGGGAGTTCAGACGTAAACCGCTCGAAAGAACAACGATGGACTTCGTAGCACTTCGCAAGATATTCCTGCCGATATCAGGCGTCATCGCGGTGTTATCGGTAGTGCTGTTGTTTGCGCCTGGTCTCAACTTGGGTATCGACTTCGTCTCTGGAACAAGCACTACGTATGATTTCCCCGGCGATGATCCCGGCACTGATGCGGTAAACGACGCTTTGGTCGCAGCCGGTCATCCCGAGGCGATCGTTCAGGCCTTGGGTGACGGTCAGTACTTCGTTAGAACCAACGATCTGGGCAACGAAGGCAAAAACGTCATCGATACACAACTGACTAGACTGACCGGCGACGAGCCGATCACACTCGAGACAGTGACGGTCGGATCGTCAGTTGCCGAAGGTACAGTTCGGAACGCCATCATCGCCGTGGTAGTCGCGGCGGTTTTCGTCATGCTCTACATCATGTACGCGTTCAGGACCGTACCCGGATCCTATCGCTACGCAGTGTCTGCGGTCATCGCGTTGGTGCACGACGTGCTCATCGTTTTGGGCGTCTTTGCGGTACTCGGTGTCGTGTTCAACGCCCAGGTCAACGCGATCTTTATAGTTGGCATCCTGACGGTGATCGGGTACTCGGTGAACGACACGATCGTGATCTTCGACCGCGTTAGGGAGAACGTGTTGCTGGTTCCCTCACGCGACTTCCGCATCACCGTGAACGCATCGATCCGTGAATCGATCATCCGCTCGTTGGGCACGAGCATCACGACGGCAACCGTGATCATGGCAATGCTTCTGTTCGGAGGTCAAAGCTTGCGCGACTTCCTGATCGTGCTGCTCTTGGGCGTGATCGTAGGAACCTATTCTTCAGTATTCATCGCTGCCCAAGTGCTGGTGTCTTGGGATGAAGGTGCACTGCGCCGATTCACTAGGTTCATCCCAAGGTTGCGGCGCCGAACCAGCGGGTAGGCGCACCAGTTGAATCGCAGATGGCGCGGGTTACACTTTCACCAACCTAGGCGCCAACTGAGTTGCGCCATCTTATGTAGCTAATGGACGGTGTTTGAATGGAAATCGGCGCTCATGTATCGACCTCAGGCGGTGTTGACAAAGCGGTCGACCGCGCGTTGGACATCGGCGCGGAATGCATACAGATCTTCGCTGCGTCGCCGCGCATGTGGCGGGTGACCGCGATCAAGGACAAGCCGCTCGAAAATTATCATGCAAAGATGGCGGAATCGGGTTTAGGACCGACCATCGTTCACGCCAAATACCTGACCGCGCTCGGCTCGCCAAACCCTGAACTTGTTGAGAAGAGCCGGACATCGTTGGCTGCGGAGTTAAATGAAACAGTGCGGCTAGGCGCGCTCGGATTGGTATTTCATCCCGCGAGCCACCGCGGAGCGGGGTTAGAGGCGGTATTTGACAACTTCGTAGAGGGAGTGCACGAGGTATTGGAAGCAGCTCCGGGCGACGCGCTGTTGATGTTGGAGACTTCGGCTGGTTCCGGTGACCACATAGGATCGAAGTTTGAGGAATTGGGTCGACTGATCAAGGCGATCGACAATCCTCGGGTCGCGACGTGTTTCGACACACAGCATGTGTGGGCGGCGGGTTACGACGTAGTCACCGAGGATGGCCTCGATGCCACAATGGAAGAGTTCGATCAAGAGATTGGACTTGACCTTCTAAGATCGGTTCACGCGAACGATTCAATGCGGGATCGCGGTTCATCGGTAGACCGGCACGACAACATCGGCGAGGGATTGATCGGCAAAGAGGGGTTCCTGAACATCATGTCACACTCCGCGTTCGCCGATGTTCCGTTCTACTTGGAAGTCCCAGGCTTCGAAAAAGATGGGCCAGACAAGCCCAATGTGGACGCGCTCAAAGCGATCCGCGAAGAAGCGCAAGCTTAATACTCGGCGACGGTTCCGATGACGTATCGGGTCTCACCCGAAGAGTTTGACGTACTTGTACTTGCCGCGTTAGATGAGCTCGCCCCCGAGTTTTTCGAGCGTTTACAGAACGAAAACGTCGACGTCGTAGTAGAACAAGAACCGTCAGCGTTTCAACGAGTCGACCTCGGATTGCAACCTAGCGACACCCTGTTCGGATTGTCAGAGGGAGTGTCGCTTTTGGATGGCGGGCATCACAACGCGGCATTGCCGTCCAAAATCACAATATTCCAACGTCCGATCGAGGAATCTGTGGATTGTCGCCAGGATCTCGAAGAGCAAGTGCTCCTGACGGTCTGGCACGAAGTGGGGCATTTCTTCGGATTCGACGAGGACGAAGTCGCGAAGATGGGACTCGGTTGAACGTGACTTCAGGCTTGCTCTGACGCGAAAAGGCCGTTTCGCAGAACGACCGCCCGGTCTCCGTACGCAACCGTCGCCGAACGGAAAGCGCGCAATACTGCGATGAATCTGAGCATACGTGAATCGTCGTCGTGAATCTCCGATTGGTATGCGGGCGCGCCCCAGAAGGTGTGTTGCGAACCTCTGAGGATTGTGCGCTCCAATTCGGCGATGGCTCTAGTGAACGTTTCTTCAGACTGCTGATCCAACGGGGAGTTGTTGCGATCGGCGAACCACATAGATAGGACCAACTCTCCTTTGGACTCAGTCGAAACCTCTGAAACAAGGAAAGGTCCTTGCTGATTCGAAAACAGGTTCTCGACAGGTTCGCCGGCCGCTGCCGTTTCGCGGACGGCCGCTTGTAGCGACCTGAACAGGGACGAAAGGTTGGACACCTTGAACGGGGGGTCATGCAACGTAAGCGTCAGTTTTTGAGTGCGGGTTTTCATCGCAAAACCCTCATATCGCCTACGCGCATCGTCACGTTTTCTCGGTCCAGCTGTTCCAGCAACGCAAGAGAGTATTTTCGGCTAGTTCCGAGCAGTTCGCGCACATCGTTGATCGAAATCTCGGTATTCGATCCACAGAACTCCTTCACTGCCTCGCGCATGTCATCGTACGCGTCGGCGGCGAAGACGACATCGGGACCTGCATTCACAACTTCCCGACGATCTGCCAGTGCGCCTAGGAGTTCGTCATCAATCTTGTTCCATGCTGGTGGCGAGTATCGATGCTCTCGTAGAACATCCAAATACCGGTCTACTTCACGCTTTTGGTCTGCGGAGAACTGCACAGCATGTTCGATCAGACGGATCGTGTGACCGTCCTGAGCGATCAAATCATCGTCCGAAAAACAGGCAGCAACCGCATCGAAGCTACTTCCTGCCAGGGTTAGACGGTTTCGCAACTCTTCGCGAGGCATGCCTCGGCGCAAAGGATACCTTTGGTGGTATTCCTTGAGCGCCTCGAGCGAAGACTTTAGCATCGACTCGTGACGGGTTTGGGTTGTGTATAGCGGATTTGCACCTTGAGTCAGCTGGATTAGTCGTCCTTCAGATACCAATGAACCGATGTCGGCCTCCATTTCGGAAGGTAGCATGTGCGTCGCATCAATGATCTGTTTGCGATTTGCGATCCCCAAGGCATCTATGGAGTGAAATACCACATCCTCAGATTTCCCTTCGGACAATATCGTGAGTTGTTCAACGACGTCGCGGTCGTTGCGCCGGTGCCGTGGCGCGTCGACAACTAGCGCGACGCCTCCTCCAAGCGTGTCGTTGCTGTCCCGCACCACGAATCGGTCGCCTAAGGTGATCGGACGCGGGTTACTCATCTTCACCTGCGCCCAACCCCTTTCGCCAGATTTAAGTTCATCTCGGTCTAGTAGTCTGACGGTCGCAGGTTCTTCCCATGTACCACCGTACAGAGTGACGTGGTGGTTGTGTTTGATAGGGCGTTTGGCATCCGCGATTGACCTAATCGAAGCGTCGAACACCACGGTCGTCGTAAATTGCCCACGTTTGACTAACGCTTCGCCACGCTCGATTTCAGTGTGCGAAACGCCGCTCAAACTGGCCGCTACACGAGTGCCCGGTTGTGCGATTTCGACTTCCGACTTGTGGCTCTGCAGTCCTCGGATTCGCGCAGTTTCACCTGATGGCAGAAGATCCACCTCATCGCCCACAGCGAGATTGCCGCCGTCAAGTGTGCCAGTTACGACAGCTCCGAAACCGGCAACACTGAAAGATCGGTCTACGAAGAGACGAGGCCGTCCAGCATCAGTTCTTGGTTCCTTATCGTTGGCAATCTCAGTGATCATGCCCCGCAACTCATTCAACCCATCGCCCGTATCGGCCGAAACCGCGATCGTCGGTGAACCTTCCAGTGATGTGCCTTCAAGAATCTCGGAGACCTCGATTTCAATCAACTCGATGAGTTCGTCGTCGGCGAGATCTGACTTGGTGATTACCACTATTCCGTCTTCAACTTCGAGGAGGTCAAGGATCGCCAAATGTTCCCGCGTCTGCGGCATCGGACCTTCATCGCCAGCGACAACCAGTAGAGCCAGATCGAACCCTCCCGCGCCCATCAGCATCGTCCTGACGAACCGCTCATGCCCGGGGACGTCGACGATGCTGATCTCCCGACCATCGTCAAGATCCAACCAGGCGAAGCCGAGCTCGATGGTCATCCCACGTGCTTTTTCCACGCCCAATCGATCCGGATCGATTCCGGTAAGTTTCTCAATCAGCGTAGATTTGCCGTGGTCTACGTGTCCTGCGGTACCTGCGACGAACATTTGGGTCGAGTGCGTAATCCTCACCGATGGCTATGTAAGGATTATCGAACGAATCGCAGATTCGTTCAGCCGCTACGTCGAGGGCAACGGTCTAAGTTCATTCGCTCCTTTCGGGCAGTTCCAGTCGGGCGACCAAAACCAATGGAAACTCCTTCCAGAAAACGCTGGACAACGGTGATTCCGCATTAGAGTTTTGCTCGTCAGGAAAACGAGGCTCTTCGAATGCGCACAACACGAACCCAACATCGAAAAACGTCCGAAGTAGTTGGCTTACCGGTCGGTGGAAGTAGCGGTGAGGCCGAGGTTGGCCAATGATCCCGATGCCTAGATATGCCCGCGATTTGAGGTAGTCCGGAACGGAGATCGCGAAACGTTCTTGCACTCCCGTCGAAGTGAATTCTCGCTCCAACGTCGTGCGGGTGCCATCCGAGTGGAAGACCGGATGGAGAACGCTGAAGACGAATCTACCTCCGGGTTTGAGCAACTTTGGTAACGCTTCGGCCAACGGCGTGATCACGGCCATGTCCATCAACCCCATCGTGCATACGGCTGCATCAAATGGAGCGCCGGGCAATGCCAATAACGCTTGTGTATCTGAGGCGTTCGCGACGTGGTATTCGATTTTCCCTTCGTAACCGATGGAGCGTTGTCGAGCTATTTCTATGAATCTCCGTGAATGATCTACGGCGGTGACTCTTGCGTCTCCGTCGGCCATCCGTCGAGTGAACCGGCCCGCGCCGCAAGCTATGTCGAGCACCCGTTCACCGGGTTGCAGGTTGAGTAAAACGTCCTGCGTCGGTTCGATCAGGAAGTCTTGGGCGCTGTTGCCATCGCCGATCCGGTCATCCCACCACGGCGAGATCTCGTCCCATATCTCGACCGCCTCATCCAGGTATTCGGGGAAGTCGACTCGTCCGTATTCGGGATCATTGCGAAAGTTGTCGCTCAACTCACTCCTCATCGGTCAACAGAAACTGTTCGAAAACGGTGTTGCCGAGCAATTTGCCACGCCGCGTCAGCGCGACGCGTTCACCTTGAGCTTCGATCAGTCCCGCGTCCGTCAGGTATTCGATTTCGGCTCCGTAAACGTTGTCGAAGGATGCGTTGAAGCGGCTTTGGAATTCCGATTTGGAGATGCCCTCAGCGAGCCGCATTCCGAGCATCATCGTTTCCGAAATCGCAGTCTTTGGCGATGTCACCTCGACGAAATCGATGGCGAAATCTCCTGCAGCCATCTCAGACGTCTGATTGACTTGGTTGAGACTGACGTTCGCAATGGCTTGGATATACCCGCGCGGAGATTTGATGTTGGCGAAACGACGGCCGTTCAGCGACGAGTGTGCGCCCGGTCCAACACCTAGATAAGGGAGATTGAGCCAATAAGCGGAGTTGTGCCGGGATCTGAAACCCGGTTTGGCCCAGTTCGAGATTTCGTAATGCTCGTAACCGGAATCTTCCAGAACATCAATCGCCATTTCGTACATGGCGGCTGCCAAATCGTCGCTGGGCGCGGGCAATTTGCCAACCTTTACGTCACGGTGGAGTGGAGTGCCGGGTTCGATCTGAAGGCCGTACAACGAAACATGTTCAGTGTCTAAGTTCAAGGCATGCAGCAGGGATTTGCGCCATTGGCCTACGGACTGATTCGGTAATCCGAACATCAAATCGATGTTGATGTTCTGGAAGCCCGCAGAGCGGGCAGACTTGACGGCTCCGGATGCCGCATCCGAGGAGTGGCGACGCGACAACGCCGCTAGAATCCCGTTGTCGAACGATTGCACACCGATGCTGATCCGGTTGAAACCTGCTCGCACCCAAGAGGCAGCCTTTTCACTAGTCAAATCGTCAGGGTTGGCTTCCAACGTGATCTCAGCGTTTTCATCCATGCATGTGCTGGTGCGAATCGCATCGAGTATGCGATTGATCGAATTCTCGGGTAAATACGATGGTGTGCCACCTCCGAAAAAAACGGTTGAGACCTTCGGTCGACTTAGGCGTTGACCCCACAGTGCGATCTCTTTGGACAGAGCGTCGACAAACGATGGCATCAAAGATTCGATGCCTTCGTAGGTGTTGAAGTCACAATAGTTGCACTTCGACAGGCAAAACGGGATATGGACGTAAAGAGCGATCTTACCGGGAACGGCGTGGGAAGTAGGCCGCACATCTGAGATGTCGGCTTGGCTGAGGCTAGGTTTGATCATGTTTCCGTTCGCACTGCCCAACCTCGATAAAGACCGCACTTATGGCGGAGTCCAAAGACCGCCCGATGCGGCTTGGCCACCGGCGCTGGGCTCAGCGGATTGCTGCTGTGCTTCTCGCTGCGCCCGCTCAATCATCTCGCGGCGCGCCTCCTCCATTTTGGCTCGCAACCAACGTTCCAGTTGGTCGAGTTCCGGAGGTGAGACGATGAATCTCTCGACGCGGTCGGGAATAGGCAACTGTTCTGAAACTGCCAACGCCAACGCAGATTCGTCGTCTCCGATCGCGTCGTTCAGTCTTTTCGTCAGGTGTTCATCGCGTTGACCGGCGGATTCGGCGTGGCCAGATGCGACCACGTTTCGCACTTTTTCGGAAACGAGGTTTTGAGAGGCGCACTGTCCCCAATCGATGAGTTGGCTTAACAACTCGGGATCTTCGAACTCTTCCACCGTTGCACCGTTGCCAACAAGGTATCGGACCAAAGAATGGGCCTGTGGATTGGCTTGGCCCAATTGCACCAACGCGTCTTCACCGCGACCGGTGACTGTTTCGGCGAAAACACGCTTGATGGGACCTGATGTCACCATTTGGCGATCGAGTTGGTTTCGCACGGCTGACCAATAGTTGGCGAGCACGGTGTCATAACCGTCCAGACCAGGGAAGGGCTGCACCATGCGGACGATGAATAGAGATCGAGTCATTTCACGCTTCGCTGATTGATTTCGCTAGCTCAACATGCGGTTTTTCAGTGAATCCGACCGTCTTTTCCTCGTTATACGGAAAACAGGAAGTTGGCCAAATCGCCGTCTTGAAAGATGTAGTTCCGCCCTTCTTGCCTCAAAACGCCCTGTTTGCGCGCTTCCATCATGCTACCGCACCGCGCAAAATCGTCGTAGCCAATCACCTCAGCGCGTATGAATCCGCGTTCCATGTCCGAGTGGACAATACCAGCCGCTTCCGGCGCAACGGAGCCTTTGCGAAAATGCCATGCTCGGGCCTCGCGTTCAGTCGCCGTGTAGAAGGTTTGGGTATTCAAACAGGCGAGGCAAGCGTCCATCAGGGCTTTGCTGTCGTCGCGTTCCATGCCTAGTGCGTCCCTTAATTCGCCCGCTTCGTCATCTTCCAAGTTGCGTAATTCCTCCTCGATTGAGCCACAGATCGGCACAATTTGCGTGTCGGTGCCGATGGTGTCGACGCCGAGGGTTTGAACCGCGTCTTGGTGGAGCTTGGTCGCATCAATTTGGATTTCGTCTTCGCCGACATTCACGGCAACCACCAAAGGCAGGCCGCTGAGCAGGAAGGAACCCTCAAGCGCCCTCGATTCAGTCTCGTCCAGTTCTTGCGACCGGATCGGTGCGCCATCCTCTAATCGCACTTGAGTTTTTTTGAGGGATTCGATGTTCGATAGCGCCTGACCACGTTCGGAAGACTTAAGGGCCTTCATCCCGGTCTCAATTCGCTCGACACGACGGTCCAGCAGGGCGATGTCGGCGAACAGGATTTCGAATGCGAGTTTTTCGAGGTCGCGCTTCCAATCCACCGAACCATCGGGATGGGGCGTAGACGAATCGTCGAAAGCGCGAACGACGACAACTAGAGCCTTCGCTTTCTGCAAAGAGTTGACAGTTTCGCGCGAGAGCACCGAACCAGATGAATAATCGACGGGCATATCCCAAAAGGTCATCTCGGCAGCAACCTTGCGCCGTGCCTCGAACGCGGTGCCGACGAAATCCAACCGACGATCTGGTTTGGCGCCAACGCCGATATTCACCGATTTGATCGCCCCGTACTGTCCTTTGTCGGCCGTCCCCCTGGTTAGGGCGTTGAATATCGTTGTCTTGCCGGAAGCGGCGAGTCCGATTATGGCGGTGGACATGTGTTGTCGTGAATCGATTGCAGGTAATGGGTAAGATTCGATTATAGAAATCCGGGATCTCGTCAATGTCGCGAAGTAATCTGCAGTGTTCATTTAATCTGGAATCGACATGATCAGAGTGATCCATGGCGATGATGAGTTCAGCATTTCGAACGCGCTCGAATCGCGCTTGAACTCCTTGGGGCCGCCTGATCTGCGCGCTCCAAATGTGACGACCTTTGAAGCTCCAAACGTGCCGATGGCTGAAGTTTTCGCAGCCGCGCGCATATCTCCGTTTTTGGCGGATCGCAGGGCGATCGTCGTCAAAGGGATGCTGAAGCCGTTAGACACGCGCGGCGACAAGGTTCGCCCCGATTGGGAAAAGTTCGGCGACCGCATATCGGACGAAGCGATGCAGATCACCAATGAACTGATATTCGTCGAGACTGTGCCGCTCCGAATGAACGCTAAATCACTGAAGACTCTGGCGGCGCTGGCGGAGGTGGAAGAACACCGCGTGCCGAACCGGCGGGAGCGAATGGATTGGCTTCGCCGCCGGTTCGAGTTTCACGGTGTGGACGCATCCGCATCGGCGATCGGCCGCTTCGACGCCATCGGAGGCGACGACACAAGACGTCTAGATAGCGAGATACAGAAGCTAGAGATTTATGCCAACGGCAAACAATTGCAACCCAGTGACATAGACCTGATGGTCGCCGATGTCAGCGAAGACCGAATCTTCAACGTGATGGACGCGATTATCGAGGGCAAACATCGACAAGCGATCGGTGGAGTACAGAACTTGGTTGCGAAAGGTGAGTCGATCGAGGGGATATTCGCATTGCTAACACGACAGGTGCGCCAATTGATCGTTGCCGCCCACATGCTCGAACGTGGTTCGAGGAATCCAGAAGTCGGTCAACGTCTTCGCATGAATCTCCCGTGGCTCGTCGATAAGACGTGCAGACAAGCGTTGAGTGTTGGCTCTGCCCGTTTAAAGGCGATGCATCTTCAGATGTTAGAGATCGACAAGGGGGTGAAGACTGGTCGCGTCGATCGTCGTTTAGCGGTTGAGATGCTCGTTTCAGCATTGGCTGCTAGGTGATCGGGACGGCTCGCGGTCGATCCCAATCCGTTGTTTGGCGAAACTTAACGGTTGACGAATTCGTATCCTAGATTCAGTTATGCCTCGCAAACGCCATGCCATCCCTTTGACAGCCGCGCTGCTCGTGACGTCGCTCCTGATCGCCGTAGCGTTGTCCGCGTGCCAGCAACTCGATCCAACGCCGATACCGACGCCGTTGCCACCTACGCCAACTGAGGTGGTGATGCTACCTCCCGTGGACACGCCCACGCCGCAACCTGAATTGACGCCAACGTCGACGGTAACGGCCACCCCAACTGTGACGCCCACAGCCGCGACTCGCGAGACAGTCAGCATGTACGCTTCAGCGCATCGGACGCTTGACCGAGGTGAGTTCAAAGACGCCGAGCGACGATTCTCAACCATCGTTGAGATCGAACCTGAATTCGCTAGAGCGTGGGCAGGTCGCGGGCAGGCTCGCATGATGCAGGGCGAACTTGATGGCGCGATGGTTGACTATGACCGCGCGGTGTCTCTGCGTCCGAACGTGGGTTCAATCTATGGACAAAGGGCGATGGTTCGGGTCTCGATGGGTGATCTCGCGGGCGCGAAACGCGACGCGCTGCGCGCGTTGGAGTTGGATGACGAACAGGTCAATGCATATCTCGTTTTGGGACGCGTCCGCGCCTCTGAAAACGATTACGATGCGGCGTCGGATAACTTCAGTACAGCGATCAGTTTGGCACCTGACGAGGGTGGCGTTTACTGGTGGCGAGGACGATATCACCGCGACGTCCTGTTGGATGGTTCGGCAGCGTACTCCGATTTCAGCTACGCGATCGAATTGCAACCAGCTCAGGCATCCTACTATTTGGATCGGGCGATTTTGCTATTGCGCGCCGGAAGGTACGCCGAGGCCAAACACGACCTTGAGGAAGCGATTTCGCTGTCTCAAGACCCCAAACTACCTGAGATGATCGAACGTGCCGAAGAATGGTTGGATTTCATAGAAGAACAAGCGCCGGGCGTAGAAGCGGCTCCGCCACCTCCCGCGCCGCCACCGGCTCCATAACCTTCTCGTTCACCGCGCCCAATCGTCGGACGTTTACCCTAATCTGCTCACGCCAAACGGCATTCGTAGATCATCTCTTCGCTGTCGGGCGTCAACGCCGATCCATCGAAGTCTCCGTACACCGAAGACGCGCGCAACCCTGCTTGATCCAGCATCTGAATGACCTGGTCGTGATGCAGGTACCGAAACACGACGGTCAGTTGCTCGCGATCGATCACGGTTCCGCTAGCGTCAAGCGTTTCAATCGTTTGCACGCAACAGTTGATCTGACTTTGGGTGTCGAAATCATTGGTGCCTGTTAGAACGTGCCGCAATCCTTGGTCATCATCTTGGACGACACCCAAAAGGAATGTTTCTCCGGGTTCGCCGTTGATCAGGTCATCTGTGGGATTGAAGAGATTGAAGATGAGTGTGGCATTGTCGGCCATGTGCATTGCGCACCTTTTCAGAGTTTCGAGTTGACGTTTCTCGTCAGTTATCAATGCGAGCGTGTGCGCGGGTATGATGACCAGGTCGTAGTCCGTTTTTTCGAGGTCCAGAGTGGCCATGTCGGCACGAATCAAATTAAGTTTGCCGGGTAACGGAGCTCGAGAGGATTTCTCCCGAGCCCGTGCCAGCATGGGCTCGTTCAGATCGACCCCGGTGATGTCGTGACCCATCGCGGCCGCGGGAATTGCGATCCGTCCTGTGCCCACACCCAACTCCAGCACCGAACCCCTGCTACGCTGGATGGCGTTCAGGTAGAAATCCAATTCGCCTTCCGGTGCCGCTTCGTAGAAGATGTCATAACGCTCGGCCCACCGAACGTAGTCCATCTGGTCATCATTTTGCGTCACAGCGATTGGATTATCCTTTAGTGTTGCGTCACGCAGGCTGAAATCAACACGAGACGCAAATCTAACGACATCGAATCTCTAGTAAATCACGGGTTGCGATAGATTGCCCAAGTCACTAGCATCACGACAAGACCGCCTCGGCACCGAGACTGCCTTCCTTACGCTGGCGCGCGCAAGAGAGCTTGAAGCTCAGGGTAGGCACATCGTTCATCTCGAGATCGGCGAGCCTGATTTCGACACTCCCGAGCACATCAAGGACGCGGCGAAAAACGCCCTCGATAACGGCTTCACGCACTACGGGCCGTCGCCCGGCGAGATGCCCGCACGTGAGGCGATTGCAACTCATCAAACGGAGCGGCAGGGTTACGACATCGAACCCGAGCGGATCATCGTTACACCGGGGGGCAAGCCGGTGATGTTCTTCTCCATTCTCGCTTTGATCGAGGAGGGCGATGAAGTGATCTACCCGAATCCCGGTTTCCCGATCTACGAGTCGATGATCAACTACGCGGGCGGAACCGCGGTACCGATTCCGCTGGAGGAGCGGTTCGATTTTTCGCTGGATGTAGATCGCCTCGAGTCGCTGGTGACCGACAACACCAAACTAGTCATTGTGAATTCACCCAACAACCCTTGCGGAAGCGTCATTTCTGACGAGGATCTTGAGCGCATCGCAGAGATCGCTGTTGAGAACGACCTCATCGTCTTGTCTGATGAAATCTACAAGGACATGTACTACGAAGGGTCTCACACGTCGATAACCAAGTTCGACGACATGGTCGGGCGAACCATTATTCTCGATGGATTTTCCAAGAGTTACGCCATGACTGGCTGGCGGCTCGGGTACGGTGTATTCCCGGAGTTCATGATGGACGCAGTCACGAAGCTGATGACTAACAGCGTTTCGTGCACATCGGTTGCGGTCCAAATGGCTGGCATAGCCGCGCTTGAAGGGCCTCAAGACTCGGTTTCAGCGATGATGGACGAATTCCGGCTCCGCAGGGATTTGGTGGTCGACGGGTTGAACAATTTGCCTGGCGTATCCTGCAGAACCCCTGGCGGCGCCTTCTACGCGTTCCCGAACATCAGCGGCACCGGAATGGACAGCCGTACGTTTGCGGACCGCGCGATGGATGAAGCGGGTGTGGCATTGCTATCTGGGACCGCGTTCGGCGAGTACGGCAACGACTACATCCGGATTTCATTCGCCAACTCGCAGGACAACCTACGATTGGCGATCGACCGGCTCGGCGAAATGCTTTCCTAACCAGTTGTAGTTTTAGGCAACCGTCCTCGCAGGCAAACTACGATCCTAGGGCCGGGGCGCGATTTACAGAGACGCCGCAAGCTTTCATCAGATCTCTGGTATTCGCTTTCGAGATTGCGCGTAAAACGTGGACCGTGTTTCGTCGAACCTGTTTTTGAACCGCGGGCACGACGATCCGCGAATTCTCGTCGATCAATCCCCAATATGGCGGGAGCTCGGCTCGCGTGATCAGGCCTTCGGGTGCCGCGAGGTAGTGGAAATCCGCGCAGGCCAGGAAAGCTGGGTCGTGGAACTTCGTCGAGAATCGCTCCAACGTGCGTTCTTTGGACGCGATGCGATCCGCGATATCTTCATGATCGCGCCGTGCGGCGACATAAGCGGCGTTGTTACGCCAGTCGACCTCTTCTTCGGTGGTTTCTACAGCGTGTTTCCGGGCTTCATCTAGCACGGTGGCGGTCAAAGTCGCCGCGTCCTCCAACGCTTTGAGCTGGGCCAAAGCTCGGCGCCGATCAGTTTTTGTGTTGTCATCTCGGCGTATGTCGCCGCGTGAGGATTTGACCTCCACGATATAGACGACATTGCCTTTGCCCACGCCGACGAGATCGACTACGCGCCCGAACGGCCCTTCCAGCTTTACTTCCATACCTATGGAACGGCAACCCGCTTCGGAGTAGAGCCACTTCCATGCGGCCCATTTCAGACGGTAGGTGAGATCCGTCTCGCTTGATGATTTCAAATCGTCAGATGGTCCACCGTGATCCGGGTCGGCGAATTCATCATGAATCTGTTGCGACTCTGCGTCTTTCATGGCTTGTAGTTTTGGACAAATGTCAAAAATCACATTCGATGCACTTGAATTTTACTAGAACCGGTGTGCTATGCTGGTATTTGAACAAAGGTGCTATCAAGCGCGGCGATGAACTCAGGAAACCGGAGCACGAAATGACGATCATAAGAAACGTACACAACTTAGGCAAGGCCAAAGACTTTGTAATTGTCGGTGTCGGAGGTGCTGGATCAATCTCCGCCACCGAGTTGTCGAAAATTCTTGGCAATCCCGACGACGTGATCGTGGTCGATCGCGATTTGGATGCTCTGCGAACGGTAAACGTCGGCCGTCGCATCTCTATCGGACGACCGATTTTCGTCAACGATGAAGATGAGTTCGGTTGCGAAAACCTCGTTGATCCGAACGATCTCTTCCGCTTGAAAACCGTGATTGGGAAAACGCCTTTGATTTTTGTAATGGGTGGGCTCGGCGGCACGACAACGTTAGAACTCATGCCTTCCGTACTTCGAACCGCGATGTCGACCGGCGCTTCAGTTTTGGCGATAGTTACGTTACCTTTCGAGATGGAAGGTCGCACTCGATCTAACGCTGCTGCAGCGGCGTTAAGACGCGTTCGCGAAACCGGGTGTTCGCTGGCTGTGATCGATGCGGACGGAGCGTTGTCGACTGAGTCGCTCGCAGGAGACCTAGCTTCTGAGTTGACAGCGGCGAAAGCCCGCGTCGTGATGAACGTCCTTTCCGCTTCGAGCGCAGCGACCTCAGGCGCATTGAACACTTCACCCGAAATGCTCGATGCGATCAAGTGCGGTGGCGAAACGTTTATTTCATATGCGTCTGCTACCGACGCGACCGATTGCCGTAAAGTGGCGCGAGCGGCAACCAAACGACCGATAACGTCCGGCATACAACTGCGGGATGCCGAGTATGTCAGCGTGGTCGTCGCGGGACCTCGCGACATGTCGATTAAATCGTTGAACGCCGCGATATCGATCGTCCAGAACGAGTTGGGTGACGAAGCCGTGCTGTCGACATCCTTTGTGCCCAACGGCGAATCACCTCATTCAAGCCGAGTACGCGTCAGCGTCATCGCCGGTCGACACCCGAAATCTCAAATGAAAACTGAGCCGCACGCAGAAATCGTAGGTCATTCCATGGAGACGCCACAAGACGACGCGGTTTCAGATCAGATCGACGATCTGCTAGGAGCGCCAGATTGGTTAGTTGATCAACCGGAAAATCGCACCGCGGTGGCCACTCTTCTGTGAGCGTCGCGTAGTCAATTCATGTCGTGCGCCCACGTTCGGCAATATCGTGGGCCACTCTTGGACTGGCAGGGAGGGAACGGTCGGAACAACACGATTGTGTATTCGTCGAGGGTCTCTAGCCTCCTCACCCTGACGAGATAACAATCGTAACGATCGCACCCTTCCTGCCAGACTCGTTTAGTCGCCGACTTTGCCGGGTCCGGCAGGGTCTGCAACTGTCAGATGCCCGACGATGTCGTTCGCGAATTTGAGCTCCGAGTCATCTTCAGGTTCATATCCGAGTACATTACGGGCCGTTTCTAGCGACCAAAACGCTCTGGAATTAGCGCTGATTCCGTAGACGATCAACCATGGGACGCCGTGTTCATTGGAGATATCAGGCGTCTCGATCGCTTTGGTAAATAGTTGCCTCAGATCGCGTTGGCTGAAATGCGCTCCCAAACCGCGTTTGTAAGTCGATTTCCCAGACCCCCCGTGGAGACTATCTGCGTGAGACAGCAACTCGGCAGCGTTGGTTTCTCTCGGATTACCGATCCTGACCTGTACTATTTCCATCTTGCGTCCGAAGGCTCCGCATGCGTAGGGGTATGCGAGCAGTTCATACGCGGCTTTGGCCCAACCGTAAAAGTTGTCGGATAGTGGCAACTCCTCCGGGAAGACCATCTCTTTCTTACGGTTGTGGATCAATGCGTGCTCATACCAATCGGCCGCGTGGTTCGAACTTGCGACGACAACGCGATTGACGCCCGCGTCGTAAGCGCAGCGGTAGATGTTGTTGGCCATCTGCACGTTTTCGAGCTCGGTGGCGAAACGATCGATGTGAGGGACGTCCGAGCCGTAAACCCCGCCGGGGCTCGACCGTTTGTATGCGAGGTGGATGATCGCGTCTTGGTTAGCGAAGTATTGTTCGTATTTCGACCGGTCTGTGTCGATCAGATCGACGATCTCTACGCCCGCGACCGGATTGCCTTCGCGATCAGTGTTTATCGCATCTATGAGCGTGAGGTCGTACCGATCGCGATAAGTGACCAGCATCTGCGAGGCGATGTATCCGCTGGCGCCGGTGATGAGAACTTTCAGTTTGCTGGGCATGTTACGTGGCTCCAATACTGCGGGGCAGTGGTTTCAATTTGGTGTTATTCGGTTACTCGTTCTTCGCGCGGAGTCGGGCGTTCGCCTGCGGTCAATGTGATGGCGTAGGTGCCGACCAGCAAGTCGTGCAAGCCACGATGATCGGACCTGAGAATGAATAGATACCCGACGTAGAAGATGGCCGTGGAAACAATCGTTGCCAGTGCTCGGGCGAAAGCCAATGGTATGCCTGGTATGTTGCCATTTCCGTCGAGAACATACACGTTGAGGAGGCGTTTGCCCACGGTTGTGCCCCATATACCGACGAGGATTGTGTTGTAGACGGTAGTTACCGTAAACGCTAAGAGCAAACCCGCAAATACATCGGCCCACGACTGGGTTTCGGCCGACGAGGAGCTGCCACCATCGTTTTGGAGCGGAGGGTCTGCATTACCCAGGACCGGCGTGGCAGTCGGCAGCGCCGCGACTTGATCGCCGGCCGCATCGATTTCCGCCATGATCCCTTCGTAGTCGATGTAAGGACGTCCCAGCAATGCCGGAAATAGCAGACTCAGTATGACGATCGTGACGGCGTTGTCGACCAAGTAAGCTATCAGACGGCGTCCGAAACCGGCGGGCGGCCCGAATCTGGACAATGCCGGTGGGTGCCGTTCATCAAACTCTGTTGAATCGTCGCGGTAGGATGGCGGCCTTTCGTACTCGCGCTCACGTTGAGGCTCTATCCCTGTTCCTTCAGTCGCCTGCCACGGAGTTTCGTCAACAGCTGGTTCATGCGAAGCGATATCGGTCCATGCAGGTTCCGCGTCGGATTTGGCTTCAGCGGAGAATTCGCCTGAGCCGGAATCGACCTGCTCTCGCGTGGGGCGCCCCAACATGATCGACCTCAGGTCATCCTCGTGGGGAGGTGAAATCGGCGAACGGCCGGGGTTGTCCTGATCTGTTGAGTCGCGCATAAGTCAATTATGCGAAAACGAATTTGCCTACGTGCGACAATTGCGCTAGGAACACAGCACGATCGCGCAGAATGGAGCGCATTCAATGGCATCATCCCAGAACACCGCAACGTCTTACGCCGGAAAGGTTCGTGCGCCCGAATTTCCCGAAGGTCTCGAATGGATCAATGCCGATCGACCAGTCTCGATCGCTGATCTGCGCGGCAAGATCGTGATTCTCGACTTTTGGACCTACTGTTGAATTAACTGCATGCATGTACTTCCGCAGTTGCGGAAGCTGGAAACGAAATATTCGGATACTTTGTTCGTCATCGGAGTTCACTCAGCAAAGTTCGACACTGAAAGGGCTACCGAGAATGTCCAAGCGGCTGTCCATCGGTATAACGTCAGCCATCCGGTTGTGAACGATGTCGAGTTGAAGGTGATGTCGGCTTTCGCGGCTCGGGCGTGGCCTACGTTGATGTTCATAGATCCCGAAGGGAAGGTGATCGGGCGGCATGAGGGGGAGTTTCAGCTAGAGGCGATGGATCGAGTCCTGACGGCCATGGTCGACGAGTTCGATCAGGCAGGTGTGTTAGATCGGAACCCCGTACCGTTCGCATACGGCACCGCTTCACACGGTACCGGGACTCTCGCATTTCCGGGCAAGATACTCGCGGCGGATGACGGCAATCTGTATATCGCCGATTCGAACCATCACCGAGTCATCGTTGCTTCCATTGATGGCTCAGTTGAAGACGTCATCGGCAATGGTGAGAGTCCGCTAGCGCACGAATCTTTCGATCCGCCTCCGAGCATATTGAACCCGATCGGACGTGAGTGGAGTTTCGACTCACCGATATTCGACAATCCGCAGGGAATGGCGTTCGAAGAAGAGATGTTGTACGTCGCCGATGCTGGGAGCCACACCATCCAGCACGTCAACTTGTCAAAACGAACGGTTTCGGTCATCGCCGGAACAGGCGAACAATCGCTGATACGGCATACGGGAGGCGAGGCCACCGCTTTCCCGTTGAACTCGCCTTACGATGTCGAGATTACCGGGGGTGTCCTTTACATTGCGATGGCGGGTTCGCATCAGTTGTGGCAGCTCAACATCGAAGAACAGACAACCGAGCCGTTTGCGGGTAACGGCGCAGAAAACATCGTCGACAATATTCGCTTAGATGCGCTATTGGCGCAACCGTCCGGTTTGGCACTTGATGGAAACAACCTCTTCTTTGCCGACTCGGAAACGAGCGCGATCAGGATCGCGAAGATCGGCCCGGGTGGTCGCGTCGTGACGTTGACAGGAACTGGTCTATTCGCTTTCGGCGACCGCGACGGCATCGGCAAGCAAGCGGTGCTACAACACCCGCAAGATGTCGCGTCCGCGCCCGGCGCGGTCTATATCGCCGATACATATAACCACAAGATCAAACGCATGGACTTGTCCACGCTTCGGACTACCACGGTCGCTGGTGACGGGACTCAGGGAGCGAAAGACGGTGACGCGCTCTCGGCGAGTTTCGACGAACCGGCTGGCATCGCATACAGAGACGGTATCGTGTTCGTCGCTGATACCAATAACCACTTGATCCGAAAGATCGATGTGGAGCGAGGTAAAGTCGAGACGATCGAGTTGAAGGGCATTTGATCGTGATCGAATCTGATTGTGAAGTAGGTCTAGCGTCGGAGGTGGCCAATTGCCGAACCGTTTAGCCAGTGAAACCTCACCTTATCTGCTTCAGCACAAGGACAATCCGGTCGATTGGTTTCCTTGGGGAGATGAGGCGTTTGGGATT
The DNA here is from genome assembly GCA_965207515.1 of Dehalococcoidia bacterium. GTDB lineage: Bacteria > Chloroflexota > Dehalococcoidia > Lucifugimonadales > Lucifugimonadaceae > Bin127. Next base: position 1,423,141 of record OZ242286.1, on the reverse strand, counting down.
GCGAGAGAACTAAATCGCCCGGTCTTCTTGAGCGTAGGTTATTCGTCGTGCCATTGGTGCCATGTGATGGAACGCGAATCATTCGAGAATCACGAGATCGCCGCTTTGATGAATGAGCTGTTCGTCAACATTAAAGTCGATAGGGAGGAGCGCCCCGACGTCGATTCGATCTACATGTCGGCGGTTCAGTCGATGACTGGCCACGGTGGCTGGCCGATGTCCGTGTTCATGTCGCCGGATGGCGCACCGTTCTATGGCGGTACGTATTTCCCGAACGAAGACCGGGGCGGAATGCCATCGTTTCCACGGGTGTTGCAAGCGGTATCAGATGCATATCGCGACCGACGAGGGGAAATAACCCAAAGCTCCGCGCGAATCGTCGATGCCATTTCTTCTCAGTCGCGTGCTCGGATGAGCATAGAACCGATGGCGCAGTCGATGTTCCACTCCGCGTATCGTCACCTAGCGCCGGAATTCGACTGGCAGAACGGCGGCATCGGGCTGCAACCAAAGTTTCCGCAACCGATGATGTACGAGTTTCTGCTGACCCACGCGGAGTTGCAAGCAAACGCGGCGGTGGGCGATTTCGTCGATCTGACGCTAACGAAGATGGCGCGGGGAGGCATCTATGACCAGATCGGCGGTGGGTTCCATCGGTATTCAGTCGATTCGGTGTGGTTGGTTCCCCATTTCGAGAAGATGCTGTACGACAACGGGCAGCTCGTGAGTCTCTACCTCCACGCATGGCAACGGAGCGGGGAACCGTTGTTTGCCAAGATCGTAGAGGAGACACTGAGCTACCTAGATCGTGAAATGCGTCACGGTCCAACCGGCGCGTTTTATTCCGCGACAGATGCCGATTCAGAGGGTGAGGAGGGCAAGTTCTTCGTCTGGCAAACGCTGGAAATGGATCGAGTGCTTGGGTCCGAACTGTCCAGAGTCGCAAAGGCTTATTGGGACGCTACGCGATTTGGCAATTTCGAGGGGCAGAACATCCTTTACATGCATAGGTCAGACGAGTCCGTCGCCAGGGATCTTGGCTTGTCTGTGGATGAGTTGATGTCGAAAATCTCTGACGCGAAACGGCAACTTTATACAGCGAGGTTGGAACGCGTGCCGCCGATGACGGATGACAAGGTCATTACGTCTTGGAACGCGTTGACTATGTGCGGGTTCGCGGAGGCGGGATCTGCATTTGGGCGAGACGATTGGGTGGAGATCGCGGTCAGGAACGCAGAGTTCATATTCGATCGGTTGGTTCGAATCGACGGACGAGTTATGCGAAGTTGCAAAGCCGACTCCGATGACCCCGCGGTGATATTGGGATTCCTCGAGGACTATGCGTACCTGGCGAACGCGTTGACGCATTTGTATGAGGCGACATTCGATCTGCGGTGGTTGGAGCGTGCGGAGCGGTTGTGCGACGGGATGATCGAGTTGTTTTGGCATCCGGCCGACGGGGTTTTCTATGACACAGGTACGGACCAAGAGCAACTGATCGTAAGACCGAGAGACACTTTCGACCACGCACAGCCCAGCGGAAGTTCGGCCGCATCGATGACGCTGTTGAGGTGCGCAGAATTTACTGGCAATACTGATCTGGAGCGGATCGGTGCTGCGAATCTGAGGACGATGCGTGATTTGATGGAACGTGCTCCGTCGGCCTTTGCCTGGTGGTTGCAAGCTGCGGAGTTCTACGCCAGCGAGATTGAGCAAGTGGTGATCGTAGGTGAGCGAGACGATCGGGATACGGAAGCTCTGATCGAAGAGGCGAGGCGGGGTTTCAATCCGGATCGAATCGTGGCTCTGATGGAACCGGGTGAAACCGCAGATGCTGATGCTGGATTGCCTTTGTTTGAGGGCCGGCGGATGATTGACGGGAAGCCCGCTGCGTACGTTTGCAAGAACTACGTATGTGAACTTCCAGTGACGAATGTCGCAGCGTTAGCTGGGCAACTCAGCGAACGCGACTGATACAATCGCAAAGGTAACCGAAACTTCCGTCCTCAAGCATCCGCGCCTGCAGCGAGGCGACCCCGCCGCATTCTCAGCGGATCTTCCCGCACCTACCAACTCCCGATGCCCCTTTACGAATACAAGTGTGAAAACGGTTGTGTATTCGAGGTGATGCAAAGCTTTTCTTCGGAACCGATTGCCATTTGCGACGATTGCGGAATACCAGCTAAACGCCAACTTTCGGTCCCGATGGTGCTTTACAAAGGGTCGGGTTTTTACACCACGGATTACGGCCGAAACGGTTCAGCATCGAAACAGAAGTCCTCAGCGAACGGTGAATCTTCAGAGTCTGAATCCAAGCCCAAGAAGAAGGCCGAGAGCAAGTCTTCTTCGTCCAATTCCTCAGACTAAGTCGAGCGGATTCAGGTGCGGTTTGTAATCCAACGTTCGACTGGTGCGCGTGTCACGGTCGATGGTGAAACCACCGGTGAGATCGAACAAGGGTTGGTGATTCTCGTTGGCGTGACCCACGACGATGAGCAGGCGGACATCGATTACTTAGTTAACAAGGCGGTGGGTCTACGTATTTTTCGCGGAACTGACGGGCAGTGGTTCGACCGATCGTTGCTCGATATCGAAGGTGCCGTGTTGCTAGTCAGTCAATTCACGTTGTACGCGGACACGCGAAAAGGTCGTCGTCCCGGGTTCACAGGATCTGCTCCTGGCGAGGTGGCGGAACCGTTGTTCGATCGAGTGGTCGACGCGTTTAGAGATGCGGGAGTCGGTGTTCAACTCGGGGTGTTCGGTGCGATGATGGATGTTGAACTTGTGAACGAAGGACCTTCAACGTTCATACTGGATTCGGCGGATCGGAACAGACCGCGGCGGCGTGGTTAGGCGACTTCGAAGTTGAGAGATATGTCGAGGGCGGCTGGTGAGTGTGTGAGTTGGCCTACGGAGATGATGTCTACGCCGGTCTCGGCGATTTCGCGGACCGTGGCTAAGGTGACGTTGCCTGATGCTTCCAAGAGAGAGTGACCGGTTCGGCGTTCGACGACGGCGTGCATTGTTTCGGGTGCCATGTTGTCGAGCATGACTATGTCGGCGCCTGCGTTCATCGCTTCTAGCGCATCGTCGGTTGATTCGACCTCGATTTCGATTTTGAGGGAGAATGGAGCATTCGATCTTGCGTGCCTGATCACGTCGGCGATCGACATGCCGGAGGACTTCATTGCGGCGATGTGGTTGTCTTTGATTAGGATGCAGTCTGCTAGGGTCATCCGATGGTTGCCACCGCCACCTGTCAGGACACTGTGCTTGTCTAGCTGACGGAGTCCTGGAACGGTTTTTCGGGTGTCTACGATGGTGGCGTCGGTGCCTTTGACGGCCGCGACGTATTTGGCGGTGAGTGAGGCTATGCCGCTCATTCGTTGCAGCAGGTTTAGGGCGGTTCGTTCGGCGCTAAGGATGGCAGCGGCGTGGCCGTTGACGGTGGCTATGGTCGAGCTGGGCTCGACAGCTTGACCGTCTTCGAGATTTGCCAGGAATTTGGCATTCGGTTCTAAGAATTTGAAGGTTTCTTCCGCGACTGTGATGCCGGAGATGATGCCGGATTGTTTGGCGACGAGTTCGGCGGTCGCGTTGACGGTCGAGTCGCCGATGGTTGCCAACGTGGTGGCGTCGTTGAATGCAGCGTCTTCTTCGAGCGCGGTTTGGACGACGCGTCGGATATGTTGACGCGAAAGGGGCAACTGATTGCTGCCTCAGCTTTGGCTGGCGAGGAACTCTTCGAGGACTTCGTCAGGAAAATCGGCGTTTGTGAAGACTTTCGAGACGTCGTCAAGTTCTTCGAGTTCGTCTAGCAAGCGGAGGGCTTGAACGGCTTGTGACTTTTCGAGGCTGACGGTGTTGTTAGGGATCATCGCCAGTTCGGCATTTTCGACCCGGACGTTGTCGAGTTCTTCGAGTTCGTTCTTGGCTCGCGCAAACTCGCTGAAGGGGAAGGTGATGCTGACGAGGTCGTCGTCGATGTCGATGTCTTCCGCGCCGATGTCCATCACTTCGAGTGCGATCTCCTCGGGATCTGCTCCGTTGACCTCCAAAGTGACGATGCCTTTCTGCTCGAAGTTCCACGAGACGGAGCCGTTGGCGGCTAGATTGCCCCCGCCACGTGTGATTTTTGAGCGGATGCCAGATGTTGCGCGGTTGCGGTTGTCGGTGAGGGTTTGGATGATGTATCCGGTTCCACCCGGACCGTACGCCTCGTATGTGAGCTCTTCGAGAGCGTTGCCGTCTGCGCCTTGGCCGGAACCTTTAGCGACGGCGCGTTCGATCGTGTCTTTCGGCATGTTCTGCGCTTTGGCGTTGTCGATTGCCAAGCGCAGTCGGAAGTTCATGTCGGGATCGGGTGCGCCTTCCCGTGCGGCGACGGTTATTTCGCGTGTGAGTTTAGTGAATAGTTGGCCGCGCTTAGCGTCGGCAGCACCCTTTTTGTGCTTGATGGTGCTCCACTTAGAATGGCCTGACATTTCTTGCCCTCCTTCCCTATGGTCCACCTCTGGATTCCCGCGTAGGCGGGAACGACGGTCGGTTCTGCGGGTATGAACAGTCTATTCGACGTCGATACCGGCCCGCATGTTTGATTTGGTCGCTGCGACTCGGAGCAACGACTGCATCGCGTGGACTACTCGCCCTCGTCGCCCGATGACCTTGCCTTTGTCGGCATCTGCGACTTTCAAATTGATGTTGAGTCGCCCATCGCTCCACTCGGATCGGACTTCCACCGCGTCGGCGTCGTCGACGAGCACACGCGCGATGTATCCGATCATATCGCGCATCTCGGCTTCGCCCTCGACTTCTCCGATGTCGTCTTGGGGGACTTCCTCGATTTCGTCGATGTCGCCTTCCGGGGCTTCCTCGGGTTCCGAGATTTCGGCATCTGGCGTCACTTCGCCAGACGGCACTTCATTGGTGGGTTCTTCGTTCGGTTGATCGTTTTCGCTTTCGCGTTCGTCTTCACGCATTAGCCTTGACCTTGTCGAGGATCCCTGATGACTTAAGCATTCTCTCAACGGGCTCCGAGGGCTTAGCGCCCTTACGTAACCAATCGAGGGTTTTTGCTTCGTCAAAATCTATCTGCGGCGGGTCGGGGAAGGGATCGTAGAAGCCCACTTGTTCGATGTACCTGCCTGCAGCCGATGCGCGCTGATCTGCAATGACGATGCGGTAGTAGGGTCGACCGCGCGAACCGATTCTCTTGAGTCTGATTCGAACCATTTATCTCCAAGTGACGCATTGAACGCGTCTTTCGCTGTGTCGGCGTCTGCTCGATTCGACGCAGGCGCTCGGATTCGATTTTATCGCAGGTGCGATGAAGGGCAAAACGGTAGTCGCACGGATGGGCAGGATGTTGGGTCTGGGGTCCGATAGGGCGCGTCTGTATGTCCACCGCGACGTGGTTGTTTGCTGCCGGGCCTTCCGGGGGAAGGTCCGGCAGCGCAGGGTCCTCGGGCCCGTAGGAACTGGCCCTCGCCTAGAGCCTTGGTCCCTGTACAAGGACCTCGGCTCCTTCCCTCTCCATCGCCTCTTCGGTACGAAGGGGGCGACCCCGGAGAGGGGTCAGATGCTGCGCAGAGCGGTGTGCGAGACCGCTAGCAACGTTTACCAGCCGCGGCCCGCGTCGCCAGACCGCGGGCATGGAGTTCGGCGCGGCGCTTGGGTACGCCGTTCGGAGTTCGCCGTCCTCCTTGGATTCGCCCTCGCGGGCTCCTCTCGGGCTGTAGCCTCCCTCCTGCGGCGGACAGGAGTAGACGTCTGTCGGCTCCACGTGCGGTCTCCCGGCCCTTGGCTGGGCATCTCTCGCGCCCCCTTAGTCCTTCGGACATTTCCCCCGCGAGCGGGGGAAACCCTGGGACCGAAAGGGGCGTGATGGATGCCAGCCGGCTCGCTTTGCGACGCGGGACTGACGCGTCGCGCTCCGGGAACTGGGCCTCCCACGCTTCGGCACGGCCCTCCCGGCCTTGCACCGGACATCCGATCCGATGAGGGACGCCGCCGGAGGAGGCAATGACGCTGGCGACTCGTCGGCGCGGCGTTAACCGCGTCCTTCTCGCCCACCGTTGCCTTCGCCTGCTCACGTTTGATCCCTGTGGCCGCTTGGGACGGGGGTCTGCACACGTCTGCGCAGCACTGTGTCGATCCGTCGATCTAGTTGTTTATATTACTACATATGTACTGGTTGTCAAGTGTGAATTGGGATTGATGGGCAGGTGGCCCCGCCGCCCCGGGCATACCCCGCTCGCTGCGCTCGCGCCCCTTTCGTCCCACGAAAGGGGCGGCAGTGGTTTGGCGTCGTTGCGGTGATGGGTGTTGCGTTTTTTGGTTGGTAGGGCGACCACGAGGGATGGTCGTTACGGGGGTCTCTTTGGAAGAGACCATTACGAAACTTGGTTGTTCGGGTAAGTCCGTCTGGCACCGCTCCACCCCGGCATGCCCCTGCGATCTCGCTTCGCTCGCTCGCGTCCCCTTTCGCTCCGAAAGGGGATGGTCGTTTCGCATCGACCGTCTTTTGTGGGTGAGGTCCCGCCTGTTCGGGTACCGGTTGCGGACTGTGTTCGCTCGTGACTCTCCTTGAAGGGGGAGGGTTTTGACCAGCGAAGGGGATGGGATGGTTTGCTAGGCTTGGAATCGATTGGTTGCTGGAAGGATCGGTTCGAAAAATGCTGGTTACGGTACTCTTCTTTGCTGGTGCCCGGGAGAGGGTGGGTACTGGTCGGGTTGAGGTAGATGTTTCGGGTGGGGCGATTTTGGGTGATGTTGTTGATGCGGCGGTTGGGGCGGCGAGCAGCGGGGTGGTTTTGCCGTCGGGTGTTATGTTGGCTCGAAATGGGGTTTATGTGGATCGGTCGGTTGTCGTTGAAGATGGCGACGAGATTGCGGTTATTCCGCCGGTGAGTGGCGGTGGAGATGACGGTGTCGTCAGGGGAGATCGCGTTTGGGTTACCGGAGATGAGATCGTCGCGGATGAAGTGGTTGGGTTGGTGGGATCGGACCGGGATGGTGCGGTCGTGGTGTTTCATGGTGTAACGCGGGACCACAACGAGGGGCGTACGGTGTTGCGGTTGGAGTACGAGGCTTATTCTCCGATGGCGGAGGATATGATGTCGCAGATCATTGGTGAGATGAGGGACAGATGGGAGATCGGGGATGTTGCGGTTTGTCATCGGTCGGGCCGGGTCAACATTGGTGAAACGAGTATGGTGCTGGCTGTGAGCGCGGCGCATCGGAGGCCGGCGTTCGAGTCGGCGCTATATTTCATCGATCGGTTGAAGGAAGTCGTGCCGATTTGGAAGAAGGAGTATTTCGAGGGCGGTGAGGTATGGATCGGGGAGACGCCGGGATAGGGTATGGGCTGGCCCCGTTGATCTGGCCTAGGTAGAGATCGTTGCAAATCCGGCTCAATCGGTTGAGTCCATTTGCCCCCACGTCCCCACCCGCATGCCCCTGCGATCTCGCTTAGCTCGCTCGCGTCCCCTTTCGCCTCGAAAGGGGACGCGAGCGCACCTACGCGCGAAGCTTTGCAGTGGTCCGATCCTAGGGCGACCACAGGGGTTCGCCCCTACGAGCGTGCATGTGATGGTTTGGTGTGTGCCCCCTCCCGTCCCCGGGCACCGGCTGCGAGACTCCCTCTTAATCTCCCCGTGGGAGGGGGAGCGAGAAAGGCTCGCGTCCCCCTCGCTTCGCGAAGGGGACGGGGGTTAGTTCATGTTGATGTCGGCGAATAGGGCTTCTATGGTGATGTTGGTGCGGTTTTTGGCGTTGTGGTAGTTGGGGGTTTCGTATCCGTCGTTGGTTTCGGCGAAACGGGTGGGATCGAAGCTGGAGGAACGTATGGGTGCTTCTATTTGGATGCGGGCGGCGACGCTTTGTGGGACGATGAGTTCGATGTTGGCGGCTCCGGCTCCGATGTCGACCTGAGTCTCGCCGGCATTGGTCGGGAGCAGAACTCTAATGTCAGCCGCGCCGGCTTCGATCAAGAGTTTCCGCACGTTGAGATCTCGGAGGTCGAGGTCCAGGTCGGAAGCGCCGGATGAGATATCGATGTCGATTTCCATGTCTGGAGAAACGGTGAGTTTCCAATCCGCGAAACCAATCGGCAAGTTTGTCCTGCTCGAACTTCGACTCGTATGTGTTGTTTTGCCGTCGCCGTAGGAGTGCGTGACCTCGCTGGAGTAGGAGAGATTCGGCCCGGCAGATGACAATCGAACCGTAAGTTGGCCATTTGATTGTTCGCGGGTTACGCGGGCGGGACGGTTTCTGAAATCAACGTCCAATAGCCCCGCGCCTGGCTGGGTGGCAGGTGGCGAAGACAACTGGAAGACGCCGCCAATGAACTCCGCTTTCAGGTGGAGTTTCTCGAAGTCTCCCAGCGGTTCGACATACGCGGCGTGCAGCGGCTGATCGGGGTCGTATTCGGGCACCGAATAATATGCGGCCACGATCACAGCCGCTAGAGTCGCAGCGATTATCGCCACTCGTAGTAGCCGAAACCTGTGTGCAAGGATGATTTCAACGCCGATCAGAACTAGCAGGACAGGCCAGTAATTCGCGAGCTCCAGCCAAAAGCCGAATCCGACGGCGTCAAGAGTGGTTAGCAGGAGCAGCACGCCGAGCGCGACGAGCAGCAGACCAAAGAGGATGCTGCCTCGGCGCTTGCCAGCGGATGCTGCTGAACTCATGGCGACTCAGCGCCTGGACGAGATGATTTGAGGTAGGAGGATGGCTAATCCAATAACCACGATGATTAACGGCCAAAAGATGTCCCATCGAACGGTGCCGATGATGTCCAGTTCTCGCAAGAGGATCATCGTTCCGACGGCGATCATCCCGACACCGAATGCGTTCCTGACGATGTGCCTTTTGGGGGGATCCGGGTTTAGGTCCACCTCGATCCTGTCATCGGTGCCCTCTTCGGTTTCAATGTCGACTGCTTGGACTTTGTTGGTTCTGCGATTAAGGCCCAACAACGAGGGCAAAAGGATCGTTATGCCTATGAGGATGATGGTCGCGGGCCAAACGACATCCCATCGGATTGCGCCGATGACTTCCAGTTCGCGTAGGAGTGTGATCATTCCAATGACGACGAGGAAAATGCCGATAACCGTTCTGATGGCGCTGAATCCGATCTTGATCGAGTTTTCGGACTTCGCGCTTGAACCTTCGTTCATCGATGTGACCTCCTCGAGACTCGGCGCCTCACTGCTGGGGATGATTGATGCCAGAACGATGTAAAGCAACGCGGCGACGCCTACCGTGGCCATCGTCAACAACACCCATCCAGTGCGAACCAGGACAGGATCGACATCGAAGAATTCCGCCAATCCGCCTGCCACGCCGAACAGGAACCGGTTTTCACGGCTTCGGCGAAGTTTCTGTCCTTTTTGAGCCATCGAATTCTTCATACGCGGCGGAGAGTGTTGCGGGACTCGAAATGTTTGCGGAATTTGGTAGTGACGACCGTATTCTCGATTTGCCCGGCCCCTCTGGGTTCCGGCTTCCGCCAGAATGACGGAATTTCGCCGGAATGACGGTGTTTTGCAAAGGTCATGCTATTACGCGGTGGGCTGGCTGCCAATCGGGAGAATGGCCAGATTTGGAGTGGCCAAGTGGCCGGGTCTTGGTCATACTTTTGGCTAATGCGGCGACGAACCTGCGTTTGATAATCTTCCGGCATGTTGACAGGTTTGTTGCAAAGGTTCAAGGATCTGCCTTTGGCTTTCGATCCTCCGGAGCAATCTTGGAAGGATTGGCTGTTGATGCTGGTTCTAGCCGCCGCGGGGCTGTTGGAGGGGGTGTTGCGGTCGGACATTGGCTGGAGACCGATTGTGGTGGGTGTCGCCGTCGTCGCGCCGGTGGTAATACCGTGGGCACGCGCTCATCCGTTGGCGTCGACTCTAGTGGTTTTCGGCGGTTACGCCGTGTTGCACGTCGACATGCTCATCGTGGGCGTTGAGCGTACTCTCGTCAACGTGTTCACTTTGCTCGTGGTGACACACGTTCTGGTGCGTTGGGCACCAGGTCGGCACATTGCGATCGGCCTTGGGTTTGCCGCCGTGTGTTGGGCGATTGCCTGGAGCATCCCGTCTGACAATCTCGGCGCGATGGTCGCGAAAGGCGTCGTCATAACGTTGCCTGTCCTGAGCGGGGCTGTCGCCCGCCACGTGGCGGAATTGCGCCACCGGCGGGATTTGGAGTCGCGGTTCAAAGAGCGCCATGAGATCGCGCGGGAGTTGCATGACACTTTGGCGCACAGGATGACCGCGATCGCGATCCAGGCCCAGGCCGGACGCGCGTTGGCTGAGACGAAACCGGAAGCTGTGTTGGAAGCACTGGAAACGATCGAAGAAACGGCTTCGGGCAGTTTGCAGGATATGCGCGAGATCATCGGTGTACTTCGCGACGCCGACGCGGCAATCGAATCGCTCCATACCGTCGCAGATATCGAGCGCGTAGCGAACGCCAACACGGGTGAAGCCCGAGTGAATGTGAATCTGGTGGGAGACTTGGATAATCTCGGCACATCGATAGAGGCTGGATTGTTCAGGGTGGCGCAGGAATCGATCACAAATGCCCGTCGTTATGCCCGTCATGCGAGCCGAATATCGGTCGAAATCAACGGGTCGGAAGATGCCGTTCAACTGACCGTCACCGACGACGGAGATCCGGTAGGGAGCAGGGCGCGCGTCGGTTCGGGTTACGGGATCATTGGGATGACAGAGCGGGTTAACGCGTTGGGCGGCGAGCTCAATGCGGGACGTCGGTCAGACGGTCGTTGGGTGGTTGACGCGCTCATTCCGAAGACCAGGGGGTGAGGCATGACTGTCCGGGTTCTGATCGCAGACGACCAGCCGCTTATCCGCGCTGGCTTACGGGTGATTCTGGACCACCAGCCCGATATCGAAGTGATCGGCGAAGTCGCTGATGGCCGTCAAGCCGTCGCGCTTGCGCGTCAATTGAACCCGGATGTTTGCTTGTTTGACATCCGCATGCCTGAAATGGATGGAATCGAAGCTACGCGTATACTTGCCGGGCCCCAAGCGGAGTCACCGTTCGCGATCGTAATGATCACAACCTACGATTTGGACGAATACGTGTTCAACGCCCTCAGGGCGGGAGCACGGGGATTCGTGCTCAAAGACGCAGGTCCTGAACTGTTGGGCCAAGCGATTCACGCGGCGGCGAACGGCGATGCCTTGATCAGTCCGAGTGTGACGGCGCGGTTGCTGTCCACATTCGCGCGGGGTCAAGCCAAAAGCACGGCGGTTCAACCGTTGCCCCCGTTTACAGAGCGCGAAGAAGAAGTGCTGGCGCATGTGTCGCGGGGCCTGACCAACGCCGAGATAGGCGACGAACTTCACGTCAGCCTCAGCACAGTGAAGACGCACATCGCCAGTTTGATGGCCAAGCTCGACGTTCGGAACCGGGTGGAGTTGGCGATTTGGGCGCATGAGACTGGGCGGGTGTGAGCTGGGCGCCAGCGTTAGTGACCGTTGAAAACCTGATCGATCGGTTGGGTCCATCCGTTCCGCGTCCCCACCCGCATGCCCCTGCGATCTCGCTTCGCTCGCTCGCGTCCCCTTTCGCCTCGAAGGGGGACGGCATTGTCAAGGCTTCCAATGTGCGCACAAAGATTCGCGATGATGTCGTGTTAGGGCGGCCACAAGGGTTCGCTCCTACGGCGTGTTGGAGTTATAATTGCGTTAATGATTATTTGAGATTTCTTGGTTTGTAGCCGCGGCTTGTAGTTCGCCGCATGTCACGCCATCCCGCAGTTGCTTCGGCGCGCTTACGCTTTGGTTAAGCGGGTCGCAGTTCTTACTCATGTCTCAATCGACGGTCCCAAACAACAACCTCGTTCACGTGTCGAATCTTGTAAAGGATTACGACGAGTTGCGCGCGGTTGACGGCATCGGGTTCGACGTGAAGCGGGGCGAGACGTTCGGCCTACTAGGGCCAAACGGGGCCGGTAAGACGACGACCATGCGCATGATGGCTGGTCTTTCGCCTGCAACTGATGGTTCGATCACGGTTGCCGGCATGGATGTCGGAAAGTCAGGGCGGGACGTGCGGAATGTCATCGGAGTAGTTACGCAGCACGACGGTCTTGACAACTCGTTGGTCGTGCACCGGAACTTGGAGATGCACGGCTATCTGGCGGGTTTGTCATACCGGGACGCGATAAAGAGGACCAAAGAAGTGTTGGGCTTTTTCAACCTCGAGAGTCGCGCGAACGCGAGCATTCACGCGTTATCGGGCGGAATGAAGCGAAGGTTGGCGATTGCGCGAGCGATGATGGCGAGTCCGCAACTGCTGGTCATGGACGAACCAACAACGGGTTTGGATCCCCAGAGCCGCAATCGGGTGTGGGAGCAGCTAGGTGCTTTGAAAGAATCGGGCGTGACGATCATCATGTCGACCCATTACATGATCGAGGCTGAGACGCTGTGCGATCGCTTGGCGATTATGGATCACGGCAACATCCTTGACATCGGTGAGCCGGATGAGGTGGTCAGGCACCATGTGGGTGCTGAAGTAGCCATGTTGCAGATCGGAGAGTCGGCGACCCGCGAGGAGCGAGCGGCGTTGCGCCGTCAATTGGAAGAAGAAGGACGCGATTACAGCGAGGTCGGTCCGCGTATATTGGTGACGGCGCCGCGAGGCACGAAACCGGATGTCTCTACGTTGACCGACATCGTTGAGATGCGCGTCACCTATCGTCCGGCTCACCTAGAGGACGTGTTTTTGGTTCTGACCGGTAGGGAGTTGAGAGACGAATGAGTACTGAGGTCATATTTTTGAACCAAGCGCAGGCCGAGTTGAAGACGATCGCGGGAATCCGCTATCGGAGCATTACGGCGTTGTGGCTTCGGCACTGGTTCGCGTTCATTCGTTTCTGGAAGTACGCGGTGGCGTTCATGTTCGTCGAGCCGGTGGTGATGATGATCGGCGTCGGTGTCGGCATCGGAAGGTTGGTGCCGACCGTACCGGGGACTGAGATCCCTTATCCGGAGTTCGTAGCACCGGGCATCATCGTCGGAAGTGCGATGTTCGTGCCGATGGTGGAGTGTTCGATGGGAGCGTACAACCGGATGGAGAACCAACTTTACGATACGCAGTTGACAGCGCCGTTGTCGGTCTTGGAGGTGTTGATCGCGGACATTTCGTTCGGAGTGACTCGTGCGTTCATCAGCATGGTTTCGATAACGGTGATAGCGGTCGCGTTCGGCTGGATCAACGAGTGGACGGTTGTGTTTGTGGTGCTTCCCGTGTTTCTGGTGGCGGTGCTTTTTGCGGGTGTCGGGTTCCTGTTCTCGTCGACCGCGCCGCATGTGAACTTTGTGACGCTGGTTTTCACAGTAGTCGGTACACCCATGTTCATGTTCAGCGGCATCTTCTATCCGTTCGAGGTGTTGCCGTCGTGGGCGCAGACGATCTCGAATTTCATACCTTTAGCTCCCGCGGTTAACTTGAGCAGGGCTTTCGCCACGAATGCTTTGGACGTTTCGATGGTGTGGGATCTGCTATTCCTAGTGGGAATGATCGCGGTCGTGTTGCCTTTGTCCTATGTTCTGTTGCGGCGAAAACTGATCTCGTGAGGTGCGGGCATCCCCCGCTCGCTTTGCTCGCGCCCCCTTCGCGGGGCGAAAGGGGCGTTGGGTTTAGAATTAGTAGCATCAGGCGCGGAGGGTTCGCATAGAGGCCTAGTGCGCCCGCCTGCTAAGCGGGTTGGGGGTGTTGAGCCCCCTCGCGGGTTCGAATCCCGCACCCTCCGCCATTCGCTTGTCTGGCCATTCACATCCTCTGGCGCACCAACTGGCGTCGATAGTTCGCGCTCTGAGACGGTCACGCTTTGTAACAGGCAGCTAGGCGTCCGCTTCCTTTGTCCTCGAGGGGAGGGTGGTCGTTGTCTCGGCAGGTGTTGTCGGCGATTGGGCAGCGGTCGTAGAACCGGCATCGGGGCAGAGGGTCTACTGGTACTGAAACGGAGCCTTTGATGTCGATCGGATCTCTGGTTGCTTCGGGATCTGGAACGGGGACTGCTGACAGGAGCGCCTTGGTGTAGGGGTGGACTGGATTTTGGAGGACCTCTTCGGTCTCGCCCATCTCGACGATTTTGCCGAGATACATGACCGCGATTCGGCTGCACATGTACCTGGCGACGGCGAGGTCGTGTGTGATGTAGAGGTAGCTGATACCTAGGCGATCAGCCAATTCGCCCATGAGTTGCATGATGCCGGTCCTGATGGAGATGTCGAGCATCGATGTGGGCTCGTCGGCGACCACGAACGATGGGTTCATTACCAGAGCCCTCGCGATCGCTACCCGCTGTCTCTGCCCACCTGACAACTCGTGGGGGAACCTGAACAGGAATGAAGAAGGCGGCGTCAAGCCGACGAGGCCGAGAGTTTCGGAAACACGTTCCAACCGCTCAGCGTGATCGCCTATCTTCTGGACCTGCAATGGCTCCGCGACCGTATCGAAGATCGTTCTCCTGGGATTCATCGACTCATACGGGTCTTGGAAGACCATCTGCGCTCTGCGCCTGAAATCCTTTAAAGGCTGTCCCTTGAGGTGTGCGATGTCCTCAAGATCGCCGGACGGGTTTTCGAAAAGTACCTGTCCATCGGTCGGTTCCGCCAACCTCACCAACATCCTGCCCGTGGTGGTCTTACCGCATCCCGATTCGCCGACGATGCCGAGAGTTTCGCCAGCCATCAGATCGAACGACACACCATCCACAGCGTGGACGAAGCTAGGATTTCGATCCCACCATCCTGAAGACAGGGGAAATCGCTTGGAAAGGTTGACGGCTCTCAATAGCAGGCGAGACGTGGCTGCGGGCACGGATTGAGTGTGGTTCATGGCGTCACTCTTCCGATGGATTCCAGCAAGCAGCCCATTGGTCGCCGCGCTTTACGATCGGCGGCGCGGTGGTTCGGCACTCGTCAGTCGCGTACGCGCAACGCGGATTGAATGCGCATCCGTCGGGTGGGTCCAAAAGGTTCGGAGGTTCACCAGGTAAGGTGACTAGTTCGTGTTTTTCGCCTCTCACACTGGGAAAGGCGGACATGAGCGCGCGTGTATAGGGGTGGATTGGTCTCGCGTATACGTCGGCGGTCGGCCCGAACTCTACGAGTTTGCCGGCGTACATCACGCCGACTACATCGCATACCTCGGCGATAACTGCCATGTCGTGAGAGATGTAGATCATGCTCATGTCGAGCGATCGTTGGATCGTCTGCATCTCCCGGAGGATGTGGTCTTGGACGATCACATCCAGCGCGGTGGTCGGTTCGTCTGCGATGATGATGTCAGGCTCACACGCCAATGCCATGGCGATAATGGCGCGTTGCCTCATACCGCCGCTGTATTCGTGGGGATAACGCAATATGTAACTCGGGTCTAGGCTGACCAGATCGAAAAGTTCGCGAACTCGCTCCATCGCGTCTCGACCTGCCGACGAGGAGTGCGCTTCCAATGCCTCTACGATCTGATCTCCGACGCGGTAGACGGGATCTAGCGAGTTCATAGCGGCTTGGAAAACCATCGAAATGCGGTCCCATCGGTGGGGCCTCATCTCGTTTTCGCTCAGCGGGACGAGATCGATGCCGTTCAATGCGATACTGCCTGAAATGAGCCTCGCGTTGTCCGGGAGCAGCTTCAGCAACGTCATCGCAATCGACGACTTGCCGCAGCCGGATTCGCCGACGAGTCCGAGCGACTGACCGCGTTCCACAGAGAACGAGACGCCGTCAACTGCACGCACTACTCCCGCTTGGGTCACGTAGTGCATCTTCAGGTCGTCGACGGCTAGGACTGGGTCGGTTGTCATCGGCTCCTCAGCCTTGGATTCACCACCTCGTCGAGAGAGCGTCCGACGAGGTAAAAGGCGGAACATAACAATGTGATGGACAGGCTAGCCGGGAATATCAGCCACCAGAACTCGGCGACCTGCAGCAGATAACCAGCGGACTCGGTGGTGTGGATCATCAGCCCCCAACTCATCCGGACGTTGAGCAAGCCGAGGAAGCTCAGCACTGCTTCGGAGAAGATCGCGCTGGTGACGGTGAACATCATGTAGAGGAAGGACAGCGGCAGAAGGTTCGGGACGATGTGCACGAGGATGATGTGGAAGTGTCCACCGCCGGCGCTCCTCGCAGCATCGATGTATGGCTTGACGACGACGGACAAGGCCTGCGACTTTAGAACCACACCGGTAGCGCCAAAACCCGATAGGATGCCAATTAATAGAGCCAGTTCGAAGTGTTCTACGCCGATGAGAGCGCTGAGGACGATCAGGACGCTAATGGCGGGCATCATGATCATGATGTCTGCGAGTCTCATCAAGATCGTGTCGACGATACCTCCGAAGTATGCCGCGATGGCGCCGACCGAAGTTCCGATGACGACGGTCACCGTCGCGGCGAGCAGGCCGAGTAGGAACTCTGATCTCGCGCTGAACATGAGCTGGCTAAGGATGTCCCTGCCGAGCGGATCGGTGCCCAATGGGTGCTTTAGGCTGGGCGGCGCGGGCTGCTTCGTCTCGTCGAACGCGTAACCGATCACCGGATCGTAAATTCGCGGTTCCCATACCGTACTCATCAGGACTGGGTGCGCCGCAGCCAGCAGGGCGTACATCGCGATTATCGCCAGTCCTAACAGGCCGATGCGGGTTCGGACGAAAAGCCCCCAGTTTTCGCGCACCGATCGAGATGCCAACCTCAGGCGCGCTCTCCAAACTGAGCTCGGTACGGCGGGTTGAGCGTTAACTGTCGCCATCAGTACCGGATCCTCGGGTCGAGATACGCGTACAGGATGTCCGCGACAAGGTGAGCGACGAGAACGAAGATGCCGACGAATACGAACGCGCCGACCGCCAGCGGTAGGTCTTCCGTCAGCGTCGCCGACACGAGCGTCTGACCCATGCCGGGCCACGAGAATATCGACTCTGTGATGACGCCGCCATCGACCGCAAAAGCCAGACTGAAAATGAAGCTCGTGACGACTGGCAGTAGGGCGTTACGCGCCACGTGCTTGTCGCGGACGGCGCGCTCAGGCAATCCCTTAGCCCGTGCTGCCATGACAAAGTCTTCCCGCATCGTCTCGAGCATGCTGTTGCGGGTGAGCAGCATCGTGCCCGCGAAGCTTATCAACGTCAAAGTCGCTACGGGAAGCACCATGTGCCGCAGGATGTCCCAAGCGTAGGTGATCGTTCCCGATGCCATCCAAACTGCAACTACGGCGAGAGTAGCCAAAGCCATGCTGGCGAGGCGAATGATCCGCGCGTTGCTCATCCTCTTCTGGGCGGTGACAACGAACACGATGAGCACGACGAACGACACCACGAATGCTGTGATGATCATCTGATTGAATACCGAATTGGCGTCCACGGGTGCATCTCGCCATAAGACGGGATCGAGGAACTTGCCGATCGGAAACCAACCTGCCTTGAAGGCGAAGAGCCAGATCATCATCAGTCCAAACCACGGAGTGAATACGGTGTAGAGCGTGACCCCGCTTACGGTTGACGTGTATTCGAACCATCCTCCTCTCCGCCACGCGACGACCTTTCCGAGGCCAAACCCCAAGTAGAAGGAGAGCGCGGTCGCGGTCATGAAAAGCACGACCGTTCTGGGCAGCCTCTCGCCGATGACATCGGCAACCGACCTAGGGTAGTGGCTGAACGATATTCCGAAGTTGCCGGTGAACGTGTTCTTGAGGTGGACGAGATACTGCTTCCACAGCGGTTCGTTCACGCCGAACAGATCCTGCAGCCGCTCGCGTGTCTCAGGCGGGACATCGGGGTTCAACGCATAGAAGTTGCTGACGTCACCCGGTTGTGCGTTGACGATGAAGAAAACGAGCGACAGAAACACGAACAGCGTCACGAGAATCTGCGCCGTCCTCTTCAGCAGGTAGTTGGCCATTATCTATCGGTGGGAATCATAGACGCGGAGCAACGGTTCCGCGCATGTCGCTGCGCTCTATGCTCGCCCTGTTTGTCCTTTGGGCAATTCCCTCGGCGAGAGGGGGCACACGGTTCGCCCGTCGGCCCCGGGCACCCCCTGCGAGCTTCGCTTCGCTTGCTCGCGTCCCCCTCGCTTCGCGAAGGGGACGGAGTATCACTTGATTACCACTTCCTGTTGCATGCCGTTTTGTTGTTCCAGTCCGCCGAGCACCGAGGTGTATGGGAACTCGATTCGCGACGGGCGGTACGCATCCAACTTCGGTGTAGTGAACAGGGGCACGTAGGGCAATTCTTCGGCTAGGAACTCTTGGAGCTGGAATACCTTTTCTCGCGCTCCGTCGATGGTCGTTTCCGAAAGCAATCCGAGCGAGAGTTCGTCGAACTGGCTGTTGGCGTAACCGCCCCAGTTGTAGCCGCCGCCAATCTCTGGCGAGTGCCTGCTGTGGAAGAAGTTTTCGAGGTAGTCCGGGAAGATCGACAGTCCCCATCCGAGCATCCACATGTCGAGGTCTTCCGCGACGGTATCGCTGAAGAGCTCGTCTACGATCACGTTGAATCCGGTGAGGTGGGCGCGGACCGGGATCCCGATGTCGTTCATCCACCGGTCGGCCCAGATGGCGAATGTGGACCGCATGGGATCGTAACCCGCGCTTGGCGCTATAAGCGTCATCTCGGGTACTGGCGTACCGTCCGGCATCTTGAGACCCTTGCCTTGCTTGGCGACAAAGTTGCCGTCCTCGCTGATCTCTGGTTCTTCTTCGTATGTGAAACCCGCGCTCTTGAGAAGCTCGACGGCTTGGGCTATCCGCTCGCCGCGGCTCAAGTCCTTGCCGTATGTCGGAACGTCCGCGTTGTGCCAGAACTCGTTGCCTTCGGGCACCATCGCGTAAACGGGGATAGCCGCGTCTTGCAGCACGGTCCTCGCGACGAACTCCTTGTCGATCACCGTGGCGATGGCTTGCCTGAACTCGGTGATGTCCATCGGGGGTTTGCGGACGTTGAAGCCGATGTATCGGACGCCGTTGTTGGCGTTCTGGGCGATCTGCAGATCGGGAGTGTTCCTGACACGGTCGAGGAAGCCTTTTTCAAGTCCTAGAGGGTTGAAGACGTAGTCGATATCGCCCTTGGTGAGAGCGAGGATCGCCGCGTCTTGGTTGCCGTAGATACTGAAAAGCTCGGACTCGACGTGAGGGCCGACGGTGTACTCGAGGACCTTATCGCCGCTTGCTTCTCCGAAGTATGTTGCGGAGTGCCCTGTTCTCTCGTTTGATACGGAGTAGGCACCGTTGTCGTACAACGTGACTACCGTTCCGCTATCGAAGTAGTTGGGATCCGTTTCGTTCTCGAAGAAGGCGCCGGGTTCCCACTTGTTGAAGGTGAAACCGCCGAGTGTAGGCTCTCCTTCGGGCACGTGCGCGAACAGTGCTTCCTGCTGCTGTTCGATCTCACCAGCTTTCTTGGCCTCTTCGACGACTGGAGCCCAATAGTGTTCGGCCAGGACCGGCATGAAGCCGAGTCCGAACTGCCAGACGCTCAAACCTGGCGTCTGTGGATTGCCTTCTTCA
Organism: Dehalococcoidia bacterium; assembly: GCA_965207515.1. Lineage (GTDB taxonomy): Bacteria > Chloroflexota > Dehalococcoidia > Lucifugimonadales > Lucifugimonadaceae > Bin127. The sequence continues at coordinate 1,403,593 of OZ242286.1, read as the reverse complement.
TCCGCGGTCTTGAAGAACACTTTCAGCGTGTGGCTGTCGAGCGCTTCAACGCGATCCAAGAATGCCTGGTCTACCACTGCCGCCCAGTTCGACGAGAGGCTCAAGTCCATGACGGTGTTGACGGTGAAGACGAAATCGTTGGCGTCAAGATCTTCGCCATCACTCCATACGACGTCTGTCCTGATGGGCACCTCTGCGGTCCAAAACTCGCCGTCGCCGACGGTTTCCTTGATCAGATCAGTCGGGAAGTCTGCCGCGAGACCTGGTACCCAATCGAACCGCTGGTCCGAGTAGCCGTACAAGGCGCCAGAGTGTCCGTCGAGTACGTATTGGGTCCATACCGAACCGGCAGGTCCTCCATAGTAGTTCCAGAAGTTCCTAGAAATAGGCTCCTCGAAAATTCCCATCTGGTAAATGGGTGGTCCCGCGGAAACCTCAGGCTCTGGAGTGGGTTCGACGATCTTCTCGACCTCGACAATCTTCTCCACCACCTTCTCGACCTCGACCTCTTTGATCACCTCCTTTTCCACCTCCACCTCGACTTCTTTGATCACCTCTTTCTCCACTTCCACCTCAACTTCTTTGATCACTTCCTTTTCCACCTCTACCTCTTTGATGACTTCCACCGGCACCTCTTTGATGATGGTGACGGGCTCCGCCTCTTCTTGGCATGCAACCAGAACGAACGCAGAGAGCGCTACTAAGGCGAGGATCGAGGATCGCGCCGACATTGACAATTTCATGGCCCAACCTCCTTGTTTATATCGACAGTTTAACCGTGATACGGCACCGGGAAGCCGTAAAGTTTTCTGCGAACGACTCGATTTTGCAAATTGGGTTCCAATTGGATTTTGAGAAGCGAGACCATTAACTCTGAACACGTGCATTTAACAGACTCGACACATTCACGAAATGAAAGCGTAACGTTTTACCGTCAATTTTCCATTGGAACCGGAAGGAACACGCAATCCCCACTACCGACGACTTCAAGATGAATCGTGACGCGCGGCATCGCTGGCGCGTTCCACATTGTGCTGACCGGCGTATTGTCCGTGACTCGCTGCGACACTGAAATCCACAACAATCCTCATGAATGGTACGAGCTCAGCAATCTAAATTTGGGTGCCAGAGTCGGAGTAACGACATAGACTGACACCCGAAGATGGTTTATGCAACAAGTGATCGCCTAATCCCTTACGACAAGCTCGTACCGGCCACCAGCAACCTGTTGAAAACGCCTCCGATTGGCGGGTTGCACTCGGACGACGGCGTTCTAATCAACTTTATTCTCGGAAGTGGCATCATCGTAGGGCTCACAACAGCTCACGTTTGAAAGACTCAACCCATCGCCGTTGGTGATGCGGCAGACCGTCGACGCGAATGTCCAGTTCGATTGTTACGTTTATCAACTCCTCGGTACTTTGGACTTTCGCGGAGGTGTCCACGTTGATCACGCCGTCCGCCAGCGTTATGGTCCTGAGATGCTGTCCGGTAGCCGTTGTCTCTGATGGATTCCGGTTGTCTGCCCACACTTCCAGCTTGGATTCCAAGCTGACGGTTATTTCTGAGCTGGCCCGGTTCTCGTCGATGCGGTGCAATCTGAGCCCGGTCCGATCCCTCAACATGTCGTGCGTAATCTCCCAGGGAATCATGTCAAGGGATGCTTCGGGATACTTGACCGGATCGGCAGATGGCTTGTATTCCATCTCGTCGGGCGGCAGCTCTCCTTCGGGGGTTTCCCGAGTCGGCACGACTGGTAGTTCCAAGTACGCCTCCCGCGTTTTACCCCGGTATACGCGGTTCGCTCCGTGATACGGCGTTGGCCACAAGTTTGGAAAATCTGCGCTGCTTATCGAGAGCCGGATTCTGTGTCCGCGTTGGAATCTCCACGCCGTGGCATCAAGATCTAGGTGGAGCTCGTAGATTTCGCCCGGCTGCATCGGCTCGGGCTCGGTCAGCGAATTGCGCCGCGTGCCGTTCAAAACTCCGATGGTGACCAGCGAGCTGGTCCCGTCAGGCGCGACGTCTGAGAGCCGTGCCACGAACGCCATTACAGGCGCGGTAGAGCTGACGTGTAGCACGGCCTTGCCCATCCCGATGATTTCCAGCGGTTCCTCCAACGGTTCAGAGGTGTAGTTCAACGAGTGGATCTCGTCCACACGCTGATCGCTAGGCAATCCATAAGGCACGCCCGCGCTCCATAGTCCTCCAGCAATGCCCACCGAGGGTCGGTACCGATACTCGTCGTAGCCATTTGGCGCGACATCAGCATCGTCGAGTCGAAGTTTGTCGCCGAGAAGCAATCGTCGAGTGATGCTTCCAGGAATGGGGAGGCTCGGTTCGCAACGCCAGTAGCCGGTAGTGTGTGTTCGATACGGATCTGGCCGATCGAAAGATTGGACATAGACGTTGATACCCGGTTCGTCCATGATCCCGTTTTCGATCCCCTTGAGCCAGTAGTCGCACCAACGAACGGTGAGATGCTCGCGCCCCAACGACGGCCCCGGAGTTTCGCAGTCTGGACCGGAATGGTTCCAAGGACCGATCAGCACCTTAGTCGGCGCCGTCATGTGTTGTGAAGTCCTAAGCGGAGCGTTGCAGTAGCCGTCACGCCAACCCCCGATGAGTAGAGCCGGGGTCCTTATCTCGTGATACCGGTCGCGGATGCTTCCGGGCCGCCAGTATTCGCCGTCCGTCTGGTTGGCGAGCCATGTGAGCAGGTAGGGAACATTTTGATCCAAGCGTTCCTCCCACAATTCGGCCCACCGTTCACCGCTGTATTCGGGGTATGGTGGCATCGCGTTCATACCGATCATGGAGCAGCCATACGCGCCGATGTCGTAATAGCAGCGCCACGCGCCGCCGCGATAGTGGCAGTCGTCCGTGTATCTGTCGTCCGTGAAGTTCCACGGGATGATCGTGACTAGATGCGGCGGTGCCAGCGCGGCGACCTGCACGCTGGTAAACCCGCCGTATGAGCCACCTGTCATCGCTACCTTGCCATCGCACCATTCCTGCTCCGCGATCCACTCGACCACATCGAAACCGTCGAGTTGTTCCACGGGTCGGTATTCATCGTCGTTCGAACCTTCGCTGGATCCGGTGCCGCGGCAGTCGACGCGGGCTCCGATGTAGCCGTGTCGCGCCCAATGGTTTTGCATGCCGGCGAGCGGCCGCTGGTCGTCTTTTCGGTACGGGATGTAAGTGAGGATGGCGGGCCACGGTCCTTCGCCTTTTGGAACGTGTATGTCTAGCGCGAGCTTTGTACCGTCGCGAGTCGGCACCATAATGTTTTTGACGAATCTGACGCCGTCCGAACTCACCGCCAGCGGCAGGACGCCGGAGTAGGTCTCAACTGCCATGTTTGTCTCCGATCTAGGGATACACGTCAACCCACGTGTCGACGGATTTTAACGCCGCGTTTGAACCGCAACAGCATGTGAGGGGGCGGCACGCGTCGCGGGTATACTGACGCGCGCTGCATGGTTCGAACAATTTGAGCGGGGGAGATTCAGTCGATATGATTGCCATCAACGTCATCTTGACGATGGATTGCGAACCCGCTCTATTCGAATGCTCGCCGCTGGCGATCAAACTTTCAGGCACCGGACCAGCAACGCACGAAGAGGGCGAAAGTTCGATCAGAGCGTATGTTGAATCCGCGGATGCCGCGGGTTATCCGGTGACGTTATTTGCTCATCCGGAAGTCGCTGCGGCTCAATCCGAATTGCTGTTGGAGATGCAGAGCGCCGGGGCGTGCTTAGGGATGCACCTTCACCCATACAAATTCGACCCGGTGAGATACCCGCGCGATTTAGGATCATTCGACGCGGAGGAGCAGACGGAGATGATATCGGCGGCTTCGGAAGTATGGTCCGACGCTTTGGGCCAACAACCAAAATATTTTCGAGGTGGTGTGTATTCGGCCAACGATGCGACGTTCGGCGTCTTGTTGAACCTCGGTTTCGAAGGTGGGAGTCTTTCGGTTCCGGGTAGAGTGTTGCCAAGGGCGATGGCGATCTGGGCTGGCGCGGAGCTCTATCCGCACCGGGCCAATCTATCGTTCCGTCACATTAGAGGCGACAGCGATTTCATCGAAGTGCCTATGTCGTCGGACACGTCAAGACCGATGGAGAGCGGTGAACTGGGTGAGATCGGATTCGAATGGCCGTACGTAGCTTCGACCGCGTACAAACATGACGCCATCGTCCGCAATGTGATCGCGCGAAGCATCGAGGATCGCGCATCCTTCCCGACATACGTCACGAACACGCACCAGGATCAAGACTACGCCGACCCAGAGCATCCGGCGAGCGTCAACCTGAAGACGATATTCCGCACTCTGCGCGAGACAGCATCCGAATTTGGCGTAGAGTTGACGGGCCGCACAATCGCTGACATGTGCGATCTAGTTAGTATCAGCGATCCCGCGTGTTGAGGCGTTTCCGTAACCGAGATTTGATCATCATATGAGGCACTACCGACAATGACCCGCGTACTCATAGCAACCTTCGACGGCCTCCAGCCTTCACAGGTTACTCCTGAACTTGCGCCGAACATCGCCGCGTTCGCCGAAGGCGGCGTGACCTTTGCAAAGAATCATCCGGTCTTCCCAACGGTGACGCGGATCAATGTCGCCAGCCTTGTCACTGGCAAACATCCCGGTGCACACGGGTTGGCTGGCAATACTGTCGTTATGCGGGACTACGACCCCAACAAGGTGATTGAGGCGATGGAACCGGTGCTAACCCGTGTGGCCGAGCAGACGGGTGGAGTGCTGCTGGTGCCCACGTTGGCCGACATCTTGCACGAGCACGGCGAAGAGTACGTGTCAGTCGGCGTAGGTACTTCTGGCAATGCTTACGTCCAGAACCCTCGAGCTGAGGAGATGGGCGGAGCCACGATCCACCCTGAGTTTTGCCTGCCCAGAGGTCTTCATGAACAACTGATCGACCGCTTTGACCCATGGCCCGGAAAAGATTCGCCGAACGCGCCGCAGATGGAACATGGAACGCGGGTGCTCACCGAGTACGTGCTCGCCGAGCGGGATCCGGCGGTGGCACTCATCTGGTTTTCGGAGCCCGACAGCGCCAATCACGCCGCGGGCGTGGGATCCGTGCTGTCCAACCGAGCCCTCGCCGCTGCCGACGAACAGTTCGGACGCATCATCGGATGGCTGGAGCGCGAAGGTCGCTTAGCGGAGACCGATGTGATCGTCGTGTCGGACCACGGCTACGCAACTATCACCAGCGCCGTGGGTCTCGAGGCGCAGTTAAGCGATGCCGGATTCGACGTCAGAGGAGGTGCGGGCGGGGCGTTGGCGGCGGCGAATGGGGGCGCGGTGTTGTTCTATGCGCATGATGCTGAATCTGCGACCGTCGAACGCTTGGCGAGCTGGCTCGGTCATCAGCCGTGGTGTGGTGCCCTGCTGGCTTCGGAACGCGTCGGCGACGTGCCAGGCACGATACCCGCGAGCGTAGCGAACATCGATGGTTGTCGGGGCCCCGACCTTGCGATGTCGTTCGCTTGGGACTCGACGACTAACGAAGCAGGTTATCCGGGGAGTACCCCGTCATGGGGTGGCAAAGTTGGTGTGGGCAATCACGGGGGAATGAGCCGTCACGAGTTGCACAACACTCTGGTCGTGCGCGGTCCAAGTTTCCGCCGATCCGCCGTGGTAGATACGCCAACGGGCAATATTGATGTGGCGCCGACGATTCTGCACCTGTTGGGATTACCAGGTGGTGACGCAATGGATGGCCGAGTTCTACATGAGGCACTTGCCGGAGATGACGGGAATGCGGAGGTTGAACCGCTTTCGGTGACACACGTCGCTGAGCTAGGCAACTATCGGCAGGAGGTCAAAGTGACCAGCGTCGGCAAGTCCGTTTATCTTGATGAGGGGAACTCGATTTCAGGCTAGACGCTCGACGAAGCTGGTTTAATGGCGATAAACCTCGATGTCTAGCTTTCCGCTCGATTTGCGATCGCGTCGACCATTCCACGGAAGATCCATGCGTGGAGCGGGTACAAGATGTGCCAGTAGGACAGACCGAGCAGACCTTTCGGAATGAACGCGACGGTCTGTTCCAGTTCGCTCGTGCCGTCATTGATTTCGCGTGCTTCGAACTGAAGCCAGGCTCTGCCGGGCAACTTCATCTCCGCTTTAAGACGTAGCAGTTTCCCCGTTTCGAGCGCTTCGACTCTCCAGAAATCCACGGCGTCGCCGACTCTGAGTTCGTTTGGGTGTCTGCGTCCCCTTCGCAGTCCGGTACCGCCCACGAGGCGGTCCATCAATCCGCGTAAAACCCATGCCCAAGTGGCAAAATACCAACCTCGATCCGCACCGATACCAGCGAATGCGCGGAAAACGCTATGCGTGGACGCTTCGACATGCCTGGTACGGCGCTCAACGATCATCCCGTGTCGCGAATGCAGTGAAACAGGATTCCCCGATGTGACTGAAATGCCGCCAGCATCGCTCCACGACGTGTCGATGCGTCCTTGGTCCAAATCATCCATCACTCCACCAATGGCTGAAGCGTAGTCGCGTGGCTGGATCTGTGGAAATAGTTCGCTGGCTAGATCGTTGTTTACGACGACGTCATTGCGAATCCCTTCGATCAACGCGGAGGCGAATGCTGCGGGAATCGGAGTAAACCAGTAGACCCAATAAGATGAGAGCTTCGGTGTCAGCACCGGAATAGGAATTAACCAACGTCGCAGTTGACGCGCTTTCGCATAGCCCGTCATTAATCCGTGAAACGTGGTGACATCCCCGCCGCCGACCTCGATGATCCGCCCGGTGCTTGCTGGCTTGTCGAGAGCCGAAACGAGGTATGCCAAAAGGTCGTCGATAGCTAATGGTTGCACTTTTGAATACACCCATCTTGGACAGACCATCACCGGCAGCCGTTCGACAAGATTGCGGATAATTTCGAAAGACGCGCTGCCGGAACCTACGACGATGGCGGAGCGAAATTCCGTGACTGGGATTCCGCTCTCGCGGAGGGCAGATCCGGTTTCATGCCGTGAACGCAGGTGCGGCGAAAGATCGGAACTAGATTCGCCCAGAGCGCCAAGGTAGACGATGCGCCTTACACCCGCTCCTTTGGCTGCATGCCCAAATGCGCGGGCAGCAGTGATGTCGAGGTCATGGAAACTCGCCCCGCTGAACATGCTGTGGATCAGGTAGTAAGCGGTGTCGATGCCTTCCAATGCCCGCGATAACGCCCGGGGATTTGTGGCGTCGCCGATTACGGTTTCGACCGCGCCGAACCACGATCGTGAACTTGCACGGCGAGGGCTTCGTACTAGAACGCGAACGTGTCGGCCGGCTTCAATTAGGCGCGGAACCAGTCGACCTCCGATGTAACCGGTAGCACCGGTCACTAGAATTGGTCCAACGTCTGAGATAAAAGTAACCGCCTTTGCGTATCGATTCCGGCGCTATGAGCGGATATACGAAGGCTGCATCAGTCGCGATGGGTCAAGTTGACCCAACGCGGCTTAAGCGCTGACCGACTATCCGTTTCAGCGAGTCAACCGGCGTTGCGTTCGAGAATTGTCAAAACTCATTCCGCACCTTTACAGGCATCCCCGTGCGGAGCGACTCCCAACATGAGAGGCCGGTTGATACAACCCTCGCCCCTTCTCTGACTCCAACCCACGGTTTCGTGCCGTTCAGGACGCAGTCGGCCATGTGGCGCATCATGATGATCATCTCGCCGCGATGGCCGGTGTGGTGCAGTTGGGTGTGATACTCGCGTTCGGGGAGGTCGCCTTCGGCGTCTAGGGTCTTGACGTTGTCGCGGATGGTGCCTTTTGTGCCGTAGACGGTGAGGCTGTTTGCTCGTTCGCCTCCGGGGTGAACCATGCCGAGGAGGTTTGCGACGCGGCCGATCTTCCCGGAGGTGAATTTGATGTTGATGAAGAAGCAGTCTTCTTGCGGATAGTCGGGAGCTACACCGCTACGTAGGCCAACGCAGTGAACCTCGTCGATATCGCCCATGAACCATCGCAGCATGTCGATGGGGTGGCACGCCCCACCCATGATGAGGTCCTGCGGCATAGTTACGCGCCACGGTGTCTGCTTGTAGACGGGTCTAAGGTCGTGAATGTAATGGGCTTCGGCCATGTAGAGTTCGCCAATCTCACCGGCGTCGCACGCACGTTTGGCATCGATGAAGTCCAACCGGCCGCGCATCGACTGTGTTACCAGCAGCACTTTGCCCGTGCGGTCCACCGCTTCGACGACGCTCTCGACCTCGCCCATGGTGTAGACCATGCCCTTGGTGACCATCACATGTTTGCCGTTTTCGAGGGCGGTGAGGATTTGGCGGGCGTGGAGCGGGCCTGGGGTATAGATGCCAACGATGTCGAGATCGTCACGCGCCGCCATCTCGTCGAAATCGGTCGTGATCGCATCGATACCGTGCTCTTTCGACGCCGCTTCAAGGCGGTCTTCGTTGATATCGCACAGCGCCGTCACCCTGATCGGCAAATCGTGTACGGGGTCGTTGGCTTGCAGCAACGTATCGCCATGTCCCAGCCCCGCCAATCCCATCCTAAGAGTGGTCACGTCCGCTCTCCTTCAGTTTTTCAATCACGGCTGCCCAACGTCTGGGCATATCGTTCCTATTCATAACAGGTTCGAATCCCATCGAAAGATAAACGTGGATCGCCGGCAACCTCCAGTCGTCGGTTCCGAGTTCGATCGTCGTACAACCGCGGGCGACCAGAAACTTGGCCACCGCCGTGCATGTGGCCTTGCCCAAACTTCGACCTCGATGTTCAGGGTGCGTGACCACGAAGTCTAGAATGCCGATGTTTGAAGGCTCGGCCACGGCGTTGTTCAATTTATGGGGTTGGTTGCCCAATCTCGAGGCGAACGTAGCGGCAACGATCCGCCCTCCGAACTCTACAAGACTCGATCCTTCTCTGCGCTCCGTGTCCTTCAGGTAGTCCAGCACTCTCGCTTCTGTCCAATCAGTGAATCCGCCTTGACGGAGCGCGTCGGCCCAACTCGCTACATCTCCGGATCGATATGCGCGCAACGTGTAGCCGGTCGGCACGACAACGTCGGGCAATTGACACACCGCTTCCTTGTCGATGACCATCCGCAACTGTTGGGGAGCAAGTGTCATGGTCGGATGAAGTTGCCTCTTTTTGAACGCGGCCTATCCCAACGACATCACAAGATTCAGATGTTCATCGATAGTGCAGTTCGCGTCCGGGCCAACGAAGACGGTCGACTCACGTTCTTCGACGATTGCCGGGCCGCTGATGGTCGACCCCGGATCGAGGTTGTATCGATCAAATACCCTGCAATCGACAAACTCGTTCTTTTCGTTTAGGAATACGGGACGCTCGCCCTTGAACGCTTCCGCGGCGGTACTCGAACCTTCAGATTGGAACCGTATTTCGGGACGTGGCGGAGGCTCTGAGGCCGTCATGCGCCAAGTTATCGTCTCCACGGGAACTTCGTTCAACACGCGCCCAAACATGGCTTCGTAGGTAGCATCGAAGGCTGCCGCGAGTTCGTCTTGCGATTCCGGATCGAGGATTCCGTTGGGCACAGGAACCACTATCTCGAAACCTTGGCCCACGTACCTCATATGGGCGCTGCGTTCAATATTGATGTCCTCAGATTTCACTCCTGCCGACTCGAGGAGGTCGATCGCGGTTGCTTCCATCGAGATGAAGATGTCGTTCACATGGTCCCAATCCACGGCGTCGAGTTGGCTGATGTAACTCCGAACCGAGGAGAACGATTTGGGAGCGACGAGCATTCCCAAAGAAGACATGACTCCGGCTCCCAACGGGCAGATCACCTTGCTCAAGCCGAGCAGTTTGGCAACTCCATACGCATGCACCGGCCCGGCCCCACCGAACGCGACGAGAGCACTACCTCGGATGTCGGTTCCATGTTCCGCGGCGTGCATACGGGCCGCGGTGGCCATGTTTTCGTTGACAACTTCATGGATGCCTCGTGCTGTACGGGTCACACTCATGCCCATCTGCCGCGCGAGTCGATCGTCGATCGCCGTCCGAGCGGCATTTGGATCGAGGCCCATCTCGCCACCTAGGAAATAGTCGGGATTCAGAAGCCCCAACACCAAATCGGCGTCGCTAACGGTCGGCTCTTTACCGCCCAACCCGTAACACGCGGGCCCTGGATCGGCGCCAGCGCTTTGAGGTCCGACCTTCATCAGCCCCAAAGGGTCGATGTGGGCGATACTGCCGCCGCCCGCGCCAATCTCGATCATGTCGATCGCAGGAACCTTCAAAACGAGTCCGCTTCCTTTTTTGAAGCGATGTTCTCGCGCCGCCTCGAATTCATTCGTGCGGGACGGCGAGCCGTTGGTGATAAGGCAAAGCTTCGCAGTCGTGCCTCCCATGTCGAACGACAATAGGTCTGGTTCCCCGAGCATCTCTCCGTAGTAGGCCGCGGCCATCGCACCAGCTGCCGGTCCAGACTCTACGAGTCGCACCGGGTAAGACCGCGCGGCGTCCAACGTGGTCATCCCGCCTTCAGAGAGCATCAAATAGATGAAGCCGCTGAAACCCATCGATCGCAGCCCGCGTTCCATATCCGACAGGTGCTCACGCAACGGTGGGGCGACATAGGCGTTGGCTACGGTTGTGGAGGTGCGTGGATATTCGCGCACCTCGGGCGCGATGTCGGAGGAGAGTGACACGTTGTACTGGGGATACCGCTTGTTCAGATACTCGCGGATCTCCCTTTCGTGCGAGGGGTTGCGATGCGAGTGGAGGAGCGCGACGGCAATCGTTTCCACACCTTCAATTTGAAAGCTGGCGACTATCTGATCCAACGACTTTGCATCGAACGGTACAAGCACTTGTCCATCCCAACTCATGCGCTCCGGTACGGTCCTCCGCAGGTGCCTGGGAACTAGAGGCTCAGCACGCCTAGCGGTCAGGTCGTACATGTCGTACCGCTGCTCGGTGCCGGTTTCTAATACGTCTCGGAATCCTTCGGTGGTGATCAACCCGACCTTCACACCTTTGCGTTCCAGCAAGAGATTGGCTACTAGCGTCGTTCCGTACGTCACCTGTGCGACGTCGCGTATCTCGAAGCCGGAACGTTCTGCGGTCTCGCGTGTGCCTTGGATAATCCCGACGGCAAGGTCATGCGGCGTGGTCAATGTCTTGCCGACGGAGAATGAACCTGTATCCGAGTTGTGGGCAACGAAATCGGTGAAAGTACCGCCGACGTCGACGCCGAGCCGAACGAAGGGCATCTAAACTCCGCCCCGATGATAAAGGCCGTAGATCTCTTTGGCGGCGGTTTCCGAAATGAGTTCGTTGCGCAGGTCCTGGCGCACCAGTTTCGGATCGCGGTCTGCGGGATCTCCGTAGCCACCACCGCCGGCCGTCACGAGATGGATGACTTCGCCGGGACCGAGCGCAGTGCGCCCTTTGGAGGGAAGCGCGTTATCGTATTTCGCCGAACCGGTCGCGATCCCGCGGGCTCCTGCTCGCCCTCCCGGTTTGCCGCCGCTCAGCCCCTCAGCGGGAAAGTCCCACCGCTCGGACATAACAGATAACTGAGAGCGCCTGGGCGATTTGACCTCGATTACGATGTCTTGTCCGCATCCGCCGCGAAACCGTCCAGCGCCTCCCGAATCAGTCAGCAGTTCTTTCTTCCAAAACACGAGAGGCGAGATCGACTCGGAAACCTCGACGGAACCCGGAATCGAATTGGTCGGGAATGGACAACAGTGAATACCGTCTTCAGAGCTGCTGGCACCCATGCCGCCGCTAAGGAATTGCATAAGGGAAAACGGTCGCATCGATCCATCGACGCCCGAAAAGAATGCGATGTATTGAGGCGTGGATCCGGAGTCTGCGATCACCGTGTCAGGCAGAACCGGGGCCAAAGCGCCGAATACGGCCGCGGTGATGCTGTGGCCGGTGAGGTGCCTTGACGATACGGCCCTTGGGTACGTCGCGTTCAATATGCTTCCCTCAGGTGCCTTGATGGTGAATGGTCGGTACGATCCTTCGTTGCGATAGGTCAGTGGATCCAAGACACACTTCAACGGATATGTCGTGAATGCCCATGTGTAGGCGTACACGACATTCACACCACCTTGGTCAACCTGCTCGGAAGTTCCTTCAAAATCGACCTCCAGCGCGTCGTCTTCAATCGTGATTGCACAAACGATCTCAATCGGTTCGTCGAAACCGTCGAGAGTAACGGTATGTCTATACGTTCCGTCCGGTAGCTTCAATACTGCCCGGCGCATTACATCCTCAGCACGTGACTGGATCTCGTGGCTGAGCGTCTCCAACATCTCCACTCCGTACTCTTCCATGAATTCGACGAGCTGTCGGCCTGCGACCTCGCATCCAGCCACCATGGCCATGAAGTCGCCTATCACCGGTTCGGGGACTCGCACGTTGTAGCGGATCAACTCGAAAAGATCTTCGTTTGGGTTGCCTTCGGAGAAGAGTTTCATCGGAGGAACACCGAGACCTTCTTCGAAAACTGAACGGTTGTCGGCGGAGAAGATCGATCCTCCTACATCGGATGCGTGGGCGATGATGCCCGAGAATGCCACCAAATCGCCGTTTAAGAACACAGGCGTCGCCATCGAGAAATCGGGCCGATGGCCTGTGCCCATCCACGGGTCGTTGGTGATCACAACGTCACCCGGTCTCCACGTCTTTGGTGGAAAGCGGCGTAGAAAGTGCTTCACCGTGTGCGACATTGTGCCGACAAACGAGGGAATGGATCCCCGGTTCTCCGCCAACGTGTCGCCGTTGCGATCCATCAGAACGCAGGCGTAGTCGTTGCTTTCACGAACGACGGTCGAAAAGGAAGTCCGTACAAGCGTCGTGGCAGATTGGTCCGCGATGGAGATCAGCCGATTCCAAATGATCTCCAGCGTTACTGGATCGAACTCTGTCTTGATGCTCTTCGACGTGACCTACTACACCAGCTCGCGTCTAGCGGTTGTTGGATCTTAAGGGTTGCGAATATCGGGAAGAATGACGCCCGAATTCTAGCACCTGTGAGCATTGGACAATTCCCCGAGATTTAGTGGTGGCAATTGGAGAATGCGTTATCGAACGACAATGCACTCGTTTTGAATCAAAATATGCGAGTTACCGCGCGTGTTAAACTGCGCGTTGCAAATGAATCGAGCGCTCGAAAAGATGAGTCGGGTAGTGACGGTCCGCCCTTGGATTACGATCATCGTCCTGCTCATCGCCACTGTTTTCCTCGCCGCCGGTGCGAATCTTCGCGCACCGCCAACGGAGGGCGCGAGTGTGGCGTTTCTGCCACCAGGGCACGCTATCGCCAATGCGACGCGCGAAATTGACGAATTCTTCGGGGATTCGGGCGAAATCAGCATCGTTACGCTTCTCTTCCGTGGAGACGCGTTGACGGCGAGCGGCCTGACGCAGATGGACGATCTCATCGATGAGATTGTCAGCGAACCTTCCGTGAGTGGGCTGCTGGTGCCTGTCGGCGCAGTAGTCGCACCGTCAACAGTGATCGGCGAGTTGGTGCAAGCTGCGATGGTCGAGGGGGGCGGAGATGCGATCACTCAGGAAACGATCGACTTCGCCCAGACCATTCCAGAGATTCAAGGTGCGCTAGATGCGATGACCGGGACCGACACGGACGGCACGCAGGTGGCGATTGCAAACATCCGGTTGGCCGACACTGGCGACGAACGGATCCGAGATGCTGAGCGACGGATCTACGAATTGGCGATCGCAAACGAGGGACAGCTCGATGTGAGTAGCCTTTCACCGGTAATCGTGGAAGACGAGTACACCGAGGCCACCGAGACGGGACTCGCGCCGTTGTTGGGACTGGCGTTGCTACTCATCGCATTGCTGTTGCTATTGTTCACGCGCACTTTTTCGGATATGTTGCTGACCCTGACGGGGTTAATTGTCTCGATCGCGTGGATCGTCGGTGCAGAAGGGTGGTTGGGACCAAATGGACTCAGTCTGATAGGTCCTCCGAGTTCGCTGACGGCAATGATTCCGGTTATTGTGATCAGCCTTACGGTGGACTACGCGATCCAAGCGATTTCGCACTATCGCGAACAACGGATCGAAGGCTTGCCGGTTGTGCAGGCAGTCCGCACTGGACTCCGACACGTCACGATTCCGTTGACGCTGGCCGCGGTGACAACGATCGTCAGCTTTTTGGCGACCCTATTCTCGCCGATCGGGGTGATCAGCGACTTCGGTATCGTCGCAGGACTTGGCGTGGGGTTGAGTCTGATAGTCATGCTCACGCTAATACCAGCGGGGCGGACCATTATTGACCGCCGGCGGGAGGCACGCGGCAGATTATCGGAGCCCAGGGCGATCTCGAACGCGTTGCCAGGTATCACGCCGATCGCAGAGGCTTTGGGCAAAAGCGTCACTCGCTGGCCGATACCGTTCCTACTCGTGGTGATCGCGATCACGATCGGTCTTGGCTACGCGGCAACAGGTCTGAAGTACGAATTCAGCATCAAGGACATTCTGCCGCGCGGCGGCAGCGTCCTGAGAGATATGAACACCCTCGAATCGGCAGTCGGTGGTTCCACTGAGATCGCCAGCATACTCGTGAAGGCCGAAGTCACATCGATTCGCACGCTGCTCAACCTGGAGGACCTCACGACGGCTTTCGACGACGAAACCAAGCGCCCACCCGCCGCCGCCGGGCCAATCGTGACGTCGTACTACGTTTATCTGCAGGATTGGATCGAAGACAACGGCACGCCAGGGGACAAATACGATCCGGAACTCGCCGCGATGTTCGAAGAGGCGTCCGAAGGGGTGCATCTAGATCCGGTTTTGATGCAAAGGCTGTTGGACCGGCTTGGTGCCGAAGAGCCAGAGCTCGGGCGCTTCCTAGTCAACGATCCCAACGGTCTCGATGCCATGCTGCTGCAGTTCCCGAGCTACCTGGGCGAGCCCGAGGAGACGAGGAACATGCAGGGTGAGATCGAGGGACTGTGGCAAGGCGACGACACCGCCGTCACCGCGACTTCGGACACCATCATATCCGTCGCTGTCACCGATCAGATAACAGACCGACAGACGGAGGCAATAGGCACTACGGTCGCCGTCGCGCTGGGAATCCTCGCAATCTTTTTCTGGGTGACGTTACGTCAACCCGCGTTGGGCGTGGTCGCGGTGGCACCGATCGTGCTCGTTTTATTCTGCGTCTTGGGCACAATGGCCCTCCTGGATATTCCCTACACGCTGATCACATCGATCATCACATCGCTTTCGATCGGTATCGGAGTCGACTACACGATTCACGTGATCCATCGCTATCGCGAAGAATTCGCGCGCCAACGCGATCCTGAACAGGCGGCAATTCGTACCTTGATGACGACAGGGTCGGCCCTGCTCGGATCAGCCTTAACGACGGCGCTGGGATTCGGAGTTCTCATAGCATCGCCACTGCTCGCGTCGCAGCAGTTCGGCATCACCGCCACCATCACGATCGTCTACTCGCTGATGGTTTCTATCTTCGTGGTACTTCCGGCGATGGTGGTCTGGGGCGCTTACCAAAACATGCGATTACGGTCGATGGTTGAGCGAGAGTGGGCAGAACTCGACGTCGCTATGGAAGGCATCTACCAGCAGTACGAGCAGGAACAAGAGTCCTCGTGAGAATGGGGCTCGATGCAACTCCGTAAACTGTCCGAAGGTCTGAAGACCGCGTATCGTGGCTCGAATGCCCAAAGTCGGGTGGTTCGCTTCGATGAGTGGATGGAACGCGCGCGCGAAGATGCTGGCCCGAATGGCTATGACCACGCGGAGACTGTCAAGGAATATTACGACCTTTGCAGCGACTTCATGATTTTCGGATGGAGCGAATCGCTTCACTTCGCGCCGCTGTCGACACGGGAGAGCCTGGAGGAATCCCAGATCCGGCACCAGCGATTGATGATAGAAAAGTTGGCGTTGCACAAAGGGATGACGGTGATCGATGTCGGTTGCGGTACCGGCGGCCCGATGCGCCGTGTCGTCCAAGAGGCCGATGTCCGGGTAGTCGGGGTAAATATCAGCGAAGTCCAGTTGGCCAAGGCGAAATCATTGAATGCCGAAGTGGGAATCGACCATATGGTCGAGTACCTCGAATGCAGTTTCATGGACATGGCCAGCGTCGCGGACGGCACATTCGATAGGGGATACGCGATCGAATCTACGTGCCATGCACCAGATAAGGCGGGAGCATTCGCCGAGATCTACCGGGTTCTCAAACCCGGGGCACTTTTCTGGGGTCAGGAAATGTGCATGACAGACGATTTCGATCCCGACGATAGGCGACATCGGGGCATCAAGGAGGAGCTGATGCACGGCATCGCGCTCAAAGACATCGCTACTTTCGGCGAGGTGAACCAGGCGCTGGAAGCGGCGGGGTTCGAGATCATCGAGGCCACGGATCGTGCTGTCGATGATGAGAATGACAGAACGACTATGCCGTGGTATCAGCCAATGGAGACCCGGCACGGAACGCTGGGCAATGCCTTGCGCAGGATCCCACTGGGCCGCAAGGCGTTGATCGGGACGTCCAGGTTGGCCGAGGTACTGAAAATGTTCCCGGAGGGATCTTCTGAAGTCGTAAGGTTGCTGGATCGGACTGCAAACGCCTACGTGACGGGCGGCAAGACCGGAATATTCACGCCACTGTACTGTTTCTTAGCTCGCAAGCCCGTTTAGGCCTATTGCCAGCCAATCTCAATGGCGATTCCGCGGCGCGTTAGACGTTTATCTCGCGTCTCTGCTCTGCCACAATGAACTTGAGCTTTTTATCTACGGACAGCGACGGGAACGGACTGATTTTGAATTTGTGGTTGGCGGGCACTTCAAGGGTGAAATAACGCGCGATCAACAGCAAGTTGACCGCGAGTTGGAGCTCCATCCACCGAGAGCCCAGGCAAGTGTGCGTGCCGAGGCCGTAAGGCGCGTACCCAGGACTGATATGCTCGTTGCGCGGAGGCAGATAGCGGTCGATGTCGAACTTATGGGGATCAGGGAAGTAGTCCTCCATATAGTGCGTCGCTGCTTGGGCGATGTGGACGGGCGTTCCTTCCTCTAATTCATATCCCTCGACGGAACACGTATTCATCACGGTTCGAAGCGACATCGGGACAATTGCGTAAAGCCGCAAGGTCTCCATGACGAAGCGGCGAGTGATATCTATCGCCTCCGGGGTGTACGCATCGCTATCCGGGTCGCCGTTTTCGAAGAGGGTGTCCGCTTCGCGTTTGATCTGGTTGTATAACTCTGGCTGAGACGCCATGGCGTAAACGGCGAAACCTAGGCCATCGCCTAGGTAGACGCTCGCGATAAGCGCTGCCGAAAAGACGAAACCGAGGTTCGATTCGGGCAGGAATTGAGGATCGCTGGCATGTAGGCTTAGCAGGTCGTCCGCAAGGTCGCGGGGACATCCGGCGCGTTGCGCGGGGGTATGAATGCTCTGGACCCTTTCGACAAGCTCGTAGATCTTCTTCTTCTTGCGCCTCATGCCAGGTGTATTCAACATGAACTTGGGCAACACCTTCACCACGTGAGTGCTGAGCGCCCGTGTTTTATATGCGATGAGGTCGTCGATTAGATCCTGCGAATCGACGCTGATCATGATCGGGGACATGGCTGAATTGACCAGTAGTCGGCACGTCCGAGTCGCGGGGAGCGCTTCCCCGACAGACCAATTCGACATATATGTTCGGGCTTGGTGGTAGAGGGTTTCGAGGTGGGTTTCCAATCTCGCTCTGGAGTACGCCGAACTCATCGCTTTGCGGTATCGGAAATGATCGGCGCCATCCAGCGCGGGCAGTATTCCTGACGCTCCGTAGACCTTCTCGAAGTCTTCGAGGTAGTCCCTGGCTCTGAGGTAGTTGCGCCCATGTCGATGCACCCAGTAATTCGTCTCCGCACCAGCGAGAACGGTAATGGGGCGCTTCTGAAACGGCGGTCGGATCTGATAGACCGGACCATGCTTTTCCGCGATACCAGCGAACAACGCGTTAAGGTTGCCATCGCGAACGTGTCGATTGAACACCAACTCGCGGAGTGGGACGACCGGAATCGGCTTAGATAAAGAAGGTCGTCGCAGCGCCGGCCCCACCATATTGTGTGCAACTGCTTCCCCGATCGCCCGAGCGATCAAATCCATTCTGCAGACTTGTTCGATCCGGTCTTCAGACTCCTCATCGAGTTGGAATATGAAGCGAGCTACATCGCACGTATTGATCAGAGAGATGATGATGATATCTCTGGGGTCAGGAATCTCGTTGTTGAATATCACATTGGTGATACGTGCCTTGACGAACTGAGTCGCGGTGCCTCCTTGGGAAGCGGTCATCATCTCCGACTGCCACACTCTGCTGGACAGTGTCCAGTAGTCGCCTTCATGATGATCGAGAATCTCCAGATCGACCAATCGTCCTAAGACCGAATCGATAACGGCATCCGCGTGTGAAGCAAAACGCTCGATCCAGTACTGAGCGTCGTGTTGAGTTTCTTCAGAAGCGATCGCTTTAAGGAACGGGTCGAGAACAGGATCGCCGGTTTCTGCTGCGTCGATAAGGAACAGGGAGTCCATATCAGTATCGATGCGAGAAAGCAGCGACAGTTCAGCGAGTACGGCACCTACGACGGCGCAGTTCAAGTCCCAACCAGCGATTTGCCGAAAGTACCCAGTCTCCTCATTCAGAAGCATGAGGATGAGTTCCTGCGGCAGAGTGAGTTGTTGGGTTGCCGTATCGTCTGTAGTGAGCGTCATCGGTGTTGCTCGGCGTACATCCGCCTGATAGACTTGGAACACTTGGACTAGCCGCTATTAAGAGATACTTTATCACACTGGATCTGGAAGGCTTCCACGCGATTCAACGCAGGATCAGAACGTTCGCAGGGTTCTGTTCACTTTGAAGTCACCCGGACTGCCAGCGAATACAACCAAACGATGGTTACTCGACATAGCGTCCGAGCGGTCACTGAGACGCCGTCCCCATTTCCCGAAGGTTGGTACTTCGTCGCGAAGCGCGAAGCCATCGAAAAAGCTACGCTCGTTGCGAAAATTTGGATGGGGGAGAGTGTCCTCGTTTGGTGTGACGGTAACGGGGTAATCTGTGTTTCGGAATCGGTCTGCCCTCACTTGGGTTCCGATCTCGGGCCCGAAGCGGGTGGCTGCATACGCGACAACAGGCTCATATGTCCGTTCCACGGCTACGAGTTCGATACGACTGGTCAGTGCGTCGCCACTCCGTTCGCTCCTCCGCCCAAGACCGCCAAACTGCGCGTCTTTGAGACCCAAGAAGTCGCGGGCATGGTCTTCGCATGGTGGGGCATTGATGGAAGGCCGCCCCAGTGGAGATTGCCTACGGATGATCTGGATCAGGCAGACTGGAGTGATTTAAGGGTCAATACCCTACGCTTTCCCGGCCATCCCCAGAACACGACTGAGAACTCAGTGGACCTTGCCCACTTGCGCTACGTCCATGGGTACGACAACGTCGACGTCATCGTAGACGCCGACATCGAAGGTCCGCTGCTGCAGACAGCATTCGACTTCAAACGAACCCGCACCATTGCCCGGTTTGTGAACATGACCTTCGACGTCTCGGCTAGGACGCTGATCTACGGTCTTGGATACTCGTTTGTTGTGATCCGTGAGCATTCGATCGGCATGGACATGAGACTCTGGGTGCTTGCTACACCGGTCGACGGCACGCTCATTGATCTCTCACTCGCCTCCCAAGTCCGGGAGTTACGAAAACCCAAACGGTTGTTCGCAGGTCTCGGTTTTCTACCTACGCGATGGCGTGCGCCGATGTTGAACAGGTTCATGTCAGCTGAGCAACGCAACGATGTTTTGCAAGACATCGTCATTTGGAGCCGGCAACAGCACAAGACACGGCCGCGCCTCTGCCGGTCCGACGGCAAGATAATGCCATTCCGTCACTACTGCCAGCAGTTCTACCCGGAACCGAGCGAAAACGGCGCCGCCTGAAGTTCGCGGCTAGGCTTTTCGAAAGCGCGAGCCGTACAGGATGCTTCCGTAGTAGTTGAATACTTCCTTGGCCTCCGGATCGTCAAAGGGGTAGTCTGCGCCGACCTGCCTCGCGGCCGCTAATCCAGTGATAAAGCAGGTCTCTTGGCTGTTGATCAATGTGTGGGCGCCGCAGTGCCAAGTTTTTCGTCGCCCTTGAACGAACCGGAATAGATTTACGACCCACGCGACGTGACGCACGTCGTGGACTATGTGTTGAAACCGATGGCGCTTGAGGATTTTCCCCTCGTCGATAGGGTTGACCGGGTTGTAGGTAACTAGACAAGGCTTATCTGATCGATTAACCCAAGGTTGCTGGTTGTGCATTATGTAAGTGATTTCATAGTTGTCCGGTGTCGGACCGTATTGCTTGATGTAGTTGCTCCGGGTCTCCAGCGACTTCGTTTCGTTGCTGGGGAGAACTGAGGAGTCGCAGTGAACGACCGCTTCATGATGCAGCGAGGCATCGTAACGGACCGAAGAAAGGATGTAGCGTTCTAACCAGGTGGGATTGTCGAGGATCGCCAGCGCCTGGTCGGCGTTGCAAGCGAATATCACATCGTCGAAGGTCTCTCGCACACCGTTTGCATCCTCGAGCACAACCGACTCAGCGTTGCGGTAAACCTTTCGAACTGCCCGGTTCAAAAAAATCTTGTCGCGAAAGTTGGCGGTAAGATTTTCGTAAATTCGACGCGTCCCTTGATCCCACGTCCACATCGGCGTAGCACGTTCGATATCGAAGAAATCGAGATACCTAGCGAACAGCGCGGCCGGCATGTCGAAAACGTTGGTCGCCAATACGAAGTTGACAAACATCGGTTTCAAGATCTGATACTTGAAATCATCCGTGAATCTCCCGAGTTTCAAAAGGGCGCCCATGCTGATGTAGTTGAGCGGGTTGAGGGCGTTGAAAAACTTAGACCGCGACCGAGTCAGCCAACCGATTCGGTGCATCCGCCTCAACAGCCGCTGGAACTTCGCAATCTCGGATTGCAATTCCTCCTTGAACTCGGAATCGTGGTCATGGGCATATGAGCGTCCGCCGTACTCAACCGAGTAGCTAAATTTGGTGTCTAGCAGCTCGATGCTGAATTGCTGCATCAACAGAACGATGTGGTGATACACCGACGGGATACAGGCGGTGACCGAGATGTCGAAGGGTATCGAACTGCCATCGTCCTGCGGCATGTCGACGGTCACTGCATTGCCGCCAATCTGATCCTGGGCTTCGTACAGGCGAAAGTCGAAACGGTCCGGGTGATGATGCAACCCCCATGCCGCGCCTAAACCCGCGACCCCTCCTCCAATGACAGCGATACGTCGAGGAACTGGCGGTTTTCCACCCTTTTTCGTAGCAGACTTCATCGTGACGCCAAGCCGAACTAAGCGTCGGCGCGGAAATTCATCCTAAAATTGTCAGCCACGAGAACGTACCATTTTGCCAAAATTGTCTCAGTGTGATGCAATTGATTTATGAACTGGAAGATTGGCAGTCAGATTGTCCAATACGAGACTTGGGGTGGTGAAATCGGTACGGCGCGGCCTGTGACTGTAGTTGAAGATTCGCCTGACAGAATCGCGTTTTATACCCATCCCGGCGTCCAGTTCGTTACGAGAGGTATCGAGGACCGACGTTCGATGAGTTTGTCGGAACGGATGGAGCTGTTCACCCGAGCGCTTGATCCCGACTTTGGTGATTTCAGACGTTTGACGTCTCCAGATCGTCACGTCTTGGCATTAAGCCAACCTGATGCTTGGTTTTCAATCATGCTGTTCTGGTCAATCGACTGGCAATGCAAGTTCTGGTACGTGAATTTTCAGACTCCTCTGCGAAAAGTGCGCCTGGGTTTCGCATCTCAAGACTGCGCCCTGGATATGGTCGTGCGACCGGACATGACGTGGGAATGGAAAGACTCTGATGAATTCGAAGAGCTGGTCGCGAGGGCTTTCTTCAGCCGTGAAGAAGAGTCTTCCGTCAGAACCGCGGCGGATCGGATGATCGCGACGATCGAAAATCGAGGTGCGCCGTTCAACGAAGGCTGGGAAGACTGGCGACCCGATTCCGGTTGGCAGGTTCCTGTCTTGCCGGACGACTGGCACCGCACCGATTGACGGGCGTGGCGCGGATCAGATCGACGGTAATTGGCTGATTCCGAGGGCTACTGCGACTTCCTGCGCCTAAGCGTCACATAAGTGACCACCGTCGACGTGATCAGGCTCAAGGAGCCGCCGATGAGGATGTCTATCGGAACCAGGACGGCAGGTCACGTGGACAGCTGCGGAAATATTGGTACGATGTACGTGGCGTAAGCCGCGCATCCGAGAACAAAGCTGTTGCGCATCGCCTGGCCCAAGCTGTTTTCCTTCAGCGCAGGTTCGATCGCTAGGTAACTGTTGCCCAATGCGATCAGCAATAGGAATGCGAGTAGAGCGAGTAGCTCGGTTCCGCCCCACGTATCCATCTGCCCTCCGTAAGCGACGAACAACGCGTCGTTTCCGCGGGCTTCGTACATGCCACGGGCGTTCGGGGAGATGTTCTAGCCGACGTCGATGATGGTGTAAACCAAGAACGCGGCTATAAATCTTACGAAGTGCATCCTCACACCTTCTGCGTATTGAGACAGTCGATCTGCGCTTTTCTTTTTTTACCACCCTTTTGGTGCTCTGACTTGGAAGTCATGCGCGGAATGTGTTGAGGTAAACGCGTCGCGATACCTCGACGAACCCAAGTTTCACTGCAATACGCAAAGACACTTCGTTATCCTCACCGGCGCTCCAAACTGGCGTCCGACCTATGGCTTGGATTCGGCGCGCCACAATCGACGCGGCCGCGGTTGCGAAACCCATTCCTCGCCAAGCATCATCGGTGTACACGCCGATATCGCTGTAGGTAGCGGTCACGGCGTTCGTATGGGCGAGGGATACTAACCTGCCGTCCACCACGGCACCGGCCGCCAACCCATTCACCAAAAGGTCCTCAAAAGTCTTGAAACCCAATCTGTGAGGGTCTCTTCGGAAATCAGCTAAGAGGTCAACATCGAGCGTTTCCAGCTGGCGAACCCCCGGCGCGTCGAACCCATAAACTTGCCGGGTCAGCGTGTGATAAACATCGCCGTACTGCCGGACTTGGACGTTCTCTTCCTGCTGAATCAATGCGGACAAAGAGTCGGCCAGATCCGGAGGAACGTTAGGCGACATATCTCGGTACCCCCAACCGGTGAGACGGCGTAGTAATCCCCAAAGGATTTCGGGGTCATGCCCAAAACACCACGGCTCCTCCCACCATGTGTGGGATTGGACGACGACCGCGTCGAACTCAGGAAGTGGACCTGCTAGGTACACATCAGCAAGATCACGCCTCAAAAGATGTACCGGAATAACGGTTTCAGGCGTGTCACCTAAAGCACGGGCAACGAGGTCTAGCTCTTCCTGATTCCGCACCAGACGCATCGGACCATCGTATTCGCATCAATGCCGCGTTACGCCCATCTCGCTGTGCATAACGGGCGTCGACAAAAAGGAGTCTGTATCGACAGCGTCAAATCGTGCAGGACTGTACATCTCGGTATCGATGCTCGTTCCGCCGTCGACCACATGCTCGGCGAGCAGCAGTCCCGAAACCGGGTTGTAGGCGAAACCACCGGAGTGGAAATGCGCTCCGACGTAGAGTCCTTTCACGCCTGACACCGGTCCGATGACGGGTTTCACGTCGTGCGCCAAACTGATCAATCCGACCGTGTGGTAGTCCCAATCGGCGCCTTCCAACAACGGCGTCCGTTTCACCAGATTATCTTTGATATAGGGCAGCGCGTCAGGGTGCGGCGTCAATTCACCAACGTGAAATTCAGGTTTATGAATCTCATACGCCGGGACATCGATCGAGGTTCCGACCAGCAAGCGGTTGTCGTCCGTGGGTCTCACGTAGCAGTCTAGGATGTGATCGTTGACCGCTGGCAATCTTGGCGCATTGTCGAATGGTTTCGTCACGAATCGTTCATGCACGAAGTTCTTGTACGGGATGCGAATCCCGACCAGCGACATTAAGTGATTCGTCCAAGCGTTGACGGCACAAACCACTGCGTCGGCTTCGATGGACCCAGCAACGGTCACGACTTCGCGCACTCGATCCCCACGTAGTTCGAAACCAACGACTCGTTCGTTCTCCCGGATTTCGACGCCCATGTCTTCAAGCTTCGCTTTTAGGGCAGCGACGTAATGGTGCGGCTCAGAAAAACCCGACCTGTGGTCCAATGTGCCGTAATCCGCGTTCGAAGCCTCAAGATCTGGAAATCGATCGCTAATCTCGGCGCCGCGGAGAACATCGAATTGTCCACCGTTCTTCCGCCACATCTCCAATTGGTGAGAGTTTTGAGTGAAGACCTCTTCTGTGAAGAGGTTTAGGCACCCGACTTGGTGAAAGTGGTACCCATCCAAGATTCGGCTGAACCGCTCGAAAACGTCGAGACTTACAGCCCTCGCTTGCACCTCGGTCGGTGTTGCCATCAGCATCGTGATGATCCCGCCCGATTGAAGGCTGGAACCACCACCAACGCTACCTTTGTCGACCACAGTGACGTGCTCGACGCCCTTTTCGACGAGGTGGAACGCGGTGCTAAGGCCGGTTACTCCGGCTCCGATCACGACGACAGATTGCGGCTTGGAGGATTGCATGGCTTCACGATTTTAATGGCATCCACGGCTCGCAAACCCCTGCTTTCGACCCAAGCGGCGTATAATTCGCGCCGTAGCCGCCAGTTGGTGCCTGCGTCGCGCCATCGAATTCGTGCGCGGAGGATAGATGATGCCCAAGCAACTAGAAACTTACCGCCCGCCCATCATGGGCACGACACACATGGTCTCGGCAGGTCACTATCTCGCTTCAGCGGCGGGATACCGGATCTTCGAGGAAGGCGGCAACGCGATCGACGCAGGTGTCGCCGCCGGTATCGCCATCAACGTGACGCTTCCAAGCGCAACGAACTTCGGCGGCGTCGCACCCATCGCGATCTACGATGCTGCGTCTGACGAAGTCATCACGATCAGCGGCCTCGGTCGCTGGCCACGCGCTGCGAGCATCGAATATTTCAACGAACACCATGGGGCTCAGATCCCGACTGGTGTGCTGCGTACCGTCGTACCGGCAGCCCCTGACGCGTGGATCACCGCGATCGAAAAGTACGGCACGATGACCTTCGAGCAGGTCGTCACTCCGGCGATGGAACTGGCGGCGAACGGTTTTCCGGTTTCGGCATATCTTTGCGAAGGATTGCAGACGACCGAGGACGATCACGAAGGCGGAGTGGCGCTGTGGCCGTCGACGCGCGAGATCTACATGCCAAAAGGCCGATCACCGCGTCCCGGAGAGATTCTGGTGCAAGCGGATCTGGCCCGCACTTTCCGTCGGTTGATTGAGGCGGAACAAGGGGCATCGCACTTGGGTCGAGAAGCGGCGTTGAAGGCTGCACGCGAAAGGTTTTACCGGGGAGACATCGCAGAGGAGATGATCGCGTTTTCGGATAGCGAGGGCGGGTGGATCACGATGGACGACCTCGCGGAGTTCTCGATAAAGATCGAACCTCCCGTGTCCGGTAATTTCCGGGAGTACACCGTTTACACCTGCGACGCTTGGTGTCAAGGACCGGTGGTAGCCCAGACGTTGCAGATGCTCGAGGACGACGACCTGGTTGCGATGGGCCATAACTCTGCCGAGTACATCCACCTCGTATCGCAAGCCCTCAACTTGGCATATGCCGATCGGCACGCGTATTACGGAGATCCGGATCTTGTCGACGTGCCCATCGAAGGTCTTTTGTCAAAGGGCTACACGACGGCCAGGCGAGCAGATGTCGACATGACTAACGCCTTTCCCGAGATGCCAGAGCCAGGCAATCCTTGGCCTTACCAAGGCGTGTCGCGCAACGGCGCACCAGCTGTCGCAATGGCGGGAGCGTCAGGAGGTCGGATGCAGGACACGAGCTATGTGTGCGCGGTCGACCAGTGGGGCAACGCCTTCTCCGCAACGCCGAGCGATCCACTCGCTCCAAGTCCGATCGTCCCGGGTCTCGGCATTCAGATGTCGTCACGAGGTTCGCAGACTTGGCTCGACCCCGAACACCCATCGAGCCTGGAACCTTGGAAACGCCCACGGCTCACTCCGAATCCTGCAATCGCGTTCAAAGATGGACAACTGTTGATGCCGTTCGGAACGCCTGGAGGCGATACACAGTGCACGTCGATGGTCCAGCTGTTCCTCAACATCGCGGTCCACGGCATGAATCCCCAAAAAGCGATCGAAGAGCCGCGCTTTGCCACTTGGAACTTCCCCAACTCGTTTTGGCCACACACATACTTGCCGGGGCGATTGGACCTCGAAGGTCGGATTGATGCCGGTGTCGCCGCGGAACTCGTCGGTCTCGGTCACGATCTGCACATGCTGGACAACTGGACGCCGACAGGCGGCGCGATGACCGCGATCACGGTTGATCATGAAACGGGTGTGTTATCTGGTGGCGCGGATCCGCGGAGAGACAGCTACGCCATCGGGAGATAGGGTCAAACGCGATCCTTGGTTAACCTTGTCAGACACACTTCAGCGGGGCGCAGGGTGGATTCGGCAATCAGGCAGTTAGGGATAGACTGGGAGAGTACGGAACATGATGGTTACTTTCGTCGGAAAATGAAGAAAATGGGCAAAGAATCGCCATGACAACTACCGTTGCTCCGCCGGCATCAACTCCACTGCGTTATCGATTCACGGTGGCTGAGTACTACGCCATGGTTAACGACGGCATTCTGGTCGAAAACGACCGAGTTGAACTGTTGGACGGAGACATTATTGCTTCGCCGCCTATCGGAGACTGGCATCAATCAAGCATTGACCGCCTCACCAACTCGATGCTCCCGCAGTTGCGAGGCCGAGCAATAATGCGCGTGCAAGGTCCCACTCGTTTGGACGATAACAGTGAGCCGATGCCAGATGCCATGCTGTTGCGGCAACGCGATGACTTCTACGATTCGGGACACCCCGGTCCGGCCGACGTGTTGTTGCTCATTGAGGTCTCTGACACCTCCGTCGATTACGACCGCAACGATAAACTGACCGCCTACGCCCGTGCCGGCATCCCAGAGGTGTGGATCGTCTCTCGGCAGGACCGACGTATTGAAGCCTACACCGAACCGACGGAAGGCGAATACTCTAACGTGCGGTATGCCGGACGTGGCGAACGCATTGCCCCCGTTGCTTTCCCTGACGTAGCGATGGAAATTGACCGCGTCATCACAGAGTGACAAGGTGAGCAGACGGCGCGGCTTCAGTGCCCGCGATAGTCTCACTTTTCACCGTTTCGCGCCAGAACAAAGTTTTAGATTCATGCCAGTCAATTCCGCGCGACTCATCGATGCCGAAAATGCCTGATCAAGCAGCAAATCTCGCCTTTACCCCTGCAACGAAGTTGTTAACCCTTATCTCTAATGGCGAGGTATCGTCCACGGAACTCACCGAGCTGTACCTGGCGCGCATCGAAGAGATCGATCCCCAGCTCAATGCGTATGTGACGGTTACTCCCGAACTCGCGCTTGAACAAGCGGCGAAGGCCGACGCAGCAACCGCGCGAGGCGAAAGCCTCGGACCGTTGCATGGATTGCCGATATCACTAAAAGACCTCCAGATGACCAAGGGGGTCCGAACCACAGGCGGTTCACTGGCGTACAAAGATCGTGTTCCCGTCGCCAACGGCACGAGCGTTCAGCACATCTTGGATGCGGGCGCAGTAATGCTGGGAAAGACGAACTCGCCTGAGTTTGGGCACCTCGGAGCTACTGCAAACAGACTCGGCAAATCCTGTTGGAACCCGTGGAATCCCGAACGGACCTCCGGCGGTTCCAGCGGTGGTGCCGGGGCTGCAGTTGCTGCCGGTCTCTGCGCGGTCGCTACAGGCGGCGACGGAGGAGGGTCTATTCGCATTCCAGCGAGTTTCTGCGGAATCTACGGAATTAAACCGACGCAAGGTCGAGTGTCCAGCTATCCGGGCGTTGACGGGCCACCCACGGTTAATCTGTTGGGCCAGCATGGTCCTATGTCACGTACAGTTGCCGATTCCGCGATGCTGCTGCAGGTAATGTCGGGCTACGATCATCGCGACATCGGATCGATGCGAGATCCAGTACCCGATTTCACTGCAGCACTCGAACGAGACGTCGCAGGACTGAAAGTCGGTTGGAGTCTCGGATTTGGCTACGCCGCGGTCGATGCAGAGGTCGCTCAATCTGCCGAAGCTGGCGCCAGCGTTTTTGATGGGCTAGGATGCACGGTTGACGAATCAGACCTCGCCTTGGAATCGCCGTTCGAAACGTGGATCAGCTTCTTCTCATTGAACGCAGTCGCGTCGTACGGACACCTGCTGGAGGACCATGAGGACCAGCTCACCTGGTACATCCGCTGGTCATTGGATAGAGGATCAAAGTTGAGTGCCGTCGATTACGCCCGCGCCCTTGCGGAACGAGACCGAATGATCGACCAGTTCTGGGCTCAGTTCGACAAATTCGACCTGCTTCTTTCGCCTACGATGGCCACTACCGCATTCCCGAACGAACAGTATCCGGAGGAGATCGGCGGTGAAGAACCGACGACAGTTCCATTCTGGGGCTTCCTGCCGCACACCCATCCGATCAACACCATCGGCTTCACAGCCGCCAGCGTTCCTTGCGGATTCGACTCCGATGGGATGCCGATCGGACTCCAAATCATCGGCAAACCGGGCGACGAAGAGACAGTATTGGCAGCATCTGCCGCATTCGAACGAGCCCGACCTTGGGCGCATCATCGCCCGCGGGTGTCGTGATGGGCGTTTAGCGGTTACGATTCTCCCTAAACCAAGAATTACCCGCGTCGACGGTCCAGCTACCTGATTGACGCCCCAAAAAGATTCAGGCATGCCAAATCTAGATGAAAACCTCGCCTTCGCTCCCGCAACTGAGTTGCGAGAGTTAATAGCAGACAAAGAGATCACGTCGACGGAACTGACCGAGTTATACCTGTCGCGCATCGATGCACTCGATGACAAACTCCATTCGTTTATAACCCTCACACCCGAGATCGCGCTGGAACAAGCCGCGAAGGCAGATGCCGCCACCGCAAAAGGCGAAAGCCTCGGCCCCCTTCACGGCCTCCCCATCTCGATCAAAGACCTCCAGATGACGAAAGGCGTTCGCACCACAGGTGGTTCCCTCGCATACAAAGACCGCGTGCCCGATGCCAACGCCGCGTACATCGACAATATCTTCGACGCCGGCGCCGTCATGCTCGGCAAGACGAACACCCCCGAATTCGGACATCTAGGCACCAGCGACAACCGGCTCGGCCCTCCATGCGGAAACCCATGGAATCCAGAGCGAACCTCCGGCGGCTCGAGCGGAGGAGCAGGTTCATCCCTGGCTGCAGGTCTCTGCGCATTGGCAACAGGTGGAGACGGCGGCGGTTCCATCAGAATCCCCGCGAGCTTCAACGGCATTTACGGCATCAAACCGACGCAGGGCCGCGTCTCCAGCTACACCGGAACTGACGGACCGCCAGCCGCCAACTTATTCAGTCAGCAAGGGCCGATGTCCCGCACCGTCGCCGATTCCGCACTGCTACTCGAAGTGATGGCAGGTTACGATCCCCGCGATCCGTCGTCGATGCGAGACCCCGTCCCAGATTTCAATGCCGCCGTCGGACGCGACATCGAGGGGCTTAAATTCGGCTGGAGCCTCGGTTGGGGATATGCCGCTGTCGATCCTGATGTGGCGGTAGCAGCCGAAGCCGGAGCTAAGGTCTTCCAAGAACTCGGATGCACGGTTGACGAGTCCGACATCGCCCTCGATGCACCGTTCGACACCTGGTACGTACTGTCGGCATCGAGCGCCATCGCGGTAAACGGACAATTGCCCGCGGACCAATTGACTTGGTATGTCAATTACGGTCTGGATTACGGACGCAAACTGAGCGTCATCGACTACGGACGGGCCCTTGGCGAACGAGACCGGATGATCCAGCAATTCTGGGACCAGTTCGACAAATTCGACCTCCTTCTCTCACCAACAATGGCAACCACCGCATTCAAACACGAACAATACCCCGAAACGATAGGCGGCGAACCAGCGACATGCATCCCATGGTGGGGCTACCTGCCGCACACTCACCCCATCAACACCATCGGCTTCACCGCCGCCAGCGTCCCTTGCGGTTTCGATTCCGATGGAATGCCAGTGGGACTTCACATCGTCGGAAAGCCCGGTGATGAAGAAACCGTCTTGGCGGCATCAGCGGCATTCGAAAAGGCTCGACCATGGGCACACATCCGACCGATGGTGTCGTGAATGGAGTCCCTTCGATACGAGACTCCCATCGGGGATGAACTAGCCAAACAGCTCTTCGGCTTCTGGGAAAAGATCTTCGGACCTGAAGATCCCGACATACCGATCGGCGTCTTCCTAGGCGAAGAAGCCGAGCACAACCGTCACGTCGTGCTCGCAGAACGTGACGCCGGCGTTCTAGCGGGAACATGCGGGATCATGACCCCGCGCGCCAACCCCGAGTTCGCAGGTATCGGTGAGGTCGCCACACGACCAGATTACCGAGGGCAGGGCATCGCGGGACGGCTTTGTCGTCAAGCACTTGAGGATTTTGCCTCAAACGGCGGCGAAGCGGTCTTCCTCGGCACCGAAAACCCAGCCGCGGCGCGCATTTATCGACGCTTAGGTTGGCGCAAGATCGCGAACTCCACGGATTACGTCAACATAACCACTGGCGACTCGCCTGAAGAATATTTAGCCGATTACTTCCGCACGCCGTCGCCTGTCAATATCGTGACGGGCGATGCCTCCCTCAGGGTTCTCATGATCCCGCTTCTACTCACGCCGCACGACTGGCAAGTCCTCGACGGCAACCTCCCAACGCCCATGATCTCCACTCGCTACGCCGAACAAAACTCGTGCATGGGTTTGTGTCGCAAGTACTACTATCTCGTCAAGCGCGACAACGCCGAGTGGTTCGCGGCGAAGACAGATGATGGGCGATTGGTTGGAATCTCGACTGCCTGGATCGACGCCGACGGCGCATGCCGCGTCGATGGGTTCATACACGCACGGTTCAGTGACTCCTTTTGCGCGTTGATCAACGGCGCTATCGATTGGGGGAGACAGCAAAACGCCGTCAGCATTGCCGCGAAGTTGTCAGTCGAAGACGAAGAAAAGCGATCAGAGTTTCAGACGATCGGTTTTCGCGCCGGACCAGACGACGGCACGTTTACCGTCGGTAACCGCGAGGTCAAAGCGACTGCGATATTGCTCGGATAGCAATTTCGATATAGGTTTCCTGTCCGGTACCAAGAGACATCTGTCGAACCTGATCGATCGAAACGAATTCTGAGCCGATTTCATAGCCATCTTTCTCCATCAGTTCAAGGTGATATCTCCCCGGAATGGCCGCGTACACGACTTGAAGGAAGTCGGGTTGGATCGTCTGCCCCTCATCCGTTGGCCGGACGTGGGTGAAGTGCAATACCCCGATTGGTGCGCAAAACACCAAGCTCCAACCAGTCTCTTCAATCAGTTCCCGGCGCATCGCTTCTTCGGGTGTTTCGCCAGGCTCGAGTTTGCCGCCAGGAATTATGTGAACCCCGTCACGATCTTGGACCAAAAGCACGCGGTCATCGTCAATCACTACTGCTCGCGCAGATGTCACGTGTCTGGTTGGCGGCGTTTCTTCGGTCAAGTAACAATCGATCCGCACGGTCCCGAACGACTCCCAGAATTGCGTTTCTTCCTCAAAAGCCTTCAAAGGAGATAAGAACTCTGCAAGATCGTCATCCATCTTGTCGTGTCTCGCACGGCTCACACTAGCTTTTTCACCATCACAAACGACGGCTCCTCCACGACCTCAATTGAACCGTCATCGAGCAAGCGTTGCCACCGATCCATTACCGTATCGCCGAATATCTGATACTCCAGCTTTCGGTACAAACGGATCGCGTCTTCGTTGCCGATCCCTACTTCCAAGTTCACCTCATCCAAATCACCGCGAACAGCGATTTCTTCGACCGCCTTCACCAACGCGGTGCCCAAACCCTTGCGCCGGAACTCAGGACCGACATCAAGCGCGAAAATCCGCAACGATCCCCGCCTTCGAAAACGACTTCCTCCGACGCTCACAGTACCGACCGCCCGACCTTCTTTCACCGCTACGAGCATAATGCGATTTCCGCTAACGCTGTCATCGAACCTCTTCCTGATTTGCGCAGCGGGGACATCCGGACCGAGCGCACCAATCAAAGATTCCAAGTCGCGACGGTTCGCAGTTCGGATTTCGATTTCATTGTTCATCAGGGATGTGTCATGCAGGTTGCACCGATCGGTCACAGATCAACCTGATCATTTCATTCAAACCGAAATGCGGAGAACATCCCGCAACTCCGCAACATGATCAACGACGTAATCCGGCGGTTCAAGGTCGTCCGGAAATCGCCGACCGCGCCTTACCCAAGCGGCCTTCATGCCAAACCGTTTAGCTCCGTCGATGTCGGCTATCGGGTTATCACCGACGAACACGACGTGTTCCGGAGACGAAAGTCCGGTCCGGTTCAGCGCGTCGCGAAAAATCCTAGGGTCCGGTTTCTTATAGCCAGCAGTTTCTGAAACTATGACGAATGGGGCTAGCTTATCGAGACCTGCCGACCGGCAGGCGATGCGTTGAGTCTGCGTGCTTCCGTTGGTTACGATGCCCCACGGCACCGTTCGTCTATTGAGATCAGCCAGGAGACGGTTATTATCCGTGTCCGGTTGCACGTGCCGTTTCATCTCGGATTGATACCAAGGTAGCAATTGCGCCGGTTCGAGACCGGCATCCGGCCACTCATTGACCCACCGAGCGAACATCTCTCCGCGGTCAACATAGCCGTCCTCGTCCCAACACACCATCTGGGCAACCGCGTCGACCTGAGACATCGACGTCGCGTTCTGAAGTCGTTCGTTGTAGAAGGACGTTGCGAAACGGATGAAGGCCGCCTCACGGTCTATCAACGTGTTGTCCAGATCAAACAGCAATCCACGGATGTTGCTATCCAACTCGCTCCTCCGATTTCGCAAATCAACAGTCGCCACTTTCATCAGTTATAACGTGGCTCGAATCCGCCCCAGCCCTTCGTCTAAGATTGCAGCATCCAACTTTCGACCCCTCAAAAGGTAACCCGACCTCATGACCACCGTCCTCGCTGAACCAACGCTCTCGCCCTCCCTCTTCCACCGCCACCTCATGGACACGGTGCGGCCCGAGATGGCCTACGACGGCGGTAACGTCGCGGAATGGCAAACCCGCCTGCGCCCCAAAGTCCGCGAACTCGTAGGATTTCCTGAAGGCGAACGGATCGACCTCAACCCGTATTCCCTTTGGAGACGAGACCACGAATACGGAACGATCGAAAAACTCATACTGTCCAGCGAACCCGGATCCGACATCCTTGCCTACCTCTGCCTGCCCGACAACGCGTCTCCACCATTCCCGTTCTTCATCTGCGTCCAAGGCCACACCACCGGTTTTCATCACTCGATCGCAGTGGAACGCGACGACAACAGCATCCCGATGGCAGTCGAGGGCGATCGAGACTTCGGCCTGCAATGCATGGCTCGCGGAATCGGCGCGCTGTGCATCGAGCAACGCTCGTTCGGCGAACGCCGCGAGCGGCACCAAGATTGGATATCAACCCACCCCTGTC
Organism: Dehalococcoidia bacterium; assembly: GCA_965207515.1. Taxonomy (GTDB): domain Bacteria; phylum Chloroflexota; class Dehalococcoidia; order Lucifugimonadales; family Lucifugimonadaceae; genus Bin127. Next base: position 1,369,798 of record OZ242286.1, on the reverse strand, counting down.
ACGACGCAACGATGCAGGCGTTGATGCTCGGACGACCTCTGATTGGTCAGCGTATCTTCGATGTCGACCGAGGCCTCGACTTCCTCGAAACCCGCGACGATGTCGATTGGTCGCGCATCGGGATCATGGGCAATTCCGGCGGAGGGACGATCAGCGTTTTCGCCTCCGCACTCCTCCCGCGAATAACCCACGCCATGCCATCCTGCTACTTCTGCACGTTCCGCGACTCGATCATGTCGATCTATCACTGCGCCGACAACTACGTCCCCGGACTGCTCCCATTCGCCGAGAATGCCGATGTGATGGGCCTGTTCGCGCCGCGACCGGTAGTCGTCGTCTGCGGAAAAGATGATCCTCAGTTCCCGGTCGATGGCGTGCGTCGTGCGTTCGCGGATCTGCAGGAGATCTATCAAGCCGCGGGTGCCCTCAATCGCTGCCACCTCGTTGTAGGGCAGGGCGGCCACCGCTTCTACGCCGACGATGCTTGGCCGGTGATGATGCGAGAGCTTGAGTTGGTAGGTTGACCGTGAACCGGTGACTGTGCTGTGAAATGACGAAAAAATTGGATATCAAGATACGTGCCGTTGCTGAAAACGATATAGCGTTAGTTGCCGCTATGAATAAACGGTTAGTCGAAGACGAAGGAAGCAGAAACCCGTTCGCAGATTCCCAATATCGAGAACGAATGAGGGGATGGTTGTTGAATGGCGATTGGGAGTTGGTTCTGTTTATCGATTCTGCTGATACACCGCTTGGTTACGCTACCTACAGAATCGAGAAAGACGAATATTGTCAGAAACGGGAGGTGGTTCACCTTCGTCAGTTTTTCATCGACCGACGATTTAGAGGTTGCGGTTACGGACGTGCGGCCTACGCGCTCCTGGCAGCCGAGTTGTTTGAACATCGCGAAGTCAAATTGGATGTCTTAACCACCAATCCTGGCGGCAGGCAATTCTGGGCAAAATTGGGTTTTGCTGAGTACTATGTTTCGATGAAAAAGCCGTGAAAAGCCTTTAGGTCGACCGTGATCGCTATAGGGGGCAGTCGATCCCGAATTCATTCGACACTATCCAAGATGCTCGTCAATGATCACTCCGATCTACGGCATAGTGGAGCGATGTCGAAATTGGAGGTTGTTCAGGCGGGCACTCCCAGTCAATCCCCTGCTCCGTTTTTGGCCGATCTGCTGGCTTCCGCTACTTGTTGATCGTGACGTTCTTTTGCGGCTCTGAAAGCCTTCCGATCCTTGATCGCGTCCCAATGGGCTTTCGCGAATGTTGCGACCGATGCCAAAACGCCGCTTCCCCCTGCGGCTACGAAAACTTCCGATGACAATCTGCACATGGTCGTGGCTACCTAACGCAGGTCTCGCCGCTCAAATCGATACAGACCAACCGCAAAGGATACGACGGCGATAGCGACCAGCACGAGCGCGTGCCAGGCCGTGATGCCGTTGATGAAGGGCTTGTCGCCGATGTAATAGTGCAGGATCGAGATGTATTTGGTGAACTCAAGCGATTCGATCAACGGCACCAAGATGTTCACCAAGTAGCCGATGACCGCGATGACGGCGGGAACGGCGATCGCCAGATTCTTACTGCCTGTCGCACCACCCACGCCCAGCGCCAAAAATCCTGTGGCATAAGACAGCAGTAGAAGGCTGATCGACATCTGAAGCAAACCTGAAACCGATACCGAGTAGTCCATGATCACCGCGCCGAGCAGTATGGCAAGCCCAACGGCGATTGTCGGGAGAATACAGTCGGCCATTAACGCCAAGCTCTTGTGGATGTATAGCCTCGTCCGGCTGATCGGGTTGCCCAGCAGTTGGTCTAGCGTATGGGCATGCTCTTCACCTGCCAACGCACCCATCCCACGGTTGATCGCCAGCGCGATCATCACGATCGGCGTAACGACGCCGTAGGGATCCGCCGTGAAGAAACCTTCGGGCGTCGCAAACTCCTCAGCACTACCGACGAAAGCCTGAATGAACTCAGGTAAATCTTCAACCATCGAAGCGAAACTCGATGCGACGTCCGGAAAAAGTAGTGCCAAGTAGATCCCGAACACGAACTGCGCGAACGTAAACAACAACATCGACCTACGACCATCGCGGAGGGTCTTGAAGAAGACGTTGCTATACATGGATGAACAGGCGGACTACCCAGAACCGTCCGTCGAGTAATACTTCAAAAAAGCATCTTCCAGCGAGGCGTGCTCGCTCTGGAACGATGCCACGCGACGCTTGCTCGCGGCCTTTATCACCGCGTCCATCGATCCATCGCCGCTAACCGAAAGGGTGAATGCGCCGTCAGTCGCCGTCGTGACTATGACCCCAGTCAAACCGTCGAACACGCGCTCACCAACCGGATCGGCGAACGCAACTTCCACGGTCCAAAGGCTTAACTCCGTCAGATGCGAAACCGTGTCGAGCGTCACTAGCTCACCCTCTCGAATAATCCCGACGCGATCACAGGTGGCCTCGACCTCAGACATGACGTGGGACGACATGAATATCGTCTTGCCTTGCTCCTTCTCCTCGCGCAGCATCTCTTGAAATTCGTGTTGCAGGAGGGGATCGAGCCCCGCCGTCGGCTCGTCGAGGATCAACAGATCAGGGTCGTTCATGAAGGCTTGAACGAGGCCGATCTTCTGCTTGTTGCCTTTTGAGAGTTCGCCGATCTTCCGCGACAGGTCCAGTTTGAATCGTTCGCACAACGCTTCTAGCTTGACCGGTTCGGTATGGCGTAAATGAGTGAAATATTCGGTGACCGTGCCGCCGGTCATGTGGTCGTAGGTGACGAAATCGCCGGGGAGGTATCCGACGCGTTGCCGGATCGCCAAGCCGTCTGACCTCGGCGACAGACCGAAGACCGAGATTTTGCCGGATGTCGGACGTATGAAGTCGAGGATTAGACGGATGGTGGTCGTCTTGCCAGAACCGTTTGGGCCGAGGAGACCGAAAACCTCGCCATCGTTGACCTCTAGCGAGAGGTTTTGAATCCCTACGACATCGCCGTAGTACTTGGTGAGATTCTCCAGTTCGATGACTGAGTTGCCGCTGGCCATCTGCTGGAATGTCGCCTGAGGTGCGGAGTGAATATCGACGTTAACCGCCGACTTCCAGCATTCGTTCCAGCGCGACTAGGGCGTGGCGTTTCGTCTCGGCATCGACTTGGACGACGTTGATGCCTACACCCGCCATGATGCCTTCCAAAACCCACAGTACATACGCCGGATGGATGCGGTACATCGTTGCGCATGGGCAGACGACCGGATCGAGGCAGAAGACACGCTTGTCAGGGTTCTCGTCGCGCAAACGATTGACCAGATTGATCTCGGTGCCGATGCCCCATGACGTGCCAGACGGCGCACCTTCTATCGTTGTGCGAATGAACTCAGTTGATCCGTTGAAATCCGCGGCGTCAACGACTTCTCGGACGCATTCAGGGTGTACGACAACGTTGACATCGGGGTCTTCTCGGCGGGCATCCTCGATCTGCTTGACCGTGAATCGGGTGTGCACCGAGCAGTGGCCTTGCCAGAGCACGACTTTGGAATCGTGGATCTGTTGTTCCGTTAGCCCGCCCATCGGCTTGAACGGGTTCCAGACAACCATGTCTTCGGCTGGAATACCCTTGGCGAGCCCCGTGTTACGACCTAGGTGTTGATCTGGCAGGAAGAAAATCCGCTTGCCGCGCTCCAACGCCCAGTCGTACGCCCCAGCGGCGCTCGAAGACGTGCAGACCAAACCGCCATTCCGCCCGCAAAGCGCTTTGATCGATGCGGTGGAGTTCATGTAGGTGATGGGGATCATCTCCGCCATTCCATTGCTACCTTCGCCGAGGACGTCCGTAAGGTCATCCCACGCGTCTTCCACATCGTCGGTTGCCGCCATATCCGCCATCGAACATCCTGCCGCCATGTTGGGAAGGATGACATTTTGATCATCTTCCGTAAGCAGGTCAGCGGTTTCGGCCATGAAATGGACACCGCAGAAAATGATCCATTTAGCGTCGTTCGCGGCCGCCGCTTGTTTGGACAGCAAGTAAGAGTCGCCACGGAAATCGGCGAATTGGATGACGTCGTCGCGCTGGTAATGATGTCCAAGAACGACGGCCTTTGTGCCGATCTCTTTGCGTGCGTAGCGGATGCCGGCTTCGACCTGTTCCGGCGACATCTTCAGATATCGCGTCGGCACTTTTTGCCAGCGGACGCCGGATTGAAACTCCTGCTCGAGCGTCTTGGTGCGTAGGTTCCCTTCGGTCTGGCAGAATGCCGACTGTTCAAGTTCGGTAATGGGTATGATGGTCTTCGGCGTTGTGTTGATGGAGATCATGTCGCCTCCTTAAATTCCAGCCGGTTAGTTGGCTGGTTGACCGACTAACGACCACGGGGTCGCCTCAGTCACTTCGACCTTTATCGTCTCTCCGACGCGAGCTGCGGGGTCAGAATATGCGTCGCCATCTAGGTAAACGATCTTGTCTTTTCGGTTCCTACCGAACGTCCGGCCTCGCTTCCGGCCCTCCACAAGGATGTCGGTGAAACTGCCGACCAACCCAGCGTGTTTCTCCGTTTGAATCGCACATTGTACAGCGTCTAGTTGCTGATGTCTGCGCTTTTTCTCGCTCTGGGAAACCGTATCCGGGAATTTTCTCGAAGCAACAGTGCCAGGACGTTCGCTATATGCAGCCGAGTGCACCTTGTCGAATCGTACGCGTTCAACGATATCGATCGTATTGTTGAACTGTCTTTCGTCTTCGCCGGGGAAGCCGACGATGACGTCTGTTGTGAGCGCCACATCCTCGCCGAGGATGTCACGTATCTCTTCGATCTTCTCCAGGTACTGGTGGCGCGTGTACCCGCGCCGCATGTTAGCCAGCACCACATCATCACCTGCTTGGAATGGCAGGTTGACGGTCTCGCATACTTTAGGTAGATCGGCGATTGACTGGATTATTCGCGTCGACATATCGTTCGGGTGCGACGTAAGAAAGCGGATGCGTTCGATACCGTCGACTTCTTGAATCGCCTCCATCAAGTCCGCCAGATCTTTGCGGTCATCAAGGTCGTGACCGTATGAGTCCACGTTCTGTCCAAGTAGAGTGATCTCCTTGACGCCCCGTTGGACCAGCATCTTCGCCTCATCAACGAGCTCCAACAATGGCCTGCTAGTTTCACGACCGCGACGGTAAGGGATGATGCAAAACGTGCAGAACTTGTCGCAGCCGTGAGTTATCGGGACAAACGTCGCCACCTTCGGGTCGTTGGGAACCAGGTTTGCCAAACAGCCATCCAGATCGCCGTTCTCGATGCCGCGCCGCATCGCGACCGTCTCAAGGATCGGCGTAAAATCCTGTGGTTGCGCCCAGAGGTCGACCTGCGGAAATCGACGTGGGAGATCAACGTCAGACGGCCCGACCATGCATCCCATCACGACGATCATCCGATCCGGATCGGCGTCCTTCACCTTCTTGAGCTTGCCGAGCATCCCAGTCGCGGTATCCTCGGCGGATTGACGCACAACACAAGTGTTTAGGACAACGACATCGGCATCTTCCGGCGTTTCACAAAGATCCAACCCGAGACCCGTCATGCCCGCGCCCAACCGTTCCGAGTCGGACATGTTCATCTGACACCCAACTGTCCAGACGTGGTAGGAAGGCATGATGCGATCAGCTCAGATGCGAGGTTTAGAACAGTCGAAGAGTGCGGTTCGATTTCGCCTGTTCATTAACTCAATTTTACGCGAGGGAAGTTGCGGCATAGAACCGATATTGAGTCGAGATCCGGGCGCAACTAACAGTCATCAGCGGCGCACTCTTCTTCCCAGTCACGAACATATTCCGCCTGCGCCCGCGTTTCCGGCGAATGCGTGTACACAGATTTCGAGCACTGCGACCACAGTTTCCTAAGTCGTTCGAGCGCTGGTCCCGAAGCGGCGACGTCCGGGTGTTTCGCCAGCCAGCAACCGATGATCGTCCCAGTGCGGCCTATCCCGCCGAAGCAGTGCACGTAGACAGTCTTGCCAGCGTCTAAATCGGCGTCGATGGCGTCCAAGATTTCCTTAGTGAAGTCGTTGGAACGCGGTATGCCCCCGTCTCTGATCGCGAACCGCCGATGGGCTTGAGTTTCGGGATCGAGCCACTTGTTGTATGGCGATAGTTCGTAATCGTGCGTGAGGTCGATGAAGGATGTGACTCCCGCGTCAGTGAATTTTCCAAGTTTAGCCGCCGAGTCACGATCGAAACGCGCACGCGGGTATTCGCCTGCGAGCAACTCACCCGGCACCACCCAGTAGCTCTCGTTTATCGGTGTTGGCAACATCGACTCAAGCCGCAACACCTGAAGCGGCCTTCTCAAAAGCGTTCAGCCAAACATCAGCTACCGTTGCCAGAGAAAGATCAACTTCTCCGTTGAAACGGATGCGATCTCCTCCCACCGTCCCGATGCGAGCCGCAGGAACGCTCGCGTTTGACGCAGCTCGCAGTATCTTTTCGACCTTAGCGGCATCAGACGAGACTACGATTCTCGATTGGCTTTCTCCGAACAGTGCAGCCAACCAATTCTTACCGACGATCTGATTGGGATGCTCGATAGCCACACCGACGTTGCCCTGTATCGCCGATTCCGTGATCGCGACCGCGATCCCACCGTGCGACACATCGTGCGCGGAATTAATTGCGCCATGCCTGATGAGAAATCTACACAGTTTTTGCACGCGGACTTCGAGATCGAGATCGATGTCCGGTAGACCAGCACTGAAACCATAGAATTCCGACAGCGCCTCGCTCGCAGCGATCCCAGCCGCACTATCCCACGGCGAATCAGAGCCGAGCAATATCACCGCATCTCCTTCTTCGCGGAACGCAGATCGAGTGTGCAGATCAACATTGTCGAGGACACCAACCGCTCCAATGATGGGCGTCGGTTGAACGGCAGACGCCGCCGACTCGTTGTAAAGGCTCGCATTTCCGCTGATGACGGGGATACCGAACGCCTTAGCCGCTTCAGCTATGCCCGCGATCGCCTCCTGCAGCTGGTACTGGATATCAGGAGTTTCAGGGTTCCCGAAATTCAAACCGTCCGTCAACGCCACCGGCTCAGCCCCGACGCACGCCAGATTTCGACACGCCTCAGCGACCGCTATCGCCGCTCCCACCCGCGGCTCCAAATACACCAGACGCCCGTTCCCATCGGTTGAGACGGCGAGTGCGCGTTGCGTCCCTTGGATTCTCAGCAGAGCAGCATCACCGCCCGGCGCAATCACGGTATTGTTCTGCACTTGATGGTCGTATTGACGCCACACGGCGTGCTTTGAAGCGATGTTAGGAGCGGCCAACAACCTGAGTAACGCGTCGTTCGGCGCGATGCCCAGTTCCGGCAGCGATGAAACATCGAAAGACTGCAATTCCTTCAGCCATGCAGGTTTGGGTGCAGTAAATCGGTACTCCGGTGCATCGGTGAGTGTGAGAACTGGCGTCGACGAGACCAGTTCCGTTCCGTCGGAAACATCAACTCGTCCGCCATCCTCAAACGCGCCTATGACCGCGGCATCCAAATCCCACTTCTCAAACAGACCGAAGAGTTCATCTTCGTGACCAGGCTTAACCGCGAGCAACATGCGCTCCTGAGATTCCGACAGCATCACCTCGTACGGCGACATCTCGTTCTCACGTCGCGGCACCTTGGCGACATCGATATTGATGCCAAGTTCACTCCGCTCCGCCATCTCCACAGCCGCGCTAGTTATCCCCGCAGCACCGCAGTCTTGCATCCCTACAACACCTGGAAGTTCGATCGCCTCCAAGCAGGCCTCAATCAAGACCTTTTCAAGGAACGGGTTCCCAACTTGGACCGCCGACCGCATCTCCGCCTGCTCCTGAAACGTTCGAGAAGCCAACCCTGATGCGCCGTGAATGCCATCGCGCCCAGTCTTCGCCCCGACGAGTACAAGCAAATCACCCGGCGCGTCGGCCCGAGCACTCATCACCTTTCCACCCTCGATGATCCCGATGCACAACGCATTCACAAGCGGGTTGCCGGCGTAAGAATCATCGAAAACAATCTCCCCACCGACATTAGGCACTCCGATGCAGTTCCCATATCCCGATATCCCCGACACGACCCCGTTCAACAGATTGCGCTGCCGATCGTCATTCGGAGGCCCGAAACGCAGTGAATTCATCAACGCCATCGGTCGAGCACCCATCGCGAGAATGTCGCGTACGATCCCGCCGACGCCAGTAGCCGCACCTTCATAAGGCTCCACAGCCGAAGGATGGTTGTGCGATTCGATCTTGAACGCGATCGCGAACCCATCACCGATATCCAGTACCCCCGCATTCTCCGCACCCGGCGCGACTAGCAGCCGGCTAGATCTGTTCGGCAAAGACCGCAGCAACGCCTTGGTGTGCTTGTACCCGCAATGTTCGCTCCAAAGGGCTCCGAAAAGTCCGATCTCCAGTTCGTTCGGTTCACGCTCCAACCGGTCCAATATCGCCTCGTACTCGCTGCGAGAAAGCGCAACCTCGTCGAGCAGTTCCTGCGAAATCGGCGGCATCGCAACTTCTACCCAGCACCGTCCACGGTAGACGCGATCGAACGCCATAGCGGATTGCCGTCAATACTCCCCAAAATCGACTCGCAAGCCCGTTCCGGGTGGGGCATCATGCCGAGAACGTTGCCGCGTTCATTCGTGATGCCGGCAATATTGTTGAGCGATCCATTTGGATTAGCTGCTGATGTGGCCTTGTTGCGTTCATCCACGTACCTGAACAGCACACGTCCATCCCGTTCCAGCATCGCCAACGTCTCATCGTTCGCCTGAAAATTGCCTTCGCCGTGGGATATCGGCATCGAAACCAGCTGGCGATCGCCGTACTGAGACGTGAAAACCGTCGACGAGTTCTCGACTCTCAACCTCCCCGGCGAGCATCGAAACTCAAGGTGATCATTACGTATCAACGCCCCCGGCAAGAGTCCCGATTCACAAAGTATCTGGAACCCGTTGCAACTCCCAAATACGAACCCACCACCATCTGCAAAATCCTTAATCGACTCCATTACAGGAGAGTGCGCGGCAATCGCGCCACACCGAAGGTGATCACCATACGAAAAACCGCCCGGTAGCAAGATGGCGTCGAACCCCTTGACGGTCGTTTCGCGATGCCAAACGTATTCAGCTTCGTATCCAAGGACGTCGGCGACCGCGTAGTGCATGTCGCGTTCGGACCACGAGCCCGGAAAGACGACGATACCAAACTTCATGCTGCGTATCGCCTTATGGACTTGCCCATCTGGGATGCGTCAACAGGATGCGCGACTGAGCGCGATACGAGAACTATCGGTTCTTCTCGGTAGATTTGCGGCTCTTTCGGACCTTAGCCGCGATCTGCTTCTTGCGTGTCACGCTCGGTGGCTCGAACGCCTTGCGACGCCGCGCCTCGGAAATGATGCCTTCGTGCTGCACGCTCCGGGTGAAACGGCGTAGCATCGCCTCGAAACTCTCACCCTCTCGGTTCTTTACCTCAACCAACTGAAATCGTTTCTCCTGTTGTGGCACCCGAAATCATCCGCAAAATTCGGGTCTCCGTTACCGTATCGATGGTAACACTCAAGCGCTAGTCGTCACGGTCGTCGACGTACTTCTCGAACGCCGATAATCCGTTCCGAAGCCGATCAATAGTTCGCTCTCGACCCAAAACCTCTATCGACTCAAAAAGTGGCGGCGCAATCCGCTTCGCCGTGACTGCGACACGTATCGGAGTAAAGAGCTGACCAGCCTTCAAACCAGTCGTCGCCGTCAACCCACGCAACGCAGATTCAATCTCGTCACTCGTAAACGGCTCGACCGGCGTCAAAGCATCGATGCTCGACCTTAGCGAAGTGAGAACCATCTCCTCATCCATCCGACGTCCAATCATCTCCTCGGCATTCGGATGGACCTCCTCGACGAACAGAAAATCTATCAGTTCCACCACATCTGGCAACACCTTGATCCGTTCGCGCAGCACCGGAACCATGGCTTTGACTACAGCACGATCGATCGGCCGGTCGATCTCGTCGAGCAAACCGCCTTCCTCTTCAGGTCGTTCGAGGCAAGGCATCATCATGTCGGTAAGGTCGTCTTCATCCGCCTGCATGATGTGCTGCTGGTTCATCCACTCCAGCTTCTGCGCACTGAACTTCGCGGGATGCGACAGAATTCTCCCAATCTCAAAACGCGAAGCGATCTCACCACGCGTCATCACCTCCGTATCATCCCCTGGCGACCAACCCAATAGGGCCAGGTAATTGAGCACCGCATCCGGTGTATATCCCGCATCGCGATACTCCAACGCCGACTGCGCTCCATGCCGCTTGCTCAGCTTCGCACCGTCCTGCGCAGTAATCAACGGCACGTGCACATACTTCGGCGTCGGAATCTCCAACGCCTCCTGTATCAGCACATGACGCGGCAAACTCGGAACCCACTCCTCACCGCGGATCACATGCGTGATACCCATCTCAAAGTCATCTACTACATGCGCCAAGTGATACGTCGGAAATCCATCCGATTTCAATATGACAAAGTCCTGCAAAAGCGAAAGATCGAACCTCAACCGCCCGCGCACCTCATCTTCAACCTGAAGCTCACCATGATCCGGCACCTTGAACCGCACAACAACATCAAGACCGTTATCTCGCGAATCCTGAATCTGTTCCGCCGTCCGATACCGACCGCGGTTGTCATAACCCGGCGCCTGCCCAGCAGCCTGCTGCCGCTGCCGCAACGCAGCCAACTCCTCAGGCTGCGTATCGTCGTAGTAGGCGTGGCCCCATTCAATCAGCTTCGTAGCCGCATCCGCGTACAGTTCCAACCTCTCCGACTGCGTATACGGAGCGTGCGGTCCCCCAACATCTGGCCCCTCGTCCAAATCAAGCCCAAGCCACTTGAGCGACTCCTTGATATGCCACTCCGCATCAGGATCGTACCGATTCCGATCCGTGTCCTCGATCCGCAAAATGAATTGTCCGCCCGTCTTTCGCGCCAAAAACCAATCGTAAAGCGCGGTCCTCAGACCGCCAATATGCATAACTCCGGTAGGGCTAGGAGCAAAGCGCACACGCGCAGGAGTTTCAGAAGTCATACTTTCCAGATTATTCGATTAGCGCGGCGAATAGCCTACGGCTGTAAAAGCAACGCTGGACGGCGGCCCGATTACCGCCTGAGCGCGCGCCAGATCACGTGGTAAAGGCGACGTGAACTCAAGACGCTTTCCCGCAACCGGATGCCTGAAACTCAACCGATTAGCGTGCAAGAACTGCCTACGAAGCGGTATCTCCGGCAGTATGACACCGTAAACGGGGTCGCCCAGAATCGGATATCCGATCGCTTGCATGTGTACTCGTATCTGATGCGTCCGCCCAGTCTCCAGTTTCAAATTGACCATCGAAAACGCTCTGCCAAATGCGTGGAAACCAGCAGCAAATGCGAAACGAGTCCGCGCTGGACGTCCTCCCGGCACGATCGCTTGCCGCGTCCTGATCGTCGGATGACGTCCGATCGGACGATCTATCACTCCTCGTCGCCCAGTAAATCTACCAACCACCATCGCCACGTAACGCCGGTCAACTTCCCGCTCTCTGATCGCAGCGGATAGGGCAGAGGCAGCTTCAGACGTACGTCCAACTACCATCAAACCCGAAGTATCAGCATCCAACCGATGCACAATCCCAGGCCGTTGGACCGGTTCCAACTCTGCAAGTTCCGGAAATATCGCCAAAAGCCCGTTCACTAGGGTTTGGTCTTTCCTTCCCGCGCCAGCGTGGACCGCCAGTCCGGCCGGCTTATCGACCACAATAACGTGTTCATCCTCGTGAACGACACCGAAGTCAAGATCTTGAGGAATCGGAGGCGCATCGGGTTCGGCTGGACCCGGCGCATCAAATTCAACGGTATCGCCAGAGTCGACCCTTAACGAAGGTGCGTTCACAATCCGTCCGTTCACCCTCGCTGCGCCCGTTCGAATCAGACGCTGCACTTCGGTGCGCGACAGTTCGGGCACTTCGTGACGTAGGAATAGATCGAGACGGATCGGGAGACCGTCGCCGTCAAGTTCGTATTTCGTGATCGGCGGCATCGTCGATAGTCCGGTTCAAAGTTCCAAACTCTCTCGCCTCGGCACACCGGCGGCACCCGACGTCGGCGCTAACCGCGGTCGCGACTGAATCTTCAACGGTCCGCTCTTCCTTAGCCGTGACGAAGTACAACACCATCAACACCATCCCTATCGAGATCGCCGAGTCGGCCACGTTGAAGATCGGCCACGGGCCCACATCTACGAAATCCGTCACATACCCCAGTCGCAACCTGTCCAGCAGATTGCCAAGCGCGCCGCCGAGCTGAAGACCCAATGCGAAGCGAAGCACAAACGATTTCGCGCCAGTCGTCGCATAGACCCAAAGCAGCACCGCCACCGCAAATATCGCTACAAAACTCAGGATGTTGCTATGCCCCTGAAACAGACTGAACGCCGTCCCTGTATTCCGAGCATGAGTCAACCGCACAAACCCCTCCGCAGGCCAAGACTCCCCCCAATCCAACCAACCAATAATGATCGACTTCGTACCTTGGTCCAACAACAATACCGCTGCCGCCAAGACCCAAAGCATCCAACTCCGCCGCACCCAAAAATCCCAAGCTCGGTACGCCACGCTACTTACCTCATTCCGGCGAAAGCCGGAATCCACAGTACGCGCTTCTTCACGACCGACAGACATACTCACGATTTTATGGCTTTGCCGTCACCACCCTTCCCAATCCTCCGCATCCTAGTTCGAAAGGTAAGATTCACACTAGTAACTAAACCATCAGGAGCCGTTCGTCCATGGAAGCCCGAGTAGATCTGCGCAGCGATACCGTCACCCTCCCTTCACCCGAAATGCGACGTGCCATACACGACGCCGAAGTCGGAGACGACGTCTACGGCGACGACCCGACCGTCAATGAGCTTGAACAAAAATCGGCAGACTTGCTCGGCAAAGAAGCAGGGCTATTTGTGACTTCCGGCACGCAGGGCAACTTAGTCTCCATGCTCGCCCACTGCGGTAGGGGAGATGAGGTCCTCGTTGGCGACCGCTCCCACATCTTCTCCAGCGAAGCCGGCGGCGCGAGCGTCCTCGGCGGACTGTTCCTATACCCCATCAAGACGGACCGTCACGGATTCCTAGAGCCTGACATCATCCGCGCAGCCACAAAGCCGCACGACTACCACGTTCCACCGACCAAGCTCCTCTGCATCGAAAACACCCACAACCAGATGAGCGGCCAGCCGCTGACCACCGCTCAAACAGAGGCCATGGCCGACGCTGCACGCGAAGGCGGAATGTCCGTCCACATCGACGGCGCACGCATCTTCAACGCAGCCGTGAGCCTAGGTGTTGACGTCAAAGAGCTCGTCGCTCCGGCAGATTCGGCGACTTTCTGTCTTTCCAAAGGCCTATCGTGTCCCATTGGCAGCGTCGTCGTTGGAAGCGAAGACTTCATCAACCGTGCGCGACGCTGGCGCAAGATGCTCGGAGCCGGAATGCGGCAAGTCGGCGTCATCGCCGCCGCCGGAATCTACTCCCTCGACAACATGATCGATCGACTAGCCGAAGACCATGACAACGCTAAGAAGCTAGCCGAAGGCCTAGCAGAAATCGACGGTATCAGCGTCGACCCCGACAACATCCACTCCAACATCGTCTTCTTGCAGATACCACCCGGCAGCGGCGCAGCGATCTCGGCAAGCCTCAAAGAGCGCGGCATCCTAGTCAACGCCGGCGACCCCATGATGCGCATGGTGACCCACTACGGGATCTCGTCGGAGGATATTGACTACACATTAGTGGCGATGCAAGAGCACTTCCGGGAGGCGGTGGCGGCGGCCTAACTGACGGTGGAAACCCGAGTGGGGGCGTGTTGATATGTCCACCGCGACGTGGTTGTTTGCCGCCGGGCCTTCCCGGGGGAAGGTCCGGCGGCGCAGGGTCCTCGGGCCCGTAGGAACTGGCCCTCGCCTAGAGCTTCGTCCTCAGCGCTGAGGACGATGCTCCTTCCCTCTCCATCGCCTCTTCGGTTCGAAGAGGACGACCCCGGAGAGGGGTCAGATGCTGCGCAGAGCGGTGTGTCAGACCGCTAGCAACGTTTACCAGCCGCGGCCCGCGTCGCCAGACCGCGGGCATGGAGTTCGGCGCGGCGCTTGGGTACGCCGTTCGGAGTTCGCCTCCTCCTTCGATTCACCTGTAACTAGCTCCTCTCGCTCTGTAGCCTCCCTCCTGCGGCGGACAGGAGTAGACGTCTGTCGGCTCCACGTGCGGTCTCCCGGCCCTTGGCATAGCATCCCTCGCGCACTAAGCTTCGCTTGTGCTCGGGGGATGCCAGTTGGCTCGCTCTGCGACGCGGGACTGACGCGTCGCGCTCCGGGAACTGGGCCTCCCACGCTTCGGCACGGCCCTCCCGGCCTTGCACCGGACATCCGATCCGATGAGGGACGCCGCCGGAGGAGGCAGAGACGCTGGCGACTCGTCGGCGCGGCTTTGGACCGCGTCCTTCTCGTCGACCGTTGCCTCCGCCTGCTCACGTTTGATCCCTGTGGCCGCTTGGGACGGGGGTCTGCACACGTCTGCGCAGCACTGTGTCGATCCGTCGATCTAGTTATTAATGTAATACATATGTAGCACAAGAGTCAAGTCTGAACCGCTGATTGCGCTGATTTTTTTGATGGGCTGTGATTGGGGCGTTGCGGATTGGTGCCGTTGTTGGTGATGATCGTTTAGGTTGTTTGGCTGGGCGATAGATTGTCATTCCGAGCATGGCGAGGAATCTAGCGTGTTCCGCTATCGTCGTCGGAGGCGTTCAAGCCGCGAAACGCCGTTTGGAGAACATGGGTTTTAGATTCCTCACTCCGCTGCGCTGCGTTCGGAATGACAGATGTCGGAGCTGCGCTGCGTTCGGAATGACAATGACAGATGTTGGGGTTGCGCAAGGGGCTCACGACAGATGTTGGAGCTGCGCAATGGCCCCACGACAGATGTTGGAGTTGCGCGAAGGTCTCATCAACGGAGAAGGGATTGTTGGTGGGTGTTTGAGTCCGTGTTTAGTTGGTAGGGCGGTTCGCGAACCGCCCCTACGGGTGTGGGTTAGAGCCAGGGACGGTTGCGGGTTCGGCTGCGGCAGAGTTGGAGGTGTTCGGTAATGTTGTTGGGGTGTTCGTGTCGGTTGTTTGGTTTGTTCCGGCACCGCACCTACCGGGGGACCACGAGGGATGGCCGTTACGATTCGGGGTGTTTCGGCTGGGTCCTTCAGGCGCGGAAAGGCTGTGGAGCGCAGCTGTCCACTCCTTCATGTCAGTAGTGCAGGAACGAGAACGGGCTCACGAGAACCATCGCTCATTCCAAAACTCAGTCGAACGGATTGCCGATGAACGAAGCGATCCTTTGATCGCAGGTTACTTCTCGGTAGCAGGGAATTTGCACCGACGCTTCTACCACGACTCCATGGAGGACTGGGAACGCGACGCCGGCTGGCCGAAGGTCCTCGACCTGATTCGCAGAGAGTTGAAGTGGAGGCGTCAGACGTTGCGAACTTTTGCAGGACCCGAACAACATGGCATCCTAGTAAACGCTGGCGACCCCATGATGCGCATGGTCACCCACTACGGCATCACCTCCGAATACATCGACTTCACCCTTCTAGCCATCCAAGACCATTTCAAACAAGCTCTAGCGGCGGCGTAATGTCGCCCCCGTTCGCGGGGAAATGTCCGAACGACAAAGGGGGGCTTTTACCTTCACCAAACGTCGCGTCGAATTGATAGGCTACCCACTTTCGATCTTGCAGTCTTCGAAAACTACGGCGCGCGTCTCGCCAAACCAGAAAAACCGACCACGGAAAGCTCTTGCCAATTCACCTTGCACCGTCACTTCGTCGCCTACGTTCACTGAAGCGATTGACCGATTGGATTGGAAATTGCATTCGACATACAAATCCTCGGCCAACGTCATTGGCGGTTCGACATAGAACCGGATTTCCCCTTCTCCGATCCTCGTAATGTTGCCACGAAACCGCATTGATTCACGATTGTCTTCTCTTGTTCGCAACCGAGCCACGTTGCTGGTCTTTTCTTGCTCTAACGCGCGATAGACTTCGTCGACACTAGGTGGCGTGGGCACTGACGTTGGCTCAGAAGGATTCTGGCACGCCAAAATCACCACCGAGATCACAAGCGCAGCGATTATTGATTGGCTCATTTGATTAATCTCATCATTTCCGGTCTAACCACTTCGTGAATCCATGATTTAAGTCGTCGATCCAACGCAGAAAACGAATCTTGGTTCCTGGTTTACTGGCTAGGGACCTCATATGTTCGGCACGCATATGTTGACCGGTCAGATCGATACGCTTGTCTCCTACACCCTCCGTAGGCTCCGTTTGACAATGAGGACGAGACCAGCAATCGACTTGTTCAAATAAGTGGGTACTAAGCGAGTAACGTAGCGGTCCTGGATCACCGAAACCGCTAGGTGCGACGCTGTAGCTGACGTACTGCGCCAGCAAGCTTGATGCGACGTTGATCGATAGCGGTGCCACATTCTGGTTGGTCGGTTCGTTTGATAGACCTGCCATCTCAAGATATCGGGGATTATCCAAAAGACCTTTTTGGTCGCGCATCACTTCGCCCGGCTCAAGTTGGCCGTTACAACTCATGCAAGGTCGTCCCGGTCTGATCACATGAGAACGCCAAATTGCATTGCGCATACTTCCGTCATTGAAACAGTCGATGCCTATCCCACCGTCAATAACTGGGATTAGATCTGAATAAGCTAGCGAGTTGAGAACCGCTCTCGGCCAAGGCCGATCGACGCAAGAGAAGATGATGTCTTGGTCAAGGGCTAACCGTAATCCTTCGGGTTCGCAGATAGACAGGTCAGATATTGTGATCCCCGGGCTTGTGGCGGTTGACGCGCGCAATCCTTCCCGTCGGGCAACGTAGATTTTTGATCGTTTCAAGCGGACATCACGAGGCGTGGTACCCATAAGCCTGTCCAAGTTGTGTCTTTCGACGATATCGAAGTCCATCACTGTGATGTGGCTTAATCCCGAGGCTGCCAATCGGAGAACAACGTCGAGCCCCACGCTACCAGCACCAACAACAAGAACCTTTCTCCGTACGAGGTCCGCTTGACGGTGATCGCCCCACGCGCTAACTGTGCGGCTTTGGCCGTTAGTGGATCGCGGGGATGGAACTAACGCGTCGTTCCAAGAAACTGAGAGCCGATCCCCGATAACCCTGACGTTTGAAGATTCGGTGTAGCCTACCCGACGCCCCTTGCCTATATTCCAATGACGGGCCGACCAAGTTTTGTCTCGGGGCGCGAGTGTCATCCCCACCATCGGTAACCCAGTAATTTCCCGTACTAGGTTGGCATAACTGGCCTCGGCGTCACGGTCAAGTCCGCTCATGGGCTGCCAGCTCGAAGAACTAGGATGACTGTGGAGCACCGCTAAACCACACTCTTCATCCTGAGCTATTTCCGCGGCCCGCAACACATATTCCGCGGTCACGGTCACGTTTCCGTGGACGTGTCGTTCTCCACGTCTGGGCGATATTACTTTCGTGATTAGTGCGCTATCGCGTACCATGCCAGTCGAAGGCCGATATTGCGCCAAACACAGGTCTTCCTGCCCGTCAGAACGAACTAAATGGCTCAAGAGTGACTTCTCGGTCACGGCGGTCATTGCAACCGATGTGTTCCTGCGAGTCACTCTTTCGCCTCGCTGAGAACGCCTCGAACGTGGCTTGACCAACAGACCGCTGGCGGTGAGTCACCCCATCCTCTTAGATCGCGGCTGTGCATCAACCAACCCGATTTCGGCGATCCTTGGCTGTTAGCTCCGGGGAAACTAACCGACCCCGGCAAGTGAACCCAATGGGGCGGCACCTGCGGCCAAGAGCCAAGTTCATCAACACTGACACCAGTTTCAATCTCGGTACCAGCCAATGAGCCATCGACGGGGATTAGTCGATACACGACAAGGTTGGCTTCGACTTCGGGATCGAAGCCAAGCCGCGTCATGTCGGCAAGGAATCCTTGAACTCCATGAAGCATCATGCGTAAGGGGCACTGTCACGGATCGACACGAATCGTGCGTCCTTTTCGATTTCAACGACTTCGTCGTCGTCGAAGCGCCGAGTTTTTGGACGATCCTTGCCCTCGAGTTCACCCAGGTCGTAGTTCGCCGGGTCCAACCCGGCCAACCGCAGTAACTCCGAAGCTTTCTGGCTAAGATCCTTCGTCTTGTACGGTTGCCCGTCTATCGTGAACGGGATTTCGCGTCGGATCGACACGGTTTCAGTTAGGTCACTCATCGTGATCTCCGTTTTCCCCGAAATTCGAGGCCTATTTCTTGAAGCGGCATTGCAATGGCCTGCCCCATCGTGTAAATTTGGTTGCCAAATCGACGATCGATTCGACATCAGCAATAGTATATATTGCTCAGGAGGCGTATGATTGCAGAAGAGCAATTTCCAGAAAAAGAATCAGATGTGGGACCCGAAACCTCTACAAGGGGCCGTTTCGATGCAGAAGCGTTCTATTCGGCGCTTGACGCAGAACGCAAGGGCCGAGATCAGACGTGGAAGCAGGTTGCTAGCGAATCCAGAGTGAGTGCTTCCACCCTTACGAGAATGGCTCAAGGACGGCGGCCAGATGTAGACAGTCTCGCCGCCCTGGTCGCGTGGTCAGGTCTAAGTGCCGATGATTTTGTGCGAGACATGCAGACTAGACCCACTCCTCAACCATTGGCGCAAATCTCAACCTATCTCAAAAGCGACCCATATTTGACCCCTGAGGCGGCCGACGCGCTAGATGAACTAGTCAAAGCGATGTATGAACGCATGCGAAATAGGACCTGACGATTCGTGAAACGAGGGTTCAAAACTGAGGCAAATCATATCGCTCGTGAGGTAAGAGCCGAGTTATCGATTTCGCGGACCGCACGGCTGGATGTTAACCAACTTGCCGACCATCTCGACATTCCGTTGGTGCCGCTTTCTAGCTTCAGTGAAGAAGCTCCTAAAGCAACCGAACTTTTTCTGAACGGCAGCCAGGGCATGTTTTCCGGTGTCACGGTTTTCCAAGGGCAGCGCCGAACTATCGTATTCAACGATGCTCATTCGCCCGGGCGCCAATCCAATGACATTGGGCATGAACTAGCCCATGGATTGTTGCTTCACCCTCCGACGGCAGCAATAGACGACCGTGGCTGTCGGCTATGGCACCGCAATCTCGAAGAAGAGGCCGATTGGCTAAGCGGCGCACTACTGATTCCGGAAGAAGCGGCTTTGTCAATAGTTCGACGCGGGCTGTCGTTGGAAAATGCAGCGAAGATTTATGGCGTTTCAAGTAGGCTGATCCAATTCCGGATCAACGTGACGGGGGCCGAAAAAAGGCTTCAACGAATCAGGAGCAGGTGGCGATAACGATATTGGACATAGCAACAGTACTGGTTGATCGGGTTGAAGCGATGTGGCACTCTAATTCGCACCCCCCTCCAACGCCGCCAACACCCCCCGATCCCGCCCATTCACATTCGGCTCGCTAGCGAACATCAGCCGACAGCGCGCCAACATATCAGCGACATTCGGATCCAACCCGATCATCTCGCCCGACACATCGCCCATATTCGGACTGGCTTTGATGAATCGTCCTGACCGCGCCATAGGTTTCCGCGCAGAGTATCCGTTTTTCACTTTGCCACTCCCTACGCTTTGACTCGCCAGCCAACGACTCACCCACCTTAAGCGATCACCGAATCCGTAATCCGAACCGTATGGTGAAACACTTCATTCAATGATGCGTACCACGCGTCACCATCGTGCCCCAGTTCGTCAAGCAAGAACGACTTGACAATCCCTAGCCGACTCAGTCTTTCTCTCATTTCAGGCGTTATGACGCCGGCAACGAGCATGTTTTCGCACCCAGGTGGAGTTTCCTCGAAACTCTTCTGGATAGCACCAAGCGATATCTAACGCAACCGCAAGATCAAACTGCGACCGAAGATTCAACCAAAACTGCGGATCGACACCGAACCAACGCCCGAACCGCAACGCCGAATCTCCCGTCACCGAACGCTTCCCCGCAATGATCTGGCTCACCCGATTGGCAGGCACATCAATCCGGCGCGCAAACTCCGTCGGTGTCACGCCGAACTTCGTAAGTTCATCCTTCGGCTCCCGGATGCACCGCTCTTCGGAACATCCCGAAATCTCCTCCGTTCAGTGGTTGTCTACGATCTCGACGTTCCTCGGTCCTAATCGCCAACCGAGACAACTCACCCCTCCCCAAGCGCCTCCGCCACACTCCGCAACCGTGCCAAACTAGCCGAAGCATACTCCGACGCCTCGTAACGCTGAATCTGCTGCTCCTTCAACCCAAACGGCCAGCCAGCGACTTCTGACTAAGTCCCCTCGCGATCCGCGCCTTGATCAACAACTGCGGCACTTCGGCTACAGCATTCAGCTGGCCAAACTCAAAGTCACCCGACCGCAACCCTTCGTAATCCCTCAACTCTTCCTCGAGGTCGGATAGCTGACTCCTCACCGCATCCTTCTTCGCCTTGAACAACAACGGATGCAATCCGAGCCCTTCCGCAGTCGCGCCCTCCAACTCACGCAAAGCCTCTGAAAAACGCTCCGACTGCGCCTTGGTTATCCGATACTGCCTCTCGTTCTTAATCATTCGATCTCTCCTAGATCCAACGCCACAATCCCCTTCGGTCTTCCAGTCTCGCTATCAGGTTGAAAATATCTCCTCGCACCCGCGCCGTCCCGGTCGCCGGGAAGAAATTACGTGCGATACGTCGCGGGTTGCGTAAGTTTTCGGGATCTTAAGTCTGCAAAAGCTGCTCTTTCCCGACCGCGCTTCGGGACTACGGTCATGTGTACCGATCCAGAATCCGCGATCTGCTGGGGTTCGATCTCGCGCCAAAGCATCGTGGGGTAATGACCCGATTCTTCGCGCCGCACGGTGAAGAACACGAAACCATCCCGTTTGTTGTTGAAATAGATGCGTGGGAGATGTCGGTTCAAGTCGTGTCTCAATAAGCTGCCTCGTTTGAAATACGCAGGGTTATATCCGAGTTCCTCCAATAATTTCTCATATGATTCTCTGGTCATCGACTGTCGCCTCCTGACTGACCATCACCCTGATTTTGTCCATACCTCTCCTCACCCCACCATCGCCTTAACCGTTCCCCGATCTGCCGTTCCGCGCCCAACTCGCCCGGCTCGTAAAACCGACTCCCTCGGACGCCTTCGGGCAGGTTCTCGCTCGGCGTGAAGTGCCCAGGAGCATCATGCGGATACTCGTAATCCTTTCCGTAACCCATTCGCTCCATGAGCCGCGTCGGCGCGTTTCGAAGATGCATTGGAACGGGCTCGTCGCGACTCTCCCGCACCAACCCGAGCGCCTTGTCGATAGCCAAGTACGCCGAGTTGGATTTGGGGGCCGAAGCCAAGAAGATCGTCGCTTCTGCGAGCGGAATCCGGCCTTCGGGCATACCGACGAAACTCACCGCCTGCTGCGCGGCAACCGCAACCGCGAGGCCGTTGGGGTTGGCTAATCCGATGTCTTCGGCCGCCAAGATCACTAACCTGCGCGCTATGAAGAGCGGGTCTTCGCCGGCGTCGATCATGCGGGCAAGGTAGTAGATCGCAGCATCAGGATCGGAAGCACGAACGCTCTTGATGAAGGCCGAGATCGTGTCGTAGTGCATGTCGCCGAGGCGGTCGTATCGGGAGCGTTTCTCGACCGCTTGCTCGATCAAATCGACCGTGACTTTTCGCCCGCCATCTTCGACCGGTGCCGAGTCGACCGCAATCTCGAGGGCGTTAAGCGCAGTCCTCGCGTCTCCGTTTGACGCCCGCAACAAGAAGGAGTGCGCGTCGTCGTCTAACTCGGCATTCGCCGTTCCTAGGCCGCGCTCGACATCCTTCAACGCGGCATCAACGATAACTCCGATCTCGTCATCGCTAAGTGCCTCGATCGTGTAGACACGAGTTCGAGACAGCAATGGCGCGTTCACTTCGAACGATGGGTTCTCGGTCGTTGCCCCGATGAGGATGAAGGTTCCAGCTTCGACGTGCGGTAGCAGAGCGTCTTGTTGGGACTTCGAAAAACGATGAATCTCGTCGATAAACAGCACTGTCCGAGTGCCGGTCGAACCGAGTCGGTGCTGGGCGTCTGCAGCTTGCTGGCGGATGTCACGGACGCCCGAAGTGACTGCGGACAATTCGACGAAATGGCTTTTAGTCACGCCTGAAATCAGTTGTGCGAGCGTCGTCTTGCCGCTCCCCGGAGGCCCCCAGAGGATCATCGAATGGATGCGGTCACGCTCGATCATTTGCCTCACGACGCGACCGGGGCCGACTAGCTTTTCCTGCCCAACGAAACCCTCAAGAGACTGCGGCCTCATGCGAGTCGCGAGCGGCGCTTGTCGGTTAAGTAGAGCCTTGCTTCTGTCTTCAAATAAGGTCATGTCGAGTTGAGCGTGATCCCCGAACTGTGCTCAATGCCAGCGCGCTGAAGTCGCAGGCGCAGTTCAAATGCCGCTATGCGGTCAACGACCTGAGCGCTCTAGTAACTTCTGAGCGTTCTTCGGGCAGGACGGTGCGCGGATCGAGGAACAGACGATCGTCCTCTATTCTGCCTATGATCGGCGTCTCGTTGCCGCGGAGTTTCGCGGCGAGCTTTTCGGCGGACCGATCGATGTTGATCTTCAATCGCTTAGTCGGCAAGGTCTGACCCGGTGCGCTTCCTCCGCCGATTGCAGTTCGGCCGTCAACTACTTCGGCTTCGATCTCGGCAGCCCAGTCAGTCGCAACCTGATGCAGTTCGTCGATGGCTGCCGAGATCATCCTGAGTATCGGCAGGTCGTCGAACGCCTTTCCTCGGACGTATGATCGCAAAGTTGAGTTGAGCGCTGCGAGGGTCATCTTGTCGATGCGCACAGCCCGCGCCAGCGGATGCCGCCCGACTCGCTCTACCAACTCGGCTTCACCCACGATGATTCCTGCTTGTGGTCCTCCCAGTAGCTTGTCGCCGGAAAACAGGGTCAGATGCGCACCTGCATCGACCGATTCTTGAACCGTTGGTTCGTGGTCGACTCCAAACTGGGACGTGTCGATTAGGCACCCGGATCCCAAGTCGTGAACGATTGGTACGTTGTGCCGGTTCCCGATCGCGACGATATCCGACAGTGGGTCTTCGTGGATGAACCCGCTGATCGCGAAGTTCGATCGATGGACCTTGAGTATCGCCCTCGTGTTAGATCCGATCGCCGCGGCGTAGTCGCGGGCATAGGTGCGATTAGTCGTTCCGACGTCTATGAGGTTCGCGCCTGATTGGGCCATGACTTCAGGGACTCGGAAACCTCCGCCGATCTCAACCGCTTCGCTGCGCGAAACGATGACATCTCCGCCATCGCCGGCCAGAGTGCTCAACGTCAGGAGCGCTGCAGCGGCGTTGTTGTTGACAGCGATTCCACTGTCCGCGCCTGAAACGGTCTTAAGCAGCGATCCGACGTGCGAATGACGAGATCCTCTGGCTCCAGTCTCGATGTCGTATTCGAGGTTGGAGTAGCCTAACGCGGCGAGTTGAGCTGCCCGTGCAGCGTCATCGCTGAGCGGCGCTCTGCCGAGGTTTGTGTGCAAGATGACCCCGCTCGCGTTGATCACCCGCGTCGGAGACGGAGCCACGCGTTCGCGGGTTGCCGCAATCACGTCGGCGACAATGCTGTCGGCGGAAACGTTGATCGAGGACCCGTTGGAGGATCGGATCGAATGGCGTACCGCGGTCAGTTGTTGTCGGATTTCATCGACCACCAACGGCCGCGGGAACTCCTCAGCTAAGTCGAGTAACGCCGGATGGGCTAGTAGTTCGTCAACGCTGGGTAACGCTCGAAGCAACCGGTTGATGCTCTCGGTTAGGGACTGTTTTCGAAGAGACAATTCGAGGTGGCTTGAGTTGCGTTAAACGCCTTGATTCGAAGGATTTTGTTTCGAAATCGGCGGTTTGCGGAGATGTAGAATATTTTATCTGCGAACTATGCGCCCACTTTCTTTGTGCGCAACGCGTTCAATAGCCGATGATCACCATAGCTGTAACAGGGGGTATCGGGGCCGGCAAATCTGAGACGGTTGAAATCCTGAAACAGCTTGGTGCGAAAACCGTAAACGCTGATCTGTTAGGCCACGCCGCCTACGCTGTCGGCACGTCGGGCTATGACGAATTGGTCACAGCTTTCGGCGATGAAATCGTAGATGATGACGGGGAGATCGATCGCAAGATCGTCGGCGACCTCGTATTTCGGGATGAAGGGAAACTGAAGATCCTCCAATCAATCGTCTGGCATCGAATCCGTGCGATGCTCAAAGACGAATTGAAGCGAAATCAGATCGATCGTACCCGTGCAACCGCGTTAGAAGCCGCGGTCCTATACGAAGCTGGATGGCAGGACTTAGCGGATTGTGTGTGGACCGTCGAAGCGTCATATCATTTAAGGTTGGCGCGCATCGTTAAAAAGACCGGAATGAGCGAAGGAGCCGCGCGCAACCGGATAGACGCGCAACTAGCTCCCGAAATCAGAATCGAGAAGGCTGACGAAGTTATCTGCAATAACGGCGATCTCGTTGCGTTGAAGCAACGTGTCACCGATTTATGGCGAGCGACAACCGAAAATTAGCACCGATTGGATGCCAAATGGCGACTGAACAGCTATACAACGAGACGATCATCGAGGAATACGTCATTTCCGATGAGCCCTACTACCTTCCCTTGGCGGACGAAGTCGAAATCTTTGAAGCGGCTTATCACCAGCGTGTTCCCGTCTTGTTGAAGGGCCCGACTGGCACCGGCAAGACTCGATTCGTTGAGCACATGTCGTGGCGATTGGGCCAGCAACTCACCGTGGCAAAGCCCAGCACCAAGGTCGACGCCAGTTCCAACGGTAGCCCTGAGTCCTTGCCGTTGGTGACGGTTGCGTGCCACGAAGACTTGACGGCTTCGGATCTGATCGGTCGATACTTACTGGACCGTGAAGGCACGCGCTGGCAGGACGGACCCTTGACGCGAGCAGTCAAATCTGGCGGTATCTGCTATCTCGACGAGGTCGTCGAAGCCCGTAAAGACACTACGGTCATCATTCACCCGTTGACCGACCACCGTCGGACCTTGACCATCGACAAACTGGGCATGGTCGTCGACGCTGCTTCTGGATTCCTTCTAGTCGTTTCGTACAACCCCGGTTACCAG
The DNA here is from genome assembly GCA_965207515.1 of Dehalococcoidia bacterium. GTDB lineage: Bacteria > Chloroflexota > Dehalococcoidia > Lucifugimonadales > Lucifugimonadaceae > Bin127. Next base: position 1,344,457 of record OZ242286.1, on the reverse strand, counting down.
AACGCCGTAAAAGACCTGAAACACAGCACTCGGCAGCGTTTCGTCGCGCTCGAATTCGATTTCCCGAATGAGGAGCAAGAGTCAAAGATTATCTCGCATGAATCTGGTTGCGACGACGAACATGCTGGCCTCTTGGCTGCGCTCGGCGGCAAGATCCGGAACCTGCGCGAGCACGGTCTCGAAGAAGGTGCCAGCACTCGCGTGCTCATCTACGCGGCGAAACTCATTAACGAGGGGATTAGCCCGCGCCGCGCTTGTCAAGTCTCAGTCACATGGGGCATCACTGACGATCCACAGGTTCAGCGCAGCATCGATGAGGTTGTGACCTCGATCTTCCCGTGAGATCGATTCCCGCATCCGAGTTCATGGCGTACGCGCAACGCAGACTGACGCAACCGCACATACGCGAACTTCCGGGTGAATCGGCACCGCCGGAGGGTTTAGACGCCGGATTGCCCAGAAGACAAGCGGCGGTCACCGTATTGTTCGCCTTAACGAACGAAATTCCGACTATGTTGCTGATAAGGCGCGCCGCACACCGGGGTAACCATCGCACGGAATGGGCGTTCCCTGGAGGGGTTTCGGAACCGTCCGACGAATCGTTGCTACATACCGCTTTGCGGGAAACGCATGAGGAGATCGGAGTGCCGAACTCCGAGATTGAAAACTGGGGACCTTTGCCGAAGGTGATTACCGGTACCGGTTACGAAGTTTGGCCGTTCGCCGGCCGATTGTGCGAAAATGCACGCTTGACGCCTGCACGCGAAGAGGTCGACGACTATGCGTTCATACCAGTCGATCGTTTAGCCGACAAATCATCGCGAAGGCAAATCACATTGATGCAAAACCACCGGACCCGGCGCTGGGACGCGATCGAACACGAAGGAAGAATCATCTGGGGCGCGACCGCACGGATTATCAATAACGCCATCTCGGAACTCGACATCGGCAAATTCCACAATGACTCAACCTAGCGAACAAACCATGATGAACGTACGGGCCGAGTTGGCCAGTTTTCCCTCTCCGGTCCAATCGAATTTCGACCGCGCTCGTGACGCGTTGGCAGGACGATTAGCCGACGAAAAACTCGACGTTTGGGCGCAACTAGGGTTGACGATTTCTAAACGCACCGTACGTTCTTGGGAAGCTGGCGCCGAATTATTCAACGCTTCCCCTAAGGTGCAACGGCACCTTCCCGCCGGCCAGTTCATAAGTTGGGTGAAGATCGGCGACCAGTTGTGCGCGGCATCGCCGAGCCTCGCCGTGGCATTCTTCCGCGCTAGCCCAGACGCCATCGAGCGACTCCGACCTCGATACATAGGAGATTGGGCACAGTCTTGCCGAACCCTCTACCGCGGCACTTGGAAGTCGTCTGCGTTGGCGTGCAAGCTGTTCGAAGCAACCCCAGTTTTGCTCGAATCGCTTTCTTTCGATGAGTTAAGACGATTCTCGGAGTTTCTGGAAGAGATATCGCACCGGTCGTACGACATGGCTGGCGATGCACTTGATAAGGGTGCCGAGTTATTTCCTCAACTGGGCCGCGATGCAGGCGCGTTCATAGGGCTTTCAAACACGGTAGCGAAAAATTCGTGGCGACACGTGCAGCCCATGTTCGACGCTGCCCAATATTCCTTGGTAGAGATGCCGCGTGAACAGCGATCGAGCTTCATTTCCCTGGTCAACAGGTTGTCGAGCAAAGAAGGTGTTGACCCGTCAGCATTGATTCGAGACGGCGCTCGAGCGCTCGGCGGCGTCGGCCACGAATGGCGCGACACGCTGATCGATCTCACGCACCGCATCGCGTCCGAAGGGTCGCCCGAATCGTCTTCGGCATTCTTGACCACTGGACCGCGCGTGCTGGAGAGAGTAACGTTCCCGCAGATGATCGAGTGGCATGGCCGCGGCATGGAGCTTTTGGCGGAAAAACCATCTGCCGCGGAGTCGTATTTCAAGAACGAATCAACGTTGTCGCATGAGGTGCTCGACGCGCTCTCGTCGAGCGTGGAACTTGACCGAGTGCGCGAGATCATCCGGATGTACTGCCGAATGCTGGCAGGGCAGGAGATCGAAGTTCAAGCCGCTCAGCAGCTCGTAGACAAGAAGATCGGTTGGTTCCAAGGCGAACTGCCCACGACCGAAGGGACGACGATTTACCTGCCTAAAGTGATTAACCGTCATCCGAACAAAGACCACAACTTCGCTTTCTACAAGGTGATATCTACCCACCAGACCGGGCACATCGAATTCGGATCTTTTCGCTTCAGTTTCGATCGTCCTTCAACGATGTTCAAAGATCTACGATCTGAACTGAATTCCGCACAAGGCTCGACGCTCGAAGATATTCCGGGTGAGATCGAAGAGAAAACGGAGCACGTCCCAACTGCTTCGTCTAACGGTGCATTGGCACAATCCGAGGCAGACGATCACGTACCGATTCCGATGAGTCGGTTCTTCGACCTGTTTCCTGACCGCAAGTTGAGCAACGACGTGTTCACGATATTCGAGAGCACTCGGGTCGACTCAAAGGTGATGGACGCTTACCGCGGGCTGGCGGTTAGCTTCCGGTCGGTGCAAGACGATGCGATCACCACACGGCCCGATATGACCGAACTCCCGGCTCGCGAAGCTCTCGTGGAGTTCATGATCCGCCTCAGCCTTGGACAGTCGACTAACCTAGTTGCGCCGAAGCGTCACATGGAAGTTGCGCGCAAACTCCGGCGCATGGTGCGACTGATGCAACGCGAAGACGCACTGGTCGAAGACGCCGCGGAGGCGACGATACGTGCGTGCGCGTGGCTGACCGAAGTCAAAAACGAAGAGCTCGACGAGGATGAGTTCGACAATCTCGACGATGACGAGGAAGACGACGAACAGGATGGCGACGACGAGGAAGAACAGGACCTCCAAGGCATAATCCAAGCATTCATCGAGTCCATGCAACCCGGCGAAGGGATGGGCGAGGAAGAGGATAGTTCCGAAGAGTCGGAAGACATGGACATGGGCGATGAACAGGATTACTCTTCGCCCCAAGAAGTCGATTATCGCGGTGAGTTCAAGCCGGAACTTTCGCAGCTATTGTCCCAGGCGCAGATGATGGACGGCGCCGAGTTCGCCGACGATGAGTTTGGCGAGATGACGCCGCTCACTCAAGAGCAACTTGAAGAGATGATGAAGAACTCGGCCGAGGTAGATATTCAGGAGGGGCAAGAAGGCGAAGAGATGTCTTCGGAACTCGCCGAGATGCTCGAAAACCTCCTCAAAGAGATGCAGCGGCGCGATCCTCAAGCACAGAGCCAGTCGGCTGGCCCGATGCAACATGTCGACGAGGACGGCGGTCCGCTCACCGCTTCAGGTACAGATCAATACGTTTACGACGAATGGGATTTCCGCGCCAACGAATATCGCCCTCGTTGGTGCATGGTGCACGAGAAGGAGATGAGCAGCGGCGATCCCGGGTTCTACCGCGACACTTTAGTCGAACGAGCCTCGCTCTTGACCATGATCAAGAAGCAGTTCGAGCTTGTGATGCCGGAGATGTACCGCAAGCAGAAACGGCTCGAAGACGGCGAGGAACTCGATTTTGATCCGATGCTTGAGGCTGTCATCGACATCCGCGCCGGCACAACCCCTGACGAGAAGATTTACTGGCGCCGGAACAAGACGGAGCGCTCGGTAGCGGTCGCATTCCTCCTCGACATGTCTGCGTCAACCGCGGAAGCGATCGAAGAGGCGAAACGTCCCAACGACGATTGGGGCGCGCCAGACGACCCGGTCGAGTACATGGTCTGGCTGCGTTCACGTAGAACCGAGGGCTTGCGCAAGTCTTACAAACGAATCGTCGACGTCGAAAAAGAGGGCGTAGTTCTCCTCGTAAACGCTCTCGAGACTTTGGGTGACGATTACGGTATCTACGGCTTCTCCGGTTATGGCAGAGAGAACGTCGAGTTCTACGTCATCAAGGACCTCGACGAAAAGTTCACCGACGAGATCCCGCGACGCATCGACCGCATCGCGCCACTTCACGCGACCCGCATGGGCCCGTCGATCCGCCACGCAACAAAGAAGCTCGCGGACCAAGATTCGCGATCGAGGTTCCTTTTCCTGATTTCCGACGGTCGTCCTCAAGACCGCGGCTACAGTCGAGAAGGCGTCGAAAAAGAGTACGCGGTACACGACACGCGCATGGCGTTGATGGAAGCCAGACGCGAGGGCATCGTGCCGTTCTGCCTGACCGTAGACAAGCAAGGCCATGACTATCTTAAAGTCATGATGGACGACTTCAATTACGAAGTCTTGCCGGACGTGAGTATGCTGCCGCAGCGATTGCTGATGCTCTACCAACGTCTAACTACCTGATCACGACTCAGCGACCCTCCGCGCGTCATCTGCCTAGTCGGCCCTCGGTTAACCGGCTTTTCACCGCGTCTGTGCGATGACCTGACGGGAAGATGTAACGCAGTTCGTGAACCTAGTGGATGTAGACTAGCGAAACGATGAAAATGGTCCTGCCACCGGCCACGTTGCTGTCCAAAACCGCGTTCAACCGGTGGATAAGGAGGGGTAATCGCGATGAATATTCGTTCGATGAAACCTAATGTGATTTCAGCCGTTAGCGTCTCCGTCGTCTCCGTGATCGGTGTGTTGCTCTTCAAAGCGCCCCATGCTGACATAGCTTTCGCGCAAACTCCCGAACCTGTCGGATCGATATCGAGTGTCGCCGCAAGCACGCCAAACCTCACTCTCGCTGTGGGCGATACCGTAGTGCTTTCGATCAACGTTTACGGAAGGCAAGGCGTCGAAGATCCGTCTCTGGCCGGCGAAGTAGATATTGATTGGTCCGCATCGGGAGGAACCTTACCGTCCGACGCTGAAGGCACGACCGTCTCGTACACTGCATCTCCGGAACCGGGCAACTACACAGTGACGGCTTCGCCGAGCTCCGAATGTATTGGCACCGCGTCTGAATGCACCGCCACTTTCCGAATCGCCGTGCGCCGTCAAGGCGAAGCGACTGGCCCAGGGGCACCGCCGCTTAACCCGGACGGTGATATACCCACTGTTCTGACCGACTCCGACGGCGCGCAGTACGCGGTAATCACGCCCGAAGAAGGCGGAACTTTTACCGGAGAAGGATTCTGGATCGACGCACCCATAGGAATCGTGCCGAACGGTGAGATCATCGGCGTTAGGATGCACGACGTCGGTGACGCTTCAAACGCTGGCATGACGCAGCATCGCTACACCTTAGGCGGCCGAAAATACGCGATCTCGGCGGTCGATGCCTCAGGCACCGCCGTCGATTCCTACGAGCTTGAAGGCCCCGCGATGGTATGTGTGCCGATGCCGCCAGAGTTGAGATCGAACCTCCCAAGCGTCGGTCTCGTTTCCGTTGACGAAAACGGCGACACGCAACTAAAAGCAATCACCGCATGGGTGCGCATCACGCCTAACCTTGCCGTGTGCGGCAATTTGAGCGTTTTACCTGCGACAATCGCTGCCAGCATCCCGGGCAGCCCGCCACCACTACCGACAGCCACACCAGAACCAGCGCCTAGCCTACCTCCGACAGGCGGTACAGTGTCGGCGTCATCGACCGCGTTTGGCTGGGCGTTGCTAATCGGCCTCGCCCTTATATCGGCGGCTGTGATTGCGGTGGCTTTGAGCCGTCGCGATCGGTCCCAAATAGAAGTCCGATGTGGCTAGTTGATGGTTGACGAATTAGCAATTACCGAATGAGCTGGCAACTAGCGTCGCACGGTTTGACGGTACCAGCGACTATTGCCGCTGGAGTTCAAACATCGTGAGCATGCGATCGGCCCACTCTTTGTCGACGCGGATGATGTCTTGCGTCTCGTTCGCTACCGCGTATCGGTAGTTGCCGTCCGGGGTGACATCGCCGATGATCATCGATGTCCGATAAACCTCCGTCAACAACTCCCTAACTTGCACCTCTCGGCGGATGTGAACATACGGCGCATCTCGCCCCACTCCGTAGGGTTCATACTTGGTTAGATCGGTGAGATTCAGCACCTCGGCACCATCGATCACAGGTTCGGAGAAATGGACGATGTACTCGCGCAACAGATCCTCGTCAGCCGGCGTGGTACCGATACAAGGTGCCTCGATCGCCGGAAGGTCGCAAACCACCCACTCGCCGGTATCCTCGTTGAATCCGTATCCGGACGTGACTTCGTTGCCTTCGAAGAGCAGGACCTCTGTGGCCTCATCTGGATTCATCGTGAAGAACCAATCGGGATAAGGCGGGTCTTCGACCAATCGCAGCATCACTTCACCCCACGAATAGTCGACGGTATAGAGCTGGTTGTAACCGCTTTGGCGGGCATAGTGAGCGCCGCCGTCCGGCGTCAGATCACCCATCTGGACTGTAAGTTGACGACCATCGCGAAGTGTGACGTTGACTGTCAAAAGCGGATCGTCGAGTCCGTACAGCACCGGGTCGTCGATCGTTTTCTTGAGTTCCCGTTGCGATCGCGGACCGCCTAGCAGTTGCGTGATACCGCCCCAGCGGTAGAGCGACGTCGGCACATCCTTCTCATCGTCGAAGTACCATCGCCGATCATCCTCGCGATAGTGCCACGACGTAGAGTTCGCGCCGCCGGTTATTGAGATATTGCGTAAGTCGTCAGGCGCCAGGGTGAAGAAGAACGGCGGCTGCTCCGCGCGTTCCGTCTGCCCCAGCTGCTTGATCGCAATCGACGCCCCGATCGCAATCCAACAGGCGGCTATTACGAGGACCAATGAGAGTCTTAAACTCATAGATCAGCGTCGTCTCCACCAAGCCCATATACCGGCAAGGGCGATGAGAATCGGCATCAGCAACCAACCGCTCCAACGAACGAAGTTTCGCTCTGATTCGGTAAGCACCAGTTCACGGAACGCCGTCTGCTTCGGTCGCAAACTGATCAATTCGTAGTCGTCGGCCAAATAGTTGACCGAGTTTACGAATAGATCGCCATTTCTTGCCGAGCCGAAATAAGCGTTGCTGGCGAAGTCCGCATCACCCACTAAGACCATGCGCGTTGTAACCAACTCATCATCGACCGTCCGCGGGCTACCTCCGATCTCTGCTACCGCTTCAAGAGTGACGATCACAGGCAGCGGGCCCGACTGGTCGACGTTCAAATCGAAATTGATGTCCTCGACATCGGCTTCGGACCAACTGTTGAGCGTGCTGATTGCTACTAAATCTAGGCGGACATAAGGGATCCCTTGGTCGGTCAGTGGGATAGTCTGCGCATCGATGTTGTACTGGTAATGCGTCGAACCCGGCATGTAAAGGACATCGAAATCCTCGGTCAAAGGATGCTCAGGAAACTGACTGTTGGTGTTTTTGATCTGAAGGAAAGTCGGGTTAGGAGCAACGTAACTCGCAGTATCTACCACGGTGCCTGTTCCGACGCCGACGCCGTACCTCGACAAAAACCCTTTGAAGGAATCTGGAGCGGCGTCCGGCTCGAAGAGCATAAGAATTCGTCCGCCCCGGCGACCATATTCAGCCAAGATCCCTTCTTCCGGTTCCGTCATTTCTTGCGTTGGACCTGCAAATATCACCGCTGCCGGAAGCGCCTCAGGATCGTTGGCCGACAAGCGCTGGCTGAACTCCTGCAGCGTCTCGTTTGTCAGCAAGTAGTTCTCTCTTATCAATGCCGCCGCAGCCAATCCGTATCCTTCGCTGCCGCGCACGCTATCCGACACGTCGCGCACCGCGTGCCCGCTGATGAACACGACAGATTTCTGTTTGATCTGATTGACCACCAACAGACCCGTAATTATGTCTTGTTCCGAAAACACGTTAGGGCCGTCGTTAGGGTTGAGGCCCGGCACGACCTCGGTACGTCTGCTATCCAGAGCTTCGATCGCGAGTGAGGGGAATTGATCGACCCCATATTCAACCGCGACGTTTGGCTCAAGCTCTGGATCAACCAACCGGAAAGTGAGCGGCTGTTCCGTAGAACGACGCCTGAACTCGCTTAGCAAGTCCTCGGTGGCGCGCCATGCAGCTTGACGTTGGGCGTTGTTGCGCCGGAAGAACGCAGTGACCTGGATCGGCTCGCGCAAGTTGGAAAGCGTGTTCAACGTCTGGTCAGACACAATGAACTGTTTTGTGCTGGTTGTGTCTACCCGCAAGTATCCGGGTGGGTCCGGACGTTCGAGAGCCCAGTAAATCACGAAGTTGAGCAATATAGCGATCGCGACAAACGCGATCAGCACTATAGCGGTGTTGAGCCCGTATCGACCACGCCTACCGAAAACCGCAAAGCGGACCGCGTCAAACGAAATGCCGGCGTCGACTAGGAGAATGACGAGGCCGATGCCCATAACGATGTACGCGTAGTTCTCGAGGTCGCGGACGAAAATCCAAATGAGCGCTCCGAGAACCAGCGTAAGAACTCCAGCTAGGGCGAGAGCTTGCCTAATCGAACGGGCGCTCGCGATGATCCGTTGACGGAGTGGCGTGTCATCCGCAAGTTCGTCCATCGTCGGACGAATCTCTGGAATCTCGGGCTGTTGGCTGTCTTGAGTAGTCATTGCGATACGTGAATCCGTCGTCAACTCATTCGCGACAAGGCCAGGATCAGCGCCATCGACGAGTTTCCAACGTGATCACGGTCAACATCAGAAACACCGCGGTGATCGACAAATAGTAGACGACGTCGCCGACGGAGAGTATGCCCCGGGCAAAGTCCGCAAAGTGTCCCGCTTCGGCGACACCGAAGCTGTCCAAGTCAAACACCGAGAATGATGCGCCCAACTGCAAAGCGTCTAGGATCTCTGCTCCGATGCCTTGGACACGTTCGGAGACAAAGTCGATTATCGTGAGGCCGGTCAATAGTCCGGCACCCACCACGAGGCCTACGATCTGGTTGGGGCTGAGCGCAGAAGCGAATAAGCCGATCGCCAGTGTAGCCGCCGCGTAGAGGACCAAACCCAAGTAGCCGGTCAAGATCGGGCCGACATCAGGGATGCCGTAAACGAAAAGGATGATGACGAAGTAGAGCGAAAGGACCAACATGGCCAGCATCGTGATAAAAGCCGCGAAGAATTTGCCCAATACGATCTCGTACTCACGCACCGGCGAGGTCAAGAGCAACTCCAAAGTGCCGATCTTCTGTTCTTCGGCCAACAACCGCATCGTGATAGCCGGAGACATGAAGATCATGAAGAAAACCGCGCCAGCGAGGAAGCCGCGGATCGAAGCCTCCGAGAATGCGTCGGAAACCGAAGCAACGAAGAAGAAGCCGGTGATTGCCAAAAACGCGGCCGAGACGACATACGCCATCGGTGACGCGAAATAGGTCCGAACTTCTTTGTTGGCGATCAGCCAGATGTATCGCACGGTTTAACCCAAGTCCTCTTCGGTCGTGAGTTCCAAGAAGATTTCCTCAAGCGTCAACGGCAGAGGGGTAAGATTCACCAGTCCCCAGCCACGTTCGATTACTTTGTTCGCAATAACCTCAGTCGCTTGGGCGTTCGGCCTGGCATCAACAATCAACGGCGTCGTGCCTTCACGTTCCGCCTTCGCGACGCTCTCGGCCCGGTTGTCGCGCCGAGCGTCGACGACCATCGGGAGATCCCGCATCTCACCGATAACCTCCCGCGGCTCGGCTCCCCGGATCGTCAATTCGATGCGTTCCGAATGTTGCAGCCGCTCCGAAAGATTGTCTGGACGGTCATCCGCGACGATCCGGCCGTCGTGGATCACGAGAACACGCCGACAGATCATGCTAACTTCGGGCAGGATGTGCGAACTCAAAAGCAGTGTGTGGTCCTCGCCCAGTTCGCTGATCAGTTCCCGCGTTTCGACAACCTGGATCGGATCGATTCCGATCGTCGGTTCATCGAGAATGAGCACATCAGGTTCGTGCAGTATCGCCTGCGCGATACCTGTGCGTTGGCGATAGCCTTTCGAGAGTTTGCCCACGAGCGCATTGCGATAGTCGCCCAAGCGGACTGTGTCGATGACCTTCGGCACGCGCTCCTTGATCCACTGGCTGTTCATGCCCCGCAACATGCCCATGTACGAGAGAAAGTCAGTGACCGTCATATCGTAGTAGAGGGGCACGGTTTCTGGCAGATATCCGATGTGCCTCCGCGCATCCAGAGAGTGGGATACCACGTTGTAACCTGCGACCACCGCATCTCCGTGAGTGGGTGGGGTGAATCCCGTCAACACCCGCATCGTCGTGGTCTTGCCCGCTCCGTTGGGACCCAAGAAGCCGACGATTTCGCCTTTTAGGACTTCGAACGATACATCGAGCACAGCCGGGTAAGGGCCGTAGTACTTCGACATATGTTCGAGCTTGATCATGATTATTGCCGCTTCACGCGTTTGATCTGTTCAGACGTTCCTGTTGATACGCACGCGCGGGCAGCGCAGTTTCGATGTCAATCAAGCAATAAAGTTTAACAATACCTAACGGCATCAAGTCGATAGGTTCAGGTTGAGTTAGGCCACGGTTGGCTAAAATCATGCTTAACGCAACCAACGCTCCGTGAGATGGCTACAGCACTCGAAGAATTCGACGGTTCATCCCGCATCATCTATCTCGATCACGCCGCAACGACTCCGGTTCGGGAGGAAGTGCTCGACGCGATGTTGCCGTACTTCAGCCAAGCGTTCGGCAACCCTTCCAGTCTCTACGGAATCGCTGGGGAATCTCGGAACGCCATCGACGAGGCGCGAGCCCGCGTCGCCGCGGTGTTGAACTGTCGAACCAGCGAAGTCGTCTTTACTGGCGGCGGCACCGAGGCTGACAACATGGCGGTCAAGGGTGTGGCGTCGACCTTCGACGAGCCAGGCGATATAGTCATATCTTCAATCGAGCACCACGCGGTAATCCACGCTGCCGAACAACTCGAGCGAGTTGGCCATCGAGTAAAAACCGTGCCCGTCGATCAGTACGGCGTCGCAGACCCCAATGACGTAAAAAAACGCCTCGGTGACCGTGACGCAGTCGTCAGCATCATGTATGCAAACAACGAAGTAGGCGCGGTCAACGACATTGCCGAAATCTCACGTCTTGCCACAGAGCACGCGACAGAAACCGGTCGGCGGGTGGCCGTCCATACCGACGCGGTACAGGCGTCTGGGAAGCTTCCCCTCGATGTCAAAATGCTCGGAGTGGATTTCCTGTCCTTATCGGCCCACAAGATTCACGGACCCAAAGGTGTCGGTGTCCTTTATGTGAAACGCGGTGCGAAGATGGATGCGCTGATCGCTGGAGGAGGACAGGAACGCCAGCGTAGATCAGGCACCGAAAACGTGCCGGGCATCGTCGGAATGGGGATGGCACTTGCGCTGGCCGAAAACGAACGCAACCGATTCTGCGCTCACACGAAGGAGCTCCGCGACCGATTTCTGGCCGGTGTAACCGAACGCGTTACCGGGATCGTGATCAATAACAGCCCAAGCGACGGGTTGCCTCATATCGCCCACGTTTCAATTCCCGGCCTCGAGGGCGAGCCGATGCTTCTAGGCCTCGATTTCAAAGGTATTTGCGCGTCGAGCGGAAGCGCGTGTAGTTCAGCGTCAGTCGAGCCTTCGCACGTACTCGTTGGCATGGGAATGGATCACAACAGGGCCGTCGGGAGTCTGCGATTTTCATTCGGCAAAGATTCAACGCTTGACGACGTCGACTACACGGTCAACGCTTTGTCGGAGGTCGTCGCGCAGCTGCGCGGCATGCCATCGATGCAGTCTGCAGCGGTCGCAGGGTAGTGCGTTAGACGAGCCGATGAAACTGTGATTGCGGCTTCGTATGTATATTTGATACCTAGAACGCGAATCCACGCAATCCAACCACTACGATGGCTACAAATTACCGATTCGAAGAACCAGACGAAGGCGACGCCGAAGACGCGCCGCAGAGCGAAAACTTTATAGAAGGCGACGCCGCCCGCGACGCATACCCGACGGAAGTCGCTGCCGCGCTTGAGTACGCCTCCGAAAACAAATACGACTACGGTCCCAAGCTCCGCGATGCCGATCTGCATTGGGAGGTTAACGGTGTAGACCCATTGGAAGGCGGGATATCTAGGGTGTTCATCGATTACGCACCTTCCGCATCTTTCAGGGGGGCGTCGGGTTCCGAATATTTCGATGTCGATGCATCGGGAGGGGTATTGGCGAGACGACAGTTACGAGTTCCGAAACAGTCATTGCCTGTGGTCTTGATTGCGCTGACCGTCGTTTCATTGATATCGCTCGCCGCGGTTGAAGTGCTGTTGTGGGCTAATCCGTTCCAATCGGGCCCCACCCTTTACGTCGCAGGACGGACCCTGTGGATCCGGGCGGAACTTCCCCGCCAGCAACCGTACGTCGTGTACAACGCGCCGTCGACCGCAGGCGATGTCGGCCAGTGGGCGATTTCGCCTGCAGGTCAGGGCACGGAGATAGTGATCGTCGAAACGGTGCTTACTAACCAAACATCCGGGGCCGTCCGAATGGTAATTGACCGCGATGCCGCTGAGTTACGGATGAGAGGTAGCATCGCGCTCAAACCTGTCGATGTGATAGACCGCTCGTATCAAGTAGAAACGGCGAATGATCGGTATCTCGATCCCGATTTCCGACTGATGTGGGGTGGATTCACGCTGAATCAAGGCGAAGAGCTCAGAGGTCACATGATCTTCGAAGCGCCCATCGGCAGCGAATTCAGCGACTTCCGGTGGTTGGCCGGCGACACCGCGGTCGTCCGATACTAATCGCCGCGCGGCACGGCGAATTTTTCCGTATATAATCGCCACGCATGGCGCGCCAAGTTGCGAAACGTCTCTTAACGCGCGCTTGCGAAACGCGACCTTCTTCCAAAACTCGAACCCACTTAGACAGATGAGCATCACCTACATCGGTGCCCGTATCGGGATGTTCATCCTCGTTGTGTGGCTCGCGACCACGGTCATCTTCTTCCTCCCGCGGATCGCGAGCGACCGTAACCCAGTCCGCGAACGGTTGGTCATGATGGCCGCCACCGGCAACCTCGCCACAGGCATGGAAAAGGTCGTGGCAGCGTACGAACAGGAGTACGGCCTCGATCAACCGCTGTATCTGCAATACATCCGCTATCTGTCAAGCCTCGTACGTGGCGACCTGAACTATTCGCTCATCAACTACCCGACGAGGGTATGGGACATGATCGTTCAGCGGATGCCATACACCTTGGGCTTGGTCGGCGTCTCGGTCTTAACTGCGTTTGCTCTTGGCTCGCTGTCTGGTGCAACTCTGGCTTGGCCGGGTGCGCCGAAATGGCTGAAGGGAGCTTTACCGGTTTTCCTCACCCTGTCGCCCATTCCTTATTTCATGTTGGCGATTATGCTGATGTTCCTTTTTGCAGTGAGGCATCAATGGCAACCTGAATGGTGGCCGTTGTTGCCGCTCGCCGGGGCGACGAGCGTCACAACGGTCTACGACGGCTGGAACATGGCCCGGATCCTAGACACCATCTATCACTCGATTTTGCCGGCTTTGTCAATCATCCTCTCCCAAATAGGATTTTGGGCCTTGGGGATGCGCGGAATGATGGTAACCACCCAGGGCGAAGATTACGTTACGTTAGCGCAGATGCGCGGCTTGAAACCGGGCCGCGTATTCAGCCTGTACGGAATGCGAAACGCCACGCTCCCGCAACTGACGTCACTCGCCCTCGCGATGAGTCTCATATTCTCGGGAGTGATACTCGTCGAAGTCATCTACCGCTACCCTGGGATGGGAACGCTTTTGTACAACGCGATCGCCGGGTTCGACTATTTCGTCATCTACGGCGTCGTTTTCGTGCTCATCGTGATGGTGGCGGCTTCAACATTCATCCTCGATATCGTCTACCCATTCATTGATCCTCGCGTGCGCCGCGCCGCATGAACTTCAGATACGGACGAATTTCAGGTACTAAACGATGCGTGATTTAGGCGCCGAACCGACTCAATCGTCCGCTGCTATCCAAGCAGAAGCTGAAACGAGTTCGGGCTCTTCGTACAGCGCGCTCTCACAGATCGGGTACTACCTGCTCCACGAGCGGATGCTTTCGATCGGGCTCTTCATGCTCATCGCTCTGTTAGCGCTGTGGCTTATCGGCGGACAAATCGTCGATCCCAAAAACGCTGACCCGATCTCAGGTCCCCAGACTGTAGGACCGCAATCGAAGTACTGGCTTGGCACCGATTTCAACGGCAGACAGGTCTTGCCGTTGATGGTCCACGGCGCGCCGCTGACGCTACGCATCGGGTTGTTCGCGGGAGTGTTTGGTCTAGGAATCGGGATCTTGCTAGGGTTTTTGGGCGGCTACATGCGGGGCCCGGTCGACGCATTTATCCGCATCATTTCGGACGTCTTCATCACCATCCCAAGTTTGGCTGTACTAGTCGTCGTCGCATCGACCATCAAAGAGTCGGCCGGCTTATCCGTCAACATGATGGGCTTGATCGTCGCGTCACTTTCTTGGATGTGGCCCACACGCGTCATACGTGCACAAGTCTTGAGCATGAGGGAGAGCAACTACGTAGAGGTGGCACGGCTCAACGGCATGGGTGACCTCGAAATCATCTTCCGTGAACTTATGCCCAATCTTTTCCCATTCCTGGCCGCGAGCTTCGTTGGCGCCATGGCCAGCGGCATCCTCGCCGCCGTCGGACTGGAAGCTCTCGGACTCGGGCCGCAGCACGAACCCACGCTCGGAATGACGATCTACTGGTCGCTCTACTACGGTGCGGTCATCAGCAACTGGTGGTGGTGGTACGGCCCGCCGATCCTCCTGGTCGCGTGGATATTCATCTCCCTGTACCTGATCGCCGCCGGTCTAGACAAGTGGGCCAACCCACGACTGAGGCAGAGCCTGTAATGTCGGACGCTGTCCTTTCCATTCGCGATCTGCGCGTCTATTTCAACATCCGGGCCGGAACGGTGCGCGCCGTAGACGGCGTTGACCTCGATATCGCAGAAGGCGAAAAACTAGGTCTCGTCGGTGAATCGGGCTCTGGCAAAACCACGACTGCGCTAGCCATCATGCGGATGATCAAACCGCCCGGAGAAATCGCGGGCGGAACGATTCAGCTCGACGGGCGGGATCTGGTCGGACTCTCAGAACCCGAAATGCGGGCTGTGCGCGGCAACGATGTCGCCATGGTGCCGCAAGCCGCGATGAACGCGCTCAACCCGGTGCGCAGAATCCGAAGTCAGATGATCGACGGCCTCAGAGATCACGGCGTAAACGAGTCTCGAGAACGTACGGAGGAACGATTGACCACCCTTGTGGCACAGGTCGGGCTCAACGCAAACGTCCTCAATCTCTTTCCGCACGAACTCAGCGGCGGTATGAAGCAACGCGTGACGATCGCGATGGCCATATGCCACAAACCGCGCTTGATCCTCGCCGACGAGCCCACCAGCGCGCTCGACGTTGTGGTCCAACGCCAAGTCATGGAAACGCTCGAAGAGGTGCGGAGCGAGATCGGCGCCGCAGTGATTCTTGTCGGGCACGACATGGGACTGATGGCGCAGTTCGCCGACCGAATCGGCGTAATGTACGCAGGCAAACTCGTCGAACTCGCAACCGTTGAACAGATCTTTTCGAACCCGCGTCATCCTTACACACGCCTCCTGATATCGAGCCTGCCAGACACGGCCGGAAAACGCCGACTCGAAGGCATTCCGGGACTACCACCGTCTCTTCTCGAAGTCCCACCCGGTTGTCCATTCATGCCGCGTTGCCCAGAGGCGATGGACATCTGCGGCGTAGATGTACCGGAACTGTTGGGTGAAGTTGACATGGTTTCGTGTCACCTGCATACCGAGGCCGCAAACGTATGACCGCGACAGCAGAGACGACGACCGCGACCTCAACCACCAACGGCGCTCCTTCTTCGCTGCTGGAACTAAGAAACGTGACTCAGATATTCTCCTCGGGACCATTCTGGAACCGAGAGCACAACTACGCGGTCAACGATGTTTCATTCAACTTGTCGGACAAACCGGCACTGATCACCGCGGTTGCAGGGGAGAGCGGCAGCGGTAAAACCACGCTCGGACGCATCATGCTCGGCTTCCAGCGTCCCACCTTGGGGCAAGTGCTTTTCAGGGGCGACGACGTCGCCGAGATGAACGCCGCAGGGCGAAAGCAGTACCGACGGCAAGTCCAAGCCATTTTCCAAGACCCCTTCTCCGTCTACAACCCCTTCTACAAAGTCGACCACATCTTTACCGTCGCGATCGCTCGGTACAAACTCGCGTCTTCACGTGACGAAGCAAGGCACTTGATCGAAGAGGCGATTTCCGGAGTCGGACTCAGGCCGTCAGAAACACTCGGGCGTTATCCCCACCAGTTGAGCGGAGGACAACGCCAACGCGTCATGGTAGCGCGATCGCTGCTCCTAAAACCACAGGTCATAATCGCAGACGAACCAGTATCGATGGTCGATGCATCGCTCCGCGCGACCATTCTTGAAACCCTGCGAGCACTCAACCACGAACTCGGCATCGCGATCCTCTACATCACACACGACCTCACTACTGCCTATCAGGTCGCCGACAACATCATGATCATGTACCGCGGCCACGTGGTCGAAGCAGGCGACGTCGAACACGTAATCAACGATCCGAAACACCCCTACACGCGACTCCTCGTTCAGTCGATCCCGATGCCCGATCCCAGCCGCCGTTGGGCCGACATGCGCGGCGCCAACGATCCACCGTTCACCGGTATCGATGTGACGCCGACAATGTGCCCATTCGTCAACCGATGCCCGGACGCATTAACAAACTGCGTCGAGGAGGTCCCGAGCACCTACGCATTGGACGAGCACCGCATCTCTAAGTGCTTCCTCTACCGGGACGCAGGAGCTGTTTCGAGCGCCAATATAGCGTCGTATTTCAACATCCGTGAGGCTCCGTCATCAACCAACGGTGCCGCTTCCTAGTTGTGTTATCGTGATTTGAGTATTTCGCAAGGAATAGATCGGTGAATGAATCCGCGTAAGGAGGGAACCATAATGCCGAAAATCAAGCGCATCGTGCCGATGCTTGTGCTGGCCGCGATGCTGTCGTCTCTGACATTCGCACTCGCGTGCGGCAGTGAGACCATCGTTGAAGTCACTCGCGAGGTCGAGGTCGTCAAAGAGGTCGAGGTCGTCAAGGAGGTTGAGGTCGAGAAGGAAGTCGAGGTCGAGGTCGTCAAAGAGGTCGAGAAGGTTGTCGAGAAAGAGGTCGCGGTCGAGGTCGAGGTAACCCCGACACCCGTCCCGCTCGGTTACACCGACGTGCCTCGCGGCCGCACACTGATCATGGCAGGTCTCGGAGGTGAGCACCCCGGAGCTTTCACCGACATCGAGCAGTTCAACGCCCACGCCCCAGGCCTCTCCCGCAGCGGTCTTTACCAGGCGGGCAGCGAAGGACTCTTCTACTTCAACATGCTCACCGGTGAACTGGTTCCATGGATGGCAACCGACTACGAGTACGACGACGGCTACACTGGCGTCACCGTCAACATTCGCGACGGTGTCGAGTGGAGCGACGGCACACCGTTCACTGCTCACGACGTGGCCTTCACGCTCAACATGGCGAACACCAACCCGCTGTCCGCACGGCACGGCGCCGTCAACCAATGGACAGACGAAGCCACAGCGGTCGACGACCACACGGTCCACATCAAGTTCACTGGCCCCTCGCCCCGCTACGTTTGGGATTTGCTGATCTTCCGCGCCGACATCGGCGTACCGTGGATTCCGAAGCACATCTTTGAGGAAGTCCCCGAAGACGAGCTAGCCGAATTCGGTCACTACGACCCCGCAAAGGGTTGGCCCGTGGTCACCGGTCCATACCGGTTGGTCCACACCGACGTCGAGAAGAAGATCTGGGACCGACGAGATGATTGGTGGGCCGCCAAGATCGGCTTCCAGGATCTCCCCAAGGTCGAGCGACTCATCTTTCTGCCCGGAATGAATGAGATCACCATGGCCCAGCTCTTGATCACCAACGAGATCGACATGGCCTTCTCCCTCACGGTGCCCAACTACAAGGCAGTCGTGGCGCAGAACCCCAACATGACGACTCACTACTACGGTGAACCGCCGTTCGGATATGAAGACTGGTGGCCCGTTGGACTCGGTCTAAACACCAAACGACCTCCGTTTGACAACAAGAACGTCCGATGGGCGATCTCCTACTCCATCAACCGTGACGAAGTCATCGAGTTCGGTTTCGGCGGCGGACAGATCGTGCAGCAACTGCCTTGGCCGTACTACGCGCCGATGCAGAAGTACCACGACGAAGTCGCCGACCTGCTCGAGACTTACGACACCAGTGAGTACAACCCGGACAAATCGGCCGCCCTTATGGAAGGCGAAGGCTACACCCGCGACAGCGAAGGCTTCTGGGTCAAAGACGGCGAACGCGTCGGGATCCACATCGTGACCTTCCCGCAGCACCCGTCCACCACGCCGGCCGCACCGGTCGTGACGCAGAACCTGCGACGTGGCGGCTTCGACGCCAGCTTCTCCACCCCGACAGACTTCATCGACCAGATCTTCCAAGGTCACGCCGATGGATTCATCTGGGGGCACGGCTCCATGGTCGACCCTGAGCCCGTACTCAAGGGTTACCGCTGTGAACTCGTGACCGAAGGCGAGACCGGGTTCATCGCGTACCCGGGCTTCTATCGCTGGTGCAACGAAGAGTTCGACTCCTACGTCGAGCAGATGACCGCACTGCCGGAAGACAGCCCCGGCGTGCTGCCTCTCTACCGCAAGGCGATGGAGATTTGGCTCCCTGAGCTGCCCGACATCCCGCTCACGTCAACGATTATCACGTTGCCGATGAACACGACATACTGGGAAGAGGACTCATGGCCTCACAACGACAACCAGTACGTCCACGAGGGATTCTGGCACCGCACCGGCCTCCACATCTTCCTGAACTTGGAACCCGTGGAGTAACATCGGTCAACCGCTAAACCGGTAAACAAAACGCCCCTCGGATCCCCTCCGAGGGGCGTTTTGGTTTGTTCTGAAACGTAAGCCCACCACCTGTCCGACCGGCCGACGCAAGTCTGCCCACTAGCAGCTTCGTTTGCGCAACGACACTTAGACGAGCCGTTCTAACAACATGCCTCCACAACACCGCAAGCTTGGCAATTTGCACACTTGAATATCTGACACCATTCAGCGCCGCAATTCGTCGTATAACCGTCAGAAATGTGCGAATACGGTCAAAATCAATGATATCTTTTCCGTTAGGGACACATATCAGCATAATCAATTGAAACTAGCTAAAGAGGGAAACAGAATGTCTAAGATCAATCGCATCGTATCGATGTTCGTATTGGCCGCGATGCTATCGTCTCTGACCTTCGCACTCGCGTGCGGCAGCGAGACCATCGTTGAAGTTACTCGAGAAGTCGAGGTCGTCAAAGAGGTCGAGGTCGTCAAGGAAGTCGAGGTCGAGAAGGAAGTCGAGGTCGTCAAGGAGGTCGAGGTCGTCAAGGAGGTCGAGAAAGAGGTCGCAGTCGAGGTCGAGGTGACTCCGACACCCGTACCGCTCGGCTACACCGACGTGCCTCGCGGCCGAACCCTCATCATGGCCGGCCTCGGCGGTGAACACCCCGGTGCGTTTACCGACATCGAACAGTTCAACGCACACGCCCCTGGCCTGTCGCGCAGCGGTCTCTACCAAGCCGCGAGCGAAGGCCTCTTCTACTTCAACATGCTCACCGGCGAGCTTCACCCATGGATGGCTACCGACTACGAGTATGACGATGGCTACACCGGCGTGACCGTCAACATCCGCGAAGGTGTCGAGTGGAGCGACGGTACCCCGTTCACCGCGCACGACGTCGCATTCACGCTCAACATGGCCAACACCAACCCGTTGTCTGCACGTCATGGTGCCGTCAACCAATGGACAGACGAAGCCACCGCGATCGATGATCACACGGTCCACATTTCGTTCACAGGCCCATCGCCTCGCTACGTGTGGGACCTGCTGATCTTCCGCGCCGACATCGGCGTGCCGTGGATCCCGAAGCACATCTTCGAGAACGTTCCTGAAGACGAGCTCGCGGAATTCGGACACTACGACCCCGCAAAGGGTTGGCCAGTGGTTACCGGTCCGTACCGACTCGTCCACACCGACGTCGAGAAGAAGATCTGGGACCGCCGCGACGATTGGTGGGCAGCCAAGATCGGCTTCCACGACCTCCCCAAGGTCGAGCGCTTGATCTTCCTCCCCGGTATGAACGAGATCACGATGGCGCAGCTTTTGATCACCAACGAGATCGACATGGCATTCTCGCTCACAGTGCCGAACTACAAGGCAGTCGTGGCGCAGAACCCGAACATGACGACTCACTACTACGGCGAGCCGCCGTTCGGCTACGAGGACTGGTGGCCAACTGGGCTCGGCTTGAACACCAAGCGGCCCCCGTTCGACAACAAGAACGTCCGATGGGCGATCTCCTACTCGATCAACCGTGACGAAGTCATCGAGTTCGGCTTCGGCGGCGGTCAGATCCCGCAGCAACTGCCTTGGCCGTACTACGCCCCGATGCAGAAGTACCACGACGAAGTCGCGGACCTGCTCGAGATCTACGACACCAGCGAGTACAGCCCTGAGAAGTCAGCGGCTCTGATGGAGGGCGAAGGTTACACCCGGGACGGCGAGGGCTTCTGGGTCAAGGACGGCGAGCGGGTGAAGATCCACATCGTCACCTTCCCGCAGCATCCGTCGACCACAACGGCCGCGCCGGTCGTGACGCAGAACCTGCGGCGTGGCGGGTTCGACGCCAGCTTCTCCACCCCGACCGACTTCATCGACCAGATCTTCCAAGGTCACGCCGATGGATTCATCTGGGGTCACGGCTCGATGGTCGACCCTGAGCCCGTACTAAAGGGCTACCGCTGCGAACTCGTGACCGAGGGTGAGATCGGCTTCATCGCATACCCAGGCTTCTACCGCTGGTGCAACGAAGAGTTCGACTCCTACGTCGAGCAGATGACCGCACTGCCGGAAGACAGTCCTGGCGTGCTACCGCTCTACCGCAAGGCGATGGAGATCTGGCTTCCCGAGCTGCCCGACATTCCGCTCACGTCATCAATCATCACGTTGCCGATGAACACCACGTACTGGGAAGAGGATTCGTGGCCCCACTACGACAACCAGTACGTCCACGAGGGTTTCTGGCACCGAACCGCGCTCCACATCTTCCTCAACTTGGAACCCGTGGAGTAACGACGGTCAACCGTTAAACCGGTAAACAAAGCGCCCCCCGGATCCCATCCGGGGGGCGCTTTAGTTTGTTGCTGATGAACCTGAAAAGGAGTTGCGGGACGTATATCTATGCAAGACCATGCTCACCATCGCCGCCGCTTTCATCATCGCCTTCACAGCGATGGCCATGTTCGCTATTTTCCCCCTGGGATCGCGAACCACATTGTCGGGTGCGGTCGCCGATGACACGGAATCAGACGCCGACCCCCAAACCCTATCCAAACCCAGATTCCCAACCGTCGAAGGCCGCAACATCAACGGGCGCCAATTCGTTTTGCCGGAACAATTCGAGGGACTCTACAACGTTGCTCTGATCATTTACGACATCGATCAACAAGATGACGCGGCGGCATGGATCGATTCCCTGAGAACCATCGAAAACGCCTATCCGGATATCCACGCGTATGAACTCCCACTAGTCGGCAGCGTGCAGTGGCTGACGCGTGAGCGCCGCGAATTTCGGCTGTCGTCTGACACCACAGACCCACAAACCCGAGCCAACACAATCTCGCTTTACACAGACCCGCATGCCTTTGAAGGCGTATTGGACATCGACGACCGTGCGCAAATCGTGATCACATTAGTGGATCGGTTCGGGAACGTCTTTTGGCGTGAACGGGGACCGTGCACAGCCGCGAAGATAGAAGACCTCGAAAATACGATCATCAATCATTTGTCGAACGTTCGAATCTACGCCGAAAACTAGACATTCGCCGTCAACGGTACGGGTCACGCCGCTCTGCATCTAAAATCGCGTGCAGAGCCGATGACGACCACCGCCAACCAACCCTCAACCGATCCCGCGCGCCCGAAATCCCGCCGCGCGTCTCGGCGCCGACTATCGCCCGGTCGTCGCCAGTACCTCAAGTTCAAAGCCAAATACGCCGATTCTCTCCTGCTTTTCCGCATGGGCGACTTCTACGAATGTTTCGACGAAGACGCCCACACCCTCTCCAAACTCCTCGATGTCGCCCTAACCGCCCGCGATATCGGCGATGGCCAGAAGGCGCCACTCGCCGGCATCCCATATCACTCCCTCGACACTCACCTCGGCCGACTCGTCGGTTCCGGACTAAAGATCGCAATCGCCGAACAGACGACCACGCAGCCTAATGCCGAGGGCATCGTCGACAGGGCGGTGGTCCGGATCATAACGCCCGGCACGGTGCTCGACACCTCCCTGCTCGAACAGGCCAAACACAACTACCTCGCCGCATGCGTCGTCCAAGGATACCGGGCCGGATTGGCCTGGTTGGAAGCCTCGACAGGCGAGTTCGCCGCGATGGAGACCCAGACCGCCAACATCATCGACCAATTAGAACGCCTCGAACCCGCGGAAATCCTAGTCGACACCGACGCACAACTCATCTTGGACGACGCAATCGCCAGTGACACCGCGAGCAGGTCGGCGCTCAGCTCAACCGTCGTCCGAACTTTAGACGAATCGCTCCTCGACCCCGAGTTCGCCGCCGAGACTCTGATGCGGCATTTCGAAACCACGACACTAGAGCAGTTCGAACTCGATGGACAACCGCTGGCAACGATGGCCGCATCCTCAGCGCTCGATTTCTTGTCCCAGACCCAAATCGGTCGCCTGCCATTCATCACCACGCTGCGTCGACACCGGCCAGACCGGCACATGTACATACCCTCGACCGCGCTGCGCGACTTAGAGGTACTGGCACCCACAGTCGACGGCGGCCCAACCCTCCTATCAACACTCGACACGACACGCACACCAATGGGCGCCCGACTCCTCCGCGACTGGCTAGCTGCGCCATTGACCGACTTGCAAGAACTCAACATTCGCCAACTGGCAGTCAACCGACTCCACGGCGACACTTTGACTCGCACCGCGCTCGACGACGCGCTCGCGAACATGCCCGACATCGCGCGCCTCGTCAACCGTCTGACCCTAGGCCAATCCGAACCTCGAGAACTCCGCTCACTCTTTCGAGGTTTAGATAAAGCGCCACGCCTCCGCGAACTCGTGAAAGACGACCGATCCGACAACGCCTTCTCACCTATCTTCGACGGCGTTTCGAACCACGACCAAGTCCGCGACCTCATCGACCGCGCCATCGTAGAAGATCCTCCATTCCGCGTCAGCGATAGCGGCGTCATCAAGTCTGGCTTCGATCACGACCTCGACGACCTACGCTCAACCGCATCACGTGCCCGATCCGAGATCGCAGCCATCGAGCAAAAGGCCCGCGAAACATCCGGTATCCCCAACCTCCGAATAGGGCACAACCGCGTCTTCGGCTACTACATCGAAGTCTCCCGCTCCCACCTCGCCAAAGTCCCACCAGAATTCGAACGCAAACAGACCCTGGTCAACGCCGAACGCTTCATCACACCTGAGTTGAAAGAC
The DNA here is from genome assembly GCA_965207515.1 of Dehalococcoidia bacterium. GTDB lineage: Bacteria > Chloroflexota > Dehalococcoidia > Lucifugimonadales > Lucifugimonadaceae > Bin127. The sequence goes on along the minus strand of OZ242286.1, from coordinate 1,320,812 downwards.
CTCGAAAACCAAGTCCTACGTGCCTCCGACCAGATCAGCGAACTCGAGCAGTCCATCTACCGCCGCGTCTGCCAGCAAGTCGCCGAACACGCCGCCGCTATCATGCGCACCGCATCGGCGATCGCCAACATCGACGTCTGCCTCGCCCTCGCACGCATCGCCGCCGATAACGACTGGACACTACCGTTTCTCGACAACGGCGATCTGCTGAAAATCGATGACGGCCGACACCCGGTAGTCGAAAACGTCCTCGGATACGGACGCTTCGTCCCCAACGACATCGACGCCTCAAACTCCGAGAAGCAGCTCCTAATCATCACCGGACCCAACATGTCCGGCAAATCCACCTACATCCGGCAGGCCGCCATCCTCGTCATCCTCGCCCAGATCGGCAGCTTCGTACCCGCCAAATTCGCCCGCGTCGGCATCGTCGACCGCATCTTCACCCGCATCGGTGTCTCGGACGACATCGCCGGCGGACGATCCACCTTCATGGTCGAAATGGTCGAGACGGCGTCCATCCTCAACCAAGCCACATCACGCTCGCTGGCCATCCTCGACGAAATCGGACGTGGCACCTCCACTTACGACGGCCTCGCCATCGCGCGATCCGTCGCCGAGTTTATCCACAACAGCCCAGCGCTAGGCTGCAAAACCCTCTTCGCAACCCACTACCACGAGATGACGGAACTCGGCGACACCCTCCCCAGAGCCAACAACCTACGAGTAGCCGTGGCCGAAGAAGGCGAATCCATCCAATTCCTATACCGCATCGTCCAAGGCGGCGCCGACCGCTCCTACGGCATCCACGTAGCCCAACTTGCCGGAATGCCCGCACCAGTAGTAGAACGCGCCCGAGAACTCCTAAGCGAGCTCGAAAACCACTCCGGCAACACCCTCAATCCTTCACTAGCATCAGACCACCACCAACTAGACCTCTTCAACACCCCAAAAAACACCGACTTCCTCCGCTCCATAACCCAAATCGACACCGACAACTTAACCCCCATCGAGGCGTTGAATCGGCTCTACGAACTAAAAGAATCCGCAGCCAAGGAACTGGGCGACTAAGGTTTTACTTGCTCGCGTAGCAATATCGGGAGGACAGAGGGAGCTGAATTGGTCGATGCGCTGTACATAACTTTCATGCGCCACGGTCGTTCTCGTGCCGACGACGAAATGGTGCACGAGGGACGATACGATTCGCCCCTGACGGATGTCGGACGCGCCCAAGTGAATTCGAGGGCGGAGGAATGGAAATGCGCTGGCATCAAGTTCGACGTCATCGTAGCCAGTCCTTTGGTCCGAGCCTCGAAGAGTGCCGAGATCGTCGGTGAAATCCTCGGCGTGCCTGTTGAGTACGACCCCGATTGGATGGAGCGTGATACTGGCCCGCTGGCACAACTACCTTTCGAAGTGGCGGAAGAAAGATTCCCGCGGCCTGAATTCATCAATCCGTTTGAGCCTTACGTAGCCGCAACGGGAGAAGGCGAGAGCGGATGGGATCTGGTGGCGCGCGCCGCGATTGCTCTTCAACGCATCATCAGGAAGGGCCGACAATCGACTCTGGTCGTAGCCCACGGTGGCATACTCAACGCCGCGATGTACTGCATACTCGGCATTGCAACCCCTTCGAGCAACTCAGGCGTGCGTTTCGCCTTCGACGATGCAGGATTCGTACGCACGTCGTACGATCCCGGTCGACACCTCTGGACCATTCGAGAGATGTCCGCCAACTCCTAGTTCCCAATCACGCTCATACCAATTCAAAAACATCTAACATCACTAGAGCATCAAACCAAACAGAAAGCCACCCCACCCCATGATCATCACCGACATCAAAGTCACTACCTTCACATACACCTCCAACACCGTCCAAGACACCGACGGACACACCCACCCCGGCGACCCCCACGAAGCCACCACCGCGCTCTTAACCATCACCACCGAAGACGGCACCAGCGGATACACATTCGGCTCGCCCGACGCCCTCCGGCCCGTGATGATGGACAACTTCATCCGCAAAGTCCTGATGGGTCAGGACGCCACCGACCGCGAACGCCTCTGGCAGGCCATGGCTAGATGGCAGCGGGGCAGCGGCGGGGCATTCAACGACCGCTCACTTGGACTCGCCGAACTCGCACTCTGGGACTGGTTCGGGCGCAAGATCGACATGCCAGTCTGGAAAATCCTCGGCGGAATGCGAGACGAAGTCCCCGCTTACGGCTCCACCATGTGCGGCGACGAGATCTCGAACGGTCTCTCCACGCCCGACGAGTACGGACAGTTCGGCGAATGGCTCATCCAGCGCGGATACCCCGCCATCAAGCTCCACACCTGGATGCCGCCCGTCTCCTTCGCTCCCTCCGTCAAGATGGACATCGCAGCCTGCGCCGCCGTCCGCGAAGCCGTCGGACCCGACGTCCCCCTCATGCTTGACGCCAACCACTGGTACTCCCGCACCGAAGCCTACGAGCTCGGCAGAGGCATCCAAGACCTCAACTACTACTGGTACGAAGAGATGATGGACGAGCACTCCATGTCCTCGTACGTCTGGCTCGCAGACAACCTCGACATCCCAATCCTCGGACCCGAATTCGTCGAAGGCAAGTTCCACTCCCGCGCCGAGTGGGCCATCCACGGAGCCGCCGACATCCTGCGCACCGGCGTCATGGACGTCGGAGGCATCGGCCCCTCCATGAAGATCTGCCACCTCGCCGAAGCCATGAACATGGACTGCGAAATCCACGGCGGCGGACCCGGCAACCTCGCCGTCCTCGGAGGCTTCTTCAACGGACGCTGGTACGAACGCGGCCTCCTACACCCCTTCGTAGACTACGACGCCCCACCCGAGTACCTGAACACCATCATCGACCCCATGGGCCCCGACGGCCTAATCCACATGCCCACAACCCCCGGCCTAGGCGAAGACATCAACTTCGATTGGATCGCCGATCACACCGTTAGCGAACATTAGTTACCGGTAGGGGAAGGTTTTAAACCTGCCCCTAACAGCCATACAACCAAACTGCCATCCCTGTCGCAGTCCAACCCATCGCGCCCTAATATAATTGCAACGGGCAATCTCACACCCCCAATCTCACATCCGCAGGAGACATCGAAATGGCGTCGACAACTTGGGCATTCTTCGAAGGGCGACAAGTCCCCCTGGAAGAGGCCACGGTACGAGTCGACACGCACGCTCTCCACTACGGGACCGCCGCTTTCGAAGGCGTCCGAGGCAACTGGAACGGGGAGCACGGCAAGGTCTACATCTTCCGACTCCGCGAGCACTATGAGCGCCTAATTCGAGGTTGCAGCATTCTCCAGATGGAGATCCCTTACTCAGTCGACGATCTCTGCGAAATCACGGTCGATCTACTCGAACGAAACGGCTTCGCAGAAGACGTCTACATCCGCCCACTCGCCTACAAATCCGAAGAGGCCGTAGCCAACCTCAAACTTCACACTCTGGCGAGCGACTTCACGCTCATGATCTTGCCTTTCGGCGCATACATCGAAGCCGAAGGAGCCATCAAGTGCCAGACCTCGTCATGGCGACGTCCAGACGACTCTATGATGCCCACCGGCGTCAAAATCACCGGGCTCTATACGACGTCGATCCTCGCCAAGACCGAAGCTGTCTTGGCCGGTTTCGACGAAGCGATCCTCTTGAACCACGACGGCTCCGTCTCCGAGGGAAGCGGTGAAAACCTCTTCCTGATCCGAGACGGCCAGATCCACACGCCGTTCGAGACCGCAAACGCTCTACTCGGCATCACTCGCGACTCCGTAATCACGTTAGCCAAGAACGAACTCGGCATCGACGTCATCCAACGTCGCATCAACCGCAGCGAACTCTATTTAGCCGACGAGGTGTTCCTGACCGGAACCGCGGCGCACCTAACACCCGTCGGCAGGATTGATAACCGCGACATCGGAACCGGAGAGATGGGTCCACTGACGCAACAGTTGCAAGACATCTACTTCGAATGTGTCACCGGGAACAATCCCGACTACATGGACTGGTGCACAGGCGTAACCCCCGGCGGTGGTTAAAACGCGCTCAATTCTGTCATTCCGGCTGAAGCCGGGGTCCAGAGGAGCGAGGTGAGGGGGCACCTCATGAGCGACCAACTCGAAACCGCTGCCGCCATGATGGTGCGCGACTACCTGATCCTCGCGTTCCTCGTCAGCCTCGGCGCACTCCAAATCGCCGTAACCATCAGCGGCATCCGCGGTCTATGGCTCATTCCAAACCGCACGTTGACGCGCTCGCTCGGGATCGTGTTAATCGCCATCGGATTCGCCTACTACATCTTCTCGCCGATGTGGATCGAGGGACCATGGGCCGCCGGTTCGGTAGTCGACGGCACCTCCGAATTTCGCCAATGGGGCACCGCTGCGCTCTCGGAGATTTCAGGAGCCCGCAACCTCAATGACATCCACGGTGGCATGGCAGGCACCGCGTACGCCGTCTATTTCGTCCTCTCAGCCGTCCTAGCAACCATCTTCGCCGCAATAATCGGCACCATCAACATCCGCTTGTCACCCTCCTTCAGGAGGGGGCTAGGGGGAGGCCACGCCGAAGTTTCCGACGGCCTCGACGCCCTCAAAACCAACGACCCATCAACCGCCCTCAAATCCTCACTGAGCAACCTACGCAATAACGCCCGCGAAGATGTCCGAGACGAGATGCGTTCCGCACATCACTGGAGCATCCCATCGATGATCGGAAGGATGCGACGAAATTAACGCGTTCGACAGAGAACTCGTCCTGCTGATCAACTCCATGGTCGGCAAGTCAGTCATGTTCGACCATGTGGCCAAGGTATTCGCATCCGATTACCTTTTCCCACTCGTCTTCTCGGTCGTCATGTTCGCCATCTGGTTTGTCGGACGCGACATCAATGAACGTCGGCGCTACCAGCGAGCGACACTCATGGGCGCAGTCGCCATCGGCGTCGCAAACCTCGTAGTCGACATCATCGACTCCGCATACGATCGTCAGCGGCCGTTCGACGAGCTGAGCGACTCCATGACTCTCCTCTTCTATCGATCAACCGACCCGTCATTTCCAGCAAATCCAATGGCGGTCGTATTCGCAGTCGCCATGGCGTTGATGTTCGCCAACCGCCGCCTTGGTTGGTGGCTCGTCGCGCTGGCTACGGTCTACTCCATCCTCCGCGTCTACGTCGGCACCTTCTACCCGACCGATGTAATGGGCGGCGCGGCGATAGGAATCGCAGCCGCGCTATTCTCATGGTTCCTATTCGAACTCATGAAACCCATCCCTGAAATCGTCCTCCGCTTCCTTCGCGGCCTAGGCGTCGCGTAACCCGATCAGCGCCGCATCGAAATTCGCCTGAAAGTTTCGCCGTACTCGAACGGCATCCCTTCAGCCGCGCGACGGGCGCGATCCCGAATCCCACGATCCGAACCCGATTGCCGAGACAGTCCTGGAACCTGGCTCGAGTGCTTGGCCAGCGCATCGATCCGTCGGTCGATCGACGACGTGATATCGATCACCACGTTGGGCTCGTCCGAATGCCAGAAGAAAACGTCTCTCACCTTGTAAGGCTCAAGACCTAACCGAACCTGTTCTGGAAAGTGCAAATGGTCGCGGGCGTACGGATACACGGCATCCTGGACCGTAATGCCCGTGTTGCGATGGTCGCGATGGTTGAAACCATCGAATCGGAACGGATCATGCGTAAATATGACCTCCGGACGGTGTGCCCGAATCGCCTTCACAACCTCGCCCAAAAACTCCCGGTTCGGCTCCAAATGCCCATCCGGATACGGAAGCATCACAAGATTTTTTACCCCGATTACCGCAGCCGCTTCCTCCTGCTCCTTGCGCCTGATGTCCACAATGCGATCCGACGTCATATCTTCATCGTTGCTGCCGCTGCTGCCTGTTGTGCAAACGACGTACGAGATCTCGCATCCCGCGTCAGCCCATCGCGCGGTGCTCCCCCCAGCGCCGATCTCGGCATCGTCAGGGTGCGCGCACACCACCATCGCGCGTTCCGGTATCTCGTCGAACTGCTCCAATTTCGCCACCAATGGCCTTCCAGCAATGAATCATCTGCATCGGCAACGCCGCACGGCGCGCATCGATTTCATGGTACTCAGGTACGCCTGTGTATCCACGCGCCGAATAGACTCGAATCCAGACATCGCCGACTACCGAGGCACTATCCTTGAATCTCCGTTCCAAAGACCCCGCTATCGCTGAGATCATCGCCGCTGAAGAGCGCCGACTCCGCGAAGAGATCGTCTTAATCGCTTCAGAGAACTACGCCAGCCGCGCCGTCTTGGAAGCCACAGGATCTGTCCTGACCAACAAATACGCGGAAGGCTACCCAGGACGTCGTTACTATGCTGGCACCGAAAACGTCGACGCCGCTGAATCGTTAGCGATTGAGCGGGCTAAAGAGCTGTTCCCCGGCGCGGAGCACGTAAACGTCCAGCCACACAGCGGATCTCAAGCAAACATGGCCGCATACTTCGCGGCACTCGAACCGGGCGATCGCGTGATGGGAATGTCGCTCGACCATGGAGGCCACCTCACGCACGGCTCGCCCGTCAACTTTTCCGGCCGGATCTACGACTTTGTCCACTACGGCCTTGATGAAGCTTCCGAGATCATCGACTACGACGCTGTCGAACGCATGGCCAACGAACTACGGCCGAAGATCATAGTGTCCGGTTACTCAGCCTACTCGCGGACCATCGATTTCGAGCGCTTCGGCAAGATCGCGGACAACATCGGCGCGATACACCTCGCCGACATGGCCCACATCGCAGGTCTCATTGCCGCCGGAGTGCATCCATCACCCGTACCCCACGCCGCCATCGTAACCAGCACCACGCACAAGACGTTGCGCGGACCCAGAGGTGCGATGGCGCTAACCACCAAGGAATGGGCACGGAAGTACGATTCAGCGGTCTTTCCTCGCATGCAGGGCGGTCCCATGGGGCACACCATCGCCGCGAAAGCGGTCGCCTACAAAGAGGCTCTATCCGACGGCTTCAAGCAGTACGCTCGAAACATTGTGAGCAACGCGGCGGCGCTAGCAGAGGCCCTAGCAGCATCTGGAATGCGAATAGTCTCTGGCGGTACCGACAACCATCTGATGCTCGTCGACATGCGTGGTGTGGGCGTCACCGGTGTGGAAGCCGAGACGAAGATGCGAAGCGTGGGCATCGTGGCGAATAAAAACATGGTCCCCTTTGACCCAAACCCTCCTCGTGTCACCAGTGGTGTCCGCGTCGGCGTACCCGCAGTCACATCACGAGGCATGTCGCCGCAAGATATGGAGACGGTCGCCGAGTTGATAGTCGAATCTCTGCGCGTTGAGGACGGATCTGCGCAGCAGCGAACCCAAGCCGAAAAGGTCAAGGAATTCGCGTCTGATTTCGCTGTCCCAGGCATCGATTCGTAGTCCTTTGACGTCGCCGAAGACGATACGTTCTCATCGGCCGTAACTTCGCCGAATGTATAATCGGAAGGCATCGAATCCGCGCTATTCGTGCGGATAATCACGCGTTTACATATCACCGAGCAGGTTGCAATTGAGAGACTACGAAATCGTGTGGATTTTAGGCGGCGGAGCCGGCGCGAAGGAAGGCGACGAGTCCGTCGACCGAGTTCGCACGCTAGTCGGATCGCTGGGTGGAGAAGTGAACGAGGTCAATCCGTGGGGCAAGCGCAGTCTAGCTTACCCGATCGAGAAAAATACCGAAGGCTACTACGTAGAAGCGCAATTCAAGCTAGACGCATCCCGAACCCCTGAGCTCGAACAAGCTTGTAATGCTGATCGCCAGATAATTCGCCATTTAATCGTGAGGAAGTGAACACCTTGCCATAACCTCGCGCCGATGTGCTGTCGCGAACTTGACGGCACGCGAGGTAAAACATGGAAGGTGAAAATTCCTAATGTCACTTAATCAGATACTTCTTATCGGCAATGCAGGTCGAGACGCCGAGTTAAGATACACTCAAAACGGCGCAGCAGTGGCGAATTTCAGTATGGCCGTCACGCGTCGATATCAATCGCGTGACGAGTTGCGCGAAGATACCGAATGGTTCAACGTCTCCGCTTGGGAACAGCGTGCCGAATTCGTGGCTGAACGCGTCAAGAGGGGTAGCAAAGTGTTCGTCGACGGACGCCTCTCAACCCGTGAGTACACCGCCGGCAATGGCGAGCCGAGGACGAGTTTGGACGTGAACGCTAATCGAGTCATCGTGCTAACTCCCCGAGAAACGTCATCCGAAGATCAAAATACCGGTTATCCCCAGCGAAAAGGGGAAGATCAACGAACTGAACCGTACACAAACGGCCGCCGTTCCAACGGTCACGCCGCTTCCGAATATGCATCGACTGCGGCAGCGGCGCAGGAGTCGTCAGAATACGATGCCCCAAACGATCTCGAAAACCTCCCTTGGTAACTTCCGATGAGTCTTAATCTCATACTGCTTATCGGCAACGCAGGCCGCGACGCGGAACTGCGTTACACGGCTAGCGGCAGAGCCGTCGCGAGCTTCAGCATGGCTGTAAACCGTAATTACCAAGTCAACGGCGAATGGCGCGAAGAGACTGAGTGGTTCAACGTTTCATCGTGGGGACAACAGGCCGAAAGTGTCGCCAACAGCATTCGACGAGGGTCGCGAGTTTTCGTGGAAGGGCGACTTTCGAGCCGCGAGTACACGACCCAAGCTGGTTTGTCACGAACCAGTTTGGACGTCAACGCGTTTCGCGTCATCAACCTCGCTGGTCGCGACGAAGGCGGTGAAGGTGGTTACGGTGCCTACCCGCCGCCGCCTGAAACGCAGCAGGCGCCGGGCGGAGGTCAATCGCAGCAAGGTTCGCCGCCCGCCACGCCCGGATCAGGATACGGCGGCGACAGCGGCTTCGACCAAGCAGCCGAAGGCGAAGATCTCGAAGAACTGCCTTGGTGAGAACCGAACAACGCTAACGGCATAATCCACAATTGGCTACATGAAAGCATGATCGGAACGACTAGCACGGAGCAACGATGACAACTGGTTCGAGAACAAGACAGTCGGCTGGACCTCGCCGCCCGGGTGGCGGCATGGGACGCAGGCGACGCGGCAGGAACGTCCTAAAGGCTGAGGAGATCGACTACAAGGACGTCCAACTGATGCGTCGTTTCGTCAGTGAGCGCGGCAAGTTGGTTTCCGGGCAACGAGTTGGCGTTACCGCCAAGAACCAACGCAGGTTGGCCCGAGCGATCAAACGCGCACAACATCTCGCGTTGATTCCGATAGCTCCGAACCATTTGTATGTGACTGGATCGGTACAAACGGATGCGCCAGCGCAAAACGTTGATGAGTCTGCTGAACAAGCCGATGGGTCGGATGAGAAAACCGAAACGCCCGAAAACGTCGTTTCTCAGTCCGAGGCCGATACAGCTGAACCTGCCGCCGAACAGCAGTCCGACGAATCTGCCGCAGAAGAGACGGATCAGGCTGAAAGCGAAGATTGATCGTATCAGTCGGCGCGACGCTCAAGCTCTCGCCGACGCGAGCTGGTGCATGGGCACTTAGAATTGCGAGTGCTTGACGGGGGACGATTGTCACCCGCTGCGGATACCGCACAAGATGGCTAACGAGCAAGAACGAAGCACCTTTTCCAACGCACCGTTGGGCGGTTATTTGGCCGGTCAACGAAGTATCACAAATCGACGCGGCGTTTCGCGATTCGAATTGATGCGTCGCCGGGAACGCGCCGCACTTCGGAATCGGCCGTTTGTGATCGGCGCGATCATTTTCGTAATCCTCGTGATGGCAATCCCTGCATACGGTTTTTATCGCTTGTACGTCGTGCCCCCGACCGAGATCGCGGTCCAAGTCGAGGATAAGGTCTACAGCCGCGGAGACATCGTCAACTACATCAGATTCTTCCAGCGCTTGAGCGAAGATCTGGGTGTGCCTTTTGAGTTAGGAACGTCGGCTTTTGAAGCCATGCAAACGCTCCAATCTAACGAGTTGGCTTACCTATTGGCTCCAAGGTACGGCATCACGGTGGAGCAGCACGAGGTCGACGCCCAGCTCGAATCGTTGCTCGGTTTCGTCGCTGACACAACAGGCGACGCTTCTTTGCAGGAGTACCGGACTAACGTTGAAGAGGCCAAGAAACAGTTCTTGAACCGTGTTGGATTGGACGAGGAAGTCTATCGAGATTTCATCCGCAAAGGCATGTTCAAAGACCGCCTGCGTAGCGAGGTGGCGAGCAACATGTCGCGAATCCAACCTCACGCCGAGGTATACCAAATCGTCCTGCTAGACGTCAGTCAAGGCACTATAAATCGCATTGAAAGAGACTTGGCATCAGGTCGCGATGTTGGCGCGGTAGTTTTGGAACATTCCGAGGACCCAAACGTCCAAAGAACGGGCGGTTACATCGGATGGTTGCCGCAAGGCGTCAGAACAGAACTCGACTCGGTGCTATTCGGGCACCACGCCAACGAAGACGGTTCAAAAGGCGAGCGCATACTGCCATTGAAGCGACTGAGCGGCGGCCGTTACGACGACAACACGCAACAGTGGACGGCACATATCGTGTCCGATTTCACTGAAGCCCGCGAGATAGCCGATGATCATTTCGATATCCTCGCAAACCTGGCCGTCGATCGTTTCATCAACGAGCATCGCCAAGACTTCAACACTTCGGTATCGCTCAACAGCGAAGTCTACGATTGGATCAACCGCCAGGTCAGGCTGAATGCGATCGTCCCGACCGCAACTCCGGAATCGCAATTCGCGTCGCTGCAAGACCTTGACTCTGCGCTCGGACGATAGGCGATGGCCATTGACCGGGATCTAGGCGACAGCGCCTCGGAAATGACAGGCATCGGATTGTTGGGCGCCGGCGTTGTCGGGTCTGAAGTCGCCCGCGTCATCCTCAAACCCGACGATTCTGCCAACGGTTCTTTATCGCTCAACGGGATCTTGGTCCGCGACACTACCAAAATACGCGACGGCGTACCGCAAGGTCTGATAACCACGGACCCCGAAGAAGTGCTCAGCGATGGGCGCAATCGGATCGTCGTCGAGGTGATGGGCGGCGAAGAGCCGGCGCGCTCCTACATGGCCGCGGCTCTGAATGCCGGTAAGCATGTAGTCACCGCCAACAAAGAAGCCCTCGCCAAACATGGCGACGAGTTGTTAGGACTGGCTTCAGACAACGGCGTCACGTTGTCATTCGAAGCGAGTGTAGGCGGCGGCATCCCCGTTTTGGCGGTGATACAAGACAGCCTCAGCGCGAATCGAATCGAAAGTATCCGGGCCATCATCAACGGAACAACGAATTACATCCTCTCTTCAATGGAGGAGTCGGGTACTTCCTTTGAAGATGCTTTAGCCGAAGCACAAGAACTCGGCTACGCGGAAGCGGACCCAACCGCGGATGTCGATGCCCACGACGCCGTCTACAAACTCTCGATCCTGGCGCGATTGGCGTTCGGCGCTTCCGCACATCCAGACGCGATCTACCGCGAAGGCATCCGTCAAATCGGTGCGAAAGATCTTCGCTACGCCGGTGCACTCGGCTTCACCATCAAGTTGCTGGCGATCGCACGATCAGGCGACGACGGCGTGCGGTGCCGAGTTCACCCCGCGTTGGTGCCAGTCGACGTGCCCATGGCCAAAGTCAACGGGGTGCTGAACGCCGTAGAGTTGAACGGAGATCTCCTCGGACCACTGTGGTTACAAGGTAGAGGCGCAGGTGCGGGACCCACCGCGAGCGCAGTGATAGGCGATGTCTTGCGGGTAGCAAAAGGTCTACTCGCCGGCGGCTCTTCGGTTCCAAGCTCAGACATTTCACAATCGCCTGGATCTCCCCCCGGCGTGGTGGGAATGGACGATCTCCATGTCCGTTACTACGTCCGGCTGTCGGTTCTCGACAGGTTTGGCGTATTGGCCAAAATCGCAAACGTATTCGGCGACGGTCAAATCAGCATCGCGTCGGTGCTCCAATTCGACTCCGACGACGAACGCGGATTGGCAGACCTCGTGATCATGACCCACCCGGCGCGCGAAGCTAATATGCAAGAAGCGGCCACGCTTCTGCGACAATTGGATGTTGTTGAATCACTTGAGAACCTGATCCGGGTCGAAGATTACAACGTCGTCTAGCGGACACGTTTTGAGTCCGGACGACGCCGGGCCGCGATTGAAAGGATCCCGTTGAACGGCACAATCGGCGTCATCGAACGCTACAGAGAGTTTCTTCCGGTTGGTGCCGACACTCCCCTGATCACGATGGGCGAGGGTAACACGCCGCTCGTGAAATCTCGGAACATCGGACCGTCAATCGGTTGCGAGAATCTCTACTTCAAGCTCGAAGGTTGCAATCCGACGGGTTCATTCAAAGATCGCGGCATGGTGATGGCGATCTCAAAGGCGTTGGAGGCTGGGCGCAAGCGAGTAATCTGCGCCTCGACCGGCAATACGAGCGCTTCGGCCGCGGCATACAGCGCACGCTACAACCTGCAAGCCTTCGTATTCGTGCCGTCTGGTGAGATAGCGCTGGGCAAGCTGGCGCAGGCTATGGCATACGGCGCACGCATCATGGCGGTCGACGGCAACTTCGATGAAGCGTTGACTATGGTGCGCGATCTAGCCACCGAACTAGGCATCGAGTTAGTCAACTCACTGAACCCTCACCGTTTGGAAGGACAAAAAACCGCGTCGTTTGAAATTTCGGATGCGTTGGGCGACTCGCCAGACATGATCTGCATTCCGGTCGGCAACGCCGGGAACATCACCGCATATTGGCGAGGTTTCAACGAATATCGAATCAACGAACGGATCAGCAAACTGCCGCGCATGATGGGGTTTCAGGCGGCAAACGCAGCGCCGATCGTTCGTGGCGAGCCAATTGAAGAACCGCAGACCATCGCCAGTGCGATACGAATCGGCAATCCTGCGAGTTGGGAGCACGCCGTAAACGCACGCGACGAATCCGGGGGCGACATCGACGCCGTCACCGATGGCGAAATCATCGAAGCCTACATCAGATTGGCGAGGGAAGAAGGTATTTTCTGCGAACCTGCATCCGCAGCATCCGTCGCGGGTGTTTTGAAGCTAGCTGAAGATGGTGAGGAACTTAAGGACCACACCGTGGTCTGTATTTTGACCGGCATGGGCCTCAAAGATCCCACAACTGTTGAAAACCACGCATTAGTGGAACTCGAATACGTCGAACCTGACGTCGATAGCGTTGCGGCGTTGCTGGGCAAGGATGGCGACTGACGAGTGCCATGGCAAATTCGGCGAAAACCAAGATTGTCTCTCCATCGTTCGAGGACTTAGCCACCGACTGGCGACGGATATACGATTCGATGCCTACGAGCTCGGCGTTCGATTCGCTCGAGTGGAATGAGATCTGGTGGGAACACTTCGGGGCGGATTCTCGGTTGATGTTGCGGGCGTCGGTTCGGCCCAACGGCTCCGCATCGCTAATCGCACCCTTGAAATTGGATTCAGGTCACGATGAAGGCGTTTGCACATTCCTCGGCGGCACAGATCTAGTTGACTACCTCGGCTTCAAGCACGACGACGAGTTGCAGACCGAAGACGTCAAGTACCTTCTTCAATCGCTATTTGACGACCCTGAAATAAACGCTCTCGTGCTCGAGTCGTTGCCGGAAGATTCACAAACTTTCCACGCCGTCAGAGATGTAGCCGCCGAAATCGGCTGGGAATTGCACATTTGGGATGAAGGCGTCGCTCCGAGGATCACGCTGCCTTCAAGTGTTGACGCGTACTTCTCATCGTTGACCAAAAAACATCGTCACGAACTTCGCCGCAAACTTCGCAGACTCCACAACGCCGGTGAAATCGAACAGATCGAACTGAAGAGTCCCGACGATGTATCTGACCGCATGGGAGATTTCATCGAACTGCATCGCGGCAGTTCAATAGACAAGCTGGAATTCATGACCGACGAACGCGAGCGATTCTTCAGAGAAATCGCCGTGAAGTTGGCTGAGATGGACGTCACGCGCCTTTACTTTTTGAACCTGAATGGGGAGAGCGTAGCCACGTCGCTCGCGTTCAAAGTCGGCAGCACGAAATACCTTTACAACAGCGGCTACGTACCCGAGCGCTCGTGGTTAGCGGTGGGCCTGTTGAATCACGCGATAAACATACTGGCGTCGATTGACGAGGGAATCAAGATTTACGACTTCATGCGAGGCGATGAACGTTACAAATACCACCTCGGTGCAGTCGATCGTCGCATATTCACCGTTCGCCTCGATAAACGAGGCTAAGTCTCCCATCGCAACGACGTTGCGCCACCTAATGACTGCGAATGATTCAAAATGCGCATCGCGGTGATCAGCGTTCACGGATGCCCATGCATCCAACCCGGCGGAACCGACGCCGGAGGAATGAACGTCTATGTCGACGAGGTTTACGAACGAATGGCCCGCCTCGGTCACGAAATCACAGTCTATTCACGCGTTCATGCCGGTGCCATCGACAGCAATCCGATGTCTTACGATCTCATTCACCTCCCCGTCGGTGAAATCGATACGCCGAAATCTGAAATCGCCGAGTTGCTAGCGGAATTCGCAGCAGCGGTCGTCGAAGACGCTGCGAATCACCAGCAAGTGTTCGATCTGTTGGTTTCTCATTACTGGCTCTCAGGCGTCGTCGGTTGCGAACTCGCGCGCACTTGGTCGATACCTCACGTAACCAGTTTTCATACCCTCGCAGCAATCAAGAAACGCGTCTGGCCCGATGAGGACGAACCAGAAATCCGTTTCACCGAAGAACTTCGTGTGGCTCGCGACGCCGACCTGGTTGTGACTTGGACCGAAGGCGAAGCCGAGTTTCATGTTTCCGAGATGGGGATAGCGAACGACAGCATCGCCGTCGTATCGCCGGGTGTAGATACCAACCTCTTTCGCAACACCGCAACGGTGTCCGAAGAACTGCAACCCAAAAGAGTCCTATACGTGGGAAGGCTCGACGCGTTAAAGGGCGTAGATCTGTTGGTCGAGGCGTTCAATGTCTTGATCAAACGCGGCATCGACGCGGAGCTACAAATCGTTGGAGGCGGATCCGCCGACGAGTTCAGGCGTGTACTGGGTCGGATCTCAGAGATGCGACTAGCTGATCGAGTCAAGATGCCCGGCGTTTTGCCCCAATCGGACCTCGTGAACGTTTACTCCGCAGCAACGTGCATCGTCGCACCATCGTTCCACGAAACGTTCGGTCTTGCCGTGTTGGAGGCTGCAGCGTGCGGTACACCAGCGGTGGCCGCGGATGTAGATGGGTTGCGGTCTATAGTCGTACACGGCGAAACGGGATACCTGATTCAAGATCGCGACCCCGAGGAGTACGCGGACAGTATCGCAGAGATGATCGAAAGCGACGAACTGCGAAACCGCATGTCAAAAGCGGCGAGAGCGCATGCGGAAACACTCAGCTGGGAATCGACGGTCTCAAACTTGTGTGAGGTTTACGAACGCGTTTCTTCACTAAACTTGACGGGCGTTCCTCTGCGATAATCTTCGTTCAAATCAACACTTAGCCTTAACGGGTTTTGGAGCGAAATCGTGTACCTGCGTATCGAAGATCATGGGATCATCGGTGATCTTTACACCGCCGCCTTAGTCGGCATTGACGGCACGATCGATTGGTTTTGCGCGCCCCAATTCGATTCGCCATCGATTTTCGGGTCGATCTTGGACGAAGAAAATGGTGGGCATTTCTCGTTGCGTCCAACCTATGACGATGTCCGATCGACGCAATACTACTTACCTGAGACGAACGTTCTGGTGACGCATTTCACGTCGGATGAAGGAGTTGCCCAAGTCGTCGATTTCATGCCGGTTCGCACACGATTCGCGGGCGACGCCGACCACGTCCTCATTCGTCGGATCACAGGCATCCGCGGCAACTTGCACATGAGCATCGACTGCTCCCCAAGCTTCAATTACGGTCGCGACGGTCACTTCGCGGTATACGTCGGCGATAACGTCCGCTTCATTTCACCTGACATCGCGCTCGAATACTGGAGCACGATCCAGCCTGAAATCATTGACAACGCCGTAAAGGTCGATTTCGAGATCCGCGAGGGACACACCGAATACGTCGTGATTGACGCAGTCGAACACGTCGAAGAAGCCGACAAATTCGACGCCGAACGGATCGAACTGCTATTTGACGAAACTGTTAGCTATTGGCGTCGCTGGATCAATAAGTGCACTTACACGGGACGTTGGCGGGAGATGGTCCACCGTTCGGCCCTCGTCCTCAAACTGCTGACGTACGAACCCACCGGCGCGTTTGTGGCCGCTCCGACCACCAGCCTCCCTGAACACTTGGGTGGAGTCCGTAATTGGGACTACCGTTACACATGGATTCGAGATGCTGCCTTCAGCGTCTACGGTCTGTTGCGGATCGGTTTGACCGAGGAAGCAGGCCGATTCATGGACTGGTTGCAGGACCGGTGCGCGGAAAGCGAAGCAGACGGCACGCTCAAAATCATGTACGGCATCGACGGCAGCCATGACCTCGAGGAGTACACACTCGAGCATTTATCGGGTTACATGGATTCAAAACCGGTGCGTGTCGGTAACGGAGCGGCGGATCAGCTGCAACTCGACATTTATGGCGAATTGATGGACGCCGTCTACTTGTCGAACAAGTACCAAACTCCGATTTCTTACGATTTCTGGTCTCATCTACGAAAGATGATCAACTGGGTCTGCGACAACTGGCACCGAGCTGACGAGGGAATATGGGAAGTTCGTGGCGGGCGCGCCCACTTCGTCTATTCAAAACTGATGTGCTGGGTCGCAATCGACAGGGCGATCCGCCTCGCAGCCAAACGCTCGTTCCCAAGCGACACCGACAGATGGGTGAAGGAGCGCGACGCGATCTACGAGCAGATAATCGAAAACGGCTGGAGCGAGAACGCACAGGCATTCACTCAGGCATATGGACGAGACGCGCTCGACGCCTCGAATCTGATCATGCCGATGGTCTTTTTCATGTCCCCCTCGGACCCGAGGATGCTCAAGACGCTCGATGCGATCCAAAAATCACCTGCAAACGGCGGACTCGTCTATTCCAACCTTGTTTATCGGTACAACCTCAACGAAACCGCCGACGGGTTAGAGGGCGAAGAGGGCACGTTCAACATGTGTACCTTCTGGCTCGTTGAAGCGTTGACCCGCGCGGGGCGATCCGAACCGGCGCGGTTGGAAGAGGCTCGAATGATGTTCGAGCACATGCTCGGTTACGCGAATCATTTGGGACTCTACTCCGAGGAGATCGGACCCAAAGGCGAACATCTAGGCAATTTCCCACAAGCCTTCACACACCTGGCCTTGATCTCGGCCGCATTCAATCTCGACCGTGCCTTGGGCTCCCGAGCCTAATCCTTCGCGATTTCGAGCCCGAAATATCTGACCTGCGCGTAAGTACGATAACCGACGGATTCGTAAATGCGTCGAGCCGGCGGATTTTCGGAATCCACGTCCAACACCAGCTTCGTCGCCCCATTCGATGTCAACCGTTCGGCGCCGGCGTTGAAAATGGTCCAGCCCAAACCAGCGCCGCGCAGAGCAGGCGAGACTCCGACCATTTCAACACGCCCGTCTCCGTCATTCAACGTGATCCAGATATACGCTTCGAGCGCGCCAGTCTCCTCGCTCTCCACGATCAGGATCGGGGCGAAGCCATTCCTATCGGAGTCGATCGCGGCGCGTCCGACGATCTCGTCGACAGTGTTGGGTGAAAATCCCCAGCTGTCCACGAAACAGGCGTTGTGAAGGTCGGTCACTGCCTTGGCTTCCGCTTCATTCAACATATCCGCTTCCCGTAATGTCGAACCGCGCGGAACGGTCGAATGCCGCAGTGCGAGCATCCCGGCGTCGACGCGCATCTTCAATACGATGCGAACCACCTCGAAATCGGCCGAATTGAGAATGTCGCTGATGATCGCGGGCTCATTATCTCGCACCGCGACATGGATCTCGAAACGATGTAGATCGGCCAAATGGGTAGCACGTTCAATACCATCCGCGAGCAGTCCTTTAAGTACGTCCGGGCCATCGTCGGCGCCTGCCAAACCCACCAAGATTCGACCGATGTTGAGCTCTGGTTCCACGAGTGAGTAACCCACTGCATCACCATCTTGAAACGCCATCGACCATCTACCCAAGTCAGGGTCCAGCCGAGGGTTATCCAGCGTGGCTAGCAGCGAGACTACGTCTGAAATGGGCCACTCTCGATGTCCGTGAGGTCCGGCGATTCGGAGGATTTCGAGCAAATCAGGTGCGTATTTGCGAGTGATAGTCCGGATCTGCATATCTGTGTGAGTTGCTCGCTAGTAGGTTTTGCGGATTCCGTCGAGTGTGGCATAATTGACATGCACACTAGCAAATGCTAATGCTACGAACGGGAATAGTACCGCGGTCCCGATAGCAAAAGAGAGCATCTGGTCGCTGAAAAAGATGCGCATCGTCCGTGGGAACTCGCCCGGGAGCTCGTAACCTGAACCTCCCAACTGCCCAGAGCCGGATAGTGGGATTCATAGGGTTACGCGGGTCGGCTTCGTTAAAAGTCGTAAATCAAGCGGGTTGAGAATCATGACCAGCGTCTGAAACTCAACCAATAAAGGTGGTACCGCGGGCTGATCCTCGTCCTTTCAGTGTTGGGACGAGGATTTTTATTTTGTGCGAATTCTGGCGGAATCAAAGAAATAGGTGCCGAAAGACGTAATACTCGACATGGGAAAAAAACTGACAGGCGGCGACATAGTTTGCGAGGCGTTGCTCAACGAGGGCGTCGACATCGTATTCGGGTTGCCGGGCGGAGCGATCCTACCGCTTTACGGCGTTCTGAGTAGGTATCCGCAACTGCGCCATGTGCTCGTCAGGCACGAGCAAGGGGCCGCGCACGCCGCCGACGGTTACGCGCGGGCATCCGGCAAAGTCGGCGTTGCGATTGCCACCTCGGGACCCGGTGCTACGAACCTCATCACGGGACTCGCCACCGCGATGATGGACTCCGTTCCCATCGTTGCGATAACAGGTCAGGTCGGAAGAGCGGCGATCGGAACCGACGCGTTCCAGGAAACAGACATCACCGGCGCGACGCTTCCAGTCACCAAACACAACTACCTCGTCACGCGAGTCGAAGACATCGGACCCACGATCCACGAAGCGTTTCATATCGCTCGCACTGGCCGCCCTGGTCCTGTGCTGATCGACCTCCCCAAAGATGTCATGCAGGAAGAGGGGACCTACGACTACGAAAGAGATCGTGAGATCAATCTTCCCGGCTACCGCATTCCAACCACAGCACCCGATGCTCAGATCGATGCCGCCGTCGAACTCATCAACGAAGCTGAACGCCCGGTGTTCCTCGCCGGACACGGGGTGATCATATCCCGAGCCTTCGATGAGTTGAAAGAACTGGCCGAAAAAGCCCAAATCCCTGTCGTAACCACACTGCTGGGCATTTCCGGTTTTCCTGAAGACCATCCGCTGCATGTCGGATTCCCGGGTATGCACGGCGAGGCATACGCCAGCCTCGCTCTTGACGACTCCGACCTCATCATCGCCGCGGGTAGCCGTTTCGACGATCGCATCGTCGGCAACGTAAGCGAATTCGCAACGAGATCGAAAAAGATTCATATCGATATCGATCCTGCTGAAATCAACAAATCAGTAATCGTCGACTCGCACGTGATCGGCAACCTTAAGCATGTCTTGTCGCAGATGATGCCGAAAACGGAACGCAGATCGCGACGTGAATGGACGCACCACATCGCGCAACTGAAAGCCGATCATCCGTCGTTGCACATTCCGGAGACAGGCAACCTCTCCGGTCAGCATGTCGTTCGCGGTTTGTCGAACGTCACCAACGGCAACGCCATAATCTGCACCGGCGTAGGTCAGCACCAAATGTGGGCCGCCCAACACTACAAATTCACGCAGCCAAACTCGTGGCTGTGCTCCGGCGGACTTGGCACGATGGGCTACGAAGTTCCATCGGCAATCGGGGCTCAGTTCGCGTCACCCGACGCGCTCGTGTGGTCCATATGCGGCGATGGCGGTTTTCAAATGACGATGATGGAGTTGGCCACTGCAGTCGAGAACAGGTTGCCAGTCAAATACGCCATTCTGAACAACAACCACCTCGGCATGATCACCCAATGGCAGGAACTCTTCTACATGGGCGATTATCAAGCCGAGTCGTACACCGCGAACCCGGACTTTGTGAAACTGGCTGAAGCTTTCGACATGAAAGGCATGAGGGTCGAGGAAATCGATGACGTCGAATCCGCCATCGAAGAAGCCAACGCCCATCCTGGCCCTGTAATTGTTGACTTCGTCATAGAAAAAGTCGAACACGTATATCCGATGATCCCCGCGGGAGGCAGCATCAAAGATCTGATGGAGGATACGAGAGTTTAAAGATGACTACGGAATCCAAGTTCGAAGCACGTACCGTTACCGCACTGGTGGAAGACCGCCCCGGCGTCCTCGCGCGTATCGCGGGTCTTTGCCGCCGCCGCGGACTCAACATCGCCAGCCTCGCGGTGGGCCGGTCAGAACAGCCCGGCTTGTCGCGGTTGACTTTCGTACTTGAAGGCCCGCCATCTGTTGTCGATCAATGCGCCGCTCAGTTGGAGCGTCTAGTCAACGTGATCGACGCACGCGACATCACCAACAAAAACCACATCTGGCGCGAACTCGCCCTCGTAAAGGTCGGGACGACCGCCGAAACGCGAGTTGAAGTTTTGGAACTTAGCCGCGTCTTCCGCGCAAACATCATCGACATCGGCGTCGACAGCGTAACGCTGGAGCTGACCGGAGGGCGCGAGAAAATCGACTCGCTAGTCACATTGATGGACCGTTTCGGCATCAAGGAGGTCATGCGGACGGGCCGCGTTGCGGTCCTACGCGGTACCCTTTTCGAAGGCGAAGAGGATGGTCAATTCCAAGCCAGCCGAAAATGGGCCAACGGTGTGCCCCACGAATACCACGTCACTCCCGGTGTTTCCGGAAGCGTTTAAGGGAAACCTCTAAGGTCAATTCCCACAACCCAATACCTAGGAAGGTCAACCAACCAAATGCCGAAGCTTTACTACGATGCTGACATCGACGACTCGCCGCTGCGCGACAAAACCATCGCCGTCATTGGCTACGGTTCGCAGGGACACGCGCACGCGTTGAATCTGAAAGACAGCGGCTTCAACGTCGTCGTCGGACTCTACGAAGGAAGCAGCAGCCGCGAAAAAGCCGAAGCGGATGGCCTCGAGGTATTGAACAACGACCAAGCCGCGGAACGCGCCGACCTGATATCGTTCTGCCTCCCAGACACGATCCAAGGTGGCGTTTACCGGGATGACGTCGAACCTAATCTCGAGGCTGGCAAAACTCTCCTGTTCGCGCACGGCTTCACCATCTTCTACGGTCAGATCAAGCCGCCGGAAGACGTTGACGTCGTGATGATCGCACCGAAAGCACCCGGACACCGCGTGCGCGCAGTGTTTGAGCGTGGCCTTGGCGTGCCTTGCCTGATCGCGATCGACCAAGACGCGTCGGGCAATGCCAGAGATAACGCGCTGGCTTACGGCAAAGGTGTCGGGGGCGGACGCGCCGGCATTCTCGAGACCACGTTTAAGGAAGAGACGGAAACCGACCTCTTCGGCGAACAAGCGGTCCTATGCGGTGGAGTGACCCAACTCATCAAGCTCGGGTACGAGGTCCTCACCGAAGCTGGATACCAACCCGAATCGGCGTACTTCGAGGTGCTCCACGAACTGAAACTGATCGTAGACCTGATCTACCAAGGCGGCCTCGAGTACATGCGCTACTCCGTGAGCGAAACCGCAGAATACGGCGACTACAGCCGCGGCCCCGAGATCATCGACGATTCAGTCAAGGAAAACATGCAAAGGGTCCTCGAAGACATCCAATCCGGACGCTTTGCACGAGAGTGGATCGCCGAAAACGACGAGGGTTTGTACCGCTTCAAACAGATGAGAAAAGAAAACCTCGAACACCCGGTCGAAGCGGTTGGCAAGGAACTACGCGCCATGA
This sequence comes from Dehalococcoidia bacterium, assembly GCA_965207515.1. Classification (GTDB taxonomy): domain Bacteria; phylum Chloroflexota; class Dehalococcoidia; order Lucifugimonadales; family Lucifugimonadaceae; genus Bin127. The sequence continues at coordinate 1,298,705 of OZ242286.1, read as the reverse complement.
TGCCTTGGCTAGAGTCGACCACCTGATCGCGAAAAAACAACACTCTCGCAGCCGTTTCAAATGTCCCTAAATCAGATGGGACATAGGAGCGACACCATGACAACACATACAGACAACAAAGCAGACCGAGTAATCATATTCGACACCACTCTGCGCGACGGTGAGCAATCCGCTGGCGCGGGGTTGACCGTTGGCGAAAAGGTTCGGATCGCCCACCAGCTAGCGAGGCTCAACGTCGACGTCATCGAAGCAGGTTTCGCAGGCAGCTCGCCCGGCGACTTCGAAGCCGTCAAACGCATCGCCGAGGAGGTGGAGGGCCCCGTCATCTGCTCGTTGGCGCGCGCAGTAAATACTGACATCGAAGCTGCCGCTCAAGCGCTCGAAGGCGCCCATAACCCGCGCATTCACACCTTCATCTCCTCATCCGACGTCCACCTGATGCATCAGATGCGCCGCGACCGAGAGACCATCATGAACATGGCGGTCGAAGCAGTGGCGAAGGCCAAAAGATACACGGACGACGTCGAATTCTCACCCATGGACGCGACGCGCACGCAGCCTGAGTACCTCTACGCGATGCTAGAAGCTGCCATCACCGCCGGAGCCACAACCGTCAACGTTCCTGACACCGTCGGTTACTCGAACCCGGTCGAGTTCGGCGCGTTAATCAATGGCGTGTTCGAAAACGTCGCCAACATCGACAAAGCAGTCGTAAGCGTCCACTGCCACAACGACTTGGGCATGTCCGTCGCCAACTCATTGGCCGCGATCGAAAACGGCGCTCGCCAAATCGAAGGTTGCGTCAATGGCCTGGGCGAACGCGCAGGTAACGCCGCACTCGAAGAAGTAATGATGGCCCTCGTGACGAGGCCAGATCATTACCGCGTTTACACAGGCGTCAACATACGCGAGATCAACCCTACGAGCCGGATGATCGCAAGCATTTTCGGGTTCCCCGTCCAGTACAACAAGGCGATTGTCGGACAAAACGCTTTCCGGCACTCGTCCGGAATCCACCAAGACGGGTACCTCAAGGAGCGCACGACATTCGAGATCATGCGCCCTGAAGACGTAGGATGGCGCGGCGAAACCCTCGTGCTAGGAAAACTGTCCGGCAGGGCAGGCCTGCGCGCCCGATTGAACGATCTCGGATATCAGCTGAACGACGACGAACTCAGCGATGTATTCGTCGCGTTCAAAGACCTGGCCGACAACAAACGCGAAGTAACCGACGCCGACCTCGAAGCGCTGATGCGCGAGCAGCACCGTTACGCCGACACTAATCGCAGATACAAATTGGGCAAAGTGCACGTCGTATGCGGCAACGATGAAATGCCCACGGCCGACGTGTCGATGACGACACCCGACAACGATGGTCGCGCTGCCTCCGCGGAGGGGACCGGCCCCGTCGACGCTGTCTGCAAGGCGATTGACTCCATCATCGACATGGATGTCGAATTGACCGAATTCTCGGTAAGCTCAGTCACAGAAGGCATCGATGCCTTGGGCGAAGTCACGATCAGGATCGATCACGAGGGATCGACGTATTCGGGCCGCGGCTCCGACACTGATATCGTGGTTGCATCGGCGAAGGCATACGTAAACGCAATCAACCGCGCCCTAATGATCGGCGAACTTGAAGGCGAACCGATCACCGCGACGGTGTGATGGTCAGTCGCCCGATCCGCCTAACGCGACCCGAGGGCAGAAACCCGGATGAACCTCCTGGGACGAAGATCCGCTACGAGCGAAAGTGAAACACGATATAGGCGAACCAATCGCAAGACCTATGTCGTTGAAATCCTGCTGGTCTTCGCGGTATCGCTCTTAGCCGAGTTTGTGTTCGATCGACTCGGATTTACCGGGCGTTGGGTCGACCTTGGCCTCACCGCTTTGTTGTTATTCTTAGTCGGTCGAGCGTTCGCTGGCCGTACTCACGACATAGGTAGAACCGACAACTGGACGCTGATACCGATAGTCATCTTCTCAGCTGGATGGCTCGTGCCAGTGTTCTGGGATGGAGCACCACCGTGGATCGAGATCACCGGACGCTTGATTTGGGTGTTGGCGCTGATCACACCGGTCCTGTTCAAAGGGGACGAAGGCGAAAACCGGTTCGGTTCGCCGCCAGAAAACGCAATTGAGTGGAAGGTCATAGCAAACGTTGGCTGACGGGCCGCAGTGCCGGGCCGTGCGCCAGGCGCAAAAACATAAACAGAAGGTGAATATGCCGAAGACGATGTTCGAAAAGATCTGGGATTCGCATCTCGTTGCGGAACCGGAAGGAGAACCAGCAATTCTCTACATCGACCTGCACTTGGTCCACGAGGTTACCTCTCCGCAGGCGTTCGAGGGTTTGAGGTTGACCGGACGTTCCGTGCGGCGGCCCGATCTGACCATCTCGACGGTAGACCACAACGTTCCGACCGACGAAACTCGCGCGGAAGAGATCCGTGATCCGATCGCTCGCCAACAGGTCGAAGCGCTTCGAAAGAACTGCGCGGATTTCGGCGTAACGCTCTACGACGTCGACTCGAGCGCCCAAGGCATCGTCCACGTCATCGGCCCGGAACAGGGATACACACAACCCGGAATGACCATCGTGTGTGGAGACTCCCACACCTCGACTCACGGAGCCTTCGGTTCCCTCGCATTCGGCATCGGAACATCCGAGGTCGAACACGTACTCGCGACGCAGACTCTCCGCCAGCGTAAGCCCAAAACCATGGAAGTCCGCTTCAACGGCGATCTTCCAGTCGGAGTTTCAGCCAAGGACATGATCCTCGCCACGATCGGCCAGATGGGCACCGCAGGCGGCACCGGACACGTCATCGAGTACACCGGCCAATCCGTCCGATCCCTCAACATGGAAGGTCGCATGACGATCTGCAACATGACGATCGAAGGCGGAGCCAGAGCCGGACTCATCGCACCTGATGAAACCACATTCCAATGGATGCGTGGAAGGAAATACGTCCCACAAGGCGCCGAATTCGACTCCGCATGTGAGACGTGGAGCGCGACTACGACTGACGACGGAGCAGAATACGACACGCTCGTCGAGATCGATTGCGAGAAACTCGAACCATACATCAGTTGGGGCACAAACCCAGGCCAAGTCGCCAAGGTCTCCAGCGCCGTACCTGACCCCGACGATTTCGATGATCCCGCGGACCAAGAGTCTGCATACCGGGCACTCGATTACATGGCTTTGTCACCAGGCACCGCCATGCAAGACATTCGTCTCGATCGCGTCTTCATCGGCTCATGCACCAACGCGAGGCTCGAAGATCTGCGGGCCGCCGCAGACATCATCAAGGGCAAACGCGTAGCTGACAGCGTCCGCGCTCAAGTCATGCCAGGTTCCACCCTCACGAAGTGGGCCGCCGAGGAGGAAGGCCTCTCCGAAATCTTCAAAGATGCCGGATTCGAATGGCGTGAATCTGGTTGCTCGATGTGCCTCGGGATGAACCCCGACATATTGACGCCAGGTGAGCGGTGCGCGTCAACATCCAACCGAAACTTCGAAGGGCGACAAGGCAAAGGTGGCAGGACACACTTGGTCAGCCCTGAAATGGCGGCCGCTGCAGCGATCGCCGGCCACTTCGTCGATGTTCGAGACTGGGACTAATGCCGCGGGCCCCCGCTCGATCGCGTCATGACAGGAAGAACCGACGATTCTGACAACCGTGCCTCAGACGCGGATTCGTCGGATTCGGAAAACAGCGGTTCACAAGAGATCTATCGACGCCCGAGGCGCAGAGGCGGGCCCGACCTGCGTGACGAAGCACGGATTTCCGACCGCCCAAGCGGAAATGGGTCCGGCGATGACGATACCACCGGCGGCATCTACGCTCCGCCCAGACGCCGAAGTGTGCGGCGCGACGGAGACGAATCCAAACCTGGGATCTTTTCCAGAATCACCGGTCGACACCGCCTCGATGAGATCCGCGAGGCGCGGTACGAACCGTACACCTACGAGAGTAACGAACAAAACCTCAAATGGGCCATGATCGTCATGGGCATCTGGTGCCTCGCATTGGTGTGGCTCGCATTCACTGATTGCAGCAACTCACGTCGCTACGAAGGATGGGTCCAAGAGGGCGTCACCACTATCCCGCCGAGTGCGGAATTGACCGCGCAGATCGAACCTGCCCGCACGTTCGCGCAGCGCGAAGGAGGAGAGGAATTCGAGTGCGCCTATCTCGCAGGCAGGCGAACGACGGACGAATGTCCCGACGGCGAAACAGATGCGCTGTTGGTCTCTCAATTCGTTGAAGATTCCGGTGCGATATGTACTAACTTTGGCGAGTATGTCGAAACGATTGAGGAGGATGTGCCCGACGATGAAGCGGTTACCACTGGTTTAGCAACACCTGAGGCGGAACCAGTTGAAATATGCACCGCCGTGTGGAGCTACTTCCGGCTATTGGAATTCGCCAAGCAGTCTGGCCTAGACTGCACGAATGTCAATGCGATATTGACCTCCATATCCTCCAACGGCCTAGAGTTCCCGGATTGCGACCGGGCCTTCAGCTACGCTGAAGATTTCCAGAGCAGCCAAGACCGTTCGAGGCTGATCTGGTTGCTGACGGTCTTCTTGGTCGTGTTCGTCGCGTTTCCGTATCTCTCGCTCCTGCACCGAGCAAGCAGGAACCTATTGCCGCTCAATTCGCAAGGCCAGAAACACACCCCGGAGTGGGGCGTACTCCACCACTTCATTCCCATATTGAACTTTTTCCGGCCCGGTCAAGTCATGATGGAGCTCTACAAAGGCAGCGATCCCGACGTATCCACCGAGGACGCTACCGGTTGGAAAAAGCAAGGAAAAGTAAGGGCAATCGTATTTCTGTGGTGGATTCTGTGGATTGCTAGTTGGATTTTCAACCCCATTACCGTCCCGAGATTCGTCAACGCTCAATCTCTGGAAGAGTTGGTCAGCGCCAACGACCTGCTAATATTGTCTGATGTTTTGCTTATTGCACTCGGCCTCGTCGCCGTATTGATGTTGCGTCAATTGCACTACTGGCAAGAGATGAAGTTTTCCAAGATCGGTTTGATCACTGTTACGCCTCCACCACCGGCTGACCCGTTGGCGGAAGCACTCAAGAAACAAGAAGAAAAACAACGCGCGAAGGAAGAGAAAAAGAATCGGCGTGGTCGATAGGAGCGGTGTCACACGCACAGGAAGGTGATATGGAAAGATTCACTAAGTTGACAGGGCGAGTCGCCCCGTTGAACCGGGTTAACGTCGATACCGACCAGATAATCCCGAAACAGTTCTTGAAACGCATCGAACGAACCGGTTTCGGTGAATTCGCGTTCTTTGATTGGCGTTACTTGGAAGATCGCGTTCCAAACCCCGATTTCATCTTGAACGAAGCTCGATACCAAGGCGCGTCGATTCTTATCGCAGGTCGGAATTTCGGGTCTGGGTCATCTCGCGAACACGCTCCATGGGCGTTGAATGAAATGGGGTTCAGGGCAATCATCGCACCCAGCTTCGCAGACATTTTTCGCAATAACTGCATGCAAAACGGGATGGCACCCGTAGTGCTGACGCAATCCGAAGTCGATTACATAATGGGCAACGCCCTCAAAGGCACTGGCTACAAAGTGACGGTCGATTTGCAAACCCAGACGGTTAGCGACGACCTCGGCTTCAATGCCAGTTTCGAATTCGATGCGTTCCGCCGCAACTCCCTGTTGAAGGGTCTGGACGACATCGATGTCACATTGCAGTTCGACGACGCGATCGACGAATTCGAAACTGCAAGAACCGCTCGCTGGTAGGCGGGCGGATCCATAGGGACCGAACGGCACGGAAGCTCCGCGCGCGATCGTGTCTCCTACTACTGATTGAACACCGAATCAACCGAAACGAAAGACGTACGCAATGGACATTCGCATCGCAGTGCTAGGTGGTGATGGGATAGGACCCGAAGTCACCGCGGAATCCGTCAAGATCCTCGACGCTATAGAACGCAAGTACCATCACAACTTTTCATTTGTAATGGGTGCATGCGGGGGAAGAGCCATCGACGAATTCGGCACGCCGTTGCCCGAAGAAACCCTCGATATCGTCAAAGGGTGCGACGCAGTTCTATTCGGTGCGGTAGGTGGCCCGAAATGGGACGATCCACAAGCCGAAACGCGGCCTGAAGACGGCATCTTGGCATTGCGGAAGGGTCTGGACCTATTCGCAAACCTGAGGCCGGTAAAGGTATACCCGCAGCTCATCGACGCCAGTCCGCTGCGTCCTGAGAGACTCGACGGCGTCGACATGGTCATCGTCCGTGAGCTGACCAGCGGACTCTACTTTGGAAAACCCAAGAAACGTTGGGCCAACACGAGGGGACGTTCCGCCGTCGACACACTGACGTATCGCGAACGTGAAATCGACCGCGTGGCACGCGTCGGGTTCGAAATCGCCCGAGGCAGGCGGAATCGTCTGCACTCGCTCGACAAGATGAACGTGCTCGAAACGAGTCGCCTTTGGCGTGAAGTCGTGACCGAGATCGGCGTGGAATACCCGGATGTCGAACTGATACACATGCTTGCGGACAATGCAGCGATGCAATTGGTCACAAATCCCGCAGAATTCGATGTCGTAGTCACGGAAAACACCTTCGGCGACATCCTTTCTGACGAAGCCGCGGTAATTGGAGGATCGATGGGCATGCTGCCGTCGGCCTCGTTGTCCTCGATCCCTCGCGCCGCGAACGGCAGGCGTCCCCGTCGAGCCGGGAAACGCGCGCTATACGAGCCCATTCACGGCTCCGCGCCCGACATAGCGGGGCAGGGCATAGCCAACCCAATCGCATCGATCTTGTCAACCGCGATGATGTTGCGCTACTCGTTCGCACTCGAAGATGAAGCCAACGCCATTGAGGACGCCGTATCGTCCGTACTGGTCGACGGATTGCGTACCCCAGATTTAGCAACCAGCTCAGATCAAGCCACCGGCACTTCAGAAATGGGCGATGCCATAGCCGGCAGAATCCTCGGCTAACCGAACCAATGATGCCCCTTTCGTGGGACGAAAGGGGCGCGAGCGCAGCGATCGGGGTATGCGCGGCCGGGCTGCCAACAGGACACCCGTAGGGGCGAACCCTCGTGGTCGCCCTACCAGCCCAACAGCCATGCCCTCCCTCCCCACAACGCCGCCAAACTGCCTGACCGCCCCTTTCGTGGGACGAAAGGGGCGCGAGCGTAGCGAGCGGGGTATGCGCGGGGAAGGGGCGGGCTTGCTAGCCAAGCAACCAAAACCTCCAACCTAGACAACGCCAGCAAACAACTGCCAAAATCCCCTCTCCCCTCCGTGGGAGAGGGTTAGGGTGAGGGGGCCGGGTGGCCGCGGGGCGGTGGCGTACCAACCAAACAACCAAACCATATCTTCCCGTCACCCCCATCCTTCCCAATCCTGCCCACCCACGCAAATCGCCACCAACTCTAAGTAGTATTGCGGATACCGAAAAACCACCCGCCATGCGTGGCTTGAACTACCGAATCTAGATCAAACCGATGACAAAACACTCCCTACCCAACCTCACCGACGATATAACTTCGGCCAAAATCGTATCCGGCGCAACAATCTACCGCGACCAATGGAGCATTCCGCACATTTACGCCGACAACGCGTACGACGCGTTTTTCGCGCAAGGTTACGCTACCGCGCAAGATCGTCTTTGGCAAATGGATTTCGATCGGCTCAGGTGTCTAGGTAAGTCTGCCGAGTACATCGGATCAGCGGCGCTCACCGAGGATGCATTAATGCGTCGCCGCAGCTTCGAGCGAGTATCCCGTGCCGATTATTCACTCTGCAGCGGCGACGCCAAGACCTCCCTCGATGCCTATGCGGATGGCGTCAACGCAGTTATCGATTCCGACGACCCTCTACCGCACGAGTACGAACTCCTAAGCGCGGTGCCCGAAAGATGGGAACCTTGGCACTGCATTTTGGTCTACAAGGTCCGGAACAGTGCAGAGGGATCGTTCCAAGGAAAGCTCTGGCGCGCCAAATTGGCCGCCGAAATCGGACCGGAGCAAGCCGCAAAGCTTTCCCCCGGATACCAGCAAGGCATGTACATGACGGTGCCTCCCGGCGTCGTCTACCAAGGACCTGCCGAGCACGCGGCTGAAGAACTCAGAGCCGCGGTCAACGCCACCGCGCCGCTCCGTGAAATCGACGGCGGTTCCAACGGGTGGGTCGTCTCTGGCGAACTCACAGAGTCGGGCGTACCCATGGTCGGCGGCGACTCCCACCGAGGTCTGGAAGTGCCCAACGTCTACTACCAGGTCCACGTTCGCACCGACGAGTTCGACGTCTTAGGCCATTCCATTCCCGGGATGCCGCTCGTGATGCACTTTGCCCACAACCGCTACGTCGCGTGGGGAATGACGCACGGTGGCGTCGACACTCAAGACCTGTTTGTCGAACAGTTGCGGCGCTCCGACAGCGGCGTCGAATACCTGTTCAAAGGTGCTTGGTTGCCTGCGGAATCAAGCTCCGAAGAACTCCATACCCGTGAAGGTGGATCCGAGACTATCGAAGTCGTTGTAACCCATCACGGCCCCGTCATTTCAGGAAACGTGGACGACGGATGGGGCATCGCTCTCGCCGATCCAGGATCGAACGAAGCGACGCCATGGATCGATGCTGCTCTCGACGCCATGAAATGCAAAAACGCCGACGAGTTCGAGGATGCCTTGAGCCGTTGGACCGACCGCGTGAACAACTACCCCTATGCGGACATCCACGGCGAATTTGGATACGCGCTCAAAGGACTGATTCCGATCCGCGAGGCTGTGAACGGATGGGGTCCCGTTGAAGGATGGTCCGGCGAAAACGAATGGCAGGGCTACATCCCCGACGCGGACATGCCGCGATCCCGCAACCCTGAAACCGGATGGGCGGTGACCTGTAATCAACGTGTAGTTGGCGAAGACTACCCATATTTCTTGACCGGCTCATTCGGGCCTGACTACCGTGCCCGCAGGATCATTGAACACATCGAATCAGCCAAATCCGAAGGTAACCTACTTCGTGTCGAAGACATGGCCGCGTTCCACGGCGATGTCGGAACGGTTCCGGGATTGAAACTTGCAAAACGCATACGGACCATCGATCCCGGCGAATTCGAAGATGGCTCAACCAAAAAAGCGTTCGAAATTCTGCGCGCATGGGACGGCAAGATGAGCGCAGATTCGGTAGGAGCAGTTATCTACTCCGCATGCAACGACGTAATCGCATTGAACCTGCTCGAACGGTGTTACGGCTTAAATCGCAACGATTTCGAAGCAAACCCCGACCTGAATGCGGTAGATCATCTGCGACGCCAACTCAAACCCGCGTTTTTCAACGCGCTGGAACAAGGTGGCGGGGAAGAGTTCCTAAAAGAGGGGGAATCGGTCGATGCGTTCCTCGTGGAGTCACTTACCTCGGCCGCTGAGAATCTCGTGCAACAATACGGAGCCGTCGACGCCGTAACGTGGTCCGATGTTCACGTAACCAAGCAGATCCATCCTCTCGCTTCCGTATTTCCCGAAGCAGCGAACGTTCTTGACGCGATGCCCGTCGGTACCGCAGGAGACGGCGACGTTCCGTTCGCGACCGGTTCGAGGCCTTCGTGGAATTTCCGAACTGGTTCCGGTCCGGTAAACCGATACCTCCACGATCCTGCCAACTGGTCGGCAGGGAGATGGATTGTACCCCTCGGCGTTTCGGGAAACGCAGGCAGTCCGCATCGCCACGACCAACAGGAAGGTTGGGCAAACGTCGCTGGCATCCCGCAGCTCTTCGAGTGGGAAGAAATCAAGCAGAGCGCTTCAACAGTCCAACACCTCCAACCCGCCAGTTGACCCGCGGAAAACACAACCTAGTAGCATTTGGGGAGTCGGGGTTCGAAAACAGCCTAAGCGTTACGAAATTCGTAAATTGATGAAAAAGAACATCAAATCGGCTTAGAGTCATGATATACGTTGTGGAACTGGCTTGCAACAACGTATTACGTCGAAAAATACGAAATCACAGAAAAACTAGGGTCCATTAGATCTAACAAAATTGCGTCGAAATTCGTCGCATCGCCGCTCCAGCAGATGTTTAATTGAGTCATGGGTGCTCAAGTGAGGGCTCGTGACAAAACAAACTGCGAAAGGAGCAGACGAATTGAGACAGGCGTTAAACCAAGCTTTTCAGAGGCTTTCCCACGGCTTCGACACGAAGCTTGTGGGCGATCGTGAGATGCAACACGCGACGCTCTTGGGAGACTCGGTAGCGCGCGTTCCGCACTATCCGAACCCCCGAAAACGGCGCAAGTCGGACGCACCGACATCGACCGGAATGTATTTCTAAACAAACCGGTTGAGGCTGCGAAACCGACCGTTTCACACCTCTGAACCAAAAAGACGCCCCGCCAAAAGCGGGGCGTCTTTGATTCGATATCGCTACGAACTATCTGCTGATCAATGCCACCGCCGCTCATCTTCGACCGTGCGCACGCTCCCTCTCGTCCGCGTAACGGCCGGTCGCGCCTTCAACGCAGCCTCATCCACATCGATTCCTAATCCAGACTCCGTCGGAATCTCGATGTAACCGTCCTCTGGCTCAAGATACCCGATCGTCACCTCCCGAGACGCCGCTTCCACACCCACCATGTATTCATAGATCAGGAAGTTCGGCATCCCAGCCGATGCTTGAATGGCAGCCGCACAACCCACGCTCGTCGAATTCCACCCGTGCGGCGAAACTCCGATGTAAAACGGTGCCGCCATCGCGGCTATCTGCGTGAGTTCCCAAATACCGCCCGTGTTGCAGATATCAGGGTTGATGATGTCCGCGGCACGCGTCTCGCATACCTCACGGAACTCGTTACGAGTGTAGAGCGCCTCACCTGTCACCACAGGGATCGTCGTCGCCTCTTTGACTTCCTTGATAGCCGGGATGTTGTCTGGAGGACAAGGCTCCTCGAACCAATACGGTCGCAGCGGCTCCAGCTCGCGGGCAACTCGGATCGCGTTCATCGGCGCGAGACGACGATGAACCTCGACCAGCAACTCCACTTCCGGTCCAACCGCCTCACGAATCGCAGTCACCACTTCCACCGCCTCCTCCAACGCGCCACGCGGCGGATATTCGGTCCAAGGGCCTGGGAATGGATCGAACTTCAATGCCTTGAAACCCCGCTCCGCAACCAGACTCGCCGCACGTTCTCCATACTCTTGCGGGGTATCTCCCCCCGACCAACCATTCGCATAGAGCTTCAACCGCGGTCGCACCGGACCACCGAGGAGATCGTAGATCGGCCTGTCGAGGGCCTTGCCCACGATGTCCCATAACGCAATCTCGATGCCGCTCATCGCACAGTGCAGATCCATCCCACCTCGTTTCGTCGCGAAATCCTCGTGGACCACATGCAAGAAGTGCCGGATATGAAATGGATCGCGACCTTCGAGGTATCGCGCGATCTGTTTCACATGCTCTGCTACTTGGGTATCGCGATCGGCCTGCGTGTACGCCTCGCCCCATCCAGTGATGCCCTCATCGGTCTCGATCTTGACGAACAGGAAGTTCTTTCCTTGTCCCGGATCCCAGAGAATCGTCTCGACGTTAGATACTTTCATTGGAGAGATGCCTTCCAATTGATGGCGGGTTGCAATATCTGCAAGGTTACGCGTCAGAGCACATTGACAACGAACAGCGAAATGCCGACATGTCGTTTCTAATACCCAAAACGGTTTTGGCCTCCATGATTTCTCATGCTCTCGAGACAGACCCAGAGGAATGCTGCGGGGTCCTCATCGGCAGCGACGGCGGGGCGGAAGAGGCGCGCCGGCTCAAAAACGTGCATCCTCAGCCCGTGAGGCGATACGAGATGCCACCTTTGGAATTGATGCGCGTAGAGTCCGAGGCCGAAGCGCGAGGAAGAAAAATCGTCGCCATATACCACTCACACACCCACACGCAGGCGTACCCTTCCCAGACCGACGTCAACAACGCCGTCGAATCTTGGTGGACCGAGCCATACTACATCTTGGTTTCGCTCGTCGAAAAAACACGCCCCATCGTCCGGGCATTCCGAATCAGCGACGAAGGGGAAGTTGACGAAGTCGTCATCGAAACCGACGGCGACCCATACGTCGAAACCACCCGCTAACCCAACCCACCAAACCAAAGCCAACAAACCCATCCGCCAACAAATCCCTTCTCCCTCGATGGGAGAGGGCTAGGGTGAGGGTGACCGGGGAGGAAGGAGGGCGGCGCGACCGGGGCCAATGGGTAGCGCTTCTACCAACCAAACCCGCCCGCAACACCACCACAAAGCAGATGGTCGATGCTGAACGACCGTCCCCTTTCGGGACGAAAGGGGACGCGAGCAAGCGAAGCGAGATCGCAGGGGCATGCAGGGGGTGGAGCGGTGCCGGACGGACTCCCCCGATCGTTCCATTTGTGCAAAAATGCCTTCTAGCCGCACCCCGCAGGGCCGAACCCCGTGGTCGCCCTGCTAACCAAAAAACCACATCCCCAATCACCACAACGTCGCGAAACCACTGCCGCCCCTTTCGTGGGACGAAAGGGGCGCGAGCGCAGCGAGCGGGGTATGCCCGGGGCGGCGGGGCCTACCAGCCAAACACGGACTCAAACGCCCACCAACCAACCCGCATTCCCAAAAACCCCAATTCACACTTGACTTTCATGCCACATATGTATTATGTTAACAAATAGATCGACGGATCGACACAGTGCTGCGCAGACGTGTGCAGACCCCCGTCCCAAGCGGCCACAGGGATCGAACGTGAGCAAGCGAAGGCAACGGTCGACGAGAAAGACGCGGTCCAAAGCCGCGCCGACGAGTCGCCAGCGTCATCGCCTCCTCCGGCGGCGTCCCTCATCGGATCGGATGTCCGGTGCAAGGCCGGGAGGGCCGTGCCGAAGCGTGGGAGGCCCAGTTCCCGGAGCGCGACGCGTCAGTCCCGCGTCGCAGAGCGAGCCAGCAGGCATCCCCTCAACGCCCCTTTCGAGAATCGAAGGGGGCGCGAGACTTTTTTCCTCTCCCCTTTCCAAGGGGAGATGCAGAGGGGTTTCGCGGGGATGCCCAGCCAAGGGCCGGGAGACCGCACGTGGAGCCGACAGACGTCTACTCCTGTCCGCCGCAGGAGGGAGGCTACAGCCCGAGTGAAGCCCCAAAAGCTGATCCAAGGAGGAGGCGAACTCCGAACGGCGTACCCACGCGCCGCGCCGAACTCCATGCCCGCGGTCTGGCGACGCGGGCCGCGGCTGGTAAACGTTGCTAGCGGTCTCGCACACCGCTCTGCGCAGCATCTGACCCTTCTCCGGGGTCGCCCTCCCGCCGAAAGGCGGAGGCGATGGAGAGGGAAGGAGCCGAGGTCCTTGTACAGGGACCAAGGCTCTAGGCGAGGGCCAGTTCCTACGGGCCCGAGGACCCTGCGCCGCCGGACCTTCCCCGGGAAGGCCCGGCGGCAAACATCCACGTCGCGGTGGACATACAGACACGCCCCATCGAACCCCAAACTCAACATCCATACCCATCACGGCCATCCACGCAAGTCCACCCGACAGATTGTGCATAACCCGCTACTGCTGTTGCTGCTGCTGAGTCTGAATGCCCGCCGCATCGAGTTCGGCCGCGAAGTGCGATTTGTCCAATTGTTCCTGAAGCTCAAATATCGACCCCGCGGGCGCAGGATGCGCCGGAAACGGCATCGCCACTGGCAACCGTTCGAGACGAGGTCGGTTCGTCGCCTTTCCCCGCAGAATGTCACCCGTCCATGCATCCCAGTCCGGCACGCCTTTCAGAGGCCACGCATCCGCCGCTTGGTAACCCATCAACAGCAACCGCCGAGGCCGATCCGAGATGTTAGGAGCAGAACCGTGCAGCGTACGCACGTGATGGATGGACACGCCACCAGCATTGATACGGATCGGGATCGCTGTCTCCTTGTCAAAATCTGCTTCCGACACCGCACCGATGAAATAACCGTCCTGATGGTGGCTCAACGCGTCCCATTTGTGCGAACCCGGAATGCCCATCAAACAACCGTTCTCGATCTCCATATCGTCGAACGTGAGACCGATCTCCAAAATGTCGTCATTCGTCGCCGGATAGAAACCCCAATCCGTATGCCACTCGACCTGCGCACCGCCACCCGGAGCCTTCATATTCAACTTGGTATGGTGCAGCTTTATGTTCGGCCCAAGCAGCAGCTCGATTATGTCCAGTAACCCCTCTTTGCGCATCGCCGCCTCGTAAACCGGATGGTTCTTGTGCGGACTGGTTATCCTTCGCAACTTCGGGCTTTCAGGGCTGTGACCGGCTGCGAAGTCGAGGTCGAATAATTCTGTGTGTTCGGTCAACTCTGCGGATTGTTGGACGAACTCGTCGGTTACTCGCCGAAGCTCTTCGACCTCTTCCATGGAGAAGACGTTGTTGACCCCGATGAAACCGTTTTTCCTGTATTCCGCGATCTGTTCGTCAGTCAGCTGTGAAGTCGTCGTACTCATTTCTCCCAAGTCCTCGTGGCCACATGATTCCGTGATTAAGGCGAATTATAGGTTCGGAACGGCGATGTCTGTTCAAAGGGCTTTGACCGCGGTTCGCAATGCAGTCGTCAGGTTTCCACGCCGTCCGATAACGATCCGATCGAGCTCCAGCCACTGCGCCATCAGGCTCAGTTCCAATGCTAGGTTCACCGCCACATATTCCTCATCTTGATTCGGTTCCACAAAGGCGCCAGGCACGCGGAGAACACGTCGCTGACGATCCGATTTCAGATCGACACGGCCGACAATTCGGTCGTCGAGCAAAAACGGCAAAACGTAGTAACCATACTTGCGCTTTTTGGCAGGCGTATAGATCTCAATGCGGTATTCGAAGTCAAACAACCATTCAAGGCGATCCCGGAACCACGCCACCGGATCGAAAGGAGACACGATCGCACGCGCGTCGATGTCCTCGTTAGGCACCTCAACGCCAGGTGCGACAAACATATCGTGGCGGACTCCTTCGACATGAACACGTTCAACCTCGCCGCGTTCAACAAGCGCGTCTATCGCGTTCTTCGCGTCGGTGCGTTTGATCCGATAGTAGTCCGCACAGTCCGCCATGGTGCCGATTCCTAAAGCCTTGACCGCAATTTGCATCATCTCGCAATGCGCCTTTTCCGCAGTCCACACCCCTTCGTCAGCAATCGCATCTGGTACCACACGTTCGAACAGGTCATACCTACGAGCGGAGTTGATGCGGTCCGATATCGCTAACTCGCCACGATTGAACATCGTCTCCAAGACGAGCTTCGCCGTGGACGTTGCCCAATGACCGTAACGCACCCCCTTATCTTGGATGTCGCTGACCGCCAACGGACCGCGCGCTTCGATGTCTACCTTCGTCGAATTGACGATCTCGGGTCTCTCCGCCATCAACTCCGACCAAAGTCGCCATGGTTTCCACTCCTTCATCCGATGGCGGATCATCGGAACATGTTCGATCGGGATCAGCGAGGCTTCGTGAACCGGATATTCGAAAAGTTCTCGCTGCTCATACGCGTACCGATGGAGCAAATCGAGAGGGTACGGACCCAATCGCGAGAAAAACGGCATGTACTGGGCCCGAACAAGGACGTTTACGGAGTCGATCTGGACGATGTTCAATCGACTTGCTACACGGTCAATGTCGGCGATGCCGACGCAGTCCTGATTTGGGCGCAGCTCGGCGAAACCCTGAGCTTCGAGCGCAATCTTACGGGCATCTTTGACGCTGAACGTCTTCAGATCATCGGCCACGGCACATTCCAATCAGGGTCTAACACCGGGAACACACGATCGTTGACCATGTCTTCGGCTCGGCGCAGCAGCGAGTCGATTTCGTGTCCATCGAGAGCCGAATCTAACTTCCCTCGGAGCTCAGAATCGGGACGATTCAACAGAGTTTGAAACTCGTCGATTGAAGACAAAAGATCGTCAGGATAAGGCGTGCCATTGAACTCAAACATCACGGTCCTGCGCCGTGCCATTGGATTGAACGTCAGTCCGTGATCGACGGCCCATATCCGTCCATCGGCATCCAACAGGCAAGCGCCACCTTTGCGGTCAGCGTTGTTCACGAGGACGTCGAACATCGCCACCGGCGTGTAGTCGTCGAGCCTGTCTTCACGCAAATTGAAGTAGTGTTTCGCGAAATCGGCGTCGATGAAAAGCTGCACGCTGCCGATACCGTGCGGTCCTTCGCGTACTACCGTCGGCGGCACAGCCGGCCATCCCAGCGTGTCGGCGACCATATACGCGGACCACTCCCGTTGGTGCAACGTACCGTACGGGAAATCGCGCAAGGGACGTTCGCCGGACGCGGGTTTGTAAATCCCGTAGATCTCCTCGTCACCATCAGCCAGGCGCACCACAAAGACATAGTTCGAACCGCCGGGGTGAAGTCCGATGCCGGTGATCGGCCATTCGTCGAGACGCCGTTCGACCTCTGACCGACTCAACCCGGCGACCGAGTCGGGTTGAATCATCACGGACCGTCAGAGGATTTAGTGCGCCGAGAAATTCGTGCGGTCAATCTTCCTCTTCCTCTTCTCGAATCTGTTGAATAACCATAGAGCCAACATCTAGATCGTGCCCGTTGCGCCGTTCGCATTTGTGATCCTCGCCTTGATCGACAGCGATGTGGCAATACGCGCAAATCGGACGTCCGGCTGCTACGATCTCCATCCCACGTTCGGCCAGCAACACACCCTGTCGGTGAGAAAATCCGAACTGAAGGATGACAGGATCAGGGTCGTCGTCACCCGCCTCGATCTGATCAGTGCTGACGCCAGCCGCTGCGAACAAGAAAACCTTCCGACCGGCATCGTACTGCATCGCTATCCGAGCCGCTTTGAAATCGACGTTGCCCTCGGAGTCAGGCGGTATATCAGGAAGCGTATGGTCCGAGATCTCTTCATCAGGGTCCATCCGTTCCAAAGCGTTTCCGAGAGAAAAGGAAATATTGTAGAGCTGCTCTTTCTCAAGCCAAACAACCGCGGACCCACGCTCACTTTGAACGGTAACGTTGAATGTGCGTCGCCCTGGCTCGCCGTACGTCAAGACTTGGAGGTCGTCGACGATCCCTAGGTGAGTTGATTGCTCCAAATCGGGCTTCTCCTTGACGTCGGGTTGAGCGGACTTAATGGACCGCCATTTTCGATGTCGAATCAGATTCTAGCAACACGCCGCCACGCGGCATCGAATGCAGAGCCGGTTCTTGCGCGCTCCATGCCACTGATATACGATTTTCGGTTGAAACATGTTTTTGCGCGGCGGTAAACGACACCGCCAATCGGAGACGGTCTATCACGAGTCGCCATCGGCTTCAGGTGTTGACAACCGATATCACTCCGTAGCATCTGGAAGAAAATTGTCGGATTTTGAGCCGACAACGACTAGAACCAGACGGTAGCGAACCGTTATTGCGCGAAGATTGAGTGGCGTAGATCCCGCCGTGGGACTGTGCAAGATGGGTGGTACCGCGAGCCTGACTCCTAGGAGAACGACTGGCCCGTCCCATCGAGGTAAGGGCGTGAGCCAGCGGCGATCGATCGCACTTTATTGCCCGTCCTTGCCTTGGACGGGTTTTATTTTGCCCGCAACGGATGTGTTGCCATGACAACCAAAACAACAAACACCAAGGCTAACGCCGAACCGATACAGGCGACCAAAATGGTCGAGCTTTACGACACGACGCTTCGCGACGGTGCGCAGCAAGAAGGGATTTCGCTGTCGGTTGAAGACAAACTCGCGATTACTCGGCTTCTCGATGAGTTGGGTGTTGACGTTGTCGAAGGAGGATACGCAGGGGCCACGCCGAAAGACGACGAATATTTCGAACGCGTCCAGAACATGCCGTTGCGAAACGCCAAGATAGCGGCGTTCGGTAACACGCGTCGCGCTGATGCCGATTGCGCCGATGATGCATCGATGCAGGCGTTGCTCGATTCGGATGCTCCGATCACAACCATCGTTGGCAAAGCCTCGGAATACCAAGTAAGAGTTGTTTTGGAGACAAGCGTCGAGGAAAACTTGGCGATGATTTCCGATTCTGTCTCGTATCTCCATTCTCATGGTCGGCGGGTCATCTATGACGCGGAGCACTTTTTCGACGGCTTCAAAGAGAATCCGGACTATGCCGTGAGGTGTCTGCGTTCAGCGTTCGACGCCGGCGCCGAGAGGTTGGTCCTGTGCGACACAAACGGTGGAACCCTCCCGCATGAGATTGGTGAAATCGTGACCGCGGTGAAGAGTGAACTCCCGGACGACGCCGTATTGGGTATTCACACGCACAATGACACCGACACCGCTGTCGCGTCGGCGATTGAGGCGTTCAGGGCAGGGGCGTTGCAGATACAGGGGTGCATCAACGGTTACGGTGAGCGCACCGGTAACGCGAATCTGATCAGCGTGATCGGAAATCTGAATCTCAAACTGGGCGTCGATGCCATCAAACCCGAGAAACTGCCTGAGTTGACCAGTCTCTCGAAGGTGGTTTCCGAAATCGTAAACCGGCGCCCATTCCCATTCCAACCGTATGTGGGGGTGAGTGCCTTCACACACAAAGGCGGACTCCACGCAGCGGCGACCGAAAAATCGGCGGCTGCATACCAACACATCGATCCCAGCATTGTTGGCAACGGTACACGCGTCACAATCTCCGAATTGTCCGGCCGCGGGAATGTCATGACATTGATCCGCGAGTTGGGGCTAGAAGACGCGTTAGAGCGCGACGATGCTCGCCGCATTGTGGAGCACATCAAGCAACAAGAATCACAGGGATTTGCATATGAAAGCGCGTCGGCTTCGCTCGAACTGGTGATACTGAGGAATCTTGCAAATTACGAACCGCCGTTCGAACTCGTCGACTTTATGGTGATCGTCGAAAATCGACGCCGGGCCTCGTTTGGCACCGGTTGGCGAAACGACGGTGTGGAACATCCTGTGCTTTCCGAAGCGACGGTAAAGATTCGCGTCGGCGAAGACGTGTTTCTCGAAGCTGCTGAAGGTAACGGCCCTGTAGACGCGTTGAACCGTGGTTTGCGCAAGGCGATCTCCGATAAATTCCCGGAGGTCGAAAGCATCAACTTGACTGACTACAAGGTCCGCGTAGTGAACGAAACGCTGGGCACTGGGGCATCGGTACGCGTGTCGATCGAATCTGCGGCTGAAGGCCATGTGTGGTCAACTGTTGGAGCGTCGACGAACATCATCAACGCGAGCTGGATGGCGTTAGCTGACTCGGCGGAGTGGTGGTTGAACCATAAGTTGCGGGAACAGTCTGAGACTGATTAGGCCTGTCTTCGATGCTGCCGGCGATGGCCAAGCCGTTGTCGCCACATCTTCGTTAATGGATTTGGGCGCCGGAAGCGGATGTTTTCCGCGAGGAACCGCATTGTATCGGGATGCGCAGCGAGCATGATGCCACGCCAATCCTGCAAATGCTTGAACGTGGATGCTTCGTTGACATACGGCTGCGCCCACCCTTCGAAGATACGCCAATTCCCGTCGGGTCCGAGAACCATAACATCCCCACCCGCCTCGCGGACTATGATGGTGGCCGCCGCAAAATCCCACACTGCAGCGACACCACCAATCGAATACTGGTAATGACCAGTCCCAACGTTCGCCATCTCGTGGGCTGCGCTTCCGGTGACCCGCACGTCACCGCCGTGACCTCGCATTCGTTTATCGAACTTGAAGACGCTGCGCGCATTGCCGGGTAGCACCGACAATCTGCCAGATACGGGACGGCCTAGTTCGTCAATCGGGCTAAGCACCCGGGTTATTTCGCCATCGCGTTTAGTGCCGCCATTAAATCGCGCATGCACAATAGTTCCGCGGTTCTCTGACATGGGCCACGGGCTCCACACGGCGCCGGCGATAGGTTGGCCACGGTACATAAGCCCGACCGAAACCGCATGGGTCATCGAACCGTTGACGTAGTTGGCGGTCCCATCGATCGGATCGACGGCCCAAACAAGATCCTCCGCAGGATCTACGTCTTCCTTTTGGTCTTCCTCACCCAAGAACTGGTGATCGGGGAACCGTCCGGTAATGATGTCAGCGATTATGACCTGCGAGTTGCGATCGACATCGGTCACCAAATCGCGGCCCGGCCGACCCGTCTTCGACTCGATCTCCATCGGCGACGCGATCCGATCCAGGACATAAGGACCGGCTTTGGAGACGGCTTCGATAGCCGCTTGTTCGAATTCTTCGAGTTGCGAATCGGTGAATTGTTGCGGTGACGGGGTCTTGGTCATGTTGCAGGCGTGGTTCGCACTCTGTATGGATGCATCTGCCGCAATGCGGCATATCGTATCTGGATATTGCAATAGACTGAATCTAAACGAAGGTACCGCCAATAGCGTGGCCGTGCGCATTGCAAAGCGTAGCTCGGATGACTGATTCGGCCGCCTCAGTAGAGATGAAATCCCCACAGTCCGTACGAAAACTTAAGCGCGACCCTGGCATCGTTTCGCGGATGTATTTCACCATGCTGTTGCTGGGTGTGGTGTATGCGGTTTTCGCATACATTATGTTGCGCCTAGGTGTGTCGTTGGCTTTTGTCGGCGTGATCGTGCTGGCGCTTGCGATTTTCCAGTACTACATGTCCGACCGGTTGGTGATGATGTCTACGGGAGCCCAAGAGGTTTCAGAAGAGGACGCGCCCGAATTGTTCGCGATGATCCGCGAACTGGCTGACCGTTATGGCATGCCGATGCCGAAGGTGGCGATTATCAATTCTGCAATGCCCAACGCTTTCGCAACCGGGCGCAATCCTCAAAATGCGTTGGTAGCGGTGACAACCGGGATAATGCAGAGATTGACGCGCCGTGAGTTGCGAGCGGTCCTCGGTCACGAGTTGGCGCACGTCGCCAACCGAGATATGAAGGTACTGGCGATTTCGAACTTTCTCGTGACATTGACGAGTTTCCTGATGACGATGTTCTTCTTCAACATGCTTTTCGGAAGACGGGACAGCGGCGGCGGATCGATGCCTTTTCTGATCGCGTATCTGGTCACGATCATTGTTTATTTCGTCGGAAAGTTGCTCGTGTTGGCGTTGACACGTTATCGTGAATATGGAGCCGACCACACGGGCGCCGAGATTTCTGGTGACCCCGGTGCGTTGGCCGATGCACTAGAGAAGATTGTTGTCGGTATGGACTACATCCCTGACGAAGACTTGCGACGATTGCAGACCGCCCAAGCGTTTCTGTTCGCTCCCGCTCTCAGAGGTTTCGCAGCCAACGCTTTTTCAACTCACCCACCAATCGAGGAACGCATCGCCAGATTGCGAGACCTCGAAGCTGAGATGCAATACGGATTCCGAAACTGATGGGTTGGTTCTTTGGGCGTAAGTCGCGTGGTGAGTCGATGTGGGATTCGATGTCTTCGGTCTCGCATATGGTTTCGAGTTTTAAGCGAGAAGGAGAAGCTGTCTCGCCGCGTCGCCAGGCCGGCATCATTTATCGCCACGACGACGCCCTTCCGTTTTTGGCAAATATTTCTGATCATCTGGACGGAATTCTTTACGAAGGACCTGGCGCCACTAAAACAGCGTTTGAAATCCGAGATGACGAACATGGGATGCGGTGGGCTATTCTCAACGATGGCAATTTCGACGACCTCCTGAGCTCGACATTCACAGTCGCAAACGCTATAAAGGCGAACGACGGTGGGCCGAATTTGCTCGCCGCAGTGTTCGAGTTTGATTTCGCGAACCACGCCGTCAATCCAAAGGCACAAGTTGGAACGGGTTTTGTGAACTCGTACCTCATCTATCGCTTCGACCGCGATAGCTATTACCCGTTCATCCCGACCGGCGACGCGGCGGGCGAACGGGATCGCGAAACCGAACGGATGCTGGGTACCGCGATACGAGGAGCGGGGCTAAAGACCGAAGGTTCGATGTCTGAGTGGTTGGGTCTGTGGGGCATCCCATTCTGATGTCACAAACGCAACGAAGGACCGATCGTTGCCCTCGAAGATCGTAGTCGTTTCTCCGAAATCCTTGACGGCTAGCGATTTCGGTGAGGAATCCAAAGTCGAAACGGGATGGATCGCCAATCTCGATCCGATAGATGCACGATTGCCCGAAGCATCATCAGGTTTGCTAATCTCCGGACCTAGCGACAATTCGCTCAA
The DNA here is from genome assembly GCA_965207515.1 of Dehalococcoidia bacterium. Classification (GTDB taxonomy): domain Bacteria; phylum Chloroflexota; class Dehalococcoidia; order Lucifugimonadales; family Lucifugimonadaceae; genus Bin127. The sequence continues at coordinate 1,276,510 of OZ242286.1, read as the reverse complement.
TTGGGACGTAGAAACCCTAGTTGGCGAAGCACTCGAAGCCGACATTCCGGTCCTGGCTTCTGGTTCTGGAATGCACCTATTAAATGCAGCGTTGCGTGGCGATGACGCGCGCCTGACGTCGGCACACGTGAGTGGTGTAGACGATGGTGTGATCCGCCAATCTATGTTTTTGGCGCCGGGCGCGAAGGTCTCGTCGACGATTGGTGGATCTGGATGGCTAACGATTCCGTGTTGTCACCAAAGCGGCCTGCCGCAATCCGGATTGGCACCTGGCGTTATGGCCTCCGCGATCGCCTCTGACCGGGTGGTTGAAGCTTTCGAGATGCCTGGGAGACGCTGGGTGATTGGCGTCCAATGGGACGTTTTCGGCGCGATTAAGATGCCTCGCGGATTTGACGGTATTTTGATGGCGTTTCTGGAACGCGCAACGGGCAGGTAGTCCACGATATTCGTGTGAATCGTTTCCCGATGCAGTTTGAATGCGACGATTCTGCTGAACCTGCGATCCACTGAAGAATAGAATCTCAATAGGTTCAATTTCCGTTTTGCGCGCTTGGTTTCTCGACGCATTTGCAGGACGCGCAGAGCACTGAAATGGTTACAGTCTGCAAGGTAAATTCGGCATGGTAATCGGCACCGACGCGGGTGACATTCGAACAATCGGTATTGAAGAGGAGATGCGCTCTTCTTATCTCGACTACGCGATGAGCGTAATCGTTTCTCGAGCGCTTCCTGATGTCCGTGATGGATTGAAACCGGTGCAGCGGCGCATACTCTACGCGATGCACGACCAAGGCATGCGTCCTGGCTCGTCTTACAAAAAGTGTGCCCGTCTAGTCGGGGATGTGTTGGGCAAGTACCACCCACATGGGGACAGCCCGGTTTACGACGCCCTAGTCAGGATGGCCCAACCGTTTTCGATGCGCGAACCGCTCGTGGACGGTCAAGGTAACTTCGGGAGTGTCGATGGCGACCCGCCAGCGGCCATGCGATACACGGAGTGCAAGTTGTCTCCGATCACCGAGTACATGCTCGGCGATATCGAGCGAGAAACTGTCGATTGGCAAGAGAATTTCGACCAATCTTTGAAAGAGCCTTCAGTTCTTCCTGCCCGGCTCCCAAACCTGCTCGTAAATGGCGCGTCGGGCATCGCGGTGGGCATGGCCACCAACATTCCACCGCACAACGTGGCGGAGGTTTGCGACGCTGTCGTGTGGTTGGTTAGAAACCCTGACGCTACGGTCGACGAACTGATGCAGCACGTCAAGGGACCAGATTTTCCAACCGGAGCACACATCTGGGGTGCCGAAGGTATCAGAAGCGCTTACGCAACCGGTCGAGGACGCATCGTAGTCCAAGCGACGGGAGAATTCGAAGACGTGCCAAGGCAAGACCGCAAACGCATCGTCTTCACTGAGATACCGTTCCAAGTCAACAAATCCACTCTGATCCAGCGGATCGCTGAACTGATTAAGACGCGACGAGTGGAAGGGGTGTCGGAGGTACGCGACGAGTCCGATCGTAAGGGTATGCGGATCGTGCTGGAGTTGCGCCGTTCCGCGTCGCCGGCGATCGTGATGAACAATCTGTTCAAGCACACTGCGTTGCGTTCTTCGTTTTCGGTCAACATGATCGGTTTAGTGCGCGGCGCGCCACGCGTGTTGAACCTCCGACAGGTTCTGCAGTATTACATCGAGTTTCGAGAAGAGGTAATCCGCAGGCGGGCCGAATTCGACCTTAAAAAGGCCAAAGCGCGCCTAGAGGTCCTGGAAGGATTGAGGATCGCGATCGACAATCTCGACCGCGTAATCGCAATCATTCGTGGCTCTGCCGACGTTGAAGAAGCTCGGAACGGGTTGATAGCGGAGTTCGGGTTCTCACTTGTCCAAGCTCAAGCGATCTTGGATATGCAGCTTCGACGCCTCGCTGCTTTGGAACGAGAAAAGCTCGAGAACGAGTACAAAGAGCTGCTCGAAACGGTTGAACGATTGGAAGCTCTTTTGGCCGATCCTGCCAAAGTGAGAGCGGAGGTCATCAAAGAGACGCACCAACTCAAGCGGAAGTACGGCAGCGAACGCCGAACGGTCATTCATGCGGAAGAACTCGGCGAATTCCGACGAGAGGACATCGAACCGCACGAAGACGTCGTGATCACGCTCACGAACGGCGGGTACATCAAGCGAGTGAAACTCGACACGTACCGCAAACAACACCGTGGAGGCAAAGGTGTCAGCGGCCAAAGATTGACCCGCGCCGACGATATTACCGGATTCTTGCAAGTAGCTGACACCCACGACACGTTGCTGTTCTTTACCGATCACGGCCGCGTTTACTCAACTCGGGTGTTCGAATTGCCGCCAGATCAATCTAGGCAATCCCGCGGCACGCTAGTTCATAACCTCGGTTTCAACATCGGTCCGGGTGAGACTGTCCGTCAAATGATGGTCGTCAGCGACATGAATGCGTCGGACACATATTTGGCTCTTGCTACGAAGCACGGCGATGTGAAACGCATGGCGCTGTCGGCGTTCGCGAACATCAACCGCGCAGGTCTCAACTGTTACAGGCTCAAACCTAAGGAAGAGCTGATATCGGTCGCGATGGCGAAAGAAGATCAGGATTTGATCCTGGTTACGAAAAAAGGCCTCTCGATCAGGTTCGAGAGCAGCGTCTTGACCCCGAGGTCGCGCCAAGCGGGCGGCGTCCGCGGCATCAAGTTGGACAAAGGCGACGCGGTGGTTGGCATGGATGTGGTCGACGATGAAGGGTATCTCCTGATCATAGGTACCAAAGGGCGCGGCAAACTTTCGGCGTTACGTCACTACCGTCCGCAGGGCCGAGGTGGCCGAGGGTTGATTACGTTGAACATTACGCGTAACACCGGGAACGTTGCCGCCGCGAACGTTATCAGCGACTCGCTTCGCCATGACGACTCGGGCAAGTTGATGATTCTGACGCAGCGCGGCCAGATTGTTCGCACAACGCTGGCTGAGATTCGCGAAACTGGGCGATCGGCACAAGGGGTAAAGATAGTAGCCCTAGACGATGGTGACAATGCCGCTGCTATCGCAATAGCCGAAAAAACCTGAGATATGGTGGCGTTTCAGTCACGAATTGACTCGACACGCCAGCCGATTTCGCGGGTAATGGAACAAAACCAGTAGCAAATCTTGTCGGTATGCTTGGACCGGCGTTCTGAGCGGAGCAATGCTTGCCAATATCGGTCGTCGGATATTTCGATATCGATACGGCGTAGTTCTCATTTGGCTTGTCGCACTATTTGCGATGTTGCCCGTCGCCCCTCAAGCGCAAAACAAGCTTCTTCCCGGCGGTTTCACCAACGAAGATTATCCGTCGGTACAAACGCACGAGTTGATCAAAGAAGAATTTGGCCTTAGTTCAATCAGTCTGATTTTCATCGTTGCTCACGATGATTGGCTGCCTCTTTCATCCGAATTTGTCAGCGCGTCGAACGATCTGATCGCACAGATCGAAACGCATCCCGACGTGGCGGGTATTCGCTCGTATCTGTCTGAACCGGGATTGGTTTCGAACAATGGGCGAATGGCGCTGATCGAAGTCGACTTGGATCTCGATATTGAGGAATCCTTAGTCGTTTTGGATGAAATTTCAGAACGCCTAGATCCAGGAGAACTTGAGGTGGCGATGACCGGAGGACCTCCGTTGTATCGCGACATCGTGATTGCCGGCGGAGAAGATCTTCGACGTGGTGAAATAGTGGCGTTTCCGCTGGCCGTCATCGCGTTGCTGCTCGTTTTTGGTACATTGGTCGCCGCGGTCATGCCCGTAGCCGTGGGTGGCGTGGCGGTAGCGATTGGACTAGGCGCAATTTATTACTTCGCCGATTGGCGCGATATGTCCTTGCTTGCGTTCAACATCATCACCTTGCTCGGCATCGGTATGGGCATCGACTATTCGCTGTTCTACGTCAACCGCTTCAAGGAAGAATTGGCGAAAGGATTGACGGTGGAGGACGCCATCGCCAAAACTCACTCCCGTGCCGGCGTCGCGATCCTTTTTTCGGGCGCCACGAGCATCATCGGTGTGTCTTCTTTGCTGCTGTTCGACTTAACCGTATTGGATTCAATCGGCATCGGCGCGGTCATAGTGATTTCGATCGCTTTACTGTCCGCCCAGACGCTGATGCCGGCGGTTTTGAGCATCATCGGACACCGTATCAATCGGATTCCGGTACTGCCGCGCAGGCGACTCGGTGAAAACATCTGGGGCAAGATGGCCGACCTTGTGATGCGACGACCATTCGTGTTTCTGATACCGACGGTGGCCATCTTGATCGCCTTGGCAATCCCTTTCAAGGACATTCGGCCCGGCGCAGCAGACGCGACGATATTGCCGGATCGATACGAGTCGCGTAAAGGCTTCGACCTGCTACGAGACGAATTCGGCTGGGACATCACGACCGAATTGATCGTTGCGTACACCTTTGACGGAGATCCATTTTCAGATGCCAATTTGAGGTCTATGTACCTCTTCGGACGAGCCTTGGAAGGTCTCCCGACGGTCGACCGTGTTTCGAGCGTCGTAAATCTTCGACCAACTCTCGGCATCGACGATTACCTCGAACTCTATAAGCATCCAGAAGCGATCTACGACGCGTCGGCGATGAGACTGGTGAACGACAGCGTTCGCGACGGCATCGCGCTTTTTTACGTCAGCGCCGAACTACATCCCTTCTCGCCTGAGGCAAGGGGGCTAGTGGACGAAATCCGCAGTTTTTCGTCGGTCCATACTCGAAACGTACACGTAGATGGGGGCGCCGCTCGCACTGACGATCTCATCGACTCCCTTTACGATCGCTTCCCGATAATCGTGGCGATCGTGATTGTATTGACTTTCGTTTCGTTGATGGTTCTGTTCAGATCGATCGTCATACCGCTAAAAGCGGTGGTGTTGAACGTGCTGAGCATTTTGGCTAGTTTCGGGGCTCTTGTTTGGGTGTTCCAACAAGGTCACCTGAGCGGATTGCTGAACTTCGAATCTCTAGGGGTTACCGAGGCGACGACACCGATAGTGTTGTTTGCGGTCTTGTTCGGATTGAGCATGGACTACGAGATCTTCCTTCTTTCACGGATTCGCGAAGCGTACCTTGAGACGTCGAGCAACCGCCAAAGCGTGAAGATCGGGCTGCAGCGAAGCGGAGCGATAATCACTGGCGCAGCTTCAATATTGATCATCGTTGGCGGTAGTTTCGTTCTCGCCGAGGTGGTGACCGTCAAGTCTGTGGGGTTCGGTCTCGCGTTAGCGATATTCATCGATGTCACAATTGTGCGGATTTTGATCGCGCCGGCGTTGATGCGTCTGTTCGGAAAATGGAATTGGTGGTTCCCTGACTGGCTCGACCGAAGGGTGCCGAAGGTGAGGGCGGGATGAATTACGGTATGCGCGCGTTGGTTTCGATCGCCGCTTCGATTTGCATTGCATTCGCTTTTGCGTGTTCCAACGAATTGACGCGGCGTGAGATCCCAACTCCAAGCCCACCACAACCTACGGCGGAACCCCAAGTACTCAGGTTCCCCGATGACGACTCTGCGCACGATTCGCCGATCGAGTGGTGGTACTACAACGGACATTTCGAATCGGATAACGGGTCAGAATATTCATTCCATTTCGTGGTATTTCAGACGCAGAGCGACAGCGCAACGACCCGATTCCATTTTGGTCAGGCTGGGATAACAGACGTTGAACGCGGGACACATACGTATCTCAGCTCCGACGGCTTCGGTGACAGTGGCGCAACAGATGCAGAAGGTGCAAAGAACCTGCTGAATCTGGACCTTGACAACTTCGGATTGGAGATCGGGCTCGATGGCGCTCACTTGCTCAGAGCCGCCGACGCTGAAGAATCCAACGGCATGCAGTTGCGGATCAGGCGTTCTCGCGACGTGATGTTGCACGAAGGGATTGGATGGATGGATTGGCCGTTTGGGTGGACTTACTACTACTCGTATCCACGCATGTCTGCCGATGGGGTGTTGATTTTGGATGGCGCCGAGGTGGATGTGACCGGAGAAGTGTGGTTTGACCATCAGTGGGGAGATTTCTTCGTTGTCGGTAAACCTGCGGGATGGCAATGGTTCGCATTGCATCTTGACGACGGCGATTCGTTAATGGTCTCTGAAGTACGCGGCGCGGATGGTGACGTGATCGCCGTTGACGGCACCTTTTTGAGCGCAGAAGGTGCGCACAGAGTTTTAGACCCAGTGAGTGACGGTATCTCGTTGGAGATCACCGATAGATGGACGAGCCCGGCAACCGGAGGTGATTATCCAGTAGGATGGCGTCTGCAGATCGACAGCATCGGATTGGATGTGATGCTTTCGCCGACGGTTAATGATCAGGAAGTGCCGGCGATGCCTTACGGCAACAAAGCGTCTGCTTACTGGGAAGGGCGGATCGATGTGTACGATTCTTCGAGCCGCGACCTCGTTGGCGTAGCGTTCGCGGAACTTTCGGGTTACGTGGAACCTGAGCCCCTCCTATGGCGCGAGCAAACAGAATGACTGTTGAACAAAACGCGCGATATCCGGGCATTTGGTTAAACCGCGTATCGCTATAATTTGCGTGTAAACTGCATAGCGCATTTCAATGCCGAATACTGAAGTGACAACCGATCTGTTCCGTACCGCGTGGTCGAAATTCGCGACTGGCGTGACCGTGCTGACGACGCCGGAGGCCGATGGATCAGGCGTACACGGTATGACAGCTAACGGCGTCGCAAGCGTCTCTCTTGTACCTCCCCTGGTGTTGGCGGTAGTGGGCCATGAACGTAACACATTTCCATTGCTAGCTGCAAATCGGCGGTTTGGTATCAGCGTGCTCACATTGGACCAAAGAGGTATTGCTCGTCATTTCACAGTGCCCGACGAAATCAGAGACACGCTACCACCGCCCCCCACAGAGCGCTTGGGAAAATCGACAGTAATATCGGGTGCCTTAGCAGCCATGGATTGTCGGGTCACCGAGGCGTTTCAAGCAGGGGACCACACCGTGTTCATCGCCGAAGTTGAGAACATCAAAGTTGGCTACGGGCATCCATTAGTGTTCTATGAAAGTCATTTTGCGGAGTTGGCTTGACCTCAGTCGACCGCGCACGACGGTATGGTTTCTGCGGTCGTTAATGTAGAATCGCAGAGTTAGTTCGACGCGATCCCTTCATCAACGCACCTGAATTAGACATGTCTGACAACTACGCAATCGTTGCCACCGGCGGCAAACAGTATCGCGTCCGCCAAGGCGATGTACTCGACGTTGAAAAGCTGCCCTACCCAGAGGGTTACACAATTACGCTCGACGACGTCTTGCTGACCTGCGTTGACGGTGAAGTAGAAGTCGGCGATCCGAAAGTGGACGGCGCACAAGTGGTTGCCACCGTTCTTTCTCACGGTCGCGAAAAGAAAAAGACGGTGTTCAAATACAAGAACAAAACGCGATATCGCATCAAGCGAGGTCACCGGCAACCGATCACCTCGCTCGAGATAACTGATATCGAGGTGTAATCGGACCGCGTTAGATTTCGGAGAAACCGCTATGGCACACAAAAAAGGTTCAGGCACATCTAGAAACGGTCGCGACAGCGCAGGGCGTCGGTTGGGAGTAAAGGCGTTCAGTGGCGAGGTCGTTAGCGCCGGTTCGATTTTGGTTCGCCAGCGGGGCACGCGTTTCTACCCCGGCGAAAACGTCGGTATGGGTCGAGACCACACTTTATTCTCCACCGTTGATGGCACAGTCCGATTCGACTACGCACGGCAGGACAAACGACGCATCAACGTAGACGCGTTGGTTGCGTGAAACAGTAAGTAGCTTTGACCAAATGAAAGCCGACATCCATCCTACGTACTATCCCGAAGCCAAAGTCTTTTGCGCTTGCGGCGTGGAAGACTTGATCACGGGCTCCACGAAGGAAGAGATTCACGTCGAAGTCTGCAGCGTCTGTCACCCCTTCTGGACGGGTGAGCAACGCATCGTTGACACCGAGGGGCGGGTCGAAAGATTGATGCGCCGCTACGGAATGTCGATGCCAGAATAGCCGCTTTGCCGCATCGGGTGCCGAAAGTAGCACCATTTGATCGCCCGCCTTTCGTTCCTAAGCCTCACGGTTCACTCAGGGCGTGCTTGTCGGCTGGGGCGCGACTGCCCATAGATTCTTTGCGCGACGTGCCCAATGTCTGATTCGGCAAGCGATTCCAGCGCGCAGGAACTATCCGCCCGACTCTACGGAGGCCAGGCGATCATCGAAGGCGTGATGATCCGAGGTTCGCGAGCGTGTTCAGTGGCAGTAAGGCGCTCAGACGGATCGATACATCAAGAGACGATACCTCTGCTCGCTTGGGCCAACGGCGATCTTAGGCGAGTACCTTTCGTGCGCGGCATATTGGTCTTGATTGAGACGTTGGTCATCGGTATGCGCGCGTACACGATCGGCGCAAACCAGCAGATCAAAGACGCCGGTGAGGATGAGGATGCAGAGATTGGTACTCTCGGAATTAGCGTCATGACTGGTATCGCTTTTGTATTTGGCATCGCATTGTTCTTCTTGTTGCCCCTGTTCCTGTCAAGGCCGGTAGAAGCCCAATCGCATTTTGTTGCCAACATCGTCGAGGGATTGGCGCGGTTAGTCATATTCCTCGTGTACATCTGGGCGATAGGTTTCATGAAAGATATCAAGCGTATGTACGGTTACCACGGAGCTGAACATATGACGATTCACGCCCACGAACATGGCCTTCAACTGATTCCTAGCGAAATCCGGAAGTTCTCGCCGGCCCATCCGCGTTGCGGCACATCGTTTCTGCTCACCGTGATCGTGGTCTCGATAATCCTGTTCATGTTCGTACCACGAGAACCTCTATGGATGTTAATAGGCTCCCGGATAGTGCTGATACCGGTGATCGCTGCGATGAGCTATGAGTTCATTAGGTTTACGGGATTGCACAGCGGCAACGTCTTCGCCGATATGATCGGAAAACCGAATCTTTGGCTGCAAAGACTCACCACTGCGCAACCCGACGACGAGATGATCGAAGTCGCAGTATCTGCGATGCGCTCAGCGATTGAGATCGATGAACGCGAAATCGCCTAGAGACCTTGCGGTCTGAAATACGCCGTTTGCGCTAAAGCCGACGTTTAGCCAGTTCAGCCCAAACTTCCTCGATCGAGACACCGACCGATTCCAGCAACGTTAGGCAGTTGTAAATCAGGTCAGCCATCTCGAGCGGCACCTCGTCTTTTGCGCCTGTCGCCGCCGCGAGACCAGTTTCACCTGCTTCTTCAATGACCTTCTGAGCGATGCGCGACGGTCCAGCTTTTATCAGCTGCGCGGTATACGATCCCTCGGGCAAATCGATCGCGCGCTGGCGAATCACATCAGCCAATTCAAGCAGAATCCCTGGGCCGATGCGATTCGTGGATTCATCAGTCGGGTCTAGCGAAGCATGGAAGCACGAAGTTTGGCCGGTATGACACGCCGCACCGGCAGGTTTCGCGTGTACTAGCAAAGCATCGCCATCACAATCCAACTGGAGATCGACGACGTCGAGATAATCCCCTGACGTCGAGCCTTTTTCCCATAATGACTTGCGACTTCGGCTGTAGAACCAAACATGAGGACCCGCGATGGTGCGCTTCAATGCCTCGCGGTTCATATGCGCGACCATCAAGACTTCCTTGGTGTGGGCGTCCTGAACCACCGCAGTCAGAAGCCCTCGATCATCAAACGTAATCATGTGAACATCCCGAGTCGGATCATTCAGTCGATCATCCTGATAGGCAAACCCGATTCCGCCATGTGAGACTTTACTTCTTGTATCCGTAAATCCCCATAGTGGAACAATGATGCAGCCAAAACCGCGTCTGCTCCTCCATCAGTGACCGCCTCTACGAAGTGTTCTGGTGTGCCAGCGCCCCCGCTAGCTATCAAAGGAATCGACACCTGAGACGAGATTGTGCTGAGTAAATCACAATCGTATCCCGTCTGCTGACCATCGGCGTCCATGCTTGTCACAAGCAACTCGCCAGCTCCGAGTTCTGCTCCGATGCGCGCCCACTTTATGGCATCGAGCGCAGTAGATCTCCTGCCGCCATGCGTATACACCTGCCACAATGCTTCGGCATAGTCTTCGGCGCCGTCGGACCGGGTTAGCGTCGCCGGATCTTCGACCCTCTTGGCGTCGATGGCCAGGACGACGCATTGCGAACCAAACTCTCGTGCGCATTCTTCGATGAGGTTCGGGTCGGCGACCGCCGCTGAATTAACGCTGACCTTTTCGGCACCGGCTTCGAGCATACGTCGCATGTCTTCACGCGAACGGATCCCTCCGCCGACGGTCAACGGTATGAAAACTTCAGCCGAGACCCGCATGACGACGTCGACCATAGTACTTCTAGCGTCCGATGAGGCAGTGATGTCTAAGAAAACTAGCTCGTCAGCGCCTTCCGCGTCATAGAAATGTGCCAATTCCGCCGGATCGCCGGCATCCCTTATGTTGACGAAGCTGACGCCTTTGACGACCCGCCCCCGGTCTACGTCCAGGCACGGGATGACTCGATTCGTCAGCATGATGCACTCAGTGACGGGCGGCTAGTTCTTTTGGGCACGACGTTTGCGATAGACGTGTACATATCTTTGAACCCCTAAGGTGCGGCGGGTTATGGGCGTCATATCGTGTTCGGCGGCCCAGCGTTCGACGCGCGACGGATCCACGCGTTTCGATTTTGCCGGACCGTTGTCGCCGCGCGCGTCAGTTGAAAACCAATCAGCTATCAGCATCCAACCGCCACCAGGCAACAGATCCGCGACGGACGCAAAAAGCCGCGCCGGGCTGGTCGTATTGTGTAACGCGTCGATAACCACGATGCCGTCGGTATCCAATTCGGTTGAAGAAAGGTCGTTCTCTGGAACCAAAGTGGGCGAAATGTTCGTCAGGTGAACTCGTTCGACCTCGGATGCCAATTCGTCTAGGATCGTCTGGTCATCATCCAGCGCGATTACGCTGCCGTCGTACACATACTTAGCTATTGGTATCGTCAGGCCGTCGACCCTTCCGCCAAGCACCGCAACATGCTGGGATCGATGTATTGGCAACAGCGAGATGATGGCATGGGGATCGATTTGATCGTTAAACGTGTGCCAGCTGGCGGTAGGTCTGGTTGTCAATGTGGGATCTCTTTGTCTCGCGGTTTATCAATGCCAGTGTTCATGTGTGTCGCTTTGCGACGTCGACCTATTTTTCTGCAGACTTGATCGCTTCGGCCAAATCAAGCGAACCGGTATAGATGGCCATGCCTGTAATCGCGCCCGCGGCACCGATTTCACGGAGTTTAATGACGTCTTCAACCGTCGCAATTCCTCCCGCCACCATTACTGGATATTCTATTTGGCTGATCACTTCGCTAACCGCATCGAAATTGGGATGCGACAGCGTGCCATCGCGCGCTGTATCTGTGTAGATGAAGTTTCGGACGCCCCGGGCGTCCGCCATCTCATCCAGTAGTTCGGTAGCGCGGAGTGAAGTTTCGGCTAGCCAACCACGAGTTCTTACATATCCGTCTTTAGCGTCTACGGACACGCAAACGTGACGAGCGCCATATGTCTCGACGCTGAGTTGAACGTCGTCAGGGTTTTCGACTGCCGCGGTTCCGAAAATAGTGAGTTCAACACCCATGTCCAAAATAACCGCCGCATCTTCGAACGTGCGTATGCCGCCGCCCATCTGGATTGGGACATCTACCGAATTAACGATGCGACGGACCGCTTGAGCATTAACACGAGCGCCATCTTTGGCACCGTCCAAATCGATAACGTGGAGCCTTTCGGCACCCATTTCGATCCACCGCAGAGCCGCGTCCAATGGATCGTTGTCAAAAACAGTCTCTTGGGCGTAGTCGCCTTTGAAGAGGCGTGCACAGCGCCCATTCCTAATGTCTATGGCCGGGATTACTTGCATCGACTACTCGGATTGGACGGCTTCAGACCGTTGATTGAGCGAAATCCAAGAACCGCTCATAAATAGACAATCCAGTTCTGCCACTTTTCTCTGGGTGGAACTGCGTTCCAACAACGTTGCCTCTGACTACCGCCGCGCACACGTCGATCCCGTGTGGCGAAACAGCGGCAACGTCGTTGGTGTCGGCTACGCTGCAATGGTATGAGTGCACGAAATAAAAATATGCGTTTTGCGGGATGCCGGTAAAGATCGGGTGGCGCGGCACTGCTTCGTCTCTAAACCGCACCGTGTTCCAACCCATGTGCGGTATCTTCAACGGTCGCCCTGTTGATTCGGCGATGACGTCTGGGAGCCGCACAACCTCACCTTCCAATACGTTTAGTCCTGGTAAATCCCCTTCCTCCGATTTTTCGAAAAGGATCTGCATTCCTAAGCAGACGCACAACAGTGGTTTGCCTGATGCTGCGAATTCGCGGATCGTGGGTGGTAGCCGCAGGTCGTTCAACTGCTTCATGACAGCGTCATTGGCACCGACTCCCGGCAGGATAGCGGCGTGAGCCGAAGCGATGGTTTCGGAATCGGTGGTGACCACCGGTTCGCCACCTACGACTCGGACCGCTTTTGCAACGCTGTGGATGTTGGCGGCGCCCGTGTTGATGATGGCGAGGCGAAAATTCTTCATCGATCTCGCCTTGTGCCAGTGACCAGTTCCGTAGGCAGATCACGATCCACATACCGAGCCATCATGTAGACGCAATCTGATAACCGATTTAGCCACGCAAGAAGATGCTCGTTCATGATCATCTCATCTTCATATAGGGCGACGGCTTCTCGTTCCAAGTTGCGTATCTTGCACCGAGCCACGTCCAGAGCAGCCGATCCGACTGAAGCTCCGGGGATGATGAACGTCGGTGGCAATTGGATCTCGTCTTCCAACTTTTTTAGGAGTAGATCTAGTGCTGCCACGTGCTCCGCGCCAATCGTCTGGAAACGTTGACGGAATTCATCGAGGTGGTCGATTTCGGTGGTTATCTCCGCGTTCGCTAGGAACATCAACCGTTGGATTTCAAGTAGCTCATCTTTCACGAAATCCGAATCGCACGACGCGCGAGCCAACCCGATGGCGCTTATGGTTTCGTCGCCGATGCCATTTGCTGCGACACGGCGGTTGGATTTCGCAACCCGGCCGCCGTAGAGAAGCGACGTCTCGCCGCGATCTCCGAACTTGGTGCTGATGGAATTCCTGACCAATGCGGTTGATATAACATGTGTACCGACAGATACTTTGATTCTACGCTGTGTCGGAGCGTCAACTAGTGCCCAGTATCGAGCGGCTTCCCACTCAAAATCACTAAGTGCGTGGCAATCCTCAAGTCTGACGAATTTCCGGAAAAATGACAACTGCCGAACATCGACACTCGATCCCGCTAAACACGGTTCGCGTCACTGAAAAGGCAGCTTCTAAAGCGATCGAGTTCGCCCAAAGGGCGGGACGTGAGCATTACGGCCTGAAAATCGCCGTGCAGGGTGGTGGGTGTTCCGGGTTGCAATACGTTCTCGAACTAGCCGACGGACCCGACGATTCCGACAAGGTTATCAGCGACAACGGGATCGAAGTCTACATCCCGAAGCGGGCATTCGTGTTCCTTGCCGGTACCGTTTTGGACTTCTCCGACGGACTAAACGGACGCGGGTTCGAGTTCCATAATCCAAACGCGAAACGAACCTGCGGTTGCGGCGATTCATTCGCAGTTTAACGCCGTAGCAATGTCAGGCTACGCCTCATCTTCGACTCGTATCAATCTCCGCGACTCATACTCGAGGTTTGTTGAACACGGCGTTGCGATCTGGCTTCCGGATTTCGGATCAGTATTCAAACACTCCGGGTTCGACGCGCTCGACCTGCTACACCGGATCACCACAAACTCGCTTATCGATCTGCCGGACGGCGCGACTCGGCAGACGGTTCTGACCAACGAAAAGGGGCGAATCATCGATGCTCCGTGGGTGATCAAGTTCGCAACTGATGACCTGTTGCTCGTGTCCGATGCACCACACCCTCAGGCGATGCAAGATGGTATATCGCGCTACACCATTATCGAAGACGCTGAGTTAACAGATGTCACTGATCGATATACGCGATTCGTGGTGTTCGGTGATCAGGCAACGCATTTGGTGCTGAATGCGTTCCCGCGGGCGAATACCCCTGTGGCTTCCGAGTTCATGGAGTTGGGCGAAGACAATGACGTCTTGGCATTGCGGACCGATGCTGCTGGGGTGGCAACATGGATGATCATTGCCCGATGTGAAAAAGCCGACGGCTTGTTGTCGCGCTTCGAAGATCTGGGCCACAACCTTTCTGGTCGATCATTGTTTGACTTTGTCCGCATCACAAACCGAGCTCCGATCGTCGGCCGTGAATTGACCGAAGACGTGAATCCGTTAGAAGCACAGATGCGACATCTGATTGATTTCGATAAAGGCTGTTATGTCGGACAAGAGGTCATCGCCCGTCTCGACACTTATGACAAGGTGCAACGCAAATTGGTCGCATTTAGGGATGTTGGCGATCCTGAAGATCGATGGAAGATCGAGACAGGTGATCGCATCGTGGCCACCGAAGGGGGCAGGGACTTAGGCTGGATTTCGTCGATAGCGGTTGATCCGGTCACCGACGTGGCGCTTGGATTGGCTTACGTTCGTAGCCGGTACGTGAACGGCGATGACGTCGAGTTGGCTCCGATCGGAGATGGGATCGCGCTAACGGCTTGATCGAAACAGTGGAGCGGGAGACGGGATTCGAACCCGCGACACCCTGCTTGGAAGGCAGGCACTCTACCACTGAGTTACTCCCGCGACGATGCCCTTCATTTTAACCACGTGGCGATGTCGGACTGTCTGCAGGCCAAAATTAGAATTGTTTGAGTCAGCGACTCGGAATACACAGAGCAGGGAATGAAGACCACAGGTTTTAGAACTTTGGTGCTCGGCACGCCATGGCGTAACTTAACGTACTGCATCATCGAAACGGACGAGGGAATAACCGGCATCGGCGAAGCCCGAGTATTGGGCAAGACCCACACCGTCAGCGAATATTTAAAAGATGCCCAACGTCATTTCATCGGCCACGATCCCTTCGATATTGAAGCGCTGTATCGGCGGATGACGCTGCTCGATTTCGGCAAACCAGGGGAGGTTGTTCACACAGGACTCGCCTTGGTAGAACTGGCATTTTGGGACATCATCGGCAAAGCGTGCAACCAACCGGTCTACAGATTGCTGGGAGGACAGGTAGCCGACAAGGTGCAAGCCTATGCGAACGGTTGGTACACGGTCGAACGATCGCCTGAGCAGTTCGCCGTAGCGGCCCAAAGAGTTGTGGATCGCGGCTACCGCGCCATGAAATTCGATCCGTTCGGCAACGGCGACTTGGAACTGGAACGGGACGAATTTTTCAAATCACTGGATCTGATTGAGGCAGTGGCATCGATCGCTGGAACCCGTGCGCAGATAATGATTGAGATGCACGGCCGTTTCGCGCCGCACCAAGCCAGAGAGATAGCACGGCATATCGAAAAGTACAACATCGGTTGGATCGAAGAGCCCGTGCGACCAGGAGATGTTCCGGCCTTGGAATCGGTCCGCAGCCACACTGGTTTGCCGATCGCTACGGGTGAGCGACTATACGGAGCGCCAGAATTCCGAGAGATTTGGGGTGCGCAGACGGTAGATGTGATTCAACCGGACATAACGCAGTGCGGCGGTATCCTCGAGGTCAAAAAGATCGCGTCGACTGCGGAGAGTTACTCCATCATGGTAGCGCCGCATAATGTCGGTGGGATTATTTCGACCATGGCGGCGTTACATCTTTGTCTAACGTTGCGCAACGTCAAGATACTTGAGCATTTCAATGATTTCGCAGACCCGCACGTAAAAGGTGCCGGCACCAACTACCCAGAAGTGGTGGGCGGATTCTTCCCGGTTCCTGATAAACCGGGATGGGGAGTGGAGCTAAACGAAGATTTCATTCAATCCCAACCGCCTAATCTCACCGATGCAGGCGTGATCGCCGATCCTGGCCTCAACATGTTCGTCAACGCGGATTGGGCGAAACGCGGCCAGAGCGATTAATCGATATATCGAAGATTCTTGTACGGCAAGAAATTTCCAATCACCCATCGGAACAAACCTAAAACCAGTAGAGACAAATGACCAAGTCACCGCCATCCGACGAGACACGTTTAAGCAAACCGCACGGCGGCGCGTTAGTGGATCTGATTGCATGCACCGAGCGCGCAAGGGAACTTGACGCCGAGTCAAGATCTTTGCCCAAATGGGTTCTTACTCCGCGCCAATTGTGCGATATCGAACAATTGCTGACGGGCGCGTTTTCTCCGCTCAAGGGGTTCATGAACCGCGCCGACTACGAAGGTGTTCGCGATGAGATGCGTTTGACGAACGGCACGCTTTGGCCGATGCCGATCGTACTCGACATGCCAGCGAACGTCGCTAACACGTTATCTGCCGATGACCGGATCGCATTGATGCACCCAGAGGGTGTTTTAACCGCTGTGTTGACTGTCGGCGATGTATGGAGTCCAGACAAAAAAGACGAAGCAGAAAAGGTATTTGGCACCTCGGATCCGTTTCACCCCGGCGTTAACGTCGTCCTAAATGAGACCGAGGCATACTATGTCGGTGGGTCGTTAGAAGGCGTGCGCGCGTCACAACACCACACGTATGCCGGGCTCAGGCACACACCCGCTCAATTGCGTGCCGAGTTTGAAAAACGCGGGTGGTCCAAAGTGGTCGCGTTTCAAACCAGAAACCCGATGCATCGGGCTCATGTCGAATTGACGCGTCGGGCGGCTGAACAGGTCGACGCGAATCTTCTCATTCACCCGGTTGTTGGACTAACGAAGCCGGGGGACGTGGAGTATCACACGCGAGTGCGATGCTACAGCGCGATATTGGACGGATATTCAGAAGACTCTGCAACTTTGAGCCTATTGCAATTGGCGATGCGAATGGGAGGACCTAGGGAGGCGGTATGGCACGCCATTGTCCGCAAAAACTACGGTTGCAGCCACTTCATCGTTGGCAGGGACCACGCTGGTCCCGGAAACGATGCGAACGGAGAACCGTTCTACGGCCCTTACGATGCGCAATATTTGGTCGAAAAGTTTGGCGATGAACTGGGAATCGATGTCGTGACGTTCCAAGAGGTCGTGTACGACGGTGCCAGCGATCGCTACGTGACACGCGACGAATTGCAGGACGATTCTCAGATCATGAATTTGTCAGGCACCGAGTTACGCGATCTTCTGCAGACGGGGGCTGATATCCCAGAATGGTTTTCGTTCCCGAGCGTCATCACCGAGTTACGGAAATCGTATCCGGCTATGACCGAAAGGGGCTTCTGCGTTTACATCTCGGGCATCGGCGGAAATGCAAACTCGTCGCTCGCGAATGCATTAGCCGAAGTCCTTTTGGAAGATGGAAATCGTCCCGTAACCGTGTTGGACGAGGCTACGCATTCTATTGAGACCGTTCGATGGGTTGCACGTGAAGCGGCACGCAATGGTGGAGCTGTGATCGCCGTGAACGACCGCGACGAGAATGCAGAAACGACTCGCGATTTCGTTTCGGATGGTGGGGTGTTCGTCAGGGTTAACCACGGAGCAGCTTCGAACAGTAGCGCTGACACTGACGTGTACTTGAATTTGGACGCATCACCGGCCGACGGTGCTGGCAAAGTCATCGACCATCTGCGGTCGGTCGGATTGATCTCTTGAATCGCGACGTTTGGATGAATGGTTGATCGGAACTTGGTACATTTTCTTCAATGCAACTAAACGCATTTCTGTAATCAGTTAAGCGATGTGCGTTGACATTAAATGACGAGGTCAGGTAAATCGACTCATTACGAATGTGCGACGATGTATCGAATATTGGTATAGAGTTGACGAATGCGAGGCGTCAGGCCTGCCGAGGTAGACATGAAAATCGAGAACGTATCGCTCAGGGAAGTGCAAGAGGTTTGGGAAACTAACCGGAAATATTCGGCAGCGTCTCGATCGCCCGAGATGTTCGCGTTAGTTGAAGCTCTTTCAAACATGTCTGTGGGTGACGCCCGAGCCATTGGTTACGAAGCGGGTAGAAACGCCACCAACGTCAAACTCCAGGTTCAAAGAGCGGCCAAATTGATCGGCAAAAACGTCAATGTAGTCATCGACTCAAACAACCAACGAGTGATGTTTTCAGTGCTGGACCGTCCATCTAGACGGCGACGAACCGCTTAATGTATCTCCATTGTTTCGACCGTCGATAATCGTGAGGAAGTTTCAATCGAATCGCGGTTAGCAACGTTTAAGAAAATCGGTGGCAATAGATCAACCAACATGTTGCCCGACTAATGTCCCCAATCCGTACGTGATTGCGCCTGCGAACAAGCCGACTATCAACATTCTTAACGCACCGAACACAGTTCCGCTGCTGGAAAGCCATCCTAAAGCGCCGCCTACGATCAGCAGAGCTATGGCAGCGCCCATCGCACTGGCGAGGATCGACACTGTCCCGCTCAAGCCTGAGATGTAAGGAACTAGCGGGACTAACGCGCCTGCCGCAAACGCTATCAGTGAACTGATCGATGCCCAGATAGGTGAACCGCCGAGGTCATCCGGGTCTATCCCCAACTCTTCGCGTACGTGCACGTCTAGCGCGACCTCAGGGTCGCTCATTATTCGAGAGGCAGCAGATTTCGCTTCGTCTGCATCAAGTCCTTTGGCTTGGAGGATTTCGACAAGCTCACCTTCTTCTTCGTCATGCCATAGCAGCAGTTCGGCTCTCTCCCACCGAATTAGGTTTTCGTTGAATTCGCGTTGGGAGACGACTGATATGTATTCGCCAGCAGCCATCGAAAGGGCGCCGCTAACCAAAGCTACCGTACCGGCAAGCAAAACCACACCGGGATCGTCCGTGCCCGCGGCGACGCCAAGAACTAGCGCGGCATTTGAGACAAGACCGTCATTTACTCCCAATACGGCGGCGCGTAATGCCCCGGAACGAGTTGCGACCGAGCCATGTTCCACGTGCGAACCGTCGACTTTAACTTCAGCGGACAATTGATCCAGCAATTCCATGCTTTCGACGGCTTCATCTCGCAGGTCATGCGCCAGATAGTCTTCGCTGTGTCGACTCAACAAGCGTCGAAAGCGGGCACGTAAGAAACCAGAGAATCGCGCCGGATTAACGACCTTGCTAGCAAGTTTCAGCAGCAGCAGCGTGATTGAGAACCGCCCGGACGAATGGCGTACGTCGCGGTCGGGCGTGTCTAGCCATTGGCGAGCCAACCCGATCTCGATATCACGAAGGCGACCATAGTCGCGCCTACGATCCGGATCCTCGCTACCATTTGCGAGCGCGCCGTAGATTGCGGCGTTTTTCAGAGCGTCTCTATAGAGAGTCTGTTGCTTAGAGTTGCCGAACATCGAACAGCCCTAAGTCTAAGTAACTCGACTAAACAGAACCGTCAAGGATCACATCTACACATGCGGGTCTGCCAGACGCAACAGCGGCGTCGATCGCTGGTTTGATGTCGTCCGCTTGTGTTACCCGGATTCCTACGCCGCCGTACGCCTCCATCTGTGCCTTGAAGTCGAACGGAGTGGGGAAGTCCATGGCGTTATACACCTCTGGTGCCGGTAGACCGCTCATCTCGTGGTAGACGTTCATATTCACCTTTAGCACACGGTATGCGGCGTTGTTGCAGATGACGTAAGTGACCGGGATGTCGTAGTTGACGGCTGTCCATAACCCTTGAACCGTCATCATTGCGCTGCCGTCGCCAACGATTCCGATTGTCGGATTGTCAGGATTTGCAAGCGTCATACCCATGGCCGCACCGATGCCCCAACCTATGGCACCGCCTCGAGCGGACATCACGTTCAAATCGGTTCGATGCGCGATGCCGGCGTACACCATCCCCTGTGACGAAATCGAGTCATTGAACACGTTGGCATTTTTCGGGATCGCATTGCCGAGCGCCCTTCCCATAGCCGCGGGAGGAATCGGAGAGCGGCCCCATCCTGATGCCGCGAGTTCCTCAAACGCAGCAGCTTTGGCACGATTATCGTTCGCGATGCTCGTTCGTCTTGCACTTGCAGCTTCGCACGCCTCATCATCCATCCGTGTCTTCACCGCCGCATCCAGTTGCGACAATGCATGCTTCGGCGATGCCCATATACCTACGTTCGTGGGCTCTTTCTTGCCAATCTCGCCGCTATTTGTGTCAATATGGATCAGCTTCGCGTCGTCGGGTACGAAGTTGCCGCTTTGGTAGAAGAAATCGTCGAAAACGGCACAACCTACCGCTAACACCACATCGGCGTTATTGATGGCTTCTCTGCCTTCTTTGGTCCTAAACGAAAGAGCACCACACCAGAGATCATGGTCCGTGGGAAAGTTTGTGTGTCCGCCTGCCGCTCCGAAGACCCTAGCGGCCAAAGTGTCCGCCAATTTGGCGGCCGCACCTACACCACCTGACGTGTGGATGCGATCGCCGACGACCAGCATTGGGTTGTTCGCATCGGCCAACAGGTCAGCCGCTTTTTCGACGGCGTCTGGTTCCGGAAGAGGATCGGCGTAAATGGGTACAGAAGGTGAGATATCGATATCAGCGTAGTCGTCGAACGCGTTGGTTGATACCGCCACGAAGACGGGCCCGGTGGGTGGAGTTCTCGCTTCTTGGAAAGCTCGGCGCATCACGGATGGAACCTGTTCAGGATGCGATATCTCTGCGGTCCACTTTGCGAACGGCGTAGCCATATCCGCAAGATCGCTCCTGCCTGCCGCCATGTGGCGGATGTCTTTGTTGCCGGCGGTGATGACGACGGGTGAACCGGTGCGATTTTGGTCGACCATCAGGCTGAACCCGTTGGCGAGCCCGTTATCGATATGCAAGCTCACAAATCCGACCTCGCCGCTGGCCCGGGCATACCCTTCCGCCATGCCTACCGCCACACCTTCTTGTACCACCATCAGATATTCGAGATCGGGATACTCATGGATGACGCTCATCATGGGCGCCTCGCTGGTCCCTGGATTGCCGAAGATGTATCGCACCCCTTCGGATCGAAGCGTCTGCAAAAACGCGTGTCTGCCTTGGAGTTTGGAAGTCATCGCTGCATCTCCTGATGATGGGGCGGTCTCATTTCAGTTGCCTAGCAATTCAGGCCTCGTTCGAGGCATCTAGAAGTACGCGCCTCAATTTGTCGGTAACCTGTTGGACTTCCTCGTCGGAGAGGTTCAACGGATCCACCCAAAAGTCGGGGACCTCTTCGAGGAATGTCAAAATCACGACGCGGTCCGGGCCTTCCAACATTCTCTCGCCGATGACGCTCTTGGGCGGGCCTCGCCAAGAGTCGTTAAGCCTCAACACTGCGTGGGGAATGTAATGGTTGTAGTCGTGGACAACTTCCGCGTCGACGCCGGGTATTTCGATAACCTGGTCCACGACCGACTGCATTAGCCTCGTGTACCTCCGATTTTCCTCGTTCTCGTCTTCGTAGACGAACGTTTCCACCGCTGCCAAGATGCCGGCGATCGATTCTTTGGAGACTTTTTGCGCTCGTGCGACGGTCGCGTTCGGGGCATTATTCAGCTTGGCGTATTCGATCCACTCTTCGCTGCCCAGCAATAGCCCGGTGGCTTGTGGTCCCCTAATGCCTTTGCCGCCCGAGAACGAGACTAGGTCGGAACCTGCCTCGACGAATTTGGTCAGATTCGCACGCGGTGGAAGGCGAGAAGCGGCATCGCACATCAACGGCACACCATTTCGGTGTGCAATTTCGACGAGCGTTTCGATTGGTAGGACGTTGTCGCCGCTGTAAGGGGATTCAAGATGAATGATCGCTGCGGTTTTGTCCGATATTGCGTCCTCAACTTCTTCAGGGGAGCAACCTTGTGCGTTGCCGACCTCTACGAAGCGGGCGCCAGGGGTTAAGTAGAGATGGTCGTAACCGAATCGATGGTTGCGCTGAATGATCAGTTCGTTCGGTACGTCGTCCGAGATTGGTAGCTGGAAGATCTTTTCGGGGTCGTCCTTCGCCATTGCTGCAGCGGTTTGTACGGTCAGTCCCCCTGATGCGCCGCTCGTTACGGTTGCGGCCGGCACGCCGATTATCTCGGCGATGCGCTTTCCGGCGGCGTCGATGAGTTCGGGAAGCTCGACGAAGGGATCCACCATCGCCATCATGGCCTGCATGGCTTCAGGTCGCGGTCGTGTGCCCGAAAATCGTGTTACGGGTCCGGCGGCGTTGATTATGGGTGTTACGCCTAGGCTCTCGAGAATCCGCTCGCCACTGCTGTAATCCGTCATCAAAATCTGACCCTTTTGCTTGCCTTGGTCCGTCGCGTTTCAAAGCGGGGACGAGGATTGGTGTGAGGATGTTTCGTGCAATTATCGTTCAAAACGGTTGAGATGGACGCTCAAAGATCAATTGTTGACACGCGGTGATGCATGACGAAGTCCTCGTCGATTTCAAAGCCGAGGCCGGGTAACTCGGGTGCGGTGAGAACGCACCTGTCATTGACAAGGATCTCTTGGGTCAATCCGAACTGCTGGGCTTCCAGCGGACTCCAGTATTCGTAGAAGTCGCAGTTGAGGACAGACATGATGACGTTGAGGTTGGCGGCGTTCATGAGCGAGTTGCCGGCGGTACCAACTTCGCAGTTGACGTTGAAACCTTCTGCCATGCCGCATTGTTTCTTCAGCCCAGTGATCCCGATCTTGCGGGTTGTTCCTCGAATGGTTGTTGGCCAACCTCGTTGGAGAGATCGAGCGGCTTCGTAGAACAGAAACTGGGCCGAATCGCTCATGTTTATTGGAGTGTCCAGTTCCTCTGACAGCGTGCGGATCGCCCGCTGATCTTCCCAAGGGACGGGGTCTTCGAACCAGTGGAAATTGTTTTCGTCTAAGGCGCGGCCTATTTTCAGCGCGGCTTGGAGGTCGTAGCCGTTGTTTGGGTCGAGCATCAGATGCATTTCGTCGCCGACTTCGCGCCGAACGGCGCGGACCATCTCGATAACTTGATCAGTGGGCATCGCGCCGGGATGGATCTTATAGGCACAGAAGCCCCTTTCGACCAATTCAGCCGCTTCTGCGACATAACCCTTGACGGTGGAGTTCTGTGGCGGGTATGTCGCGTACACCTGAGTTTCACGTCGTGCCGTCCCGAGCATTTCGTGGATGGGCATCCCAGCAGATTTACCAGCTGCATCCCACATGGCCACGTCGACGTGCGACCACAACGCGTAGATTGATGCGCCGTGCCTTGACATGCTAGGGAGTTGGTGCCAAAGCCATTCGCGATCAGCGATGTTCACACCGACTAATCGCCCGTCAAATGCGGATTGGAATGACCGGATGGTTTTGGCTCCACCTCCGCCACGGTCGCCGATGTGGGCATTGCCTTCGATGCCATTGTCGGTAGTGAGCCGCAATACGCCGGCAACGAGATTTCCGCCCATGCCTCCCCTAGCATCATTGACTATCACGCGCGGGACTTCGAACTCGATTACGTCGATCTTGGCTTCAGTTATCTTCATGGGGGCGGCGGGTTGAGATGTTCGATTTACTATTCAGTGTTGGTGATGTTAAACCGCTGAACTCGAATGGGTAAAGATGTCGTCTCCTGATGCGAATGACAAGATCCAGATGTGGGCCGATTATGTTGAGGAAGTCAGGTTGGCGCACAGAATTCCGGGAATCGCCGCGGGTATCGTTTGTGGATCTGAGTTGGCTTGGTTTCAAGGGTTTGGCGAGACTGAACTGGGTAACGGTGCGGCGCCAGATGAGCACAGCGTTTTTCGCGTAGCTTCCAACACGAAGACTGTCACGGCTACGGCGCTGATGATGCTACAAGAGGCTTCGATGTTGTCTTTGGATGACCCGTTGCTGCTGTACATACCTGAATTCACGTCGGCATCCGGTATTGCAGGCGACCTTGAGGACGTGACGTTGCGCCGTATGACGGCCCACCGGGCGGGTCTCATGACTGAACATCCTGCGACCGATTGGGATGCACCGGCGTTCCCAGACATGCAGACGATGTTGGACCGTATCGATGAAGTTCAGATGGTCATTCCACCCGACAGCGCTTGGAAATACTCCAACATGGCGTACGGCTTCTTAGGTGAAGTGGTGAGTCGGTTGTCGGGTCAGGCGTACGAGAGATTTGCGACGTCCGAAATCTTCGGTCCGCTTGGAATGACGGAGACGACGTTCGACAACGCCGCCGTATCAGAGATTAACCGTGTGGTCGGGTACAGTCAGCCATCTCCCGAATCTGATGAGTTGCGAGTCGCGCCGTATAGCGATTTGAATGGTGTCGCTGCCGCTGGTCAATTGATGACCAATGTCGCCGACTTGACTAAGTGGCTGGCACACATAATGCGGACAGGTTCGGACGCTGGACGTCGATTGTTAGGCGACCGAACTCGTCGCGAGATGTTGCATCCGGCGTACCTGGATGCTGATTGGACGATTGGTCAGTGTGTCGGTTGGCGGGCCATCAGGTCGGGGGAGCGTGTTTATCACGGGCACGGCGGCGGGATTCACGGCTTCGGCACTCAGACGTTGTTTCATGCTCCGTATCAGACTGGAGCGATTGTGTTGACAAGTCTCTGGCCGAACCCTGTTGCGGTCTCGCTGGCGCAGAGTCTGCTCGATGCAGTGATAGATGATTGGGACGAAATACCACCGGTCAGCTCCGAAGCCCAGCACGAGATTCCTCCGTCGGATGTGAATTCTGGACTGAGAGAGTTCGAGGGCGGTTATTTTTCTGAGCCAGGTTTTTGGACGCGTTTGACCGCGGTTTCGGATGACGAACTGCATATGGGCGGGCATGAAGCTTCGCCTTATCTGCTGCACGCGCCCGCGAGTGCTCGCAAGGTTTCCGACGGCGCATTCAAGGTGGTAGGCAATCGTGGATCTGGGGAGACTTTCGCGATAAGTGATGGCGAGTTTCGTTTGGGCGGGTTCAAATACCGACTGGTCGATAGCCACTAAGGAGTGATCGAAGTGTCGAAGATCTTTGACATTGCCGATGGTTACGTCGAGACGCTGGCGGAGTTGAATCCGATTGTTGCGACGTATTTGGGCGTGCCGGGTTACGACCATTTGATGCCGGACTACTCGCCTGAGGCGATGAAACGTTCAAATGATGCGGAGAAGGAAGTGCTCCGCCGCATACAACGCGAAAGTTCGGAATCGGTTGCGGAACGCCGTTGCAGCGAGACGGTGCAGGAGGAGATGTCGTGGTCGATTGATCAGCACGAATTGGGGTTGCACTATTCGGGAATGAACATCCTGCACTCGCCGGTGCAGTCTTTGCGGCAGATCTTCGACCTGATGCCGAAGTCGACGACCGAGGACTGGGAGAATGTCGCATCGAGGATGGAGGGGATCGGCGATTCGTTGGCGTCGTACCGATCGACGTTGGCCGAGGGGATTGATCAAGGTAAAACGACTTCGAAGCGTCAGACGGCTGGTTGCGTCGAACAGATCGACACTTGGTTGGGCAAAGGAGATGCGACGCCGTTCTTCGATGGGATCGCGGAGGCTGGAGCAGTATTGGACGATGTAGATGAGGCGTTGGCGAACCGTTTGTCGGAAGCGGCGACTGAGGCGAACGCGGCTTATTCGGAGTTTGCCGATTATCTGCGAAGTCATTACATGCGGAGCGCACGCGAGCGAGACGCTGTTGGTCGTGAGCGTTATGGGGTGACTTCGAGGTCGTATAACGGCATCAATCTGAATTTGGACGACACGTACGATTGGGGATGGGAGCAGTTGCGATGGGTGCAGTCGGAGATGCGGAAGGCGGCTGAACAGATCAAGCCAGGATCGAGTATCGATGAAGCGGTGGAGGTTTTGGAAAGCGATCCGGATAGGGCGATCGATGGCGTTGATGAGTTTCGGGAGTGGATGCAGGACCTCCAAGACTCGACGATTGCCGACATGGATGGTACGCATTTCGACATCGCCGATGACGTTAGGGAGATCGAGGCGATGATTGCGCCACCAGGTGGTGCGTTGGCGAT
Organism: Dehalococcoidia bacterium; assembly: GCA_965207515.1. GTDB lineage: Bacteria > Chloroflexota > Dehalococcoidia > Lucifugimonadales > Lucifugimonadaceae > Bin127. The sequence continues at coordinate 1,250,423 of OZ242286.1, read as the reverse complement.
GTATTACACCGGACCTTCCGAGGACTTTTCTAGGCCGGGCAGGACTTGGTATCCGACTGGTGGCAAGACTTCGTTTCCGCTTTGGCGCGAGGTGTCGATCGCTTATCACGAGGGGGTGCCGGGGCATCATTTTCAGATCGCAACGACGATGACACTGTCGGACCAACTTTCGAGGTATCAGAGATTGTTGGCGGGGACGTCGGGGTACTCGGAGGGTTGGGCGTTGTATGCCGAGCGGTTGATGCATGAGCTTGGGTATCTGGAGAATCCGGACTATTACATGGGGATGTTGGACGCCCAGGCGTTGCGATCGGTTCGAGTGATCATCGATATCGGGATGCACTTGGAGAAGCAGATTCCACATGACTCGGAGTTCCATCCTGGAGCGATCTGGACACCGGATCTTGCTTTGGAGTTCATGCGGGACCGAGTGCACTTTCCGCCTGACTTTGTCGCCAGCGAAATCGACCGTTATCTGGGCATCCCGGGTCAGGCGATTTCATACAAGGTCGGTGAGCGGGTCTGGTTGGAGGCGCGACAGCGGTCGCGGGATGAGCAAGGCGCATCATTTGATTTGAAGGAATGGCACAACCGAGCGTTGGCGTTGGGTCCGATGGGTCTGGCACAGATGCAGCGAGAGATGGCGAGGATTTAGGGGCGTTGAGTTGGTTTGATGCATGGAAGGACAGGAATGTCAGGGATGTTGGGAGAGTGGTGTTTGGGCGCGTTTAATCGGGGGTTTGTGGCCCCTTTGTCCTTGAGGTTGGTTGGTCGGCGGTGGCGGTTCGCGAACCGCCCCTGCGGTTTCGAAGCATCGCCGCGTCGTTTGGATCGCGTGCGATAGGTTGCTTATGGTTGACTGAATGGATCCAGCGCCCCCGACGTCGCCAGACCGCCGGACCTGCGGGAAGCACGAGGAAGCGTGCCCCCGCCATCGCGGGGTTCTTTCCCCCCGCTAGCGCTGTAGCCTCCCCCGCCCGACGAGGCGGGTAGACGTCTGCCGGATAGGTGATGCGTTCGCTCGAACCTTGAACGGGCATCCCCTGCGAGCTTGCTTCGCTCGCTCGCGTCCCCTTGCGCTTCGCGAAGGGGAGGGGTTGTCCGTCTGGCTTGCTTGTGTAGTCGGAGCCAGCGTACCTCTCCGCATCTCGAGCCCTAAAGCTAGAAACGACCCCCGTAACCGGATTTTGCGGTCGCGTTTCGCCAGATCTTCCTCGGCTTTGGCGGGCACCGTCGTGGATCCGTGTGTTGGCGGTTCCGTGAACCCCGCCCGCGACCATTTCATTGAATTTTTCTTGCTACGTCTTTGAAGGGTTGCATGCGATCCTTCTCGACGCGGCGATGTTTCGTTTTTTCGTGGGCGCCTTGGCCGGTGGTAAAAAGCCGGTTCGGGTGCCTTGTTGATGATAATAATACATATGTATCAATAGAGTCAAGCGCTGAATTGGGATTCGCGTGGATGAGGGTTGTGATTGGTGCGATTTTTGTTGGTCGGCAGGGATGAGGGTTTGGGTTTGGTTGGTTCTGGCACCACCCTGCCCCGGGCATCCCCCGCTCGCATCGCTTCGCTCCCTCGCGCCCCCTTACGCTTTGCGAAGGGGGCAGGCGTTGCAATTGCTTGGTTGGCATGGCCCGAGCCGCCCCGGGCATCCCCTGCGAGCTCGCTTCGCTTGCTCGCGTCCCCTTTCGTCCCGAAAGGGGACGGCGTTTCGTCTATGCAGCGACTTCCGCTCGGCGATCGAGGATGCTTCGTGCGATCTCTCTAGCTTCGTCTAGGTCGTCTGCGAAGTGATCGTCGGGTACGTTCTGCAGGATATTGAGGGCACGCAAAGTCGTTTCCGGAAGACCGTCTAGTCCCATGATGATGCATTCGGTTTCTTCGTCCATGGCGGTGTTGATCATCCGTTCGACTACGAGTGCTGCGCTATCGTCGATGTATATGGTGTCGGAGAAATCAAGGATAACGACCTTGTGGTCGCGGATATCCACGCTGATGGTGTTTATCAGTTTGGATGCGGATGCGACGGAAAAGGTTCCTTTGAGGGCTACCAAACCGACTTGCGCCGAGAAAGCGTCGATATCGTCAAGGTTCTCATAGTCTCTGAAAAAGACTTGGTCGAGCAGGGGAACGGAAACGACGCTGTCCAGCTCGAGGCGTTCAAATTGTTTGGCGCTGGCAACACCTGCGGCGATCATTCCTACGGCGACGGCGGTGACAAGGTCAAGAAACACGGTGAGCCCAAGGGTGAGGAGCATCACTAGCAAGTGATCTCTTTGGACGTGAAAGATTCTTGTGATGAAGCGCCAATCAATGGTGTCCCATCCGACCTTTATCAAGATGCCTGCAAGGACAGCAATGGGAATCGATGCGACATATTTCCCAAGGCCCATCACGATCGCCAACAGTATTGCGACGCACAACACGCCTGAGAGGGGCGTCCAACCTCCTGCCCTGATGTTGGCGACGGTCCCGGGGGTTGCACCGGAGCCGGGAAGTCCGCCGATAAATCCGGTAACGACATTCCCGATTCCCTGTCCCAACAGTTCGCGGTCGGCGTTGTGCCGTGTGCCGGTCATCGAGTCGGCTACTAACGAGGTAAGCAAGGTGTCGGCGGATCCGACGAGCGCGATGACGAGTGCTGGTTGAATAGCCCTGAGCAGAGTGCCGGTCGAGATCTCAGGAGTGACCAGATCTGGCAGGCCGGTTGGTACTTCGCCGATAACTGGAGCGTCAGTTAACCAGAAAATCCCGAGCAATATGCCGACGACCAAGGCGGCCAGAGTAGCGGGCAGGAAATTGCTGAATCGTTCAGGCCATAGCACTGCGACGGCGAGGGTCGCGGCCCCTATGATGAGTGCGCTGGGATTGAAATGGTTGATCAGGTCAGGCCATGCCTGGATGGCTCCGACAGGTCCTCCGGTGGCGATCTCAGCGCCAAGGAATGGGAGCGTCTGGGTGAGTAAGATGATGATCCCGACGCCGGACATGAAACCGGAGATGACGGAGTAAGGGGTGTATTCAACGAAGCGTCCGATTCGCAGCGCGCCGATGAAGAGCTGTATCAGTCCAGCCATGATGACGATAGTGAACGCAACGGCGAGGTTGTCGGCGTTTGCAGTGACGATGACGCCCATGGCTACGGTCATGGATCCGGTGGGTCCAGAAATCTGGGACCGAGTTCCACCGAAAACCGCGGCAAAGAACCCGACGGCGATCGCTCCATAGATTCCGGCGACAGGGTTCAGCCCCGCGGCGATGGCAAAAGCGAGAGCGACCGGCAGCGAGATGATTGCTGATGTGACGCCACCGAAGACGTCTCCGCGCAAGGTCAGGAAGTCGTAATTGATTTTCGGCATGCTAGACGCCGCCGACTCGAATTGGTTCAAAAGGAGGCGGCGAGAGAATGCGCATTGTCGTTTGAAATCGAAATGCACGTAGTTTCCGATCGCGATCATCCACGACCGGACCAACCTTCACGCGAACGATGCCGTTCGAACTGAGAGTTGTCACGTTCTTGACATAGTGAAACAATCCGGAATCCGTCCGCGTGCCCAAGCAACGGGTTCACTTTATCAAGAGTGACTGCACAATGGCGTGCGTTTAACGGTTCGCGGATGTTTAACTACAGATTTCGAGCTTCATTAGCTCTTCGGCGAATATGATTCGTCCGGTGTAGTGTTCGCGGATGTCTCCGATTGCCTTTTCCATGGGACCGTGCTGGGCCAAATCGGGCGACGTGTGGGCGAGGACGAGGGTTTTGGCGCCTACGGTTTCGGCCATCTGGGCGGCAGTTACGGTGCCGAGTTGTCCGTGGTTGAGACCTTTGGATTGGAGTGTGGCCTGGTCGTTGGCACAGTTGGCGATTAAAACATCTGCGTTGCGAGCGAGGTTGGCAACTGGGTCGCAGGGTTCGGTGTCACCAGTGAAGACGATCGATTTGCCAGATCCCGTGTCTACCCGATAAGCGAGGGAGTCGAGATACGGCTGAACGTGGACCGCATTGGCGGCCGTGATGGCCCAGCGTTCGGAGGTCAGAAATGTGCCGGGTTCGACGTCTCTGGCGTAGACGACGGGTGGATCACGGGGCAGGGTTCCGCCTCGGTTTACGTAGACATTTTGACTAATTGGGAAATGGACGCGGGCGTACCAGTCGTGTGCAAACACGCCTTCCTCCTCGTCCATGATGCCGTGTACGAAGCGTTCAGTGGGAGGTGGTCCGTAGATGCTGAGAGTGTTTTCTTGACCGATTGATTGGTCCCAGCGGCAAAGTAGGAAGCAAGGCAAGTCGACGTCGTGGTCGTAGTGGTGGTGGGTAAAGAAGACGTGGTCGATCTTCGTGGGCCAGAGCCCGGCTTTGACGAGTTTATGGGTGGTGGCCGGACCGCAATCGAACATTAGAAACTCGTCATCTATCTCTAGGACGAAGGATGTGCCGAAGCGGAAGGGTGTTGGGTGCGGAGTTCCGGCGCCTAGGATGTGGAGGTAGGTGGGCAATTGAACTGGGATTTATGGGATTTGGTGTTGGATGTCGGTGTGCCTGTGCCCGTCCGCCCCAATCATCCCCTGCGTGCGCTTCGCTCCGCGTCCCGCTTCGCTTTGCGAAAGTGGAGTTTAGATTTCCAGTTTCATGAGTTCTTCGGCGTAGATGACTTGGCCGTTGTAGACCTCTCGGATGTCTCCGAGACCTTGTTCGAGAGGACCGTGTTGCGAGATGTGCGGACCCATATGGACGAGGACGAGCTTTTTGACACCAGCGGCTTCGGCCATGCGTCCGGCTCCGGTGGTGCCACATTGTCCGTACGCTTCGCCGTCCTCGGCCATCACTTCCTGGTCGTCCCAGCACATGCAGAGCATCACGTCGGCATCACGGGCTAGTTCGGTGACGGAGTCGCAGGGTTGGGTGTCGCCGGTGAAGACGATCGATTTACCGCCTTTGACCTCGAGTCGGTATGCGAGGGAGTCGAGGTAGGGTTGGACGTGTTCGGCGGGAGCGGCGTTCACCTCCCATTTGTCCGCGGTTTTGACGGTTCCAGGCCCGATGTCGTGTGGGTCGACGACGGGAGGTTTGCGGGGGAGCGTTCCACCGCGGTTGACGTGGATGCGCTGGCTGAGGGGATGGCTTACGCGGGCGATCCAGTCGTGAGCGAAGATGCCTTCTTCTTTATCGAGGATGCCGTGGGTGATGCGTTCGGTGAGGGTAGGGCCGTATACGCCGAGGGTGTTTTCCTTGCCGATCGATTGGTCCCAACGGCAGAGCAAGAAGCAGGGGTAGTCGATGTCGTGGTCGAAGTGGTGATGGGTGAAGAAGAGGTTGTCGATCTCGGTTGGCCAGAGGCCGGATTGGACGAGTTTGTGGGTCGTCGCCGGCCCGCAGTCGAACATGATCTTCTCGCCATCGACGTCGGCGACGAAGGCGGACCCGAAGCGGGTGGGGGTTGGCGTGGGGGTTCCGGCGCCGAGGATGTGGATGGAGGTGTTGGCGGATTTGGGGTTGGGCATGGGGCGGGTGGGTCAATTTCAAATGCTTTGCTCGCGGATTTGTCGCCAGAGATCTCTGTCAGCGGTTAGGTAAAGCAACGGTACGTCCGTCGACTCGGAGAACTGAGTCATGAGGTCGATCTGTCTGGGTTCGCTGGAACGGTGCCCTCTCAATGCTTCCATTACGCATACGGCCCACATGTCGCATTGCTCCAACAAGCTGAAAGGTAGGATCAACGTGCATTGATCAAGGGTTGTTTCCAAGATCGACAAGGACGACAGCAGTTGAGCATATGCTTTTTCGCTATCGGCGTCGATATCATCCCCACTTTTGGCTTCGATCAAAATGATCTTCGGTTTCGGTTGCGAATCGACAATCGCAACTAGGTCACACCGTTCAAATTCGCTACTTGAAGTCTCCCAAAAGAATCGGCGCAGTTCCGACCTGTTTCGCGCTAATTTTTGCAGCTTTAAGACGAGTTTCGGTCCTGGTAGCGAATTCAGGTTAATTTCAGTTTCGTCTTCGAAAAACCGAGGGTCAGGTGCGATGGCATCGGCTTCGACAGCCTGGTTGTTGATATCTTGGAGCCAGCTCACGTTGAAGCGTTTTTTCGTTTGGCAATGCTTGCTTGAATGACGCGTTGCGTCCGGTTCATTTGATCAGCGATGGACCAGTTGTGATCTTGCGGGAAAAATCCATGCCGCCTTGTGTCGAAATCCACTGGTGATACGACCGAGCCGTTCACAGATGTGTCCGTAGCGAAGTTGTATACCGCCGTTTCAGAATCGTCGAGGTAGATGTCTTCCCTGCCGAATGCACCGTGGAGTTTCAGCACGCGTTTCCGGAGATCAGCATCAAGTTTCGAAGCGGCGACGAAATTGCCAAGTTGCTCGACCATGTAGTGGCTGTGGGTTGTTATGAGGACGCGGAGGCCGGAGCGAACCATGAAGGCTAGTGCGGCGGCCATCTGTTGTTGGGCATCGGGGTGTAGGTGAGCTTCCGGTTCGTCGATTATAAGGAGGTCGCCTGTGTTGACATAGTTCCTCAAAAACATGACGATGGGTGCGAGTTCAGTCACAGCCGACGATGCTCTAAACATCGGCATCGAATTGTCGCGCATGACGAACCGAAAATCAGGCGAGCCGATCGTTTCTGAAATCTGGACGGTACCATCCATCACCGTCTCTTCGAGAACGTTGGCTACCCGATTTATGTCTGCATAGTCTTCGGGACTTCGCGGCGATTGTTCGTTGACCGATCCGCTTCGGATCGGGTTTTGACGCAGGTTCACTAAATCTCGCAGAAACTCCCTCGCAATTCGGTGATACGTAGCCGACCCCCTATCTTCAATGCCGTGTAAGTGCGCGTTCGAAATGATTTGCGATGTGAACACGCGATGGCCGTTCATTATTCCTGATCTACCCGTTGGAAAATAGTGCGAATCTGGTGCCGAGGGCAATGAATGCTGGATTACCCGCATGAGGTTGAACATGAGCTCGATCGAAAAAGACAGAGTTGAATCGTCTTCGTCATCATCTTGACTCCGTAGCTGCAACTCGCCTAATTTGGCCACATCAGTGTCGATGTTTACCGGGTATGAGGACAAGTCAAGACTCGGTGGCTTACCATTCAAAGGAATGGTCAAGCAGACATTTTCGGCGTTGAGAACGAAAACAACGCGCGGCTTCCCCAACGGTTTGTTCGAAGACATTACCGATATGTCGTCGATTTCGAAGTATTCTCTAACGTTGTTCGTGGTGGATTTCCATATCGAATCCACCTTCGGATCGATGAAGGAATCCAAAAACCTTTGCGATGATCTGTTCAAAGCTGAATACGCAACCGGATTCGATGTCCGTTCCGCCGTTCGATGCATTTTCGAAACTGTCAGGTAATCGTCGAGAAAAGCCTTTAACAAGTCTGGCTCTCGAAAGATATTGTTCGAGAAAATCTGGCTGAGCGTATCACTCGGGCCACGTAACGATGGACTAGCTTGTAGGAAAGCATGTAGCAGAACCGCCAAATAGGTTTTGCCGGTGTTGCTGGGACCCACGAAGACAGTCATGGGTTTGAACTCGATGTTTTTGGCTTCGGCTATGGGGCCGAAGTTTTCGACGTCGAGGATCAGGTTGGGACCGTGTAAGTCGTTGGCCTGGGTCTTGTCTTCGGTGGTGGTCATCAGAGCAGTTGGTGCTTGGTGGAAAGTCTAACAATGGCATGTTTGTTGATCGGGCGATTGAAGTGCAGATGGTCGTGGCGTTGTGGATTCTGGCGTTCGCCGGAATGACGTTGCCTTTGGCTCCGCCCCGCGATTGCTGCGCTCACTCGCGTCCCCCTCGCTCCGCGAAGGGGACGGATTTGCTTCGATAAGATTGGAATTGTGGCGGAGCAGCGTTTCATACGGAATTTTTGCATCATCGCGCATGTCGATCATGGGAAGTCGACGTTGGCGGATCGGATGATTGAGTTAACTGGTGCGGTGTCGGAGCGGGAGTTGGTGGAGCAGCATCTGGATACGATGGATCTGGAGCGGGAGCGGGGTATAACGATTAAGGCGCAGGCGGTGCGGTTGGGGTTTGAGTCGAAGGATGAAGAGGTGTATCAGTTGAATCTGATCGATACACCGGGGCATGTTGATTTCTCTTATGAGGTGTCTCGGAGTTTGGCGGCTTGCGAGGCGGCGGTGCTGTTGATAGATGCGTCGCAGGGCATTCAGGCCCAGACGATGGCGAATGTGTATCTGGCGGTGGAGAACGATCTGGTGATTATTCCGGCGATCAACAAGATCGATATGCCGGCTTCAGAGCCGGAGCGGGTTGCGGCGGAGATGGCGGATACGTTCGGGTTCAGCGAAGACGAGATGCTGTGGGTTTCAGGTAAGACGGGGGAAGGAGTCGATGAGTTACTAGAGCGGATCGTGGAGCTGACGCCTCCACCTGAAGGCGAGATGGAACAGCCATTGCAAGCGTTGGTGTTCGACAGCAAGTACGATTCGTTCAAAGGCGTGGTGGCATATGTGCGAGTGTTAGACGGGGCGATCAAAGCTCGGGATCGGGCGAAGTTCATGGATTCGGGTGCTCATGGCGAGGTGTTGGAAGTTGGGTATTTCTCTCCGACGGTGATGCGTGCGCCGGAGGGCTTGAGGGCCGGCGAAGTTGGGTATGTCGCAACCGGAATCAAGGACGTGGGCGATGTGATGGTGGGAGATACGATGACGCTGGTCAAGGATCCGGCGGCAGAGGCGCGGGTGAAGTATGAAGAGCAAAAGCCAATGGTTTTTACGGGGCTCTATCCGTCAGATGCGAACGACTACAGTGAGTTGCGTGAAGCATTGGGCAAGTTGCGGTTGAATGATGCGGCGTTGACGTTCGAACCGGAGTCGTCTTCGGCGTTGGGTTTTGGCTTTAGGTGCGGCTTCTTGGGATTGCTACACATGGAGGTGGTGCAGGAGCGGTTGGAGCGTGAGTATGAGCTGGAGTTAATCACGACGGCTCCGAGTGTGGAATTCCAAGTGATGTTGAACGATGGGGAGATCATCTATGTCGATAACCCGTCAAGTTTGCCGGAGAAGCAGGATATTGCTGAGATTCTGGAGCCGTGGGTGGATCTGTCGATCATCGTGCCGATCGCGTATTACGGGAACGTCATGGAGCTTGTGACGAACAAGCGCGGGTTGTTCAAACGCATGGAGTATCTACAGTCTCATGCCGGCGGCTCGGGGAATGGGTCGGTTTCCGCGTCGATGAACGGCGCAGGCCGGAACGCGCGTGTGATGTTGGAGTACGAAGCACCTTTATCGGCAATTTTGGTGGATTTCCATGACATGTTGAAATCGGCGACGCAGGGGTATGCTTCCATGGACTACCAACCGGCGGGGTATCGTGAGGCGCAGATGGTGAAGCTGGATGTTTTGGTGAACCACGAGGTAGTGGATGCGTTGAGCAGTATCGTCCATTCATCGGAGGCGGAGGCGACCGGAAGAAAACTCGCGTCGAAACTGAAGGAGTTGATACCTCGTCAGATGTTCGCGGTGCCGATTCAGGCGGCGATCGGTGGGAAGGTGGTGGCCCGTACGAATGTGAAGGCGTTGCGGAAGAACGTTTTGGCTAAGTGCTATGGCGGAGATGTGACGCGAAAGCGGAAGCTGCTTGAGCGTCAAAAGGCAGGCAAGGCCCGACGGGCGAAGATGGTGGGTTCGGTAGAGGTTCCGCAAGAGGCGTTCATGGCCGTCTTGCAGTTGCGGAACTGATCGCTCGATTTTCCTCTAGTTACTGATCAACGTTTGGATCAGAGTGGCAATGGCCGATGCTGCAACGGTCGAACCGATCAGGATCCCGATCATCCACCTCGTAAGTCGAGTTTCAAGTTCTGACAACCCCGCGTGCAGGTCAGCTTTTGTAGCGTAGTGCACCAAGATGCGGTCTAGCTCTTCACGTAGTTCCGATCTCGTGATAGGTTGTTCTGCGATCGCCATTGTGCACTGCCTCAGCATTGATACTAACAAGCGTTAAACCATCATACATTAATACGACGGTGGTTTTGCGTTTAACGCATTTGATCTATCGTACTTAAAGTTCCGCTGCGAAATTGACGATCATCTGTCGCATCACGGAGTCTTTGGCGGCTTGGTGCAGGGTCGCGCCTAGCAATCCTTCAGGGACGCCCGCGTCGTAGCGTGCAGCGTCCACGATCACGCCGTGAGTTGGCAAGTCGCCCATGCACTCGATTATTGCGTCGGTGAGCTGGATTTCTCCGCCGGCACCGCGGCGGAGAGCGCCGAGTTGTTCGAAAACTGCCGGTTCGAGGGCGTACCTTCCGATGATCGCTAAGTTACTTGGCGCCTCTTCGCGTGGTGGTTTTTCGACCATTTCGTTGATGGCGATGACGTTGGGTTCGACCGTAGGGCCCGCGACGATACCTTTGGTGTGTACGTCTTCCCACGGGGTTTCAGTGACCGCGATCACGTTTCCGCCGTAGCGGTCCCTCACGTCGAGTACTTGCGCAGTGGATGAGTGCTCTCCCCAGAGTAGTTCGTCGGGCAGTATGACGACGAACGGCTCGCCTCCGACAAAGTTTTGGGCGAGGAGGACCGCATGCCCGAGTCCGAGCGGTTCGAGTTGTTTGATGGATGTGATGCGAGCCTTCGATGAGATCTCAACCATCTGATGGGCGAGTTCATCGCGCCCGTTTTCTCGCAGTTTGTCTTCTAGATCTGGCATCGAGTGGAAATATGAGCCGACTGGGCGGGTATCTTCGACGATTGCGATATCTGTGATACCTGCTTCGACGGCATCATCGATGGCGTACTGAATAAGAGGAATGTTGAGGATCGGTAGGAGCGCTTTCGGCACGCTGCGAGTGACGGGGAGGAATCGCGTGCCGAGACCTGCTACGGGGATGACTGCCTTGGTGATGACAGATTGTTCGCTGGTGGATTGCATGTGGTCTGAGTCTAACCAAGTCATATAAACCCCCTCGAAAAGTCGGGCGTCTCTGCGGTTATATACGTAAAGGTGTTGGGTATGGTTTACGATTCAGGGAATGCGGTCGTGCCAAGCGGGGAGCTAGCGGTGCCCTGAACCTGCAATCCGCTTAGCAGGGCTGGATTCCTCACGGAGGTTTCGTAGTTCGATCCACTGTCGGCCGACACTCGGTGTTGAGAGTCGGGTTCTTGCGCGGCAGAGTCCCGTGAACCCCGTCAGGTCCGGAAGGAAGCAGCGGTAAGCGGTTAACCCTGGGCGACGCGAGGTGATCTGATTCGAGCTGAGACGGTTGTCAAGTTCGGGCTAGGGGCCGAAATCGAGGTGTGCGGCCGCATGTATTTCAGGGATGTCACTCAAACCATGCCGCGTCGACGATTAGGTCAGCACTTTTTGCGGGATGGTACGGTTGCGCGGCGCATCGTTGAAGCGGCGGATATCTCGATCGGGGATGTTGTCGTTGAGATAGGACCCGGTGATGGTGCATTGACGCGTCGCATCGTCGAGGTAGCGGACCGTCTGGCGAATTCGGTTGTTTTAGTCGAATTGGACGCAAAATATGCGTCTCGGATGGAGGCTGAGTTTGGTCACTTGCCAGACGTACGCGTGATCCGCGCCGATGCGCGTGACGTCGAGTTCGATGATCTTCCTGAGGTAAGGCGTGGGAACCGCTACAGGGTGATTGCCAATCTGCCGTACTACGCGGGCACGCCGATTGTCCGATCTTTTCTCGAACGGGATCGTCGACCGGAGAGCTTGACGGTGATGTTGCAGCGCGAGGTGGCTCGCGACATGTGCGCGGTGCCCGGCAAGATGAGTCTGTTGTCGTTGGCGGTACAGATCTTCGCAACGGCTAAGTCTCTTTTTTCGGTTCCACCGAGCGCATTTCGGCCTCCGCCGAAGGTGCATTCGACTGTGCTTCAGTTGACGCCGTTGGAGAATCCGTTGGTGCCGAGCGACGGTATCGATGACCTCTTCAAGGTTGCGCGATCGGCATTCCTTGGACGGCGTAAACAGCTGCATAACTCACTGGCGAATGGGCTCAACATGTCGACCGACGATGTCAAGGCGATGACATCGGATGCTGGCATTGATAGCGAACGTCGTCCCGCGACGCTGAGCATTGACGAGTGGGTGTCTCTGACGCGGCAGTGGCAGAAAACTAACGGCGTCACGGCTTCGCAGGTTGTTGGGCGGTGATTCGTCATGATCGTCGAACGGGCGCACGCCAAGTTGAATCTGACTTTGGAAGTCGTTCGCAAGCGTGAGGATGGTTACCACGACTTGGCATCCGTGATCCAGACGGTGGATCTCTACGACACTTTAGAGTTCGTTGAAGATGATGAAATCACTTTCCAGTGCTCCGATGCTTCGATTGCAGGTCCAGGGAATTTGGTGGTTAAAGCGGCGGAGATGTTGCGGCAAAAAGCCGGTGTTGAGCTCGGTACCAGCATCAAATTGACGAAACGGATTCCAGTATCTGCCGGTCTCGGAGGAGGTTCCGCCGACGCGGCGGCCACGTTGCGGGGATTGAATCAGTTGTGGCGATTGAATTTGACGGAAAGTGAACTTGTGGACATTGGGGCACAAATCGGGTCGGACGTTCCGTTTCTAGTCGCTGGCGGTACCGCGTTCGTGAGCGGTCGTGGCGAGCGGATGGATCGGTTGCCGACGCCGCAGATCGATCGCTTTGTAGTTGTGTCGCCGAGAAATGACGAGGAGACGCTCGGCCCTTCTAAGACTGCTCGGATGTTCGCGACTTTGACTGAAAAAGCACACACTACCGGGAGTCTGACGCGCAAGCTGGCGGCGCGAATGTTGGATGGCGGCGACTGTCATCCGGCGTTCATGTTCAATGTTTTTCAACCCATCGCGCCGCACGCGTTCCCAGGTTGGCAGCGAACATACGATGCGTTCGCAGGTTTAGGAGCATCTGACATCGTGTTGAGCGGTGCGGGGCCATCGATGTTCGCAATCGCGCCGAGCAAAGAGATGTCCACGGCTTGGGCGCTCGTGATGAAGACTCGAGCGAACTGTGACGCGTTCGCCGCGGGTTTGGTGCCAAGGATCGAAATCGGCCAGACCCGTTAGATTCGATGACGCCTGTGCTAGACATATTGGCGGGAATGCTGGTAGGGACTTTGATGGGGTTGATCGCTTCGGCGCATGCGGCGATTCTTCTGACGTATAGACCGCCCCGCATGTTGCAGGAACGTCTTGAAAACGGGCAAGGTGGGAATGCGGTGACGGTCGTGATATTCGGACTTGTGGTCGTATGGACGATTTTCGGCGTGATCGCAGCATTGGTCGCCGACGCTCTAATTGCAAACGGCACTGAGTTGAGCGCGGTACCGAGTTCTGAGTATCTGGTCGCGGTATCGGTTGTGTTGATCGTTTTCGGCGCGCCGGTTTTCTTTTTCCTTAAGGACCGCTGGGTGCATGGCGCAGCGAGTTTGGCGCTAGCATTCTGCATATACGGCTTTCTGGTTCCTAACGCGGTGATCGCGTTGCAGAACCGGATGTAAGGCTGCTGGACATTCGGTACGGAGTAGAGAGTGATGAGCACAAGGAACAGGTTCGAGGGCAAGGTCGCGTTGCTAACTGGGTCTGCATCTGCAATGAGAGGAGAGCGGATGGGTTTCGGTGGCGGTGCCGCTTGGAAGATGTTGGAAGAAGGCGGGAGGGTTGTGATCACCGATATCCAAGATGAAAAAGGTGAAACCTCGGCGGAACAGATGCGTTCGGAAGGTCACGATGCGACCTACATGCGCCTCGACGTTTTGGACGAGATGAATTGGTCAGACGTCGTGGATAAGACGTTGCTCGCGTACGGGCGGATTGACATTTTGGTCAACTTAGCAGGGGCGCAGGACCGTGGCACGCTTTACGAGGTGGACGTCGAGCACTGGCAGAGAGTCATGGCGATCAGCACGACTGGGATTTTGCTGGGTACCCGCGCTGTGATACCGCCGATGAAGGATGTGGGTGGAGGCGCGATCGTGAATATGTCGTCGATGGCTGGGAAATTTGCCGGGGAGTATGGCTCGGCGTACGCTGCGTCGCGGGCGAGCATTCTTCACTTCACGCGCGCCTCGGCGATTCAGTTGGCGAAGTTTGGGATACGGGCGAACGCGGTTTTGCCGGGTTGGGTTCACACACCATTTACCGAGACGATTTACGAGGTTGAGTCGGAGCGCGACTGGAGGTCGGAACGGGTGCCGTTGGGACGGTGGGGCGAACCTGAAGAGGTCGCGGATGCGATCTGTTTCTTGGCTTCGGCTGAGGCTTCTTACGTAACGGGTTCGGAGCTGTTGGTTGATGGAGGGGTAACGGCGGGGTTTAAGGGGAATACGATCCCGGGTGGGGAATGAGTTGGATTCGGCCGACACAACCCGGTTTTTCGACCGAATGATGCCGCATTGGGAATCGGGTTGGGTTCGTCGTAGTTCCAACCGTCATTTCGAACCCCTCAAATCGTCGTCATAAACCCGAGAGTCGCACGTCAGATCAACTCCGCGAACGACGCATCGAATCTGGTTCGATTAGGACAACGTCAGGCCTGCGGACGAGCGCGTATGCGATCGCGTTTAAGAGTGAGGAACGTCTGCACCGCAACCGGATCGGTTGCGGTGAGGCATTTTAGATCGCGGCTACGGCGGCTTTGACGTCGTCGTAGGAGGGCTCGTTCAGCGGGGAGTCGGAGACCCAGGACCATGCGAGTTTGCCGTTGCCGTCGATGACGAAGACTGAACGTTGTGCGACGTTATAGCCCTCGATGCCGGCGAGGTTTTCGAGAGTGACGCCGTAGGCGGAGACGGTTGAGCCGCCAAGGTCGCTCAGAAGCGGGAATGTTAGGTCGTTCTGGGAGTGGAATTCGGCTTGTGAGAAGGGCGGGTCGACGGAGATGCCGAAGACTTTGGCGTTCATGTCGTTGAAAGCCGATAGCGAGTCGCGGAACGTGCACATTTCAGTCTGGCAGACGCCAGTAAACGCTGCCGGGAAAAATGCGAGTACTACGTTTGATCCGCTCTGGTCGCTGAGAGAGACATTCTCCCCATCGGTTGATCTGAGGTCGAAATCAGGGGCTTGATCGCCAACATTGAGTCCCATCGGTTGCTCCGTTGATTGTTCTGTGATGTGGTCGCTGGTGTAGATTGACGATAGCAATTCTACTAAGTTCGGGCTATCGTTAATTGATGCGATCCAGACCGATCGACACAGAGGAAGCGACATTGAACCAAACCAACAAGAAGAATCGGATTTTGATTGTCGGAGCGGGAGCTGTGGGCAGCTATATAGGTGGATGGCTTTCGCACACGGGCCATGATGTCGTGTTCGCAGATTCTTGGGCGGAGCACGTCGACGCGATCAATGGCGCCGGATTGCGGGTAGAAGGTCCGCACGAACCGTTCGTCGCACATCCCCGGGCGTTTCATTTGCATCAGTCGCAACGTTTGGCGCTGGAGCCGAAATTCGATATGGCGTTCGTTGCTGTGAAAGCGTACGACACCTCTTGGGCGGCGAGCTTCGCGCACCGTTTCGTGGCCGACGATGGCTACTTCGTCTCGTCGCAGAATTGCATGCCCGATGGCGATATGGCTGATGCTGTGGGAGCCGAGCGTTGCGTGGGTCTGATCATGTCATCGATAGCGGTCCGCTTGGGCGGTCCTGGTTCGTCGCAACGCGCCGGTACGAAACGGCGACGCGATTTGGGTCACATCGTTTTTCGCGCCGGAGAGCATGATGGCTCTGAATCGGCGCGAACTGCGAAGTTGATCGAGTTGCTAGATCCGATAGACGGCGGAAAAACGACGACCAATCTGTGGGGCGAACGGTGGGCGAAGCTCTGCCAGAACAGCATGGGCAACCCTGTCGTCGGCGCCACTATGTATGGTTCGGCGACCATTGCATCATCGCCTAGAGGACGGGAGCTACAGATTCGATTGGCGTCCGAATCGGCACGCGTGGGATTGGAATTGGGTTTGGACGTGGTGAATTTCGGGGGATCGTCGCCTTCAAAATGGGCTGCCGCTTCGAGCGACGGAGAGATCTACGAAGAGATGGACAACATGCTCTCCGAGAACGCTGGGGCAGGCACGGGCGATTGGCATCCTTCGATGGGACAGGATGTGCAGAACGGCAGACCATCGGAGATCGACTTCATGAACGGTCATGTTCTTAGGATGGGTACCAAAGTCGGAGTGGAGACACCTGTAACTGCATCGATCGTCGACGCGATGCGCAGGGTCGACCGCGGTGAACTGTTGCCGCATGTCTCAAACATCGAAATGATCCTGTCCAACGCCGGATATTGATCGGCGAACCAACAACGTTCGACGCTCTGTTGTGTTCGAAATGTCGTAGTTGGTTGGAGATCGGTTTGTCGTGACATCGCAACGATACCAGATGCACACGTCAGTATCGCCGCGTGCGGAGACGTTGGTGGCACTTGATTTGGAAACGACAGGTTTGGACGCCAAATCCGATCGCATCATTGATGTAGGCGCGGTCAAGTTTCGGGGCGACGAGCAGCTGGGCGTGTTCCATTCGTTGGTGAATCCGCGTGTCAGGTTGCCAGAGTTCATCGTTTCGCTGACGGGCATCTCGCAAACAGACGTGGACACTGCCCCAGATTGGGACGCGGTTCGGGACGAGTTGCGGGACTTCATCGGAGATGCTCGGCTCGTAGGTCACAATGTCGAATTCGATGTGGGATTTTTGAGATCGCATCAAATCAAGGTTGATCATCAGAGTTATGACACCGAGCAGATGGCCCGCGTTGCGTTACCGGCAGGACCCGAATTTGGGCTGGGTCGGTTGGCAGAGCGGTTCAATGTGATTCACGACGATCCCCATAGAGCATTGTCCGACGCACTTGCGTCGCGCGATTTGTTTTTGATACTTTTGGGGTGCTTCGAGAGTATGTCGCCTGCCGCCCTCGCACGAATGGCATCGTTGGGCTCGAGGTCGCGTTGGAGCGTGAGTGAGCTGGCAGGAAACATGGTCGCCGCGGGTGGAGGCGCTGATGATGTGATCGGGGGCGTGGGATTAGACGAAGCGTCGTTGAGCGATCGCTTGCGATTACCGGGTCGTTTTACTTCGTGGGGGCAAGGCGTGGATGACGCTGAGGTCACGTACACGGATGAACATGTCGTTCAGACGGAGATGGCGTTCTTGCCCGGCGCGCTGGTCGAAGAGGCGATGCCCGCGTACGAGGCGCGCGACGGGCAAAGAGAAATGGCTGTGGCAGTAGCACGGGCTGTCGCCGGTCGAGAGAAGCTTATAGTCGAGGCAGGTACGGGTATCGGTAAATCGCTAGCGTACCTATTGCCGGCCGCGTTGATGGTGGCCGGGCAGGGGCGGAAGGCGGTGATCTCGACGAATACGCTCAATCTGCAAGAGCAGCTATTGAACAAGGATTTCGCAACGGTCCGAGAGATCGTTCAACGTGAAACAGGCGTCGAACTTGAAGCAGTGCAGTTGAAGGGAAGATCGAACTACCTTTGTGTTCAACGTTGGCGCGACGCGGTTTCGCAGACCAACCATGGTCATTCAGACGCCAGGGTGCTTTCCCAGTGTTTGACATGGCTAGCCGATACGAAAACGGGTGACCGCGCGGAGTTGTCGTTGGGTTGGGACGGCGCAGCGTTCGGACGGCTTTCCGCCGATGGTTGCCCGCCGACAACGGCAGGCGGAGGCTTTCCGTGTCAGGGTCCGCCGTGTTTTTTGTTGAAAGCTCGTACTAACGCCCATCAAGCGGATGTGCTGATCGTCAATCACGCGTTGCTGATTAGCGATATGACGGCGGAGAACAACATCTTGCCGCCGCATGATGTCCTGGTAATCGACGAAGCTCATCATCTTCGTGACGTTGCGACGCGCCACCTGGGTTTCGAGATACGTGAGACGCAACTGATGGATGACTTAGGCGCGCTCACGCGGAGTGATGGGATGTTCCCGCGCCTGATTCGCGTCGCGACGATGCGCGGCGGTGGTGACGAGGTATTGTCATCCGTTCCCGATCTTCATCGCAGAGTGGTTGAGGCGGCGGATCGAGCGACGTTGTCGGCTAGTCGGACGTTCGACGCGCTGCGGGATATGACGGCATTCGTGACCCGGAGAGAACGGACGCGAGAGATGCGGATATTGGGAATGACGCGCATCACCAAAGAATGGCGTGAAGGGGTTGACGAAAACTGGGTCACGCTTAGGCCGGCGTTGAGTGCTATGGTCTCGGGATTGAGGACGTTGATCGATATGGCGAATACCGACGGTCAACCTGACGCGGCGGTCATCAACGTGAACGCCCTTTACGAAAGGTTGAGTGACATCAACCGATGGCTGTACGCGTTGATAGAGGAGCCCGACGACAACTTCGTTTACTGGAGCTCTGTCAATCAGCGACGCAACATGGAGATGTATCTGAACGGTGCGCCGTTGGACGTTTCCGGAGAGCTGAGGTCACGTCTGTTCAGTCAAGAGCGAGCGCACATTTTGACGGGCGCGACATTGAGCGATGACGGGGGATTTGAGCGGTTCCAAACGACGCTTGGTTTCGACGCGGACGAGACCTTAAAGATCGGTTCGCCGTTCGATTTCAAACAGGCGGCACTGATCTTAGTGCCAGAAGATATTCCTCAACCGAATACCCCTGGGTACAACGATGCGGTAACCGATGCTATTGAGAACATTGCGTCGGCGACAAATGGCAGGACGCTGGCGTTGTTCACCGCAAATTCGGCTTTGAACAGTGCGCGCGATGCGTTGTTCAATCGTTTCAGAAACGCTGAGACCAAGGTGTTTGGTCAGGGGCGGGATGGTCCGGCTTCACGCGTGATGCAGTTGTTGAACGATGCTGACGACGCCGTGGCATTGGGGGCGATGAGTCTTTGGGAAGGAATCGATTTGCAGGACGCGTCGATCAATTCGTTGGTGATGACGCGACTGCCGTTTCCGGTGCCGCGCGACCCGATTCACGAGGCGCGTTCGGAGAATTTGGAGAACCCGTTTAACGGTTATTTCGTGCCGGAAGCGGTGACGAAATTCAGGCAGGGTTTCGGTCGATTGATACGGTCGAGAAGCGATCGCGGCGTTTTTGTCGTGTTAGATAGACGGATTATCTCGAAATCTTACGGACGGGTGTTCCAAAAATCGATACCTCAAGGCACTGTGAGACGCGTGACGCTCGGGACTTTGTCGGACTACGTTAAGAGATGGTTTGCAGGGAATCCGGTCTGATGTCGGACAGCGCGATCGCCGCGACGAATCAGCGGGTCGGCGCGGCAGTCGACCTGCAGATCGAGCCGTTTGACTTGCAGCAGACCTTGGACGGTGGGCAAGCGTTCGGGTGGTATCAGTCGACCGATGGTTCTTATCGGGGCGTGTTGGGAGATCGTGTGGTCGCGATAGGAAGCGACGGTCGGCGTGTGTCGTACCGGGTGGAGAATGGCGGTGGCAAAACCCATATAAAGGAACGTGTCGAAGACTATCTGGTCGCGACGGCGGATGTTGATCGACTTCGATCGGCGTTGTCAGGGGAGCCGGGTTATGGAGATGAAGTGAGTACGATGCCGTTGATCCGCGTGATGCGCCAAGATCCGTGGGAGTGTTTAGCCGGATTCATCTGCTCGCAAAATTCGAATATCCCACGGATCAAACAGATGGTCGCTTCCGTTGCGCGCCTTGGGAGACGAGTGGGCGACGATGATTGGGCGTTCGAGTTCCCCCATCCTTCCGCAGTTGCCGAGGTCGGGGAGACCGGATTACGCGCGCTCGGGTTGGGCTACCGAGGGAAGCACCTCGCGCCCACAGCCGCGATCTTAGCGGAGTCCCTTGATGTCAAATCTCTGCGCGGATCCACGTACGAAGAAGCGAAGAGCGCGTTGATGGAGTTGCCGGGCGTAGGGCCGAAAGTTGCAGACTGCGTGTTGGCTTACTCGTTGGACAAAGGTGAGGCGTTTCCGGTTGATGTCCACGTTCGGCGCGCTGCGATTCGGTTGTACGGACTGGACGAAAGCGTCAAGAATGAATTCGTTGGCGAGTGGGCTAGAGACCGTTTCGGCGAATACGCTGCGTGGGCGCAGCTGTACATGTTTCGAGACGAGATCAACCGTCGGACAAACGGCGGATGACGTGCTGGCGTTCCTCGATGGCGTTGGAGATGGAACGCTCGATCCGGAGTTCAAGTAGTTCGTTCAGTAGTTCACCGACCATTGGGCCTCTAGGGACGCCAAGGTTGATCAAATCGTCGCCGTTCAGTGATGGTCGGACGTGCCGGATGTGGTTGAGGAACTCGGTGAATCGACGGACAACGCTTGGGTCATTTTCGGTTGCGATGACGGCACGCAGTACTTCGTCACTGACGCGCGCCAGAGAGTTTCGCAATGTTAGTTCCGCAACTGGTCCCAACGCACATCGACTAGCGGCCTGTCGGGCCACGATCGCTTGCTGAACTGCGGACCGCCACCCAGTAGGCATTTGGAGCCGGTCCGCTAGGGCAAGGGCAATTTCGGTGTCGATTCGATATGCGAACGCGGCGAATCGTTCCAATTTCGTTGCATCGCCACTCAATTTGCGAAACGTGCCGATACCGTCGATGTTGGGGATTCCCAATGCTTCTAGTAATCCCGTGTCGCTCGCAAGTGTAACTATATCTGCGAGCTTCTCTTTGGGGGCGAACCACAATCGAAACTCGTTGAAGACCCGTTGCGGCGATTGAAGCCTCATCACTTCGAGTTGATCGAGATACGCCGACATCAAACTGGCGGTGTACGGCTCTATGTCGAGTTCATACCTCGCCGCGAGTCGGACTCCCCTCAACATTCGTAACGGATCTTCAATGAATGATCGTTCGCGCAAGACCCGCAATGTCCGGTTCTTTGCGTCGATCCGGCCGTTAAAGGGATCGATCAGATTCCCAATCCCGTCGGGTGAGATTGGCAACGCCATGGCATTGATGGTGTAATCGCGGCGAAGCAGATCGGCGGTGATATCGTCGACAAGCGTGATCTGGGGTAGAGAGCCGGGCGGATCGTAGATGTCGGTGCGTGCTGAAGCGATATCGACGGTGGTGCCGCCGATGATTACCTCGGCCGTGTGGTGTTGGGAGGTTGAAAGAAGCACGCAATCCTCAATCTCGGCGGCCAGTCTCCGAGCGAAATCGGCAGCATCACCCACAACCGTCAAGTCTGGTGAAGTCGACACTACACCTCCACTGAGAACCATGTCGCGCACCATTCCGCCGACGAGGAAGATTTCAATCGACGCATCCGCCGCGACGCGTGCGATTTGAGCCAAACAATCGCCAGTTTCTACGTCGCACACAGTAGAAAAGTTCGTCATCGTATCCGCTCGATGCCCGAGTTTTGGATTTTCAGAGTTAGTCATCGGTCGATGATTTCCGCAGGATTGACGGTGAATGCAAGGTGGTTGATTCGTTGATTTGGCTGGTAGAATCTCCCTCAATATCGGAATTCATACTTCAATATAGGCGACTATCACTCGCACCGCCGCGCCAGCGATGCGTCTGCGCTTAGAAAGGTCGACACCATGACCAGCGACCTCCCCATCAAGATTGACGTCTTCATCGATTACACGTGACCCTGGGTGCGCCAAGCTGGGATCTGGTTATCTCGGGTGAAAGAGGAGATGGGCGACGATTTGGAATTGAACTACCGCAGTTTTGCGTTGGAGCAGGTCAACTCCACCAACGGTCCAGAATGGAAGGCTTGGGAACAAGGATCAGACTACGAGAGCCGTGGTCTTTGGCCATTGCGAGGCGGTATAGCGGCCCGGATGCAAGGGTACGACGCCCACGATAAGTTCATGCTTGAACTCCAACACTTCAAGTTCGTCGAGCGTGGTGACATTCGTGACCGGCAACCGATCGTGGAAGCTGCTGAACGCACCGGTCTGAACATGGGCAAGTTCAAAGAGGACCTCGACTCGCCGGAACGGCTCGAGGAAATCGGCCGTGACCATGAAGAGGCGATCGCTCAGGGGATCTTCGGAACGCCGACGTTCATCTTCGAAGACGGGACCGCAGCTTTCTTGAAGACCTTCACTCCCCCTGAAGACGAGTCGGTGGCAGCGTTCGAAAACATGATAACTATGGCGCGTAACCGCCCGTATTTCGGCGAACTTAAGCGGCCGCAACCGCCGTGGCCCCAAGGGGTCGAGGTTTAGTCGTTGGCGTCAACGCTCCATCCCGAGTCCGAAATCGCCGAGCTTGAAGTCAAGCTCGGAGTCAGTTTCAACAATCGAGATCTATTGCGCCAAGCGTTGACTCACGAATCGTTTATCAACGAATGGGGCGAAGTCGATCCTGAAGATGGGCTTGCGTCGTACGAGCGGTTGGAGTATCTCGGTGACGCGGTGCTGAATTACGCCGTTGCGAACGCTTTGTTCGAACGGTCGGATGCCGCGAACGAAGGCGAACTGTCGATTGGCAGGGCGTACATCGTCTGCAAGGATTCATTGGCTGGGGCGGCTCAAGAACTCAATCTTGGCGACCATATCTTGCGAGGTAAGGGTGAGATCTCATACAGTCCTCACGTTCGCGATTCGGTATTAGAGGATTCTTTCGAAGCGATCATCGGTGCGATCCACGAAGATCAAGGCTTTGAAGCGGCGCGGACGTTCGTTTTCGATCATCTCGGCAACAAGATCGAAGAGGTCGCCAAGAATGGGGTAGCCAAAGATCCCAAGTCGGCGTTTCAAGAACTGGTTCAAGGCATGGGCTTGAAGACGCCGCGTTACCGCACGGAAATGTTGCCGAGAGCGGAATCAGGCGAACATCATTTCCGAGCGCGTGTAATGGTTGACGGTCAGGAAGTGGCTACCGGTTTTGGGGTTAGCAAATCCAAAGCGCAAAAAAAAGCGGCGGCAAAAGCGACAGAATTGTTTTCGAACGGTGTGCCTCGGAGATTCGCGAATTCAACGTTTCAACGAAGCACGTCTGAAAACGATCGAAATGGGCGGTCACAAAACGCCAGATCTTCCGGCGTCGGTTTGGTTAATGGAAGTGTGAAACGCTTCGTTTCTTGGGTCAGCGTGGTCGTGTTGAGGAGAGGCGGTTCGACACCTGGTCGCCGCTTGATTTTGAAACGGTCGAAGTAGTGGTCTCGTCGTAATCTGGAATGCTCCGGTTTCTCGGCAGAGGCAAGAAGACTTCGGAATCGGCTGCGGAGACGCGACGATCCTGGACCAACGTAGTTGGCGGCGTTTTCCGCAGATCGCAAGTTGACGCCGAATTTTGGGAAGAGTTGGAAGAGGCTCTGATCGTCGCCGACGTTGGAGTCGCGACGTCGATGCAGTTGGTCGAAAAGGTTCAAGACGAGGCGCGATGGCGGGGTGCAAGAACCCCTGAAGCGGTCTATGAACTGCTGCGCGGCGAAATCTCGCAGTTGTTGAGCGACGAAGGTACAGCGGCGGAATCAGCTGACGATCGACCTGTCGCGTTGATGCTGGTCGGGGTAAACGGTTCGGGAAAGACCACGACGATCGCCAAGCTTGTTAGGGCGGCGCAAGAGGACGGTAGAGTTCCTTTGGTGGCGGCTGCGGATACATTTCGAGCAGGGGCCATTTCCCAACTCCAGACTTGGGCCGAGCGCACGGGTGCCATGTTCGTTTCGTCATCGGCGGGATCCGATCCGGGTGCGGTTGTCTACGACGCGCTAAGCGCGGCGAAATCCCGGGGCGCAGATTTCGTCGTAATCGATACCGCCGGCAGGTTGCATACGGCGCGCAATTTGATGGAAGAACTCAAGAAAATCCGTCGCATTTTGGATCGCCACACCGACGATTTCGAACCCCAGGTCATGCTGGTGATCGACGGCAATACCGGCCAGAACGGTGTCAGTCAAGCAAAAGTGTTTACGGAAGCTGTGGGTTGTGACGGCGTCATTCTGACGAAACTTGATAGCACTGCTAAGGGCGGCGTGGTGCTCGCGATTCGGGGGGAGATGGGATTGCCGGTTAGATACATCGGGACGGGCGAAAGCATCGACGATATTGCGTCTTTCGACCCGACGGAATTCGCCGAATCGATATTGCCGGCGGCATGATCGTTAGTGCCAAGCGCGGGTCGGGCTCTAAAACCGGAACTTTCCTGCCGGGTGCGTCCGTAGGTCAGAAGCACCAAGAGCGTTTTTGAAGCGATGAACGAAGTGATTTTCTGGGTGCTGACCGTCTATTTCATCGGTCTGGCATTCGTGCCGATCGCCTATCTCGCTCTACCTAACCTTTTTGATCGAGGATTCGGTTTGATCCGCCCGATCGGGTTGTTGATGGTCGGCGCATCGGTCTGGTTCCTCAGTCTGATCAAAGTGCTTCCCAATGAAGGATGGGCTTGGTGGGGATTGGCGGTTGTGGTCGCGGTGCTTGGATGGTCTTGGGTGTTGATTCGCAGGAGGTCGGACTTTGTCCGTTTTCTCCGCAGGCGTTGGATTCAGTTGGCGTTAACTGAGATCGTGTTTTTGGCTTTTTTCTGCGTCTTTGCTGTTGTCAAAGCGATGGATCCGGACGTCTCTCATACCGAGCAGCCGATGGATCTGACGATGTTGAACGCGGTGTCGAGCGCCCAACACGCGCCGCCGAACGACCTTTGGTTGAGCGGATTTCCGATCGCCTATTACTACTTTGGATATTGGATGTTCGGCGGAATATCGCAGATGTCGGGCGTCCAAGCTAGCGTGGCTTACAACTTGGCACTGGCAACCATAGCGGCGTTGGCGGCGGCGGCGATTTTTTCTCTGGTTTCCAACCTGGTGCGGCGCGATGGTGCAACGACGATTCAGATGGTGGTTGGTGGTTTGTTGGCTACCGTCCTTCTCCTCGTCATCTCGAATCTGAACGGAATGTGGGAATTGCTTTCGTTCGTCGGTGTCGGGTCGGAAGGGTTTTACCAATGGTTAGGCATCAAGGGAGTCGATCTGACGGATCAAGGGACGGGTTGGCGACCTGAGGGATGGTGGTGGTGGTGGGCTTCGTCACGGGTTATCAATCGGTTCGGCCCGGACGGTGCTGAACTCGATTTCACGATCCAGGAGTTTCCGTTTTTTAGCTTCATGTTGGGCGATCTGCACCCTCATGTAATGTCGATACCTTTTGTTTTGACGATGGTCTCGATGGTGGCGAACATCTTGTTCTCCAGGGCGAGGTGGGGCTTCGGATGGTTCAAGGATCATCCGGTCTCTACGCTGGTGATGGTGATGGCGGTAGGTTCGATGGGATTCATCAACACGTGGGATATGTTGTGGATGCTTTTGGCTCTGGGTGGCGTGGTCTATTTCAAGTCTTTTCGAGAAAATGGTAGGTCGCACATTGCTGCGATCAAAACAGGAGTACCGCCCTTCGTTTTGTTAACTGTTGTGGGAGCGGCATTGTTCTCCAACTACTACTTCGTCACCGCGCAGAGCCAGATTCAGTTCCCGCCGATCATTCCGACGAGGTATGCGACTCGTCCGATCCATTTCTTCACGGTTTGGGGTGGAATGATCACCATGGTGCTTGCGTTAGCTGTAGTTGTGTTGGTTCCGGCTGTTGCGCGTGAATTCGCGGCGATGCGACGGTCATTCAACGGTCATTTGATGCCGTCGATTGCGTCTGAACGAATACCTTGGGTTCTCGCTGTCGGATTGGTCGCATTTCTTTACGTGTCTTGGACGGTCACGCACTATGGGTTCAACGACAATGCAGTTGGCACAGACGTGATTTCTCGACTACCGCTGACAGCGATCCTTGGAGCGGTGTTCGTCGCGTTTTTCGTCGTCGCGTACCGTCGAGGCATGCGCGGCGCGGACGATGGAGCGCAGGTCTTACTGGTCTTGCTGGCAATCTCAGCACTATTGCTGTACGTGGCGGAGTTATTTCGGCTGCATGACTTCTTCGGCGGTAGACACAACACGGTGTTCAAGTTCTACTACCAGGTTTGGATATTTTTGGCGGTCGGTGGCGGTTACAGCGTCTATCTTTGGATGCGGCATCACCCCGGTTTCACTGACCGTTCGAGGGTTCTTAGCTCGATCGGTGTATTCGTAGCTGTGCTGTTGGTGTCGGTTTCACTCTATTACCCGTTTGCCGCGACGGCGGGTAAGTCGTCTGAATCGGGAACCGAGTTCACATTGGATGGCCTGGCGTTTTTGGAAAACTCTGGCACCGAGATTCCGGAGGCACTGGATTGGATCAGGAAAAACGTTGGCAATGACGATGTGATTGTCGAGGCGCCGGGAGACAGCTACAGCCAACAAAGCCGTTTCTCGGGGTTCACAGGTCGGCCAGCAGTTTTGGGTTGGAAGAGCCACCAAAGCCAGTGGCGCGGAGGAGACGAGTGGTGGATAGAACGGGATCAGGATATTGAACGTATCTACAACAGCGCTGATGATGTAGAAACGAAGTCGATGATTGATAAATACGGTGCCGACTACGTCATCGTGAGTTCTCATGAACGTGCGAAATATACTGAATTAGACGATTCGAAATTTGATCGCCTTGGCCGCCGTGTCTTTGAAAACGCGCAAGTAGTCATCTTCGCCTTGGGAGAGTAGGCTTGGACACGGCACATATTCGATCGGAAGAGGACGCGGCGGGCGAGGTCAGTGGAAGTGGGGTGTCGCGGGGCCGATGGGTCGATGGTGCTTGGACCTCGATTTCAAGGAAATCCGAGACGGTAGTCGATACCGCGACCGCCTTTTCTCTATCCCCAAGAGCTCAGTACGCCACCTACGCGTTGCTGTTTTTGGTCGGTCTTGGGATGCGGCTGGTCCGGCTCGGCGATCAAGCGGTGCATCACGATGAGAGCCTGCACGGATACTTCGGTTATCAGATCGCGATAGGCAACGAGTACGAACATTCGCCCCTCACGCATGGGATGTTCCTGTTCGAGCTCATTGCGGGGATGTTCTTCCTGTTTGGCGATTCCGATTTCACGTTGCGGCTCGGGATGGTGCTGTTCGGATCCGCACTGATCCTTGTTCCGCTCCTATTACGCAGACAGCTCGGCGACGCCGGTGCATTGCTAACTTCGGTGATGCTGACCTTCTCGCCAGCGCTCTTCTACTTTTCGCGATTTGCTCGCAACGACATCTTGATGGCGTTGTTCATCGCGTTGCTGGCGGTGGCGATTTGGCGTTATATCGAAGAAAGGCGATATCGCTGGTTCTATATCGCCGCGGGGTTGATAGCGATCTCGATGGCGACGAAAGAGTCGGCGTACATTTTTGTCGTGATTTTCGCGGCTTATTTCGCGTGGGTGACACGTTACGAGATCCGAGACATATTGCTGGGGAATATGAGGCTTAGCGAGATTAGTCCTGCCGGGCACATCCTCGTATTGCTGGTGGCGTTGTCGGCACCGTTTTTCGCAGCCGGGATTGCAGTATTCCAAGATCTGATCGGTCTGACACTGGCGGCTGTAGAGGGGACGCCAAACGTTCCAACTGGAGCGCCCGATGGTGCTACAGCTACCGCGGTCGCGGCGGCAATCACGCTGCTCACGTTTGGAGTGGGAGTTGGGATTGGCGCATGGTGGAACTGGCGGCGCTTCTGGGTTGCGTTGGCGATATTTTGGGCGATTTACGCGGTGATCATGACGAATTTTGGTAGCCATTACCCCGGTGTGATCACAGGCGTTTGGCAATCGCTCGGTTACTGGCTCGCCCAGCAGGACGTGAGACGAGGCGATCAGCCTTGGTACTACTACTTCGTAATAAGTTCGGTCTACGAGTTCCTTCCTATGCTGTCGGCGATGGGTATCGCGCTGTATTACGCGATCCGCACCGGTTGGAGATCGATCGGCCTGATTGTGATCAGCGTATTGAGCTTTGTGATCGCCACTTCGCTGATTTACACGCTTTACTACCAAAAACTGGACCCACCATCTGAGATTTTGGTTTTGCCTTTCCTGATGTTGGGCTACATCACGTTGCTGTTCGTGCCGTTGACTCTGAAAGCCTCTAGTTTCGTCCGGTTCCTGCTATTTTGGGCGGTAGCGACGTTTTTGGCACTTTCGATAGCCGGCGAAAAGATGCCCTGGCTCTTGGCTCAACTAACTGTGCCTTTCATCTTTTTGGCCGGACACGGCTTGGGCAAGTTGATCGAGTGGATAGATTGGCGATACGTTTGGTTCCGCAAAGGCTGGGTGGCATTCGCTGTTTTGCCGTTGTTGTTGACGGCGTTGTACCGACTAGCCTTTTTCGAGTTTTACGACAACTTCGACATTTCCAATTCCCGGGATCTGAGCCAGTTCTTCGAATTGTGGGCGCTCATCGCGTTCTGCGGCGTTGCAGTTTTACTGCTCGTGCAGTCTGGGTTGGCACACGGCTTCCGCACGCCACTCAGCGTTGTGGCGATCGGTTTGGTCGCCGTGATGTTCGTCTTTACGGTTCGCGCTTCGTTGGTCGCCGTCTACAAACACGGCGATATCGCAAGAGAGATGCTTGTCTACACCCAAACGACCCAAGACCTTCATCAAACCGCCAAGGAGATCGATTTAGCGCGCGAATTGGCGTGGAACAAGAGCGAGTTCAGCGTAGCAATCGACACACGGGACGGTTTCGCGTGGCCGTGGAATTGGTATCTGCGTGACTATACGTCAAACTGGTATCTGGAGGAAGTCGCCCAAGGTGGTGTCGGTTACATAAGCCTCGAATCGGAGGGCTCAGAGGTGGGCGATTCTAGAACCATCGCAGTGATCAACGCGCGCAATCATCACAACGTGAAGGAGACGCTGCCGGAAGGGTTCGGCGAAGGCCGACACATGATTCACCGATGGTGGTTCCCGGAGGTTTACAAAAACAAGACGCCTGGTGATGTGTGGAACGGCTTGACGAACCGTGAGTTATTGCGACCGATCGCGGATTTTTGGTTCCACCGAAAGCTACCTCGCGATCTCGGATACATCGACTCATACGTCTATTTCAGGGACGACACACCGTCGGCTCCGCTTCGATGAAAGAAGGCGGATCAACGCGCATCGCGCGACGGTGATGGTTACGCAACGTGATTAAAAACCGCGCATTCTGGATCGGCCTTTTAGGGAGCGCGGCATTCTTGGGCATCATGGTCGTGTTCTTCGTCGATTTCGACAAGGTACGCAACGTCTTAGCCTCCGCGAATTACGCATACGCTGCGCCGTCGTTGCTGCTTTACACGTTGGCGTTGTGGTTCCGAACCGTCCGTTGGCGATATCTGCTGAATCCGATCACCGGCGGTGAGACGAAACGGGCTCTTTTCCCTGTAGTCGTCGTCGGGTACATGGCCAACAATTTGATACCTGTGCGGATCGGCGAGTTGATGCGAGCGTATTATCTGACGCTCCGGGAGGGCATCAGCACATTCTCCGGGTTCGGCACCGTTGCGCTCGAGAGGGCTTCGGACGTGATCGCGCTGTTGCTGTTGGTCGCGGTCGTCGCGCTTTTGGGGGCGATCGGACTGGGATCGGCGGTCGGTACGATCGCCGAGGATGTCCCAGGCGGGTTGCCGGTGTTGACGATCGCGGCGCTACTGCCGTTTCTTGCTGTTTTTTCGCTTGTCGCTTACGTGGTGTTGGTTTCGCCTGCGAATATACGCCGGACGTTGACCCGGATTTTGGGTATGGTCTCGGCAACGTTGAGGCGGCGCATCGTGGTCACCGCGTTGAATCTGATCGCCGGACTGTCCGCGGTACGCACATGGCGCGGTCTGGTCAACGTAATCGCGCTGTCGCTGCCGGTTTGGATAGCCGAGATAGCAATGTACTACGTGATCGCCCTTGGGTTCGATATCCGCGAAGTATTCGACAGCCAGCTTCAGTTCGTCGCTGCCATAGTCGCGTTCGGTGCGGCCGCGAACCTGGCGGGGGTACTTCCTTCGAGCGCCGGTAGTTGGGGCCCATTTGACTTTTTCGGAGCTGCCGCGCTCACGGCTCTCGGCGTGGACATTGATTTGGCGGCGGCTTACGCCGTTACTGTTCACGTCGTTCTGTGGGGACCGGTGACTGTCGCAGGAGCGATGTTGCTTCTCGCCGACAAGGTTTCGATGGCAAACCTCGCCCGTGGGGCACACGCGGCGCGCAGCGACGCGGGACAATCCAGCGTTGCCAGCGCTGAACCACAAGAACAACCTGCCGAGATCAAACCATGAAGGTCGGCATCGTAGGAGCCGGCGCAGCCGGACTCGCCGCGGCGTATGATCTCAGCAACGCCGGTCACCAAGTCGTGGTTTACGAGTCGGCGCCTTTCATTGGCGGTCAAGCGTCGACGATACCGGTCGGAGGCCATCCCCTGGAGCGGGGCTATCACCATCTTTTCACCAACGACAAAGCAATCTTGGATTTGATGGAGGAGTTGGGCATCAACGACGCGATGGAGTGGTACCCGTCGAACGTAGGCACATATGTAGATGGTGGGTTGCATCGAACTACGACGGCGTTCGATCTTCTCCGTTTCAGCGCCATTCCGATCTGGGAGAGGATTCGGATGGGGCTATTCACCCTCCGGGTCCAACGGATCAAAGATTGGGAGAGTTTGGAACCGTACACAGCGGATCAGTGGCTGAGCGAAAAACTCGGCGGGCAGGCTTACGACGTTCTCTGGAACCCGTTGCTCAGAGGTAAGTTTGGTCGTTTCTACGGCGAAGTGGGAATGCCTTGGTTCTGGTCGAAAATCCAGACGAGGTTCGCTTCGCGAGAAGGGCTGCTGGCCAAAGAGGTGCTCGGATATCCGACGGGCAGCTTCGATGTCGTTTTCGAAACATTAGCCGCGGAAGTCAAGGCTTCTGGAGGCGAGGTCCGCCTCGAAAATCCCGTGACTGAGATCCTGCCCAAAAATGAAGCCGGTTCAGTGGGGATCAAATATGTCGACGCGGGTCGGGAGCAGATCGAGTGTTTCGATTGCGTGCTATCCACGGTTCCATCGTTCACCATGCCGAGTTTGATGCCTGCGATGCCTGACGGATACCTGCGACGACTCGAATCAGTACAGTATTTGGCCGCCGTAGTCGTGATTCTGGAGTTGGAACACAAGCTTACCGACTTCTATTGGATGAACATTGCATCGGACGACGTGCCATTCCTCGGCATAATCGAGCACACCAACATGTTGCCGAAAGAGTGGTACAACGATCGTCACGTTGTCTATCTCACCAACTATCTACACCGCAATGACGAGCTGTTCAAACTTCCTTCCGATGAGCTGACAGACCTATATCTGAGCCACCTTCCGAAGTTCAACGCAGGGTTTCATAGGTCTTGGGTTAAAGATGTCCACTACAACGCGGTGAGCGCCGCACAACCGATCATCGGCACGGAGTACGGCGCAAAGAAACCTTCGCATCGCACACCTTTTGAGCGGGTTTACCTCGCGAATACGACACAGATCTACCCTGAGGACCGCGGCACGAATTATTCGATCAGGATGGGCAGAGAGGTCGCCGAGATGATGCTGACCGATGCAACAGCGGGATGGTCAGATTGGCGTTCGAATTGAACTCATGACAACCCGTTGAGCGTTGATTTCTCTGAGTTAACCTATATGCGTGTCTGGCGACGGGTCGGATCGATTCATACGGGAGACTAACTCCATGGGAGTGCTAGAAGGCAAGGTATCAATAATCACCGGTGCGGGTACAGGTATCGGCAAATCGGCGGCCGACATGTTTGCGGAAGCCGGTTCGGCACTGGTCTTAGCAGGCCGCAGACGCGCACCATTGGATGAGGTGGCGGACGCAGCGCGTCAACACGGTGTCGAAGTGGAAGTCAGGCCCACCGATTTGGAAGATGGCGACGCTGCAGCTGAGTTGGGCCGATGGAGCGTTGAGAGGTTTGGCCGAGTCGATATCTTGGTAAATAACGCGGGTCACAGCAGCCGGGTACGGTCTATCCGATACGTCGGACCTGAAGAGTGGGACTCGGTGTTCAAGGTGAACGTCGAGGGCGTTTATCGGCTCACGCAGTCGGTGTTGGGCAATATGATCGAACGGGGCGAGGGTACGGTGATCACCGTATCTTCGATGGCGGCGTTGAATCCCGGTCTATTGGGTGGAGCGCCGTACAGCGCAGCCAAGGCGGCTTCGCTGAACATGATCCGGGGCATGAACACCGAACTGGCGAAACTCGGCATACGCGCCTGCGCCATCATGCCGGGAGAAGTAGACACTCCCATTCTTGAGAACAGGCCTAGACCCCCGGACTCCGATGATCGTTCGACGATGATGCAGGCCGAGGACATCGCCTCAGCGGTGTTCTTGTGCGCCGCGATGCCGCAGAGAACGATTGTCGAGCAAGTCGTCATGATACCGACCACGCGGCGAGACGTTGCTAGGGACATGGCGGCGGCTGAAGCCGAAGGCTCCGGAAGGTGATCGGCGCAATCATTGAGTGCCGCGTCGTTGCGCGATGCTCTGTTACGATTCCATCTAGAACCGGTTCACTACGAGTCTGCGCGTCTAGATTTGAACGGACCTTTTCGACGAGACTGGTGAGAGATTGACGACAACTCAGCAGAAAAGCCGGCCTGCGTTGCGCGAACGCATCCGTCGCGCACTGGAATCCCAGACCGCCGACAAAGAGAGACCGCCAAGCGTCACTGTACTGTCCTCGTTACTCGCCATCCAAGACGAACTCCACTATATTCCGGACGAGGCCGTCGAAGAGACCGCGATTTACTGCAACGCGACGATCAACGATGTGTGGAGCGTGGCTTCGTTCTACACCAATTTCCGGTTTACACCGCCAGGGATGACTACTGTTGACGTTTGTTGGGGCCCGACGTGTCACTTGATGGGCGCACAGAAGGTGCTTGAGGCAGTGCAGGATTCGCTCGGCGTAGATTCTGAAGAAACGAGCTCGGACGGGAAGATTACGCTACGCTACAGCACCTGTCTCGGTGCTTGCGCTCAGGCTCCCGTGATAGCTCGCGACCATGTGCTCTCAGGGAACGCGAACCCGGATTCGGCGAAAGCGTACATTTCTGACCTGCAACGGGAACTTGAAAATGGTAACGCGCACTGAAGCGCCCGTAGACACTTACGCGGTGGCGATGAGCCAGCAAACTCAATATGCTTTGCTTCGCGCTCGTGCAAGGCGCCAATGGCAGGAATTGGTTGACGGCCAAAAGCCATGGATTCGTGTCGGCTACGGAGCATCGGGCCAAGCCGCTGGCGCCGATGCCGTGTACTCGGCGCTCAAGCAATTCGGTCCTGACGGCACGGGTCAGGTCAATCTTTCATTTGTGGGCGCGCACGGTTTGATGTATCTCGAACCCGTGATCGATGTCGTAGTTCCTAGGGCTAACCGGATCTTCCACGCCAACGTCGAACCTGAAATGGTCCCCGGGATCGTGGCTCACTACGTCGACGGGCGAGATGACCACCCGTTGCACGACTCGGCTTATGCGTATTCGGGTCATGAAGACGGTTTTGTTGCGGGGTTACCGAATTGGGATGATCACCCCGCGAACTCGAACCAGACGAAGTTGCTGACCGCAAACTTTGGCAACATCGATCCGCACGACATCATGCACTACGTCGCGCACGATGGCTACTCCGCCCTCAACAAAGCGGTCTTATCGATGACTTCCGACCAAGTACTGGAAGAGGTCAAGACATCCGGTCTGCGCGGCCGCGGCGGTGCTGCGTTCCCTACGGGATTGAAATGGTCCTTTTTGGCTCCGAGCGAGGCCCCGGTGAAATACGTCCTCTGCAACTGCGAGGAAGGGGATCCAGGCGCGTTCAATGACAAGGGAATATTGGAGAGCGACCCTCACCGGCTGATCGAAGGGTTGATTATCAACGGTTACGCGACGAATTCGACGCACGGAGTAGTGTTTATTCGGCAAGGGCACGAAATTCCCATCGAAGCCACTAGGAACGCGATTGACCAAGCATACGAAAATGGTCTGCTTGGCCAAAACATATTGGGATCGGAATTCTCGTTCGACATGGAGGTGTCGCTAACAGGAGATTCGTACGTCGCGGGCGAAGAGACGGCGATGATGGAGGCGATAGAGGGCAAGCGCTCAACGCCTAGATACAAACCGCCGTTCCCAGCGCAAGCAGGACTTTTCCAAAAACCGACGAACATCAACAATGTGAAGACAATAGCCTACGCGCCGAGTATTGTCGCGACGGGCGGGGATGAATTCTCAAAGATAGGCACGGAATCTTCTTCCGGTACCGCGCTGGTGTGTTTAACCGGGCACATCAAGCGACCCGGAATGTACGAAGTGGCGATGGGGATGACGATCCGTCGGGTGTTGGAAGACATCGGTGGTGGTGTCGCTGATGGGTCGGAACGGATTAAGGTGCTTCAAACCGGTGGCCCGTTGGGTGGCGTGATGGGCGAAGAAGCGTTCGACACCGAGATCGATTTTGATGAGATGGCGAAGGCCGGTGCGATACTTGGTTCGGGCGGGATCATAGTCGGCGATGAGACAACGGATGTAGTGGACCTCATCAGGAATCTTGTGGCTTTCAATCAGTTCGAGTCCTGCGGCAAGTGTTTCCCTTGCCGTTTAGGCAATACGCACATGCTTGATGTGCTCGACCGGATGTGTAAGAACGAAGCAAAGCCAGGTGACATGCAGTTGCTGGAAACGGTCGGCAACAACATGAAAATCGGCTCGCTGTGCGGTCACGGCCAGCTTGGATACAACCCGATCTCGTCGGCGATCAGTTATTTCGGCGACGAGTTTGAAAAACGATTCAACGGCGAACTCGAAAAATCAGGTCCATTCGGCGATGGATCGATGATATTACCGAGCCGGACGCGCCCGTAAACCACGTATCAGATCACCGACAGCGAAGATTAAGATGCCCGATCCAATCAAATTCACGATCGACGGTCAAGAGATAGAGGCCGAGCCCGGACTGACGATCCTGCAGGCGGCACTCGAGGCTGGCATCTACATCCCGTATCTCTGTTACTTCCCGAACATGAAACCATACGGCGCATGCCGTACTTGCGTCGTTGACACGGAAGCGAATGGTCGGAAGATGACGTTGGCGTCTTGTACCGCGATGCCGATGCCGGAGATGGTGGTTGAGACGAAGAACGAATCGGTGAGCGAGTTGCGCCGAGGCATCATCGAACTGCTGATGTCGGAGCACCCGCACGGCTGTCTGACGTGTCATCGCATCGAGTTGTGCGGACCTCAGGATGTTTGCCAACGCCACGTTGACGTAACGGACCGTTGCACGATCTGCCCGAAGAACGAGCGTTGCGAGCTCAAAGACACGGTTCGGTCAGTGGAACTGGATCTCCGAACCCCGTTGAACTACAACCGGCGCGATTTGCCGATCCATGCGGACGACCCGCTTTACGACCGCGATTACAACCTCTGCATTGTCTGCGCTCGTTGCGTCCGCGTATGTGACGAGGTGCGTGGCGATACCGCCTTGACCCTTGTGTCGCGATCAGGCGTATCGTTGGTCGGTACTTCTCACGGTACTTCGCTGATGGAGTCCGGATGCGAGTTCTGTGGCGCGTGTATCGATGTCTGTCCTACGGGTGCTTTGGTTGAGCGCGAATACAAATGGGAAAAAGCGGCGCGACAGGTTACGACGACGTGCACGAATTGCGCTGTCGGTTGTCAGATGATCGCTGAAGTTAACAGCTTCGACAAAGTGATTCGCTTTCGAGGCGATGTCAACGGGGCACCGAATCTCGGACAAGCTTGTTTCAAAGGCAAGTTCGGGTACGACTATCCGAACCACAGGAAGCGTTTGAAGCGGTCGTATTTCAGGAAAAATGGCATCCTGACGAACACGAGTTTGGATGAAGCTTTTGATGCCGCCGCGACCGCGCTTTCAGATTACGAGCCGAACGAGGTCGCAGTGATTGCTTCGCCGCGCGGTAGCAACGAAGACAACTACGTAGCGCACAAGTTTGCGCGAACGGTTCTCAAGACGAACAACGTCGACAGCGCTCATAACTTCATCGACGATCTGATGGGCCATATCGCCGATCGATGGGACATCGAACACACGAAACGTCCAATCTGGGATATCGAGAGCTCGAAATCCGTTTTGGTAGTTTCCGGCAATCCGACCGAAGACCAAAATGTGCTAGCGGTCCCTGTCAAGAAAGCCGCGAAACGCGGAGCTAAAATCGTCGTAATCGACCAACGCGAAACTGAGTTGACGCGGTACGCCGATGTCTGGATACGCCCCCGCATCGGGACCGCTCACATGGCGGTGATGGGTATCGTGCGTGCGGTGTTCGACGCGACATTGGAACAAGGCGATTTCATTCGCGAGCACTCGACCAACGCTGAGGACTTCAAAGCTTCGTTGTGGGACTACGATCTAGGTCGCATCGCACATTACTGTGAAGTGTCGGTTGAAGAATTCGCGGAAGCTGCGGCTGCCCTCGCCAGTTTCCGAGAGATGGCCGTGCTCCTCGGTGCGGACACGGTGCCGAAAGCGCGTCACGACGCGTTGGTTGACGCGGTGATGAACTTGAGGTTGCTGAACGGTACTGCTGACGGGCCAGGTCAAGGGGTATATCCCCTTTATTTCGGTGCCAACGCGAGGGGTTCGGAACAGATGGGATGTCGGCCCATGTCGGCGGGTTCGGAGATGGCCGCGAAGTTGAGCGACATCTGGGAAGTCGACTTGCCGGACGCTGAGCCGTTGGGCGTCCGTGAAATCTTTGAAGCGATGCGGGCAGGCAAGATAAAGGCCGCGATAGTGATGGCTGATGGGATCGATCACACGTCCCGGCGATTGGGTGACGTTGAAGCCGCATTGGGCAACTTGGAGACGTTGATCGTGTCGTCCGTATTCGACAATGAAATCACCGCGAAAGCCGATATCGTATTCCCCGCGGCACCGTTTACGGAACAAACCTCCACCGTCACCAACCTAGAATCACGCGTCCAGTTGGTTCGCCAAGCTAGCGAGCGGCGGTTTGACGAGATTGCGGGTTGGGAAGTGTTTAGTGGATTAGCTAAAGCGATGGGCGGATCGGGATTCGACTACGAAGACTCCGGCGCCGTGTTCGATGAGATATGCGCGTCAGCGACAGGATATGAGGGCCTAAATCACGATGCGCTTCAACTCGGCGGCGTGATCACCGACGGGGTGGCGGAGGATGACTGGCCGGAGCCCAACTTTGAGATCTCGAAGCCCGATTTCACTCCGTTCGCTAGCAACGGAATGTACTTTGCACCTGGTCGAGTGTTGCACCAACCCGAACGCGAAACGACGCTGTCCGAGCGCAACTACTTGAACGTCATCGATCGAACCGAGGTGATTGAGCTTCATCCCGAAGATGCGGCGACGCTCGGTGTTTCCGAAGGAGATATCGTCGCGGTTAAGGCTGATGGTGGTGGATTGATTGCCGAAGGGGTTGTGGCGTACGCTGATTATCTGAAGGGAATGGTCAGGAGCACGACCTTGTTCGCAGAACTGGCGACATATATGGAAGAGTGCGAGTATCCGGATCCGTCGCCGACGGTTCCGTCCTTGGACGTACGGCCCGTCACGGTTGAAGTTGTCTCGGGGGTCGCTGAACGGGAAATGGCCGCGGTATAACGTTTCGTTGCAACATCGCCTTCGCGGAAATTCCAACGCTCCGAGGGTGATAAAATCTAGCTTGTGCACCCGTTAGACTTTGTGTGGTCGCGCTGCGAGTGGGAAGGCACAGATAAACCCAGAAACGGAGTTCCAAATATGGCACATCCTATCGATGTCAATGATGCCGATTTCCAAACCGAAGTTCTCTCTTCCGATATCCCTGTTCTCGTAGATTTCTGGGCAGAGTGGTGCGGCCCTTGCAAGATGGTGGCCCCTGTGGTGGAGAAATTGGCTGCCGACTATGACGGTGTTGTCAAGTTTGCCAAAGTCGATGTTGACCAGAACCCCGGACTTTCCGGCCAGTATGGAGTTCGCAGCATCCCGACGCTCTTGATCTTTAGCGGCGGCAGCCCTGTGGAACAGGTAGTTGGAGCGGTGCCTGAAAGCGTTCTGACAGACAAATTGCAGGGTGTGTTGCAGACGAGCGCATAGCCTCTTGTCGGAAAGACTTGAAGATTTTGGGGGCGGTCATTTCGACCGCCCTTTTATTTTGGTTACCGCCCTAGTACACGAATTTGAAACTTTTTCGCTTTAACATCGAACTAGGAGACTGTCGCGGGAGTGGATGGGTCCCGGTGGGCTTCACGGACTTCAAATCCGCTGGCGTGCATCCTTCGGTGTGCGCGGAGGGTTCGACTCCCTTGCACTCCCGCCAGAGCCTACGGCCCGCGCGAAGCGACTGAATCGAAGCTATTTCGAGGAGCAAACAAATGAGATACGCGACACTAGGCAACACCGGCATCAAGGTGTCGAGGATGGCGTTAGGTTGCTGGCCGTTCGCCGGAGGCAGCGTGTGGGGACCGCAAGACGACAATGATTCGATCGCCGCGGTTCATGCATCGCTAGACGAGGGTGTCAATTTCTTTGATACTGCGGAAGGGTACTCAGACGACGCTAACTCTGAAGAAGTGCTTGGTAAGGCGCTGGTAGGGCGCCGAAATGGAGCGGTGATAGCGACGAAAATCAGCGACGCCCACCTCCATCCGTCGACGGTCGCCGAACGATGCGAAGGTAGTTTGTCTAGGATGCAGACGGACTACATCGATCTCTATCAGATTCATTGGCCCAACCACGATGTTCCCGTCGCAGACACGATGGCGGAACTGCTGAAACTCCAAGAAAGCGGAAAAGTACGCGCCTTGGGCGTCTGCAACTTCGCAGTCGGAGATTTGACGGACATCTTGGAGTGTGGCGCGATTGTGACGAACCAGTTGCCTTACAACCTGATCTGGCGGGCGTTGGAATTCGCAATCAAACCAACTTGCGTAGCCAACGACGTCGGCATCATCTGTTACAGCCCGTTGCAACAAGGACTATTGACTGGCCGATACGCGACGGCGGACGATGTTCCCTCGGGGCTGTCGAGGTCCCGTCATTTCCACAGGGACCGGGAACAGGCGATCCACGGAGAGGACGGATGCGAGGGTGAGACGTTCGCCGCTATCGCATCGGTCTTGAAGATCGCCGACGAAGTGGGCGAGCATCCGGCGAAACTCTCGCTGGCCTGGCTGCTGGCGCAAGTGGGCGTGACGAGTCTTTTGGTAGGGGCCCGCAATGCGGCGGAGGTAGCACTCAACACACCGAGTTTCGATTACGATCTGCCATCTGGCGTCGAAGCGGCGTTGTCAAATGCCACAGATGGACTCAAGCAGATTCTCGGTGACAACGCAGACTTTTGGCGATCGCCCGGAAGAATGCGTTGAGAGTTGTCGAACAGGCCGTAAACATGCGCACGTCCGATCACCGCAATGGTCGTTTAGCCACAGTGGATATTGACGTGAGTAAATTGCCACAATGGAATCGTAGAGGTAGTGGCGGAATAGGACGGGACTGAATCCCGGCTTTGCAGATTGACGGACCACAGATGACTGACGAAATAACCGAGACGTCGAACGACGATGCGACGGATGAGTTGTTCGGCGTATTCGGTGGCTTCAACGAGGCGTACGCAACCACGGTGTTGGCGGGGGATTCAACGCATGACGGCGTTGACTCGGGCGAACGAATCGAAACCGACGTTGAATACGACGGTCTTTTGTTAGACGCACAGTTCAAAGTCAAGTTCGCACCGGGCGTCAGAGTTCAAGGACGGTTGCCCGTAGGGGCGGAGTTCGAGGATGACAATACGACTGGAGTCGCTATCGCCGAAGCAGAGATTTCTGCTGATCAAGTGGTCCGCGTCGAGCGCATGATCAGCGCGATAAGGGAGGACGGTCACCAAGCAGCCGCTATCGATCCGTTGGGTTTGATGCCACGCACGGACGATCATTTGCAACCTGAGCGTTTCGGAGTTCTGACTGAAATCCTCGAAGCATCTTGTCAGTTGTTAGCCGAAGCCAACGACGAAATGCGTCCTTGGCTGGCGAAGGCGACGATTGGCGAGGCGATTGAGGAGTTGAAATCCTACTACTGCGGCACCATCGGATATGAATTCGATCACATTCACAGCGTAGAAGAAAGATCGTGGCTACAAGACCAAGTCGAAAACCAATCCGCGATGCAGTTCATGACCGACACGCAAAAACGGTTTCAGCTTGAACTGCTCTCAAAGGTCGAGGGTTTCGAGAAGTATCTTCACGCAACTTTTCCGGGCAAGCGGTGGTACGGAATCGAGGGGTTGGACGCGTTAATTCCTCTGATCGATCAGATAATCCTTCAATCCGCCTTCAATGTGAAACAGATTGTGATGGGTATGCCGCACCGTGGCCGATTGAACGCGTTGGCACACTTGCTCGAACAACCGTATGAATCGTTGCTGACAGGGTTCTTGGAGGGCAGGTTTGCGCATTTGGCTGCGATGGAGGCTGCCGGGTGGATGACGGATGTTAAGTACCACCTCGGATCTAGGGCTGACGTGGACGTGAACCAAGACGGGTCCACCGACATTCAGCTTCGGCTACTGCCGAATCCCAGTCACTTGGAGATGGTTGCTCCAGTCGTCTTGGGGGCAGTCAGGGCAGAGCAGGACTCGGCCGACGAAGGTGATGACCCGCAACTCGAAGCGATGGCACTGTTGATTCACGGTGACGCGGCATTTGCAGGGCAAGGGATAGTTGCCGAATCGCTCAACTTGGTGAACCTCGAAGGCTACAAGGTCGGAGGTGCGATCCATGTGATCGCCAACAATCAACTCGGGTTTACGACTGAACCTCACGAAGGATATTCCGGGCAATACTGCTCTGACATCGCTCGGGGTTATGAGATTCCAGTCGTCCACGTCAACGCCGAGGACATCGAAGCGTGTGCGCTCGTCGCCAAGATGGCCGTTTCATACCGTTTGAAGTTCCGCAAGGATTTCGTGATCGATCTCGTCGGATACCGTCGACACGGGCACAACGAGAACGATGAGCCACGGTTCACGCAACCCGCGACCTATGACAAAGTCGAGAACCATCCAACGCTGCGCGAACAGTGGGCGAAGCGTCTGATAGACGAAGAAGTAGTGTCTGAGCTCCAGGCCGAAGGATATGAATCTGCAACCTTCGAGGCGTTGAGCACCGCGATGGAATCTCTCAACGTTTCCGGTGCTGGTACCGCACGCCAGGAGCCGGCGGACCTTGGTCTGACACCCGAGCCGATGCAAGGCGAGGACTATTTCGAAACGCCTATTGACGAGGACAAGATATTACAGCTGAACCGGACCCTGACGACATTTCCAGAAGATTTCAAGCTGCATCCGACCGTCGCACGGACTTTCGAACGGCGCGTCGAGGTTGTTTCTGACACAAAACCCGGGATCGATTGGGCGCATGCAGAATCGTTGGCGATCGGATCTGTGTTGCAGGATGGAGTAGCGGTGCGATTGACGGGACAAGACTGCGCCCGCGGTACGTTCAGCCAGCGTCATGCCGTTGTTTGGGAAGAAGGGATTGGTCGATCTTACTGTCCATTGCAGCAAGTTGATGGTGCGAAGTTCTCGATCTTCAACAGCCCACTTTCGGAAGCCGGGCCGGTCGGGTTTGAACACGGTTACAGCGTGTTCTCAGAGTCGAGTCTTGTTCTTTGGGAAGCGCAATTCGGAGATTTCGTCAATAACGCACAGGCAATCATCGATGAAATGGTAGTGTCCGCGCGCGAGAAGTGGGGTCAGCGATCAAACCTAGTATTGCTCCTGCCACACGGTTACGAAGGGCAAGGACCTAATCACTCCCACGCGCACTTGGAACGTTTCTTGGACCTCGCTTCGAGCGGCAACCTGCGGATCGCGAACCCGACGACGTCGTCGCAGTATTTCCACCTGCTACGAACTCAAGCGGCATTATTGGGCGAACCTGATAGGGCACGACCACTAGTCGTGATGACGCCTAAAAGTCTGTTGCGCCATCCGTTGGCAGCGAGTTCGTTGACCGAATTGACGAACGGCAAATTTCGGCCGATCCGCAAATTCACCCTATCGAAATCGAATCCGGACCGGGTGAAACGTGTGGTGCTCTGTAGCGGCAAGGTGTTCGTAGATTTGGCCACGCATCCGAAAATCGGTGAAGTCGAGGACATCGGGTTGATCGTAATCGAGGAACTGTACCCGTTTCCTGAGGAACTATTGGTTGACGCATTCGAATCGTTTTCGAACTATGAGGATGTCGTTTGGTTGCAAGAAGAGCCGCGTAATCGAGGCGCTTGGGATTTCGTAAGGACGCCGATCGCGTCTATCGTAAAAACGGGGGTTAGGTACATCGGCCGTCCGCGGAGCCCGAGCCCGGCGTCAGGATCGAACTGGCTGCACCGTCGGCAACAGGATCGCTTGATTCGGATAGCGCTCAAACTCGATTTAGAAGATAAACCGGATCGATCCGAGCGAGATTGAAAAGCATGCGCGTCACATCGGATAGGACAGGTTATCGATGGAAGAAATAGTCGCCCCAGATTTCGGGGAATCGGTCTTCGAAGCGTCAGTTGGAAAGTGGTTCAAAGCCGAGGGTGAAACCGTGCAAGTCGGCGAGCCGATCGTTGAACTCCACACCGATAAAGCGGTACAAGAGGTTAACGCAGTTCGCGACGGAACCGTCGGAACGCTCTTGAAACAGGTCGATGACGTGGTGCGTCCCGGCGACGCGCTGTGTGAGTTCCAACCTGGGGATGCCTCGTTATCAAACGTAGTAGCAGATTCAACTGAGGAAGTTGCGATCGAAGAACCTGACAAAGTCAGCGAACCCGCGGTCGCAGATAGGGGAGATGTCGCTTTCGAGGAAGTTGTCGTGGATGCCGCTGGGGAATCGGATGTCGAAGATGACGGGTTTGTCGAAATCGATTTTGGCCGATTGGTTCACTCAGATTCGCAACAAGAACCGCAAGACGCAGCCATGGTTGAGATGGTTGATGAACCTGTGGGTGCAGCAACCGACGAAGAACCCGTAACTGACGTTCCCTCGACCCCGAACCAAGATCAAGTGTCGGAACTTCGGCAAATGCTTGACGGAAAGCCCGTTCGGCGCGAACGGCTTTCTCGGAGGCGACTGACGGCAGCACGTCTCATGGCGCAAGTCCAAGCTGAAGCGGTGATGACGACGACCTACAACGAAGTCGACATGTACGAAGTCATCCGTTTCCGAAGGGAATTCGGCGAATCA
Organism: Dehalococcoidia bacterium; assembly: GCA_965207515.1. Lineage (GTDB taxonomy): Bacteria > Chloroflexota > Dehalococcoidia > Lucifugimonadales > Lucifugimonadaceae > Bin127. The sequence continues at coordinate 1,207,346 of OZ242286.1, read as the reverse complement.
TTCATCGAAAGTAACGGCGTAAAACTGGGCTTCATGTCGTTCTTCGTGAAGGCCGTGGTGAACGGTTTAAAGTCGTTCCCGATATTGAACGCCGAGTTGGACGGCGACGAACTTGTGTATAAGGATTTCTATGACATCGGCATCGCGGTCGCAAGCGACCACGGATTAGTGGTTCCGGTGGTACGCGAAGCGGACCAAAAGTCGTTTGCCGACGTCGAGCGTGAAATCCGCGGATTCGGCGAAAAAGCGCGCACCGGATCATTCGCGCTAACCGATCTCGTTGGCGGGACATTCACTATTACTAACGGCGGCGTTTTCGGATCGATGATGTCGACGCCGATCTTGAACCCGCCCCAAGTCGGCATACTTGGGATGCACAATATCGTTGACAGGGCTGTAATCGTGGAAGGCGAGATTGCTGTCAGACCAATGATGTACTTGGCGGTCACCTACGATCATCGGGTAGTAGAAGGTGCTCAGGCGGTGCAATTCCTGATACGGATCAAGGAATCTCTGGAATCGGCCAACACACTAATGCTCGGCGGATGAACGGCTTGGCGCCCGGCAAGTTTTAGATGCTGAAGTTGGCTTCTGCTTTGTCCGCGATGTAATTGCCGATCACCAGAGACGAAGTAGCCCCGGGTGATGGTGCGTTTAGGACATGAACCGCCGTTGCGCTTTCGTCGATGCGGAAATCGTCAAGCAATGTGCCGTCACTATGCACCGCTTGGGCGCGGACGCCGGAGCCGCCCGGCGCGAGGTCCGACTTTTTGAGCGAGGGCATCAATTGTTGGAGGCTCTTCAAGAAGACACCTTTGCGCAGCGACCGGTTCATTTCCCAAAGCCCGATCTTCCAACTATTCAAAGACATCTTCCAGAACCCAGGGAATGTCACGGTCTTGCCGAAGTCGGCGAACGAAAAATCGCGTTTACGGTACCCTTCGCGTTTCAGGGCTAATACCGCGTTAGGCCCTGCTTCCACCCAACCTTTCATTGTCTGCGTCAGGTGCACACCCAAAAAAGGGAATGCAGGATCGGGGACTGGATAGATTAGGCCTTTGACCATATGTTCGCTGGATTTCTGTAGCGTGTAGTATTCGCCGCGGAACGGAATGATACGCAATCCCGGGTCAATTCCGCTCATCGCCGCGATGAGATCGGAATGAAGACCTGCGCAGTTAACGAGGTACTTGGTGTCGATCTCGCCCGACGTCGTTTCAACGGTATAGTTCGATCCGTCTGATCTGCTCCTGCCATTGCTGATGCTCTTAACCTCGGAGTCGAAGATGATTTCACCGCCGAGCGATTTGACCTTTTCGCTATACACGTCGGCGACTTTGCGGTAATCGACGATGCCGGTTTTGGGCGCATATAACGCTCTGGTGCCCTCGACGAATGGCTCGATCTCGCCCATCTCCACGCGATCAACGAGCCTTAGCCCGTCGACGGCGTTATTGGTGCCCCTTTCAAAGAGATCATCAAGCCGCGCTTCCTCTGCGGGATTGGTGGCGACGATGAGTTTTCCGCAAGTCCAGACCGGTATTTCGTTGTCCAGACAGAACTGCGTCATGCTCGCCCGCCCCTCGACGCAGAAACGGGCTTTAAAGGAACCGGGTTTGTAGTAAATGCCGGAGTGGATAACTCCACTGTTGTGACCAGACTGCTGCGATGCCGGGCCATCGGCTTTTTCAGTCACGGTCAACTTCAATCCCGGCCTGCGCTCAAGTAGTTGCATCGCCGTGGACAATCCGATGAGACCGGCGCCTACGACTGTCACATCTCGTTGTTGACCGCCAATCAATTGTCTAGCCTCGCTCGCTGTACACCGGTACGTTATAACGGCGTGCCAACTTATACGTCAACACGCCCAAACAACCCCAAGTTTAGCAGTGGCTCAACCGGCGACATCACGATTGAGAGTTTTATGCTGAATAGGTCATGGCCGCGGAGAGTACCAACAATATGCCGCGCAAGGTCAATCTGTTCGTCACTTGCCTTGTCGATCAATTCGTCCCGAGTGTCGGGATGAGCGTGGTCAACATTCTGGAACAACGCGGGATCGAAGTGCACTTCCCTCCGGATCAAACGTGTTGCGGTCAACCGGCGTTCAACAGCGGCTTCCGCAGCGATGCACGACCGGTCGCGTCTCGATTCTTGGACGTTTTTGAGGCGACGGATGGTCCGATAGTGTGTCCATCAGGTTCTTGCGTGGCGATGGTTCGAAATTTCTACAAGGACCTGTTCCGAGGCTACCCTGACGAATTAGCTCGCGCCAAAATATTGTCCGAACGCATCTATGAATTTACAGAGTTCCTCGTTGATGTCTTGGGCGTCGAGGATCTAGGTTTCAAGACCAACATCGACGCGACTTACCACCGCTGTTGTCATCTGTTGCGAGAGTTACACATCGACGATCAGCCGACATCCATGCTCGCCAATCTCGACGGCTTGGAATTGACGCCGATGGTGCGAGATGAGGTCTGTTGCGGCTTCGGCGGTGCGTTTTCGGTCAAGATGTCGGATGTTTCCACTGCGATGCTCAACGAAAAACTGGACAACGTCGTGGCGACCGGCGCATCAACGCTCATAGCAGGCGATACGGGTTGCATCATGCACATGCAGGGCGGATTGCGACGTCGCGGCTCAGACGTGCAGGTCGTCCACATCGCAGAGTTGCTGGATGTTAATTCCGAACTAAATCGAGGTTCTGTTTCGTGAAATCAACCACGAAAGAATTCCGGAGCGCGGCGTCCCGGGCGATGTCCGACGTCAGGCTTCAACAGGCCCACGAGGTCGTCTACAACGGCTTTCATCGCGCTCGTCTGGCGGCCGCGGGTGATACCGAGAACTGGGAAGCCCAACGAGATCTGGGAAAAGCGATCAAGGACCACACGATCGCCAATCTCGACTACTACCTGGATATGCTCGCGACCAATGTTGAGAAGAACGATGGCAAGGTGTATTTCGCTTCTGACGCTTCCGACGCAAACGCTTATGTGAGGGGATTGGCGCAAACCAACGGCGTTGAGACAGTCATAAAAAGCAAGTCGATGGTGTCGGAAGAGATGGGTCTCAATCACGTTTTGGAAGCAGACGGCGTTGAGGTCGTCGAGACCGACTTGGGCGAGTACATCGTCCAGCTTGCGGGAGAGGCTCCGTACCACATCATTGCGCCGGCCATCCACAAGAGCAAGGAGCAGGTAGCCGACCTATTGGCGAAAGAATCAGGGACCGAGCGTCAAGAAACGGCTGAACAACTAACCCGTCAAGCCCGCGAGATGTTGCGCGGCGTGTTCCAGCGCGCAGACATGTCGATTACCGGAGCAAACTTCGCCGTCGCTGAAACTGGCTCGATTGTGCTCGTGACGAACGAAGGCAACGGCAGGATGGCGACGTCGATGCCGCGTATCCACGTAGCGGCGATGGGTATGGAGAAATTGGTTCCGTCGGCCGCTGACCTGAGTGCGATGCTAAGGATTCTGATCCGATCGGCAACCGGCCAGCGGATATCTTGCTACGTGACGATGGTCAACGGTCCTCGTGCACACGACGAGGAAGACGGTCCAGAAGAATTCCATCTCATCATCATGAACAACGGTCGTGACCGCCTTTTGCGAGACGAGTCGCTCCGCGAGGCACTGAATTGCATCCGTTGCGGCGCCTGCATGAACTCTTGCCCGGTTTACCGGAAAGTAGGTGGTCATTCGTACGGGTGGGTCTACCCGGGACCGATCGGATCGATAGTCTCTCCCGTACTCACGGGTCTCAAAGACGGAGCGAAATTACCTGCGGCATCGTCATTGTGCGGTGCCTGCCACGATGCTTGCCCAGTGAAGATAAACATCCCAAGAATGTTGCTGGAGCTGCGATCGCAAACGGCTGAAGGCGAGCCTGATCGCGCGCAACGAGCGTCAGGGATGGGGGAGCGGTTTACTTGGAAAGCGTGGCGGCAGGGAATGATGAGTCGCGGTCGTTTCGACACCGGATCGAGCGTAGGAAAGATCCTGAGTTCGCCGTTGAAAAGGGATGGTTGGATCAAGAAGGTGCCGCCCCCGATCTCCGGCTGGACCGCCAGCCGAGATTTCCCTGCTCCGGCAAGCCAATCGTTTGGCAAATGGTTCGCGGAACGCCGGAAAACGTAGATGGACAGAAAAGGCTTCATATCGAACGTAAGTGATTCGCTTGGTCGGACGAGTTTGCCAGCGGATCCAGGTGCGACCCCGGTTCGTTACGCTGATCTGGCTGCGGCGAGGGACGCGGCGACTGACGTGCGAAACGAGGCGAATGTCAGGTCATCCGAATTGCTCGATGAGGCTGCTGTCGCTTTGGCGACAACTGGTTGGAACGTTCATCGCGCCGAGACGATGGAGGATGTCGGAGATCTGATCGCGCGAATATGTCGAGACATCGGCGCAGAAAATGCGTTGAGATCAGGTCACGAGGTGCTCGATGAGGCAGGGATAAAACCCGCGCTAGACAGAGTTGGTGTCGAACTCAAGGACATGACGCTCGATGAAGGGATGACCGACGATGAACGTGACAAGCAACGGGTGGCTCACCGAGAAGAAGCTTTCAAAACCGACGTCGGCATAACTGGCGGCGACTATGTGATTGCCGAAACTGGAACATTGGTGATCCATCCCAAGCAGGGAGTGTCGCGGTTGACTTCATTGGCGCCGCCTGTGCACATCGCGGTCATGAGACGCGGTCAGGTACTTCCGTCATTGGATGAGTTATTCCTGTTGGAACACGTTGACATCCATAGCGGCCATCGCCACGCGGCAATGAACCTAATCTCGGGCCCCTCGCGAACAGGGGACATCGAAGCGACCATTGTTCATGGAATCCACGGTCCGGTCGAAACGCACATCGTGCTGGTGGGTTGAGAGCGTCGGAATCCGCTACAACCCTGATCCGATGCCTATCGCTAGTTGACCGAGATTTTTAATGCTCGGCAAACCTGCTCAGTCGCATCGGAAACGAGTGTGGCGGTTTCCGACATGGCGTCTTCGAGTGTCATGCAGCGGTCCAAGATGCTGAATGCGGCATCGATGCCGAGGTCGTGGATACCTTCGAACCCTTCGCCTAAACTACCGGAGATCGCAACTGTCGGGATGCCGAGGGCTCTTGCCCGTTGAGCAACAGCCACCGGCGCTTTGTTGAAAATGGTTGAGCGATCGGTTTGCCCCTCGCCGACGATGACCAAGGATGCGCCTTCGAGTTGTGCTTCGAGATCTAAAGCGTCGATTACGATGTCCGCGCCCGGTCGTAATCGGGCGTTGGTAAAAGCCATCAAACCTGCGCCAAGGCCACCAGCAGCTCCTGCACCCGGAGTGTCCATGACTTCGCGTCCGAGGTCTCGTTTGAGCAAGGTGCCGAATAGTTCGAGAGCGTTGTCCAACAACCTGACGGTGTCTTGATCCGCCCCTTTTTGGGGTCCGAATATGGCGGAAGCTCCAGTTTCTCCGCAGAGAGGGTTATTGACGTCGCAAGCTACGTCGATGGTTGCTTCGGATACGCGGGAATCGAACGTTGAGACATCAATCTTGTGTAACTCGGCAAGCGCGCCTCCGCCGCGAGCCAGTTCGTTGCCGTCCGAGTCCAGCAATTTCGCGCCCAATGCTTGCGCCATGCCGGCGCCGCCATCGTTGGTGGCGCTGCCGCCGATGCCGATGATGAGATTTCGGTAGCCAGCGTCCAGCGCGATCGACATCAATTGTCCGACGCCGTAAGTGGTGGTCACCAACGGGTCACGTTCATCGGGCGTAAGTAAAACCAGCCCCGAAGAGCGCGCCATCTCGATCACCGCGGTGCGTCCGTCACCTAACGCGCCCCAAATCGCTCCAATCGGGCGCCCCAATGGATCATCGACTACGGCGGTCATCATGTCCCCGTCAGACGCGTCGACCAATGATTGCAAGGTTCCATCGCCGCCGTCGGCGACGGGCAACAACTGGGCATCGGCATCCGGCCAAACGCGGAGAACGCCATCTCGCATCGCGCGTGCGATCTGAATGCCGGTTAGGCTCTCTTTGAACTCTTGGGGTGCGATGATGATCTTCATGATTAGGCTGTTGGCATAGGTTTTCTCAGATGTTAACGATCCGAGGGGGATTTCGTTGCGCCTCTTCGTGGATGACTTCGATCACCTCATTTACGGCGACCTCCAGCATGCCCTCGTGATTGATAACTTGACGGTCGAATGATCTTGACTGTCGGATTTCCTCTTCAGCGGATTCGAGTCGCGTTGCGATATCGGTAGCGCTGTTCACGCCGCGCCGCTCGATTCGCTGCTGTAACACATGCATGTTGGGCGGGTGAATGAAGATCATCAGAACTTCTGGTGCCAACTCTTTGATCCTCAGAGCGCCCTGTAGATCGACCCTGATGATTACGTGCTTGCCCTGGGCGAGAGCATCCCGGACTTGCTGTTTTGGTACGCCGTAGTAGTTGCCGTACACGCGGGCCCATTCCAGCAATTCTTCTTCCGAAATGGAGCGCTGGAAATCTTCGACCGATAAAAAATGATGGTTAATGCCCTCGCGTTCACCAGGTCTGGGATCCCGCGTGGTAGCCGTTACCGTGAAGTGGTAGTTGAGACCGCGACCGGCCATCCCTTCAATTAGGACGTCTTTGCCGACGCCCGAAGGTCCTGAAATGACGACGACAAGCGGATTGGCGACTGGTTCGTCGACGTCAGTCAACGATGCCGCCCAACGATCCCAGTTCGTCCCAAAACTCTGGATATGAGATGCTTGCGCAGTTGGCTTCGGTTATGGTGATCGGTTCGTCCGAGACCAGTCCGGCGATGCCCAATGCCATAGCGATGCGATGATCGTCTTGGCTCTGGTACGTGCCGCCAGCGATTTTTCCGGCGCCCATGATCGCCATGCCGTCGTCTCGGGCTTCAGCTTCGATACCTGCGGCAACGAGCCAATCGACCGTGGCACTTATTCGATCTGTTTCTTTGACGCGTAGTTCGGCAGCGTCGCGGATGACAGTTTCGTTTGTAGCCATCGCCGCGGCGACAGCGATAATCGGCACCTCGTCCATCAACAACGGCATGATGCTACCCGCGAGCTCAGTTCCTCTGAGATCGCTGGTGCTTGCAACGACATCGGCGACGGGTTCTCCGGCGACGTCGCGCTGGTCGACGAGTTCTATGTTGGCCCCCATGTCACGCAACGCTGTGAGGACGCCGGCCCGGGTGGGATTGATGCCGACGCGTTTAACCACCACCTCAGCGTTCGGATGGATGAGCCCAGCTACGATCCAGAATGCGGCGCTTGAAATATCGCCAGGCACCTCGACATCGACACATTCGATTTCCGACTGACCTACTTTTACGTCGAGACCGTCGACAGAGATGTCAGCACCCATGGCGGTCAACATGCGTTCGGTGTGGTCGCGGGAAGCATCGGGTTGTGAGATACGACTTTCACCTTCTGCGCGAATTCCAGCAAGAAGTATCGCTGATTTCAGTTGCGCACTCGCTACTGGCAGGTCGTAGTCGATCCCTGTGAGATTTCCGCCGTCGAACTCCAGAGGCGCCAAGGAGTCATTTTTACGACCGCGAATGACTGCGCCCATCATGGACAAAGGTTTTATGATGCGACCCATTGGGCGGGAGCGCAATGAGCTATCGCCCGTCATCGTGGCTTTGAAGTCGCGGCCGGCGAGTATCCCTGACATCAGACGCATCGTAGTGCCGCTATTGCCTGCGTCGAGCACGTCGTCTGCTTCCCGTAATCCGTTCGTGCCGGCACCGTTGACGACTAGAGTGTCACCGGCATTGTCCTCGGCCGACATCCGTCGGATTTCGACGCCGAGAGAGCGCATGATGCGCATAGTTGACGTGCAGTCATCGCCAGGCGAGAAGTTACGGACGGTTGCTTGACCCTCAGCAATAGAGTTGAGCATCACCGCGCGATGGGAGACGGATTTGTCTCCAGGAGCGACAATCTCTCCGGCCAATCTACGGGGTCGACTAACCGTTAAATCCATTTCAAGGCAGCTTTCTCAGTCGTCGAACGAGGGCAATCTATAGCTTTCGCCGGTCGTATTTTGTCGGATCTTTCTTGTCGCGTGAACCGCGGAAAGCCCGCATGATGAAGCCGCCCATCAACATAGACGCGGTCGCCTCTCCGCTGCTGGGCAGTTGCTCGGGCGACTGTAGCGACGTCGGGGGCGAAGGTTGGATGCCTAGATCGAGCCTTAATCGGTTTTCCCAGGCGTTGACGAGGAGATCAGCGAGGGGTCCATCAGGGTCGTTGACCTCTTCATCGTTTTCCAAGATTCTTTTAATCCCAGCGAGTTGCAAGCTGATCTGGTCTATCCAGTAGATCAACATGTCGCGGTTGGTCGAAGCCATGCCGTTTACCCACGCAGGATCGTTAGCCATGGGTTGGCTCATCGAAACGAAGTCTTTGCCTACGAACTTGCTGATTTCATGCCACGAAGGAGAGTCTGAAGCGGCGTTCAATGCGGCGGCAGCTACGAACGCTGGCACGCCTTCGACGGCGGCGGAAAAACTGTCATGCTCATCGGGGTCCATGAACAACGGCCTCGCGCCTAAGTCCATGCAAATCTCTTGTACGTCGCGGATTGCGGAAGGACGGCTTCGCGGGTGCGGGATGATCGCGTATGGGGCTTGAGTGAAAAGAAATGGCGAAGGTTCGTCGCGTCCAGTCGCGTCGGCTTTCACTAAAGGATGACCGCCAACGAACGAAGCATGGTGCGGCAGAATATCCTCTGCCCACCGCAATATTGAGCGCTTGGTGCTGCACGTGTCGGTAATCGTGACATCGTCGCTCACATAAGGCGCAATCGTCTCCAACATCTCATACGAACGAGTCACAGGTAGCGACAACACGATCACATCAGCATCGCGAACCGCCACGTCGAGATTCCACTCCGCACTATCGACCGCGCCGATCTTTTCTGCTTGAGCGTGAAGGTCTTGGTCCGGATCATAACCGACCACTCGGTACTTTTTGCCATGTTCGGTTCTAAGACCTAGGCCGATGGATGCGCCGATCTGTCCGACGCCGATTAAAGTTATCTGTTTCATGGTGAAGTCTCAGACTTTCGTATGGGTATCTGCCAAGATCCCGCCGCGCACGTGAGATACGGTCTATCCCTGTAGACGGGTTTCTTCATCATCGTCGGTTGTGCGCGTTCTCAAGAACTCGTCAAGTTCGTCGATCATCGCAGCGGGTTCGGGGTCCGCAGCGACGTCTAGCTCTGAATCGTATTTTTCTTCGAGTGTACGGACGTAATCCACCGCTTTCGGGGTGTTGCGCAGGGCGTAGTCGACACGCGTTGTGAAGTCCTCGGCTTCGCTTTCGAGAGCATCTTTGTTTACTGATATGTTGGCGAAGCGTTCAATCTCTTCGATGATCGCGAGCGTGATGGCGGGATTTTGCGCTCCTTGCAGATATCTTGGCGCATGTCCCCAAATGGATACCGACATGATGCCGTGCCGCGCGCAGGCGTCGATGGTCGCAGAGGTCATTCCGGAGGGCCCTTCGTAATTGGGCCGGCCGTATTTGACATGGTTGTACCGATCGCCGAGATCTTCATGGACGGTGGTGCTCATCACCACTGCGGAGCGGGTGTGCGGCACTTCGTCGAGCAACGCGCCTACGGTGACCAACATTTCGACATTGGTTGCGTTGGCGATGTCGGCAACCAGTGTAGTGTACGTACGCCACCTGAGGTGAGGTTCGGTACCGATGAAGAAAACGACATCTGGCACCGCTTCATCTTCCGACTTTAGGTAGAAGAACTCGTTCTTGGGCCAAACGAGACGCCTTCCCCCTTCAGGAGCGTTTTCAACGAATGGCCTCTCCTCCGTGAAGATGTAGAACTCCTCTGCGTCGATCTCGGCGAATTTCGTCGAGTTGAGTTCTTGCGTGAGATGATGGAGAGCACGAGTGGCTGATTCGCCTGCATCTGACCAGCCAGACCACGCGGCAATCATCAGTGCGTTGCTCAGGTCCGGTTGCTCAGCAATCAGCAGCTGGTCGCTCAAATCGTGTTCTCCATAGTGTCGAGGGGGAACCTACGTCAAAGTTGGTGCGAGTCTAGCATTCGTCAAATCGAAGCTGAGAGTAAATGGTGCGGGAGAAATCCGGATCATTCGCTGGTCGAGTGGTGGAGCCAACGGTGGGGATCGAACCCACGACCTGCAGTTTACGAAACTGCTGCTCTACCACTGAGCTACGTTGGCAATTGGGGTGTTTTTGACGAATGTGATAGCAGACTCAATGTTAATTCAAGCCCGTTTTAGACCCCGATACGTTCGTCGTCTGGGATGGTCCGTCGCTCGCTTTCCACCTCGGCGAACCAGTTCTCTAGATCACTGAGCATCTTTGCTCCGCGCATGGGTTCGTCTTCCCATAGGTCGCGCTCCTCTAGTGGATCGTCTGCGATGTTGTAAAGCATCGGATTTGGAGGATCGTCGATAACTCGTTCAGGTTCGGGCCACCGAGAAATCGATGTCACACGATCGGGTTCATATTTGTACGCGATATCCAGCAACACATACTCGTCCGCCAAACGTTTACCCTCCGCTGTCGCAGGTTGCAGTGGAAGTGCGGGGCGTACCAGTTTCCAATCCCCGTCACGCACCGCCGCGTTGCTGAATCCAATGGGTGAATAGGCGTTCATCTGCCAGAACCGACGAGGGGATCGAGGCGGGTCCTCGCCGCGCAATTGCGACAATACCGATGCTCCGTCCAATGGGCGCATCTCATCGATAGGTTCAACATCCGCCATTTCCATGAACGTTGGCAAACAGTCGATGAAATGAACGAGTTGATGATTGTCGACGCTTCCGTCCAGACCATTCGGCCAACGCATCACCATCGGCACCCGCACACCGCCTTCAAGAACTGAACCTTTCGCGCCGTTCAACCCGCAGTTGAATCGCGTCGTGTCGCCAGTCCCACCCGGCGGCACATGATCCCATCGGACGCCGAACGCGGGGCCATTGTCGCATGTGAACATGAACACCGTGTTGTCGTAGATCCCGTTCCGCCGCAAAGCCTCCGAAATCTGCTCCACACCCCGGTCCATCACCTCGATCATGGCGTAGACGATCGCAACATCCACAGAGAATCCCACCTCGATATACGGCGTCACATACTCTTGCGGCGCGTGGAGCGGCGTATGTGGCGCGTTGAACATCACGCTCAGGAAGAAAGGCTCATCGGCATGGCGATCGATGAAATCCGCTGATTCCGCAGCAAGCACGTCGGTCATATATGTGCCGTCCGACGGTTCCATCGCACCGTTGCGGTCCAAGTTGTACCGCCAGTAGTCCGCCCAACCACCGCGGAATCCCACGAACTCGTCGAAGCCGCGCGCGTTGGGGTGATATCTAGGATCCAGCGCGCCGTTATGCCATTTTCCAATCAGGCCCGTCGCATATCCATTGGCTTTGAACACATCCCCTAACGTTCTCTCCCTCAAAGCGATGCGGTCGTAACCCAGCGTTTCCTGCGGAGTTACAGCGCCCGTTCTGATCGGATACCTGCCTGTCAACAGAGCGGCTCTCGACGGTGAACACACTGGGCTGCCGGTGTAGTTCTGAGACAGGCAGACGCTTTCTTCGATCAGAGAATCCAGAAACGGCGTCCGGACCCGGCCTTCGCTGAAGGCACCGAAATCGCCGTAACCCATGTCGTCCGCCATCATCAGCACAAAGTTCGGACGTTTCATACTCAACTCCTGTCGACTGGCGGTTAGGTTCCGGTTGGCCCAAATCGTTCGGTCTTGACGTTTTCCGGCAATATACCTAACTCCACTGCGAATTGAGCGGAGTTTTCAACGAAGTCGCTCGGACCGCAGATGTAACACACAACCTCGCCGTCGGATCCTGGATCAAGCTTCTCAAGCGTATCCGAAGCATCTCTCATCAACTCAAGATCAACTCGCCGCCGCCGACCAGCCCATCCTGGCGGTTGATGCCGCGTGAGGGTATGCAACACCGCTAGTTTCGAGTCCGCTGAGTCCATTTTTGTTAACTCGTCGCGGTAGATTATGTGTTGATCGGTGCGGGAAGAATAGAGCAACACTGCTGGAACCGTGGCTGCCACATCGGATTCAATCCTCTGCCTCAACATCGACATCAAAGGAACAATCCCCGAACCCCCACCAACCAGCAGTAACCTCATTCCTGCTGTTGCACGCCAAGTGAATGGCCCACCTACGGGCCCTCTAAATTCAACCTGATCTCCCGGCTCCACTACGTGGTGGAAATACGGAGATACCTCGCCATCATCAAGCAGTTCGATCGTGATGTCGAAAACATCCGCATTTTTCGGTGCCGAGGCTATCGAATAAGATCGTTGCGCTTGGTATCCATCGGGCGCGGTAAGCCTGATGTCAACATGTTGACCGGCGATAAAACGCAACGGCCCATCGTCCGGTTCAAGAGTGAACGACTTGACATCCGCCGTTTCACTTTTGACCCCCACCACGGTCGCCAACTGCCAACCTCTGCTAGAAATCGTCATCGCAGCTTGGGAAGCAGGTCGATTCAAGCGCCACGGTTGCGGTAGTCGGAACCACTCATCAGTCTCTCAGTCACCACGCTTTGATCTTTGAGGCGAGAACGGATGGATTCCCATTGGAGCCTACCACGAACCCTACCCAATCCTTCGTTGTCGGCACCATCCCAGATGATGTGCTGACTTGTGATGACAGTTGGTAGCACTCGATCATGCCGATAAGCGATCAATTGGTACAACTTCTCTAGTGTCCAGTCGGTCATGTTTTGTTGACCGAAGTCGTCCAAGATGAGAAACTCGCAATCTCTGACGGCGTCGAACATATTGAAAAATGCTGATTCATCTGGATCGGAATATGTACGCCGCAATCTGTCAAACAGGTCTGAGACGGACCAAAAGGTGACTGGCGCGCCGCGTTCAAGTCGGACATTTGCAATTGCCACGGCAAGGTGCGTTTTTCCAATACCAGTCTGCCCGTGAAGGTATAGCCACCGGTCCGGGCGCTCCTCAGCAGCAAGCGTGCGCGCCTGCTCGTACGCCATGTTGATAGAGGCCTGTTGATCATAAGTGGCTGATGGCGCTCCCGTCTTAACGAACGTTTCGAATGTCATGCGTTCCAAATTGCGTTTGGCTATGCCTACATGATCTCGCCGGACCTCGTTGTCAAGTTGAGAAAAACGAACTATTTGCGATAAACCTGGATCGTCAAGCTTCATCGCAACCCGTTCGGGTATTTGATCAATCGGTTTGGCGAGCGCGAAGACTGTAGGGAGACGGCCGTTGAAACGATGCGTCAGCAATTGGTCGAGTTTAGCGTCGACCCAATTTGTTGCTTGCTGAGCTCCGAGGTCATCGATGACCAAAACTGGCGCGTCGAGCAACGATGAGAATGAAGTGCTGGCTTCTGTGTCATCGAATCGCTCGTCGCGGATCAGATCAGGCAGATCGAGTGCGGAAAGGTATTTGGCAGGTGAGCCGCGGTCGATGACTGCGTTAACGATGGCTGCCGCGAGGTGAGTCTTACCAGTTCCGGTAGAACCCTCGAACACCAGCCACCCTTCAGGTTTCTCAGCAAACCCTTTTGCCGCATCTACCGCCGCGCGGAACAATGCCTCGTCGGCGCGCCCTCGCCTGCCTTCCGGCAACAGAGCATCAAAGGTCATCCGCTCCAAATGTCCCAGTTGCGAATAAGTCTTGAGTTGTGATTCGGAGTCTCGAACGGCAGAATGACAGTTGCATGGCACGACGGAAAGGACTTGGCCATCCGCATTCGACGCCAAAACCCACAGCGAGTCGTTGCAACGTGCACATTCCGGCGCGATTTCCGGAGTTCGACCGTCTCCGTTACGACTTGCTTGAGCGACTCCGTTGCCGTTGCTCCGCCAAGTATTTGCGGAGCTCAGTTTCCGAAACGCGTCCTCGGTCGGTTGTTCTTCCGGATTGTCCGTCGTTTCGTTCATGGGGTACGCCATCTCTCAACCAGCGCCGAAGCACGCCGGCGACGAAAGACCAGCTACGGCTCTCGTTCTCAACTGCGATTCTAACGGCGTAGGCTATGTCTTCATCAGTGAAATCTTCCAATGCGGACAGGATGTTTTCTCGGATCATCGGAGACAGAACGCCGATGTTCTCTTCGTATGCGCGAAATGCGTCCGACGGCAGAGCGGAGGCCGTCGGGGAGTCCCAACCATCTGAGTCTTCATCTGGCATTTCAATCGAAACGAAAGCATCGGAAGACACTCGCCTAGCCGATTCCGTATTCAGCATTAGCGCTTGGGCGCAATTCACCGAAACTTCCAACAACACGCCGTGAGCTATCGCCGACGCTAACGACGCTGCGAATATCGAATCATCGTTGATGACTGCGGCTAGGATGCGGTCGCGACGTAGGTCTTCGACTGAGATGAATCTTGGATAACCACGCTGTCTCTCCAACAACCAGATGGCGCGCAAAATCAACTTCAGCGTTCTCGGATCCTCGACTTCGGCCAATACTCGTCCAAGAACCGAGTTAGGCACCCGAGTCGTGCCGTAGTCGTCTGCAAGAGGGAACCCTTTGATCGGTCGGTCGGACACGAACCAACCCTCAATTGATGCCGGGTTCAGTAACCGAGGAGAACAGCCCCCACTCGTCGCGGACGGACATCTCTAGGCTGGCGGTGGGACCGTGACGATGTTTGGCGATGATGATCTCCGTGAGTCCACGGGGGTAGACCTGCGTCGGGTTGCGGCGGTTCCACTCTTCCTCCGACATGTTTTTGTCGTCGCGGTGGATAAACATCACAACGTCCGCGTCCTGCTCGATGGACCCAGATTCGCGTAGGTCAGCGAGCCGCGGTTCGTGAGTTTTGCGCTGTTCGACCGCACGACTCAGTTGCGAAACTGCCAAGACGGGGATGTGGAGGTCGCGCGCAATCGCCTTTAGGTAGCGGGAGATTTCGCTAACTTCTTGGACGCGGTTGGCTTCCCGTCCTGTAGAAGACCCGCTGATCAACTGCATGTAGTCGACGACCAAGAAATCCAAACCGGTCTGCATCTTCAGTCTGCGAGCCTTCGCACGTAGCGCACTTGCGGTTTGAAGAGCCGCGTCATCGACGTAGATCCGCATGTCGCTCAGATACCCGTAAGCGTCGCTGAGACGATCGCGTTCTTCAGGTCTAAGGTTGTCGTTCCGGATGTTTTGGATATTGATGCGCGCATGAGCTGCGGCCATCCGATGGGCAACCTGATCAATACCCATCTCGATGCTAAAAATACCCACAGTTTTACCGTTTTTGGCGGCGTTCAACCCGATGTTGAGGGCCAGAGTAGATTTTCCGAAACCGGGACGAGCGGCCAAAACGATCATGTCTGAACGGTGAAAGCCCCCGAGCATCCGGTCAAGGGTCTCGAACCCTGTCATAATCGGTTGGTTCGACTCGTCCGCTAGTTCACTCTCAGGCCGCGGGTCGAAAAATTCTGCGATAGAAGGCGCTTCTCGGAGCAGCGAAAAATCTGTGGCGTCGTAGGTCTGACCGATTTGGAAGATGATCTCTTCGGCCTGTTTGACGGCTCTATCGACGTCTCGCGTGTTCGAATAATCGAATCCGATGTCGCGTATCAGTTCTCCCGCCTCCCCCAGTTGCCGAATCACGAAGGCGTTTCGAACCACGCGGGCGTAGTCTTCGATATAAAACGAGTGTGGCGTTTGCGCGACAGCGGCGCTAAGATAGGCATCGCCTCCGACGGCTTCGAGCAAATCTTTCGCGATTAGACGGTCGCGAACCGTTTCTTGGTCGATGCCTGTTGACTCCATGAAGAGTTCATGGCATGCGGTATAAATCTCGGCGTTTTGCTCACCGTAGAAGTGTTCGGGTTTGAGGAAAGGTTCGATCCTCAGAATCGAATCGCCGTCGATCAACAAAGACCCGATTACCGCGACCTCAGCCTCGAGGTTGGACGGCGGATTGCCGTCGGATGGAAGCGTGGCTGGCTCTTGCATCAACGTAGAATCTTGCGAACGGATCTGGTGGACATGCGGCGCGGTGAATCGAATCCTATCCCGACGCAATGCACTTTGCGCGGTTTGGAAACCGTGGAATCAGAGAGTTTTGCGAGTTGCCCGGAAGCGATACGCTGATTAGCTAACCGTGAACCAAGACACCGATTCCAAGCTGTCCGCGTCGGTATCGCCGTCGGTTCTGCCGGGTCCCCACAGAATGACGGTGCCTTCAGTCTTCATTTCGTTGAGGCGATCGCGAACCGCTTGACGCAGCGTTCCTTCACCTTTGCCGTGGATGACTCGGAACTGGGCGATGCTGCGGGCCAAAATGCGCCCTGCGATGAGGCCCAAAGCGTCGACCGCTTGAGGTTCTTCCCACCCGTGCATGTCGATCTCGCCGCTGGCAAGAATCTCATCAGTCACAGCGTATTGATCGGTCTCGCCTTCTTCATCTTCCGAGTCGACCACGTCGTCCGAAATGACCTTGAGCGTGATAGTCGCATCGATCTCGTCCATGAAGCGTACGGGCAGACGGTATTCGCCGACGATCCTGATCTGTTCCTGCAAACGGACGCGCTTGCGTTCGATTAATCTGCCAGTGAGTTCTGACAAACGGGCAGCGATTATGGTGTTGGTAACCGAACCGTATAAGCGGCCGGTTGGTCCGGTCCGGACCGTCAACTCGACGGGTTGCTCTTCCAGCTCCGCCGCGATGTCGCGCCACTCGTTAAGTTCACGTAGTCGGCGTTCTTCTGCTTCTGCCCGGAGCTTCTCAGCTCGGCGAAGCTGGTGCTCGGTGGCTAATACCGCGATGCCGCGTGGGATGAGGTAGTTACGTGCGAAACCATTCTTGACCTCGCGAATGTCGCCGGCCCGAGCGGTCGGCAACTCGTCTTCTAGAAACAGGACTCTCATGATTCAGGTGTCTCGTTGGATTGCTGTTTGACCACATCCACTTGGAAAACCATCGCGTGGCCTAGATTGCTAACGACGATTCTATAACCCGGCGCATGGCGTCAGATTGATGGGAAACATGCGAAGATAATTCTCAAGCGGTAATATACCCGCATAACCGGATTGAGCGAACAACAGACTCACGCATTGGGAGCAAGGGACTTGGATTTCGAACAGATCAATAAAACGGCAGTAACCGATCCTTCACAGGAACCGAACCTTACCAACTATGCTTCAAAGCGCGCCGATTTCGATTGGTGGCGCGACGCTTTTGAGCACATGGACTGGTTGCCCGGCGGCGGATTGAACAATGCCTATGAGGCAGTCGACCGGCACGTGGCACACGGACACGGCGACAAACTGGCCATGATCTGGATCGGGAAGAATGGTGAAGAAGAGCGATACACCTACGCCGAGTTCAAACGGGAATCCGATCGGTTCGGCGCGGTTATGCAGAACCTTGGAATCGAACTTGGCGACCGAGTCTTCATCTTCATGGACCGTCTCCCAGAGCTCTACATCGCCGCTATGGGCGTTCTCAAAGCTGGAGGCGTCATAGCTCCGCTCTTCTCCGCGTTTGGACCAGATCCAGTGCGAGATCGAATGCTCGACGCTGGCGCCAAATATCTCATTACCAGCCCGGACCTCCGAGGGAAGATCGCCAGCATTCTGCCGGATATCGAAACTCTCAGAGAGGTCATCATCGTCAACAAGGATGGGCGTTCCGACGATCCTCCAGTCGAAGGCGATCTCGACTACTTCGAACTGATGTCAGCCGCCGACCCCGATGCATTCAACATGGCGGAGACTACGCAGTACGACTTCGCCATCATGCACTACACATCCGGTTCGACGGGCAAGCCTAAAGGTGTGTTGCACCGACACCAAGCCGTCATACAGCAATGGATTACCGGACACTGGGCACTCGACTTCAAGTTCGACGACATCTACTTCTGCACGGCAGACCCCGGTTGGGTGACCGGCACATCGTACGGCATGATGGCCCCATGGACCAACGGCGTGACGCAGATCATTTACGAGGGCGGGTTCAGCGCCTCTGGTTGGTACAAGGTCATTCAGGACTACAACGTCACCGTTTGGTACACCGCCCCCACCGCCATCCGCCTCCTTATGCGAGCCGGCGGCGACGTCGTCGACCAGTACGACATGTCTTCGCTAAGGTTCATCGGTTCAGTCGGCGAACCGCTCAACCCCGAAGCCGTTGTCTGGGGCAACCGTCACTTCGACATGCCCATCCACGACAACTGGTGGCAGACCGAGACTGGCGCAATCATGTGCGCGAATTTCCAATCGATGGCTGTTCGGCCCGGCTCAATGGGTCGACCTTTCCCGGGCATCACGATGGGCGTCCTAGACGACCAGTTCAACGAGTTAGGTCCTGGCAACGCCGGTAGCCTAGCCGTCCGTCCCGGCTGGCCGTCCATGATGTACACGTATTGGCAACAAGACGAGATGTACAACTCCCGCTTCAAAAAAGGCTGGTACATCACAGGAGACCAAGCCAGCGTCGACGAAGACGGCTACTTCTGGTTCCAAGGCCGAGCAGACGACGTCATCAATACCGCGGGTCACCTGGTAGGCCCATTCGAGGTCGAATCTGCATTGATAGAACATGAGGCGGTCGCCGAAGCCGGTGTGATCGGTAAACCCGATCCGATCGCGATGGAGATCGTGAAGGCGTTCGTGACTCTCAACCCTGGTTACGAAGCGGGAACTCAGTTGCGTCGCGAGTTGATGCGGTTCTCCCGAGATCGTTTGTCTGCCGGAGTCGCTCCGCGCGAGATCGATTTCATCGACATCATGCCCAAAACACGATCCGGAAAAATCATGCGAAGGCTGTTAAAAGCCCGCGAACTCGGTCTTCCAGAAGGTGACACCTCGACGCTGGAAGACGACTAAACGCTGAATGGTCGCCTCAGACAGATCGAAACGAAAGGAGGGCAACCATGCCAGACGCAGCAGTATTCCAAACAGTCAACGAACCACTCACGGTCGAGGACATATATGTCGACGATCCCGGTCCATACGAGGTTCTAGTCAAAACGATGGCCACTGGCGTGTGCCACTCGGATCTCCATTTCGTCGAAGGCCTCTACACGATGGAAACCCCAGCGGTGATGGGCCATGAAGGTGCGGGCATCGTAGAGAAGGTGGGCGACTTAGTCCAAGATGTCGCACCGGGCGACCACGTCATCCTATGCCTTTCTGTTTATTGCGGTAGGTGTAGGCATTGCATAACTGGACACCCGGCACGTTGCCAGACCAAACCGATGCGAGGCGAAAACGAATCGCCACGCATCTCATGGGATGGCCAACCCCTCGTCCAGATGGCAAACCTCGCAACTTATGCCGAGAAGATGCTGGTCCACGAAAACAGCGTGGTCAAGATCAGCGAAGACATGCCCTTCGAAGGCGCCGCGCTAATTGGATGCGGTGTCACCACTGGCGTCGGTGCAGCTTTGAACACCGCCCAAGTCGAACCCGGTTCGACCGTCGCTGTCTTCGGAGCAGGCGGCGTCGGACTCGGAGTGATTCAAGGAGCCCGGATCGCCGGAGCGTTGCGGATCATCGCTGTCGACATTTCGGAAAACAAACTCAAGACTGCGATGGACTTGGGCGCGACCGACATCGTCGATGCGTCCGATATCGATCCTGTCGAGGGAATAATCAACATCACCGAAGACGGGGCCGACTACACATTCGAAGCAATCGGTCTTAAAGAGACGGCCGAGGCGTGTTGGGATGCCCTTGGCACAGGCGGCACAGCCACGTTGATCGGGATGATCCCAGAAGGCACCAAGATAGAGATTCCTACGACCGGCATGCGAGAGCGCAAGATCCAAGGTTGCAGCATGGGATCCAACCGGTTCAAAGTCGACATGCCACGGTATGTCGAGTTCTACCGGCAAGGGCGCTTGCTCTTGGACGAAATGGTGACTCGACGCCTTGAACTTTCTGAAATCAACGAGGCGTTCAGAGCGATGAAGGCGGGCGAAGTGGCGCGTTCAGTGATCATGTTCTGACAGGTCAGTTGATCCGCGTATCCATCCGGAAATCAATCTCCAGAGTTTTGGGTTGCGTATGCGGTACGTCATAGGTAGCCGCTAAACGCCGGAAAGCGAGGACGATTTTTGAAACGGGCCATTGCCAGCGCATCGGTTATTACAGTCCTAGCAATATCAACGATTGCTATGCAGACAAACACCGGGCACGCGTTGACCTCGTTCCAGTTAACGGTCCGTAACACAACCGCACAACAACCCATCACACCGCCAGTCGTCGTCGTACACGACGCCAATACAGTACTGCTGCCATCCGCCGCCGAACGGCTCCCTGGCCTAGAGGCGTTTGCTGAATCTGGCGCACAACCCGATCTCATCGAATCATTCTTGGAACGCACTGGCGTCAAAGCGGTCAAGCGATTCGGCGGCATCATCGAACCGGGTGTATCGGCCACGATCTTAAATGTGAACGCCGAGCCTGGTGATCACGTGAGTGTTGTCGGGATGTTGGCGTGCACGAATGATGCCATTGCGGTCGGAAGTGTTGTGGTGACGGGTTCAGGCGCGCCGGCATTCGGCTCTGGCATAGTCCTAGACGCCGGTACAGAGGCAAACGACGAGACCCGTGCCACCGTACCTTGTCTTGACGGCGAAGGTGTTTCAGCAGGTGACACGCACGATGGCGAAGGGACGATCGAACCCCATCCTGGCATAGAAGGCATCGGCGATCTAGGAGACGGATTTGGTTGGCGCGGAGAAGTGTTGCAGTTGATTCTCGACGAGCCCGGTAGCGCTGCGCGTCAGTATGTGGACGTGGGTCTCACTCTGCACAACCGCACCAATGGGCAGCCGATAACGCCAC
Organism: Dehalococcoidia bacterium; assembly: GCA_965207515.1. Classification (GTDB taxonomy): domain Bacteria; phylum Chloroflexota; class Dehalococcoidia; order Lucifugimonadales; family Lucifugimonadaceae; genus Bin127. The sequence goes on along the minus strand of OZ242286.1, from coordinate 1,186,511 downwards.
CTGTCGTCATCATCCACGACCCCAATGTGAACGTCATAGCCTACACAAGACCGGCCGAACTTGAAGGTATCGATGACCTTTCTGAGGCAGGAATTAACGCAGACTTGATCGCCACCTTGACCAGCGCGCCCGGAGTGGTTTCAGTCTCGCAATGGGACACCGGAGGGCCGATATCGCCGAGATCAGGACATCGCGGTAACGTGGTCGCCATCGACGGAACCGCGATCACTGTAGTTGGTATGTTCGCATGCACTAACGACGCTTACATCGTGGCAACGGCTAACGTGCTGGCGGACGATGGTTTGGTACAAGAAAATTCGGGCATCGCTTCAGTGTTCGACTCTGGTACCGAAATCAATGACGAGACCGTGGCCACGGTTCCATGTCTAGGCGGCGCTGATGCCGCGTTGTCCGAAGGTGTCGGCGAGAACGAGCGCATCGAGCACACCGGAATAACGGGAGTAGGCGATCTCGACCCGGCGATTCACGCGTGGCGCGCCGACGCAACTGCTGAGATCAGCATCGGCGCAGCTTTCGATGGATCGGAACTTGGAGCTATCCCGACACGGTTGCCCAGGGCTGGGGGCGCTGCACTTGACGCGAACTGGATGTTGTTGCTCGGGTTGGCTGGCGTGGTGACCTTAGGTGCTGGCTGGGGTGTCGCCCTCTGGTTGCGAACCGACGCTAAGCCCGAGCCACGGAGCGTTTTGCAACGTGATCGCCTATGATGGTCGTCGTTGACGATGGCGTAGGGACAACGGAACAGTCGTTTCTGCGCAACACTCATGTTCAATCGCGCATCGTCAGGGCGAGATAACCATTACTCAAGTAATCTCGCGTTTCGGTTTGGACGAAAGTCGGCGGATCGGTTAGCGTGAGGGGAAATGTTGTAGCCTGAAATCTAGCTGATCGCAGACTCTTGTCTGCGATTGGTTCGTATTTGTTAGGTACGACAAGTTCGCTTCTATTGAAGAGGTACAACGACCGAGGTGAATTCTTGAAACGTCTAATCGCCGGGACGCTGATTTTGGCCTTAGCAGTGGCCGTCGGTGCATCTTTCGAATACCCCTCCGCAACGGCTCAGTCCACGGATTTCCAACTCACAGTGAGAAACATCACTGATCGGCAACCTCTATCGCCGCCTCTCGTTATCGTCCACGAGAGCAACGCCGTTTTATTGCCATCCACCGCCAGTCGCCTAGACGGACTGGAGGAGTTCGCCGAATCTGGTGCGCACGAGGTGCTGATGGAATCGTTGAACCGCCGATCGGGTGTCAAAAGCGTAAGCCGATTCGGAGGCACAATCAGTCCGCAACAGCAATTCACGCTTTTGAGAGTCTCGGCGGAACCGGGTGATCACGTCAGCGTGATGGGAACGTTGGAGTGTACCAACGACGGGATCGCGATGGGAACGGTGATCGTACCAGAAGATGCGGAAAGGGCATTTGGTTCCGGAGTGGTCTGGGATGCTGGAACCGAAGAGAATGACGAATCGCGTGCCAATGTCCGCTGTCTTGGTGGCGAAGGATTTTCGGACGGTGGCCCTTCCGATACGGACGTCCGTATTCACCCACATCCGGGTATCGAAGTGATTGCGGACTTAGGCGAAGTATTCGGCTGGGACCGTACGGTCTTGCAGATCGTGATCGACCAGCGAGGGTCGCAACCCGTCCGTTCATTCGAGGTCGGAGCAACCATCGAAAACAAAACTAAGGGACAACCGATAACCCCGCCGGTCGTAGTCGCGCACGACAAAAACGTCGACATTCTCGATTACACCCGCCCGCGGGAATTGCCAGGCATTGCGGCGCTATCTGAGATCGGCGATGGTGCAGAGTTAATGGATACGCTCGCATCGAGACCTGGAGTGGTTTCCGTTACCCAATGGCGTACCGGTGGTCCAATCGATCCCGGAGAATCTTACAGCGGCAACGTTCGCGCGTTCGCCGGAAACAGGATCACTATTCTTGGAATGCTCGCATGCACCAACGATGGCTACATCGTCGCATCGACCGAAGTCGAGGGCTCGTCGCTGAGAGTTTCGAGTGCTCCTGGTCAAGCGATGGTGTTCGACTCCGGGGCGGAAAACAATGACGAAACCACTGATACCGTGCCGTGTCTAGGAGGCGCTTCCGCCGGATTATCCGAGGGGCCAGGTGAAAATCAACGTGCCGAACATCTTGGTATCTCCGGAACGGGAGATTTGCAGGCCGCGGTGCACGGGTGGAGCGCTGATACGACGGCGGTTTTATCGCTGCACAACAAAGTGGAAGTGACCCCGGAACCGATTCCAGTGGAAACCGTGGAGCCTACTCCCGAACCGACTGTGGTTCAAACCCCAGAACCGGAAGAGCCCGAAACAGGCGGGCAAACAATTGCCGCCAACTGGACATTCGCGGCGTTGCTGCTGGGTGTTTTCGCGGCCTTGGCCGGAGCTCTATTGTTGTGGCGCGGGCGGCAACAGAGGTTCAGTTCGTAGACTAGCGACAGAGCCGCGGATTTTACGCCGAATCGGTGTCCAATAACCATTCGACAGTGGCAAGGAAATCTTGTGGGCACGATTCGGGCGCTCGGCTGCCACAGTTTTCAAGTTCCACTATCTTGCACTTGCTTCCTAGCGCTGACCGGGCCCTAACGGTCTGTTCGTGGTCTGCAACGTCGCTTTGACGGCCGCGGACTAGAGCCAATGGGCACGTCGTTGAGGCGAAACCAGGCAACTCGCCGTCATCGAGGCCGTAATCGACTAGAACCAAAGCGCGCACCGCACCTTTACCCAACTTGGCGGCTTGCAACGCAATCTCGCAGGCGTTCTTGCCTTGAGCTACCAGCGAAACGGGTTCGCCTATCGCCCAAATGGTCTGAATCAGGGTGTATGGAGCGACATCCCAGATCGCGTAGACTTCACCAGACTCCGAAGCCGTATCTGCGAATTCGCCCCATTGTCCGGCGTCCGATTCGCTTGAAACCAATAGCAACGGCGCGTTCTTCGTGGTTGCGCCGTTGGCAGGTTCCCATTGCTTAGCGGAGACCGTTGCTTCGGTGACCAATGTGATCTCGGTGGTGTCGGTCAGCATTTCAGCCCATACCTCGTTCCAGTGTTATCAATCGCAAGTACCCCGCTTATCGCGAGTTTCGGTTAAGGGTGTGTTTTCAACAAATCAACGTTAGAATACAAAATCGACAAACCGCCTATGAGCGATGGAACGTGTGGTTTGCGACATTGACCCAACTTGGAGGTTGAATATGGTTACAACCGAATGGGGGGCCATCTACAAAGAGCTAGGAGCTCGGCCCGTCATCAACGCGACCGGAAGTGTGACTCTGCTGGGCGGTTCCACGCCCGTGCCTGAGGTCAAAGAAGCGATGGATCGTGCCGATAGCGCCTTTATCCCGCTGATCGAGCTGGAAAAGGCCGCTGGCGACGAAATCGCAAGGCTTTGCGGGGTGCCCGCAGCCTGGATCACGTCGGGCGCTGGATCCGCACTGACATTGGCGGCCGCAGCTTTTATGGCGGGCGGCGACGACGATTTGATCCAACAACTCCCTGACACCACGGGATTGAAGGACGAGATCGTAATTCAACACCGAGAGCAGTATTGGTACGACCGTTGCCTCCAATTCTCGGGAGCGAAGCTAGTCCTCGCCGGCGACGAAAACGGTACCACCGAAGACGACATTCGAGCCGCAATCACAGACAAGACGTGCGCGCTCCATGTGCCGGTCGTCGAACAGGCACCCAAGGACCCGAACGTCGTTCCGCTCGAAAAGGTTATCGAGATCGCGAAAGATGCCGGAGTTTACGCATCAGTCGATGCCGCGGGTCAAATATTCCCGCTCGAGAATTTCGGCAAATACGTCCGAATGGGCGCTGACTTCCAGTGCATCGCTGCCAAGTACATGGGCGCACCACATTCAACCGGGCTGGCGCTTGGCACCGAGGAAATCGTCGAGGCGATCGGCCGGCATTCATTCGTCGGCTATGAAGGGCGACGGATTCGGGGTCTCGGTCGTCCCCACAAGGTAGACCGACAAGAAATGATGGGTTGTGTAGCTGCGGTCCAGCGATGGTTCAAACTTGATCACGAAAGCCGACTCGCGGCGGCTGAGCAGGAGAGTTTGGAGATCATCAAACCGCTCCGCGGCATCCCTGGCGTCAGCGCCGAATTGATCGACAACATCATCGCCCACCAGCCGTTCGGAGTATCGATAGGCGTGGACGAAGACGTTGTCGGCTTCGATAACGAGGAGCTTGTCAACAAGCTCAAGGCAATGGATCCGCCGGTGTGGACGCGCACCATGGACAATGCTCCGTTGACCATTCACGTGTTCGGCCTGAACCCGGGCGAAGCGCGTTTGGTCGGCGAGTCAATCGCCGCTGCGGTTAACGGTTAACCAGCATTTTCCGCATCCCTGCCTACTGTTGGGCAGGGGTGCGAAACTAAGGTGTGGCAATGCCCGCAACGATTAGCGGGACTTGACCAGACGCGTTTAGGTTCGCGCGTCCAATCGGAGGAGGGCTTGGCCAATGGAAACCGTCAAAACTGTTGCAATTCTCAGTCCGGGGGACATGGGCTCGAATGTCGGGCGCGCGTTGCGAGAACACGGCCTCGAGGTGATAACGTGCCTCACCGAAAGAAGCGCACGCACAAGAGAGCTATCTGATACCGCCGGCATTGTCGACGTCCCGGATTTCGCCGAGATGGTTACCCGCGCAGACATCGTACTTTCAGTCCTGGTACCGGAACGCTCCGTTGATGTTGCCCGTCAAGTCGCCGCGGTTATCCAAGAGTCTCGAAAACCGTTACCGTTCGCGGATTGCAATCCAGTTGCTCCGGCGGTCGCGCAGCACATGGCGGTGATCATCGAGAACGCGGGTGGCAAATATATCGATGGAGGCATCATCGGAGGCCCTCCGGGTAGGGGAGAACCACCGAGGTTTTATGCATCCGGTCCCCACGAAGCGATCATGGGACAGCTCGACGGTCGCGGGATATCGGTTCCGATGATGGGCGGCGATGTTGGCAGGGCGTCGGCCATCAAGATGTGTTACGCATCGCTCAGCAAAGGCGCGGCAGCATTGAACGCGTCGGCGTTGATCTCAGCCATGAACCTCGGAATCTACGACGAATTCATCGCCGAGATGGAATCGAGCCAACAAGCAGTGCTCCGAAACATGCAAGGCGTAAACGGACTCGGAGCGAAAGCCTTCCGCTGGATCGACGAAATGGAACAAATCTCGGCGACGTTTGGAGCCGCCGGCGCGACACCTTACTTGCACAAGGGTGCGGCTGACGTATTCAGGCACGTAACCGCTTCGCCGATCGGCGATGAAAGACCTGAGACGATCGATTCCTCCCGAACCCTGCGGGAAACGGTGGAATTATTGGCTAAGGATTCAAGCTAGGCTCGCGGCCAACTGACGGGTGACCCCCAGAGCGACGTAATCGAACTCGGCGGCAACCTCTTCGTTGCTCAAGATGGGCGGTTCCAACGCGTCTAGATAGTCTGCACGAAGCGTAACGGCTCCCAAGAACGGTATACCCATCTCGTAAGCGAGTTCTTCGGCTGCGCCTTGCCCGAACATTCCACCTGACATGTTTTCAACCACGCCGAGGACGTCGAGATTCATCTTGCGAATCATGTTGATGGAGCGTTTGGCGTCTAAAGCAGCCAATTCTTGAGGGGTGCTGACGATCACGAAACCATCGAGATTCAGAGTTTGCATCACGGTTAGAGGTGCGTCGGATGTGCCAGGCGGTAGGTCTACGACCATGTAGTCCGGTTCGCCCCAATCGGTCATCTGCAGGAACTGGTTGATTGCGTTGTGGATCATCGGACCGCGCCAGATGATCGCCTCTTCCTCGTTCTGCTGGAAGAACGCCATTGACATAACTTTCACTCCGAAGCGTTGCGACGGAACCATCTGACCGTTCTGCTCGACAGGACCTTCGGATATGCGAAGAACACGCGTTACGTTGGGGCAGTCGATGTCGCAATCGAACAGTGCGACGTCGTTGCCCTGTTTCGCAAGAGTTGCGGCCAAATTGACAGCGACGGTCGTTTTGCCGACCCCGCCTTTGCCGCTGTAGACACCGATTCTTCTGCCGATGGACTTGAGCGAATCGGCAATGCGTTTTCGTTCTTGAAACTGTCGCCGGGCCTGCGCCAAACGCGCTTCTTCGGCTGGAGTTGTCTTACGCGGCGAAGTCAATACAGATTGATGCGTGCCGTAGGCACAAGAAGGGTTAGTCGATACCGAGCAACCGCTTGCCGTCTTCGGTGATCAAATCGGGATTCCACGGCGGGTCGAATACGAGATCGACTTCTACATCTTCGACATGCTCGATCTCAGCGATGCGCCACTCGGCCTGCTGCGCGATGTACGGGCCCATGCCGCACCCTTGCGCGGTCAGCGTCATCTCGACGAACACTTCGTTGTCTTCGACATCGACATCGTAGATCAGGCCGAGGTCGACCACGTTTACAGGGATTTCAGGGTCGTAGACGTCCTTCAACGCTTCGTAGACCTGATCGATAGTGACGACGTTAGAGGTTTGTGCCATGATGCGGACCTCCGCGTTGGCGGGTGTTTAGGGCGAGGAAGATCTCTATTCGCCAGTCTATCAAAGGCAGTTCAACCGCCTGCGTTTATCCTCCTCGCGGCGCAGGTTCGTCTCCATGCAAAGATCTGCGCTCAGAGATCACCTCGTTAAGAGCTTCCCTCGCCATATCCAAAACATCGTCATCAGGCGCGTCATCGTACGAAGCCGACTCCGCGGCAGAGATCCAATCCCAGATCTCTTCCTGCGTCAACCGCAGTTCCTTGGCGTTCATCGCGGAAAAGTCGCCATGGATGGAATCGGGAGGTGGCGGTAGGGGCATCGTGTCAATTGCGTCCAAATCTGTACTCGACGATGACCGCCCGTACACAGCGTTAAGAATCCTTGTCGTGCGTTTCTCGCGTTCTTCTCTGATTATCCGTACGATTTCATCGGAACCTATTCGCGTTTTGTACCGCTTGGCTAGTTCGCCCGCGCGTCTCATTAATTCCTGATTGCTTTGCGCCCGCTTGTCTCGTTCCGACTTCTCCATAAGATGCTCCTGTTTTGATCATAAACACCTGTGGGAGATATCTCACACCAGGTTCTGGCGATCGATCTTGACACCCGCCAAGAAGACGTCAGATACCCGTCGCAGGTCGCCAATGTCGCGTACGGGATCGCCATCAACAACCAACACATCAGCCTGCTTGCCCACCTCAAGCGTTCCTACCGCATCATCGACGCGACAAGACATCGCAGAATCGCGAGTCGCCGAAACAATCGCCTCCATATTCGACATCCCTGCCATCACATGCGCCTCGATCTCGGTCTGGAAATCCCCCATCGGATAATTCGCCCACGCCGAGTCAGAACCCGCCACCATAACGACTCCCGCATCTCGCATCCGAGCGACGTGGTCCATTCGAACCTCCGAACCGCTACGCATCGCGCTGACATCTTCGCTTTCGAGAGCCAAATCAGGATCGTCCTCGAGTTGACGTATTCTTGCCAAACTTTGACCAAGCGTAGGATTCACGAAGACACCCTGTTCGGCTAAGCGGTCGGAGATGTCGGGACGATAATCGTCTTCGGCTTTGGAGTTGCGGTGGACGCCGTGGATCATCGTATCGATTCCTGCTTCCAAGGCGTTTTCCATTCCTCCGGAAGATGTGCAGTGAGCACAGACATGCTTACCGAATTTATGCGCCTCGTCCGTGATCACCGAAAACTCGTCGACGTTAAATGATGGGCTGGAAGGATGGCTCGTGCGAGTGCTGCCGCCAGTGGCGGTCACTTTGATGAAGTCAGCGCCTTCTTTGATCAGCTGACGGACCGCAGCACGACATTCGGTCGGTCCCGTGGCCGTAATCCCGAAGTATGAAAGGTGACCGCCAATGATCGCGATCGGCCTACCGGCCAGGATCAGCCGCGGCGATGGTACGATCCCCATCTCGACAGCATCACGGAGCAGGAAAGTCGTGCGATTCTTAGCGCCGCAATCTCTGACGGTCGTCACGCCAGAGTAGAGATGCTTCCTGACGTTCTGAGCGGCTTGGACCGTGAGAACCTCATCGGGCAACGTCACGAGATCATCGCCAGCGCGTCCATCGCCGATGCCGATGAGGTGCACATGACAATCGACCAAACCAGGGAGGATGGTTGCGTCGCCGTAGTCGATCTCGTGAGCCGAAGCACCGTCCGGTGCATGCACTGTCTCTCTGGTGCCGATCTGCCGAATCGTATCGCCTTCGAGCAATACAGCAGCTTGTTCGGCGACCGGTCCGCCGTTCCCGTCGACCAATCTCGCCGCTTTAAGAATCGTGAACTGCGCGTCAGTACCGCTCATGATCATCCTCCGTCCAGTTAATCGCTACACAGACTAAAACGGTTCAGGTGTTTGACGTACCGCCTCCAACGACTCCTCAGACCCGCGGTCCAGCCTTTCTCCTCGGAAGAAGACGTCGACGACGTTCCACAGGTCGTTTACGTCTTTCGACGGATCGCCGTCGACTACGAGAATGTCGGCTTGTTTTCCGGGTTCGAGAGTACCGACGATGTCATCGACGCCAAGAGCTTCGGACGCCCATTTTGTAACCGACAGCACGCCCTGCATGTGCGAGTAGCCAGCGTCGACGAGCAGTTCCGTCTCGTACACGGTGTTTCCGAGCTGGTAATCGCCCCACGAAGAATCCGAACCGGTGATGACTTTCACACCCAACTCGATCATGCGGCGGTTCTGGTCGAGGCGGGCTTCTAGCTCTTGTTTGGCATTGTCGAGTTCGGCGAGTTCCCGGTCGTTTATTCCGAAATCACGCTGTTTCTGCGTCAGCGACCAGATCTTGGAGCGTCCGACATGGAGCGTCGGGTTGACATAAGCGCCTTGCTCGCCGATTCGCTCCGCAACGTCTACGCGGAAGTTGTCCGTGTCGTCAGGTTCCTTGTAGACGCAGTGGATGATCATGTCCACGTCGGCGTCGAGCGAGTTAATGACGCCTTGCGTAGCGGTGCTGTGTGTCGCGGTCAGTTTGCCGAATTTGTGGGCTTCGTCGGTTATCGCACGAAGTTCATCGACGTTGAACGCGGGCCGGAGCGGGAACGAAGACGGAGTGCTTCCGCCGGTAGCGGTGATTTTTAGGTAGTCCGCACCTTCCTTGATGAGTTGCCGCGCCATCGCCCGACACTCGTTCTCGCCCGTAACCTCGCCGCCGAAATAACCCATGTGACCACCGATAATCGAGATCGGGCGACCGCATAGGATCATTCGGGGTCCCAGCGTCAGACCTTCGTTTACGGCGTCCCTCAGATGGAACATCGTCGTGTTCTTCGGCCCGTTTTCGCGGATGGTGGTTACGCCGGAGAAGAGGCTGCGGCGGGCGTTGCCGGCGGCTTGGACGGTGAGGATTTCGTCTTCCAACGCGGCTAGATCTTGACCGTTGCGACCATCGCCGAAGCCGTTGTTGTGGGTGTGGCAGTCAACCATGCCGGGGAGGATGGTTGCGCCTGGATAGTCGTGGTGCTCGACTGCTGCCCCTTCGGGAGCGCGGATTTCGCTGGTTTGCCCAACCGCGATGATCTCGGAACCGAGGGTTAGAACTGCGCCATGTTCAATGGGAGAGCCGCCTCTGGCGTCGATGACACGTTCGGCGGTTAGGAGGGTGTAGGTAGGGTTGGCTGACTTGGACACGGCACGTCCAATCGGATAGAGGAGTGGAAAACCGGTTGGATTGCAAGTTAACACCGAGCGTGGCGATGCGCAAATCTCCCGACCAGGATCGACGGAATCGTGTGGTTCGAACCACAACCTTAGGGGCGAACCCTCGTGGCCGCCCTATAAGTTCAACAACTACACCCTCTCTCCTCGCAACGTCGCCAAACAATAACCAACAGTCCCCTTCCCCTCGTGGGGCCTTTGCGTAACTCCAACATCTGTCATTGTCATTCCGAACGCAACTCCGACATCTGTCATTCCGAACACAGCGCAGCGGAGTGAGGAATCTCAAGTCCATGGTCTCCTAACGGCGATTCGCAACCTTCCCTCCCCCTTCTAGGGGGAGATTAAGAGGGGGTCCCGGATGAAGGAGAACAGCGCATATTCCCCTCTCCCTCGATGAGAGAGGGCTAGGGTGAGGGTGCATGCGGCAGCCAAGGAGCCGGGTTGCCCCCGCTCGCGGGGGAATGTCCGAAGGACAAAGGCCGCCGCAACCGCTAGGAACCGATACCCTCAAGGCGGCACGTCTCAATTGCGCCTAGTTATTGAGTCATAATGAATACTTGGCAAATCTCAAGCATCAGACCGGAATAATGACTAGCCAAACACTCAACAATCACGCAGAATTCATCTGGTCAATCGCCGAACTTCTACGCGGCGATTACAAACAGTCCGAGTACGGCAAAGTCATCCTGCCTCTCACGGTGCTCAGACGCATGGACTGCGTCTCCGAAATCGACAAACCTGAGCTTCTCGCCGAAGCTCAGCAATATCAAGACTTGGGCCTCGATGTTCACCGATTGTTGATGGATTCGCGTGAACAGGATTTCGTGAATACCAACGTTCTGACTTTCAACACGCTCTTGAATGACCCCAGTCAACTCGCGGGCAATCTTCGTGCGTATATCGCAGGTTTCGATCCCGAAACGTTGGAGGTCATAGACAAATTCAACTTCGATGAGCAAATAACCCGCCTCGACAATTCAAACCTCCTTTACCAAGTGGTCTCTCGTTTCGCCGACGTCGACCTCCACCGGACACGGTGTCGAACATCGAAATGGGTTACATCTACGAGGAATTGATCAGACGTTTTTCAGAACTTTCAAACGAAACTGCAGGTGAACACTTCACTCCTCGAGAAGTCATCCAACTCATGGTCCAAATCCTCTTCGCCGAGGATGAACACGAACTGTGTAAACCCGGTGTCATCAAGACTCTCTACGATCCCGCTTGCGGGACAGGCGGTATGTTGTCGGTGTCCCAAGACTACGTCCGCGAGTTAAACGAAGACGCTAATCTTCACGTGTTCGGTCAGGAACTCAATGCCGAGACCTTTGCAACCTGCCGCGCTGACATGCTCATCAAAGGCCAAGGAGCGTCCCGTATAACGCATGGAGACTCCTTCGGCAACGACCAACACCCAAATAGCAAGTTCGATTACTGCTTGGCCAATCCTCCGTTTGGCGTCGAATGGAAGAAATATCAAAATCCCATCAAGACTGAGCATAAAGCGCAGGGATTTAACGGCCGATTCGGGGCTGGTTTGCCACGCATCAGCGATGGTAGCTTCCTGTTCCTCCAACACATGATCTCTAAGATGAAGGAACCGTACCGAGGCGGTTCACGAATCGCTATCGTTTTCAACGGCTCACCGCTTTTCTCCGGCGGCGCAGGTTCCGGAGAATCCGAGGTCCGACGATGGATCATCGAGAACGATTGGTTAGAAGCCGTTGTTGCCATGCCAGACCAGCTTTTCTACAACACCGGAATCTACACATATTTCTGGGTACTGACCAACCGCAAGAGCGAGCAGCGCCGTGGCAAGATTCAACTCATCGACGCCCGCGAATTCTCAGTGCCAATGCGAAAATCCCTCGGCGATAAACGCAAGAGGATTTCTGAAGATCAGATCAGCGAAATAACTCGCCTTTACACCGATTTCACCGAAAACGAGCAGGTTAAGATTTTCCGCAACCAAGAGTTCGGCACAATGCGTATCACCGTCGAAAGACCGTTGCGTGCACGATGGAGCATACGCGCTATGAAAGACGCGCTCAACGCAGGTGAAGCCGAAGACCGCATCCTAGAATCTGATCGCGAAGCTCTGTTGTCCATCATCGGCGACAACGAGTTCGACACTGAGACCGATTTCAAGAAATTCGTGCGCGATATCGCCACTTCCGTCAAGGGACGTGCGCTTACCGCCACAACACGACTGGCCATGATCCGCGACGATGATTACGACATCGTTACCGACAACCGCGGTAAATCAAAACCAGATACCGACCTGCGAGACTTCGAGAACGTCCTTTTGCCTCTCGAACCAGTGATTTGGCAACAAGACGTTTCCAATCGCCTCAAACAAGAACATCATCGACGGGTAGTCGAAAACTACATGGAGCGCGAAGTGTTGCCACATGTGCCCGACGCTTGGGTAGACCACTCCAAAACCAAGATCGGATACGAGATACCACTTACTCGCCATTTTTACAAGTACATGCCGCCACGCCCACTATCCGAGATAGATGCCGAGATAGACACCATCGGTGCAGAAATCAATGCGCTCATGCTGGAGATGTCGGCATGAGCCGGTCGATAAAGGGCAGTTGGCAAGATGTTCCGATTAGACGACTGTTTCGAATCGTGAATGGTGGAACACCAACTTCAGATACACGTAATTGGGATGGTGATGTCGCATGGGCGACACCAATTGATCTAGCTCAAACTAACGGCAAACGTATTGAGTCAACGATGCGAACCTTGTCACGAAAAGGTCTTTTGTCGGGTAGCCGACCAGTGCCCGCGGGATCGCTAATCTTGTCAACGCGAGCACCTATTGGCTATGTTTCAGAAGCTATGACTGCGATGGCGTTTAATCAAGGTTGTCGTGGATTAGTACCGGTTGTAGATCTAGACATTCGCTACTTCAGGTATCAGATGGTTGCAAGTACTCAGCATCTCGATGCGTTAGGCAATGGTTCGACGTTTACCGAGTTGTCCGGAGACTGCCTCGCAAGTTTCAAAATCTTTGCGCCTCCTCTCTCTGAACAGCGCGCCATCGCAGACTACCTCGATGACGAAACCGAACGCATCGACGTACTAGTAGATAAGAACCAACGCCTGGTTGAACTACTCAAAGAACGCCGCCAGGCCATCATTACTCAAGCCGTTACCAAGGGGCTAAATCGTAACGTCGCCATGCAGGATTCGGGGATCGAGTGGCTCGGTGACATACCCGTGCATTGGGAGACAGCGCCAGTAAATCGATATTATTCAGTTCAGCTAGGCAAAATGCTCCAAAATTCACCCGTTGCACTTGGTGATTCGGAGATTCCATATCTGAAGGCCCAACATGTGCAATGGTTTCAAGTGAAAACCATCGATGCGCCGACGATGTGGGCGAGTCGAGACGATTTAGACAAATACCAAGTGGTACCGGGTGACCTTCTGGTATGCGAAGGCGGTGAGGGAGGCCGTTGCGGCATATTGAACCACATCGAAGGCGTTTACATAATCCAAAACGCGTTGCATCGCGTTCGTGCTCGAAAGGGAGGATGCAACAGTTTTTTGCAGTACGTGCTCAACTCGGTAGCCGCTAGCAATTGGTTCGACGTGTTGAACGACAAAGCCACCATCGCCCACTTTACGAACGAGAAGTTCAAGGCATTGTTGATTCCTATCCCTCCACTCCGTCAACAAAGCGCCATCGCAGACTACCTCGATGCGGAGACCGCCCGCATCGACACCCTCGTCTCCAAGCTCCAACGCCAGATCAATCTGCTCACTGAGCGTCGGCAAGCCATCATAACCGCGGCAGTCGCAGGCAAATTGAATATCAAACAAACGACTATGTCTGCCAAGTCTCCATGACTAAACCATCAAACATAAACGAACGCGCTTTCGAGGAAACTATCGACAGGTGGTTGACCAATAGCGGCAGTTACTCTGCGTCCGCTTCGGCTGAGTTCGACGCCGAACTGGGGCTGGACACTCACCAGCTTTTCTCCTTTTTGGAAACAACAGAACAAGTCCAACTGGCGCGCCTCGCCCAACGTGCATACGGCGACGACATCTCAAACGCCAAAAGAGGATTGGCCGCTCGTCTCGCCAAAGAACTCAACTCTCGGGGAACCGTCGATGTATTGCGCAACGGAATCACTGACTACGGAATCGATTTCAGACTTGCTTACTTCAAGCCTGCACACGGGCTTACTCCAGAACTAGTCGATCTCTTCGAAGCTAATCGTTTGACGGTCACGCGCCAGTTGGTTTATGAGAGCGGAAGCAACAAAACTCTCGACCTGTGTTTGATGGTCAACGGTATCCCGACGGCGACGGCTGAATTGAAAAACCGTTTGACTGGGCAAAACGTCGAAGACGCAAAATCACAATATCGCACCGACCGGGATCCTAGGAACACGACTCTAAGCAAACGCGCCATCGTCCATTTCGCGGTCGATCAAGATAGCGTTTTCATGACGACCAAACTAGAAGGTCCGAACACGCAATTCCTTCCATTCAACCTAGGGACTGGCGGAGCAGGCCAAGTCGGCGGGGCAGGCAACCCCGCAAACGCAACAGGTTACAAGGTTGCCTATCTTTGGGAACAGTTGTGGACCCGCGACGCGTGGATGGACCTCCTAAATCGGTTCATCCATGCTCCTTCTGGCGGCGCATCAATCTTCCCCAGATTGCATCAATGGCACGCCGTCAATCAACTCGAAAAAAGAGCGAAATCAGACCGCGCAGGGCATTCCTATCTGGTCCAACATTCCACCGGATCGGGCAAGTCACTCACCATCGCGTGGTTGGCTCATCGTCTTTCGAATCTGCACGACCGGGACGAAAACAAGATCTTCGACAAAGTAGTAGTGATCACTGATCGCCGTGTCCTTGATCAACAACTGCAAGAGACCATCTACAGCATCGAACACGTGCATGGGCTGGTCGCGAAAATCGACAAGGATTCCAGGCAGTTGGCTGCGGCACTCCGCGGGCGCCAAGCTCAAGTCGTCATCACGACACTTCAAAAATTCCCGTTCGTGCTCAAACACATCGATGGATTGGAACCCGGCAGGCGATACGCCGTAGTCATCGACGAAGCACATTCATCCCAATCTGGTAGTTCAGCCGCCGATCTCAAAGAAGTCCTGGGATCTGACGAATTTTCGTTTCACGTTCCATCCGACGAAATCGACGGAGAGGATTTCACCAACGAAATCGTCGCCGGCAGGGGACGCAAACCCAATATCTCATTCTTCGCCTTCACGGCCACACCAAAAGCCCGAACTCTGGAACTGTTCGGCGACCAAACCACCGTAGATGGCGAGGATCGATACGTCCCATCTCACGTCTACTCAATGCGACAGGCGATCGAAGAAGGTTTCATCCTAGATGTCTTAGCAAACTACACGACGTACCAGACCTATTGGAACATCGAGAAAAGCGTTGAGGACGACCCAGAATACGACCCGGCCCGCGCAAAGGTCGCGATTGCGCGTTTCGTAACCCTTCACGACACTCACTTGGATGAAAAAGCGGAGATCGTCGTAAACCACTTCAAGTCACATACTGCCTCAAAAATAAACGGACAAGCGAAAGCGATGGTAGTCACGAGTTCGCGACTTCACGCAGTTCGCTTCAAACAAGCACTAGACCGCTATATCAAGGCGGCGGAAACAACCGGCATCAAAACCCTCGTGGCATTTTCGGGTACGGTGCGCGACGAAGGCGACGAGTTCACGGAATCGAACATGAACGGGTTTCCAGAATCGCAAACTGCCGACCAGTTCGCAACCGACGAGTACCAAATCATCGTGGTCGCCGAGAAATTCCAAACTGGATTCGATCAACCTTTGTTGCACACGATGTACGTGGACAAAGTTTTGACTGGTCTGAACGCCGTCCAAACCCTTTCCAGGGCGAATCGAACGCGCACAGGAAAGACCGACACTTTCGTTCTCGATTTTACGAACGACACGGAGGACATCCAAGAAGCATTCGCACCGTGGTACGAACGCACGGCTTCGATCCCAACAGACCCGAACCTGTTGTGGGACACACATCGCAATCTAATGTCGCTCAGGGTTATGCGCGAGGATGAGATCTCTCCACTCGTGCGCGTCTTGTTGGCCAACGAGAACACGACGCAGCATCAGGAAGTCCATCGGCTCATTGGTCCCGCGTTGCTGAGATTCGCAGAATCCTCCGAAGAAGAACAATCCGAATTCCGTGATTTACTCAGCCGATTCATCTCGCTATACGACTTCATTTCGCAGATCGTCGATTTCACCGACATCAAGTTGGAGCGCGATTATCGCTATTCCCGTGTTCTTCATGCTCTGCTCCCAGAGATGCGTACAGGGAGGATCGATCTCGGATCACAAGTTGAACTTACGCACCTGCGCATTAGCGAAACGTTCAAAGGATCAGCGTCCCTCGATCACGGCGACGGCGAAATGACGACGGTCTTTGATGGCGAAAAAATCGCTCCGGATCCTGAGCCTGCACCGCTTTCTTCAATCGTCGAGACGCTCAACGAACGATTCGGTACCGATTTCGACGAAAACGATCAGCTGTTCGTCGATCAAGTTGACAACGACATGCAAAAAGACGAGACCGTCGGCGCACAAGCTAGGGCCAACAGTTTCGACAACTTCTTTCTTGAGTATCAGGGCCGTTACAACAGGGCTCTCGCCGGTCGTGTTCGGAACAACGGCGCTTTTGCCACCCGCATTCTTAACAACCAAGAATTGCTGGGATTTTTGACGAGGGCTAGCGCGCGACGCATGTACCGGATCCACAGAGGAGAAGGTCAACCCCGCTTGGCCGCCGAACCAGATTGATGGTCGTCATTCAGCGGTCTTCCCCACGTAAACGTCTCAACCCAAACCCCTTCACCGACGGCTGGACGCCCAACTAACCCTTACCCAATTGGGATGGCAGCGCGTCAATATTCCCCGCAAGACACGCGCCATGAACGCGCGTCTTTCTAGCTGGCCCAAATCAATCCACGCACACACTTCCCACAACAGTCCCACCCACCAACCCCCAATCCCACCAATCCCAATTCAGACTTGACAACTTCCCACATCTGTTGTAAAAATAACAAGTGAACAAGTTCCGTGGGTCCAACGACCCACAACAGTGCTGCGCAGACGTGTGCAGACCCCCGTCCCAAGCGGCCACAGGGATCGAACGTGAGGAAGCGGAGGCAAAACCGACGACCGGCACGGTCCAGTACCGTCCCCAGTCGCAGCGTCTTTGCTCCCTCCGGCGGCGTCCCTCATCGGATCGGCAGTCCGGTGCAAGGCCGGGAGGGCCGTGCCGAAGCGTGGGAGGCCAAGTTCCCGGAGCGCGACGCGTCAGTCCCGCGTCGCACAGCGAGCCAGCAGGCGTCCACCCTATCAGCCCCTTTCGAGAATCGAAGGGGGCGCGGACGAGCGAAGCAAGTCCGCGGGGGATGCCCAGCCAAGGGCCGGGAGACCTAAACGTGGAGCCGACAGACGTCTACTCCTGTCCGCCGCAGGAGGGAGGCTACAGAGCGAGTGAAGCCCCAAAAGCTGATCCAAGGAGGACGGCGAACTCCGAACGGCGTACCTAAGCGCCGCGCCGAACTCCATGCCCGCGGTCTGGCGACGCGGGCCGCGGCTGGTAAACGTTGCTAGCGGTTTGACACCCGTTCTGCGCAGCATCTGACCCCTCTCCGGGGTCGCCCGCTTCGAACCGAAGCGGCGATGGAGAGGGAAGGAGCCGAGGTTCTTGTACAGGGACCGAGGCTCTAGGCGAGGGCCAGTTCCTACGGGCCCGAGGACCCTGCGCCGCCGGACCTTCCCCCGGGAAGGCCCGGCGGCAAACAACCACGTCGCGGTGGACATACACACACGCCCCCAAAACGATCATCATCAGAGCCCATCACAACAATCAGCGTAATCAGCGGTTCAGACAACCCACCCCTGCCTATCGAAACCATTGCGAAATCCCGAGAAGCCGGCGCAAGTCAGCCGCTAAAACACTGGATGCCTCCGAAATGACGCGAGCATTATCCCACCGGATTCGACCAGTAACGATCAGGAGCGATAAATTGGTCTGCGGCGTTGGGGCCCCAGGTGCCTCGTTCGTAGGGGTAGAGTTGGGAAGCCAACTCGGTTTCCCAGGCTTGGATGTAAGGGTCGACGACCGCCCACGAAAGTTCGATTTCGTCGGAGCGGGTGAAGAGCGAGGCGTCGCCGGCGACGGCGTCGAGCAGGAGCCGTTCGTAGGCGTCTCTCATGCCCATCGGGAATTTGTATTCGAGCTCTTGCGCTTCGGCTTCCAGACGTGCGCCGGGTTTCTTGTTATCGATGGTCAGGCGGATCGCTTCGTCGGGTTGGATTACGATCTTGAGAACGTTCGGCACGAGGCTCGATCCTTCCTCGGAGTCGAACATGCTGAGCGGCGGTTGTCGGAACTGGATCGCGATTTCTGTGTATTTTTCTCGGAGAGCTTTGCCCGAGCGCAGGTAGAAGGGGACGCCTTGCCAACGCCAGTTATCGACAAAAAGACGGAGCGCAGCATAGGTTGCCGTAGCAGACGCAGGCGATACGCCGTCAACTTGCCGGTACCCGCGGTACTGCCCACGAACTGAATTTTCTGCGGCTTCTTGTGCAGTAGGTTGTCGGATCGCGCTGAGGACCTTGGCCTTCTCATCGCGGAGAGAATCGGCATCGTTAGTCGCGGGAGGCTCCATCGCCGTGAGCGCCAGCAGTTGGAGCAGATGGCTCTGGAACATGTCGCGTAGAACGCCGGAGTGTTCGTAGTACCCGCCCCGGTCGCCCACGTCGAGGTCTTCGAGCACGGAGATCTGGACGTGATCTACATAGTTGCGGTTCCACAAAGGCTCGAAGATTGCGTTGCCAAAACGGAAGACGATGAGGTTTTGGACGGTGTCTTTGCCGAGGTAGTGATCGATGCGGAAGAGTTGGTGCTCATTGGCTCCGGAGTGGATCGCGGTGTTGAGCATTTTGGCGGACGCGAGGTCTGTTCCGAAGGGTTTTTCGACAACCAGTCGTCGAACGCCGTTAGTTTCGTCGAGCATTCCGGCATCGCTCAGAGCCGCAACAGTGCTTTCGTAAAGGGTCGGGGCTAGGGCCAAGTAATAGAGGCGGTCGTCAGATTCGTCGGTTTCGACGGTCCGCTTGATTTCGGCTTCGAGCCGTTCCAAGGAGCCGATGTCGTTGGACGACCCTCGAATGTACCGGATGTGTTCGGCGAAATCGACCCAAGTCTGCGCGTCGGCGGCGAAGTTGTCCGAGGCGACTTCGAACAAAAGCTTTCGATATTTTTCGTCGTCGTGGTCGGAACGTGCGAATGCTACGAACCGGCATCGTTCGGGTAAAGCGCCGATGGCGTGTAGGTGGAATAACGCGGGCGCGAGTTTTCGTTGCGTCAGATCTCCGGACGCGCCGAAGATGACGATGGTGAATTGATTTTCGCCGTTATGCGCCACTTTTGGGCACCCTCACCCTAACCCTCTCCCATCAAGGGAGAGGGGATTCGGAGCGTTTGACGCTGTGACCGCCGAAGGCGTTGCGCATGGCGGCGAGGGCGCGTCCTCCGAGTGGGTTTTCTTGTCGAGACCTGAATCGCATCTGGAGCGCGAGAGTTAGGACCGGTGCCGGGACAGCGAGTTCAACCGAGGCGTCGACGGTCCATCGGCCTTCGCCCGAGTCTTCGACGTAGGATGACAGCGCGTCTAGACCGGGATCGTTTTTGAATTCGTCGGCGGTGAGGTCTAGGAGCCATGAACGGATGACGCTGCCGTAGCGCCAGTTTTCGCAGATTGCGCCAAGGTCGAGGTTGAAGTCGGTCTTGGCTTCGAGAAGTTCCAATCCCTCGGCGAAGGCTTGCATCATTCCGTATTCGATGCCGTTGTGGATCATCTTGACGTAATGGCCTGAGCCGCTAGGGCCGACGTAGAGGTTGCCGTCGTTTTCCGGGGGCGCGAGCGACTTAAATATCGGCCGATTGCGTTCGTAGGCGTCGCGGTTACCTCCGATGGTGAGGCAGTAACCGTTTTCGAGACCCCATACGCCGCCGCTGGTGCCGCTGTCGAGCATGTCGATTCCGAGATCGGCAAGCTGCTCGGCGCGTTGGATGGTCTCTTTGTAGTTGGAATTGCCGCCGTCGACCAATGTGTCGCCCGAGGACATATGCTTCGACAATTCGTCGACGGTCGCTTGGGTAATGTCGCCTGCAGGAACCATTATCCAGATGGTGCGCGGGGTTGCGAGCGCTTCGACGAGACTTTGGAGAGACGATTGGCTTTTTCCGCCATGGGTCTCTAGTTCTTCGCGTACCGCCGGATCGGGGTCGTATCCCAGCACGGTGTGCCCGTCACCAAGTAGGCGGCGGGCCATGTTCCCGCCCATGCGACCTAGTCCGACTAAGCCAATCTGCATGTTTTCCTCCTTAAACGGGGACGAACTCGGCTTTGAGCGATTTGGAGACTGTCAAGAATCTGGAGGATATCGCGGACACGACGTCTTCGGCCGTGTGTACGGATTGCGCGTACTGGTTGAGGCAGGTGGCGTAAGTTTCGCCACCAACGACAGCAATGGCGTTACCCGGCATCGTTGCGATCGCTTGGGTCGCGTTTATGACCGAAGGTGGTACGGTGTCCAAATCGCCATTTTGTTCTCGGAAGGCACTCCAGAAGATCGATTCGAGTGCGAAGCATGCGACCACATCGGTGCGGTCGTCGATGTGGGTACGCGCGCTCAGAGCTTCAGCGACGATCTTCACGGTGGGCAGGTTCATCACCCAGATCGAAGGATCTAGCCCGGCGTCTTGGAAGAGCGTGATGGTTCGCAGTGCGTTCTCTGACTGAACGAGCGGATCTGGCCATTCACCTCTGGGTTTGCGTATGTCCCATCCGATGTCGATGCCGAATGTCGATGCAAAATCGTAGATGCTGATGTGTTTATCGATCGGCGAGAGTGATCTGGCCATTTGGCTTGCAGTGCTCGGCGCGCTGATCTGTCCCATGTCGGTTGCCGCGTTCATGACTCTGAGGAGCAAAACGTCGGGCTTATAGAGCTCAGTGACTTCGTTGATCTCTTCGATGGCGGCTTCAAGGTAGTTGCGCACGTCGATTTGGAAAGTCAGCATCGTGGGCACCTTCATCGCGAGGGCACGAAACAACGAGCCTTCTCCGATATCGGTGTCTAGCCACAGCAGGACTTGGTCTCGCTCCAAACCTCGTTCGAATGAAGTCTCCACGCCGTCTAGCAACAGGTCGACCAATCTGACGAGGCGAGCGCGGTCTTCGGGATCCGAGCGGTTCAACCGCAATCCGCGCTCCACATCGGTGGCGTTGAGTATGAATTCAGGTTTCAACGGATTGCCTTGGCGTTTGTCGATCCTGCTCTTGGATCGTTGCGGTCATCGAGTTGATTTCTTGAACAGGGTCAGCTTCGAGATTTACCAAATGGGCCCTTCTGCCTTTGTCGCGGAGAGCTTGAACGTCGCCCGACGCTTGCGCGGTGAGCAGTTGACCAAGCGTGAAATCCTGGCCAGGGACTTGGATGTCGTTGTCGATGTCTTCGGTTAAGGCGAGCAAAGTCACAGAGTTTGGGCCGCCTTTATGAAGTTGCCCAGTTGAATGAAGGTAACGCGGTCCGTATCCGAAGGTGGTGGCGAGTTTGGTTGAATCGCTGATGGCGGCACGGAGGCGTGAGACTGCGTCGGTCAATTCAATGGATTCAGGTAGGTACGCCGCGATCCCGACGTAGTTCCTAGGTTCGGCATTTGCGATAACCGAATTTATGGCGTCGGTTATGGATTCCGAGTATGCACGCCCGTCAAGGTCGGATTCAAGTGCCTTTCGCGCAAGTTGCTTTGCCGACTCGACGTCGGGTTGGTCGAATGGATAGACGCCTATGGCGCATGCAGCGACCGCGGTTGCGAACTCCCATCGGAAGAACTCACCTGCGATGGCTGGGCAATCCGGGAGTTCGATGTTGAATGTAGGATGCTCGTCAAATGCCGGGTTTTCGGGTTGGGGTTCATCGGCTAGGGAAATCCGGATAAATTGGCGGTCGTTTCCGTAGGCGTCCGACGGCAGAGGTGGTTCGCCGGCGATGGGGATCAAGCCGCGACTGTTCTTACCTGTGGATTCCGCTAATAGTTGTTCCAGCCATAGCCCGAAGCGTTGCAAGCTGGGTGACATGGCGAAGGTTACTTTGTCGCGACCTCGGAGGGCATTGGATGCCATGAACATGCCGAGTTCGATACCAGGATTGGTGAAGTTTTCGACTCGGCATCGGTCTGCCATGTCGACGGCGCTGCGTTTCATCTCGTCTATTGGCATGTTGCAGATTTCAGCTGGGAACATGCCGAATGCGGTAAGTGCGGAGAATCTGCCGCCGACGTTCGCGGGTGTTTCGACGTGGAAAGCGAATTGGCCTGTTGCGGCGCGGTTCGCGAGTGGCGTTTCGGGATCGGAGATGGCTACGAAACGTGACGAAACATCGCCGATACCGCGCGCTTCTAGTGCTTCGCGGAAGACGCTTTCGAGGGACAGTGGTTCGACGGTGGTGCCTGATTTGCTTGCTACGACGAAAACCGAGGTTTCCAGATCAAGTGTGTCGATCGCATTCGAGATGGTGGCAGGGTTTACGGTGTCGAAAACGTTGAGGGATGGTTGGGATTCTGGGAAGAGGTGGCTGAGAACTTCGGGCGTGAGGCTGCTCCCGCCCATACCGAAGATGTTGAGGGACGTGATACCGCTCGACGCAGTTTGGGCGGGGGTTGCACGGTCATGC
This sequence comes from Dehalococcoidia bacterium, assembly GCA_965207515.1. Lineage (GTDB taxonomy): Bacteria > Chloroflexota > Dehalococcoidia > Lucifugimonadales > Lucifugimonadaceae > Bin127. The sequence continues at coordinate 1,163,958 of OZ242286.1, read as the reverse complement.
AACGCGGTGGGTAAGTCTAGCCATCCCATCCAATCGCCTCCACCGCCGGGCGAGGGTTCTGGCCACAGCGAGTAGTCGCGTGCCCAGATGCGTCGCACGAGATCGGCGATGACGGGCTGCGACTTGCCCTTGGTATTGGTGGCCGTATCCAAGCGGCGCTCCGTTCGCGGCGGGTGTTAGGCGGTGGCGAGGGCGGATACTTTGGCGTCGATTCGGGCCATCAAGGCGTCCCAAGAATCGGCGAATTTTTGGACGCCTTCAACTAGGAGTTGGTCGGTAACCGCCGTGTATGATACCCCTTCTGCTTCCAACTGTGCGAGTTGTGCCTCGGCTTCGTCGACATCGGAAGTCAGGGTTTCCGCGATGGTCCCTGTCGCCAATACGTCGTTGACGGTTGGTAACGGAAGAGTGTTCACCGTATCCGGGCCAAGTAGTTCATCGAAGTAAAGTGTCGGTGGATACTCGGGATTCTTCACGCTGGTAGAGGCCCAAAGGGGGCGCTGCGGCTGTGCTCCGATGGTGTTTAGAGAAAAGAATCGAGTGTTGTCGTTGAGGTCGCTGGCGAAGACGCCTTGGTATTCGCGGTACGCCGATTTGGCGTTGGCGATACCTATCTTGCCCGTCAAATCGCTTCCGGCAGGTAGTAGTTCATCGACCAGCGTGTCGACGCGACTAACGAAGAACGATGCGACCGAAGCGATGTGGGCTGGTGACCCATTGCCGGCGTTGGCATATTTGGTGATGCCATCGAGATAGGCATTGGCTGCGGCTTTATAGGCGTCCAGCGAGAACAACAAGGTGACGTTGACGTTGATGCCTTCGGAGATCAATGTTGTGATTGCGGGTGCGCCTTCTGGCGTACCGGGAACCTTGATCATGATGTTTGGCCGGTCCACCGAGGCCCAAAGTCGCCTTGCTTCTGCGATGGTGCCTTCAGTGTCATGGGCGAGGTGCGGGTTCACTTCGATCGAGACGAAGCCGTCGCGGTAGTTGAGCGCCTCGTAGGTTGGGCGAAGGATGTCGGCGGCATCGCGTACGTCCTCGACTGCGATGCGCTCGAAAACGACCTCGGGCGGACTGCCATCTTCGGCGTATTGCGCGAGACGGTCATCGTATACATCGCTTGCTTCGATCGCGCCGTCGAAGATGGTCGGATTGGTCGTGATGCCTCGTAGGCCGTGATCGACCAGTTCTTGGATCTCGCCGCTGTCGATCATGTCGCGGCTGATCTGGTCGAGCCAGATGGCCTGGCCGAGTTCAGCGGCTTTCGTGATGTTGTTGTGTTCATGATGACACATGATTCGCCTCTTGGATTTTCGTCAGCCGGAGCCGAAGTTGGCGGCTTCGATGTCATTGAGTTTGTTAAGCCGGCGGTGATATCGTTCTTCGCTGCCCATGTTTGCGGAGAGGAAAGCGTTCACGAGTTCGGGTGCGATCGCGTCTCCGACTACGCGTCCACCGATGCATAAGACGTTCATGTCATCATGTACTACGCCCTGAGCTGCGGAGTAGGTGTCATGGCAAACGGACGCTCTGACACCGCGGAACTTGTTGGCGGTCATCGCTGCGCCGATGCCGCTTCCACAGAGCATGACGCCGCGATCCGCATCACCTGATTGGACAGCGACAGCTACGGGCGCGGTGCAGTCGGGGTAGTCGTCTTCGGCGTCGTATTCATGAGCACCGAGGTAGATTGCTTCGTGGCCGGCAGCCTCGATGGTTGAGACAACGACTTCTCGCAGGCTTAATCCGGCATGATCAGCGCCAACTGCTACTCGCATAAGTAGTCCACACCTCGGGTTGCGTTACGACACATTGGGGGAGTGCCAACTACGCGGTAATGATACTACTGGGGGTTTTGGGATAAATGGTCGCCTAGATGGTGCTCGTGTGGCACTAGGAACCGAACCAGGTTCGGATCAAAGTAACGAACGAGCGGTGTCAGCAACGTTTTCGACGGTGAAGCCTAGGTTGGTCATAACGATGTCGCCGGGGGCGGATGCGCCGTAGCGGTCGATGCCGATGGTTGCTCCGTCGAAACCGGTGTAGCGTTCCCAACCGATGGTGGTTCCGGCTTCTACGGATACGCGGGCTCGGATGTTGCTCGGGAGGACGGATTCTCGGTACTCGTCGGGTTGGGATTGGAAGAGTTCCCATGAGGGCATGGAGACGGCTCGGGCGGCGATGCCCTCTTCTTGGAGTTGGAGAGCTGCGCAGAGGGCTAGTTGGGTTTCGGAGCCGGTGCCTATGATGATGACTTCGGGATCATTCGATGTGTCGGCGATTACGTATGCGCCACGTTGCACGTATCCGCGAGCGAAACTCTTTGCGCCAATGGAAGAGAGTTGTGGGAGGTTCTGCCGTGTGAGGATAAGGGCGGTGGGGCCGTTGCGGTTTTCGACTGCGATGCGCCACGCCTCGAAAGTCTCGTCGGCGTCTGCAGGTCTGATAACGGTGAGGTTTGGAATCATTCGCAGACCCATCAACTGCGAGATGGGCTGGTGTGTGGGTCCGTCTTCGCCTAGTCCGATGGAGTCGTGGGTGAAGATCCATACGCAGGGAGCGTGAGAGAGAGCGCCGACGCGGATCGATGGCCTCATGTAGTCGGAGAAGATTAGGAAGGTTGCGGCGTATGGGATTACGCCTCCATGGAGGGCCATGCCGTTGGAGATTGCGCCCATTCCATGTTCTCGAACACCGAAGTGGAGGTTGCGACCTCCGGGCAATTCGGGGGAGAAGGAGCCGCGTCCATCAACCTCGGTGTTGTTGGATTCGGCGAGGTCCGCGGAGCCGCCGATGAGTCGCGGTAGATTGGGGGTAATGGCGTGCAAGGCTTCGCCGGATACGGCGCGGGTCGCGATTGGGGAGTCGTGTGTGCCGACTAGTCGGTTTAGTGCGTCGTCCCACCCTTCCGGGACTACTCCGAGGATGGCCTGGAGGAACTGTTCGGCGAGTTCGGGGTGTTCATCTTTGTAGGCGTCGAATTGGGCATGCCATTCGTTGGAGAGAGCTTCGCCGCGCTCGATGGCGGATCGCATGTGGTCGTCGACGTCGGATGGGACGTCGAAAGGTTCGTAATCCCAACCGAGTTGGGCGCGTGTGAGTGCGACCTCGTCGCCGCCCATGGCTTTGCCGTGGACTGCGCCTGTCCCAGCCAAGTTAGGACTTCCGAAGCCGATGACTGATCGGACGGTGACAAGTGTGGGCTTATCGGGTTCGGCATCGGCGGCGTTCAAAGCGTTGACAATGCCGGAGAGGTCGTTGCCGTCGACGGGATCGACGACGTGGAACCCGTAAGCTGCGTAACGGGCGGAGACGTCTTCGCGGAAAGCTTTGTCGGTGTCGCCTTCGATGGAAATCTGGTTGTCGTCGTAGATGACGACGAGTTTTCCGAGTTGGAGTGTGCCGGCGAGAGACGCGGCTTCGGAGGCGACACCTTCCATCATGTCTCCGTCGGAGCAGATGGCGAATGTGCGGTGGTTGACGATTTCGTGTCCGGGACGGTTAAAGGTGTTGGCAAGGATCTTCTCGGCGAGTGCGAATCCGACGGCGTTGCCGAGGCCTTGACCGAGTGGACCGGTAGTGGCTTCGACGCCAGAGGTGAGTCCGAACTCAGGGTGCCCAGGGGTCTTGCTTTCCCATTGTCTGAAGTCTTTGATCTCGTTGAGCGGGAGGTCGTAGCCGGTCAGGTGGAGCATCGAGTAGAGCAGCATCGATGCGTGTCCGGCCGAGAGGACGACGCGATCTCGGTTGGCCCAAGCGGGTGTGCCAGGGGCATGCCGGAGGACGTGTTGCCAGAGCGCGTACGCGGTTGGCGCGAGGCCCATCGGAGCGCCGGGGTGGCCGCTGTTGGCCTGTTCAACGGCGTCGATCGAGAGGAAGCGGATGGCATTAATGGACCGCCAAGCGACATCGCTGTTGATGGCGGTTTCGGAGAGGGTCGGGGTGTTGGACAAGGCGAGTTGAGGTTCGTTTCTGGGCAATTCGGACGTGCCGAATTGCATTATCGGCAACCTTCGTGATTCTATCCGTTCGATTGAATAGGTATCGCCTACGCGCCCGCAACGTTCACGCGAACGGAATAGAGGGATACATCCCCGCAGATGTAGAGGGTTTTGCGGTCTTCGTCGCCGAAGGTGCAGTTTGCGGTGCGTTGTTCGGGGATGAGGATTTTGCCGATTAGTTCGCCTTCGGGGGTGAGGCAGTGGATGCCGTCGTGGGCGCTTGTCCACATGTTGCCTTGTATGTCGCAGCGGAAGCCGTCGGCGATGCCGGGCCGGATTACTGCGAAGATTCGGAAGTTGGTTAGGGATTTGCCGTCTGAATTGACGTCGAAAGCGGCAATGTTGCGGGGTTCTCCGCTGTCGGCCACGTAGAGGACCGATTCGTCTGGCGAGAAGGCGAGGCCGTTGGGCCGATCGAGTTCGGTGACGACGATTCCGATATTGCCGGTGTCGGGTTCGAGGCGATAGACGTAGTTGCCGTCGAGTTCGGATTCGCGGGCGTTGCCTTCGCGGCCGCTGAGGATGCCGTATGGCGGATCGGTAAACCAGACGGAGCCGTCGGATTTGACGACGAGGTCGTTGGGAGAGTTGAGTTTCTTGCCTTCGTAGCTGTCGACTAGGACGTGGTGCGTTCCGTCGTGTTCGAGTCGGCTTATAGCGTGGCGCGAGTGCTCGCATGTGACGAGTCTGCCCTCGTTGTCGACGGTGTTGCCGTTGCTATGGTGGCTAAGGTCTCGGAACGTGGTGGTTTTGCCGGTTGAAGGATCGTATTTGAGCATCCGGTTGTTGGGGACGTCGGAGAAGACTACGAAGCCTTCGGAACCGTTTAGCGCGGGCACGTATGCAGGACCTTCGGCCCATTCTGTGCCTGTGTAGTGTTTCTGGATATCGACGTTGTCGCCGCCGATCAGGTCACGGAAACTAGGATGGATGATTTGTGCGCCGGAACGCAGGTCGGCGTCGGATCGGAAACGGTTGCGGTCTTGCCAAGTTTTGTTTGGTGCTTGAGACATGTGATTTCTTGGGAGGATGTGGGTTGTGATGTCGGCCCCCATTACCTTAATCCACCAACGTTAGGGGACAGGAACGGTTTCCAGAAGTTTCTGCAATGGCATTTCGGACAGCGACTCCATCCGCATGTCTGCCTCCGGGAATGCGTGGTTTTTCGTCATCGGTCCAGGGACAGCGACGCAGAATAGCCCAGCGAGTTTGGCCGCTTTGACGCCGGGCGGGGAATCTTCGAGAGCGAGCGCCCGATCTGGGGTGGTTCCCAAATTCTGGACGGCAGCGATGTAAGCAGCTGGGTCGGGCTTTGCTCGCCCCACGTCGTCGCGGCAAACGACGGTTTCGAATTGGTCGGCGAGGCCGAGTCGATCGAGTCTGTCAGCCACCCAAGATCGACTGGATCCGGACGCAACCCCAATTCGGATACCCAATCGTTTTGCGGTTTGGATGTAGTCTTCGACGCCGGGCATCGGGGCGGCGTCTTCGAGCATTTGGATGTGAAGAGCTCGCTGGCGTTGGCGTATCTCGCCACGATCGATTGGTTCTCCGGTTAACTCGGCGAGGTGCCGATCGATGATGAAATCTTGGGTGGCGTCGCCAATGAGGGGCAGCCACATCGACATGGGAAGTTCGACGCCGTGGGCGCGATACATGGCTTTCCACGCCTCGTAGTCGGTCGTCTCGGTATCAAGGATTAGGCCGTCGAAGTCGAATACGATGGCTTTGATGTGAGTCATTTGTCGCCCTTATCCTCTCCCATAGAGAGGCCATTGTAAGACTCGGTCTTCGGTGAAGTCCGTCTGGACCCGCGTCGGCCCCAGCATACCCCTGCGAGCTCGCTTCGCTTGCTCGCGTCCCCTTTCGGGACGAAAGGGGACTGTCGTTTCGTATCGACTGTTTGCTCTGAGGTGTTTTTAATGGTTTCAACTGGTCGGGGTGGGGTGTCTGAACCGCTGACTACGCTGATTTTGTGATGATGATGGTTTGGGGGCGCGTTTATATGTCCACCGCGACGTGGTTGTTTGCCGCCGGGCCTTCCGGGGAAGGTCCGGCGGCGCAGGGTCCTCGGGCCCGTAGGAACTGGCCCTCGCCTAGAGCGTCGTCCTCAGCGCCGAGGCCGATGCTCCTTCCCTCTCCATCGCCTCTGCCTTTCGGCAGGAGGGCGACCCCGGAGAGGGGTCAGATGCTGCGCAGAGCGGCGTGTCAGACCGCTAGCAATCGTTTTCCAGCCGCGGCCCGCGTCGCCAGACCGCGGGCATGGATTTCGGCGCGGCGCTTGGGTACGCCGTTCGGAGTTCGCCGTCCTCCTTGGATCAGCTTTTGGGGCTTCACTCGGGCTGTAGCCTCCCTCCTGCGGCGGACAGGAGTAGACGTCTGTCGGCTCCACGTGAGGTCTCCCGGCCCTTGGCTGGGCATCCCTCGCGCCCCCTTGGTCCTTCGGACATTTCCCCCGCGAGCGGGGGAAACCCTGGGACCGAAAGGGGCGTGATGGATGCCAGCTGGCTCGCATTGCGACGCGGGACTGACGCGTCGCGCTCCGGGAACTTGGCCTCCCACGCTTCGGCACGGCCCTCCCGGCCTTGCACCGGACATCCGATCCGATGAGGGACGCCGCCGGAGACTGCAAAGACGCTGGCGACTCGTCGGCGCGGCTTTGGACCGCGTCCTTCTCGTCGACCGTTGCCTCCGCCTGCTCACGTTTGATCCCTGTGGCCGCTTGGGACGGGGGTCTGCACACGTCTGCGCAGCACTGTGGTGCGGGTCGCTGGACCCGCGGAACTTGTTCACTTGTTATTTTTACAACAGATGTAGGAATATGTCAAGTCTGAATTGGGATTGGTGGGATTGGTGGAGGGATTCTTGGGATTTAGGTGTTGGTTGGTGGGTGTCTGAGTCCGTGTTTGGCTGGCAGGGGCGGTTCGCGAACCGCCCCCATCCGGGCCTTCTACCATCAAGGGACGTTTGCACGGCTGGGCGATGGCTTGTCATTCCGAGCATGGCGAGGAATCTAGGGTGTCCCGCCATCGTCGTCGGAGCCGTTCAAGCCGCGAAACGCCGTGTGGAGAACGTGGACTCTAGATTCCTCACTCCGCTGCGCTGCGTTCGGAATGACAGATGTCGGAGCTGCGCAAGGGTCCCACAACAGATGTTGGGGTTGCTCGAAGGTCTCATCAAGGGAGAAGGGATTGTTGGTGGGGGGGGGGTGAGTCCGTGTTTGGTTGGTATGGGCGGTTCGCGAACCGCCCATACGGGCGTGGGTGTTTTGGTTGCGTGCGTTGCGGTGGCGATGAGAGGAAAGGTTGTTTGGCTGGTAGGGCCCCGCCGCCCCGGGCACCCCCTGCGTTCTCGCTGCGCTCGTCCGCGTCCCCCTCGTTTCACGAAGGGGACGGATGGTTGGTAGGGGCGGTTCGCGAACCGCCCCCAACGGGCTATTGACGCACATTCTCCCGCGAGCGGGGAATTTGCGCATAGGAGGGAAGGCCTTTTTGGGACTTTCCTCGTTATGGCGGTGGCGACCCTAGGCCCCTTGCGCGTTTAGGTCGATGGACCACAGGGAGGATGTGGCGCCGATGAATAGGCGTTGGCCGTCGGACATTCCGAAGGCGCAGTTGGCGGCGACTTCTGGCGTGATGATCTTGCCGATCATGTCGCCGTCGGGGTTGAAAACTTGGACGCCGTCTCCGGCGGAGACGTAGAGGTTGCCGTCGGTGTCGCAGCGGAAGCCGTCGGGCACGCCAGGTTCAATGTCAGCGAACACCGCAGGATTGACGAGCATTTCTCCGCCGGGTGTGACATCGAAGCGCATTACGCGGTGATGACGGAACTCGCCGTGGGTGCGGCCAGTATCGCCGATGTAGAGGACGGACTCATCGGGTGAGAATGCGATGCCGTTTGGTTTGTCGAAGTCTTCGGAGACCACAGAGATGGCCAACGTGTCGCCGTTGACGCGGAAGACTCGGTTTCGGTCTTGTTCCGGTTTGTCGCCGTGTCCGAATTCCGGGTGAAGGAAGCCATAATCGGGGTCGGTGAACCATATTGAGCCATCGGACTTGACGACGACGTCGTTAGGCGAAGTCAGTTTGCCGCCCATGTAGCTCTCGGCAACCGGAACAAGGGAGCCATCGTGCTCGAGTCGAACGACGGTTCGACCGCGAGTGAGGCAGGAGAGGACTCGGCCTTCGAGATCGACTGTGTTGCCGTTGGCGCAATCCGACGGTTGGCGGAAAATCCCCATGCCAGAGGATTCGTCCCATTTCATGATGCGGTTGTTGGGAAAATCGCTGACGATGACGTAGTTTCTGGAAGGCAGCCAACATACGCCTTCTGCGAATACGAGTTCGTCTGTCAGGAGCGTTAGCTCAGGCGAATCGCCTAATATGCGACTGAACTCATCAGAGTAGCTTTCAAATGACCCGGGCATTCGTATCAACTCCCGTTTGGGCGATATTTGATTGAGGACTAAAGTCGTGCTGAGCGAAGTTTACCTCAAACGGGCGACGGGATTTCGAGAATCGGTCCGCGAGTGTTAACCTACGCGCAATAACGACGCTGGCAAAACTCAGATCAACAGAGGCTCCAAATGAAGATGTACATAGCAGGGGATTGGGTCGACCGCGACGCCCGAATGGACGTCATTGATCCGTTTTCGGGGGAGCCGTTCGACACTGTTCCCAGCGGTTCTGTAGAAGATGTCGTCTTAGCGGCAAAGGCGGCGGAGGAAGGCCGCGACCAGATGGCTCGCTTGACGGGGATGGATCGCTACGAGATTCTGATGCGTGCGGTCGAGATCATGGAGGAGCGTAAGGAAGATCTCGGCCAAACGATCACTCGCGAAGAAGGCAAAGTAATCTCCGAAGGTCGTCTGGAAGTTGACAGAGCGATTCAAACGATGACGTGGTCCGCCGAAGAGGCGAAGCGGCTGAGGGGCGAAACGATTCCGATGGACGCGTCACCTGGCAACGCGGGCAAGTTCGGTTTCACGGTGCGCGTGCCGGTTGGTATAGTGGCAGCGATCGCGCCGTTTAACTTCCCGTTGAACCTTGTCGCCCACAAAGTCGGGCCCGCGATCGCAGGTGGCAACGCCGTGATCATCAAACCCGCCTCGGATACGCCGCTGTCGGCGCTCAAACTAACCGAAGTGCTTCTGGACGCTGGCGTGCCGGACATGGCGGTCCAGTGCATCACGGGATCGGGACGAACAATCGGCGATGCCTTGGTTTCGCAACCCAATGTGCGAAAAGTCACGTTTACTGGTTCGCGCGAAATCGGCGAGCGAATCACTAAGATGGCGGGATTGAAGAAGGTGACGATGGAACTGGGCTCCAACTCTCCGCTAATCGTGATGCCGGATGCAGACATGGATAAGGTCGCTGCGGCGACGACTCAGAGCGGATACGCGAATGCAGGCCAAGTCTGCATTTCGACGCAGCGAGTGATTGTCCAAGAATCTGCATACACCGATTACATCGACGCCCTCAAACCGCAAGTCGAAGCTCTGTCGTATGGCGACCCGATGGAAGATGAGATGAAGATGGGGCCGCTTGTCAGAGAATCCGATGCTGCCAGGGTTGAAAACTGGGTGCACGAAGCGGTTGAAGGCGGTGCCAACCTGGTTTCCGGTGGTACTCGGAACGGAGCGATCATGACTCCGACCATTTTGGCGGACGTGGATCCGGACATGAGGATCTCTCGCGAAGAGGTGTTTGGTCCGGCGGTGGCGATCACGCCTGCGGAGGACATCGATCAAGCCCTCGAGTTGGCGAACGACAGCAACTTCGGACTTGCTGCGGCGATCTTCACGCAGAACGTCGATCACGCGATGCGATTCGCGTTGGAGGCTGAGGCTGGCAACCTGAACATCAACTCAGGGACTCAGTTCCGCGCCGACATGATGCCGTATGGCGGATTGAAGGACAGCGGGTTCGGCAAGGAAGGACCGCCTTACGCCATCGACGAGATGACGGAGCTGAAGATGGTGGTGTTTCACTGAGACAGCACGTGAAGGCGTCGTCTAGCGGTTGGACGCGGTCCCGGCTGGATTGAAGATCCACGGCTGAAACGGGTTGAAACCAGCGATTTGAGCGTAGCGCGCCGTGGTCGACGCGCGCCGAATTAGCGGGTTGCGATCCCGTTCCGTTTGAGGACCGCATGGGGAGGTTTTGATCGCGTTCCCATGAACAGTCGCGCCAACGGTCTTTGGCAGTAACGCAAACTAGCCAAAACGCCTAGTTTATGCTCGGTGTCGTGCTGAATCCTTGGCGAGTGTGTCCGTAGACTTCGGAGGTAACGGGTCGTCTACGTGTCGACGCTGAATGGTAAGGGGTAGGGAGGATCGCAACATGTACGTTCGCAAATACATTGCTTCAATTGCGCTGTTGATAGCAGTTTCGGCACCCATGGCAGTGCAAGCTTGCGCTGAAGATCCGGATCCGACAGCGACTTCCATCCCGGTAGAAGCTCGCGCGGCGACCCACACACCAGCGCCAGAGCCGACCGACACTCCGGCACCTGTTCCCACTGACACACCGGTGCCTGTACCCACGGATACCCCGGTTCCGGCCCCGACGAACACACCCGTCCCGATCCCCACCAACACACCTGTACCGGAGCCTACGGACACACCTACGCCAACCAACCCCCCGGAACCTGAACCGACCAATACGCCGATTCCAGAGCCGACCAACACTCCGATTCCAGAGCCGACCAACACTCCGATTCCGGAACCGACGAACACTCCGGTCCCGACGCCGACTACTGCGCCTGAACCAACCCGAATGCCGGTCGAAACTGCGCTAACGGTTGACGAATACCTTGAGGTTTGCTCGACTGTGGTTGCGCCGGCAGCAGCGACGGGAGTGCCGCTTGAAATTACGAATGGCGAGTTGTCCGAGATGATCGGTAACTACCATGTGGTCTTCAGCGAGTTAAACCCGCCAGCGGAGATCGAAGATTGGCACAACTTGCAACTCGACATCTGGATGGCGATGAGGGAGGCACTGGACCGACAACCGACAGACGAACCAGTGAACCCAATCGTGCTATTGGAACCGGTCTTCGCCAATATTGAAGCTCTGTTCAGCCTTCAGATTTCGCAGGATTTAATGGACCGTTTGAACGCGGCGGGTTGCACTGGGAACGTGGTTGATTTGGAAGGGATGACGACCGAGGAGCCGCCTGCAGAGGAGACTCAACCAAGCGCGGGGTCACCGGCTGAGGTTCTGGCCGAAGTCGAGGCGTTCGCCGCAGGATGCGCGGTTTTCGGCGAACTGGCCGCGGTACCGCAGGCGGGTTCCACATGGGGCGAGACATCTGAAGGTTTAGGCACAATAATCGAATTGCTGGGCGCTATGGAACCTCCTGAGACGCTGTTAGATTGGCGCACCGCGCAGCTGACGCTGCTTGAAGCTGTCAAAGAGATCGCCGACGCGGAACCGGCAAATGATCCGCTCGATCAAACGAAACTCTTCGCGTTGCTCCCCGAAATCCAAGCTGTGGAGGCAGCGCTAGGGGAGCTGGCGGCGGATGTGGCAGGGATTCTGTTCGGTGCTGGTTGTATCGGTGAGTAACTAACCATTCGCTACGCATTTTGGTAGCTGCGATTTGTATACGGTTGATCGTTGCTCGCACGGAGGTTGGTGTTTGTTGGCGTACTCGGTTGATTTAACATTGCGACGACGCTTGGACAGAGCGCGTTGAAAAACGCATCCAACCCGTATCATGCCTCCGAAGATTTCGCTCATTGGTGCCGGCAGCGTTGTGTTTGCGCGCCGATTGCTCCAAGATGTCGCGTGCACCCCATCTTTACGCGATTCGCACATTTCGCTGATGGATATCGATGAAGGACGGTTGCAGTTAATCGGCGATTTCGCTTCGAAGCTGTTTGCGGAGGTGGGATCGGACGCGAAGATCGAGACTACGACGAATCGGCGGGAGTCTTTGGCTGACTCGGACTATGTTTTGACGACGATCCGGGTTGGTGACACTATCGAACGGGACATCGATATTCCGCGCAGGTATGGGATCGATCAGGCGGTCGGCGATACAGTAGGTCCGGGTGGCGTGTTCAAGGCTTTGCGGACGGTTCCGGTGCTGATCGATATGGCGCATGATATTGACGATGTGGCTCCGAACGCGACGCTGTTGAATTACACCAATCCGATGGCGATGGCGTGTTGGGGAATCACTTCCGAAGCGGATGTGCCGACGATCGGGTTATGCCACAGTGTGCAACGTACCACTCAGGATTTGGCGGATTACATCGGTGTGCCGCGGGACGAAGTTTCGGCGTGGGTTGCGGGCATCAACCATCTGGCTTGGTTCATGCGGTTCGAGCGGAAGGGGGAAGATGCGTATCCGGCGTTGCGGCAAGCGATGAACAATCCAGAGATTTTTGCATTGGACACGGTCAGGTTCGAGGTGATGAAGCACTTCGGTTATTTCGTGACCGAATCTACTCGGCACATGTCGGAGTATGTCCCGTACTTCCGCACTGATGAAGAAGTGATGGAAGAGTTCCGGTTGAACGAGATACGGCAAGATTTGCAACGGCGTGTTAAGCGCGTGGACGACCATATGACGGAATTGGAGCGGGACGCATATTCGTACGAGCCAATATCCCCGAATCGTTCGGACGAGTATGCATGCCGGATCATGGAGGCGATGGAGACGGGAGACAAGATAGTGATCAACGGTAATGTGCCGAACGACGGGTTGGTTGATAATTTGCCGTTCGGTTCGTGTGTCGAAGTGCCGATCTTGATCGACGAGTTGGGTTTCCACCCGATGCCGGTGGGGGAATTGCCTCCACAGTGTGCTTCGCTTTCGAGGGCAAACATCGCGGTGCAAGAGATGGGAGTGACGGCGGTGTTGGAACGATCGCGAGAGGCGGCATTCCATGCCGTGGCACTGGACCCGCTGACCGGGGCGATTCTTTCGCTGGAACAGATTCGGGAGATGTTCGATGAGATGTGGGATGCGCATGGGGAAGAGTTGGCGGGGTACGACTAGGTAACCCCCAGTCATGTCATTCTGAACGGAGCAAAGCAGAGTGAAGAATCTGGTGCAGTTGCCGAGGCGCGGGATTGAGATTCCTCGCTGAGCTCGGAATGACATGATAGGGAGCGCCAATTGTCAACACACCACAATCACAGAAGGAAGCGTTGATGAGAGCAGCCCAATCTTTCGGTGTTGACGACATCCGGTTCGTCGCGGATGCACCCGACCCGGAACCGCTCGAGACTGATGCGATAGTGGCGACCGAGATGGCATCGCTGTGCGGTTCGGATCTACACATGGTGGGCAAGGGTTGGCAGATGCCCGAATATCCTGCGCCGCCAGGTCATCCAGGGCACGAGGGAGTGGGCATCGTTGAAGAACCGCCTAAACGATACCCGGACGGTGAAGGGATCGACCGTTTGGATCTTGGTGACCTCGTATTGACGGTGCCGCATATTTGGTACGCGAAATGCTTCGCGGAGTATCAGGCCGTAGACGCGGCGCACATGTTGAAGATGCCTGCCGGCGCGCCGGTGGAGCATGTTTTGATGACGCAGCAGCTCGGGACGGTGATCTTTGCGACGCAGAGGTTGCCGGAATCGTTGGAGGGTTTGACGTGTGCGGTGTTGGGTCAGGGGAGCGCTGGGTTGTTTTGGGATTTTGTCCTCAAACGTCGGGGTGCCTCTCGGATTATTTCGATTGAGCCGGTAGACAGCCGCAGAGGATTGTCGAAGAGGTACGGCGCCGATGAGACAGTGGATGTGACTGGTGACGCTGCAAAGGATGCCGTTTACGATCTGACGGGCGGTAAAGGCGCCGACATTGTGATTGAAGCCGTCGGATCAACTCCTACGTTGAGCAACGCTTTCCACATCGTAGCCGACGAGGGAATGTGCGTCCTATTTGGCCTTCCCGACAGCAACGATCCGCAGCCATTCGACTACACCGAGATGTTCAAGAAGAGGGCCAATGCCTACTCAATCTTGGGCGCGCAGGAAGAGCCGGGTCTCAAGACGTTCCGGCGTGCGCTTTCGTGGATCGTCGAAGGCGAGATCGATATGGAGCCGATCGTCACGCACCTGATGCCGATCGAGCAGGTGGAAGAGGCGTTCGAGCTATCGGAGTCGCGAGAGGACGGTGTGGTTAAGGTGGCGTTGACGTTTTAAACGTCAACGACCGACCACTAATCGTAGTGATACCGCTGTTCGCGCCAAGGGTCGCCGTACATGTGGTAGCCGTATGCTTCCCAGAAGCCGGGGGCGTCGGAGTCCATGAAGCGGATACCGCGAACCCATTTAGCGGATTTCCAGAAGTAGAGGTGGGGGACGATCATGCGAACGGGGCCGCCGTGCGAGGGTTCGAGGGGGGCTCCGTCGTAGGTGTGGGCGATCATGCCTTTGCCGTCAATGACGTCGGCGGTCGGCAGGTTGGTGGTGTAACCGCCGTCGCTGTAGGCCATTAGGAAATCGGGCGGGTCTGTGATGCCGGCGTCGGTAAGAAAGTCGTCTATTGTGACGCCACGCCAGTCGGTGTCGAGCTTGCTCCACTTAGTGACGCAGTGGATATCGGTGTGGATGTCGGTCTGGGGAAGCTCCATCATCTGGTCCCAGTTCCAGACGCCTAGCTGTTCGCCGGCGTAGTCGATGCGGAAGGTCCAGGTGGCGGTGTCGACTCTCGGTGTTGGTCCAGCGGAGAGGACAGGGAAGCCGCGTTCGAGGTATTGCCCGGGTGGGACGCGTTTCGCGGTCTCGTCTTCCTCTTCCGGACGTCGCCTACCGAAAAAGCCTCTGGTGATTATCCCCATCAATGCACTCCCTGAGCACTGGAATGTTCGCAAGCCGCGCGAATCTGCGCATAATCTTATACGCATCGAACATGAGCAAAGTTTCGCTGTCAGACGTTCAGACGGCGATGGATACGGAAAGGCAGAGCGCGATGAGGAGATTCGAAGGCAAGACGGTGATCGTGACGGGTGGAGGGACTGGTATTGGTGAGGCGATATGTCATCGGTTCGCGGACGAAGGCGCGCATGTGGTGATCGCGGAGTTGGAGTCGGATAACGGCGAAGCTACGGCGGCCGACATCAACGGTGGTGGTGGGACGGCGACGTTCGTCGAGACCGATACTTCGAACTCAGATTCAGTTAAGGCGATGGTGGCGAACGCAGTCGATCAGTTCGGGACGGTCGACATATTAGTGAACAATGCAGCCGCGTTCGTATTTGGCAAGGTCGAGGACTTGACGGATGCAGATTGGGCGCGGGTGTTCGGAGTTAATGTGATCGGGTATGCGAACACCGTGCGGGAAATTCTGCCTACCTTCAGGAAGGCGGGCGGGGGCGCGGTGGTGAATATCGCGTCTGTCAGTTCTTTTATCGCTCAGCCTGAGTTTGTTCCTTACAACTCGTCGAAGGGCGCGGTGGCGCAGCTGACACGTTGTTTGGCGATGGATCTGGCGCCCGACAACATTCGAGTTAACGCCGTCTGCCCCGGTTCGATCAAAACGCGTGCGACGGATATGCATATCGACTCGCTAGGTCTGGACCGAGAGGAGTCTTACATCGAGTTCGGCGAGGACGCTCTCATGAAGCGCATGGGCGAACCGAAGGAGATCGCTGCAGTAGTGGCGTTTTTGGCTTCAGACGATGCTTCGTATATGACCGGGGCGCATGTGATTGTGGATGGAGGGATGAGTATTGGGTAGGGTTCGCTCCTAGTTGTTCGTAAACGCGCCATCCGGTCGGCGGAGGTGGGGTGACCATCCGCGCGGATCTGACAAACGTTGCTCCGCGACTTCGATGTCGAAGTCGACGCCCATGCCGGGTACGTCGGGGCACCAGGCGTAGCCGTCTTCCCATTCGATCTGCTGCGGGAAGAGGTCGGTTGCGAAGGTGCCGGGTCGGCGTGGCATCTCTTGGACGCCGACGTTTGTGACGGCCATGCATACGGAGACGCATGCGGCTGCGGAGACGGGTCCGAGAGGGTTGTGCGGGACGATGTCGATGTAGTGGGTTTCTGCCCAGTGGGTGATCTTGAGGGTTTCTGTAACGCCGCCGACTATACAAAGGTCGATGCGTAGGTAATCGACGCTTTCGTCCTCGATGACTTCTCGGAACGGCCACTTTGACCACCAGTGCTCACCGGCAGCGAGAGGAACGCTCGTCTGGCGTCGCACGTTGCGGTAAGAGGCGGGATTCTCGGAGCGGACGGCGTCTTCAACGAAGAACGGTTTGAACTCTTCGAGTTGACGACACAGCATGATCGAGTAGGTGGGATCGAGACGTGTGTGGACGTCGGTGGAGATCTGGATGTCAGGACCGACGGCTTCTCGGATTGCTCCGAACTGCTCGACGGCCATGCTGATGGACTTCAACGGGTCGAGTTCGGCGGTCGCCGGCGTGGGTCCGCCGTACATGCCGACTAGCGGAGTTGTTGTGGGCTGTCCGGTGCGGACGAACTTCCAACCCTCATCGACGTGCTTCAAGCAGTCGTCGACGATCTCTTGGGTAGTCTCGCCACCGCAGTGCGGGTAGCAAACGACCTTGTCGCGCGTCGGGCCGCCGAGCAGTTTGTAGAGGGGCATGCCGACGGATTTGGCTTTGATGTCCCAGAGGGCCATGTCTATTCCGCTGATGGCGCATGCGTAGACGCGTTCGGCGGGGAAGAAGAGGCCGCGGAACATCAGTTGCCAGAGTCGCTCGGTCTCCCACGGGTCGGAACCGATGACGACTTCAGAGAGGTGGTCAATGGCAATGGCGATTGAGCGACCGAGTCGGGCGACTCCGACTTCGCCGAGTCCGTAGATGCCGGCGTCGGTGTCGACGCGGACTATGAAGTAGAGGCGGCCGTCGACGTCTCGGACGGGGAATGATCTTATTTCGGTAACTTTCATCTGCTGGGGTACCCCTTTTGTCCTCCGGTCAAATCCCCCGAGAATGGGGGAAACCCGGACTTTACCAGTTGGTTAGTGCTCCGTCGTTTCGTTTGAGCAACGGCAGCCAACCGTGTGGGTCTGCTGCGCGTGTTTCAGCGACATCCATGTCGATTTCGATGCCGAGACCTGGGGCATCATTGCAGGCGGCGTATCCGTCTTCGAACGCGGTCTGAACTGGGAAGAGATCGTTCAAGTAAGTGCCGGGTTCGCTCGGCATCTCTTGGACTCCGACGTTAGTCGCGGCCATGCACAGGGCGACGCAGGCCGCCGTCGAGACAGGCCCGAGCGGATTGTGAGGCGCGAGGTCAATGTAGTGAGTTTCGGCCCAATGGGTGATTTTGAGCGATTCGGTCAAACCGCCCGCGATGCAGAGATCGATGCGCGCGTAATCGACAAGTTCCTCTTCGATGACTTGGCGGAAAGGCCATTTGGAGACCCACTGTTCGCCGGCAGCGATAGGGAGATTGATCTGTTGACGGAGGTTTCGGTAGGAATTCGGGTTTTCGGAGCGGATGGGGTCCTCGATGAAGTAAGGCTTGAATTCCTCGAGGTCTCTACACATCTGCATGACGAGGGTAGGGTCAAGGCGTGTATGGACATCGAAACAGATCTGTGTGTCGGGCCCGACGGCGTCGCGCACCTTCGACATCTGTTCGACGGCTATGCGGACCGATTGGACAGGTTCAAGGATTCCCGTTCCTTCGATCTGGTCTGTGTCGGAAGTTTCGGGTTGGTGCCAGCGGATGAATTTCCAACCATCGTCGACGCGCTCGAGGCAGTTGTCGACGAGAGCTTGGATGGTGTCGCCTTGGGTGTGCGCGTAACAGACGACTTTGTCGCGGGTTGGGCCTCCCATGAGCTTGTAGACCGGCATGCCGACGGACTTTCCCTTGATGTCCCAGAGCGCGATATCAATGGCGCTGATGGCGCAGCCGTAGGTCCGATCGGCAGGGAAAAAGTTGCCGCGGAACATCAACTGCCAGAGGCGTTCGGTTTCCCAAGGGTCGGAACCGATGACGACTTCTGAGAGGTGGTCGATGGCCTCCATGACGGCGCGTCCCATGCCCAAAGTGCCGACCTCGCCTAATCCGTAGATGCCCGCATCGGTATCGACGCGTACGAAGAAGTAGACGCGACCGGAATCGTCGCGTATTGGGAGCGATCGGATTTGGGTTACTTTCACGCGGTGTTAACCCTTTGTCCTGCGGACATTTCCCCCGCGAGCGGGGAAAACCGAGTGATCACCAGTTGGTAAACGCGCCGTCGTTGCGACGGAGTTGGGGTGACCATCCGTGGGGGTCGCCGGCATTGGCTTCGGCTACGTCCATGTCCATCTCGATGCCTAGGCCGGGAGCGTCGTTGCAGAACGCGTAACCGTCTTCCCAACCGATTTGAACGGGGAATAGGTCGGTGTTGTTGGTTCCGGGTTGGCGAGGCATCTCTTGGACTCCGACGTTGGTGGATGCCATGCAAAGAGAGACGCAAGCAGCTGCCGAGACTGGTCCGAGGGGGTTGTGCGGAACGATGTCGATGTAGTGGGTTTCGGCCCAATGGGTGATCTTTGCGGCTTCGGTGATGCCGCCGGCGATGCAGAGGTCGATGCGGGCGTAATCGATGAGTTCTTCTTCGATGACTTGCCGGAACGACCATTTGGAGACCCATTGTTCGCCCGCGGCGATAGGGACATTGACCTGCCTCCGCAGGTTCTTGTATGCCCCCGGATTTTCCGAGCGGATCATGTCTTCGATGAAGAATGGTTTGAACTCCTCAAGGTCTTTGCACATCTGGACGACGTGAGCGGTGTCGAGTCGCGTGTGGGCGTCGAGGAGGAGTTGAATGTCGGGTCCTACGGCTTCTCGGACTCTCGCCATCTGATCGACTGCGATTCGCATGGATTCGACGGGTTCGAGGCGTGAGGTGCCGGGTGCTTCGAAAATGCCCGAGGTTTCGGGCTGCCCCCAGCGGACGAATTTCCAGCCTTCTTCGACACGGTCGAGGCAGTTCTGGACTAATTCTTCGGTACTGGCACCTTGAGTGTGCGGGTAGCAGACGACCTTGTCGCGAACTGGTCCGCCGAGGAGTTTGTAGACGGGCATGTCGACGGATTTCCCTTTAATATCCCAGAGGGCGATGTCGATTGCGCTAATGGCGCATCCGTATACGCGGTCGGCCGGGAAGAAGTTGCCGCGGAACATCAGTTGCCACAGACGCTCTGTTTCCCAAGGATCGGATCCGACGACGACCTCGGCGAGGTGATCGACGGCTTCCATGATGGCGCGTCCCATGCTGGCTGTTCCGACTTCACCGAGTCCGTGGATTCCGGCGTCGGTCTCGATGCGTACGAACAGGGAGACACCGCCGCTGTCGGTTCGGACGGGGATGTTTTTAACTTCGGTTACCTTCATTTGTCGATCCTGTATCTGGGTCGTTTAGGCTCTCCCACGCGATTCACACGCTGGTTGCAAATGTGCCTACTCAATGTTCGCATGTAACCCGATTTGATGCGAGCGTGATATCGCAAACGCGCGTATAAATGTACTCACTTCGGTGGGCAGACTTCCGAGTTACCTGCCGGATCGTATTCGGCTACGCCATGGGCATCTAGGAGGCGATTCGAGATGGATTTGGTCAGACGTGCTTTCGGTTATATCCACATCATTCTGGGTTTGGCAGTCGCGGTGCAGTTCTTGGCGAGCGAGATTTACGGCGGTGATGCTGTTGGTCAGGTCTGGGATATCTTGAACTACTTCATGGCTATCGGTGCGATTGCAGCATTGGTGTTCAGCTATCTGAGAGTAAGGGACGCGGATGGATCTGATATCAAGGAGTGGGTTGCGTCAAGTGCGATGCTGATCGCGTCGGCTGCGCTGTTTCTACTTTATTTCGAGCAGTGGTTCGCTTGGACAGTGTTCAAAGACGCGGGGGATGAATTGGGAGAAGCCCGATCGTTGGGTTGGATCGTGATAGATGTGATGTTCCCGATCGTGAACATCATCGTCGGTAGTTACCTGTTGAGAAACGCCGGATCATCCGCTGGCGAATAACTGGCTGATGAGCCATTTGACATGACTTAGTCGTGAAGGCGACCAAAACCATATTCGGTTACGTCCATTTCGGGCTGGCGCTGATTGTAGCCGTTCAGTTTTTGGCTTCGCCGATGTACGGCGGGGATCTGAACGGGACGATTTGGGATATTGTCAGCATTGCGATGGCGGTCGGCGCCTTGTCAGCTTTGATTTTCGCCGTTATTAGGGTGCGCGAATCCGATGGCTCATGGGATACATCTGGCAAAGCGATGCTGATTGCATCGATAGTGTTGTTCCTACTGTTTTTCAGGCTGTTTTTCAGTTCGCAGGTTTTCGACTCGGATGAGAATCCTCCATTCGAGTTTCGTTTGCTGATGTGGTACGGGATTGACGTGCTGTTCGTCATCGTCAACATGTTTGTTGGCCGTTACCTGTTGCGCGGCTCAAACGCGGAGAAATGAGGAAGACCATTGGCAATCTTGGGTAGGGTGCTCGGCGCATTCAATATGTTAGCGGCGGCGGTCGTGTTTGTGAACGTAATTTCGGGTCATGCACAGCTGTGGAACACGGGTGCGTTGTGGGACTACATCAATCCGATAATGGGGTTGGCGGTTGTGATCAGTTTGCTGGCGAATCTACGTCGGAAGTTATCGTTGCCGGATGAAGACGGGGTTAGCCTGACGTATCTGGAGGTAAACATTCTGTTCTACGCTTCGATCATTTTGACGATGATCTTCTTCAGCAATTGGACTTTCATGCTGTGGGGATTCGACGATGCATCGGATTCGTCGAAGACGAGACATTTTATCTACTGGTGGTTCATCAACCCGTTCTTCATCTTGGTGTCGGGCATCACTGGTCGTCACATTTGGTTGAAGGTTTCGAGGATGTGACAAGCGAAAAACGAAGCAACCCGTTTACGGGAGTGCAGTTGGAATCACGCAGAAAAGTCCAGAGGAGGGCTTAAACGATGGATGGAATCAAACGGATTATCGGTGTGTTGCTAATTTTGGTGTCGATTGTGATCGCCGTGCAATTCATCGCTTGGCGGTTGTACGACTCGGGGGCGGTTTGGGCAATCGTGAACTACATCTCGTTGGTATCGATCGCAGTAGCGTTCTACTTCAACCTTAGGCGGAAGTTTGAGAACGATGCCAGCGGCGACGGCAGCGTGGATCGGGAGTACGTGGAGTCTAACGTTCTGTATTTCGGGACGATGGTGTTGGCGGCGCTATTCCTGTTCAACTGGCTGAACGTACTAGTCAACGGGGCAACGGAGGTTGGTGAAGAGGTGATGCACGATGTGGTGTGGGTGGTGGTCGACATCATGCTGATCGTGTTGATGGGGGCTACCGGAGGATATCTGTTGAAGGGTTCTCGTTCCGACTAAGCGAACGTGCCATAAGGGGTGCGTGGACATTCTTCGCGCCCCCTCGTCATTCGGCCATTCCCCCGCGAGCAGGGGAACCCTATTCGCTAACTAACCAAGGAGCTTCTTCTTTGGTCGGAGGGACGATGAAGCTGCCGGCTCCTTCGCGGCGGGGGAATGGGTTGCGGCGTCTGCGGTCTGGTTCCGGCGGGTTGGATTGTAGGTTGGCTAGTGATTCTTCGTCGATGGTGATGCCTAGGCCAGGTTCGTCGGACAAGTGAATGAAACCGTCTTCGATGGTGTGGTTGAAGTTGATGCACTGTTCGCGACCTGGGTCGACGACTTCCATCATCATGTGGTTGGGCAGCGCGGCGGCTAGGTGGGCCGCGTAGTTTGCTTGGCAGTTCATCATGGTTACCGGCAGTTCGTAGGCGTAGCAGAGGTTTGCGACTTGACGGCAACCCGTGAATCCGCTGTGGCTGCCGGCGATGTTGACGACATCCGCGGCTTGCTGCGAAACGAGAGGGTAGAAGTCGCCGATGTGGTTGAGGTTTTCACCGGTGGCAACTGCGGCTTTGATGTTTTGGGAAACTTGCCGGAGCCCGCCGAAATCCCAGCGTCGAGCGGGTTCTTCGGCCCATGTGATGTCGAAGTCTTCTTCGATTCGTTGGATGCGGATGATGGCTTCTTTGGCTGACCAGTATTCGTTGCTGTCGATCAACAATCGTGGTCGGTCGTTTGCAATGCTTAGGGCTTCCTGCATGATTCCGAGGCGTCGCAGGTCGGCCTTCATGTCGAGCCCAACTTTGAGTTTGCCGGAATCGATGCCCTTTTCGGCCATGCGGCGGTAGAAGGCGAAGATGGCGTCGTCGTCGAGGCAGAGGTCGATGCCGGACGCGTAAGCCTTTGTTCGACCTTCGCGTGCGCCGAAAGTTTGCCAAAGGGGTTCGTCGGCGATCTTGGCTTTGAGGTCCCACAGTGCGATGTCAATGGCGCTTATTGCAGCGTTCATCTCGCCTTCGTTTCCGCCTTTGAAGACGAAGTCGACCGTACGTTGCCAAAGTCCGATAACAGAGCGGGGATCCTCACCTTCGATGAGATGGAATAACCGTCCGACCGCAGCGTTTCCGCCTGGTGCGACGCCGGTGATGCCTTCGTCAGTCTCAATCCACAGGACTGAACCGCCCGCAATGTCTTCACCGATCACGCCGTTGGCGTCACCGATTGGACGATCCATCTTCATTTCGTATTGTTCTACGCGGTATCCGGTGATTTTCATGTTTTGAGTGTCTCTTATGTTGGTTGGCGATTGGTTCGGGCACGCCGGGCGAGCTCGTTTCGCGAAGGGGACAGGGAGATCAATAAGCGTGCCGGCCTTCGGACTGGCCGGTGATGCCGCGGGCGGATTCGGCGATCTCTTCGGGGGTTGGCGGTACTTCGTAGAGGCCGGCGCCGGGTCGGCGTCCGAATGGGCTAGGTCCGCTGCCCGGCGGGATTTTGGCTACCTTGGCTTCTTCGAGTGCTTCGCGGTTGATTTCGATGCCGAGACCGGGTTTATCGCCGAGTATGGCTTTTCCGTTCTCAAACGTGACGTCGTGCGTCGTGACGCCGTCGTCAGGTTCGGGATTGCCGACCTCGATGGTGATGTAGTTGGGAATCACGGTGGCCAAGTGGGCATGATGGTGTCCTGCGGATCCGCCAAGGGTAATGGGCAGGTTGAAGCCATAAGCGGCGTCGGCTAACTGGAGGGCGCAGGTGATGCCGGTCATTCCAGAGCCGACTTGGATGATGTCGGCGGAACGGTTGTGGAAGTAGGGGAGGAAATCGCCGAGTGTGTCGAGGTTTTCGCCGGCGCAGACGGGCGTTCGCACGGCGTCGCAGATGCGTCGCAGTCCGAGGAAGTCCCAGCGTCGTGCAGGTTCCTCGATCCACATCAGGTCGAACTGGTCTTCCATCTCTCGGACTTTTCGGATGGCTTGTTTGGGTGACCAGTATTCGTTGGCGTCGACCATCAGTCCTGGTTCGTCGGTGTTGATGCTGAGAGCGTCGTTCATCAGTCCGATGCGGCGGAGGTCACGGTCTTGGTCCAGACCGACTTTGAGCTTTCCGTCGGTGAAGCCGTAATTTTCGGCCATCGACCGGTAGAACTCGAAGATTTCTTGGTCCGACAGCGGCATGTCGAGTCCGCTGGCGTAGGCGTTGATGGGTTTACGAACTCCACCGAGGGTTTTCCAAAGAGGTTCATCGTTGGCTTTGGCCTTTAGGTCCCAGAGCGCTATGTCAAGAGCTGCGATGGCGTCGTTGGCGATGCCGTCGTGACCGCCTTTGAAGTGCTTGTTAACCATGCGTTGCCAAAGGCCGGTGACGTGTCTGGGGTCTTGCCCGACGAGGACGCCCTCGACGAGAGATTCGATGACGGGTAGCGCCGCGCCACCGCCGGTCGTGATGCCGGTGAGTTCGGTATCGGTGTGTAGTTCGACGACACAACCGCTCCCTCGTGCGCGACCCATTGGAGAATTTGCGTCTCCCATTCGGCGTGCCATCGTGAATTGGTAGAGCGTAGAGGATACGCTGGTGATTTTCATGTCAACCTCTCCGCTCAGGGGCGGCATGATTCTGATGCGGCAATTTCATAAGCGTCGATTCTTGCATATTTTTGGGAAACAGTGTCAACCGCTCACCTGAAAGACACGTATGGAAGTGCAAGTCGAAGCAAGTTTAAGGACGGGTTCGCTCATCCTAATAAAATCAATACCCAATTGGACCGCAACGTCCTAGTCGGGCGATCTGCTTGAAATCTCATGTTCAATAAACGTCAAATGACGACCCCTGCGGCGTTGGTGTTGTGGTTGACAGCGATCATCACATTGCTCATCGCTGAACCCGGCTCGGAAGGCGTGGTGGAAGCTCAGGACGAGGGTGTGACGTCTCGCTCATTCACATTCGTCGCGTTTGACACGACTTTGAACCAGATCGAAGACATCGAGGCTGCTCAACTTGCGGCTAAGATGGTTTATTCGAATACGGGTAACGGCTCGATAATTTTGGGTGAGTATTCGGATCACGCAGAAGAACCACGCAGTTTCGCCTCCGCGGACGAAGCGCAGATGGCCGTGGAAAGAATCGTCGAACGACTAATGTCGAACGTTGGACGGGAGGCGCAAAGGGCCAATTTGTCAGAAATGATGGAACGCTATTCATCATTTATCGGGCAGCTTCCCGACGTGGCGGGTGGTCGGATGTTTGTGCTGTCGGCGGGCGGCTTCACCATTCATGAGTCGACAGGCGTAGTGGGATTGACGGATGTTGCCGCCGATCTCGCTTCGAAACGTGTGGAGGTTCGGACCATTTCTTTGGCGACGACGCCCGGGTCTGATCGCGAAGTGTTGGCGGCGATAAGCGATGCTGGCGGCGGTAGGTCATACGACCTGGGATTTTTGGAAGGCGTTATCGAGTTTATCGACGATCAACTCAATGTATTGCTGCACGCAACGTTGCGGATTGACGAGGCGTCTGCGGCGGGTGAAAGCATCACAGTCGACGTTCCGCCTCACTCGTCTTATCTGGTGGCAGGTTTCGCATTCGACGATCCGGCGACCACCAACGTGATTGTTCAACCGAACGGTCAGGAGATCGGGGATTCCGTCGGGTCGGTGAGCGTAATCTCGATATCTGGCATGAAGTTTTACACCGTACGCAATCCGCAACCCGGTGTGTGGAAACTCGAAAGTTCCGGAGGCGCGGGTTCGATTACGTTTTTCAGCGATGTTGTGAATCAGCTCAGCGTAGTCATGCCTGATCAGGCGCCATTTCCGACTGGCGAGACGTTTGTGCTGATGGCGGAGGCCCGGTCTGGTGAACTCCCGTTGATCGATACTTCTGCGATCATCGAAGCGACCGTCACAGGACCAGAAGGCTCGATACATAGTTACGAATTGAACGATCGCGGTGCAGACGGTGACGTCTTCTCAGAGGACGGCATTTTTTCGGCGACTATCGGGCCGTTGGATATCGCCGGCGTGAGCAATGTTCAGCTCATTATGCGTTGGCCAAATCTAACGGCGACGATCGACGGAGGGGGCTCTTTTGCTATCGAGCCTTTCCCAACGATTGAGATCAGTTCGGCGGTTACAGACGCACCGATACCTGAGGGCGAAAAAGCGCATCTGGCGACCGTAGATTTAAAACTCGCCGAGTTTCCGTTTTTGGCGGTTAGCGAACAGGTGGCGGTCTCGGTGATTAACGCTTCTGACGGCTCGGCTGTGAATATTGAACTTGAACCGTCCGAGGTTGTCGACGGCAAAATCTATCAACTCAACGTTCTAGCCGCGTTGACTGAACCGGGCGACTATGAATTCGATGCGACCTTGCAGAGCACGCATTTTGAACGCGAGTTTGTCTCGGTCGCGACAACGCTGACCGAACGCTTCGAAATCGCAGTTCCTGCGCCCATGTTGACGTATGTCGCGTACGGCATCGGCGGTTTCGTCGCGTTCATATTTTTGGTGTTTTTCATTCGAGCGCTCCTGCAACGCAACCCATTTGGCAACCTCTATCGCTTGGCTTCGAACGGCGAACGCGAACTCGTCGCCAATTTCGCGGAATATCGACGATCGCCTTGGGATTGGTTGATGAACAAACCGATCGTGCCGGCTGCGGCTCTGCCCGGTGTGCCCCTCTTAGGAGGTCGCTTCGTGTTCTCAACGCGCGGCGTTGCGTTCCACTACCGGCCGGATTCCGATGGTCTGCTGCGTATGACAGTTCGCGGTGAGGCGCTTCAGACGGGCAAAAACATGATCGTCGACAATGAGGAGTTCCAGATCGGCGGTGAGACGTTCGTATTCGATCGTGCGAGAACCGAAGGCGAAGTGCGGGTCTCTGATCGCATGCGATCGATTCAACAGGAACGTAGCGCGGAATTGGAGAACTTCGCGTTAGACCCCATGACGTGGGACGCGCCTTCTAGTGCACGGCCGACGCGGCGTATTGGCAGATAGGTCGTTTAGGCGAATCGTCGAGAGTGGGTTCGCTCGGAAATCTCGAACTATTTCTTGTGGATCTCGACGGATTCCATGACGTCGCCTTGCTCGATGGCCAAGACCACGTCCATGCCGCTGGTGACCTTTCCGAATACGGCGTGGCAAGACGTGCCGCGGACTTCACAGGGTTTGAGTTGGCCGTCGACGTATGGGTCTAGGTGTGGCGTTGCGGCATGGGTTATGAAGAACTGCGAGGTGTTGGTGTTGAAGCCAGCATTGGCCATTGAGAGAATGCCGGGAGAGTCGTGCTTCATGTCGGGGTGGAAGACATCTTCGAATTGGTCGACAGACTTGCCTTCGGCGTTGGTTCCGCCTTGGATGACAAAGCCTTGGATGACGCGATGCCATGGCGAGTTGGTGTAGAAACCAGATTCTGCTAGATTGACGAAGTTTTCGACGTACACGCTCGCGATGTCGTTGTAAAGATCGGCTTCGATTTGGCCTTTGTTGGTTTTGATAGTAGCGGAGTAAGAGGCGTTGGGATCATAGCTCGCGCCGCCGCCCTCTTCATCGCTGGTGCATGCCGTGAATAGTGCCACCGTAGTAGCGCTCGCGATAAGTGCCGTCGCCTTCAGTATGTTCGTCATGTTTTTAGATTCCTCCGTCGAGCCACCCAGGGGATTTGGCTGAGCATTCGACCGCCATAGGGCGATTTCTAATCTCACGGTAAACGAGTATATCCCGCTGATTTGAACGGTCGAAGTTTAGGTGTCTTTTCGCGATGCAAACTATAATCCGCGTTATGAGCGAATCGCCAAATCTCACTACAGTTGGCGCGGATCTGCAACTACCGGGTGATTTGACGCACGAACGTCTGCTCGAGGCCTATAAGACGATGTGCCTTAGCCGGGCTTTGGACATCAGAATTTGGACCTTGAACCGGCAAGGAAAGGCTGCGATCGCGGCTTCAGCGCAGGGACATGAGGCGGCGCAGGTGGCGACGGTTATGGCGACGGATCCGGCGCGTGATCGGTACCTCATCTACTACCGCCAACTCACCGCAACGTTGATGTTGGGAACGACGCCAACCGAGATGTTGATGCAGTTTTTGGCGAAGGAAGGCGAGATCCTTAGCGCGGCACGGCAGTTTCCGTTGCATGGCTCACATCCGCGTGTAGATTTGTTTTCGTTTTCCAATGTAGTCGGGACGCAGTTGCCGCAAGCCGTGGGGGTCGCTTTAGCCGACAAGATGAAGGGCCGAGACGCGGTGACGATTTCTTTTTTCGGCGACGGTGCCGCGAGCCAAGGCGACTGCCATGAGGCGATGAATTTTTCGGGTATTCACAACGTACCGGTTGTGTTCCTATGCGAGAACAATCGCTACGCCATTTCCGTGCCGTTGGCGCAACAGATGCCGGTTGAATCGATCGCTTCGCGAGCGTCTGCATACGGGATCCCGGGTGTTGAAGTTGACGGGACTGACATCGTCGCTTCGTACGAGGCGGTCAAGGAAGCGGTCGATCGGGCGCGTTCAGGCGGCGGAGCGAGCTTGGTGGAAATGCGAGTCGAACGTTTACTGCCTCACACGACCGACGACGACCACACGCGATATCGGACGGCCGATGACATCGAGAGAATGCGAGATTTGGATCCGTTGCCGATCACAGAACAGATGCTTCGTAGGCACGGGATTTTGGATGATGAAACTGACGCTGAGTTTAAAGAAGCCGCCCGCCGAGCTGTAGACGACGCGACCGACGAGGTTGAGGCGATGCCGTTTCCAGATATTGCGGACATGTATCACGGTGTTCTCGAATCGGATAGCGGGAGCAACTCGCATGCCTGAGATGACGCTTATCGAGGCGGTGCGGGGGACTCTCCGGGCGGAGATGCGCAGAGACGCAGATATCTTCATGATGGGAGAAGATATTGGACCTCGGGGTGGAGTTTTCTTAGCCTCAGAAGGGTTCGTGGAGGAGTTCGGCGAAGATAGAGTGATGAACACCCCATTGGCGGAGTCTTCGATAATCGGCATCGCCCTCGGCGCGGCTGTAAACGGGATGAGGCCAGTTGCGGAGATACAGTTCGCGGACTTCGTTTGGCCGGCGATTAACCAGCTTGTTGGTGAAGCGGCTAGAGTGAGATATGGCACCGATGGTGGGAAAACCGCACCGATGACGGTTCGAGTTCCCTACGGCGGCGGTGTGCGTGGCGGTTTGTATCACTCGCAAAGCATCGAGGTGCTTTTCGCGCACACGCCAGGTCTGCAGGTCATCGCACCGGCGACACCGTATGATGCGAGGGGATTGCTAAGATCTGCGATCCGTTCCAATGACCCTACCGTTTTCCTGGAACACAAACGCACGTATCGCTTGGTCCGCGGAGATGCACCCGATTCGGAATACACCGAACCGATCGGCAAAGCCGACATCAAACGCGCCGGTAGCGACGTCTCGTTGATCACCTATGGTCTGATGCTTCACCATTCGCTTCAGGCTGCCGAATCAGTCGCGGAATCGGACGGCATCCAGACCGAGATTGTTGACCTTCGAACGCTTCGTCCGTTAGACGCCGAAACAATCCTGGATTCGGTTTCGCGGACCGGCAGGGCTTTGATCGTTCAAGAAGACACAGGCGCGGTGAGTGTTTCATCGGAGGTTAGCGCGATCATCGCTCAAGATGGTTTCTTCGATTTGGATGCACCTGTGATGCGGGTCACGCCCCCTGAGATTCCGCCGATGCCGTTTAGTCCGTTGCAGGAGGCCGAGTACATACCCTCGCCTGAGAAGATTGCGACGGCGATCCGCCAACTGGCTGAGGTCTGATCTCGTGGCCACCATGACGATAGAGATGCCGCACGTTGGCGAGTCGGTGACCGAGGCGGTTGTCGGAAAGTGGTTGGTTTCGCCCGGTGATGCGATACGCAGATACGACCCGCTCGTGGAGGTAGTGACCGACAAGGTGAACATGGAGGTGCCGGCGCCGCGTGACGGAACGATTACCGAACTGTTGGTGAATGAGGGTGACACGGTCCAAATGGGTGCGCCGATTGCAGCGATGGAGTTCGAAGGAGCTTTGCCGCCGGCCGCGGTGCCGCCGGATTCGGAGTCGACGGAACGTTCGGTCCAGTCAGCTAATCGAGTTGGGTCGATGATCGTTGGCGCAAACGTGGGCCCCACAGGAGGTGAATTCACAGACACCAGCGTCGGCGACGAATCGCTTCCTGATGACAACCGAACATCGACCTCGGCGTCTGCTGGCCGACGCGGTCGCCGCGAAAGAACGAGAGACGGCGCACGTATTTCACCTGTTGTTCGGAGACTCGCAGAGAAGCACGGAATTGACGTCAATTTGATCGCTGGAACCGGTGGGGGTGGCCGCGTAACGAAGCGCGACGTGGAGTCCTATTTGGAGACATCGAGTGCGGACCCGACTTCATCCTCGGAAGTCGCAGACGAGATAGTTGATCCCACTCCAGTCCGTCGGATGATCGCTAAGAACATGTCTCGTAGCTTCCGCGAGATCCCGCATGCTTGGGGCGCGATCGAAGTGGATGTCACACCGATGGTCGAGTATCGGCGCGCAAGCATCGATCGCGTTGAGGCTCAGACTGGGCAACGCTTGACGTATCTGCCGATCGTACTGCACCATGTCGCGCTGTCTTTGATGGAGCATCGTTTGCTTAACTCGAGCTGGGTTGACGGGAAAGTGGTACTGAAAGGTGCGATCAACATCGGCGTGGCGGTCGCCTCTGAGCAAGGACTGGTGGTGCCTGTCGTGCGAGGTGCAAATGGGCTTTCGATTGAGGCCACTGTTTCGGAGATGTCGGCAGTTATTCAACGGGCCAGAACTGGCAGGCTGCGTTTGGACGATGTCACGGGCGGGACCTTCACGCTCAACAACACTGGCGCTCTGGGTTCGATTCTTGGTGGAGCGATTATCAACCATCCGCAAGCCGCGATTTTGACGACCGAGTCGATCGTCAAGAGGCCAATTGTCGTCGAAACTTCCAGCGGCGAAGACGCGATCGCCATTCGATCGATGATGAACATGTGCCTCTCATTCGACCACCGCATCATCGACGGCGCAGACGCAATGGCGTTTCTCAGCGATATCAAGCAGCGATTGGAAACGATTTCGGCGGGCATTGACCGCTGATGGTTTCGGAACGCGCCATCTTGCGGACGTCTTGGTTGGGTCGCGTTCAGTACCAACCGATGTACGATTTGCAACGGTCCCTTGTGGAGCGTCGCCAATCTGGCGCAATCCCAGATACGTTGTTGCTTTTGGAGCATGAGCCAGTTTTTACTCTGGGCCGTAGGGCCGACAAATCGCACGTTTTGTTGGATGAGTTCACGATTGCGGCGCGGGATGCTGAGGTCATCGAAACTGACCGCGGAGGGGAAGCCACGTATCACGGTCCGGGTCAACTCGTCGCGTACCCGATCGTGAGTATTAGGGAACTGAAACTAGGACCGGTAGCATACATTCGGATTTTGGAAGAAACAACGATCCAACTTCTCCGGGACTACGGCATAAATGGTCATCGCGTCGTCGGTAAATCGGGTGTTTGGGTCGACGGCGAGCCGGGACACAAACCGCCGAAAGGTGAGAATCCCACCGGTAGGAAGATGGCGGCCATCGGCGTTCGAGTAAGTCGGGGCATCGCGATGCACGGGATCGCCCTCAACGTGAGCACTGATCTCGACTACTACGCCCAGATTGTCCCATGCGGGATGCCGAACCTTGACGTGACATCGATGGAGCGAGAATCAGACTCGTCGCTTGATATCGAGCGGATTGCCAAAGAATGGGCGGAGATATTCGCGGATGTGTTGTTTTTCGAAGTCCTCTGGAACAACGTTGCCGGCACGGCGGAAATTCAATCCAAGTTAGACCCTGTTTCCGTATAACTGGCCATGAGATTTCCGGATTTGACAAAACGATCGATTGCGGTTGTCTGTTTTGGTATCGCGTCCGTTGCGTTGATCGCGTGTGCTGCGGACGATCCCCCGACGCCGACCGCCGTGCCGTTGCCGCCGATTGTCGTAGACATCGGAATGACTGCGAGCACTGTGATGGCACCGGTCAACATCGATTTCGAGGCTAATGACTTCACAGATGGTGCCACGTATTTCTGGGATTTCGGCGACGGCGGTTCGATGCCAGGAACGCGCGCCAGACACACCTACTTGGATGCGGGCACTTTTGTCGTTAGGTTGACGGGGACAAGGGGCGACCAAACGCAGTTTGTTGAGAAGACGATTACGGTGCAACCGGGTGACGCCGGATGGTTAATCTTGAATGCGCAAGCGTTGGAGATCGGAGCGGGCGAGACGTTCCAATTCGAGGCGGAGGCTTTCGACCATCTCGGCAATCTTGTCTCGGGACCCGATCTTGTTTGGTACGCCGATCCCGCGACTGGCAGCATCGACCAGAACGGCCTGTTCACAGCAGGTCGAGACGTCGCTTTCACGGCCGAAGGTGTACGGGTCGATTTCTCACGCGGCAACTTTACGGCGAACGAGAAGTTGCCAGTTTCAGTGGTCCTCGGAGCACCGACGACTATCGAGGTTACGCCGTCCTCGATCGATACTCGCTCTACGTGGGGCGTGGATTTGCACGCGGAAGTGTTGGACCCGGCGGGACTTGTCCTGGAAGATGCCGAGGTATCTTGGGAAACGCTCAGACCCGGCGATCACGTCGATCAGACCGGGTACTACACGCCAAGCGAAACGATTTCGGCGTCGGACGCGTCATTGATATTGATCACTGCCACCAAAGATGGAACGAAACTCGAACAGATCGTGAAAGGCACTGTTCATCCCGGCATCTTGGACCGCGTCGAAGTGGAAGGGTCTTTGATCGATCTGAAACCGGGTGACGAAGTGCCGTTATCGGCGACCGCGTACGACCGATTTAACAACGAGCTGGATCTAGATGAACTTCGTTGGGAGGTCGAGGACCAAGACGCGGGCAGTTTTGACGCTGACGGCGTTTTCACGGCCGGTGGCAAATCGGGGCAATTCCCTGAGAACACGGTTCGAGTGCGAGGTTTCAAAGACGGTGTACAGATTTTCGCCGACGTGCCATTGTCTATATTGCCAGCGCAAGCGGTTGCGATTGAATTCATGAACGAATCCGACTCGGTGCCGGCAGGTTCTAGTTCTCCGATTCCGCTGAGAGTGGTCGACGAACACGGAAACGACGTGACCGACGTCGATGTCTATTTGGAGGTGACTACTGGCGGCAGATTGGGAGTTGGAAACTCGTTTAGGGCGGGGTTTGAACCAGGCGTTTACAAAGATGCCGTGGTAGCTCGAGTCCTTCCGGGTAGTGCTGGGAACGAAAACCAGTTGGAAGCGTCGACGGACATCGAAGTTCGGCAGCGCAGTTCGGATTATCTCGCGATTGATATCGTCGGTCCGCGCGGCGCGGTGGTGTATCTAATCAACATGGCCACGGGCGACCTGACACCGTTGTCTTCCGAGGCTGAATCGAATGAATACGCAGAAGATACGCCTTCATGGTGGCCTAACGGTTCGCGCGTCGTTTACTCAAGCGATGTGAATGGAAATCGTGAGATATTTGACACCGATCCATTCAATGGCGGGCGTCGTTTGGTCGCGACTGGTCAGAACGATCTGATAATGCCGGTGATTTCGCCCGATGGCCGAAGGATCGCATTCGTGGAGTCGTTCGAAAGCAATGCCAACGTTTACGTCGCGGATCTTCAATTTGACGAAACCGGCGAATTGAGCGACGTCGTAACGATGGACGACGCTCGTCGTTTATCTGCCGACGATGGTTTGCAGCACCTTTTTCCGTACTGGTCGCCGAACGGGAATTTGGTTATGTACACGTCGACGCCGGGCGATGGTCGCTTTCGGATCATCATCGCGGACGCAACAGACAATTTTGGGGAAACTGTTGCAGAGGCCACCGGTGCGAGTGGTCTAGCGTGGCATCCTGATGGCGAACAGATTTTGGTGGCAACTCAGCGGACCATTGATGGTGAGGATAGAGAGACTTTGGCACTCGCAAATCTGACGTCGGGAGTTGTCAATGAGATTTACGCAGCGGGATTGAGGGTCGGAATCGCTGCACTGTCGCCGGACGGGTCGGAGATTTCTTTTGTTGACGAAGACGAGGGTGCGTTGTGGCTGATGGACATCGATGGCACGGGACTCCGCCGAGCTTTGGGAGGTCAATACCAGACAACGGTGACGGCATGGCGTCCGCAACCGCTTCAACTTCCAACTCCGACCGACAAAGACCTCGGTGATACGGGGCTGGTCGTGCCCGACGGGAACATCGTGCAGGACCGAATGGATGATCTCATTCATGGGACGTTGGGTCCATACCAGGTTCTTTTGGAGACCGATCAGGGCGAAGTGAAGATTGACCTTTTCAATCATCTAGCCCCTGTCACTGTGCAGAACTTCATCAACCTAGCAAATGCCGGTTACTACGACGGATTGACTTTTCACACCGTCGAGCCGGGATCTGCTGTGTTCGGTGGTTCGAAGGTGAACGCATTCGGCGGTACCGCTGGGTATTACATTCCGTCGGAGTTTCATCCTGAGGCATCTCATCGAACCGCCGGCACGATATCTATGGTCTCCAAGGTCGTCAACGGTGGTTCAACAGAATTCGTGATTGCATTGGAGCCCAAGACGGACTGGGATGCGTTTGTTGAGGGACAGGAAAAAGATTGTTCCGATCCGGAAGAGGTATGTTACGCAGTGTTCGGCAAAGTCATCGAAGGACTCGATGTTTTGATGGGTTTCGAAGAGACTGATCGGCTTGCAGGGTCGGCGGAACCGCATCGCATACTCAAAGCTACTGTGTTGGACGCGACTAAACAATGAAACTCCGTTCGACGATCACACATTTGGAATGCACTCTAACCGGAGAGCAATTCGACGTTTCTCGCCCTTACCGAACCAACCCAACAAACGGTAAGCCTTTATTCGCGAGGTACGACTTAGACGAAGCGAAAGCTACGCTCACCAAAGATTCGTTGGACGACCGTCCCAAGAATATGTGGCGCTACCGTGAGGTGATGCCCGTGGTGGATGACGACAACATTATTACTCTCGGGGAAGGCGGGACGCCTCTGATCAGCGCCGATCGACTCGCCAACGTATTGGGGATGAGCAACGTTTTCATCAAAGACGAAGGCGTAAATCCGACGGGTTCATTCAAGGCGCGAGGTCTTGGCGCCGCTGTTTCTAGGGCGAAGGAGTTAGGTCAAACCCGACTGACTATGCCTTCAGCGGGAAATGCTGCGGGAGCAATGGCGGCCTATGCCGCGGCGGGAGGTATGGAGGCGCACGTATTTATGCCGAAGGATGCGCCGATCGCCAACAAGATCGAGTGTCAAGCTTATGGAGCACGGCTCACCCTGGTTGACGGTTTCATCACGGACGCGGGACAGATGTCGCAACGTGCAGCCGAGGAGTTGGGACTTTTCGACGTATCGACACTCAGGGAGCCGTACCGCGCCGAAGGCAAGAAGACGATGGGATACGAAATAGTCGAGCAGCTCGGGTTCGAAGTTCCCGACGTTATCGTCTATCCGACCGGTGGAGGAACCGGCATTGTCGGCATCTGGAAGGCTCTCGACGAGATGGAACAGTTGGGGTGGATCGGTTCGGAGCGACCCCGAATGATCTGTGTCCAGGCGGAAGGATGC
Source organism: Dehalococcoidia bacterium (assembly GCA_965207515.1). Taxonomy (GTDB): domain Bacteria; phylum Chloroflexota; class Dehalococcoidia; order Lucifugimonadales; family Lucifugimonadaceae; genus Bin127. Next base: position 1,128,949 of record OZ242286.1, on the reverse strand, counting down.
GCTCCGTTAGTCGAAGCATTTCATCAGGGCGAGGAATTCGCGACACCGTTTCCGGATCCGCACACGATGGCCGCTGGGTTGCGGGTACCGGCGGCGATCGGGGATTTCCTGGTAATCCGCTCGGTCAGAGAAAGCGGTGGGACGGCAGTAACGGTGTCGGACGAAGAGATGGTCGATGGCGTGGTTGAGATGGCACGAACGGAGGGAGTGTTCGCTGCACCAGAGGGCGGGGCGACTTTGGCGGCACTGAAGAAGTTAATCGAAGGCGGAGTCGTTGAACGAGAGGAACGCGTGGTACTGCTGGTGACAGGCAACGCGCACAAGTATTTGGATGTGTTGCCGGACGGCATTGGAAATGGATAGATCATTCGCATAGGCGGTTGAGCGGTCAAATCTAGGCCGGCGCAAATGATGGACGCGGTGAAGATTGACTAGTGCGACTAGTTATAATTCACACATGACGGTTACTTATTCCACATACGAAGCCAAAGCCAAATTCTCCGAAGTGATACGGCGAGTACGGGAAGGCGAAACCGTTGTCGTGTCCTACCACGGCGATCCGGTAGCTGAAATCAAACCGATTGAGCCGCCGAAAACGACTATGGAGGAGCGGATGCGCGAGTTGGAGCGAAGAGGTGTACTCGTCCCCGCGCGTGATCCTAGTATGCCGTTTAAACCTCTGGGACACCGACCGGGAGCTTTGGAGCGGTTCTTGGAGGATCGGAACCGTTGAGCGTGGCGTACGTCGACAGCTCCGTCCTGGTGGCGGTTTCCTTTAGGGAGGAAGGCAGCGGACGATGGGTCGAGATGCTCGGCGGATATGATCGCATCGCTTGTTCGAATTTGGTCGAAGCAGAAGTGAAATCGGTGTGTTACCGAGAAAGGATTGAACCGAATTCGGCTTTCCTGTCTAACATTAGTTGGATTTTCCCGGACCGCTCGCTATCCTCTGAAATCGATCAAGTGTTGGCCACGGGCTATCTGAGAGGCGCGGATCTCTGGCATATGGCGACTGCTTTGTATTTCGCATCCGAACCGCAGGAAATGTCTTTTTTGACGCTCGACGTTCGTCAGCGCGATGTGGCCGAAGCGTTAGGATTCCCAGTCGCCTGAGACTTGGTGTGATCTTCCAGTGGTTGGGAGGAAAACTCAGGCACTCACACATTCCCTTCCCAACCTATGACGTGACTGCTGACGCCGTCCGGGAAGTTCTGGTGGTACTCGTCGACCAGCATGCCTAGCACGGCGGAGTCGTGGCGGGCGCCGTGGTGGGGGCGGCTCATTCTCAGAGTGCCTTCGTGGACGAAACCGATGTTTTCGAACATCGATCGAGCGGCTTCGTTATAGGTTGGGACATCAACCCAACCTCGGTACAGCCCAAGATGATCGAAGATGTGCTCGAGCATGGCAAGAGTTGCCGCTGTACCGTAGCCCATGTGCCACTTGGTCTTGTCGCCGATCAGGATGGAGATTTGGGCATCTCCTAGGGGTTCGTCGATTGAAAGCTGTCCCTCGCCAATGTGCTCATCGTTTTCGGCGTAGATCGAAAAGATGTCGCGATGGGGTTCGTGGTGCGGGTCGTGGAATACCTCGTCCCACTGTTCTTGAGTTGCGTCGAGCATTTCCTCCGGTTCGTAGCCCAAATGTGCGGCATCCCCGTACGTATAGCGTCCGAACCAGCTGTCGGACACCTCAGGATCTTTTAACCAATCTGCGATGCGTTGAACGTCTTCACGGACGACTGGGCGAAGTTCACATCTGGAAGGCATATTGAGTTCTCCCCCTAACTACGGACCGGCCGATGCACGCCAGCATGCCAAAAGTGACCGAACACTGCCGCGCGAGTTAATTTCTATTATCGCACGCGCCTTATTTTGCGGATTTGACGTGCCATTGATAGAGTTTGCTTAGACCGCCTGCGTTGCGTAGGCGCAACAGGATACAGGAGATTTCAAACATGTCCGACCACTGGAAGATGGAAGCTGACATCGAGTACTGCGTACCTTGTGGTTACGCCAACTTGGCCGCTTACATGGCCGCAGAGTTGTTCCAGGCCGCTGGCCCTGCGCTGGCAATCAGCTTGACGCCAGGACATTCAGGCGCGTTCAAGGTGACGGTTGACGGCGAAGTATTGTGGGACAAGCAGGTCCAAGGCAAGTCGCCGCACATCATGGAAGTCAAAGAGCTGAAAGCCAAAGTCGCCAACATGATCGAGTCTGGCGCGATGATCCAGATGAACTGATCGGGAGTTGTCACTCCGACCCTCTCCCGTCCGCGGGAGAGGGGACGACGCGTGCGGCGGTTTGACGTATTCATTGGAGCGCGCCGCTAAATTTTCACTTAAATGGACGGAGCCGTCGCGCTTAGGCCGCGCGGTCTTTTTGTGTACAGTCGCAGCAAATTCAAGAATTCAGGTTTGAAAAATCAGGTGAGACATGGTTAGAGCAGCGGTATTGTACGCGCCTAACGAGGCGATGCCGATCAAGGATTTGGAGCAGCTGCCGCCTCGAAACGGCGAGGTGCGCGTAAACATCGGCGCCGCCGGAATCTGCGCGTCCGACCATCACGTTATGAAGGGTCAGACTAATTTCCCGTTGCCGATAGTTTTGGGCCACGAGGGCGCGGGCGTGATTGACGAGGTAGGCGTTGGCGTAACGGATATCAAACCAGGTGACCGTTGCATCTTGTCATTTGTTCCTAGCTGTGGTCACTGTCGATCATGCCGCACAGGTCTGCAAAACGTGTGCGATACGAACCGTTTGACCGGTACACGCCAGTACGACGGAACATTCCGATTTTTCGATGATGACGGCGTCGAAGTCCATCAGTTCGCGAAGCTAGGGGTGTTTGCCGAGAGCATCATATGTCCCCAGCAAGCGATTTACCTGATACCGGACGATGTGCCGATGGATGTGGCCGCGCTGATTGGCTGCTCCGTCACAACCGGCGTTGGTGGTGTGATCAATCAGCCTAACGCGAAGGCGGGTATGACTGTCGCAGTATTCGGCGTGGGTGGAGTTGGTTTGAATGTCGTTCAAGGTGCAAGGTTGCTCAACGCTTCGCGAATCATAGCGGTCGACGTCCTCGACAACAAATTGGAGTTTGCGTACCGATTCGGCGCGACCCATGTGGTGAATTCGCGTGCAGAGGACGCGGTGGAAAAGATCATGGAGTTGACGGATGGCGGCGTAGATATGGCGTTCGACGCGTTTGGTCACGCGATGACGACTCGAAGCGCGTACGATGCGACGCGGAAAGGCGGAACATGTGTAGTCATTGGGTTAGCACCGGAAGGGTCAGACGCGGCGATACCGATGGTTGACATCGTGCGGAACCAAAAGACCTTGGTGGGTAGCTACTACGGTTCTGCGAGTCCGCACGAGACTTTCAGGATGTTGCTCGATTTCTATCGGTCTGGGAAATTGGAAATCGGAGGATTGGCGTTGCGAAGCTACGCGCTCGATGAGATCAATGAAGCGTACGACGATCTGGAGAAAGGCGCTGACGGGCGCGGCGTGATCGTGTTCGAGGGCGTCAACTAAGGGATGGATGATTTCGAACGCCAAACGAGATGTCAACAGGGTAAAATCTACTAACTAGCAACGCCTAAACCGCACCACGGGAACTGCCAGACGCGCGTCGGCTACGGCGGCGTCTAAAGAGCGGACAATCCCACATGCTTGAAGATTACTTTCGCCAATACGGGATACTCGTCATGTTCCTATTGGTTGCCGTAGGTGTACCGATCGGCATGCTGCTGCTTTCTTACGCAGCGCAGTTCGTTCGGGTTCGGCCGAGCCAAACGTCCGTGGTTAAGCGGACTTCCTATGAGAGCGGACTACGGCCTTTCAGTCCGAAACCGAGGTTGTTCAACATCCGCTACTACTACTACGCGATTCTCTTCGTCGTATTCGATGTGGAAACGGTCTTACTGTTTCCGTGGGCAATCAAGTACGGAGTGTTATCGAAGCAATTCGGGGTTATCGCCTTCTTAGCTGTGCTGGTATTCTTGGTTGTGGTCACGGTGGGTTACCTCTACGCGTGGCGAAAGGGCGCGCTCGAATGGACACGGAGCACCAACAATTGACCTCCGACATCGAAACCGCCTACGGCGTTCCCATGGGGCACGATCCGCGGAACCCGCTATTCAACGTCACGTGGGATTTGGACCGCGACGAGGGTGACGAGGTCAACCTGATGAAGGCCACGCGCCTCAGTCCATTGCCCGAGCCGATAATCCACATGGACGATGACCACTCGCGCAACGTCATCGTGACTTCCGTCGACTACCTCCTCAACTGGGCTCGAAAATCTTCCCTGTTCCCACTGCAATTCGGGTTGGCATGTTGCGCCTTTGAAATGATCGCCTCGGCGATGGGTCGTTTCGACATCTCCCGATTCGGCATGGAGGCTTTTCGTGCGACACCTAGGCAAGCGGACCTGATGATCGTAGCTGGTACCGTGACTTGGAAGATGGCGGTGCCGCTTCGCAGGTTGTACGAGCAGATGGCAGAGCCCAAGTGGGTGATCTCGATGGGGGTGTGTGCAACGAGCGGCGGTCCGTACTACCAGTCTTATTCAGTCGTTCCCGGTGTCAACCACATCGTGCCGGTCGATGTTTATGTTCCGGGATGCCCGCCGCGGCCCGACGCGCTGCTTTACGGGATCATGCAGCTGCACGACAAGATACGCCGTTACTCCTTATTGGAAAACCCCGCAGGTGGCTCATGAGCAGAGCGTGGGATGGTGCGAAACTGGCGGACGCGATCGTCGATTCTTTGCCAGGATCAGTGGTAGACGCCAAGGGAACCGACGTCTGGATACGACCTGAATCCGTTCCAGAGGTAATGCTACTTCTACGCGACGACGAGGAGTTCTGTTTTGAGCTGCTGAGCAGCGTGACGGCCGTTGATTACATCTCCTATTTTGAGGTCGTTTACCATCTGACCTCGCTGACTAGAAACGCCACGGCGGTTGTTAAATCGCAATGCGGTTTCGGTCGAGATGAGGCGCGTATACCGAGCGTGGTTGGAATTTGGCGCGGCGCGGACTTGCAGGAACGCGAAGTTTGGGATCTGATGGGCATCATCTTTGAGGGCCATCCAAACCACAAGCGAATTATGTTGTGGGAAGGCTTCCCAGGCCATCCGCTGCGCAAAGATTTCGCGACCTATGAGCAATCGATCGTGCCGGAGGCGGAGCGCCGAACACCGAGCGCGTTGGCATCAGAGATCGATGGTGGGCAGGAGTAGTGACGACCCAGGTCCGCACCGAACCGATCACGGTTAATTTGGGGCCGCAACACCCGTCGACGCATGGCGTGTTCCGAATGCGCGTGACGTTTGATGGTGAGGAGATTATCGATGTCGAACCGATCTTCGGTTATCTACACCGTGGGTCGGAGAAACTCGCCGAAGAACGCACCTACGTTCAGGTAGTGACGTTGACCGACCGCATGGATTATGTCGGTTCGATGCTCAATAATCAGGCGTACATGTTGGCCGTCGAGAAACTTGGCGGTGTTGAACCTTCGCCTAGGGGCGTCTGGCTGCGGATGATCGCGTCTGAGTTGCAACGGATCGCAAGCCATCTTGTCGCCGTCGGGTTCTTGATACAGGACCTCGGCGCGTGGGGCACTCCGCTGATCTATACAATGCGGGAGCGTGAAAAGATACTCGATCTGTTCGAGATGCTTTGCGGAGCTAGGATCACGAACTCTTACCTGCGTCCCGGCGGCGTGTTTATGGATGCACCTGAAGAGTTCTGGCCTGCGATGGACCGATTGCTTGATGAATTGCCGCCGCGCATCGACGACTTGGATGAGTTGCTGACTGACAACGACATTATCTTTTCGCGCACGAAAGGGGTTTCAGTCCTCACGCCTGAGCAGATGATTGATGCCTCTATCACTGGCCCGATGCTACGTGCCGCCGGCGTTGACTGGGATCTGCGACATCGAGCGCCGTACGACTACTACGACCAAGTTACCTTCGATCGTCCGCTACATACCGCCGGGGACAATTTTGCTCGGTACTGGGTCCGCGTGCAAGAGATGCGCGAGAGCATCAAGATCGTTCGACAGTGCGAGAAATTGATTGAGCCGGGTCCGGTGCGCCCTCATCACGACGATGTTCCATGGCTCCTCAGACCGCCCGTGGGTGACGCGTACGCGGCAATCGAACATTCAAAGGGTGAATTAGGTTTCTACTTGGTTAGCGATGGATCGATCTCTCCGTATCGATGTCACGTACGGGCGCCGTCGCTTATCAACCTGACGTTACTGCGGGATATGCTTGTCGGCGAACTCTTGGCAGACATGTTCGTCAGTTTCGGCAGCGTCGACATAAACATGGGCGAGGTGGATCGTTGAACTCGCCGTTTCTGGACAACTCACTGTTCCGTAACATCTACTGCTATCTCGCGGGCGGTAGCGATGGGTGCGCGTCGAGGGGTTACGATACGGCCATTTTGCCTTCGGGTCTGGAATGGCTCGCATTCGCCATCACGGCTTTCATCATCATCAACGTCGTGATCAACGCCGCATTAGGTTCGGTGATTGTTTACATCTGGGGCGAACGTCGCATACTGGGACGAATTCAAAACCGAACGGGGCCCAATCGCTGGGGACCGTTCGGGATGTTCACCTCCGTGGCCGACGCGATCAAGACGCTATTCAAGGAAGATATCGTTCCCGACGAAGCTGATCGGTGGTTGTTCAACTTGGCGCCGATATTGATGGTAGTTCCGGTTTTGATGGTCCTGTCGGTCATCCCCTTCGGTTTGGGGACGTTCGTGGTCGACCTTAATGTCGGGATCTTGTTTGTAATCGCGGTCACATCGTTGTCCGGTATATCCGTTGTTCTGGCATCTTGGGCGTCAGGCAACCGGATTGCGATATTCGCTGGAATGCGTTCGGTGGCGATGCTGATCAGTTACGAGATACCGATGGCGTTGTCATTGATCGGTGTATTGATGATCGCGGGATCGATGTCATTGGGGAAGATAGTGGACGCGCAAGATGTGCCGTTCATCTTGGTGCAACCCTTAGGCATATTCGTGTTTTTGATCGCCGCGCAGGCTGAAACTAGCCGCACGCCTTTCGACCTCATCGAAGCGGAATCGGAACTCGCAGCGGGGTATCTCAACGATTACAGCAGCATGAAGTTCGGGATTTTCTTCTTGGCTGAATTCTTGGCGACGATCGTTGCTTCAATGCTGATAGTCACGTTGTTCCTTGGTGGTTGGCGCGGCTGGGAGCCGATACCCTCGCAGATCTGGTTTGCGGGTAAGACTGTTCTCGTTTTGTTGTTCATAATGTGGATGCGCTTCTCTTGGCCGCGGCTGCGGGTGGACCAGATACTGTCTCTGGCTTGGAAAGGTTTGTTTGAACTGACGTTGATCAACATCTTCGTGACGGGGGTATTGATCGCGATCTGGCCCGAACCGACCTACACGCAGTTGTGGATGATGGCGGGTATCAACTGGGTCGTATTCTTCGTGTCGATTTGGTTGGTCGGCAAGCTGTTGCGACCAAGCGATTACACGAGACCGCAACCGGAAGAAGGAAACACAACCTATCCGGTCGCTACCAATGAGATTCCGGACGAAGTAACTTACACGGGAGGTGCGACGCGATGATCGGCCTCGGATTACTCAAGGCGATGCGAGTGACTTTGAGGAACGCCCTCAAGACGCCATTCACGATCCAATATCCGAACCGTAAGGTCGGAGTCGTCGGCGCGGCGAAGAACGAAGGTGAGTCGCCGATGGGTTTGGTAGCTACTAAACCTGTGACCGCCGCCAAAGCTGCGATGAGCATGTATTCGGTGCCTGTGAACATCCCTCAGAATCGACGTTTTCGCGGCAACGAATTCTCTTGGTACGAAGACAGATGTACAGGATGCGCGTCGTGTGCCAAGTACTGTCCTTTGGGGATAATCGAGATCGTGACTAGCCCCGGTGGGTTCGACGTCCAGGAAGGTGAGAGCTACGCGATTGACGTATTCGACATTGACATCGGTCGATGCATGTTCTGCGGACTTTGCGTTGAGGCTTGCCCTTATGACGCGTTGCACATGGGCAGCCGCTTCGAGAGGAGCAAATACCAACGCGACGCTTTGGTGATCCCGGTCGATGAACTGCGCCAAGCCTTGAAGCAGCCGAGCTCGTGGTTCCGTCCGCAGTTCGAGGAGCGGGATTACGATCCGTTCCGCGACGGTGCTGAAGATGAGCACGAGCAAGTCGGTCGACACGAGATGCCGGATCAAGAGACGTTAGACCAGCGTTGGGTCGAGGAGCGATGAGCGGGGCCTTCGATCCAGGGATCTTTGAGACGATCGCATTTTACGTCGCTTCAGCGGTCACTATCGCATCTGCGATCATAGTCGTCACGCAGCGCGATCTCGTGCGAGCGGTGATGGCGTTGGCGATGTCGTTCATCGGTGTCGCATCCATCTATTTCATTCTCAACGCTGAATTCATCGGTGTTGTGCAGGTACTGGTTTACGTAGGCGCCATCTCGATTTTGATCGCGTTCGCGGTGATGTTTATAGGCGACTTGGCCAATGCGGGCACCCTTTCGCAAAACCGTTTGGTTTCGGCGATTGCCGCAGTCCTGCTTCTCGCTTCGATCATCTTAGTTTCATACAACACGGATTGGACCATGATCGACGAGGTCACCGATCCAACCGCCGTTGCCGGGCTGACTGGCAACTACGAAGTCACATCGTACGACTCTGATGATGCGACGATATCAGCGGTTGATGTTGGTGTTGAAGGCGCACGCGGCGGGGTGTTGGTCGACGGCTCGTCACACATCGGACCGTCGTTGATTCGTGAATTCGTTTTGCCTTTTGAAACTCTGGGATTGCTTTTAATCGCCGCCTTGATCGGCGCGCTGATCGTCATCAGGGGCCGACGGGAGGATGACGCGGCATGACGCTGGAGATGGTGCTCGTCGTTGCGGGCGCGCTCTTTTCGATTGGGTTGTTCGGCGTGTTGGCGCGCCGCAACATCATCGCTGTGATCATGTCGCTGGAACTGATGTTTAACGGGGTATTAGTCGCGGCGATAGGGTTTTCGCGGTTCACGGCGCCGGCAGCGCTGATCGGTGCGAACGGTGATATCACCGAGAGCGCCATTCGGTCTGCGTTGACAGGTCACATGTTCGCTGTGTTCGTGATATCGATCGCGGCCGCAGAAACAGCATTGGCGCTCGCATTGGTGTTCGCGTTCTATCGGGCAAAGAATTCGGTCGAGATCACCGATGCGGCGGAAATGAAGAACTGAAATGTGGGTTGAATACAAAAGAACGCGGACCTTGCGGATCGCCGAGAGTTGGAAAAATCTGCTTGACGGCGAGGGATTACCGGCAAAGATTCTTCCAGTTGGCGACATTTTGGATTGGGCCGAAGATGTGCCGTTCATCGTGATGGTTCCCAAAGGCAGGGAACATGTTGCCGATGAGATTCTCAGAAAACTCTAAGCGAAAGTCGATTTGGCTTCAGAACTGACAATATGGCTGATAGTCGCGCTGCCCGCGCTCACGTTCGTTGTCAACGGGGCGGTCATCCGGTGGCTACCGGAATACTCAATTCCGTCATTCCGTTTCACTGGTAGGCAATCTGATTTAGCGGCTTGGCTGACAGTTGCGGCCGTCGGGGTTTCTTTCATTCTGTCTTTGCTCGCGCTGATCAAAGTCGCATCCGACGGCGCACAACAATTCGAGATGCACAGTTGGATGGCGATAGGAGGCGTCGACCTCTCGTTTGGGATGATGCTCGACCAATTGACGGCGATCATGCTGGTCGTCGTCAGCGGCGTAAGTCTGCTTGTGCAGATCTACGGCGTTGGTTACATGCACGGCGACGACGGCTACACGCGTTATTTCAGCTACATGGCGCTATTCACTGCGTCAATGTTGGGTTTGGTCACAGCGCGAAGCGTTATCCAGCTCTTTGTCTTCTGGGAACTCGTCGGTATTTCGTCCTATCTATTGATAGGTTTCTGGATGAACCGGCCATCTGCGGCGGCGGCGGCGAAGAAGGCGTTCCTCATGACGCGCTTCGGAGACTTCGGATTTTTGCTCGCGATCCTTTACCTATACTCGGTTGATCCGTCTTGGCTCGACATTGAAGCGATGTACGGTGCGATCGCGGGCGGTTTGATGGCTGTTTCGGTTGCGTCATGGGTCGCTTTGGGATTCCTATTGGGAGCCATCGGTAAGTCCGCGCAATTCCCGTTGCATTCTTGGTTGCCAGACGCGATGGAAGGTCCGACATCGGTATCCGCGCTCATCCACTCGGCGACCATGGTGACAGCGGGAGTGTTCCTGGTTGCTCGTTTCTTCCCGTTATTCGAGCACAGCGACATCATGTTCCTCGTCACTTTGGTCGGTGCGATCACGGCCGTGTTCGCGGCGTCAATGGCATTGGTTGCGGATGACATCAAGCGGGTGTTGGCATATTCGACAGTCAGTCAACTCGGTTACATGATGTTCGCTCTAGGCATCGGTGCCTATGGTGCGGCGGTTTTCCACCTCTTCACCCATGCTTTTTTCAAAGCCTGCCTGTTCCTCGCCGCAGGATCGGTACACCACGCCGGAGGCACGTTCAACATGAACTACCTCGGCGGCCTTCGCGATCACATGAAGGTCACATATTGGGCAATGGTCATCGCCAGTTTGTCGCTCGCCGGCATCGTGCCGTTATCGGGATTCTGGTCCAAGGATGAGATACTGGCGCACGCTGCGCATACCGATTCGACCATTGCCGTAGTCGCTCTGGCGATGGGTTTGATCGCTGCGTTGATGACCGCGTTCTACATGTTCCGGGCGGTGTTTAAGACTTTCCACGGCGAGTTCCGCGGCGGCGGAGACAAGGAACGGGAGGACATCGAAGCTGCCGGCGAGGAAGCACCAGAAGGATTGGAGCACGTGCATCTAGGCGAATCGCCTTACACGATGATCGTTCCGATATCGATACTCGCTTTCTTGGCGATCTTCGCAGGATTCTTCACCAATCCGGTCGTCGGCCTGGGTATCGTTGACAAGCATGCCTTCTCAACATTCGTCGTTGCTGAGAACACGACCGTGTTCCCAGACCACGACGCGCAAATTCATGCGGGATCTGAACCGAAATTCGATTTCTTGATCGCGGGTGTGTCCACCGTTTTGGCCGTGGCAGGAGTGGCGCTAGCGTGGGCGTTGTTCACGAAACGCCTGCCGATTTCCGACGGGGTGACCCGGCTTGTTGGACCGATACGGAAATTGTTCGCGCGCAAATACTTCGTTGACGAGTTGTATGAAGACTGGATCGTGTCGCGCGGTTTCTACGGGTATGTCGCCATGCTCACTGACAAGTTGGACATCGTCGGTTTCGACAATGTGAACATCCAGCTTTACAGATGGACGGATCGAGCGGGCAGAGCATTGACCAAGGTCCAAGACGGGCAAGTGCAGACCTATGGCATCGTGTCTGTAGTCGGTCTGGTCATCGCAATCATCGTTTTCGTGGTGGTGGCCCAGTAAGGTTCAGTGTGCTTCCGTGATGAGTGAATTCAACGGCATATTGACAGTTACGGTGTTTCTGCCCGCGTCGGCGGCGCTGATCATTCTGATCGTCAAACCTTTGAAACTCGATGATCGGATCGTGCGTTGGTTCGCGATCCTCAGCACCGTCGCCGCGTTTGTTTTATCGCTTGCGGTGTTCCTTCTTTACGACCGAGATGCCGGCGGCGTTCAGATGGTTGACCATCTGACGTGGCTATCAGCACAGACAATCAAATCTTCATATCTTTTGGGTGTTGACGGTCTCAGCGCGCCTCTAGTTCTATTGACGGGTATCTTGGGCATGGCTGCGGCGTTCGCGTCCCGCAACATCGATCTGCGCGTATCCGAGTACTTCATGTGGTTGCTTCTACTTGAAGCGGCTGTCATGGGTGTTTTCGTCAGCCTGGACCTGTTGCTGTTCTTTGTCTTCTTCGAATTTGAAGTGATCCCGATGTTCATGCTCATCTCCGTTTGGGGATCAGGTCGCCCGCGCTACTCAGCGATGAAATTCGTGTTGTTTACGCTCGCAGGCGGCGCGTTCATGTTCGTCGGCATATTTGCCGTATACCTGTCAGGCGCCGTTGAGACTCTGACTATGGTGCCTGTCCCCGAGCTCGGAATCGCAGGGATCGCCGATCAGATTGCGGGCGTCAACCTGATTGCGCCAGCGTCACTGATTTTTGCGTTTTTCCTAGTCGCGTTCGCCGTGAAACTTCCAGTCTGGCCGCTCCACAACTGGTTGCCAGACGCACATACCGACGCGCCGACCGCTGTCAGCGTAATGTTGGCAGGTGTATTGCTAAAGATGGCGGGCTACGGGATGATCCGCATCAACATCGGATTCTTCCAAGAAACTAACGGCTTTACGGTTCATGATGCCGCTGGATTCCTGTCTGTGGTGGCCGCCGTGAGCGTCGTCTACGGAGCCATCGTGACAATTCGTCAGACCGATATGAAGCGTCTGATCGCTTATTCATCGGTGAGCCACATGGGTTTCGTGTTGCTCGGCTTGACCGCGATCGGCGGTGGGACCGCGGCGCATCAGTTGGGTGGGGTCAACGGCGCGGCGTTGCAGATGTTCACACACGGTACGATTACCGGACTTGCGTTCTTGATGGTGGGAATGGCTTACGACCGAACCCATACTCGCCATATCCCGCATCTGGGTGGACTGTGGAGACGAATGCCGGTGATCGGCATATTCTTCTTCATCGCAGGATTAGCTTCGCTTGGATTGCCGGCGCTGTCTGGATTTGTTTCCGAGATCATGGTGTTCCTGAACTCGTTCCCTGTGTGGCCGTGGGCAGCGAGCATCTCCGCATTCGGCGTTGTGCTTGCAGCGGGATACGTCCTTTGGATGATCCAACGGACGTTCTTCGGTTCGAGGCCACCCGAAGGTGGGATACCGAATGAAAAGTATGAAGAGTTGACCGATGCCGAACCGTTGGACTTGATTCCGATCCTTGTTCTCACGATCCCCATCTTTGTGATCGGCATATGGCCGAAGACGGTCGTCGATGTATTCAAGATCGGAATTGAAGGGATTTTGCGATAGTGAACGCTCAGGATTACTGGGCGTTATCGCCCGTCATAGCGATGGCAGCATTGGCGTTGGTCGTGCTGTCGGCTGACGCGATGCTTGCGGAGAAACTGCCTGGAGGACGGCGATGGGGCAGTAAACGGGCCATTTCATGGATCGCGATCATCGGCACCGCGATACCCGCATTGTTGACGTTGAACCTCTGGTTCGGATGGGTCGGCGATTCGACGTCGGATCCAGTGGTTTACGGAACGTTCACCGCAGATCGTTTCGCACTTTTCTTCCAGTTCCTGATCGTGGGTTCGTCGGCCATCGTGATGTTGGCATCGGTCCCATATCTGCAGCAGTTCAAAGACTCGCTCGGCGAGTTCTTCACTCTGCTGCTGACGGCGGCGGCGGGGATGATGTTGCTCGTTGGCGCGAGCGAATTGATCACGATCTACGTCGCCTTGGAGACCACTGCATTGCCCGCGGTCGCACTAGCGGCATTGAGAAGAGATGGTTTTTCGATCGAAGCCGGCGCGAAGTTCTTGATTCTTTCCGCACTTTCGACGGCTTTGCTGCTCTTCGGATTGGTGTTCCTCTACGGATACACCGGGGCGACCCGTATCGACGAAATTGTCGCCCGGCTAGCATCGGTACCGTTCGAGACGGGCGTACCGTTCGGGTCGCTGGCTGTCATGCTCGCGGTTTTGCTGATCGTTGCCGGTTTCGGATTCAAAATGGCGATCGCTCCATGGCACATGTGGGTGCCCGATGTCTATCAGGGTGCACCTACGCCGGTGGCGGCATTCTTATCGGTCGCATCAAAAGCCTCTGCGTTTGCCGTATTGATGCGAATCCTTTATTCGATGGCTGGATTTGAAGCGATCGCGCAGGACTGGCAGATATTGTTCGCTTTGATCGCGACGGTGAGCATGACGGCTGGCAACTTGTTGGCTTTGTCCCAAACCAACGTCAAAAGATTGTTGGCTTACTCGACAATTGCGCAAGCCGGATACATCATGGTCGGTTTCGCGGCGGTGTCGGTGGCGTCATCCACGGAAAGTCCGAGTTCAGGTCCGCAGAGCGTGATGTACTATCTCGCCGGATATGCGTTCACCAACCTCGCGGTTTTCCTCTCTTTCACGGCTATAGTGCATCGAACGGGCAACGACACATTGGCGGGTTTGAACGGAATGTTGAAACGGTCGCCAGCACTCGCTGTTTTGATGGTTATCGGTCTGCTTTCGCTGCTGGGAATGCCACCAACCGTTGGTTTCATGGCGAAGGCCGTAATCTTCAGCACGGCGGTGGATCAAGGTCTGGTTTGGCTCGCGGTCGTGGCGGTTGTCAACACAGTGATTGCCGCCTACTACTACCTGCGGGTTGTAGGTTTGATAATGTTCGGGCAATCGGAAGACGAAGAACCGATACGTCCCGGCGTTGGGGAATTGGCAGCAGTTAGCATCGGAGTGGCGGGTGCCATCTTGTTTGGGGTTATCCCTTGGCTGGTGCTAGAGGTAGTCGACCATTCTCTGACGATTATTTGACCGACGGAGTCGTTCGCCCAGGCTCCGAAAACCATCAGATGGTGAAATGACGTGAGCAGCTATAACACGGTCTGCATCGCACATCATAGCCTCTTGCCGCACGCCGCAGACCTGGCAGAGGAGATCGCCAAGAAATATGCTGCTCGTTGCACGTCTTGGCTCGCGAATGAAATGACGTTGGCCCACGAAGAGGCGGACGACAGATTGCGGCACACGGACTTGATAATCACGGTTGGAGGCGACGGTACGATCCTGCGGGGGATGCACGCCGCTTCGTTGCATGGGATACCGGTTCTGGGTGTCAACATGGGTCGTGTGGGCTTCATGAGCGAAATCGACTCCGAAAATGCTCTCGATGAGATCGAGTGGTATCTGGACGGCAATGGGCGGATCGATGATCGCACCATGCTGCGCGCAACGCTGGACGGCGATGAATTGGGATCTATGCACGCGTTAAACGACGTCGCCGTCCATCGGGGAGCGGAGTTCCGGGTTATCGAGGTTGAGGCGATGGTCGATGGCGTCGAGCTATCGACGTATCGAGGAGATGGGGTGATCGTAGCTACTTCTACGGGATCGACGGGATACACGCTGCAACTGGGTGGCCCGGTGATCGATCCGAGTTCTCAGGTTTTTTTGCTCAAACCGGTTGCAGGTCACATGAGCCAGTTTGGTGGTGTCGTCCTGAATTCGAGCAGCGTGCTCAGGCTTACCTTGAGCACTACCTCGGACGCGGCTCTGACGGTCGACGGTTACATAAGCCGGTCGATGCAAGATAGATCGACGGTGCGAATATCCCGCAGCGAACGGCATGCGAGATTTCTGCGGAAAGGCCCGAAAAGCGCGTTTTGGGAGGGTTTATCGCATCGTTTGGGTATGCGAATAGGTGCGGTCCGCCGCGGCGAGGGTTCGGGCGCTTGATGGTTTCGAACGAGGGGTCCCAGCCGCTCAAAACTGAACGGCTCGCATCCGAGACGATTTTTCAAGGCGAGAAAATCACGCTTCGCGTCGACACGTTGAAATTGGGAAATCGCACGCCATCGAAAAAGGAGATCATCGTGCATCCCGGCTCGGCGGTGATGATCCCAATAACCGATCGCGGCACCGTTTTGTTGGTTAAACAGTGGAGAGCGGCGCAGGGTTGTTACACATTGGAGCTACCATCCGGTACGCGCGACGGCGATGAGGCTCCGGAGGTAACCGCGGATCGTGAACTTCGGGAAGAGACGGGATACCGAGCTTCGCGGTTCACAGCCATCGGCGGGTTCGTCCCGGTATCGGGTTACAGCGAAGAGTACTGTCACGGGTTCGTGGCGACTGATCTGGAATTCGACCCTTTGCCGCAGGATAAACTTGAGGACATCATGGTTGTCGAAACGACCGTCGGTGATTTGCGGCGAATGTGCATGAACGGCGATATCGATGACGCGCTGACGATCGCGGCGGTCACCCGTGCTTCCGACATTCTCGACGACGCAAGGAGTACGGATGTTTAAGCACGATGTATTGATCATCGGTGCTGGATTGGCTGGGTTACGCGCTGCTGTCGAAGCGACGCGCCTCGGGTTAGACGTTGCGGTGATTAGCAAGGTCCATCCGGTGCGGAGCCATTCGAACGCGGCACAGGGTGGGATCAATGCTCCGCTAACGGACCGAGGAGACGATTGGGAAGGTCACGCCCTGGACACGATAAAGGGCAGTGACTATCTCGCAGACCAAGACGCCGTCGAAATCATGTCGACGGAAGCCGGTGATGCGGTGATCGAGCTCGAGCGGATGGGCGTAATCTTCAGCCGTGGCGACGATGGTCGGCTGGGTACGAGGCGGTTTGGCGGCCAGCTTGTGGCGCGGACGTTCTTTGTCGGCGCTATCACCGGGTCAGCAATCCTCCACGTGCTCTACGAGCAAGCCCTACGATACGGGTTGAATGTTTACGAAGAGTGGTTCGTAGCCGATTTGATCATCGAAGACGGTCGCTGCGTCGGGGTTGTTGCTCTAGACATCAAGACCGGCGAATTGCACTCGATCTGGGCTAAGTCGGTCATCATGGCCGCGGGTGGCGCGGGACGCGTATTCGAACCTTCGACGAACGCCATCATCTGTACCGGCGATGGTCTCGCGCTTGCTTGGCGGGCAGGGGTACCGATGATGGATATGGAGATGGTCCAGTACCATCCGACCACGCTCGCGCGAACGGGGATATTGCTCTCGGAAGCGGCGAGGGGTGAAGGCGCTCATCTGCTGAACTCCAAAGGCGACCGGTTCATGTTGGAATACGCTCCCCAATATGAGGAACTTGCGTCAAGAGACGTCGTTTCGCGCGCCGAGCAGACCGAGATCAACGAGGGGCGAGGAGTGGATGGCAATGTGTTGCTGGACCTGCGGCATTTGGGACGCGAATTCATCGAAGATAGGCTTGGTTACTTGCAGGAGGTGGCCGTCGAGTTCCTGGGTGTCGATTTAGCCGAGCAACCGGTTCCGGTTCGTCCCGGGGTGCACTACATCATGGGCGGCGTGAAAACGGATGTGGATGGTGCCACAGTCGTTCCCGGTTTGTACGCGGCAGGGGAGTGCGCGAATGTAAGCGTTCACGGCGCGAACAGATTGGGCGCGAACTCGTTGCTCGACACGGTCGTATTCGGTCGACGCTCCGCGGTTCACGCCTCGGATTATGTGAAGTCAGTTGACGAGGGTTCGGGTTCGGATGAACACATCAACGCCGCGAAGGCACGCATGCAATCGTTATTGGATCGTGAGCCGAACGAGAATTGGGCATCGATCCGCAATTACATGGCGAACGAGATGACCAAGGGCATCGGTGTTTTCCGCGATCAATCGTCAATGGAAGGTGCGAAGGCGGCGATAGGCGACGTTGGCGAGCGTGTGCCAAAGATGTCGGTGCAGAACAAAGGCAAGGTGTTCAACACGGACCTCATTTTCACATTGGAAATGGAGTTTATGGCGGACGTAGCGAATGCGATCGTGCATAGCGCGCTGGCGCGCAAAGAGAGCAGGGGTGCGCATTTTCGGACTGACATCACGGAACG
This sequence comes from Dehalococcoidia bacterium, assembly GCA_965207515.1. Classification (GTDB taxonomy): domain Bacteria; phylum Chloroflexota; class Dehalococcoidia; order Lucifugimonadales; family Lucifugimonadaceae; genus Bin127. The sequence continues at coordinate 1,111,282 of OZ242286.1, read as the reverse complement.
CGACGACGAGAACTGGTTGAAGCATACTCTTGCGTATCAAGATCTCGACAACGAGGACGGCGTTCGAGTTGAGACTTCGCCCGTCACGATCACCAAGTGGGAACCGGTCAAGAGGGTCTATTGATGCAATCGAAGCTAAAAGTGAGCCGGTACGACCCTGAAACGATGGGCGAGGGTCAACGCAGATGGGATGAGTTTGAACTTGAGGTCCATCCGAGCGCCACAGTGCTTGACGCATTGATACAAATCCGCGAAGAGGTGGACGGCACTTTGGCGTTGCGTTGTGCCTGCCGAGCTTCTATATGCGGCTCGTGCGGAATGAGAGTCAACGGCGACGCCAAGCTCGTTTGCAAGACAAGGATCGTTGATGTCGCCGAAGAGGGCGAAACGATCGTCGTCGAGCCGATGGGCAATCAAGCGGTTATCAAGGATCTGGTGGTCACGCTGGATACCTTCTTCGACAAAGTGCGGCAAGTCGATCCTTACTTACAACCTGATTCGGTGCCCGAGCAAGGCGAGTTCGTGGCGAGCGACGATTCGATGGTCAATCTGCTGACCGCAATGAATTGCATCATGTGTGGTGCCTGTGTATCGGACTGCACGGTGTTGGAAGTGGATGAGGCCTTCATTGGTCCCGCAGCGTTGGCGAAAGCTTGGCGTTTCGTCGAAGATCCGCGTGATGATCAGCGCGACGAACGGCTGGCGGAGCTTAATGACGTCGACGGCGGGATTTGGGATTGCACGCGGTGTTTCAAGTGTGTGGAGGTATGTCCGAAAGACGTGGCACCGATGGATCGCATCATGGAGATGCGCGAAATGGCGATCCAAGCTGGCAATACAAACACTTCCGGCTATCGACACACCGAATCTTTCAACAAGTCAGTGAAGAAGCATGGGCGCTTGGACGAGGCGCGTTTGGCTGTCGAGTCGGCAGGCTACACAAATGTGCCGAGGTTGATTGACCTAGCGGAGATCGGTATCAAATCGGCGATCAGAGGAAAAATGCCCCCCATCGTGCCGCATAAAGCGGACGACAAGGAGAAGATAACTCGAATCTTCGATCGCGTAGAGAGCGAGCGGGAGTCATGAAATTCGCCTTCTATCCAGGTTGTGTAGCGCGAGGCGCTGGCCCTGAGCTATTCGATTCGGCGATCGCAGTGATGGACCGACTCGGCATCGAATGGGTTGAGTTGACGGGCGCGTCATGCACTGGCGCGGGTGTGCTCCAAGAGAAAGACCAGAAACTCGGCGACATCCTGAACATACGAACTTTGGCAATGGCAGAGCAACTTGGATTGCCGGTTTTGACGATCTGTTCGACGTGTCAAGGGGTGATCGCGCAAGCAGATCGCCGAGTTCGACGCGACGCCGACTATCTCGAGGAGATCAACGGTCATCTCGCGGAAGAGGGATTGTCCTACAGCGGCAAAACGACAGTGAAGCATCTGCTATGGGTGCTCGTTGAGGATATCGGCGTCGAGACGTTGAAAAAGACGTTCGTGAAAGAGTTGTCCGGCGTTAATCTTGCGCCGTTCTACGGTTGTTACATCGTTCGGCCTTCCGATGCGTTGGGATTCGACGAAAATCCGGAACGCCAAACATCTTTGGAGACGGTGATCGAAGCCGTCGGCGGCAATGTGATCGACTTTCCGGGCAAGACCGCTTGTTGCGGCTTCCCAATATTGCTGATCAACCAACGCAACTCTTTGCGTATGGTGGCCAATCACACCGGCACCGCCAGCGAATTGGGCGCTGACGCGATGGTTACGCCATGTCCTTTGTGTCACCTCAACTTGGACGGCTACCAACCAAAGGCGCGCCGCCAGAACAAGCGGGGCAAAGCCGACCTCCCGATAATCCATCTGCCGCAGCTGCTCGGCTTGGCGATGGGGATGGATGCTAAGGACCTGGGATTGGGCAAGCACCTCGTCGGCACCAAAGACATCGTCCGGAAGGTCGGCTCGATTCCGGTATACAGCTGATGTTTCGGTTTGGGTCGGTGATTTCCCGAGCACGAACCGATAGACGGGCGTGGAAATTCGTTCATGCGTTGTGGTTGGCTTTGGCGTTGACGATTGTGGCGTGTAGCGAATCTGCAGAACCGATCCCGACGCTTGACCCAGATCCGCCGCTATCAGAATCCAACGCGATCGAGATTGCCAAAGCATCGTTGGCAGAGGTCATCGAGGACATCGAATTTGCCGGATACGATCAGATCCGGATACGTGTTGGTAGAATGCGCCTCAGCTATCTGCAGGAACTGACGAAATCAGACCTCTACTCGCCGGATTCGCCGCGAATGCAAAGGCAGATTTGGGCGATCCAAGTCGGCGGCACGTTCCCTGATGATCCGGAGCCTTATCGCGTCCCCTTCGGTTATGGAGTCGTAGGAGTTGACGCGATCAACGGCGACATCTGGTTGCGGGCCAGATACGACAAGGAGATTTTGGTCGAACCGTAGCGCTTCGCGGCTTCATTGCTCTGGTGATCAGACGCGTCCGATCCGCCGGTCGATTAACGGGTAGACCGTTTCCATCGCTGCCAGCAGTACCGCGAAAATGATCGCGGTGGTGATTACGATGGATTGGACGGTGTTGGAGTCGTTGCCGAGGATGCCTTGTTGCAACAGGTAGCCGATTCCGGGGTAGGCGAATACGATCTCTACCATCACCGCGCCGGTGAAGATAATGCCCATGCTGAGGAAGAGCTGTGTGAACTGCGGCAATGCGCAGTTCCTCATGCGGTACCACGAGAAGATGCGCCAATCTTTCAAGCCCATGGCGCGAGATTGGATGACGTAGTCCTCACCTTCGACCGTCACCATCATGCCGCGCATCAGAACTAGCCAGTGCGCGGTGCCAGTGAGGATGATGCTGAGGATCGGCAATGTGCCGTGCCAAAGCAACGTCCGAATGCCATGCCACGTAAGTTCAGGCGTCTCGCCCAAGGTGTAGCCGCCACCGGTAGGGAAGAGTTCCACCAACCAGACGAATAGCCAAATCAGGATCATGCCGAAGATGAAATATGGCGTTGCGTACATCGTCAGCGCGGCAGGTGTACCCCAACGGGCGAGATGTCCGATTTTCCCGAAGGGCGATGCCATGAGCGCGCCAGCGACGGATCCGAGGATGAACGAAACCGTAGTCGCGAGCCCCATCAACGCCAGAGTCCAGGGCACGGCTTGAGTCACCTTGTCGCTTACGAAGCCGCCCTGCAGAACCCACATCCACCAATTCACGAAGTCAACCGCGCTGGGAAAAGAACCGTATTCGGTCCATAGTGCCGGCAGACGGGGCACAAGGAACGTCAGAGAACCTGCGAGGAATACCGTTGCGACGAAGGATGTTGTGCGACGGGCGAGTTGGGACATGTGTTGGACTTTGGCGACGCGTATTGTCGGGGAATTTCGCGCGCTCCTGACCGATTCTGTTGCCAACCGATAAGTGTATCCACAGCGATTCGCGACAGTGCCCACTCGCGAAGGTGGGCACTGCGCGTCATACGCGATCGGGATGTATCGGTAAACCTATTCGCCAGTCGATTGCAGGCGGATGATGGCTTGGTAGAACGCAGCCCAAACGCGGTGTGATGGGAAGTCAGAAGTCTCACCCGTCGGCCACCCAGTCCAGTAGGTGGTGTTCATGGCATTGATGATACCGTCCTCTGCCAATTGGATCTCCGGCATGTCGCGGAGGATGATCTCCGTGGCTTGACGGAACAATTCGATGTATTCGGGATCGTCCGGCGATGCCTGCATCGCGCCCATCTGGTCGATGATCGCGTCGTACTCGGGATTCTCGTAGCGCGGTGCCGAGAGGAAGTATCCGACAGTTTCGCCGATTTCAGCAGAGTTGCTGGAATGCCAATGGATGTAAGTCTGATATGGCTCGATGGTGCTGCCGCAGTGCCATGTCAACCAAGACGGGAGGTCGCCAACAGCCTGTTTGCCCCAGAATCCTGTCAGACCGCGACGCTCGACCGCGTCGAACCCGGCGCGCTGAAGGCTCTCAACAACCGCTGTGCCGGAGCGGGACATGATGAAGTAACCGGGTGCCGGGTTCCAAAGCTCGATGTTGAGAACTTCGCCGTCGGCGTCGGTCCAGAAACCTGCTTCGTTTTTGGAGTATCCAGCGGCTTCCATGACCTCGGCGGCTTTTTCGGGGTTATGGAGCTCAGTGCCGTCGGCATCGATGAGGTCCTTAATCTTCTCGTAGTATTCCGCCGGACCAGGGAACGTGACCGCGAGAGGCACACCCACATTATTCGCGGCACCCTCGAACGCGAGGTTGTTAACCGACTGCTTGTCGATCGAGTAGTTCAATGCCCGCCGTACGGCTGGATCGTCGAAGGGCTTCACCTTGTTGTTCATCGTCATCGAGATCATGCATCCGTTGGGGTCGAGTCCGAACGGTTCGTCTTGGAACGATATGATCTTGGGGTTGCGCACGCGTGTCAGTTCGTACAGTCCGGCCTGGAACGTGAACTGCACATCGATATCGTCATTTGCCATGCGAAGCGCTATCGACTGTTCATCACCTGCTGGAGCAAAGACGATGCGTTCGACCTGTGGCAATGGCGCGACGCCTGCTTTGGCGGCCCACCAGTTGTCGTCGCGGTCGAAAATCAATGCCTCGGGCGCAGCTTTGACCAGCTTGAACGCGCCAGTGCCGACTGGCCAACCGTTCGGAATATCGATGTTCTCAAAGGTCTCCGGGTCCTTGCCCTCCCAGATGTGTTTGGGCAATACCGGCATCTGCTCTTCGGAGTTCTCTTGGAAGAGGACCAAGAAAATGCGCTGGTCCGGTTGCGTCAGGTGCAGTTTAATCGTGTAGTCGTCGACCTTTTCGACGCTCTCGATCACGCCCTTCAAGCGGAAGTGGAACGCGCTCGACGGGTTGTCCAATATGAGGTCTTGCCACGTGTAACGGACGTCTTCGGCAGTGAACGGTGTGCCGTCTGACCAGTAGACGTCGTCACGGAATGTGATGGTCACTTCGTCGAACGTGTCGTTGTATTGCCAGTCTGTGGCGAGCCAGGGATAAACCTCGCCGTTGTGGTGACCGTAGTAGAACGGGAACTCGAGCCAAGTTTGGTTCGCGAAGTCTCTGATGCGGCTCAGTGCACCGCCGGAGAGCAGGTTCATGTTCGCGGGTGCTAGTTGCTGACCTCCGATGGCGATTACGAGCGTTCGGTTGCGTGGCACGTCGCGAAGGCCTTCTGTCCCCGCGGCCGGTGGTGGTGTTGCCGTGGGCTCGGCGGTTGCAGTGACGACTCGTTCAACCTCGACGGCGACTTCCTGCTGCACGACGACCTCTTTTTCGACGACGACAGTCTCGACAACGGTTTGTCCCTCGACAACACGTTCTTTCTCAACGATGACGGTCTGGACGATCGTCTCGCCTTCTACAATCGTCTCTTTCTCTACGACGACCGTTTCGACGACTCGGACTTCTCGTTCAACTGGGACTTCGACAGTCTGAACGACGATCGTTTCGGAAGCGCATGCCAGCGCCGCGACAACGGACAAAGCGATGCTCAATATGCCGATAGAGATCAACTTGCGGAACTTAAACATTGCGATTCTCCTTTTCATTTTGTCGAGATGTACGAGTTACGTCGCAGTATCGAGCAATAAATGTTTCATGCGTCGCGCATACGACAACGAGTGCATGAATTCGTAAGATATCAGCGATTCGTGATTGATGCCCGCCCAAAAAGTTTCGACCAGAAACCGTCGCAAAAAAACAAGGCCCGCTCGTTTAAGCGGGCCCTGTTCGCGTGATCGCCGTTTAGCGACTAGTGGACTATCCGCCTGCGGGTTGCAGCCGGATGATCGCGTGGTAGAACTCCGCCCAGATTCGTTCTGAGCGAAGGTCTGACGTCTGGCTGGTTGGCCAGCCCGTCCAATAGGTGGTGTTCATGGCGTTGATGTGGCCATCGATGACCAATTGGATCTCGGGCATGTCGCGAAGGATGATTTCCGTCGCGTCCCGGAAGAGGGCGACGTACTCTGCGTTGTCGGGCGATGCGTCCAGCTCGCCCATTTGATCGACGATTACGTCGTACTCAGGGTTCTCGTATCGAGGTGCCGAGAGGAAGTACGCGACGGTTTCACCGATGTCGGCTGAGTTGTTCGAATGCCAGTGGACGTACGTCTGGTACGGTTCGACAGTGCTACCGCAGTGCCATGTCAACCAGGATGGCAGATCTCCAACTGCCTGTTTGCCCCAGAAACCGGTCAGTCCTCGACGTTCGACAGCGTCGAATCCGGCGCGTTGCGCACTTTCAACGACGGCGGTGCCGGCGCGTGACATCTTCCAGTACCCAGGTGACGGGTTCCACAGTTCGATCTGTAGGACTTCGCCGCTTGAATCGGTCCAGAAACCGGCATCGTTCCGGGTGTAACCAGCCGCTTCCATGATTTCCGCCGCTTTTTCAGGGTTGTGCTGGTCTGTACCGTCGGCGTCAATCAAGTCCTTGATCTTCGCGTAGTATTCAGCAGGCCCAGGGAATCCGATTGCGAGCGGCACGGCGACCGGTACAGTCGTGCCTTCGAAGGCTAGGTTGGCGACGGACTGCTTGTCGATGGCGAAGTTCAACGCTCGTCGGACTGCGGGGTCGTCGAAAGGAGCGACCTTGTTGTTCATCGTCATCGAGATCATGCATCCGTTGGGGTCGTGGATGAACGGGTCGTCCTGCCACGAGATGACCTTCGGGTTGCGGACGCGTGTCAGTTCGAATAGACCGGGCTGGAACGTGAATTGGAGGTCAATCTCGTTGCGCGCCAAGCGCAGCGCAATCGACTGCTCGTCGCCTGATGGAGCGAAAACGATGCGCTCAACGGCGGGCAACGGTGCGACGCCCGCTTTGGCGGCCCACCAGTTGTCGTCGCGGTCGAAGATAAGAGCCTCGGGGGCGGCTTTCACGAGTTTGAATGCGCCGGTGCCGACGGGCCATCCTTGCGAGATGTCGACGTTTTCGAAGGTCTCTGGATCCTTGCCTTCCCAGATGTGCTTGGGCAACACTGGCAGCTGCTCCTCAGAGTTCTCTTGGAAGAGGATGAAGAATATGCGCTTGTCAGGACGCGTCAGATTCAGCTTGACGGTGTAGTCGTCCGGGGCTTCGACACTCTCAACCGCGCCTTTAAGACGGAAGTGGAACGCGCTCGACGGGTTGTCGATTATCAAGTCTTGCCATGTGTATCGGACGTCTTCGGCCGTAAACGGAGTTCCGTCGGACCAGTAAGCGTCATCACGTAGCGTGATGGTGATTTCGTCGTTCGCGTCGTTATACTGCCAGTCTTTCGCCAACCATGGTCGGACTTTACCGTCGTGATGTCCGAAGTAGAACAAGAACTCGAGCCAGGAGTTGTTCGAGAACGTCCTGATTCGGCTCAATCCGCCACCTGACAACAGGTTCATATTTGCAGGGTCAAGTTGTTGGCCGCCGATTGCGATAACGAGAGTTCGGTCTCGCGCGACATCTCGCAGTCCTTCGGTCCCAGCTGCCGCTGGCGGCGTTGCTGTCGGCTCGGCGGTAGCAGTGACCACTTTCTCGACCTCCACAGCAACCTCTTGCTGGACGACGACTTCTTTTTCAACCACTACGGTCTCGACAACCGTCTGGCCTTCGACGACACGCTCTCGCTCAACGATGACCGTTTGAACCACGGTCTCGCCTTCAATGATCGTTTCTTTCTCGACGACGACGGTCTCGACAACGCGTACTTCGCGGTCTACCGGCACTTCCACGGTTTGGACAACAATCGTCTCTTGCGTACAAGCGATCGCCGCTACGGCGGATATCACGGCCGCCAAAAGAGCGATCGAGAGATACCTATGCAGTTTGAACATGTGACGAACCTCCATTGCTCGGATGTTTTCGAACGACATTCACATACGGGTTAGAACGATAACACGAAACGCGACGATTCCTAGTCTGCCAGAGCCTTGCCTGCGTTCATCAGAGAATCTAGGTTGGTGACGGGGCGGTCTTCGTGCAAGAAACATTTCACAGCTCGATCGTCTTCCATCTGAAAATGGGGAGGATCGTTCGCGCAGCGATCAAATGCATGCGGGCAACGGGGCGCAAAGGCGCAACCTTCCACGATTACCTCCCGCTCGTCTGCGGTTGTGATCGCCGCCAGATTCTCACCCCACCGTACGCGGGGATCTGGGACGGGGATCGAGCCCATCAATAGTTGCGTGTACGGGTGGGACGGATCTTGGACCACGTTCTCTACGTTGCCAGCCTCAACGACTGAGCCCCGATATAGCACGTAGATCGTATCGCCGACTTGATACGCGGTGGTGAGGTCATGGGTGATGTAGATGATCGAAATACCCAGTTCAGTCTTCAACTCGCGAAGGCTCTCCAAAACCGTAGCCCTAAGCGAAGCATCGATCATCGAGACAGGTTCATCTGCAACGATGACCTTCGGTTTCAAAAGGAACGCTCGGGCAACCGTGATACGTTGGCGCTGACCGCCGCTCAACTGGTGAGGGAAACGTCCCAAAGTCTCAGCGGGCCTCAATCCCACCTGTCTGAGAGCCTCTTCAACCAACTCGCGAATCTCATCTTCAGAGTCGCCAATGCGATAAAGCTCAGCCGGTTGCGTCAAAATCCGGTCGACGCGATAGACCGGATTGAATACTTCGAACGGGTCCTGAAATATCGGTTGAACGTTACGGCGGAATTCTCTCCAATCATTGCCCTTCAACGAATGGATTTCACGACCCCCGTATCGGATTTCCCCTCTCGTAGGGCGCATGAATCCCAACAGCATCGAAGCGAGAGTTGTCTTGCCACTACCGCTTTCGCCAGCTATGACGGTGATGCTCGGGTTGTCATCGTCTATCCGTAAGCTGATGTCGTTTACGGCGACGTTCTCAACTTTGTTGAACAGACCGCGGCTGAAGACGCGGGTCAGGTGGTCGGCTTCCAAGACTGAGCTCAATTTGCCGCCTCCGCGTAGAGGTGGCAGCTTGCCCATCGTCCTTCTCGGATCTGGTCGTAATTCGGATCGGTAGACCTGCAAACGTCCATCACCTTGTCGCAGCGCGGGTTGAACGAACATCCGCCCGGCAGTTCGAGCAGGGCAGGTGGCAGGCCGGGGATTCCGGTCAACCTGTGACGTCGACTCGTAGATGGCAAGCTGGCAATCAACGCTCGCGTGTAAGGGTGGAACGGATCGTCGAAGATATCCAATACTTGACCGACTTCCACGAGTTTCCCCGCATACATAACTCCGACGTGAGACGCGAACTGCGCCATCAGCCCCATGTCGTGTCCGACGATTAAAACCGCCGCGCCGATCTCTTCCTGCAATTTGCGCAGGGTGAGCATTACCTCGCGTTGCACCACAACATCCAATGCGCTCGTCGGTTCGTCCGCAATGATTACCTTGGGGCCCAACGACACCGCGATGGCGATGGCGACGCGTTGTTTCATTCCGCCGCTCAGTTCATGTGGATACATCCGAGAGACCGCCGGATCTAGACCCACGCTACGCAAAACCTCGACTATCCGTTCTGAAATCTCTGACCTGCCGATGTTGTCGAGGTGGTCTTTGAATCCGTTGGCTATTTGATTGCCGACTTTGATCACCGGGTTAAGCGAGTTCATCGCGCCTTGCGGGACGTAGGAAATCTGTGCCAACCTCACCTCGCGCATCTCGTTTTCTGAAATACCCAGCAAATCGACGCCGTCCAACAGCACTTCTCCGTCGACTATCCTCCCCGGAAGTTGGGTTAATCGCATCAAAGCCAATGCGGTTGTCGTCTTTCCCGACCCGGATTCGCCGACGAGCCCGAACCGTTGCCCAGGACGCAATTCAAATGAGACCCTATCCGCCGCGCGCAACATCCCGCGGGGCGTCTCGTATTCGACGGTCAGTTCGTTGACCTTCAGGACTGGGTCGCCGTTCGCTGATGTCACGACGTGCCTCGCAATCTCGGGTTGGCGATGCGGTCGAGACCCAGTGACGTCAGGAAGAGTCCGAGGAAGATGATCACGATGATCACAACAGGCGATCCCCACCACCACCAGAATCCGCGCAGCACTGCGCCGTAGTCGTTCGCCCACCAGATAGACCAACCCAAAGTCTGCGAGTTGGCGGGGCCTAATCCAAGGACTTCCAAGCCAATCGAAAACAGAATCCCGCCCGAAACAGCTTGTACAAAGCTCGCCGCGAGGTATGACGTGAGGTTCGGCATCAACTCGACAAAGATGATCCGCCATGTGCCGGCGCCAGATGCCCGAGCCATGTTTACGAATGCTCTTTCACGCAGGGTCAGAACTTGAGCTCTCACCGTTCGGGCGGTGCCCATCCACGAGAGCACTCCGATCACGATACCCATGATCCAGACCGCTCCAACCGGGAAGTATTCGATGATGAAGACGAGCAGAAAGAGTATCGGTATGACGAAAAGGACGTCGGAAATGATACGGATGACCGTGTCTGCCCAGCCCCGGACATATCCGGCGAAGAAACCGAGGCAGGTCCCTATCGTGATTCCACAGACTCCGGCGAGCAACCCGATCAATAGTGTCTTCGGAGTGCCGATCACCAGCAAAGCAAGGATCGATCTGCCTACTGCGTCGGTGCCGAACCAGTGCTCCAATGAAGGCGGTTGCGAGATGGGCGCCGAGTTGAGGCGCGCCAACTCCAAATCGACGAACAGATAGCCTAAAACGGTGAAAGAAATGATGCCTCCGAGCAAAGCTAGCCCGAGTAGCAACAGCATGTTGCCAGCCAATAGCCGAAAGAATCGGCGCGTCAAGGACACCGAAGGGATCTCGTTGCTGCCCGGTTCAATCATCTCGCAATCATCCGATTAATCGGTCTCATGCCGAATCCTCGGGTCCAAAATCGGGTAGATGATGTCGAGCAGGATCAGGAACAATGTCACAACTATGATCACCACCAGCAGGATGAGCTGCAACAATGGCAAATCCTTGACGGTTATGGCTTCGAGCAGTACTGTGCCGATGCCCGGATAAACGAATACAACCTCGACGAGAGCCGATCCCGACACGATGAACCCGAGACTCAGAGCGAGGAAAGTTATTTGCGGCAACAGCGCGTTGCGGACTTGGTACGTGTAGAAGACTCGCCAGGGCTTCAATCCCATCGCTCGCGACATTTGCACGTAGTCTTCGCCCTGCACGATCACAATCATCGAACGCATTACGATAGCCCATCCCCCGGCTGCGACGGCGACCAGCGATAACGCCGGCAGGAAAGCGTGTTTGACGATGGTGAAGAGTCCGTTGAGGCTGAACTCTGGCGATTCGCCCAACGTGTAGCCACCGCCTAGGGGAAATAGCGCCCAGGTGAATGCGAATAGGGCAATAAACACAATGCCAAGCAAGAAATAAGGAATTGAATGAACGACCATAACGATCGGCATTGTCCACGCCAGTAGGCGTTTCCAACCGCCAGGTGCAGCAACCAACAGCGCCCCGAAAAGGGTCCCCAAAACGAATCCGATCAACGTGGCAGTCGTCAACAACCCCAACGTCCACGGCAATGCCGCCCTGACCACCCTCGTTACTTCAACCGGGTAATCTACTACCGAGAGCCCGAATTTGAACTGGGAGACATCGATCCAGTAGTTTACATATTGCTGCCACATCGGTTTGTCGAGTCCGAATTTGGCGCGGTATTCCTCAACAAATCCAGCCGACGGGTCTCCTACGAACATCCCTTGTTGGGCTAGTTGGCCCAAATATTCCTGTATGGGATCGCCGGGCGCAAGCCGCGGCAAGAAGAAATTGATCGTCACGCCTAACCAGACCACCAACAAGAAGAGTCCGGCACGTTTTAGGAGGTAAGTTACGGACATCTCGCGTCGTGGATCAGGTTAACGGTCGGCATGGCACGAAACTATTCATCGAACTCGACGAAAGCATCTGCTAGCGCCGCATTATAAGGGAAAACTCGGAACGGGCAGTCGAGATCGAATAGCTACCAAGCGTCGCCTAGGACTAGGTTTGATAGGCGAGCATTCCGTTAGCGCTCAATCGTTCCAACTCCTCTGCTACGCCTTCGCTGGCTGGTCCGGATATGTGTCTGTATGCGGCAGCCATCACTTCGGGATGAGCGTCCCCCACCGCGTATCCGCGACCCGCCCAGCGGACCATTTCGAGATCGCCGAGGCCGTCTCCGAAAGTAATGAAGTCTGTTGCGTCTAGCCCGTGTCGATCGGCGAGCCAGTGCAGAGCGCGCACCTTGCCTGCGCGGGGAGATCCGACTTCGCAGAAATGGGGCAAAGAGTGTGTTACCTCTGCCGAGCGGCCCAGCAATCTGGAAATGTCGTGTACATGCTCACCCATCTCGGCAGGGTCGCAAATGCCGAGGACTACGGTCGGTTGATCGGCGGCTAACGGCAAAAGCTCTTTGACTTCAACCAAGGTTGCGCGGTTGCGCTGCGCATAGTCGAAATCCACTTCGTTCAAGTGAGATACGAACACTTCATCGTTTACGTAAACCCGGATATCGAGTCCGCGCTTGGTGAAAAACTCGATGGCCGTCGCTGCGGTAGGTTTGTCTAGCCGCTCGTGCCTGAGTAGCGTGTTGGTCTTTGCGTCTACGGCCATCGCGCCTTGGTAGCAGATCATGGTGGCGTTGGCACCGATCTCGTTGTGGACATGCCATGCCGAACGGCGCATCCTTCCGGTTGAAATTGAAAACGGGATGCCACGAGCCGTCACATCGGCGACAGCCGCCTTAAGGCGGGGCGAGACGGTGTCATTGACCCTCGTCAATAGCGTGCCGTCGATGTCGGATACGATTGCTGAGAATAGCCCGTCTGTCATCGGGAACGCCTTCCAACGTGGCTTGATCGATCAGTGTTCAAGAATGCCAGTCCTCGGATCGTGATTTGGGCAATATTCATCGCCGTCGCTGTGTTCATCTTTATCCAAGCATTGCAGAACGAATCTTAGTGCCCGGCCTTGGGAGTCAACTGGCTGATCTCACCAAGACTGCGAACGCCTTGATCGGTCAAGCTGGCCGCGATGTCGGCAATCGTGCGATTGAGCGTCGGGTGCATCGCGCGGGGCGCGATCTCGGTCAGCGGTATCATCACAAATTCTCGTTCGTGCATTCTAGGGTGGGGTATCGCCAGATCGGGATCGTCGAGCACGATGTCGTCCACCATCAATATGTCGACGTCCAGGTTACGAGACTCGGTAGCGCGGTTACGTATACGACCGTTCGCGCGTTCGATATCAAGCAATTTTCCTAGGAGTTCCATTGGTTCGAATTGCGTTTTGATCGCTAGCACCATGTTGAGATATATCGGCTGATCTTCGTCAACTCCGTGCGGTTCTGATTCGTAGACGGACGATATCGCGATTGGATCACCCAATAGTTTGATCGCATTGATTGCGGCTCGAAGGTAGGCGAGCCGATCGCCGAGATTGCTTCCAAGACCGATGAAGGCGACCGATTGAGTCAATGGAGTTCCGATCAGGCTTGGCGTTCGACGGCCCGCCGAACGCGTTCACTGGCTTTATCGACCGATGCCGGTTGCCAACCTCGTACGATGGCGTCGGAGACTTTGGCGACGCGAGCCATTTCGCGGACCTCATGGACGCGCACGATGTCGACGCCCTTGGCCACTGCCAAAGCAGTAGACGCCGCGTTGCCTTCGACGCGATCTTCGGGTTCGGCGTCGAGAATGGCGCCGATAAACGATTTGCGGGATGATCCGACGAGAATTGGCAGGTCACCAAGGTCAGATTTGATCACATCGAGATGCCGCAAAGCTTTCAGGCTGTGACCAGCGTTCTTTGCGAAACCGATGCCGGGATCGACGATTATCCGAGAACCGTTCACACCTGCGGACCGTACCGATTCGATTGCCGTCTCCAACTCGGCAACGATCTCGCCGATGACGTTGTCGTATTGAGCGCGTGGCCGAATGTGGCTGATCACGATCAATGCATCATGTGTTGCGACCGTCTCTGCCATCTCTGGGTCTGAGAGCATCGACACGTCGTTCGCCATGCTGGCGCCCGCAGACAATGCAGCGTTTGCAACTTCCGCTTTCCGAGAATCGATGCTGATTGGAACCGAGCACCTTTGTGCAAGCGCGGATATCACAGGTAGGACTCGATCCGTTTCCTCTTCCGCCGGAATTGGTCTCGCGTCGGGGTAAACCGACGGAGGTCGCGTCGATTCTCCGCCCACGTCAATGATGTCGGCACCTTCATCTTCCATCTGCAGGGCCAAATCGACTGAATGGTTAACCCAATCGCGATGGTCACGCATCGTGCCGTCACCCGAAAAAGAGTCGGGGGTAACGTTGAGAATTCCCATGATGTAGGTTCGGGAACCCCAAATGAAAGTGCGTCCACCGATCTTCGTAGACCGTGTGATTTTCGAATCGGGATCGTGGTTCTCGGGGCTCATCAGCGCGGGAAACCTGAAGTCGGTCGCAAACTTGCGCCGTAAGTTAGGATTCTAAGTTGGCAATGCGTGCGAAACAGATGGTGTTCGCAAGTGCCCAGGTTCGCAGGCCTCTAGGGTATTCGACATAACTCAGCAGCCAGAAATGACGTCTTCAAGCAACGGTTTCGAGAGCCGAATGGCTGGGTTGGAATCTCGGCGTGCAACGGCAAGGCTCGGGGGTGGAGAGCGACGGATCGAGTCGCAGAAGAAGCGCGGGAAAATGACCGCGCGAGAGCGTTTAGCAAAGCTGTTCGACGGCGGCGAATTCTCCGAAATCGACACTTTCAACACTCATAGATCAACGGATCTGGGTCTCGACAAGCAGCGCTTCGAAGGCGATTCGGTCGTGACTGGTTGGGGGAAAGTCGAAGGACGGACGGTTTTCGGGTACGCGCAAGACTTCACAGTCTTGGGCGGTTCGTTGTCGCAGATTGCGGCGCAGAAGATTTCGAAGGTGATGGATCACGCTATCAAGGTTGGTACGCCGGTTGTCGGTATCAACGACTCGGGTGGTGCGCGGATTCAGGAAGGGATCGACTCGCTCGCGGGTTATGGAGAGATCTTCCGCCGAAACACGTTGGCAAGCGGGGTGATTCCTCAGATTACGGTCATTGCTGGTCCTTCGGCGGGCGGCGCGGTCTACTCGCCTGCAATGACAGACTTCATCTTTATGGTCGAATCAATCGGGCAGATGTACATCACAGGCCCGGATGTGGTGCGTTCGGTGACTGGCGAGGATGTGAGTCACGAAGACTTGGGCGGTGCTGGGATGCACGCTACGACGTCAGGTGTCGCGCATTGGGCGGCTCCTGATGAGGATGCGTGCTTTGCCGAGGTGCGGAGGTTGTTAGGGTTTTTGCCATCGAATAACGCTTCTTCGCCGCCTTTCGCCGTTTGCGAAGACCCGGTTGATCGACGTTCGGAGAGTTTGGTAACGGTAATCCCCGACGATCCGAACATGCCCTACGATGTGTTGGATGTTGTGGACGAACTCGTGGATGACGGCGATTTCATGCAGGTTCATGCTGAGTTTGCGCGGAACATCGTTGTTGGGTTTGGAAGGATGGCCGGATCGACAGTGGGGATAGTTGCCAATCAGCCGAACGAGGTTGCGGGCGTTTTGGACATAGATGCATCTGACAAAGGCGCACGTTTTGTGCGATTCTGCGATGCGTTCAACATCCCGGTGCTGACTTTGGTCGATGTTCCGGGTTTCATGCCAGGCACGGCGCAAGAACAAGGCGGGATCATTCGTCACGGAGCGAAGATGCTATACGCGTATTCCGAGGCTACGGTGCCGAAGATCACGGTGATTTTGCGAAAGGCGTATGGCGGTGCGTACATCGTGATGGGGAGCAAGGAGTTGCGGTGCGATGTGAACTTGGCGTGGCCGACGGCGGAGATTGCGGTGATGGGTCCTGAGGGTGCGGTGAATGTGATTTCGCGGAGGGAGATTGCGGCTGCGGAGGATGCGGATGCCAAGCGGCGAGAGTTGGTCGAGGACTACCGTGATCGGTTCGCGAACCCGTACATCGCTGCCAACCGTGGCTACATTGACGATGTCATCGATCCGAGAGACACGCGTTCTCGGGTGATCGACGCTCTTGACATGTTGGCGAACAAGGTCGACGATATGCCGTCGAAGAAGCATGGGAATATCCCTCTGTGAGCGTCGCCGATAAACCTCGTTACGCGCCGAACGCCGTGAGCGAAGAGGAGTTCGTCAAGACAGTTTCTGACATGGCTCGTGAGGTTTGGGATTTCCACAATCGGTGGGGTTTCGGCTCAGGACACTTTGCGGGTTCAGATCCAGCCGACATTATTGAGCGTCGCAAAGAAATCCTCGCTGAAGAGGTTCGCGAACTTAGCGAAGCTGTGGGCGAAAACGACGCGGAAGCAATTCGCAACGAAGCCGCCGATGTCTTGTTCGTCGCCATCGGCCATGTGGAAGCCTTAGGTTCAGAGGGTCTCAAAGGCGTCCGTTACGTGACCGCCAAAAACGCAAACAAAACGGAAGAAACGCACGCCATCCGACAAGACACCGGGAAACTCTTGCCGAAGGAAGGCGCACCGCATAAGTGGGAGTGAGCCCACGACCCTCGATTCAATAGCTTCGCGGGTTTAGAACTAGAGGACCATCGAATGCAAAACGCAGCCATAGAGCGTGCCAAAGAACACTTCGGCAACCTCCTAGAACGCCAAATCGAGCGCGTAGCGGCCATGAAGGAATCTGCAGATTTCGTCGACTACAACGCTCTCGACACTGTCAAGATTGGACTTATCGGTGGCGACGGCATCGGCCCAGCGATCACCGACACAGCACGTGGCGTCCTTGAGCGCCTCCTCGATGATGCCGTCACCAGGGGCAGGATCGAGTTCCGCGACATCGAAGGCTTGACGATCGAGAACCGCGCGGCGCATTTGCAGTCGATTCCGGACGATGTGTTGGCGGAGATCAAAGAGTGCGACGTGACTCTGAAGGGGCCGACGACTACGCCGGAGAAGGGCGATGGATGGCCGAATCTGGAGTCGGCGAACGTAGGGATGCGGAAGGAGCTGGACCTGTTCGCGAATGTTAGGCCGGTACGAGTTCCGTCGGAGGGGATCGACTGGGTTTTCTTCCGGGAAAATACGGAAGACCTTTACGCGCTGGGATCGGATGGTATCGACGTTACGGAGGATTTCACGATCGATTTCCGGCTGATTTCGGAGCCCGGATCGGAGCGGATTATCCGAGCGGCGTTCGAGCATGCGAAGCAGAATGGCCGGGATCGTGTGACCGTGGTTACCAAGGCGAACATTGTGAAGTTGAGCGATGGTCGGTTCTTGCAGGTCGCGGAACGTGTTTCGCAGGAATACCCGGGCATCGAGTGGGACGGTTGGTATATCGACATCATGACGGCGAAGCTGCTCGACACGGCGCGGCGATCGGACTTCCAAGTGTTCGTGATGCCGAACCTATATGGCGATATTTTGACGGATGAAGCGGCGGAGATTCAGGGTGGTGTTGGAACTGCGGGCGCGGCGAATGTTGGAACGCGGTACGCAATGTTCGAGGCGATCCACGGCTCGGCGCCGCGGATGGTGACCGAGGGTCGGGCGCAGTATGCCGATCCGTCGTCGATGTTGAAGGCGTCCGCGATGCTGTTGCAACACATCGGATATGCGGATCTGGGACGTCGGTTGGATATGGCACTGGAGGTCTGCGGGCAGTACGAACGGAAGGTCGTCACTACCGGACGGGATACTGGGGCTACGGGTGACGAGTATGGGGCATATGTGGCGGATACGGTGAATGACGCGGACCTGGAATCTAAATGGCAGTCCTACGTCGACGCCAATTGAACCTAGAGCAAAAGCTACGGAGTAACCCCAGACAATGCGATCCAAAGTAACTGTCGTAGGCGCCGGCAACGTCGGCGCGACAACCGCACAACGCATCTACGAACGCGGCTACGCCGATGTCGTCCTCGTCGATGTGGTCGAAGACATGCCTCAAGGCAAAGCGCTGGACATCCTCGAATCTGGTCCGGTTCTCGGCACTGATGCCCAGATCACGGGTGCCAACGACTACGAGTCGACGGCTGATTCCGATGTGGTTGTAATAACGGCCGGGATCGCGCGCCGTCCAGGAATGAGCCGTGACGACCTGTTGCTGACTAACATGCGGATCATGCAGAGCGTGACTGAGCAGGTGATCAAGTATTCGCCGAACTCCATCTTGGTGGTGGTCTCGAACCCTCTCGATGCTATGGTCCAGCTTGCTCAGCAAGTCAGCGGTTTTCCGAAGGAACGCGTAGTCGGGATGGCTGGCATTTTGGACACGGCGCGGTTCCGGACTTTTTTGGCGCAGGAACTTGGGGTTTCGGTGACGAATGTGCAGGCTTATGTGCTTGGCGGTCACGGTGACACGATGGTGCCGTTGATCAAGGCGACGACGGTGGGTGGAGTTCCGGTTTCGGAGTTGATTGAGGCGGACCGGTTGGAAGAGATCGTGCAGCGGACGCGGGATGGTGGTGCCGAGATCGTGGCGTTGCTGAAGACGGGGTCGGCGTATTACGCGCCGTCGGCGGCCACTGCTCAGATGGTCGAGGCGATCTTGCTGGATCGCAAAGAGATTCTGCCGTGCGCAGCTATGTTGGATGGGGAGTATGGGATTTCGGGGTTGTACGTCGGGGTGCCGGTGAAGTTGGGCGCAAGGGGTGTTGAGGAGATTTTGGAGGTTGAGTTGTCGGAGGCGGAGAGTGCGGCGTTGAAGGCGTCCGCGGATGCGGTGCAGGAGTTGGTGGATGTGATGGCGGGGGCTTGAACCTCGGTATCGCGTTTCAATCGGACGAGGTGCTCAAGCACCTTAGGGCAGAGTGACACTCGAGGGATCGGAATTTGTTCGCCCGAGTCTTAATTGGCTGGTTTCTGACGGACCTTACGTTTGCGCCGCCGTCGGACCGATTTCCATGAACCAGTTAGGTTGTGGTTTATTGACGGATACCTATGCCGCGGGGTCTTTGGCGGAGTTGGTTTAGGCGGTTGGTCATTTCGATAGCGGCGTCGGCGTAGCCGGGGGCTTGGTTGATGCGGTCGGCGGCTTGTTGGGGTGTGTCGGTGGTTAGGACGCCGAAGATTACGGGTTTTTGGGCGTCGTCGGAGACGCGGAGGAGGCCTTGGGATGCGGCGTTGGCGATGTGTTCGTAGTGGTCGGTGTCGCCTCTGATGACGGCACCAATGGCGATTACGGCGTCGGCTGAGATGGGTGGTTCGAGGAGAGTGCGGGCGGCAAGCGGGAGTTCGTATGAGCCTGGAGTTTCGAAGGTGTGGATGTGGTTTTCGGTTACGCCTAGTTCGGCAAGGCGGGCGAGGCAGAGGTCTCGCATTTTGTGTGTGATGTCAGAGTTGAAGCGGGCTACGGCGATGCCGATTTTCAACCCAGATCCATCCAAAAGCTCCGCTGGTGACTCGCCGGCATTCTTCTCGATCGCGGACATCGGCTTCTCCTTTCAACTACCCGCTCAAGCGGCTTCGGCGGCGACTGGCTGCGGGGCCGGTAGGGGTTTGTTCCCCCTCACCCTGACCCTCTCCCACGGCGGGGAGAGGGGAATCGTTGTCGAGTTCGATTTCGTGTTTCATGCGGTCGCGTTTTGTTTGGAGGTAGTGACGGTTGTGGTTGTTGGGCTCGAGAGATAGGGGGATCTGTTCGACCATTTCGAGGCCGAAACCTTCTAGTCCGGCGACTTTTTTGGGGTTGTTGGTGAGGAATCGGAATTTGCGGATGCCGAGGTCGATGAGGATTTGTGCGCCGACGCCGTAGTGTCGGAGGTCGGTTTGGAAACCGAGTTTGTTGTTGGCTTCAACGGTGTCGAGTCCGTTGTCTTGGAGTCGGTAGGCTTTGAGTTTGTTGATGAGTCCGATGCCGCGTCCTTCTTGTCGCATGTAGACGAGAGCGCCGACGCCTTCTTCGGCGATCTGTGCCATTGCGGCGTCGAGCTGTTCGCCGCAGTCGCATCGCTGGCTGCCGAAGATGTCGCCGGTGAGACATTCGGAGTGGACTCTAACGAGTGCGGGGGTTTCGGGGTCGATGTTTCCCATCGCCAGCGCGAGGTGTTCCGCCGGATCGACGGTGCTCTTGTATGCGACGCAGCGGAAGTCGCCCCAACGGGTAGGGAGTCGGGTTTCGGTGACGCGTTGGACGAATGATTCGCGGCTGAGTCTGTATGCGATGAGATCGGCGATGGAGACGATAGGGATATCGTGTTTTTCGGCGATCTTCTCGAGTTGGGGGCGGCGGGCCATGGTGCCGTCGTCGTTCATGATCTCGCAGACGATGGCAGCGGACCTCTTGCCAGCGTTGCGGACGAGGTCGATGGAGCCTTCGGTGTGTCCGGCTCGGACGAGAACGCCGCCTTCTTGGTAGCGGAGCGGGAAGACGTGGCCGGGTTGGACGAAGTTTTCGGAAGTGGCTTCGGGTTCGGAGAGTAGGCGGATGGTGTGTGCGCGGTCGGCGGACGAGATTCCGGTAGTAATGCCGTAAGCGGCGTCGACGGCGACGGTCATGGCGGTTGAGTGTGGCGACGTGTTGTGTCGGACCATCATGGGCATGCCGAGTCGGTCGAGGTCGTGACCTTCCATCGGGACGCAGATTAGTCCGCGACCGTGAACGGCCATGAAGTTGATGGATTCGGTGGTCGCGTCTTCGGCGGCCATGACGAAATCGCCTTCGTTTTCGCGATCTTCGTCGTCGACCATGATGACCATTCCGGCGGCGCGGACGCGTTCGATGGCGTGCTCGACGGCTACAGCGGCTTCAGGTCGGAGGGGTTGGGGATCGGGGGTCAAGCGGTGAAGCGTTCGATGTATTTGGCTGTTAGGTCAGTTTCGATGTTAACTGTATCCCCGGGTTTTGATATGCCTAGGGTGGTGTGGATGGCGGTGAATGGGATGAGGGTGAAGGTGAAGCTGGTGGGTGTGCAAGCGAATGTGGTGAGGCTTACGCCGTCGAGAGTGATGAAGCCTTTTTCGACGATGTAGCGGCTGATTGATTCGGGGCATTCGATGGTGACTAGTTTGGCGTCGGTTTCGTTTTTTACTGCGGAGACGATGCCGGTGCCTTCGACGTGTCCCTGGACGAGGTGTCCGCCGACACGGGCGTTGTATTTCATGGCTCGTTCGAGGTTGACGTGGATGCCTGGTTTGAGGTCTGTGAACCAGGTGGAGCGGCGCGTTTCGGGTGAAACATCGACGAAGAAAGTGTCGGTTGTGATGCCGGTGACGGTGAGGCATGCGCCGCTGACGGAGACGCTTTCGGAAACTCGCAAACCGTCGTCACCAGTGAGGACGCGTGACGCGGCGATCGCGAGCGAGCCGTTTGCGGGGTTGTAGTCTGCGACTCTTCCGACTTCTTCGACTATGCCGCTGAACATTGATCGGTCTCCGGTGCGTAATCGACGTAACCGATTATCGCGATGTCGTCGCCTAGGTGTTCGATTCTCGTATCGCTGAGGCGCGGGATATTTTCCATCGCGGCGGATCCGCTACCTCCGATGGGCGAAGGTGCGGTTTGTCCGCCGATGACTTTGTCGGTTGCCATGTATGTGACTACCTTGTCGACGAGTTTGAGGTCGAAGAGTTCGCCGGTGAGTTTTTGGCCCGCTTCTACGAGGACGTTGTGGCAGCCGCGTTCGCCTAGGTGGTGGATGAGGGCGGTTAGGTCTACGGATTTATTGTCGTTGTTTGGGAGGCTGAGGACGTGGAGGTGGGCGCGACGTTCGGGCATCCCCTGCGCACTTGCTTCGCTCGTGCGCGTCCCTGTTGTCGTTCTCTTGGGCTTCGCGAAGGGGAGGGAAGTGGTTTCGCGTGCTACGACGTGTATCACCTCACCATCTTCGTTCAAAAGTGCGGCGTTGTTTGTCATGCGGGCTTGGCTGTCTACTACTACGCGGATGTGGGGGCGGTTGGCTTGTCTTTCGCCGGTGTTTGGGTCGCGGGCGGTTAGGCGTGGGTTGTCGGCGATGACGGTTCCGATGCCGGTGATTATGGCGTCGGATCGGTAGCGGAGTTGGTGCGCGTGGGCTCGTGCTTCGGGGCCGGTTATCCATTTGGAATCGCCGGTGCGTGTGGCGATTTTGCCGTCTAGGGACATGGCCCATTTGGCGGTGACGAAGGGGAGGCTGGTTTTGACGTGTTTGGCGAAGCCTTCGATCAGGACGTTGGCTCGATGGGCGGAGGTGTGGTCGACGTCGTTAATGACTTCGATGCCGGCTGCCCGGAGGTGTTCGAAACCGCGCCCGGCGACTTGGGGGTTTGGATCGGTAGTGGGGCATACGATGCGTTTGATTCCAGCGTCGATGATGGCTTGGCTGCAGGGAGGTGTGGTGAAGTGACTTTGGTGCGGTTCGAGGGTGCAGTAGATAGTTCCGCCTTTGGCGGCGTCGCTTGCGTTGGTGATCGCGAGTGCCTCGGCGTGAGGTCCGGGATTGGGTTGTGTTGCGCCTTCACCGACGATGGTCTTTCCGTCGGAAGCGACGATGACTGCGCCGACGGGTGGTCTGGGTGCCAGGCCTCCGGCGACTTGCTCCGCGAGGTCGAGCGCGCGATGCATGAAATTCATGCGTTAAGTATGTAATAGGGGGTGTTTGAACCGCAGATTGCGCTGATCCCGGTTCAAGCCCGGGACATGTTTTTGTGATGGGCTTTGATGATGATCGTTTGGGGCGCGTCTGTATGTCCACCGCGACGTGGTTGTTTGCCGCCGGGCCTTCCCTGGGGAAGGCCCGGCGGCGCAGGGTCCTCGGGCCCGTAGGAACTGGCCCTCGCCTAGAGCGTCGTCCTCAGCGCCGAGGACGATGCTCCTTCCCTCCCCATCGCCGCTTCGGTTCGAAGCGGGCGACCCCGGAGAGGGGTCAGATGCTGCGCACAGCGGTGTGCGAGACCGCTAGCAATCGTTTTCCAGCCGCGGCCCGCGTCGCCAGACCGCGGGCATGGAGTTCGGCGCGGCGCTTAGGTACGCCGTTCGGAGTTCGCCGTCCTCCTTGGATTCGCCCTCGCGGGCTCCTCTCGGGCTGTAGCCTCCCTCCTGCGGCGGACAGGAGTAGACGTCTGTCGGCTCCACGTGAGGTCTCCCGGCCCTTGGCTCGGCATCCCCGCGCACTCGCTTCGCTTGTGCTCGGGGGATGCCAGCTGGCTCGCTTTGCGACGCGGGACTGACGCGTCGCGCTCCGGGAACTTGGCCTCCCACGCTTCGGCACGGCCCTCCCGGCCTTGCATCGGACATCCGATCCGATGAGGGACGCCGCCGGAGGAGGCAGAGACGCTGCGACTGGGGACGGTACTGGACCGTGCCGGTCGTCGGTTTTGCCTCCGCTTGCTCACGTTTGATCCCTGTGGCCGCTTGGGACGGGGGTCTGCACACGTCTGCGCAGTACTGTTGTGATCCGTCGATCTGCTTTTTATATTACTACATATGTAGTCATTGTCAAGTCTGAATTGGGATTCTTGGGATTGGAATTGGGATTCTTGGGATTGGGGCGTTGCTGTTGGGTGTTGTTGGGGATGATCGTGTGGGTTGATTGGCTGGTGGGGCCCCGCTGCCCCGGGGCATCCCCCGCTCACTTCGCTTCGCTCGTTCGCGCCCCCTTACGCTTTGCGAAGGGGGCGAAGCCTCTGGTTGTTTGGCTGGCAGGGGCGGTTCGCGAACCGCCCCTACGGGTCTGGGGAGATGCGATGGTTTCGGTGTTGGAGGCTTTGGTCGTTTGGTTGGTAGGGCGCCCGCGAGGGTTCGCGCCTACGAGTGAGGACGAGCTTGTGGGTTGGATGGTGAGTTTGGCGGGTGGAATAGGTTGATTGTTGCCATATTGATATTTCTTTTGACTCGTACCGTTTACGATCAAGCTATATGACTACGATTCGTAATTCGAGCGAGAATCGGCGCACTTGAAGATGCGGATTGCCTTACTGATCGCCGCGTCGATTGCGTTCGGCGCGTGTTCTCAGCCACCGCCGCCGGAGCCGACGGTGGATATTGGTGCGACCGTCGCTGCTGCGGTGGAGAAGGCGCTGCCGACGGCGACGCACACGCCGCTTCCTGACTTTCAGGCGACGGTTCATGCGGGGATCGCAGGAACGATGGAGGTGTTGGCGGAGACGCCGAGTCTAACGCCAGTGCCGGAACCTACCGCGACGGTAACTCCAGCACCGACTGCCACTCACACGCCGGCACCGACAGACACTTCCACTCCTGAACCTACCGCAACCGACACGCCTACGGCCACCTCGACGCCGACGCATACTCCAACACTCACCGCTACTCCAACAGCGACTCACTCGCCGGAACCTACAAATACGCCTGTTCCGACGGCGACTTATACAGCGACGCCAACGGATACGCCAACGGATACGCCAACACCGATACCGACCGACACCCCTACGGCAGTGCCGACAGCGACACATACGCCTGAACCGACTGCCACGCCGACGCCTACACCGACGTTGATGCCGACGCCGATCATCAGTCATACGCCGATCGTGTTAGCGACTTCGACGCCTGTTCCCACTCTTACGCCGATTCCTACTGACACTCCGGTGCCTACGGTTACCCAAGATCCGTCGCTCGCAACCGCCGACGTAGTTGAACTGACAAGGGCCGGGGTGGTGCGGATCGAAGGTCCAACCAGCTCGGGGTCTGGCTTTGTAGTCGATGCGGATGGTCACATCTTGACCAATGAACACGTCGTTAGCGGACAGTCGCGCCTTACGGTTGTGTTCGATAACGGCGCGCGACGATCTGCGACCATCGTCGTATCTGACGCAGCCCTCGACATCGCCGTGCTTAAGGTCGTCTGGACGGGACCATTGACCGTGCTCCAATTCGCGACCTCGGTGCGAGAGGGAGAAGAGGTCGTGGCCCTCGGATACCCGCTAGGCGACGATCTGCAGGGAGGCATAACCGTGACCAAAGGCATCGTTTCTGCGTTCCGCACGACTGGCGGTATCCCTCACATCCAAACTGACGCCGCAATCAATCCGGGTAACAGCGGCGGGCCGTTACTGAACGTTTATGGCGAGGTGGTGGGAATGAACACATCGGTTCAACGCGACATCCAAGGCGAAGACTATTTTGCTCAAGGAATTGGCTTCGCAATTAAGTTTGATGTTCTGTTAAGCCAATTGACGGCGATGAGAGCTGGCCAATCTTCAACTCCGGCGGCTGCCCCGACGCCGGAGGTTGCGTCGACGCGAACGCCAAATTACGTATTCGGGCCAGTTAGCGGAACGATTGCGCACAACCCGGATAGTGGATTTATTGATGAGTTTGACACTAACATTTCGGTAGCTGATGCGATCATCGAAGCACGGTTCGTCAATCCGTACTCGACGCAAGTCGGTGAATGGAGCAGTGGTTTTCTGTTTCGTATGGGCGGATTCAGTACATTTCATGTGCTTGTAGTGTCCAGCGACGGCGCTTGGTACCACTATCTGAGGTCTGGAGATATCGAGACCGAGCAAGAATTGGCGGCTGAGTATTCCGATCGCATTGATACGACTGCTCGCGGCAAAAACCACATACGCGTCATCGCAATGGGTACAGACGGGTGGATGTTTATCAATGGTTCGTACGTGGCCACCCTAGATTTGAGCGGCTTGACAAGTGCCGGGAGTGTATCCGGCGTCGGTACGTACTTCCAAAATGATGGAATCGAAGGAGGATCGACGCGGTTTGAGGGGTTGACGGTCAGGGCGTTGCGGAGGGTGTACGGACCAAAGGACGGCTCCATTGAGCACGATCCAGACGACGGTTTTATTGATGATCACGAAGCATCGATATCGTTATCGGACGGCGTCATCGAAGCAGAATTTACCAATCCCTATTCGTCATCGCAAGGAAATTGGAGCAATGGATTTTTGTTCCGAGGCGACAACAACGCATTTCACGCTATCGTTATAGAAGAAGACCGGTGGTGGAACCATAGGCTACGGTTAGGGGGCGCCGACTCAAGCCAAGAGATAGAAACTCGACAGTCGAGTTGGGTTTCTGTCGCTGTTCCTGGATTCAACCACGTCCGGATCATAGCCATCGAGACTAAAGGTTGGCTCTTCATCAACGACGTCTATATTGACGACCTTGACCTGAGCGGACTTACCACTGCCGGTCCGGTGTCAGCGGTGGTCGGTTATTTCAAAGGTGACGGCATCGACGGCTACTCTACTCGCTTCGAAGAATTCACGATTTGGTCGGCGGATTGAAAGTTAGTCCGTGAGTTGCCGCCGCAATAGAACCATCAAGTCTTCAGCAATCTCGGATGCCGACGGTCTAAGAGCTGATCTTGGCTTGTCGGGCGGTATTAGACGAACAGGATCCATCTTCGAGTTGCTCATCGCTCTCCAAGAAACAGTCGTCATGTTCGGGCTCTTAGCGTGTTCTGATCGCGTTCGCCAAGACGCATAAACCACGTGAAGTAAATTCGCGACAACAACGGAGTGTGACAAGCGATGTGTCTCATCAACGTGATCAAGCACGTCAACAGCGAATCCGATGAATGACTCGATTGATTCTTCAACGTCTTCTTCGATGATTGCGTTCGCGACGCCATTGCTGCGCGGCAAATCTGCTGCTAGATCAACGGTGCCATCCTCTTGGATACAAACACACCGCCCACCTTGTTCGAACACCAACATCTCGCCATCGATCGCGGTGTTGGTTCCTTTTTCACTGGTGAAGATTGGATCTGATCCGAACAATGCAATCTTGAGCAGTGCCTGTTGAAGCGCTGAAGACTCTAATTCCGCGGGCCGCAAAACAGTTTGGGAAGGCCCGCTTGCCAGTGCGATGACCAACCGCGGACTAGAGTGGCTATACCCATCTTCCACTTCAAGCGAACCGATGGCCCTCTCAAGCATCTCATCCGAATCGACGGAACCCTTGGCTAGCGATAATTCGAGTTCATGCAAAGCTCGTGTGACTCCATCTTTCAGTTCAGGTGGCGTACCAAAAGACTGAGTGTAGTTACCTGAGTTCCAATCCTGAACTTCATCAACAAACTCTTGTTGTCTATGCTCGAATTCCGTACCATTCTGGACCATCACTAGAACAGGACGGGTATCTCGCGCCTCTCTATATTCCTCATGCGTAGCGGACAACCCCGACATCTGTACCTCGCCATAACGCTCCCCCAAGATCAGCACAATCGCATCTGACTGACGCACTGCGTCAAGGCAAGCGATCCGCGGGGATGAATCCGACGCTCCGAAATCTTCGGCCCGGACAACATCGTGCCTCAACAAACTGATCGCATCTGCGGCAGCATTGCGGTACTTTTCCATGCCACCGATTACCGAACTGATGAATACCTTCAAGATTCCCTCCAACCCCGATTCTAGTTTCAGCTCATCTGCACAATCCCTGTTTGGACAACAGCCCCCCTACGCGGCCTTCTCCCTCTCCGTCCTCACCACGTGATCTCGCAATGCGCGATTCATGGCTGTTTGGTATCCGCGCCCGTTTTTGCCAGCGTTTTCTCGGAACCAGGCGACGACGTCGGCGTCCAACCTCAGGGTGATTTGTTGCTTAACCGGGCGGTAGAACATTCCGCGCTTGGCGTTTTTCGAATCTAGGACTACGGGTATATCTGAGGTGTCGATCTCTTCATCCGGAAGGGCTTTCAACCTCTCGATGCGAACCTTCTGTTCATCCGTCAGTTCAGTCATGTCGCTATTCGTACGCTTGTCGTTCAAGTCTCGAAGCGTTCCCCGCCGTTTGCTCTGGATGGATGTTCGGTCCGGCAAGCGGCTGGCTTTCGTCGGGATGACGATGGTGGTCAGGGCTGTTCGAGGAGGGTGGTGTCTTCGGTGATTAGAGTAGGTAGGTAGGACTGGGTGATGTCCCAGACGATTTCGTGGTCGACTTGGGAATAGCGGTGGATGAGGATGTTGCGGAAGGCAATTATGCGGGGGTATGCGGTGATTGCTGCTGCGAAAGGGCGTGGTGTGCGAGTCAGTTCATCGCTTCGCCCGATGATGCTGAATTGGCGTTCGACGGCTGGCCTCATTACCCAGTCGCCTGCGTAGTCGTCGAAGGTCTTGTCGGCAAGTAAGTTTTGGATGAGGTTGGCGTGTTCGAGGATATCTTGGGCGAATGTGCGGGCTTCAGGATTCATATAAGGGGACCTTAGAAGCGTCGACGGATTTTCGGAAGTATGGGTTTTCTATGGCGCGGTCTACTACGAGATCGATATGGCGGTCGAAGAGTTGTTGCAAGTCTTCGAAGAGGCCGAAGTAGGCATCGGCTTTGCCCGGGCCGGGGAAGGGGTGGTAATCGACTAGGAAGTCGATGTCGCTAGAGCCGGGGTTGAAATTGCCGGAAGCTGCGGAGCCAAAGACTTCCAGGCGTTTGACGTGGTGCCGGCGGCAGATTTCGGCGATGTCGTCGGTGTGTTGGGTGATTAGGGGGATCATGGTGTGGGTGCGATTGTGGTTTTAAGGATAGTCTAGGGGTTGGTACGCGCCCCCTTTGTCCTTCGGACATTTCCCCCGCGAGCGGGGGAAACCCGGTCCCATTGCCACCCCGATCACCCTCACCCTAGCCCTCTCCCATCAAGGGAGAGGGGACTGTTGGTGGCTGGGCACCTCGCCTCCCAGGGCGACCACGAGGGTTCGCCGACACCCCCTTGTATTCCCCCTCGGAGAGGGGGGAGGGAGAGGGCTGCGGTTCGCGAAGGGGAGGTGTATGGGCTACCATGCAATGAGATTTGGGATCCAATATCGGAGTTAAGCAATGAAGATTGTTGATGTGCGGGCTTTTCCTTTGCGGGTTATTGATCGGGGGGATGAGAAGTCGGAGGGGGCTTCGAGGCCGCCTACGATTGATTTTGGGGATTATTATGTGGACCGGTCGGCGTTTACGTCGATTTATTCGCATCATCATGAGACGACGGTGGTTCGGGTGGAGACGGATACTGGCATCGTTGGTTGGGGTGAGGGTCAGTCGCCGGTGGCTCCGAATGTGACGGCGACGATTGTGCATGAGTTGGTGCGTCCGCTGGTGATGGGTCGGGATCCGTTCGATATCGAGGCGATATGGACTCGGAATTATGGTGCGATGCGGGAGCGGGGGCATCCGACGGGTTTTTACATCGATGCTTTGGCGGGGACGGATATTGCGCTATGGGACATTGTGGGTAAGGCGATCGGGAAGCCGGTGCATAAGATCGCGGGTGGTAGGTATCGGGATGAGATTTTGCTGTACGCGGGTCTTGGTGGAACCGATCCTGTAAAGGTGGCAGATATGGCGGAAGAGCATGTGGGGCATGGATACAAGGCGTTGAAGTTGCACTTGTTGTTGGATGTTGACGGGGTTGCGGAGATATGTCGGGAGGTTCGGAAGCGGGTCGGTCCGAAGGTGTGGCTGATGGTGGATACGCATATGCGTCAGACGGTGGCGAATTCGATTCTGTTGGGTCGTGAACTGGAAAAGTTGGGGTTTACGTGGCTCGAGTCGCCGACGGTGCCGAACGACATTCCGGGTCAGGCGGAGATCACTCGGGCGTTGGATATGGCGGTTGCGATCGGAGAGTGGACGCGGACGCGGTATGAGATGCGGGAGCAGTTCGAGCGTCGGGCGTATGACATATTGATGCACGACATCGGTAGGACGGGCATCACAGAGGGGCATAGGATCGCGACGGTGGCGGATACGTACAACATTCCGGTTGCGCCGCATGTGGGCGGTGGTGGGATCCTGGCGGTGGCGGCTACGGTCGAGTGGTCGGCGTCGTGTCCGAACTTCATGATCATGGAGCATGGCCATCATGCGAATGCGTTAAAAAGCTCGATTTTGAAGGAGCCGTATGAGCCGGAGAATGGGTATTACAAGGTGACGGATCGGCCGGGTTTGGGAGTTGAGGTTGATGAGGGGGCGTTGGAGAGGTACGCGTTTCCTAGGGGGTGATTGCATGGATGGACAGGATGGACGGGATGGTTTTGGGTGTTTGGTGAAGGAGGGGTTTTGATGGGACGGTTGCCGTACATACTGGCCGTCGATATCGGTAGTTCGGCGGTTAAGGCGGGGGTTTATGATGCGGGTGCGAATGCTTTGGGGCATACGCTGGTTTCGGTTGGTCATGAGCAGCGTGTGGCTGGTGATGGGACGCATGAGGAGGATGCTGAGTATATTCAGCGGGCTACGGAGTCGGCGATCGATTTGGCGTTAGAGCGTGCGGGGGACGATGCGGATCAGATCGCGGGTGTTGGTTTCGATGCGATGGCGAGCACGATTCTGGGCGTGGATGCCCGTCATAATCCGGTGACGCCGGTTTATACGTACGCGGACACGCGGACGGGAATGGATGTTAATGAGTTGCAGGAGCGCATCGATGTCGACGCGGCGTATCAGCGGACGGGTGTGATGCAGCACACTTCTTATGTGCCGGGTCGGGTGATGTGGTTGCGTCGGACTGATCCGGAAAGGTTCGAACGTGTTGCGAGGTGGACTGATGTTGCGACGTTCATCTTTACTCGATGGTTTGGGTCGACGGAGGTTCCAGCGAGTTATAGCGTTTCGGCTTGGAGCGGGTTGTTGAATCGGCACGAGTTGGAGTGGGATTCCGGGATTATGGATGCGATCGGAATTGATCGATCGAATTTGCCGAGATTGGCGCCGTATAGCGAGGGGCAGGCGGGTTTGTGTCCGGTGTACTCGGTGCGTTGGCCGCAGTTGGCGGAGGTGCCGTTTTATTTGGCGGTAGGAGATGGTGCGGCGGTGAATATTGGTTCCGGTTGCACGGATCGGCGTAATATCGCTCTGACGGTAGGGACGACGGCGGCGATGCGGTTGGTGGTGGACCATCCGGGCGATGCTGTTGCGCCGCTGGTACCGAAGGGATTGTGGGGGTATATTTTGCGCGGTGACCGGACGTTGTTAGGTGGTGCGTTCAGCGAGGGAGGGAACGTCGTGGAGTGGGCGTTGAGCAGTTTGAAGTTGCCACCGTTGGAGGAGTTGAACGATGCGCTGAGGGGTGTGGAGCCGGATGGACACGGGTTGACAGTTTTACCGTTCATCGCGGGTGAACGGGCGGTTGGATGGTCGACTAATGCCAGTGGTGTGGTCAAGGGTTTGAGGGTGTCGACATCGGGTATGGATGTATTGCAGGCGTTGATGGAGTCGGTGGCTTATCGGTTTTCGTTGGTGGCGGATTTGTTGGAGGGCGAGATGGATGAGGATCGGGTCTTCATCGCTGGTGGAGGAGCGGCGACGAATTCGCCGTGGTGGTTGCAGACGATGGCAGATGTTTTGGATGGGGATGTGCATGTGCCGTCGGAGGAGCAGGCGACGAGTCGGGGGGCGGCGATCTTAGCGTTGAGTGCGCTTGGTGTATGGGATGGGTTGGATGATGTTACGCCAGAGATTGCGAGTGTTTACCGGCCTAGGGATGAGTTTGGGGATGTCTATCGAGCGGCGATTGAGCGTCAGGGGGAGTTGTACGAAGCGGTGATTTGAGGGGACTTGCATGGATGGTCAGGATAGGGCATGGACTTTTGGTGGTGAATGTTTAGTTTTCAATCGCGTGGTAGAGCGTGGATTCGTGATGTTGTGGTTGTCTAGACTGGTTTTATCGACTGACCGCGCGCGCTCATATTTAGCTCTTGATATCGGCATTGAAATCGTTGGCCACCCTTCCTGTTCAGATAGTTCGGGTTGGTCTGTTGTTCGTTGCGGCGGTGGTTTGCACGGTATTGGTTGTTGTTGGGGCAATCGCTTTCAGCGCTTGTACTTCGGATCCAGAGCCGACGGCTGAGCCGTTTCAGACGCGGACTCCGACGCCGGTACCTCCGACGGAGGCTCCGACATCCACGCCGGTACCTCCGACGAATACCGCTACGGCAACTCCGGTTCCTCCGACTCCCACTGACACGGCGACACCAGTTCCGCCGACTGCGGAACCGACGTTGATGCCGACATCGACGCCGGTACCGCCGACACCGACTCCCGTTCCACCGGCACCAGCGCCGACGCCGACTCCGGTTCCGCTGACGGCGACGCCAACGCCGATCCCACCTACACCTACGCCAGAACCAACGGCGACCGAGACGCCGGTACCTGCTTCATATCGCATCGATTCTTTGGAATGGGATGTGCGCGGATCAGAGGGTGACAAGATTGCGGTCAGTTTCACGTTGAAGGTTACGAACGTTGGTGGGGCGACTGGCGAGGATGGGGTTCCTATCAATGCAGAGGTAAACGAAGGCGCGTCTAGTGAAGTCGCCGTCGCTCCTGCTTTGGGCGGCGGTGAAAGTACGACGTTGGTTTTCGATCTCTGGTTAGACCCCGGTCAACAGCAGGTGAGATTGAAGCTGCACGATTCCGACTCGCTCGTCGCGCTGGATCTTTTGGCGTCAGATATCGAGATCACGCCATTGCATTACCAAGTGGTTGCGGATGGTGAAGTTTCGATCGGAGTCAAGTTGTCCAACAATGGGACATTGGCGTCTCGGCCCGTTCAGATAATCGCGCTCAACGACGTCGTAGCCACCGTGCAACCTATCGAGGCGGGCGAGTCTGTGGAGTTGTCGTTTACGTTGGGTTTGACGGCTGGGGTTCACAGCATCGAAGTGACGGCCGCGGCCGACGAACGAGAAGCGAAACTTTCGAACAATTCGGTCACGATTGATGTAGAGGTTGACTACGTATCGCTAGATTTGGAGGCGGGATCGGCGCGTGCGATTGGGTTTATAAGGAACGGTTCGGCGAATGTAGAGATCGACTTCACGGTCAGGAATATCGGTGTTGCGACGAGCGGTGTTTTCGTAGTTGCGATCGCTTGCCCAGGTGCGACGGAAACGACGTGTGATGGTGAAACGGAGGTCGGAGCGCTCCAACCGGGCGGCACGCATTCGGGTACGATCGATGCGGTTTTACCGCAAGGGGTTAGCGGAGTGGTGATGTTTGCCGGCGAACTTGAGTATGGCTATCGATACGGGGATAAGAACACGATTCCGATTACGCTCGATGTACCGCTTCAGCCGGATATCTCTCCGGTGTTCGAAGTGCAGGCCGGATTGATCGGCTACTACTCCAACGGCGACGGTGAGATCGTGGTTTCGGCGACGCTTCGCAACGACGGTGCCGAACCGGTTCCAGGAGAATTTCCGATAGCGATTTCGTGTCTGCAAGACGGTGTGTTGATCGCGGGTTGCGGCGACATCATCACATTGGATTTGAAGGACGGTTTCGGGCCATCTACAGGATCTGCAGTTGTGCGAGCGCCAGCGGGCGAGATCGAAATCATGTCTGAAGGCGGCGAAATCGTCGGTATCGACGAGGATCTTACGCAAGCACAAATCGTGGTGGTTCCAGAACGCATCGTGAACGTGGACCGACGTCTGTGGAGATGCTTTTCGGAGACGATACCTAGCGAAGAATTCCCGCGCGGCAACTGCAGCGGTCGTGAGGGCGATGCGGTAAGCAAGTGGCCGCAGGACGAGCCGGTGACGATTTGGATCAACGGACTTTCGACTTATGAAGAGCAGTTGCAGGACACGCTTCAGACGGTGGCGCCTCAACTCAACATCAGCTATCAACTGGTTCCGGAGGAGAGGAGAGCCGCGATCGCTGCGTATGTGGGGATAACGGAGGAGGATGCACGATCGCTGGGCTTTGTCAGATGTGACGGTTTCTGGGGTTGCACGAACTACGAAACTGACGAAGACGGCGAGATCGTGTCTGCGGAGATCGTGATATTTACGGTGGATGATGCACGTCTGCGGCAGCTGAGGTTGATCGACGAATCGGTGCGTTACGCAATGATCCAAAGCTTGCTGGCGGTGCTGGTGCCTCTGGGATACCGCGATGTGCCGGACAGCATCATGAGCATAGACCGCGGTCTGCTAAAGCCTGAGATGTCTGATTCTGACCGCGAAATCGTGAGGATTTTGACCCATCCGTTAGTGGAGACCGGCGACACGACGAAGGACATTCGTGAGTTGATTGTGTTCTCCGACGAGGTTTTGGATCCGCCGGAAGTTACGGCGCCGTCAAATATTGAGATCGTGGAGAGGGCTCGTTCGAAGCTGTACGAGTCCGGTTCGGCTTTGTTCAACATGCGTGGTGGCTGGTCGGGTGGAACGTGTATCGATAATTTCGGTCCTTCGCAGGTGACGATTGCGGAGTTCGCGGCGCACAGAGGATTGCACTATCGCTTGACGGATGCGTCCGAGCGGTTCTTCGTGTTCCTGCGGTCTGAGGACGGACGTGCCGAGTACTGGGATGGGGGCAGCAGGGCTTGGCGCAGGTTTTCTGCGATTGACGAACAAGCGCTGATCGATGACACCGCCTGGAACCCGCAGTATTCGGACCCGATGGTATTGCTCGCGTCTGCGCTTTTGTTCGGCGAAGACCTTTTGACCGAAATCGACCGGGATGAAGAAGAGGTTGAGTTCCGCATTGAGCGTTTCCGGGCGTACGCGGCTCCGTCGTGGACGGATGAGGCGGTGATGGCTGCGTCGTTCACGATTAACTTGCAGAGCTATGAAATCGAGTCGTTTGCGATGGAATGGTCGTTCGACGTTCGCGGCTTGGTGTGCGATGAGTACACCGTTGAGGCGAACATGATCGAGTACGGCACGAGTTTGAGCATCCCGTCGGACGTGCGCGAGAGATCTCGAGTCATCGAGTAGTTCACGCGTCGACCAGCATCTGGGCCTCCGAGTCGGAAGTTCCGATGTCGTTTTGATTTCACCGAATTAGGATGATCCGTATGTCGGTACGGATATTGGCCATCACCTTGGTCGTTGCCGCGGTTCTGATTGGTTTGGGGCGTACGGCCAGCGCCCAGGAATCTATGCATGATCTGCGCGTCGTAGATGTGACGTTGACGGAGGTGGGTGAGACCAAAACGACGGTCAAGTACGAAGTTAGGGTGGATGTGATGAATGATGGCGTGAACGATTTCGACGGCGTCGCGCGGGTGGATTATCAAGTCGACGGTGGGACGAGCAAGATCGTCTATGTGATAACTGATCTCGAAGCCGGCGCATCGATGTTTTTCAGTTTCATGTTGGAACTGATGCCCGGCGACCGTCGACTCGGAATTGTTCTAGGAGACGCGGCGCATGAGACGAACGTTTACGTGTCATCTGCTGACCTGACGATCCGCGTCGCAGGTGAGAGGTTGATGAGTGGAGGGATTGTCGAACTCGATCTTGAGATAACGAACCAAGGAGATCGGGAGGCGTTAGGGATTGACGTGACAGGCGCTTGGGAAGCGGCCACGGGCGGTAACGTGGGGGATGCAACGGTGACTACCGACATCGATCGCCTCGAGCCGGGTTCAAGCGGCGTGGCCACCGCGTTGTTCGAAGTCGCGCCGGGATCGTACATCCTTTCGGTTGGTGTATCTAGCGTTACGGTTGCGACCAACCAACACGACGACACGATCAGCGCCGCCTACGACGTTGAGTTTGTTGAACTCGACGTCAGGTTGAGTTCAACAGAAAGTTTGCGATGGATCAGCGGCGAGAGCGCGTTGATGGAGATCGGTTTGCAGATTGTGAACCGAGGAGTCGATCCGACCTCCGGAGTTGAGATCGGATTTGAATGCAGTGATGGCACGTGTTCGGGTTCCAAGATGTCGGACGAGATTGGTGCCGGTGAATCGATTGACGCGACGTTACAGGTATGGATGCCGATCGGGAACGTGTTTGGCAACTTTTACGCGGGAGGCAACGAACAGACGTTTCGATGGGGTGATCGAAACTCGTTCGCGGCATTGATCGAGGTTCCTGAATCGCCGCCGTTGGAATGGAGTTTGGCTGGAGTTTCGGATGCCCAGTCGGTCCGATATTGGAGCGATGGTTCTGCGAATGTCAAGTTCGAAACGACGTTGCGAAACGAAGGGAGCGAGCTGGTTTGGGGCGACATCCCGATCTCAGTAGAATGCCTGCGGGACGAGACGATCGTCGGGGGCTGTGGCGGCGAGTATGAACTGGTGATCGATCCCACATCTCGTTCCAACGTCTTAAGCCAGACGATCAGAGTTCCGCAGGGCGAAACTGAACTGGTTTTTGCGCAAGGCGACCAGAGGCCGGTTGTTAGAACCGCGAATGTACCTCAGCGGATCTTAGGTGTGGAGCGCGAGATATGGGACTGTTTCAGCGATACTTCAAATTCGAGGAGAAATTCGCCAGAGGACGCGGGTGTCGGTTGTGGGGGTTGGCGTAACGAATACGTGGCCAAGTGGGAAGTGGGCGAACCGATCCTGCTGTGGACTTCAGGCGACCAGCGTTACGAAGACATATTGTTCGGCGTACTCGACGACCTGGCTCCGGTGCTAGGCATAGAGTTTGCCACTGCGCCTTCGAGACGGAGAGCGGACATTTTAGCGTTTCTGGGTCTTCCACGCGACGGCACGAAACTCGAAGGTCTGAAGTGTAACAACGCGGCAGGTTGTGCGGCGTTCGACATCAACTCAAATGGCACTATAGGCTCGGCGAAGTTAGTTGTGTGGCCACCTACCACGTCTTTGGACGAAAAGGGTTTCGATCACATGATTCACAGCGTTGTGCTCCACGAACTGCTTCACGTGTTGACGGGAATGTTGCACCGACACCATGATCGCACGAGCGTGATGAGTTACGACTCGTTGGATTACAAAACCTTGAGCGCGACGGACTCAGCGCTGCTGCGAATTTTGACGCACCCGCTCGTGGAGCCAAAGATGAAGTTTCACGAAATCAGGGAGCTCATCGTATTTGAGGATGAATTGGTCGACCCACCGATCGATCCAGCAATGTCGGTGAGGCAAGTGCTTCGGCGAACACACGCTGAATTGATGGATGCCGGTTCCGCGCGTTACGAAATCATTGGGGGATGGCCGGGTTGCAATCTGCGATTTGATAAAGCTGCGTACGAATTTGGCGAATTGCGCCCTCGAGCGCCACGGTGGGTTCACTACGCGGATGAAAAAGACGATTTCTACATGATCAGATCGACGTCGCGGGAAGTTCCGCTGCAGTTTTGGGTCGAATTGATCGGTCGCTGGAGGCTTGTGCCGGGCAATATAGTTCAGCAAGGGGTCAGTTTCCGAGATTCGTTTTCGAACCCCTTGGGGATGTTGTCGAGCATCAATATCTACGCGTCAGACGATGATTTAGAGGTGATCTCGCAAGAGGACGGACGGATGGTTTTGCAGGTCTCTATGGAAGGTGCAGATGTCCGGGCAGGTTGGAGTCGGAAAACGTTGCTGGACGTCGAGATGGAAATCGACGTTGAGGAATTCACGATCGATCGATACGAGATGACATGGACGCTCGATCCGGAGGAAGAGAACGTGTGCAAGGACTACCACATCGAAGCAAATTTGGTCGACTATGGCGCGAAGTTTGAGTTGCCGGAGGAGATACTGAGTCGTCAGCCGCGGTCGAATTGATGCGAATTCGTCGCGGTTCTTTCGCGGCGAAATATTTCTGGGCCCAACTAAGAGGAGATCAACTGTGCCCACTGAGTGTCAAGGTGGGCTTCGATGAAATCACGGTCAAGTTCGTAACCCATGCCCGGTTTATCGGATAGGTGGAGATGGCCGTCGCGGATGTCGAGTGCTTCGGTCAGGCAGGCGTTGTAGGAAGGGACGGCGTGGTGGTTCATCTCTAGTCGGTAGATGTTGGGGACGTTCATCAGGACGTGTGCGCCTGATATGACGTTGAATGACCCAGAGGCGTCGTGCGGAGAGATGGGGATGTAGAAGGTCTCGGCGAGGTGGGCGATCTTCTTCATTTCGGAGATTCCGCCGGTCCAGCATATGTCGGGCATTATGTAGTTGATGAGGCCTTCGGTGAGGTACGGGAGGAAATCCCAACGCGTGTATTTGCGTTCGCCAATGCAGAGGTTGATGTCGGTGTTGCGGCGTAGCTGGCGGTGCGCTTCGATGCTTTCGGGTTGCAGAGGCTCTTCGAACCATGTGAGGTTGTAAGGCATCATGCGGTTGCAGAGGTCGGTAGCTGTCGAGACGTCGAAGTTGCCGTGTGCGTCAATCATGAGTTCGACGTCTGGACCGAGTCCTTCGCGCAGGGCGGCCATGAGATCTTCGGCGTGCGCGGCGCCGGCGGCAGAGATCTTTCCGTCGATGTATCGGCGGTGTTTGGCGCCCATTTCGGGTGCGAATGGGTCGAGTTTGAGAGCTTGGTATCCGAGCGCCACTTGTGCTTTAGCGTCGGCTACGCATGCATCGATGTCATCGGCAGGACCACAGTGGCTGTAGAGGGGGACGGAGTCGCGCATTGGGCCGCCAAGCAAATCGTAAACGGGTCTGCCGAGGGCTTTGCCTTTGATGTCCCAGAGCGCCATGTCTACGCCGCTGGCGAGGGTTGTGGCGAACCCGCGGGATCCAAGCGTTCCAAAGCGACGGTAAATCTGGTGCCAGATGCGATCGATGTGGTTGGGGTCTTGGCCGACTAGGCCATCGGAGAAATCTTGTCCGACAAGATCGTTCTTTAAGAGGGCGTAGGTTTGAGCGATGACTATTGCGCCTCCGCCTCCGACATTGGTGGATTCACCATATCCCGTGATGCCTTCGTCGGTATCGATCTCGACGAACATCCATGGTCGGGATTCTTGCGCGCGGACGACGTACGCTCGGAGGTCGGTGATTTTCATGGATGGGGCTCCTGTGGCGAGCAGTTCGGGTTCAGGGACGCGTTCATGGTACACGCGGGAAGAAGCGAAATCGGCGATTGGCGGTTTTGACGTAGCGAAGTGCTCGAAATTCGTTCTGACGGAGTTCACGTTTCGTTTGGTCGAGTGTGGGTGTTAAACTGCGAACGCAATGGAATGATGTGCGTCGCGGTCGGCGGCGCGCTTTGCAAGTGAAGAGGATCACGACTCGCTATGCGTTTTTGCTACGCCCACCGACGATTCACGCTATACCCACAGTCAGTTGACACGTGGAATCTGCATCCTGACAACTACACGCCAGAGTGGTTGGATCGGGCCCGGGACACTGGTTTCGATTCCATAGAGTGTGGCTTCGAGGTTCTTGACAAGCTGGGAGATTCGAAATCGATATCCGATTTCGGCGAACGTGTGAGGTCGCACGGTCTCAACGTCGGTGCGATACGAGCGGGCGGGACGCTGACGGAAGCGAAGCACGGCCCAGCCAACCGTGAGAAGTTGATGCGCGCGGCGGAATATGCGGGCCAAGTAGGCGCCGAGGTCGTGAACGGCGCATTGAGTGCGCCGGCGCGTTACCCAGGGCATCCGCCAGGGTCGATCCCGGGAAGCATCAGCGGTTGGCCGCGGTCACAAGATTCGAGCAGGGACGCCGAGATGTGGGTGTACGACGAACTTGCGTCGGTGTTTCAGCGAGTTTGCGATTCGGCGTCGGAAATTGATGTGACGATAGAAGTGCACCAGAACTCGCCCGTCGACAACTCGTGGTCTGCGGTTCGTGTACACGATATGATTGACCGAGAGAACTTCGGGATCAACCCGGACATGGGCAATGTCGTGTGGAACTACGACGTTCCAGAAGAGGACTACGACGCGGCGATAGATGCGATGGCGCCGATCTCGAAGTACTGGCATTGCAAGAACTTGCACCGCGTGTATCACCCTGAGAACCAACGCTCTGTGTTCATACGAGTGCCGTTGCAGGATGGCGAGGTGGATTACCGGTACGCGATTTCGGCGATGGCGAACGCGGGTTACAGCGGTTACATGGCGATCGAGGGCACGCAGAACGGCGACCAATGGCACAAAGATGGTATTTCGCTCGATTACGCGAAATCAATTTGGGCCGAATTCGAGGACTGAGTCGTAGTCGATTTCCGAGTAGTGAAACTGGACGCATAGATGCAAGAAACTGAACGCGAGGATCAGGCAGCGTCTTCGGAAGATGCCGAGATGGAGGAAGAAGAGGTTTTCTTCCGAGATGTATCGGAGGATCTGGACGACGAGGAGCGGAGTTCCTATTCGATACTGTTGATCTTGGCGGTGGGTGGTTTTGCGGTTGGCGCTCTGCTGTTGCAGATCACTTGGACGTCGGCAGTGGCGTTGAGGGAGTTCGCAGGCGAATGGGCTTGGATATTGGCGCCCGCGCCGATGTTGCTGTTTGGTCTCGGGTCTCTTTGGCAGTACGAGGCGAACTGGTTGCAGCGGCTCGGTGCGGCGGCTTTGGGGTTCGCCTTGGCCCAGTACGTGATGATCGCAGTTGGTTTCTCGGCGTTAGAGATCTGATCCGAGAAGTCGCCTCCTAAATCATGCCCTAGGATGCGCGGCGTCGTATTCGGTGCGCACGTGTTCCGACGTCAGATGCGTGTAGATCTGTGTCGTTGCGATGTTTTCGTGGCCGAGGAGTTCTTGGACGTGGCGTAGCGACGCGCCTCCGTTCAGCAAGTGCGACGCGAAGCTGTGACGCAGCATGTGTGGCGTGAGATTTTTGGTCACACCGGCGGCGAGTGCGATTTTCTTAATCTGCAACCAAAGGCCCTGGCGGGTGATGCGCTTGCCGCGAGCGTTGACAAACAGAGCTTCGGGGTCTTGGGAGTTGCCTAGATGGCGTCTACCGATGGTTAGGTATTCAGCAATCGCGTCCATCGCGGCGTCGTAGACCGGTACGATTCGCTCTTTGGAACCCTTTCCGAAGATTCGCACGGTTGAGTTGTCGAAGTTGACATGATCGACGTCTAATGCGTTGATCTCTGAGATTCGCAATCCGCCTGCGTACAAAAGTTCGATTACTGCGCGATCTCGGAGTTCGGCGGGAGAAATGGCGTTGTTAACGTGATTGAGTAGGGCTTCGATTTCGTCGATGGTCAGCGATTTGGGAAGTGGTTTGCCGCCGCGGGGAGATTTGAGTCGACGGGTTGGCAGGTCGTTGGTAATTCCTTCTTCGCGTAGGAATCGCATGAACGATCTTAGCGACGCGATTTTGCGGGACCTAGTTGAATTTGAGTATCCGCGGACATCGAGAGTCCGGACGAACTCGGCTACGTTTTCTTCATCAAAGAGGTTCCAGTCGATAGTGACTGAGTTATCGGACCCTGTATCTTCGGCGAATTCGGCGAGACTCGCCAAATCGTTTCGGTAGGCGGCTACCGTATTTTCAGATAATCCGCGCTCACCTGCTAGGTGTTCCAAAAAAGCAATGATGTTGCGGTCCATAGTTGGAATCGTAGAAAAACGGCGAATGCCGAAAGTCATACGGCTGTGCATTACGGTCGTGGTCGCGTGTTTACCGGGGCGGGAATGGCGCGCGGCGCGATAGAATCGGTTTCTAGTCTGGATACGGACCAAGGAGACATCAGAGTCGGTGTTTGAAGCGATCAACATACCGTTCGACCCTTACATATTCGGCGGGACGACTACCGCGTTTTCGTGGCACGGTTTTCTCACGTTCGTCGCCGTGGGAACGGCGATCTGGATGTCTGGTCGTGCTGCGCTTATGGAAAGACTTGACCAAGAGCAGGTCTACAACACGGCGCTATGGGGCGTTCTAGGCGGGATCGTTGGCGCTCGGATTGTGCACGTTCTCGACAACTGGGCCATATATGGCGACGATCCACTGTCGATATTCGCGGTTTGGAACGGTGGTATCGGTTTATGGGGAGGGATCCTCGGAGGTTGGATCGCAGGGATGATATACGCCTATTTCGCGAAAGCGCCGATCGGTCGTTTTATGGATATTGCGGCGGCGCCTTTGCTAGTGGCGCAGACGATAGGGCGCATCGGCGACATCATCAACGGCGAGCACTGGTCACGGCCGTTGGATCTATTCTGGGGTTGGTATTTCACCGATATCGACAGCCCGGCGCGGGCGGTAATCGACAAATACCCAGAGATATTTGGTACCGATGTCGACAGACCGGTCCATCCAGCGGTTGTGTACGAGATGATCGCCAACATCATCATCTTGGGCGTGATCTTCGCGCTTAAGGGGCGAGTACGCCCTGCCGGTAGCATCTTCATGATCTACTTGGCCTTGTACGCGACTGCGCGCTTCGGTATCCAATTCGTGAGGCTGGACGACGTGAAGTTCTGGGGTCTGCAAGAGGCTCATCTGATCGCGATCTTGGTTTGGATCGTGACGATACCTTGGATCATTTGGAAAGTGCGATTCTCCGGTCGGATTGGACGTCCGGGACGGGGCCGTAGGGTTGACGAAGTTGCGCCGGATAGGGTGACCGCTGGACGATCGCGTCGGGAGAGGCGTCGCGAGTTGGCGCGGTAGGTCGGACGCAGGAACTGAGGGCATCGGTCGACGCCCTCGCTGGGTGCAGCTAACGCGCTGGCGAGCTCGCCGCGATGTCGTGAAGACGGAGTTCGCGGCGGCGGTTGCCTCTGTAGTAATCGGTTTTCAGGCTGACTACGGCGTCGACGGCGCGTGTAGGGGGTAGGTCGTCCGCCATTCGGAAACCGACTGCGCGGAAGTACCGACCGGTGTCGTCTTGCAGGGTGAGTCGGACATGATCTTGGTTTCGGCCCATGTAGTTTATGTTTGCGGTTTGGGCGTTACGCAATAAGAAGAGCGGTTCAGGGTTGCCGGTTCCGAATGGGGCCATTTTGTCGACGAACTCCCATAACGAGTATCCGAGTTGCGAGGGCGAGATTTCGGCGTCAGCGGTTCGGACGATTCTTTCGTCGAAATTGGCGCCGAGAGATGACCATGACATCTGAGTCTCTAGATGGGCGATGATTTCCGGTACAAGGCTTGCGTCGGCGGCGAATCCGGCCGCAGCGGCGTGTCCGCCGAAGCGTTGAAGTTTGTTGGCGGTGGCTTCGAGGGCTTGATGAATATCGAACCCTGGCACGCTTCGCGCGCTTGCGCGAGCATCGCCATCGATGACTTGATACGCGAATGCGGGCGATGCGGCGTATTCGGATGCGTGCCCAGCAAGCGGACCTAAAACACCCATAGGGAACGTTGGATCGACTTCAACCGCCATCACGTTGCGACCATCGGCCATCAATGCATCGATTTTGGGTTTGGCTGCGCGCCATGCTTTGTCGGCGATGCTGCGTCGTTGACGATTCGCTTCGTCGAGGTCTTTGGCAAGTTGCATTGCAGCGTAAACATCGGACGAGATCAGCAATCTCAAACTGGGTTCTGCGGAGTCGAGTCTGCCCGGAGCGTTCAGCCGCGGCGCCAATTGGAATGTGATGAACTCGGAATCGTATGGTCCGTTGTGGCGGATCTGTCCGGCGATAAGGCGTGTCAGCTCGATGAGCCCGGGAGGCGCAGTGTTGTCGAGGAGTTTCAGTCCTTCGCGAACAATGATCCGGTTGTCGCCGAGCAACTCGGTCTGGTCAGCCAACGTACCGACCGCAGCTAATGGAATGAGTTCAGTGGCCGGATCGATCCCTGCTTCGGCAAGCAATGCCATTGCGAGTTTGAATGCTGTCGCGGCGCCGCAGTAGTCGGTGATCTCGGTGCTTGCGGATAAGTGCCGGTTCACGATCGCGGAGGCCGGTGGCAAAGCGCCATCGCTCGGGATGTGGTGATCGGTTATGACCACGCTCATGCCGAGCACATTTGCGTACTCGACTTCGTCGAACGCGGTGATACCGGTGTCCACGGTGACGACGACGTCGACGCCTTGATCTTTGAAACGATCCAATGCTTCACGTGAAATGCCGTGGCCTTCGATTTCTCGATGGGGCAAGTGGAATTTGGGCTCGACGCCGAGTTTACGGAGCGTCCAAACGATGATCGCAGTTGCAGTGATGCCATCGGCGTCGAAATCGCCTAAGATGCCAATACCCTCGTCATTTTTCGCGGCGGTCAGAATGACTTCGACGGCTTTTTCGATGCCTGGCAAGACGGTTGCCGGTTGCATCATTTCCAGCCCATCAGTCAGAAACGAGCGGGCATGGGAGACGTCGCGAATTCCTCGGTTGTAGAGGAGTCGCGAGACTAGCGCAAGTGAACCGCGGGGTGCGAGTTCGTCCAACTCGAGGAAGAATCCGTCGGGCGGTGGATCGGCGACGCGCCAGCGAGAGGAAATTGGTTGCAGCGATGCCGGCTTTTCGGCTGTCGAATGCGTTGGTGCGGCCGCGGCTCCTCGCCGCG
This sequence comes from Dehalococcoidia bacterium, assembly GCA_965207515.1. Taxonomy (GTDB): domain Bacteria; phylum Chloroflexota; class Dehalococcoidia; order Lucifugimonadales; family Lucifugimonadaceae; genus Bin127. The sequence goes on along the minus strand of OZ242286.1, from coordinate 1,067,284 downwards.
CACTCATTCTTCGAATTCCTTAAAAAGGAGAGATGCGTTGTGGCCCCCGAAGCCGAGAGAGTTGGACATTGCGGCTGGGACGCGCCCGCGTTTGGTTAGATTGGGCGCGTAATCGAGATCGCAGTCGGGGTCAGGATTTTCGAGATTTATGGTGGGTGGCACGGCCGATTCGGATATAGCCATGACGCTGAATGCGGCTTCGATACCTCCGGCGGCTCCCAGTAGGTGGCCGGTCATGGATTTCGTGCTGCTCATGATGAGATTGTGAGCGTGATCTCCGAACGCTTTTTTGACGGCGATAGTCTCAAACTTGTCGTTGAGGGGAGTAGACGTGCCGTGGGCGTTGATGTAGGCGACCTCTTCGGGTTCAACCCCCGCCTGATCGACGGCGATCTTCATTGCTTCGGCAGCGCCTTCGCCTTCCGGATGTGGCTGCGTCACGTGATGTGCGTCGCTAGTCGCGCCGTATCCGACGAGTTCGGACAGCACATCCGCGCCGCGTTTCTCGGCATGTTCGAGCGATTCGATCACCAGCACGCCGGCACCTTCACCGAGTACGAAACCGTCGCGCTCGGCGTCGAAAGGTCTGGATGCACCTTGAGGGTCGTCGTTTCGAGTTGAAAGTGCTTTGCAGGCGTTGAATCCTGAGACTCCGATAGGGCAAATTGCTGCTTCGGATCCGCCCGCGATTGCGACGTCGACCACGCCGCGCCGGATCATCTCAGCGGCTTCGCCGATCGAATCGGTTCCGGTGGCGCATGCGGAAACGACTGAGTAATTCGGGCCTTTGGCACCGATGGTCATTGAAACTTGGCCGCTCGCCATGTCACCCAACATCATCGGCACTAGAAACGGGTTGACACGTCGGGGTCCACGGCTGTTCAGGACCTCCATTTGCTCGGAGATCGTGATGATTCCGCCGACTCCGCTGCCGATGAGAACTGCGACGCGGTCGGCGTCTTCGTCTTCCATCTCGATTCCGGCGTGTTCGAGAGCTTCTAGACTGGCAACGCAAGCGAATTGAGAGAAGCGGTCTAACCGTCTGGCCTGCCGACGTCCTAAAACCGCGGCCGCGTCGAAATCGCGAACTTCGCCGGCGATCCTGGATTCGTAACCTTCCGCGTCGAATGCGCCGATGTAGTCGATTCCGGACTCACCGTTGATCAGATTTTTCCACGTGGTTCCTCGGTCAGTACCTAGAGGTGTAACCAATCCGATCCCAGTGACGACTACGCGGTCGTTCATGTGTGCACGTCTTTCCGAGGTTGGTGAAAAGTTGCTTATGCGCTGAAAGAAGTATATATCTGGGACGCCGAATCACCCTGTCCTAGCCGGTTGTGAGCGCTTCATAGAATCGAAAAGAGCATGGTCACGGTCGAGATTGAAACGCACGGGTGTAAGTTAAACACCGCCGATTCGCAGCAGATCGCGTCGGAGTTTTTGCGGGGTGGTTTCGCGCTCAAAGATGTTGCCGATGAAACCCCGCCGGACGTCTATGTGTTGAACTCTTGCACCGTTACGCATGTCGCGGACAAAAAGGCGCGGCAATCGATTTCTTCCGCGCGGCGTCGATACCCGAACGCGTTGACCGTGCTGACAGGTTGCTATCCGGAAAGGGCACACGACGAGGTTGCCGGTTTGCACAGCGTCGACCTTGTGTTGGGCAACGCCCGGAAACCTGAATTGGTGATGGCGATCGCTGAACGGTTGAAGGTTGATTTGACGCCTTGCTCAGACGGTCGGGAAATCGTGCAATCCAGGGCATTGCTTGGGCGAACTAGGGCGTCAGTGAAGATTCAAGAAGGTTGTGATCAAGTCTGCGCGTATTGCATCGTTCCTAAAGTCAGGGGCCGCGAACGCAGCATTCCAATCGATCGGATCGTGGATCGTGTCAAACGGCTGGAAGCGGTTGGTTGCCGCGAGGTGGTGTTCACCGGTACGCAATTGGGTCATTACGGGTTCGATCTAGATGGCTCGCCCGACTTGACCGCGCTGTTGAGATCGGTATTGGCAAGAACGTCGATGCCGCGAATCAGAGTTTCTTCGTTGCAGCCACCTGAGATTGACGATGGATTGTTGGACGTTTGGACCAACGAAGGTTCCGGGAGGTTGTGCCGCCATTTCCACATGCCGTTGCAGAGCGGCAGCGATGAGATCCTGAGTCGAATGCGACGAACCTATTCGTCTGGACAGTTTTTAGAGAAGGTAAATCTGGTTCGTCGGCGCATACCGGGCTGCGGGGTGACTACAGATGTCATAGCCGGATTTCCGGGTGAAACGGAGGCGGACCATCGAGCTTCGGTTGAGACGATGAAAACGGCGGCGTTCTCGGACGCGCACGTGTTTCCTTACTCGCCGAGACCGGGGACTAGTGCGTTCCATTTCGGTCAACAGATCGAACCGTTTCGCAAGGCGGATCGCGCCAAAGAATTAAGGAACGTTGCTGGGATCAGCGCGAACCGTTATCGGGAATCGTCGTTAGATGGCGTCTTCCCGGTGCTCTGGGAAGGGCGTCGCGGAGCGTCTGGGATGACTGATACCTACATGAAGGTCCGAATGGATAACGCCGACGTGTCGAACAGCGGGGACGGGCTGATCGAGGACGTTGAACTCGTCCAAGTCGAAGGCGACGGCGTTGTTTTGGCCGCTCCGGTTTGAGCGGCGGTTCGAATTACGTCAGTGCTTTACTGCAACAGCGGGTCGAGCTGGGACAGTATGTCGCACTCCAAGCCCCTGAATTGGCCTGTGCGATCGCGATCGATGTAGACGGCTCGCCGTTGCGGGTCCATGGGGAAGAATAGGCAAAGGCGCTCGCGCTCGGCCTTCTCGAGTAGACGCAACTTCTCGTCATAGGCTTGCAGAGGGTTCTGGCTGAAGCCGAATTGGACACTAGGGTCTAGGTGGAACGGGGTAGGGAAGAGGAGAGGCGAAACCATGAGCTTCTCGGAGCCGCAAGAAACGATGACGGTGGAGTTGGCTGGTGTCACGCCGCCGCAACGCTCCATGCGGATACCGGGGCCGACCTCCTCATCGTGTTCGACGAGAGTGATTTTGGCCTCGAGTCGCTCGAGCATTTTCAGGTCAGTTCGTATCTCGCGATAGGCCGCCTGGTGGAACGGGTGAGACCCCATTGCGGTATCCCATTCTTCACGCGGGATGACGAATTCGGCGTTTGGGCAAATCGGTTCGGCGTCGCCGCGATTGTTGTACGAGATCAAGTTGCCGGCGTGCAGGAAGTGGAGACTTGGGAGAATGACTCGATTGACGAGTTTCGGTTGGAGCGACCTCAGGAGTTGATTTGACTTTGCGCCGAGGACCTCGCGAGTAAATATGGGATCATGCATGCCGACGCCGGTGCCGATCAGTGAGATGTCGTATTCGCCTTCCTCGAACGAGGGGACATTCACCTGCAACGCGTAGTTTGACATGGTGACGCGATTTTGGCGGTCGGTCGGGCTTTTGCCGTCGTTGAGGTTAAATTCCCGCCAGATCGATTTTTCTACGTTGTATGCGTAGGTGACGTCGAGTTTGATGTTGCTAGTGTCGATGGGTTTGATCTGAACTCGAGGCATTGTTTTCTCCGGTGGCGTTGAGATCGCCTTTGCAGCGACGGTTGCGATGAAAAGTCGGTGCGACAGTTGGTGCAATCGCAGGGCTGAAGCTAGCGACTGGATCCGAATGTCGTTGTTCAGAGGCCGAGGAGCCGGTTTGACGAACCAATGGGGTTCGTAGTCCGGCGATGCGACCTCAAGCGACTTCGCGAGTGAAAACAGGTTCCATGGGATGCATAGCCGTGTTGAGAACGGTCATGGCGCTCTGGGCACCGTTCGCATCCGGGAGGTTGATCAGCAGGATGGACTTTGCGAGTTGGATGCGATGCTGCGTCGCGGGTTTGTCGTTATTGACCAACTCACTCTTGTGACGGATTGTGTCTCCGTGACTAAGCATTTCTAGCCTCCTAGTCGACTCAGCGATGAAGGCCTCGGTCATTGAGTTTCGGCTAACTCTTTTGAGGGTCATCACCGTTTCGGTGTTTTGAGTCTAGACGTACGTATGTAGAACGTCAAGTGAATTACAAAATTTATTTTGAACTAGTTTTAGAAATACCGGCCGCTACGATTCGTTGGTCCGGGGATGCCAACAAAGTTCAATAATGGGCCAAAAATGTGTGTAAAACGTAAAAACATCGTGTGGAACAGAGCGATTCGGTCATCGAAGATTGATCAAACGTAAGGGGCTACAATGAGATTTAATCGATGCGATATAGGTGAATCTTGCCGAGGAAGAGCCAAAATGACATTGAAGTTGGAGACAATGCGAGGCGACATCGCCCGCATTGCGTCGGACGCCGCGATCGTCAATCTTTTTGATGGTGTGAAGTCGCCCGGAGGCGCCACAGGCGCGGTCGACAGGGCTTTGGGCGGGCTGATCAGCGATCTGATCGCGGACGGCGAGATTACTGGCAAAAAGGGCAATAACGTCCTGATCCACACTCCCGAGGGTCGCTATGGTGATTTCGCACCGAAACGTGTGCTCGTGATGGGTTTAGGACCGAGTTCCGAGTTCGGATTGCCCGATGTGCGTGAAATCGCCGCGGTTGCTGCAAATCGTCTGAAGGGCATCGCTACAAGCGCCACGACGATCGTTCATGGTGCTGGGATCGGAGGTATCGAGACGTCGGATGCTGCGCAGGCGTTGGCGGAAGGTTCGATAGTCGGGACGTACGGTTTTAACAAATACAAAAAATCATCGAATAACCGTGGATCTCGACTGGAAACGTTGAACATCGTTGAATTCGACGATTCGAAGATCCCCGATGTGAGGTCGGGTATGGGTTCAGGAGTGACGGCAGGTGAGGCTCAGAATTTCGCAAGAGATTTAGTGAACGAACCGGCAAACGTCCTCTCACCGGAGCTGATGAAGAAGGAAGCTGAGAGGATTTCTGAAGATCACGGTCTAGGTTTTAGCGTGTTGTCTATCGACGAATGCGCGTCGATGGGTATGAACGCATACGCGGGTGTCGCTCAAGGATCACACCGTCCTGCGTGGTTCGTGCACATCAGCTACGAAGGCGACCCGTCGAACGCGAGCAACAACATTTGGCTGGTCGGCAAGAGCATCACGTTCGATTCTGGCGGACTTTCGCTCAAACCTTCGCGAGGAATGGTGACAATGAAGGGCGACATGGGTGGTGGTGCGGCTGTTTTAGGTGCGATGAAGATCGTAGGTTCGCGCAAGCCCCACATCAATGTTCACGCTGTCCTTCCTATTACGGAGAACATGCCGGGCGGCGGTGCGCAACGGCCTGGCGACGTGGTTCAGGCCATGAACGGAAAGTACATAGAGATCGACAACACTGACGCCGAGGGCAGATTAACGCTTGCCGACGCGCTGGGTTATGCGCGGTCCAATGGCGCGGCAAAGATCGTTGACATAGCGACGCTGACCGGCGCGGCCCGCGTAGCGTTGGGAACGGGAAATGCGGCAGTGTTCGCCAACGACGAAACGTTGTTGCAATCGGTTATGAATGCGGCGGCGGACGCGGGTGACGGTATGTGGAGGTTGCCGCTCGACGCGACGTCCAAGCGGCAAAACCGTTCTGACATCGCGGACGTTAAGAATAGTGGCGGCGCTCCCGCAGGATCGATAACTGCTGCCCACTTCATATCTGAGTTTGCAGAGGATACGCCTTGGGTGCATATCGACATCGCGGCGGTTTCGATGGTCACCTCCAGTCGAGGCATGTTCCGAACAACCGGAGCGACCGGTGCGCCGACAAGGACGTTGGCGAATCTGGTGTCGAATCTGGCCGAGTAAAATCTGGCCCAGTAATTTGAACAGGACCAAACAACCGATCATTTACCTCGCGTTGGTTGCGGTTTGGGGGATTTTCGCGATGGCTTGTGGAGCGGCGGAAGACGAGGGTAGCGAAGCCGAAACGCGAAATCGGGGGTCTTACGCAGTTGCATCGGATTACGTGCAGGTAACGCCGACTTCTGACGAGTTGCCGGATGGGTGGTGGAATCCGATAGACGATAAGCAGCTTGAATTGATCGACCGGTCATTGATGGGAATACGGATGTGGGGGAACTGCGTCTGGTACCACGACGACCCTACGCCTAGGACGGAGGCCGCGGTGCGATCATCGCTTTCGGACGTGATCGATTCACCGATCGCCGAACAGATTGGGTTGATTGAAACCGCTGATTTGGCGGCGGTGTGCGAGGAATCAGCCGCGGTCGCAGATTTTCCGATTGAGGTGACTGACGGTCGCCAAGCTGCGATGGCGTCTGAAATGATGGTTGATCTATTAGGTTCCTGTGTGGCGTTCTACGCGTCGCCGGATGCCCCACTGGCGTATCGAATTGCGATCACATTCATCGACATGTTGTGGATGTTGGAACAGGATGCGCCCCGTTGGCCGCGTCGCAACGTTTGGGGAGTCCGCGAGTGGTGCGACTCGATTGTAGAAGGCGCTGTGGCGAGTTAAGGGCGCCACGTTTTCCCCTCGACTCGATGAGACGATGTCGTTCCGCGTGCTAGTAGGGTAGGATCGTCGCGTCGAGCGCGACTTCGGCGAAGAGCGCACTGCCGACGAAAATGCTCAGTGCGCCGGCGGCAGCGGTGATGGCACGGTTGAGGTTGCGTTTTGCCGCGGTCGCTTTGAATGGAAGGGCGAGTACCACTGTGAGTGCCGCCATCGCGACCATGGTTCCCACGCCGAACACCGCGATGTGGCCGAATCCAACCCAGATTGAGTCGATCGCCGGTAAATGAGTGATCAACACGGCTGCGCTGCCGGCAAGTCCGTGAACGATGCCAATCACGAAGGACTTGACGCGGAATATCGGGCGGCCGAGCAGATAGAGGCTGTTGTGACCTTCGTTCGTGAGTTGATGTGATTCGTCCGCTCCATGTGACGCGTGTACGTGCACGTGTGGGCCTTGCCCATGGTCATGTTGATGTATGTGCAATTTGCCTCGCGCAACGTTCCATAGGGCGCTCAGACCTAGATAGATGAGCATGAGGCCGACGCCTAGCTCGAGGTAAGGCGCGGCGGATTCGTATCGGGAGAGCAACGCGCCGTCGATCAACATAACGGCGGTCCCGACGATGAGGAGCGGTATGGAATGTCCGACGCCCCACGACGCTCCGATCCAGACGCTCTGCCACACCTTGTTCTCCTTTGAGACGATGTTGGCTACGGCCACGACGTGGTCGGCGTCGGTGGCGTGTTTCAAGCCGAGGAGGAAGCCGAACGCCAAGACTACGATCAAGCCTGATTGGAAATCCATGAGTAGTTTACTGAAAGATTAGATAACGGACGCGAAAACCAGTGTTGTCCGTTCGGATTTGGGGTGAAAAGTGGGAGTGGCACGCCCGGAGGGATTCGAACCCCCGACCCTCTGGTTCGAAGCCAGATGCTCTGTCCCCTGAGCTACGGGCGCACGGAAATTCTCGAGGTCGCAATTTGGAGTGGGGTGGACGGAGGGAGTCGAACCCTCGATCTTCAGGGCCACAACCTGACGTGTTAACCGCTACACTACGCCCACCACGAGATTGCATCCGCGAGGTTTGCGTCGGTCTGATTCTAAAACAGATGGTTGTATTGACTGTTATTTGAATGATGGCGTAGTAGTAGGGGCGTTTCGCGAACCGCCCCTATGTGGTGTTGGCTGCTCGCGAAACGAGGGGGTCTGGTTGGTTGCTAGAATCGCCGCAGTCTTGAGTCAGTGAGAGGATGAACGAGATGAAGATTACCGAAGTCAAACCGATGGTTGTTGAGAATGATCCGCCTTATATCGGCGGTATGCATCTGGTGTTCGTACAGATCGTCACCGATGAAGGGATTGTGGGTCTGGGAGAGCGGGTTACAGGTAGCGGTTATTCAGGTAACTTGGTAGATCTCGGTTCGATAATCTCGCTGATGGAGGAGTTTGGGCGGTATGTGCTGATCGGAGAAAATCCGTTCAACATCGAGTTGCTGTGGCAGCGGATGTACGCGGAGCGACACGATTTTAGGCATCCGAGCTTATATGCGACTCCGGTGATCAGCGCGTTGGAGATGGCGTTGTGGGACATCGTGGGGAAGGCTGCGAATCAGCCGGTCTACAACCTCTTAGGCGGGAAGTTCCAAGAGAAACTGCGGGCGTACGCGTATATGCCACAGCCGGAGGGCGGGTTCATGGCGAACCCTGATGCGGCTGGGCCGATCGCCGAGAAACTGCTTTCGGAAGGGAACACGGCATGCAAGATCGATCCGTTCACTCCGTTATTCCCAGGACCAAGAGATGTCGGTTTGCCGGAGATCACTCAGGCGGCGAAGATTTGGAAGGCTATAAGGGATGCGGTCGGGAATGACTTGGAGGTAGGCATTGGGACGCATGGTCAGTTGACGACGTACAGCGCGATCAGGGTTGCGGATTTCTTGGAGGAGTATCACCCGTTTTGGTTTGAGGAGCCAGTGCCGCCGGAGAACATCGAGGAGATGGCCCGGGTTGCGGCGCACACTTCGATACCGATTGCAACGGGCGAGCGGTTGGTCACGAAGTTCGAGTTTTCGAATCTATTGGAGAAGCAGGCGGCGCAGATTATCCAATTGGATCTGGGCCAGTGCGGCGGGATTCTGGAGTCGAAGAAGATAGCGGCTATCGCCGAGGCGCACTATGCGGTGATCGCGCCCCACATGTATTGTGGTCCGATTGCGGCGGCAGCGGCGATTCAGTTAGACACGTGTTCGCCGAACTTCATGATCGCGGAGGCGAACCAAGGCCCGCTGCACAAGACCATCTTTAAGGAGCCGATTGTGTTCGAGGACGGGTATTACATTCCACCAACGGGGCCGGGTTTAGGGATTGAGTTGGATATGGATGTTGTGAAGGGTAGGTTGGTGGGTTAAGGCTTGCCGCTGCTTTCGGTGGGGTTGCTGCGAGTCGCTACTTGGGATTCGCGTTCGGCTTTGCGACCCGCTTCGAATCCTTCCTTGTAACCTTTTCGACGCGCCTCTTCTTTCTTTCTGGCCGCCCGATCTCGATACCATTCTCTGAGAACCACTAGTACCTCCAGTTCGATGACGGTTGTTACAGCGGCGACGAAGATCAACGGTGCCGCACCGCTGGTTACGTTGACGATGATGTCTGCAATGTTATCGTTCGTTTTGGGTGTCACATCGGTCCACCACAACAGGAAAATGAGAGGCGCGGTGTGGGTAACTAGGAGGAGATAGAACCATGGGCCGAAATCGATGGGGACACTCCATATCGAGACACGGCGTTCGGGATCGGGCCGAGCGTCATCGCGAGAAAGGGCGACCGTCGAGGTTTTTTCAGACATGGAAACATATTATAGTACGTATGTAACGTTAATGCGCCGTGTGGCGAAATGACCCGTCAAGGTGGCGGTGGGATGAAGATGGAATATTGCGATACGGGTATGATTTTGCCGTTGACGTTGGCCCACAGCATTACGGTGTATACGCCGTCGCCGTGCGTGGCGATGAGTTGCGAAATGTCGGTCGAAACTGTGAACTTGTTGGATTGGACTTCCCACTTATCAGCGGTGATCCATGGGAAGGTGAATTCGCGATCGATCGACTGTCGGCCTTGATCGCGGGCCTGTTGCCAAAGTGCGATGGCTTCAGAGTTTGATGTTGGAGGGGCGGCAATGGGATCGATTTCGTACGGGTCTGGGCAGGTTGCGACGGTAAGACGGATCGTGGCCTGGTGCTCCGGGTAGTGCCATCCGCTCTCGACCGGTGGCCTGAGACCGGCGATTGGGTGACCGATGTCGTAACAGTAGGAACGAGCGAGTTGTCCCCGGGTTAAGGGACGTGGTGTTTGGTCGAAATAGATCTGTAGGCGAAAATATTCCTCGGTTTGGATAGCGGCGTCGTTAATGAGCTCGCCGGTGAGGTTCAGAACTCCATCTTTGATGGACGGCAGGTGGTCGAAGTGGATGTAGTCGCCTTGGAAGTGCTGTACGGCGACGAAGTTGTAGTCATCCCACGCAAGTCCGATGTTTACCTTTTTGTGCGTTGGGTCTAGGATGTTGAGCTTATGTTCCGGGCTTTCCATCCAACCGGCCATCCGTTCGCGGATTTCATCTTCGATGGCATCTAGGGTTTGGATGTCATCGTTTTCGGTGATGCAGTAGTCGGTTCCGTAAAAGTTTTCGCTGTTGGTTTGGTAGCCGCCGGCGAGGCTGTAGCGCATGTAGGGTTTGAGTCCGTTGGCGCCCCAGTGGGACCCGGAACAGTTTTGGATCGACGATTCGGCGTGGAGTTGGGCGGCGTCGTTAACGCCGAGCGCGACCATTTGGAGCCCGGCTTTTGCTCGTCCCTCGTTAATCATGTCGAGCATCAACTGTTTCTCGTCGAAGTGCAGCATGTGGGGCGCTAACGGCGGATTTACGAAGATCGAGTACTCGGAGATTGGTGCGGGTTCTTCGTTGATTTCGCCCCAAGACGCGATGGTGTACACGCCTTCGCCGTGGGTTTCCAACAACTGGTTGATGTCGGCGGCCATAGTGAACGTATCACCTTGTGTTGACCAAGCGTCCGCCGTTATCAATGGGAAGGTGAACTGGCGTTTCGCTGCGGCCTGGCTTAAATCGCGGGCTTGCTCCCAATTGCTATGGGCCTCTTCGGACGACGCGGGTGATGAGTCGTCTGGGGCGATGTCGTAGGGGTCTGGGCATGATTTCGACTCGACGTCCAAGGTGGCCTCGTCTTGGGTGTAGCGTGATCCTGGTTCCAACGGTGGTCGGAGACGGGCGATGGGCAGTCCGTAGCTGTAGCAGTAGGTCTGAGACAGCTGGCCGCGCGTCAGAGGTTCAGGCGGGCGATCGTAGTAGAGCATCACGGTTGGCGTTGTGTCGGAGATAGTGGCACCGTTTTTGATTTGTCCGCTCAAAGTCAGGACTCCCGACTCGATGGTCGGCTTGGTCTCGTATTCGATGTAGTCGCCGACGAAGAGCTGGACGAACCAGATGGTGGGTGGTCGGTATCCGATGCCGATGCCGACTTTCCGGTGATTGGGATCGAGCATGGTTTTGCGGTGGCCCGGACTGTTCATAAAAAGGCCCATCGCGTAGTCGATTTGTTCGGTGGGTGTTTCTAGCGTGTATTGATCGAGGTCCTCAGGGCAGAAATCGATGGCGAAGACGTTTTCCGCGGAGTATTGCTCGCCGCCGGCGAGCGTGTAGCGCATGTAGGGTTTGAGGCCGTCGGCATCCCAGTGGCCTCGAGTGCAGTAGGCGCGCGAGTTTTCGGCGTGGGATTGGGCAGCAGTGTTGGTGTCGAGGGTTAGCTCGTTAACGCCGGCGTCGGTTCGGGCTTGGTTGATAAGGGTTAAGGCGTATTCGACGAGGGAATCGCGTTTGGATTCAGATAGACCGGAGGGGTGGGCGGGGTTGTGGAGGGGTGACGGATCGGTTCGCGCGCAGGTTGCTAAAACGAGGAACGCGATGATCAGAAGGGCGAATCTTCCGGCAGTTGGATATCGGAGCACGATTGCGTCCGGAAGCGTTCATGGTGTCGAGCGATGAACCGCTGTTTTGATCGGGTTGATCAATCTGAATCAGGAGGATTGCGTTGGGATGTGCGGCGGAGATTAGCGGGATTGATGCGTTGGAACACTGAAGGTCGCCATCTCGAAGTTGGTCGTTGCTCGGAGGTTACGACGGCTTCCATGCGTTGCAGGTTGCGGTTAACAGTGTTGCCTAGGAATCCGGCAAGGCGTATCGGGTCGACGGCTTGAGGCACGAAGCTTCTTAGACGGCGTGGACGGAAGAATCCGGCTCCAGCGATGAGCCAGCGTTTGATCCAGAACATCCAAGCGACCAAAGCTGCGGCGAAAACGCTGATGCCGACAACAATGTGATAGCCCCATCTGAATCCAATGCCGGGCATGTTGTCGAAGTTCATGCCGAAGAGACCGGCGATTAGCCCTAGTGGCAGGAACACGGTGGCGACGATCGACAGCACCTTCATGATCTCGTTTTGTCTATTTCCGACTACAGAGAGGTATGTCGCGAGCGATGTGTCTGTGCGCTCCCTGATGGCGTCGTTGGAAGCTTGGACTCGCGCCAAGTCATCCGCGAGGTCGCGGAAATAGAGATCGACGCCTTGTCCGATGAGGTTGAATTCTCTGCGACCTAAACGATTCAACACCTCGCGTTGGGGAGCGAGGGCGCGGTTGAGGCTGAGGCAAGAGCGTTTGAGCGCCATCAATGCAATCAATGCGGACTGATCGGGATCGGTAAGGACTTGCTCCTCAATGGCATCTGCCCGATCGACCATCCGATCCAAAGTCGGAAGGATCGCTTGGATGAGGGAGTCGAAAAGGGCATGAGCGAAGAAGGCTGGGCCTTTCATCATGGGGCGACCATCGATCTCGACGAGTTGCTTGACGGCTTCCACGCTCGGCATCTCCGCGTTGTGGAGGGTGACGACGAAGTTTTGGCCGATGAACATGCCGACGTCGGTCGTCTGGACGACCTCGGTCTCGGCGGTGTAGTCGACGCTGCGTGCGTTTACGAAGATGTAGTCGCCGAAGTCTTCGACGCGGGCGGGTCGGATGACGGGGTTTATGGCACCGTCGACGACAAGCGAATGGAACTGGAACTCATCGAGCAGCAGCTCGCGCTCGTCGTCTCCTGGATCGAGGAAATCCAACCACAGAAGGCCGGTTTCGGACTTGTGTGCGGCTTGGACGGCTTCTGCGTCGATGTTTAGGTTTATCTGGTTTTCGGCATCGAGGTAGTGGGCGATCAATGACATTGATTGACCTCCGAAGGACGGCGTCGGTCTTAAGACCGATGACGAGTCGGTCTGTCGTCTCGGATCTATAAGGCGATGATGCTGAACGACGGCGGAAGCCGACGAACGGTTACACAACCATTATCCACAAGTTGTTCGCGGACGCAGTTGCGCGGGGAGAGCTAGAGGTTGGTTAGTAAGGGGGATGAAGATGAGTTTTTGAAGATGTTAAAGCGATCGCAACTCCGAAATCACGCGTTCCAGTCGTTCGACGAGCACGTCGGCATATTGGACAGCGGTTTGATAGTCGACCGACCATGCGGAGGTATCGCTGACCTCCGCATCGGTTGTGAATTCGTCTCGCGCAAACTGATCGATCCATCGTAGGATGACCTCGCGTAACTCACCTTCAGGCGGTTCGGGGTAATGGATAACCGCCGAGCCGAAATGAAACGAATTGGGTTTGAACCATCCGCCACTAGATGACGGGGGATAGAGCCATGCTAGCGTAATCGGTGGGTTCCATAGTTCGCGTCGCACTCGCACCCTGATGCTAGCCATGCTTTGGCGCCACACAAGCCTGCCACCGGATCGTTGAGCCGCGTCGAGAAGCCGTTCCGCGACGGTTCGCGTCGGAAGGTCAGGGAAGTCTGTCAAGAAAGATTCGCGTGAGAGCCGTGAACGAGTCCGCGACGAACTGCTCCGACTTGAGTCGGCAATCCGTCCGATTACCCGAGGAACCAAGGTTTGTGAATGTTGGCCCTTGAACTGTTTGATTTCTACCGCAAGAACCTCGACGTTGGGCATTTGAGCATTTAGAAACATCACGATCCGTTCGAGTTCATCAGGAATCTCGTCAGCGACGAACAAAAGTCTCAAGCGCGTTGCGTTTAGATTTGTAGTGACCTTCTCCCAAAATTGGTTAACGTCTGTGTCGTCGTCCTCATCTAGTAGTTCGCTTAATTTTCGATCGGGTTCGATACCAGAGGCAATAGAGGACTCCTCGAACGTCTGACGCAGTTGGTCTGCCGTCCAAGTATTTGCGGCGTGAGCCGCATACTCGAGCATTTGACCAACAACTTGGCGACGAATTTCCGAGTTCGAGCCACGTTTGACTTCAACCAATGTTGGGACCGCATCTTGATCAACGATCAAGTGGTCGACCGACCATCTTGCACTAGCGTCAGCAGATTCCGCTATCCCTTTTTCGCGGGAAATCAAGATCCATCGACGTGGATCACCTGGCCGAATCTGCTCTCCGTCGAGTAACTCAGGATGCTGAGCGATCAACGCTTGCAACTCGTCTTCGGTCGAAAATCGTTCTTCGTTGAGCGGATCTAACGATCCGTTTTCGCTTCTGTTGTAGATGCGTTCAGCCATTTGGTATTTTCCGGGTTGCGGTCATTAAGTCCTTAATCAATCACCCCGTGCCACCCATTCAACAGCGGGTAGATGACCGTTCTGGCGCAGAGTTGAAGCATCTAATCTCAGTCCCTGTACGGAGCCAGGTTCGCCCATTCGATCAACATGCGCCGTAGCGGTTCTGATATTACCGCGCTCAACAATATGCCTATCAGCGCCAACGACACGTTTGACCACATTCCGCTGAGGCCTAGGCCTGTGGGGAAGCTCATCGCGATAATCGCGACGGGAAAAAACAGCATCGTCATGGCCAGAACCTGTAATCCAGGTCCGGAAATCCTGCGGTTCTTGCGTTTACGTGCACTCTTCAATATCCGCGATGCTAAGTATGCCCACGGTACGCCTATGGAAAGGATGATAGGCAAAGGCACGAGTAGGAACTCGAATCCTTCGCTGTTGATTATCAACGCGGCGCCCCAATAGGTCATCGCTCCAAGCAGAGCAAGTGTGAGCCCCACATAAAGAAGCCATTCATAACGTGCGATTTGCCAAAAAACCCAACCATACGGAAACGCCAAAAGAGCAAGTGTCGAGCTGAATGACAGGAACCGCCAATCGTACGCGTCGCCGACAAAAAGCACCAATGTGAGCCACGAAACAATCGAAAACCAAACCACTGTGCTATTAAAAGTTAATCGCTCTGATGGCGAGAAAAGGTGGATGATAGGTATGGCCGTGACGATGCCGGTGACAGCGATGTTAGCGGCGAAGTTGCCGTTTATATCGAGGTACCACGCCATCGCGTAGACAGGTATACAGATGCCCACGATGGTGACCGTCAGGACAGACCATCGTTCACGGACGGCACGGACAAACTTGCCGATTGCGTCGCTAATGGCGCGGCAAAGCTTGTCAAATTCGCCACGAGTGGTGTTCGCGCATCTGCCCATAAATCGCATGGCGGTTGAGTGGAATGTTTTTCTTGGGGGTTTTGCTAACGATTTGCCATGCGTGCTTACTATGGTGCTCCGCCACGCCACCCCCAATGGATTCCGGCTTTCACCGGAATGACGCAAGAGGTGCGGGAATGACAGGAGATGCCTATTTCAGGGAGTTCAGGTACTCCTGCATCGTTGCGTCGGAGGGGGGGTAGTATTTGCCGGGGCGGACGTTTTCGTTGAGGATTTTTTCTTTGACGTAGGCTTCGACGCCTTCGTGTTCTTCTACCCAGACGACGGCTTCTTCGGCGAACCATGATGGGACGACTACGCATCCGTCGTCGTCGCCGACTATGACGTCGCCGGGTCGGACGAGTGCGCCGCCGCATTGGATGTCGCAGTTTTCGTATGCGGGGTCGGCCCAGGGGCGGCCGCCGTAGGGGGAGCGCTCTTGGGCGTAGACTGCGAAGCCGTAGTTTTCGTCTTCTAAGACGCCGAGGTCGCGGATTGCGCCGTCGGTGACAAGTCCGTCGGCTTTGTTCATCTTGAGTTGGAGTAGTTTGACATCACCGGCGACGGCTGCCCACTGCTTGCCCATGAGGTCAGCGACGAGGACGTCGCCGGGTCCGCAACGGGCCATTGCTTGATATTCGGGGGAGTCTTCGCCGCGTTTGGTTTCGACGTCTAGATCCGGTCGTGGCGGTAGGAATCGGAGAGTTCGGGCACGTGCTGCGAGGCGGGTGCCGGGGGTGAAGTTGCGTACTCCTTCCATGAAGGGAAGGAGGACGCCGGCGACGTTTGCGACGGCGGCCCAGGTGGTGGCGACTGGGAGTTTTCGGAAGCGGTCGAGGATGTCGTCGGAGACGTCGACTGGTGCGAATGATCGTTCTGCCATTGGTGAGGGAACCTTTCGTTCGTGTGCAGATGTGATGTTGGCTTTGATGATGATACTGCAGATGTCTGAATTGGGATTGGTGGGATTTTGTTGGGGATTTTTGGGATTGTCGGTTGGTTGGGGGCTGTCTGAACCGCTGATTACGCTGATCCCGGTTCAAGCCCGGAACATGTTTTTGATATGGGCTGTGATGATGATCGTTTGGGGGCGCGTCTGTGTGTCCACCGCGACGTGGCTGGTTGCCGCCGGGCCTTCCCGGGGGAAGGTCCGGCGGCGCAGGGTCCTCGGGCCCGTAGGAACTGGCCCTCGCCTAGAGCGTCGGTCCCTGTACAAGGACCTCGGCTCCTTCCCTCTCCATCGCCTCCGCGTTCTCGGCGGCAGGGCGACCCCGGAGAGGGGTCAGATGCTGCGCAGAGCGGTGTGCGAGACCGCTAGCAACGTTTACCAGCCGCGGCCCGCGTCGCCAGACCGCGGGCATGGAGTTCGGCGCGACGACTGGGGTCGCCGTTCGGAGTTCGCCTCCTCCTTCGATTCGCCCTCGCGGGCTCCTCTCGGGCTGTAGCCTCCCTCCTGCGGCGGACAGGAGTAGACGTCTGTCGGCTCCACGTGAGGTCTCCCGGCCCTTGGCTGGGCATCCCCGCGGACTTGCTTCGCTCGTCCGCGCCCCCTTCGATCCTCGAAAGGGGCTGATAGGGTGGACGCCTGCTGGCTCGCTGTGCGACGCGGGACTGACGCGTCGCGCTCCGGGAACTGGGCCTCCCACGCTTCGGCACGGCCCTCCCGGCCTTGCACCGGACATCCGATCCGATGAGGGACGCCGCCGGAGGAGGCAGAGACGCTGGCGACTCGTCGGCGCGGCTTTGGACCGCGTCCTTCTCGTCGACCGTTGCCTCCGCCTGCTCACGTTTGATCCCTGTGGCCGCTTGGGACGGGGGTCTGCACACGTCTGCGCAGCACTGTGTGCGGGTCGCTGAACCCGCGGAACTTGTTCACTTGTTATTTTTACAACAGATGTATGAATATGTCAAGTTTTCTGTCTGAATTGGGATTGGTGGGATTGCGGGTTGGTTGATGGGCGTCTGAGTCCGTGTCTGGCTGGTAGGCCCCGCCGCCCAGGGCATCCCCCGCTCACTTCGCTTCGCTCGTTCGCGCCCCCTTACGCTTTGCGAAGGGGGCGTTTCGTTTGGCGGGGTTGCGGTGATTGGGGTTGGTTGGCGCCTCCCGTCCCCGGCATCCCCTGCGGGCTCGCTTCGCTCGTCCGCGTCCCCTTGCGCTGAAGCGAAGGGGAGGTGGAGTGGTTGGTGTGTGCCTGAGTCCGTGTTTGGTTGGTAGGGGCGGTTCGCGAACCGCCCCTACGGGGTCCCGCTCGTTGAGTTCGTTGCAGGACTCGATCGGGTGAGTCCGTCCGGCGCCGCCGCCCCGGGCATCCCCCGCTCACGTCGCTCCGCTCGTTCGCGCCCCCTTACGCTTTGCGAAGGGGGCGGAGCCTCTGGTTGTTTGGCTGGTAGGGGCGGTTCGCGAACCGCTCCTACGGGTTCCTTTTGGAAGAGGCCTTTGCGAAACTCGGTCGATCGGGGGAGTCCGTCTGGGCCCGCATCACCACCCGCATGCCCCTGCGGAACCCCTCTGAATCTCCCCTTGGAAAGGGGAGGGGAAAAGCGTCTCGCGTCCCCTTTCGAGACGAAAGGGGACGGTCGTTCCGCATCGACCATCATCTCTTCGGTGGTTTTGCAATGGGCTCACGAGGGGAGAAGGGACAGTCGACAGGGGTTCGTTGTCATCGCAGTGATCAGTGTCAGTTAATGTTGCGGATTCCAGTTGAGGACCTTTTGGAGGTTCGTGTAGTATTCGGCGAATGCTTGGCGGCCGGTGGGGGTTGCTTGGATCCAGGTGCGGGGTTTTTGGTTGTGGAATTCTTTGGTGATATGGAGGTAATCGGCGTCTTCGAGTTTTCGGAGATGGGTAGTGAGGTTGCCGCCGGTGAGGCCGAGGGATTTCTGTACGAAGCTGTAGGTTATCCGGTCTGCATCAGGTTGGGAGACGAGCATCGTCATGATCCTTAGGCGAGTGGGTTGGTGGATCGTTTCGTCGAGGTTTATGGGTTGTTGGGTCATGCTACGCCGCTTTTGCGTAGCCACAACGCACCCATGAACACAACGACGAGCATGGCCAAGGCTGTAACCGCATGGGCAGCGTCATCCAAGAGGAAGTTCGGAATGTAGTATGCCGCGGCGATTCCGATGCCGACGACCGCTAGGGCGGTACGATGCATGATGCCGAAGAGGATGTATCCAAGGGCGATGATGCCAATGGTGACGCCAGGGATGAGGGGACCGTGGTCGGGTGTCCACATGCCAGCTGCGGCCGGGACGAAGATTGCGGCGAAAGTAACGGCGAGCCAGAAGAGGAAGACTCTCAAACCGGCGCGACGGGCGGTGTAGTTGTCGGACAGGTTTTGGCCGGCGCGGCGACCAATGATGCCGCTGCCGATGAATCCGATGGTTCCGAGGGCGATCCAAAGAGGGGCGGGGAACCAAGGATATTGGTCGGCGAAATCGGTGGCGAGGGATGAGATGCCGAAATGCATGAAATACCCGACGGCCATGATTCCGCCCCAAAGCAAGAGGATGCTCGAGGTACCGGCAAGGTACAACCCACTGCGCGAATGGTCCATGGTTTCGTGGATGGTTCGCCAGCTAGCTTCGGGGGATAGGTCGGAGGATTCGGGTTGAAGGCTGGTCATAGTTCGGCACCCTGTGTTGCCAGGTTGGTTTGAATGTCGGAACGACGTTGCGCTTTTCTATGTTATATTGCAAACCAGTTTGTATTGCAAACCAACAGCATCAGACTGACACCAAAGGAGGTTCGCGCTTGGAAAACGAGAGTCGCATCGCGTTGCAGGTGCAATCGCTTCGAAAGACGTACGGGAATGTAGTAGCGGTCGATGACGTCAGTTTCGAGGTGGAACGCGGCAGCGTTTTCTGCATGATCGGCCCGAATGGTGCCGGCAAGACCACGACGATCGAATGTATCGAGGGGTTGCGCCGTCCAGATGGTGGCTCGATCCGCGTCGCGGGGTTGGATCCGATCGAACGTCGGAGTGAGTTGGCGGGAAAGATCGGAGTGCAGTTACAAGAGTCCGGCGTCCCGATACGCATGAAGCCGAACGAGGCTCTGCGGCTGTTCGGATCGATGCACGCGACACCGCTTCCGGTGTCGGAACTGAGGGCCGAACTCGATCTTGAGGATTGCCTTGGGAAGACCTACGGAACACTTTCGGGCGGTCAGAAACGCCGGGTCAACATCGCGCTCGCGCTCGTCGGGGATCCAGAGATTTTGCTTTTGGACGAACCGACGACGGGATTGGATCCCGAATCGCGTTTCCGGTTCTGGAACTACATAAAGCGGAAAAACTCAGCAGGCATGACGGTTGTTGTGACTACGCATCAGATGGAAGAGGCTCGCGACTACTGCGACGAGGTGATGCTGATCAACGAAGGCAAGAAAGTGATGTTAGGTCCTCCGGACCGGCTCATATCGGACATGGGTCTCGTATCGCGTCTAACACTACCGCGTTCGGCGATAGATGCGAAAGTGCTCGATGGTCTGGCGAAGCTAGCGAGCGTCGTCCATGTTCGCGCGACGGAATCGGACTGCTATGTCTATGGATCAGAAAAGGTAGTGAACGAAGTTGCGGGTCATTTGAGTAATTTCGGGATTTCGTCCGGCGTGATGACGACTCGGCCTGCGAATTTGGAGGATGTTTATTTTCTCGCGGTAGGCCAGGAATACCAAGGGGAGGTCAGAAATGAAACTTAAAACTATTGGTTGGCTGCTCTACAGCGAGGTGCTGCTGGTTTTGCGGGAACCTGCGGCGCTGTTTACGTCATTGATCTTGCCTATGGCGGTGTTTTTGGCGCTGGGTTTTTCAGGAGGCGACACGGAGATTCCGGTTGAACGGGCGGACGGTGAGACGGAGATTTTTTACGTGCGAGACGTATTGCTTGCGGGCAACATCGCGTGGGTTACCGGGATGCTAGGCATCATTGGATTGCCGCAAGGTCTCGTCGAGTACCGTCAGTACGGAGTGTTCAGACGATACCGCGTGACGCCGATACCTGCCTTCGGTCTGATCGTGACTCAGTTGCTTGTGGGTGTGACAACGGCGTATGTTTCTTTGACACTCATGTTGGTTGTCGGCCAAGTCGTGTTCGGCATCAATTTTGCTGGTAACGCAGCGATGGTCGTGCTGGCGATTTTGGTTTCCTACGTTTCGTTCGCGGCGATAGGGGCGATGTTGACATCCCGTATACGGAACGTGAAAACTGCGTTGGGTCTGGGATTCGTGGTGTTCGCGCCGATGTTCGTGTTGAGCGGATCGTTCGGGCCCCGAGAGTCTTTTCCGTCGGCATTGCAGACCGTGGGCGATTGGTTGCCGTTGACGCACGCTTACGATGTTTTGACGTATCTGTGGCTCGACGCGCGGTGGGACACAGAGGCCACTACGGGCGAACCGATTTGGGTTTCAATCGCCTACTTGGTTGCGATTGGTGTCGTTTGCGTCTCCGTTAGTGTGAAGGCCTTCCGTTGGGAATGACGTTACCGACACTTTGAGTATGGAGAAGGCAACTGAGTCGAACGCGGACAGATACGACGTTTGGACGGATCATCCGCCATAAGCAGACCATTCCAAAACGCGCAGTTGTAGCGGGAGCTGTGCGCGACAACTGATGATTGCCGTTCACCTCGCACCTCTGGATGGACGTTCCGTCCCGCGAGCGGCCGGCTTTCGCCGGAATGACGGGGTATTGCAACGGTCACTTTAGGACGGATAATGCTCAGCCGAAGAGGGACGTTTGCACAACTGGGTGATAGCTTGTCATTCCGAGCATAGCGAGGAATCTAGAGTGTTCCGCGATCGTCATCCGAGCCGTTCAAGCCACGAAACGCCGTTTGTAGAACTTGGACTTTAGATTCCTCACTCCGCTGCGTTCGGAATGACAGATGTTGGAGTTACGCAAATGTCCCGACGAGCGATAGCCGAGTGGGTGGTCAACGCTGTTCGCGCGATTTGATGGCGGTGAGGACTTCTTCGACGGACATTCGCCCGACGGGTCCGGATGCGTACATGGAGCCGAAGATTACTCCGCCTCGGGAGATGAGCAGTTCGGTGGGTTGCATATAGCGACCGTGGTGGTCAGTTGTCCACCACCCACCGATTCCGGCGTGTTCCGTTTCGTCGAGGTTGTAGGCAACCGGGTAGGTCAACGCGAGCTCGTCGCGCATCTCCTTCACTTCATCCTGTGTTCCCACCGTTACGGCGATTACCGAAGCGCCGAGTTCTTTCAATTGATCGAGATTTTCTTGGTAACTAACTAGTTGCCTTCTGCAGTAGCTTCACCAAGCGCCGCGGAAGAAGAGGAGGGCGACGTAGCGGGATGCCATGCCTTCCGGGAGAGAAAGTTCCTCGCCGTCGACGAGACGGAAGGACAAATGAGGGAGTCGGTCGCCTTGTTGGAGTTTTTCAGTCATGGTGTGGCGGTGGTTGTTTTGGTGGTTGTCGTTGCGTTGATGTCTGTGGAACACAAAGTTTAGCTGACTCGACCAACGGAAGTTTCTTGTTCCAACTGGGAAGCGGCCAGGTCGGCAGCGGTTTCGCGTTCTGTGTCGAGACCTAGCATCGTGAGGGCGATGGATTTGGCGTCATCTAAATCGTCGACGATGTTTTCATCGGGAACTTCGTCAATGGCGTTGAGTGCTCGCAGGGCGGTTTCGGGAACGCCGCCGAGTCCGACGAGGATGCACTGGGTGTCTTCGGTCGCTGCTACGTCGATCATTTGTTCAACGACCAGCGCGGCCGAGTCGTCGATGTAAACCGTGTCGGAGAAGTCAAGAATAACGACTTCGTGTTCCCGGATGTCTTCGCTGATGGTAGTGATGAGGCTGCTAGAGGACGAGACGGTGAAGCTGCCGCGCAGAGCGATGACCCCGACACGAGCAGAAAAAAGGTCGAACGATTGCGCGGCTTTGTACCCGGCGAAGAAGACTCGGTCGAGGATCGGTACGGAGACGACGCTGTCGAGTTCCAGTCGTTCGAGTTGTTTGGCGCTAGCCATTCCTGCCGCGATGAGTCCAATGGCTACCGCCGTTACGAGGTCGAGGAAGACGGTCAGGAACATGGTGATGACCATGACGATGAGGTGCTCGCGCTGGACGCGGTGGATTCGGGTGATGAATCGCCAGTCGATGATGTCCCAGCCGACTTTGAGGAGAATGCCTGCTAACGCTGCGAGCGGGATGTTTCCGACGTACTGTCCGAGCCCTAGGACGAGGGCCAGCAAGATGCCGGCTCGGATCGCTCCGGATACGGGCGTGCGTCCGCCGGCGCGCAGGTTGACGACGGTGCCGAGAGTGGCGCCGGCGCCGGGCAGACCGCCGATGAAACCTGCGATTGTGTTTCCGATGCCCTGTCCAACGAGTTCCTGGTTCGGGTTGTGCTTGGTGCGCGTCATGGAATCGGCGATCAGTGAAGTCAGGAGGCTGTCGATCGATCCGAGCAGGGCGAGGATCAGGGCTGGTTGAATTGCCTTGACGAAGAAATCGCCAGAGAAAGTAGGGATTTGAAGCGACGGAAAACCGGTCGGAACTTGGCCGATGACGGGTGCATCGACGAGCCAGAGCACACCAAGAAGCGTGCCGGTAGCGAGTGCGGCGAGGGTTGAAGGGAAGTACTTGTGGAGTTTTTGGGGCCACGCCACGCCGACGGCAAGTGTTGCGGCGGCGATGATGATTGCGCCGAGGTCGATGTTGGGAATCGCTTTTGGGATTGCTTGGATCGCGCCGACCGGTCCGCCAGACACTCCAGGTTGTCCGATGAATGGGAGGATCTGCAGGATGATGATGATGACGCCGATGCCGGACATGAAACCGGAGATCACGGAGTAAGGAGTGTAGGCGACGAATCGGCCGATCTTGAGTACGCCCAACAGAATCTGGATGATGCCGGCGAGGATTACGATGCTGAATGCTTCGACGAGGTTGTCGGGTCCGGCGAGGGTGACGACGGTGGCCATTGCGACGGCCATGGGTCCGGTGGGCCCCGAGATCTGGGATCTGGTACCACCGAATACGGCGGCGAAAAATCCGACTGCGATGGCGCCATATATGCCTGCGACCGCGCCGAGTCCGGAGGCGACGCCGAATGCAAGCGCGACGGGCAGGCCGACAACGGTCGCCGTTAATCCGCCGAAAATGTCGCCCTTCAGCGTCTCCAGATCGTACGAGAATCTAAAAGCATTGGTTACGTTCTGCAATGCTCCTCCTCATACGTTGCCACCTTACGTCGATTGACGTGAACATTTTACGCGGTATTCGTTAACTGTGGGTACCGCGAAAACGAAATATGCATCTAGTGCGCGATTAACGTTTCGTGAAACATTAAGGTAGCACGGATGAAGCATTAATGCGTTCTGGCAAGCTGCGAGTGTGGTATCCTGCGAATGAGTGACTCCATGCTCGAATTCGCGGGAGTCATTTCACTCGTAACGGCACAAATTCAGAGCCCAAGTAATGTCCGCCCGTTTATTGGACCGTATCGACGGCCCTAACGACCTCAAATCTCTAACGCTCGAAGAGCTAGACCAAGTCGCGAGTGACGCTCGCGAGACGATCATTTCCGTGATAACGGAACGCGGGGGACACCTCGCGTCCAATCTTGGTGTGGTCGAGCTTACGCTGGCGCTGCACAGAGTCTTCGACAGCCCCCAAGACAGTTTGGTGTGGGACACGACGAACCAGCTCTATACGCACAAGCTCGTGACAGGTCGCCGGGACGAATTCAAAGATATTCGGTTGGAAGGCGGACTGTCAGGTTTTGGAGAACCGACCGAAAGTCCGCACGATACATTAGCCGCGGGACACGCGGGAACTGGCCTCTCAATCGCGCTGGGAATAGCGCAGAGCGCTGCTAATCAGAACCAAGAATCTTGGACGGTGGCGGTTGTCGGCGACGGGGCGATGACTTCTGGCTCGAGTTTTGAGGCGTTGAACAACATCGTCCACTTGAACCCTGAAAACATGATCGTTGTCTTAAACGACAACGGCATGTCAATATCCGAGAATATCGGGTTTCTGACCAATTGGCGGAAGCGATTGATCACGCATCCTGAATTTCAGTCGATGATCAATCGGATGAAGTCGATATCGCAGCGAGTGCCGACTGGTGAGCTGATGTATCGGATCGTCAAGCGCTTCAACACGGGTCTTGCGGGATTGATCGTGCCGACGATGTTTTGGACGGAGATGGGGTTCCAGTACTTGGGACCCATCGATGGCCACGATTTCAAGCAGCTAGAAGAGACGCTGCGTCAAGCCCGGACGTCGACTGGCTCGGTGCCATTGGTTCACATCGTGACTCACAAGGGTCACGGGTTCGAACCAGCGGAGGATGACCCGGTGAAATTCCACCAGCCGAGTTCACCTTTGGGTGACTCGTCGGGTGCACCGACCTATTCGAAAGTCTTCGCGGACACTTTGTCACGAATAATGCGCGACGACGAGTCGGTTGTGGGCATAAGCGCTGCGATGTTGGAGGGAACGGGTTTGGTGGATGTGATGCGCGAGTTCCCGGACCGCGTATTCGACGTTGGTATCGCAGAGCAGCACGCCGTGAGCATGGCGGCCGGAATGTCGTCGAAAGGCGCGAAGCCGTACGTGTCGATCTATTCAACGTTTTTGCAAAGGGCGTTTGACCAGATACTGCACGATATTTGCCTGCAGAATCTGTCCGTGACGCTAATTGCGGATCGTGCGGGCATAGTGGGTGAGGACGGCAAGACGCACCACGGGGCGTTCGATGTTTCCTATCTGCGGTGTCTACCGAACGCCGTGGTCGCCGCGCCGCGCGACGAGAACCAATTGCAGCACCTCATATACACGTCTTACGTGACCGACGGACCTTTCATGATCCGGATCGCCCGAGGGGCGGCCGTCGGTGTTCCAATGGACGAGGAACTTAGGGTGTTGCCGATTGGCAAAGGTTCGGTGCTAATGGATGGCGAGGACCTATCGATATTTGCCCTGGGTAAATCCTGTACCGCGGCGGTTGAAGCTGCCGATACGTTGGCCGAATATGGCGTTTCCTGCGCGGTTATCGACCCGGTTTTTGCGAAGCCGCTGGATGTTGATCTGATTCTCAGCGAAGCAAGTCGGACGGGCAGGATCCTGACCGTTGAAGAAAACGTCCTTGCCGGCGGGTTCGGCTCGGCGATCGTCGAGACGCTATCGGATGCCGAGGTGGAGGGCGTGGAGGTTCATCGGATCGGAATGCCGGACGCGTTTGTCGAGCACGGCACTGCGGTGGCCCAGCGTCGTCAACTTCAATTGGATGCTGATGGGATCGTGGAGACCGTCTTGGACACGTTCTTCCCCGATGTTGCAGCGCGGGTGCGCCATGGCGGCGCAGAAGATCTGGCCGCGACCGCTTAACGGGCGGCTGGGTTTTAGTTTTCCGAGGTTGGCCTCTTCTTAACGCGGGTTAAGGTACTCGCGCGCCCATTCGAGACCACTTACGGTCTCTCCGGCGGGCATATATTCGGCGCCTATCCAACCTGCGTAGCCGCTGTCGTCGATGTGATTTAGGACGAACGGGTAGTTAATCTCACCTGTACCGGGTTCGTGGCGACCGGGGTTGTCGGCGATTTGGACATGCCCGATCAGGGACAGCAGTTGTGAGAATTTAGGCGCCAGATCGCCTTCCATGATCTGGGTGTGGTAGACATCGAATTGAAGCCGCACATTGTCGCGGACGGCGTCGCGCACCAACTGAGCGCCGTGCGCGGAATTGGAAACAAACGTGCCGGCTACGTCGCGGGTGTTGAGCGGTTCGACAAGAACGATGGCTCCAACGCCGGCTGCGGCGTCGGCAGCGAATCGCAAGTTGTCGATCATGGTTCGCTGTGAGACTTCGGGATCAGCCCCATCCTCGGGTATTCCGGCAAGGCATGTCAGTCTTTCGCATCCCAAAGTCTTTGCGTAATCGATGGCGACACCGACACCGTCTTGGAATTCGCCGACTCGATCTGGTTGCACAGCGATTCCGCGGTCTCCGTTGGCCCAATCTCCGGCTGGAAAATCGAACAGAACCTGCTGCAAGCCGTTAACTTCCAACTGCTCGGCTATGGCGTCTGCGGGATATTCGTAAGGGAATAGGTATTCGACTCCTTTGAATCCGCATTTGGCGGCGGTCGCAAATCGATCCATGAACTCGTGTTCATTGAACATCATGGTTAGGTTTGCGGCGATTTGCAACGTCATGTTTGACTATCCCTTTTGGAAAATCCAGCCGATTCTGGACACAACGTATTAGGGTACATTTCTCAAATTGAGGAGATGAGTAGATGGTTACAACGCAGTGTTCGGAATCCGCTTCGTCGGATCGAAGAACGGTACTCGAACGACCTGTGCGTCGACTAACCCGTCTTTCGGGAGTTGAACCTTGGCCTTCGTTCCTCTTCTCCAATGGGATCTAGGCATCGTAGCGAGTGCAATGTTTGAGCCGACGTTCGGCGACCAAAACGCGCTCGTGACGTATCCGATCGAATTGCCCGATTCGTCGTCGTGCACCAAGTAGAAATCTTCGTTGTACCAAGTGATCGGATCTCCTCCGAGATGGAGCCCAACTAGGCGCTGTTGAACGCCTTCACTTTTGATTTTGGCCAACGCGTCGCGACCAATGAAGTCTGCTTTCTTATCAAGGTCGACTTGCCAACCGAGCCGAACTTCGAACGGATTGGTTTCGATATCCATGTCTTGGCCATACGACAGGATGCCGGCTTCCAGACGCCTGATATGGCTGGGTGCGATGACGCTTAAGTTGAACTCCTCGCCTTGCTCGAGGATGTGCGGCCAAATGTCATCGGCGTAAAGGGTAGCGTCGTGCAGGTAAATCTCGAACCCGACCTCGGCTGAAAATCCGGTGCGAGATATGGTCACCTGACGGCCGTTGAGGGTGTCATGCATCAGGCCGTAGTAGGGGATGTCTTTGACGTGCGGCCCGAACATCTTTTCCATGAGGGGAACGGATTTTGGGCCCTGGATTTGAAGGGGTGAAACATCGATTTCGTGAATGTCGACGTCGAAATTGGCGAAGGAGTTAACGCCTTGGGCCCAGAGCAATACGTCGGAATCGGAGATGCTGAACCAAAATTCGTCGTCAGCGACGCGCAGCAGAACTGGATCGTTGACGATGCCGCCGTACTGGTTGCAAAGGATCACATATCTGGCCTGCATCGGAGGTATCAACGAATGGACGTCGCGAGTGATTAGGAGGTTCACGAAGTCCGCGGCGTCGGGGCCTTTAACCATGATCTGCCGCTCCACGGCGACGTCCCACATGCTGACGTGTTTCGTGAGGAATTCGTACTCCGCGAGTAAACCTCCGTCTTCGGGTTTGATGTAGGCGCGGGGATGATAGAGGTGGTTATAGGTGGTGTACGCCCAGCAGCCCGCGGCTTTGGAGAGGTGCCACCATGGCGACTTCCTTATCCGCGTAGAGATGAGCATCTGAGCGTCACTGTTGCCGCTTTGACGCAGGTTGATCGGCCAGTTCCGGCGTTTGAAGCCATCGATTAACAATGCCTGTGACAATTGATTACCTCCCGAATTCATCAACGAACAATGGTTGGTCCATAACGGCCGAAACTTGTTGACGCGATGTCATTTTCTCAGTTTTCGACCAAGTGGATCGTAAAGCGGGTCGCGCTTGACGGTTGCTCGGAGTCGCTCGCCAAAATAGAGGATTTCGACGCTAGATCCTTGTTTGGCGTGGGCGGCCGGTAGGTATCCGTATGCGATACCCCGGCCCACGGAGTATCCGTAATTCGCGCTGGTGACGTATCCGAGGACGCGATCGCCGTCGAGGATCGGTTCCTTGCCCATCACGACTCGATTCGGATCGTCGAGCGTCAAACAGGATAGCTTCCGCGCCGGCGCTTTCCGCCGCGCTTCGATCAACGCTTTTTTGCCGATGAAGTCTTCTTTGTCGAGTTTGACGGCGAATTCGATACCGGCTTCGAACGGGTTGTGTTCGGTATGGATGTCGTTGCCCCAAAGTCGGTATCCCTTATCGAGGCGGAGCGAATCGAATGCACCGGTACCCGCCGGGACGATGCCGAACGTACTTCCGGCTTCCCAAAGGAGGTCCCACAATCGTTGACCATGTTCCGTTGGCGTATATATCTCCCAACCGAGTTCTCCGGCATATGAGATTCGGAGGGCCAATGCGGGTACGTCGGCGACTGTAATACGTTTCGCAGTCATGTACGGGAAGCCAGCGTTTGACACTTCATCATCGGTGACACGGCTTAGAGTGTCGCGTGCGTTGGGTCCCCACAATCCGATGCAGCAATATCGGGAAGAGATGTCTGCGATGGCTACTGTGTCGCCAGAGGGCAAGTTGGATTTGATCCACTGGAGATCGTGAATGCTCGTTCCACCACCTGTCACGATCATGAATTGGTCTTCACGGAGGCGCGTTACGGTCAGATCGCATTTGACGCCGCCGGACGGAGTGAGCATGGACGTGTAGGTGATTGTGCCGATAGGTTTATCGATCTCGTTGGCGGACAACCGCTGAAGGGCGTGAAGGGCGTTCGCTCCTGAAACTTCAAATTTAGCGAATGGCGTTAGGTCGAACATGGCGACGCGTTCGCGGGTCGCAACGTGCTCGGCGGCAATTGTGGGGGACCATTCTCGGGCTTCCCACCCTTGGCGGTGAGTTCCCGGGATCGTGCGCGCATGGAGTAAATGTTCGTTGGCGGAGTACCAGCGCGGGCGCTCCCACCCGGCGTCTTCGATGAACTCGGCGCCGAGTTCCTTCTGCCGTTTGTGGAACGGTGAAACCTTGATGTTTCGGGGTTCCGCCGGCTGCTGCTGCGGGTGAATGATGTCGTAAACCTCGCGGTACAGTTGAGCGGCGCGCGTCTTGACATAGGACCGGTCGTAAGCGTGTGGGTGGAATCTGGCGATGTCGCACTCGCGCAGATCGATCGTCGGTTCGCCGTTGGCGATCCAATCGGCGACCGCTTTACCCACTCCGCCTGCATGAGTGATCCAGACGGCTTGAGCAGACCAGAAGCCTCGTAATTGGGGCGCTTCACCCAATATTGGAAACCCGTCTTGATTGAACGAGAACAATCCGTTGAATTTGCGGGTTAAGCCAACGCCCTTAAGTGCCGGCATCACTTCCCCCGCAGCATCGTAAGCCGCTTGGAAGTGGTCTGCGGTGAATGTCATTTCGGCAGGTGCGATCGGGGCGTCTGCGGGGTGTGGGATGTCCTCGGCGTCGACGATCAGCGGATCGTGCAGGTATGATCCGATCCCGAATGATTCGCGTTCCTGGCGGAAGTACATCGCGCGATCTTGGTGCCTGATCAAGGGTAGAGATATGTCGGTAGGCGCGCCAGCCAATTCGGGCAACGGATCCGTGACCGCGTAGATGTGCTGCATGGGCGATAGGGGTATTGGGACGCCGGCGAGGTCTCCGATTTTGGGTGCCCAAATCCCGACGGCGGAAACTACCAAATCGGTTTTGATGTTGCCTGAGGATGTTCGGATCCCTGTTACGCGGCGGTCTCGGATGTCGAATCCTGTGACTTCAACGCCACCGTGAAACGACGCTCCAATCCGTATTGCTTCGCGTGCCATCGCTTCCGCGGGTTTGGTGGCGGTTGTCTGAATGTCGGAAGGGACATAGAGCGCGCCGAGGATACGGTCGGAGAGCATGGGCACGAGTTCGCGTGCTTCTTGCACGTCGATGAGATGTGCTTCGACGCCCCAGCTCAAGCTGTAACCATGTTTTCGTTTCAGATCGAAAAGCCGTTCGGGCGTCCATGCGACTTCTAAGCTGCCCACGGAGTTGACGCACGGTTCGCCGTCAAGTTCCATTCCCGACCACAGGTCGACCGTATAGTTCGCGAAGTTCGTCATGGTCTTCGACGCGTTGATTTGGAATACGCCGCCAGGGGCATGGGTGGTTGATCCGCCGGTTGCGAACAGTGGTCCTTGATCGAGCACGACGATGTCGTGCCACCCTAGTTTCGCGAGGTGGTACGCGACGCTGCAACCGGCGATACCGGCGCCAATGACGACGACTCTGGCATGTGTTGGCAGAGGTTGATCAGTCATGACTGCTATGGGTTTCGTGATCGGTCATTGTTGATCTGTCATTCGCAATTCTGAGGAGTATTCGATTGGGTAAGTCCTAGGATTTTTTGATTCGCGATAGTCGAGTGGAACCGCGGCGAGGTTGGACGCGATTCGGCGTCTCACGGTTTCGATCGGTTCTTGTGGTTCCAATCGTTGGCCGGATTTCATCACGGTTCGCAACAATGGTTGAGGGTAGTGTTCGGGCGCTGGTGAGGGCTGCCGCGTGATGACGTCGCCGTTCATCAGGCTGCCTTCGAATCGCCTGAAAATCTGTTTGGCCCAGGGTAGGGTGATTTTGGCTGAGCTGAGTTTGGTGACTGGGCGGCCATCGATTTCGACGAGTTTGTAGACCGAGTCTATGTACGGCGCGTCGGCGGAGGTGCCGTATCGGGTACCGACTCCAAAAGCGTCGATCGGCGCGCCGGACTTGACGAGTTTGTCGATGCTGAATTCATCGAGTCCCCCGCTGGCGAGAATTTGGACGTCGGTCAAGCCTGCGGCGTCTAACATCGTTCTGGCCGACTTTGCCAAAGAACGCAGATCGCCGCTGTCGAGTCGGATCGCGTTAACGGCAGCGCCTTGGGTTTGCGCGGCTTTGGCTACTCGAATCGCCTTTGCGACGCCTTCGAGCGTGTCGTACGTGTCCACAAGCACGGTTGTGGTTTGCGGAAATTCATCGTTGTACGCCGCGAACGCCTCGTCTTCGTCCTCAAAAGCCTGAACGAATGAATGCGCCATCGTACCCACCGCAGGAATGCCAAACAACGCGGCGGCTTTGACGTTGCTGGTTCCGGCAAACCCTGCGATGTAGCCCGAACGCGCGGCTTGGATTGCAGCGTCTTCTCCGTGGGTGCGCCTCGATCCGAAATCGATTATGGGCCTTCCCTTCGCCGCTTGCACGAGCCGAGATGCTTTGGTCGCTAAGAGTGAAGCGGTTGTGACGATGTTGAGTAGCATCGTCTCGACGATTTGAGCCTCGATGAGGTTACCGGTGACTTCGAGCAGCGGTTCGTCGGCAAAGACGACCGTGCCTTCTTCGACGGCGCGCACATCGCCGCTGAATTGGATGCCAGAGATGAATTCAACAAAGTCGCGTTCGAGAGGAGTAACGTTTCGGAGCGCTTCGATGTCTTGTTCTGAAAACTTGAAACCTTGAAGAAAATCCAGCGCCTGTTCGATGCCTGCCGCTACGTAGTACCCGCGATTCTTTGGATAGCCGCGGAAGAAGAGGCTGAATGTGGCGCGGTCGTCGATGCTCCGTCGCCAGAAAACTTGCGACATCGTCAACTCGTAGAGGTCGACGCTCAATTCTGTCCTGTACGGTCCTGCCATCCGGGCTATGGTGCTCTTCTCTTGTCGGTTGTCCAAACTACGCTTTGGTGCATACTTTAATCCTGACTGCTACTTGCGTTGACGTCTTTGATGGCAATCGAGCGGAGGAACTAGATGTCTTTAGCTTTGGAAACCGCGTTTGCAATGGATGCGGCGAGCATCAAGTTCGGGTTCGGAGTTACTGCTGAGCTGGGTTTCGAGATGAAGCGCCTCGGTGTTAAGCGGGCGATGGTCTTGACGGATCAATCCTTGCTCGAGTCGACCGCGTTGACGACGTCATTGGAGTCGTTGCGCGACGAAGGCATCGAATGTGTGGTTTATGCCGATGTCAGCGTGGAGCCTACGGACGATTCGTTTGCGGATTCGATTCGGTTTGCGGAGCAAGGAGAGTTCGACGGTTTCGTGGCGGTAGGGGGCGGTTCGGTGATGGACACGGCGAAAGCGGCGAATCTCTACGATTCGCATCCGGCTCAATTCTTGGAGTATGTCAACGCGCCGATCGGCAACGGTACACCAGTACCTGGTGCGTTAAAGCCGCTGATCGCGGTCCCTACAACGGCGGGCACTGGGAGCGAGACGTCGGGAGTGGCGATATTCGATATGAAAGAACTGCATGCCAAGACCGGGATCGCGAACCGTGCGTTGAAGCCCCACATGGGTTTAGTGGATCCTGAAAACACGAGGTCGATGCCGCGCAATGTGGCGGCGTTCAGCGGTTTCGATGTGTTGTGTCATGGATTGGAGTCGTACACCGCGTTGCCTTACACCCGGCGCGAGGCTCCTATCGATCCGGCGCATCGCCCGGCTTATCAGGGTTCGAATCCGATGAGCGACGTGTGGGCTGCGAAGGCGATCGAGATCGTATCGCAAAACATCCGTCAAGCGGTGAACAACCCGGAAGATGACGAGGCGCGGGCGAATATGTGCTTGGCGGCGACCGCGGCTGGCGTGGGGTTCGGTACCGCGGGTGTCCATCTACCGCACGGGATGTCGTATCCAGTCGCAGGGAACGCGCGTGATTTTCAGCCTGAAGGGTATCCAGACGACCATCCGATAATCCCCCACGGACTATCAGTGATTTTGAATGCTCCGGCGGTGTTCCGATACACAGCGTCGGCGAACCCTGCGCGGCACTTGGAAGCGGCGAGGTTGATGGGTGCCGATATCGAAGGGATCGATGAACAGGATGCGGGAGAGGTGTTGGCGGAACAGATCATCCAACTGCTACAAGACCTTGGAATGCCAAACGGACTAGCTGGCGTTGGGTATGACGAATCGCATATCGAAAGCTTCGTCGAAGGCACTTTGCCTCAACATAGGGTGACGAAACTTGCGCCGAAGCCGACAGGTGCGGAAGAATTGCGGAGTTTGTTCGAGAACTCGATGGAGCTTTGGTAGCGTTCGCTGGCGAAAGGGGGTTGGCGATTCGGAGGCTCGTGAGTGTTGATGGCGTGGGATAATACGTCTCAAATCCGTCGAGGAGGGCAAAAATGGAAATTGTGCAGAAAATAGTCGCCGCGTATCTCGTGCTAACAGGAATCGTGGTGGCGGTTCATCTCGCAGTAACTCCGCTCTATCACGATGGATCGCCAGACTATCCAGTTTGGGAGTTTGTGAACTACTTTATGGCGGTCGGGGTTGTGATCGTCTTGATTGTGGGCATCGCTCGCAAGCGCGCCATAAACGGCGCGGAGGTTGATACGCTCACCTATTTGAGAACATCGTTCGTGTTCTACGGCGGAATAGTTTTGGCGAGTCTGTTTTTCTGGCAGTGGTTTTGGCAATTGAACCCGGATAGCGAGACTGGGTTGGCGGTCAACTCGCACCTGATTCACTTCCCGATGATGGACATGGTGTACACGGTTTTGACGTTGATCGTGGGTCGTCGGATGTGGGCTGGCACCGGGAGTTAGTTGCTGTTCGCAAACACGTGCGCGTTGCCAAATCACCTTGAACTAAGCACAGACGCGCTTAAACTCGTACCGATGGTGTAAATCATGGTGCGAGTTGTTCCAACAGAGACCGAGGTTTTGCGTTTATTCGGCGCGCCTGTGGCGAAGTGGTTCAGTGGACGGCACGAGACGCCGACGGAGCCGCAACGCGAGGCTTGGCCGTTAATCAAAAACGGCGAGAACGTGCTGATTCACTCGCCTACGGGATCGGGCAAAACGCTTGCAGCATTTTTGTCGGCGCTCGATGCGTTGTATTCCGACGTCGAATTGGCTAAGCGACGCGGTATCAGAACGCTCTACATTTCACCCCTGAAGGCCCTCGGCTACGATGTCGAACGCAACCTGCGAGAGCCGATGCGCGGGATCGAAGACTCAGCGTTGGAGTTGGGCGTTGAGATTCCCAAAGTACGGGCGGATGTTCGGACGGGCGACACGCCATCGTCGGCGAGAGCTCGGATGCTGCGCAACCCACCGCATATTCTCATCACGACGCCGGAATCCCTTTACCTGATACTCACCTCGCCGCGCGCTCGATCGATTTTGGGCACGGTCGAGACCGTGATCGTCGATGAGATTCATACGTTGTGCGCGAACAAACGGGGCGTTCATTTGAGCATCACGCTCGAACGATTGGAGCAAGTGGCACCCGGATTCCAACGCATCGGTTTGTCGGCTACTCAACGTCCCTTGTCGGAGGTTGCACGCCTTTTAGGCGGGCAACTCGTCGCCTCTTCTGGTGCGGAAGAGAGCGAATTGGCGGTTCGCGCCCGCCCGGTTTCCATCGTTGATTGCCCGGGTTCGAAACGGATCGAGATTAGCGTTCACGGCATGGCGGAGGCGACCGGTGCAGATCCGGGATCGATCTGGCCGAAGCTCATACCGACGGTCTTGGACGATATCGAGGGGCACGATACGACGCTAGTGTTCACCAACAGCCGACGTCAAGCGGAGAACACCGCGGATCGATTGAATTCTGAGAATGTGGCGCGGGATGGAGGTGACGTTGACGGCCAAGCGGTGGGCAATGGAGTGATCGGATCGGGTGTTGAAGATGGCCCGTTCATGGCGCACCACGGGAGCCTGTCGGATACGATGCGCCGCGGTATCGAAGAGCAGTTGAAGGCTGGCGAATTACCGGCTCTGGTGGGCACGAGTTCGCTGGAATTGGGTATCGACATCGGGAGTATCGATCTTGTGGTGCAACTTCAGTCGCCAAAGACGGTGACGCAGGGTTTGCAACGCGTCGGCAGGGCGGGACACAGCGTCGGCGAAACGAGCGTGGGGAAGATTTATGCAACGCATCCCGAAGACCTGATGGAGGCAGTGGTGGTGGCGAAAGGCATGCAGGAACGTCGCGTCGAAGAGGTAAAAGCCCCGGCGAATTCGCTAGATGTGCTCGCGCAACAAATCGTCGCCGCGGTATCGGTGCAAGATTGGACGTTGTCCGATCTTTATCGAATGGTCAAGGGTGCGTATCCGTATCGTGATTTGACCTACGCGAGCTTTGAAGGTGTTGTCAAGCTAGTATCGGGACACTATCCGCGTGAGTTGTTTTCTTCACTGCGTGCCCGAGTTCACTGGGACCAAAAAGGGAACGTACTGCAGCAACTGCCCGGCACCCGCATGATGGCTGTTAGCAACGGGGGCGCGATCGTCGACAGGGGAGCGTTTTCGGTGGTGTTGCCGGACCGGAAGACCAGGATCGGCGAATTGGATGAGGAGTTCGTTTTCGAATCGGGTGAAGGCGACGCATTCATGTTGGGTAGCCAGGTCTGGCGAGTAGAGAAAATCGAAGATGATCGAGTCATCGCGGAACCTGCGCCCGGCGCGGCCCCGAGAATGCCATTCTGGCGTGGCGATTTTCCGTGGCGACCGTTGGATCTTTCGGAAGCTCTAGCCCGATTCCGCGCTGAGGCTGCAGAGCGGATCAAGCCTCACGTCGATGACGAGACCGCCGCACCCGACATTGTTCGCTGGTTGCAGGATGAATATCCGGTCGATGACGTCGGTGCCAGGCAAATCGTTGACTATGTTCGCCGACAGATTCGCTGGTCTGGTGAAATCTCCTCGCACAAGACGATCATCGTCGAAACGTACCAAGATTCGATCGGCGATTTACGCATAGTGCTGCATTCGCCGTTTGGCGGGCGGATCAACGGTCCGTGGTCCGTTGCTATCGCTCGCGAGTTGCTGAGACGAAAGAAGGTCGAGCCGGAGGTGCAGGTCTCGGACGACGGCATTATGTTCCGACTGCCGCAATCGGACGACGAATCGCCCGCGGACTTCATAGGCGAGATGACGAGCAAAGAGGCGAAGGACCTCATTCTCGAGGGAATGATCGATTCTCCGCTGTTCGGCGCTGTGTTCCGGCAGAACGCATATAGAGCACTGCTTCTACCTAGTCCGGGACACTTTCGTAGGACTCCGTTCTGGTTGCAACGCCTCAGGTCGAAAGATTTGCTCGCGGTCGCGAAATCGTTCCCGGACTTTCCGATCGTGTTGGAGTCTTACCGCGACGCGCTTGAAGATTTCATGGACATGCCCGGGTTGGAGCGCATTCTCGATGATGTCCAGTCCGGCAATATCGATGTGAGGTACGTCGAATCGGACGTTCCATCGCCTGTTGCGCGGGCGCTGGATCATGGTTTCGAAGCGATCTGGATGTATTCGTGGGATACGCCGAAAGCCGAACGTGGATTGCAGGCGTTGAACGTTGATCGTGATCTGCTTGCCCAACTGTTCCGCAACCCTGAAGCTTCGGGACTGCTAAGGAAAGAAGCAATCGACGAGGTTTCTTCGATCGCGGGCAGGTCTACATCCGGGATGAAGGCGCGCACTGAGACGGAACTGGCTCAACTTTTCGTCGAACTCGGCGATTTAACAGAGGAAGAGGTCTCCGATCGGAGCGAAGTCGAATGGAAGTCGTGGTTGCAAAATTTAGTTGCACAGAAACGAGTGGCAAGTGTGCGGTTCACAGTGGATGGGCGGGCTGAAGATCGTTGGGTGGATGCCACTCTTGCGCCCGAATATCGAGATGCGATCGCTGATCCATGTGATTACGGGGCGGTCAGGAAGGTGGTCGCGCGGTTCTTGGCGCGGAGCGGGCCCGTCTCAATCGCCGTTTTGCAGAGTCGCTATCCGATAGACGCATCATCGCTTGCCGACGCGTTGGATGAGATGATGGCCGACTCGCGTGCGGCCAGCGGTTATTTCACCGATGCTGGGGTTGAAGAGTGGCTGGATCTTGCGACGTTGGCGCGGATACAGGAGCGGACACTGTCGATTTTGCGGTCGGAGGTTAAGCCATCCGACCCGCTCAATTACCAAGCCGCATTGTTGAAACTCCATGGGATTGCGAAAACCGGTCGAGCCTCATCGGCCGAGTCGATCGCAGAACGATTGGAGATTCTGGCCGGGTTACCGATCCCGGCGGAACAGTGGGCGCGATCCGTCTTGCCGTCACGTGTCGAGGGATTCCGGGGCATCCACCTGAGCGAACTGGTCGAAAACGGCGATTTCCAATGGATTTTCTGCCAAGATCCCACTCGCGAGAGTCGATGCATCGCTTTGGTACGACCTGGATACGCTGGCAGTTGCCTGCCTAGCGCGACGTTGGAAGTTACACGCGAAAGATCCGGTGGTTTGGCTGCTGAGGCGTCGCGAGTTTTCGAATTCATCGCGAGCGAGGGCGTTGTGAGTTCTGAGACGTTGCTTTCGGGCGCCACGGGTCTGACGTCGTCACAATTGGCGTCGGTGATCAGAGACTTGGCATTAAGAGGGCTCATAACCGCCGATTCTTGGTCCGTTGCGATGGCTATTGCGAGGTCGGCTTCGATCGACAGCGTCGAGGCCAAGGCGCCGACACTACAGAGCGGGCGCCCTAGTCAGCATAGAAGTCGACGCTTGGCGAGGCGCCAGTTTGCACACCGGTTTCGCGAAACCAAGGGGGTTTTGGTCCCCGGCGTAAATTGGTCGACGACATCCCGATATTCGTTCTTGGGTCCGAATTTGTCGGACAGTCAACTTGCGGAGAAGCGTGCGGCACATTTGTTGGCTCGGCACGGAGTTGTCACGAAGAGATCGATTGAGATCGACCGTCTGAGATGGGAATGGCGTCCGATTTACTCAGCGCTCCAGCTTATGGAGTTGCGAGGCGCAGTCCGCCGAGGTTATTTCGTTGAAGGTCTGCCCGGCGTGCAGTTTGCCAAGTCAGAATTCGTTGACCTCATGCGATCCGAAAGCGGTGCTTCTCAGGCCGACTCGACATGCGTGATCACGGCTACCGATCCAGCGTATGTGTTTGACCGCAATTTAGCGATGGTTTCCAGGGATGCGCAGACGAATCTACTGGCGCTGACAAGGAACGCAGGCAGTTGGATCGTCTTTGACAACGGACGACCGACAATGGTTGCACACTCCGACGGGACGAAAATCGACGCCGTTGGTTCAGACTACGAGATAGAAAGATCCCTAATCTCACTCGTCAGGGCGATTTCAGAGATGTCGTCGACCAAAAGGGTTGTTATTTCGCAATGGAATGGCGAGCAAGCGATTGCTTCGCAAGCGTCAGCGATGCTTGTTGGATTCGGGTTCCGACGCGACTATCCCAATTTGGTTATCGACGCATTGAATCTTCCGGCGGCGGTTTCAAGACGCTAGCAACGACCGAGGCGTCGAAGAGTACCTGGGTTTTGAGGCGACTACACGCCGTCGACAATGATGACGTTGGTGTTGGAGGATTTGTCGAGAATCCCTTTTAATGCGACGAATTCGGCAGATTGAGCCCATGTATTCGCGGCGTCGAGGTCTTGGAATTCGATCACGACCATCCGAACAGGTGACCAATTGCCGTGTGCGACTTGAATCGTCTCGCCGCGCACCAAGAATCTCCCGCCGTGGGTTTCGATAGTAGGATCCAATCGTGTTCGAAACTCGGCAAAAAGAATTGGATCCGTGATTTCGACATCGGTTATTACATAAGCCGCCAATAGCCACCTCTTTTTGTCAGGTTCAACGACGGATCGAATTTGCCTTATACGGAATATAAGTCCGCCCTGTTCGATGCGCACTCTCATGTTACGCGATGCGTCGTGAAATCGATACCTTAACGCGGATCCAGGAGCAGGAAATTAGTCGTAGCGACATTTATAAGTACCTGTAGGGAACCTCGAAAGGAATTGTGTAAACCATGCGCGAATCAAACCAAGCGACAGCGGTGCGAAACGCAGGCACCTTCCAATACCGCATAATCGGCGACGACCTACAGATGCTTGAGATTCGTCTTGGCCCGGGCGAGGAGATCATCGGCGAGGCAGGCGCGATGATGTACATGGAACCGGGGATCGAATTCGAGTCGAAGATGGGCAAACGGCCCGGAGGTGGGGGCGGTGGTCTGCTCGGCGGCATCATGAACGCTGGGGCCCGCATGTTGGCAGGCGAGAGCATATTCGTGACGCACTTCAAAAACGTGGCCCGCGACGGCCAGATCGTGGCGTTCTCCTCGGAAGCACCTGGCAAGATCGTTTCGGTCGACCTCGGCGCGTTGGGCGGGACTGTTCTGGCGCAACGAGACGCTTTCTTGTGCGGCTCAGGCGATACCGGCATCACCGTCGCGTTCCAGCGCAATCTAGGTGCGGGTTTCTTCGGTGGTGAAGGTTTCATCCTCCAAAAGGTGCAGGGCAGCGGTCACATATTCATGTCGGCCGGAGGTACGATCATCGAGCGCGAGCTGCAAGGCGAGCAACTGCGCGTCGACTCTGGATGCATCGTCGCTTTCCAAGAGGGTATCGATTACGACATCCAACGCGCTGGCAATTTGAAATCGATGCTGGCCGGCGGCGAAGGTCTGTTCCTCGCGACGCTACAAGGCCACGGCAAGGTTTGGTTGCAGTCGATGCCGATCGGCCGTTTAGCGCATCACATCTACTCGAAGATGCCGAGTAGCCAGTAGGTCGTGCTCTGTTAAGTCACGGGTTGCGGCGGCGCGGAATGAGTTACCGTGCCGCCGCTTCGACCAGCAAGTAACTGGTGCTCCGTCCTCCGGCTGGTCCACGTTCTAGGACGCCTTTTTCGATCAGGTCGGTGATGTCTCGCAGCGCCGTGTCTTGTGAGGCCTTTGTCAGCTTGGCCCATTTTGCCGATGTGAGTTTACCTTCAAAGCCGTTGACGAGGCGTCTCAAGACTTTGTGCTGTCGCTCGTTGAGCGGCACGTCGGCGATGCTATCCCAGTACTGCACTTTGGTTATTGCAGACGAGACGGTTTCTTGGGCTGCTTCGAGGGCACGCCCAAGGCATTCCAAGAACCAAACCAGCCATCTTGTGACGTCCAGATCGCCCTTCTGCGTGGTTTCGAGCGTCTGGTAGTAGGCTGGCCGTTCCTCGCGGATCTGCGCGCTCATGCTGTAGAACCGCTGAGGTACACCGTCGGATCGCGCCAACGCCATGTCGGCGATAGCCCTTGCGATCCGTCCGTTGCCGTCGTCGAATGGGTGGATTGTGACGAACCAAAGATGTGCGAGGGCGGCCTTTATCACATAATCTGGGCCGTCAGATTCGTTGAACCACTTCAGAAAGGCTCCCATCTCGGCTTCGAGCCGGTTCGCGGAAGGTGCTTCGAAATGGACCCGCTCCTGGCCCATTGGCCCGGATACGACGCGCATCGGGTCCCTTTCCGGTTTGCGCCATGCCCCGACGACCATGCGTCCCGAACTTCCCCATCCATAGGGAAACAACTGGGCGTGCCAAACGTGCAAGCGATCTTTTGTCAATAGCGTATCGAATTGGCTGGTGGCATCGACCATTATTTCGACGATGCCGTCGACATCGCGGTGAGTGGGCACGTATCCACCGATGTCGATACCGAGGCGCGAAGCGACGGATGACCGGACTTGGTCGACGTTTAGGACTTCACCTTCGATCTCGCTAGTCTTGACTACAGACGCGGTCAGGGCGTTCAGTGCTGCTTGCTGTTTGAGGTCGAATCCGATCCCGGATACACGTCCAAGCAAGAGTCCCTGCTGGTGCCTAATGTCCGCGAGCAGATCGGTGACCGCATCATGACGCCATGTGAAGTTTGGCCATTCTGGTAGGTCGTGGATGTAAGTTCTGTACCACATATGCGGAGATTATAGCACGTAATCACCGCAGATTTGCGGTGATTACGGACCGCATTCGCCGCAGTCATTCCATTAAACACCGCAAATCTGCGGTGAATAGGGTGGTTATTCTCCGCAAACCGCTTCTGACAGACGTTTCGTGCCAGCGAGGTCGTTAGCGCCGGGCCATCTCGTCGTGCAGGATACGCATGATTTGATGGTGGCTCATGCCGTCGTCTTTGAGTTGGGTGTACCGCGCCTCGTCGACGTTGCTACGGTCGAGGAAACCGCGGATGTCGTAACGCCCCGGTTCCTCGACGACGACCTTGCCTTCTTCGATCATCAAGTCGAGCGGGTATTCCTGCTCCTCCATCGGCAAGTCGATCACTTTGTTCTGTCGAGCCGATTCGTACATCGCCATCATGATCTCGACGGTGTCGCGGGCGATGTGCCCAGCGTTGCGGTGCTCAGGGCCGCCGTCCAACCAGCGGACCAGCTCTTCGACCTGCTTGGCGTTCATGTTGCCGCCGATCGCTTGATCGCCTTCTTGGAGATTCAGGTCGACATCATGCCAGCCGTTGGTCTCGGCGTTAAAGAGTTTGAGGATTGTCTCGCGGACGTGCAACATACCTTCCGTGCCGCGGATAAAGAACTTGCCCGCATCGCAGTTGTTGTCCCAGAGATCGGACTGGATGAAGAACTGCAGCGGGTCGTCGAACATTGCCAGACCGATGCAGGAATCCTCGATCGGGGTGTTGCGTTCGAACTTGTCCGTTGTGCGTTGTACCGCACCCATAACCCAGCGAGGTTTCGGATCTCCGAGGATGAACTTGGCACCGTCGATCGAGTGGGTCGCCCAGTTGGCGAGCCCTTCTTTTACTCGGATGTCGACGCGGAGCGGTATGCCAATCGCTCCCGCTTCGACGAGCTCTTTCGCCTTGTTCCAGCCGGGCGTGAAACGACGTTGATGGCTGATGACCAATTTCGTGTCGTTGGCATCGCACGCCTCGACCATTCGGTTAGCGCGCCCCATGCCGATCGCCATCGGTTTTTCACAGATTATGGCTTTGATCGACGGGTAGCCGGCCGCTTCCACGGTCAACGGGTCGTGAAGGAGATGCCAGGTGCAGACGCTGACGATGTCTGGTTCGGCATCGTAGGCGCACTCTTCCAAAGTGGCGTAGGAGTTAGGTATGCCCCAGTCGTCCATGTACATCTGACGGGCTTCGGGGATGGGGTCGACGCATGCCACGACGTCGACGTCATCCACCATCGAGTAGCCTTCCATGTGGGCATGTGCGATACCGCCGCAACCTACAATCGCCGCTTTATATCGACCGGTCATCTGTTCAAGCCTTTCGTTCAGTCTGGTGCGCGCATATGGTCATTCGATGCGCACCAAATAGGATATGCGAAACTCATAGCAGATATTTCGGAATGACAATCAGCGAGTTTGTCGCCGTGACCAAGTCCAAAACCGCACTTATAGTCGTCGACGTGCAAAACGATTTTGTCGATCCGACGGGAAACCTGTACGTGACCGATGCTGAGACGGTGGTGGCGAACATAAACGCAAAGATTGCTACCGCTCGATCCGAAGGACGGTTAATCATCTACACCCAAGATTGGCATCCGGAAGTGACGCCGCACTTTGCCAAAGACGGCGGAATATGGCCGGTTCATTGCGTTGGAGGGAGTTGGGGTGCTGAGTTCTTTCCGGAGTTGGAGGTAGTTCCGGAAGCGCAGTTCGTGCGAAAAGGAACTGGTGGTGAGGATGGATATTCGGGATTTTCGGTACGCGACCCGGAGACGAATGCGGCAACGGACACGGCGATGGAAGATATTTTGCGTAGCCACGACATCTCTAGCGTCGATGTCGTCGGGATCGCCACCGACTACTGCGTCAAAGAGACCGCGCTGGACGCGGGCGCACGGGGCTTCAGCACATACGTATATCTGGACTGCATGAAGGGCGTGGATCTAGAACCAGGAGACACGCGAGCCGCGATCGACGCGATGGTTAGCGCCGGCGTTGGGGTGTACGAGAGTTAGCGGTCGCGCCGAAACAGTCCGAAGAACCGCTCCTGGTACTCCTCGAAAAGACCCCATCGAATGAGCTCTTCATGCACGTCTGAGGGGTCCACTTCTCGGCGGTGCGCCCTAGCGAGCAGGTCTTCGATGCGAAGCCGCACATCACGTGGCACACCACCCTCGTCGTCGAGCAGGTTTCGTTCGCTCAGTTCACTGAAGTTCGATTTCGCCGATTCGTTGGTGAACTCGTAAATGAATTTCATCACCGAAACATCCCACAACTCGTCCACGCCGAGCAGGACGGTGTGCAGAGGTTTGTCGTCACCCTCGATTTCGTCGCGGATCTTGGCCGCCACCTGCAACGGTTCGCCTGAAACCGTATCGGTCGACTGTGGTTCGTTCTTGTACTTGTAAAGCAATCCGGTGGAATCGGCGCCGTACCTGTTGATGAGATAGTCGAGATACTCCGAGGCTTCTTGGCCAAAGCCTTCAGTTCGGGAAAGGTATCCGGGCGTCACGATCTGAGGTCTGTCGGCCCTCACCAGTCCATGTCGAATGATCGTGTCCTGGTGTTCATCTTCAAAAATTCCTTCGTAGACCGGTTGCGAAACAACGTGATACTGGATCACGGTAGAACCGAACGTTGACAAAGCTCGGCGCGGTGGTCGAATGATGCGCGTCATGGCGATCGCACGTTCGATCTGCGGATCCAAGTTTTCGGGATTTGGTGGTTGTAACACTTTTGTTTTCGGCGGTTTCCAAGTGTGGAAAGGTTACTTGAGCGGCGCGCCTTCGCTAATTTCGATGCGTTGGTTTACTTCAACATCTTCGACGACCTGATCAACGCCGCTTGGCCACTCGATCTTGATCTTGTCGACATTGGCCGCATCCCCAAGCCCGAACGTTAACTCAAGGCTATTCATCGAGAGGAACGTGGTGCTCCCAGAGAGTTCTTGGACCTGCTCGCCTTTGGTTCCAGCAGCGTCTGAGTACTCGACGAATACGCGTGCTCCGATACCGTCCGCATTGCTACCGGTGTCGCCATTTGCCATCCCTCCGATCAGTCGGATCGTCAACCAACTTCGATCGCCACCGGCGTTCATCCACATGAAGAGCGGGCCAGCCTCCCAGTTGCATTCGTCTTGACCTACCAATCGACAACCGTTGCTGTTGGTGCCGATCAAATCGACGTAACCGTCGCCGTTCAAATCGCCCTTCGCGAGTCCCTTGCCATTCTCGTGGAACGCAGGGCTGATGCGCTGGTCGATTCGATCGAATCGCGGGTCTTCCGGATCCAGGACCGAGTAATCTACGCCCAGGACGTCCAAAAGCCTAGCTTCTACTGTGATGTCCTGAAAATCGCCGGCGCCGTTGCCTCGTAACATTCGGCCTGCGCCGGGGAATAGGTGACCACTCGGTGCTTCACCACGGTCGGACATCGCGCCGAGCCAGTACAGGTCTTGATCGCCATCGTTTTCGTAGTCGAAGAAGACGGTGCCGAAACCGAAGTCGTAGGCGGCCAAACCGGTCGGGACCTGCCATTCTTCATTGATCTGAGTGGGATCGAGCGCCATAGGCGGCATCACTTCGTTCGGTGCGACGTAGGTTGCTCCAGCGATGTCGTTGAATACTCCGATCATGCCAACGCCTTCTACTTCGCGTACACCGTCATTGCGGAGCAAGAAATGGAAACAGGTGCCCCAGCCGTACTGGTGGCCGTAGGCGCAATCGCCGGACGGCGTAGTCGGGGCTTCGCGCGTTAACGGGTGATAACCGATGTTGGTGACGAAGATGTCGAGATCCAGATCGCTGTCGTAGTCGCCAAGAGCGAACCCCA
Source organism: Dehalococcoidia bacterium (assembly GCA_965207515.1). GTDB lineage: Bacteria > Chloroflexota > Dehalococcoidia > Lucifugimonadales > Lucifugimonadaceae > Bin127. The sequence continues at coordinate 1,022,881 of OZ242286.1, read as the reverse complement.
TCCATGCGCCCATCATGTCTACGCCCATTGCACGGCTGATCTGCGTGAATTTCACGTCGTCCTCCGTGGAGTCGTTTCTGAACACCTTTAACCGGCTGCCGTCATCCGCCAACCAGATGTCTTGATCGCCGTCGTCGTCGTGGTCGAAGAACAGTGCAGCGAGTGTTTGCCCTGTGGGTTCCCCTACATATTCACCTGAGGCATCGATGAGGTCTGGGTTGTAGCCGGGTACGATTTCACCTGTGACCGGGTCTGGCCATCCGATGTCATCCCCGAATGGGTCACGCATCAAGATCGGACCGTATATCAGGCCAGCCTCCTCTGTGATGTCCGAAAAAGTGAGATCGCCGTTGTTTAAGTAGAGGACGTTGTAATGGCCATGGTGATCCGGCCGGTTGAACCACAAGAAGTCTTGGTCGACACGATTGCTGACGAAGATGTCGATCCATCCGTCGTTGTTCACATCCCCACAACCGACGCTGAAACCGGAACGGAGGTTTACAGCATCGCCGAGGGCGGAATCGGTGATCTCTTCAAAGGTACCGTCTCCGTTGTTCCTGAAGAGCCGATCCTTGATGATGCCGGGGAGTTCGGAATAAAACCTGGCGGCGCGATAGTCGAGGTTGTCACCGATCCGGCCGTAGGAGGCTACGTACAGGTCTTGGTACCCGTCGTTATCGATGTCGCAGGCTGCAACGCCGGTACTATTGGCATACGGCAGATCCACACCAGCCCCTTCGGCGACTTCTCGATATAGAAAATCACCATCATTGCGGAACAGTCGGTTTGGCCCGCCAGTGGTGTCGGGCAATAAGGCCTCCGATTCTGCGGAGGTGACGTAGAAATCCATATCACCGTCGCGGTCATAGTCGAATATAGCCACACCGGGGTGCCGGTTTTCGATCATCCATAGATCTTCGCCGGTTTCTGGGTCGACTAGCACCAGCGGGGCGATGTTGGTGAACGGCTCGACGGGTTCGGCCAACATCTCTTGAACAGTCTCCCCGCCAGTTTTGGCGGAGAGAAGAGCAGCTTCCGTAAGGGGTGCGGACGTAGGAGTCGGTGGAGGAACGGTCGGATGGGGAGTCGCGGTTGGTTCACTCGTCGTACAACCGATGAGAAACAACGTCGCCAAGGCAGACAAGGCAAAAACGAAGCGAGTTGTTATGCGCGCAACGTTCATACGTTGAACAATTCAGAGGTTTTCAGCATTTGCCGGTCCCGTGCTCTGATCGAGCACGTAGATTTTTCAGCGTACAACAATCGTCTCCTAACCCCAATACGTTGAGATGGCCCGACTCGGTTGCGTGGGCTCTCGTCGCCAAAGCGCGCGAAAGTTTGACGTTCAGTTGGAAACTTTTAGGATTGAAGGTTGCGTTATTACAAATGCTCCTGTTCAGAATTTTCGATTACGTCGAAAGAAGATTTGCTGACAGAGACACAGAGCGGAGGTCTTGACATGAAATTCAACGTGTCGAAAAAACTAATGAGCCTGATCTTGCTGCCAGTTGTGGCGGCCTCGGGTTTCGCTATCGCGTGTGGTAGCTCAGAGCCTGAGACGATCATTCAAACCGTCGTCGTCGAGAAAGAAGTGGAAGTGAAGGTCGTCGAGACGGTTGAGGTTGAGAAGGTTGTCGAGGTGGAGAAGGAAGTCGTCAAAGAGGTCGAGGTAGTCAAAGAAGTTGAGAAGGAAGTCGAAGTCGTCAAAGAAGTCGAAGTAGTTTCGGCAGTTCCTCGAAACAAGACCGTGGTAGTCGGCACGCGCTTCGGCGGCGGTGTCGCGCTTCGCATGTGGAGTCCATACGCTCTTGGCGGAACACACCAGAAGGGCGTGATCTTCTTCCACGAACCGCTGTTCTACGCTGACAGCTTGAACGGCAACAGCTACCCGTGGCTGGCAGAAGATTTCTCCTACAACGCGGCCGCAACCGAGTTGACCTACAACCTGCGCGACGGCGTATTGTGGAGCGACGGAGAAGAGTTCAACGCAGAGGACGTGGCGTACACGTTCAACACGCTCGCCGAATTGGGCAGCGAAGTTCGAGGCGGCGGCGTCTTCCAGACCTTCGTAAAGGAAGCTGAGATCGTCGACGATCTGACGGTAAAAGTTCATTTCAACTTCCCGGCTCCTCGGTTCCACGCCGAAGTCGTGATTTTCAAGGGCGACTCCGGTACGTACATCGTCCCAGAGCATGTTTGGAACGACAAGGACTGGGCCGAATACACCGCCTACAACGACGGTGCTGGTCCTGTTACGACTGGCCCATGGCGTTTGTCCTACTCGGACAACTTCCGACGAGTCTTGGACCGCGTGAAGAATTGTGACGACTACTGGGGCTGCGCCACCGGATTTGTGCCGTTCCAAGAAGTTGAGCGCTACGTGCTGTACAACATCGACGACGACACTCAGTTCGCACAGGCGATGATCACGAACCAGATCGACGAGACACACGACCTACGTGTAGACACCGTCGAGACGATCCTTCGTGAGAACCCCGACACGACCACTTACACTGGGCGAGATCCAGACGGTGAGTACGGCATGGTTTCGTGGTGGCCGATTTCGTTGCACCTCAACAACCTGCAGCCGCACCTCGAAAACGCCAATGTTCGAAAAGCGATCAACAAGTACATCGACCGTGACCGCCTCAATGCTCAGGCATACCTGAACAAGGGACGGATCAACGACTGGCCGTGGCCGCAGTACGCTGGCCTGAAGCACGTCAACGAGGCGATGGAGCCCCTGAGGCAGGAGTACGGAGTCGGTCAGTACGACAAAGATGCCGCGGACGCACTTATGACAGAGGCCGGCTACTCGAAGAACTCTGACGGTTTCTGGGCCGACGCCAATGGGGAAATCGTCAAGTGCAACATCATCAGCTCGGCACACTTCACGGACCTCGGTCCGGTTGTCGCCGCGTTGCTTGAGCAGCACGGTATCGAGTCATCTTGGGCGCAACCTCCGGACGTCTGGGCCCGAAACGGCAAAGGCGGCGACTATGAGTGCACGCTTGTCGGGCACAACGGTTCGCAGTCAGGAGACATCTACAGGTCTTTGCTGATGTTCACAACCGATTCTGGAGCCAACCGATGGTCGTACTCGAACGCCGAATTCGATGCAGTAGTTGCATCGATGGCCGAGGAACCGGATGTTGACAAGGTTTTGGACCTTACTGAACAGGCGCTTCGGATATGGTTGGAAGACCAGCCTGATGTCCCGCTTGTGGAGTTCTTCAACCGGGTGACTCGTAACGAGTACTACTGGGAGAACTGGCCAGGCGACGCTCCTGGATACGAGCCTTACATGAACGGAATCCACCCGCACACCGGGTTCCCGTACATCCTGAGTAAGCTCGAAGGAACCGGCAGGGAATAATCCGCGTTTTGCGGAAGTAACTTTGGTTGCGGCGTGGCGAAACCTGCGCCGCAACCGATCAAAACCTGACAACCGATGCCGGACCGGGCGGGTTGGGCTGCGTCGGATCGATGGCGGTTCATGTCGGGAACCCGATATAGCGATGTGTCAGTGAAATGACGGTAGATTATCTGGCGAGACGGATCGCAATGTTCGTGGCGGTGGTCTTCGTCGCCACGTCATTGAATTTCTTTCTCCCGAGATTTACGGGACAAGACCCCATCGCGACTCGGTTGGAACTGCTCGCCGCGGAAGGCGTCACGACCCGCGCAGAAGACTACAAAGCCCTCATCGAGACCTACAACGCCAAATTCGGATTGGATCGTCCGCTAGTTCTTCAGTATCTCAGTTACATCGCCTCTGCAATCCGTTTCGATTTCGGCGAATCTATAACTAAGTACCCGACACGCGTTGGCGAGTTGATAAACCAGGCGATGCCTTGGTCAATTGGCCTGTTGATCACTTCGACGCTTATCGCATTCGTCGTCGGAACCTTGGGGGGTGCTGTTTTGGCTTGGCAGTACGGCCCCAAAGCGGCGTTCGAGTTGATCTTGCCGCCGTTCTTCCTGTTGGCAGCGGTGCCGTACTATCTCTTGGGTTTGATACTCATCTGGCTATTGGCCTTCCAAGCCAAATTGCTGCCGTTGGGAGGCGGTTACGGACCCACGACGCTTCCGGACTGGAGTGATTTCGGCTTTCTGTTCGAGGTTTTCAAGCACTCGCTCTTGCCGGCCCTCTCGATCGTCTTGGCCTCAATCGGTTTCTGGGCACTCGGGATGCGATCGATGATGATCACCATGCAGGGCGAGGACTACATGCTTCAAGCGGAAGCTAAAGGCCTCACCAAGACGAGAGCCTTCTTCCGCTACGCCGTCCGAAACGCCGTCCTGCCTCAGACAACTGCGTTGGCTTTGACCCTTCCGCACGTCGTTTCCGGCGCGATTTTGGTCGAGCGGATATTCGGTTACCCCGGAGTCGGCAGAGTCCTCTACGAAGCGATCACCGGCTTCGACTACTTCGTGATCCAAGGGGTCGTTTTCATCATCGTCCTCGCCATCGCATTCGCGATGCTCGTCATCGACGTGATTTATCCACTTGTGGACCCCAGAATCAGCTACTCATCCACATAAACGATGGCGACCACAGCATCAACAGAGCCGGTGGGATCTTCCAGCGGTGGCGCATCCGAAACGCTGAACCAAGCGGCAGGTGCGTGGCGCTACATGAAGCGCAACCCATCGATCCTGGCTGGGTTCATACTCCTCGGAATAATCGTCCTGTTCTGGGCATTTGGCACCTTAATGACGGCTCCCGAAGATGCGAATGATCTCGCCTTCGCTCCGCCCAACAAGCGACCTTCGTTCGAAAACCCCCATCCTTGTTACGCATCCGAAAATCCGCGAGAACTCTGTTTCGCCTACGACGACGTAGAGCGCCAGCACCTCCTTGGCACAGATCGACTAGGCAAAGACATCCTAGCGTCCTTTTCCCAAGGCATCCCGCAAACAGTCATGATCGGTCTGATCGCAGGATCGTTAGGGACGGTCGTAGGCACGCTTCTAGCCTTCGTCGCCGGGTACTACGGCGGAATCCTCGACGCGGTTATCCGCTTCATAGTCGACACGTTACAGACGATTCCGGGCATTTTGATCTTGATCATCATCACGATCGTCTGGCGCGAAGTCGGCGGAGGAGAGATGACCTTCATTCAGCTTGCCTTGATCATTGCCATGCTCGCATGGCTCGGTCCGACCAGAGTGGTCAGATCCCAAGTCCTCGTCATGAAACAACGCTCATACGTCGAGATGGCTCGACTGTCTGGAATGAACGGTCCGGAGGTCATCGTTAAAGAGATGATGCCCAACCTCATGCCCTTCATCGTCGCCAACTTCGTGCTGGCAGTCTCGTCCGCGATTCTTGCCTCGATCGGACTCGAAGCATTGGGTCTCGGCGACTTTAGCTCTAACACCTTGGGCATGATGATCTACCACAACATCTGGTACGGATCCCTTGTCAACGGATGGTGGTGGTGGTGGTCGCCGCCTATCGTCGTCATCGTCATACTCTTCATCGGCCTATTCATGCTGTCGCGAGGAATGGACGAGTGGGCGAATCCGCGACTTCGGAGGCGATTCTAGTCGTGCTCCAAACCGCCACAACCCACGACGTTCAGGACGTCGGGCAATCGCGTCGTTCCGGGTTGCCGAAAACGATCAGCGAACTTCAAAGCTGGGGTAAAGGCGCATCTACGCTACCGGCTATCAACGTCAAAAACCTCAAGGTCTATTACGACTCCGAAGCTGGAACCGTAAAGGCGGTAGACGACGTCAGCTTCGCCCTGCAACAAGGAGAACGCTTAGCCCTAGTCGGCGAATCGGGCTGCGGCAAAACAACCCTCGGCATGGCGTTGATGAAACTTACCAAAGCGCCAGGTTACATCGATGGCGGTCAAATCCTGCTTGACGGTAGGGACCTAGTCCCCCTCAACGACGAAGAGATGCGTCTCGCGCGCCTCGCTGAAATCGCATTGGTGACTCAATCAGCGATGAACGCTCTCAACCCTGTGATGCGCATCGAGGATCAGATCTTCGACGGCCTCATCGACCATGGCATCAAAGACTCCAAAGAACACCTTCGCAATCACGTCTACGATCTCCTTCGACGTGTTGGTCTTAGAGAAAACGTCGGCAAGATGTACCCGCACGAGCTGAGCGGCGGCATGAAGCAACGCGTCGCGATCGCCACCGGCACAAGTATGAACCCCAAGGTCATCGTCGCAGACGAACCGACCAGCGCGCTCGACGTAGTCGTCCAACGGCAAGTCATGATGACCCTCAGCCGCGTCCAACGCGACACGGGCGCTGCGGTAATCCTCATCGGCCACGATATGGGTCTAGTCGCCCAATTCGCAGACCGAATCGGTGTGATGTACGCCGGAAAACTCGTCGATATCGGCACCGTCGAACAAATCATCGAGAATCCGAAACACCCTTATACCAAGCTCCTCATCAATAGCGTCCCCGATCTCGAAGAAAAACGCGAGCGCCTCACCGGCATACCCGGCATCCCGCCGCCTCTAGTCGATCTCCCTCCCGGATGCGTGTTCGCACCGCGATGCCCGTCAGTCGAAGACGTTTGCAACGAACTTCAACCTGGAGACACTGACGTGGGCGATAACCGACATGTCATGTGCCACCTTTTCGATCCAGATGTAACGATGGCGGGAAGTGAAGTTGGCTAATCTCCTCGAACTCCAGAATGTCACCAAAGTCTTCGGCGGCGGTCTCTTCAATCGCTCGAACGTAACCGTCGCAGTCGACGATGTGACATTCGCCATCTCCTCGGAACGCCCCTCGATCACCGCGGTAGCAGGAGAGAGCGGAAGCGGGAAGACTACCTTGGCGAGACTCCTCCTAGGCGTCATCAAACCCACATTCGGCGATGTCATATACGACGGTCAAGATGTTTCAAGGATGTCCGGCAACGACCGCCGGACTTTCCGCCGCGAGGTCCAACCAATCTTCCAAGACCCGTTCGAGGTCTACAACCCGTTTTACAAGGCCGATCACCTATTGCATGTGGCGATCGAGAAATTCCGGCTTGCCGATTCCCGTGATGAAAGGGTGCAGCTGATCAGGGAAGCACTCGAAACTGTTGGCCTCAGGCCCGACGAGATGTTGGGTCGGTACCCGCATCAACTGAGCGGAGGCCAGAGGCAGAGGATGATGGTGGCGAGGGCTCTGCTGTTGAAACCCCGCATCATCTTGGCTGACGAACCAGTGTCTATGGTCGATGCTTCGCTACGAGCGACGATCCTCGAATCGATCCGGACGTTGAACCGCGACCTCGGGATCTCGGTCGTCTATGTGACACACGACCTCACGACCGCGTACCAGATCTGCGACGACATCCTCGTGATGTACAAGGGTTCCGTTGTGGAACAGGGCAGCGTCGAGCGGGTGATTCGTGACCCGAAACATCCTTACACTCAGTTGCTCGTCGAGTCCATCCCGCAGATGCGCTCCGACCGAGGTTGGGAAGAAGGCGCCGATGAAGTCCTATCGATTGACGAGTCGGGCGTAACGACAGGATGCAAATTCGCAGACCGTTGTCCGCAGGTGATGGATCGTTGCCACGACGAGCATCCGACCTCCTTCCAAATCGACGCCGACCGTGTGGCCAGCTGCTACCTCTACGACGAACTTCCAATCGCCAACCGTTCAACCGTCGCCGGATAACTGAAACACCATGCTTGATAATTCACGACCAAACATCGTCTACATCCAATCCGACCAGCACAATCCTGCGGTGATAGGTGCATACGGCGATGAAATCGTCGACACTCCAAACCTAGATCGCCTCGCCGCAAACGGTGCGATCTTCACCGGCGCGTACTGCGGCTCACCCATCTGCGTCCCGTCTCGAACAGCACTTGTAACGGGACGCTACCCATACGAGACAGAGGTTTGGACAAACGATCAAATCTTGAGCTCTGCTGTGCCAACCTACGCCCACTCATTGGGCGCCGCAGGTTACGATCCCGTGCAGATCGGCCGGATGCACTTCAACGGGATGGACCAGCTACACGGGTTCTCGCGCCGTTACGTGGGGGATCACAGCCCCAACTACCCAGGAAGCCCCAGGCCGGTTGATCACGGTGAATTGCACGGGACGGCTGGGCCGGCCCGTGTGAGTTTGGAGGCATCGGGCAGGGGACAAAGCGCGTACGAAGTCCACGACGAGTATGTCACCCAATCGGCAGTGGATTACATCAACAACAAAGGCATCACCCGACGCTCCGGACTGGACGACTCGCCTCTCTGTCTATCCATCGGCCTGATGCTCCCGCACCAACCATTCGTCGCCCGCGCCGCCGACTTCGACAAATACGACGGTCGGGTCCCCACGCCGGCCATCCCAGCCGAACCCATCGAGGAATGCCACCCTTACATCCAGTGGTGGCGAGAGCGCACCGGCATCGTCGAAGTCACTGACGAGGAGATCATGCGTTCCCGCATAGCCTACTGGGCGCTCTGCGACCGCACCGACCAGCTCATCGGCGAAATCCTCGACGCGCTCGACGCAAACGGATACATGGAAAACACCATCATCATCTACACATCTGACCACGGCGAGCAGGTCGGCGAGCACGGACTTTGGTGGAAGCAGACCTTCTATGAAGATTCTGCGAGGGTTCCGGCGATCGTATCGTGGCCAGGCCATCTGCGAGGCGGACAGATCATCGACACTCCGATCGACCAGTTCGACCTAGCGGCGACCATGCTCGACGCCGGAGGCGCACAACCCCTGCCGCAATCCCATGGCATGAGTGTCATCGACCTCATCAACACTCCGGAAACCACCGAATGGAAAGACGCCGTCTTCAGCGAGTATTGCATGAACGACTCCTCCGTCGGCTCCGGCATCTCCGCAAACCTAGGCGGGGCAGACGTTCATGCACGACCCGGCGGCGTCCAAAACCGCATGGTACGATCAGGCGATTGGAAGCTGAATTACTACAGTGGCTTCGAGCCCCAACTCTTCAACCTAGCCGAAGACCCTCAAGAACTGAACGACAGGGCACAAGATCCGAGTTGCAGGGGTGTAAGGGATGAGTTGATGGATCGGGTTTTGGACGGCTGGGATCCTGACCACATCGCCGAACGCATGCGGATCCTGAAACGCGAGCAAGAGCTGATGGAGGCGTGGGCGAAGAATGTTGATCCGCCCGATGTCCTCAGGTGGGATCTCCGTCCTGAGATGGACTATCTGGATTGACGGTTGTCGAATCGACGCCGTTTACGACACTCCGGACGAGTCGCCTAAATCCCCAAATCGCCGCCGCGAAAAAGCCGAACACCATCGCGGCGTAACCGATCAACGCGAACCAGTAGGTCCACAACCAGTCGCGGAACCCGAACAACCCAAGGTACGGGTGACTCGAACTATAGAAATGATCTCCCGACGGATTGGCGATGATGGCCAGTTGATCGTCGATTATCACCTGTAATGACGGGAATGGATAGTGAAACACCACCATCAAACCTGCCGTTAGGCAAACACAAGGCAACAAAAGTGACGTCCAGCTAGACGCCGAGTCGAACCTGGGAACGGATCGTGCGCGGTGCAAGATAGCGATCACAATCCCGACGATCACAAATCCGATCCCTAACGCAACCGAAAAATCTCGGAATATGGCAAGCACGCTTCGAACCGCGTACGATCTGTCGCTCCCTATCACATCCGGTAGTTCGATCCAGTGGAAGATGCCAGCCAACCATGCGGTTTGACCGAAAGTTATCGTCAAACCTGTCAACGCGATTAATCCAACGACGAATTGGACCGCTCTCCTAACCGGAGTCGTCTTTCCCGACGCAAAATTGATCAACGAGGTCGCAACCGCAGTGCCGATCAACGCGAGCGTCAACGTCTTTGACAATATCCTCAGCGCGAAATCGAACGTTACGTGGTGAGTCGGCGCGTTGCGGCGCTCGTAGTAGAGGTCCAAACAATGCTGACTAGGATTTAGATCGCGTTCTTCGGGCGTCTGTCCTCTAGTGGACGGCGACAACAACTTTGAACTCACTCCACGCGCGCATGTGAGCGCTAGGTTCGTTTCTCGCCAGAATAGGGCGAAGTAACCTTCGCTACTGAACGCTGAATCTTGATTTAGGTTCTGTACGTTTGGCCAAGCCTGATAAACCGCGAATTGCGCGATCATCAGTACCGCCACGATCGCAACAAGCACGGGTAACCGACGCCGCAATTTCACGATCGCAACCAAATCTGCAAAAGATCGGCCATGCACGATCTCAGGCTCTTGGGGTTCCATTGGATCGGAGCCGTCTTCGTTCGGAACCGCTTCGTCCGGCAACGGTTCTTGGGGGTAATCTGCAACGTCGGCGATTGCAGCTGAACCGGCGTCCGACGTCGTTGTCAACCTGCATAGAACGTGGCGTATAAACCACCAGGTACCTAGTGTCACGAAGGCGATTGGCAGGAGAATTTTCGGCACAACTGGACCAATCATGCCGACGTGCTCGAAGAGGTAGTCGCGTTCGAACGACCAAGCATCCCCAAGTATCTCGTAAACCGAGGAGTGCGGCAATATAAACCCGGCGCTTGCGATAACCACCAACATGATCCAGGGGGCTAAAGCGATGACCTGTTGACGGAAACGTGAGAAAATTGCGGAATTTCCGTGTCTGGTTTCTGCGCCATTAATCCATTGAGGGAGGCACCGTTCATCGAACTGGTATGCGACCGCGATGAGCGCGAGCGCAATCAAGGCGGTCACGCACGAAAACGACATGATGAAAGACCATCGCAAAGCATCGTCAAAATCCGCGAGCGGCAAATTCCAGAAAAAGGTCAAGAAGGCTACGGGTTGACTGACAACGAAAAATCCGAACGGTAAAACGGTCGCACCAACGATCAGGTACGCAATCAACCGATTCCGGTGCCGCAATCCATTGACCCAAACTCCAACCGCTACGCCCAAAATCGTGCCGATCAGGACGCTTGGCCCGACGACTGACAACGATGTCCGAGCTCCATGCAGCAACCTCGCAAATATGTCTCTGCCGTCGTTATCGGTGCCCAGAATTTTGGCGGCACTGCAATCTGCAGAGCGGGACGCTGGATTTGGCGCGATGGTCAACGCGTCGATCGCGAGCGGTGGGCACAGCCGGTCGGAAATCGTGCCTCGATTGGGGTCAAAAGGCGCGAGAGTTGGTCCGAAGACGCCAAGGAAAACGTAGAGAGCGATGACGAAAACGGGAATCGCCTGCCATCCTCTTAGCCCCGATAACACCGAATTGACAGCGCTACGCCACACCGATTTATCCTGCGTCGCTGGTTCGTCCGAAATTGCCGGATTATCGGTCTTAGAAGATGTCGGCTGCATGTTCCTGACGAAACCCTATCGTTTCCATCTTCGGAATGTTACGCGAAACAGACAATTCCAATAGCCGCAAATTAAGATCCCGGCGGTTGTGCATCCAGTCGTCGAGGTAGGTTGCCATACTAGGGATGGCCGCGAGCCACCAAGCATCGCCGATGTGTTCGCGTCCATCGCTGCATTTGCCGGAGTTAAACAGGGAATGGCCCTGCGATGTAGTTCACGGTCGAGTGTGTGCGGTTGGTGTTGCCGAATTGACAGATGTCTTGAATTCGTCGCACCTTGGTTCGTCAATAGCCAATCGCTTGAATCCCAATATTGCGGCCAAGAAAATCCCTGAAACGATCGCGGCGTAGCCGATCGCAGCGAACCAGTATGTCCATAACCAGTCACTAAACGGTGAACCGGTCGAAATGTAGACATGTTCTTGGGTCGGGTTAGCGATGACGGCTAAAGACGTGTCGTAAAAAGGCAGGTGTGCGGGAAATCTGTGGTGAAAAACGACGAGCAGCCCCGCCGTAAGCAGGACGCAGGGCACTACGACGGACGCCCAGTTGTACAGAACATCGAACTTTCGAACCGCGATTCCGAATTGGGTGGATGGTGACGCAATGGCGATCGTCAGGTAGGAAATCCCTAACGCGACCGAGAAGTCTCGAACGATGCCAAGAGCTCTTGAGACTGCAAGTCCTTTGACGCTAAGCGCCAAATCGACCGGATCGACCCATCGTTCGACGACTAGCAACCAGCCGAGATGTGCGAATGTCATCGTCAACCCGGTTAATGCGATTAGGGCTACGAAGATCTGAACCGTTTTTCTTAAACCTCCCGCTGATGCCGAGATAGCGGTCCATACGAACGCGGAAATGCCTGTTGCAACGAATGCGAGCGTCAGCGTTTGCGTTAGGAATCGAAGGGCGTAATCGAAAGTAAACCGGTGGATCGGTGCATTGCGGTACCGGTAATAAAGATCCAAGCAACGTTGGCTTGGTTCAAATTCCAGTTGTTCAAGCGGTCGCCCCCGCAATGTCTTCAAATTTGAACTCAGCTCGTTCGCGCAGTCCAACGCCTCTCGCCTACCTTGTACGGAAAGTGACAATGTGCTTTGGTAGCCACCAGTCCAATCTTGTGCCAGTTCCCGAGTTAACGGTACGGCTTCGGCAACCACGAAACGTGTGATCGTGATTGCCGCAACTAGCCCGATGATGATTGAGATCCAACGGCGCTTAGGCATCCTATGCGCCGCTCCTACCGAGGGATTGATATCTCCGCTATCAGATGGAATTTCCTCTCCAAGGACTTCGGTTCTGGGCGGTGCGTAAGCAGTTGGTTTCGCCATCGGATTGAATCTGACCAACAGATGACGCACAAACCACCATGTTCCGAAAGACAGGAGGGCGATCGGGACTATCGTCATCGGCACAATCGGACTAAACATGCCGATGTGTTCAAACAGATAATCGTGTTCGATTGACCACCTAACCGCGGAAGTCTGGTGGTCCGCCGGGATCGAACGAGGGAATATCAACGCGGCACTCGCGACAACCGCTAACGCGATCCACGGACCCAACGCGACAACCTGTTGCAGAAAAAGAGAGGAGCATTCGTGGGTTCCGCGTTCGACGCCGATTTGATTAAACCAGTGAGGTCGACACCGATTATCGAATTGATACGCAACTCCCATGAGCAACAGCGCGACGGTTATCGTTGCCAACGAAAATATAGCTATCAAATCGATTAACGAGAAAATCTCTGGTGGATTGGCGAGGAAAAAACCCGATGGGACGACGGTCGTGCCAACAATTAGGTAAGCAATCCAACGGCGTGTAGGCCGCAACCCATTGATCAAAACGCCGATTGTTACGCCGACGATCACTCCGATCAGGACACTCGGCGCGACTATCGAAAACGAGGTTCGCGTCCCATGCAGCAACCTCGAAAATATGTCTCTACCGATGTGATCGGTGCCCAAAATGTTGTCGGAGATGCAATCGCCGGAACGGGACGCCGGGTGTTGAGCGATGGTCAATGCGTCGATCGCGAGCGGCGGACACAATCGTTCTTTGAACGTGCCTCTATTGGGTTCGAAAGGAGCGAGTGCCGGCCCAAAAATGCCAAGCAAAACATAGATAGCGATGATGAAAACGGGAATTGCCTGCCATCCCCTTAGCCCCGACAACCCTGAGCTGACGATCCTGCGCCACAACGATTTATCCGGTGTCACTGGTTCGCTCGGAGTTTCCGAATTATCGGGCTGGAGACGTGTCGGCCGCATGATCCTGACGAAACCCTATCGTTTCCATCGTCAGGATGTTACGCGAGACCGAAACTAACCCAACTGCCGCAAGTTCGGATCCCACCGATCACCCAGCCCACCAGCGTCCCGATCCTACCAAGACATTGATTCTCAATCCTTAGTCCCTTACTCACTTACACTCCATCATTCCAATCTGTCAAAATCATCGCAGTCGAAGTTCTCAGTTTGCTACACTTTTAATTAGCACAAATGTACTCATAACAACCGAAGACGTAGACGAAGCAGTGAAGCGAGACCCAGTTGCATCCCCCTAGAACCCGTTCGCAATTCGCAACCTCGAGGCCAAGAAAACCCAAGATCCGAAAACGACACCGACGCTACACCAGACCCAGAAAGAAAGCCCCGAAACCAACCCTCCCGCTCAAGCACGACTTCGGCAGCAGAACTCACAGAAACCCCGTCTGGTTCGTCCGGCACATCCTCGGGGAATCCCCTTGGGGAAAACAGCAGGAGATTCTCACCGCGCTCCGCGACCACCGGCTCGTCGCCGTCCGATCCTGCAACGCCTCCGGAAAAACATACGCCGCCGCCCTCGCGGCCGTATGGTGGCTCATGACCCACGAAGAGGCCATAGTCATCACCACCGCTCCTTCCGACCGGCAAGTCAAAGAAACGATATGGCGCGAAATCCGCACCATCCACTCCAAGAACAAACATCTCATCGGCGGCAAAATCACCGCGACAAGGCTCGAACTCTCCAACAAACGATTCGCATACGGATTCTCCACCAACACCGCCGAACGCTTCCAAGGCTTCCACAACGAAAACATCCTCATCATCGTCGACGAAGCTTCCGGCGTCCGGGAGTTCATCTTCGACGCCATCGTCGGATCCATGACATCCCACAACGCAAGGATGCTCATGATCGGGAACCCCACAAGCCTCGCAGGCACCTTCTACGACGCTTTCCACAAAAATCGCACGCACTGGAAAACCATACACATCTCGGCTTTCGACACCCCGAACATCAAACATGACCTCCAACCCGGCGAACACGGATACACGCCAGGACTCGCAACCCTTCCATGGGCCGAAGACGTCCTGAAACAGCACGGCGATACGTCGTCCGCGTACCAAGTCCGAGTGCTCGGACAATTCCCCGACGCCGCAGACGACACCCTCATCGCGCTGAAACTCATCGAGGCGGCGCTGGACAGAACTTTCGACTACGGCCACGACGAGCAACCCGTCATGGGTCTCGACGTCGCACGATTCGGAAACGACCAGACAGTCGCAATCGTCCGTCGAGGCCCCAAGGTCATCCAACTCGCCGCGCACCGCAAGACGGACCTCATGCAGACCACCGGGCGCGCCATCGAGATCGCACAGACCCACGGCGTCAAGACCATAAACGTCGACGACGTCGGACTCGGCGGCGGCGTCACCGACCGCATCAACGAACTCCAAAAGAACGGAGAGATCAGAAACCTCAAAGCCGTCGGAATCAACGGTGCCAACAAATCAAACGATCCCGAAAAGTTCCCGAACCTTCGCACCCAGATGTTCCACGGCCTCAGACAGCGATTCATCGACGGCGAGATCGGCATCCCCAACGACGCCGAACTCATCTCCCAGCTGGCATCCATCACCTACCGCTACAGCTCCAACAACAAACTCCAGATCGAATCCAAGCAGCAGATCCGAGACGCCGGACGCCAGTCCCCCGACAAAGCCGACGCCTTGGCACTAGCCTTCCACGCCATCCCCGAACCCGAACTACGAATGTGGATCGGCCCAAGAGAACGCACCGAACAACTCCTCCAACTCCGCCGCCACCAACTCCGCAACCGCCTTTCATAGCTCCAACCCAAACCCGCCGCAACGCTCCGCGAACCACCCCTACCAACCAACCCCAACCCCAATCGCCGCTAAACGAAACGCCCCCTTCGCAAAGCGTAAGGGGGCGCGAACAAGCGAAGCGACGTGAGCGGGGGATGCCCGGGGCCGGGCGGGGCCTGCCAGCCAAGCAACCTTCCCCCTAATCACCACCACAGCGAACACAGCCAAAACACCCCCCGTAGGGGCGGTTCGCGAACCGCCCCTGCCAGCCAGACACGGACTCAAACCCCCATCAACCAACCCGCAATCCCAATAATCCCTTGTCAATCCCAAAAATCCCAATTCACACTTGACATATTCCTACATCTGTTGTAAAAACAACAAGTGAACAAGTTCCGCGGGTCCAGCGACCCGCACACAGTGCTGCGCAGACGTGTGCAGACCCCCGTCCCAAGCGGCCACAGGGATCAAACGTGAGCAGGCGAAGGCAACGGTCGACGAGGAAGACGCGGTCCAAAGCCGCGCCGACGAGTCGCCAGCGTCATTGCCTCCTCCGGCGGCGTCCCTCATCGGATCGGAAGTCCGGTGCAAGGCCGGGAGGGCCGTGCCGAAGCGTGGGAGGCCCAGTTCCCGGAGCGCGACGCGTCAGTCCCGCGTCGCAAAGCGAGCCAGCTGGCATTCCTTCACGCCCCTTTCGGTCCCAGGGTTTCCCCCGCTCGCGGGGGAAATGTCCGAAGGACAAAGGGGACGCGGGGTATGCCGAGCCAAGGGCCGGGAGACCGCACGTGGAGCCGACAGACGTCTACTCCTGTCCGCCGCAGGAGGGAGGCTACAGTCCGAGAGGAGCTAGTTACAGGTGAATCGAAGGAGGACGGCGAACTCCGAACGGCGTACCCAAGCGCCGCGCCGAACTTCATGCCCGCGGTCTGGCGACGCGGGCCGCGGCTGGAAAACGATTGCTAGCGGTCTCGCACACCGCTCTGCGCAGCATCTGACCCCTCTCCGGGGTCGCCCTCCTGCCGAAAGGCAGAGGCGATGGAGAGGGAAGGAGCCGAGGTCCCGGTACCCGGACCGAGTTTCTAGGCGAGGGCCAGTTCCTACGGGCCCGAAGACCCTGCGCTGCCGGACCTTCCCCGGAAGGTTCGGCAGCAAACAACCACGTCGCGGTGGACATACAGACACGCCCACCGTCATCCCGAAAATGAGGCTCGAAAATTCCTAATCCAACTGCCGCAAATTCGGATCCCAGCGGTCGCGCATCCAGTCGCCAAGGAAGTTGCCGGCCATCACGACTAGGAAGATGGCCATGCCCGGGATGGCGGAGAGCCACCAAGCGTCTCCAATGTATTCTCGCCCGTTGGCGACCATTGCGCCCCACGCTGGTGTCGGTGGTGGGATGCCGACGGCCAAGTAGCTCAGCGTCGCTTCAGTCAGGATGATGCCGCCGACGCCAAGAGTGGCGCTTACGACGACGATGTTGATCACTCCGGGAAGAATGTGCCGAAGCAGGATGCGGGTCGACGACGCGCCCGCCACGCGGGCGAACTGAACATAGTCGGATTCGCGCAGACTCAACGTTTGAGCCCTGACAAGGCGCACCGCGCCGGGCCATGAGATAAGCGCCAAAAGAGCAATCAAAATTCTCAGGTCTTGACCAAATATGCTCACGACGATCAATGCAAGCATGATGAAGGGCAGAGCTGCCCAGACATCGACGATACGCATGATGATCTCGTCGATGTGCCTGCCGAAATACCCAGCGAGCAGACCGCAAGTGGTGCCGACGCTGACGCCAACCGTGATGGATACGACAACCACCATCGCGGATATCCGAGCTCCGTGAATGATCCGACTGAGCAGGTCGCGTCCGATGAAGTCACTGCCCAGTAAGTAAAACTGACCTGACTGGCCAGTGGCCAACGGAGCAGTATTGCGGTCGAGAAGATTGTTGACGTATGGATCGTGCGGCGCGACCTGATACGCAAACACCGCGCAAACCAACAAGGTAACGATGATTAACGCGGGAATGATCGGCCAACGCCGTAGGACGTAAAAACCGTATCCGATCCACCCGAGCGTGTGCCGTCGGCGCACCGTCGAAGGCGCAGCAGCAGCGTCGCTGAATGTTTGTTGTCGCGAATCGGTGGTCATTTCAAACGGTTATGCGTAGCGGATCCTAGGATCCAATATCGCGTAAAGAACGTCCATCGTCAGCACTACGACGACGTATAGGACGACAGTGAGGAATGTGATGGCAGATATGAGGGGGAAATCGTTACCTTGGACGGCCTGTACGGCCACCCGACCCAGTCCGGGCCACGAAAATACGGTTTCGATAACGGTGGTGCCGTTGATGAATCCGATCAAAATTAATCCCGAAAGCGTGAGTGGGGGTATCACCGCGTTGCGGAAGGCGTGTTTCCATATCACGAAGCTCGAATCAACGCCTTTGGCGCGTGCAAATTTCACGTACTCAGATTCGAGCACTTCCAACATGGACGATCGCGTCAACCTGAGGTACGCGGCGGCCGGCAACCATCCGAGGACGATTGATGGCAGGATGTAATTCCGCACCGCGAAACCGTCTCCTCGCGTTCCCGACGGCAGCCATTCAAGTTCTCCGGAGAAAATAAGGATCGCCATTATCCCAACCCAGAAGACGGGAGCGGCCTGACCAACCAACGCTATGCCTCTGGCGAGGTAGTCAAGGGGGCGACCTCGTTGCACGGCGGACACTATCCCTAACGGCACACCTAAGATGGTTCCGAAAGTCCAGGCGATTACGCCGAGTTGGATCGATGTCCAGAACCGTTCTTGGACTACTGTGATGACCGGGCGTTGGTGGATGAGACTGTCGCCGTATTGGCCTCGGAGATATCGGCCGACCCAGATGACGTATTGGAATACGACGGGTTGGTCGAGCGCTAGTTCTTTTCGGAATCGATCGCGAGTTTCCTCCGCCAGTGCTCCGCCGTATTCATCCAGATACAGGTCCAAGGGATCGCCCGAAAGGCGCGACAGGACGAATATGACTAGCAGGGCGCCAAGAATGGCGATGATGCCGTACAGGACGCGGCGTGCGAGGAAACTGCGCATCGTTAAGACAGGATTGCCTGCGCCCCCGCAATCCGATCAATCGAATCGCGAAGGCGCAGGCGCACCGGTGAGACGCCGTTCATAGGGATCGGCGTCCCATTTCAACTAGTGGGTTCTACGGTGCCCAGTCGACTTCTTCTAGGTTGAACCAACCACAACCGCCGATACACATCTGCGGCGGGATCGGCCAATCAAGAATCTTCGTGCCGTCGAACGTGTTGAACGCGGGCTGTTCGTTCACACCGACGTTAATCGAGACTTCACGGGCGTAGTCGAAGTGTTCGATCGCGAGTTCGGTCCGCTTGCGACGGTCAAGTTCCTTCGTCATCTGATCGAAAATCTCGTCCCATCGCGGCAAGATACTAGCGGCGCAGATGGTGCCACCGATCTTGTGCGAGGTCGTCTCGTTCGACTTCGGCAGGTCGACGCTCAGCGCCGAGAAGCTGTCGCCACAAGTCCGGTATTGGATCTGGTTGAACGACAGGTTGACGAGGTTTGGTCGGTGCTCTGAGTACGGCGAATGGTCGAGGCTGACCCTAACGTTAAGAGTGGCTAACCATTCGGCGGCGATAGCTTCGACGATCTCTTGGTGCGTTCCGACGCCGGTCCAGATCGTTACCTCGAATCCGTCGCCCCATCCTGCCTCGTTCATCAACCTTTTCGCCTCTTCACGGTCGAAGTTGTACGCCCAGCCATGAGACTCGGCGTTTTCGGCCCAAGTGGCTGAGTTGACTGAGAGGTTGGTGATGTGGTTGACGTATCCGAGGCCGTTGAGGATGGCGGCATTGATGCCTTCGCGGTCGACGGCGGCAGCCAAGGCTTGCCGAACGTTGATCGCTGATTGCATCGACTCTTCGTTGCCATACTCACCTACCCAAGGCAGGGAAGTGTCGTAACCCGGTCGATCCAGCTCGGTACCCTCGGTGTAGTGATGGGTCTGCCAGTAGTTTCCGCCAAAGTAGAGGCCGTTCATTCGGGCCGCCGTCGGGTTGGCGGCGAAACCTGCTTCCACGAGTCCGGGAACATCTTTTAAGGCGATGTTCGCTGCGTGCGCTTGCCCGGTCTCAAGCATGGTCTTTCGGACGGCCGCTTCAGGAACGGCGAGGATTTCGACGCGGGCCATCTCCGGAACCTTGCGCCAGTGCGCGCTTTGGGCATTCAAGACCGCGCGGTCGTCGGACGACCAAGTCTCGAAAACGAATGGACCAGTGCCGACGAAGACGTCGACCATGCCAGCAGGTCCGAACTCGTCGAACACCTTCTTGCTGTGCACGCCCATGCTCTGCCAGTACGGGCTAAGGTTGCGCCGCAATACGCCGACTTCCCATATGTTGACGTGCATGCGAACCTTGCTGGGGTCGATGACCTCGAACTCTGTTGCCATGGCGCGGAAGTCACCGGCTTGGTCATGGCGGGAGTCGGGGTTCGTGTTCGGGTTGGCGTTGTTGAAGCTCCAGGCAACGTCTTCGGCCGTCATTTCGCCGTAGCCGTTGTGGAACTGCACGCCGCGACGGATGTCGAAGTCGACCCAAGACTGATCGTCAGCGACAGTCCAGTCCGTGGCGAGCCTTGAAACTGCGTTAGCGCTCGAGTCTAGCCATAGGAGGGTCTCGTATGCACCCATGCGGAACTTCTGGTTACCGCAACCGGGTACACACTGCTCGGGGTAACCAACGGGCACACCCACGCCGCCTTCGGCGATGATCATGGTGCCTTGTGGGTTTCCAGTGACGAGTTCACCCGACGGCGCGTCGGCTTCACGTTCGACGATAACGGTCTGTACGACCGGTACCTCGACCTCGACCTCTTTCTCGACCACGACGGTCTGAACTACGGTTTCGCCGGCTTTCTCGACGACAACTTCCTTCTCGACGACGACGGTTTGGAGTACCTCAACCGGTACCTCTTTTTCGACGACGACGGTCTGGACTACGGTCTCACCTTCTTTTTCGATGACAACCTCTTTTTCGACGACGACGGTCTGGACAACTGTCTCGCCTTCACGTTCGACGACGACCTCTTTCTCGACAACGACAGTCTGGATGACGGTCTCAGTCACGGTCTCGCCACACGCTGCGACGAACGACACGATGAGCAAGGCGGGCACTAGTGCCAACGCAGCCAATCGCCGTTTTCTGTCTAAGAACTTCATTCTTAATCCTCCTGACACGAAATAGAGCCGACATGTTCCGCCAAAAATCATGGAAGACGCACGTTTCCCGCAGCGTTTCGCGAATGTTGCCGACGCGTTCCGCAATGTATACCACAACTCTCGCGGTTTAGGTTGACGCGCGTACGGCGATAGGCGGAATTCAAGCGCAGTCGAATGCGGATCACGCCCCCAAAGCAGTTTAGAACTCAGCTACACGTATCGAGTTGAAGTACTGCCAGTCCCACACAGCACCCCATCCCGGACGGTTTGGCGGTGTCACTTTGCCATCACGCGGGACAGGCGGGTTGAGCAGCCCGATCTCGCGTCCCAACTCATCGCGCGATCCGCCGGGGAAGTATTCGTAATACGAGGTGTTTGGTATGGCGCAGACCATGTGAGTGTGGACTAGGCCGAACAGACCGCCGGGGCCGTTGAGTTCGACGTTGGTCGCGAGTTCCGAGGCGTGCTGCGCCAGATTGAGCAGCGCGGTGGTGCCGTGTCTGGCGTGGGCACGGACAAGGTCGCAGGCGCCTTGTTCGAGCCAGATCTTCGAGATTTCGGGTTCGTGCATCAGTGTTTCGAGAGCCATTACGGGGACTTCGAGTTCGCCGCAAAGCGTCCTAAGGCCGTTGAAGTCGCGGTCAGAAATCGCCTCTTCGAACCATCTGTAGCCATGGTCTTCGAGGGCGCGTCCAGCTTCGAGTGCATCTTTGAGGTCGTATTTTGCGCCCGCGGCATCGTGCATGATGTCGATCTCATCGCCGACGGAGCGTCGGATTTCACCGAACCACGTGACGTTTTTCGCTACGGGCCACGAGAGGTGGTCTTTGACGGCGCTGAAGCCAAGTGAGAGCGCATGTTGGCAGTCTTCGATAGCGGCTTCGAGCGTACCGCCGCCGCGGTAGTTGTAGTACGCAGGAGCAGCATCTCGAGCGGCGCCGATGAGTTGGTGAACCGGTTTATTGGCGGCTTTGCCTGCGATGTCCCACAAGCAGTTATCGAAAGCGCCGAACCAACCGGGCATTGTGAAGACATGTCGCGTCGCATGGCGGAGTTTTGAGTCCATGCGCTCGCGCTCTAGGGGGTTTTCTCCCATGGCTAGGTGTCTGAGATGTTCCAGATCGATCTGTCGCATCGTGGTGTAGCGCGCATCTCCCACAGTGCAGACGCCTTCGATGCCCTCGTCAGTCAAGACGTGGAGCACGTGGTACTCGGTTGGACTGGGTCGAGTGGGATGCGAGCGCCATACCTCTCGATTGCCCAAAGGTTCGAGTTCCAGATTGAAGAACGGTGTCTGCGTTGGCAGTTCGAAGATCGAAAGGCGGATGTCGGTGATCTTCAAACGATTACTCAACGAGCGACTGCGCGCCGATTCCGGTTATCGCCGATCGACAAAGAGGGCCGCAGTTTATGATCGTTCTTTCAGTCGCGGGTTCGCCCATTCGTCGAGGCCGATGGAGGCGATGAAGAGTCCGGCGAAGAGGATGATGAAGATAACGATGGGTGAACCCCACCACCACCACATGCCTCTAATGACCGCGTTGTAGAAGTTCTGCCAATAGAGGATGTTGCCGAGCGTCGATATGTGTGTCGCTCCGAGTCCGAGGAACTCTAGCCCCACCGCCGCCAAGATCGCACCGATGAGCGATCCGACGAACGCGGCGAGGAGAAAGGGCATGAGGTTAGGCATCAGCTCGAAGAAGACGATGTAGATGCCTTTTTCGCCCGACATTCTGGCGATTTCAACGTATTGTCGTTCCCTCAAAGACAACACTTGGGCGCGGATAACGCGCGCGGCTCCCATCCAAGCAAACGCCGCGATGACGAGGGCCATTGCTTCAAGTGTCAGCACGTCAACCATGCTGGCCAGAACGATTAGGACGAGCAATCCAGGCACGGCCATCGATATGTCGGTGACAGTTCTCAAGATTGTGTCTATCCATCCACCGTAGTACCCGGCGATGAATCCCACTGATGCGCCGATGAACACCCCGAGGGCACCGGCCAAGACACCAACCCTTAACGATTGAGGCGTGGCCTCAATAAGCCAGGCCAGCATGTCACGTCCCTGCGCGTCGGTACCCAACCAATTCTCCGCCGAGGGTGGTTGGCCAGGAGGTATAAAAGATCCGACTTCGGCCCGTTCGAGGTCAACGAAGAACGGTCCGAGGTACCCGAAGGCGACGATGATTAGTACTAGGAATAGACCGACCGTGATCTTCATGTTGTACCGGAAGAACCAGTAGGTTCGGGTAGCGAAGCTAACGGATCGAATTGCGGCGGACGCGGTATCGTCTGCCGGGGTGGCGGGTTCGGTTACCTGTTCGACGGTCATGTTCTGTTGTACGAAATCCTAGGGTCGATGAATGGATAAATCAGATCCATCACAAACAGCGCCAAGGCGACGGCAAAGATCGTTATGAGGGTTATGCCTTGGATCAAGAAGTAGTCGCTCCCTCCAATTGCGTCTCTTAGCAACAGGCCGATCCCCGGGTAGTTGAACACGATTTCGACGAGGAGCAGCCCGCCGACTACGCTAGCGAGTGACAGAGCGAAACTGGTTGTCTGAGGCAACAGGACGTTGCGCACCGCATAACCGAAGAATATGCGGCGTTCCTTCAATCCTTTGGCATCGCCCATGACCATGTAGTCTTCTCCGGCGGTTGTGACCATCATGGCGCGCATACCCAGCCCCCATAATCCCGTGCTGGCGACTATTACCGCGCCTGCTGGAAGGGTTGCGTGTTTGACGAGCTGCCAGAGCGTTTCGATGTTCCAGCCGGGTATAAAACCCGGATCGACCCCGAACGCAGTAGGGAAGATCTTCCAATGAACGCCCAAGAAGAACTGAAGAGCCAAACCGAAGAGGAAAAATGGAACGGCGGCGGTAACCATTAGCACGGGCAGGGTGATCTGGACAAGCGCGAACGATCTCCGCCATGCGATCAACGCGCCGACCAACGAACCGAACAGCATGGCGATCACGGTTGTGACCAAAGCGATGCCGATGCTCCAAGGAAGTGCCGCTGAGATCAAGTCGTTAACCGTTGATGGGTACTTCGCCATCGAGTACCCCAAGTCGCCTCTCAACAGGTTCCTGAGGTACGTGGCGTACTGTAGGTGCAGCGGTCCGTCGAGCTGGAACTTTTCGCGGTACGCCTCTACGATTGGTCCGATGTCGCCGCCGGTATTGCCGGCTTGCGCCTCTAGAGCCAACACTTTAGCTTCGATCGGGTCACCCGGCGCCAGTCGAGTGAGCAGGAAAACGATCGTGACGCCCACTGCGACAGTAAGCACAAAAAGGGCGAATCTTCGGGCTATGTATGCGGGATTCATGCTTCGTTACTTCGAACAACGCATTTTAACGCGGATACGACTTTCTTGGTTTTTCGTAAACGCTGACGTTAAGTTAAACGGATTGACGAGAATAGTCAAGACACCGTGTTCGCTATACGGTTGTTGACAAACAATCCGAATTCCGTTAGTGTTAGCGCGTCGCTGTGGATTTCATCCAAGCGGCGGTCTGAGGTTGCAAGAACGGAAATCGTTGCAAACTCGGTTGGGATTAAATGTCCAAACCATCGATGCCGGCACCGGTGTCGCGAGGAGGTCAATGAAGATTATGCGATTCAAGAAATGGAGTCCCGTCGCCCTATTAGCGGCGCTCACGTCCGCAATCGCTCTAGCTGTCATCGCCGGTTGTGGCGGTACTGAAACGGTCGTTCAGACTGTTGTCGTCAGAGAGGAAGTGGCCGTTGAAGTACCGGTGACCGTTGAGGTTGAGAAAGAGGTCCTGGTAGAGGGCGAGACTGTCGTGCAGACGGTGGTCGTCGAGAAGGAAGTCATCGTCGAAGGTGAGACAGTTGTCCAGACAGTCGTCGTCGAAAAGGAAGTCCTTGTAGAAGGCGAGACCGTCGTTCAGACAGTTGTCGTTGAGAAGGAAGTACTTGTACAAGGCGAGACGGTAGTTCAGACAGTCGTCGTCGAGAAGGAGACGGAAGTTGTCGTCGAGGTAACCCCGACTCCCGATCCGGGAGCGTTGAAGGATGTCCCGCGTAACCGCACGGTGGTGCTAACTCACTGGAGCGACTCCTACCGCACGCAGCACGACAACGTCGAGAACTTCAACTGCTGGTTGCCTGGCAACTCACACTGCCGCCATATCACCGAGAAGGGATTGGTCGAATACCTCTTCTACACGAACTTGAATGAGGGCACCATCATCCCTTGGCTCGGAGAATCGTACCAATACAACGATTCGCTTGACGCGATCGATGTCAAGATCCGTGAAGGCGCGAAGTGGTCCGACGGTGTCGCGTTCACCGCTCACGACGTGAAGTTCACGATCGACATGGTTAGGGAAAACGCTCCTGATTTGAACCGATCGAGTCACTGGAATGACATGATCACCAGCGTCGATGTACACGACGACTACAACCTAACCATCAACCTTTCGCGACCCGACCCACGTTTCTTCCAAGTCCAGTTCGGTTTCGGCTGGGAAAACCACGTCCCGATCGTTCCTAAGCACGTATGGGAGAACGAAGACCCGCTGACGTTCAACTTCTACGATCCCGCCAAGGGTTGGCCGTTGGGCACTGGCGCGTTCAAGCTTTCGCTGTCGACGCCTGAGGTGCAGATTTACGACCGACGCGATGACTGGTGGGCTGCGGAGATCGGTTTCCACCCCCTCCCGCAGGTCGAGCGACTTCAGTACATACCGGTAGCTAACGACGACATCGCAGGTCAGCTGTACATCAACAACCAGCTAGACGCTGGTCCGCCGTTGCTGAAGGGCACGTTCGAAGCCGCGAAGGGCTTTAACGACGCTCTGCGATCATGGAACTTCGAAGGTCCAGTTTGGGGTGCTCCCGACGGATGTAACTTCGTCCTGATCTTGAACAACCAAAAGAAGCACTTCAGCGACGTCAACGTTCGCTGGGCTATCAACCACGCCATTGACCGAGGTGAGATTACTGGCCTCGCGTACGAAGGCGGAGTTCCCGCGGTAGTGGTCCCGATTTCGTCTTACGGCGTCAAGCAGTACTTGCCTTTGATGCAGGACATCTTGGACAAGTACAACGCGAACGACCCTGACCCCGCAAAGGTCGAGGCACGAATGACGTCGTCGGGTTACTCGAAAGACTCGGAAGGCTTCTGGACCAAGGACGGCGAGCGAGTAGAGATCACGCTCGAGATCCCGTCCTGGATGAGGCCACAAGGTCCGTTCCTCGAGAAGCAGCTGCAGGCCGGCGGTTTCGACGCCGTCTTCAAGCAGGGCGAACCCGCGACCATCGGTGACCGCCTGCGAATGGGTGAGACCGAGGTCGTATGGGTACAGTGTGGATCGATCAACGAGCCGTACGACACCTTCAGGTCCTACCACTCCAAGAACTCGGCGCCTCCGGGTGAAAACTACGCGGGTGCCGTTCAAGGTGGACGGTACGAGAACCCGGAGATGGACGCGCTCATCGACGAGATGGAGGGAATGCTCCACTCGCCGGACGACCCGCGCTACGTCGAGCTCGCACGGCAGGCCATGGAACTGTTCCTGCGCGACATGCCAGTCATCCACATTGCGGAAGAGCTGCACGTGATCGTGCACAACACGCACTACTGGAAGGGATGGCCCGGTGTCGAAGACCCGTACGTCGCCCCGTACCCGCCGTGGAACGGTTGGTACCTGATCACCCTGAACCTGGAGCCGACCGGCAACTAGGAAAGAACGACTAGAACAAAGTCGGATCAATCGAGAGCGGGTTGCGGCAATGCGCTGCAACCCGCTCTTTTCGTTTGTTGAGGATTCGGCGCGTAATCGGGATTATGGCCGATCCGCTCTCCTTGAATATCCTGCGCGGGATAGATCGTTTCGAAAACCACGTCATAATTTACGAAAAACGGAACATCAATGTCAAACAGGACGAAATCCTAGTATAAACTGCGTTTTCATAGGCGAAAACCTATCATTCATGCTGTAACGCCATGGAAGAGTTTGACGTTTGTCAAATGCGCTACAACCGCCGAATTTTGGAGATAGCAAATCAGTGAGGCAAGGAATGAAAAAGCGATTCAAGTTGGTTAATCCCGCAGCGCTGTTGGTGGGGACAGCATCGGTGTTCGTTTTGGCGGCAATCGCCGCTTGTGGAGGCACCGAAACGGTTGTCCAGACTGTGGTGGTCAGGGAGGAAGTGGCCGTAGAAGTTCCTGTGACGGTAGAGGTTGAGAAAGAGGTGGTTGTGGAAGGTGAAACGGTCGTTCAGACGGTCGTTGTTGAAAAAGAAGTGATCGTCGAGGGCGAGACGGTTGTGCAGACGGTTGTCGTCGAGAAGGAAGTCTTAGTTGAGGGCGAGACGGTGGTTCAGACGGTCGTCGTCGAGAAGGAGGTATTGGTCCAAGGCGAGACGGTCGTCCAAACCGTGGTCGTCGAGAAAGAGCGTGAGGTCGTCGTCGAGGTCACTCCGACGCCAGACCCGGGCGCGTTGAAGGACGTACCCAGAAACCGGACATTGGTGATCACGCACTGGAGCGATTCGTATCGCACGCAACATGACAACGTCGAAAACTTCAACTGGTATCTACCAGGCAACTCGCATGCACGCCATGCCGCGGCGAAGGGGTTGATCGAATACCTCTTCTACACGAACCCAAACACCGGCGGCATCTACAACTGGCTCGGCGAGTCGTTTTCGTACAACGAAACGCTCGACGCCGTTGACGTAAAGGTTAGAGACGGCGCTAAGTGGTCTGACGGCGTGCCTTTTACGGCACACGACGTGAAGTTCACGATCGACATGGTGATCTCGAACTCACCGGAGTTGTACAGATCGAACATTTGGGCGGACCAAATCGAGAGCGTAGCGGTTCACGACGATCTAAACCTGACGATCCATCTCACACGGCCTGACCCGCGCTTCTTCGGCAACCAGTTCGCGACGCCCGTGGGTGCGCATAGTCCGATTGTGCCGAAACACGTCTGGGAGAATCAGGACCCTCTCACGTTTAACAACTACGATCCGGCCAAGGGTTGGCCGCTGGGTACCGGGCCGTACAAGCTCGTGCTCACGACCCCGGAGGTGCAACTTTACGACCGGCGCGACGACTGGTGGGCCAGCGAGATCGGTTTCCACGAACCGCCTAAAGTCGAACGGATCCAGTACATCCCTGTGGCAAACGACGACATCGCTGGGCAGCTTTACATCAACAATCAGTTGGACGCTGGACCGCCGCTGCTGAAAGGCACATTCGAGGCGGCGAAGGGATTCAACGATGCATTGCGTTCGTGGTCCGCGGAGGGACCAGTTTGGGGTGCTCCAGATGGGTGCACCTTTGTGTTGATCCTGAACAACCAGAAGAAGCATTTCGCGAGTCCGGATGTGAGGTGGGCAATTAATCACGCGATCAACCGCGACGAGATTACCGAGATTGCGTACGAAGGCGGTATACCTTCGGTAGTAGTTCCGATCTCGTCATTCGGCATCAAACAATATCTGCCTTTGATGCAGGATTTGATCGACAAATACAACCCCAACGATCCTGATCCTGCCAAGGTTGAGGCGAGAATGACGTCTGCTGGTTACTCGAAAGATGCGGAGGGATTCTGGACGAAAGATGGCGAGCGCGTAGACATCACGTTGGAGATTCCGTCGTGGATCCGGCCGCAAGGTCCGTTTCTTGAGAAACAGCTGCAGGAGGCGGGATTCGATGCCGTGTTCAAGCAAGGTGAACCTGCCACCATCGGCGACCGATTGCGGTTGGGCGAAACCGAAGTCGTCTGGGTGCAATGCGGTTCCATCAACGAACCGTACGACACTTTGAGATCGTTCCACTCAAAGAACTCGGGGCCGCCTGGCGAAAAATACCAAGGTGCGGTGCAGGGAGGACGATACGAGAATCCTGAGATGGACGCATTGCTTGACGAGATGGAGGGCATGCTGCATTCGCCGGATGACCCAAGATACGTCGAACTGGCCCGACAGGGCATGGAGTTGTTCTTGCGCGACATGCCGGTGATACACATCGCCGAAGAGCTACACGTGACGGTCTTCAACACGCACTACTGGACGAACTGGCCCGGTTCGGAGAACCCTTACATGGGACCGTTCCCACCGTGGCGCGGGTGGTATCAGATAACGTTGAACCTCGAACCAACTCAGTGAAACGCGAAGGTGGTCGATCTTTCGAGCGGGTTGCGGCAATACGGCGCAACCCGCTCTTTTTTTGACTGATCTCGAATCCAAACGTTGGTCAACGATCGGTTGCGAAATCTTACCGAACATGCGAACCAACCGGCACACGAGTTGCGAGGTGGAACCCCAAACGTGCGATTTTCTGCAGATTCCTCCGATACACTAAGCCGCGCGACGAAAAACTTGGGTAGACTACGTTTTTGTGATCGGGTGGTCTCGACTTACCGGTCTAACGTAACTCGGCGCCAATGCGTATCTTGGTGAGTTCGCGACTCCCGGGAAACGCGCGTCAGAAACTCTTGGAGGATCGCAATGTCCTTAAGGTCTAAGAAATGGAGCCCTGCCGCTTTCATGGCGGCGTTCGCATCACTGGTTGCTCTAACGGTGATTGCCGGTTGTGGAGGCACCGAGACGGTTGTCCAAACGGTTGTGGTCCGGGAGGAAGTGGCGGTTGAAGTCCCAGTGACAGTCGAGGTTGAAAAAGAGGTCTTGGTAGAGGGCGAAACGGTCGTCCAAACGGTCGTCGTGGAAAAGGAAGTGCTGGTCGAGGGTGAGACTGTCGTCCAGACCGTCGTGGTGGAAAAGGAAGTTTTGGTAGAGGGCGAGACGGTTGTGCAGACGGTCGTGGTTGAGAAGGAAGTTCTCGTTCAAGGCGAAACCGTAGTTCAAACGGTGGTAGTGGAGAAAGAGAAAGAGGTTGTCGTCGAGGTGACGCCGACTCCAGACCCCGGCGCGTTGAAGGATGTTCCTCGAAACCGAACCGTGGTGTTTACTCACTGGAGCGGTTCATACCGAACGCAACACGACAACGTTGAAAACTTCAACTGGTGGTTACCGGGCAACTCTCATGCCCGTCACGCGTCCGAAAAGGGTTTGATTGAGCACCTGTTCTACACGAACTTGAACGATGGCAGCATCGTCCCTTGGATGGGCGAGTCGTATCAGTACAACGACACACTTGACGAAATCGACGTCAAGATCCGCGAAGGTGTCAAGTGGTCGGACGGCGTGCCATTCACCGCGCACGACTTCAAATTCACCATCGATATGGTGATCGAAAACGCGCCGGATATGAACCGATCGACGCTTTTTGCGGACAAGATCGAAAGCGTGACGGTTCACGACGACCTCAACTTCACGATGAAATTGACGCGTCCCGACCCGAGGTTCTTCCAAGAGCAGTTCGGTTTCGGACACGAGAACCACGTCCCGATAGTTCCGAAGCACGTCTGGGAGAACGTAGACCCGCTGACGTTCAACAACTACGATCCTGCTAAGGGATGGCCATTGGGCACTGGCGCTTTCAGGCTCGCGTTGTCCACGCCGGAAGTGCAGTTGTATGACCGCAGAGACGACTGGTGGGGCGCGGAGACCGGCTTCCATCCATTGCCGAAGGTCGAACGGTTGAAGTACATTCCGATTGCGAACGACGACATCGCAGGGCAGCTGTACATCAACAACCAGACTGATGCTGGTGTGCCGTTGCTAAAGGGGACGTTCGAAGCTGCCAAGAGTTTCAACGACGATCTTAGATCGTGGAACTTTGAGGGTCCGGTTTGGGGTGCTGCCGACGGATGTAACTTCGTTCTGATCCTGAACAACCAGAAGAAGCACTTTAGCGACGTCAACGTCCGATGGGCGATCAACCACGCGATCGACCGTAATGAGATCGCTGGTTTGGCTTACGAGGGTGGCGTTCCGCCCGTCGTGGTCCCGATCTCGTCGTACGGTGTGAAGCAGTACTTGCCTTTGGTGCAAGACATCATCGACAAGTACAACCCGAACGATCCAGATCCGGCCAAGGTCGAAGCTCGCATGTCGGATTCCGGTTACTCGAAAGACTCCGAAGGCTTCTGGACTAAGGATGGCGAGCGTGTCGAGATCACGTTGGAGATACCCTCTTGGTTGCGACCTCAAGGGCCATTCCTTGAGAAGCAGTTGCAAGAGGGCGGTTTCGATGCCGTATTCAAGCAGGGCGAACCTGCGACCATCGGCGACCGGTTGCGCTTGGGTGAGACGGAAGTGGTTTGGGTGCAGTGCGGATCGATCACGGAGCCTTACACGACGTTCCGGTCGTACCACTCGAAGAACTCAGGACCGCCTGGTGAGCGCTACATGGGTGCCGTGCAGGGCGGACGTTATGAGAACGCGGAGATGGACGCGATCCTCGATGAGATGGAGGGCATGCTCCACTCGCCGGATGACCCGCGATACGTTGAGCTGACGCGACAAGCGTTCGAGCTGTTCCTGCGTGACATGCCGGTCATTCACATCGCTGAGGAGTTGCACGTGATTGTGCATAACACTCGGTATTGGGAAGGTTGGCCAGGTGTCGAGGATCCGTACGCTGCCCCGTATCCTCCGTGGACGGGCTGGTATCTGATCACGATGAATCTGGAACCGACGGAATAAGACGGTAGATGCCGTCGGCGCTTGTGTGGTCGAAATAACGGGAGAGCGGATTGCGGAACCACATCTGCAACCCGCTCTCTTGCGTTAGAAATTAAGATTCAGACATTATGTGGACTCGTCGCTCGATATTCGCGTTGTCCGTTGCGGCGGTCTTTTTGTTGTCGGCCCTGGTCTTATGTTTGGCGATAATCTTCGTCTTGGTTTCCAGAACCACGGAGGAGCCGGTTCAGGTGTTGGTACAGGTACCGACCGCCGCGCCGCAAACGGTTGCGGTGCCACAAGCGACCGCGGTTCCGAAAACGGTCATCAGGGAGTCACTGCCGACGATCAAGCCTGAGACGCCGATGCCAGTGCCCACCACCAAATCTGGCGTTGAGCCGGTGATGGTGCCGGGGATGACCCCAGTGATGCCGTTCACTAACATCGCGCGCGAAGCGCTTGGGAAAAACGCGTTTGTGAACAACTGGCACCCAGGTTCGGCGTTCTTCGACTTTGACCGTGACGGCGACATGGACTTTTACATTACTCAGGCCAACTCCGATTCCGAGTTTCCAGAATCGCCGGGCGGACCGAACCTATTGTTCCGTAACGACGGGGAGAACGTTTTCACTGAGGTGAGCGAGGATCTCGGCGCCGATCTATCGTTGGCCAACAGCACCGCAGTTGCAGCGTGCGATTTTGACAACGACGGTTATCAAGACCTATATGTCGCCGGATACGGATTGATCGGAGATGAACTTGATTACCGGTCCGCGGTCGGTAACGCGGCGTTGACGAACGCGATCAAGGACCGTTTGCTCAGAAACGTTGAGGGTGAACGCTTCGAAGAGATCACGGATTCCGCGTTCGGAGCGGACGTCAACGTGCAATCTGCAATAACAATCGCGTGCGGCGACGTGAACAACGATGGTTGGACGGACGTATTCGTGGGCAACCGTTTGGATCAGGACTTCATTAGATTCGACGATCCGCGGCATCACGGACACTACAACCGTCTCTACATCAACAATGGCGATCTCACTTTCAACGACGTAACCGAGGCGGCTGGATTGAAGAGTCCGCCAATCAAGATGCTCGATCCAGACGGCGTGGCAATGCTGTGG
Organism: Dehalococcoidia bacterium; assembly: GCA_965207515.1. Lineage (GTDB taxonomy): Bacteria > Chloroflexota > Dehalococcoidia > Lucifugimonadales > Lucifugimonadaceae > Bin127. The sequence continues at coordinate 990,521 of OZ242286.1, read as the reverse complement.
GAAGACCCGGATACAGGTGAGATGGTGCGGGGGTACGATGCGTCGCTATTGGACGAGAATGGGAATCGAATCGGAGATCCAACGGGGCAAACGTTGGCGTCGATGTTCTTTGACCATGATTCAGATGGCGATTTAGATCTGTGGTTGGCTGACGATGGGGATACGTTGAAGGTCTACCGTAACGACTCAGACGGAGAAGAAGTCCGGTTTGCGTCAATCGAATCCCAGATGGGAGTTGATGCGGTTGGAGCTTGGATGGGGTTTGCATTGGGCGATTATGACTCGGATGAAGATTTGGATATCTTCATCACGAACATCGGTTATCACTTCTTGCTATATGACGTGCCGCCGGTACCTTCAGGAGATTGCGCCTACAGCCACGCGAATGGATGGGGAACCTGTTACCACTTCCTGCTGAGGAACGACGGTGTCAGGGAAGATAGCGAAATGGGAATGGTCGGCGATTTCAAAAACGTCGCTCCTTTGACTCACGTCGCGACGAGCCAAGCGTTTCCGCCTGAGTCGTTGGACCCCGAAAACATACTTCCCGTTTGGCGCGATGTGGAACAGCCAGTCGGACTTGCGGCCTACGACTTTGGTTTTGGAACTGCGTTTTTCGACTACGAGAACGATGGCGATCAAGACCTTTACTGGTTGGGTGCCATGGGGGGCAGGGGAGAAGGGCCGAACGGCTTCAAGTACACCGGTTCAGGTCGGATGTTGCGCGGCGATGGCGCGGGTAAATTCGAAGACATCACAGTAGAGTCGCAACTTCTCGACATTCAAGGCGTAAACTACGGCGTGGTTGATCCAAACAACCCCGAATTCGACCGCGACCGTCAGCGGATGGACCGGAAGTACCACGAGAACGGAAAAGGTCTCGCGAAATGCGACCTCAACGGCGACGGCACAGTTGATCTGTTGGGGACAAACAGCAATGGTCCGGTCTTCATCGCGGAGAAGACGATCGATTTCTTCCGTGGGCCGCTCTTCCTGTGGATGAGCAATGCCAGCGAAGGCAACTGGATCACGTTGAAGCTGACCGGTCGCCAAAGCATCGACGGCACAGGCAGCAATGCCGATGGAATCGGGGCTAGAGTGAGGGTGATTGCCGACGTGGATGGCTCAGGCGAACCGAAGACCCAGGTTCAAGATGTGTTGGGAAGCTCTTCGTTCTTGAGCATGAACTGCATCGATCTACACTTCGGTTTAGGCAGTGCTACAAAGATCGACCGCATCGAGGTGCATTGGCCGAGCGGCGTGATGCAGGTGTCTGAAGGCATCGAGCCGAACCAGACGGTTGAGATCGTCGAACCCGCGCGATAATGCGTCGGGAATAACTCAGTTTGTCTTATCGGCGGTCTCGAAAACCGGATACTCGAACGACTTGCCGATATCCGGATCGTCCGCAACAGGGAAGTCGGCGTGAAGGAAACAGCTGGCGAGTTGATTAGGGCCGAGCGCGTGTAGCGGAGGCGCGGAAGTTGTGCACTCGGCCATCGCGAATTTGCACCGCGGAGCGAACTTGCATTGATCGGTGACGATGGAGGCTTCGTCAACTCGTTCAACCGACTCGTCGTCTTCTTCGCCCCACGCCGCTTTCGGGTCGGGCTGAGGCACCGAATCGATGAGGAGCTGGGTGTAGGGGTGCTTTGGATTTTGGATTACTTCCTCGACGCTACCCGCTTCTGCGACAGTGCCGCGGTACATCACGATGATGTTGTCGCACATTTGATACGCAGTAGTCAGGTCGTGAGTGATGTAGATGACAGAGATTCCGAAGTCGTGATTAAGATCGCGGATGCTGCGCAGAATCGTTGCACGGAGAGACGCGTCTACCATCGATACGGGTTCATCGGCCAAAATGATGCGGGGTCTGAGCAGCAACGCTCTGGCAACCATTACGCGCTGTCGTTGACCGCCGCTCAACTGGTGCGGATAACGGCCCAATGTCTCGTCTGGCTGTAGACCCACCATCCGCAGAGATTCGTTTATACGTTCGCTTCTTTCTTGGGCGTTGCCGGCCAATTTGAAGTTGCGAATAGGGCGATGCAGGACATGGTCGACCGTGTAGAACGGGTTGTACGCTTCGAACGGGTCTTGGAAGATGGGTTGGACTTCTCGCCGGAAGTTCAACCAGTCTCTGGACCGCATCCTCTGCACATCTTCGTCTTGGTATAAGACCTGTCCAGTGGTCGGCGGGATGACGCCCAAAAGCAGTCTTGCAAGCGTGGTTTTCCCGCTGCCGCTTTCACCCGCGATCGCAGTGATGGTAGGCCGGTCGTCCGGTATCGCGAGCGAAACGTCTTGCACGGCGATCGTCAGGTTCGAACGGTTGAAAAACCCACCGCCGAAGATCTTCGAAACGTTTCGTAGCTCGAGCAGGTTAGGCATTCAACGTCGCCTCAGTGTGGAGGTGGCAGGCGGTTCGCCAGTTGGGTCGAACTTCGATATCCAACGGGTCGGTGTCTCGGCAAACATCCATCGCAGATGGACAGCGTGGATAGAAGGCGCATCCAGTCGGCAGATTGAGCAAGCGCGGTGGCATGCCTGGTATGCCTACGAATTCTTTCTTCTGATTGAATGATGGGAGGCTTTCGATCAAGAGCTTCGTGTAGGGATGTTGCGGGTCCTCGAATATCTGGTCCACCGGCCCCAGTTCCACCAACCTTCCCGCGTACATCACGCCGATTGTGTTAGCGAACTGCGCCACCAAACCCATGTCGTGCCCGACCAAAATGACGGCCGCGTCGATGCCGGATTGGAGTCTCCCCAGTGTCTGCATGATCTGGCGTTGCACGACGACGTCTAATGCGCTCGTAGGTTCGTCGGCGAGTATCACCTTAGGCGAGAGGCAGGTGGCGATGGCGAGGACAGCGCGTTGCTTCATTCCACCGCTGAGTTCGTGGGGATACATGCTTGCGACGGCGGGGGAAAGGCCGACGCTCGTCATCAAATCTGCGACTTTTTCACGCAATTCGGATCGCGTCGGTTTCTTGGTAAGCGACCCGTCGGGATTCGCTTGGGCAAATGCTGAACCGGTTGAAGCGCCACGCGAGGTCGCGGACTCTTCTACAACGTGATCCAAGATGCCGTCGATGATCTGTTTTTCGATGCGCACCACCGGGTTCAGCGAGTTCATAGCGCCCTGCGGTACGAGTGCGATTTCAGCCAGACGGGCGCGACGCATCTCGTCTTCGCTCAACTGGAGCAAGTCGCGCTCACCGAGGTAGATGCTGCCTCCGACGATTTTCCCAGGTGGCCGCGTCATCCGCATCAGCGCCGTCGCCATCGTACTCTTGCCGCTTCCGGACTCTCCGACCAGCGCGAGCCGCTCACCCGCTGTGAGATCAAACGACACGCCATTCACCGCTTTAACATCGCCTGCCATCGTTTCGTAGTAGACGTGCAGGTCTTCGACTCGAAGGACGATTTCCTGCGATTCGTCTGAGGGAGACGAGGAAGTTTGATTAGGAGCTGTCGCCGTCGTCATGGATGGTCACAAGTTCGGAGATTCATGCGCTTAGCGCAGTATACAACCTTTGAATCGTCAGCCGCATCAACATGGGAATCGGGGTGCTTTATTATGGGATTCATTCGATAGGAGACGCGATCGCGCATGAATAAACTGCAAATTCCGAACGAATTCGTAGAGTGGGTTTTCGTCATCATTGGCGTAACCGTAGCAGGCCTGGCTGGAGCCGGAATCAAGACTTGGTTGGACAATCAGTTGGACGGTTCAGGCGTCGGAGGATGGGCTCCGGGAGTTGCGGCGCTTGTCGTGTTTTTCGCGTTGGCGGCTCCGGTCTACTTCTGGGCGTCTCGCAGCGCGCGTCGTCGTGGTGAAGGTCCGTCACCCGCTTCAGATGAAGAAGAATCTGAAGACTGATTTGACGAACTCATCTGCGTCCCGACTACATAGCATCCCAAACGGAATCTCTCATGCCCGAACTCATCAACCGTAGCTGGACATTGGCGAATCGACCCGTCGGCTACCCGCAAGAAAGCGATTTCACGATAACGGAGACCGAGGTGGGAGACCCTCGTCACGGCGAAGTCCTCGTGCGAACTCTGTACCTTTCGCTAGACCCGTACATGCGGGGACGATTACGAGACCGACGGTCTTACGCAGTGCCGGTCGGGATCGGCGATGTGATCGTCGGGGAGGGTGTCGGTCGAGTAATCGCGTCTCGGAGCGATGAGGTCCAAGTTGGCGACATCGTTGCGTGTCAAACCGGATGGCAGGAATACGCGGTCGTACCAGCGCATACCGCGAGGATCGTTGACCCTGATGTCGCTCCGATTTCGACGGCTCTCGGGGTGGTCGGGATGCCAGGCCTTACGGCGTATCACGGGCTTTTGGCTGTAGGACGTCCCCGCCCAGGGGAGACGGTGCTGGTTTCGGCGGCGTCTGGCGCTGTCGGCGCTGTTGTTGGTCAAATCGCGAAGATGAACCGATGCAAGGTCATAGGAACCGTCGGTTCGGACGAAAAAGCCGACTATTGCACACAGGAGCTCGGGTTCGACGCGGCCATTAACTACAAGACCGAAGATGTCGCGGCACGGTTGGCCGATCTAGCACCGGATGGCATCGACATCTATTTCGACAATGTGGGCGGGTTTGTGACCGATGCGGCGATCGAAAACTTGGCGTTCCGGGGTCGGGTGCTCATTTGCGGGCAAATATCGCAGTACAACTTGGAAGAACCGGAAATGGGACCGCGCAACCTGTGGACTCTCATTACCAGGCAGGCCCGGATCGAAGGATTCTTGGTCTTTGACTTCCAACTGGATCACGATGTTGCACGTGCGCGGCTCGCATCGTGGGTCGGAGACGGTACCTTGAAATATCGAGAGGATATCGTCGACGGATTTGAACAGGCACCGAAGGCGTTCATCGGATTGATGAGCGGAGCCAACTTTGGTAAGCTCCTCGTAAAGATGTCGGATTAACTCCAGATGTCGTTCCGCCCACGGGTTGCGTTCTCCGTCGGCACGATTTACCCGCATGATGCATAATCATGCATAACGAGCGGAAGTAGCTCAGTGGTAGAGCATCTCCTTGCCAAGGAGAAGGCCGCGGGTTCGAACCCCGTCTTCCGCTCCATCCTCCCATCGACAAGTGCCGTTGAGCCGCTCGTCCGCCCAAACCTCTAATCTCGACCGCCAGTCTCTAGACATCGGGCATAATACCCTCGGCAGCGTCGGCGGCGATTTGGCGCTGCCGTTCCGTGAATGAGGCGTCGCTAGCGATCCACTGCAGATAATCCGGATGCAGTTCGCTCATGTCGTAAAGCGTGTGGCCCCTATACCGGCCGAAGTTGATCATTGGATCACCTTCATCCGAGAGAGTGAATCTTCCTTGATCGTCGATGAAGTTGGAATCGTCTTCGCGTGTTGCCCAAGATGCCAGTGACGCAGGGTCTCTCGGCAATTCGGTATTCAATCGCAACTGTCCGGCGATGATCAATCGAGTGGCTTTTATTGATGTTTCAGCGTCCAACGGACGCGATACATTTCCGCCGACGAACCTGCGATAGGCGGCTTCGAAGTCCCTCGGCTCTAACTGGTGGTAGATCTCCATCGCGTCAACTACCGCCTGACCATCGATATCGAATTCGATACCTGCGTATTCGAATTCACGCCTCAAAACCTTTAAGTGAAACCTGCGGATGCCGAAACCTGCAACATCGCATCCTTCAAGATATTGGGCTAAGGACGCAGCGTAGGCGGTGAAGGGTTTTGCGTCGGCAACGTCGTCGTCGGCGATGCCGTGAAAGGCCGTAGCGCCTGGCGAAATAGGCGATAACGGATTGATGAGCTGAAATCGAAAACTCTCCGTACCGTCGGGTTCTACGCGGAGAGTCGACAGCCTGACAACACGCGCGGTGCGCCGGTCGGGACCGGTGGTCTGGATGTCGAGAAAAACGATCGGTCGATGCAACGCGAGTCGATCGTTCTCATCAGTCTCATGCTTGTTGACAGATTCCTCCGACACCGTCGTAAACCTTTATAAATGTCACTTTTAACTCGCTGAGCCAAGGTTACTACGTAAATTGGAAATTGACGCTCCAGTGGCGAACATGAAGCACGCAACTAGGTGGACGCGACTGTCTAGTTAGAATTAAGGAATCGGTTGCCGAAGTGGCGGAATGGTAGACGCGAAGGTCTCAAAAACCTTTGGGCTTTAGCCCGTGTGGGTTCGACTCCCACCTTCGGCACCATTTTAGGAGCTCCGACATCGTGCCGAACAAAGGAGCGCGAGTGACGGAGGGTCGAGCGAAGGGGCGAGATGGTGCCGAGGGGCGGACTCGAACCGCCGACACATGGATTTTCAGTCCATTGCTCTACCAGCTGAGCTACCTCGGCACGGCGTGTAAACCCTATTTTATCGTTGCGCCGTTGGTATAATCCAAATCTGAATTGAACCCCGCCGCCAAGCGCACGTCCAATATCGCTAGAGCGTCCAAATGCCGTCGATAATCATCTCGTCCGTCAGCGAATCAAAAGGCAAATCGGCACTTGCCGCGGCGATCATTTCGCGCTTACGATACGACAGCGTCTCGGTAAGGTCAGTGGCTGACACGGGCGAACTATTCGTGGATGATGATGGAGTGGAACAGGTCGCAATTGGCCAGATCGAACCGTCGGGTTCATCAGTTTCGGTCATCGAGGGCGCGACCGGTGATCCCGAGGCGGATTTCACCGTCGCCGAAGAGATCGACGCCAACGTGATCTTGTTGGCCGGGATCGATGACGATGTGAATGAAGCGGTCAAGGTTCTCGGAGATCGGTTAGCTGGCGTAATCCTTAACAAAGTTGCCCGTTACCGCGACGTACACGCCGACCGCGTGGTCGAATCGTTGACCAAAGACGGCATTAACTGCATCGGATGGATACCTGAAGACAGGCGATTGGCGGCAAGTACCGTCGACACGTTGATCGACCACCTGGGTGGTGATTTGGCGTTCGCGATCGATACCACTGCCGAGTTGGTTGATAACGTGTTGATCGGCGGTTTGGTGCTCGATTGGGGACCGTTCTATTTCCGGTCCCAGGACAACACATGCGTGGTCGTTCGAGCAGGGCGTCCTGACGTGCAGATCTCGGCGCTGCAGAGCGACACGACGCGGGCGATGGTATTGACGGGCGGCGAAAAGCCGATCGACTACGTATTTTATGAAGCGCGGACGAAACGGATACCGCTGATCATGGTGGGCGGCGACACTGAGTCGACGATGAACGCGCTGGACGAGATGGAACCCACCGGTTTTTCCCACCCCGAAAAACTGTCGCGGTTCAGCCAACTGCTCTCCGAACGTTCGATAATCGATCCGGTTTTAGATCTCGTAGCCCAACCGCCGACGCGGTAGACGGGCGACACGTCCGCATCCTCTGATGTCGATAGAGCGGGAGACGTACCTTCACGGACATCACCGTTCTGTCTTATCTGCCCATTCGGCTCGAACGGCGGATGATGCGGCGGCGTTTCTACTTCCATACATTGAACCCGGCATGAATCTGCTCGATGTCGGTTGCGGACCTGGAACGATCACATTAGGTTTAGCGGCCGCGGTCGGTGAATCTGGATATGTGATCGGTATCGACGTTTCGGATGGGTTGCAGGAGGAATGGGACAGGCGCCTGATGGAGCACGGCTCGCCTAATTTGGTTTTTCAGGTCGACAACATTTACCAATCGGACCTCGAACATGAACGGTTCGACGTGGTCTACGCCCATCAGTTGCTTCAACATTTGGGGGATCCTGTGGGTGCGTTGATGGCGGCCTCCAAACTTGCCAAGCCGGGAGGAATCGTGGGCGTGCGAGAGGTTGATTGGGGTACATTCGCTGCACACCCGGAATCGCAAGCCCTCGATGATTTCCGCCGCATATACGATGCCGTTGCCATTCGTAACGGCGGTAACCCGCGCGCCGGGCGAAACATGCTTAGCTGGATGGAAGATACAGGTGTGTTGACCGAAATTCACATATCGACGAGCACTTGGACGTTCTTTGAAGAAAGCGGCAAGACATGGTGGGGCGACCAGTGGTCGCAACGTATCTTGGAGTCGGATATTGCGGCTAAAGCACTTGAATACGGTATCGCGACTAGGACCGAGCTAGAAGCGATCTCGCGCGGTTGGCAGGAATGGAAAAACGCTCCCGGGTCATTGTCGTGCTTCACACATTTCGAGGGTTTGGCACGCCGGATTTAGCGTTGGGTCACTCCGCCATTTCGGCGCGTGCGTAAATCAGACGGGTTTCCGGTCGTCGGAGCCGTGAACTCGCTTCGGAAATCCTTGTTATGATACATGTGTAAAAACTCTGTTTTGCAATACTTGAATGTCGAGTTCAATCACAAGCCCTGAAGCCGTTCTTGACGGCCTTTCTGAAGCCCAGCGCTCGGCTGCTTCCTACATTGACGGCCCGTTAATCATTGTGGCGGGTCCTGGCAGTGGCAAGACACGAGTGATGTCGCATCGTATGGCGTACATCCTCGCTACCGGAGTCCCACCTTGGCGGGCACTAGGGGTTACGTTCACAAACAAAGCGGCTGCAGAGTTACGTCAGAGATGCGACGCGTTGGCTAGCCGATTCGTCCCGAACGCGGCTGAGACCAACGTCAGCACGTTCCATTCATTTGGCGCCAGATTTCTGCGGATTCACCATGACGCAGCCGAACTGGGTCGGGACTTTACCATCTTCGATCGCGATGACCAAGAACGCATGTTGAAGTTGCTTCTTACAGACATGGACGCCGATGCGAAGGTCGGTGAGGTGCTCGCAGATATTGGAAAAGCCAAAAACAACAATCAGACCCCTGACGAGTTTGCGAGTTTGGGAACTGGTTTTCGGCACGAACTTCACGCCGAGATCTACGAACAATATGAAGCGAACCTACGCCGATCCAACGGGGTAGATTTCGATGATCTGTTGCTTAAGCCGTATCGGATATTGGTGACAGATGAACACATTCGAACCGCGATGCAGAACCGGTTCGAGCACATCATGGTTGATGAGTTTCAAGACACCAATGCGCTGCAGTTTGAACTCGTGCGGGTACTCGGCGACGCGTATCGAAATATCTGCGTTGTCGGCGATCCAGACCAGTCGATATATTCCTGGCGGAACGCGAGGCCGGAAAACATGGATCGGCTAGCCGAGGTGCTACCGGGTTGCAAGCTTTTTGAACTGAGCGAATCATATCGTTCTACGAAGACGATAATTGCTGCCGCGTCTGGCTTGATCTCTCACAACACTCGCTCCATCGAAAGGGTTCTTTTCACGAACAACGAGCAAGGTGAACCGGTGGAAATCGGTGTCGCGGAACATCCGGAACACGAAGCGACGGTGATATTGGACTCGGTTGAGAAGCATGCCAGATCCGAAACAATCAAGAACGGTGTGCCCGGAAATCTCGACGATGTTGCGGTGCTGTATAGGACCAACGCTCAATCGAGAGCGATCGAAACCGAATGCAGTCGACGCGGCGTTCAATACCGCCTGATCGGTGGTGTCAGGTTTTACGAACGGCGTGAGATCAAAGACGCTCTCGCATTGCTAAGGATCGTGGTGAACCCATCGGATGAAACGTCGCTCCGCCGCATCATCAATGTGCCCCCACGCGGTATCGGCCCGGCGACGCTCCGCAAGATCGAAGAGTACAGCCTCTACAAAAATGTGTCCATGTCGGATGCTGTTTTGCTTGCTTCAGATCACTCGGAATCCCACCAACTGGGTCTCGGCAGGTCCGCTTTGCAAAAGGTTCGTTCGTTCGCCGAGTTCGTCAAGACATTGGTCACGAACGCCGAAACCGTATATCCGCACGACCTCATCGACTACGCGTTAAAGGGGAGTGGTTACATCGACTGGGTCAAGAAAGACGAGGCGACGAGGGGCGAACGCTTGGAGAACATTAATGAGCTGATGACGTTAGCAGAAAAGTATTCGGCGTCAGAGGACGGGACCTCGCCGCGGCAGGCACTTTCAGATTTCCTCGAACACACTTCGCTGTTTGCCAACGTCGACTCGATGGATGAGGGGATCGGCGCCAACGCATCGGATGTGCAGGTCGCAACTACCACCGCTGGGGCGATCACATTGATTACGCTCCACCAAGCCAAAGGGCTGGAGTTCGACACGGTCTTCATCGCTGGAGTCAACGAGGGTCTTTTACCTCACGCCATGGCTTTGAACGTTCAGTCTCAGGACGATTACGAAGCTGCGTGCGGTGAGGAAAGGAGGCTGATGTACGTCGGAATGACGCGTGCAAAACGGAAGTTGAATGTTACATGGACGCTCTACACTTCGTCTTCGCTGTACCGGCGTCAAAACACGCCTTCCCAGTTCTTGAAAGAGATTCCCGAAGAGCACGTGCAAGAAGTCGAATATGCTCGGGTTCCGGGTCGCGCGGCACCTCCGCCGGTCGCGTTTTCTTCAAGTTTCGGGGTCGCGGTCGATCGCGGCAGTTTACCGCTTTCGCGACGACGGACAGATCGGGAGAAATTCACCGAAATCGGCATAGAGGATCTGCCGTTCGAATTGCAATTGAAGGCCGGACAACGCGTTAAACACGGCATGTTCGGTACTGGAGTGGTCGTGAACGCGCGTCCGGTCAGAGATGACGTAAGAGTTACCGTCGCGTTCTCGGATCCCGAATTCGGTGTCAAGGTGTTGCAGGCGAGTATGGCTGGCTTGGAGAAGATTTAGGTCCTCGATCATGTTTTCTTGGTTGCCTGACCGGACCTTTGTTTTCGCGGTTTTCGCTTTATTGTTGAGCATCGCGGCGTTAGCGTATCTCGCTTTGTGGCCTTCGTTCGAAGTCATTGAGACTAACGCCGAGGGTGTGGCCGAAATTCGACGGGTCGGTATAGCGGAGTCCAATGGCCTGATTGGCCTCATTTTCGCCTTTATGCCGGTTCTGATTACGCTCGGATCGATTCTTTCAGTGCCGCCTAGCGGGCAATCCGAACGCCGTCACAAACTGAACCTGATCGTTGGAGCGGTGCTGCTCTGGGTCTTCATCGTCGCGTTCGCTCAAGAGATCGGCGTACTTTACGTGCCAGCTGCGACGATGCTGACCTCTGTAGTGGTGTTGATGCTCGTGCGCGACAGGGCATGGGGTCGTCCCGGCGCTCAAGAAAGGACAAAGAGCGCGAGGGAGTTGAGGGAGGAAGCGGTCCGGCGATCGAAGGGGTCCGGTAACCGAGTTGGTCGTCGAAGGTCGATCCGACGTCGTACACGTTAGTTACACTGTTTCAGAGTCGGTGCCAGTGGTACCGTGATCACACGGACGCTAGAACGGCGGAGCAACTTTTGGGTTCGGTCATAACAGACGAGATGCGCGCATTCATAGGCGCAAAATCGAGACCCATCACCTACAACGTTTCTCACCGGGAAATCGCTCGTTTCAACGCTGCCATCAACGGCGAATTGCCGCCGATCGAAAACGATCCCCGCGCAGCGAGCGATGCCGCGCCCATTGAAGCGAACCCGCTGATCTTGCGATCATTTATGACCGCACCTTTCGACCCTCCGTTCCCCGAGCCTTTTCATGACATACTCGACGGCGGGAGCAAGTTCAACTTCGTGCGACCTGTCGTCGCTGGCGACGAGATCACCGCGGTGCGCGAATTGAAAGACATCTTCGAAAAAAGCGGTCGATTAGGACCCATGTTGTTCAAGATCACCGAGGTTACCTACCGTTCTAGCGACGGTGAGTTGGTCGCCACTCAGGATTCGACCACAATCACCTACGGCAGGGCGACAGGGACGGTGTGATTCGGGTGCGAATTCGCCCGTAAAACAGGAAATCGACGAAATGACACAAGTCGCATTCGAAGATATTGAGATCGGGGTCAGCCCGGAACCTTCCACCCGCGAGGTCACGCCACGTCAATTGGTTCAATACGCCGGGGTTTCGCAGGACTTCACCCCCATCCATTACAACACTGCATACGCTCAGGGTGCAGGTCACGACGACATAATCATCCACGGGGCGTTGAAATCGGCTATCTTGTCGCAATGGTTGGCAGAATGGGCTGGAGGGATCGCAGCGGTCAAACGACTTGAAACATCGTACCGAGGCATTGATTACGCCGGAAAGGTGTCGTGTACCGGAACGGTGACAGGTAAACGCGTCAAAGATGGAGTAGGTCTCGTCGACCTTGATATTCAATTCAGAGATGCCGAAGGGGAAGTTACAACCCCCGGAAAAGCAACCGTTGCGCTGTCCATGCGCGGCGATTGACCAAGCAAAATCGATAGGAGCAAAGCATTGCAACTCGAGGGCAAAGTCGCAGTAGTTACGGGTGCCGGACGCGGCATCGGTCGAGGGGTCGCGGAAGAATTAGCCGCCAACGGCGCAAGTGTCGTAGTTAACGACATCGGCGCTGAACTTGACGGTACCGGGGGATCCACGTCGGTCGCGCAAGAGGTAGCCGACGGCATCGTCGCCGCGGGCGGAAACGCTGTGGCATCCACCGAATCGGTTACGACTTGGGAAGGCGGCCAGCGGATCATAGAAACCGCCATAGGCGAATTCGGCGGTATCGATGTTGTCGTAACAGTAGCGGGCATATTGCGTGACCGCATGCTCTACAACATGACCGAAGAGGAGTGGGACGACGTAATTTCGGTCCACCTCAAAGGCACATTCACAGTAGTAAGGCACGCCGCACCGATTTTTCGGCAGCAACGCGGCGGCCGTATCATCACCTTCTCGTCAGGTTCTGGTCTGGTCGGATCTATCGGTCAGTCGAACTACGGCGCCGCCAAGAGTGGCATCGCCGGATTCACCAAGGTGCTGGCCAAAGATCTGGGCAAGTATGGCGTCACTGCTAACAGCATCGCGCCGCGTGCCGAAACGCGCATGATCGCATCGATCCCCGGCAATATCCAAGAGATGATGGTCGAGCGGGGAGCACTTCCGCAACCTGACGAGCGTCCTTGGGAACCACGTGACGTGGCACCTTTCGTCGCGTATCTCGCTACCGACGGCGCGGCCCAGATCAACGGTCAAGTTTTCTTGGTCTACGGCGGCAACGTTACTCACCTCTCGTTGCCCCGTCGAGTGAACACGATATTTTCAGCGACCCCGTCAGGATCTTGGGACCTCGACGAACTCGACGTATTGGCTCCGAAGGTGCTTTTGGAGGGTTCGCAAAGCATAACCGGCGGAAGCGAATTCGCCCAGATCAATCCGGGGTCGGGCGCCGCTGCGCCGGCGGTTATGAGATCGACCAACGGGAAACGTCTCGACGGTAAGGTAGCCGTGGTCACCGGGTCTGGACGCGGGATCGGGCGCGGCGTTGCGAAGTTGCTGGCGAGTGAAGGAGCGTCCGTTGTCGTGAACGACGTCGGAGCCGCGTTGGACGGCCAAGGCGAAGACGCGACGCCTGCTGCGCAAGTAGTTGAGGAGATCAGCGAGTTGGGCGGTCGCGCCGTAGCGTCGTATCACTCCGTCGCGACTGCGGAGGGCGGTGCCAACATCGTTCAACAGGCGCTCGACGAGTTCGGTCGTCTGGATATTGTGATCACGCCTGCTGGGATCCTGAGAGACCGCATGATCTTCAACATGACTGAGGAGGAATGGGACGATGTGATAGCGGTGCACCTGAAAGGGACTTACTCGGTGGTCCGTCCGGCGTCTGAGATATTCAGAAGCCAGAAAAGCGGTCGCATCGTAACCTTCTCGTCGGTGTCAGGCTTGTACGGACAAGGCGGACAATCGAACTACGGCGCAGCGAAGGACGCGATCGCCGGCTTCACGCGCGTCGTTGCGAAAGAATTAACGCGCTACAACGTCACCGCTAACATCATCTCGCCAGGAGCGAGCACGCGTATGACTGACAGCGTGCCCGACGCCACGCGGGCGATGAGAGCGGGGCCGTTCCCACCGCCACCAGAAGGCATTCTCAGTTCAGAACCCGACCAGGTTGCACCGATGGTCGTTTGGCTTTGCACCGACGCAGCTGACGGTGTCTCGGGCAACATCTTCCATTGCACAGGCAACAGGATCAGCCTGATGAACCACCCGGTATCTCACAGGTCGATCTACAAAGACGGGCGCTGGACCGTCGAAGAACTGTCCGCAGTGGTCCCCGAAACGCTTGGTTTGGACTTGATCAATCCCGCTCCGAAGCAGGATTGACCGTTTAAATCGATCGAGTTGGAAAATCTCAGCAGACGTAGTTGACGCTGTTGAGGATCAGCTGTTGGAACTGAGGGTGTTCTTGGCTCGAACCGGCGTGTCCGAGTGCGATGTTGGCGACCTTGCCGTCGCCGTATGAGAATGACCAACCGAGCGGTACGTCTTCTTCTTCTACGACGCCGTACATGAATACATCGATGCCGGGTTGGATATCGAGGCCGCAGTAGCACTCGTCGTAAGTCCAGAACGGCGTCACGTCCTTCGCAAGCGCGTGGTCAGGGTTGTTGAATTGAACTTGGAACCACCCGAACGGCGGATGCCAACTTTCGCCGTATACCCACCCACCTCCGGTGATCTTCTTCATTTCAGACCAATCGGGCGCTGATGCAGGGGAGATGTGCACAGAAACCAACCCGCCGCCGCTCGCAACATATTCTTGGAACCCCGCCCGCTGTTCATCGTTGAGATCGTTGTCCGTGTCGGGCAATCGGAGAGTGTTCAGGACGATAGCGTCGTACACTGAGAGGTCACCCTGTAACTCGGAAGCGCCTTCGGATACGTCGAGGTCGTGTCCGGCTTCCTTGAGAAACTCGGTCATCACCGGGGTGGTCTCCTCGTATGGGTGCCTGCCGCCGGTAATCAATAGGAGCTTAGCCATTTCTTCCGTTTTACCTCCCTCGTGGTTGTTGGTATGTTGATGACTGAATATTACCTGCCCTTCTGGGATTGGCCGTTTACGCTCAACCACTCGTGGGCGAGTATCTCCATTTGGACGAAATTCTTGCCGTCGCGCCATACATGGTCGTACGGTCTGAAACCGGCGTTGATGAATGAGCGCTGCGCGCGGTGGTTGGATGTCAGTGTGTGAAGATAGAGCCGCCGAATGTCGGTGTTGGCGAAGATGTGATCCAGCAGCGTCTCCGTTGCGTCGGAACCGTAACCTCGCCCCCAATAGTCAGGGTCACCGATCATAATCCCAAATTCCGCTTGCATGCGTTTCTGGTTGTAGTCGTAGCACATGCAGTTCCCGATGTGGTTTCCGTTCTCGTCCTCGATGGCGAACCGCAGTGACCGCCTATTCGATTTCTTGAGGTCCTCGTGATAAAAGCGTTCAAAGTCGACGAAAGACAAACCGAGCGGTTCCGCCGCATCTAACATCGAGAGTTCCGGGTCGGTCCGCCATACATAGTCATTCCAGGCGTCCGACATTCGTTTTGATCGCAATGTTGCAAGCCGCCCCTCGAGGCGAACATCGTCACTGGCAGCGTTGTATTTGCGGAAGATCCTAGCGGCGGATCTGGCGACCTTGGCCTCGCTGTAATGCGTGAGCTTGCTTAGCGCCTTTTCGAGATCGAACCAACGCGCGACATCGTATTCGTGATCGTGATCATCGAAACAGCCGCCATTCGCCTCCATCAGGTACCAGTAAACCGTTTTCTTTACTTTGACGTTGGCGCGCGGGTTGTCGCGTTCGCTGATGAGTCGATTCGATTTCGATCGCACAAAGGAATACTGGGTCGTATCGACGGTCGAAACGAGTTTCACATCGAGACCGGTTTCCTCTTGGACCTCGCGCAGCGCGGTCTGTTCCACAGTCTCGTCGTAGTCGGGCGTTCCCTTCGGTAATGCCCACAGGTTTTCGCCCAATCGCCCAACGAGCGCGATTTGGATTTGATCGTCTTCGTTCGTGCGCGCGACCACGCCGCCAGCGGACCAGCGAGATATCGTTTTCATCGCTCGTGGCTTTAGGATGTTCATTTCACGTAGACGCTACTCTGGCAGGCGATTGTAAACGACACGTGATTTCCAAGCGCAAATGATGTACGACGCAGCGGAAACTAACGAATATCATTACGATAAAGGGGCGTGTCGAAATCGGGGCATTGCGCCGACGAAATGCCGCCCTTCCATCGAAGCTATATCGGAAACGAGAATATTCACTGAAGATGTCGGACAATCATAGCCAGGACTTCGTCATTCGATTCGCTGGTGAAGGCGGTCAAGGCCTTGTTACTTCCGCTGACGCCATGGCTAGGGCGGCGGCTAATGCAGGGTATTACGTCTCAACCTTTTCTACATTTCCTTCGCAGATCATGGGTGGTCCGGCTTCATCTCAAGTCCGGATATCGACGACTCCAGTTCTCAGTTCCGGTGACGATGTCGACGTTTTGGTTGCGTTGGACGAGTACGCATACAACGCTCACCGTGAAGATCTGTCAGACAACGGAGTAGCGATCTACAACTCTGGCGAATTTCAATTGCCGGGTGGCGGACAGTATTTCGGTATCGACGCCGACGAGTTGGCGAAATCGACCGGCAACACGCGCGCGGCCAACATGGTTACGATCGGTGCGGTCGCTGACCTGATCGGTTTTTCGCTTGAAGAGATCGATGCATTCATAACCGCTCGTTTCACAAGAGGAAGACCAGGCGACGAGGAGATCATCGAATCGAACAAGGTAGCGATCCGATTGGGTGTAGATGTGGCTGAGAACAGCGGATTTTCGGTCGGCACTTTGGCATCGCCGATTCCGCCCGACTACGAACAGATAATGATTACTGGCAACGCGGCGCTCGCTCTAGGAGCGGTCACCGCCGGCTTGGACTTCTATGTCGGCTACCCAATTTCGCCGGCAACTACCATTCTGGTGTGGATGGAGCAAAACCTAGTCGGGCAAGGGCGTTTTGCGCACCAAGTTTCTTCGGAAATCGAGGCGATCAGCGCAATCGTGGGCGCGGGTTACGCCGGCAAGAAGTCGATGACCGCGACGGCTGGTCCTGGCCTTTCTTTGATGGGCGAGGGGATCGGATTGGCGTGGATGGCTGAAATCCCGTGTGTTGTCGTCGATGTGCAACGCGGCGGGCCGTCTACAGGATTGCCGACAAAATCCGAACAAAGCGACCTTATGACCTGTCTTCATCCCGGCCACGGCGATGTGAGCATACCGATTTTGGCGCCAGGATCCGTTGAAGAATGCTTCAGCGCAGGAGTTTTGGCGGTCAATTGGGCCGAGCGGTATCAGGGCCCGGTTATCGTGATGAGCGAATTCGGGCAAGCGGAGAAGGGTGAGAACATCCAGAAACCCGATCTCGCCGCAGTTAGCGTCGAGCAGAGGTCGGTGTACACCGGTAGCAATGGCTACGCCCGGTACGAGTCTTGGGGCGAAAACGGATTGTCACCTATGCCGATACCAGGTGGCCCCGGGGCATACGTAGCCAACGGTTCCGAGCACGACGAGATCGGCGACACGACGCACCTACCTCGCCATCACGTCCGATTAACTGAGCGCAGGTTTAAGAAGCTCGATCTTCTCAACGACGCTCATTACGAAATCGAAGACCAGGGTGCCACCGCGATGATCATGTCTTGGGGCTCATCCAAAGGCCCGGCACGAGAGGCGTACGAGCGGCTAAAGGACGATGGTGTCGATGTCGGATGGCTCTATTCGATGGCGCTCAATCCATTGCCGGAAGCGATCAAAGACGCACTCTCAAGAGCAAACTTGGTGATCGTGCCCGAACTGAATTTCATGGGTCAATGGTCTGCCGTGCTCCGACAGCACGGCTATCGAGCAGAATCGGTAACGCAGTACACGGGGCTACCATTTAAACCGGCGACGCTGGTAGACCGAATTGCGGCGCGTGTCGCAGAACTGCGGGCAGAGAAAGGAAAGGTTCTAGCGTGAGCAAGCGGAACCCGGAATACGATTTCGTCTGGTGCCCGGGATGCGGGGATTTTGGTGTACGACGGGCTATCGAATGGGCCTTAGAAAGGCACGTGGCCGAACATGAAATCCCGCAGTCCAACTATGTGATAGTCGCTGGCATCGGTTGTTCCGGCAACATGGTCCATTTGATGGAAGGTGACCAACCTTTCGGACTGCATGGAATCCATGGCCGAACGCTTCCGTTGTCTTTCGGCGTAAAAATGGGCAGGCCGGACTTACAGGCAGTCATCGTCGCTGGAGATGGTGACTTCTTGGCGATCGGTGGCGAACACATCGGACCCGCCGCGGCGCGCAACGTCGATGTTACCTGCGTGGTGATGGATAACGGCGTTTACGGGTTGACTAAGGGTCAATCGTCGCCAACCACGGAAATGGGGATGACGACCAGCTCCACTCCTTACGGCAAGATTGAAGCTCAAATGATGCCGCTGAAGTACTACATGACAATCGGCGTCTCATATATCGCGTCACACTACTCCAGCAAACCTCGCGACCTAGCCGACTTCATCCAGGACGCGATGAACCACAAAGGGTTCTCGATCGTACACGTGCAATCACCGTGCACAACTTACAACGACACGTACGACATCCTCAAAGGCAATCGACGAAAAGGCATTCCGGGAATCGCATGGGAAATCCCAGAAGACCACGACCCGACAAGCCGCCAATCTGCTGAGGACATTTTGGACCGCCCGGGAATCCCGTTGGGACTCATCTACAAAGAGGATCGACCGACTCTCCAGGATCGTGTCGACGAAATCGCGGACGCGCATCCCGCACGATCTCCTTCCGAACTGCTCGCTACCTACGCCCTTTAACGTTCGAATCACGAGTTAGGCCTAGCCAGGCGTCACATTCGAAGCCGTCGTAGACGAGACGATGCCTGATCGCCCCAACGTTTTGCTGATCTGCACAGATCAGCAACGGCGCGACACGATGGCGTGTTACGGGAACGATTTCGTTCAATCGCCGAACGTCAACGCGCTCGCCGACGAGAGCTTCGTATTCGAAAACTGCTACGTTACGGTCGCAGTCTGTTCCCCCGCCCGCGCTTCGCTGCTCACCGGCCTGTACCCACACACCGCCGGCGTGATCAAAAACAGCGTGCCGTTGCCTGAAACATCACCATCAATCGCCGAACTCGCCCCGCTAGAATATCGAACCGCCAAGTACGGCAAATGGCACCTTGGCAACGATCTTGTCCGGCAACACGGATTCGACGAATGGGTCGCGACGGAAGATGAGCACGAATCTAATCCGACGCACACCAGCCGTGAAGATCGGTTCAGGCACTCCGAGTATTTCGAGTTTTTGACATCGCACGGTTATGTGCCACACGAGCGGACCGACGGCGGATACGCGTTCTCGCAGCAGCAACGGAGCATGTTGCCGGAAGAGCACACGATGTCGACATTCCTCGGCGACAACGTTGCCGAATTCATCCGACGGAACACCACCGAGCCGTGGCTGATGTGCGCGATGTTCTTTGAGCCGCATCCGCCTTACAACGGGCCGTTCAACGACATGTACGATCCGGACGAAGTTCCGGTCGGGCCGAATTTCCTCAGGATGCCTGATCCGAATACGCCGTTGTGGCATCGACGAAGGGCCAGGCACCACCTTGAGGGTCACGCGAGCGACCGTTTCAGGGTCAGCGATGAAACATCGCCGGCCCTGGACGTCGGCGCTGCATCGAGACCGCTCGCAACGGAGAGTGATTGGCGAGCACTTCGGGCACGATATCTGGGTCTAGTTACTTTGATGGATCGAGGCGTTGGACGGGTACTCGAAGCGTTGGAGGAGACTGGCCAAGCCGATCGAACGGTAGTTG
The DNA here is from genome assembly GCA_965207515.1 of Dehalococcoidia bacterium. GTDB lineage: Bacteria > Chloroflexota > Dehalococcoidia > Lucifugimonadales > Lucifugimonadaceae > Bin127. The sequence goes on along the minus strand of OZ242286.1, from coordinate 970,809 downwards.
CGTTCACCAGCGATCACGGCGACGGTGTCGGCGACCGAGGCATGCTGGGCACGAAACGCGCATTCTACGAGGAGATTGCAGGCGTGCCGTTGCTAATCCGAGTGCCGTGGATGAACCGGTCACAGAAACGGATCGGCGGGAGCATAGGACATGTGGACATCGGCCCGACGCTGTTGGAATTGATGGGAACTCCGGCATCGGACATGCCTGAGCATTTACAAGGCGCGAGCCGTGTTAACGTGCTCGAAGACCGAGCGGAATTGTGCGAAGACGTTTTCATGCAGTGGTACGAGCACTCTCCGACCGTCCCGTTGGGAGACGATGACATTGAGCGAATGTCGCAGGTTTCTTGGCGCTCGGTTGTGACCTCTGACCGCTGGAAACTCAACCTGAGCCCGGGCGATCAGTGCGAGCTTTACGATTTAACCGCGGACCCGTACGAGATGCGCAATCGGTTCGATGACCCAGAATGTCGGGATCGAGTGCGCGACATGACGGCCCGGATCAGGATTTGGCAACGAGCCGTCAACGACGAACTAGCTCTGCCTGCAGTTTAGCTTTCGGACTCTGCGGGGCGACGTTCTTCTAACTCCGAGCCGTCCAGTTCGTCTTCGTCACTGAACAGACGAGAATTTCGCTTGTGAAAACGGACGCTTTTGAAAAGCACAGCGAGGGCGAGACAAGATATTCCCGCGTAAAGTAGCAGATGTTCGAGCCGCTTTTCTGCGGGACCCATGATCGCGATGGTCAAAAGCAATACGCCCCATCCGGTAACTCCCGCCTGAAGCGATGGATGAGCGAATTTGTAACGTAGGGGCGGCAAACCAAACATTATCGCGATCAAGCTCGCAGGCAATGCTGCCCATTGAAACAGCCCAACCACAAGTCCACCCAAGCTGGCGACGCCATCTCCACCTTTAAATCTGGTCATCGGTGAGAACCAGTGGCCGAGGATCACTGCAATCGACGGCAGCAACAGCCACAAACCAGTGAGTTCGAAGATGTAACGCGAGACCTGGATGGTGATTACACCTTTAGCGACATCGATCAGAAACACGACGAATCCGGTCTTGCGGTTGACGTTTTTCCAAACATTAGTCGCCCCGGCTTGCCGTGAGCCGACATTGAAGATGTTGATACCGTGAAAACGCGCGGCCAGATACGCGGCCGGTATCGCTCCGAGCAAGAACGCACCCAGCGATGCATAGGCGATATTGATAATGTCTGGACTGGCACTCACGTCGATTGATTCAGGATTTTAGCACCGGTTGGTGAACAGGGTTTGGAGAGAAATAGCACAACAATCCGTAGAAAACGACCGAATAAGGCGAGGCTCGAAGTAGCGCGGCTGGGGCGAACCATGTCCTCGGTCGAACTGCGTAAGTTCTTGATGGGAACTGTCGTCTGGGGTGTTGGCAACCAGATGGTGACAGTTACCCAGACCTACGTGATATTCGACATCACTCAGTCCGCATTGCAACTCGCGATACTCGGGGGTGCTGTCGTGGTAGCTTCGATATCGACATCAGTCGTAAGTGGCTTCCTTGCGGATCGTTTTAGTCGCAAAGTCTTGCTGATGTGCGGCTCCGTTATGACGCTGAGTTCGATGTTGGCGGTCGGTTTGCTGCTCATCACCGATCAGGTTGAGCCATGGCATATTCAGATCGCAGGAGCGATCCACGGCTCGGCGCTGGCATTGGACTGGACGGCGAGATTCTCGCTGTTGCCGATCATGGTGACGCGGAACATCTTGCCAAGGGCGGTGTTTTTTGACAACTCTTTCTTCAATCTGGGCCGCGTTCTCGCACCGCTGACCTGGGGCGCGATAGTGCAGTTATGGGGCTATGAGTGGACTTACATCGCGATCGCAGGCATTATGGCTGCTAATTTCGTGATCGTAGCGATGTATAGACCACACTCGAGCGGCGTATCGACTGTGCATCAACCGATTTGGCAAGACGTTGTTGAGATCGCCTCAGTGGTCAGGCACAACCCGATTCTGAACGGGAATTTGACGTTCACCTTTGTTAACGCGTTGTTGATGGGTGGCTTCATCTATCTGTTGACACCGATCTCGCGGGAGGTCTACGGCGTCGGCGCGGGCGAATATAGCCAGTTGTTCGCGGCGGTTGGAGTGGGTGCTTTCATCGGCGGGTTGTATCTCGGGTTCAGCGGCGGATTCAAACGAGCCGGTTACGCGTTGCTCATATCGAACGTTCTGACCGCTGGTTGCGCGATCGTATTTGCATTGATCACGGGCATCTATTTCGGTTTTGCGTTCGCTTTTCTGTTCGGACTGATGAACTCGATACACATCGGTTTGAGCACGATCTCGATGCAGATGGCGATCACCGAGAATGTTAGAGGTAGGTTAGCTGGTCTCTACGAGCTCGCTTGGGGAGGCTTCCCTGCTGGCGGGTTCATGTTCGGCGCGCTCGCGGATGGCTTGGGTCCGTCAGCATCGCTGATAATCGGTTGCGGATTCGTATTGTTGGTGACGGGCGCGATCGGCGCACTCAATCCGCAGCTGCGCCGACTCCGAATGCGGGTTTGACGGCGTGAGGCCTCAGGTTACGCGTCGGGTTTCGTGTCGAAATAATCGGGCTGATAAGGCGGAGGTTCAAGCTGGCCGTCAATTCCCATCTGTTCCTGTTCGGTCAGATATTTGGATGGGCATCGAACCGTCAACATTTCCGCTTGGAGGACGCCATCCGGTCCCATGGTCCCGTTCAAAATGATCTCGGAGTGGTCGTTGAAAAAGACCTGACCAACTTCGCCCGAATATACGACTGGCAATTCAACCGACCCGTTTTCGTCCTTGAGCCGGAAGTTGGCGGTTACACCATCTGGCGACTTAATGTACGAGCCGGGGACCAGTTTTCCGAGCACGCCGACAGAGTCTGTATCGTCGTTCGACTGGATCTTGACTGCGTCCTCGATACTCAGAAACTCGACCGTTGCTTCGTTGAACGCAGTGACGGCCAGATAAATCACGCCTACCAAGAACAACACTGCAATCGCGGCGATTTTCGCTTTGCCACTCAGCAGGACTGTTGACTTGGCGCCGTCCGACGAAGGCGCGATGTCTTGGTGTTCAGACGTGGCCATCAGGATTCGTTATTTTCATTATGATCGTCCCGCAGTCTAGACAGGTCGGACGAAAGAGTTCGTTGCCGGACTCCGAGGTAAACGACATAGGATGCGATGCCGATCCAAGCAATCGCGACGACGGCGAATAGATAACCGAGATTGGACGACACATCCCTCGATTCGGCTTGAACAATCGAGATTGCTGTACCGTTGGCGTCCGACTGGACCGAAATCTGCGTGAGGCGACTTTGTTGGTCGCGCAAACGTGTCGCAGCTTCGCGCGCGTCGGTCGCGAGATCCGATACCCAGCGGTCTCCAACTCGGTTCTCCAAACCGAACGTCGTATTTGGGTCAGACGACGAAACAGCAAACCGATGAACATCGCCATCTCCCGTCAATAGAGATAGGCCTATCAAAGAACCGTCGCCGGACGTTTCAACCTCGGTGACCACGCCGGTCGCGATGTCGGGAGATTGTGCCGAAACTAAGCTCGAAACACCCAGCGTCAGCATTAGCGCCGTTGACAATGCCAACGTCGCTGACAAGTTGATCTTCATGAACTCGCTCCCGCTGTCGTTCGCGAAGACTGAAACTTGAGCACTTCGTGTTCGGTTTCCATCCGAGCCAACCCTAGCCGCGCAACCAACAGCGAGAAGAACAGGAATGTGAATGCGATGACGCTGACGAGTAGCGTTAATCCGATCTCGGCGGCAACTAAGTTCTCTTCTTCAGCGATCGGACCTACCACCAACGGTGGGTGGGCTTCTTGCCATAACACGGATGCGTAGTAGATGATCGGCGTGTCGATTGCACCGATGATGGCGATGATCGCGGAGAGCCTCATCCTCTGATCGCCGGGCGGGAAGTAGGCCCTGAACAAGAGATACGCGACGTAGATGAAGAACAGGATCAGCGCGGTCGTGAGCTTCGCTTCACCGGTCCACCAGACTTCCCACACGGGTTTTGCCCAAACCATGCCAGAAATTAGCATGATCGCTCCGAACATCACGCCTACCTCGGCCATCGAAACGGCCAACCGATCCCAAGTCTCGTTCTTGGTGATCAAGTAGATGACGCTCGCCGCAGCTACGCCAACGATAGCCACCATACTGACCCAAGCGACGGGAACGTGAATGTAAAGAATCCGCTGGACGACGCCCTGGTTGATGTCCGTGGGAACCCACACGAACATCATCCAAAGCGCAAAACCCATGGTCGCTAGAGTCGCGACGTGCAACACTGTTTGGGCGTTGATCTTAGGAAATCCCATCAGGAACGGATGGAGTGAGTTGGCGATATTTATCGCGTCGTCGCAACTACCAATTGTATTGCTGAGCACCGAGGAATCATAGGCACGACCAGATCTAGGTCGGCGTCAATCATTGAGAACGAAGCCGAATAGCAGTGCTGACGCAGTGATGAATACGACGTCGTAGACGATACAGAGTTGTATCCAAGGCCAAGATGCTGACCAAGCTTCGTCGGAAGCCGCGGCAGTTGTTACCTGTATTGCCGCGAAAAGCAAGGGCGCGACGGTCGGCAAAAACAGCATCGGTAATAACACCTCGCGCGCTCTCGCTCGGTACGTGAGGCTCGAAAACAATGTTCCGACCGCTGAGAACCCAACAGTCGCCAACAACGCGACTAGCATGATCTCCGCTCGAAAAACCGGCAGATTGAACATGAACATGAAGACCACAAACACGATCGTTGTCGCAACGCCCAAAAAGACGAAAGTGCCCAACCACTTTCCGATGAAAACGAGATCGCGAGAGATGGGTGCCATCATCAACGCGCCAACCGCGTCGTTTTCCAACTCGTGGGATGTCGATCGCGTCAACCCGACCACTCCCGCGAATGTGATCGCTGCCCAAAGTACACCCGGACCCGTCTCGAGCGCCTTTCGCGCCGTTGGTTCGATCGCGATAGCGAAGATCGCGATGACGAGAGATGCGAACATCACGATCGCAACGGCGACGTCGCGGTTGCGAGCCTCGATGCGCAACTCCTTGAGCGTCAGCGCCCAGATTATCGAGAGAGCGGCGGTCAATCGATCACCAGGCCGTTCAGCCGCGCCAATTTACCTGAAACCATCATGAATGCGATGTCGGCTAAACCGTTGACGAACTCAGAACTGTGCGTCGCGATTAATACGGCTCGTCCGTTCGACCGCCACTCCTCGATGATCTCAGAGAGCACCAGCAACGAGGTTTCGTCTAGTCCGGTTTCAGGTTCGTCGAGTAGCAGGAGCGAAGGTGCGTGGAGGATGGCCCTGGCGATCGACACCCGTTTTCGGTATCCGTGTGACAACCGGCGGACGCGGTCATCCATACGGTCTTCCAGTTGCAACCGAGATGCCGCCTGTTCCACCCGAAGTTCAGATGATTCGAGTTGGCACAACTTGGCAAAGAGGGCGAGGTTTTCTCTGACGGTTAGGTCCGAGTAGAGCATAGGCGAATGCATCACCGATCCGGTGTGTCGGCGCGCATCGGCCGAGTTTTTGAGCGCATCGATGCCGTTCACCGTCAGTTGACCCGACGAAGGACTAGTCAACGTCGCGGCGATTCGCAGAAACGTGGATTTGCCTGAACCGTTCTCGCCTCGGATCGAAACAACGTTTCCCGTCCCCACCTCGAGGTCAATTCCGTCGAGGACCGTCGCGGCACCGTACCGCTTGGAAAGACCCTCGACGGCGAGCAAAGGTGGTCGCACGTGGTTTTTTGTGTCTGCTTCAGTGACCGTGATGGTGCCCTACCATATGCGGATGCGCTGAGTGATGCGGCGGGTATCGGCGTCCGTTTCGGATCGTTTCGACCGGCAAAAAGAGTTGTTTGCCTTGCCGTTTTGCGCCGCGGGCGTCGGTCAATTCGAAATCGCCTTCTATCAGCCGGATGATCGAGACGTCAGCGTCCGCTCCGACACGGAGTGAACCAATTGTGTCCGTCATGGAGATCACGGAAGCTGGACGTTGAGTAGAAAATGCAATCACTTCGTCTAAGGTGAACCCAAGATACAGATATTTCGACAAAGTCGTCAGCTGGTCGTATACCGGGCCGCGGATGTTGTAGCGGTGGACATCTGAACTGACAGTTCCGGGACCGAATCCGTCCGCCGTGCACTTCTCGGCGACATCGAACGAGAATGAACCGGCACCGTGCCCCACATCAAAGTTGACGCCGCGCTCCATCGCGTCCCTGGCCGCGTCGATGACCCTGCCGGTATTGTCGACGATGCCCGGCGGATTGCCGGTGAAGCTGTGTGTGACGATGTCACCCGGCCTCAACTGTTCCAGATACCTTTCGACGGGATTTACCGTACCCCCGATGTGGATCATCAACGGCTTGCCGAGTTGACGCGACGCTTCAAGAGCGCGTTCCATCGCGACCAGATCGTTGTGCCCAAGTATCGACTCAGAGAGCCGAACCTTGATGCCGACGATGACCTCTGGGAACATCCGTGCAGCTTCAACTGCCTTCTCCACGCGAGCCCAACGCACATCCTCCAACTCGCCGATGGTCTGGTCGAGTTGGCCCATCCCAGAAATGTGCAAGAACGCCAGAACGCGTGTGTCCGCTTGCTGCATAACGTAGCGATGGAATCCTGCGATGGTGTTAGAGCCGGCAGAACCGGCGTCGACAGCGGTGGTAACACCTCGGTAAAGGCACGATGGATCGGCCTCGACCGCTAAATGAGCGACACCCCACCAGACGTGCGTGTGAAGGTCGACGAGGCCAGGCGTTACGATCAGCCCGTCCGCTTCCAAAACATCGTGAGTATCGCCGTCGCTGATGTATTCCTCAACCGCACGAATCTTGCCACCTGCGATTGCGACGTCGCGTTTGTCGTGAATACCTTGGCACGGATCGATCACAGTGCCGTTCTTAATTACCAGATCCCAGGTCATTTCACACCTCGATTACTCGGCGGTCGGTGCTCGAATCGCGTTTAGCCTTCAAAGTCGCGGATCACTTTGCCCGGGGTTGCTCCGGTCACCTCACCGTTGGCGATCGCCTGCACACCGTTCACTATGACGTGGTCCATCCCCGTGGAGTACTGATGGGGGTCGGTGAATGAGTTGTTCTGCCTGATATTGTCGAGGGCAAAAACGTTCACGTCCGCGTACATGCCTCGCGCAATTCGACCGCGTCGGGTCAATTTCAATCTCTCGGCACCCAGAGCGGACATCTTGTAGATCGCCTCTTCGAAAGAGACCAGGTTTCGCTCTTTCACGAAAGTCTCCAGATAGCGAGAGTTCGTAGCGTAGCTGCGCGGGTGAGGTTTGCCGCTGGACAAGGGCCCAACGGTTCGGAGCGAGCTGCCATCCGAACATACCGACATTAGACGCCACTGGGCGATTGCTTCGACGTCCGCCTCTTCCATACTCTCGAGCACGTACGAGCCGTCGGACTGTTCGTAAAGCCGAAGCGCCGCTTCTGCAGGATCGCAACCCATCTCGAACCCGATCTCTTCGAGGTTCATGCCCTCGTAATCAGTGTTCGGCGGAAAGTGTGCTACGACCGAGCCAGCGGCACCGTGGTTCCGACTGATGTAGTACTCGGTGTCGAAGCGCATTTTGGCTCGCAGATCGTCGTCCTGCAGTCGATCCAACGTCGCCTTTCTCCCGCCCGTCAACGACCAACGCGCAAACATCGCTCCGCTGAAACCGGTGCTGGACCACGAGTACGGGTATTGGTCACCGGCCAAGTCGATACCTTCGTCGATGGCTCGTTCAAAGCCTTCGAGGATCTCGGGAGAGCGTCCCCAAAACTTCGGTCCTACGACCTTGACGTGTGACACCTGAATCCGTCCGCCAGTTCGTCGTCCGATCTCAATCGCTTCGGCGTGCGCCGGGAATAGACCGCAGAGATCATCGGCTTCCGAGCGAATGTGTGACGAATACAGCTTGTCGCGGTCTGCTACCGGTTGATTTAGGGCGATAACTTCGTCGGTAAGCGAATACGAACCGGGCGCGTACCACAGTCCGGTGGACATACCCATCGCACCGGCATCTAGGCTCTCCTCGATGAGCCTGGTCATGTGAGCGAGTTCGTCGATATTGGGGCCACGGTTGTCCATGCCCATCACCGCTGATCGCACGGTGCCGTGCCCGACCTGCGTCACGATGTTGATGTTGGAACCTGACCGTTCCAACGCGTTGAGGTAGCCGTCGAAGTCTTCCCAATCGACGTCGAACGTGCCCTCTCCGCCGCGTGTCAGCCGCTCCTTCAAGGTGTCTTTGGCTGCGCCGTACAAGGGCGCGCAGAAACTCATGCCGCAGTTGCCGATGAACTCGAGTGTTACGCCTTGGGTGAGTTTGGAATCGGCGTGCGAGTCAACGAGAAACGATGCGTCGGAATGAGTGTGCAAATCGATGAACCCCGGCGTGACGGCTTTGCCGGTCGCGTCGATTGTCAGTTGGGATTCGGCACCGTTGAGGTTGCCAACCGTTTCTATCGTATCGCCGATGATGCCGACGTCGGCGGCGATTCCTGCGAGACCGCTGCCGTCGTGTACCGTACCGCCGAGAATTTTGATGTCGAACATGATTTTGGTCAGTTGAGTTTGGGGAACGTTGATGTGCGGATTTTATCGTTTATCGGACACACCACCAAAATGGGCGCGAATTCGCGGGTTTAACTTAAACTTGCGAGGAGACTTTTTGACAACCGAAACATAAGGGAGCCGAACATTGAAGTTCGTCAGATTTAAGAACGGCGGAAGCGCATCGTACGGAGTCGTCGAAGACGGCGGCACGATTACCGAGATATCGAATTCGCCGATCGGTCAATCGTATGAAGCGACGGGTGCGACACACAATCTGGCCGACGTCAGAATCCTCGCACCGAACCCTAATCCGGTGAAGATGTTGTGCTTGGCAAGGAACTACCGGTCCCACCTGTTGGGGGCAGAGGAACCCACGCGTCCGGAGCCCTTCTACAAGACCCCGACGGCGATCATCGGTCCCGGTGATGCAATAAAGATCACGGCTGACGCCGGTCTGGTCGTATGCGAATCCGAACTCGTCGTAATCATGGGCAAGCGTGCAAAAAACGTCAGCGAAGAGGAAGCTCTGGACTACGTGTTCGGTTACACCGCCGGCAATGACGTCAGTGCTCGTGACTGGCAAGGCGGACCTGACGCTGACACGCAGTGGTGGAGGGCTAAATCGGCTGACACGTTTGGCCCAACCGGACCATTCATCGTTACCGACATCGATCCTCAAGATGTCAACATCCGCGGATTAGTGAACGGCGTCGAAGGGCAGAAGTGCCACTCTTCGGAGATGATCTTCAACGTCGCGCAGGCGATCAGCTTCATCAGCCGTTACGTGACCCTGGAATGCGGCGATATGTTGTGGACTGGTACTTCCGGCACAACACCGCCAATCAATGTTGGAGGAGACGTTACGGTCGAGATCGAAAAGATCGGCGTACTGCACAATCCGGTCGAGGCCGCATAGCAACCAGTTCGATCCGCTTCAGCTGGCGCCGAAGTAAGTCGAAAGATCGCCTTCGGTGAGCCAGTAGAAAACTAGATACGCGCCGACGACTGCCAAGATCACGGCTGAGACGCGTTCGACGTGCGGCATCGCGCGCCGTAGCGGGTTCAGTATCGCGCTCTTGAAGAGAGCGACGCCGATCGTCACGATCATTATCAGGAACGCCATTCCCCCGGCGTACGCGACGAAGTGAACGAGTCCGGCGAAAAAGCCGTCGCGGCCAAACGAACTTGTGACAACGCTGAGGAATATGGGCAGAGTGCAACTCAGAGAAGCGAGCGCGTAGCTGACGCCGAAGAGGAAGTATCCGCCGAGCGATGAAACTCGAGGATCGCCGACGCGACCTGCTACCTGTTGAGCAATCCCGGTGTAGATCTTTCCACCAACGAGGATGTAAGCGCCCAGCAGGGCCATCAATATACCCAGAACGAATCCGATCCACGGCAATGCATCTTTGACCAACTCTTGGCTTGCAGAGACGAGCAGTCCGGCAGACCCGAACAACGCCAAGAACCCTAGCCCCATGGCCAGGCTGACGTAGATGGCCTTGGTGCCGCGTTTAGCAGTTCCGGTCCACCCTGTGCCTTCGTCAACGTCAGATTCGTCACGCAAATAGATGGTGAGATAAGCAGGCAACATCACGAACCCGCAAGGATTCACGGCGGCCACCATTCCCGCGACGAATGCAAAGCCGAACGGCAGGAGGTCGCCGAGGTTTGAGACCCACGTCGTCGAAGTCCCCTGCACGCCGAGAACACCGCCGACGGTTTCATTCGCGCCCGGCCCTTGGATCAACCCCATAACGAACGCAATCGCCAGGAGGACAACTGCGCTGGCAGCGCCGACCAATTGCCACGGAGTTACCTGCTGTATGTTCGAACCTGGCAACTTCATAGATGGTGCCTCGAATCACGTTGTCGCCGCAAATGTATCGCCGGAGATCGAGCCCGCGACGCTGATGTAAAGAATAACGACTCCAGACGGTTTTTAGACGCATTCGGCATGCTTCAAATCGGAGTCGACTACGTACCATCGCCCAAAGGTGATTTCAACTTCGTGTGATACTATCGAACATTGGTTCCAAACGTCTAAATGATGTTTTGGCGGCGCTTCGCGCGCCCACGATTGCTGAAGCCAATCAGGAGATCACCCCAGAACCTTGACAACCGAAACTGCGGTTGCGGAGACGCAAACCCCTACCGAAATCGAAGAACTTGAGCCCTTGTCAGTGGAGGGCCTATACCGCGCGGGCGTTCATCTCGGCCATCTTTCGAAGCGATGGCACCCCCGGATGCGCGACTACATCCGTCTGAAACACCAGCGACGTCACGTCCTCGACATGGACAAGACGATAGAGGCGATCGAGGCCGCCAAGGATGCGGTCCGGGAGATTGTAGCTGCTGGTGGCGATTGCCTTATGGTCGGCACAAAACCACAGGCGAGGAACGAAATTGAAAGGCTCGCCAAATCGGTCGACGCTCTTTATATAACCTCGCGATGGCTCGGCGGCACGCTCACCAATTTCACGACGATTTCGCGTCGCATCGAAGCGTTGATCCAGTTGGAAGAGGATTTTGCCAAAGGCGAAGTTCAAGCCCACACGAAGCGGGAACTGTTGATGAAACAGACCGAAGTGAGGAGGCTCAACAAGTTCTTCGGCGGAATCAAGGAGATCACTAAGCTGCCAGATGTGATGTTCGTCGTCGGCATCGACCGCGAAAAGCACGCGGTCAAAGAGGCCAATGACCTCAATATCCCAGTCGTCGCGATCGTAGATACGAATTGCGATCCCAGCATCATCACCTACCCGATCCCTGGTAACGATGACTCGCACGCTTCAATCTCGTTGTTGGCTCGTCACGTAGCCGCCGCGATTTCCGAGGGCAGGGAACTCGCTGCGGAACGCGAACGCGAACGGGAAGCCGTACGGGCGGAACGCGATGCCCAAGAAGCGGCGATGGCCGCCGCTCGTGCTGCTGCCGAAGAGCGATCCAGGCAGAGCAACACGGAATCCGAGTAAATCGTCCAAACACGCAATATGAGATTCGAAACGGAGTTGTCACGAAATGGCTAAAATCGGCACCGCGCAGATAAAGGAGTTGCGCGACAAAACCGGTGCTGGGATCATGGATTCGAAGCGCGCGCTCGAAGAAGCCGACGGTGACTTGGAAAAAGCTGCGGCCGCGTTGATGGAAAAGGGTTTGGCATCCGCCGCTAAGCGTGCCGGCCGCGAGGCCGCAGAAGGCGTCATCGAAGCCTATATCCACACTGGATCTCGGGTCGGTTCGCTAGTTGAACTCAACTGCGAGACGGATTTTGTAGCACGAACCCCCGAGTTCAAGGCTCTCGCACGCGATCTGGCGATGCAGGTAGCAGCCATGAACCCGAAATACGTCGCCCGTGGAGATGTTCCTGAAGACGCTGACAGCGTCTCCGAGGACGATATCCTGCTCGATCAGATGTACATCCGAGATGGCACCGTCAAAGTATCCGATCTCGTCAAGGAAATGATTTCGAAGGTCGGCGAAAACGTCAAAGTCGGTCGAATAGAACGCTTCGCCCTAGGCGAGTAGGCAAAGGAGAACACCAGCATGCGGTTGACGCCACGTTACAGCCGCATCTTGCTTAAACTCAGCGGCGAGTCGTTCAAAGGTAGCAGAAGCTTCGGAATCGAAAACGAGACCGTCGAGTACATCGCCAACGAGATTAGGCCGGTGCATGACGCAGGTGTAGGTGTCGGCATTGTTGTTGGCGGAGGCAACATGTGGCGCGGGGCGGATTACGAAGCCCAGGGGATGGATCGATCAAGCGCGGATCACGCCGGAATGCTTGCGACCGTCATGAACGCATTGGTGTTGCAAGACCAGCTACAGCGCGACGGCATCCCGGTTCGGACCATGACAGCGATACCCATGGAGACCGTCGCTGAACCTTATATTCGTTCGCGCGCGCTAAATCACATAGAGCGGGGCAGGGTGGTGATCTTCGCAGCCGGGACCGGCAACCCGTTCATGTCTACCGATACGGCAGCAAGTTTGCGCGCACTTGAGATCAACGCGGGGGTGCTTGTGATGGCCAAAAACGGCGTGGACGGGGTGTACGACGCTGATCCCGCTGTGAATCCGACGGCCAAGAAGTTCGACCACATCACCCACCACAAAGCGTTGGAACTTGGTCTGCGAGCGCTCGATTCGACCGCACTGTCGCTAGCGATGGACAATAAGATGCCGATCTTGGTGTTCGATATGTTCAAGGCAGGTAACTTCGCTGGCGTTGTCGGTGGCGGTCATGTGGGCACGCGAATTACAGTTGATGCAGCGGGCGAACAACTGCACATGCCCGATCAGGCACCGAATTACTTGACTTAAACCGCAAGAGGAAATCGGTTAGCCCCGCAGGATCAGTTCTTAGACTACGAACAGGGTGAAGTCCCAGTCGATCAACCGAGAGAGGTGATCTCATGTTGGAAGAAACATTAGAAGATGCCGAAGACCGCATGGGTTCCTCAGTGAGCGTTTTCTCTGACGATTTGGATGGTTATCGGACCAATCAAGCCTCGACGTCATTGGTCGCGAAGATGCAAGTCAGTGTAGATATGGGTGGCGTTACAGACACGCTGCTGATGAACCAACTGTCCATGATCGCTGTCGAGAGTGCGCGGACTATCAAGATCGAGGCATTTTACCCCGAAGCCGCTGACGCAATAACCCGCGCCATACAGCAATCTAATCTCGGTCTGAACCCGCGCGTCGACGGACAGACGATCCGCTTGATACTGCCGGAGTTGACGCAGGAGCGACGGCGAGAACTGGTAAGAATGGTGCGAAGGCGGGCAGAGGATGCGCGGGTCTCGATCCGAAATGTCAGGCGCGATGCCCAGAGCATGATCCGCGAGATCCAGAACGAAGGCGAAGCCTCGGAGGACGATTGCAAACGGGCATCCAAGACGTTGCAAGACCTCACAGACGACGCGGTTGCTAAGGTCGGAGATCTGCTCGAAACCAAAGAAGCGCAGATCCTCGAATAGCCGAGTTCTAAATCGCTTCGAATCTTTGAGGGGTAGGTTACGGATCGCACTATGGCCTCTATTGAATCGGGAACTTCGAACCGCGCGTTGAAGGGGAAAACCGATGTTTCGTCCAATGGCTTGGACAATGAGCGAGCACCCGAACACGTCGCCATCATCATGGATGGCAATGCTCGGTGGGCCAGAAAACACGATCTGGCCGTAGCTCAAGGTCATCGCGCCGGATATAACAACATCGAACGAGTGACTCGGTGGCTAGGCGAGCGCGGAGTCAAAGAGGTCACCCTCTTCGCATTCTCGACAGAGAATTGGCACCGTCCAGACGATGAGGTCCACGCTCTGATGGAACTCGCGGCGGAAGCAATCGAACAGGGAGTAAAGCGATTTCACGAAAACGGAGTTCGTCTGCGACACGTCGGCCACGGGCGACGGTTACCGTCCGAGATGTTGCGGAAGATCGCCGACGCTGAGCGGTTGACCCGGAACAATGAAACCATCGGGTTGAATTTGGCATTCGACTACGGTGGCAGGGAGGAGATCGTCAACGCGATCCGGGGCATCGTTCGAGATGGCGTCGACCACGAAGACGTAGATGATGCGCTGTTCGAAAGATATCTATTCACTGCCGGAATCCCCGATCCCGACATGATCATCAGAACTGGTGGTGAGTTCCGCATCAGCAATTTCATGATCTGGCAATCGGCGTATTCCGAGTTTTTCTCGTCGCCAGCGCTATGGCCCGAATTCGGCGAAAGCGAGATCGACGCGGCCATCGAAGCGTATTCGCGAAGACAACGTCGATTCGGACAGCGACCAGCGTAGGTTGGGCATATCGGCGAAACTAATCGCGTGACACTCGAACCCAATCGTTCACCGAACGGAACCCTAAAACCTTCGTCCGAACTAACCCTCAGGCTCATTACTGCAGCCATCGGGTTACCGATACTGGGTTTGGTTCTCTATCTCGGTTTTTGGACTGTCGGCATTGCCGCTATCGCGATAGCGGCGCTGGTTGGCGTCGAGACGCGGGACATGGCACACGGGGCCGCAAGCGGTTTCAGTTCGCGCGTCGTTTTTCTCATCATCGGCGGGTTAATACCGGCAACTGCGCTATTCGCAGCCGCGACTGGGGATTCCGTTGATGTCGAACGAATTGGGGCCGTTTTTGGCATACTGGCACTGCTGTTTCTGTCGGAGATGGTGATCACCAGCAGATTTCGACAGATCGAATTTATACGCCGAAATATCGTCCTTTCCTACGGGGCCATCGTCGTTCTGGCGTTAGGCACATTACCGTTCGTCGTCTCCCTACCAAACGGTCGCGAATTACTGACTTTCTGCATTTTGGTGGTATTCGCTTCAGATTCGGGCGCATATTTTGTCGGCAAACGTTTCGGTGCCCGCAAACTTGCGCCTAACGTGAGCCCGGGAAAGACGTGGGAAGGTTTAGTCGGTGGATTGATTTCAGCTGTAATGGTCGCTTGGTTGTTAGGCGAATTGCTGTCGTTGGATTACTCGACCGCTAGAATCTTGGTCATTGGCTTGACGATCGCGGTCGTCGGGTCAGTTGGCGATCTGGGGGAATCTTGGATCAAACGCCTCGCAGGAGTTAAAGATTCGGGTGTGATCGTGCCCGGTCATGGCGGAATCATGGACCGTCTAGATGCGCTGGCACCAAATTTCATACTCATATACTTCGTCGATCGATGGCTAGGATGAAAAACCGAATCGCAATTCTGGGATCGACGGGATCTGTCGGTTCGCAGACACTCGATGTTATCCGTCAATTCCCAGACGATTTCGAGGTCATTGGCCTTTCGGCGGGCGCCAACGTAACGAAGTTAAGCAAACAGATCGACGAATTCAAGCCGCGTTATTTCAGCTGCGTCGATGAATCGGTCGAATCGTTGTGCGGCGCTGAGAGGATCGCGATGACCGATTTGGCAATTCACGAGGACGTGGATTTTGTCATGCACGCGACCGCCGGTATGGACGGGTTACCTTGTGCGGTCGCTAGTTTAAGCGCCGGCAAAACGGTTGGTCTTTCCAACAAAGAATCGATTGTGATGGCCGGGGTTCAACTTAAGGAAATCGCTGAAAAAAACGGCGGCACGATCCTTCCCATTGATTCCGAACCCAACGCGTTGTGGCAATGCGTTATTGGTGAGGAAACCAAACCGCGTCGGTACATCATCACCGCATCAGGCGGTGCGTTCCGAGACAAAACACTGATCGAGTTATCAAACGTCACGCCAGAAGAGGCGCTGGAGCACCCGACTTGGTCGATGGGTCCGAAGATCACGATAGACTCTGCCACTCTGATGAACAAGGCATTCGAGGTGATCGAAACCGCATGTCTATTCGACGCCACGTTCGAGGATATCGATGTGGTCATACATCGTCAGAGCATCGTCCACTCGTTAGTCGAAATGGACGACGGTTCGATCAAGGCCCAATTGAGTTTGCCAGACATGAGACATCCGATACAGTTCGCGCTGTTCTATCCCGAACGCAGATCCAACGCGTCGCTGCCAACCTTCAACCTGGTTGATGCTGGT
Organism: Dehalococcoidia bacterium; assembly: GCA_965207515.1. GTDB lineage: Bacteria > Chloroflexota > Dehalococcoidia > Lucifugimonadales > Lucifugimonadaceae > Bin127. Next base: position 954,635 of record OZ242286.1, on the reverse strand, counting down.
GAACTTACCTTCGAGGCGATGGTTCCCGCCAAATACCCCTGTTTCGATTTAGCACTCGATTACGCGCGGCGGGGCGGGACGTACAACGCAGCTCTTGCCGGCGCGGATGAGGCCGCAGTCGATCTCTTCATGCGACGGAAGATCCGATTCACCGAAATTGCTGGCGTGATCGAGGAGACTTTGAATAACCACGAGGTGAAACTCGATTTCTCCGTTGAAGACGCGATGAATGCCGCCGATTGGGCCTATCGCAGTACTTACTCGAGACACGATCGCGCCTGAAATGTTGTTAATTCTCAAGGGTCGAGAAAGACGATGAGCACGACCATCATCTATGGGCTGCTCGTGGCGGTTCTGATACTGGGACCGCTAATTGTCTTGCACGAGTTTGGTCACTTCTTCTTGGCCAAATGGCATCGCGTAAAAGTCCTTGAGTTCGGGTTTGGATTCCCGCCGCGGATGTTCGGTATCTGGAGTGGCGCGACCACCGTATCGATGTCAAGCAACACGAAGTGGGAAGGTGATTTGACAGGGGCGACCGTCGAAAGCGGAGATATGGTGACTATCGTGGGCTACGAGACGGAAGACGGCACGATTGAAGCCTTGACGGTAAGCCCTTTCCAGCGTCAAGACTTATCTTTGGCACAGACCTCACCTACGGTTTTCGTCGGCAAGGTGAAGGAATCGAGCTTCGATGGTATGACGATCGCCGACATGGTTTGGTCGATCAACTGGTTGCCGTTCGGCGGGTTCGTGAAACTCAAAGGTGAAGAGGACCCTTCCGCGAAAGATAGCTTGGCTGGAAAATCGGCTTTGGCGCGTGTCAGTGTCATCGTCGCCGGTGTGGCGGTCAACGCCGTGCTTCCGTTCGTGATCTTCACTTTTGTCGTAATGATCCCGGTCGAATACCTCGCGGGTGATGTCGTCGTCGCCAACGTGCTGCCCAATTCACCCGCTTACGAAGCAGGGGTTCGCCCGTTGCAGAAAATCGTCGCAGTTGACGGTCAGTCCATCACAAACTTCAACGATCTGCAAACCGCGGTCGTCCGTAAACTCGGGCAAGAATCGAAATGGCAAGTTCAGCGAGGCATTCCGGACCCATTCGCAAGACCCATTGATCCGCAAGTGCACTATCTGGAAGGAGACACCAAGACGGTCACTGTAGTCGCCCGATGGGACCCGCCTCGACACGACGTGGTGTTGGAGGTTGACGACCCTGAAACCCAGATTAGGCTGGGAGTGGCCCGTGTTTACAACCAGCGTGTCGGCATCAACGACGAGTTGCGGGTGGTTGCGGACGGTTCGGTGCGGGATGACCTCTATGAAATCTCGGTCTCCGATGCAAGGCGTTATTTGCCCGAAGCACAAATCGGCGACATTGTGCCGATAACTGAGTCCGATGATGGTTCCGGCATCCATTACTCAGACGCTCGGTCCTTCAACTTGGACCTGGGTTCAGTAACATACCTGCAAGAGGGCGCAGCAGGCGTCCAACTTCGGATGTCGAATGTGCACGTTGCGTCTCGAGGGGTTCCGATCACGCGCGCCATCCCGGAAGGCATCCGAGAGACAATCGAGGTGATGACGTTGGCGCGGAACACGATCGTGGGTGCAATATCGGGGTCGAAAAACCCACAATTCGAAGGCCCAGTCGCAGTCGGCCCCGTGGGCCTCAGCCAACTCTCTGGCGAAGTCGCTACCGCCGATATACCGGTGACCTCGCGCGTAACGATCATCTTGACGCTTGCCGCGACGTTGAGCATGTCCTTGGCAGTGATCAATTTGCTTCCAATACCGGGACTAGACGGCGGCCGGCTCGCATTCGTCCTGTTGGAGGTGGTGCGTGGCGGCAGGAGAGTGTCACCAGAAAAAGAAAACCTCGTGCATTTGGCAGGGTTCGTACTGCTTGTCGCTCTGATAGTTGTGATCTCGTTTTCCGACATCGCTCGTCTGATCGGCGGCGAACGCTTCCTTTAACGGATAATTGGAAGGGAAATGATCACGGCAACAGAAAATCACGAAACCCCGCGATCGAAAACGCTGCAGGTCATGGTGGGCGATGTCCCGGTGGGAGGCGGAAATCCGGTCGTCGTGCAGTCGATGACCGACACTGATACCGCGGATATCGGCTCGACGGTGGATCAGGTCAAATTACTCGCCGATGCAGGGAGCGAGATCGTACGAGTGACCGTGAACAACGATGCGGCCGCAGAAGCGGTTCCAGAAATCGCTAAACGTCTCGCCGATCTCGGATGCAACTTGCCCATTGTGGGAGATTTTCACTTCATCGGACATCGCTTGCTTAGGGATCACCCAGAATGCACTGAGACGCTCGCGAAATTCCGAATCAACCCCGGCAATGTCGGACGTGGAAAACGCCACGACGAAAACTTCACCACCTTCATCGAAATCGCGCGCGACTTGGGAAAACCGGTACGGATAGGAGTCAACGCCGGCAGCTTGGACCAAGAGTTGCTGGTGCAGAAGATGGACGAGAATGCTCGTCGGAAAAACCCCGTGAGCGGCGACGACGTCGAGCGAGAGGCATTGGTCGAGAGCGCGATCGCGAGCGCCGCAGCCGCGGTCGATATCGGGTTGCCCGAAGACTCGATGATCATTTCGTGCAAGGTATCGCGCTTGGGCCAGATGGTGTCTGCCTACCAGACGCTTTCCCGGTTAACCGACATTCCCCTGCACCTCGGTCTTACAGAAGCGGGCATGGGTCAGAAAGGTGTTGTGGCAACCACTGCCGCGTTGTCGGTATTGCTTCACGAAGGCATCGGCGACACGATACGTGCGAGCTTGACACCCGAAGTTGGTGGTGACCGGGCTAAAGAGGTCAAACTCTGCCAAGATATCCTGCAGGCGCTCGGGATCCGCACATTTCGTCCTTCCGTTACGGCTTGTCCGGGTTGTGGCCGAACTACGTCAACTCTTTTCCGAGAGCTTGCTAGCGACATCCAAGCAAAGATCGACATCAATCTGCCGAGTTGGAAAACACAGTACCCGGGTTCGGAAACACTCAAGGTAGCAGTGATGGGATGCGTGGTTAACGGTCCGGGTGAGTCTCGCGCGGCAGACATCGGCATATCACTTCCTGGCAGCGGTGAAAGCCCACGCGCCCCGGTGTTCATTGACGGCGAGCGAGATCGCTTGTTATCGGGTCCGACAATCGCAGAAGACTTCATCGGTATGGTCGACGACTACGTCGAGAACCGATGGGGCGGGAAAAACGGCGAATCGAATTAGGATTCGTCTGACGAAGCGGGACTCGAGGAACGATGAGAGCATCCCAGTTCTACATCAAAACGACGCGTGAAGCCCCAGTAGAGGCTGAAACGATCAGCCACCAGTACCTGACGCGTGCGAGCTTCATACAACAGGTTGCGGCAGGCATCTTCAGCATCATGCCGCTGGGTTGGCGAAGTTTGGACAAGATACGCAACATCATCCGGGAGGAGATGAACAATGCCGGCGCACTCGAAGTGACGATGCCGGTAGTGCAACCGCGTTCTATCTGGGAGGAGAGTGGTCGCGCAGACACTTACGTCCCTCCGCTCGCTCAGTTTTCGGATCGACGGGAACGAGAGATGGTCCTTGCGCCGACGCATGAAGAGACGGTGTCAATAATGGGGCGCTACGGCATAGAGAGCTATCGGGACATGCCGTTAAGGCTCTATCAGATTCAGACCAAGTTCCGCGACGAAACGCGATCCCGCGGGGGATTGCTTCGCGTTCGCGAATTCGAAATGAAGGACGCGTATTCGTTCGATGCCGATTCCGAGGGCATGGATGCCAGTTTCGATGCGATGGCTGAGGCGTATCGGAACATTTTTTCTCGCTGTGGATTGAACGCAGTGATGGTCGAAGCGGATTCGGGATCGATCGGCGGCAAAGACTCCGCAGAGTTCGTACTCCTTGCGGCAAGCGGTGAAGACACGATTCTGATATGCGATTCGGTCGGTTGCGGATACGGCGCGAATCTCGAGAAGGCGGAGTTCAAGAAATCCGAGAACCTCAAGGAAATTCCAGCGTTGGTGGAAAAGTTCGCCACTCCGGGAGTCAAAACCATCGAAGCTTTAGCCAATGCGGAGGGCGTTTCAAGCGCCAAAACCGCCAAGGCAGTCTTTTACACGATCGATGGCCGCGTCTACGTTGTGGTGATTCGCGGGGACTACGAAGTCAACGAAACGAAACTCCGTAACTTGATGGATGGTCACGAACCACGTTTGGCAACCCCAGAAGAGGTCGAGGCCGCTGGCTTTCCTGCGGGTTCCGCATCCGCGGTCGGTATTGACAGCGAGTCCGTGATCGCGGATTATTCGGCTGCCGAGAACGCGAATCTGCTCGCAGGTGCCAACGAAGACGGTTACCACCTCCGCAATGTGAATTTCGGTCGAGATTGGTCGGCGGAGTACATTGGCGATATCGCCGCCGCGCTCGAGGGTCACGACTGCACAAGGTGTACAGACGGACAATTGAAGGAGTACCGAGGAATCGAGGTCGGCCACATTTTCAAGCTTGTGACGATCTACAGCGACGCGATGGATGTCAAGTTCAACGATGTCGACGGTAGCTTGCAGTCTGCATACATGGGTTGCTATGGCATCGGCACGGGTCGACTTTTGGCAGCCGCCGTAGAAGCAAACCACGACGACCGCGGGATTGTTTTCCCAAGATCAATAGCGCCGTTCGAGGTCGTAGTGATCGGCGTCAACATGCACAACAACGAAGATGTATCGTCTCATGCGGAGCAACTATATGGGCAGCTGACAAAGATGGGAATCGACGTACTTTTGGATGATCGTGAAGAAGGGCCGGGAGCCAAATTCGCCGACGCGGACCTGATCGGGATGCCCGTTCGAGCTGTGGTGAGCCCCAGAAGCCTCAAAAATGGTGGCATCGAAATAAAACACCGGCGACAATCTCCCTCCGAAGCTGCCGTATTCTCGCCGACGGATGCCGTCGCGGTGATCCAAAAAGCGCTTTCTTCCTAGCTCGTAATGCGAAAAAGGTGTCCGGTGTTTAAGTCACGAACGCGCTGAAACGCGCCGCGTGATTCGTTTGGACGTGTTACAGTTGAATTATTAAGAACGCGCGTTGCGAGAGCGATGTGTTGAGGAAGTGGGCGTTAGCCCACTTTTTATTTTGAGGGGATTCTCCTCACATGCACGGCGCATCGCGGTCAATGGAGGACCGACAAGATGAAGAGCGACATGCTGCTCGCGGTAATGCAGCTGTCTGCGGAACGCAATCTTCCGCAAGAGTCGGTCGTCTCGGCATTTGAAGACGCCATCGCAGCGGCTTACCGCCGGGATCCCGCGGCGGAAGACCAAGACGTGACGGTGCAACTCGACCCTGAGAGCGGCGAAGTGATCATTCACACCGTGGTTCACGTTGTTGATGAGATCGACGAGATAGACCCGCGCGGCCAGATTAGCGTGGATCAAGCTAGTTCTCTGAGCGCCGACGCCCGAGCAGGGGACGACATCATCACCGGAGTTTTGGAGTTCACACCTCAGAGGATTGCCGCGAGGACGGTTACCCAGGTTCTCATGCAGAGGTTGCGAAGCGCTGAACGGCGATTGGTTTATGAGCAATACGCCGATAAAGAAGGCGAAATAATCTCGGCGCCCGTGAGGCGTGTTGCGTCTCCAAGAGGAGATGACCTGATTGCGACCAAACCCACCGTGTTTGTCGACCTCGGTAAAGCCGATGCCACGATGCCGGGTGATGAACAGAGCCCCAACGAACGCTATCGCACCGGAATGGAGCTAAAGCTATACGTCACCAGAGTGAGCGATCACACATCAGATGGTGAAGGAGCGCCCGAAATAATCGTTTCGAGGCGACATCCGATGTTGCTCAGACGGTTAATGGAACTCGAGGTGCCGGAGGTTAAATCCGGGCTCGTGGAGATCAAGTCGATCGCGCGACAAGCTGGCGCGAGGAGCAAAGTCGCAGTCTATTCGAACAAACACGACGTTGACCCGATCGGGGCATGTGTTGGGTTGCGGGGTATCCGCATTCAAAACATCGTTACTGAGTTGATGGGTGAAAAGATCGACATTTTGGAGTGGAGCGACGATCCGTCGGTATTCATCGCCAACTCGCTCGGGCCCGCGCAAGTCGAAGAGGTCATAGTCGTTGACGAACAGACCGCGGAAGTCATTGTTCCCGAAAACCAACTTTCACTCGCCATCGGCAAGGAAGGGCAAAACGTTTCGCTGGCGACGCGGTTGACGAACTTCCGAATCGACATTAAAGGATCCGCTGCGTACGCCGAAGAGTTGATAGAGCGCCAACGCGAACGTGAAGCAGAAGCCGTCCGCCAGGCTGCGGAAGAGGAAGCGACCCGTCTGGCAGCCGAGGCTGTTCTTGCCGACCAAGCCGCTGCCGCGAAAGCCGCCGCAGAGGAAGAAGAACGTAAACGGTTGCTCGAGATTGAAGAAGCGGAAGCCGCGGCAGCTACGCTCGCCGAAGCTTCAATTGTCGTGCCGGATGCCGATGTGGTCCCCGAACCCGTTATTGAAATCGCGGACGAATCTGAGACCCAAGTCGAAGAGCAAGATGAAGTCCCACAGGTCGCAGAGCAAGACGTTGAGATGATAGCGGCAATTGCCGACGAGGTTTTCACCGTAGAAGCAGTTGAAGCGGATATCGCCGAACCGGCAGTCCCATCTCTATTCGTACCTGATGTAAAACGACCCGAACCCGAGCCGGTAATTGCGGAAGAACCGGAAGAGGACCTTGATCTTGAGTTGCTCGAACTTGAAGAGAAACTCAAAGAACTCGAACTCGAAGAGCAAGAACGACTCGAAGCAGAACGCGAAGCGGCGGAGTTGGAATCTCTGGAACAAGACATCGATTCCGACGAACTTTGGGCATTGCCGGATGATTTGCAGGTCGCACCTGAGGCTCCGGATTCAGGGTTGCGATTCGCGGAAGATATTTCAGGGTATCGCGACGAAGAGGGTCGCCGAGGCTCAGGTCGCGGCGGACGACGAAGCGGCGGTGCTCGCCGCACTAGACGTTAAGCTTCCGTAGCCGAAGCGTCAATTGGAGCGTATTGAGGTGCCGAGTGAACGGCATATGCCGATTCGCACGTGTCTTATCTGCGGAGAGAGGCGACCCAAGAACCAGCTGTTCCGTATCGTCCGCACCGCCGAAGATTCGGTAAGGCTTGACGAAGGCAAAAGAATAAACGGCAGAGGGTGTTACATATGCGCTGAGTACGCGAAATTCGATGCGGAGAAAATTAACGGTAAGATTAAGAGAGCCCTCAAACTCAAAAAGGATGTCCCGCCAGAGCTAGTTGCTAGCCTCGAGATGCGAACCAAGTCGTCTTAAATTTTCGGCGGGCAAAGATATCGAAACACGGACATGGCACGATCCCAAAGGACAAGACAACGGCGTGGAGGCCGAAACCGGCACCGAAACGGTGCTTCTGACCGGCCGGCGCCGCGCCGCGAACCCGTAAAGTTCGCGGGTCCGGTTGATCTACCAGCGGAGATCAGCGTTGCGGAGTTGTCGGAGGTAATTCGAAGGTCTCCAATCGAAATCATCAAAGAGCTCATGCGACTCAACATGATGGTCGCAATGAACGACAGTGTCGATTTTGAAGTAGCCGCCACAGTGGCTGTCCGCCTCGGCGTCAGGGTCCGGAAACCTGCTGACACGGAAGAATCTGAAGCATCCGAACGCGTTGGGGTCGATGATGTGGAGAGCGGGGCTGAACCTCGTCCGGCAGTCGTAGCTGTCATGGGCCACGTCGACCACGGCAAAACGACGTTGCTCGATGCGATCCGCGGCACCAACGTGGTGGACGGTGAAGCAGGTGGCATAACCCAAAGCATCGGCGCGTATCAGATTGACCACGATGACCAGCTCATAACTTTTATCGACACCCCCGGGCACGAAGCATTCACTGCAATGCGCGCCCGAGGAGCGCAAGCCACCGACATCGCGGTGATCGTGGTCGCCGCGGATGACGGCGTGATGCCGCAGACTATCGAAGCGATCAATCACGCTAAAGCTGCTCGGGTGCCGATAATCGTTGCGATCAACAAAATGGACGTCGCGGCAGCCGACCCGACGCGCGTTACGACAGAACTTCTAGAGCATGATGTGATCGTTGAAGACCTCGGCGGCGACGTGTTGTCAGTGCCGGTATCGGCTTTGCGCGGCGATGGCGTTTCAGATCTCATCGATTCCCTGATCTTGTTGTCGGAGGTTTCGGAGTTCACCGCAGATCCCCATCGACCCGCAATTGGCGTTGTCGTCGAAGCAACTTTAGACAAGCAACGGGGACCTGTAGCGACCGTCATCGTGCGAACAGGAAGTGTCAAGATTGGAGACACCATCGTTGCAGGCGACAAACTCGGTCGCGTGAGGAGGATGGTCGACGGATTTGGAAAAGTTGCCGAAGTCGCTGGTCCTTCAGTACCGGTCGAGATTCTCGGATTGAACGGTGTGCCCGAATCGGGTCAGCAATTCGAAGTCGTCGCGGACGAAAAGGTTGCACGTCAAACGATCGACTCCCGTATGCGACAGGAACAACGGCGTCACGATAGTTCACGACCGTCGACTATGGCGGAAGTTCTGCGTCATCGCCAAAGTTACGACGCTGCCGAGTTGAACTTGGTAGCCAAGACGGGCGCACAGGGAACCATAGACGCGATCAGAAGGGCGGTGGATGGATTATCGTCGCCAGACGTGCAGGTCAAGTTATTGCACGCAGGAACCGGGCCGGTATCTGAATCGGATGTGATGCTTGCCTCCGCGTCTGATGCCATGATTGTGGGTTTCGAAACCACCGTCGAACCTGCGGCTCTGCGAGTCGCGAGTTCGGAGGGCGTGCCCATCAAAACTTACGACATCATCTACACGATGATCGATGACGTTAAGCTCGCGGCGCGCCAATTGACTGAACCGGAACAAGAAGAAGTCACGATCGGACGTGCAACAGTATTGCAGATCTTCCCGCATGGTCGACGTGAACGGATCGCAGGTGTACGGGTCAACGCCGGAGTGATGCGGCGCAATGCTCGCATGATCGTCTCCCGTCGAGGCGAAGAGTTGTTCGAAGGCGCGGTCTCGTCGATGCGACATTTCGATGAGAACGTCAGAGAAATCGCGACCAACTACGAAGGCGGTATCGTCCTCGATGGTTTCCATGACTACGAAGAAGGCGATACGATCACTTGCTACGAACTGCGTAGCGTCAGCAGCAATTAAGTCCAACCGCGTCAATGTGCCTAACTAGCGATGAGTAGAAGAATTGAGCGCGTCGACAGGAATCTGCAACGGTTAATCGGACAGATCATCGACGAAGAGCTCCAACCGCCGGGGTTGGTTTCAGTCATGGCAGTGTCGTGCGATTTAGATTTAACGACGGCTTTGGTCGCCGTAAGCGTGTACGCACCCGCCAAGGACCCCGGACCTACCCTGGAGTATCTCCACCAACGAAACAGTTTCATTCGGCGCGAGCTGGCATCCCGATCCTCGATGCGCCGTACGCCGAAACTGCGTTTCGTGCTTGATTCGTCGCTCGAAGATGGACAAGCGATGATCGACAGGATTTCCGAACTGTCAAATCGCAATTAGCGGCACGCACGAACCTCAGGTGTCCTAATGAATGAGCCTAGGCGCTCAGTTTCCGGGTTTTTGAACATCGACAAGCCATCGGGCTGGACGTCGTCTGACGTTGTCGCGAAAATCCGCGCCGCGTTCGGACTGCGCAAACGCAGGATCAAAGTCGGACACGGCGGTACGTTGGATCCCATGGCTACTGGTGTACTTCCGATTTGCATAGGAGGCGCGACCCGTCTAGCTCAGTTCGTCCTAGGTGGCGACAAGGTCTATCAAATGTCTGCACGACTCGGTGAGGAGACTGACACGTATGACTCAGAAGGCAGGACAATTGCGATCCGTGACTTCCAGCAAGTCACCAAAAACGACGTCGTCGCCACCATATCAGGGTTCGTCGGGGAAATTGATCAGGTTCCGCCGATGTACAGCGCGATAAAGAAAGACGGTCAACCGCTCTACAAACTAGCCCGCCAAGGGAGAACCGTAGACCGAGACCCTAGGCGCGTTACGATCTCATCATTGACGTTGACCGCTTGGGACACGCCTGACTTCGACCTCCATATCGAGTGCGGCAGCGGTTTTTACGCCCGTAGCCTCGCGCATGACATAGGGACTCGTCTCGGGTGCGGAGCGCACATGACGGCGCTGAGGCGAATTCGAGCCGGAGAATTCCGCGTTACAGATTCGGTTTCTCTCGAGCAACTGATCTCGGCCGCCGCAGACGACTTGTGGCTACGATTCCTTTCAAAACCGGATGTTGTCTTGCAGAGTTTGATGTTTGCGGAACTAGACGCTAATGCATCTGCCGCATTCTTGCGTGGACAGGCCGTACGATGCGCAAATTTGGGCACGGCAGGCGTCGAAAATCTGGCCCGCGTCTATTCGGATCAGGGCGAACTGCTGGGATTGGCGATAAGCGATGAAACCGGCAAATTCCTAAAACCCAAGACGGTGTTTGCAAACGCGCAGATAGTTTGAAACACGCCGCGGATATAGAATCCAGTCACGGAGGAGTATCCGCGTTTGCGCGCCGAATCGTTCGTCAGTGTCCCTGAATCCGCGCACGACTGAGGCCACCGCCCGACACATTCGAATTGCACGGAGAATCGCTACTTTTTCTGTCCGCTGAGCTGATCATCATGCTCTCGGTCATTCTCGTCGCCGCCAAAGTCGGCGGCGAGGTTGCGGAACGATTCCTCAAAATTCCCGCATTGATTGGGGAACTCGGCGCGGGGATAATAATCGGTCCCCATGCTTTGGGTGGGATTAGGTTCTTCGACATCGCAGGCCCGATGTTTCATGAAGTCGGTCCCTACATTTCAGAGGCGGCATCGCACGCTGGTGACATAGCAGAACCGGCAATCCCATTTGCACTCTATTTCGTTGGACAGCTCGGCGCGGTCCTGCTCTTGTTCGAAGCCGGTTTGGAGACGGACCGCAAGCAGTTCATGCGGTTCATCCGACCAGCAACCGTCGTGGCTTTGGGAGGGGTGATATTCCCGTTTGCGCTCGGAGCATTGGTGACGATGTGGTTCGGATACGCCACGTTCAACTCGATCGAAGATGCGGTCCCTGCGCTGTTCGTTGGCGCGATTCTTACCGCGACTTCAGTAGGAATAACGGCACGGGTTCTGGGTGATATCAGCAGACTGGATTCGATCGAAGGCGTGATAATCCTAGCCGCGGCGGTGGTCGATGACGTATTGGGAATCGTCCTGGTTGCAGTGGTGGTGGGCATCCAGGCCGAAGGTTCTGTGTCGGGTGGATCAGTGGCACTGCTAATCGTCAAGGCCATCGGATTCTGGCTCGGATTGACCATCATCGGCAGCATTTTGGCCAGTCGAATCTCCAATCTAACCATGTGGTTCAAGTCGGACGGTTCAACTCTGGTGTTAGCCATAACACTAGGCTTCATCGCAGCCAGCGTCGCGGAGGTGTATTTCGGGCTCGCGATGATCATCGGCGCGTTTTCCATGGGCCTAGCGCTATCTGCGACAGTGTTGAAGGAATACACCATCTTCGCCATACGCAACGGCGGTAGCATCTTGATCCCTGTGTTTTTCTGCATCATCGGGATGCAGGTGGACCTCACCGCGTTATGGCAATCGGACAACCTCGTCCAGTTAGTGCTGTTCGCTCTGGTCGTGACGATTATCGCCATTCTCACCAAGGTACTCGGTGCGGGCCTTCCAGTGATGGCGATCGGCTTCGGCAGGCCCCGCGCATGGCGCATCGGATTGGGCATGTTGCCGCGCGGCGAAGTCGCTTTGATCGTCGCGGAGATCGGCCGTGCAAGCGGCATCATCGATCGTGACATCTTCACCGTAGCGATCGTGATGACGGTCGTGACCACGATCATCGCCCCGATATTCTTGGTTCGCGCTTTCCCACCGCGTCGACGACCTAGGAGACGAACCCAAGCACGGGCGAGCGCCCATTAGTGACACTCGTGGAAAACGGTTGTTTGGGCGTATATCATGAACCCGCGCGACCGCGCCCCCGTAGCTCAGTGGATAGAGCACTGGTCTCCGAAGCCAGGTGCGTGAGTTCGATTCTCACCGGGGGCGCCATTTAATTTCTATGCCCGATAAGACTTCAAACTACGCACGAATCCTCGAGGTCCAGAACGGTGCGCCGTTGGTCAAGGGGGTCGCCGATCAGATATTGGGCATACGTCGAGACGATCCGCTTTCGCGCATCGTCGTATTGGTGCCTTCCTACTTCTCCGCTTTCTTTTTGAGGCGGGCCGTGACTGACGAAATCTGCAGGGTCCGAGACGGCGGATTCTTCAACGTCGAGTTCATGCGGATCGAAGAGCTAGCGGATCGCCTTTTCGACGCTACTCCTAGCAAACCTATTAATCCATCGATGACGCGACTCGTCGCGTTCGAACTGATTTACAACGCCATGTCGGCACTCGAAACACCGGGTCCGCTCACCGAACATGCCAACAACGAATCTACTTTGAGCGCAATTCAACGTACGCTTCAAGCGCTCGAGCGATTGGATATCGGGGCCGATCGCGCCTTGTCACGGCTGGCGAATGGGGCTCCCACTGGTCTATACGCCCAATTGATCGAGATTCAAGGCAGTTACGCAGCTTCGTCTATGGGTTTCCTGACACGCGAGAACAAGGCTGCGATCGCAGCTGAAACGGTAACCAACAATCCCGAAATCGTTGCGACAGCCTTGGCACCCCACATCGTGATGTTGCAGGCACCCATACCGCCCGACGCGTATTCGCGCCTTAGGGACTGCATCCAAGAATTGTCGACGACAATCACGTTCCGTATCACACCTTATGCGGACTCTGAGGAAGGGTTGGTAGGGCACGCGTCCAGCACGCGGTTTTACTCCACAATGGGGTCAGCCGACGAACCGCGTGCACTGATTCGCAACATCGTCGCCGAAGCACGTTCAGGGGTCAAGTTCGGCGAGATGGCTGTGCTTTACGCGTCGTCTGACTACGCCTCTCGAATCAAGGACGCGTTAGAGGTCGCCGACATCGAAAGCTGCGGACCATCACCCAACACGTTGGCAGACACTCCAACGGGCAAATTCGTTCACTTGTTCCTCAATATGGTCGCGGGGGAAATGCGGCGGGACACGTTCACGTCTTGGACGTCCTCCGCGCCAGTGGTCGATCCCGCAAATGGCGAAAGAGTACCTTCGGTTCCGTGGGAAGTTGCGTCGCGAAACGCGAAGGTGTCAAGATTCGGCGGAGACGATCGCTGGAAACGTTCGCTAGACAGATACGGGAAGTCATTGCGCAGACGCGCGACGCGCGCGGAAGAGGCGGCCGACGAAGAGAATGCGATCGACCCAGATTCGATGCGCGCCTTGGCCGATGCCGCGTCGCAACTAGAAGATTTCGTCCAGCGGCTTAACAGAAAAACACAGCCGACCGACCCCCGTTCGTGGTCAGAGTGGACCGACTGGCTCGCAAACATACTTGAAACGTATGGCGCAACGGTTGGCGACGAAGAGGGTCTGGTGGGAAGCGGCACCGAAAGAATTAGCGATCTCTTGGCCGAAATCCGCGACTTGGGCGAAATCGGCAAATTGGACGTGGAATTTACGCGATTCTCGAGAACCGTTCAACGGGCATTACGAACCTCATTGGGTGGTGATTCCGGATGGGGCATCGCCATTCTAGTAGCACCCTTAGATGCGAGCGTGGGCAACTCGTTCCGATCCGTCCACATTCTAGGGATGGCTGAAGGAGGTATCCCCGCGCCAGCCAGATCTGACCCGCTTCTTTCCGACGATTTACGGCGAACCCTAGATCCTGATGGCAATAGACTGCCAACCAGAAAAGAACAGCTCGAGTTGGACCGTCAAACCTTCCAACTCGCCTTGCAATCGGCTGAAAAAAGAAACCTTTACTGGAACAAGGCGTTGCTGGGTGCCTCCAACGAGTCTTACCCATCGCCCTGGTTCGTAGACGAAGTCATCAAGTCTCGCAACCTGGATACGGTTGCGGTTAAGTCGCTGATGGATCCGCAGAGCGATTACGTCGACACCGTTGCGACCCTGGCGGATCTCCACGAATCCAACCTCAACCCATCAACCGGCTACGAGTTCCGGATGCAAACTGTGTCCCGGTGTTCGCTAGGCAACACAAGCTTGGACGAGTTTCTCGCGGATCCGATTAACCGCGCTCTAGCGAGAGGCAAGGACGTTTCGAGGTCGCGAAAATCCGGGAAATTCGGCGTCCACGACGGTAATCTGACGACCGCCCAAAACACCTTCCGATTTGAGCGCCGCATGTCAGCGAGTTCGCTGCAAAGCTATGCCGAATGCCCGTACCGTTATTTCTTGGCAACGGAACTCAACGTAGATGAACGCATAGATCCTGAAGATCTGTTGGTTCTGTCACCGCTTGACAAAGGACTGCTCGTACACGCAATCCTAGAGCGTTTCCTACGAGACTTCGGCGTCGACGCAACTGAGCTCGGTCTCGAAAACCTACGCAAGATTGCGTACGAGGAATTTGACCGATTTCAAACTGACGATTTCATCGGATACCCGGCGATCTTCGAGCTTGAAAAGGTACAACTGCTACGGCAACTAGAACGTTGGCATCAGGCCAATCTCGAAGTCTTAATCGAGTATGACGGCGATATGAAGACCGAGGTACCGTTTGGTTTTGATGATTCCATCGGCTTGACGTCCGTCGATGAAAATACGTCGTTCCAATTCCGCGGGATGATTGACCTGATCGCGCTGTCACGCGACGGAAAACGCGCCCTTGTGGCCGACTTCAAAACCGGACGGTCGTCTTACTACTCTGACATTGACAAGGACGTCACTGCGGCTGGAACCAAATTGCAGTTGCCCATCTACGCTCGGGTGGCAGACGAAATTCTGGACGGCCGCTCCGAAATATCCGCGGCATATTGGTTTGTCTTCCAAAACGGGAGTACCCGCTTGCGTCCCAAAATCCCAGTGACGCTGGAAGAAACCGAACTGCGATTTGGGGACGTGTTGCCCATCATCGTCGGTGGCATAAGTGACGGAGCGTTCCCACCTAGGCCCGGTGATCGGAGCACGTTCGGAAACGTAGCTTCTTGGGAAAACTGCAGATACTGTGCCTACTCCGAAATCTGCACTGCCGACCGGTTGGTCGCTTGGGATCGAAAGAAATCATCAGCTGAATTGGCCGATTACGTGGCATTGGCGGAGGGGGGATCATCGTGAATGCACCCCAATCGACGTCGCCACCCGATGCCGACACGCTTGCGGCGATCCAAAACGACTTAACGTCCAACATCTACGTGGAGGCCGGTGCAGGTACAGGAAAAACGCATTCCCTCGTCCAGCGCATCGTCGCCCTATTGAAAGGCGGGATCAGCATCGATGAGATCATCGCCATCACTTTTACGCGTGCGGCAGCGTCGGAACTCAGATCCAGGATTCGGGCAGAGTTGGAAGTGCTACGCAGCAAAGACCCTGATGCCGACTGGATCAAGGCGGCTTTGGAGGGAATCGATACCGCAGCCTTCCAAACCATCGATTCGCTCATCTACTCGCTGTTGAGGGAACACCCGTTGGAATGCCGATTACCTCCGTCGGTGGAGGTCCAAGACAGTTTCGCAGAGATGCAAATGTTCCGCGAGCGTTGGCGTCAATGGTCGTTGGATCGTTTAGACGATGACGAAGGGTTCTCGAAAGCTTTGGCGGCCGCGTTACGTTTAAACATGTCGGGACCGTTTGGGACGATCAGCCGACTCGCTGAATCGATGAACCAAAAACACGACGTACTTCGCGCCGCCGATTTCGCACCTCCGACCAGGCTAGGAATTGAAACGATCACTCTCCTCGATGAACTGATCGAGGAATTGATCGACCATATGCCATTGTGTGGCGACGCCAGCGATAGTCTCTACGCCAAATTCGTAGAGGTTTTGGAGTGGTACGAGAAGTTCATCGATGGCTGTGATGTAGAAAACGAAGACGAGGCAGACGATCTGCTGATGACGTGGCCGGGAACCACGTCTAGCGGCGGACGGATTAGGAGTTGGGGAGGTCGCGAAGGCAAGGCTCAAGCCGTTGAAGCTTTGCAGGCCGTCGTCGACGAGGTCAAATTGGCGCGCGACGCATCTCGCCAAGCAGCAACGAACGAGCTCATCGAATACGCATTAGATTTTGTCAGCACGATAGTCGAAGAACGAAGGCGAGCCGGAACTGTCACGTACTACGACGGTATGACTTGGCTCATCCAGATGCTTGAGCAAAACGAACGTATCCGCAGAAGGATTCAAAGCGTCTATCGACGCGTACTGGTGGACGAATTCCAAGATACGAACCCCGATCAAGTCAGACTTGTGCGACTGCTAACGATTCCGCCCGATGGCAAGTTGATAGCGCCCGGTTCACTCTTCGTCGTTGGAGACCCTAAACAGTCGATTTACAGATTTAGGGGCGCCCAGGTAAATGTCAGCCAAGCCGTCAGAGACCAGGTGCTCAATGACAACGCCGGGGGAAAACACCTGACCTTAAAGGAAAACCGGCGCTCTACGGACGCCATCATCAAATGGGTCAACCATGTCTTCGGCGCTTGGATGCCGTCCGAGGCCGGCCAGGCCGACTGGATACCGTTGGAGATGGCTGCCGAGACCGCGCAGCCTGACGATTTTGGTAAAGTCTTCCACTTCGGTGAATCAATGGTGGGATATTCGCTGTCAAAGGTCAGGACGTCCGACGCCGAGATTGTCGCGTCGATCGCGAGCGCGATATGCGACGGCGCACTGATAGTTCGGGATCGTCATGACGGACACAAAAGGAATTCGCGAGCCGGCGACATCGTAGTCCTAACCAGCGCTCGCACGAATTGGGAGACCTACACTCGAGTATTCGATCAACTCAATCTGCCCTATGCCGCGGAAATTGGTGGTGCCGAAGTGTTGTTGACACAGGAGTTCCGTGACCTCCTAAACTGCCTTACCGCGATCGATGATCCATCTGATCAACCTTCGACGGTCGGCGCCTTGAAGTCGGTTTACTTCGGCTGTTCAGATGTAGACCTTTATCACTGGGCCAAAACGGGAGGGACATTTTCTTGCGTGGCTGAATTCCCTAGCGACCCACATGTTGAAACGGTTCGCTCCGCAATGGAAGTCTTGAGACGCTTCAACACTCTTCGCGACGGTCTACAACCGCCCGCGCTGATGGAACGATTCATACGGGAACGGCAAGGCCGTGAGTTGATGTTTTTGGAAGATGATCCCACGCCAGGATTGCGCCGTCTTGATTTGGTGGTCGAACTCTCACGCCGTTTCACGGAAGAAGGGGCAACTTCGCTTCGGGAATGTCTGACGAGGTTCGCGCAATTTAAAGAATCGAACGATTCGATTCGCGAGCAACCTTCACTCGAATTCGATGAGGGAAAGATCAGATTCATGACGATGCACGCCTCCAAGGGCCTCGAATTCCCTGTCGTCATCCTCGCCGACCTGTGCGGTTCGAGCAGGCATAGCAGCCCTCCGCTATTGATCAATTGGGAAAAGGAATCGCACGACGGAGATCGGATCGCGATCCGTCTCGGAGGAAACCAGCCAGAAGGATATTTTCAAACCGAAAACTACCCGGAGCTCTTCGAACACAATGCTGCTGCCGATGAGCTGGAGAAAACGAGGCTGCACTACGTAGCATGCACCCGCGCTCGAGATTACCTTTTTGTGAGCAAGTCCCGGAAGGAAAACGATACCAGATCAATGGCAGCCCAGATCGAGAAATTCGTCGGCACCGAAGAAGAGTTGTGGTCGGCAGTACCTGAGGAATGGGAATCGCGTAACTTCAAGCCTGATTCGATCCGACGACCCTCAGAGGGTGTCCAGCCGATCATCGACGAAATGGCTTGGACCCAAGAACATCGGCGGATTATGACTGACGCGGCTGCCCGATCTTGGTTGACACCATCCAATCTGAAGGATGACGATGCCAAGGAACTTGCCGTATATTCTGCTGAGAAATCTGACGAAGTTCCGATACGGGACTCCGAAACTTTGACCGGTCGCGGCCGCGCCGCGACCAACATCGGTAGCGCCGTCCACGCTGCGATCCAGAGGATGATCGAAACGTCAGATCTCGACATAGATTCGATCGCCCGAGACGAAGCCGAAAAACACGGTGTAGTTGGCAACGCCGAAGAGGTCGCCCGGCTGACGTTGGCATCTCTACGGTCGCCGTTGCTTCAGAACGCCGCGTCGCTCAAGCCCAAAGAAATCTGGATCGAAACACCCGTCGCCGTTCCAATCAGCGTGACAGACGGTTCTACGAAAACGATCGAAGGGCGTGTCGATCTGATATATCGCAAATCGGACAACACGCTTGGCATCGCTGACTTCAAAACCGATCGCACATTCGACCGCACGATCAAGGAGATGGCGGAACCATATATTCCACAGTTGGGCGCATACGCATACGCCGTACAAAAAGCGACCGGCATTGAAGTCACTGAAGCAAGCATTCTGTTCTCTCGATTGGCGGCTGACAAACTCGGTGACGGCGAGTACCGTTTGCCGAATGTGCAATCCGCCATCGAATTGGCGTTAAAGTTGGCATCAAAACGATAACCGAAGTCATTGCCCCGTCGGGATAAGGAAAACACGACATGGACCTGCTCAAAGGCAAAAAAGCTCTCATAACCGGATCGCGCCGCGGCATCGGCGCAGGTATCGCTCGCGTCTTCGCTGAAAATGGTGCCGATGTCGGGATCAATGACGTTGAGCGAGACGAGAACGCTGACTGCATCATCGCGGAAATCGAGGGAATGGGGAGGAAAGCGAGCTGGCACCAAGCCGATATTGGAAACACCGACGACCGCAACCGAATGTTCGACGAATTCCTCGAAGCGCATGGGCAGATCGATGTCTTGGTTAACAACGCCGTCGCTTCTGCGGATCCCCACTTTGTGAACATCACCGAAGAGTTCTGGGACTTCCTCGTGGGACACGCACTCAAGGGATATCTGTTCTGTTCCCAACGCGCAGTCAAAGAGATGATCAAGCAGGGCAGCGGCGGTCGAGTCATATCCATATCCAGCGTGCATAGTTATCGGGCATGGCCTCAGGACACCGTTTACGGCATGGTCAAGGTCGGACTTAACCGCATGGCGATGAGCATGGCCCTCGACCTCGCTGGCACAGGAATCACCTCGAACTGCGTCGCACCCGGATACATCGACAGCCGTGTACTTCCTCCCGAGGAAGAACATCTAAGGGGCAAACTTGAAGGGTATGTGGACTATGCCCGCGACTACATTCCCAATCAGCGTGGGGGCGTCCCACGCGACATCGCCAACGCGTGCCTGTTCTTGGCATCTGACCTGGGCGATTACGTTAACGGGCAGACCATCACTGTCGATGGCGGTTTCCTCGCAGGCGGGGTCCCGCCGGAAGCCGTACCTCTCGAACCCGGGATGCCGGGGGCAATCGAGTAGGATTCCTTCTTCCGACTAGGAGCACCAAATGGACTCTGTACTTCGACACATCGAAGACAACGTTGATGGTGCGCTGGAAACCCTCTTCAAGCTAGTCCGGCAACCCAGCGTGTCGGCTCAGCGATTGGGTTTCGACAAAGCGCCGCAGTTAGTTGCCGATATCTTCACGGATCACGGCTTCGCATCCGCGATTCTTGACGCTCCAAACGACGGTCTACCTTCGGTTTACGGGTACGCTCCAGCCGACCCCGAAGCGTTCAAACGAGCGAGGCAGATCGCTGGTATCGACGATGCGGATGCCGAACCACCGACGTTGATGCTGTATGTACATTACGACGTTCAACCAACAGACCCTATCGAGCTATGGGAAACGGATCCTTTCGAACCGACGCGCGTTGGCGACCGGCTCTACGGTCGCGGCATGTCCGACGACAAAGGAAACATCGCCGCACGATTGGCCGTCGTAAACGCGTTCAAAGCAGAATGGGGCGGTCTTCCTTGCAACGTGAAGATCTTTGCTGAGGGCGAGGAAGAGTCGGGATCGCCTAACCTACCTGGTTTGATCGAAAACCACAAAGCCAAATTGACGGCTGACGCCTGCATTTGGGAAGGCGGAGGTCGCAACGCGCAAAATCACCCACTCATATACCTAGGGCTGAAAGGCGTTCTGGCGGTCGAACTTTCCGTATCACTGCTCAACGGCGACGCGCACTCATCGTACGCAACCGTTTTGCCGTCTGCGGCATGGACGCTGGTGAACGCGCTCAACTCGATCAAAGACCCGACGGATGACCGAATTTTGGTCGAAGGTTTCTACGACGATGTTCGGGACTCTACCCCAGAGGAAGACAACGCTCTCGCAAACCTGCCGGATGACTCGGACGAATGGCGCGAAACATTCGGCAATGCTTCGTTCGTGTCCGGGCTCGGATCAGAAGACCTGCCGCGCAAGCACTTGTTCATGCCTACGGCCAACATCGCGGGCCTCGATTCCGGTTACCAAGGCGAGGGCATGAAGACAGTCTTGCCGGCTACAGCCAGTGCGAAGATGGACTTCCGTCTCGTCCCCGACATGCGCCCCGACGACATTTTCGACAAGGTGCGTCGCCACCTCGACCGACGTGGCTTCGAAAACGTCGAACTAAATCTCACCAGCGGCGTACACCCCTTCCGCACGGACATGTCGTCCAAATGGGCGCAAATGGCCATCCAAACATCGGAGCATACATACGGCAAACCTGCGGTCATCTATCCCACGATGGCAGGATCGGGACCCATGTACGACTTCGGCGGGGTACTGGGCATACCTATCACATCCGCAGGGATTGACCACCCGACCCATAAGATTCACGCGCCAAACGAAAATATCACGGTCGAAGATTTGGGAATTATAGCGAATTTTCCCCAAAACCTGCGAAATCCGCTTGACAAACCCTGTCATTTTGGGTAAAATACTTAACTATGACGACAACACAGAAAGCCCCCGGCAAATCCTATCGCAAGGGCATGTCCATCAAGCAGGCGGTACGGCGTTTCGGCGACGAGCAACGCACCGAGCGACTCTTCATCAATGCGCGTTGGCCAGACGGAATCAGTTGCCCGCGTTGCGGCACCGACAAAGTGTCGGAGCGCAAGACCAAGCCAGACGCGCCGCGTCAGTGGCGATGCAAGGGCAAGCCTACACGCCACGATTTCAGCGTCAAGACAGACACGCTGATGCACAGTTCCAATCTCAAACTCGGAGATTGGGCGTTGGCTATCTACATCCTGACCACGAACCTCAAGGGCGAATCGTCCATGAAACTGCATCGCGATCTTGATGTGGCGTATACTACGGCGTGGCATCTGTCTCACCGCATACGTGAAGCGTGGGACAGCGGCAAGGGGTTGTTCGGCGGAACTGTCGAAGCAGACGAAACCTATATCGGCGGCAAAGAGCGCAACAAGCATGAGTCCAAGAAACTCAACGCGGGACGCGGTGCCGTCGGCAAGACTGCGGTAGTCGGCATGAAGGAACGCGAAAGCGGCAACGTCAAAGCCGAGGTTGTGGAATCAACCGACAAGCCGACGATCCAATCGTTCGTTCGTTCCAACACCGACTCGGATGCGATTCTCTACACCGACGAAGCAAGCGCGTACGTCGGCATCAACCGCAAACACGAGTCGGTCAAGCACTCGGTAGGCGAGTACGTTCGCGGTATGGCGCACACGAACGGCGTGGAGTCGTTCTGGGCAAGCCTGAAACGCGGCTATCAGGGTACCTATCATCACATGTCCGAAAAGCATCTCGGACGTTACATCAACGAGTTCGCAGGCAGGCACAACGACCGACCGCTGGACACCGAAGATCAGATCGTCAACATCATTGCAGGCATGGACGGCAAGCGTCTGCGCTACAAGGACTTGACGGGTCCGAAACACACACACCAACCCCGACTCGTCCAGGTGTAGCGTTGATCGTCCAAGACCATCTGGTCAAGATGGTTAAAGAAGACAATCTTGGCTTCATGAACAGTTTGGATGATGGGATGATGCGGTTGATCGTCACCTCGCCACCCTACAATCTGAACAAGGAATATGAAACCAGACTATCGGTCGACGATTATATCGGGCATCAAAGCCGAGTCATTAGTGAGTGTGTAAGGCTCTTGGCGGATGACGGATCGTTATGTTGGCAAGTCGGGAATTTCGTAGACAACGGTGAGATTATCCCTTTGGATACGATTTTGTTCCCCGTGTTTCGAAGACACGGGCTTCGTCTCCGCAACCGTATCATTTGGCACTTCGGACACGGGCTTCATGCTCGCAAACGATTGTCTGGTCGTTATGAGACCATCAATTGGTGGACGAAAAGTGATTCTTACGTTTGGAATTTAGATCCTATCCGTGTGCCCTCCAAATATCCCGGTAAACGCTACTTCAAAGGACCGAAAGTCGGGTTGCTGTCTGGCAACCCGAAAGGTAAAAATCCTAGTGACGTTTGGGAGTTTCCAAACGTCAAACACAATCACCCAGAAAAGACTGTGCATCCTTGCCAGTTCCCTATCGAACTAGTTGAGCGTCTCGTCCTATCGATGACGAATCCCGATGACTGTGTTTTGGATCCTTACATGGGCGTCGGTTCATCGATCGTTGCGGCGTTGAAACACGGCAGGCGTGGCTTTGGTTGCGATATCGTGCAGGAATACGTTGATATCGCGTGGGAACGGGTCGAGGCGTTGTGGAATGGCACTTTGAATATGCGTCCAATGGGAAAACCTGTTTATGACCCGAATATCCGCAACGGGGGCCATTGATGCAAATCGGAGCGGTCTACTCTCACCTGAACGGACGGGAATACCTTCTCGTGCATCATCCCGAACTGCTTGCCGAGATCGAAGACGTTATCGGCGAAATAGACGCTGAAGCGTGTCGTACCAAAGTCTCACGCGAGCGGAGGCGACGTGGGCAGATGCTCTATTCTCCTGGGGATCTGAACAAATCATTCGAAGCTGGGTTCAACGCAAGAGGTTGGCACGCCGAATCGCGTGAATTCTATGTGACGGCAGACCGCGATTTGATGAGCAAGATATGGCACTTGCCAGCGTCGGATCAAAGACAGGCTATCGCGGATCGTGGATTGGAGCCTATATCGACTTCAAACCACACCGATTTCGTCAAGCAACGAGTGGGAGTCGAGGTTCAATTCGGCAAGTACGCCTTCGTCCCTCACGACATATTCGTCAAACACATGAGTTTCTTCGTATCCGACGCAATTGATGTAGGTGTCGAGATACTGCCGATGAAGTCAATGGAGCGCCAGATGTCGTCTGGAGTTCCATATTACGAGCGCGATTTGTTGAACATAATCAGGCAGGGGCGAAGTGTGCCTGCTGTTCCTTTGGTGATGATGGGAATTACGCCGTAGGAGGAGTCTCGTCGTGACTGACCAACCCAAGTCGAAACGCAAGCGCAAGGGCGAACAGGTATGGCCCGAACCGATACCCGACACGTTCGAGAACGTCGTCAAGGTGATTGTGAACTCGCCACGCCGCGAGGAACACGAATGGGAGTATCTCAAGAAATATCGTGAACCGGAGGAAGCGTGATTCTCAAAGCGGATTTCGCAGGCTTTGGGGAAAATTCGCTATAATTCCCGAAGATTTCATCCTCGGTGCCCAAAACATCACGCGTCTGATGCAGCGGTTTGCAGGAGAGTGGGGAAAACGCGACGATTGAAATCCAGTGTTGGCTAAAATTTTCAGTTGGTGAACGAATCGACCCCTAACAGGATTTAACCAAATTGGCGATCATAGAACCGACCCCCGATCACGTCCTCGACCGCGAGACCATCGAAAAACTCAAAACGGTCAATTCGACCGCCGTCATCGACATACTGGCTCGCAACGGCCACGATCCGCGTTATATCTATATGCCTAACATCAGGACGATGAACCCTGGCGTGCGTCTTGTCGCTCGCGCCATCACCGTCCGATTTCTACCGGCTCGCGCAGACCTCATGGCCGAGAAACCTGGCGGAGAAGAATCCCCTGAATACGCAGCGTTTGAACTCGCCGGACCGGGCGACGTTATCGTCATGGAATCGATGCGCACCAAGCTGATGTCAATTGGAGGCGACATCAAGTTCCTTCGACTAAAACAGCGTGGCGTTGACGGCTTGGTGTGCGATGGAGGCATCCGCGACATGCATACCGTCAAGGACTACGGGATCGCGTTGTACGGATACGACAAAACATCGAACCTCGGCACGCGGATCGGCACTCCGTACTCCACGAACGACGCAGTGAATTGCGATGGTGTCCTGGTAAAACCAGGCGATTACATCGTCGCAGACGACGATGGCGTGGTTTGCATCCCTCGTTACGTTGCACCCGACATTGCGCAAAAGGCGATCGAATACGACGATCTCGAAGAGTGGATCCGAGCGCGGCTCGATAAGGAAAATCTGACGCCGGGCAAATACTACCCTCCGGACGATGCAGTTATCGCTCAATACCGCGCAGAACGCGGTGCGAACGATTAGTCGATAAAACGGTATCGGTTTTAGTGGCTAAACCGAGATCTGGATACTCATCCCGTCGTACGCGTACTGGATGTCAAGCCCGTCGTTAAACTTTGGCTCGCGTAGCCTCGCGTTCATTGCATAGTGGTCAATCCCGTGAGCCGCATCGGTCAACAACGTGCGTCCCGGCCTGATGATTTTGGCATAATCCACGGCCTGTTCCATCGTTAGGTGCGAACCATGTGTGCGTTCCGTTCGCAGAGCGTCGATCACCAACGTGTCCACGTCTGCGATCATATTGAGCACATCGTCGGGAACCTTTGACGCGTCGGAGATATATGCGAAATCACCGATGCGGTAACCGTTGCACGTATAGTCTGGGCCATGAGGTACTGGCAAGGGCGTTAGGGTAGTCCCGAAGACATCGATCGGATCATCGTCGATTGTTTGGAAATCCAATACAGCTACGGTCCCGCCGCTTGTCATTTGGGTTCGATCTACGAGGTAGTAAGCAGTCTTGGACACGATGTCGAGATCCTGATCTCGCAAGTAGATCGGAATCCGAGCGTCGCGACCACGCGCCAGCAGGGCGGCATGTTCATCGCCCCGGGCGAAACGCATCGTATTGGTCCAGTCACGCAGATCGTCTAAGCCGCCCGCCGAATCAGCGTGGGCATGAGTCAGGACAACCGCATTGAGGGATCGGATCGCGTGTTTGGGAAACCACTCGATGGCGGCCTGGTAGAAGAACTTGCCAGCATCGATCAGAATATTGATCGGTGGGCCGTCATCCTGTTCCCGCTGGATGACGATCCCCGTGTTGCGTCGGCGATTTTTCGAGCCCGGTCGCATAGCGTCGGTGCACACTGGGCACGTTGGCGGATCAGCCGTAAGACAGGTCACACGTGGAATGCCTTCGGATGTTCCTGTGCCAAGGAACATCACCATCGCTTTGGAGTTCAAATTGGGCATTTCTTCAGGGTACGACTCGACCGTGTTCAATAAGTGTGGAGCGGATTATTCTTGAAATGAGTGCTTCACAAAGGTACTCGTGACAAAAAGCGGTAATCATTCAATGATCAACAGCAGAGCCGACCTGATCGCATCTATCGACGAAGAGTTCGAAGCCATTATCCCGGAACATGACGCGCCTAACCACGCCGCACTTGGGTATGCACTTGGGAAATCATTAGGTGTACTCGATCCCAACACCTTCGATGAGGCGACGCAAGCGGCATCAGTCGTACTGGATCGGGTTATCGGACAACCCGACCACATCGTACTCCTGTTGCTCGACGGGTTTGGTATGAACTTCGTGGACACATTGCCCGAAGAGTCGTACGTGCGACGCAATATTGCAATGACGATGTGCTCCACGCTTCCCACTTCGACTGGACCAAATCTGATGTCGCTTGCCACTGGCAGGTGGCCAGGCACACACGGCAATCTTGGTTGGGACGTGCACATTCCACGACTGGGAGAGCGGATCCAACCGCTGCCTTGGAGACTGACCCGGACTGGACAGCCGTTGGACCAAGTCGGGTTTAGCCCAATGGAGATGCTGTTCACGCCGCCAATTCCGTTCAGAGCACTTGGTACCTTCACCTTCGTCGTGAATGAGGAGTTGGCAGCGACCACCACAACATCGATGTACGGACAAACTTCTACGTTAGGTTTTGCGAAGGATGATGACCCGATCGGCGAGATCTGCGCGATGGTGCAGGACGTCATCGAGCGGACCGCAAGCAAGTCATTCACTTACGTCTATTGGACTGACGTCGATAGCATCGCGCATTCCTATGGTGTAAACCACCCATACACCCGTGCCGCAGTCCTTCAAGCCTCCGCGCTCGTTGAAGCCCTCGGCACGACGCTAGACGGGAAAGCCAGGTTCATAGTAACCGCAGATCACGGCCACCTTGACAGCCCAGACGATGTGTGGATGACCCTAACCCCTTCGGCGCCGTTGAGCCAGCACCTAACCTGCGTTCCGGCCGGTGAACCCAGAACCTTGTTCTTTCACGTGAAGAACGGCTCGGGTGAAGCCTTTCAAGACCTGTTCGATGCCGGATTGGGCGACCGTTTCACCTTGACGCCAAGCCGAGACGCGATCGACATGGGTCTCTTCGGTCCGACAAGCTTTATCTCAGACGCAGCGCGCGCCCGCATGGGCGACTTCTTCGCCTTGTCTCGCGGACGGTGGTCGATCTACGCCTCCGATTCTGAAGAAGAAGTGACTTTACAATCGATGCATGGCGGCATCACGACCGCCGAAAGCCTTGTGCCACTCATCGTGGTTTGAACCCAAAACGAACATCAATCGGAGCAGGTGAAAAATGCCAATTCGCGGAAATCTTAAGAAGCGACTTCAAGCCGGAGAAACCGTCGTCGGACCGTTCGTAATCGTGCCTTCCGTCACGATGATCGACACTCTGGGCTATTCCGGCATGGATTTCTGCATCATTGACACCGAACACGGACCGATCTCTCAAGAATCGGCGACCGATTTGGTGATCGCCGCACAAGGCGTCGGCGTCGCGCCGATCATCCGGGTAGGGGACAACGACGAGCGGTTGATTCTGCGAGCATTGGATATCGGATCAGAGGGCGTCCAAGTCCCGCAGATCAATTCGATTCCTGATGCCGAAGCGGTGGTTCACGCCGCAAAATATGCACCACTCGGTGAGCGGGGCCTATCGATTTTCACCCGTGCCGGCAACTATTTCGACAACGACGGCGAAGGCCACACCGATCGACAAAACGACGAGACGATGACAATAGTCCACATCGAGGGCAAGAAAGGCCTCGATAACCTCGAAGCGATTATGACCGTCGATGGGATCGACGTGCTCTTCCTCGGCCCGTACGACATCTCTCAGTCACTCGGTTATCCAGGCGATGTCCGCAACCCAATAGTCGAAACCGCTCTCAGAGACGCTACCGCGAAGGCTCGCGCGCAGGGTAGAGCAGTAGGGTCCTACGCGAAAGACGTCGAAATGGGCAAGTGGCTAATCGACCTAGGCATCCAATACATCTCCATCAACGTCGACGCCATCATCTATCGCCAAGCCTGCGAAGCGATTGTCAGATCATTGAAAGGTTGAGCCAGCCACTTTCGACCATCGAAACCATAAGTCAATTCTTGGAGATTTTCGAAGACTTAATATTTAGCCATGTCTTTCAAATGGCTTAACTATTCATCGGCAGTAATTCTTACCGTGGCGATACTTTTTGTCGTCGTCGCTGCCTGTGAAACCGAGGGCCCTCCGACCGTAGCGCCCCGCAATCGCGTCGCGGTCGATGACGAACCAACGCCGACCAATTCGCCAACTCCATTCCCTACAGCGACGCCTATACCGATCGCGACCAAAACGCCCACACCGGTCACGCAAGAGGTTGTCGAACATCCAACATCGGATCGGGAAGTTCTGGTCGCATTCTACAACGCTACAGGCGGTTCGAACTGGGTTAATAGCGCCAATTGGTTGAGCGATAAACCGATTGGGGAGTGGTACGGCGTAGTCACTGATGCCGGCGGCAGAGTCACTGATCTGTCACTAGACGACAATGGGCTGAGTGGCGAGATCCCTGCCGAGCTCGGGGACCTATCTAGTCTGGAGCACTTGATCTTATGGGGAAATCAGCTGAGTGGTGAACTTCCGTCGGAACTCGGCAACCTGTCCAATCTGGAGACATTGGCTCTGGATAGCAACCAATTGAGCGGCAACATACCGCCACAATTCGGTAGACTATCCAGCCTTATTGATATGACAATCGACCAAAACGGACTGAGTGGCGAGATCCCCGCTGAGCTCGGGGATCTTTCCAGCCTGGAGCACTTGAATTTGTGGGGAAATCAGCTGAGTGGTGAACTTCCGTCGGAACTCGGCAACCTGTCCAATTTGAAGACACTGGCTCTGGATAGCAACCAATTGAGTGGCAACATACCGCCACAATTCGGTAGACTATCCAGCCTCACTTGGTTGAGCCTCAGCGCCAACCTTCTGAACGGTGAAATACCCGATTTGCTCGGGAGCTTGTCCGAACTAGAAATCCTAAATTTTTCCAACAACGAGTTGAGCGGCACAATCCCGCCTGAGTTAGGACATCTTCCGAAACTGAGGTTGTTGGTCATCCAGGGCAATCAGCTCCATGGCGAGATACCCGCTGAACTAGGAGATCTTTCCAGTTTGGAGCTTTTGTATTTACACGATAATCAATTGACTGGTGAGATTCCGTCCAGATTCGGCACCCTCTCGAATTTGACGATACTAGCATTGGACAACAACCAGCTCAGCGGCGAGATTCCGCCCGAGCTTGGCAACCTGTCCAATCTGACCATTCTGAGTCTAGGCAACAATGAGTTGAGCGGCGAGATTCCGTCGGAGCTCGATGACCTTCCCAAATTGATGACGTTGGTTTTGAAAGACAACCGCCTCAGCGGTGAGCTTCCGACTGAATTAGATCGTTTACCCCTGACTTGGTTGGAAATTGCTGGTAATCAGTTTAGTGGGTGCATACCCGAAGGATTGAGGCACCGTCCACTCGGCAACGACTTCCCTGAACTCAACATCCGTTTCTGCGAAGGATCGACGAGCGAGTAGGACCCGGTACGGGACTGATTCACAACATCTCGTCGTTCAACTGCACGCCAAACCCTGGCCCATCACTAACCGCAATTCGACGACCTTCGATCGACGGATTTCCAATCCACAATTCGTCAATCGCAGCATCCCGTGCCCCCATCACCATCTCCGCTAAATCATCGCACGCATCGTTCGCCGCGATCAGATGCAACCCCCAAACTTCGCCACCTCTATGCGGTACCACAGGCACCCCATTCTTGCGTGCCAACTCGCAGATTCGCAGTCCCGCCGTAATCCCTCCGCACCAAGTGATATCTGGTTGCCAGATATCGTACGCGCCATGCTCGGCGATCTCACGAAAACCGACGACCCCGAACTCGTGTTCGCCTCCAGCGAGATTGATGGGTGAAATCTCTCCGCGCAACGAGCCTAGCTCCGATAGATCATCGGGCGTGAGAACGTCTTCGAACCAATAGATATCGAATTCAGCCAGCGCATCTGCCATTTTCAGCGTGACTTCCGCGTCCCAAGACATGTAAACGTCGAACATCAGCTTGGCGTCGTTGCCCATAATCTCGCGAGCCGCCTCGGCTGACGCCACCGCATCATCAGTCGTCCCGTGCCAACGGTGCGTGAGCTTCTGACCTGATACGCCCAATTCCGCGTACCACTCTGAGTCGGGGCCAGTTGCGTAGACCTCGATCGATGGTTTGCGAACGCCTCCGATGAGTTCCGCCACCGGACGGTTTTCGGCTTTGCCCAGCGCGTCCCAAAGGGCTAGGTCGACGCCGCTCAGGGCCATCATCGCGATGCCTTTTCGACCGTATGGGATCGACTCGTAGTAGAGACGATCCCAAATCCGAAACACGTCTTCGGGGGAGTCCAAACTCGCGCCGCTGATCAACTCATTGAAATGCCCGTTGACGATTGGCAAAGACGCCAAACCGCCACCACCGTAACCGAATCCCGTGACTCCCACGTCGGTTCTAACCTCAACCACGATTTGCCACAGGTGCGTTCGCCAAGACGAGACGACGTTGCGGTAGTTTGGGTAAACAGCTTTGACGGAATCAATTTTCACGGTTCGGTTTCCTCGTCAAGAATGAGCGGTTTTCATAGATGTTTCAGGTTTGGAGTGCGCGGGTATTGCTGAACCGTAAACGCCATCGTAACCGGGATCGACCGTTACGTTGCCATGCCTGGCATCAACGATCGCGTGCGCGATTTCTGGGTTGCCCGAGACGCTCGAGATGTCATCTTCGGTTGCGCCCAGCAACACGTTGAACTCACTGCCGATCGCATTGATTAGCGCATTGTAAACACACTTGACGCGCTTGCTCGCCTTGCCCACAACTAACGTGTACGCCAAAACCTCCGCAAGTGGTATCAAATGCCGGTACGGTGCATGTCGACCGGATGGATGGAACAGGCTGCCGTCATCGCCTTTGACAGGTCGGATCGCGTTTCCAACAGAGATTGCTTCGGACCGGTTCAGCACCCCTAAAGTCATCGGACGGTGACATTTCGGACAAACGCCATTGACCTCGCCGGACTCGGCCGGATGCATCCGTATACCGCACTTCCGATGGCCGTCGTGATGATATTTGCCGTGTTCCGGATGAAATTCGTAAGTCTCGACGATGTTCCGTTCACGCATCGCTCGGATCACGCCGTCGTAGGTCATCTCAACGACATCGAGCACCGTGGCTTCGCGTCCGAGCGACGCCACGGAGTGCGCGTCCGAGAACGAGACGATGGAACGTTGACTCGAATCAGGCACCGACCAGTGCATGGAAGGATCGCTTGACAAACCGGTCTCCACAGCGGGGATTTCACTGGCGGTGTCACCGAAGCACTCCTCAAACGAATCGAACCCCGACTTTGCGCCGAACACGCCATACCAGGGCGTAAACACGTGCGCCGGTATGACCTCGCAGCGAGGGTTCGCGTCCCGAACTATTTCGAATAGGTCACGCGCAGGAATCTTGAGTATCGGCCGGCCATCAGCTTCGAGGTTTTGCAGAGCCTCGAATGATCTAGACATCTTATCGATGGCGTCAAAATCAGGCGCCGCAACCAACAAATGAACACGCCGCGATATGCCTTCGTGCCTCCAGATACACGAGACTTCGCTCATCAGCAGAAAGTTTCGCCCGAATCCTGCGAATATCCCTGAACCGCTTCCGGTTTCGATCACCTCCGAACGCATCTCGTCGCGCCAAAGTGGATGAGTGAAATCGGGCGCAGCAAGCAGGTCGATACCGACGCGTTGTCCCGCTGCCGCCAAACTGCGCAGGTCCAATTTGGGGCTAGTTGCTAGCGAGTAACGGGAATGAAGATGTAGGTCGCAGACGATACGCATTTGCGCGGCCGATCACCGGTATCGAAACTGCCGGAGCATAGAATCATAGTATTGGAATCACGGGGAGTGGCGCAGAGGAAGCGCGCCTGCTTTGGGAGCAGGAGGTCGCGGGTTCGATCCCCGCCTCCCCGACCATACCGGCTATCCAACCGGTTTTAGCGATGCATCAGCATCTCGCCGCCGTCCACCGTGATCACTTGCCCGCGGATCATCTCTGCATCCGGCGTACACAGCATCGCCACCACGCGCGCGACGTCTTCGGGCGTTACGGTGCGTCCGGCCGGAGTCGGGCGTAGGGCCACTTCTCGAATACCCAATTCTTCGGGAAATGCGTCCAAGGCATCGGTCTCAACAAAACTGGCGGACACCGCGTTGACTGCGATCCCTCTGGCACCCAGATCGATGGCCATGTAACGCGTGACTGCTTCGAGCGTCGCTTTGGACACCCCTACCGGAAAATATTGGGGCAGTACGCGGCTCGAACCTGGTGAAGATATGTTGATGACTCTCGAACCTTCAGGCATGTGATCGGATGCAATCGTCGCCAATCTCCATGGCGCTTTGGCATTAATCGTTTGAGTCCAATCCCAATGTTTCTCGCTCAGTTCCGTGGAGGAGCGCATGACACCAGACGCGGCGTTGTTGACCAAAACGTCGATCTTTCCGAAGCGTTCAACCACAGCTTGCACAAACGCTTCAGTCGCGGTGTCGTCCGCCAAGTTAGCCCGATGTCGCATCGCTTGAACGCCGAGGTCCGACAATTCACTTTCGACGTGCCGGGCGGCTGCATGGTTGCGCAGGTAGTTGAAACAGATGTCGGCGCCGCGGGTAGCCAGTTCGAGACAGATCGCTCGCCCGATACCGCGCGATCCACCCGTCACCAATGCGGTCTTGCCGGATAGTGGCTTTTGCGGAGGCATCGTCGGACCCGTGGATGTTTGAACAATATTTGGAGTCGAGGCCGGTAACGCGCCTCGAACGGCACTTCACGAAGCGGTTGCAGCACTAGATGGCCAGACCACCGTCGACCCTGATGACCTCACCAGTCACGTAACGAGCTTCTTCTTTCGTGAGGAATGCAACCATTGGGACGATTTCTTCGACGTACCCGAATCGGCCCATCGGTATCAAATCGAGCAGGAACTGGCGTGCGCGATCGGAAATAACTTCGCTAGTGGCTGTAGCCACGTATCCGGGTGCCACAACGTTAACGGTGATGTTGCGTTTCGCCAATTCTTTCGCGACGGAAAAAGTGAAGCCGTGGATCGCAGCTTTCGACGCGGAGTAGTTGGATTGACCAAGGTTGCCACGTAGGCCGACGATGGACGAAATATTGATGATCCTGCCCCATCGCCCCCGGACCATACCAGGCACCACCAACCTAGTGCAGTTAATCGTGCCCCAAAGATTGGTGTTGATCGTGTGTTCGATCTGCTCGTCTTTCATGCGCAGCAATAGGTTGTCGGAAATAACACCGGCATTGTTGATGAGTATGTCGATCGGCCCGTGAGCTTCTACCGCGCCATCGACAATCTGCTTGCAACCTTCTTTAGTCGAAACGCTTCCACCAACCGCTTCCGCGGTGCCTCCTGCAGCCCGGATCTCCTCAACGACATCCAAAGCTTCGCCCTCGTGAGAGTTGTAGTTGACCGCGACGGCGTGACCCATCGATGCCAATTTGATCGCGATCCCACGACCGATGCCTCGCGAGGCGCCGGTCACAAGTGCGGTTCGGGGTTGATCAGTCAGATCCAAGGTTTGATTTAGCCGCGGTTCGTCCGTTGGCTCACTTAAGCCTAGGCATGGAGATCCGCCAACTCCTTCTGCTGAGCGGCCACGATATCGTTGTCAAAAACGTGTTTGGCGGTTTTAATCGCCGTCGCAACGCCAGTCGGCGCAGCCGCGCCGTGCCCAACGACGGCGATGCCATTGACGCCTAACAGCGGCCCGCCGCCGAACGTCGCCAATTGGTTGGTCATGGAAAATATCTCGTCGGCCAGTTCGGTGTCGCCGCGGGTTTTCTCGACGTGCTCAGATATGGCTTTCCCGAGTCCTTCGGTGAGTTTCAGAACGACATTGCCGACGAAACCATCGCAAAGAACCACTTCGGCTTGACCGCGCGGCAGATCGTAAGGCTCCAACATACCTATGAAGTTGAGCGGCGAGTTCTTCAATAGCTCGCTAGTCTCTTTGACTAGCTCGTTGCCCTTGGTTTCTTCGGATCCGACGTTCAATAGGGCGATACGCGGATTCTCTTGTCCGTAGATGATCCTCGACATCACGCTACCGAGGGTCCCGAAGTCGGCAAGCTGCTGTGGCCGAATGTCAATGTTTGCGCCTAAGTCGATTATCACAGTGTTTGGCGAATAACCGATGATCGGGCCGCCAAGACATCCGCGGGCGATGCCCGACATCGTACCGTAAGTGACTGTCGCGGCCGCTATCGACGCCCCAGTCGATCCCATGCTGACGAAACCGTGGGCTTTGCCCATCTTCACCAATCCGGAACACACGAATATTGAAGCGCGCGGTTTCGAGCGGAACACCATCGCTGGGTTGTCGGTCTCCTCGACGACGCCGTCCGACGGCACTACTTGCAAAAGTGGGTGGTTGCCCGCTCCATGTTCAGCGAGCACGTTCGCGACGGCTTCGGGGTCTCCGACAAGGGCCACCGCGACTTCGCCCTTCGCAACCGCTTCAATAGCTGCAGGAACTGTAACTTTCGGGCCGTGGTCTCCGCCCATAGCATCGAGCGCTACCACCATACCGGGTCTTGTGCTGGTCGCCATACCGATACACATGAAAACGCCGCGCAAACGTGCTTCGCGGCGCTCACAATAGTATATCCGTATCGCATACGTAGCCCTGTTAAGGCCAATTACGCGAGCGGAATCGAAGCAGAACCAGAAAGTGCCTTTTCGCCATCGGGGCGTGTCACAGACACGTCGCATTCGACGAACTCGCGACCATCGGTAACTCGCAATCGTTTCACGGTCCCTGACACGACGACCTCTTCACCCGGAACAACCGGCGAAGTGAAACGTGTCTTCACGGTCCCGCCGTGGTGCCACGTTGATGGGTAGTTGATGGAAATCATCTCCCACACAAAAGCCAAGCTCAGCATCCCGTGGGCGATGCGCTGACCGAATCGTGTCGTTGAAGCGAATTCTTCGTCGAGATGGATCGGATTGTGGTCGCCGGAAGCATGAGCGTATGCCGTCACCCGGTCTTGGGTAACCTCCCGTCGAAATCCTGACAGTTCGTCACCAGCTTTGAGTGGTGGATTCAATTCAATCGTCCTCCCGCGGCTCGTCACTCACGGCATCATAATGATCGTCGAACTCGAGACGGCGACCCGGTCACCGCTTTCGTCGGTAAAAGTAGTCTCGAAAATCGCCCAGATGCTGCCTCGCCGGTTGGAGCAACTCTTCAACGTGGCGTTGGCGACTATCAAATCGCCAGGCCAAACCTGCTTTTGCACCGTCATCTGCTGACCGGCATGTACCGTCTCGATCTGGTTCTCAACAATTCCGATCTCTTCGATCAACCTGCTGAGCACGAACGCGTCGAGGTGTAATGGGTGGACGCGCTCGCCAAACGCATCCGACGTACCGGCGTCACCCGTCGCATCGATGTACCCCTGCGAATCAGACTGGGACAAGTCGATGACGTACGGGCCGAACTCCAAGCCCGATTCCAACTCACTCAATTCCATCGGCTGTCCTCCGCTACCCGCGCGCCTCGAGCTGCGTTGCATATCGATCGCTTCATTCACGAGGTGGTTGGCTAAATCGAACGACGCCGAATTGTTGAAATCCAAGTCCGAAATCGCCAATACTCGATAGAGCAGGCCAGTCGAAGCCAATACTTCCACCGAATCTCCCGACGGCGGAACATCCACTCCCAGAGCCACCGCCATTGCCGATGCTGCGTTGATGCCCGAACTGTCTAACGCCACGCCCGTCAGCGCATCGTCACGATACGAGAGCAACACCGATTCTTCGGTCTGTTCGAACTTGACCCGAAGATGAGCCCGCGGCGTCTCAAGCAGCTTGTACGCCGCCTCCATCGCTTTCGACCGTTCTTCGCTATCCATCGGCGGTTTCGTGGGGCGCCACGATTCGGCAGTCGCGCCGCCTAAGGTGAAATTAACCCCAACTCTACAAGCCTGTTCCACACCTTCTCGGCACTGGCTTCGGGAACCTCAAGATCTGAGCGGAAAACGATCTCAGGCTCAGTCGGCGGTTCATATGGATCAGAAACACCGGTGAAGTTCTCGATTCGACCTTCAAGAGCCATTTTGTAGAGGCCTTTGACGTCGCGTTCGATCAATGCGTCCAACTCGCAAGAAGCGAAAACCTCGACGAAGTTTTCATGCTGCGCTCGAACCTCGTCGCGAATCGCCTTGTATGGCGATATCGCAGCAACTATACAGATCACGCCGTTGCGCGCCAATAGTTCACTGACAAATCCGATCCTGCGGATGTTCGTGTCTCGATCCTCTTTCGAGAAACCGAGCCCAACGCTAAGATTCGTCCTAACAACGTCACCATCCAATATCTCCGCCTTGGCACCGTTGGAGCGCAGCCGCTCCAAGATCATGTCGCCGATTGTCGTTTTGCCGGCGCCGGATAGGCCGGTGAACCAGAGTGTGAAGCCCTTGTGTTGCATGTATCACCCGTTCGAATCTTGAGAAATCAACCTTTCGATTCTAATTCCCACTGCCGATCCCGATAGCCGCATCGCTCATCTGCGTCAGCACCTCGTCCAGAGACTGGGAAGTGTTCGGTCCGTTGATCTTTCGCACGATCTCACCCTCGGGATTGACGAAGAACTTTTCAGGAATGCCACGGACACCAAACTCCACCGCTATCTTGCCGTCTTCATCTACCGCGTTTGGATAAGAAATTCCGTGTCGTTCGACGAAAGCTCGGACGTCATCCTCGTCGTCCCAGATCGAAACCCCGACGAATTCGACTCCCAGTTTCGACCATCGATCGTATGCCTCGGACAGAATCGGTGCCTCGGCACGGCATGGCGGACACCAGGAGGACCAGAAATCGACCATCACGATCGATCCTCTCAGATCGCTCAATCTCAGTTCGCGTCCGTCGAGTGTCGTGACGAGAAAATCAGCGTTCGCGTCGGTTGAGACCGCGACCTCGCCCAATGTGTCATTGACGCCGGGCCGTCCGATATCTCGGCTCGATTGAAGCATTCCGATGATCAGCACCACCAAAAAGACCAATAGCGGCAATCCAACGGCCAAGATGGGTATCTTGCGGCTCGGCAACGGCTCACCTACGATTCGTCATCGGTGCTAATGGCTTGTCGAACGAGCTTTTGGCGGCGGGTGAGATATTCGTCTTCAGCGAGTTTGCCCAGTTCTCGCAACTCGTCCAACTCGGCGATCGCGGCGATAATCGCTGACCTGTTCGGGTCTACGTCGACATTCAAGTCTGCGCCGTCGCCAACCTTAATGGGCCGTTGTCGTCGGGCAATAAGTACGACGTACGCAATTGCCGCTGCCAATCCCAACGCTACGCTGACCACAATTGCAATCCTGAACTGGACGCTGCCGAAGAAGTCCGAGATCTGTGAAGTTAGATCCGGTTTTGGCAGGTCGGAGATCACTAGCCCGAGTTCAGCCCGGCGTTCGTAGTTCGCACCGTCGTATTGAATATATTCCGAGTCGCCGATGGTCACGGTCTGCGACCTCGTCAATCCCAATCCCGTGACCTCTCCCGCGCCTACAGGTAAAAGGATGGATACGGAATCCGCGCCGAAGGGCAATCGCATCGGGTGGGTCATTACACCACCTTCGAACGGTACGCTGTAGCTGATCACCATGCTGTACTCGCCTGGCGGAACTGGATTAGAGATGGCGAACCCAGTATTGATCTCCATCACGTTGCCGCTCGGGAGATCAGATTCGACGGAAAGTTCTTGGTAACCGACCGGAAGGTTGAATCTGAGCAAATTGAACCCAGTTAGGTCAGGGTCCGTGAGATCAGCGAGGTATACCTCGTCACCAGAATTCACAAGATTGACAGCCGCCAGTACACCGATGATCCTGTTGGCAGCATCGACTACGGGAATCACCATCGAATACGAAGTTACCGAGATTTCGTCTAACGATGCGGTTCGATCGTAGACGGTCAGAGTCACCTCCTCGTCCGCATCTTCGGCAAGGAAGTCGACATAAGGGGTGTAGACGCCGTCATCAGCGACAACTCGGTAGAACTGTCCGTCAGAAACCGCCGGCACCTCCAACGCAAAAGATCCGTCGGACTCGGTGACCGATTCGACTCTTTCAACAATCGATTCGGCACCTTCGTCGATCACGAGTGCGAACACGGTTAACTCCGCAGGTGGTTCGCCACCAGCCGTACCATTTAGGACTTTCCCCGTTATAACCTTCGTTGCTCCTTGGTCTTGTGCTGCCGCAAATTCGAAGGAAACGGCAATCGAGGTCGTCGCGATAGACGTTAGTACAACGAACAGAAAGACTCTCAAAACGGCGGTATGCGCAGCATCAAACATTTTCTGCGCCATCCCTCACTTCATCGTGGGCGCGCAAATTCCTAACCCGTTGAACCTCCGTTTCGAGCGCGAGTTCCGCTTCCAACAGACGCTGTCGATGTTCGGACCTTTCGCGCATGAGACGTGCCGCCTCAACTCTTAGTTCACCGACTTGATCCTCGTACTCTTCGATCGTGATGTTCCCCGATTCGAATTCGTTTCGCAAAGTAACGGGCTCGCGGTAAAGGAGGTGGCGCAGCGTTTCGGCAGATGCAACCCGGTCGACCTCATCTATTCCTGTCGGATCTTGTCTGATTCGCTTGACGAACGGGTACATCAACACGATGAGTATCGCAGCGGCCAACGCTATGCCTATCAGTGCCGACACCATCTGCTTCGTCCTAAGAATCGGTCACTACCGGATCGGCGTTGACCCTACGGCGTCCTGTCGCCAAACCACTCCTCGTTGCACGCTCAAGAGACGGGTGGGGCCATAGCGCGATCGCGGTTCCCAGAAGGAAAATTGGCCCAGCGATCCATAACCACACCGCAAGAGGGTTGATGCTTACCGCTAGGGAAACGCGTTCCTTGTCATCGTTCTCATCCATTTCCAGAAAATCCCTAGGAATCACGTAAAGATCTTCGATCAAGCTAGATCTGATACCTGAACGCACCGAAACCTGGTTGAAATTACGGAAGAACTCGTGGCTGGGTTCCAGTCGACCAACCAACTCATCGCCGGGTCTCGCATCGGTACGGACTGTGAAGCCGGATTTCCCGGCACCGTCAGCCGCGCGAAATTCCGCGTCGTACTGTGATGGATCGATTTCGTAAACGTCGATCTGCGCCCATTGCGCGAGGCGGTCAGGCCGGTCGTCAATGCGTCGATCAACGTATTCGATGCGGTAGTCGTCAATCACCAAGCTCTCACCAAAGGTGATGGCCGCATCGTACCGTTGATCAAAGAACTGCGTTCCGATCACGCCGATACCCACGGATAGGACGGCCAAGTGAACGACGTATCCACCGTGACGTGGTCGATTGCCTTTAATCAGACGCCACCAAGCGACGATCGGATTTTCATTCAAATTCCTCGCGCGGGCTTTCGCACCCATCCACCACTCCTCAAACACCGCGAACGCCGCGAACACGATGGCAGCAAATCCCAAGACCGCCCAAAATTCCCAAATACCAACAGCTACTAGGCCAATCACTGCGCCCGAAGCCGCGACCAACGGCGTCACCAACCAACGTCTCAACGATCTGGTTGTGCTCCGCCGCCAAGGTAACAGCGGTCCCACGCCCATGACGATGACCAACAACAGCAACACCGGCCCGTTGACGCGATTGAAGTAGGGCGCGGCCACGCTCACATCGACGTCCCTCGCCAAATTCGAAAATACCGGGTAAATCACACCCCAAAGCGTGATCGATGTCACGACTAGCAAAAGGAAATTATTGACTAGGAAAGACGCTTCTCTAGACATGAACGACTCGATAGCGCGCTCGCTGCGCAGCCGAGGGTATCGCCAAATGAACACCGCGAACGCAAAGATCGCGCTCAAAGCCATAAACGACAAGAAGAGCAGACCAAGCGTCGACTCCGCGAAGGAATGCACCGACACAACGCTGCCACCTCGATTAATCGACATTCCAAGTTGAGCAAGAACGAACGCGATGTTGATCAGCACTATGTTCCACATCCTGAACATCCCACGCCGCCTTTGCACCATGATCGAGTGGATGAACGCGGTCAGCACCAGCCAAGGCATGAAAGCCACGTTTTCTATCGGGTCCCAACTCCAGTAACCTCCCCAGCCGAGGATCGTGTACGCCCACCACGCGCCCAGCAACATCCCAACTCCCAAAATCCCCCACATGACGATAGCGAATACCCGCGCGATGTCAACCCAGTCATCGCCGTATTCACCAGAAATCAAAGCTCCCGATGCGAACGCAAACGGTATCGTGATGCCGACCAGCCCCGCCATGATCAACGGCGGGTGACTGTACATTCCAGGGTGCAAAAGCAGCGGGTTGATTCCACGTCCATCAGGAGGCATAATCGCCGATGTCTCAAACGGGTCGGCGAGTGTCGCCATCGTGCCGAATAAGAAAGCCAAAACAACGCCCAAAATGGCGATCGTGTAAGGCATCGCTGCCGCAAAACGACGCGGTGCGAACAGCACGCTGATGGTCGACATGAGCGCCAACGCCAATGTGATGTAAAGCAGGGAGCCCTCGTTCGCGGCATAGAACGCAACCAGCGTGTAACCACGCCCCATCACCAAGTTCGAGTTATTCGCAACGTATTTGATGCTGAAGTCGTTCGTGAGAAACGCAATGATCAGCGCAACGGCGGCCACGAAAGCGGCGAGAAGCGACATATAAACAGCTCGACGCCCGCTCACGACGAGTTCGGGGATCGCGGCTTTGGCACCGATGATCGACGCAACGACGGCGTAAAAAGATACCGCGAAACCGAGCCAAATCGCAGTTGTGCCGATCTGGTCCACTAACCCTTACCCTCAGATTCCGGATCTGCAATTCGATTCGACGAACCGTCCCGCAAAGCCGTTGCCATTTCAAGGTCGGCCCGTTGCAGGTATTCATCGAGGTCGGCCTCTACCGAGGGAGATTTGGGTCGTTCCACCTCGGGTTCCGCGTTAGCTTCACCAACCAACCGGCCTCGCCTTTTCATGTTCAGATATGCGTTGCCCACAAGCAATGCGCCGGCGATGAAAATGAGCCCCGGCACCACCCAAGCGATCACATTGAATCCACCAGCCTCTGGCGAAGCAAGAACGATCTCGCCGTATCGCTCCACGAAATATACCCGTATCTCCGCGTTCGTCTCGCCGTCCTCGATCTTGGTTTGGATCACGGCCTTCATGTCCTCGGACAACTGAGCTTGCGACTGATCGAGTGTCTGACCGTCGCAAACCGGACACATGAGTTGCTGCGATAGCTGATAAACCCGCTGATCAGCGGTCAAATCGTCTTCTGTGACGCAACCCGCCGTGAACAAGGCGAGCGAAACGATCCCGACAGCCAACACGTGACGAATCATGGCGGCTGTGCGAGACGGTTTGTACGCGCTCGGCGAGAACATGCTGCTTTTGGCCTAGTTTGGCGACTCTCCAATAATGTCGCCGACGACCGGAGCGCGCACCAGAGCGCTGAGCGATGTTTGACGGTCCGATTTCAGCGACCGACGCCGGTGTTTTGATCGTAGATATAAGCTACGATCTCCCGGATGTCCTCTTCAGGAAGCAGATTCTTGAACCTGGGCATCACCACGATGCCGTTGTTGACCAAGTTGAACATCGCGTCTTGGTCATACGTCTCCCGCTTCTCAATTAGATTTGCCGGACCCACATAAGGTGCGTCGTTGGTAGTCGCCCAATAGCTATGATCAGCAACGATGTGCGGCGAAGCTGGGCCGTCTCCCGCACCAGACGTGCCGTGACAGACAGAACAGTTCACCCGGTAGAGTTCCCGAGCACGACCAGCATCATAAGGCCGTTCAGCGCGCTCTGGGACAACCAGCACTTCCTCGGTTCCGATTTGGCGGAACGGTACGGCATCCTCAGCCGGAGCTAACCGCGGCGGTTCCTGCATCCGCGTCGACTGCGAGTAGTGCATCTCCGAGAAGATCTCGATCGGGTAAGTGTTCGATTCCTGAACTGCACAAGCAGACGCGCCGACAACGGCGATTATCATCGCCGCCATAGGCAACAGTGCGCGCTTTGCGGACCGCGACACGTTTTGACCGATCAACGATTTCACGCCTGTTTGATCTCCATGGCGCCAGCGCCGTTCAATGCCTCGATCGCGGTGTCAGTTTTGTCTTCTTCGGTGGTTATGACCACGCCGATCAGACCTTCCGTAATTCGGGTGTCGTAAATGCCAGGATTCACATTCGGCAATCGTGATTCGATGACGATACCGACTACGGTCGAGATGACTGCTGATAGCATCGACATCTCGTAAAGGATGACAAGCATCGCGAAGAGCGAAAGTATCGGCTTACCGCCGGTCACTAGCGGGTAGGCGATCTGCGTGGCCGCGGTCAGGAACAGCGCCAAGGTGAATCCGATGATTGCGCCGAACGCCGGAAAGCGGAAAAGACGGTGCTGCGGGACGTGCTCACCGAACGCGCCTTCCGGATAAGGTGTTCCGGTCAGAACATCGAAAGTGCCCTGCGGAAAGCCAGCACTTTTCAACGCATCCATAGCGTCCGCCGCCCGGTTCGCATCGTTGTATAGACCAAGTACGCTTTTGCTCATGTCGATCGCTTTCTGGACCCTATGGTTTAGTCGGCCTCTCTGACTATCGCCGGAACTTTAACCCGACCGATCTTGATCGAATCGCCAAATGTCTGGCTCTCTTTCTGTTCAAACAACGGCACTAACGGGAAGAACCTCGAGAACAGAAGCATTAAGAACGTGACCCAAGCCAGCGACCAGAACAGTATGAACCACTCGAGACCGCTTGGCCGGTAAGACTCCCACGTGTAAACGAACACCTGCTTACGCGCCAATCCGGGAACGATGATCAGGAAACGTTCCAACCACATTCCTATGTTCACGAA
The DNA here is from genome assembly GCA_965207515.1 of Dehalococcoidia bacterium. Taxonomy (GTDB): domain Bacteria; phylum Chloroflexota; class Dehalococcoidia; order Lucifugimonadales; family Lucifugimonadaceae; genus Bin127. The sequence continues at coordinate 912,035 of OZ242286.1, read as the reverse complement.
CAACGACGACCAGAACATCAACGCGATGTTGTTTCGGACGCTTTTCTGCAACCACATCCCGACAGGGATTATGTAGCCGGTGAAGACGAACGTTATGAACAGCAGGTTCCACGGCCACTGGAAGATCTGCAACTCGCGCAGCGCCAGTTCCGGTGCGTCCAGGCCGTAAACCGCGAAAATCAGTTCGAGGAACGTGAACGCCAACCAGCCAGTCGCGACGACGATCAGCAACCGCGCCAACGCGTCGAAATGCTCCGGACGGATGAAATCTTCCCACTTCCACAGCCAACGCATCAACGCCATCATCGTCACCACGGCAGACACACCCGAGTGAACAGCACCGATAACGAAATACGGAGCGAAAATCGTCGAGTGCCAACCTTCAACCGCAGGGGTTACCGCAAAGTCCCACGACACGATCGAGTGCACCGAAACGAAGATCGGGAGCATCAACGCCGACAGCAGGATTCCGCCGACGGTCTGTAGCTTCCACTGACGCGGGTTTCCGCGCCAACCGAGCGCAAGGATCGTATAAAACGCCTTCTGCCATCCCGTGGTCCGGTCGCGCAAGTTGCCCAGGTCGGGCAGCAGCGCGATGTAAAGGAACAGCGTCGAACCCGTCAAATACGTGCTGATAGCGACCGGGTCCCAAATCAGCGGGGAACGAATGTTCGGCATGATCCCGCGTGCGAAATCGTAAGGCAGGATGTAGTAGATAATTCTCCAAGGCCTACCCGCGTGCATTAGCGGGAACATCAACGCGGTCAACAGCGAAAACACCGTCAGGAGTTCCGCTGCTCGCGTGACCGGACGACGCCATTCCGCCTGCGAAAGCCTCAGGATGGCCGAAATCATAATCCCGGCGTGACTGATACCGACCCAGAACACGAACGTCGTGATGAAAAGGCCCCAGTACACAGGTCGCGACAGACCGGTGACACCCAGACCCTTGTTTACCATGATGCCGATGAGGAAGAACCCGATCGCGACGATGATCCCGAGCCCGATAACCGTGGGTGCCCACCACTTAGGCGTGTCTAGCTGACCGTTCAGCAGGACACGGTTGGTGTGGATCTGGTCGATTGTTCTGCGTTGTTGCATGGTGGCTTAGCGCGCTTGCAGCTCGCCAATCTTAGTCGGGCTTTCCAATCAGAGAAACCTTCGTCTTCATGTAATCGATAGGGCGGTAGAGGAGGTTGAATTGCTGAACGTCCCAGATGCTCAGTATCGGCAGCACCCGCGTAGCAGCCAGCACGATCAATATCGATCCCGCGACAGCACCGACCATGATGAAGATGTCCATTATGTCGGGGTATACCGTTGCCGGGTATTCGGTGAGGAATCGTTCGTGGATGCGATCTTCCGGCACCGCCCAAGCCGCGACGTAGATCCGAACACGGTCCAAGAAAACGCCCAACAAAATCAGCCCAGCGCCGATCGCTGTACCGTTGTAGCTCCTGCGGACGCGGTTCCAGATCAACCACCACCACGGGGTGAACCAGATGAATAGCACTCCCGCCAGGAATACCCACACGTAAGGGCCGCGTATCAGATAGTCGATCCACATCTGGTCTGACCCGCTCCGGCCATACCAAAACACGATGAACGCCGATATGAAGAAGTATCCCCAGAGCAGCGTGAATGCAAACATCAACCTGCCAATAGACCAGAACTGATCGAGATGCAAGTACTTGTCCAATCCGAGATACTTCCGAGCCGCCCAAATCCCAATCACCGTTACCGCTAATCCCGCCTGAATTGATGAGATTGCGTGATACATCGGGAATATCGCATCGCGCCATCCCGGTACGAGGCTCATCGCAAAGTCCGTGCTGATCAAGAAGTGGATGAACACAAACGTGAAGAAGTAGAGCGTACCCATCATCCCGATGCGCATCCGCAACGTCCGCCACTGGACGCTGCTGCCGATCCATCCGCGCGCCAGCCATCCGCCGAAGCGTTGTTTCCAACCGGTCGAATGGTCACGCATGGCCGCAAAATCGGGGATCCCATAAGCCCAGACCAGACCAAGCGCGCTGATGATCAACGTCACCATGCCTGTCAGTGCCCAAATGTGTGGCGAGATGTCCGGACCCTCAAACCAGATCGTCCGTCGCCTAGCTCCATCAACCACCAAGTAAGGAAGGTTGAGGATCAGCGGGATCATCCAGATGGAGCAGATCACAGCGACCAACGAGCAGAGTTGAGCGAATCGTGCAACTGGTCGCACCCAGTTCGCCTTGGCAATCATCGGCGCTATCGCCACCAACGGCGCACCGCCGAAGGCTGTGAACAGGAACGCAACGATCGCCGCGGTGTAGCCCCATTCGTCTTGATCACGCCATTCAATCAAAAGTTTGGCGAAACCGACTCCGATTCCAACCAGCGTCACGACACCCAAGATCCACATCCAAGTGCGGACCGCAGACCCGTTAGCCTCGGTAGTCGCGATCAACTCCGACGCGATCACGTCGGCTTCGACGCGCGCCGGAGGCTCGTGATGGCCTTCCTCGTGCGCAGCTGCGTGCGCAACTGGATGTACCACTTCGCTAGCCATGTGATTCGCCTGCTGACCTGTCTGTGTCAACCTTCGCCAGATAAACCACGTTTGGATCAGTCGCTAGGTGAGGCAACAGCGTGTAATGGCGGTCATCCTTCTTCATCTTGGAGACCTTGCTGTTCTCATCGCTGAAGTTGCCGAACACCAGCGCATCGGTCGGACACGCCTGCGTACAGGCCGTCTGAATCTCGCCATCAACCACTTTGCGGTTTTCACGCTCCGCGTTTCTGACGCCGCGCCGTATCCGTTGGATACAGAACGAACACTTCTCCATGATTCCACGGCTTCGAACCGTGACATCTGGGTTCAAGTGATTTCGGAACGCTTCCGGCCAAACAGGTTCCCAGTAGTTGAAGAAGCGCACGATGTACGGGCAGCCGTTGGCGCAATACCGCGTACCCACGCATCGGTTGTAGATCTGGACGTTGAGACCTTCGTTGTTGTGGTACGTCGCAAATACGGGGCATACCGGTTCGCACGGCGCGTTCTCGCAGTGCTGGCACATGATCGGTATAAATCGCGCCTTGATGTCCGGGAATTCCCCTTCCCAGTAACGCTCGACACGTATCCACTGCATCGCACGAGCGCGCTCGAACCTGTCCTGCAGGTTCAATGGCACGTTGTTCTCGGCTTGGCAAGCCAATACGCACGCCTGACAACCGGTGCATTTGTCGACATCAACGACCATGCCCCAGCTGTAATCTCGTTTTTCGCGTTGCAGTGTCATGCGGTCAATCCACGTTCATCGTATCCGTTGAAACGGCGTTTGGCGATCAGTGGCCTCCCTGTGATCCTTCTTCGGTTTCGCCACCGGCGTCGGGCAGCAGGAAGCTTTGTTGGTACTTGTGATGGTTGGCGATTTCAGCGTCGTGCGCGGTTTCGCCCGGAGCGACAACCAAGACCGGCACGCCCGGTTCAACCGGGAACGCCGTCACTTCGCCCTCGAACTTGGCCACTTCGCGTTTGCGTCCGGAACGGGCCACGCGAACGCGAGTTGCCGCCCATGCAAGCGAACCGCTCGCAGGTTCGACCTGCGGAGCCAAAATCTTAAGAATGTTTGAGCCCAAGCCTTCGTCGTACCGCCCGCCGTTCTCGTGTCCGAGACCGATCGGGACGCCGATAACCCCAGGCCGTCCGCCCGGAGTCGGGTAGGCGAGAGCTTCGATTTCGCCATAATCCGATTTGATGAACAGCACATCACCTTCGCGTATGCCGAGATGATCTGCCTCTTTATCGTTGATTTCAGCCCACGTCACCCAAGCCGCGCTCGTCATCGGGTCCGGGTTTTGCATCGCAAATGGAGTAGCCGACAATCTACCTTCGTAAAGGCTGTTCGACAAGAATGGCACGAGATGGAAATCCGCTCCGTCACCTAATCCGTCGGTACTGGAATAGTGGACCTCGCTATCAAGGTCGAATACGTTCGGAGGAGCGTGATCAGAAGGCGTTTCCACTTGACCTTCGGTATCCCACCAACCGCCGCGTTGCAGAACGCCTTGGCGGAACAGGTTCTTGCTCGGAGCAGACACGGAGCCGCGGTTCAGATCGTAAAGCTGGTCAATCGAAGCGCTGACCAACTCTTCCATGTCATCCGCACCTAGGCCGCCGTCGCTGATGCGAAGCAATTCGTCCCCGAAACCTCTCGCATCGGCGGCAATGCCACCACTGAACAGTTCGGTTACTCCGATGACCGGTTGCTGAATTGTGACCACTTCGTAGCCCGGTGCCGGGTCAGGAATCGTGGTTCCCCATGTCTCGAGGAACGACTTCTCCGGCAATATCAGATCGCAGTTCGCCAGCGTGTCGTTCATCACGCTGCCGAAACCGATCACGTTCGGCACGCCGTCCATCGCACCGACGACGTCGACCGAGTTCGGCATTCCATGGACAACGTCAGCGCCACGGATGATTACGGTTTGCACATCACCGCTGCGCCACTGGGCGAGTTCCAGTTCCCAATCGGTAAATGAATCGCCGCTACATCGACCGGTCAGGCCGTCCAACGCCGACAACGGGTTGTACTTGACCCCACCTTCGGAACCGACCGCTCCGACAAGAGTGTTCAGCGCATGAGTCGCAGCGATATTGAACTGACCGTTGGTGTGTGCGCCGGCGCTCCCTCCAGCGAAAGCAAGGCTCGGCCGGTGCTCTGCGAAATGGCGCGCTGCTTTTCGAATCTTGTACGCCGAAACACCGACGGTGTCCTCAATGTCTTCGGGTCGGAAACCGACCAACGAAGCAGTCGGAATCTGGTTGAAAAAGCGCGCAATCTCGCCAGATCCAGCCAATCTCTCTTCGACGATCACGAAGGCGATGCTCATTGCGAGATGCCCTTCGTAGCCCGGGATCACCGGGAGCCAAAGGTCTGCGTTGGCGGCCGTCATCGACATTCTCGGCTCGGCATGGATCAGGTAGCCACGCTCGTCCTTCGATCGGAACTCGCCGAAACGGACCGAGTATCCAACCGACGATTGCCAAGTGCTCAGCCAGTCTGCGCCCACCGACAAAATCGTGTTCGCGTTTGCGATGTCGTAATGCGGAGGATCTTCTTGGTCGTAGACAAACCGAATCGCGTCCTGCATGACGCCATGCTCGGTCGGGTCGTACTTGATGTGACGTCCCCCGTACAGCGCCGCGAAGTTAATCGCGACCCACTCCAAGTGACCGCCCAATGGGTTCGTGACCACGGCCATGTTGTCACGTCCAGCCTCGACGGAGCTCTGCAACAACTGCTCGGCGCGTTGCCAAGAGATCGGGTCGTAGAGACCACCTTTGCTCTGGCGCAGCATCGGCTCGCTGATGCGGTCAGGATGATAGGTCAGCTGAATCGCAGCATCATGCCGCGCGCTCTGTTTCCCAAGATTTACTGGATGGTCAGGATTGCCTGCGATCTTTTTCGCCCGGCCCTGCATCACCCTGACGATCAAACCGTCGCCGCCGGGCATGTCGGGCCATGTAGTCGCGTACCAAGCGTCTTCGCCACGCACGAGGTCCTCGGGCATGTCGACAGGACTCTGAACGATGAGCTCACGTTCCGGCAGTCCGCAAGCGGCGAATATCATCGTGCCCGCGGTAGCCTTTGCGCTCAGCGCCAGGAACTCTCTTCGGCTCAGTTTCATCTGGTTGGTCAGCTCGTTTCGGTGGTCAAATCAGTGGTGGCAAGACGCGCAATCCGTCGGCGCGTTGTTGTCGCGGTGGCAGTTCACACACTGTCCCATTTTCAGAGGTTCTACTTGCGTCACGGTTTTCGACATCGAAGCAACGTCGCCGTGACACGTTGAACACACTCCAGCGGCGCCAGTTTTTACGCCACTCGTGGTGTTGGTAACCGCCTGTGGATTCGCTGTCAGATAGCGGATATGCGGCTCATGCACGAACCTGACATGGTCCGGCATTCTATGAACCCGTTTCCAGTTGATCGGATGTGGTTCGTCGCCGATCACGCCTGCCGCCATACGGATCTGAGTCAGCGGTTCGCTCTCATCCTTTCCGATCACTTGGTGACAATAAGCGCAGAACTGAACCGGTGGGACACCTGCATTAGCCTGCGTCGTAACTGTTCGGTGACAGAACGTGCAGTCCATCCCCAAACCCTGCACTTGATCTCCCAACGAGTTCTCGTAAACACCCGTGCCTGCATGGATTGTGTGGGAGAACGGGATCGGCTGCTCGATCTTCTGATCGAACCCTAAGACTGGGATCGGCTGTCCGAGCCACGCGGTGATGACAAATGCTAGAACCGCTCCCGTAACCGCCACAACGCCCAGTGAGCCGAAGCCGAGTATCGGAATCAACACCTTCAACCACAAAGGGGTGGTGCGGTGCTTCTCACGCAGAAACTCAAGCAACGCTGCCAAGGCAGTTCAACTCCGGTTGTGCTGAGTTTATGGTCACAGGCGAAAGGTCCGCTCGAACTTTTGCTGGCAACGTCACTCGTGTCACTGCCAGTACCTGGAATAAAAGACGTCGAGCCAATCTAAGTTCATTGCCGCGAGGACGAAACATGCGATCACGCCGATTACCGCGACGCCCCCCACGAAATAAAAGACCGGACGTAGGTTGGCCCATCTCGCCGAGATCGTGTTGGTATCGACAAGAGAGGTGATGATGGCATGGGCGGTGAGGAGGCTGAAACCCGCAACGATGGCGCATCCAAGAGCGGCCCAGAGAAACTTGAGCGCAGTCCCGATTTGCGCCCATTCGGACGGTGAAAGCGGTTGTGGGTCCATTCGCCGTTCTCTTGATCAACTAGCGGGCAGACGGTCTCGAACTGCCGGAATCATCTTTCAGTATTGCTAAACGATATTTCCTGCGGCGCTGAATTTCGCTGCGCGCTCCCATTTATCTTATGTGCGCTTACGCGCAAGAGTCAACGCGGACATCCATCGCCAAGTAACGCATTTTAGCAACCTTTCTCCGACGGTAGGAACTCAATCATGGTACCCGTTGGCAACAGCATGTACGGTTCACCGAATTCATCGCCCGAGTAAAGCGACCATTCGTCGGCGATCCGATAGGAACGATACCTAATCCCGTGATTGCCGCCATGGACCAGAATCGATTCCCCAGCACCCGAATCTCCCACCTTCACCACGCGAATATCGCACGCACCGGTATCAGACCAACCTACAACCTCGCAACGGCCTTCAACGTTCGTCACATCATCCAAAACTATGCTCCGAGCAACACGTTCAACTCCACGCGCCTCGAACGTCTGAATCGGAAAATACCCGCAATTGTCGTTGTCCTCGATGTCGATCCAGACCTGACTCATGTTTCTCCGTCCCGTCAAAACCCGCAATATCCCGACTCCGAACATCGATTGTAGCCCCAAAACCAAACAACCCCAACCATCGCAAAAACGCCAAACGAAACGCCCCCTTCGCAAAGCGTAAGGGGGCGCGAACGAGCGAAGCGACGTGAGCGGGGGATGCCCGGGGCGGCGGGGCCCTACCAGCCAAACACGGACTCAAACGCCCATCAACCACCCGCAATCCCTTCTCCCTTGATGAGACCCTTGCGCAACTCCAACATCTGTCATTCCGAACGCAGCGCAACCGCAACATCTGTCATTCCGAACGCAGCGTAGCGGAGTGAGGAATCTAAAACCCATGTTCTCCAAACGGCGTTTGGCGGCTTGCACGCCTCCGATGACGATGGCGGAACACTCTAGATTCCTCGCCATGCTCGGATATGGCAGGCTACAACCCAGCTGTGCAAACGTCCCTTGATGGGAGAGGGCAGGGTGAGAGCGAACGGCGCGGAAGCAGGGCGGCGCGACCGGGGCCAACGGGTGGAGCGGTGCCGGACGGACTCCCCCGATCGTCCTAGTTTCACGAAGGTATCTCCCAAAGGGATCCCCGTAGGGGCGGTTCGCGAACCGCCCCTGCCAGCCAAACACGGACTCAAACGCCCATCAACCAACACGAAATCCCAGAAATCCCACCCCCAATCCCACCAATCCCAATTCAGACAGAAGACTGGCGATTATGCCTTTTACACACCTCCCGTCGTTCCGGCAAAAGTCGGCACTTCAACGCACGCCGCCATGTCATTCTGAACGCAGCGCAGCGGAGTGAAGAATCTGATACGACCGCTCCTCGGCGGAAGACGATGAGATTCCTCGCTCCGCTCGGAATGACAATGGACGCGCTCTTGATGGGTGTGCAAAAGGCATAATCACCAGAAGACTTGACATATTCATACATCTGTTGTAAAAACAACAAGTGAACAAGTTCCGCGGGTTCAGCGACCCGCACCACAGTGCTGCGCAGACGTGTGCAGACCCCCGACCCAAGCGGCCACAGGGATCAAACGTGAGCAAGCGAAGGCAAAACCGACAAGAAAGACGCGGTCCAAAGCCGCGCCGACGAGTCGCAGCGTCTTTGCCTCCTCCGACGGCGTCCCTCGGCGGATCGGATGTCCGTCGTAAGGCTGGGAGGGTCCGTGCCGAAGCGTGGGAGGCCCAGTTCCCGGAGCGCGACGCGTCAGTCCCGCGTCGCACAGCGAGCCAGCAGGCATTCCTCCACGCCCCTTTCGAGTATCGAAGAGGGCGCGTGGGATATGCCGAGCCAAGGGCCGGGAGACCGCACGTGGAGCCGACAGACGTCTACCCTCGTCCGCCGCGAGGGGGAGGCTACAGCGCGAGTGAAGCCCCAAAAGCTGATCCAAGGAGGACGGCGAACTCCGAACGGCGTACCCAAGCGCCGCGCCGAACTCCATGCCCGCGGTCTGGCGACGCGGGCCGCGTCTGGAAACGGTTGCTAGCGGTCTCGCACACCGCTCTGCGCAGCATCTGACCCCTCTCCGGGGTCGTCCTCTTCGGACCGAAGAGGCGATGGAGAGGGAAGGAGCGAAGGTCCTTGTACAGGGACCGACGCTCTAGGCGAAGGCCAGTTCCTACGGGCCCGAGGACCCTGCGCTGCCGGACCTTCCCCGGAAGGTCCGGCAGCAAACAACCACGTCGCGGTGGACATTTAAACGCGCCCGAATCCCAAATTGGCGCGTCCCCACTCCCAACAAAACACCAACACCAAACTTAGTAACATCAATCTCAACGAACAACCAAAATCGCCAAACCGTGACGGGCGATTCAAAACCCTGACGGTTATCGGGAAACTGCGCGATGCGAATATCTAGAGAAAAACTGCACTGGCTATACGAAACCATGTACCGGATTCGTCGGTTCGAGGAGACGATGCTTGAGCAGACATTCCGAGGCAACGCCATGGGTGTCACTCATCCTTCCGATGGTCAAGAGGCCGTTCCAACCGGAATATGCGCCCATTTGACGGAGAAAGACTGGATCGGCTCGACGCACCGAGGTCACGGACACTGCATCGCGAAAGGTCTCGACACTAAAGCGATGATGGCCGAGATCATGGGCCGGTACACCGGACAATGCAAGGGCAAAGGCGGTAGCATGCACATCGCCGACTTTTCCAAAGGAATGCTCGGTGCAAACGCGATAGTTGGTGCTTCAGTGCCGCTCGCAGTTGGGGCAGCGTTGACCGCCAAGTACCGAGGCAACGAGAACGAATCCGTCGGCGTAGCGTTCTTCGGCGACGGCGCGACGAGCCAAGGCGTGGTTCATGAATCGATGAACCTGGCAGCTATCTGGGATTTACCAGTCGTATTTGCCTGCGAAAACAACCAATACGCTGAAGCCACCCCGGCGTGGTACGCCGTCTCTACCGACGACATCGCAGCGCGCGCCGACTCCTACGGAATACCGGGCGTCCAAGTCGACGGAATGAACGTCTTTGCAGTCTACGAAGCTGCAGAACAAGCTGTGGCAAGAGCTAGGGCAGGCGATGGGCCGACGCTTTTGGAGTTGAAGACGTACCGGTATCACGGCCATTTCCACGCCGACGATCCGAAAAAATATCGCAAACCAGACGAAGAGGAGGAGTACCAGGAACGTGACTGCCTCAAGCACTTCGAGGCGCTGGTGACGCAACAAGGCGTGATGACCGAAGAAAATTTGCAGACCATTCGAGATGAAATCGAACAGGAGATGCAAGATGCCGTGGACTTCGCGCTCAACAGTCCGATGCCGCCCATCGAGGAACTCTACTCGGATGTGTATGTCAACTACTCGAACCCCGTCGCGGGACTGCGTTGATTGGGAAAGCATCCGACACCACTGTCCAATCCAGAGAGGCGACAACTAGGCAATGACCACAGCCGAAGTGACACAACCTGACGTACTGAGCGATCCCGGTGTTTTGGTGCCAGGTCCCGGATACGATGTTCCCGGTTCCGTCGTACGCTACCGAGACGCGTTCAACAAAACCCTGCGCGACGAATTGGATCGCGATGCTGACGTATTCATCATGGGAGAGGACATCTCGGGTGGATTCGACCGCGACACCAACGAGCCGCTCGATGCTTGGGGTGGCCCGTTTGCGGCCACTAAAGGGCTGGTTCAGGATTTCGGTCCAGAGCGCATCCGAGACGCTCCAATCTCAGAAGCAGGGTTCGTCGGTGCCGCCGTCGGTGCCGCGTTGACGGGTCTGCGCCCCGTCGTCGACTTGATGTACTTCGATTTCGTGACCGTCGCGTACGACCAGTTGCTGTCGAACGCCGCAAAGTCCCGGTACATGTTTGGCGGACAAACCAAGGTGCCGTTGACATTGTTCGCAAGGTCGGGAGGTGGGACTGGACACGCCGCGCAGCACTCCGAAAGCTTCTATTCCATGCTCGCGCACATCCCGGGACTGAAAGTCGTTGTGCCGTCGGACCCTTACACGGTTAGGGGCCTCTTGGCGGCGGCGATACGCGACGACGACCCTGTTTTCCTAGTGAACGACAAGAAACTCATCAACATGTCTGGGTTCTCACCAGACGAATCGTTCACGATCCCACTCGGCAAAGGCCGATACCTCAAACACGGCGATGATGTGACATTGATCGGTATGTCTTACACGTCGGTCGTCTGCAAACAGGCGGCCGATCAACTAGCCGAAGAAGGCATTGGGGCCGAAGTGGTGGATATGCTCAGCCTTTCCCCGTTCGACGAAGACATCATCCTCGAATCGGTAATGAAGACGAATCGGGTAGTGATCGTCGACGAAGACACGCCTCGTGCAAGCATGGCCTCCGAGTTCGCAGCAATCATCGCCGACAAAGCGTTCGATTACCTCGACGCCCCGGTAAAGCGCGTCACCGGCCCCCACACCCCGGTGCCGTACAACAAGGGCCTGGAAACGGCGTTCATGCCGCAACCTGAGGATGTCATCAGCACAGTGCGGACGATGTTGGACGGCTAGCGGTCGAATTCGTTCGCTCACGCGCAGCGGACTGCGTCGTCCTCGTGCGCCAAACGCCGCAGCATCCTAAACGGGTAGATGCCCGTCGAGTGACCATCCGTCCAAAGGAACTGTAGGGCGTACCGACCGACTTCCAAATAGTCGACCGCGATCACGTCTTCCGGAACCATCGCCACGTTGAGGATCGGACGTCCGCTCATCTCTTCCACACAAGCGGCGCACGCGCATTGCAATCGGAGGTAACGATACGGGTAGACACAGGTCTTACCATCAGACCAACCAATCGATATCCCTTCGCCGACGAATTCAATCAGGTTTGCTGTGACGTTAGCTTCTTCCATCGCGCTGAATGTCGAGTTTCGATCGCTGAGCTATGCTTCGCTCGGCTAACCTTGTTTAAGCGTATCCGACGACGAAATCTTCCAATCAGAACTTAGGAGCAAAACCGTGACCACAGACAACGACAACATCGTAGTCGGCCTAATCGGAGCCGGCGGCAACACCACGCTCCGCCACATTCCAGGTCTGCGAGGACAGCCTGGCGTCAACATCAAAGGCGTGGTCAACCGATCATTCGAATCCTCCCAAAGAGTCGCAGATGAGTACGAAATCCCAACCGTCTACGAAGACTGGATCGAACTCCTAGAAGACGAAGACATCGACGCCGTTTGCATCGGGACGTGGCCGTATATGCACGCTCCGTTGGTCATCGAATCTCTCGATGAAGGTAAGCACGTTCTGTGCGAAGCCCGCATGGCGATGAACTCCGACGAAGCGTTGGAGATGCTGGAGGCATCGAAAAGGGCGCCTCACCTGGTTGCCCAGATCGTGCCCGCACCACACTCGCTGGAAATCGACAACACCATCATCCAAATGATTTCAGAGGGCTACATCGGCGACCTCGTGAACGTCAAACTGCACGTCGGTACCGGCAGCGATTTCCCCAATCCAGACTTGCCATTGCACTGGCGCCACGACCGAGACCTCTCCGGCAACAACATCATGACCATGGGTATCTGGTACGAAGCCATGATGAGATGGTTCGGACCGGCCAAGACGGTCCAAGCGCTCGGACAAACAATCGTCAAGCACCGCTTGGACGAAGATGGACGACGTCGATCCACAACCATTCCCGACCACATCGACATCATGCTCGAAATGGAGTGCGGCGGGACGATGATCTACACCACGACGATCGTATCCGCATTCTCCCGCGAACTCGACCTTTCGATCCACGGCACCGACGGCGTAATCCGAGTCGAATTGGCCGGCCCGGACAGTTCCGACGGAGCGACATACGCAGTAAGTGGCGCACGCAGGGGTGACAGCGCTCTGTCACCAATCCTCATACCGCCCGAGAACCGCGGCGGTTGGCGAGTCGAAGAAGAATTCATCAACGCAATCCGAGGTCTCGAACCGGTTACGCACACCAATTTCACCGACGGCCTGAGATACATGCAATTCACAGACGCCGTGAACGAGTCGATGAAGACCGGTAACCGCATCAATCTGCCGTTCTAACGGCCAACAATCGAAGAACCCAACAACCCCGTTTCGCCATTCTGGTTTGGCGGAAGTGTGTTGAGCGCGCAATAATCAACGCGTTATGCACACACGAGATGAGTTCAACAAAGTAATCGAAGACATAGGCCGCCAATCCCGGTGGATCGATCCAGCGCGATTTTCTTCAGACCTCGCGGCATTAGACGAATTCCTGTCAACCGAAGCCGTCGTTGAAATTGCCAGCGTCCCGAACGGCGATCCTGGTTGCGCTCGGAGAGACGAAACAGAAGACAAGGTCTGCGACGTCGATTTCGTTCAAGGCGGCACGCCGGATAGCGACGACAACCTGGAGCACACACCACCACGCGAACGTCCGCGTGAACGCATGCACGAGTTGGGACCTGCCGGTATCACCACCACCGAGTTGCTCGCCATTGTCCTGGGTTCAGGGATACGGGGAAAGAACGTCAAAAATATGGCGGACGATCTACTCCGCGAATTTGACGGTCTGCGCGGCTTGAGTCGAATCAGTTCCTTCAACATGCAAAAGGTCGGTGGCATCGGAAGCACCAATGCGGATAAGTTAACCGCCGCATTTGAACTCGGACGCCGAGCGGCGCAGGAACAAGCCGAAACCGCCATCGGAGAATACGGTGCCCACATGCCGAACGGCGACGCGATCGCCCACTCCGTCGCAAAACAATTCACCGCGAAGTTGCGCGACAACGCGCAAGAAGAGATGTGGATCGTGCTTCTCGACGTGCGCAACCAGTACCGCGGCAAAGTTCGCGTCTACGTAGGTTGCTGCGACCAACTCGTCGCGAAGACTGGGGAGATACTGAACCGCGTCGTCGAGAGGAATTTGCCACGCTACGCGTTGGTCCACAATCACCCATCGGGCAATGGTGAGCCGAGCGGCGCCGACATCAGTTTCACCGAACGTTTAGTGCGAGCGGGTCAACTGTTGGACATCGAGTTAGTCGACCACATCGTTCTGGGCGAGGACCTGCACAAGTACGTCAGTATGCGGCAACGAAACCTGGTGGATTTCATCGGCACCTCGCGGGCAGATCGCAAGGTCATGGATGGCGGAGCCAATCTCGCCGATTGATCCAAGCAAATTTAGTGACCGGCCCGCCGCTCGGCAACTCGCCACCCGAAGACTCCCCGGAAATCGGCAAATCCCCGGCTCTCAACACACCCGCGATGTCCATCGGTGGAATGACGTCTGACTTACTGCCGTAAGCGCCGAATATGACTGCGCCATCATCTCGAAGAGCGTTCACCAATAAGTGGCGCGCCAGCGTTGGGACCATCTCAGGGGGTACTAAATCCCATATTGCATATATCCAACGAAAACGCTTAGGCGGTAGCCACCTCCACGCGTTTGCGACCCAGAAATGATGCGCAGCGTCCGGAAATCGACGAATCGCTTCTTGGATAAGCAATGGGTTTAAGTCGACGCCGTACGGAATCAGCGTCAATCCACTATCCCGCGCCCATCCGACCACCGATTCGAGAAGAAAACCGTTCGCGCAACCCAGATCAAGGAATTCGCCATCGCCATCCAGAGCTTCCAATAACGGAGACCTTTCGGTCCGCCATCTATCTGGACCTCCACTGAATCCGGACTGTCTGATCGGGTCATTGTGGGCCAGGTAGGCCGATTCCAAGATCCGTATCGATTCAAGATAAGGCTCCGGTAACTTTCGACCTTCGGCGAGGCGGTCATTCATCAGTGATACGATTCCTATCGTGCCAAAGTGGTTGAAATCCTCGTTGATGGTACAAGCCTAGAACTGAAAACGGAGCTCATTCGGAAAGCTGACGGGATGAATCAATCTTTTGCCATCGATTTCAACGCAGACATCGGCGAGTCCTTCGCATCGTATCGGATGGGGTTGGATGAAGAGATTGTGAAGCACATCACCTCCGCAAACATCGCGTGCGGGTTTCACGCCGGTGATCCGGACTGGATGGCCCGGACCGTTTCATTGGCCGAGGAAAACGCGGTTGGAATCGGAGCACATCCGGCATATCCAGATTTGGCCGGTTTCGGGCGGCGCGATATGAGTCTCACGGCAGACGAGATCGCCAACGTTGTGACATACCAAGTGGGCGCACTGACCGCGTTCACCATATCGAAAAAACTCCGGCACGTGAAACCTCACGGAGCGCTTTACAACCGAGCGGTTGCTGATGTCGACACCGCGGCAGCCGTCGTCAAAGCGATCCGCAAAATCGACGACGAGCTGATCCACGTGGTGTTGGCCAATTCGGTGTGGGAAGATGTAGCGCGGAACGAAAACGTCAGAGTGGCCCGCGAGTGTTACGCGGATCGCGCTGTAACGCCTGAAGGGACGCTAGTCCCTCGATCGCAACCCGGTTCGGTGATACACGACCTCGACGAAGTGACTGAAAGATCGCTGCGATTGGCGATGGAGGGCAAAGTCACGGCCTCTGATGGCAACGACATCGATTTTTCGGCCGACACGATCTGCCTTCATGGCGATACACCCGGTGCCGTTGAGATGGCCGCCTCGGTCAGATTAAAGTTCGAATCGAGTGGCATCGAAGTGAAAACACTCGCCGAGATCCTCGATTGACGACGGGCGCTCATTAGGCTTTTCGATCCACTTGGCAGTGCCTCAATATCCGCGCATCATTCCCGCCAGCGATTCGGCTTTGCTGATCGAGTTCGGCGACACGATCGACTACGACATCAACGATAGGGTTTATTCCCTGCAACGCGAGATCGAAGTTTCGGAGTTCTCCGAAGCCGTCGAGGAGTTCATCCCATCCTATCGATCGCTTTTGGTCGAATACGACCCGGCCAAGTGTGGGTACCAAGAGATACACGATCGCGTGGCGATGTTGGTTGAGAGTGGTGGCGTCGCCGCCAGCCGTATCGCCGATACGGGCGAAGACGCGCATCAAATACCTGTCGCTTATGGAGGCGACTACGGACCAGATCTAAACATCGTCGCAGAACATGCTGGTTTAACGCCCGAAGAAGTGATCGAGATACATTCCGGCACGGATTATCACGTGTTCATGTTGGGGTTTGCGCCGGGATTTCCGTATCTGGGGGGTATGGATGAACGGATCGCTTGCCCCAGATTGGCAACTCCTCGGACGCTCGTTCCTGCTGGATCGGTCGGGATCGCCGAAGCACAGACCGGCGTCTATCCCAATGCGAGCCCAGGCGGTTGGCAATTGATCGGTCAGACTCCGATGGCGCTTTTCGACGTGGAAGCTGACCCGCCGGCCGCGATGCTTCCCGGCACCAAAGTTAACTTCGTGCCGATTGCACACGACGAATACGAGTCTCGGTTGGGCAGCGGATAGGCGAAATGTCAACTCATCGGAAGATCGAGATCGTTTCACCGGGTAACCGCCTCACGGTTCAAGACCTAGGTCGCCGAGGAAGTCAACGGTTCGGTGTCTCCGTGAGCGGCGTATTGGATCTGCAAGCTGCTGTGTACGCGAATCGCCTGGTCGGCAACCTGGTTTCTTCTGCCGTTTTGGAATCGACATTTGGGGGCGCAGTTATTCGGTTTGAGGAGGACACAAAGGTCGCGGTTACGGGTGCAGAGGTTGACGTGACGATTGATGAGTTTCCCACGACCAATTGGGAAACGATGATCGCGCCTGCAGGGTCGGAACTGAGCGTTGCGATTCCCTCCGAAGGGCTCTACTCGTACATCGCGTTGGAAGGCGGAATCGATGTGCCTGAAGTGTTGGGTTCGAGATCCACACATGTCGCCTCTGGCGTCGGAGGTTTCCAAGGTAGGGCGCTGAGCGAAAGCGACGAGTTGGTTTTAGGCTCCGAAATGGAGTCCGGATCACGGCCACGCGCGGGGACGACCACGGATCCAGATTTGTTGCCAGCATGCAGGGATGATGCGCGGCGAATCCGCGTCATCGCCGGGCCTCAACTCGATGCATTCGACGATGAAGCGAAAGCAACGTTTTTCGGTTCGACTTTTTCGGTCAGTAATCTGACGGACCGACAAGGAGCCCGACTCGAGGGTGCCGAGGTTCCGGCGATCGGCGGTAAGCACGACATCGTTTCAGATCCTGCCTATATGGGTGCTGTCCAAATTCCAGCTGATGGCAAACCGATCATATTGCTCGCGGATCGCCAGCCGACGGGTGGCTACGCCAAGATTGCTTCCGTAATCACGGCCGATTTGCCGGCAGTGGTCCAGAAGACGCCGGGTAGCCAGTTCGGTTTCGAGCTGATAGACGTCGCGGCTGCGCAAGAATTGGCGGCGGAATTCCGGCGTTCGATCTACGAGCAACCGCTCCGAGCACCCGAGCGCGTCCACGCTTCGACTGTCGCTGTGGACGGAGAATCCTACAATGTTGAATTAGTGCTCCCCAACGCGACACAGTTCGGCGAACTTGACGACGGCATCGTTTACGCAACCATCGATGGAGGACGTGAGCTTGCCGCCAAAATCGAAACCTCCATTAATGAATGAGGTCAAATCGAGCGAGCATCTCGTTTCGCCGACACTAACTATCGATCGCAATAGCGGACCCTGTTAAGTAGTTCGACGGCATCCGGATTGGACGTTCAACCAATAATCGACGGCCTTCAGGTCAGCGGCATCGGAATGGGTATGACCAGCCTCGTGCTTGTTATATTGGCGGTTTCAGTGCGTGCGGTATCTTGGGCGGACGCCGCGTTGCGACGACGTGAAGCTCAACGAATCGCCAACGAAGCTGAACATGCTGACCTAACTGTCACCGCCGAAACAGAACCGGAACCGGCGGCTGCTGACGATCGAGCCCGCGCAGCGGCGATCGCGGTTGCTTTAGCACTGTCACACCAGTCAAACCAGCGCGGAAACAGCGTCGATCAAACACCCATATCTGCTGCTACCGGTGCGGTCCACGACGCATGGTTGACCGAAGGTAGGGCGCGGCAAAGGTCTCGACGCGGTGCCGCTGGGAGTGCGAAAGACTGGCGATGACGACGCGTTACCGCATCACCATCGACGGTGTGGCCTATGACGTCGAGGTTGGCGACATCTCGGCATCTCCGGTCCGTGTGTTGGTTGACGGAGAGGAATTCGAGGTTGAGGTCCCCGATGCGCCAACGACTAGACAAGATCCAACTCGTACGGATCCCAGCACAAGACCGCGCCCGGCGAGGCCACGTCCGGTGCAACGCGCGCGTCCGTCTGCAGCTGCGAACAATGACAGCCAAGACGTCATCCGCGCCCCGATGCCCGGACGGATAATACGGGTCAACGTCTCGGCAGGCGATGGCGTTGAACGAGGACAAGCGTTGCTGGTGCTCGAGTCGATGAAGATGGAAAACACGATCGCCGCACCGCGAGACGGGGTTGTTTCGCAAGTCCATGTCGCTGGAGAGGATTCAGTGCAACACGGCCAATCATTGGTGGAGCTTGAATGACGGATGTCTGACGAAGGCGTCTTAGATCAGATTCTCACCGGGTTTGAAGCCATCGGCAACGACCCTCGCTTAGTCGCGATGTGGGTCATTGCGATCGCGCTGTTGTACGTCGGGATCGCGAAACGGAAAGAACCGTTGCTGTTAGTTCCGATTTCGATGGGGATCTTGTTCGCCAATCTGCCGTTAGGCGAATTCATCAGAGAAGGCGGCCATGGCGAACCGACCGGGATACTCAAAACATTTCAGAACATCGGTTTGGAGACGGACATATTTCCGTTGCTGATCTTCTTGGGAGTTGGCACCGCGACTGACTTTTCGCCGATGTTGTCGAACCCCAAGACCCTGTTGCTCGGAGCAGGAGCGCAAGCTGGGGTATTCTTCGCTCTGATCGGCGCGCTGGTCCTGGGTGCGCTTGGATGGTTTGAATTCGGGTTGCTTGAAGCCGCGTCGATCGGCATCATTGGCGGCGCAGACGGCCCGACAACGATATTCATAGCCACCCGCATGAGGGAGTTAGGCGAATCTTTGCCTCACGTCGACGTTCGAGACATAGTTGGGGCAACCGCGGTAGCGGCATATTCATATATGGCATTGGTTCCGATAATCCAACCTCCGTTGATCAGACTATTGACGACGCAGAACGAACGTCGGATACGCATGGAGTACTCAAGCGAACCCGTATCTCGCAGGTCGCTCATCCTATTCCCGATCATCACCACGATAGTCGTCAGCGTGCTGGTTCCATCAGCTTCGCCGTTGATTGGAATGTTGATGCTGGGCAACCTGATCAAAGTGTCGGGAGTCGTTCCGCGTCTCGCAGACGTGTCAGAAAACTCATTGATGAACGCCACGATCGTCATATTGGGTCTGTCGGTCGGTGCCACGATGCCGGGATCGATCTTCTTGCAACCCGAAACGCTGGGAATTTTCGTGTTGGGTCTATTCGCGTTCGCAACCGCGACCATTACTGGGATCTTGTTGGCCAAGTTGATGAACTTGGTTACCAAGACAAAGATCAATCCAATGATCGGCGCCGCCGGAGTCTCTGCTGTGCCCATGGCCGCTCGGGTGGTGCAAGACATGGGGCAGAACGAAGATCCGGAGAATTTCCTTTTGATGCACGCGATGGGTCCAAATGTTGCAGGAGTGATCGGAACCGCAACGGTCGCCGGTGTCCTTATCGCTGTTGTGCCTACGCTAGTCGGTTGATCGACTAACGTCCTCGTCGGCGCCGTCGCGATGTGTAACATCAATTGCTGTAATCCACCGCGCGACTGAATCTGCCATTCAACGGAGTTTTTCCCATGCCTGACCTCACGATGCGAGGCGTTTACCCAATCCTTTCTACGCCGTTTGACAAGGATGGAAAGATCGTCTTCGACGACCTCGAAAATCAAGTCGAATGGATAGTCCAGCAAGGTGTCCAAGGCATAGGAATTGCGATGGCGAGTGAGGTGTTCAAGTTCACTGAAAGTGAACGCGACGCCGTTTTGAAGTCAGTGGTCGCGACCGCAAACGGGCGTGTGAAGGTGGTGATGAACACAGGCGCCGAAGGCACCGATGCGACCATCCATTATTCCCGTCGAGCCGAAGAGCTTGGTGCAGACGCGTTGATGATCCGGCCGACCAGTTATATCCCGACCGTCGCATCCGAGCACATCGAGTTTTTCGTACGGATCGCAGAATCGATTGGCATCCCGATATTTCTGCAGGATCAGAGCACTGCGGCGGTGCCGCCTGCGATGGCTGTTGCGTGCGCCAAACGCCATGAAAATCTCTGCTACATCAAAGTGGAGACTCCGCCGACGATCCCCAGAATGGCCGAAGCGCAGAGCCTCGTCTCCGATGGAACCAATCTGATCCTGTTCGGAGGTATGGGTGGCGCGTTTTATATCGAGGAGTTGCGTCGGGGATCCGTCGGCACGATGCCGGGTTCGACATTGCCGGACAAATTTGTTGAGATGTGGGATTTGTGGCAATCAGGTGACGAGACGGCCGCAACGGAAGCGTTCGATCGCTATGCGTCAATCATTCGGACCTTGGCCCAAGGACAAGGCCTTGCCAACTGGATTTACAAACACATCATGTGGCGTCGCGGTGTTTTCAGCAAAGAGGGCATACACGCGCGGGGCCCGTCGCTCCGGCCTGACCAAGCGCATCTTAAAGAGGTGGACGAGCAGTTAGACAGGCTTGGCATGCTTTCGGTGACTGGTTAACCGGACTGATTCACCTCGGAATTGAATACGAGCAGCAACTGTCTGATTGGATCCGATTCTGGTTTCGCCATGTACCGCCGGATTCGCGGCGAAAACTTTGGGCGCAACTGTCGGCGCGCGGGCGCGTCGAGAATTTTCAGAAAAGCTAACGAACTTGTCTCAGATCCGCGATGCAGCTGATTCTCGGAGAGACCACTGACTTAGTGGCATGGCAGTTGACGGTTATGGCCGCCATCTCTCTCGCTGTGGGACTGTCGGGTGGGATAGTCGGGATTGCTTTGGGTGTCATCCGGCTGCCGATGCTTACCTTGTTCGGTGTCGACCCATTGATCGCTGCAGGCACCAACTTGATGATCAGCGTCATGGGCTCAACGATCGGGACCCTCGAGGCGTTTTTCGATGAACGCGTCGTTCCGAGAGTGGTTTTGGCGATGGGCGGGCCAGCAATAATCGGAGCTTTCATCGGTGGCTATTTCGCAGACAAAGTGCCCATCTGGATACTTTTGACCGTCGTTTCGCTATTGATGGTGTGGTCAGCGTTGTTTTTGATCGCGTGGTCGTTGCGGCTGATGAGCATCCGCAGGCGCTATCCGAGCGCTCGAACGCGTCGTGCGTTCACCGGAGGCGGCGGCGGCGAATTGAATTTGGATGCCAAGCAAGTAGGGCGGGAGAGTTTTGCAGGATTCGCAATCGGCGCTGTGGGTGGTGCCGTTGGACTCGTGCTGGGAGTACTCAGGATGCCTGCGCTGCTGGCAATGCGGATGGATCCCCATCAAGCCGCGGGTACGAACCTCGCGATAACCGTTTTCGTGGGTATATCCGGTTTTTTGGGACACCTGCTGAAAGGTGGTGTCGATTGGCACTTGATTGCCATCATCGGGATCCCAGGGGTGATAGGCATGTATGTCGGTACCAGATTGGCGAACCGTTTCGATGCCCCCGGCCTTAGATTGGTGGTAGGGATCGTTGTGCTGCTTGTCGCTCCGGCAGTGCTTTACGGTGGCATTAGGAACATAAACTAACCGCAAACGGTAGATCGCCAAAATAGTGATGGACAACAATTTCTATAAAGCGATGGAGCGAGAGCAACCGTTGCAGGTAATCGGCGTGATAAACGCATACGCCGCGATCCAAGCCGAGCGAGCTGGTTTCGGTGCCGTTTATTTGTCAGGGAGCGGCACCGCCACGGCGTCTTACGGCTTGCCAGATCTTGGGATGACCGGATTGTCGGATGTATTGGTTGATGTTGAGCGCGTTAAATCGGTTTGTGAACTACCGCTTCTAGTAGATTGCGACACCGGTTGGGGTGCCGCACTGTCGATCGCACGCACAGTGCGCGAGATGGAACGTGCGGGTGCCGCCGCGATACACATCGAGGATCAAGTCCAAGAAAAGCGATGCGGTCATCTGCCAGGAAAAATGGTCGTTGAAACAGACGAGATGCGTGATCGTATCAAAGCTGCGGTCGATGCAAGGAACGACCCGGAATTCTTGATAATGGCGCGGACCGACGCATTGGCGACGGAAGAATTAGATCGCACTTTGGAGCGATGCGTCGCTTACGTTGAAGCGGGCGCAAACGCGATTTTTGCCGAAGCTGTCACCACAGTCAGTGAGTATCGCGAGTTTGCAGCGCGGACGAAGGTGCCCATCTTGGCGAATCTGACCGAATTTGGAAAAACGCCGCAGTTCACGCTCGAACAATTACGCGACGCGGACGTTTCGATGGCCTTGTATCCGCTTTCCGCGTTTCGAGCGATGAGTCGCGCGGCGGCTACCGTGTACGCTGAAATCAGGAAATCAGGAACTCAACGCGATGTGGTCGACGCGATGCAGACGCGTGACGAACTGTACGAAACTATCGGTTACCACGAATACGAAAGCAAAATTGACGAGCTATTCGTTCAACGAGAACGATCGGACTGAATGAGATGACAATGACCGCCAAAGGGTTGGCCGGCGTGATCGTCGGCGAAACCGCAATATCAACGGTCGGCAAGGCTGGAGCAGGGCTCACATATCGTGGCTTTAGCATCGAGGATCTGGCGCAACACGCTACGTTTGAAGAGGTCGCGTATCTGTTGCTATATGGAAAACTGCCGGATCGGTCTGAACTTGACGCTTACAACGAGCGTTTAACAAAGTTGCGCGAGTTGCCGCCAGAAGTGTGCGCGATGCTGGAAGCCCTCCCGATGTCGACGCACCCAATGGATGTGCTGAGGACAGGTGCGTCGTTGATCGGGTCGCTCGAACCTGAGGGTGAATCGGGTCGCGGCGCGCCGTACGTCGCGGATCGTCTCATGGGCACGATGACTTCGATGCTGGCATATTGGCATCGGTACGCGCATCTCAAACAACGTATCGACTCCCAGTCCGATGAAGTCGGTTTGGCGGGACATTTCTTACGGTTGCTGACCGACCAGAAACCGAGTGAATCAGCGCGCCGGGCGCTAGACACGATATTGGTCCTGTACGCCGAACACGAGTACAACGCATCTACTTTCACAGGCCGAGTCGTGACTAGCACGCTTGCAGACACATATTCGGCGGTTGTAGCGGCGATTGGTGCTTTGCGCGGGCCATTGCACGGCGGTGCCAATGAGGCGGCGATGGAGTTGATCGCCTCGTTTGACAATCCTCAGCAAGCTGAAAAATCTATCAAACACATGCTCGATGCGCGGCGACTGATCATGGGTTTTGGTCACCGTGTGTATAAAAACGGCGATCCTCGGTCCGACATCGTAAAAGAGTTGGCGAGGGTTCTCGCGGTGGAAAGCTCGAACACGACGTATTTCGATATCTCGGAACGCATCGAAGATGTGATGATGCGCGAGAAGGGGTTACATCCTAATCTCGATTTCTTTTCCGCGACCGCTTACCACCTTTGCGGTATCCCAACCGTGATGTTCACGCCCCTGTTTGCAGTGAGCCGGACTTCGGGTTGGGTGGCACACGTGATCGAACAGCGCGACGACAACACGTTGATCCGCCCCAACGCGGATTACACCGGCCCGCCAGCGCAGGAATACGTCGCGTTGGAAAACCGTTGATGTCAGCGCGCTACGATGATGTGATCGCCGAAATCGCGGCGTACGCGTGCAGGCGTGGCGAGGTCGGAACCGACGAAGCGTTCCACACCGCGCGTTTTGCTTTAATGGATTCGATCGGCTGTGCATTCCTCGCGTTGGGATTTCCGGCATGTAAGGATTTCTTAATGTCTGCCGATGATTTCGGAGTACAGCCGGATGGTGTGCCCGTAGCTGGGACGCCGTATCGCAAACCCGCCCCAATCGCTGCTTTCGACCTAACCGCAGCGATACGTTGGTTGGACTTCAATGACACTTGGCTGGCCAACGAGTGGGGCCATCCGTCCGACAATTTCGGCGCGGTACTAGCTTCGGCTTATTGGGTCGCCAATGCAGCAACTTACCAGGGGCCAAATTCGCTCAAGATGCGGGATGTGTTTGAACTCGCGATCCGCGCTTACGAGATCCAAGGAGTACTAGCCTTAGACAACGCTTTCAACCGTGTAGGGATTGACCACGTATTGCTGGTCAAGGTCGCATCAACGGCAATCGCGGCGTCTCTTCTCTCGAACAATGACGAGGCGACCGTTTCGGCAGCTGTTTCACACGCGTGGCTAGACGCGACACTACGAACCTATCGCCACGCACCGAACACGATGTCGCGAAAATCGTGGGCAGCCGGGGACGCCGCCTCACGCGGGGTCACTCTCGCGTCATTTGCGGTGCGGGGGATGCCAGGTTGCCACACCGCATTGTCCGCGCCGGAGTACGGGTTTCAAGACGCATGGTTCAACGGTCAAGCTGTGACGTTGCAAAGACCGTTCGCGTCGTATGTGATGGAGAACGTGCTTTTCAAGGTGAAATATCCGGCGGAATTTCATGGTCAAACGGCTGTGGAAGCTGGAGTTGCCCTGCATGCCGAGGTGGCTAACAGGTTGGACGAGATCAGTTCGATTGAGATCAAGACGCAAGAACCGGCAGTCCGGATTATTGACAAAACCGGACCTCTCGACAACCCAGCAGATCGTGACCATTGCATCCAGTACATGACTGCGGTAGCGCTAGCAAAAGGCAATGTGACCTCGGAAGACTACGAGGACGATGCTTCGCAAGATCCTCGCATTGATCGCCTGCGCGAGAGAATGGTGGTCACCGAGCGTGCCGAATATTCGCGCGAGTACCTTGATTCTGATCTGCGATCGATTGCGAACGCTATTCGAGTGCATTTCGACGACGGAACTTCGACCCGTGAAGTCGAAGTGCGTTTTCCGATTGGCCACAGGCAACGCAGAACGGAAGCGATCCCTCTCTTGGCGGATAAGTTCGCCGACAACATCGCTTTTACCTATGGCGAAACCGAATTCGCACATCGGGCCAACGAACTATTCGATGATTTAGAGAGGCTCGACGACATGCTGGTCGTCGAGTTTATGAATGAGTTGCGATTAACAGAGGGCAACGGAGGGACTTCGTAGCGTTGGCAAAAAAACTGACAGGAAGCGATCTTTTGAATCTGTCCCTGAAGACTGAGGGGGTTGACACGCTATTCGGGATTGCAGGTGATCACATTCTCGACATGTTGGATCGGATGGTGGACGAACCGTTCCGCATGATCGATACGCGCCACGAATCGGGAGCAGTTCACGCGGCCGACTCGTACGCCCGGATTTTGCGGCGTGCGTCAGTGGCGTTATCCACGACTCCGGGTCACGCTAATGCAGTTCCAGCCTTGGCGAACGCTTTTCACTCCGAAGCGCCTGTGGTGAACATTGCGGGGAGCGCCGATTCTCCGAATCTGGGTCGCGGTGCGATGCAAGAAATCGACCAAGTTGGTCTCGCGAGGCCGGTAACTAAAGGTGCTTGGGAAGTCCCATCACCGCAGCGAATTCCAGAGTATGTCGCCCTCGCTTTCCGCACAGCTTTGAGCGGTCGGCAAGGGCCAGTGCATCTGACGATCCCTCACGACTACCAGTCTGCGGAGGTCGACGCGTCGGACTTCGAACGCTACGCGCCCCGCGAGTACAGCGTACCGACCAAAGTGATGGCCGACGCTGATCGCGTCAGACAAGCGATACGGATGTTGAACTCCGCTGATCGGCCTTTGATCATGGCCGGATCCTCCGCTGGAGCCACGGCTGATCCCGACGAGGTGCGCAGACTCGTCGAAACTACGCGCATACCGTTCGTCTCTGAAGACTCCGCTAGGGCGCTTATCCCCGATTCGCATCCTTACAGCATGGGATTCGGGTATCTCCCGCTCAATCGGGCTGCGCAACTCGTGCGCGAAGCAGACGTTGTTTTGATGCTCGGCAAGCGACTTGACTACACACTCGGGTTTGGCGGCACACCGCCGTTCGCACCAGGTGTGAGATTGATCGTCGTAGATCCGTCGTCGGCGCAGATCGGTCGAGCGAGGTCCGCCGACGTAGCCGTTCTCGGTGATCTCGGTCCGGCATGCTCCCAAATGGCAGACGAAGCGTTGAAATTTAGTTGGACCGAGCGAAGCGATTGGATAAATGGGTTGAAACGCACTCATGAGGAGTGGTTGGCGGAGTTATACGAGCAAGCGTCAGCCTCGACGCCGATGCACCCAATGTATGTGAGCGAGACTCTTCAAGATTTCCTGGATGAGGACGCGCACATAACCTTTGACGGCGGCGATTATTGCCATTTTCTACGTGCTTCGATCCCGCGCGAACGACCGTTCAGGTTCCACAACGTGTCGAGTTTTGGGATGATTGGTGTTGGAATCGCCTATGGAATGGGCGCGCAGGTTGCGCTACCCGAGACGCAATGCGTGGTCGCAGTTGGAGACGGCTCATTCGGCTTCAATGGAATGGAGCTGGACACGATGGTCCGGCACAACTTGCCGGTCAAGATTTTGTTGGGCAATAACTCGATATGGGGCATCGATTGGCAGATACAGAAGGGCATCTACGGTCGCCCGGTGTGGACCGACCTCGCTGAGGGAACCCGCTACGATTTAGTGGCGCAAGGGTTGGGAGCGTATGGCGATTACGTTCAATCGGCCGAACAGTTGGAACCAGCTCTTAAACGAGCTTTTGCCTACGACGGCCCTGCGTTGTTGAACATTGAAGTCGACCAGATCATCAGTCCCGTCGCGGAGGCTGCGATCGATCGAAAAATGGGATCGCATGGTTAGGCGCTAACGAGATGCAGGAGTTACAACGATGACGTTGAAAGTCGACAAGGCGCGCGCTCCGGACGGTGGAGCGGGTTATTTCGATCCGCAATACGTTGAACGTCGACGTTTATTGCCCGGAGTCGACGCCCAATTGATTTGGGGCGAGCGGATCATGATGGGGATCATTGATATCGAACCCGATGCGATCGTGCCTTGGCATTCGCATCCTCACGAACAGTGTGGCAGGGTGTTAGAAGGATCCGCGTGGTTCGAATTGAAAGGCCACGAAAAAACATTGTTGGTCGCCGGCGAACACTACGTGATACCCGGTTACGTACCGCATCAGGTGACGGCAACTGATGAAGGGTGCGTTGCGTTGGACATATGGTCGCCGATCCGGGAAGAGTACATCTCGGACGAGATCGGGTTTTTCAGCAACGGTGAGTAAAGCTTCGCCGTATCTTCGAATCACAAATCCCGTCCGCAGGGCGTCCAACCACCATGCGAACGGGATCGGTTTCTAGTGGAAAGGCGAAGTCCGCTTAGGTCTTGGTCGCAGTGAAGATGTCGCCAATCTCTTCCAAGGCAGCCTTAAATGCTTGCGCAGCTTCCATGTCCACATTCTGCTTGACCTGGCTGCCGAGCTTGCAGGCGTTCCAAACCAATTCGTGGAGGTTCGGGTACTGCTCGAGGTGCTCTGGTTTAAAGTAATCGGTCCAGATGACCAAGATATCGTCCTTGGCTTTCTTGGCGTGTTCCTCTTTGGCGGCCACATAACGGATAAGATTGTTACGCGCCGAGACATCCGACACGTCGCCCGATTCCTGAATCAGCTCGGTCATCCTAATGCAAGTCTGCGCCGCCTGAATCGCGTCACGTGGGTCGTAAATCCCACACGGGATGTCGCAGTGCGCGTGCGCAACGCCAAATGGGGACAAGCGGTCAGCTAATTTTTGGACACTTCCTAGCATCGTGTTGGTTCCTTTCGTGTACCCGCGAGACCAAGTCGCGGTTAATCGAGGCGATAGTCGATAACAGGTTCGATCATCAACATCAAGAATAGACTACTCCGATGTTCGCTGGCGTCAAAAGGATATTACAGACGATCATCGACGCGCCGGGGACGCTGGCTGATCGATTTACCAGCAAATGGGTTCAGGTGATCGGTCATTCGATGCACCCGACGCTTCGAGAAGGGCAGAGAGTTCGCGTCAGTCGGCGGGCATACCGGATCACTGAACCGGCGCGATGGGATGTAGTGTTGTTTGAACACCCGGATCGAGAACGGTTTTGGGAAACAAAACGAGTGATCGGTCTGCCAGGCGAACTGGTTCGATTGATCGGCGGGAAATTGGTGGTGGATGGGCAGGAACTGGAGGAGTCCTTTCTCGAAGGTGAGCAGCCGAGGTTGAGACGACTGTGGGAATTGGGTGAAGACGAGTACATCGTGATGGGGGACAACCGACGCCGTTCGACAGACAGTAGATCTTTTGGACCAGTGTCCCGCCGAAACATCTTAGGAAAAGTGATGATTGAAAACAGGGTATCGCATCAAGACTCAGCCGAAAACTGATTACTACGCAGCAGCGGTCATTTGCTGGATCGATGTGTTTACTCGTCTCCCGATTTCGGGTACCAGCGGGACAATTTCGGTGTCGTCAGTCACCTCTGATGGGCCCGGCAACTCCCAATCGTCGACTTCCTCGAAGTTGACGGCTGGACAAGACTCGGCGTCGACTTCGCACCCCATGGTCACGATGCGTGGGTCGTCCCCTAACATTTCGGTGCCCATCCGTTTTGGTAGCGCGTGAGAAGTGTCGATCTTGAATGATTCAAGAACGCGCCGCACCGCAAGATTGATTTGATCGCCGGGATTCGTTCGGGCAGATTCAGCTCGGAGATTTAGACCGAGTTTCGCGGCGCGATCGTTGAATAGGGTCTTAGCTGCTACGCTCCTGCCCGCGTTGTGCGTGCATGCGAACAGCAAATCGATCCCGTTCGTCACTCATACCGACTCCTCGCGACTTGGTCGGCATCCGAGTTGCTTCCTGGCAAACCCGGTTCGATCAGCAATTTGAAGACTAAAGCGCCGATCGGTGCGCCGACCAACGGACCGAGAACGTAAACCCAAAATCCAGCTTCAGGTCCGGGAATCGCTATTTCACCCCAGCCTGCTAGCCATGCAACGATTCGAGGGCCAAAGTCGCGTGCCGGATTCCATCCTGCTTGCGTGATGGGGGCGAAAAGGCTGATCAGAGCTGCAACCGTGAATCCGATGAAGAACGGCACCATTCCATTGGTCGGAATGCCTGCGTTACGCCGCTCAGTGAGTGCGAAGATCACCAGCGCTAGTATGGCCGTGCCGAATGCCTCGACCGCAAACGCATAGAGCGGCGAGATGTACATCGTCGCTCCATCGAACATGCTTGGATTCGGAAAATATTCGCCGAATGCCATTGCCGATTTTTGGCTGCCAATCTCTCCGCGAATGATGCTATTGTCCGCTTCGAATCGATCGATGAAAGGATTGAACAGAATCAGCACCGCGACACCCGCGATCACCGCTCCCAACAATTGGGCGCCCCAATAAGCGAACAGACGATTCACCGGGAACTGACGGCTACGAAAGATCGCGAACGCCAAGCTGACAGCGGGGTTCAGATGTGCTCCCGAAACAGCTCCGGTCACGTAGATTGCGAGCGTGACGCCGAATCCCCAGACCGCAGCCACTTGCCAGAGTCCGACTTGTGCACCCGTGAAAACGGCCGCTGCTACTGATCCGATACCAAAGAGCACGAGGATGAACGTGCCGAGGGTTTCCGCCATGCAAGCATGCAAAAGCGGTGTACGGGATGCGTCACCGGAATCCCGTTTGAGCAACTTCATCCGCCTTGTTCCTCAATCCAATCGATGGCTTCGATCGCGAAATAGCTGATTATGTTGTCAGCACCAGCGCGTTTGATGCTCAACAAGACTTCCATCGCTGTGTTCCTGAGATCGATCCATCCGTTGGCTGCCGCTGCGTGGATCATGGAAAACTCACCGCTTACGTTGTAGGCGTAAAGCGGATGATCGGGGTAGGTTTCCTGGGCCGCGGAGATTACATCGAGGTAAGAAAGAGCTGGTTTGACCATGATGAAATCAGCGCCTTCCGCAATGTCGGCAGCGATCTCCTGCATCGCTTCGTCGCGTTGGCTGGATGCCATCTGATAACTGCGTCGGTCACCAAAGCTCGGTGCCGATCCGGCGGCGTCGCGGAAAGGCCCATAGAACCCCGATGCGTATTTGGCCGAGTAGCCCAAAATCTTCACATCCTGATGACCTGCGTCATCGAGTGCCGATCGGATCGCGGCCACTTGCCCGTCCATCATCGCCGACGGAGCTACCACCTGGGCTCCGGCGTCCGCGTGCGAAACCGCGGCCGCGGCTAGTAAGGGGAGGGTAGCGTCGTTATCGACTTCGCCGTCCTCGTTCAATTGGCCGCAATGCCCATGGTCGGTGTACTCACACATGCAGACGTCGGTGATCGCGGTGGCTTCGGGAAACCGGGATCTTAGTTCGGAGACGGTTGTCTGCACCGCCTCATCAGGAGACCAGGCTCGCGTGCCGGTGGCGTCTTTTTCGTCGGGGATGCCGAAAAACAGGAACCTGTCGATCCCGACGTTCAGAGCGCGATCCAACTCGCGCATTGCTTCGTCAGCCGTCATCCGCGCGATTCCGGGCATGGATGGTACGGGTTCACGTTCGCCTTCGCCGTTGATGACAAACATGGGGTAGACGAACTCAGATCCGTTCAGACGCGTCTCGGCGTTGCGTGCCCGTTGGTCCGCGTCTGCCCTCAACGGTCTGAAGCGTCTGAATTCTGGTAGGGAGGAAGAGGTCATATCAACCTAGTCTGCAAATTCAAAGTAACTCCGAATAGCCGCAATGATCCCTGGAATCGATTGCTCTTCGGGGATGATGTCCACTTCGATGCCAAAAGACTCGGCAGTTGAGGCAGTGACTGGCCCCATGCAGACTACAACGCCGTTGTTAATTGGAGTTACATCTCCTTCGAGCAAGTGCCTGAGGTTCTTGACCGTTGATGAACTCGTAAACGTGACGACGTCGATCCCTTCTTGAAACGCGGAGTGCGCGTTCGCTGCTGAATGTTCTTCTATAACTGTGCGATACGCGGCTACTTCCGTTACATCGGCGCCGAGTTGTCGCAGCCCTTTTGGTATCGTTTCGCGACCGATGTCCGATCTGAAAACGACTGCGTTTTTTGGTTTGTAGCTGTTGGCTCGGAACGCCCCGACTAAACCTTCGGCGGTGAAGGCGTCAGGTGTCAAGTCGGCATCGATACCGTGCGACTTTAACGCGGCTACCGTCGCAGGCCCGACTGCAGCAATTCTGCAGCTCGCGAAGGCGCGCGCATCGAGACCCAAATGGTCCATGCGTTCGAATGCTTGGTTGACTCCGTTTGGGCTGGCGAACGCTACCCATTCGTACTGGTTCAGATTTGCCAATGCGGCATCGAGTTCAGTCGTGTCTTCCATTGAGGTTGACTTGATTACCGGACACTCGACCACTTCGGCCCCGAGTTCGGTCAATCCAGACGCGAGCCGACTTACTTGGCTCCTAGCGCGTGTCACTAATATCCGCTTACCAAAGAGCGGACGCGTATCGAACCAGGAGATTCGTTCGCGCAACGCAACGACCTCGCCGATTACCAACGCGATTGGTGCGGTCAATCCCGCATTTTGCACGTCGGTCGCGATACCTGAAAGCGTTGAAGTGATCGTGCGCTGTTCAGTCGATGTGCCTCGTTGTACCGCTGCTGCTGGTTCATCGGCACGCCGACCGTGCGAGATTAAAGTGGATGTGATCTCTTCAATCCGAGATGCGCCCATCAGGACTACCGCGGTACCACCAGTTTTTGCGACCGCTTCCCAATTCACACCGGAGTTGGGCGGATCTTGCATTTCGCTACCGGTGACCACCGTTACCGAAGAAGCCAAACCTCGGTGGGTGACCGGGATTCCCGCGTAAGCCGCAGCTCCAATGGCCGACGAAATGCCAGGGACGACCGTAAACGGCACTTGGGCGTCCGATAGGGCAATAGCCTCCTCGCCTCCTCGACCAAAGACAAACGGGTCGCCGCCTTTGAGTCGACATACTGACTTGCCTTTGCGAGCACGGTCAATCAAAACATCGTTAATCTCCGCTTGTGTAAGCGCAACATTCGCCGGCGATTTCGCCGCCGATATCAACTCCGCGTTTGCTTTCGCGTATTTCAACAGGCCAGCAGGAGCAAGCCGATCAAAGACCACAACGTCTGAATGTCGCAGAGCGTCTAGACCGTTCAACGTAATCAACCCGGGATCGCCGGGCCCTGCTCCGACCAAGTAGACGATTCCGGTTTTTGACATCACGCTGGTGAACTGGCGACGAAACGAGGCAGTAAGTTTCGTGCACCGTTTTCGATTAATCGTCCCGCTAGACGTTTACCTAACTCGACGCCTTCGTGAACGCGTGCAGAATCGCGAATCCGCACCAAATTGACGCCAGAAGGATCGGAAACCATCACTGCCAAGGTGATCGAGTCATCATCGACGCGTGCATGGGCGCCGATCGGTGCACTGCAACCGCTTCCGATCTCTGCGATGAAGGCCCTTTCCGCGTCGACACAGATCCGAGTCGCGTCGTGTTCGATCGCGGCGCATAACTCCTTGGATCTACTATCATCCGAGCGCGTCTGCAAAGCCAACGCGCCTTGTCCAGGAGCCGTGACGAAGGACATGCAACTCAAGTACTCGGAAATACGATTTTCCATATTGATCCGTTTCAAACCGGCAGCGGCGAGCACGAGGGCATCGATTATCGAATCGTCATCGTCCAACATCTGTAGACGGGTAGTCACATTTCCGCGGATCGGTTTGAGAATCAGATCATTGCGTTCGGCATTGATCAACGCGCGCCTGCGGGCGCTTCCGGTTGCGACGACAGATCCTCTGGGCAGTAGTGCGATCCCGCCAGAATGTTTGCTGATGACTGCGTCTCTGGGGTCTTCTCGATAAGGGACGCCAGCGACGCTCAACCCGTCAGGGATTTTGGAGGGCAGGTCTTTCAGACTGTGCACAGCGACGTCGATCTCGCCGCTCAACAACGCCGCTTCGATCTCTTTGACGAACACACCGACACCAATCTCGGAAACCGCTAAATTGCGCCGGGTATCTCCGCTAGTTGTGATGGTAACCGTGTCGATTTCGATGTCTGGGAAACGGACTGACAGCGCTGCGGCAACTTCATCGGCCTGAGCCAACGCAAGACGGCTGTTGCGACAGCCGAGAGTCAGTTTTCCTCCGGCACCGGTCATGATTAGGCATTTTAAGCCTGAAGATTGTTCCGGGCGCGATCTTCGAGAGCGTCAACCAACATCTTGCGCGCAGATTCGGGGTTTCCGGCCTGGAACGCGCTCAACATCTCA
Source organism: Dehalococcoidia bacterium (assembly GCA_965207515.1). Classification (GTDB taxonomy): domain Bacteria; phylum Chloroflexota; class Dehalococcoidia; order Lucifugimonadales; family Lucifugimonadaceae; genus Bin127. The sequence continues at coordinate 878,917 of OZ242286.1, read as the reverse complement.
TCGGTGATCGATTTCGCCCAATCGTCGGGGGTGACGGGTAATTCCCGTGACCGAACGTCAGTCCTGACGTCGGCGAGCAATGGCCCCATGTCGGCCCATTGAAGGCAACGGCAGTAATCGTGGTCAGATATCCGTTCGCGCAAACGTCGCGCTAAGGCAGGGCTGGTGCCGGCGGTCGAAACCGCCACCGTGACGTCTTCCCTCTGAATAAGTGCCGGTGCGATGAACGTGCACAGGTGCGTCACATCCATGACGTTGAGTAAAACATTGCGCTCTGCCGCTTCCACGGAGATTGCGCTGTTGATGGCGGGATCGGAAGTTTCCGCTACGACAACGATCCAAGCGCCGGCCAGATCCCCGGAACGGTAGCGACGCTTCACCCATTCAATCTCCCCAGTTTTCGCCATCTCCTTGAGATTCACCGACGTCTCGTCGTTTGGACTGAAGAGTGTGACATCGGCGCCACATTCGAGCAGATACTTGACCTTGCGCTCGCCTTCGTGCGGGTCGCCACCGAAGACGAGGGCCCGGCGCTGTTGCACGTCAACAAATACGCCGTAGTACCGAGGCATGATGTTTTAACCGATCGCCGCCGCAGCCAATTCGACGTCGACGTTGTCGTCGACGAAGTAACGAACGCGGGTTTTCTTGTATTCGCGATGACTGTAGAGAAGTTGATAATCGTCCAGTTCCGTTTCGGAAGCGATGGCGTCTGCTATCTCTTCGCACTCCTGGCGCGTGACGGCGTGGATCATCGTGAAATGAGAGAAACGCCAGTCATCGTATCGGGGTCTCTCGTAGCAATGCGTCACGGCCGGATGCTTGGCCATCATTTGACCAACTTCGATGGATCGCCGTTCAGGCACGTTCCAAACCGCCATCGCATTGGCCGAGAATCCAGCGCGGCGGTGATGAAGAACCGCGGCGTATCTGCGCATCAGGCGCCGTTCAACCATTTCATCCGCCTTGTCGAATAGTTCCGGAACGGTCAGCCCCAGTCGGTTAGCCATCCCGTCAAAAGGACGCGTTTCCAGCTCAAGATCGTCTTGAAACTCGCGAACGAAGGCGATGTCAAAATCAGTCAGGTTTAGATCGACGGTCGGTACGTTTGATGACGAACTCCCATTCGATTTTCCGTTGGCGTACTGAGCATCGGGAACAAAGTAATCGGTTGCGTTGGAAACCCGGTTGACCATGTCGAAATTGACGCCGATCTTGAAGAATCGGATCGTGGGTAGAATTCGGGCGGTTTCGGCGCCAGCTAGCCGCGTCAACTTTTCGACTTCGGGTTTGAGTTCTTTGCCGGGCGGTAAGGCTAACGTGAACCACAGGTTGAATTCGCCATTACGCGCGTAGTTGTGGCTGATGCCCGGGTGGGCGTTTAGTATTTGTGCGCCAGAGTCAAGCTTGTCCTCTTCGAAGCGCATTGCGACGAGAGTGGAAGAATACCCGAGGCGTCGCGTGTCGAATATCGCACCGATTTGCCGTACGACGTTCTTGCGTTTAAGAACCCCGATTCGGCGCAACACTTCCGGCTCGTCGATTTCGCAACGTCGTGCGATTTCAGCGAACGGCTCGCGAACCAGTGGGAAGTCCGACTGCAAGATGTTCATGATCTCGCGGTCTAGGGCGTCGAATTCGTCGCGAAACAAGGTATTTGGCAGTGCGGTAGGGGATCAATCGCCCGAAAACTGGACTGATTCCCGATTATAACGCGGGCAGAATTTCCGACCGACCGATCGATAAGCTTGTCGCCGGATCATTTGGCAGGTTGATCGATGTTTGCGAAGGCCAACTCGGCGGCGACGTTTCCGCTGCGTACGGCACCTTCCATGGTTGCTGGCAAACCTGTGTCAGTCCAGTCGCCAGCCAAATACAAGCCCGGGACCGATGTTTGAGAGTCGAGTCGCTGTTCGTGAGTGTTTGGTTTGACCTTGATGGTCGCTTCGAGTGTCTTCGCAATCGAAGATTTGATCAGACGGCTTTCGCCGACTTTAGGAAACGCGACCTTCATGCAGCGTTGGATTTCGCTCAAAACTTCAGATTTCGTCATCGTGGCCCATTCATCGGCCCCACTCAGAGAGACCACGATGTGTTGACTGTCGTCTGTCGAATTCCGCCTCAATGCGGTGTCGTTGAAAACCCACTGAAGCCCAAGATCAACGAAGGCGGTTACTAATTCATTCATGACCGGCCGTTCGTACCAGAGATGGACCGCAACGATCGGTGAGTACTCGATCTCGTCGAGTGTTTCTTTGGTTTTTGCGAATCGGTGGTCGTTTGCAGGCAGTATCTCGCTCAGCGCCGTGGGTGCTAAACATGTGATCACGGTTTTTGATCGCAGGGTCTCACCGGTCGACAATCCGATTTCAAACCTGTCATCCGGTTGAACTGTGAGCGTTTCTATCCGCACATTCGTCAACACTTCAGCCCCACGTGTACGCATCAACTGTTCTGCCGGGTTGCCAATTAACGTAGACAAACCGCGATTGGGATAGCCGATCGCGGCATTCGCGGCGGCACCAATCAAATACGCACGCGTGAATTCGATCGCATCGTGGGCAGCAACCTCACTGATCTTGCAGTTGAAAACCGGGAGGATGAAGAGCGACCAGAACCGCGCGATGGCGGCATCGGACTGGCCGCGCGCCGACAACCACTCGGCGAACGATATGGATTTCGCGTGTTTCGTTTCGTGAGGTTTCGGAGTGAAAATCTTTAACCCTGCCATTACGCGAGCTACGGCGAACCGCTCCGCCAGGCTGAGTTGGTTGTAACGCATCAAAGCCGCGACATTCCCGAAAATCCGGCTGGCGCGCAGATTAGATATTCGACCCGCATTCGAGACCGGTACGTTAAGGGTCGGTTCGAGATCGATCAGGTCCGAAGTTCCCAGTTCGTCAATGAGATCGAGGAACTGGTCACACGCTCCCAAAATGACGTGTTGACCGTTGTCGATCTCTTCTCCGCTGCTACGATCCGAGAACGAGAATGCCCTGCCACCCAAGTAAGGGCGCCGCTCGACCAAAGTGGGTCTAACCCCGTGCTTCAAAAAGCGCACGGCAGCGGCGATGCCCGCCAGACCACCGCCCAATATGATCACATCTCTGTCGGCCAAATCGAATTCCGTCTCTATCCGCGTTTTGCAGATCGTAGAGCCCATCGCCATCCAGCACCGGCTGTGATCGACAGCTTTTCTGTGGTCGACAAACTGACTCGTTGAGAGAGCACATCTCCGTCGTACATTTCGATCTTTTGCAAGATCCTGAAGTAAAACCCGCTCATCAGCTCCAAACATTGCCTCCCGCGAATAGCTAGCGGTATCACCCGTTCACCGCTTTCATAGAAACCTCGAGCTCGGTCCAGTTGAAATCTGATCAGCTCGCGGAAGTTGTCGGAAGGTCGGTTATCCCCAAATTCCGATTCAGCGACCCCAAAGGCGCGTAACTCCGCTTGGGGCAGATAGACCCTGCCGTTGGCGAAATCCTCTCGGACGTCTCGAACTATATTCGTCATTTGAAAGGCGATGCCCAAATCGTTGGCATACTCAATCGCTTTTCGATCAGAGTGGCCGAAAATGCTTATGCAGATGATGCCTACAGCACTCGCGACGCGGCGGCAATAAACGCGCAGGTCTTCAAATGTCTCGTATCGATTCGTCCCAATGTCCATTCGGCAACCGTCGATTACATCAACGTAGTACTGCTTGTCCAACTCAAACTTCCGGATCGCATCTTCAAGTGCGACAAATATCGGGCTGCCGACGTACTTGGTCGACTGGGCGTCGTCCAAAGCGGTTTGAACGAGATCAAGTTCGCTTCTAGGATCCGTGCCAACCGCCGGCTCATCGACTATGTCGTCGCACAATCTGCAAAACGAGTAGGTGGCGTAGATCGCACGGCGCAATTCGTTTGGCAGGGCCAAGAAGGCGACATAGAAATTCGAGCTTGCAGATCGTGTCAAACGGGCGCACTCTTTGTACGCGTTTTCGATTCGTTTATCCGCTGGTTGCGGCAATTAGCCCTCAAAGATCGCCGAACTGCTAGCGATGCTGGATGCTCAAAAAGGCTTTGTCCGGCACCGGATTTGAGCCAAAAGCATTGCGGGTGAGAATGTTGAACATGATTCGGATCTTTTTGGCACGCGAAACGGTCGGTCGTGTGGTGAGTGTGTCGTAGTCCAATTCTTCGATCGCATCCAATACCGACAACCCACCCGCGGTGATCGCCGAGAACTCAAGTTTGAAATCTCTTTCCAAGTGGTTCCTAAGTTCGTAACCCGCTCGAAACAGGTCTCGCGTCCGATCGACCTGAAATCGCATCAACCTCCGAAACGGAAGCGTCGGATTGCGATTTCGAATTGTCGCCACGGCAACACCGAAGTCGGACATGTCTGATTTAGGGATGTAAACGCGTCCCTTGTCGAAATCTCTCGCTACATCTTGCCAGAAGTTCGCGAGTTGCAGGGCGATGCAAGTGTGATCGGACAGTCGTGCCATTGGCTCTGAAAAATAACCATATAGATAGAGAACCAAATGGCCAACGGGCGTCGCCGAATAGGTGCAATACTCGACGACGTGATCGAAATCTCGGTACTCCGCGTCTCTTTGATCTCTACGATTTGCTTCGATCAAGCGCAGGAACGGCTCCGGCGGAATTTCGAACTCGCGGATGGTGTTCTGCAGGGCTTGAAACCACACCAATTTCGGTGAGCCACCGTAGCACGCTTTCAATTCATCTTCCCAACGGTCAAGGAGTGCTAGTCGGTCGCCTTCAGCCTCATCGCCGATGTCGTCTACCAACCTGCAAAAGACATATACCGAATAAAAATGAGGACGCAGGTTCCGTTTGATGAACCGGCTGCCTACGTTGAAATTCTCGTAACTGTCTCTCGCCAAACGACGACAAGCATCGAAAGCTGCATCTACGTCTGGAGCGTTGCCTGTTAAGTGTTTAGTGGCGTTCATCGGGGATCGGCGGAAAACCCACGGTTAGATCGGGTTACGAAATTCGCTCGACCAAATATTCTCCCAACTCAAACAAATCGTTTCGGATTCCGGAATTCAGGTCTAATTCATCGATTATCGCTGCGGCCGCCGACCAATGCCGAGCCGACATTTGATTGCAATATTCGTACGTTCGGTTGCCCACCATGATCTCCAGAACCCTGTTGACGTCTTGCTCATCCAGTTCGGGTTTTTGGTAGATGGCTTGAATTTCAGTTGAAGATCTGCCTCGGGATGCGTTTAACGCATGGATCGCGGGCAATGATTTCTTTTTGTTGTAGATATCGCCGCAAACTGGTTTGCCGGTTTCGTCGCTGCCCCAAACGCCTAGCATGTCATCTCGGATTTGAAATAGCCGGCCGAATTCGTATCCCGCAGAGCGCAGTCCTTCAGAGACACCATTGCTGGTTTCGTCGCTGCCCGCAACTAAGGCGCCCAAGTAAAGGCTGGTTTCGATAAGAGCGCCAGTTTTCCGTTCGATCATCGCCAAATATGCGTCAACTGAGACGTCGGAGCGCTTTTCGAAATCGATGTCCATGAACTGACCTTCAATCATGCGCATATACGCTTCGGTGATCGAACGCCGCGCCTGCATCGATTTGCCGACATTCACGCCGAGCGCGGCTAGTTCACGGGCTGCACGATCGGCGACCTTTAACATCGAGTTGCCAGAGACGATAGCGCTTTCATCGCCCCATACCACCCATACCGTGGGACGGTGGTGCCGAAACCTGTCACGGTCTTCGATATCGTCATGAATCAAAGAGAAATTGTGTACGAATTCCAGTGCTGTCGCTACCGGCAACGCGAAACTGGGATCGCCGTCAACCGCGTCTGCGCCAAGCAGGGCCATAGTTGGCCTAAGGCGCTTTCCCTGTGTCGCGATTATCTCTTCGCCGTCTTCGTTCGCCCAACCCATGTGATACCGATGCGTATCGCAAATATCGGATTGGTAGTTTTCGAGTTCCGCTCGAAGCGCGCGGTCGATAGATGGCTGGTACCTGGCGAAAAACGAGGGGACCTGTGCGCGGTCTGCAACGGTTGACATGTGATGACTGATATCGCTACGCAATCTCAATGTTACGCAAATCTGCATGAGATTTTCTGGCGAAAGAAAACGGCGCCCGGCAGAAGTGCAGGGCGCCGCAGATTAGGAGGTTGCCCGGATCGCTAAGCCGCGATCGGTAGGCGCTTGGGCTGGCCAGTTTCGTTCTTTGGCAAGTCAATCCTCAGAACGCCGTCCTTGTAACTGGTTGTGGCCGCTTCGATATCGACGCCATCCGGGATCCTGATGGCGCGGTAAAACTTGCCGGTCCTCCGCTCCCTGACGACGTAACTGCCGTTGTCCTCGGTGTTGTCGGTCGACTTCGCAGCCCCGATCCTCAAAACGCCATCGTCGGCTGTTACTTCGATCTCGTCAGCGCTGAAGCCCGGAAGAGATGATTCGACGGTGTAGCGATCCGCGTTGTGGATCACATCCACGCCAAGTCTCACCGGTGCGTTGACGCTTCGCCTATTTCCAGCGAAATCGTTCCAAAGGTCGAAGGGCCATGCTGCCGAACGAGTGAACGGGCTCCAACGGGTCAATGCTGTCATGTGAATTGTTCTCCTTGTTTTATCGAATGAGCGTCACCATCGCTCACATGAAATAAATAATAAAAATAGATACGCTCTGTGTCAAGAAAGAGTGATCAGATGATACAATTCATCATATGCAGCACATCAACCACACGGCGGGACGAGAAACCGCCGCGAGTGTATCGACCGAGAAAGCTTAGGACCAGGATGACGATATCACCTGAAAACTTCACTCACGGAGCCAGAGCGGTCATCGATGCCGCGGTTCAATTCATGATGCAACGGAAAAACGTCCAGTTGGACGTTGAGCATTTGCTGTTCGCGATGGTTGACGCCAACGATGGTCCCGTGAGGGAAGCGCTGGATATCTTGGAAGTCGATTCCGAAACTCTACGCGAAGATCTCGTTCGCTTGGTTGATTCGAAACCGCTCGGGATCGGACAACCGCGAGGTCGACAGCGACAGATCTTCATCACTCCGCGTGCGCAGAACGTGATGAGCAAAGCTCAGACGATCCAACGTAAAACGTTCCGCGACGAATTGTTGAGCATGGACCACCTGTTCATCGCCATCGTCGAGGAAGCGGACGGCGATCTTGCCAGAGTATTGGCGAAACATCGCATAACGTCCGACCGGGTCTATGTTGGCGTCCACCAAGTCCGTGGCGCCGCCCGCGTCACTTCTCCCGATTCGGAGCAAGCGTATGGCACTTTGCGGAAATACACCACAGATTTGACCCAACTCGCGGCCGAGGGGAAACTCGACCCCATCGTGGGACGCGACTACGAAATCAGGCGCGTGCTTCAGACTTTGACCCGCAGAACCAAGAACAATCCTGCGCTCATCGGCGATGCCGGCGTCGGTAAGACGGCGATTGTTGAGGGACTGGCTCAAAAGCTCCAGAGCGGAGACGTGCCCGAGATTCTGGCGGGCAAACGTGTATTGGCATTGAGTATCGGCGTACTGTTGGCGGGCGCGAAGTTCCGCGGCGAGTTTGAGGAGCGGTTAAAGGCGGTCATGGATGAAGCTCAGGCTTCTGCGGGTGAAATCATTCTTTTCGTGGATGAACTCCATTCTGTCGTGGGAACTGGCACCGGTAGTGAGGGATCGCTCGACGCGGCCAACATGATGAAGCCAGCCTTGGCACGAGGCGAGTTACAGGTGGTCGGAGCCACGACGCCAGAAGAGTATCGCAGGTTTATCGAGAAGGATTCCGCTTTGGAGCGTCGGTTCACGCCGATATGGATAGAGGAGCCGGATGAAGAATCGGCTGTCGAGATGCTGAAGGCGCTGCGCAGCAACTACGAAACGCATCACGGGGTCGAATTGACAGATGGCGCATTGAACGCGGCCGTTCGGCTGAGCGATCGTTACATAACTGACCGTCAATTGCCCGACAAAGCCGTAGATCTCATTGACGAGGCTGCGGCTAAGGCTCGCATCGAGCGTGCACCAGCCGCGATCGTTGAGGAACCTGGAGAGGAATCGCAATTGCCCACGCTCGTAATCACAGAGCAGGACATCGCAGCGTTGATTTCAGAGAGAATCGGCGTCCCGCTCGATCAGCTTGTCGAAGAAGAGGTCGAAAAACTATTGAGGCTGGAGGACCGGTTACATGAACGGGTCGTAGGCCAGGATCGCGCCGTCGGCACATTAGCCGACGCGGTGCGGCGCGGCAGAATGGGCCTTAAGGATGCTAGCCGTCCAACTGGCGTGTTCCTATTTATGGGCCCAACCGGTGTAGGGAAGACGGAGTTGGCGAAGGCGTTGGCAGAATTCATGTTCGACGATCCGAATCACATGATTCGCCTAGATATGTCCGAGTATGAGGAGAGACACTCGATATCCCGGATGATCGGCGCCCCTCCGGGCTACGTGGGATACGACGACGCCGGGCAGCTTACCGAAGCGGTCCGTCGGCGACCGTACTCCGTGATCCTCCTTGACGAGATTGAAAAGGCACACCCGAACATCTTCGACAGCATGCTACAGATCTTTGACGACGGACGAATGACCGACGGCCATGGTAGAACCGTTGATTTCACCAACACGATCATCATCATGACTAGCAACCTCGGCACCGCCGACCAACAGAAAGGCGGCTTAGGCTTTGCAGTGAGCAAGGATGAAGCCGGATCAAATGGATTCGATTCTTCAGGACTGACCGATCGGCACCAGTCTGCGTTGAAGTCACGCTTTTCACCTGAATTCTTGAACCGAATCGATGAGATCGTCGTTTTCGATGCGCTCGGCCGGACCGAGATCGATCACATCGTGACTAAATTCATTCGTCAAGTGGAAGAGAGACTGGGTGATCGAGACATCACGATCGAGCTGACCGAGTCTGCGAAGAGTTGGATCGCGCAACGTGGTTACGACACGTGGATGGGTGCGCGTCCCATGGCGCGTGCGATCCAACGGCACATCGAGTCGCCAATCGCGCTCGCGTTGATAAAGGGTGAAATCGAAGACGGTTCGCAAGTGGTCATCGACTTGAGCGACGACCGTATCGTGTTCAACCCCGCCTCTCCTGAGATCGTTAAGACGACTGAAGAAATGTCACCTGCCGGTTTGAACTGAACTGTGGCGGGGTTAGAATCGAGGGACGACCTAAACCGAGATTCGTAACGCCACTGTCGGTTATGGTCGCCTCGGTGAGTAAGCCATCAGCGACGAAACCGCCATAGACAAATCTACGGTAGATCAAGGGGCTAGGGAGCGCGAATCGTCTGGCGGATTCGCCGATGGAATCCTAGGTTTACTTGCTCACCACCCACGCTGGGTCCAAACCGGAATTTGGACCGTTGTCATCGGGTCCACTATCGTTGGGCTGGCGCTCTCTTTTGGTGGATTTCTGCACGTCGACGATGTCGGGTACCTCGCGACCTTTTATCTCAACCTTGTCGGTTCGGCAACAATCATATTGCCATTGCCGGGTGTTCTAGCGGCGTGCGTTGCCGCCGAATCGTCCTTTGGGCTGAATCCAGTCCTGATCGGATTCGTTGGCGCTGCAGGATCTACCCTTGGCGAAACCACCGCGTATCTCGCCGGTTACGCCGGCCATAACGCCGTCGCGAACCTTCGGTGGTATCCGAGGATCCACGATCTCATGGAGCGTCACGGTTCGATCACTCTGTTTGTGGTTTCGGCCGTTCCTACGCCATTTTTCGATCTTGCCGGGGTAGCAGCAGGGGCTCTCAACTACCCGTTTCGGAAGTTCATGGCGTACGTATTCGCCGGCAAACTGCTGCGATTGATCCTCATGGCGTACGCATGCCGCGCGGGCATAGACTGGCTAAGAGAGATCTACGAATTCAAACTGCCGATCGGATAAGGTTTCGCTTTGACTACCCCATCCGTTTGCGGCGCCGACGAACTGGCTGACCTCGGACGGACTGTCAATCGTGAACGATCAGATCAAATCCGAAAAGGCAACGGATAACGACGAACTTTCTGTAATCGTCGTTGCGGCCGGTGAGTCGACGCGGATGGAGGGCATCGACAAGCTGAGTTTGGAGATCGCGGGCCGCCCAGTTCTGTGGCGCTCGATTAGCGTCTTCGATACCTGTGATTCTGTCACCAGGTTGGTGGTAGTGACTCATTCTTCGAAGATCATGCAAGTTGAGGGGAGTGTCGAGCGCTTCGGGTTGACCAAACCGTTTAAGGTCGTTGAGGGCGGGGCGCGGCGTCAAGACTCGGTTAGATGCGGGTTGACTGCGCTCGACGAATGTGAAGACGCTTCAGAATTCATCGCGGTTCACGACGCGGCGCGGCCTTTCGTGGATGAGGACATGATCCGCAGAGGACTCGATGCCGCCAGGGTATTAGGTGCAGCGATCCCCGTCGTTCCGATTAAAGACACGGTCAAACGCGTCGAACACGGCATCATCGTTGATACGCCTGATCGTTCTTCCATGTTCGCGGTGCAGACACCCCAGATTTTCAGAGCCGACGTGCTACGAGCGGCGCACGAGACGGTTGCCGACGACGTTACGGACGATGCATCGATGGTGGAAGTAGCCGGTGGGCTTGTGGGAACGTTCTCAGGATCGGAAGAGAATATCAAAATCACCACGCAATCAGATATCGCGATGGCAAATGCGATCGCAGCCAGTAAATGGCCCTCAGCGATGGTCGGTGCTAATGTTCGTTATGGGGTAGGTTTCGACGGTCATGCGTTGGTTGAGGGCGGCCCCTTGAGGTTGGGCGGCGTGGTTATTGATTTCGACAGGCGTTTACACGGCCATTCCGACGGAGATGTCCTGATGCATGTCGTAGCTAGCGCGGTTTTGGGAGCGGCAGGTTTAGGCGATCTGGGTGGTAATTTTCCGTCGTCCGATCCGCGGTATCGGGACGTTGACAGCGCATTTTTCGTTGATCAAGCAAAATCTAAAGCGAAAGAATCAGGTTGGCGCATCGACCACATCGATGCAACGGTCATCGCGCAACAGCCCCGCTTGGCCTCACACGTTCCTGCGTTTCGCTCGAACGTCGCGCGGGCGCTGTCCATCGAGGTGGAACGAGTCAACGTGAAGGTCACTTCAACAGACCAAGTAGGTTCTATCGGCAAGGGGGAAGGCATAGCGGCGCAGGCGATCGCTACTCTCTGTCGTTGATCCAGCGGAAAATAAAATTTCGGTAACAACCTCCCAATCTTGAATCGAAACTATGCAGCTTTACAACACGCTCACTCGGCAGAAAGAAGAGTTCAAGCAGATCACCGATCCCGTGCGTATGTACGTGTGTGGCGTCACGACGTATGACGAACCCCATCTGGGACACGCTTTGTCGACGGTGATATTTGAGGTGTTGCAGTCTTACATGCAGTACCGAGGCATCAACGTGAAGCGCGTCCAGAATTTCACCGATGTCGACGACAAAATCATCGATAGAGCAGAGGAGAACGGTATCGATTGGTTCGATCTGACGCAAGAACACGTCGACACCTTCTTCGAGGCGATGGATGGGCTCAACGTTACGCGAGCGGACGTTCACCCGCGTGTCAGCGAAGAGATGTTGAACATAATCGGGTTGATCGGCGAGCTGGTCGAATCGGGTGCCGCCTACGAAGCCGGAGGGTCAGTCTACTACCGTGTGCGACGCAACGAAGAATATGGAAAGTTGAGCGGGCGTTCGGTCGATGGGGTAGCGGAGTTGGCTCGTCTCGAGCCAGACCTGCTTAAGGAAAATCCGGAGGATTTCGCGCTTTGGAAAGCTTGGAAGCCGGGCGAACCGTCTTGGGATAGCCCTTGGGGACCCGGAAGGCCGGGATGGCATATCGAATGCAGCGCCATGGCGCGTCGATATCTCGGTGATCAAGTCGATATCCACGGCGGTGGTTTGGACTTGGTTTTTCCACACCATGAAAACGAGGTTGCGCAGTCGGAATCGGCGACCGGCGTAATACCTTTTGCGCGTTTTTGGGTACACAACGGTTTGCTACGTATGCGCGGCGACGAGAAGATGTCGAAATCCCTCGGCAATGTGGTGACGGTTCGCGATGCGCTCAAATCGCACTCTACCGACGCGATCCGTCTGTGGATCTGCCAGAGTCACTACCGCAGTCCCGCCACTTACGACGTTGAAAACCTAGTTGCAGCCGAGCGCGGCGTTCGGAGGTTGCGGCAGGCGGCCAACTTGGGTACCGCAGATACCGAAACCGGCGACATTTATGACGCCGACCACGCAGCACAGCGTTTCATCGAAGCGATGGACGACGACCTGAATACGCCTCGAGCTCTAGCAGCGGTCTTTGACCTTGCACGAGAGATTTTTACCCATCAGTCGAAGGGATCCGACGTAACCAAGGCGCAATCAACTTTGCGTGAGTTGGTGGGCGTTTTGGGAATAACTCTGGAAGAGCCGCAGATTAGCGATGCGCAGGATGATCAAGCGATCGAGGAGTTGATCGAAAGACGCAGGATTGCCAGAGACGAGCGAGATTACGCAACGGCGGACGGTATCCGCGACCAATTGGCCGAGATGGGTGTCGAGATTTCAGATACGCCTCAGGGCACTAATTGGAGCAGGGCTTAGCGGCGCAGCGGACCTAGGTCGCGAAGCGAACGTTGGCGATCGCTACAGCGACGAACACGATCGTCAATACGATCGTCGCCCGGAACAACAGCTTTTCCACACCTCGACGTACTCGGAACGTGCTCTCCGACTGTCCGAAGACCGACGGGTTGTTGCCCCGTGCTTGCAGCAGCAACACTACGATAAGCACAACGGCGAGGATTAGGAGCGTAATCTGAAACCACATAGTTAATAGGTTAATTCAGTGCATCAGCGCGACACTTCGAGCCGAAAGGACCTAATCGTCCATGGCTTCGCCGAGAAGCCGCATCACGGTTTGGGCATCGGCCCGACCTCGCGTTGCCTTCATTACCTGGCCCATCAGGAACCTGATGGCCGTAGTTTTGCCTGATCGATAGTCGTGAACTGCCGCTGAATTGCTGGCGAGAACCTCTTGGATTATTGGTGCTAATTCGTCTACGTCTCCGACAGCTGCCAGACCAAGTCTTTGGATCACTTCCTCAGGATCGGAGCCGTTTTCGAACATTTCTCCAAACACCCGCTTCGCTGAATTATTATTGATTTCCCGCTTCTGGAACTTGCGTACCAGTACCGAGAGTGCGGCGGGGGTAACTTTGGTTTCATTCACGCTGCGCACGTCGCGTTCATGCATCAGCCGCGCCATCTCGCCGTTCAACCAGTTAGCAGTCTCCTTCGCGAAATTCGCTTGATCGCGTTCCGGTTCGCCGGTAGCGGTGTCCATGACGGCTTCGAAGTACTCGGCTGACGATCGGGTCTCCACCAGCAACGAGGCGTCGTAATCTGACAATTCCCAAGAGTCGATGAATCGGCGTTTCTTGGCCAACGGCAGTTCGGGCATCTCTGCCGCGATCTCCGAAACCCAATCCCTGCTTATGTGCAGCGGTGGGATGTCGGGTTCGGGGAAGTACCGATAGTCGTGAGCGTCTTCCTTCGATCTTTGAGTGACGGTTAACTTTTCGCCGTCCATCCATCCACGGGTTTCTTGGACGATTCGCTCGCCGCGTCCGATTGCGGCGATCTGACGTTCGATCTCGTGCTCGACCGCTTCCCTGACGGCGCGGGCGCGGTTCATGTTCTTGACTTCGACCTTTTCACCGAATTCGGTGGAGCCTAGAGGGCGGACGCTGATGTTGGCGTCGCACCTGAAGGAACCTTCTTCCATATTTGCGGTACCCACGCCGAGATACCGGATTATCGATTGGAGTGTGGTTATGTACGCTTCTACTTGCTCCGGCGTTCGCATATCGGGTTCCGTGACTATCTCCATCAACGGAACACCTGAACGGTTGATGTCCAAAAGCGAGTGCATAACTCCGCCAGTTGGAGCGTCTATGTGGATTAAACGCGCCACGTCCTCTTCCATGTGGACGCGATTAATGCCGACGCGGCATTTGTCTTCGGTCGGTAGGTTCAGCCAGCCGTCGGTGCAGATCGGTTCGTCGTACTGGGAAATCTGATATCCCTTCATGAGGTCTGGGTACGTGTACTGTTTTCGATCGAACTTTGTGGTCTCGGCAACGTCGCAATTTAGAGCGAGGCCGATGGCGATGGCCGATTCCACGGCGCGTTTGTTCACAACCGGCAGCGTTCCGGGCAAAGCCATGGATACGGGATCCACCAATGTGTTCGGCGATGCCTGCTGGTATCCAGCACTTGACCAAGAGAACATCTTGCTCTTGGTGTTGAGTTGAACGTGGGTTTCGAGCCCGATTACCGCTTCGAATTTTCTGGTGGTCATTCTTGACATCCCGAATGTTGGCGAACTCTTCTATTTTCTAATACCCGATTTCAATCGCCGATTCGTTGCTGCTCGCCTTTTTCACCACGCTTCTGGTCCGATCAAAGGTACGAAGACGCACGAAACACCGTAACGGACGTCGCAATCATCTTGCGATCTGGTAACTACGGCCAGCCGTTGCTGTCTGGTTGCTCCGATAGGAATGACCAATCTTGCGCCGATTTTCAGTTGTGAAACCAGACTCGAAGGCACTTTGGGTGCGCTGGCTCCAACGATGATTGCATCATACGGAGCGGCTATGGGGTACCCCAATGTGTCATCCGATGCGAGCATCACGTTGATGTTGTCGTAACCGAGACGCGAAAGACGCCCGACGGCCGCGTCGGCCAAATCTGCGATCCGCTCGACCGATATCACTTGCCTAGCCAAACGCGAAAGGATCGCAGCTTGGTAACCGGAGCCGCATCCGACATCCAGAACTCGCGAGTGGTTGCCCGTGAGTCGCAGTTCGGAGATCATATGCGCGACGAGGCTGGGTTGAGATATCGTTTGCCCTTTTCCAATCGACAGAGCGCGATCGGATTGAGCACGACGAAGATCGTCCGGATTCACGAATTCTTCGCGCGGCACGCTCAATACTGCGTCTATGACACGAGGATCGATGTCACGCCGCGATCTCATGGCTGTTTCGATCTCGGTTCGCGAATCGACTTTGTCTAGGTTGCGTCCAAGTGCGAAAACCCGTGAAACTCGCCGTTTGATTTTGAGGAAACGCACATTTCAAATCCTACGCGAACGCCGCGGGTCAATTGTTTACCTCAGAGTTGATAAAATTAGAGGTGCGAGGTCAGTGACGGTTGGGATGGCATGTTCCGAGGCGACACCGCTGGGCGAATTACCATTTCAATGACCATTGATTCGTAGCTCCATCAATCCGCCGAAAATCGGACGCACAGCTGGGAGCCAAGTTGACTACCCAAGACAGACTTACCATCTCACGCGAGTCCAAGTTCGATGATGCGGGCTACAAATGGGGATTCACGACGGATGTCGAGATGGAGTTGGCGCCGAAGGGTGTGAACCCTGATATCGTGCGCTTAATTTCTGAGAAGAAGGGTGAACCCGAGTGGCTGTTTGATTGGCGGATGAAGGCGTTTGACCACTGGAGCAAGCTGCAACGGGACGATGCCGAGCCACGATGGGCAAAATTGCGGTATCCGGAGATCGACTACCAAGACATCTACTACTACGCGGCACCAAAATCATTGGACGACGCCCCCAAGAGCTTGGACGAAGTAGATCCCGAGATGCTCGAAACCTTCGACAAACTCGGCATACCTCTGCACGAGCGAGAACGGTTGGCAGGTGTCGCGGTTGATGCCGTGTTCGATTCAGTCTCCGTTGGGACCACGTATGCGGAACAGCTCGAGGAGCAGGGAATAATCTTCTGCTCGTTCACCGAAGCGGTCCAAAACCATCCTGAACTGGTCCAAAAGTATCTCGGTTCGGTAGTCCCGTACACCGACAACTTCTTTGCAGCTTTGAATTCGGCGGTCTTTTCCGACGGTTCGTTCGCGTACGTGCCACCCGGCGTCCGATGCCCGATCGAGTTGATGACCTATTTCCGCATCAACACCGAAGGATCTGGTCAGTTCGAACGGACGTTGATCATTGCCGACGAGGGAGCTTACGTAAGTTACCTTGAAGGCTGTACCGCGCCGATCCGCCGGACGAGCCAACTTCATGCGGCAGTTGTGGAGCTTGTCGCGCTTGACCGCGGCGAAATCAAGTACTCGACGATCCAGAACTGGTATCCCGGAACCAAGGACGGTCAGGGCGGCGTTTATAACTTCGTGACGAAGCGAGGCATGACAGGCGAGGATGCCAAGATTTCGTGGACGCAGGTTGAAACGGGGTCGGCGATTACATGGAAATACCCGTCCGTGATTCTGCGAGGGGATAATTCCGTCGGTGAGTTTTACTCGGTGGCGTTGGCGAACAACTATCAACAAGCCGACACCGGCACCAAGATGATCCACATCGGCAAGAACACGAAATCTACCATTGTGTCGAAAGGGATCTCTGCGGGTCACGGCGAGAACACCTATCGAGGCGGCGTGAAGATCCTGCCGGTCGCCGAAAATGCCACCAACCATACGCAATGCGACTCATTGCTTGTGGGCGATCAGTGTGGAGCGCACACGGTCCCATATATCGAGGTCCGCAATCCAACCGCTCGTTTGGAGCACGAAGCCAGCACTTCAAAAGTTAGCGACGAACAGCTCTTTTACTTGATGTCACGCGGCATTTCAGAAGAGGATGCCCACCACATGATCATCACGGGATGGAGCCGCGATGTCATCAAGGAGCTACCGTTCGAATTCGCGCTTGAAGCTGGCCAACTGCTCAAGGTGAGTTTGGAGGGCGCAGTCGGGTAGTGGTATCGCAACTCACCGGTCAATTCGAACGCTGCTCGTGCATCCGGACATCTGTGCCGTTGATTCCATTGCCAACCGGCAAACCTATTCGTCACACCACAGTCAACATTGTGCGCATGTATGACTGAATGACCGCTTAACGTTTGTCCGAGAGATCTGATGCTGAAAATCCAAAACCTACATGCGGTAGTCACGGATAGTGACGAAGAGATCTTGCGCGGGATCGATTTGGAAGTCAATCCGGGCGAGGTTCACGCGATCATGGGACCGAACGGGAGCGGCAAAAGCACGCTCGCCAACGTCTTGATGGGTAAACCGTCTTACACGGTGACCGAGGGCGACATCACGGTTGACGGCGAGAGCATCGTCGACATGATGCCCGATCAAAGGGCCCACCTAGGCCTCTTTTTGGCGATGCAATACCCGTCGGAGGTGCCGGGAGTACGTCCGTGGCAATTTCTTAAAGCCGCCAAGGATGCGATCGACGATGCGAACGGTCGAAAAAAAATGTCGGTCAGACAGTTTTCGCGGCTGTTCGACGGGAAGGTTGAAGAAGTCGGTGTCAATCAAGATTTGATCAAACGATCTCTCAACGAGGGGTTTTCAGGTGGTGAGAAGAAACGGAATGAGATGCTGCAGATGCAGGTGTTAGATCCCCGCATCGCGATCATGGACGAGACGGATTCCGGACTGGACATCGACGCGCTTCAGGCGGTTGCAGACGGCGTAAACAATATGCGTTCGCCGGATCGCAGCTTCGTGATCGTGACTCATTATCAGCGGTTGCTCCATTACGTGCTTCCAGACGTGGTTCACGTCTTGGTCGATGGCAAGATCGTGGAGACCGGCGGCGCCTCTCTGGCTGAGAAAGTTGAACAGAACGGTTATCGCGACTACCTTGCTGCGCGCTGACGCCGATTAGTGAGATCGCGAATGAGCCTGAACCCAGCCGTGATGTCGTCGAATCCAACTCGGCATCTTGATCAATACCGCGACGATTGGAAACGTTACGCTGAACGCCAAGATGCCTATCATTCGGGCGGCGATCCCACACGAGATTTGCGGCGTGCGGCGTGGGAAGAGTTTCAGCGGTTGGGCTTTCCGATCCATCGCCGCGGCAACGAGCTATGGAAATACACTGATCTGCGCCCGATAGACCGGATCGAGTTCAGGCTGAGTGCTGAACACCATCCGGTGGCGTTTGAAGACCTCGCCGAGCGACTCCCAGTGCGCGAGGACTCGGACTGCGTCGTATTCGTCAACGGGTTCTTGCAGGAAATCCGAGGCATCCGGGCGATTACCCGGATACAAGCTTGCGATTGGATAGGTGACATCGCGGGATACGCCGATGATCCATTCGTTTCTTTGAATACGGCGTTCATGAATATCGCCGGCGGCGCGTACGCGCAATTCGATCCCGGGCGTCGTTACGAAACGCCACTTCACTTGATCTACGTGACTACCGAGTCCGACGTTGGACCTCTTGCCGTATACCCTCGGATCGCGATTGAAATGGGCGAAGGGAGTAGTGTGACTTTGATCGAGTCTCACCTGTCGTTGTCCGACGCTACACACATGTCGGTGCCGGTAGTGGAAATCCGCATGGGCGCGGACGCGTCGTTGACGCATTACAGGTACCAGGACGACGGCGAGAATTCGTACCACTTCGCAACGACACGAGTTTCACAGGACGAAGGGTCCAGCTACAATTCGACGTCGTTCAGTGTCGGCTCGTCAATCGGACGCAACGATGTTTTCACGTCGCTGAACGGAGAGTACGCAGATTCGACCCTTCACGGCGTCTACATAACTACGAATCGTCAGCACCACGACAACGAGATCAGTACCACTCACGCGGCTCCGAATGGCACGAGCGACCAGTATTTCAAAGGGATTCTTTCGGGCAGGTCGCGGGCTGTTTTCAGCGGCAAGATAGTGGTGGAACGAGGCGCCCAGAAAACCGATGCGAACCAGAAGGATCTAAATCTGCTCCTTTCGCATGGGGCCGAAGTCGACACCAAACCGTCGCTCGAGATCTACGCAGATGACGTGAAATGCGCGCACGGAGCGACCGCCGGCCACGTGGATGAAGACACGTTGTTTTACCTGCGATCACGAGGTGTTGATTACGACACCGCTCAAGCGATGCTGATCCGTGGGTTCGCCGCCGAGATTCTCGACGAGTTCGAAGACGAAGAGTTACGTGGATTCTTGGAGAACAGACTCGACCGATTGATGCCCGATTTGCAAGAAGCTTCCGACACGATCGGCACTGCATAACTTCGGTGACCCTAGAGGTCTAAAATGGGCGCATGGTCGCTGAACCAGTGGGATGCGATCTTGAAAATTCCTGCGGTATGACGAGATGCGTAGAGGATTCGGACATCTTGACGAAACTAATCGGTACGTCGTAGAGGATCACTACCGCAATCCGCGTAAATCGGATCCAATTCCCGAGTACAACGCCGAAGCTAGAATCGACAATCCGTTTTGTGGTGACGAGGTTTACGTTCAACTCCGCATTGTGGACGAAGCGATAGACGACATTAGCGTACAGGGAACTGGTTGCGTCATAACCCAAGCTGCGTCGTCGATGATGGCTGAGGTTGTTGAAGGTCGAAGCGTCGCCGAGATTAATGGGCTCTCTGGGATAGTTCGCCAGATGTTTTCTAAAGGCGGGTTGCCAGCGGAGGAAGATGCAGACGAGATCGGCGACACCGTGGCGCTACGCGATGTTTCACGATTTCCTATTCGCGTCAAGTGCGCGCTGTTGGCGTGGGCGACATTAGAGGACGCGATCCAAAATTATCGCCCGTAAAAGGTCAACGCACGCGATCACCGAGCCAAAGTCGCGTAAACCAAAACGAATCGGCGCGATAGGTATTCGGGGCGACGTTTCGCAGGTGAGTCCACCAGACCCAATGGGAGACTTTGGCCGCTGGCCTGAAAAGGTGGGCGCCGTTCAAGATATCTCGTTGTATCTCGTGCAGGAAGTCGCGTCTCACTATGTGGTTCGACTCAATCGACTGCTGTTCGATGAGAGAGTCGAGTCGTTCGGACGCGTATCTCGTGGTGTTCCACGGACCTCTGGAGTGATGAACCGCGAAGAGCATCGATGTCGCGCTGGATTGAGGCGGGGGAGCGCCGACGTAGATGTCGTATCCGCCGAAACTCCAGATGTCTTCTCCAAATGTGCGCGTAGACACCCTCTCGACAGAGATGATCAATCCAAGGGATTCCATGGCTTTTGCCAATGAACGAGCAGTTTCTACGTACTCGTCGCCAAATTCGCCTACGCGGATAGCGAGAATGATCCCGTGCGGCACCTGGTAACCGTCTAGCAGTTCAAGCAATCCGGGGCGGTCGTTGAAGGATGCGTCGATGTCGGATGATGGCAACAACCACGTAGGGTCATTGAACGGTAGTCCGACGCTTATGAACGACTGACCGTGGTGGACTGAATCGATCAGCGAGTTCGGGTCCCAAGATTTCAAGATGGCAGTTCGGAGCGCGAGCGAACCCAACTCGCCGCGCGAGGTGTTGAATGCCACTTCGATGCCTGCGGATGGGTCGTGGCTCTGGGCCCAACGAAGTTCGTCGAAGCGTTCAATGGCGGGGAGCATTTCGCTTAATGCTGGTTGGAGGAGGTCCAACTGGCCTGTTCTCAATGTGGTGATGCGAACTTGCGGATCTGGGACTACAGCGACGTCGATACCGTCTAAGAGCGGAAGTTCTGGGATGAAGTAATCGGGGTTCGCGGTGAATTGCGTTCGATTGCGATCGAACGAGTCCAGAATCCATGGTCCAGTCCCGATAGTCGGACCTTGTGTGAGGTCGCCGTTTAGGTCTACGACTTCGGGGGCAACGACCGCGAATCGGGCATCGGCTAGTTTGTCGAGTATCTCGGCGTCGGGGATCGTTAACCGGATCCGCAACGAATCATCACCGGTTGCGCTCGCTTCGGAGATGGTGTTGACGAGATGAGAGTTAGGTAGCTTGGGATCGCTGAGCCTGTTGATGCTGTAGACGACGTCTTCCGCGGTCAAGTTGCGACCAAGATGTGGGTTAGTTAGATGCCACGGAACTTCGGATTTCAATCGGATCGAGAGCGTCCCATCGGCACCGAACTCCCAGCTTTCACATAGGTCGCAGATGATCTCGTGCGCGGCAGACGACGATTGAGGGTCATAGCGATCGGCCAATGCGTCGACACCGCTGTTCGGTTCGTTTGGTTCCAACCAACGATAGCGGAAGAGTCTGGAGTAAGCGATGCCAGGTCCCCAACCGGCGAGTATGGGTGACACTGATTTGTGAATGTCTTGGTGTGGTGCTGATTGTGGGATCGCCGTTTTGATTGTCCCGCCGTATTCGCCGGTCACCGGCAAAGGTACGGTTTTGGCCTCTGGAACAGTTGTAGGCGACGCGGTTATCTCGGGTGCAGTGGTGGGTGTGGCGATTGCAGGAACGGGGGTCGGGGATGCAGGGATTGGCGTAGATGTTGGTTGCGGTGTCGAAGTGGGTTCAGGAGTTTCGGTAGGCGGGATCGGAGTTGCCGTTGGCAGATCCGCAGTTTGAGATGATGCGGTTGCGGTCGCAGTAGCATGAGTTGGGGCCGTGGGGATCAGGGTGGCCGTTGCTATAGGAACGGCGGTGTGTGTCGCCGTAGCAGCCGGCTCTGTGGTTTCGGTCGGTATCCGGGTTGGCGACGGTGCCGGCGTGTTCGTTGCGACGGCGACGGTAATTGGCTCGACGGTTGACGTAGGTTCCTCAGTTTGGCAGGCCAATCCGAACCCAATTAAGAACAAAACCGAGGTGACGGTTGCGGCTCGCAGGCGGCGGTTAGGGTTCAATTGTTTGCCTGACTGAACCATTCGACGGTTTGGCTGATGCCGTCTTGGAATGAAGTTTCGGCTTTCCAACCCAGATCGGCTTTGGCTGCGGTGACGTCGAGCCAGATTTTCGGGATATCTCCAGCCCTTGGCGGGCCGTACTTCGGGGGTGCGGCGTTGCGGATGAATTCGGCGAGGACAGTGTATATCTCGTTTACGGATATTCCGTATCCGGTGCCGATGTTGTAA
Source organism: Dehalococcoidia bacterium (assembly GCA_965207515.1). GTDB lineage: Bacteria > Chloroflexota > Dehalococcoidia > Lucifugimonadales > Lucifugimonadaceae > Bin127. Next base: position 857,023 of record OZ242286.1, on the reverse strand, counting down.
GGGCCTGGTAGATCGCTGTCTGCGAGGGTCAGGACGCCGTCGATGAAGTCTGAGATGTAGATGTAGTCGCGCTGGTCATTGCCGTCACCGAAGATGGTGATTTGCCGACCTTTGAGCATTGCCTGTGTAAAGATTGCGATCACACCGGCTTCGCCGTGGGGATTTTGGCGAGGCCCGTAGACGTTTGCGGGACGAACGATTGTGTAGTTGAGGTCGTATAGGTGGCCGTAGACACGTAGGTAGTGTTCGATTGCGAGTTTGGAGACAGCGTATGGTGAGAGGGGTTGAGCGTTGATGGTTTCGCTGGCTGGCAAGACGGATTTATCGAGGTCGCCGTATACGGCTCCGCCGGTGGAGAAGAAGATGAAGCGAGGACGATGCGGTAGTTCTCGGATGCCTTCGAGGAGGTTGAGAGTTCCGTTGACGTTGATATTGACGTCAGTTAGTGGTTCGCGGGCCGAGATTGCGACAGATGCTTGTGCCGCTAGGTGGTAGACAGCATTGGGATTGAGGCCCGTGATGAGTTGGGGGATGCTGGGATCGCAGATATCGCGGTCGATGAGGGTGGCGTCAGGGTGGAGGTATTGGGTGCTGGAAGTGGAGAGGTTGTCGATGACGGTGACTTTTTCGCCGCGGTCGATGAGAGCGTCGATCAAGTGGGTCCCGATGAAACCGGTTCCGCCGGTTACCAACGTGGTTCTGGCAGTTCGTTGATGGTTTTGGGCCGACTCGTTCAATGTTGTGTTGAGGATTGTGGAGAATGGCGCTGAAGGGTTAGACGAAAAGGGCCGGTTGGCGGTTTCAAACGCTTCAAATTTCAATTATGCGTGAGTGGGGGGTTGAAACTCTCGGTATGTGCATGCCGTTAGGAGGCGAAGGGATAGAATTGGCAGGCGTTGACCGTTACGACCAGATGGAGTCCAGCTAGATGCCAGACGTGAAATTGATCGCCTCTCGACACTCTGCGTTTTACAGTCCGTTGATTTCGCTGATTGCGGGGGGATTTCTGGAGAAAGAGGGATTGTCGGCAACTTACACACCGGCGGCCGCCGGACAGAATTCGGCGATTGAGGTGGCAGAGGGCAGAGCGGATATCGGGCAGTCGGCGGTGTCGGGGAGTTGGACTGCGCTCGATGCGGGTCAGAAACCGCCGGTGGCACACTTCGCGCAGATCAACGCGTTCGATGGTTTCATCGTTGCAGCGCGGGAGCCGGACCCGGACTTTACTTGGGAAAAGCTGCTGGATGCGAAGTTTCTTTACGTCCACGGCGGGCAGCCGGAGGCGATGTTGCGGTACGGGTTGCACCGGGTTGGCATCGACCTATCGGACATCGAGGGGATCGAATCGCCGGGCGGTGACGAGATGATGGAGCAGTGGCGGAACGGCGAGGGCGATTATTTTCACGAGCAGGGGGCGTTTCCGCAGCAGTTGGAGCACGAGGGGATTGGACACATCGTAGGATCGATCGGCGAGATTGTGGGACCTACGGCGTTTAGCAGCTTAGTTGCGCGATGGGACAGCTTGGATTCTGACATGGTCAAGGCGGTCACGCGAGCGTATCGAGCATCGAGAGAGTGGGTAAACACTGCGGATCCGATGGAGGTTGCGGAGGCGGAAGAACCGTTTTTCCCGGGGATGGCGGTTGAGTCGACGGCTGCTGCGGTTGAGTATTACCAGAAGCTAGGTAACTGGGACGGGGACATCGCGATTCCGCGGGATCTGTACGAGTCGGCGTTGGATGTGTTTGAGCATTCGGAGATGGTGGGAGCGCGTCATGCGTATGAGGATGTTGTGGTTGCGCCGCCGGTCGATTAGTTTGGACAGCCGCGGTTAAATGCCGATCGGTGATTGATCGGTGTGGTCACCCTGTCGTGCAGATTTCAGTTGTTTGGTTGGTAGGGCCACCACAAGGGTTCGCCCCTATGGGTCAGGGTGGTTGACACATCGCCGCAGGCGTTCGATGTAATCGAGTCTGAACTTAGGCATCCCCTACGAGAGCGCTGCCAGTTGCGCGAAGGGGACGGGATTAGCGGGAAATCTCTTGGACGATGTTTACAAGAGGTTCGCCGCGGGTTAGGCGGTCTAGGTTTTGGGCTACGGTTTGTGCTCGGCGGGATGCTGTGCCGTAGGTTGCGCCGGAGTGATGGGGGACCATGATGATGTTGTCGAGTTCCCAGAAGGGGTGTTCGGATGGTCGGGGCGCGTCGTCGGGGCCTTCGGGGTATTGGTACCAGGTGTCGATTGCGGCACCGGCGATGGTTCGGTTTTTGAGGGCGTTGTAGAGGGCGGCTTCGACGATGATGTGTCCGCGTGCGGGGTTGATGATGTACGCGGTGGGCTTCATCAGCGAGAGTTCGTGTTCGCCGATTAGGCCGTGGGTTGCGGGTCCTAAGGGTGTAGAGATAAGAACGAAGTCGGCTTCGGATAGGACGTACTCTCGGGCGTGTTTGCCGCCTCCGATGTATTCCGCGCCGTACAATTCACCCTCGGCTTTGTTGGCGCGGCCGGCTGCGATCACGGGCATGTCGTAGGCTTGCGCCAGTTTTGCGACGCGGCGTCCGATTGCGCCGAAACCTACGATGCCGAAGGTGCGGCCCATGAGTTCGCGGTAGACGCCGTGCCTGCCGGGCCACATCTCCCACGATCCGGCGCGGAATGTGCGGTCGGATTTGAAGAGTTCATGGTCTAGGGCAACGGCGACAGCCATGACCCACTCGGCGATGGGCGCTTCGTGGTGGTAGGCGTTTGCGATGGTGCAGCCTTCGGGGACGGCGTCAGGATCGATGCGGTCGTATCCGGCGGCGGCGACGAGGATGGCTTTGAGAGAGTCGGCGGCTGCGCCCATCTCTTTGGTGAAGTCGGTACCGATGTAGACGTCGGCGCCGATCAGGGAGTCGGGCGGTGCTTTGTTGTCTTGGTATTCGGTGAAGACCCATTCCACGGGTTCGGTTACGGGGAAGGGGGCGACGTTTGGTTCCGCGTTGGGGCGGCGGTTGACTACTACGCGGAGTTTGGTGGGCATGGGGTCTAAACTGTGATGACGGGAATTGATTTGGGTGGCTGGTTTACGGGTTTTCTGCGTAGATAGCGTTGTCGTCGGATTGAGTGGTAGGGCGACCACGTGGGTCGCCCTTACGGTTGGAGATTGGCGGGTTAACGGTTGGGAGGTTCGTTCGGTGATGGAGCTGCTCGCGCCCCCTTTGTCCTTCGGACATTTCCCCCGCGAGCGGGGGAAACCCGTCCGCCCGTCCCCGGGCATCCCCTGCGGTCTCGCTTCGCTCGCCCGCGTCCCCTTACGCTGCGCGAAGGGGACGAACGAGTTTACGTTTCGCGACGTGGACGAGCAAGTTAGAAGGCTGGTTTTCCGGAGGACCAGTTCCAGTTGTCGGGTGGCCAGACGTTTCGGCCTCGGCGGGCACCCATGGTGCCGGCCATGGAGGCGTCTCGGCGTTCTTCGTCGTACCAGTCGGCAACTGTGTCGCGCCACTGTTTGATGTGTGGGGTGCCGACGTGGTAGTCGAAGGCGTCGCGGTTGGCGTAGACCTCGTAGAGGTATAACTCGCAGGGGTCGTCGACGTTTTGGTAGACGTCGAAGCGCAGGCAGCCCGGCTCTTCGTGAGTTGAGCCGATGCCGTCGAGGGTGACGGCGGCGATGAAGTCGTCGACCTTGTCGGCTTGGACGTATTGCGGCGCGTGGATGACGTGCAGGGTGCCAGTTTGGAATGCGGGGTCGTCAACGGCGCCCGGGCGGTATGCGTCCCAATCGGCGGGGCCTGCGGGGTATACGGAACGGCAGAATGAAACTTCGGGCGGTTCCGAGAACAGATCGGCGGAGGCGTCGCGCCACTGGTGGAAGTGGTATGCCAGCGTGTGGTACTGGAAGGCGGCCTCGTCTTCGTAGACCTCGCAGAAGGCGAATTTCGTCGGGTCTTCGTCGTCTTGGATGATGTCGAAGCGATAGCAGTTGGGCTCGCCGAGGACGGATCCGACACCGTCGCCGATGGATGCTTCGATGAAGTCGTCGATGCGGTCGTCTTTGACCTTTAGACGGACCATTAGGATGTACATTTGGTTCTCCTGGTTGGTAGGTGGGCGTTGATTGCCGTAAGTGAGTATATCGCGGGGAGTGAAACGATCGGTGAGGATGGTGAAACGCTAGGATGTGCCGAAAACAAAACGGGTTGAACATATCTCAACAGGGAGCTCCAAAATGAAGCGACCGAATGCATCCAGCATCGGAGTCGGAATCGCGCTGGGCGCTGGGGTCGGCGTGGCAATCGGCGCATCACAAGATAACCTCGCCCTTGGCTTGGCAATAGGGATCGCATTGGGCGTAGGAGTCGGTGTCGCGCTGAACCAGAGGTAGTGACGAGGGCCGGGTAGTGTTTACAATTCCCAGACGCTTCCGAACGTAACGGCGCTGGAATGCCGGATGACTCGACAGAGCGACGTCGCGTCCCGAAGGGGCATGACGGAAAAGCAACTATATGACGCGGGATAGCTGCCCAGCGACTTACCTTTCGTAAAGTGCGCTGAAAACGCAGGGTTCAAGATGTCGGATGTAGTTATACCCGAGTTCGAATACTCGATTGATCACGATACAGCCCAGTTGGAGACTCACGATGTGACTCTGGGTGGCGAATCTGTGTTTTTGCGACCTATGGCCGAAAACGATTGGGGATTGCTTCATGAATGGAACAACGATCCTGAGGTGATGGAGCGCGTTGAAAGCGATGGTTTCGCGCCGCGAAGTTTGAGTGAGCTTCAATCGATTTACCGCTGGGTTTCGACCCACGCTTACTGCTTCGTCATGGAGGTTGAGGGAAAAGCGATCGGGGAGTGCTGGTTGCAGCGGATGAACTTGCAGCGGATCGTCGAACAGCATCCGGGTAGACAGCTCTGGCGGATCGATTTGATGATCGGAGTGAAGGAACTGTGGGGTCGGGGTTATGGGAGTGAGGCGATCAGATTGTTGGTTGAGTTTGGGTTCGGGTGCGCGGGTGCTGATGCGATTTTCGGTCTCGTGTCGACAGACAATACGAGGAGTATGCGCGCGTTTCAGAAGTGTGGTTTTACGCGTCTAGATGAGGCGCACGAACCCGATGGCGAGACGGGTTACGAATTGGTCAAATTCAATCCCGCGTCAACACCGAGTTAGCCTCTTCCGAGGTAGAGCTGCTCGTTGGGTATGACGATGGCTTCTAGCATGTTGACGTCTGGTGGGAGGGTTGCCATTAGGAGGGCGGTTCGGGCGATGTTTTCGACGTCCATCATGGGTTCTGGGCCTTCGTCTCGGCCGGAGCCTGATCGGGCGTCGGCGCGGCGTTCGACCATGGTGTTGCCGGGGTGGAGTGCGGAGACGGCGATGTTGACGTCGCGGCCTTCGATTGCGGCGGATTGGGTGAGGCCCCAGACGGCGTGTTTGGAGGTTGTGTAAACAGCTGCCGAGTGGCGGGATCTTTGCGCGGCGATGGAGCCGATGTTGATGATGCGTCCTCCGCCTTGGGGTCGCATGATCTTGAAGGCTTGTTTTGTGCAGTAGAACATGCCGGTGACGTTGGTGTTCATCACTCTGAGCCATTTTTCTGAGGAGAGTTTTTCGATGGGGTCGCCTTCGATGGAGCCGGAGTTGTTGACTAGGATGTCGAGGCGTCCGTGGGCGTTCATGACTGATTCGAAAACGGAGATCACGCTGTCTTCGTCGGTGACGTCCATGGATAGGGCGGTGACGGTGGTTCCAGATTCGGCGGAGATTTCGTCGGCGGATGCTTGGAGGCGATCCTTGTTGCGTGCGGCGATGGTTACGTTTGCGCCGTTATTGGCGAAGATTCGGGCGATGCCTTTTCCGATGCCGGTGCCTCCTCCGGTAACGAGTGCGATTTTGCCGTCTAGGGATTCTGCGCTCATTTTGGTTCCTCCGTTGCGTTCAGGATCTGGAAATCTCGGTTTTGCTGGGTTTCGTCAGGAAAGATGTGACAAGTGCTAAGGCTACTATCCCGGTGGCGAAGAGATATGCGTATTTCCATCCGTCGAGGAAGGCTTGACCCGCTTGGGGTGTTTCCTCGAGTTCGCCTAGTGGGACGTTGTAGCCGCGGGCGATCATTATGCCGGCGATGATTGCGGTGACGACGGCTTGACCGGTGACGTTTCCGAGGTTGCGGGTGAGGTTAATGATTGCGCTGACGACGCCGTATGCGGACCTCGGTACGGAGCCCATAGTCGCGCTGGCGTTGGGTGCAGACCATGCACCTTGTGCGATGCCGTTTACGAGGGTTACGGCGGCAATGTAGTAGAGCGGCGTGGTGGTGCTGAAGGTGGCGAGAGCGAAGCCGGTGATGATTAGGACGACGAATCCTCCGACCATGAATGGCCGGACTCCGTAGCGATCGGAGAGTCTGCCGAAGACTTGGGCTCCTATGCCCATGCCAATGGCCATGAGCAACATGACGCCAGCGGCATAGATTTCGGGCCAGCCGCGGAAGGCGACGAGGAATATGGGCATGAGGAACATGGTTGCGGATGAGCGCATGAAGGCGAAGTAGCGGGTGAGGATGGAGAATTTGAAGACGGTGATTTTGAAAAGTCGGAGGTCGACCATCGGGTGTGGGGTTTTGAGCTGCCACCAGATGAAAACGATGACGGTGGCGATTCCGGTGAATGCACCGGCGATGATTAAGGGCGATCCCCAGGCGACGGCGAATGGGTTGGTGATGGTGAGGATGATGATGGCGGTTGCGACTGCTGAGAGGATCGCTCCGAGCCAGTCGTAGGGCGGTCGTTCCGCGCCCGAGAACGATCCGATGCGTTCGTCTTTGAGGATGTAGAGGCCCCATAGGAAGGCGATGGCAGTGGGGATGGCCATGAAGATGAAGAGGGCTTGCCAGGGGAGGAATTGGAGTGTGACGCCGGAGACGATGGTGCCGGATGCGCCGCCGATGGCGACTGCGGTGGTCTGACTGCCGAGGGCTTTGCCGCGTTCGCTGGCGGGGAATACGGAAGTCGTGATGGCGGTGGATACGGCTTGTCCCATGGAACTGCCGAATGACATGATGACGCGGGTGACGATGAGGAAAGTGAGGTTGTCGGCGAAAGCGCATGCGATGGCGCCGCCTCCGAAGAGGGCCATTCCGATAAGGTGGAATTTCTTTCGTCCGATCATGTCGGCGACTTTGCCGAGGGGGACCATGAATGCGCTGACGGTGAGGGACTGCGCGATGACGAGTAGGGATGCTTCTTTGAATGTGATTCCGAAGTCTTCGGCGATGGCTGGGAGGGCGAGGAAAACGATGCTGAAGCTCATCACCATGGTGACGAGGGAGAGTCCGACGGCCCAGAATGCGCGCCATTTGTACCAGGCGTTTTCGGGAGCGGCGGGATCCCACGCTGGAGTTTGAGGCGCGGGTTGCGTGATGGTCTGGGAGTCTGCCATTAGGGTGTGCGACGCGAGGGCGTCGACGTCAGAATGCCACTAGAGTATAGCGAAGGGGTGAGTATGGGGATTACGACGTTGCATCGTATGCGTTGTCGTCCTCACCGTCGCCGCATGCCTGTGCCGGATGGGTTGTCTGAACCGCAGATTGCGCTGATCCCGGTTCAAGCCCGGGACATGTTTTTGTGATGGGCTTTGATGATGATGGTTCGGGGACGTGTCTGTATGTCCACCGCGACGTGGTTGTTTGCCGCCGGGCCTTCCTGGGGAAGGCCCGGCGGCGCAGGGTCCTCGGGCCCGTAGGAACTGGCCCTCGCCTAGAGCGTCGGTCCCTGTACAAGGACCTCGGCTCCTTCCCTCTCCATCGCCTCTTCGTTTCGAAGAGGACGACCCCGGAGAGGGGTCAGATGCTGCGCAGAGCGGTGTGTCAGACCGCTAGCAACGTTTACCAGCCGCGGCCCGCGTCGCCAGACCGCGGGCATGGAGTTCGGCGCGGCGCTCGGGTACGCCGTTCGGAGTTCGCCGTCCTCCTTCGATTCACCTGTAACTAGCTCCTCTCGGGCTGTAGCCTCCCTCCTGCGGCGGACAGGAGTAGACGTCTGTCGGCTCCACGTGAGGTCTCCCGGCCCTTGGCTGGGCATCCCCTTCGAGGGGACGCCTGCTGGCTCGCTGTGCGACGCGGGACTGACGCGTCGCGCTCCGGGAACTGGGCCTCCCACGCTTCGGCACGGCCCTCCCGGCCTTGCACCGGACATCCGATCCGATGAGGGACGCCGCCGGAGGAGGCGTAGACGCTGGCGACTCGTCGTCGCGGCTTTGGACCGCGTCCTTCTCGTCGACCGTTGCCTCCGCCTGCTCACGTTTGATCCCTGTGGCCGCTTGGGACGGGGGTCTGCACACGTCTGCGCAGCACTGTTGTGATCCGTCGATCTAGTTGTTTATATTACTACATATGTGGTAGTTGTCAAGTGTGAACCGCTGATTACGCTGATTTTGTGATGGACTGTGATTGGGGCGTTGGCGTTGGGCGTTGTTGTTGGGGATGATCGTGTCGGTTGATTGGCTGGTAGGGCCCCGCCGCCCCGGGCACCCCCTGCGTTCTCGCTGCGCTCGTCCGCGTCCCCCTCGTTTCACGAAGGGGACGGGTGGTTGGTAGGGGCGGTTCGCGAACCGCCCCTATGGGGTTCCTTTGGAAGAGACCTTTGTGAAACTTGGTCGATCGGGGGAGTCCGTCTGGCCCCGCTCCGCCCGTTGGCCCCGATCGCGCCGACCTGCTTCCGCGCGGTTCTGCCATCGTCACCGGAGCTGTTCAAGCCGCGAAACGCCGTTTGGCGAACATTGGCTTTAGATTCCTCACTCCGCTGCGCTGCGTTCGGAATGACAATGACAGATGTTGGAGTTGCGCAATGGTCTCACGACAGATGTCGGGGTTGCGCAAGGGTCCCACGACAGATGTTGGGGTTGCGCGAAGGTCTCATCAAGGGAGAGGGGATTGTTGGCGGTTGTGCAAGGGTCCTGTCGAGGGCCGTTTGCACAGCTGGGTTGATCGGGTGAGTTCGTCCGGCGCCGCTCGGCCCCCGCATGCCCCTGCGGAACCCCTCTGAATCTCCCCTTGGAAAGGGGAGGGGGAAAGTGTCTCGCGTCCCCTTTCGGGACGAAAGGGGACGGTTTTCTACTGCGCTCACATGGTTTTCAATGGTCTGAGCGAGGGGGAGGGGGTTACGCCGGCTGGCCGCTCTGGATGTCCGTCTGCGGGTGTAACGGGGTTAGTGCACGTCCATTTGCTTTAGGCGCCAGACGGTTGCGATGTTGGAGACGATGATGACGGTTAGCAGGGCGATGATGGCGAATTCGATGGGTGGTAGCTGGTTTGAGCCGGAGGTGGGTGCGTCGATTAGGTTTGAGTTCAGTTTTTGCAGTATGGACAGGGTATTGCCGCTGATGCTGACGTATTTCAGGCCGGGAATAGCCGTCGAGATCAGGGCTTCGAAGCCGAATACGTAGACGATTCCGAAGACGACGGCTCGGGTCGTGAGGGTGCCGACGAATGCGAAGAGGGAAGTGAATGCGATTGCTCCGATGACGATGCCCAAAGCTCCGATTATGGCAGCGGAGTAGGTGTCTTCGTCAAAGACTAGGAGCACGGAGACGAAGGTGGTGATGGCCAAGGGGATCGCGACGATTGCGGCGGCGGCGAGCATCTTGGGTATGGAAATCTGCCATCGTGAGATGGGGGAGAGCATGAGATTGGTGAGGGTTCGATCTTCGATTTCGTCGGCGAATACGGGTGCGGCGACGATGAGCGCGATCAAAGGCAAACCGGTATTGAAGATGAGGCCTTGGATGAATCCTTGGGTGACTTCGCCGTCCCATTCCGTGCCGAGAATCTCGCTGATGATTGCGATGACGAGAGGGATCGCGGCGAGAATCAGCAAAATCGCGAGGCGGCGGATCGAAATCGATTGCCGGATAGCAAGTATGAAGATGGTTTCTGCGATAGTGCCCATCAGCCTTCGACCAAGTATGAGAAGACGCTCTCGAGGGAGTCGTCGATAGGTTGGAGTCGTGTTAGTCGGATGTTGAGTCGTCGAGCGAGGATCGGTAAGTCGAGTTGCAGGACTGCGACGTTGGTTGTGAGAACAACGATTGAGCCGTCGGGGTCGAACTGTACGGAATGTACCGCGGGGAGTTTGGCGAGTTCGCCGCCGAGTTGCTTGGGTTCTGAGCACTCGATTTTGACGTGGTAGGGACGGTCGTCGAGTGCGGCTCGGATGGCATGGAAATCGCCTTGTGCGGCTAACTTGCCGTTGACGACGAGTACGACGCTTTCGCTGACTTCTTCGACTTCTTCCAAGATGTGGGAGGAGATTATGACAGAGCGTCCTTCATCGGCGGTTTGATGGAGGATCTCTTGGAAACGTAGGCGCTGGGTTGGGTCGGCGCCGTTGAGAGGTTCGTCGAGGATTAGCAGTTCGGGGTCGCCGACGAGCGCGGCCGCTAGTCGGATGCGTTGTCTCATGCCTCGGGAATACGTTGAGATTTTGCGATCGAGAGCGAATGACATGTCGACGCGTTCGATAGCCTGGCGAAGGTGGCTCTCTTCGCGTCGAAGGTCTTTGAGGCGCGCGGATAGGCGAACGAATTCGAGGCCTGTCATGAATTCGTAGGCCGACTCGTTCTCGGTCATGATGCCGATGCGTTTGTAGACGTTGTGGTCGGTGCGCGGATCGGTGCCGAGCAGTTGGACCTTGCCTTCGGATGCGGAGTATAGGCCACACATCATGCGCAACAGGGTGGTTTTCCCGGCGCCGTTAGGGCCGAGAAGACCGGTGATGCCTGATCCAATCTCCAGAGTGATGTCGCTGACGGCTACGACGTTTCCGAACCATTTGGAAACGGAATCGAGTGAGACGATGGCATCGTCGCCATTACGTGTGCCTATTTCAGTCTGGTGTTGCACGGAATCATCTCTGTCTGGAATAGAAGCGCCATGTTGCGAAGATGGAGCCCGCGGTTAGCAAGACCACCCAGGCGATCGGGAAGAATATGTTTAGGTCGTAGGTTTCGTTGTAGGTGCCGAAGAATATGGATGGGATGACGTTGGTATTGATATCGATCAAATTGACGAGGGCGATTGGGTTGCTGACGGCATCCAGCGGGTTGAACAGGTCGACGATTAACTCGGCGAACGATGAGATCATGATTACGCTGATGACGATCAGGGTAGCGATCATGCGGCGGTCGGTGAGCGAGCTTACGGCGAAAGTGAAGGATGCCGCGAAAACTGCGAACACCGCGCTGTTGGCGACGAATCGAGGGATGTCGGTCCAGTTGTCTTGGATGTGGCCTAGGGAGTCGGAGACGCCGATGAGCAGTCCGACCCATAGGGTGATGTGGGGTAGCACGCTGGCTGCGAGCAGGAGTGCGATGAGTGCGAGCCATCGGGCTCCGAGGTAGTCGAGGAGCGTTATCGGCCGGACGAAGTATAGGTGGATAACGCGGTTTCTGCGGTCTGGACATATGAGTTCGGGTCCGACGAAAGCGGCGAATATGAGGAGCAAGAAGCCGATTACGCCGATGAGGTCTTCATGGCTGGGAAGGTCGAAAACTTCTGCGCCTTCGCCGGTATCGACTTCAAGGCCTAGCTGTTCGAAGAATGCGGCGATGGCGGCGAAGACGAGGCCGGTCAAGATGGCGGGCGACACTACTAGCCAGGGCAGGAATTTCGCCCATCCGCCGCGTCCGATACCCATGCCATTCTTGACGCCGTCCCAGAACATCGTCTGCCAAGCGCGGCTGCGACCTTCCCGTTCGCCTTCGTAGGTCTTGTAACCGATGTCGAAGACGGTACCGGTGCGTTCGGTTTGTTGATCTGAGGTCACGGGTTACGAACGGAACAGGTCGATGAGGGCGCGCTGGCGCGGACCCATGCGGACGAGTCGTGCTTGGGAAGCAACTAGGGCGTCGCGGATGTCGTCGAACTTCGTTTCGTCGACGTCAGGTATCGATATTGCGACGCCTTCGGAGGTGTGTTCGATGTTGCGGTTTGACAGTTCGGCGGTGAAGAGGTCGCGGTTGTTTGCGACCTCGACGTAGATGAGTTCAGTTTCCTCGGTGAGCGACTTGACGTCTGACGATTCTTTAACTTTCCCCATGTCCAATAGGACGATGTTGTCGCAGGTGCGCTCGACGTCTTGCATCAGGTGAGTTGAGAGAACGACGCTGATGCCGAACTCGCGAGCGATGCGACGGATCAGGTTCAGCATCTCGGTGCGTCCGGTAGGATCGAGGCCGGCAGTAGGTTCGTCTAGGAGGATCAAGACTGGATCGTGGACGAGGGCCTGCGCGAGTTTGACGCGCTGCTTCATGCCGGTCGAGTATCCACCGATGGGGCGATAGCGCTCCTCGAATAGGCCGACGTGTCGGAGAGTGTCGGCCGCGAGGGCGCGAGAGCGTGATGGGGGGATGCCGCTGACTTCGGCCATGTGAGTCAGGAAGTTAGCGGCGGATTGGTTTGGTGGGAGGCAGTCGTGCTCAGGCATGTAGCCAAGACGTGTGCGCGCGTCGGGATGGCGCGCGTCGGCGCCCATTACTAGGGCGGTGCCCGCGGTGGCGTCTGTCAGTCCAAGGAAAATGCGGATCGCGGTGCTCTTTCCGGCACCATTGGGACCGAGCAGGCCAGTGATGCCAGATCCGACCGTGAACGAGGCGGAATCTAGGGCTTGTACCGAGCCATAGAGTTTCGATAAATCACGCGCTTCCAGCAGCGGGGTACGCGCGTTCAGTTGGGACATATGCAGATAGTAATTGGACGAGGAAAACGATTCATCATACTTTCAGCCGATAAAAATCGATTGCGGTGTTGCCGAAAACGTAGGCGGATTGTTCTTCAGGAAGGTTTTTGAGGATGTCGCGGATGGTTTCTGCCCATCGAGGATATGTAGTGCCCTGGGTCGAAACTGGCCAGTCTGATCCGAACATGAGGCGATCAACGCCGAACATGCCGACGACGTGGTGAACATATGGAGCGAGGTCCGCAGTTGTCCAGTTCTCCATGTCTGCTTCGGTGGTCATGCCGGAGATTTTGCATCTCATGCCATCTATGCTGGCGACTTCACGCAGTCGAGTGAGCCAGGGTTCAATTTCACGCTCTTTGATGTTGGGTTTGGCTATGTGGTCGATTACAGCACGAAGATCGGGAACGTGTTCCATGATGCGCGGGACGAAGGGAAGGTTCCATGGACGAACGAGAAAGTCGTAGCAGAGGTCTCGGCGTTCGACCTCTTTAAGTCCTTGGATCGGAGCGTCGCCAGCTAGCCAACCGTGGTCTTCATCCATCTCCCACAGATGGCGGACGCCCTTGAAGTAAGGGTTTTGTTGCAACTCGTCGAGCGTTTTGCCGACGTTGGGATCACATAGATCTACCCACCCGACTACGCCCGCAACGAAGTCATTGTTTTCGGCGATTTCGAGGCACCATTTCGTCTCTTCGACGGAGGCGTGTGCCTGAACGATAACCGTTTTGTCGACGCCGGCTTGTGCGAGGAGGGGGCGCAAGTCGTCTGCGACGTAGTTGATCCGCAACGGACTACCTTCGGGCATCCAATCGTAAGGGCGCAGGTTTAGGTCCCAGAAGTGGTGATGGCTATCGACTACGGTCATGGTAGGTGTTGTGTTGGATAGTGGCGATTAATTTGTAGGGGCAGATTTGAAACCTGCCCCTACGGTTTACGGCCTAGACGGTTCGGAGGAGGGTCCCCCTTTGTCCTTCGGACATTTCCCCCGCGAACGGGGGAAACCCGAGTTTGTGCGAACAATTCCCGCGATCGAGGCAACCCGAGATTGTGCGGATAATCCACCGCGAGCGGGGAAACCGATACTAACGTGCGATTGTTCCGATGGAGGGTTCGCCTCGGATTGCGGTGCCGTGGCTGCCGGCGAAGTTGGCGTCGCCGAACCATAGGACGCCGTCTTTCTTGGAAAGGCCATGTATGAATGGGTCATCGGGGCCCATCGTGACGCGATCCATCTCGGAACCGGTTTCTTTGTTGTAGAGCACAACGACGTTGTCGGAGGTGTGCGCGCACCAGATGCCGCCACCGTCTTCGAGAGCCATACCGTGCAGGCGCTCGAGTTCGACCTCGAACTTGTGAATGACCTTGAAGTCATCGAACGGGTCGACGAGGATGATTGCTTTGGGGCTGAACGCGGTGACCCACAGGAGGTTCTCGTCGTGGTCCCACTCGATGCCGTGGATGCCACCGCCGTCGGGGGTGCGCCATCGGTCTACGGTTTCGCCGGTGTCAGGATCGATCTTGATCACGTAGCCAAGGTGGGTGTCAGTGCTGCGGTAGGGCCGCGAAACGGTGGTGCCGTTCGAGCCGGTCCAGATGTGCCCATCTCCGACGGTGATGCCGGAACCGTTTTCGGTTGCGGTGTAGATGGTTTTCAGGACTGCGCCGGACTCGTCAATGACGTAGACGTTGTCGGTGAGCTGGTCCATTACGTAGAGCTCGTCGTTGAACCACTGTAAGCCGTTCGGCATTTCGCATGGCGATGGGATAGTTTTGCCAACCATCGACTGCGTCGCTGTCATTGCCATATTCAGATCTCTCCGATTGAGGATTTTCACGGGTCGTTAGTGGAAGTAGTTTAACCCGAAGAGGAATCTATTGCGAACGATAGGGGCTCAAGTATCTGCGAAACGACGTCGCCAATTACCGAGAACGTAGAAAAGGGGGTGTGGTAGACTGTGATTCGTGAAAGGTAGGCGTGTTTAAAACCCCGATTAAGGGGAGAAATCGTGTGAAACACGGAGCTTTACTCGCACCCGTGCCTCCTGTCGCCTACGGAGATGATGCTTGGACGCTTTGCTGCAAGACTAATTCGCAGCCTTGAAACTACATCGATACACAGATCAATCAGGAGGATGCGGTTGACATGAAAAGGACATCGACTGATGCAACACCAAACGACAGGCAAGATCGCGCCACGCCGCGTGATGATATTTATCGACGGGAGTAATCTCTATCACGTACTGAAACAGAACACCGATAAACGAGACCTCGACTACAAGAAATTTTCACAGAAGCTATGCGGAGACAGGGAATTAATCCGGACCTATTACTACAACATCAGGCAAGAATCACCTGACAATCCAAAGCTAGCTGAATCCCAGGACCGATTTCTCAACGCGCTTTACGAAACTGAATATCTCGAGGTGAAGCTGGGCATCTGGAAACAGCGCGGCCAGACGATGGTGGAAAAGGGCGTCGACGTGATGATCGCCGCCGATTTGATATCCCACGCTTACGAAGACCACTACGACACCGCGATTCTGGTGAGTGGCGACGCTGATTTTTACCCGGCGCTTCAGGTTGTGAAGGATACCGGCAAGCAGGTTGAAGTGGCGGCATTTGACTCGAACCTATCTTCGGAAGCGGCGAGGTTCTCGGACTCGATCATCAAGTTCAACAAAAACTATTTCGACGACCTTTGGATGTCGGCGGGCCAGAAGAGCAACAATATTCGTACCGCCGAGATGCGAAAACGGGTCACTGACGAGGCGGCATCGCCAAACGGGGAAGACAAAGGATCGAGTAGGTCGTCGGGCGATTCACGCAAGCCATTTGCTCACCGTTATGCAGATCGTCGCAGCGCGTACGGCAAGTCTTCGGCTCGTGCCTCCTCTAACGGGCACTCGACGGCAAAACCTGCAAACAACAACGTGCGTCGCACGGAGAGCAGGCGCCGATTGGCAACCGTGGGTCAAGGCAATGGGGCATCATCGAGTAGGACGCCGCGCAGAGGATTGGCAGTCGGTTCAAACGCCCGATTGACACCGCCGGATATCAAGCGAGTCGCTGCCAGCGGCGAGCAGAGCGGCAACAATCAGGCTTCATCACGCAGCCGACAACGTGCATCATGGATTTCGCGGATGTTCAAGTCCCGCGAATGAGTCGGTCTATCCGGTAGCGGATTTCGAAGGCGCGAGAGCGGCTCTCTACCAATCAGCGGATACGATGCTGCTGGGCGCTTCCAGTATGCGAACCTGTGCGCCGGATTTGAAGTCCATCTCGAAGAGGTGGTACTTGCCGTCCGTGTCGGCACGGAACAGTACCTTGTCTCCACCCAAAGACCATTTCGGGTCGGCATCTGCGATTCGGTTCTGAGTTAGCCGCCGGTTCACTTTTTCGCGCGTGTCGACCGCGTAGATCTCGGCATCGCCGTCGCGTTCAGTGACGTAAATGATGTTGCGGCCGTCGGGCGCCCACTCGAAGTCGGTCTCGTCGCCATCGTGGTCGGTGAGAGCTTTCGCCGCGCTTGGCCCGTCTCCGGTGTCAACTTCCAACGCGAATATGTCCGTCGATCCGTCGTCCAACTTGCGAGCGAAGGCGACGCGTTTGCCGTCGAACGAGAAGCGCGGACGGCTGTCTTCGTAGTCGGTAAGTTGAACTTCATCGACGCCATGAACAGAACGCTTGTAGATGCCCTGCGCCCCGTCGATGTTGAGACACATCACGATCCATTGGTTGTCGCCCGACCAGTTGCCGAGTTCCACGTTTCCAACAGGTTCGGATACAAGCAACGTAGTTTCGTCGGTTTCGAAATCGTGGACAAAAACTTCGGTTCGCGTATCATCGTCCGAGTTTGCCTGATACGAGATCATTCTTGAATCAGGTGACCAGAAGAACATTTCAACGTTATCTGGTGCGTCTGAGACGCGTTCGGAATCGCCTTTGCCGCGATGCCATACCTTCAATTGGCCGTGACCGTCTTGGACGTCGGAGAGATAGGCGACTTTCTTCTGGTTCGGCGACCATCGCGGGTCTGAAACCGAGTCGTTGATGACTTTGGTATTTTCTCCGCCCCGGTCGAGCAGATACATGTGCTGGCTATCGGTGTCGGCTACAAAGGCGACATCATGGGCGACCTTACTGCCACCGCACGCCGCCGTCCATATGATCGTCAGCAGGAGCGCCGAAAAGAGGATGGTTGACAAGTATTTTTTGTGCATTTCTCTCGTAATCTCTTCTTGAGCACGTACGCCGATATCCGATGAAGCACCAACTGAAGGTGCAGGTATTGATTCGATTTTCTGAAATCCTGCACTGGCGATTCAATGGAAGCAGGTGCAACTAGAATCGCATAACGTGACTAGCCAATCAGGTTTGGAGAGACCAAGATGAAGTTCGCGTTCTTCATGATGCCTTTACATACTCCTAACGAGAATCCATCGTTGGCGTTCGAACGCGACATCGATATGATCAACTACGCGGAGAAGTTGGGGTTCGACGAGTACTTCATTGGCGAGCACCACTCGGCGGCTTGGGAGACAATGCCTGCGCCGGAGATGGTTTTGGCCAAGGCTTCTGCCACGGCAACGCGCATCACACTGGGCACGGGAGTCGTTTCGCTTCCATTCCATCACCCATTTCACGTAGCGGAGCGGTTCGCGTTCCTCGATCATCTGACGCGTGGTCGAACGGTGTTGGGTGTCGGCCCGAGCGGATTGCCGACCGATCCGCAGCGGTTCAAGATCCCTGGTAGCGACCTTAACGCGATGATGCGGGAATCGACTGACATCATCGTGAAGCTACTCGAATCTCCTGATCCGATCACGTACGAAGGCAAGTACTGGACGATCAAAGATATGGCGTTGCAGCTTCGTTCGTACCAGCAGCCGAGACTGAAGTTGGCAACACCTTCGGCCGGGAGTCCTCGATCGTTGGATTTCGTCGCGCAGTACGAGATGATGATGTTTTCAGTTGCAGGCACCGGTCCGCCCAATGCGGTGCCGCTGTCTAGACAATGGGACGAAGTTATGGACGCGGCGGCGAAGTATGGGACATCTCCCTCGAAGGAGGACTGGCGCGTAGTTACGTACATACACCTAGCTGATACCCGCGAAGAAGCATTTGAGCAGGCGCGTCACGGCGCGATCCGCGACGTTCACAATTACTTCTACACGATCAATACACCGAGGTCGTGGTTGGTTCACCCGGACCAGAACCCAGCAGATTTGACGTTTGAGGAGATCATCGAGAAACGACGCTGGATCATCGGGACGCCGGATGACGCGATCGAACAGATCGAGGCGCTGGTAGATGAGACTAATGGGATCGGCGGTGTGATGTTGACAACGCATGAGTGGATGCCGATGCGCCACGTGATGTACTCGCAGGAGCTATTCGCGAGATACGTGATGCCGCGCTTCCGGGGTCACACTGCGGATCTGGAGCGCGAGTGGGAGCGGACTAAAGTTGATCGTGCGGCGGGCAGAATACCGACGATGTATGCGCGTGAGGAAGAGGTCAGGGAGGAAGGCGAGAATAGCAACGTGTTTGTGAAGATTTAGTCCTTCTCGACTGCGCGCGAACGCCCCGACCTGGCGTTCGAATATTGACGAGATCGATGAGATAACCATGATCGGAGCGATTCGATGGCGACGTTAGAACAATTGCTTGACGAGGTGGATGCATCTGCGGCTGAGATCGTGGAGCTCGAGCGGCAGATGATTCAGATCCCGACGGTAAACACGGGTCAGATGCCGACGGGTAATGAAACGCCGCTAGCGGAGTTCATCCGCGATTGGTTTCACGACGAGGGAATCACGGATACGCAGATCTTGGCGCGCGATCCGGAGCGAGGCAACATAATTGCCGTGTATCCGGGGAGCGAGCCGCGATGTCGGCTGATGTTCATGTCGCACACCGACGTGGTGCCTGTGGAGGACGAGACGAAATGGTCTTGGGAACCGTTCGGCGCTGAGGTGTCTGGTGGTCGCATCTACGGTCGTGGCGCTTCGGATTGCAAGGCATTGTTGACGGCGCAGATGATGGCGATGGCGATCTTGAGGCGCAACAGCGTCGGGTTGAAGCATGGTTTGCGTCTAGTTAGCGGCGCCGACGAGGAGCATGGCGGACGATGGGGCTTCGGTTGGTTGGCGGACAACCATCCGGAGTCTTTGGAGTCTGATTTCGCCGTGAACGAGGGTGGTGGTACGCCGGTCGAGCAGGGTGGTGCGTTGTCGTATCTCCTGGGGACTGGTGAAAAAGGTCGCCTTGAGATCAAAATCACGATGAGGGGTGAAAGTGCCCACGCCTCGGTGCCGTGGCAAGGGGTTAACGCGTCGGCTAGGTTGTGGCGAGTTTTGCAGCGGATCGAGGCATACGAACCCGAAATCGACACGTCGTTGCCCATATTCGAGCACCTGAACGTGTTCGGTGTCGAGGAGAAGCCAACGCCGGAAAACATCGACAGGATCATCGAAGAGATGTGGGAGAATTCGCCGCGTCTGGCATCCATGTTGCGAGCGTTGTCGAGGATGGTTTGGACGCCGACGATGGTGGGCGGGGGTATCAAGTCGAACAGCGTGCCGGAACACATCGAGATTACTTGCGACGTGAGAACGCTGCCGTTCCAGACGGAAGAGTATGTTCACAACGAGATTGAAAAGACGATCGGCGACGTTGAAGGCGTTTCCTTCGAGATCGACTACATGTCCGTGCCTAATTCGTCGCCATTCGAGACTGATCTCGCGGAGGCGATTAAGAAGGCGCAGGCGATGGCGGTTTCGAGGGATGATATCCAGTGGATCCCGGCGGTTAGCAACGGGTTTACCGACTCTCGTTTTACGCGCAATCTGGGCATAATCACATACGGCTTCGCGGGTACTCATCCAGATGATGATCCGATGCTTTCGCGAGCCCACGGTACGGATGAATCGGTCGGCATCGAGTCGCTCATCAGCGGTACGAAGTGCATGATCGCGTTGGCGTGGGATCTGTGCGAGGCGCAGTAGATGGAATGCCGCAAGATGTGGCTGCAATCGCTGACGAGTTAGCGGCAGAGCTGATCGCGGCCGGCACCGAGGAACGGGCGATCAATGAGAAGCGCTATCTCAAGTCTGAGATTGAACATTTCGGCGTCACCGTACCTGAAATTCGCAAGTTGGCGAGGAGGTTTGCGCGTGAGCGTAAAGATCTTTCGAAGGGCGAATTGATTGATCTCACGCTTGAGTTATGGGATCGCGATGTCTACGAGTTGCGGAAGTTGGCGGTGAACGTTTTGGCTGCGAAGGTTTCAATGTTGGATGCTGAAGATCTAGTTTTTTTGGAATCGCTCCTACGACGGTCCTACACCTGGGCGCTGATCGACGACATGTCGTTTAACGTCGTTGCGCCGGTTTTGTCTAAGATCGACGATGCGACATCGATTCGATCAGGATGGTCTGAAGACGACGATTTCTGGGTGCGGCGGACCGCTATGTTGGCGTTGTTACCTGGGTTACGCCGCAGTACAGAGGGTTGGACTGATTTCGCTGAGTACGCAGACTCGATGATCGAAGAGAGGGAGTTCTTCATACAAAAGGCGATTGGATGGATCTTGCGGGAGGTCTCAAAACACTCGCCTCATCTGGTGGTCGGGTGGTTGAGGCCGCGAGCCGCGATCGCATCCTCAGTGACGATGCGCGAGGCAATCAAATACCTGCCGGAACATGATCGCACACAGCTAAATGAGATCAGAAGGTCAGGACAAGGAAGAAACCGAAGTTGAATCGTCCTAATGTGTTGTTCATCGTTGCGGACCAGTTGAAGTGGTCGGGACTTCGGATGTACTCCGAGATAGGGGTGGAAACTGCTTCGTTGGAGCGTTTAGCCGAGCGCGGGGTCACCTATAGGCACGCGATAACACCGCATCCATTGTGTGTACCGGCTCGCACTTCGATGATGACGGGAAGATATCCGCACTCCACTGGTTGTCGACGCAACGAGACGCTGATGCCACCGAACGAAACTCATGCGTTTCAGTTTTGGCGCGACGCCGGATACACAACCGGATTGATCGGAAAGAATCATTGCTTCGTCACAGAAGAGGATTTGGCCCTGCTGGATGTGAGGTGCGATATGTCTCACGGGGGTTTGCCGCAAGGAGACTACGCGGGTGGTGTTCCCGGCACGCAAGGGATGAACTGGGTGCGGCCAATAGATGCGATAAACCGTGCCCATGAGGCGAGGGCCAAACTCAGAGATAACAGACAGAGCCCGACGATCGCTTACGCGGTCAGTGATTTTCCGATGGACGACTATGGTTCAAGCGTCATAACTGCACAGACTGAAGAGTTCTTGGATAAGGTAGCGGCTGGTGAATCGTTCGGGCGGGAAAACGAGCATGGCGAGGCACGACCCTTCGCTCTGATGGTTTCCTACCCCGATCCACATGAACCGTACGAGGCGCCAAGGTCCTACGTGGACAAAATCCCGCCGGAAGCAGTCATTCTGCCGCCAAGACGGTTGGGAGAGTTCGACGAGGATGGCGGAACGGCGCAACTTGATGCCGCTCCTTACCCTCCGAGTGGATCGATTAGCCCAGCGCCTGAGGTGAATCGTGTCTTGTATTCGATGCTTGGCATGGACGATGACACCGAATCTGACATTCGCGGTCTCGTCTCGGTCTACCTTGCGATGACGCGGCTCGTTGACGACGGTGTTGGCAGAATCCTCGACAAACTGGAAGATCTTGGCATGTTGGAGGACACGATTATCGTGTTCACGGCGGATCATGGCGATTTCATGGCGGAACACAACATGGCGGTGAAGGGTGGAGTATTTTACGACTGCTTGACGCGAGTGCCTTTGATTGTGTCGTTCCCTTCAGGCGGTGTCCCGTCTGGAGTGACAGACGTATCGATGGTTAACACTGTCGATCTCTTGCCGACACTGCTTGAATTGCAGGGATTGGGCAATTTCTCGGGACTTGAAGATGCTTGGGCTGGTCCACATGCGGGACCCGTTGTCGAAGAATGCGTCGACAACACGCTCGATCGCGAAGGAATGGTGAAGCCAGAATTGCTTCGTCGAATTCAAGGAAAGCCGCTTCCGACGGCAACCGATGCGGAGCCGCGTATCGCCGCGTATTCGGAATACGGTGCCGGTGGACCCTCAGTGACGATGGTGGACGTCGAGAAATGTGAAAAGCCTTGGGGTTATGGCACGTTGATTGAGACGCTTTGGGGCCGAGAGGCGCAGGGCAGAAGGAAGATGGTGAGGACGGTTGATTGGAAGTACGTCACGGATCCGATGGCTCAAGGCGCTGGAACGGGCGGTATCGCTGATTCCGAAGACGAGTTGTACGACCTTGTCAATGATCCATGGGAGTTGTACAACGTCGCACACGATGCGAAAAACGCAGGGGTCGTGTCCGAAATGCGGAGATTGTTGGCGGATTGGATGATCGAAACCGAGGATAGCGAACCAGTCGAGTTGCCGCTAACGATTGGCCGATCGTGAAAATCCGGGGCCGACCTTAGAAGATGCCCTTGGGTTCGAGTCCTAGGTAAAACTGGCCGGCGGTGTCGTAATGAGTTGGTCGGCCCTGAATCTGCTGCCGGATGGCATGGACGTCATCGAAACAGCGTTGGATGGTGTTTGATTCGAAGATCGCGGTTGAGCCGCAGATCGTGTAAGCGACGTTTACGACGTCGGCCGCGGTCCGGGTGGCGTGAGTGCCTGCTAGACGGACCTTGATGCGTTGAGGTGTGGGTAGCTCGTCAGTTGTGATGACGGAGTCCCACATCTCTGTCGTCGCCTCGGCCAGGAACGCCCGAGCTGAGTTCCACGCTGCTTCAGCTTGGCCGACGGCGCGTTGAGTTGTCGCGTCGGCCCTAACGACT
This sequence comes from Dehalococcoidia bacterium, assembly GCA_965207515.1. GTDB lineage: Bacteria > Chloroflexota > Dehalococcoidia > Lucifugimonadales > Lucifugimonadaceae > Bin127. Next base: position 834,418 of record OZ242286.1, on the reverse strand, counting down.
GATGACCCTCCGTGTTGGATTTTGCGTTTGGTGAGCTCAATTGCGAAATCGAGGCCGGATCGAGCGACGCCTAATGCTACGGTGGCGAATCCCGATGCGAACATCGGAGTGGTGTGGATCACGTAGATGGGGCCGGGTTCGCGTGATGGTTCGTTTAGGCCATATGAGCGTTCGGCGGGGACAAATTGGTCGTCCATGACGAAACTTTGGCTCGCGGTCCCTCGAAGTCCGCCCACGAACCATTCGTCGATCACTTCGACTTGAGATTTCGGGAGGAGGAATGTGCGCATCTCCTTGGTGTCGTTGCCGTTCGCGTCGTGAACCGGGGCGAGTGCCGCGATCCATGCGGCGTGGGAGATTCCGCTGCTGAAGTCCCAGCGTCCAGAAAGATAGTAACCACCGTGGGTCATGACCGCTTTCGTCCCGGGCCTAGGCGGGCCATTGGTGACCACATTCCGCGGATCGCCCCAGATTTCTTCTGCGACGGCGGCGCTCACCCGTACGGCGTTGGTCGAAAAGACGTTGTTTTGGTTGATGCACCAACCGACGCTCGCGTCGGCCTCCGCGTAAGTCCGGACGATTTTCAGGAAGTCAGGATGATCGAGTTCCGATCCGCCGAGCGTCTTCGGCAGTAACAGACGAAAGTGTCCGGCATCGATTATCGGACGGACGATGTCTTCAGGGATTCGACGCTCTTGATTGATGCGGTTCGCCGCAGGGGCGACCATCGACGCTAGATCGCGGGCTTGATCGATGAGGGTTTCGGACGTCGCCAAACTGGGAGGGTGTCGGATGATTTAAGAAAGTTCGTCGGGGACGACTACGTCCGATTCGAGCTCCAAAGGGTAGCCGGGAAAGAAGTCGCGCCAAGGTTCGAACTGTTCGACGAACTGCATGCCATGTTCCATCGAAGGCAGATTCTTGATGGAGCGGCCCGGGTCGTACCCCATCGTTTTGGCCATCGCCTCGATGCCGCCGCGGCGTGTGTGTCTTACACCACCGACGTTGAAGGCGTCGCCGTCGTCGTCTTCAACGATCAGGTCAAAGCCGCGTTTGCGTTGTCTCCAGTAGAGTCTCATGGCGATTCAGCAGTCGATTTACTCGATTTAGGTCAGGAACGATTTCACCCTGTCTAGTATCGCATTGCCGACATCGTATTTGCTCATTAAGGGTAGGGGTTCGATAGAGCCGTCTTGGCGGACGATGTCGACGCGATTGGTATCGGTTCCGAAGCCGCTTCCGGGCTCGGTTACGTCGTTGGCCACAGTGAGTACCGCGCCCTTTGCCGCCATTTTCGCCGCGCCCTTTGCTGCGGCTTCGCTGGTTTCTGCCGCAAATGCGACTTTGGCGAGGCGCGGACCGATCGCTAAGGGCATCCAGTCGTCGATTGTTTCGAGTTCCATGTTTAGGGTGTTGGCGTTGCGTTTCTTGATCTTCTCGTCTGTGGCAGATTTCGGACGAAAATCGGAAATTGCAGCTGCCATCACCAAAACATCCGATTCGGCGCACATCGGCAGCGTGGCACCGCGCATTTCATCCACGGTGCTAACGTTGAACGTTTTAATACCCCACGGTGACCGCAGACCGGTCGCGGCGGAGATCAAGACGGTTTCGGCTCCCCGATCGCGTGCCGCTTCGGCGACGGCGTATCCCATCTTGCCGGTGGAGTGGTTAGTTAAAACCCGTACCGGATCGATCGGTTCCCTCGTTCCACCTGCAGTCACCACCACACGCCGCCCGACGTAGTCTCCTTTGCGAGCTCCGATTGCCGTGCGTACCGCATCGACGATGTCGGGCGGTTCGCTCATTCGTCCTTCGCCGACCAATCCCGAGGCAAGGCGGCCCGATTCGGGGCCAACAATCAATGCTCCGCGTTCACGAAGATTGGCTACGTTAGTTTGCGTTGATGGCGCGCCGTACATGTCGGCGTCCATCGCGGGGGCGATGACTAGCGGTGCGCTTGAGGCGAGCACGGTGGCGGTTACGGCGTCATCGGTGATGCCGAGTGCGAGTTTGGCTAGTAAGTTAGCGGTCGCAGGTGCGATGACTATGCAGTCGGCACGGGTGGCGAGCGCGACATGATCGATGCTGATCTCAGAGTTTTGATCCCACAACGAGGTTGTCACAGGGTTGTGGCTAAGTGCCGCGAATGTCGTACTTCCGACGAAACGTTGCGCAGACTCGGTCATAACGACATCGACGCGTGCGCCGAGTTTGACGAGTTCGGACGTGACGTAGGCCGATTTATATGCCGCGATCGATCCCGCGACGCTCAGCACCACTCTGCGGCCTGTCAGAGGCGGTTGTCCCGGTGTGCTCATTGCTCAGAATTGTGGGCCTATCCGAGGGGACTCGGCGGTACGCAACTGCGTCGTCGGAAACCTAGTCTCTTTCGATCACGAACTGTTGGGGGAGTTCGTCGACTGATTCTCCGGCGCGGAAGGCCATCACCGTTTCGTAACACGCTTCTACATCTCGGCGGTTGAGTTCGGTCGGCACGTCGATGCGAAGTTTCTCATCGCCTTCTACCCTAACTAACAGCCGTGAACCAAGCGACGAGCGATACCGGAAGCCCAGATTCCAGAACCGCGCTAGTTCGATTTCAACCGAACGCGCGCGCAATGTCAAGGCGTCTTTGGTGTTGAAATCGACTCCGATTCGTGATCGCTGAAGCGTCATCTTTTCGCCGTCCCAGCGGTAGTGCGCCTCCATGTGCAAGTAGTCGTTTACGAACGGCAGGCAGGCGTCGGGGTCAGGCCCAGCGTAGCTGCGTGGCCCGATGGTGAATTTGACACCGGCGATGCGATTGCTGCCGTGAATGACGCCGTAGTTTCTCAAATCGATTCCGGCGATGGTTATGTCCGTCAACTGGTCGGTGGGCCAGAAATCTTGGGAGCGCCATATCCATTCGACTCGTCGGTCCTTGACGGCGATCATGTGATCTAGAAGTCTGAATTCGTCGTTCTCGACGACGTGGTGCAACGTTAGGTCGTTCTTCTGACTGCGTTCATACTCGGTGGGGCGTAACTTTGAACGCGCCCGTTGAACGTAAAGATCGATGATCTCTTCGAGAGTTGGTTTGGTTCCCTGAGCCATGATTGTGCCCGGACGTGTTTTGGGTGTTCGTGCTGGCTAAGATGCTAATTCACGAAACGCTCGCGGCAGATAATTGATCAGATCGCTGGCAGTCATGGCGTATGGTGTCAGGTCTTCAGATGCATATCTGCCGCTAATTGAGTGGATGAAAACGCCCAAGGAAGCCGCATCGAACGGATCCGATTTCGCTGCCAATCCTGTGATGAGTCCGGCGAGTACGTCGCCAGTTCCGCCGCGTGCCAAGGCGTTATTTGGTTGCATGTTGACGCGCATGCGACCATCTGGCGATGCGATCAGCGTCGTCGCTCCCTTCAAAACGCACACGCTGTTGAAACGTTGCGCGGCGGTCTCGGCGGCCGCCACGCGATCGGCTTGCACTTCGTCGATAGAAATACCCAAAAGTCGGGACATTTCGCCCGGGTGGGGTGTGATGATCAGGTCCCCATCGAAAACTTCCCACCAGCGATCGATCGACGAAGCAAGCGTCAATCCATCGGCGTCCAGCACTACGGTGCAGTCGTTCCATAATTCGCGATCAGAAGCTAGCCGTTCCAACAGCGCACGGACACCGTAGGACAGACTTATGCCGACTCCGATCAGAACGGAGTCCATGGCCGGTATACGCTCTTCGAGAACGCTGTAGGCTGGGCCTGGCAAGACGCCATTGATGTCTTCGTTGAGCGGGATGTATGTGGCTTCCGGGACGTTCCCGGCTATGGCCTCGAAGACGGAATCTGGGGTGGCTACAGCGACGAGGCCGACTCCGCTGCGTGCGCAAGCTTGCGCCGCAAGTTCGGCTGCGCCGACGTAGGAGCTGGAACCCGCGTACATGAGCGCACGACCGAAGTCCCCCTTGTGACCTGTTTTCGATCGGTCAGGAAGGAGTGATCGCGCCAGATCTGGATCGTTCACTTCGCGTCGGATGTGACTAGGCAAATCTCCGGGCATGCCTACGTTTAGGACTTCGATGCGATCTCCGTAGCGAGGATCGCCGAATCGCGTGGCGGATCCGAGTTTGTGTAAACCGACCGGCAAGCAGACGTCGGCAGGTAGTCCGTTGGGATCGAATGTACCGCAATCCGGATTGGCGCCACTTGGGACGTCAATGGCTACGACTTTCTTGCCGCTCGATTTGGCCACGCGGAGAAGGGAGGCAATCGGTTCTTCTATCGGTCGGGAGATGCTGAATCCGAACACGCCATCGAGAATCAAGTCTGTTTTGTCGCATAAGTTTGACAAAACGCTAGCTGACGCACCTCCACTAAGCTCGACGACCGTGCCTCCTGCAGCGGTGAAGTCGATAATCAACGGATCATCGTGATTTCGAGGTAAAACGGTTGCGATGGTGACACTGACACTTGCCGCGTGGAGATACTTCGCAGCCACGATGGCATCTCCGCCGTTGTTGCCTTTGCCTACGAGTGCCAAGACGTGCGATTTACGCGCATGTTCGCCGAGATCTGTCAGTACCCATTCCGCGATGGCCTTGCCGACACGATCCATAAGAGCATCGAGCGAAATCTCACCAGTAGAGAACCATCGCTCCTCGATCTCGAGCATTTCGGCCGCGGTGACGATTTTTCGTGATGCGGGCAATTGGTCAATCTAGGTTAAGGACTGTTAGGGCCGCCAGGCGTCATCGGTTGCTTCGAGGACTACCGAAGCGACGGCGAAATCTCTGGAGTGGCTGAGGCTGAGGGCAATTCGCTTGACGCCCATCCGTTCGGCGCGTTCGCGTGCGTTTCCGTGGAGCATGATTTCGGGCGGGCCACCGCGCCGTCTCGTGACTTCTATCGACTTCCACGGGATGCCTCGGACGCCGGTGCCCAATGCTTTCATGACCGCTTCCTTGGCGGCGAATCGGCTCGCCAATTGCGGAGCCCGGTTGCGCGCGTATCTCTGTTCTCCGGGCGTAAAGACCTTGTTTAGGAACCGGATCGGGTACCGGTCGCGCACCTTAGCGATGCGGTGGATTTCGATGAGATCGACACCGGTGTATATCATGATTTTGGGACGCGAATGACCTGTTCAGGTCACTGGAAATAGCGTCTCAAATGATAAATCAGCGTCGATTCACACCAGAGCGAACCATCGCAAAGCTAGGTTTCGCAGTGGATCCCGGCCGAAATAGGTTTGGTTCACTACCAGCCCAACCCCTCTGGATTCCGGCTTTCGCCGGAATGACGAGATGAGACCAAATGACAGCACGAATCATCAGCGGCAACGAAATTGCGGAAAAAGTCCACGCTGGCGTCGCTGGCAAGGTGGGGGCGTTCAGGCAATCACACTCTGTGGCGCTAGGTTTGGCGGTGGTTTTGGTCGGTGATGATCCGGCTTCGCACTCGTATGTTCGGCGAAAGGAGCGGGCGTGCGAAGAGGTGGGGATCTTAACTGAGACGATCAACATCGATGCAGACGTAAGTGCCGATCATTTGGAAGGCGTCGTCGCGGAACTGAACCGGGATGATCGTTACCACGGCATCTTGGTGCAGCTCCCGCTGCCGGATCATATCGACGCCGACGCCATAATCGACGGCCTAGATCCGTTGAAGGATGTGGATGGGCTTCACGCGCAGAACGCGGGTTTGCTTTCGTTGGGCAAACCGCGATTCGTTCCGGCAACGCCGTTGGGTGTTCAACGGATGTTGATTGAGGAAAACGTAGAGGTAAATGGGGCGGATGTTGTGATCGTCGGTAGAAGTTCGCTCGTGGGCAGGCCATTGGCGATGTTGCTGACCCAGAGAGGGGAAGGAGCCAACGCGACGGTTACGATGTGCCACACGGGCACGCGTGATATCGAGGTTCATACTGGCCGGGCCGATATCTTGGTAGCGGCAGCAGGTGTTCCGAATACCGTATCCGCCGACATGATCAAAGAGGGCGCTGTCGTAATCGACGTAGGCGTGTCACGGGTACCTGACTCGTCTCGCCGAAGCGGTTTCAGGTTGACTGGTGACGTCGACTACGCCGCGGCGCGAGAAAAAGCGTCCGCGATCACGCCGGTACCGGGCGGAGTTGGTCCAATGACGGTTGCGATGCTGTTGGAGAACGTGGTTTTGGCGGCGAATCTTCAAGCTGCCCCGGCTTAATCCTTTAAACCCAGTTCGAGCGGATTTAGAGTCAATCCGAGTTTGGTATAGAATCGGAATCCTGCGTAGTGCGCCGTTTCGCGCCGTTGACCGATTTGTACGGACCTGCTTCTCACATAGAGGTACTGGACGTTCGGGAACATGGATCTATCCGAAAAACCCAGGATCGCCACCAAGGGCTCCTTTGGGCAATCTGTCACGGGTTTTTCGCATGAAATCGGTACCAACAACAGCAACGGGTACGACGCTTCGAGCATCCCTTCCATCTCCGAGCGCGTGAGCAACGATGAGCTCGTGGAGATGTACCGATTGATGCTCCTAATCCGCCGCTTCGAGGAAGCATGCGGACAGCATTACTCCCTAGGCCATATCCGAGGATTCCTGCATCTGTACGTGGGGCAGGAAGCGACGGGCATAGGCGCGATTAGCGCGCTTGAATCCCGTGATTACATCGTTACGCATTACCGAGATCACGGCCACGCCTTGGCTCGCGGGCTCGACACCAACCGGATAATGGCGGAGATGTTCGGCAAGCGCACCGGGTTGAGCAAAGGCAAGGGCGGCTCGATGCACATCTTCGATGCCGCGAAGGGTTTCATGGGTGGTCATGCCATCGTTGGCGCACAACTGCCTCTGGCGGCCGGTATCGCGCTGGCGCAGCAGTACCAAGATTCTGATGCCGTGACGATGGTTTTCTTCGGTGACGGCGCAACCAACCAAGGGACGTTTCACGAGACTCTCAACCTAGCGTCGGTGTGGCAATTGCCGATCATCTTCTTCATGGAGAACAACCTCTATGGCATGGGCTCGGCGGTCGGTAGGGTGCGCCTGCGTGGTTCGGACTTCACCGATGCGCTAGGCGCGTACGACATGGAGACGGTTGCTGTAGATGGCATGGACGTAGTAGCGGTTCGCGAAGTCACACAGCAAGCAGTAGATGAAATTCGGGCTCATGGGAGCCCGATTTTTATTGAGTCGAAAACTTTCCGGTTCGTGGGGCATTCGTTCGCGGATCCGGGTGACCAGTACAGAGATCGCTCCGAAATCGATTACTGGCGTCAGCGAGACCCGCTATTGACATTCCCTCGCCAGCTTTTGGAATATGGAGTCGCAACTGAGGCTGATCTGGATGACCTTTCGGCCAGTGTGAATGCCGAGATTGAGGCCGCGATAGAGTTTGCGTCTAGCAGCCCTGATCCAGACCTTTCGGAAGCTTTCGACGACGTGTATGCGTGACCGTCGCTTCGCGGCGCCTGCGGACCATGACTGAACTCACGATTCGAGAAGCGATAACGCTCGGTTTGTCCGAGGCGATCGAGGCGGACGAAAACGTCTTCATCATGGGTGAGGACATCGGGGAGTACGGCGGGGCATATTCCATAACCAAGGGTTTCTTGGAAAAATACGGCGCGAAGCGGATCAAGGATACGCCGATCTCGGAGGCAGCGTTTGTAGGCGCCGGCATCGGCGCCGCGTCTGCGGGATTACGTCCGATAGTCGAACTGATGTCGATGAGTTTTTCGCTTGTTGCGTTCGACCAGATAGTCAACATGGCCGCCAACCTACGCTATATGTCTGGCGGTCAGATCAAGGTTCCGATGGTTATCCGAGCTCCGACCGGGGCAGGTGTGCAGCTCGGCGCCACGCACTCGCAGAGTTTCGAGACGTGGTTGGCCGAAGTTCCGGGGATGTATTGCGCTTGCCCGTCGAACCCCAAAGACGCGCTGGGTTTGTTGCGGAGTTCAATCAAGTCGGACAATCCCGTTGTCTACGCTGAGCACTCGCATCTCTACGGTTCCCGTGGGGACGTACCGGACGACTACTATGAGGTTCCGCTGGGCGAGGCGAGGATAGATCGGGAGGGTGAAGACCTCACGCTCGTTTCCTATGGCTATGGCGTGCACATTTTGAGGGAAACGGCGGAGACATTGGACGAATCGGGTGTCGATGCGGAGATTATCGATCTTCGATCGTTGCATCCGGTCGACTACGACACGGTTGTAGCGTCTGTCCAAAAGACTGGCCGTGCGGTAATGCTTGACACGTCGAGGCGCACGGGCGGGATCATGTCGGAAATCGTTGCGGAGGTCCAGGAGCAGGCGTTGGATTGGCTCGACGGACCGGTTATGCGGGTCGGTTCAAAAGATGTGCCGTGGCCGTACAACCGAGGGCTCGAGCAAGATATCTTGCCAGACGCAGAAGACGTCGTTGATGCCGCTAGAAAAATCATCGCTTTTTGAAGAATGAAGATTTGGCGTTCGCAAAAACACGGACGTATCACAGAGGAGAAACCAGTTGATCCACGAAGTCACGATGCCAGCGATGGGTGCCGACATGACCGAAGGCACCGTCGTGAAGTGGTTGAAGAACGAAGGCGATGAAGTGGCTCGTGGCGACAAACTCGCCGAAATCGAGACGGATAAGACCGTCGTGGAGATGGAGGCTTACAATGCGGGGGTTTTGCGCCGCATCGTGCTCGGAGATGGGACGAAGGCACCGGTAGGCTCTTTGCTCGCGTACATCGGCGATGCAGGCGATGAGTTGCCGGAAGCGGAGGTCGCATCACCTGCGCCTGTTGCCGAAGAACCCGTTGCCGAACCGGAACCCGAAGTTGAGCTCGAGGTCTCAGTTCCGGCTCCGCCTCCCGCACCGTTAGAAACAGTCGCAGCCGCACCTGCGCCACCAACACCGACAGTCGAGGGTGGCAGGATAAAGGCGTCGCCTTTAGCTAGGAGATTGGCGAGCGAAAAAGGATTTGAACTCGCGGCTATACCAGGTACCGGACCGGGCGGACGGATCACTAGGGATGACGTACTTGGCTTTACGCCTGCGCCAGCATTTGCACCCTCAGGAGTCGGTGTAGCCGCTCCGTCGGTTTCGATTGACGGATCAGACATCGAGCTGACCACTATGCGCCAAGCCATCGCTCGGGTCACGGTGCGTAGCAAGACCGAAGCGCCGCACTACTACGTAACGACGGGTGTGGACATGACGGACGCGATGTCGTTTCGTGCTCAATTGAACGCCGAACTCGAATCTTCGGGCGCACGAGTTTCCGTGAACGACATGATCATCAAAGCTCTCGCGATGGCGATTGTGAAGTATCCGAAATGGAACACGACTTTCCACATGGACCGATTGGAAGGCCACGACAGCGTCAACATCGGCGTGGCGATCGCGCTTGAAGCCGGATTGATCGTGCCGGCGCTGCTTGGCGTTCACAATATGTCGTTAGTCGATATCTCGAACGCTTCGAAAGATCTTGGCCGTCGCGCCCGCGGGGATGGTGGTTCGTTGACGCAGGAAGAACTGACAGGGGGCACGTTCTCGACGTCCAACTTGGGGATGTTTGGAATCGACACCTTCGCCGCTATCATCGTGCCTCCTCAGGCGGGGATCCTAGCGGTAGGAGCCGTAAAGTCGACCCCGGTTGTTGAAGACGGCGAAGTTGTTGTGCGGCAGGTGATGAATGCGACGGTTTCAGCCGACCATCGAGTGGGAGATGGTGCAGAGGCTGCGATCCTTCTCAACGAGGTAAGGGACTGTCTGGAGCGGCCGCTTCGGTTGATACTTTGATCCGCCTTTTGACGACCTAGCTCTGGGCGTATATCGACATGTGCGAAGATTGACGCACCGTGTACGCCCGAGAAGAATTCACTGATTCCGAGCGCGCGATTCTGAGTCGTTTCTTCACGAATACCGATCTTCCGGTGTTCGCGATCGTCAATCTCCCCGAGATCGTAAAGGGGGCGATGTTTGCCCGATACAGTCGTACGCACAAATCCTTGCGCCGTCTGTTTCTAGATGAGTTCTACGAGCAGCCGGACATCGGGATTCAGGCGATCGCGGAGCAGACTTCTGACGACGAGCATGGCATCGGCCGAGCAGAAAGGCTATACGAGACAGTTTTCGTGGAGTACGGCGACGATTCGGTGGCGCAGTTGGGCGGTGCACATGTGGCCTGCGAGCAGGCGTCGGCGATCTTGACGAAGGTGCTCGAGCGAGGACGATTGGCGGCGTACTTGGAGCAGAGCACTCGTTACATCTATTACGACGTGAAGTTGAAAGATGCTGGTGGAGGATCTCGCTTTAGGTATCAGACACCCCCAGAGATCGCCGAAGGTCCGTTGGCAGAGCGATACGCCGAGACGATGGATCGCCTGTTTGGAAGTTATTCGTCCGTAGTGCGAGCTTTGACGTCATACTTCCAATCGCGTTTTCCTCAGGGCACTCGAGAGACAAGGGGGGCTTACCGGAGCGCGACGCGGGCTCGGGCATGCGATACGGCGCGGGGACTTTTGCCAGCATCGACTGCTTCCAATCTCGGGATTTTCGCTACGGGGCAGGCTTATGAGGCGTTGTTGATGCGGATGAACGCGAGTCCTCTGGCTGAGGCGCGTGAGTATTCGAGGATGATGCTGGTCGAACTGCGTAAGGTGATCGCGGGTTTTCTTTCGAGGGTTGATGTTGAGGATCGAGGCGTCGCGTGGAGCGGGTATTTCAGAGACGTTGATCGAAGAATGGATGAGATCGCCTCGATCGACACGACGCTAGATCGCGCAAGGGATTTCGATTTGGAACGTGACGAGGTGAGGTTGATGGACTACGATCCTGATGCTGAGATCAGGCTTGTCGCAGCCGCGTTGTATCCGTATTCAAACCGGTCAGAAGAGGACCTGCTGAAGACGGCGATCGAGATGAGTGACGAAGAGCGACGGAAGATTATCGCGACATATATCGGGAAGCGGTCGAATCGCAGGCACAAGCCGGGCCGGGGAATGGAACGGATCTATTACCGCTTCGACGTGTTATCGGATTTCGGTAGTTTCCGCGATCTGCAACGGCATCGGATGATGACGATCGATTGGCAGCGATTGACGCCTCATCATGGATACTCAACTCCGCCGGAAGTTGAAGACGTAGGCGGCGATGTGGCGGCTAGGTGGCACGAATCTATGTCCGAGATGTCGGAGCTTTATTCGGATGTGCTCAAGGAACACGGCGCGGACGTTGCGCAATATGTCGTGCCGTTTGGCTATCGGATCCGATACAACATCCAGATGAACGCTCGGCAGGCGTTCCACATGTTGGAGTTAAGGACCGGGGCATCAGGCCACTCGGATTATCGTCGGATTTGTTTGAAGATGCACGCGTTGATTCGCGAACAGGCGGGTCACGCCGTTATTGCCGACGCGATGAAGTACGTCGACGCAAAGGACTACGGACTAGGTCGGTTATCGTCGGAGCTTCGCCAATCGCAACGACGGCAGCCATCGTTGTTTGACTTGACGTGAATCTGGTTAGTCGAAGGTTGATGTCCGGATTGAACTCAGAACCTCGGATAGTGCGCCGGGCCGGGTTCGATGCCGCAGGCGTCTGCGAGCCATTCTTCTTGGGCGATATGGTCGACGTGGCCTTTGGCCAGGTTGATCCGCACGGTGGTTTCTCCTGATACGGCGGATGCGAGCTTGTCGTAGTAGCACTTCTCCGAAGCGCCGGCTGAAAGCATCACTTTTCTGGCGTCAACCCCGCTCGCGAGGCTCATCGGGTCGTAGTGCGTTAGGGTTGACCGCGCCTCATTCCATGAATCGGGATAGGTTCGCTTGAAGTCGTTGAACTCGGCGATGGGATAGTCTGGATCGCCTTGCATCCGATTGTCGATGTCGGCGAACATCAACCCGCCGCTTTGCAGCGCGTGAACCCCGTCTGCCAGCGCACCAGTTATCCAGGCTAGGTCGCCGCCGGATATCGCGAGGCGTGAGGCGTCGATGTTCGGCTGTTGCAGAAGGATTTCGACAGCGGTAATGCAGTCGGCTACGATGTCGCCCCAAACGTACGTGTCTTCGCTTGGTAGGCCATCAGTCAGGAGACCAGGGTAGGCCGCGCTGTACTGCGAGTTGGATAATCGCTGACCGCGGTGGCATAGGGCCAACACGACGTATGCAGCTCTGCGTTCGTACGGCGGCACCGCGACGACGCTACCGTATCCCGGCGCTTGGAACAGTGGCACGTGCGGGCCGTCAGACTTTGGCACGTGCAGGTAGGCGTAGAGCGGGTAATCACCTACGCCGTTGAATCTGACGGAATAGGCGTTGGATGTTTCGTTAGTGCGGATCGGCAGATCCGCTATCGAGACATCGCCTTTGGCTGCGTTGCGAGCAGCATCTACCCGCGCGGACCAGTATTCGTTCATCAATGGGTTCTCCGTGCGTGACTAGAGTGCGACTGGGTTGAGGTGGTCGGATAGGAACTGGTGCATGACCTTGTCGTGGCCCACGCCTGTTCCCGCGTCGTGGGCACAATCTTCGTACGTGTAGAGCGTCTTGTCGTTGCTGCCAATTTGGTCGAAGACCGCGAAGCCGGTCTCAGGCGGGCAGACGTCGTCCATTAGCCCGATGTTGACGATGATCGGGCACTCGATCTTGTCGACGAAGTTGTGAATGTCGTGCAAGTCGAGAGTGTCCCGGGCGGCATCTTCGCGTTGCGGGTAAAGGCGTAGGTAATCGTTTATCTCTTCGTACGGGTACGAACGAGTCAACGATGCAGCGTCCATCATCGAACACAGGTACGGCGCTCCAGCCGAAGCGCAGGCCACTTGTCCGGCCCTGAGAGCGGATACGAGAAGTGTGAGGGCTCCGCCTTGACTGCCGCCTTGGACGCAGATTCGCGAGGAGTCGACTTCATCGAGGCCGCTGAGAAAATCGAACGCGCGGACGGCGTCCATGTAGAAGCCACGGTAGCCGTATTCGGTTCGCTTGTCGAGGTTGTGGACCAATAGTCCCGGGTACCCGGGATTGAAGACGGAGTTGCTGCGTAGTTTGTTGCGTGGCGCAGCCGAGAACGCGGCGTAGCCTTTCATTGCCAAATCCGTGGGCAACTTGGGTTCACTTACGTACCCAGGTACGAAAAGGTAGCCCGGCAGTTGACCTTCTATATTCCGCGGTCGACAGTACCATCCTGCGATCTCCAACCCTGCATAACTGTCGTAATGCGCTTCGAAGACTTCGACATCAGGTGTCGATCGCATCAGATCTGGTTCAAGCCGCGGGTTTAGCGGCACAGCCGTCGTTGCGGCTTCTGTCTGTTGCCAATATTGGTCGAAATCGTCAGGTCGGCGGACCGACGATTTCCACGTGGACGGATCGCGACGCGTCATGTTCAATACCTCGATATCGGTTACGAGTCCCTAAAACTGTATCACCGCGAAATCGCAGCGAAGGAGGCGTTTACGCGGTCGATTTTGGAGATTCAGATGCGTCTTCATCTGGTTCGTAGTTGCGGGTCATCAGCCATGCTGGAATCACGCCGATGATGCACGCCGTCGAGGCGTATGTGAAGAAGTTGGAAAACACGGCCATGCCGGCCTCGTTCGCCGCTTCTGGCCGCTCGATCATCTCTTCCAGTCCCGGTGCGGTTAGCAAGAATTGTTCAGTTCCGAGCGATGCGACGACCGCGAGGCCGGCGGTCATACCGATATTCCTAGAGAGGGTTAACAGACCAGACGCGATGCCTTTGTCTTCCTCGGGCACCCGTCGTAACGCGCTCTCGGCGATTGGAGCGATCAGAAGTCCCAATCCAATCCCCACGATGATCAGATCGATAGAGGCGCGCGGTTCCTGGAGCACGATATCCCAAGTCGAGATGAAGTTGAAGCCGATCGCCGCCAATATCAACCCAGCGATGGTTGGAATCCGGACCCCGAATCTCGTCGCGATGAAACCGCCCGCGAAGGCGGAAACTCCAAGAGCAACCGTCATCCGCACGAGAAGAAGACCCGAGTCAAGTGCCGACAATCCGTATATCGTCCCCGCCAGCAAAGGTACGCTCACCAACCCGATCATCAATGCAGCGCCGACCAAGAAATGCGTCACGTTCGACCAGATAAAGTCCTTTAATTTGCCCAATGATCGAGGAACCGCCTTCTCGCTCGCCAAGCGATTGGAAATGGCTACGACGCCTGTCAAAACCGCAGCGGCCACGAACAGCAGTATCATCGGCAGGTCCGGTTCGGAAATCCGAAATAGCCCGATTGTGAGCACGGTCAGCCCAGCAGTGAAGGCTGCGGCACCGATCCAATCCACGCTCGTATCGTGTCGTGTCCCCTTGGGCAGCTTGGCCAGTGCAATCACAGCGATTAACGATAGCGGGATGTTGGACCAGAAAGTGTATTCCCATCCGATCCAGTCGGCTATCGCACCAGCGTAAACAGGGCCGAAAACGCTACCCGCTTCGGCGGCGGCACCAACCATCCCGAACGCGACGATGCGCCGGCGCGCGCCGACGAGTGTTTCGGCGGCGGCGAGGGATATCGGTATCACCGCGCCGGCGCCAATCGACTGCACGACCCGGGCGAAGATGGACCATCGGTATTGATCTAAGAACGGGATCGCATCGAATGCCGACGACATAGCCGGAATAAGCGCAACGCCCGTCGAGCCAAGCATGAAAACGCTTAGAGCTAGGAGGAACGTAGCACGATAACCCCATCGATCGGACAGACGCCCCATGATCGGCATCGTCGCCGAGTAACCGATCAAGAAAGCGATGATCAACCAACTCGCCCGTTCGATGTCGTTCACGGGAATCTTCAGACTCTGCATCATGTCCGGCAGAATCGTCACGACTAAAGTCATGTCGTCTGCCGCGATGAAGACCCCGTAACACAACGGAAGGAACAGCAGGTAGGGCGATACCTCGGCTTTCACCCACTTCACGGATTCTCAGATTCCTGCTCGGGTTTTATCAGTGATCACGGAATGGGTTGTTCGATTACGAACTTTTCGCCGTATCGACTCATTTCGAGTATGCGCACGGTTGTGTCTGAGTCGCGGATCTGCAGAGCCCCGGTGATGCGCGCCGATTTCATCTCGAAAGTTTCGTGGTCGATAACCACTTCGGCAATGCCGGTGCCATCGGGAATTATCTCCCCGAGCAACGATTTAAGCGCTTCGGCTTTCAGTGGTGACGTCATCAAGTAGTCCACGCCTGGTTCGGGCGGCTCGATGAATTCCGCAGAAGTGAGTCCTTCGAGCACGCCGCGGACCGCTGCGATGGGTTGTAGAAATCCAATAGGATTTTCCTCGTTCGGCAAGAGCTCCCATTCGCCGGTCAGCGGGTTCGTCAACCATGTGCTGGTTCCGATCAGGATCGCATCGACTTCGATATAGATCCTTCCGAGGTTGGCTTCGGCGGCGATGCTCATCCCGGTCTCTGTGATTGCGCCTTCAACGCGGGTGAGTTCCAGTCCGCCAAGCGCTTCGGTGAAACCGTTTTCGTGTTCGAGCAGGAACCATATGCTTCCGGAGTCCACTAGGGCGTCGATCGCATTCGCGATGACTTCGTCGGGATCCAATGGGACTGGCGTCGGAGTGGGACTCGGTGGATCGACGGCGGTCGGCTGTGGCGTCGGTGTCGGTTCAGGAGCGCTCGAACATGCCAAGGCGACTGACGCGGCGAGCATCGAGACGAAGCCAAAAACGGCTAACGTAGACACCAACCGATGCATGTGTTTGTACCCCGACGTGAACGGCGCTTCCGAGTGCGCCGACCGCGATTAATCGCACTAGGGCAGATTTTAGGTTAGTTTCGTCGCGGCGTGTTCGGCGGAAATTGCGTGGCGATCGACCCTATTGCGGTTCGTAACGATTTTCCGGCGATGCGAGCGAAGGGTCTGGTGGATCGACGATCAGTTCGCGAGTGATGTGTGCACCGTTGTAACTGTTTAACGGCGATGGAAGATCGAACAGCACGGTGCCGTATCCAGCTTCGTTCATGTCGAATGATGCGACGTAATGCGGCCGTCCTTCGCCGATGAGATACAGGCGATACTCTTCTCCGTGAGGCGCCGGCTCCACGCCGCCGATGACGAGGGCACCCAACGGGTGCAGTCGGTGCTCGAGCAGGTAGGCGTATCCGTCCCTAGACAACACTGCGTCCGGTTGCCAATCGGGGCTTGTGTATTCGTTCCTGAGGGTGGCGTACGTGAGGCTGATTTGGTCATTCATCGACGCACGGAGCGCGTCGTTGACGGCGGACATTCGCACGATTTCTTCGTCTTGCCTAGAGATTCGGTCATGCGCTTGCGTCAACAATTGTTCGGAGGTCGACATGTCGTCGATCATGTTTTCAGTATGGGTGTATGCGGCCGCGACCTCGCGTTCCATCTGCGAAATCTTTTGGTTCAGTTCGACGTTGTCGGCGCCGAGTTGGGCAGCCATAATGACAACCACAGCGAACGAAGCGACTGAAGTGGCGAATGCTAGCCTTCCAGCCGTAAATGCACCGCGCATTCGGTCCCAAAGGCGCAGTTTAGGCGTTACGTATTCGATCTCGTCGTTGGTTATTCGCTGTTCGAGATGGGAAACGAGCGTTGAGTACGCAGAAGCCTGGGTTGAGTAGCCGCTTTCAGCTCTGACTGCGGCGACCAATCGCTGGCGAAGAGCGTCTGGAGGCGTAGCTTCGCCAATACGTGCGGACATTCCAGCGACGGTGTCGAGCATCTCAGCCAATTCTTCGGCTGCTTTTGCGTCGCGTTCGACCAGATCTTCGACGGCTTTTGAGGATTCTTCATCGAGCGTATCTAGAGCGTACGCCGGGAAATTACGGATGATGTCCTCGTCCTCAACTCGACGCGTTGCAGCTTGATGAGATACGATTTCGTCGGTCGAAACAGTCATTTCAGCTTTAACGGCGGCGATTAAACGATCGCGAAGCGGAGCAGGAGGGGCATCTTCGCCGATTCGAGCGGACATGACTGCGACGGTGTCGAGCATTTCTGCCAACTCATCGGCTGCTGCGGTATCACGTTCGGCTAGGTCTTCAACTGCGCGTTGCGCGTCTTGATCGAGTGCTCCTAAAGCGTACGCGGGAAAATCGCCGACAATATCTTCGTCTGGTCGCATTTGGGTTACCGAAGAGCGGGTTATTCGTCGCCGTAGATCTCTTTGTCAAGCGCGACACGTAACTTTTTGAGTGCTAGCCGCATTCTGGTTTTGACCGTTCCGAGGGGCTGGCCCGTGGATTCCGCAATTTGGGTTTGGGTCATCCCTTCGAAATACGACAGATAAACGACTTGGCGTTGCGGATCCGGCAATACTTTGAGCGCTTCTCGAACTTGCGCGTATTCGGAGTTGGCGACCGCGGCGTCAGGAGGGGAGATGTCGTCAGATTCGAGGTCGTATCTTTCGGTGATGTCATCGCTGTAACGCGATTTGTCGCGCCTCAGCTTGCGAAGTTCATCAATGGTCCGGTTGTGAGCGATGCGGAAGAGCCACGTTGTGAACTTTCCCTTATCGGGCATGTAGGTGTGTCCGCGGCGCCAAACCCGCATGAACACGTCTTGCGTGACTTCCTCAGATTTAACCGCGTCGTTCAGGATTCGTGCTGCGAGACCGAATACTCGCTTCCCATAGCGGTCGTATAGAGCTGCGAAGGCGTCAGAGTTTTTCTCCGAAATCTCAGCCAGCAGTTCTTGATCGGTCAATTCCTGATAGTTGATCATCTTCCAATTTCTGCCAGATACGGCTTCAAATCTCCCGAAGTGTGGCGGCTATCGGACCGCCAGTTTTGTTCATATACGGAAGAAAGGTATCTGATGGATTTTTTCTGGGTCCACCAATCCGCCAATTTCTGCCAGAGGTTTGAGCATTTCGAGTGAATCGAGTTGCAACGAAACGTCTTCGTGCGGAGGCATCATCTGGATCATCCGGGTCAACATGTTGTACGCGTCTCGAGCGCGTCCGGATCTGCCGTGGAGATGAGCGATGTCGCCGACGTTGCGCCAATTCCATGGCATCAGATACTGGATGCGTTCGGCGTCAGCAATGGCTTGTGGGTAATCACCAACTTGCGTGTGGATCATCTTCATGTTGTTCAACACGCGAGCCAAAATCATCTTGTTGTCGGCCCGAGGCAGGAAAGTCTTCTCCAACCGGTCCAACTGTTCGGGATCGGAAGGGGGAATTGCGTTGCCGCTGAGCAACCGAAGACATTCCCAGCGCGAGTAGAGCCTACCTTGCCTGAACGGATCGACGAATAGCAGCGAATCGCCTTCGCCGGCCGACAACAGGAAATGCCCTGACATGTTGACGCCCGTCAACCTAACTCCGACGCGCTTGGCTACTTCCATGTAAAGCACTGCGAGAGTAATTGGGATACCCAACTTTCGTTCAAGTACTTCGTTAAGGAGACTGTTGCGGATGTCGTAGTAGTCCCCAACGTTGCCCCTATAACCCAGTTCGTCAAAAAGCAGCTCGTTGAGCGAGTACAACGTATCGAAGTAAGAGTAACGGTTCCGAACTTTCTGACGTATCCGCTCCGTTATCTCGCTGATCCGACCCATGTACAGCGGCACGTCGAGGTCGGGATCAATCTCGGAGGCGATGAAAAGGCATGAGAGCGCCAGATTGATCTGGTCTGGTGGGCGCGATACCGATCGGACGAAATTGCGTCTCGGCCCGATGTCGGTTGTTCCCATGGCAATGCATTGTAAAGACGTGAGCGAGATGTGGCAAACGGAAGATCAGGGCGCTCGGTCGCACACTGCTATAATCGACTGACTACCAGCAGACTCCTTGATTTTCAATCAAAGTTGATTGGGGGAGCTCGGGACGCCGGGCTGAGAGGGCGGACGATTTCCGCCGACCCACAAAACCTGATCTGGATAATGCCAGCGGAGGAATAACGCACCGATGTCCGAAACATCGGAATCGCCATTACGAAATCGTTCATCGGATGGTGTATCGAGCATAGATCTAGGTTCCAAATCCGATCCCCGAACTCATGCGGGCGTAGCGAACCAAGCATCAGATTTGGGAAATGACGTATCCGCGGTCAGTGTCGCAAACGCGTCGAAATCCTTCGTGAATCCTGACTCACCGCGTGTCGACGCGGTAACTAACGTCTCGATCGACGCCGATTTGGGTGAGTTCGTCGTTATCGTCGGTCCGAGCGGTTGCGGCAAGAGTACTTTGCTGAACATCATCGCTGGCTTAATCGAACCTGACACGGGATCGGTGAGTCTGAGCGGCGACATGAACGCGCAGCGCATCGGTCGCGTCGCCTACATGCACCAACTCGATCTCCTGTTGCCGTGGAGAGACGTGCTGTCAAATGCGATTCTCGGATTGGAGATTGCGGGAGTCTCCCGGCAAGAGGCCGAATCCAAAGCATCTGAGCTTGCAATAAGATTCGGCATCGCGGATTTTCTCAACGCATATCCTGCGACGCTTTCCGGAGGAATGAGACAGCGCGTGGCATTGCTCCGAGCGGTTTTACCGGAACGCAATGTGTTGTTGCTCGACGAGCCATTCAAAGCGCTCGACGCAATTACCCGTGCTGAGTTGCAACGATGGCTTTCGGACGTGCTTGACCGCAGGAATCGGGCTACGATTATGGTGACACACGACGTGGAAGAGGCTTTAATGCTCGGGGATCGTGTGTTGGTCATGTCGCCACGTCCGGGTCGAATCGTCTTCGAGCTAGACGTCGATCTTCCGAGACCACGGCCAGAAGACGTAGTTAGAGAACCGAGATTCGTCGATTTGAAATGGCAGTTGCTGTCCGAATTGAGCGGTGTACTTGTGCCATGAGCGTATTGCCCAGAACAGACGATCAGCGTTCACGCGAGGGTGCCTCTGAATCCGTACGCCGCAATCCGGTAAACGCTTGGAGAAAGCTGCGCTTCTACATCCAGAATTGGGGGGCGGCGTTTATGATCGCCGTTCTGGGTTTGGTCCTGTGGGAGGTTTTAGTGAGAGCGTTTGAGGTCCAGGAGTGGTTGCTTCCACCGATCTCGCAGATTCTCAGGGAACTTTTTGCCGACCCTCCTCTTTTTCTCAAGAACGCATGGGTGACGCTACGAGAAATTCTGGTGGGATTCATTGTGTCGACGACGTTCGGTTTTGTGATTGCGACTGGGATGTTTTGGTCTAGGCTGCTTGAACGTTCGGTTTATCCGTTTCTGATTGCTTCGCAGACGATCCCCGTGTTCACATTGGCGCCGTTGCTGATCATCTGGACAGGGACGGGCATGACGCCTAAAGTGGTGATCGTCGTCCTGTTTACCTTTTTCCCGATAACGATCGGGTTGATGACCGGTCTACGCTCGGTCGATTCGGACATGATTGCGATGTTCAGAACGCTGGGCGCGTCGAAATGGCAGATGTTTACCAAATTGCACCTGCCGTCAGCGTTGCCATACCTGTTCGCGGGCCTTAAAGTGGCGGCGGTTGTGGCGGTGATTGGCGCAGTGATCGGAGAGTGGATTGGAGCCAGCGCAGGATTGGGTTGGCTGATCAAAACCTCGGGTTCTCGTTACCAGACGGACAAGGTGTTTGCGGCGATAATCACGCTTTCGATCATGGCTTCGCTTATGTTCATTTTGATTTCTCAAGTGCAGTCTAGGATGCTGCGGAATTATCATCAGTCAGATAACGAAGGAGACTCGAATTGAAGACCACAATCGGACTCAGCAAATTGGCATTCGTGACGGTCATCGTCGCTGTCGCTGCGGTGGCGTTTGCGTGCACAAGCGATGAACCTGCGGAACGCGAATCGGTATCAGTCGAACTCGACTGGTATCCCAATGCCAACCATTCCGGCATCTTCGTCGCGCAGGATCAAGGCTACTTCGACGAAGAGAATCTCGATGTAGACGTTCGACCGCCGGCCGACCCTGCGCTCGTGGCGCAAATCGTGGCGTCGAACGAACGAGATTTCGGCATCTTCTACCAAACGGACACGTTGCTAGCTCGCAATGAAGGATTGCCTATCGTAGCTCTCAAGGCGATAGTGCAACGTCCGTTGAACTCATTGATGGCATTGGAATCTTCGGGCATTAGCCGACCATCTGATCTGAAAGGCAAGAAAGTCGGCTATCCCGGCATCGAGTGGAACGTCAAGATGCTCGGCACTATGCTGGAATCTGACGGCCTGACGCTCGACGACGTCGAAACGGTCGACATCGGTTGGGCTCTCTGGGAAACCCTCGCCGCAGGGACTGTTGATGCGGTGATTGGTGCGTATTGGTCGCATGAGAGCATATTGCTGGAGCAGAAGGGATACCCGGTTACGGTGATCTATCCCGAAGACTATGGAGTCCCGCAGTATTACGAGATGATGCTCATTACGTCAGAAAGAATGATCGAGGAGCGCCCTGACGCCGTGGAGCGTTTTGTCCGTGGATTCACCAAGGGGTACGAATACGGACTAGACGATCCACAGGGAGCAATCGACATCTTGCTCGAACTCAATCCGGAGCAAGAGGAGATCGAAGATATCGAACGCCCGAGCATTGATTTGTTGACCGATCAAGCGTGGTTGGCCGACGAAACCGGCGAGTTCGGAACAATGACCGCAGAGCGTTGGCGGAGTGTCGCCCAATTCATGAAGGATCAAGGCGAGATCAGCGGCGATCTTGATGAAACTGCCGCTTGGACGGACGAGTATTTGGACTGAACCGACCCTAATGCTCGGAGGTCAGTACGCTCGCCGCGGATAGGCCAAATGCCCTGTCATACCTGTGTTATTGACCTGATAGACATGCCCCGTAGCAAACGTCACGAACAAGACGTTTAGCCCGGGTCCGCCAAAGGTGCAGTTCGTCGGGCTGTCTGACGGGGTCCGGTGTGCCGCGCGTACTAAGCCGTCGGGTTGGAACACGTAGATGGCTGAGCCGGGCCCTTCTGAACTCGAACCAGCGGTCGCCACTATGAGGCCGTCCGTCGTGAGCGCCATACCGTCGACGCCGCGTCCCGATCCGAAATCGAACAGGACTGTTTTGTCTCCCAACGTGCCGTCGGAATTGACGGGATAGGCGTGGAGTTGGCGTCGCAGGTTATCGAGTATCGGACTCTCGGCGACGTAGAGGATCGATTGATCGGCTGAAAGAAGAACGCCGTTGGGTCGGTTGGTGTCGAACGTGACGCGCTTTACGGTCCAGTTGCCGCCGAAGATGTGTTCGGCAATGTAAACCGACTCGTGCGGCAGGTTGTTGGGTTTGTCCGAGTAGTTAGGGTCGGAGAAGTAGATGCGTCCTTTACCGTCGATGTCGAGGTCATTGGGCATGTTGATCTTCGCGCCGTCGAGATTGTCGGCGATTACCACTGGATCGTCGTTAGGGTTTGCAGTGTCGATTTCGACTACCCGGTTCGCGCCCCCTTCGCAGGCGAACAGCCTGCCAGAGCGGTCGTATTTCATTCCGTTCGCCTGCCCGGTGTCGCTCCGCCAAATGGCACTCTCCCCGGAATTCGGGTCCCAGCGGTAGGTTGTTGAGGCGTAGCACTCGTTGTATAACAGGCCGCTTCCATCCCACGTTGGACCTTCAGTCAACGAATCGTGTTTCGCGATTAGTTCCCATTCCCAAACGTCGTTCATATCGATCCCCGCGCGTTGTTTTCGCACTCAGTCGTGATCCGGTTGGTGTTGGTTCATTGCGGATACAGCAGGTAACCCGTCAATCCTGTGTCCCGCGCCACAAATGTATGACCTTGGATTGACGAGACGTAGAGATCGCCGTCTGCAAAAGTGCAGTTGGTTGGGCGCTGGGCAACGACTGGATGTTGTTCGATGATCATGCCGTCTGGGTCGAAGTGGGTTACGTTTCCGCCTGGTCCCGAAATCTCCCACCCAGTGCAGGCGACGATGCTGCCATCTGATGCCAAGGTCATGCCGTCGATGCCGCGATGCGGACCAAAGTCGTGGATGATCTTGCCGTCGCCCAATGATCCGTCGTCGTTCACGGGGTAAGCTCGAAGGTCGCGGCTTTCGCTGGCTCGGAAGTCGCTCTGAGCGACGTAAAGGGTTTTGTAATCCTTCGAGAAGACGAGGCCGTTGGGTTGTGTCGTGTCGAAGGTGCGGCGTGTGCATACCCAGTTGCCGTCAGCATCCTTCTCTGCCGAGATGATCGCGGAATATGTGATACCCACGTCAGGGCTCGAATCGCCGACGCGGTCGGAGAAGTAGATCGCGCCAGAAGGTGTGATCGCGAGGTCGTTGGGGCTGTTCAATCGCAGACCATCAACGCTGTCTACGACGGTCTCGAAACTGCCATCGTCGTTGAATTTCACGACTTTACGGCCGTCGCCCGCGCAGCCGTATAGGTTGCCGTCGGCATCGTAGTTGAGGCCGTTGGTGCCTTCCGTGTTCTCGGCGAACACGTCGACGAGGCCGGATTTCACATCCAAGCGCATTATGCGGTTGAGCGCGACGTTGCTGTAGAGCATATGCGTGCCGGTCCAGCAGTTGCCCTCGGTGATGGTACCGATCATCGGCGCGGCGTCTTCGAATGTCCAAGGCATGGCCTAAGTTTCCTTTGATGATTGTTTTCGTCGTTGAACGGAGATGTCTGTCGGATCAATCGCAACCCAACTGGTCAGCCAAATCGTTGAAATCAGTCGCGGAGATATCGAACGCTGAGGTATCGGGCATCTCCACCGGGCTATCCGCGCCACGCTCCAAAGGACGGTACACGAATGCGGTTGCTAATCCCTCGCGAGCCGATGCTTCCAAATCGCCGGTGTGTGCTGCCACCATCATCACTTGGTTCGTGTTTAGGCCTAGCAGTTTGGAGGCGTTTTGATACACCTTTGGAGATGGCTTGTATGCACCGTAAACATCGGGCGACATCACGGCATCCCAAGGTAGGTTTGCGTGTTTTGCCATGTTGACGAGCAACGCGAGATTGCCGTTCGACGCGGTGGCGATGATGAATTTCGACTTGAGTCTCCGCAAACCCGACGGCGAATCGGGCCAGCCATCGAGGCGGTGCCAGGCTCGGTTGAGTTCTACCTTCGTCTCCTCACTCATGGCGTCTGCTAAACCGTATTCGGCGAGCAGGACATCGAGCTTTTCTCGGTGGATTTCGTCTACCAAGCGCCAAGGGCCATCGCCGCGGCTGAGCTCTCGAGTTGACTTTCCGTACCAGGCTCGCCACTCGTCGGCGAAACGTCCCCAGTCTCCATCGGACATTCCATGCGCAGCGGCGGCTTGGGAAACCTCTCGGATGATCGAATCTCGCCAGTTGACGACGGTGCCGAAGACGTCGAAGATCAGCGCTTTGACTTGCGTAAGGTCGTTTTGGTGTGCATCCGTCATTCCGCTTGCGTATTCTATATGGAAATGAACTCCGCACCGCCACCTCGCGCCTTGACGATCGCCGGTTCTGATTCCGGAGGGGGAGCGGGCATTCAAGCGGATCTCAAGACGTTCGCGGCGTTGGGTGTATTCGGCACTAGCGCCGTGACGGCAATTACGGCGCAAAACACGTTGGGTGTGACAGCGGTCGCGGAAGTACCGATCGAAGTTATTGCCGACCAGATCGACGCGGTTGTTTCTGACATTGGCGTAGACGCGGTCAAGACTGGCATGTTGTCGTCTGCGGAGATAGTCGAATGTGTCGCTGCAGCGGTTGAGGGGTTGGAACTGTCGCCTTTGGTGGTTGATCCTGTGATGGTTGCGGCGACAGGCGCCCAGCTTTTGCGGGACGACGCCGTCGAGAGCGTCAAAGAACGGTTGGTACCCTTGGCCACCGTTGTTACTCCGAACATCCCCGAAGCCGAAGTGCTGACTGGGATCGAGATCGAAACGGTTGAGGACATGGAGTTGGCGGGCGGAGAATTAGTAGCGGCTGGCGCAGACGCCGCGGTAGTGAAGGGTGGACACCTGGAGGATGGAAGTGGACGTGTTACCGATGTTTTGGTGTCTCGTGACGGAGCGCAACGATTTACTTCGCTCCGGATCTACACCACCAGCAATCATGGCACCGGTTGCACGTTCGCTTCGGCGATCGCCGCACATTTGGCGCATGGTCTAGATCTAGAATCTGCTGTCGATTCGGCGCAACGATACGTTTGGAATGCGATGGCGAACGCTACGCCGATCGGAGCAGGGCGCGGTCCTTTGAACCATATGTACGCGCACGCGTACGAACCGAAAACTCAAGAATAGGAATAATCGGAGCAGAAATGACGACACCCTTGTACATCACGGAATCGCAGGTCGAGGCGCTGTTTACGATGGACGTCGCGGTTGACGCAGTCGAACAGGCGTTCATTGCGAGATCGAAAGGCGAAGCTCACAACGAGTCGCGGCGGCGGGTTCCGACGAGTTCCGGGGCGTACAACGTAATGTTCGCGTCGTGGCCCGGCCACGAAATCGCAGGGTTGAAATCGTACGCTGGAGGACGTGGCGGGATCAATTTCCATGTGTTGCTGTACGACACATCATCCAACACGTTGGCAGGTGTAATCGAGGCGAATCGCATGGGCCAGATTCGCACCGGAGCCGCATCGGGTGTAGCGACGAAATACATGGCCAAGGGAGATGCATCGACCGTTGGAATCATCGGTTCTGGGTATCAAGCCGAGACTCAGCTAGCGGCAATCGCCCATGTCCGCGATATCAAGAGCGCGAAGGTTTACAGCCGCTCTGAGGCAAACCGGAATAGCTACGCTGAGAGGATGTCTGAAGCGCTGGGCATCGAAGTCAATGCGGTGACCAGCGGCGAAGAGACAGCTGATGCAGATGTCATCGCGACTATCACCAACTCGCAAGAACCTGTCCTGCTGGGTGAATGGTTGAAGCCGGGTACGCACATCAATGCCGCAGGAAATAACTCTTGGTTGAAGCGAGAAATTGATACGCGTGCGGTGACGGCGTCCGACATCATAGCTGTTGACGACGTAGAACAGGCTAAGATCGAGTGCGGCGAATTGATGCGCGCCGCCGAAGTAGGACGTTTCTCTTGGGACTTGGCGGTACCGATCCACGACATCGTTGGCGGCAGGATTTCAGGTCGTGACAATGACGCCCAGATTACGCTGTTCGAATCGCAAGGCTTGGCCTTGGAAGACATAGCCGCATGCGAACGAATCGTGGAACTCGCCCGGCAACATGGCGTTGGCCTGCCCTTGAAGTAAAGCTACATCCGTAAAGGAGATGACCAATGGCTCTCGATTTCCTCAAGATCCCAGAAGATAATGCGGTCCGCGTGCCTGCGGAGCCGTTGCGCCGGCAAGTTTCGGCGATTTTCCAAGCGGTCGGGACCCCAACTAGGTACGCGGACATTACCGCGGATGCTCTAACGCTGGCTAGTCTGCGCGGTGTGGATACTCATGGTGCCACGAATGTGGTGAGGTATGCCGAATCGATCATGGATGGCACGTTTAAATCGCCCCAGGAGATCGAGGTCATTTCAGAGTCGGACACTACAGCGTTGTTGAGTTGCGGTTGGGGACTCGGGCATCCGGCAGCGCACATCGGTATGGAGATGGCGATGGACAAGGCCGCGAAGCACGGCTTGGGCATGTCTACGATCAAAGATGGTCATCACATCGGGATGGTCGCGTACTACGCGATGCAGGCCTTGGAACGTGACATGATCGGTATCGCTATGACCAACGCCGGACCTGCGGCGAGACCCGCTCTGGGCAGAAAAGCGATGCTCGGTACGAACCCGATAGCGTTTGCAGCGCCTGCGGGAGAGGAGACCGACTTCGTGCTTGACATGGCCACGTCTACGGTTGCGAGCGGCAAGATTGGACTGGCGCGGCGGTTGGGTGTGCTGATACCGGCGGGCTGGGCCGTTGACGCGGAAGGCGACGCTGTGACGGAGCCACCCGGCGACCGTGGTGAGCACTGGGCGCAGAACCCGCTCGGCAATACGCGTGAACAAGGCGCGCACAAAGGTTACGGGTTGGCGATGATGGTGGACATCCTGTGCGGCGTGCTTTCGGGCGGCGGCTACAGCTCATTCATTGGCGGCGGCAAGAACATGTCGTTTGCTATGGCCATAGATATTGCGGCGTTCCGTCCGGTTGACGAATTCAAAGAGATGATGGACGACATGATCCGTGCGTTGCATGACTCTCCAACCGAACCGGGCGCTGATCGTGTGTTAGTCGCGGGTGATCCGGAGGAGGAAGCGGCGAGGGACCGTACAGCCAACGGAGTGCCGATACTTCAATCGCAATACGACGACATCGTAGGAATCGCGCAACGTATCGGTGCGGAAGTGCTCATATAGTTTGGTGTTCGGGCGGATTGCGTCCAACGGTGGATGAAAAATTGATTGGAGAACGGTGATGGCCGCAGGTAACGCATCGAAGTCGAAACCCAACATTCTGATCATTGGAGTCGATTCGCTTAGGGCGCCCAACCTTAGTTGCTACGGCTATCCGCGCCTTACATCACCACACATCGACCAACTTGCTGCGCAGGGAACGCTTTTCGAAAACACATTCAGCGCCCATATACCGACTACTAGCGGGTATACGTCAATGTTGAGCGGCCTTGACGTGATTTCGTCGCAGGTGGTCGCCCTGCGGCACCAAGGTCCTGTGAGGCCCGAGGTGACGATGTTGCCGGAACTGCTCAGGGACGAGGGCTATAACACGGCATGTGTGGGATTGAGCGGCAATCCAAGTTCGAGAGGGTTTGACAAGTATCTCGACTACAAAGCTTGGGGATCTTGGTCGGAAGGTCGCAGTGACAAGGCACAGGATCTCAACCGCGTATTCCTACCGGAACTCGACCGTTTATGCAAAGCAGATGAGCCGTTTTTCGCGTTGTTGCGTCACATGGATCCGCATGCACCATATTTGCCGCCCGAGCCGTTCGAGCGGATGTTTTACCACGGCGATGAGTGCGATCCTTCCAACGACTCGATGGAACCCGTGTTGTCGTTCAAGCCCTTTCGGGACTTTCACGCGAGTTGGATGCCGCCGGGCATCACCGACAAGGACTATGTGGTAGCGCAATACGACGGTGCGATCGCTTACATGGACGCCGCGATCAAAACGATTCTCACGTTCCTGGAAACGCGCGGAATGCTGGATGGCACGATCGTCGTATTGAACTCTGATCACGGCGAAACGCTGTACGAACATGCGTGTTTTTTCGATCATCACGGGTTGTACGACTCAAATCTGCACGTTCCTTTGATCATTCGGTATCCGTCGCAAGTCCCTGCGGGAAGACGGATCAGCGGTTACAACCAGCACAAAGATCTGATGCCGACGCTCCTCGAATTGGCAGGGATCGAAAGCGATATCGATTTCGATGGACGGAGCCTGATGGGGATGGTTAGGAGAGAGGTAGCGTCGCACGAATCAGAGATTTACATCACAGAGTGCACGTGGATGCGGAAGCACGGCTGGAGGACACCTCAGTGGAAACTGATACGTGCTTTGGAACCGGATTTCCACTTTAAACCTCCCGTCGAGTTATACAACTTGGTTGAAGATCCGTTGGAAACGGAAGACGTCGCCGATGCCCACCCTGACGTCGTGGAATCACTGACTGGCAGGATGCAGAGTTGGATCGCGAAGCGTGAATGTGAAACCGGGCTGCCAAACCCTATCCACCACCAAGGCGATTGGCATGGACTCGAAGGTGTAGGTGCGTTTAAGTCGTCGCAACAGGCTTACGACTCGCTCTACATCGGTGATTCGTCTACTGCAAGACGGTTGCAGGCAAAATCGCGATAGAAGTTGCAACCCGATTTAGCTTGGGAGGGATTGACTCTTGACACTCAAGGTTGCCGTCGTGGGATTGGGCGGTATCGGCACCCGACACGCGGACATCTACAACGCTGATGAGCGTTGCGAAATCGTGGCGGTCTGCGACGCGATTGCTGAAAAGGCCGACGCGGCGGAGAAACGCTACGGCTGCAACGCGTATTCGTCGGTTGGCAAGATGGTCCAACGTGAGCAGATCGATATCGCTAGCGTCTGTACGGCGGGCGTGGAAAACGGCGGCGATCACTATGAGCCGACGATGGCTCTGTTGGGCGCTGGTATCCCGGTGTTAGGCGAAAAACCGATCTCCAATCGGATTCCGGAAGCCCGAGAAATGGTCGCGTTGGCGAAGGAGAAGAATCTCAGATACGGGATCAATCTGAATCATCGCTTCACTCCTGCAGCGGTTCGCGCCAGGGAGTGGGTCGATGGTGGACGCCTCGGCGAATTGAACATCGTCAACATGACGATGTGGATCAACAATCCTAACGAGAGCTCGCCATATTTCCACATGCGAGCGCTACATCCCCATTCAATCGATGTGATGCAGTACTTCTGCGGTGACGTTAAGAGGGTCCAAGCTTTTTTCAAACGTGGCAAAGGACGGAAGATATGGTCGAACGTCCAAGTCAACATGCAGTTCGCAAACGGCGTTATCGGCCATTTGACGGGTAGTTACGACGCCGGGGGCAGTTACGGTCTGGAGAGGCTCGAGGTTGTGGGATCAGAGGCTCGATTTGTGATTTTGGAGGCTTGCGAGCAGTTGGAGTTTTACCCGAGGCGATCTCAACAGGTCGAACGATTCTCATACCTCGGTGGCATGATGAGTTTTGGAGAAACCTTTGAGAGCCGGATTACCCGTTGGATAGACCAGAACATCGAAGGCGCGGATCCAGCCGATATCGACGGCTCCGGCGAAGACGCGTTGAAGTCGCAATTGATAATCGAAGCCGCGATCGAATCGTGGGAAAACGGCACTGTGGTCGACATTGAAGGGAATTGATGATGAAGCTTGGAGCAAATTCTGTTTTGTTCGGCGGACACAGCATGGCGGCCGCGTTCCGTGGGGTCGCTATGGCGGGTTATGACGGCATCGAGTTGTCGGCAATTGACGGAATGAGCAAACACTTGGTGCTGGATCGCTGGGAAGAATTGGTACCCGAAATCCGCGATTTGTCGCAAGAGTTCAGTCTTGAACTGCTGGCGATGGAGCAGCCACGGAGGGATCCTGTCGTTATGGATCGCGCTTGTCGCGCGGCATCCGTGTTGGGTATCCCGGTGGTCAACACCGGACCCGGTGGTGCGTCGGAAGATGAAGAGAGCCTTAAGGCATCGATCAAATCGCTCACTGAGATGGCGAAGATTGGCGAAGAGCACGGTGTCACGGTATGTGTCAAGGCACACGTGGGTGCCAGCATTTACAACACGCCAACGACGCTTCGCGTGATGGAGGCAATCGATTCACCTGCATTTGGGATCGATATGGACCCTTCACACATCCATAGAGCTGGAGAAAACCCGGCCGACGCGATTGCCGCCGTTATGTCGCGAGTGAAGCATGTTCACATCCGCGACTGCAAAGGTATGCAATCGGGTCCCGGCAAGCCGGAAGATCAGGCGAATGGGCGCGGCGACATCGACTTGCTTGGTTTTGTTCGGGTCCTACACGAACATGGTTACGATGGAGCCCTCAATCTCGAGGTAATCGGAGCGAGGGAATACAGTTTGGAGCAGTGTTGCACCATCGCGGCGGAGTCGCGAGGTCACATGCAGGCGTGTCTGCAGGCTTGTGGGGCGCGATAGTTTCGTTTTTCGAAGCCGAGATCCGATACCGAAGCGGACACGAACGTGTTCAGCGCTCAATCCGTGAAAGGTGAGATATATAGATTTCGTTCGATTGATAAATTGATGGGCGATTTTAAGGAGCTGGAACGTCAAACAATCTACTTGGCAAATCCCGATCAGATGAACGATCTCGCGGAAGATGTCGTTAACGCAGAATGGCACGGGGAACAACGGATTTGGGAGAATTTCATCACGTTTTATTGGAAAGCCCTCATTGCCTCCTCAGTGACGGGAGTTTTTTACATACCGGGTTCCAACCGAGTGTTGGAGGAGGATTTTTATGTGGAATCAGTCATCACCAACGAGATACCGAAACTGCAAACAGAACTTTCGCATCAGAGACAACGATTGGTAACAAAACTCGTTGATGGCAAACGTGTTTCGTACTATGAATTGCCGAGCCTGCTTCGCGAAGTGACCCCGCATCGGGTCGGGGTGTCGATCCTGGGTCGCGCAAATCTCGCCCGTTCGGTACCAACGTTCGATGGATTCGCCGATTGTTTCGTACGGTACATGGCGAAATCACTGCTGGCCGAATGGCGGGTAACCTGTTTCACCGAAGATTTCACCAATCCCTATCTTTGGGCGACGTATGCGGACAACAACACCGGGGCATGTCTAGTGTTCGACGAAGAACAGTTGAGATCCATCACGGTCCCGAATACGGTAGGCCAGCTTGAGATGGAACGAGTTTCGTATATGAAAGAGAAGCCGAAGATTGATTTCTTTGCCAACTTGCCGCGACTGACGGTCGCCGAGCATAATCGGTTGTTTGATGGCGTGGCAGACAAGCCTGACATCGAAGCGGCGAAAAACGAACGGATTGCTTTGACGCGGGAGAATTTGCTGACCAAGCATATTCAGTGGGCAGGCGAAAAAGAAGTGAGAATGTTTAGCCTCTCGCCATTTGTACAAGATCTCGCTTCACTGCCTTCCCAATTCACGGTTCAGTATCCGATCACAGCGTTGAAGGGGGTGATATTCGGGGCACGAACGCGGCAGGATGACCGTCGGGCGGTGTTGGATGTCATCCTTTCAAAACATTTCGCTTCACCATTTTCCCACGAATTCAATTTTGCTGAGGCTGTGATGCAAAACGACGGCTCGCTGACGCGTTCGATTTACATGCCTTTCATCGGATGGCAAACGGATTTCGCTTACCCGCACAGATGATTCGATTACACGAGAATCGCCTCAGACTTTCGAGAACTAATGGCGCATTGGACGTTCGTTGATCCGTTCCGTGTTGGACAGCGTCGATGCGAATCAAACTTTCTTTAAAACAGGTGAAAACGCCAATACAAGCAAACTGGTGACGGCAACCACCAATCCCGCTCCGCCCAGCGCCCAGCGGACGCCGATGAGTTCGCCTACGACGCCCATTGAGAGGTGTCCGACCCATCCGAAGCCGATGGCGAATACCCATCCGCCGATGACGCGGCCGCGTAGGCGATCGGGTACGTTCGCTTGGAGCAGCGTCCACTGCATGGCGTCGAACATCGAGGCGGCGGCTCCGACCATCGTTACGACGATGAGCGCCATGATCAGGTTTGAACTGGTAGCGACACCCATTAGACCGATCCCATAACCGGCCGTGATAGCGAGCAGCAGCGGGCCTTTGCGTCTGAAATCGCCGAGGAACGATAGGAAGACCGCACCGATCACCGCACCGATGCCGGCCGCGAATCTGAGGGTTCCAAGACCAGATTCAGTTACGCCTAACTCGTCTCGGGCCATAGCTGGCATGACGGAGTCGTAGGCGAAGCCGAATATCTCGACAACGATCGCCATCCAGAGGAGGGTGGAGACGGTGGGGAGTCGCAAGATCGATCGAATGCCGATTACCGCTTCTTTGAATATGCGTCCTAGCGAGGAGCGTGCCATCCGCGCCGATGATCGTATCGTCGGAACGAACCACACGATCACGCCACCGATGAGAATCGATCCGGAAGCGACGAACAGAGCAGCGGGGATGCCGATAAATTCGGCGATGATTCCGCTTGCGAGGGATCCCGCGGCCGCCACGGATCGAGTGCCTATGGAATGAACGGATATGGCGTTCATTCGGGACTCGCGCGGCACGATGTCGGTTATGAGGCCTTGCTTGGCTGGCATGTCGAAGGAGTTGACCACGCCTTCGAATGCGACTATCACGAATATCGGCCAAGGGCTGGGAAATCCGCTCAACGCGATGAGGGCGATTAGGAGTATCGAGAAGGCTCTTACGAGCGCGGTCATTACCAACAGTCGGTTTCGCGGAAATCTGTCCGCGACGGCACCACCTATCGGAGCGGCGATTAGGCTTGGTGCAGATCCGGCGGCGAACGTCGCGGCGGAAAGCAGCACTGAGTCTGTCTGCTCGAGAACCAGCCAACCTACGGCTAAGCGTTCGGCCCATATGCCCAGCGCGACGAAGTTGGCGCTGAACCATAGAAGGCGAAACGCACGGTGTTCGAACGCGGCGAACGGTTTCGGAGTGCGGAACAGGGATCTGCGAGTTCGGCCTGACGGTTGCGATTTTGACCGATCCATCGCCTAACGTTACGTCAAATCGGCGAAGCTCACCACGCAATGTTCATAACGATCGATCAGGTTGGAATTTGGTGGATTTGGTGTTGAATTTCGCCAGTGATCTCGACGTCGTCTTCGCTGACGAATATGTCCATCTCTGAGCGGACTCCGAATTCTGGAAGATATATGCCGGGTTCGATAGATGTGGATATGCCTGGAATGAGTTGTCGGGTGTCGTGGGTTTCCCAATCGTCGAGATTGACGGCGTTTGAGTGGACTTCGGGTCCGATGCTGTGACCGAGTCGATGCATGAACCATTTGCCGTAGCCGTCTTTCGTTATCGAGTCGCGTGCGACGCGGTCAACTTGCCAACCCTGTGTCGGTTCGCCTTTACGATGTCT
The DNA here is from genome assembly GCA_965207515.1 of Dehalococcoidia bacterium. Taxonomy (GTDB): domain Bacteria; phylum Chloroflexota; class Dehalococcoidia; order Lucifugimonadales; family Lucifugimonadaceae; genus Bin127. The sequence continues at coordinate 800,962 of OZ242286.1, read as the reverse complement.
GTTTCTCAGGAATTCGTACGCCGAATCGCGAGCCCGACGGACGGAATCGAAGACTTTGAGGTGATCCACGGTGGGTGGCGAACCGATTTTGGCGACCCATGTGATGTCCGCGTATACGGGTTCGCTACCGTCATGGATATCGTCTGACATGAACGGTTCAATCGAATTAGGTTTCGCCCACGAGTCGATTAACAACCAGCCATCCCGTCGGATTATCGCTGAGGCTTCTGGAGTCGGCTCGTAGTGCGGATCGGATGAGTTCGAGTTAAAGGCGACTACGGGACCTTCGTCGGTGATGAGGCCGGCTCGGTCAAATCTACCCCGAATGAACTCGGCGACGTCATGTTCAGAAATTTTCCATCGCACATTCTCGCTGATGAAGTTGAATGCTTCGTGCATTGAGTTGACGATCTCGGACATTGCGTAGCGGTGGGATGCAAGTTGAGCGTCGCTCCAACGTTCGGTGGCGTACTGGGATACGTCGGCGGATGGGACGACTTCCAGGCCGAACGATCGAACTAACTCGATCGAACCCGCGTCTACGCGAGCTACCCTCGGTAGCTCGTACATAGGGGAATAATCCATGGCGACCTTGCCCCGACTGGGCATCATCGATTTGAGTTCCGCAACCATCGTGTCTCGGTTGCCGTACGCAGTGACATCGGACACATCAAGGTCGAATCGGTTAACGTCAACATCGTGGGCGAGCACGCGCGGTTCGCTATCGGCTGGGATCCAAAGCCATGCGGGACGTGTGAGGTTGGGCGGCGTGTAACCCAGTGCGGCGAAAAATATGGGGTTCGTGTATCTGTAATCCCGGGTCAGCCAACCTGCGACACTGATGTCGTTGAGATACTCTCGGGCTGCGTTTAGATCGGTTGCCATTGGATGATGGTTGCGTCAGGATGCTGTTGCGAGATCATGGTATTTTGAAAGCGCAGCTTCGTAGTCGGTGGGAGTATTGAGATCCAATCGGATCACAGGGTTGTCGAAATACGCGCGGTTCATCTCGTCTTCGTATCGCTTCATCACCTCTCTGACGCCTTCACGTTCTTCGCTGATGTTTTTCAGTTGATCGAGTATAGAAATGTCGAACAGTAAAGGGTGTCCGCCGTGTCCGCTGTATCGGGGTGAGGTGACGAGGCAACCGGATTGGAGGTGCGATTTCAGTGCGCGTTCGACGACCCATGAGGGGCGCGGTTGGTCGACGGCCAAAAGGATGATCGTGTCGCATTCGTCGCTCAGTGCGGACAATCCGGCTTTGATGGAGGTCGTTTTTCCGGACGTCCAATTCGGGTTGTTGATGACCGACACGTCCGGTTTGTCTGATACCACTTGACGGATCAGGTCGTGGTGCGCGCCTGTGACTACGGTAATTCGTTTGGCGCCGCCGTTTAGGAGCGAATTCGACTGTGCGACGACGAGCGGTGTGCCGAACCAATCGAGCAATGCTTTTGGTTTGCCCATCCGAGACGATTCACCGGCTGCTAGCAGTATGGCCTCGGCGCCCATCTATCGATTCAAACGAGCGAGTCAGATTGGAGCCTGATTACCCGCCAGCCGCCATGACGTGGTTTGGGGATTGTCGTTTGGAGGCGCGTTCGATCGCTTTGTCGAGCAATCGTTCTTGCAGCTTCATGCTGCCACCGTTGCCGCCGAGGCGAAATGCGACGATTTCGGACATCACGCTTAATGCGATCTCTTCGGGGGTGCGACCGCCGATGTCGAGTCCGATAGGTGCGTTGATACGCCGGAGTTGCTCAGGGTCGAAACCGTTTCGGATGAGTTCCTCGTAGATGAGGATCGTCTTGCGCTTGCTGCCGAGCAGGCCGACGTAGCTTGCGGGGGTCTTTAACGCGCCGGAAACCGCAGCATCGTCGAACTGGTGTCCGCGGCTCGCGACGACCACGAAAGAGTTTGCGTTGACTGGCATTTTGTCGAAGCCGTCTCGGTAGTCACCGACCATTGTGATGTCGGCTTCCGGGAATCGTTCAGGGTTGGAGAACTGCTCGCGGTCGTCGAACACGAAGATGCGGAAGCCCACGCTTTTTGCGATGGGCGCGATGGCTTTGCTGACGTGTCCGCCGCCGATTAGTACTAGCGTTGGGGGAGTGGTGTAGGCCTCGATGTAGCACTCGGTGCCGTCGTCGAGGTAGAGGTAATCGTTTTTGCCCATCGCCATGAGGTCTCGGGCTTTGGCTACGGTCATCGCTTCCAGGACTTCGTCGCCGAGGCCGCCTTGCGTGTCGCCGTTTTCGCGGACCAACATTTTGGCGCCGACGACAACCTGGGCGTCAGTTGGAGCTGCCGTGACATTGACGATCGCCATAGGCGAACCGCCGGCGTAAGCGTTGACTGCTTGTGCAGCGAAGTCCTTATACGGATCGGCTTCGCGGACGGGATCGATGAGGAAGTACATGGTGCCGCCGCAGACGAGGCCGTCTTGTGCGGCAAGATCTTCGTTTAGTTGGTAGTCCCGTAACTCGGCATCGCCGCCGCGCTTGAGGAGTTCTTGCGCCGCGAACCAGATGTCTCCTTCAACGCATCCACCGCCTAGCGTGCCGACTCCGCTGCCGTCTTGGCGTACCAAGAGTTTCGCGCCAGATTTCTGCGGGGTAGAGCCAGAGGTGCGTACGACGGTCGCGACGACCATCGGTTGGTCGTTGTCCAACTCTTCAACGGCTGCTTTGAAGACTGATTCCATGCTTCGAATGTTCCTCGCGACGCATCGTTACCGAATTGATCGCATCGGTGCCGCCACTTCACGTACCCACAATTACATGCTACTATCCGCGCCGATTTGCTGTTCCTTTTGGGCTTCCAACGCGGCGTCTTCCTCGGCGCGACGTCGGCGCCGTTCGCGACTGAATACGACGGAGATGACGATTGCGAGTGCGACGATCGCGAAGATGGCGGTGATTATCAATGGGCCCAATTCGATCCCGATCCCGGAGTCTCGGCTGACGGCATAGACTTCGATACCGTCCAACAGATTGGCGTCCCAAATCAGGACGCCGTCCACCTCGCGATTGGCGTTGTGTTCGATGTATTCGCCTGGAAGTTCGAGTGACAGGACGAATGGCAGGTCGAGATCGCCGGTGTCGAAAGGTATGTCGCCGACGAGTTCGTCTAAACCGTCGGTGATCGAGGCGTCGGTCACTTGGTTTAGCTCAACTCGCCAGCCGTCGTCATCCGCCGTCCGAGTGAAGTTAAAATCGCCGATGCCCACGGCGTCGGTGAGGTTGCCAAGAACCGATCGGTCTTCTGATAGTTCAGTAAATATCGGGTCGTATGGATCGAAGTTGGCGCGAATTCTGATGCCCGTGTAACCGGCTTCTGAGTAGGTTTCAACAGTGGCGCCTTCTAGTCCTTCGGTTTGAAGCTCATCCGCTGGTGTATCCAAGAAATCTTCGAATGGATCGTCGCCTCCGAGTTGTAGCAGCGACAGTACGGTATCGCTTACGGCGGCTATGAGTTCGATCTCGCCTTCGTCTTCTTCGCTCACGGCGACGTTGATTTCTGCTTTGCAGCCTACTAAGGCGATGAGCGCAATCGCGCTCAGTGAAGCGATCAGGAACTTTGATCGGCGAAAATGCGATTTGATAAGAGATTTCATGCTGAGTGTGTCGGTTAGTGTCGAATGTTCGATTGTCTATACGATATCCCGTCTCGTTGCAGGGTCAGGAGATTAACGAGAGAAGGATTCCGGCGAGGGCGCACAGGATGACGACAGCCCAAGATGGGAAATTCCAAAACATGAGAAGGCCTAATGCGGCGGCTGCGAGTGCGAAATCTGTGGGATTCTTGATTGACGATGTCCATACCGGGTCGAATAGGGCGGCGGCGAGGATTCCGACGACTGCGGCGTTGATGCCGACGAGTGCGGCTCGGAAGTTGGTGACTTTGCTGAATTGATTCCAGAAGGGCAGGATGGCGATGACAAGGAGGAAGGATGGGAGGAATATGGCGATGAGTGCGATTGCGGCTCCGCCGATGCCGCCGGGACCGACTCCCATGACGGTGCCCAGGTAGGCGGAGAAAGTGAAGAGCGGACCGGGGATGGCTTGGGATGCGCCGTATCCGGCGATGAATTGTTCTGTGGTGACCCATCCGTTTTCGACGACTTCGGTTTCGAGGGTAGGGAGCACGACGTGGCCGCCTCCGAAGACTAGCGAACCGCTGCGGAAGAATCCGTCGAATATGTTGAGGATTTCGTAGTCGACTATTTGTCGCAGCAGGGGCAATCCGAACAGGATCAAAGCGAATAGAATGGCGCAACCGATGGCGAGTGGTTTCCAGATCGAATAGGTCGCGGCTTCGGTCTCGGGTTCGTCGACGTAGTGCTGGAAACGCCACCATCCGAATGCGCCCGCTGCCAGGATCACGGCGACGATGCTGAAAACGAATGGCGAGATCAAGATTGCGATCGCTGCCGCGACGGCTACGGAAGCGCGGGCTTTATCGGACGCTAGGGTCGTGCCCATTCCCCACAGCGCTTGAGCGACGACGGCTACCGCTGCGATTTTGAGTCCTCTGAGCCAATCGTCTTCTAAGAGAGTGTCGAATTCGGCGACGCCAAATCCGAAGGCGATGAGGATGGCGGCGGATGGCGCGGTGAAGGCGATCCAGGCTAGGAGTCCGCCGAGAAGGCCGCCGCGTGTGATGCCCACTGCGATGCCGACTTGGCTGCTGGTTGGGCCGGGTAGGAAGTGGCACAGGGCGACGAGATCGGAGAAGCGGCGCTCGGAGAGCCATTTACGGTTTTCGACGTATTCCTGACGGAAAAAGCCGATGTGGGCGATGGGGCCGCCGAATGATGTTAGGCCGAGGCGGAGTGCGACAGCGAAGATTGTTAGGAGATTTTTCAGGTTTGAACCGATACCTCCGTTGGAGTTCGATGCGTCGTTCTCGGTCATCGGAGGTATCGATTGGATGGATGATTTAAACGCGGAACTCTTCTAGGACGTCCCATTTTGGTTCTAGGCCTAGGCCGGGGCGGTCTGGTGCGTGGACGTAGCCGTCTTCGATGTAGAGTTCGTGTTGCCAGATTTTTCCGTGCATGGGGTCGACGGTGTCGCGGTAGTACTCGAGGATGAGGCCGTTGGAGATGGCGGCGACTAGGTGGATGTGGACGTATTGGGACCCGTGGGGTGCGATGTCGAGGTCGTGTGCCTGGGCGAGTGCGCAGACTTTCATGAATTCGGTGATGCCGCCGAGGACTAAGGCATCGGGTTGGAGGATGTCGACGGCGCGGTGGTCGATCATGTCGCGGAAGCCGTAGCGTGTGTACTCGTTTTCGCCGGCTGCCACGGGGACGGAGGTTGCGCGGGTGATCTCGCGCTGTCCGATGTAGTCGTCGGGTTCGACGGGTTCTTCGAACCAGAATAGGTCGTATTTTTCGGCTTTGCGGGCGAACTCGATGGCTTCGTAGTGGCGATATGCGTTGTTGGCGTCGACCATGAGGCGGACATCGGGTCCGATGGTCTCGCGGCAGACGCGTACGCGTTCGATGTCTTCGTTGATGGGGACTGCGCCGACTTTGATCTTGACGGCTCGTGCGCCAAGTTCGACGTTTTCGGCCATTTCGGCGGCGAGCTCTTTGAGGCCTTTTCCTTCTTCGTAGTAGCCGCCGGCGACGTAGGTGTCGACGCGGTCGGTGTATCCGCCTAGGAGCTTGTAAACGGGGAGTCCGGCGACTTTACCTTTGATGTCCCAGAGGGCGATGTCGATGCCGCCGAGGATGCGGGTGCTGATGCCGCGCCTGCCGACGAGTTTGGGTCGCCACATCTCGCGCCAGATCCGTTCGTTGTCGAGCGGGTCCATGCCGATCAGCATCTTCTTGAAGTGTCCGATGAAAGCCTCGCCGACTTCGGGGCTTGCCTCGATGCCGCCGGCCAGTCCGATGCCGGTGATGTTGGGATCGTCGGTCTCGACGACGACGATGTTTAGCAGGTTATGGGTGTAGGTGTAGAGGCCGTTGGTAATGGGCACCTCGCGGGGCCACTTATACATGTCGAGGCGTACATCGGTGATTTCCATCGAAGATCTGCTTTCGAGTCGGGTGGGTTTCGGATAGTTCAGTTGAATGTTAGCGCAGGGGGGTGTCTGAACCGCTGATTACGCTGATTTTTGTGATGGGCTGTGATTTGGACGTGGTTGTATGTCCACCGCGACGTGGCTGGTTGCCGCCGGGCCTTCCGGGGGGGAAGGTCCGGCGGCGCAGGGTCCTCGGGCCCGTAGGAACTGGCCCTCGCCTAGAGCGTCGTCCTCAGCGCTGAGGACGATGCTCCTTCCCTCTCCATCGCCTCTTCGGTTCGAAGAGGACGACCCCGGAGAGGGGTCAGATGCTGCGCAGAGCGGTGTGCGAGACCGCTAGCAACGTTTACCAGCCGCGGCCCGCGTCGCCAGACCGCGGGCATGGAGTTCGGCGCGGCGCTTGGGTACGCCGTTCGGAGTTCGCCGTCCTCCTTCGATTCACCTGTAACTAGCTCCTCTCGCTCTGTAGCCTCCCTCCTGCGGCGGACAGGAGTAGACGTCTGTCGGCTCCACGTGAGGTCTCCCGGCCCTTGGCTGGGCATCCCCCGCGGACTCGCTTCGCTCGTCCGCGCCCCCTTCGATCCTCGAAAGGGGCTATATAGGGGGACGCCTGCTGGCTCGCATTGCGACGCGGGACTGACGTGTCGCGCTCCGGGAACTTGGCCTCCCACGCTTCGGCACGGCCCTCCCGGCCTTGCGCCGGACATCCGATCCGATGAGGGACGCCGCCGGAGGAGGCGATGACGCTGGAGACTCGTAGGTGCGGCTTTGGACCGCGTCCTTCTCGTCGACCGTTGCCTTCGCTTGCTCACGTTTGATCCCTGTGGCCGCTTGGGACGGGGTCTGCACACGTCTGCGCAGCACTGTGGTGCGGGTCGTTGGGCCCGCGGAACTTGTTCACTTGTTATTTTTACAACAGATGTAAGAATATGTCAAATCTGAATTGGGATTGGTGGGATTGGGGGTGGGATTTCTGGGATTTCGTGTTGGTTGATGGGCGTTTGAGTCCGTGTTTGGCTGGTTGGGTGCGGCGGTCGCCCTGGGTTCTCGCTTCGCTCGTCCGGGTCCCTATTGCTACGCGAAGGGGAGGGGGAACTTTTAGTTATGTCGGTTCCGTGGAGTCTCCTAGATCAACCGTCGCGTCTTGGCGACGATAGGGTGCAAGCCAATGAGTGTACTGCTAGGTGGACAAAGCAAGAAGCTGTTCAATATGCGACCCGTTCCGGTCGATCATCGCGACCCTCAGATCACGAGAGAGGCCATGAAGATTGACGCAGCGATGTGCACAGCCAAGAATCCAATCGGTACCCATGCCTCGATTTTCGAAATGGCTGTATAGGACCTACCTTCGCCGTGACTGAGTTTGTCCCGTTCAAATTCATATAGAGCAACCGGCAAATGCTTCTCCATTTCGATGATGATGCCGAATTTGATCTCGTTCAGACGTTTGTATGAGCGGACGATCTCTAACCAGATCAGCGCTGCCAACACGCCGACAATCGGCACGATGATCGCCCAAACCTGAACGGATTGCACCGATATTATGTATCCGTAAATAGCGGCAATGGCCGTGTTCAACGTCAAAAGGTATTGGCTTGAAACCACGCGGCGATTGCTGGCATTGTCTGCGGACTGAACGAACAGCTTGTACTGCTCCAGTAAGTCGCGGTTGAAATCGCCGACGTACGATGGCTTCGAGTGGTTGAAAAGTGGACTCATCGGAAGGCGATCACCGTTTGGTGATTTCGACAATGATGTCGTTTAGTGTTTTCCATCTCCACTTTTGTACGGTGTCGTTGGAACGGGCGTTTGGCGGTTTGCTGCAATTCAAGCGAGGTCTTCCTTGGAGAAGGAGATAAGGTTTACGCTCTTGCTGGATAATCGTCAACTCGGCTTCGACACCTGCGGCGGAATGCGTATTTTTGCCGCAGATGACAATCGCGAGGTCCGATTGTCGGATTCGATCTCTAGCCGCCCTCTTCCAAGCTTCATCGACGGGGCCAGGTAGAGACCAGTCCTGAATGTTCAGGTGTGCGGCGTGTTTCTTCGCTTGACCGACGAATGAACTACGAAGTACTTTGTCATGGTCGAAGTCGAAACTGATGAATATTCGTCTGCGGTTCACGCATCGTACTCCGGGATGGTGAGTGGAATTTGGTTAACTCAGTTGAGAGAAGTGTCCGTTGCCGGAAACAACTTGGTTTACGGATTTGATGGGTGGGTTTGTGGGAAATCGATCAAATTGTAATATTTGCCGGGTGTCAACTTCTCCTAGTTCCCGATTGTTTTCAAATGGGACGAATCGATGCTTTGAATATGTTGTCCTGAGAAACGAGGCCATTGCTAGACTCCGTCATTGCGACGAATGCTGGCGGCTTGCGGAACGGAACGTCTGCCCAGAGGGGAGGAAAGCATTTCGGCGACGGCGCGACCACTTGTCCTTCGGACGTTTCCCGCGTTCGCACAGAAAACCCTCAAGTTGAGGATTAGTATCGAGAAGCGCTAGACTGATCGCACCTAAGCGGTTAGGGCATTGCTCGGTCAAAGATTCGGCTAGTAGAATCGGTTACGTGGCACTCGTGGGGCCCGTAGCTCAGGGGTTAGAGCAGTCGGCTCATAACCGATCGGTCGGGGGTTCGATTCCCTCCGGGCCCACCATTTTTGTGGGTGACGCGGGTGCGTATTGGCTTGGGTGGTTGATAGGCGACGTTGGGCACCTCCGGCAAGCGTTGGTTCGCTTGTTCGCGTTCTCCTCGCTTCGCCTCGCGGACGTATCGGAGCGGGTCGCAAAACTCCCCTTGCGGCCGAACGTCTGAGTCCAAAGGATTGATGGGTAGCTTGACGGCGGCGCTCCCCCTTTGTCCTTCGGACATTTCCCCCGCGGAGCGGGGGAAACCCGGCCCCTTGGCCGCCCGTTCCCCCTCACCCTAATCCTCTCCCATGTAGGAGACCATTGCAAAACTCGCGAATTTGGCGAGAACTGTCTGCGACCGCTGATAATCGCCGCTCCCCCGGCCCCTCTGGATTCCGGCTTTCACCGGCTTGACCCGGTTTCGCAATGATGCCATTCCGCGAGATTCAAGGAGGGGATCGAACCGTCCGCGGCGTGGTTCACGGTGCTGAGCAACGAAGAGGTCTCATGGCGAATGCAAGTCGTCAACTGTTGGGTCGCAGTCGAACAACCTGATGCTCCGATCGATGAACGCCGCCCTTTGCGAATCAGACATCCGGCCTCGGTACTTTTTGTAGAAATACCTCAGTCCTGATTTCTTCTTTTCACCGCCGGGCGTGGAGAGGCGGGGCCGGTCAATGTCGGCGAAGTGATGCACCAGATGTTCCGCAATGGGACCGTATTTGACCGTGCCCAGGTCGGCCAGCCTGATGCAGACATCCCGGTCGGTAGTGCTTACCAGTGCCTCGTCGAATCCACCCGCCGCCATCAACTTGCGCAACTTGATGAACAGGTTGGAACCTTGGATGTGAGTGCTTCGCACCAGCAACTCATCGACATCCAGTGTCGAGGGAGAGTCCAACAGAACTCCTTTGGTGTCTGGAGACGCGCGGTAAATCACACCGGCGGCGACCATATCCAGGCGCTTATCCAACGCGACTCTTTCGCATCGCTCCAGATACGACGATTCCCAGGCGTCGTCATCGTCGAGGATGGCGACATAGGTCTGTGGGTCGACCGCCTGCAATTGGTCTAGTGCGGTGTTCCAAGCGCCTGATGCGCCCGGTGTGCGGCGGTTCTCCATGTATTGAAGCTCCGCGTTCCCCGCCTTGAAACCGGACACGGCTCGAGCGTTCACGTGCCTGATATCGACGTCGGAGTCGTCCACCACGATGAGATGGTCCGGAGGACGAGTCTGGCGGGCGACGGACCGCAAGGATCTGCTGACGAGAAGTTCGGGACGGTTGTAAGTTGCGATTACTGCGGCTATCGAAAGCATGACACTGTGGGTGGAAGGGACGTGAACTAGCCTAGCAGGTGCCTGCCGACGACAACCGCAAGTCAGTCGGTGCGCTAGCCGCGTTCGGCGATGTCTTGCTCAGACGAGGTTGATCGTCAAAGGCTCAAGAGCGGCGTCTGCCGTATCGGGCGGCGACCATCAGGATCATCAACGCTGCGATGACCGGGATCATGGCAAGCCCGAGCCATTGCTGGGGAATCGATGCGCCGCCGGTATGGGCAAAGTCTCGACGGGTTCTGGCAAACGCGGCGGCCCGCCTTTAGCGCCAATCGCCACTAATGCGGGCAGTTCACCTAGGGCGCCGCACGTTCGGATTCCGTCTTGCGCGAATGTGGTCTTCGATCGGAGGGCGGTCAGGCTCTTGTCCCGGTTTACGACGATCATGTGGGCGTCGGAGAGTCTGCCACGCAACTCGTCCGGCAACGGGATGCATATTTCGATCGGGAAGTTGAACTCGTACTTGGACAGCCTCCGCCCATTAGTGTCGAACGCGGTGAGACGATAGAGGTCGCCGTGCAAGGTGTATCGCTGCCACGTCATCCCGGCATTGCTCGCCGGGCCGGATTTGTCGACACAAATACCCACGGCGGTCTCGTTCTGGACGGCGCCGGGTTGTACCGAGATCGAGTAATAGGCGCCGGAAAAGGCGCCGCCCTCGACGGGTGTGAATACTGGGCATGAACCGCCACGAGAGTTCATGACGGTCGACGGGATCGCGCCACTCGGGTTAACGGGTTCGGGGTCTGCTTCGGAGAAGTCGCTGGGATTCCGCACGATGATTTCGAACTCGGCGGTGCACCGGGCTATCGCCTCAGCTTGGGTCTCGCCGATCTCTTTGCGCGGTCCCTTGCAATGTGCCGCGTATGGCACGTTCACGCTGACGATGTAGTTGCCCGGTCGATCGGGGACCGTGTACAGCACCTCGCGGTCGTCGGGTACCTGATTGATCCGCATCGGTCGATTCGTCGACTCTGCGAATTCGGAGCTGGACGTCTCATCCCCCCAGTTGAACCAGACTTCGTCAGGGGTTCTGTCGTCGGCGAGATCGTTGTCGAGAATTCCCTGCACGCCGTAGACCTCGGTGGAGAGGACTACTTGGTGGCCGGCCAAGATTCTGATTGCCGTCACGGCGGGTTCGATGTTCATGATGGTTGCACGAGGCCAGTTGGGTTCGGATCCTTCTTCTAAGACCTGCTGTTCTTGTGGATCTACGGGCTCCGCACAATTTTCTGGTTCATCGACCGGAGTCGGTTCGATGGCTATGAACGGTCTGGGCTGTTGGCCAGGGGTGAGGTTATAAACCCTTCCTTGAAGCCAGAATCCGGCTTCTTCGTAGTCAGCGATCCATGGGCCTTCGCAGGAGAAGTACGAACCGTATTTCAGGCCGGTCAACGTGTCTTGGATGTCGGAGAAATCGAACAGGGCCAGATCGATGTAAGAGTCACCTTCGTCGAAATCGTTTCCTTCGAAATTGAGCGTGGTGATCGGGATGTTGTTGGAGTTCAGGTTTGACACGATCGACCGGAAATCGCCGACATTCAGATCGCTGTGGCGGATGAGCAATCTCTGGAGATTTGTGTAGCCGCTCAAGGAACTACCGGCGAATCCTTCCATGCTGCCGCATTCGAAGTGGACTTCCGCCGGATATGACTTGTCAATCGCGCCGAGGATGTCTTCGGCGGCAACCGCGGTGATCTTAGGATCGTAGATTCTCAATTTGGCGACCCTCAAGCCCGACAACGCCGTTTTGAACGCTTCAATCTCAGTCGGGTTGTCGCTGTACCAACCGCCGATCGAGCTGGGATCAGTGGCGGTTGCGCATTCCGATAGGGCGTCTCCAGAAGCGGTCATATGCAACTCCGACATCGTCGCCACGTTTGTGGAGATGTCGGCCAGCGCGTCCATTAATGCCGTGAAATTCGCGAAGGTCAGGTCTTGGTAATCGAAAGTGAATTCGGAGAGTTTGGTGAAGTTTTCGGCGATGTGTTCGGCGTCGGCGTCGCTCAACCTTATGTGGCCCAATTTGAGCTCGGTCAGGTCGGTTGGCAGACTTTCGATCCAATCTGATGGCAACGTCTGGAAGTGCGCGGAGCTTGGCCAGTCCACACCGATCGTCAAGGTCAACAGGTTGGTGAGTTTCTCCATGCTCGTCGCCGACAATCCAGGCGGCATTGTGGAGAAGAAGTTGCGTTCCAAGCGAAGTGTCCTCAAACTAGTCAACTTATCAAAGATGCCGGCGGGCAGCGTTGAGAGTTGTGCCACCGCCAAGTCCATCAAAGTGAGTTTCGTGTTGGCGTCGAAAAATCCTGCCGGGATCGTTCCGATTTTGCTGTTGGTGGCAGAGAACGAAGTTATGTTGGTGAGTCCCGATAGATCTCCGGACTTGAGGCTGGTGACCTGCGATCCCATGGTGGAACCGCTGACGTTTATTGCTTCGATGGCCTCGAGCTGCGCAGATGTGACTGCATCGCATGCAGGGCGTGATCCGGTGTCGTCGTTAATCGTCCGGAGAATTGCCTCTTCAATCTGCTCGGTCCGGTCGCAGATGTCGACCGTCGTCGCTTGCGCAGCGACAGTCTGTTCTGCAACTGGATACACCGCCGTGAAGGCCAGCGCTGCAGCGAGTGATGCAGCCGCGAAGGCGCGTGGATTCAATCGAATTCGCTTCATGTTCATCGAATAGTTTGGAACATCTGTGTTTATAAGATTTGTGTATTCCGTCTGATGCCGGAAATTCTAGAAAAACGCCGCGAAGGAATTCTTCACAGACCGATGCGATGTGATGGCAAATCTGAGGTTGCTCGGGCTGAGAATTCGAATCCATGCGGCTGTCGGGACCATTGGTATCACCGTGTAGGGTGACTGTCGCGACACCAAGGGAGACGGTAACCGAGGGTAATGACGATCGTCGATCGTCGCACCGTCGCTGACGTTCAGGTCTTTGAGGTCCTGCTTGGCGCCGACCCTAGGCGGCTTGCGGTTAAGCCATTGTTTGCTGCTGATTCAGGATCGTTGATCGCCCGGAGAATTGCCTGTTCGATCTGCTCGGTCCGATCGCAGATGTCGACCGTAGCCACTTGCGCAGAGACACTCTGTTCGGCAAGCGGATACACCGCCGTGAAGACCAGCGCTGCGGCGAGTTACACAGCCGCGAAGGCGCGTGGATTCAAGCGAATTCACTTCATTTTCATCGAATAGTTTGGAACATCTGTATTTATAAGATTTGTGTATTACGTTTGATGGCGGAAACCCTAGAAAAACGCCGCGAAGGAATTCTTCACAGACCGATGCGATGTGATGGCAAATCTGAGGTCGGTCGGGCTCGAGAATGCGGATCCAGGCGGAGGTGGGGACCACTGGTATCACCGTGTAGGTAAATTGATCGAGCAAAGAAACGGGCAGAGTTGGTACGACAAGCTGCTGGAAACGACGATGTCGATGTAATTTATTCCGAAGTGTTGATGGCGGCTACGTCCATTTTGACTGTTGCTTCTAGGTTTGAGGGGCCGCCGTCTATTAGGACGCCGCGGGTGGGTGAGACGTCTAGGTAGTCTCGACCTACTGCGATGCGGACGTGGCGTTCGTCGGCGATGGTGGCGTTTGTGGGGTCGAAGCCGAACCATCCGAGGGCGGGGAGTAGGCATTCTACCCATGCGTGGGTGGCGGATTGGGGTGTCTGCTCGCCGTCGAGGCCGGTGACGTGCATGTAGCCGGAGACGTAGCGAGTGGGTATGCCCCAGGATCGGGCGACTGCGATCATGACGTGTGTGTAGTCTTGGCAGACGCCTTCTTTGGACTCTAGGATGTCGTCGATTGTCGACGCTACGGTGGTGGTTCCTGGTTGGTAGTTGAATCGGCGGTGGAGGGTGTCGGAGAGGCGGAGGAGGGATTCGACCGGGTCGGTGCTCGGGATGATCTCGTTTTCTGTTACGAAGCTCTGAAGTGCTTCTGACCAAGGGGTTAAGGCGCCTTCGTGGGTGAAGTCCCAGTGTTCAAAGGTGTTAGTCCATGCGGCGATCTCGTCCCAGGCATCAGCACCGAGGGCGGTTGGCAGCCTGGCTCCGGTTACGGTGTCGACTTCCGCCTTAGTGGTGATCACTAGGGATTCGTGCCTGAAGTTGATGGTGATGACGTGTTTGTTGTTGCCGAAGCTGTCTGATTCTTCGCTGAGAGTGGCGTGTGGGTCCGTCTGAGCATCGAAGTTTCGCAAGGTTTGGTCGAAATCGTTGCGCGGTTCGAGACAGAGCCACATGACGCTACGCGCGGCAGGCGTTTCGTAGACGTAGTGCGAAACGTGTTCGATGTTGTAGCGGACTAGGTCGGTCATCTCGAGATCAGTTGGGGGGTGTCTTCGACGGCGTAGTCGAAGTAGGTCTTGGCGACTAGATCGTGTAGCTGCCAGCTGTATCGCCTGACTTGGCGCAGGAAGGCTTCTTTGTCTTCGCGGTCTTCCCAATCGAAGCGGATAAGGGCTTCGAGTCGGCCTGCGAGTCGTTGTGCGGCGGCGGAGGACTGGTTGTTGGGTCCGTCGCCGATGGATGCGAGTTCTTGTCCGGCGCGGCCGACGGACCGCCGAAGGGATTCTGGCAGCTGTCGGTCTGCAACCAGGAGATTGAGTGCGAGTTCGGGATCGATTTCGATGCTGTACCGGCGTTCGTAGACTTCGAGCGCGTGGAACACGCTCAATAGGCTGCTCCAATCTGAGTCGTCGTAGTCAGGCGCGTTGGTCTGGAGCCGTCGTTGCGCCAAAAGCAGGGCGCATGTGAATTGGAGTCGTTCGATGAATTGTCCGAAGCGTAGGAAGTGCCATCCTTCGTCGCGGTACATCGTAGCGGTGGCTACTCCGGCGAACATGTCGATTGACGCTGCCATGTCGGAGTAGAAGGAGGACGGCGATGATAGCCAGATGTCTTGCATCTTGACGTTCTGGACGCGCAGGTATTCGGTGTTGAGGGAGGTCCACATCTCGTCGCTGATGCAGTGACGCATCTGGCGGGCGTTTTCGCGGCCGCGCTCGAAACAGCTCAGTAGGGATTCGGGGTTTGCGCGTTCGAAGGTCAACTCGTCGGCCAAGAAATATGCGTCGACGAGGTTGTAGTCGTCCATGGGATGCAGCCGGAGGATGCCACCTAAGGGGTGACGTTCCATCGCGGTGTAGATTCGTCGCCAACCGAAATGGATCTCGCGGATCGGTCGGTCGACCAAGGCTTCAGTTTGCGAGTGGAGGAGACGACACATGAAACCTGCGCGCTCGAGGTAGCGTGCCATCCAGTAAACGCCTTGTGCGCTGCGTGCGAGCATGGGCGTCAGACTCCGAGCACCCAGATGTCTTTTGCGCCGCCGCCTTGGCTGGAGTTGACGACGAGGCTGCCTTCTTTGAGGGCGATGCGACAGAAGCCGCCGGGCACCATGCGGGTTTCTTGGCCGCGAAGGACGAAGGGGCGTAGATCGACGTGGCGGGGTTCGAAGCGGTCTTCGATCAGGCAGGGAGCGCGTGAAAGGGCGAGGACGGGTTGGGATATGTAGTTCGCGGGGTCGGCTCTCATCTCCTCGGCGTACTCATCCCGTTCTTTCTTGGTGGAATGTGGGCCGATCAACATGCCGTATCCGCCGGAGCCGCCCACTTGTTTGACGACTAGGTCTTCGAGATTGTCGAGGGTGTATTCGAGGTCTTCGGGACGCCGACAGAGTTTGGTATCGACGTTGGCGAGGATCGGGTCCTCGTGGAGGTAGTAGCGAATCATGTCGGGGACGTAAGCGTAGACGCTTTTGTCGTCGGCGACGCCGGTGCCGGGGGCGTTGACCAGCGTCACGTTGCCAAGTCGATATGCGTGGAGCAGACCTGGCACACCTAGTAGCGAATCGGGTCGGAAAACCAAAGGGTCAACGAAGTCGTCGTCGACTCTGCGGTATATGACGTCGACGCGCCGGAGGCCGGTGGTGGTCCTCATGTAGACAAAGCCGTCGTTGACTAGGAGGTCTCGGCCTTCAACTAGCTCGGCACCTAACTCGTGCGCCAAAAACATGTGCTCGTAGAACGCGGAGTTGTACACGCCGGGTGTTAGAAGGGCGATGGTGGGGTCGGTTACTCCCGCGGGTGCCAGTTCGCTGATGGTTTGGTACAGGAGGCGACCGTAGTGTTCTACATCAAGGACTCGTGAACCTCGATAGGCGTTGCGGAGGTTCGCTTTCACAACCTTTCGGGTAGCGATCATGTACGAGACGCCAGACGGTACACGGAGGTTGTCTTCTAGGACCGCGTAGCCGTCGTTGGTACGGACTAGATCGGTGCCGCAGATCGCTACCCAGGCGCCATGAGGGGCGGAGAGGCCGCGCATCTCGATGCGGTACTGTGGGCAGCTTCTGACGACGTCTGTGGGAATGACACCGTCGGCGATGATTCGAGCGTCGTTGTAGACGTCTTCGAGGAAGAGATTGAGTGCGCGCAGCCGTTGGTCGAGCCCAGTTTCGATGTGCCGCCATTCAGCTTGTGCCAATAGGCGGGGAACGCAGTCGATAGGGATGATTCGCTCGGTTGCGGCTTCGTCTCCGTAGACGGTGAAGGTTATACCTTCATTGTAGAAAGAGCGTGTGACGCGCTCCTGCATTGCCGTCAGATCATCGGCGTTGAAATCGAACAGGGTTTTGTAGAGTTCGCGGCAGTGCGGACGGGGTGACCCGTCGGGGTTGAACATCTCGTCGTAGATCGACGGATCGAGGTCGTAGTTGTTGAAGTCCACGGTCGCGGATTTTGGTGTCGCTGTTTGTTGGCGCGT
This sequence comes from Dehalococcoidia bacterium, assembly GCA_965207515.1. Lineage (GTDB taxonomy): Bacteria > Chloroflexota > Dehalococcoidia > Lucifugimonadales > Lucifugimonadaceae > Bin127. The sequence goes on along the minus strand of OZ242286.1, from coordinate 784,179 downwards.
TGCAGATGGCAAACCTGCAACATCGCATAACTAGGATACCAATCGGCGACGTGGACACTTCGTTGTCGGGCAGATCAATCCGGTTCCCATGCGATGCCGATCGTGCCTTTTCCGGAGTAGAAGCCGACGAAGGGATGGAAGTCCGAGACGTTCATGAATTGGCAGTCGAAGCGTTCACGGATCTGCATCGATATTTCGACGGCGTGTTCGTATGCTCCAGAGTGTAGGACGATGAATTTAGTGGGTTCGTCGTTGACATCATCGCTGATGATGCGGAACATCTTTCGTTGAGCGGCACCCGAGGAGAAGGGCGTAGCGATGAGTTTGAATCCGTCGGGTGTGTACGTGACTACGGGTTTGATATTGATTCTTTTTGCCACGGCTATCGCTGTATGTGGGGTGCGTGCGATGAGGTGTAATCGGTCGAGGGAATTTACATAGGCGACGGTTCTCAAACCTTGTTTTTTTTCACGGATGACGTTTTCGATCTCATCGGGGTTCATTCCTAAATCAACCGCTCGGGTGACGTCCATGGCCATGAGTTTGAGTGCGCCAGAGATGGTGCCGGAATCGATCACCCGGACATCCAATTTCGGGGTTGAATCAGTGGCCGTTTTGGCTGCGACTCTTGCGGAATCGTATGAGGCGCTGAGTCCGGCGGCGACGGTGATGCAGATTACGGCATCGACGTCATGTGCGGCTTTGTTGATAGCGTTGAGCCAGACTTCCGGTTTGGGAGCGGCAGTCCAAGCGCTGAGGGTCGGTTCGTTCGCGAGGAGCCCGTAGAAGGCGTTGTAATCGAGGTTGGGATTGTCGGGAAAAGAGTCGGTTCCGATGTTGATGCGCATCGGGGCGACGGCGACGCGGTTGTTTTGGATGAATCCCGGCGTCAGTAGAGCGCATGAATCTACAGCGATTCCGACGCGGCGTGCGGAGTTGACTGGGTGGGTTACTAAATTCTGTGAATCGATATGTCCGGCCATCAATGGTTGGGGTTAGAAGGTGGCACCCCCGGCGCGATTCGAACGCGCAACCTAGAGATTAGAAGTCTCTCGCTCTATCCGTTGAGCTACGGGGGCGCGAGGACACACGACTCTGATTCTATCGTCGCGCTGTCGGCCGACGCTAATCGTCGGTCAGCATGCGTTCGATGAAGCGTTTGACGAGGGGACGATCGGCGTCGCGTTCCCAATCTTCCATGGAGTCGTGGTAGAAGTGACGGTGAAATTTTTCGGCAGCAAGGAAACTAGCTTCGAGTAACGGGTCTTCACGTTCTTCGGCGACGCGTATCACGGCTTGTTTTAGGGATTGGTGGCTGGTGTGAGGCCAACCGCGTTCTTGTGCTACGGCCATTACGGCATGGGCGGCGGCTCCCCAAAGTTTCTCAGCGCCCTGGAGGATGTCGCCTTCGTCAAATTCGCGGTCGGATGCGATCAGGAATTCTCGAGCGGTTTCGGCGTGTTGTGTAGATATCATCGTTAAAGTTGACCAAGCGGAGCGTTAATAGCGCCATTGTATCCGGTGGTCGAACATTTTGCCAACCGGGATCTAAATCATTCCGCGGGTGGGTTGAAGGTCAACATTCTGGTCGGATTGTCGATGAGCATCGTGTCGATGTCTTGTTGAGAGGTGCCGCGGGCGCGCATTCTGGGTACGACGCGGGCGATGATGTGGTCCCAGCCGTGGCCGCCCCACTTCTTGAGCCGATGCTTGGCGCAGATGTCGTGGGCCAACAGCACCTGATCCGCGTTTCCGTTTGCGATCATGTACTCGATCTGTTCGATGCGGTGTTGGTCTGATGCCATGTAGGTGTCGGCGCGCATGGGGTAGTAGGTGGATTCCATTCCCCACAGGTCCCAGTTCATGAAGGCGCCGGTCGCTGCGACTTCGTCCAAAACGCCGTAGTCGAATATCGTCCGCTCAATGTGACCCATCACGGTGTGCGATAGGTCACCACCCCATCGGTCTACCGCTTCCAGGAGTTGAATCGGAGATTGAGGGTCTCGCCCGGGGTGTATCAAGAGAGGGGCGCCGGTTGCACGTTGCGCCATGACGGCGGCTTCTAGGGTTTTCTTTTCCGTCTCTTCCCATGGCCATGAGTTGCCGATCTCGCCGATGATGCCGGTCTTGATGTTTGTGCCGTCGACGCCTTCTTGGACGTCGCTGATGATCGATTCGGCCAGTTCTTCGACCGTGGCGTCATGGATGTTTTCGCCGTGCGTGAGGTAAACGTAGTGTCCGCCGCCCATAACGACGTTTAATCCGGATGCGCGAGAGATCCGTAACAGTGCCTGCGGATCGCGACCGATGCCGATGGATGTGACGTCGACGATCGTGGAGCCGCCGGCTTTGTAGAACTCGCCTGCCTCATCCGTCGCAATGTCGGCATCGAACATTTGAAGATTGTCGATGCTGCTGTTCCAATGGTGGCGGACCCACCAGAGATTCTCTAGAGTCACGGGTTCGTTTCGCTTGAGCTGGTTGCTTGCCCCCGGAACTTCTTGCAGGACGCAGACGAAGTCGATGATTAGATGTTCGTGCGTAATCGTGACACCGACATCGCTGGGATCGATGGGCCCTTGGACGGTTTGCACTTTGCCAGTTAGTGAATTTGCCATCGGGTTTTCCTCTGCGGGTATAGCCAATCGTTCGGGGAAGTTCGGCCGATTACAGGTCGCGCCAGCTGTGTTGCTGTTCCCAATCTAGGATACGTTTGGCTTTGGCCGGGCTGATAGCGGAGGTGAAACCGGGTAGCGGTGTGCGGATTTCGGAATCAGGGTGTGCCATCGCGATCGCTTCTTCGGTCGGGACCTCTAGGAAGGTGTCGGTGGCGTTGATGAAGAACGCTTCGTGGCCGTCCCACTTCTTTTCGAGGGCCAATCGGCAAGCCGCGGCGGCTTCTTCGATATCTGAGTATCCCCAAAAATCCATTGCATTGCGTCGCAAGGGGTTTGTGAGATAAGTGCCACCGGAATTCTTGCGTTCGAGTTGCTCGTGTTTGTGACCGAGCCAGTGGAAGCGCATCGATGCGATTTGCATTTTGCCGGGGTTGCGACGGACGAAGGTGTCGGCCATTATTTCGCCGTACCATTTCGACATCGCATACGAATCTTGGCAGAGCGTATCTTGCTCCTCGTCGATCGGGAAATACGGTCTCGATACGCGATGACGCGAAAACGACGCTCCAACGGCGTTGATGCTCGACGCCATGACGATGTTACGGATGCCGTGTTTCTCGGCGGCTTCCAAGACGGCCCAATTGGACATCGTGTTGACGCGCAAGACTTCCCATTCCGATGCGATCAATGGATTGGGGATGGCGGCCATGTGGATGACTTTGTCGCAGCCTTCCATCACGCGCATTGCTTCGTCTGGATCGGTTACGTCCGCAGAGATGAATTCGAAACCTTCGGTTGTTTTCGGCTTCTTGTGGTCGGTGCTGACAACTTCGTAGCCGTTGGCGAGGAGGTCGCGGATGATAACCTGGCCCATTTTCCCTGAGCCGCCGGTTACTAGGACTTTGGTCATGTGGTTAGGTCCCTGTTGGTTCGTGGTTCACTAATGCGTCGCTTGGATATGACATCACATCATAGAAAAAAACCGTCGCGACGCAATCTCGCGTGCATCGCGACGGTTCAAACTCTTGGCGCTACGACTTTCGGACGAATGCCTAGAAATCGGGTTCCATGCTTACGGATAGCCATCCGATGGGGCCGCGGTCGTCGGCGTACCAGAGGCGATTGTCTTTAATGGTCATGCCGTGGACTTGGACTGGGTGGGGAACTCGGAAGACGTCGTAAGTTCGGCCATCTTCGATGCGTTGCCGGCACACAATGCCGAATGAGGTGTCGGAGACCCACATGTGTCCCTCTTCCTCGGCGAATGCGATGCCATGTACGCGGTATCCGGGGGCCTTGAAGCGGTGGACTTCCTTCCAAGTGGAGGCTTCGACGACGTGGACAAATTGAGATGGCGGTGAGGCGATGTAAATGAGGCCTTCTTTCCATTCAAGGCCGTGATCGCCGGTTGGTTGGGAGGCTCGACCCATCGAATCGTCGAAGTGCTCGCGAGTCGCGTTGATGCCGGCTCCGGGCGACGGGAACTTGTCGATGGTTGCACCGGTTTCGCGATCGACTACGTAGATGTCGCAGGAATATGTGGATGCAATCCATACGTTGCCGTCGTCATCGAGTGTGATGCCGCTGGAGTGGACGGTTTCGGTGGGAGCTTCGAACAGAGTTTCGCCCGTCTGCCAATCGAGTTTGTAAACGTTGTCGTTGCCTTGGTCGATGTACCAGAGACCGTCGTCAGCGGCTTGTAAGCCGTTGGGTTTCGGTCCGGGCGAGACGAACATCTGGATGGGATCGGCGATCTTATATGCCATTACTTAGCTCCTTGCCGTTTGGCTCTCAGCGTTTTCACGAGTCAAATGTGTGCTTGCATGAAGTGGAGATTGCATCAGCAATCATAGGTTACTTTCGCGGATGATGGTTTGCGGGTCGTTGACGAAGGAATCTAGGAGGGTCTGGCATGCTCCGGTACCGTCTGGTGGCAGGGCGAAACCGTCTTTGATTTCCGGGATTTTGTCGACAATATCCATGTACCAGGTGGAGTTGAAGGCGCGAACCGTCTCTTGTATCAACGCGTTCGGCGCGTTAAGGGATAGGTGCACGGAGAACATGAACGTCACTGGTCCGACGCAATCGTGGGGGGCGATGGGCATGTGATAGGCCTCGGCCATTGAGGCGATGCGTTTCGCTTCGGAGATGCCCCCGACCCAACATATGTCGAACATGCAGATCGTCATGGCCTGTTTCTCGAACATCTCGCGGAATGCCCAACGCGTAGTGACCGTTTCGGACGCGGTCACGGCGATGTCAGTTGAGCGTCGGAACTGCACAAGCGCATCGATGTTGTCCATCGGCACCGGGTCTTCGAACCAGAAGGGGACGTAAGGTTCGACATTCTTCGCGATGCGGACCGCAGAGGGAAGGTTGTAGAGGGAATGCATCTCGAGCATGATGTCGATTTTGTTTCCGACCTTTTCCCTTATGAGTCGGAATGGTTCGGTGCACATCTCGAGGTCGGGTCCTGAGATGAACTGACCGTTCGATTTGTCGGCGACTTGGTCGAACGGCCATATCTTCATGGCTGTGTAGCCCTCGGAGAGTAGGTCGTCGGCGAGAGCTCCAGCGTCGGTCAGAAACGCTTGTTGGTCTTCGTATCTGTATTCGGGCCGGTAGTCGAGTTCGCCTGAATCCAGCGTACCGGCGCGATTGACCCCGTAGGAGTATCCGGCGCAGGTGTTGTAGACGCGGATCGACGGACGGCTGAGTCCGCCCAATGCTTCGTAGAGCGGCACTCCAGCGCGTTGGGCGTAAAGGTCCCACAGCGCCATGTCGATCGCAGACAATCCACTCATGTCCGACGCGCGTGCCAGGACCTTACCGCCATGACTATTCAGCTTTTTCCAATGCCAATCGAGCTGGGTCGCATCTTTTCCGAGTAGATAGCCCGCGCCATCTTCGTGTACCCAGGCTTCAACCGTTTCGGGTCCGAACACCGTTTCACCTAGTCCGACTCTGCCATCATCGGTGAAAACTCGCACCCAGATCATGTGTCCAGCGATAGGGCTTCGCAACGTCTCGATGCGGGTGACAATCGGGTTTTTCTTTGACATTCGGAGATTTTGGTATCGTTCGCGCGGCAACATTCAATTTACCACGAGACGAATTGAACCGAACCGCCGTTTGTTTGCCGCGTGCGCCACACCCCTGGTTTGCGGCTTTCGCCTGGATAGCGGTGTTTCGCGATGGTCTCGACGGCGTGGGATTAGACAATAGGTTGTCGGATAGATCGCAGGTAAACAGATGACCATCGTCCAGACCGTCACGCTTGCTTTCATGCAGGGTTTCACTGAGTTGCTGCCGATTAGCAGCAGCGGTTACATGATCATTGCGGCATGGGCGCTTGGTTGGGATGCGCCGTCGGCCGCGTTCGACGCGACGGTCCATCTTGGGTCGTTGGTCGCGATGCTGTTGTTTTTCCGCCGCGATTGGTGGCTCATCATCAATGCGGCCCGGCGCGGGCGGAACATTCCTCTCGGTGGCGATGACGATCTTTGGTCGTTGCAGACCCTCGAAAGGCATCGTCGGATAGGGGATATGCGGCGCAGACTTTCGATGCGGATGTCGATGCCGTCGAAGAATCTGCTCAAAGCGGCGGGATTGGGTTCGTTACCGGCAATTGCAATTGGCGCCGCGACGTATACGGTCGTCACGTCGGACATCGTCCGAGCGCCTGAGATTGCGGCTGGGATGTTCATCGTCACCGCGGGAGCGCTGTTGTTGGGACACTACTTCACAAACCAACGGTTGACTGGCAAAGATAGGACTACAAGACCCAAGGGGATCGACTACGCCGACGCTTTAGTGGTAGGTTTCGCGCAAGCTGCGGCGCTGATACCTGGCATTTCCCGCTCGGCAGCGACGATTACCGCGGGGCTTTCGCGGGGCATGCCGCTGGTCGTTGCTGTCAGGTTTTCCTATCTGCTTTCGGCGCCGGTTATCGCTATAGCAGCGGTAGCGTCGTTCGTGCGGGTTCTGGCATCTCCTTCGGAGTCGTTGCCGGAATTGAACGAACTCGGGATCGGATTTGTGGTGTCGTTTATCGCTTCGTATGTGGCGATCAGTCTGTTTATGTGGCTGATACGGAGGTTGGGGACGTTGACGTTGTGGCCGTTTGCGGTGTTTACGGCGGCTACTGGGGCGATTGTTTTGGTGGTGGTGTATGGGGGGTAGGGGACTGCCACGGCATCCTCGATAACCACTACATGGGTCGTAACATGACGGGAAGTCTCGATTCGTTGAACTAGGACATAGACCGGAAATTAGCAAAATCGGAATGTTGCGATGACCCTCAAACGAATCGTGTTGTTGGCGAAATCTTGGCGCCCGGGCGGGATGTGCATTGCTGGTCGTGAAATCGTGAATGGACAGATCGGAGGTTGGGTGCGCCCGGTTGATGTGAAAAACGACGATGCGATAATCCCTTCAGTTGTGAATACGAACGCCCTGACGAGTTGCAGTTGTTAGACATTGTTGAGTTGGATGTGGTGGACTACTTTCCGACTGATCACCAAACCGAGAACTGGAATACGCGACCGAATCGCCGAATGAAACGGATTGACGATTTCAAGCGGGATGAGTTGGCGGAGATTTGTAATGGAGATGGGGATCTATGGAGAAACGGTTCCAGTTCGAGCGTCGGATTCAACAATCGCGTTCGTTACGCATTTGCGAAACAGTACCGAGATTCGTTGCGCTTGATTCATGTCGATCGCATGAGATTGACTGTTTATAGAGACGAACATCATGATGAAAACCGCATAAAGGGAACGTTCAAACACGGAGGTGAAACGTACACACTGCAGGTGAAGGATGTTGAATATGAAAATGAGTGTGCGGAACGGGATTTGGACGACTATGTGGCGCGGAATCGCTATCTGACGATCAGCCTTGCTGGCGAATTCAACGATTACTGTTACAAACTCATCGCTGGCATTATGTAAGAAACGGGCTATGAATGGCGCAACTCAAAACGTGATCTACACGATCGGTCACTCCAATCACGATGATGAAACGTTCTTGGGTTTGCTCGCGCGGCACGACATCTCGGCGGTAATCGATGTTCGTTCGGTTCCCTTCAGCCGATACACGTCTCAGTTCAATCGCACAATCCTTAAGGAACGATTGAACGAGAAGGGTGTCGATTATCACTTCATGGGCAATCGGTTGGGTGGTCGTTCAGACGATCCCGGTGATTACGATCCAGATGGTCAAATCCAATACGATCTGCTTTCGAAATCGGAAAAGTTTCTTGAGGCGTTGGAAAGCGTGGTTCGCGGTTCAACTGAACACCGCCTAGTTTTGATGTGTAGCGAAGGCCGGCCGGAAGATTGTCATCGGAGCCTTCTGTTGGCGGAAGAGTTACGAAACTGGCATCAACCCGTCGACGTGCTCCATATCTTGCCAGATGGTTCAACTCAAACTCATGAGGATTTACGGCAACGCGTCGCCAAACGGGATGAAACTGCTCGTCAGCCCGATATGTTCTTATCTGAAGAAGAGGCCGTATCGATAGCGATAGAAGAACAGATTGGTCGGATCGCGTTCAAAGAGAAAAGGTTCGCGTTTGCGCAGGACAACGTCTTGAACGATGCGGACGATTTCGATCCGGGGGCGGAGCATTGAGGATCTTCACGATCGGGTTTACAAAAAAGACGGCAGAGCACTTTTTCGAAACACTCGGTGCATCAGGGGCAAAGCGGATTGTGGATGTCCGTTTGAGGCCTAACAGCCAACTGGCAGGATTTGCGATCGGAAGAGACCAAGCCTATTTCTTGAAGAAAATCTGCGATATGGACTACGTTCATCTACCGGAACTCGCGCCCGAACCGGAGATGTTTGACGAATATCGCAAAAGCAAGGCGCCCGACGCGTGGTCGATGTACGAGGCACGCTATCTAGACCTCATGGCACAGCGTCGTATCGAATCGACGGTTCCAAAAGAAGTGATCGAGGACGCGTGCATGCTGTGCAGCGAGGACACGGCACATTTCTGCCATCGTCGCCTAGCTGCGGAATACCTTCAACGGTGTTGGGGCGACGTAGAAATCACCCATCTGGAGTGATGGGTCTTACCGCCGACAATCACCGAGGCTAACTGCTGGTAGCCTCGGCAATGATCGATCGGCATGTTTAAGTTGCTGCGACTATCTTCCCTCAGGCAGCACTGCCATCGGCAGCACCTCGCGGGATGCCTCCAACTTGGGCTCTAGCGATTGCATGCGGTCGCGGCGTTTTAGGGAGCTGGCGACTTCGGGGTTTTGTCCGGCGGAGGGCCAGTTGCCTCGTAGGACAGCGGCAACCTGTTGGGAGGCGCGCTGTCGGGCTAGCCATGCGGAGCGTGTCGATTGACCTGCTGAGTGCGGGGCGACGATGACGTTGTCCATCTTGAGGAGCGGGTTGTCGGGGTCGACGGGCTCCTGCTCGAAGACGTCGAGGCCGGCGCCGCGCAATTTGCCTTCTCGAAGGGCTTGGATGAGGTCAACTTCTTTGACGACTCCGCCGCGGCACACGTTTATGAAGTATGCGGTGGGCTTCATGCAGTCGAAGTGTTCTTTGCGCATCATGTGATGCGTCTCTTTGTTAAGCGGTATCTGCACGGAAACGTAGTCAGAACGCTCAAATAGCTCGTGGAGCGAGAAGACCTGCTCGACGGCGTATTCCTGTGCGATCCAGGGCGGGCAGTAGGGGTCGTATGCAATGACCTTCATACGCCAGCCGTTGAACATCTTTCGCGCCACTTGGCGGCCGATGTTGCCGAGGCCGACTAGCCCAAGAACCTGCTGGTCGATGGGCTCGATGGATGGGAGGCCTCCGCCGCGCCCCCATTGACCGGCTTTGGTCCGTTCGTTGTATTGGATTAGTTGCCGGTTAAGGCAGAGGATCATGGTGACGGCCTGGTTGGAGACCTCTTCCATGCACATTCCGGCGCCGTTGGTGATGATGATGCCCATCTCGTTGCAGACATCGGTATCGATCTGGTTGAAGCCGTGGGAATAGACGGCAAGGACCTGCGCCTTTTCGGCGGCACGGATGACTTGCTCTCCTTGGTACGGCGTCGAGCGCATCATCAGCGCGTCTGCGTCGCGAACGAGTTCGATTGCTTCGCCTTCCGATTCGGGATTCGCTTTGACGAATTCGACATCCAAGTCGGCCATTTCGGCGCGTTCGTAGTCGAGCGGGTCGTCATCGTCGACGCCCATGATTAGGACTTTGTGTTCTGCCATTGGTTTGGAATTCCTTTCGGAGTTAGATTCCGTGGTTGGTTCTAGGTCGGTTGCGGTTTATCGGTTCGCCATCATCACTTCCCAAGAGATGGGGTCTTGACGTGATGGCGAGTGGTGCTTGACTTCGGGGTTGATTAGGGACATGGGCCAGTAGCCGTCGGCGATGCGGACCGCTTCTTCGCCGAGCTGGGTGTTGGCGCGTTCCCATGCAACCTCGCTGTAGGAGGCGTAGTGGTTGGTTACACCTACGTTGTCCATCTTGAGGAGCGGGTTGTTGGGGTCGACTGGTTCCTGTTCGAAGACGTCGAGGCCGGCACCAGCGATCTCGCCGTTCTGTAGGGCTCGGATGAGAGCCGGTTCGTCGACAACCGGGCCGCGTGAGCAGTTGATGAAGTACGCGGTCGGCTTCATTTGCGAGAAAAACTCGTCGCTGAACATGTGGTACGTGCCGTCGTCGAGGAAGACGTGGGGTGAGACATAGTCGGATCGTTCCGCCACTTCCTTGAGGGTCGGTACGATCTCGACGCCGTACTCTTTGGCGTCCCAAGACGAGCGGTAGGGGTCGAAGGCGATGACGTTGAGGCCGAATGCTTGAGCTTTGCGAGCTACGGCGCGTCCTATGTTGCCAAGGCCAACGATGCCGAAAGTCTGTCCTGCGATGTGTCCCATGGGCGGCAGGTATTGACGAGTCCATTCACCGGCTTTGACGAGTTTGTCGTGGAGGACGAACTTGCGAGCGCAAACGAGGAATAGCATCATCGTCTGGTTGCTTACTTCCTCGGTTCCGAATGAGGCCGTGTTTGAAAGAACGACGCCGTTGACAGAAGCGGACTCGAGGTCCATGCCGTCGTAGCCGTGGCCGAAAGAGACCAAACCTTTGCATCGACCGTTGTTGCCCATGTGGACGAACATCGAGGGTTCGAAATCGTGGCCTTGGTTGATGACACAATCGGCGTCTTTGAGAGCTTCGATCAATTCGCCTTCGCTGTGCCCTGAGTACTGCACGAACTCAGCGCCGTATGCACGTGCCGCTCTGGACTGCTGCTCGGTGGAACTCGCGTCGTGCGTGTCGCCGCCTCCCGGGCCCAAATACAGAATCCTTATCGTTTCGTCAGCCATTCCTTATCTCCTCGGCTCTTGTGGTGATTGGAAGTTTAATTTCAAATCTCGGTGACGACGCTCTCTGGCGCGTCGCCCCGCCAAACTCGCTGCATGTTTGAAAATGCGAAATCGACGCGGCGTGGGTAGGACTCCCAACTCTTGCCGGCGACGTGCGGTGCTACGACGACGTTGTCCATCTGCAGTAGCGGGTTGTCCGCTTCGACTGGTTCGATTTCGAAGACGTCTAGCCCTGCGCCCCAGATCTCTTTGTTGCGGAGCGCTTCGATCAATGCCGCCTCGTCAACCACCGGACCACGGCAGGTGTTTACGAGCAGAGCGCTCTCTTTCATCATGCTGAGTTCGCGGGCACCGATGAGTTTCCGCGAGGTGGTGTTGAGATTTGTGTGAAGCGAGACGACGTCGGACTCGATGAGGAGTTCATCTAGATCTACGCGCTTCGCGCCGTAGCTCTCGGCTTGCTCGGAACGCACGAGGTCGGTGTAGAGGGTGTTGGTTTCGAAACCACGTAGCAGTCTCGCGAGGGTTGATCCGATGCGTCCTGCGCCTACGATTCCGACGGTTTTGCCGAAAAGCTCGTAAGAGTCGTAACCGTCGATTTCGGGGCGCATCCAGACGTCGTCGCGGGTGTCGTTGTGTGCGATGGGCAGGTGTCGATGACACGCCAAGATCAACGTCATGGCAAATTCGGCGACTGGTATGGCATTCGCGCCGCCGTTGTTTGCGACCGGAATACCGAGTTCCCCGGCGACCTGCAGATTTACTCCGTCGTAACCTGCGGAGCAGAGTTGGATCAGTTTGAGTTTTTTTCCGGCTCGGAGGATGTTTTCAGTGACTCCGTGGCCGAAAGCGAGAACGAAATCGGCTTCGCTAGCTAGTCGGTCAACCTCTTCTGGATCGGTTTCCTCGGTGGCCGGGCTCAGTTCAAATCCGTCAGGCTTCATCTCGTCCGCCATCTTCATCAAAGGGAGGGCGGGGCCTGACAACACCAACACGTTTGGCATGGCGAGAGTACCTCGATATTCGGGCCGCGCGGTATCCGGTTCCGAGCGGCATCGTTGCGTATTCTACATCGCCGTTTGAAGCCGAATCGCATAATATCTTTTTGCATGCGCGCGATAGAAATACTCGAAGTGTTGTGTCTGCAGCCGTCGGTATCGTTCCATGAGCGACGTGTGGCGCGCGAGATCACGCGGATCCTCTGCGATGCAGGGATAGACGCGAGTGTGGACAGATGGGGGAACATCAGCGCTACATTGGCGGGCAATGATGAATTGCCGCCGCTGGTTTTCGTCGCCCACATGGACCATCCAGGTTGGGAGGCGGTTGAAGTTGTGGAGGTTGGCGAGGATGAGGAGTTGATCGTCGCCGAGCCTCGCGGGGGTTTGGGTGCGAGAGCATTTGACGCGGGAACTGGCGTTTACATTGTGGAACGTGACGGTTCATCGATTTACGGGACGATCGAATCGCACGGATTGTTGCGGCGCGTAGGTCGTTTCGCTCGCACAGATCGCGTGATGATCCGGCCGGAAGACGGACCGTACGTACGCCAAGCTTCGCAGCTTGCGTTTCCTGCCGCGGTCGTTTTGGACTTACCGAGTTTCAGTCTCGAGGGCGATCTCATCAGAGGCCGTCAACTTGACGATCTTGCGGGTTGCGCGGCGATATTGGCGTCTTTGATCGCGGTCGACCGAGACAGTACCAATGAGCGGACCATCGTCGGTCTGTTCACCAGGGCGGAGGAAGTAGGTCTAGTTGGAGCGGCGCTGGCCGCCGCCGATGAGGTTATCGATAAGGAAGCGATCATCGTCTCAGTCGAAACCAGTCTGAAGAGCGACATCGCAAAACAGGGCGATGGTGTGGTGATTCGCGTGGGTGATCGAATGACGACTTTCGACCACGACGCCGAGGGTGTTCTGCACGGCGCAGCACACCGAATAGCCCAGCATGGTGACTCCAAAGAGTTCAAGGTTCAGAGGGCATTGATGGGCGCAGGAGGATGCGAGGCGAGCGCGTTTAAGGCTCATGGTTATCGAGTGACGGGCACATCGTTTCCGTTGGGCGCGTGGCACAACACCGAGGACGATGGATCGATAAGGCCGGAATACATTCATGTCGATGATTTCAACGGCGGGGTTCAGCTCATCACCGAAGCGATGAGAGACGACGGAGCAGACCGACAAGAAGATCCGCTCCGCTATTTGGCATCTTTCCCGGAAACGGGGGCGATGCGACTGCGGGAGACGATCAATTGAAGGTTGTTCCATGGTTTCATTCGGTAAAATCTGCGGCAAAACTCGAGATATAACCTTGAACCTATGCCAAAAGTAGATGGAAGTTATTTGATCGCCCGAACTCTGAAAGAGGAGGGCGCAGACTGTCTTTTCTACTTAATGGGTGGGCCCAACTACGAGATCGTCAATAACTCTGAAGACTTCGGAATTCGGACGGTTGATTTTCGCCACGAGCAAGCGGCGGCCATGGCGGCCCATGCGTATGCGCGTGTAAAGCGCGCACCTGGCGTGACGACGGCGGCTTCGGGACCGGGGACGCTCAACCTTCTGACCGGCATTTACAACGCGTTCGTCGACAACGCTCCGATGGTCACGCTCGGAGGCGCGGGTCCTCTGCGCGACATTTACCGCGATGGCTTCCAAGAGGTCGATCTGCCCAACATCTTTGGGCCTGTTTCGAAATCTGTCATCCGGCCCACCGATCCGGCGAGATTTCCCGAGCACATTTCGACCGCGTTTAGGACCGCTATGAGTGATCGGCCGGGTCCCGTGTACGTCGAATGCAATGAAGACGTACTCTACGGCGAGGTTGACGAGAGCGATGCTGCGCCACCCACACGCGCTGGTTCGGTAACGCCGTCTGCTGGTGATCCGGATCAGATCGCCGAAGCGGTCAAAGTGCTGTCATCGGCAGAACGTCCGATTCTGCTTGCGGGTAGTGGTCCGTGGTGGTCTGGTGCATGGGAAGAACTCCAAGAGTTTGTGGATCGAACGGGGATACCTTTCTACACGACGCCGATCGCGCGTGGACTGATACCGGAAGACCATCCGGTTTCATTTCCAGCTGCGAGATCGACGGCGTTCAGGGAGACTGACGCGGTTCTGGTGGTCGGTACGAGGTTCAACTGGATCATGACGTTTGGGCGTCGAATATCGCATCAGGCAAAGATCATACAGATCGACATCCACGCTTCCGAGATCGGTCACAACCGCGACGTTGATATTGGGATTGTTGCTGATGCCAAGTCGGCGCTTCGTCAGTTAAATCTAGAAGTTGCGCGAACCGGGATGGAGTCTAAGGCCGAATCGGAGTGGGTGGGATACCTCCGGGATATCGAGATGGATCGTAGAGAGCGGTCGGCGCAGTTGGAGAACTCAAATCAATCGCCGATACATCCTTTGCGGCTTTGCAAGGAGTTGCGCGATGTCATGGATCGTGAAGCGATCTTGACAGTAGATGGCAATGAGATCCTGCACTACGGTAGGCAGTCGATACCGACGTACGAACCGGGTCACCGATTGAACTCGGGCGCAACCGGTTGCATGGGCGTCGGACTGCCTTTCGCGATCGGGGCCAAGTTGGCGAAGCCAGAGAAACAAGTGGTGTCGTTGCACGGGGATGGCTCACTGGGAATGAACGTTCAAGACTTTGATACTGCGGTGCGATACGACCTACCGATGGTGGTCGTTGTGTCGAACAATGAAGGTTGGACTGCGCGCGTGGAGGGGGTACGCAAGCCAGGCCGCGAACTTGGTTGGACGCGTTTCGACGCGATTGCGGAGGCGCTTGGCGGTTATGGCGAAGAGGTGCGTGAACCGGACGATATCAGACCGGCGCTAGAGCGTGCGTTCGATTCTGGTGTGCCTGCGATCGTCAATGTGCACACCGATCCTACCGCGAGGGCGCTGTCCCGATTCGTGGGTTCGAAGATGGAATAGAGATCAAGAGGGCGATTCATGTCTGACAGCGAAGCCGAGAAACGAAAAGTCACAACTTACATCATGTTTTCGAAGTTGACCGAGCGCGGTCGCGATCGTGTTCGGACGCATCCCGAACGGATACTTGAGGTGAACAACGAAGTCGAGATGCGGGGGTGTCGGGTCGTGGCTCAGTACGCGATGATGGGCGATTACGACTTCGTGACGATCATCGAAGCACCGGACAATGGTGAGATGTCGCGGATCGCGATTGAGTTGGGTGCTCGCGGGACGATCGATACGACGACTTACACAGCGATACCCATCGACGAATTCATCGACATAATGCATGGAAACGGCGCGTAAAGCGCGTCGAATCTTCGTCTCGAGTTCAGCGGGTCTCACGCGTCTGAACCGGTTCGACGGTTCAGTTGTCGCAATAACGCAGATTTCCGATGCGAGAGATTTCCACCCGCAACAAAGCGGCTGGCACGCAACCGGACAGCATGTTTCGATCGATCGCGAACTCATGCAGGAATGTGAGTTGTCCCAACGTTTTTGGAATGGTACCGGTGAGCGAATTAGCACCGACGATGAACGTCTTTAGCCTCAGCAAATAGCCCAGTTGCGGTGGTATCGCGCCAGTGAGCAAATTCTGACCAACGTCGAAAAACTCCAACTTAGCCAAATTCCCAAGTTCTTCGGGGATCGAGCCAATCAACCGATTCACGCCGATATCCAAGAATTCGAGGTTGGCCAAATTGCCGAGTTCGTGAGGTATGGCGCCATTTAGTTCGTTGTCGGTAAAGTTCAGAATCTTCAATGCATCCAAACGTCCTAAACCTGGCGGGATGACTCCATTCAGTTGCTGGAATCCGTAAACAAGCTTGGTGACCCGGCTTGGCGAACCTTCTACGGTAATCCCGTCCCATTCCTCGATTGAAATCCGGTAACTCCAGTTGAGGAAGGCCGTACCGGCCAAATCGTCCCTTATTGACAGTAAGATTTGGCAGTCCCTAACCAATCCCGATTGGAGTTCTGGATCAGGCACCACAACTCCGTTGGAACAACCCGTCAACAGCATGGCATTCGGCGTAGGTAATGGAGTGGGAGTGGATGTGGGCGTCGGAGTGGGGGTTGATGTCGCCGTCGGGATCGCTGTTGGGGTGGCAGTTGGATATGGTGTGACGGTGGGTTGCGGGCTGGGCGTCGGTTGAGGCGTGATCGTCGGCACTGGAGTAAACGCCGCGACAATTGCCCGTACCGTCGCCAAAACATCGACCGGAGTTGCTGTGGGCACCGGTTCTTGTGTATTGGGCGTGGCGGTTGGGATTGGCGTCGCCGAAGGGGCTGGTGTCACTGACGGCACAGCCGTTAGCGAGTCGACGAATGCTCGGACAGTGGCTTTGACATCGACGGGCGTCGCGGTTGGTACCGGCTCGTCGATTTGCGGCGTGACGGTGGGTACAGCCGTCTCTGTCGGTACCGGTGTGAACGCGGCGACCATGGCCTGTACTGTTGCCCGAACGTCAACGGGAGTGGGCGTGACTGGAGGTGGTTGGACGCACGCAGCTGCCGCCAGTGACGTCACGAGTACGGAGGCGGCTGCGATTGAAATCTTCATGCTTCAGGATGATGTCTGAAGTTCAGATGGTTCTAAACCTCAGCAATTATAGCGTTTACGAAATCGTCCTGATGGCTAGCACGTCTTTAGGTGGGATGACGAGAACCGTGGAATCTTACGTATCGTAGAATCTCGCAAAGCTAGCGATCATGCCATCGGACATTAAGGATGACGTCTGAAGCAATCGAAAGACGATCGATCATCATCTCAATCGTGGCGAGTACTTCGTTCGGGGTACTCGGGATCGTGATATCGATTGCCAGTAAGTCCGGCGCAGTATTCCTCGACGGTCTTTTTTCGCTCACGTTCGGAGCAGTCGGATTGCTTACGCTCTACGTGTCGCAACTCGTTTCTCGACCCAGTGACGAACGGTATCCATTCGGTTACGCGACATTCGAGCCGATGCTGAATCTCTTCAAGGCTTCGTTGATCGGGTTCGCACTCGTTTATGCGGTTTGGACGGCGGTGCACACAATTTTGACGGGCGGACAGGAGATCACTGCTGAAGGAGGCATCTTGTACGCCGTCATCGCAGTGGTGGGTGGTGCTGCGGTGGTTGTCGTATTGAAAAGATATGCGAAGCAATCGGGTTCGCCGATCGTCGAAGTCGACGCCAAGAATTGGACCGTCGATACCCTAATTAGCTCGGCAGTTGGCATAGCGTTCGTCGCCACGTTGCTCATCCAGAACTCGGATTGGTCAGATCTTGCGCCTTATGCGGATCCGGTCATCATGTTGGCGATTGCGGCAATCGCATCACCGCAGCCGTTCCAGATGATTCGAGACAACATTCGACAGATCGTCGGCAAAGCACCACCGAAAGAGATTCAAGATAACGTCGCTGAACTGGTTGAGAGTGCGATCGCCGACGTGCCGCACGTCGAGACTCATCTGCGGATAGTGGACATTGGCAGATACATTCACCTCCACGTTTACGTGATCATCTCGCCGGATACCGGAGAGTCGATCGATATTCGCCGCCACGATCAAATCAGACGACGGATATACGAGCGAGTGTCGAGCGAATACAGGTACCTCTCGTTGGACGTCGGCTTTACGATGGACCGGCGTTGGGCGTTGAACAGCGTACCTTCCGAAGAGCACGAAACCGTAGTGGTGCCGGTTGAAGCCGCCGAATCGGAGGCGAAATAGCTGGGTTGAAAAAAGCGACGGTTGCACTGATCACGGTCGCCACGACCGTGATTTTGGTCGGTTGCGGGACTGTTGGCAGTGTCGTATCACCGACGCCGTTACCGGTTGAGGCGCCGGAACCGACGCCCACGCCGTCGTTGACGGATGAGGCCAAGACGAAAATCACGGAGATCTTCAACGAGCAAGCGGTTTTGATTAAGGGCGGCGATTGGGAAGCGGCTTTTCATGTCTGTAGTCCCAGTTACCGATCCCGGCGCGATCCCGATAGATTCGCTGAGGACGTCGAGCGCCACTTGCTCCGATTGGATGCTGCTCCAGAGACGCTAGATGTCCGCAATCCCGAGGCAACCAAAGGTCGAGACGACCGCTTCGACCTCAACTACGACCTTTACATCGATGGTGAGTTTTCTGAGACTGTGCGCGTCGGTGGGGCGTACGTGCAAGTTCACGGCGCTTGGTACGACGACGGAGTTTGGTGTCGCTAGGCGACCGAAGGTGCAGCAGTCGTCTGGATAGCCTGTTCCGAAATCGACGGCATCACCGTGAATTGCTCTTCGTAAAGCCGGCGATAGAGATCGGATTCGTCGATCAGCTTTTCGTGCGGACCTCGGGCGCGAATCTTTCCGCCTTCGATGACCAAGATCTGGTTTGCGGCTATTACGGTCGACAGTCGATGGGCGATGGCTATCGTCGTACGTCCTTCGCGGAGTCGGGTGATGGCTTCGCGAATCAGTCTTTCGGACAGCGTATCCAAAGCGCTTGTGGCTTCATCTAGCAACAGGATTCTTGGATCGGCGAGGATGACGCGGGCGATGGCCAATCTTTGTCTCTCGCCACCAGAGAGCCGGTAGCCGTGTTCTCCAACAATAGAGTCGTATTCTTCAGGCATCGCGGCTATCGTGTCGTGAATCTGCGCCGCTTTGCTCGCTTCTACTAACTCCTGCTCCGATGCATCAGGTCGTCCGTACAACAGGTTCTCCCGCACCGATGCGTGGAACAGGAAGGGGTTTTGCGACACCACACCGACGAGTTGCGTCAGGTTGTCGTGCGTGATGTCTTTGATGTTCACGCCGTCGATTCGGACCGCTCCGAAGTCTGCGTCGTACAGACGCGAAGCTAGGTAGCCGATAGTGGTCTTTCCGGAACCGCTGGGACCGACGAGCGCAGTGAGTTCACCGGCTCCGGCGGTGAATGAAATGTTCGACAAAGAGAACGCTTCGTCTTCCACCTCGTGGCCAATTTCTTCGCCCCGTGATCTGGGACCCGCACTCGAAGACTGCCCTGACGCGTTCCCTTCCCGTATGGCCATCGGCGGCTGACCGGGCATATCTGGCATCATCTGTCCATCGCCGCTCGCAGGCCCCGGTGGCGTACCGCCTCCGAATCCGCTTGCGGGCCGTTGTTGCGCTTGTGCTCGGTGTTTGGCGTCAATACGTTCGAGCTCGGATTCGCGGTAAGCGAACGAAACGTTGTCGAACACGACTTCACCTTTTGCGGTCGCGGGATCCACTCTGATCGGGGTTACCGGATCCACTATGGTCGGTTTGATGTCCATGTATTCGAAGATTCGCTCAAACAGTGCCAACGAACCGGAGATTTCGACGCCGCGTTGCAATAGGTTCGCCATCGGAAAGAGCAATCGGGCTTGGATGGTCGTGAAAGCGACGATATCGCCGAGGGTCACGCGATCGCTGCCATCGATGATGAAAATGCCGCCGATCAGCCAAATAAACGCGGGAGCCATCGTAAAGAACGCTTGCACGACGACGAAGAAACCGCGACCAGTCATGTACTGCCTGATCGAGACGCCGGTCAGTTTGGTGTTGGTGTCTTGGAATTCTCGCAGTTGTTCGGCTTCTCGGCCGAAGGTCTTGGCTACGATGACACCCGATACGAACAGGGTTTCACCAGTTTTGGCTGTCAGATCAGCCAACGTGCGTTGCATCTGCCGCGTCAAACGGCGTCGGCGCGCGCCGACGATCCGCGATAGATATGCAAAAATCGGCAACGTGCAGACGGCTACGATCGTCAACTCCCATGACAGGATCAACATGGCTACCAAAGCGGCTACGACGATCGTGATACTGGAGAGGATGTTGACTACGGTGTCGGTCAGCACCAACTGTGTGCTCGATACGTCGTTGGAGAGCCGAGATTGAATGTCGCCGGTTTTGGTAGATGAGAAAAAGGAGATGGGTTGTTTGAGGAGGTGGTTGTAGACGGTGTGCCGCATGTCTTCCATCACCTTGAATCCGACCGAGGCGTTGAGTCTCGACTGGATGAGGTTGAGGACACCTGCGATACCCGCGGCGGCGACCATGCCGAAGATCAGCCAAATGAGAAGGCCCATGTCCTGTTGAGGCAACGCATCGTCGATGACGCGTTGGATGAGCAGGGGAGTAACGACGCCCAGGGCCGCGGTCACCAAAACGAGCAGAGCGACGATCCCCAGTTTCAACTTGTAGTCGGCGTAAAGCGCGACGACTCGTCGAAGCGTATTGCGTGGGATACGACGACGAGGCGTTTCTTCAAGCATCGGGCCCATCGGACCTAAACCAGGGCCTCCCATGCCGCCAGATCTCATATTTGCCTCCGAGGATACGGATTTAGAAATCTTCGAGGGTTGAGGGAATGTTAAAGCAACGTCAACCGCGGATCGTCGACGTCAGCCAGTTGGTTCAATCGAAGCACCGATGAGATGGTAGCCCGTAGGGGAGTCGAACCCCTGTTTCAGCCTTGAGAGGGCCGTGTCCTGGGCCACTAGACGAACGGGCCACCGCAATGGTGCGAGGACGTGGCATGATGCTGCATCCTCCGGGTTGGTTGGCTGCCGATGCAGGATTCGAACCCGCGCTCCCAGATCCAGAGTCTGGTGTCCTACCACTAGACGAATCGGCAACGGCTTGCTACGAAAACTATAACAGACGACCAATTTCCTTCGAATTATTCGCCCTTTCAGTTGAAGTTCAGTGGTGACTGGAGCGTAAATCCAGCTCGAGCCAAATACTCAGTTACAACAGATGCAATGGCGCTTCTCGACTATGTGATACACCAATATGAATGGTTTTGGTGTAAACTGCGCGCACGATACGACGAATAACGCCGATATCTGATCGTGATGTCATTTTTTCATTGCGATTCGCCGACGAGAGTCCTGTTGATCTCGTTGGCATCGGTCACCAACACGATAGGGGGTACGTCGGCGTGAAAACACCAATCAAATGCAGATATCAAATTGGAGCGATTGCGGTTTTGCTTGCTGCGATCGCCTGGGCTTGTGCCGCCGAACCCGAGACCGTCATTGTTAAAGAGACGGTCGTAGTAGAGGTTGAGAAAGAGGTACAGGTCGAGGTTGAGAAACAGGTCACCGTAGAGGTGGAAGTCGAGAAGGTAGTTGAGGTTGAGAAGGTGGTAGAAGTCGAGAAGGTTGTGGAGGTGATGGTGGAAAAGGAGGAGGTCGAACCGACTGCAGAGCCAGAACCGGCAATGGGTGAGTTGCCCGACTCTGAATCTCCTGCCGGGACATTGGTAATGATTCCGGGCGGCATACCGCCAGGAGTTGGGATTAACCGCTCGCAGGCTCCCGAAACGCTTATGAACTGGGGAGTGACCGAACAATTGTTCCGGCCGAACGATGACGGAACTCTAGTCGGTCCTTGGCTGGCTGAAAGTTGGGAACTCAGTTCCGACGGCTCTCAGGCCACAGTCACGATTCGGAGCGGAGTTCAGTTCCACGACAACTGGGGGGAACTCACCGCCGGCGATATTGCTTGGAGTTTGAACGACACCAACGCTGCGGTGACGCCGGAGAGCATTCACGGTCAGGCAGGTGACTTCGCAGCGTTCATGGATGCCGCTGAAGCGGCTGACGATCGCACGCTGATTCTTAACTTCAATGCCCCTGAGCCACGTTGGACCACGCTCCTGTTTAACCAAGCTGGCGATGCGTTTGGCATCTTCTCGCAGAAGGCATACGACGAGATGGGGGCTGACTGGATGCGAGAGAACATCATCGGTACTGGACCATACGCCGTCGAGTATTGGCGACAATCCGACAGCGCCGTGATCCATGCGCAGGACTCGCACTGGGACAAGACCGGTGAAGTTCCTACGCTACGCATCCTTGACGTTCCGGAAACCGTCGCACGAATCTCTGCGCTCCGATCTGGGGGTGCCGACTGGGCAATCTTGCCGGTACGTGAGATGAAGGCGATGACACGAGATGGCTTCGAGCGCCTTTCGCCCGGCAGCCAGCGCGGTGTCTCGCTGAACATGGCGGGCAACTATTGGGAGACGACGCTGGTGAAAACCGGCGAGCCAATCACGCACGTGACATTCGTGCACGACATCCCTTGGATCGGTAACCCGCACAGTCCGGACGATGGCAACAACCCGACTGGCATGGATGACATGGAGCAAGCGCGATTAGTTCGATGGGCGGTTGCGATGTCAATCGACCGTACTTTGGTCAACGAATCGCTATACGGCAATAACGCCAACGAATACCACGTCGGCATGTTTCACACGAACTCGCCGGACTGGGACGAAAAATGGCGCATTCCCTACGATCCTGCGAAGGCAAACGAATTCCTAGATCAAGCCGGTTATCCGATCAAGGACGGAAAGCGCTTCGACATGCCCATCTATGCGTTTACGTCGGTCCCGGACTGGGCAGAGATCGCTGACACGGCGTCCGGTTTCATCAACCAGATCGGAATCGAGACCAACATCGTGAAGGTGGCGTACGCTATCGTGCGCCCGAGTTTGGTCGCTCGGAGCACGACGACACCGGCGACGATGTTCTGCCGTTCCGATCTTTGGAAGCCGTACGACTGGGTCACAGGGGAAGAAGAGACCAGCTTGACCCGTGGTGGTTTCGGCTGTCACATGGAGATTCCATTCATACTGGACGTCGTCCAGAAGGTAGCTGCCGAACCAGACCCTGCAAAACGCACCGAGCTCAACAAAGATCTGGCCGATTTCTTGTATGAGCAGCAGTTGAAGATCGGTATTGTGTCGCTGCCGGTGGTTTCGGCGTACAACCCCAACTCGATCGCAGGATGGGCGATGCGACCGCACGTGTTCGGTGGGTTTAACTCGCCCGAACTGATTACTCCTGCGGATAGGTAGCGGGAGGAATCTTGAACGCCTAGGGCGCAGTCACGCGGCGCCCTAGGCAAATTGCCGATATTCGTCGCAAAGTCGTTGTCGGCACTCAGCGACCGCCATGTAGAGGATTGATTCGTTGGTGGTGGGATTGGTGTATACTGCGCGGAACGTCGCGCGTGCTTCATTCTCGCGACGAGTCGATGCTGCGCGGGTCCAACGCGTCCGCCCAGCTTTCGAGGTCGATATAACCAAGGGAGGTAATTGCCTTGAGATCGCGAATCAAACCGAGGTACTTGCTCTACGCGGTTGCGTCTTTGGTGGCCGCCACGGCTTGGGCTTGTGCCGGTGATCCCGAGACGGTCATTGTCAGGGAGACGGTGGTCGTCGAAAAGCAAGTCGAGGTCGAAAAACAAGTGGAAGTAACGGTTGAGGTTGAGAAGGTTGTCGAAGTCGAGAAGGTCGTAGAGGTCGAGAAGGTGGTTGAGGTGATGGTGGAGAAGGAAGAGGTCGAACCGACTGCTACTCCGGAACCGGCGCGGCAAGAACTACCTCAAACGGAGTCGCCGGCTGGCACATTGGTGATGATTCCTGAGGGTGTTGCACCTGGTGTTGGGATTAACCGCTCGCAGGCGCCGGAATCGCTGATGTATTGGGGTGTGTCTGAGCAGCTATTCAGGCCAAATGATGATGGAACGCTGGTTGGCCCATGGCTCGCAGAGAGCTGGGAGGTTTCTCCCGATGGGTCGCAGGCTACTGTCACTCTCCGAAGCGGTGTCCAGTTCCACGACGGTTGGGGCGAATTGACTGCCCATGACTTCGTTTGGAGCTTGAACGACACCAACGCTGCGGTTACGCCCGAGAGTATTCACGGCCAAGCAGGTGACTTCGCAGCGTTCATGGACGCAGCGGAAGCCGCAGACGACCGCACGGTAATACTCAACTTCAACGCACCGGAACCACGTTGGACGACATTGTTGTTCAACCAGGCTGGCGACGCATTTGGTGTCTTCTCGAAGAAGGCATTCGACGAGATGGGTGCAGACTGGATGCGCGAAAACGTAATCAGTACCGGGCCTTACACGGTCCAAGAATGGCGTCAATCTGACAGCGCCACGCTGATCGCGCAAGACACGCACTGGGACAAGGTAGCCAACGTCCCGACTCTCCGTCTGATCGACGTCCCCGAGACGGTAGCTCGCATATCCGCGCTACGGTCTGGCGGCGCAGATTGGGCAGTGCTTCCGGTTCGTGAAATCGGCCCCTTGACGCGAGATGGCTTCAAGTCGGTGACGACAGGCCGCCAAAGCGGTGTCCCGCTCCAGATGGCTGGCAACTACTGGGAAACGACGCAAGTCAAGACCGGCGAGCCAACGGCGCCCGTGACGTTTGTTCACGACATTCCTTGGATCGGAAACCCGTTCAAACCGAATGATGGAAACAACCCGGACGGCATTGACGACATGGAACAAGCCCGGCTCGTACGTTGGGCGATCGCGATGTCGATCGACCGAGACTTGGTGAACGAGTCGCTCTACGGCAACAACGCCAATCCGTATTACGTTGGTATGTTCCACATAATCGACACCGACTGGGACGACAAGTGGAAGATTCCGTACGACCCCGTGATGGCAAACGAGTACCTCGACAAGGCGGGCTACCCGAGAGACGAAGATGGCAAGCGTTTCGACATGCCGATCTACGGGTTCACGTCGCGTATTGAATTCACTGAAATCGCTGACGCCGCGGCTGGTTTCATCAATCAGCTCGGAATCGAAACAAGTGTCATCAAGATCGCCTACTCGATCATCCGTCCGAGCTTGGTGGGTCGAACTAATACAACGCCGTCAATTCAATGGTGTCGGTCTGACCTCTGGAAACCATACGACTGGGTGACCGGAGAAGAGGAGACGAGTTTGACTCGAGGTGGTTTCGGCTGTCACATCGAAATCCCGTTCATCTTGGAGACCGTTCAAAAGGTAGCTGCTGAGACCGACCCTGCGAAGCGCAAAGAGTACAACGTCGCTCTCGCCGACTACCTGTGGGAGCAGCAGTTGAAGATCGGCATCGTCGCCCTTCCGTTCGTATCGGCATACAACCCGAACGCGATCGAAGATTGGCCGATGAGACCTGGTCCTCAGGCACCGTATACATCGCCGGAGCTGATCGTTCCAGCGAGGTAACACTAGCCAACTTCACTGTGTCGCATGCTTGAAGCAAAGTGTGCGACGCGGTGAAGCATTGCGATGAACCGCGCGTCGGTTCGACGACGCGGATTCGTCGAGGGCGACGCGATCGATCCGTCGGTCGCGTCGCTCAAGTACATCGTTTGGATAGAGCAATCAAGTGCGAAAGTTCCTGATACGCCGATTCTTCGCCGGCATACTTTCAGTTCTCGCGGCTACCGCTATCGTTTTTGCATTGTCAAGAGCGGCGGGAGATCCTCTTTTGCTGTACGCGAAGCCCGGCGGCTACGGCGTCACTCCCGAGCAGGAAGAAGCTTTGAAAAAGAAGCTTCGTTTGGACCGACCGTTGGTGGTTCAATACCTTTTGTGGGTGACAGACCTTCTTCGAGGTGATTTCGGCAGGACTTTGTTAGCCGAACAATTGGTGACGAGAGTTGTCGGGGAGAAGATGGGAGCGACGGTTCAACTTGGTGTTGTGTCTTGGGTCTTAGCCACGATCATGGGAGTGCCACTAGGTGTGTTGTCCGCGGTATTGCGTGGCAGCGTTTGGGACTATATGGGTCGTGCTTTTGCGCTAGTCGGCCAATCGTTGCCGACATTCTGGCTGGGATTGATGATGATTCTGATTTTCAACAAGCAGTTGGGTTGGTTGCCATTCGGGACGCGTGGGACCACGGAAGCGTTTTTCTTTTCTTGGGAAAACTTGCGTTTTTTCGTTATGCCGGCCTTCGCCGTCGCCTGGGGTGCCGCCGCGGTTTACTTGAGATTGACGCGCTCGGCAATGTTAGAAGTTCTCGATTCCGAGTTTGTAAAGCTTGCTCGGTCTAAAGGCGTCGGTGGGACGAAGATCATTTGGAAGCATGCGTTCCGAAACGCACTGATACCACCACTAACTGTGTCATCGCTCATGATGGCAGGGTTGATCACTGGGAGCGTTGTGATAGAGGCCGTATTCTCGTGGCCCGGTTTGGGACGCCTTGCGATTCAAGCGGTCCAAGACAACGATTTCCCGATCCTCACCGCGACCGTGCTCTTCTTTGCGGTTGTATTCGTGACGGTCAATTTCGTCACCGACGTTCTGTACGCTGTGATCGATCCGCGGATCCGCTACTGACTACAAACTCACGGCGAATATGGCCTCCGAAACCACAGCACAAGACTCAAGCAGCACTCAAGCTGCCGCCGCACCGACCGCCTTAGGATCCCGTTTCTCGCTGGTCTACGCTTGGTACATCCTCCGCCGATGGCCATTGATTCCGGCCTTCATAATGCTGGTCTTGATTGTGGCTGGTGTTTTCGCGGATCAACTGGCACCGTACGACGAAATCGAGCAGGACATCAGGTTCCGTAACGCACCGCCGCGTATTTTTGGTTCCAACTCAGACTATTGGTCAACTCAGGACCACACTCAGGCAATGTTCCGCGCTGAAGGCAGCGAGGGGAAGGACCCAGGTAATCGTTTCCTGCTGGGTGGCGACCACGTAGGTCGAGACGTGTTGAGCCGCGTCATCCACGGTGCCCGGGTTTCGTTGGTCGTAACTTCGGTAGCTCTATTCTCGGGCCTGATCCTCGGCGTCACGATTGGCGTTATATCCGGGTACTACGGAGGGATCGTCGACGAATTCTTGATGAGGATGGTCGACGTTTGGTACGCGGTACCTTTCCTTTTGCTCGCGATGGTTGCGGTCATCATTTTCGAAGCAAGTCTGAACCTGATAATTTTTTTGCTGATCCTCCTCGCATGGAGTGGTTACGTTAGAAACCTACGTGGCGAGGTGTTGAGCCTCAAGGAACGGGACTTTGTGGCTGCCGCGCGGGTGGCAGGATCGTCGACATTCCGCATCATCTTCAGACATCTCTTGCCGGGTCTTATCAACACGATATTCGTGATAGCCAGTTTGAGAGTCGGGCAATTGATCCTTGCGGAAGCCTCGCTCAGCTTCATTGGTGCTGGTATACCCGCTCCCACGCCGGCTTGGGGTGTGATGATCGCAGAGGGCAGAGAGTACGTGGAAGCCGCCTGGTGGCAGACGGTTTTCCCAGGGATGGCGATATTCTTGGTGGTTCTCGCCTTTAACTTCCTGGGCGATTGGGTGAGGGACCAGCTGGATCCGCGGTTGCGGCAGTTGGACTGAGATCCTGTCGGTTAGAGTTCACTTGACCGATCAGGATTGCGTGTTTTTGGCGGTTTTACGCCTCGACTAACTGCACAAGCATGTCTTGCAGTTGGGTATGTCTGATGTAGCCCTGATGCACGCTCAAGACGTTGTGGTCTCGGTCTAGGAAGAATGTGGTGGGTGCGCTGGTGATCTGGTAAGCGAGGTGGATGGCGCTGCCGATGTCGGGTATCGCTGGATACGTGGCTTTCATCTTGCCTAAGAACTCCACACCATCGGCCGCAGTGTCGAAACCCACGGCCTGTACGCCGATGAAAACGATCTGATCTTTGCCGGGCGCGCCCCAAGTCTGATACGCGTGTTCGAAGTTGGGAATTTCGGCGCGGCACGGCGGGCACGATGGGAACCAGAAGTTGATGACAACAGGTTTGCCTTCGTGCCGACTGAGATCAAAAGGGCCGTGGTTAAAAGTGTCTCCTTTGAATCCAGGGGCGTCACCAAACCCGGCGAACGTTTCTGTGTCAGCGTATATCGTTTCTGGAACCACCAGTTCCGGATCTTCGGCTTCATCGGCATCGGATTCCAAATCCACTGCTACGGCTTCGCCTTCCGCGGGTTGCGACTCTTCCTCGATCTGCACGGAACCGCCAGCCGCCAGTTCTTGGACGATCTCAGCCAGATTTTCCTTGTCGATCGCACCTTGCCACACCCGATGCTCATTGTGGTTACGATCCAGAAACACCGTTGTCGGATACGAGAACACGCTGTAGGCGATCTGAATCGAAGAGGCGTTGTCAGGCAAGCCGGGGAACGTAACACCTAGTTCCGCAAACAGATCAGCGCCATCTTCGATCGAGTCGAGGCCGAGTTGCTGAACTCCGACGAATTGGATATCACTGCCCGACGGTTCACCAAACTCTTGATATACCTCCTCGAAGTGCTCCAACTCTGCTCGACACGGCGGACAGGATGGGAACCAGAAGTTGACGACGATCGGTTTGCCTTCGTATTCGCGGGTGTCGAAAGTGCCGTGGGCGAAGGTGGTTCCAGCGAAGCCCGTGCTATCGCCAAATCCATCGAACGTCTCCGACTCAAAGGTGTCTGGGAAGCCCGTTGATTTGGTTTCATCTGCGGGAGCGGCAGATTCAGTCTCGGTTTCGGTCTTGGTCGCGGCTTCGGGCGTGTCCTGAGCCGGGTCGGCGGTAGGTTGGGTGTCACTGCCGCAGGCGACAATTCCGACGATGAACATAAACCCAATCAAAAATGCCGCGATTTGCGCGAAGGGTGATCGTCGCGTTAGCGATTTCAAATTCTCACCGCCTATCGATTCGTGCTTTCTTCTGATAGATGATACGTAAACGAAAGGACCACAGTTCCCGAGTATTGGGCTAGGCGTCGCCGACATCGGTTACTCGGCCAGAACGTCTGCCTGTATCTCGTCCAGTTGGTCCTGTAGCGCGTTCACCAAACCGGCGACGGGTACTCTGATTTGCGCCATCGTGTCGCGGTGCCGGATCGTGACCGCGTCATCAGACTCGACGGTCTCGAAATCGACCGTCACGCACAATGGCGTCCCGATCTCGTCCTGCCTTCGGTACCGCCGACCAATGCTCTGCGTTTCGTCGTATTGCGTACTGAACCGGGAACGAACGGCATCGTAGACCTCGCGCGCCTTCGGCGTCAGTTTGGCGTTTCGGCTCAAAGGCAACACGGCGACTTGGTAAGGCGCGATGTTTGGGTGGAACCGCAAAACTACTCGCTTGTCGTTGTTGACCTCTTCTTCGTCGTATGCGTCGATGAGGAAGGCTAGGGCAGACCTGTCGGCACCCATCGCAGGTTCGACGACGTATGGCACGTATCGCTTGTTGTTCGGCTGGTCGTAATACGACAAGTCTTTCCCTGATTTCTCGATGTGGGCTTTGAGGTCATAGTCGGTGCGATTCGAGATCGTCTCCAGCTCGCCCCATCCCCACGGGTATAGAAACTCGACATCGGCGCTCCCTTTGGAATAGTGGGGCAACTCATCGGCTCCGTGCTCGCGGACACGCAACTTTGAGCGCCTAAGTCCAAGCCCCGCAAACCAGTCCATCGAAAAATCGATCCAGTAGCGATGCCACTCTTCATCCGTACCCGGTTCGCAGAAGTACTCCATCTCCATCTGTTCGAATTCACGCGTTCTGTATGTGAAGTTCCCCGGCGTGATTTCGTTGCGGAATGACTTACCTTGTTGCGCGATTCCGAATGGGATGCGTACGCGGCTGCTGTTAACCACGTTGTCGAAGTCGACGAACATAGCCTGAGCGGTCTCGGGGCGCAAGTAAACGATGTTTTCGTCGCCTTCAACGGGACCGATATGAGTTCGGAACATCAGGTTGAAATGACGCGGCTCTGTCAGAATGCTGTCGCAATCGGGACATCCGACTCCCTCGAGCATGTCCGCCCGGTACCTGCGATTACAATCGTGGCACTCTGCCAAAGGGTCGGTAAAACTATCGACGTGCCCACTCGCTACCCAAACATCAGGGTGCATCAAAATGGACGCGTCGATACCGACCACATCCTCGCGGTCCCTCACCATCGATTTCCACCACTGATCTTTGACGTTGCGTTTGAGCTCGGCACCAACTGGTCCATAGTCGTAAAGGCTTCCGATTCCGCCGTAGATCTCGCTGCTCTGGAATATGAAGCCTCGCCGTTTGCTGAGGCTAACTACGGTTTCCAACTCGACGTTGTGGAGATTGCGTTTCAATGTGTCTGATTAGCCTTCGGTCGCGTAGAACGCGCTTCAATCTAGTGGCGAAACGTTATTCGCCGCTTAGTTTCAGTGTAGTTACCGATTGTTTCGAACTTGCGCGATTGAATGGTTTTGATCGCGAATCACAGTCCGCATTTAACCATTTCGACTGCGAACCAAAGCGCCATCGCGCCCCCACGATCATCGAGTCCAGTGACTGAATCGCGGATCAGGTACTCGTTCAAGTTTTCCAACGGGCCTGTTCCGACGCAAACACGTAGCACTCCACCGTGTTGGTCGATGCCGTCTGAGATTCCCGCCCAAGCGCGAGACAAAACTTCGCTCCAATCATTTGCATTCAACCAACCGTGCTGAATTCCAAGTGCGATTGATATGCCGATCATGCACGTCGAACTACTCTCGGTGTAGGAGTCGGGGCGATCTACGACTTGGTGCCACATTCCGGAATCGTCGTCTTGGTGTTCTCGCAATCCGTTGAGATGCTCTAGGTGTCGGTCGATCAACTTCTGCCTGAGGTCGCCTTGACATGCGACGAGAGTCTCGGCGTAACCTAACGCGGCGAAACCGTTCCCACGTCCCCAGTAGTAGGGCGACGAAAGGCAATGCCAGTAGAGACCGTTAGACTGCAGCAATCTGTTGGCACACTCCAGCACGAACTCGCCAGCAAGGTCGACGTAACGGGCATCACCTGTCAGGTGCGTGGCGCGTTGAAGAATGGTTCCTGCGAAAAACATGTCCTCCACTCGGTAATCGCGGTCGAGGACGCTGGCAAAACCGTCTTCGTCTAACTCCATGAACCGATCAGCGGTCGCAATCAATAGGTTGCGATAACACGGGTCGTCGGCCATCATGGATGCCCAGTTAACCCCGGCATAGTTCGCGGTGCCGTCTTCGGCGTCGAAAGTGCCGTCCGGATTCTCGACATATTCTGAAGTAATCTGTTCAATCTCCGCTCGCGGGTCTGGATACGAGTCGTCCACATCTGCCAACAGCAATCGCCCCGTCAGAGAAACAGCTTGCGTGTAAACCACCGGACGTTCTAGATTGTGTCCGTATGCGGCCGCGAGAGTGCGCGCCTTAGCTAGTGCATCGTCTCTTATCGAACTCATTCCTAACCTCGGGGTTCTGTCGATTCACCGCCTCGAAGCTGCTTCAGTTGATGGGCGGTTATGTCGATTGGTTTGTCTTATCATTTACGCAGACTGAATCATAACGCCACGTTTGGAATTTACGGGAGATCAACAATGGCAGAATCCACACCGCAGCAACTCGGGGGCAAAAGTGCTTTGGTTACCGGTGGTGGCAGAGGGATTGGCCGCGGGATCAGCATGATTCTCGCCTCTCGTGGGGCAGAGGTGTGTGTCTCTGATGTCGATTCTTCCAATGCCGAGGCGGTCGCGGCTGAGATCAACGAGGGCGGAGGCAAAGCGTTCGCTGCTGGAGGTGACGTCACCGACATCGATTCGGTTTCCGAAGTTGCCCAAAATGCGATTGAGACGTTCGGCAAACTCGATATTTGCGTTCCCAACGCGGGGGTGATCGGCGGACCGGGTTTCATGTCCAGGAGAGACTACATCGATGCGGATTGGGACATGACTTGGGAAGTCAACGTCCGGGGTGTTGTCAATACTGCCGATGCGGTTGCAGATCATATGAAAGAACGAATGTACGGGAAGATCGTGATCATCGCTTCCCACGGCGGCCGTGCGCCGCGGGGTGTTCCAGATGTCGGACGCGGCAGCGCACAAGGCCCGTACATGGTTTCCAAAGCCGCTGCGATCCAGTGGACGCACTGGTTGGCTATGAATCTCGGCCAGTTCAACATCAATGTGAATGCCGTTTGCCCAGGGCGTTTGTGGACTCCGATGTGGCAAGCCATTGCTGAGAATCACAAATCATTGAACCCAGATCTTGCTCACATGTCGATCCGCGAGATATTTGAGATGCAGATCAAGGGGACGATGCCGCTTGGCCGGGAACAAACGCCCGAAGATGTCGGCAAAGCCGTTGCGTTCCTAGCTTCGGACGATGCTTCGGAGATCACGGGGCAGGCGTTGAACGTGAACGGCGGCGGGATAATGAACTGAAATCGCACATCGGATGGTCGCGTGAACGCGGCGCGACTGTCAGATAAACAAAGCGGGTTTCTCATGGCCGAGATCGGAACAACAGTACAGATACAAATCAACGTGAGCCCGGATCTCGTCTTCCGTTGGGTAACGGAGCCGAGCAACAAAATTTACTGGGTCAACGGAGTCCGTAACGCTGCTTGGATAAGGCGTCAGGAACTTGAGATACCACGTCCGCACGACACTTGGGGGATGCTGTACGAGTTCGGCGGTAAAGAGAACGAAATCATCATGGAAGTCGACGTCTGTGATCCACGTGACGGCGCCTTCGAGTATCACACGATTGAAGGGCCGTATCCGATACGTGCCGAGTATCTATGCCAACCGTCTGGCAATGGGACTTTGTTCCGCATGACGCGGACAGCGTTCTCCGACAGCACGTTTACGGCGATCATGTTCGCGGTAACCGGTTTCATCAGCAAGGCGATGATGCGCAAGCAAAATCAACAAGAACTCGAAAAAATGAAATCCGTGATCGAACTGCAATTACCTACAGTTCGCACTTGAACATCCCCAAACAGACCAATAAAACGAGGAAACCCATGAACGATCGCGACCTGATGTTTTTGCCGGCGCATGAACAGCGCCAGATGATTATCGACAAGGAGATTTCATCGGTGGAACTTGTCGAAGCGTCGTTCCGTCGCATCGACGAACTCGATTCGCAACTCAACGCATTCGTCACCCCCGACGCCGAGGGCGCGCTCGCCGCAGCGGCGAAATGCGATCGAAAGCTGGCGGCCGGAGAAGAACCGGGTTCGCTGCACGGTGTGCCGATCTGTGTGAAGGATCTGGAACTCACCGAAGGTTTAAGGACTGCTCTGGGTTGTTCTGCGTTTAAAGATTGGGTGCCGGATTTCGACTCTGCGGTGGTCGAACGCCTTCGAACCACAGACGCCGTGATTCTGGGCAAGACCAACACGCCTGAATTCGGCAACTCGGCAGAGACTTTCACCGACATTTTCCCCACAGCAAACAACCCATGGGACGTTACACGTCATCCCGGCGGATCAAGTGGAGGAACATCGGCAGCCATCGCAGCAGGGATGTGCTCGTTGGGAACGGGGACTGACGGGGGCGGATCGGTACGTCTCCCGGCGTCGTTTACCGGCATATTCGGGCACAAACCGACCCACGGCCGAACTCCGCGCTACGGCGGGCGTTCTATGCCTTCGTACAACTCCACGAGCACTACGGGTCCGATGTCGCAAGATGTTCGATCTTCGGCGATCATGCATATGGCCATATCCGGCCACGACCCACGCGATCCAGGATCGCTGAAGACGCCCGTTCCGGATTGTCTGTCAGGGTTGGAAGACGGCATCGAAGGGCTCAAGGTCGGGTTTTCGATGGATCTAGGGCACGCGTACATGAATGACGACGTAGCTCGAGTAACGGAAGAGGCGCTCAAAGGACTTGAGGACGCCGGAGCTTCGGTGACGGCTGTGGATCTGAGTTTCGATCCGTTCCCAACGAGCTACTGGTGGATTATCTGGACCGCCGGCCAGATTGCGATGTACGGACATTTGGCCGAAGATCCCGACGTTCAATTGACCGATTACACGATGGAGATGGTTGAAGCCGGGTACCAAGTTACCGGTGCCGACTATGCGCTGGCGTTGCGTCAAGCGGAAGTACATCGGATCCAAGTAGGTCAGCTCTTCGAAGAGATTGATTTGTTAGTTACACCGATGACAGCTGTTGAGGCTTGGCCGCATCGCCAAACACCGATGGAAGTTGGCGGGCACAAATTGGAAGAGGGTATCGCCAATCCGTCCGCAATACCGTTCTCCGCTCTCTGGAACATATTGTGGAACCCAGCAGCATCGGTACCGTGCGGTTTCAGCGACAGTGGCATGCCATTGGGATTGCAGCTCATCGGACCGGTTAATGACGATCCGATCGTGTTCCGAGCTGCACGCGCATACGAATTGGCGCGACCTTGGACATCGAAGCGACCGCAGGTCTCGTAAACCTTCGCAAGGGCTCCTCAGATGAGCGAAAACTATGATGCCATAGTCATTGGCGGCGGTGTCATGGGATGTGCGACGCTCCATTATCTAGCGGATCGCGGTGTTACGAACACCATCCTGTTGGAACGCGACACGTTGGCATCCGGATCCACCGGTCGTTCAATGACGATCCTTCGGATGCACTACTCTAACCGCGTAACTACGGAGATGGCGTGGTGGAGCAGGGGAGTAATGGCTGACTTCGAAGCGGAAGTGGGTGCGCCCAGTGGTTACCAACAGAACGATTGGTTGCTGCTGCCCGGGGCCGGCAACGAAGAGGCCGCCCGCATCAACGTCGACCTCGCAAAGTCGGTAGGGGTGGAGACTGAGGTGTTCGACGTCGACGAGGTTTCACGACGATGGCCGTACATGGAGTTCGGCGAGAACGAATGCATCGTTTGGGAAGGCAAAGCAGGTTTTGCTGATTCGCACCTCGTCACAAGCGGTTTCGCGAACTCGGCGCGAGAACAAGGCGCAATCGTTCGATTAGGCATCTCCGTTGACGAGATCCTCACCGAAAACGGCGCCGGAGTTGGCGTGCGAACCGATGAAGGCGACATATACGCCGACAAGATCGTTCTTACTGCCGGCCCTTGGACGAACGTTTTGCTTGAGAAGATCTGTGATCCACTTCCGATCTACACCGTTCGGCATCAAGTGATTCGACTTCAACAACAAAACGGATTTGATGAAGTTGCTGATGCGTTTCACCCGATAGTCGTAGACATTCCATCTGGACTCTCCGCTCGTCCCGATACACCGGGTTACGCATTAATCGGTTATCGAGAAGACGCGGTCGACAGGGACACTTACAACCAAGGCGTCGACACCGAAGTCGTAGCAGAAGGCATCGGCATTCTCGCAGACATCATCCCTGCTTACGCCGAGGCAAACTGGGCTGGCGGTTGGTCGGGGCTGTTCACTGTTTCACCAGATTGGAATCCGGTCATTGACCGAGTCCCCGGGTTCGACAACGTGGTCGTAGGCGCTGGTTTCTCAGGCCATGGCTTCAAGATGTCGCCAGCCATCGGTCTTTCACTAGCTGAGTTGGTGACAGGTGCGGAGAAAACGACGTTCGATCTACGTCCTCTGCGTTTCTCCCGCTTCGAAGAGGGAGACCTGCTCAAGTCCGCATACGGTGGCAACGTTTTTGCGTAATCAACCGATCGTGCCGTAAACCGCGCCGCAGACGGTCCCAAAGATCAGGTGCGCGACGAGTAACATGACCGCGCTCTGTCGTGAATAACCGAGAGCAAAAGGACCGGGCGCTTTGATTTCGCCGCTGCGAATTTTCGGATGCAAGATGCGGAAATACGTCAGCGTTGCTCCAGTCAACACCCATAGCAGCACGGAGACGACGGGACCTACTAGCCAACCGATTGACTCCGATTCGAAGGCGTAGATCACGGCAGAGGTGAATATTCCGTAGCAAATGCCAACTAGGAATAGGACAAACCGTCCGTAAAACTGTTGCGCAAAGGGTTTGGTCGCGAAGGCCGATCCGATCACCATCACGATTCGGATATTGTCATGGCGTGGCCTAGCAACCTCCCAAATTTGCAGGAATAGGACCGCGGCAATTGTCCCCATCAGTCCACCGATGATGGCGATATCGAGGCTCATTTGACTTAATGTCTCGGGTTGCGACTACCAATCGGCTACGGAACCGTCGGCGAAGTAGGTTTCACCGCCCAATTCGCGGTGATAGCCCATTGCGTCACCTTCGAAAACTTTTGTCGCTTCGGCTTCATCAACTTCCACGCCCAACCCCGGCTCGTCCCACAGATCGATGTGGCCGTCTTTGACCTGCCAGTCTTTCTTGATGATGCCGTCACCGAGAGCTTGATCCACTTGCTCCTGAACTAGGAAATTGGGCACAACAGCGTCGACTGTCATACAAGCTGCCAACGCGAGCGGTCCGATAGCGCAGTGGGGCATGATGTGTTGGTAATAGACCTCGGCGTAGTTGGCGATCTTCTTCAACTCGGTGATGCCTCCGCAGTGAGCGACGTCCGGCTGCAACAAAGAAACGCATTGTTGTTCGATTACTCTCCGGAACTCCCAGCGTGTCAACAGTCTTTCGCCGGTTGCGATAGGGAAGGGAACATGGTCAGACACCAACTTCAGGGCGTCTTTGTTTTCCTGTGGCACAGGTTCCTCGACGAACATCGGGCGCATGCCTTTAAGTTCGTTGCAGACTTCGATCGCCAAGCCAGGGGCCATCTTGCCGTGGAAGTCGAAACAGAGCTCGACATCATCGCCCACCCATTCCCGCATCATGTAGGCCGCTTCGACAAACTTGTCAATCCGCGACGGAGGCTCGTGCGCTCGCCAGAACCCTTCAGGGCCAGATTTGTACGCGGTGTAACCCATGGTGCTCAGCATGTCCAATCGGATTCGAGCCGCTTCCAGTGCTTCGTCGTTGGACGCGTCGCGGATGCCCCAATGAGCGTAAACACGGATGCGATCACGTACGTTACCGCCGAGAAGCATGTAACTGGGGACGCCGTAGTGCTTGCCAGCAACGTCCCAAAGTGCGGCGTCCAAACCTGCGATAGCAGACATATTGTGTGCACCGCCGCGGAAGAAGGAGGAGCGATACATCTGTTGCCAGTGATGTTCGATACGTAGCGGATCTTTGCCGATGAGATATCCTGCAAACTCGTCGATCGCCGCCGGAACCGAGTTTGGCTTTCCTTCCAGCGTGCTCTCGCCCCAACCTTCAATGCCCGTATCGGTGGTAATGCGCACCAAGCGCGTGCGTTGCCGTGGGGAAAACTGGTCGATGCGGGCGATCTTCATTGCATTAAACCCATTCCAATCGGTGATGTCGATTGGATGAGTCTATATTCGTGGCCGTATGGCTAGTCCAGACGATCCAACTGTCGGATGAAATGGCGTACGTCTTCCGCACGTCTACGGATTTGATCCTCGTTGAGCCAGTTTTCGTAGAAATTCGTGTGTAATTCCGCCGCGATCCCAAAATCTCGACGTAGGCGATCGGAATCGGTCTCTCGTTCCAGCGCGGCCATGATGTTGTAGAACTGCGCATGCGAATCGTGCTTCCATCCTCGCCTTTCAGCAACGGACTTTAAAGCCTGAGCCGCGGCTCCCCAGAGCTTTTCGGATGCCTGCAGTAAGTCCCCTTCGTCGAGTTCTTCGATGGCTTGGTCGTAAAGGTGAAGCGATGTCGATCTGTACTGTTCGGCGGTAGTCACGAAATCTTCATCTCGTTCGTTATAGCTTTTAATCTACGCTGTTAATGATACTTTCGCATAGATGCAGCGTAGCAACGGAAGACTTTAATGTTGCGGCTGGCGGAGGATAGTTAACATCGTCGATCACGCTACGGACGAAGTGTCTTGCTTGGGCGAGAGTATCGATCCCCGACTCGTAGGCAGCGTTTAGTTCTGTGCGTTCACCATCCTTCAAGATCCATCCACGCTGAACACCTTCGAGGTAGACCGAAACGTAATCTCCGTGTAGTTCGTAGCGCTCGAGCCGGCCGCCTGAGGTGTATGCGGCGGTTAACTGGCACACGACACCGTTCTCGAATTCGACCAGTGCAGCGTGAACGTCGCGGAGCCCGCTTACCGTCCTCTTGACGATGGCATGTACGGTTCTGACGGGCGCGTCAGCAAAGTGGGTAACGATGTCCACCGAATGGATCGGCGATTCCATCAGCATCAAATCCATCATCGTAGGCGAGATCCGAGGATCATCCGTGAATTCGTGGATGTCTTTGTGGAATTCAGCGACGATTTGACGCAGCGGTCCGGTCTCTTTGATCACGTCGATTGCGGCTTGGATGAGAGGGTTGAAGCGACGGTTGAATGCGACCATTACCTTAGAGCCGGTACGTCGTGCCGTTTCATGCAGATTCATGACTCCCGCACTAGACAACGCCGGAGGTTTTTCCAACAGGACGGGGATCCCGCGTTCGATGGCGTGGATCGCAACATCTCCGTTGAGGTGGGCCGGCGCTGCCACGATTACCGCGTCTACATCACCTGATTCGACCATATCGGCGACTGTTCGATGTACTGCGACGTCTTCGAGTTCGATCAAAGCCGCTGCACGAGCAGCTTCAACCGGGTCGGAAATAGCTGTGAGCCGCGCCACGGGGATTTCGTTCACGGCGTGAATGTGACCTCGCCCGCGCCGACCGTATCCGGCCAATCCAATCCTTAATTGCATGCATCTTCTCCTATTGGGCGATTACGCGTCAACGACTACATACAAGCCCGACGGATTCGCCACGATGGGAATAGACTTTATCCAAGTGCACATCCGCAAGTAAACCGCATTGACGGAGTTATGGAATGATCGAAACGGCGTTTGATCTCACAATGATGAGCGGCGAAGATGTCCGCCTAGCTTCAAGGTCGGGCGAGTTCGCGCAACCTACATCCGGTGCAGCGCCCGATATCGTGCAAACCAACGTTGCAATATTGCCGAAGGACCTCGCATTTGAGTTCTTGGTCTTTTGTCAACGCAATCCGAAGCCGTGCCCCGTCATCGAGGTGCTAGAAGCAGGGCAGACTGAGGCAGTCCTTTCAGCACCAGGTTCGGACATTCGCAGCGACGTTCCGATGTACCGCGTTTATGAAAACGGAGAATTGGTCGAGGAACCGGAAGACATCTCAGACCACTGGCGCGACGACTTGGTGACGTTCCTCCTCGGATGCAGCTTCACGTTCGAGCACGCATTGATCCGCAACGGCGTTCACCTCCCGTACTACGGCACCGACAAAAACGTCGCGATGTACAAGACGAGCATTCAGACCGCGCCCGCTGGCCCGTTTGGCGGACCAATGGTTGTGACTCATCGCTGGGTGCCTCGAGAAAAAGTCGTCAGGGCGGTGCAGGCGACGTCTAGATTCCCCGCTGTCCATGGTGCCCCTGTCCACATCGGGGACCCCGCTGAAATTGGTATCTCGGATCTTTCGAATCCGGATTTTGGCGACGCGTGGGAACCGCAATCGGATGACGACGTTTCGATGTTCTGGGCTTGCGGAGTGACGCCTCAAGCGGTGGCGATGGCATCGAAACCCGAACTGATGATCACACACGCGCCCGGTTACATGTTCGTGACCGACATGCATGACGAAGACCTTGCGGTGATGTAGTCCCAGCGGGTCGACATCAATCAACGAAAGCGAAATCACTTCATGACCAACAACGCGTTCGCCCAAATCGAAGACATCGTCTTGCAAGACGACATGCGTGGCATGACTGCGCTCAAGCCACACATGCCAGGCGGTTATATGGAGTCGTGTGCGGATTTGCTGCTCGACCATCCGGGCACGATCTTCATCGTGACGGGCTTTTACATCATCTCTGCGGGGGCTACGGAGACCGACGGCCCGCCCGGCGCCGTCGCCATCGGTAACGCGCTCGCCAAGCTAGGCAACGACGTCAAATATGTGACCGACGAACATTCATTGGAGGTTGTCAAATCAATCGCCGAACACGAAGTCATCGAATTTCCGATCACGAACCACTTCGAATCTGCGAACTTTGCGAACGAACTAGTACAAGAACACTCACCATCTGCGCTGGTAGCGATTGAACGTGCCGGGCTGATCGGGGACGGCACTTACCGGAATATGCGGGGGATTGAGTTAACTCCATTTAACGCGAAGATCGACCATCTCTTTGATCAGCATCCGTATTCGGTCGGCATCGGCGACGGCGGAAACGAGATCGGAATGGGGAACCTCCAGAACGTCATTCCCACGATCGAGCACGAATTCTTGCCGAAGAACCCGTGCGTGACGACCACGACGGAGTTGATTGTTGCGAGCTGCTCGAATTGGGGTGGCTATGGTCTTGTCGCCGCTATGTCTTTGAAGCGCGGTGAGAATCTGTTGCCCAGCGTTGAAGATTCGATGCAGATGGTGCGGGAAATCGTCGCCGTTGGAGCCGTTGAAGGCATGAGCGGTGAACTCAAAGAATGGGTGGATGGTCGCGACCTGGAGGCGGACTCTAAGTGCATCCGCGATCTTCAAGCGTTGCTGGTGGAACAGGGCGTAACCTAACGCTCACCTACCTCCTTCGCTGAAACAACCGACGCCTCGCAACAGTTTCCTTGACGAGCGTGACCAGCGCGATAGCTCCCACTCCGGCTACGCCTCCAGTGAACCACGTTGCCGACGACAACGCCATGATTTGAGCTATTCCTCCTATCAGTGGCGGTCCCGTGGCGCCGCCAACGTCGGATATGAAACGCCAGACGCCTAGGAATTCACCGGGATCTTTAAGCGGTGCTAAGTCGGATCCGAGGGTGAGCACGAACCCGCTACTTAGGCCGTTGCCTAATCCGGCTAACACGCCTGCCAACATCAGCATCGTCATACCGTCCGCGAACGGAAGCAACGACAGACCCAAGCCCATTATCAACAGCGCCGGAACGCCGACATATTTTCTGCCGAACCTGTCCATGGTCCAGCCAACTATTGGGAACATAGTCGAGTCGACGGCGTAGGACACGCTGGCTACGTAGCCGATTTGATCGGTTTGCAAGCCCATTTCGTCTCCCCAAACCGGAATCAGGAACTCCCGTGCCGCCCGTATGAATTGAAGGATGACAGCAACAAATCCGGCGGTCATGAAATCGTGCCGGTGCGCGACCATGGTTGAGCCAATGCTTGCGAAGACGTTGCGATGACCCTGCGGCTCCACGTTGTCGCCGCCGCTTCGAATCATGGCGTAGAACACGAAAAGACCCGTCAGCACGGCGATGACCGCTTGTATGTAGAACGGGGCACGAATGTCTACGTACTCGGCCACTACGCCGCCGAGTATCGGACCGATGATCGCTGCGATGCGGCTCGTACCTCCGTAAAGCGATAACGCCTTGCCGCGATGGCGGATGGGCACGGCGCGGGCGATATATGCGTGACGGGAGATCATCCAGAACGCGAAGCTCGCACCCGCAGCGAAGCGGGACACGAACAGCATCGAGAAATTGGGGCTGTTCGCAGCGGCTATGGCGGCTATAGCGAAGAGCAGAATGCCCACGAGCATGGTTCGCCACATTCCGAAACGGGACACCAAAATACCCGCTGGCACGTCAAATGCCAGTGTGCCGAGGTGCTTGGCCCCTACGGCGAGACCAATGAATACTTCGGTCGCGAGGAATTCATCCTTCGCATAAATCGGCAGAACAGGAATCAGTACGCCTTGGCCGATGGCTAACAAGAACGCCGGTGCGTAGACCGTCGGGACCAACGATACGATGGAGAAACGCGGACGTAGACCTGTTCGCGGCCTAGATTTTTTGACCGGATT
Source organism: Dehalococcoidia bacterium (assembly GCA_965207515.1). Lineage (GTDB taxonomy): Bacteria > Chloroflexota > Dehalococcoidia > Lucifugimonadales > Lucifugimonadaceae > Bin127. The sequence goes on along the minus strand of OZ242286.1, from coordinate 742,901 downwards.
GGCTATCGCGATCCCCGATGTACGCGTCTGAGCACCTGAAATGCTTGGTCAGAAAGCAAGGTGATTGGCCCGGTTGTAAACTCGGCAAACCTCTTTAGCATAGAATCGACTTAAATCGAACCGAAATCAAGCAGATACGAGATCAAAATAGGTACTCGCGTCAACCATTGGACGGGTCCCAACGCTGAACAAGATCCGTATCGAGTGTATTGGGAGCAAAACATGTCTGACATCAACTCGAGAGGCTATGCAAACGCCGAAGCGCTAGTCTCGACCGATTGGGTAGCCGCCCACGGCGACGACGACGGTGTAAGGATCGTCGAATCTAACGAAGACCCGTTGCTGTATCCGTCGGGGCACATCCCCGGCGCCGTCGAGATCGACTGGGCAGCTGACCTCAACGACCCGCTTCGTCGCGACTACCTCGATCGCGATGGTTTCGCCAGCCTCATGTCATCGAAGGGAATCTCGAATGACACTACAGTCGTGCTCTACGGCGACCGAAGCAACTGGTGGGCGTGCTACGCGCTCTGGATCTTCCAGCTCTTCGGCCACACCAACGCCAAGATCATGGATGGCGGCCGAATGAAGTGGGAAGCTGAAGGTCGAGAACTAACACGCCAAGCCCCCGATGTTGCTACAGCCGACTACAGCGCGCCAGAGCGTGACGACTCTCAAGTGCGGGCTTTCCGCGACGACGTCTTGGCCCACATCGGTTCATCTGGTAAGTTGATCGACGTCCGAAGTCCTGAGGAATACAGTGGTGAGCGTCTCCACATGCCTGATTACCCGAACGAAGGTGCTCTGCGCGGCGGACACGTTCCTGGCGCAGCGAATGTGCCTTGGGCATCTGCCGCAAACGAAGATGGCACGTTTAAAGATGCTTCGGCTCTAAGAGACATCTACGAAGGCAATGCTGGCTTGTCATCGGACGACGATGTTATCGTCTACTGCCGCATTGGCGAGCGTTCGAGCCACACTTGGTTTGTGCTGACCAACCTGTTGGGTTATGGCGACGTAAAGAACTACGACGGTAGCTGGACCGAGTGGGGGAACTCGGTCGGCGTCCCGATCGAGAAGTAAACTCTTCTTGCTGATCCGAATTGCGCGGGCATCTTGGTTTTAGATGCTCGCGTGCCAACTCTCATCGGGAAATCAAGCACCGGTGGACAACGTACCTGAGCCGCTCATCCAAATCCTTGAAGAGCTAGATTCGCTCGATAGGGTAGAGCGCGCGCAGTATCTGCTGGAAATGTCGGACGACTTCGAGGAAGTACCTGAAGAGATCGCGACCCGACCATTCCCTGAAAATCGGCGTGTCCCGAAGTGTGAGTCCGAAGCGTTCATCTGGGCTCAAGACCGAGACGACGGTACGCTTAAATTCCATTACGCGGTGGAAAACCCGCTTGGTATCTCCGCTCGTGCTATGAGTGTGATCCTTGACGAAACCATGTCGGGCCAGCCGTTGGATCAGGTGGCTAGCGTACCACCAGACATTGTGCATCGGATATTTGGGCGACAACTGTCAATGGGGAAGGGTGAGGGATTGGCCGCGATGGTGGAACTGACTTCCTTTGAGGCGCGACAGAAGTTGCGGGGTCGCTAGATACCGACCAGCTTTAATGGGATCAACCGTTCAATCTTTTACCGCAGTCTCGACCGAATTTATCGGCGGCAAGTAGTCCGCCAATAGATCCCAATTGTCCCCTTCGTCGCTGCTGTGGAACAATTGCCCTGTGCTCGTGCCGACGTAGACGCCGCACGGATCGAGTTGGTCTGTGGCCATCCCGTCTCGCATGGCGTGTAGATACGCATTCTTCTGAGGTAAGCCGTTGGTCAACGGCTCCCAATCTTTACCTGCGTTGCGCGATCTGAATACTCTGAATTTGGCATCTGTGACGTAACGTTGACCGCCGCCTAAGTCCGCACCGATGGCTTTATCTTCGGGCAGTACATAGATCGTGTCTTGGTCGTATGGGTGGACTGTCATGGGCAACCCGAATCTAGACGGAAGTCCATCGCTGATGTCGATCCACTGGTTACCGCCTTCATCGCTGCGGTAAACGCCACAGTGGTTCTGTTGGTAGAGCCTTTGCGGGTTCGTGGGATGCGACACAAAGCTGTGTGGGCATTGCCCAACATCTGGATAGGGTTCGCCCGTGAAATCGGCCCGGACTCCTCGGTTTAAAGGTACCCAAGTTGCGCCGCCGTCTTCTGTGCTGAATACTCCGGCGGCAGAGATGCCGACCAACATTCGTTCTGGCGAGTCTGCGTCTGGGATGATGCTGTGCAAGCACATGCCACCGAACCCCTCCATCCAACCATTTCGGGAAGGGTGCTTCGTGATTCCATCGATCTCCATCCAAGTCTCACCCGCATCTTCGCTCTTGAACAGCGACGCGGGTTCTGCGCCCAGATAAACGACGTCGGTCTCTGTTGGATGTGGCGTTACGTGCCAAAGACGGTTTACTTTGATTGTCGGGTCTGAGGTGATATGCGGCCCGATCTCTGAACTGTGCCAAGTTGCTCCTAGATCATCGCTACGATGAACCTCGGATCCGAAAACCGGATCATTCCTGACGACCCATAGTCTTCCGTCGCCACGGTCATCGAAAATAGCGTGGAAAACGTCTGAGCCTGCCCAGTGCGGGACCGACATATCCCATTTCTTGCGGGTTGCGTCGCTTGAGAAGATAAACGCGCCCTTGCGCGTGCCGACGATCACCAAGACGACGCCAGTTTGTGTTTTGGCATTAACGGACACTGTTGCCAACTTTCAAGCTCTGGCACCGTAACGTAACGACGTTAGCAGTCGTTTCGAAGCTATAGCGATTTCGTCAACAGCAGTTTCGAACGCCATCTCGTTTGCTTTCGACGGTGCTCTATAGCCGCTGATCTTTCTGACATATTGCAACGCGGCGGCCGCGATCTCATCATCGGTTGCTGGCACGTCTCGTTCTCGTAACACTTTGATGCTGCGACACATGTGAACCTCCTAGATACGATACGTTCAGGTTTTTGACTGTGCTAGATGCGCTCTGACGATGCGTATGTCATCGTAGGAGATGTCTTCGTCCAGACTCTCGTACACGGTTGAAAGCTTTGCCTCTGGGCCGCCGGCCTGATCAAGCGCCGCTTCGATTACCACCATACGATCGGTTCGGGGCAACGACGACTTCAAATCGACTTCGAAACCGTTGGCAACCAACATCTCGATGTGACTGACGATGGTGCCTACCGCAAGTTCGCGGCGATGCGCCACTTGGCTTGCTGACATGCCTTGATTCAATAGCTCAAGTGTCAGGGAATAGGTGGAACCGTTTCGATTGACCGCACGGGTTTCGCTCGCCCGAGGGCGGTACGAGAAGGTCGATGGGTTAACTTCAGTCGTTTCGGGGTTGGCGTTCAGATACTGCCGAATCTCGGCCAAAAATTGGTCGCCGAACTGTCGCAGTTTCACTGTTCCTACGCCGGAGATGCGACCGAACTCTTCACGGGTTCGCGGCACTCGTTGCGCCATGTCGCTGAGGGCGGCGTCATTGAAGATTACGTACGCAGGGACGTCAAGCTCGCGCGCGATTTTGATTCGAAGCAGTCGTAGGCGCTCAAACAATGCGTTATTGGCGATGTCAGAACGGGTGGATCGCGCACGTCGCAGTCGCTCAGTGCGTTTCGGTCGAGAGAGCGTCAGAGACTGGCGTTCCTTGAGGAACTTCCAACCCTTATCGGTGACACCCAGCGTCGAGTATTCGTGGCTGTTCTGGTAGATCAACCCCTCACCGACCAATTGGGCAGCAATATCCCTGATTTGGTTTCGGTCAAAATCGTTGACGATGCCATGAACGCTGAGGTTGTCGTGCCCCATTTCAAGGACTCTCTTGCGTTTGCTGCCCAGCAACACTGCACTGATGTGAGCGATTCCCCACCTTTGATCGGTCTTGATTATTGCCGAAAGTACCTTCTGGGCGATGATCGTGGCATCAAACTCTTCGCGTGGCGTCAGGCAGATGTCGCAACCTTGGCAGTTGTCGGGCGATGCGCCATTGGAAACGGTTTCGTCTCCGAAATAGTCAAGCAGATGTCGCCTTCGACAGGTCTGGAGTTGACAGTACTCAATGACTTGGGTCAGCTTGTCGCTAGCTTTTTGACGTTCAATTTCGTCCTCGATTTGGTTGATAAAGAATTCTTGCTTCGATTTATCGCTGTAGGAATAGAACATCACGCAGTCGCTTGGCAGACCATCTCGACCGGCGCGGCCTGTTTCCTGGTAGTAGCCCTCTAACGATTTTGGGATGGAGTTGTGGACGACGAGTCTGACGTCCGGTTTGTCGATGCCCATGCCGAACGCGATCGTCGCGACGACTATCGGGAACTCTCCGGCGATGAAATCTTCCTGCGTTCTGCGGCGCGCGTCGCTATCCATGCCCGCGTGATAGGGGCGGGCTTTTAATCCTAGACCCCGTAGATCTACCGCGAGCTCTTCAGTTTCTTTTCGCGAGAAGCAGTAGATGATTGCCGATTGGTCTTTGCGGATTTCCAGCACCTCGGCGAGTTGACTAAAGGAGTCGCGCTTAGGTCGAACTTCGTAATTGAGATTCGCACGATTGAAACTTGCGACGAATCGCTTCGGGCCTTGCAAACCAAGCTGCGTCACGATATCGTCTCGAACGCGGTGTGTCGCGGTGGCGGTCAAGGCGATGAACGGGACTTCTGGCATGCTGCGCCGCAGCGCTCCAAGTCCTCGATAGTCTGGACGGAAATCATGTCCCCACTCGGAAATGCAGTGCGCTTCGTCGACAGCGACGAGGCTGACGTTGAGGTTGTCGAGTAGCGACCGGAATCCATCGAGCGCTAATCGTTCCGGTGAGACGTAGAGAATCTTGACCTCGCCGCGCAACGCCTCGCCACGAATTCGAACCATCTCATCATAAGGAAGTGTGCTGTTGATGAATTCCGCCTTGATGCCGTTTGCCTTTAGGCCGTCGACTTGGTCCTTCATCAGAGCGATTAGGGGTGACACGACGAGCGTGATGCCGTCCAAACGTAAAGCGGGGAGTTGGTAGCAGAGGGATTTGCCGCCACCAGTTGGCATAATGACCAACGAATCGTTGCCGGCTAATACGTTGGTGATGATGTCTTCTTGGAGCGGGCGGAAACGGTCGTAGCCGAAATAACGTTTGAGAAGTTCGAGCATTTTGGAGGAGAGCAGGGCAGAAGTCGCCGCCCAATGAACCATTGTCGCCTACCCCGTCACCACTCGCAATGTGAGATGGCGAAGATCTCGGAGGGTTATTCCCGATATTGCTCTAGCAATCGCCGTGCGATCACGAGTTTCTGCATCTCGTTGGTGCCTTCGCCGATTATCATGAGCGGGGCGTCGCGGTAGTAGCGTTCGACCGGGAATTCTGTGGTGAATCCCGCGCCGCCGTGTATGCGCATGGCATCCATCGCCACTTCGCCGCAGATCTCGCTGGCGTAGAGTTTCGCCATGCCGGCGGTTAGATCGACTCGCTCGCCAGCGTCTCTCTTTTCGGCCGCATTCATAGTCAGCAGACGGGCGGCTTCGATCTTGGTACCCATTTCAGCAAGTTTCAGCTGAATCGCTTGGTGTTGCGCGATAGGCGCGCCGAAGGCCTCGCGCCTTTGGGCGTAGGAGATCGCTGCTTCGAACGCGGCAGTTGCTACGCCAACTGCGCGTGCCGCGACGTTGATGCGTCCTGATTCCAGGCCGCTCATAACCTGATGGAATCCGCGACCTTCTTCGCCACCTATTAGATCCTCCTCACCCACACGACAGTCTTCGAAAATCAACTCACCGGTATCGACGCCGCGATATCCCAACTTATCGATATGTTGGCCCACTGATAGCCCTGGATTGGGTTTACGCACGATGAAGCAGCTCATGCCCCGGTAAGCAGGATCGGCGCCCGGATCGGTTTTTGCCAATACCGCATAGGCGTTTCCATTCTCGGCGTTGGTGATGAACATTTTGCGGCCGTTGAGAACGTACTCCTCGCCGTCTCTGGTCGCGGTGGTTCGGATACCTTGCACATCGCTGCCGGCTTCGGGTTCGGTCAGACCTAGTCCGCCGCGAATTTCGCCAGTGGCCATGCCAGGCAATATGCGCTGCTTCTGATCTTCGGTGCCGTGTTCGGTGATGATCGCCGACATCAGAAGGTGAGTGCCGATGGGGCCGCAGACACTCATCCAACCTTTGCTGAGTTCTTCGAAGACGATGGCGAGCGTTACGTGATCGAGTCCTAGCCCGCCGTACTTTTCGGGGATCGTGATCCCGAATAGGCCCATCTCGCCCATGGTGTCGACGAGTTCGGCAGGGTAGATATCCTCGTGGTCGTACTTGGAGGCAACGGGTTCGACGTCACGACGCACGAAATCGCGGACGAGATCGATTATCTGCGATCTCGCTTCTTCTGAGATGGAAGGCATATCTACGAACCTTACGCGACGGTGTCGACAGATATGCGCGACGAGCGTTACCGGCGCTTAGTCGTCAATCGTCAAGCTGGCCATGGTGATGCTGCCAGTGATCACTAGATGCGGTGTATCGGAAGCCGAACCGGTACGAGACCGCTTGTCTTCGGATTCGCCCATGGTTACGTTGTTCTCGAGAGCCACGGTCCAATCCGATGGAACTCGAAGTTTCAAGCCAGCCATCGTTAGCGAAACGTCAAGCGTTGCTGGAATATTGACGATCGCGGCGTCGCGTAAATCCAATTTCACGTCGGCCAGAGTGCCGTTCACGGTCCCGCCCGTGAAATCGGTGGTTTCAACTCGTTCGTTGGTTTCACCTAAGGTGCAAGAAACGTTGACTTCGCCTGCGGTCGTGGTATTGGAACTGCCACCAATGGTGGTCGAGTTTCCGGCGGAATCGCGTTTGCGATTGCGTGATCGGCGGCGTGCACCACCGAAAATGATGGCGCCACCGACCAAGATGAGAATCACTGGCCAAAACCGCCACGAATCTACCCCTAGGTTGTTGAGTAGCAGTAAGACGCCGACGATGATCAGCACGCTCGGTGCGAACAGCTGCCGGAACTTCCGAGTGACGAGCAACCCCAGACCGAACAAGATCAAAGCGATGGAAACCGCCCAACCGATGATTTCCCCGAAATCGAGGATATCTAACGAATCGAGAAGGAACAGGCCTCCCAATCCGATGACTATCAGGCCGCCTAGGAGGCGGCCTGCTCCAATTTTGGTTTCCATCTAAAGGCGGTTACTAACCGGCTGCACGCTCGGCCGCGAGTGCCACGGCGCGTCCGGTGTAAACCTTGGTCATCGCTTCGCGGTATTCAGCAGAGGCGTGGACGTCGTCGTTGAACAATCCAGCGAGCTCAGCACCACCGCGCTGGGCCGCGCGGTCGATGATGTTACTTGTCAACTCCTTGCCGACCAGTATGCGCTCGGCCCTGCGCGACCTGACGGCGTGAGGACCAGAACCGGTAATGCCGATGCGAGCAGCGGTGCAGATGCCATCGCCGCCAATCGAAATTGCCGCTGCAACTCCCACCACCGCATAGTGCGATGCCTTGTTGGCGAGCTTGATGTACGCAGAACCGCTGCCGGAACCTAGCCCGGCGCATGACACACCCGTCAATATCTCGTTGGCGCGTAGAGCGGTTTCGAGGTAACCGCGGAAGAAGCGGTCGCACGAGATCGTCCGTTGCGAGCGAGCTGACGCTGCATGGATATCGAAACCGAGTGCTACTGCTACGGCTGGCAGATCGCCAGCCGGATCGGCGTGAGCCAATGAACCGCCTATGGTTCCCCAGTTACGGACTTGGGTGTCGGCAACTTCAGAAGCGGCTTCCGCGATGGCTTGAGCTTTCGAGTTGACCAAGTCGGACGTGATCAATTCTTGATACGTCGTCATTGAGCCGATCGACAACCCGCCATCGTCGGTTTCGCTGATGCCTTTCAGATCGGCGATGTTGCGCAGGTCGACAATCGCTTGAGGCGATGCGATCCGTAGCTTCATCATTGGGACCAAAGAGTGGCCGCCGGCTAGTAGCTTGGCATCGCCACGGTACCGTGATAGTGCCTGCGATGCCTCTCGCACCGTTGATGGTGCGTGGTATGCGAAAGGATCTGTTACTCCGGTCGTCATGTTCAGTTACCCCTTCTCGCTGCTGCCGAACGACGTGCACGTCGCTCCTCTTTGGCGTCTTGGATGGTTCGCCACATCCTCTCAGCACTTAACGGCATGTTCAGATGTTTCACACCCAGATGTTTGAGTGCATCAACGGCGGCGTTCACAACTGCGGGCGAAGCGGCGATTGTGCCTGTCTCACCTGCGCCTTTGGCTCCCAGTGCGTTGACCGTCGTCGGTGTGACGGTGCGGCCAACTTCGAAACTTGGGAAGTCTTCGGCGGTTGGAACGGCGTAATCCATCATGCTTCCGGTGAGGAGTTGACCGTCGTCGGAGTAGACCGCGCACTCTTGCAGTGCTTGTCCAACGCCTTGGGCGATACCGCCGTGGACCATACCGTCAACGATCATTGGGTTGATGACGTTGCCGACGTCGTCGATGGCGACGTAACGGGCGAGTTTGGTTTCGCCGGTTTCTTCGTCAATTTCGACGACTGCGATGTGGGTACCAAACGGCCACGTGAAGTTCTCCGGGTCGAAGAAGCTGACGGCTTCCAGTCCAGGTTCTATGCCGGGTGGCAGGTTCTTAGCCCAGTAAGCGCCCAGAGCCACATCGCCCCACGGGATCTCGCGTTCCTGGATGTCTTCGACGTAGAACGTGCCGTTTTCGAAGGTGACCTGTTTGGCATCGACGCCCATCTCGTGGGCGGCAATCGTTTTGGCTTTTTCGATGACTTTGTCCAAGCTCATCATCAGAGCCTGACCGCCAACTGCCAGCGATCGACTGCCGAATGTGCCGGTGCCGAACTGGTGGCGTTCTGTGTCGCCGTGAACCACCTCAACGTTTTCCATAGGAATGCCGAGCCGTGACGACGTGATCTGAGCCAACGTGGTCTCGTGTCCTTGGCCGTGCGGCGAAGTTCCCGTGAACACGGTAACCGTGCCAGACGGGTGGACACGTACCGTGCTCGATTCCCAAAGGCCAGCGCCAGCGCCCAAAGCACCGGCTACCGCTGACGGTGCCATTCCACAGATCTCGATGTAGGTCGAGAACCCGACGCCGAGCAACTTGCCTTCACTTCTTGCGGCGCGTTGCTCTTGGCGGAAAGCTTGGTAGTCAAACTTGTCGAGCGCGGCGGCAAGGGCGCCTTGGTAGTTGCCGGAGTCGTAAGTGACGCCGATCGGCATGTCGTGTCCGCGTTTGAACGGTCGGACAAAGTTGCGGCGGCGAACACCCAAAACATCGCGGCCGATCTCGTGAGCGTATCGCTCCATCATTCGCTCTACGACGTAGGTTGCTTCGGGTCGGCCGGCTCCGCGATAGGCGTCTACCGGCGTGGTGTTGGTGAACACACCTTTAACTTGGCATGACAAGTTTTCGAACTTGTAGCAACCGCCCAGCATAAGACCGAACAGGATCGTCGGGATTGCTGGCGCGAACGTCGAGAGGTATCCGCCCAAGTTGGCGTACACGTGGACTTTCAGTCCGGTAACGATGCCGTCGCTAGTTCCGCATATCTCGGCGTCAGCGATGTGGTCGCGTCCGTGCGTCGTTGCGACGTAGTTCTCGGTGCGGCCTTCGATCCACTTGACGGGGCGTTCGAGTTGCTTGGCGACGATGCCACAGATCACTTCCTCGGCGTAAAGGTAGAGTTTGCAACCGAATCCGCCGCCGACGTCGGGCGCGACGACCCGAACTTTGTGTTCGGGGTGGCCAGTGACGAGAGTGAACAGGAGTCGCACGAGGTGCGGAATTTGGGTCGATGTCCAGATGGTGAGCTGCTCGGTACCGGCGTTGTAGTCCGCCATGATGCCGCGCGGTTCCATCGGGTTCGGAATCAATCTTTGGTTGACGATGCGCTCTGAGACGACGACGTCGGCCTCTGCAGCCGCTGCGTCGTAGTCTCCTGCACCAACCGCCCAGTCGAACGCGAGGTTGCCGGGTGCGTCGTCGTGCACTTGGGGCGCTCCATCAGCGGTCGCCTGTTCAGCGTCGGTAATGGCGTCCAATGGTTCGTAGTCGACGTCGACCAACGAGACTGCATCGGATGCTGCCGCCGGTGAACTTGCCACGACCGCGGCCACGGCGTCGCCAACGTAGCGAACCTTTTCGATCGCTAGGGGAGGGTGTTCCGGTGTCTTCATTCCGGTCGATTCTTCGTCGAGGACCCAACCGGCAGGTAGGCTGCCAAGCTGTTCTGCGAGATCAGCACCGGTGAAAACAGAGACGACGCCGGGCGCGTTTGCGGCGGCTGAGACGTCGACGTTGTTGATTTTGGCGTGGCCGTACGGACTGCGAACAATCGCTAGATGGAGGAGTCCGGGTAGCCGAAGATCGTCTACGTATTGGCCTCTTCCGGTGATGAGCGCTTGGTCTTCAACACGCTTGACGTCTTGGCCAATCAAGGTTCCAGTGGTCATATCTATTCACCCCCCGAAATCTCGGCAGCGTATTGGACCGCCGCGACGATGTTATGGTAACCGGTGCAACGGCAGAGGTTTCCTCGCAAGCCGCTGCGGATTTCAGATTCGGATGGCGTTGGGTTGCGATCCAGAATCTGGACAGTGGTCACCATCATGCCCGGAGTGCAGAAACCGCACTGCAAGCCGTGTTTTTCACGGAAAGCGGTCTGGATCGGGTGCAGTTCGCCGTTCGACGCGAGACCTTCAACGGTTGTTACCTCGGCGCCGTCGACTTGCACGGCGAATATGGTGCAGGACTTGGTGGCGTCTCCGTCCACCAAGACGGTGCATGCTCCGCAACTGCTGGTATCACAACCGACATGCGTGCCGGTCATGTCCAACTCGTCTCGCAACAATTGCGATAACAGAGTTCTGGGTGGCACTTGTACGGTGTGCTCCGACCCATTAATTGTTATCGTCACTTCTACATTCATGAGCCCGCTCCTCACGTTATGATGAACTGTGAAACTGCAGTAAGTTTATCCGAAAATCTCTGTCGCCTAGAGGCAAAAACAACGTTTTTAAGGGATCAGACGTGAAAATAAGCGGCGAATACACCGTAAACGCACCGATACAGCGCGTCTGGGAAACACTTAACGACGTTGAAGCGTTGGGTTCGATGATCCCTGGAGCCAAGGGATTGAAAGAGGTTGGGACGGACGAATATGCGGCGACGATGGATATTGGGATCGGCCCGATCAAGACCAGTTTTTCGGGCAAGGTGAAGATCGCGGAACGTGAGGAACCTAGTCGTTACAAGCTAAACGTCGAGGGCAATTCTCGTCATGGATGGATGAAGGGCACGGGCGATGTGGACTTGGAGGAGTTGTCTGCCGATTCGACTTTGGTGAAAGCGATGGGCGAGGTACAGGTCGGAGGCATGATCGCGCGGGTGGGGCAGCGGATGCTTCCTGGGGTGTCGAAGCAACTGATGGGCGTTTTCTTCAAGAACGTCGAGACTTCCGCGAAGAGTCGATAGGTTTTTGGGCGCGGCTCACCACCCCTCTGGATTCCGGCTCTCGATGGGATGACGCGGGACGCTGGGATGACGTGAGACGTCGGGATGACTGTCGATCAGAGTTTGTTGCCGTCTTTGTCGTAGGTGAAGCCGAGTTCGTCGACTGTGCGTTGGGAGTCTATGGTGTATCCGGCAGTTGCGAGTTCGATTCGGTTGCCGTCTGGATCGTCGATGAAGAAGTAGCGCTGACCGTTGGCTCGATCACCGGGTCCGTTAGTGATCTCAATTCCGGCGGCTTTGACGGCTTCGAGTGCGGCGTCCAAGTCATCGACTTGTAGAGCGACGTGCCAACCGGCCGGCGTTCCGTCTCTCGGCTCGATGAGGTGTAGCATTCCGCCATCTTCGGTGCGGGTCCAGACTAGCGGATTTCCTTCGATCTCGTGGGGGATTACTTGGAGTCCGATCAGGTCGCGGAAAAAGCCGATAGACGCCGCGCGATTGTCGGTCGGAAGCCCGACGTGGTTGATTCTTTCTATTCTGAATCCGGCCATTTTAGGCACCATCCTTGAGTTGGACTATGAGTTCGATCTCGACCGCGATGCCGTTTGGCAAGCTTCCCATGCCGACGGCGGATCGTGCGTGTTTGCCGTTCTGTCCGAAGACTTCGACCATCAGGTCTGAGAACCCGTTGATTACTGCCGGTTGCTGAGTGAATTCAGTTGTGCCGTTGACCATGCCGAGAGCCTTGACGCATCGTTCGACTGCATCGAGTGTGCCAAGTTCATTCTTGATGGCTGCGAGCAGTTGGATTCCGACCAGTCGAGCGGCGTCGTAACCTTCCTCGACGGAAAGGTCGCGGCCTAATTTGCCGGTAACCATCTCGTTGGATCCGCCGCGCCGCGGCCCGTTTCCTGAGAGAAAAAGGAGGTTTCCAACTCGAACACAAGGGACGTAGTTGGCGATGGGCGATGAAGGTTGGCTCAGGTCGATGCCGAGTTCTTCGATTCGTGCGTCAGCGGACAAGGTTGAGGCTCCATTCTTTTGTTGTAGCGAAGACTAGCTGTTTAGCGACTCCATGTTAAACGCGGGATGTCTGAACCGCAGATTGCGCTGATCCCGGTTCAAGCCCGGGACATGTTTTTGTGATGGGCTTTGATGATGATCGTTATAGGCGCGTTGATATATCCACCGCGACGTGGTTGTTTGCCGCCGGGCCTTCCCTGGGGAAGGTCCGGCGGCGCAGGGTCCTCGGGCCCGTAGGAACTGGCCCTCGCCTAGAGCGTCGGTCCCTGTACAAGGACCTCGGCTCCTTCCCTCTCCATCGCCGCTTCGTTTCGAAGCGGACGACCCCGGAGAGGGGTCAGATGCTGCGCAGAGCGGTGTGCGAGACCGCTAGCAATCGTTTTCCAGCCGCGGCCCGCGTCGCCAGACCGCGGGCATGGAGTTCGGCGCGACGACTGGGGTCGCCGTTCGGAGTTCGCCTCCTCCTTCGATTCACCTGTAACTAGCTCCTCTCGGGCTGTAGCCTCCCTCCTGCGGCGGACAGGAGTAGACGTCTGTCGGCTCCACGTGAGGTCTCCCGGCCCTTGGCTGGGCGTCTCCTTCGAGAAGACGCCTTGCTGGCTCGCTCTGCGACGCGGGACTGACGCGTCGCGCTCCGGGAACTGGGCCTCCCACGCTTCGGCACGGCCCTCCCGGCCTTGCACCGGACATCCGATCCGATGAGGGACGCCGCCGGAGCAGGCAGAGACGCTGGCGACTCGTCGGCGCGGCTTTGGACCGCGTCCTTCTCGTCGACCGTTGCCTCCGCTTCCTCACGTTTGATCCCTGTGGCCGCTTGGGACGGGGGTCTGCACACGTCTGCGCAGCACTGTTGTGATCCGTCGATCTAGTTGTTAATATAATACATATGTAGCACAAGAGTCAAGTGAGAATTGGGATTTCTTGGGATTGGGGGTTGGTTGATGGGCGTCTGAGTCCGTGTTTGGCTGGTAGGGGCGGTTCGCGAACCGCCCCTACGAGGGTGTTGGTGGTTGTTTAGTTGGTAGGCTCCGCCGCCCCGGGCATCCCCCGCTCACGTCGCTCCGCTCGTTCGCGCCCCCTTACGCTTTGCGACGGGGGCGTTTAGTTTGGCGGCGTTGCGGTGGTTGGTTGATCAGTTCTGGCGCCTATCGTCCCCGTGCTTCCCCTGCGGGTTCGCTACGCTCGTCAGCGTCTCCTTGCGCTGAAGCGAAGGGGAGGTTTCGCGCGTTGCGGAGATTAAGAAGGACGGTTGTGTGGTCGGTTCTGACCCCGCCACCCCGGGCACCCCCTGCGGGTTCGCTGCGCTTGCTCGCGTCCCCCTCGCGTCGCGAAGGGGACGGACGGTTGTTATCTGTTCAGGGCTGCTTGGCAGGCTGCGTTGACTTGGAGGTTGTTGTTGGGGTCGATTTGTCCGCCAGCGCCTTCTAGTTGACCGATTGCCCATTCAACGGCGTCTTCTGCGTTCCGCGGCGTTGGGTTCTCGAGGAATGTTTCGCAGGGGTTGCCTTCGTTGAAGCCTTCAAATTTTGTAGCTGTAGGTGCCTTTTTGAAGCCATCGGCTTGGGTGACAGTGGGTGCCTGCTCGAAACCCTCAAATTTTTCAGCGGTGGGCGCTTGTTTGAAGCCTTCGAATTGTGTCGTGGTCGGCGCGGCTTCGATGGTAGGGGCGGTTTCGACGGTTGGTGGGGACTCGATGGTGGGGACAGGTCGGAACTCGGAATTGAAGTCAGCGACTTCGAGATCTTCGCAGGCCGCGGACATTGCAAACGCGGGCAACGCAGCAAAGATGACTAGGGCGTTGAACGGGTTTGATTTAATGAGTTTGATCAAACGGATTCGTTTTAGGGAGTAATCGTTCAACCGGCGTCAACGATGGGTCTGAGGTCTGCCGCGGCCAAATCTAACCCACACGTTGGTGCTGTCAACGCCGACGACGGTGATTATCTCAGGAAAACTATTCAAGAGGTCGGTCATTCTGGAGAAGCCGAGGTTTCGGACGCTGAATTTCGGGTCTAGGCGCTTCATCATTCGGTACATGTTGAGGGGAGTAGAACGTCGTCTAGCGGCACGGAGCTTTCCCAAGGATCGACGAATGAGATTGCGTGTGCGGTCGCGCTGCATTTTGTTCATCGGTGTTTTGGCGACCTTCAGGCCGCCGCGTTTGGGTGCGCGTCGGTTGCGAGAGGAGAAAGAGTGGCGGATTTCGGGTTGTTGAGCGTTGCCGATGGGAATGAAAATGTCGGCGTGTTTCTCAATTCGTGAGGAGTTGCTGTATTTGTCTCCGGCGACGATTACGGTTTTACCGAGTTCGCGCAACCGATCGTAGAGCGGAAGAAAATCTTGGTCAGAAGAAACGATAGCGAATGCATCGAGTGCGGTTTTGGGATCGTGGACGAGTTCGAGCGCTTCGATAACGAGTCGGACGTCTGCGAGATTGTTGTGGGGCACATGATTAGGTTGATGCACCAACTCGAATTCGAGGTCTTGCATCCCGTGTTTTACGGACCTGATGTTCCGACTCCAGTCGCCGACGGCACGCCGAACTACGATGCGGTGATCTTGGTTCAACTGGTCGATTAAATCGCGCAGGGCATCGAGGTTATTGATGTTTTCGGCGTCTAGGAGTACGGCGATGGTAGGTTTTTCGGACATAGGCGAGAAGGTTCCAGCGTTATTTTGATACATATATATCAATAATGTAGCACATCGAAACCCGCGCGAAAGACCGTTGGCAGGCAGCGATCGGATCTTTGCATGTCGCGGCGGAGAGAGCGCCCGACGTTGCTAACCGCTCGCGCTGATGTTCGGGTTTGGCTCGGTCATGGAGAAGGGATCTAGGGCTTCGTCGAGCGATGCTTCGTCGAGGTCGGTGCGTCGGAGGGCGACTTGGCGGATGGTTTCGCCGGTTTCGGATGCTTCGTGGGCGATTGCGGCTGCAGCGTCGTATCCGACGATGGGGGCCAGGGCGGTGCAGATGGCTAGACCTCGGGCGACCATGGATGGACCGGTGTCGGTGGCTTCGATGCCGGCTACACATTGGCGTTGGAGGTTGATGGATGATGCGGCGAGCAGGTCGATGGATTCTAGGAGATTGTGAGCAGCAACGGGCATCATGACGTTAAGCTCGAAGTTGCCTGACTGTCCGGCGATGGCGATGGTGGTGTCGTTGCCGATGACTTGTGCGCAGACCATGGTTGCGGACTCGGCGATCACGGGGTTGACCTTGCCGGGCATGATGGAAGAGCCGGGTTGGACCTCGGGCAGTGCGATCTCTCCGATGCCGGCGCGTGGCCCGGAGCCTAGCCAGCGGAGGTCGTTGCATATCTTCATCAGGCTGACAGCGACGGTCTTGAGCGCGCCGGAAGCACTGACGACGGAGTCGATCGTGCTTTGGGACTGGAAGTGGTTCGCTGTCTCGGAGAAGGGGATGTCGGTTCGTTCCGCAAGTTTGGCGATGACGCGTTCGGCGAATTCGGGGTGCATGCCTATGCCGGTGCCGACGGCAGTGCCGCCGAGGGGTAGGATGGCGAGTTCGTCGAGGGCGCGCTGGACGCGATCGCGACCGTATTCGAGCTGTCCGGCGTAGCCTAGGAATTCTTGGCCGAGTCGGATCGGCGTGGCGTCTTGGAGGTGGGTGCGGCCGGTTTTGACAACGTTCCAGAATTCTTCAGACTTGGCGCGGAGGCCGTCTTCGAGCTCCTGCATAGCAGGAAGTAGGGTGTCGGCGACCGCAACCGCGGCAGCGACTTGGATTGCGGTCGGAATGACGTCGTTGGAGGATTGGCCTTTGTTGACGTGGTCGTTGGGGTGAATGGGGTCTCGAGATCCGAGTTCTCCGCCGAGGGCTTCGATGGCGACGTTGGAGATGACCTCGTTGGCGTTCATGTTTGTCGATGTGCCGGAGCCGGTCTGGAAGATGTCGACTACGAAAGCGTCGTCGAACTCGCCGTCGATGACGCGCTGGGCGGCGTCGACGATGGCACTGGATCGTTCAGCGTCGAGTGCTTCGAGCTCGAGATTTACCTCGGCGGCGCATTGCTTAATCTGGGCGATGGCGCGGATGAAGGATCGGCTGAAGCGGAGATCGGAAATAGGGAAGTTTAGTTCGGCGCGCCGGGTGTTTGCGCCGTAGTACGCGTTAGCGGGGACGTCTAGGACGCCCATGGAGTCTCGTTCGGAGCGGAAGGGGATAGAGTTTGTAGGCATGAGGTCGTTGAGTGTATGTCGGTTGTCTTTACTACGGTTTTTCGATAGTTACGTCTCCGTTGACTCTGAACTCGACGCATCCTACCCAAGATGGCAAAGCGTCCATGCCGAGGAGTCGACTGCCTGAACCAAAGTCCATAGCGACCATGCTTCGAGTTTCGCCATCAATCAACGCATCGACGCGGTAGGCGTCGACGACTTGGACTTCATCGTTTGCGAATCGAACTGTTCGATTTACGAAAGGTGTTTTTTCAAGGGGAATCACTTACGACGCTACACACTAGTTTCTTCGCACGGCTGTAATGCGAGAAATAGGCTCTCGCGAGTAGTCATATCCACTAGTGAAGTGGCGACCGTGACATTTCCTGCATTGGAAATATCGACCATTGTCTGTTCTGATGAGTTCCCAATCGTGCAGATCTAACTTCTGCCACCATCTGGTACGGTGTTTGAAGCGATTCCAGCACGTCAACCAGTAGAGCTTGTGTCCGAACAGATACCTGCTAGTCCAAAACACAGCGAACGCGATAGCAGTAAAAACCGCTGGATATTCCTTACCAAACGACAACAGCGACTGCCAACACAGGTCAATCACTTGCCGTTTTCGTCCTCTGCTTCTTCTGGCACGCCCGCGTTGAGAACGGCGTTGACGAGATCTTCAGGCGTCATGTCAACGGGAGGCGGAAGTTCGTATTCTTCAGCGGAATCCTTAGAACTTTTTGCCATTACAACGCCTCACGAACATTAAAATGTGGTGGAGGTGCGCCGATGGTCCAATGGATAGGACACTGCTCTACCTAAGTCTGAGATGCGAGTTCGATTCTCGCTCGGCGCACCACTTTGAACATGTTAACAATTCAAAGTTGGTTTCTGCACCTCAAACCAGACGAAACTGATGATTCAAACTTGGCCTGACGAGTTGATCGTACGTTAATCGCTTTCCGACGCATCCCGCGAACAACGCGATTAGTTTCAACGCTGTCGGAACTGAACGGACGTTGTGTCGCCATGCGAATTCGTCGACGTAGAGTTGCAGATGCTTGGCGCTCATCTTGTGGTACGTTCCCATGAATCCGCGTTTCAGCATCGCCCAGAAAGATTCGATACCGTTAGTGTGAACTTGCCTGCGGACGTATTCTCGGACTGAATGCTTGACCGTCCTGTGGTATCGCGGCATCCCTTTGTATGAACCATGCTCGTCGGTATAGACGGCGGCATTCGGACGAGTGTTTCTTAGTACGAAGCCGCGGAGCGTGCGTCGATCTGTGCTGCGAATGACTTGAGCAGTGATGAGATTGGTCTTGCGGTCCCTCATTCCGATCACGGGAGTTTTGCCGACCGCGCCGCGCCCTTGGTAATACCGCTTGTGGAGCGGACGATTGCGAAATTTGCCGCCAACGTAGGTTTCGTCAACTTCGACAGGCCCTGCTCGCTTTGCGTTCACCGACGCCAATGCAGCACGTATCCGGTGCGCCATGAACCAAGCAGTCTTTTGCGTGATGCCCAGATCTTTGCTGAGTTGGATCGAAGACACTCCCTTGGGTCGAGTCGTCATCAAGTAGAACCCTACTGCCCATCTCGACAGAGGGATGTTCGAGTGCGCCATGACTGTGTTGGTTCGCACCGAGAAATACTTGCGACACTTCCGGCAGTGATACGGCATGGGCTTCCGACTTCTACGTTCCGAGATTTCTGGACTTCCGCAGTGGGCGCAACGAACGCCGTTGCGCCATCGGTTTCGGGTGAACCACGCTTCAGCTTTCTCGTCGTCAGAAAACATCTGCATGGCTTGGATGAGAGTCAAAGATCGGTTCGAACTCGACATTTCATCTCCTTATCTAAGCATTTGGTGGTTTTGACATCATTTTTGGCCTTGGGTGGAGTTACACTATAGACATCGGCGAAAGCCGACGAGGGGCGTATCAACCAAGACGCGCGTCTCTTCTCGCCTGCGCCGCGAGTAGGAGGATCCAACTCTGGTACCCGCGGCGCGGCGGGCGACAATTTGTCGCCCTGCTCCCAAAAGTACCGTTTCCCAACGCTTGCGACCGTTCGTTCAGCTTGGAATGCGTTTACACTCTGAGTTGCCACAGTACCGAATCTGTCTCTTCGCGTCGATGAAAGCATGAGACACGGGCGCATCGCGCCCCCTCCGTCGGTGCGATAGAGATTCGGTTACTGTGGCAAGCAACCGTTGTCCTTGCCGCGAGGGGGTGCCAACATGGCGCTGTTCCGATTTTTGGCGCTTTTTGCCGTTTTGAGTATCGTTATCGGTTGCGGAGCATCTGTACCAGATAACGCGACACTAGTGCCAACTGCGACGCCAGAGCCGACGCCGTTTCCGACTTCAACACCCACGCCGATACCAGCTGAAGACTTGCCAGAAGTCGCAGAATCGTTCTACAAACGAGCTGCTTACGTCTTAGACCTCTACCAGAACTGTCGATATAGAAATCGGATCGACAGAGACATCGAACGATGGGCGAGTGCTAACTTCTACCGTTTGGTGAATGATATGAAAGTCGCTGATAACAGCGTCAAAAGAAGAGTAGTCGACTCTCATCCCGAAGCGTGGTGGAAACGCGCGTTGCCAGAGCTTGAACTGCGGCTCGACGCGATCGAAAACGCTTGCGGTCGTCGTTGAAGGCGTGTGATATTCTCGCTGTTGCCACAGTACCTCTATCTAAAGGAGATTTCATGGGACAGCGAGCGCAGACTGTTTCTAAGGAACACGCCCGGATATATCTCAGATTTGAGCACGTCTCGTCAATTGACGACTACGCTCAGAAAGGGCGACTTGAAGCTGTCAAAGTAGATGGCGTTCGAGCCAGACAAATCACGATTGAGAGTTTAGAACGATTCGAACTTGAACGACGATCTCGTGTTTGTCACGCCTGTGGGAAACGATTAGACTCCAACAAATGAGGAGCCCGGCTTAAGGGAGCCGGGCAATTGCCAACACCAAGAGCTTGCGTGTCTGAGCATAACTAAGGGGTTTGACATGTCTGAGCATAACATCGACGTCGATGTTCGAACCAGATGGTTTGATCTCGGAACTGGCAAAAAACGCGTTAAGATGCGACGCGCGATGCTCAACTCGTACTTTCCTCAGCTGCGACGCGACCTTCGGGCTCGTGGAATTGACGTCAAAACTCCGATTATCGTAAAGAAGAGAAACGATGAAACGCGACACTGACTTGATTGTGAAGATCCTCGAAGACGTAGAACGTGATGGTTCACCGAATAGCTTTTTCACTGGATTTGAATACGAAGGCCACTCGCAAGCTGAAGTAGAATACCACGTCGCATTATGCAAGAATGAAGGCTATTTCGATCTGAACAACAGCGGATTGATCAAAATGCTTTCGATGTACGGACACGACGTTCTTGAAAATATGCGTGGTGACTAACAACGCTAGCGTGTAGCGTCGTAAGTAATTCCCTTTTCAAGAACGTTCAATACTGAGGCAGGGAGCCCTAGCTCGCCGTTGAAACCTGTGTCGAATTTCACCTCGAACCGCTTGAATTTTCCTGTTTGATCGCGTAGCTGGATATCGACCATCGGTTGCAAGTCGGCGTCTACTTTGCCTTGGATCATCTGGTTTTGCCTGACAACACGGTTGATGACAAAGGAACGTGGTAAACGTAGTCGAACCCCACGCGAGCGGTATAAACCACAGGTTTGTCGCATTTTCGTAGCAGTTCCTGATATGCCCCGCTCTCATTCATCCCAACCGCATATCGCAGGGTGTAGCCGTCAATGACGACGATATCGCCTTTGTGATTATCGATGAGTTGGTCTAGGAGTTTGTCTTCGTAGAAGCGTTTGGCGCGTTCGACGAGGCGTTTTTCCTCTTCGACAGGCAAGCCATGTTGGGTTGGCATCAGGTCAGTCTCCTTCAAAAGAATCTACAAATCGCATTGTTGATGATGTGCGACATTTTGCCACACAGTTAGCGTTTACGCAACTTTTGTGTCAAATTAACGATTGATGCGAACGTGAAACGACCGCGTCAGTCGTTCGCGCGCCGTTCGTCGTAGTCTTTGAAGGCTTGCTGGGCTGCGTTTAGGGAGTTGACTGCTGCAGGGAATCCACCGTAGAAGAGCATCTGGGTGATGAGTTCGACGATCTGCTCTTTGGTCCATCCGTAGTTGAGAGCGCCGGTGATGTGGCCGGGGAGCTGGTTGGGTTTATCGAGGACGATGAGAGCCGCTATGGTGCAGATGCTTCGGATGTTGGTGGGTAGGGTTTCGCGTTGGTAGATGTGTCCGAACAGTGTGGCGTTTATGAGGTCGAATGCGTCGTCGGTGACGCCTTCGGTGACCGGGTTTGGCTTTGGTGCGCCGTCGTAGTACCAGTCACGCCATTTTTTGGACTTGGCTAGAAGTTCTTCGTAGTTGTGCATGGTGGGGTGGGTCCTTTCCCAAGGCGTTTTTTGCGCGCAGTATTCAATTTTAGGTGTAGGCAAGGATGTGCGAAGGTTGGTGCGAAATGCCGTCCAACACCTGCGCATCAATTCGCTGGCAAACTCGGTTTGGTTTCGCGAGTCGGATGCAACCTGCGGAACGTGAACTTGTCTGTCTCGAAATCTAGATTTGCCAGAAAAACGACCATGAATTCGGAATAATCGTGACCGCTCCATATCCGGAACCAAGGTTCCATCACCGGGAATATCTCGTTCGAGATGATCAGTATGCAATCGAAAATACCGCCAAACTTTAATTTCTTGGCACTCTTTCCGCTTACGGCTTTGGATATGGAAGCCGATAATTCGGCCTCGCTGAACTTCGAGTTCTCCAAAGTTTCCGCAACCTCGTCTGTTTCCGCAGGATCAAACTTAACGCGGCCATATCGCAACATCCGATTTTCGAAGAGATCGTTCAATAGGCGTGTGATTTCGATGTCGTAAACGTTGCCGTCTACTGTAAATCGCCAGTCGGGAAAGCTGGTGCCGCCATTGGGTTGATGAGTGGGGTTGGACATGTGCCACCCATTCTCTTCATTGAGTATTCGGAAACTTTCTAGCACCTCTTTTTCGTGTTTGGTGTCATCGATGGGATCGAAGTAGCGATTAAACGTTGGCGATCCGCCCCTTGGCACATTGACCTTGAAAACGCGTTCATCGAAATTGTCCACAAACAGGGACAAACCATCGAAACCGATTTCATTCCAGAGATAAACAGGCAAAGGTAAATAAACTCCTTTCAGTTCAACGCTGAGCAACCCTCTTAGATCAGCGCCTGGGTAAGGATTTTCGAAATGTGTGTGAACCAGTGTTGACGTCAGTGACACGGCTTGAGATCGGCCCTCATCTCCGTGGATAATCCAAATCTCGGATTTTCTTGGATCCTTCTCCGCGTATAAAGGCCGTGCCAACATCTGAGCAACTTGCGCCGAAATCTCGTGCTGGTCTCCGAATTCCATGGGTAAGCCCTCGATGTCATCAAACGCGTTTGACACTGGACTGCTTAAGTCGGCAATCACCTGCTCCAAACCAACTCGACGAAGTACGTCGTTGCCCGTTGCCGAATAGAAAGTCCCGTAGGTGTCGTAAACCAAGTCTTCGAATCGAGGATCAAAAGGTTCAATCCATTGGATTTCGACGAATGGCGCCAATTGACGATTGCGAGGGCTCATCTTAGCCAACGCGCTAGATTCGGGGATAAACAAGCCCATCAATCCGTTGTTCTCAACCATGTAGTTATTTTCGAATCTCTAATAGGAGTTTGTGTCGGATTAGGTCGAAGATGGCGGCTACGAGGGACCTGTGATACTGATTGGTATGTCCTCAGGTTGACGGGAAGCGGCGGCAAAGGGTTTCAGCGACCTTTAGATCCATCTCTTGGCGGTGGTTTAACAGGAAGTCGGGATCGTCTATGGCGCTGATGCGTAGGTTGTGTTCAGCGCGGATGTGTTTGATGACACCTGCGAGTTCAGGCATGTTGGGTTCGATTAGGGATTTGGCTGTGTCGTGTGGTGGATCTAGGGGGATGTTTTGGATGATGGTGGATTGGTACCAGGTGGCTAAGCCTACATCCAGGTAGTTGGTTGGGCGTCCTTCGGCTTCGGGGTTCCACGGGTCGATTAAGTGGACGCATTGGCCTGCTAGTTGCCAGATGGCTAGGTTGGCGTCATTTTGGGCGTCTGCGGTTAGGCGGATCACGATGTGGTTGGAGCCTTGGTCGGTTTCGTGTCCGGGGTATCCGGTTTCGAGGAATGCGATATGAGGTTTGGCGTTTGGGGTTGTGTCGAATTCGAGACCTACGTAGGTGAAGTTGGGATCGCGGGGTCCGAGTTGGCGTTCGATTTCGGCGATGAAGACGCTGGTCAGTTGGGCGAGGGTCAGCGAGTAGGTGCCGTCGGGGTTTCGTGCGGTTGTGAATGGGGAGATGGAGATTGTCATGAGGGGCAGTGTGCTGGTGTGCGATTTTGGATGGTTGTTGTTGGGGTTTCCCGCCACGGCGGGCATCCCCCGCTCGCTTCGCTCGCGCCCCCTTCGTTCCACGAAAGGGGCGTGATCTCCGTCATCTACGGTATCTCGGAATGCTCCGCAGATACTTCCGCCAGATAAGGAGAGGGATGATGGTGAGAACCATGCCAACTATCGCGATCGTGAGTACTGCGGTGTCGGTGCCGATCTGGGTGGCTAGCCAGCCGATGTGGAGGGCGCCGATGGGGCCGGACCCAATGGCGACGGCTAATACTCCGAGCACGCGACCTCGTATCTCGGGCCTTGTGGACGAGACGACGATGATGGATTGCATGGTGCCGAAGCCAGACATGCCGAAGCCGCCGATGAAGAGCAGGGGTATGGCGAGCCAGAACCACGGGGCGAGGGCGAAGCCTGCGATGACGATCAAGAAGCCGAGGGATGCATAGGTGTAGATGCGAGTGAAGTGTCGGGGCTGCGCGGCGGCGGCGATGGTAAGAGCTCCGAGCGTGGCTCCGAGTCCTTCGACGCTTATGAGGGCACCGACGAGGACGGGGTCGATCATGAGTTTCTCTGCGCCGAGGACGGGAACCATCTGCTGGTAGGGGAAGGCGAAGAGGTTCATCGTGATGGTGATGATGATGGTCACGAGGAGGACGGAGTCGCCGATGATGTGTTTCACGCCGCTCTTCAAGTCGAAACTGCTGGTCGCAGTAGGTGTGCGTGTCGCGGTGGCGGGAGTTTTGCGGATGATGAGCATCGAAAAGGCGAGCGCAGATGCGACGACAAAGAGGGTGGTGCCGAGGAAATAGACGGCCTGCATGCCTATGGTTTGGAGGAAAGCTCCGCCGACTATGGGGCCGATGACACGGGAGAAATTACTGGATGCCATGTCGACGCCGAAGGCGGACGATACGCGGTCTGCGGGTACGATGTCGGCAATCATGGCGCGCCTGACAGGGAAATCGGTCGCCCATACGACGCCTGAGAAGAGTGCACCTGCGGAAATCTGCCAGAGTTCGATGCGGTCGGCGAGGATGAGTAGGCCGAGCGTCACATATACGACGGCGAGTGTCAGGTTGGCGCCCGCAAGGACTGCGCGCCGGTTCATGCGATCAGACAAAGCGCCGATGAAGGCTCCGAGAAAGAGCATCGGCGCCATCCTGAGGAAGCCGACAAACCCAACGAGGAATGCGGACTCGGTAAGTTCGAAAACGTAGACGCCCAGCGCGACGGTTTCCAGCCAGCGCATGACCGAGGTGGCGACGCCGATGCCCCATAGCCTTGCGTAGTCAGGATTGCGTACAACGCTGAATCGGCTGATGGGATTACCTAGCGAGATGCGCTGACGCGTCAATCCGCGGCGTTTCCCTCGCCGTTTTCCGCGCCCGCCGTTGAGGGTTAGCGACGGAATTTTCAGCTTTCTCCCCCGTCGTTGGAAAACTGCGGCGGTAAACCGCTCCAATGTCCGAGCTTTTCAAATTTCGCGGCGTCGCTCCAAGCTTGAAGACTTGCAAAGTGACGGTTCAGCCCATCGGTAGATTCGCCGGGCAGGGCGATCCCGTTGCGGATTAGGAGGCCGTTAACCATGTTGCGGTCGACGTAAACGTAGCGAAGGAGCCGACCGAAATCGTCTTCGTCGGTCTCGTCAGCTTCCAGCAGCACCTCGCGATTTGTGACGAGTTGTTGATTGGCCAACTGTGCGACGTCGTACCACGGGCTGTTGAGAGGCAGCGGATCGACACCGATGTAACGGACCGTGGCGATCTCGCCGTCGAGGTCGACGATGATGGTGCGCATGTCGACGACCTCGACTACGGTTGCAGGTACGTATTCGATTTGCGGTGGATCGTTTGATCCGAAGTTGCCGAGAAACGGACCTGCGAGGCCGGCAACTAACCCGAGGACGATGAGGATGGACACGACGGCGATGCCGGCTTTTGCCCACCACGCCGTTTCGGATTTGGGCTCTGTGTACCATCCGTCTGCGACGCGATTATCTTCGAGTTCATACTCGTCGGCCGGGTCTTCTTCTGCTTGGTACGCGCGGTAACGGAGATCGATCTCTTCGTCTTGGTCACGGCGCGCATCGTCGTCGTGATCCGGGCCGTGTCGACCAGTGTTCATTAGGAAATCGTTGAGATCAGAGCGTTATTGAGTCTTCTATCGCAACTCTATTCTGTTTGAGCTTGCTGAAAACATACGGTCAATCGCAACTGAAACGAACATGCTTACGTGGCTTAAGCCGAGATCGCATGGTGATCATCGCCGCGGTCGAGGGATGCTACGCAGGTAGCGCCGGCTCGCTAGGACGGTCGCTGCCGTCAAGGCCAATCCGATTGCTGCGATCGTGAACACGGCTTTATCGCCGCCGATGTTTGTACCTAGGAATCCGACGAATAGCGCGCCGATCGGTCCGGAGCCGATCGCTACAGTGAGAACGCCTAGGACTCTTCCTCGCATCACTGGGTTGGTTGAAATAACGACGATTACCGATTGCATCGTGGCGAAACCCGACATCGTGAAACCTGCAACGAATAGCAGAGGCAGCACGAGCCAGTACCATGGCGCGAATGCGAATACCATCAGAGACGCCAATAGCCCAACGCACGAATATGTGTAGACGCGGGTGAAGTGTCTGGGCTGCGCCATTGCTGCGACTATTAGTGCGCCAAATGTCGCTCCTACACCTTCGACGCTGAACAATAGCCCGATCAATACTGGGTCGACGTGCAGCTTGTCGGTGCCGATCACTGGGATCATGAGTTGGTATGGGAATACGAACACGTTCATCACGACCGTTACGATGATCGTCACGAATAGGACCGTATCGGTTCTCACGTAGCGCAAACCGCTCCGCAGATCGTAGGCTCGGTTCGTCGCGATCTCGGTTGCGACGCTAGTGCTGTTGCGAACCGTCTTGAGGAATAGCATCGATATGGCAATCAGCGACGCCGTGCCGAACATCGCCGAGCCGAGAAAATAGACCCCTTGCATCCCGATGTTTTGAATGAATACTCCGCCGACCAAGGGTCCGAATATGCGGGCGAAATTGCCGGATGCCATATCGACGCCGAAAGCCGCGGGCAATCGATCGGGCGGCAAACTGTCTCCGATCATCGCCCTCCGCACCGGGAAATCGGTCGCCCACAAGACGCCACCGACAAATGCCCCAAACGAGATGTGCCATAACTCGATGCGGTCCGTCACAACCAACACACCCAGGATCAGATAGACGATGGCACACGTGATGTTGGTTGCCGCGAGCATCACGCGCCGGTTAGCGCGGTCAGCGATCGCGCCGATGATTGCACCAAGCAACAACAGAGGCACCAACCGCAAGAAACCGATGAATCCGACCGCGAACGCCGATTCCGTAAGACCGTAGACGTATATGCCGAGCGCGACGGTTTCGAGCCAGAAGACGATGTTGAGAGCGACGCCGATGCTCCATAATCGAGCGTAATCGGCGTTAAGCAGCAGCTTGAAGCGCGAGAGCGGGTTGCCCACGCTGGCGCGTCGCTTCAACGGGATCTTACGTACCGTAAGTCCGCGTCGACGTTTATGTTCACGGCGGAGAGATTGGATGTTCAACTGGTGCCGACGCTCCAACGAAGACACAAGGCCGAATAGCGATGCAGGACGACGAACTCGGGTTTGGTTGGGTTGCGGAAGGAATGAAACCAAACGCGGAAGTGATGCAATCCGATTGCGGGATTGTTCGATTAGATGATGCCGTTCCTGACGAGCGATACATTGGCCGTTTCCTGACCCCTGTGTTTTTGAGCTCTCGAGCTACCTAGGCTGTAGGCATCAAATTGGTATCCGCACTTGGAATTTTAACCCTCACAAACGGTTCAAGAAGGTGAGTAAAATCGGGATATGACCACTGTTGCAGAGCAATCTTCAGTTCCGATCACTGCCCCCACTACCGGCGAATTCAAGATTGAACACGAGTTCTCGCCGAAGGGTGACCAACCGCATGCCATCGATCAGATCGTGGAGGGCGTCGCGGATCGCGGTTTGAAGCACCAAACGTTGCTGGGCGTCACGGGATCAGGCAAGACGTTCACGATGGCGAGCATCGTTGAAAAGGTGCAGCGGCCCACGCTCGTCATCGCGCACAATAAGACGCTGGCCGCGCAGTTAGCGACGGAGTTCCAGACTTACTTTCCCAACAACTCGGTGCAGTACTTCGTCTCGTACTACGACTACTACCAGCCAGAAGCCTACATTCCGAGGTCGGACACGTACATCGAGAAGGAGACGGATATCAACGAGGAGATCGACCGCTTGCGGCATGCCGCGACGCGTTCTTTGATGACGCGTCGGGATACTCTGATCGTTGCTAGCGTGTCCTGCATTTACGGCCTGGGTTCGCCGCAGGAGTACAACCAGATCACGTTACGTTTGCGGGTCGGCGATGAGCCTGGATTGACGCGCATCACGCGTCGGTTAGTCGGCATGTACTACGACCGCAACTTGATGGATCTGCGGCGCGGTACGTTTAGGGTGCGGGGCGACTCTTTAGAAATCATGCCGGCGGACGAGGAGTTAGCGGTTCGAATCGAGTTCTTCGGTGACGAGATTGAGCGGATAACAGTCGTAGACCCTCTGACCGGCGAGATTCTGAAGGAAGTTGAAGAGTTCGACATTTATCCGGGCAAGCATTTCATCACTCCGGAAGAAGAGTTCGCCGACGCTTTGAAGGACATACGGACCGAATTGGAGACACAGTTGGAACTGTTCCGGGGCGACGGCAAGCTGTTGGAGGCAGAGCGTCTCGAGCAGCGCACGCTTTTCGATCTGGAGATGATGCACGAGACTGGGACGTGTCCGGGCATTGAGAACTACTCCCGGCCTCTCGGCAGGCGGCCTGCGGGGTCGGCGCCTTGGACGTTGCTCGACTACTTCCCGGAAGATTACCTGCTGTTCGTCGACGAATCGCACATGACGCTATCGCAGGTGCGGGGTATGTATCACGGAGACTACGCCCGCAAGACGACGCTTGTGGATTACGGCTTCCGCTTGCCGTCGGCGATCGATAACCGGCCGCTGACTTTCGAGGAGTTTGAGGACCGAGTAAATCAAGTGGTGTTTGTTTCGGCGACGCCTGGGCCGTATGAAGAGGCTCACGAGGAAGCGAGGGTGGAGCAGATCATCCGACCGACTGGTTTGATCGATCCGGAAATAACGGTGCTTCCAACCCAGAACCAGATTGACGATTTGATCGAACGAATTCGAAAGACGACGGCCAAAGGTCAGAGGGTTTTGGTCACCACGTTGACGAAACGGATGGCGGAAGACCTCGCGGACTACTTGCGCGAACTCGGGATCCGCGTCCACTATCTGCACTCTGAGATCGACACGTTGGAGCGGACTGAGATTCTTAGGGACCTGCGGTTGGGCGTTTACGACGTTGTAGTGGGTATCAACCTGCTTAGGGAAGGTTTGGACCTACCCGAAGTGTCGTTGGTAGCGATTCTGGATGCCGACAAAGAAGGCTATCTACGGTCGGGAACATCGTTGATCCAGACAATTGGCAGGGCGGCGCGCCATATCGACGGTCATGTCGTGATGTACGCCGACCGTTACACCGAGTCGATGACCTTCGCGATTTCGGAGACGAACCGACGTCGTGAGTTGCAGACGCGTCACAACGAAGAACACGACATCACGCCTTACAGCATCGTCAAGGACATCCGTGATATCACAGAGCGGGTTCGAAAGACTGAAACCGTCCTTGCTGACGAGGGAGAGCCGTTCGGCGCTGAGATGGGACTTCCAAAGGATGAGTTGACGCGGATTGTGAAGGATCTAGAACGTCAGATGAAGAGGGCGGCGCGGGAGTTGGAGTTTGAGACGGCGGCGCAGCTGAGGGATCAGATCGGGGATTTGCGGAAGCTGCTGGCGGAGGGAGGAGAGTGAATCGTGTACCAACGGGGCGACGATCAGAGTAACCTGAACCGCACGTTCCATCACCGAAGCGAGGCGGCGTCAGCTAAATTCGATAAGCCGGCAATTACCGGCAGGCGAGCCGCTCTACTAGAAATCCACAGGAGTTCCGAACGCAAACGACTCCGCAAGAGGTTATTGTGGACATTCGGCGTTTCGGGTTTCGTAATTCCGATCTTTTTCTGGTGGCTCGTTTACAGGATCGAAACTATTAACGGCGCATCCGTATCGTTCTTCGAGGTAGTTGGTAACTTCCTTTGGATAGCGTTATTGTGGGGATTGATAACAGCGGTCCTATTCAGCGTTTTGGTGCTGGTTTCAGGCAAAGCAGATTGGACGCCGAACACGATTTGGCCCTTTTTCAGCAGCCAGCACCGCGGAGACCGACCAAACAAAAGGCGGTAGTTTTAACTCGGCGATTGGATGGGTGACGCATTGGAGCGAAACGTATACTTGACCCATCCATTCCCAGAACCGCCGTAAACTCCGCGACGCCCCTATGTCCAAGATCAAATCCGGCATCTTCATCATGCCCCGTTCCACCCGCCTTCGAAACCGCTCGCGCAGTCCTATGACGAGGATATGGAGCTGATTATCCGCGCCGACGAGTTGGGTTTCGACGAGTTCTGGATCGGCGAGCACCACACGATGGCGTACGAGACCATTCCGATGCCTGAGATGTTCATCGCGGCGGCGATGCGGGAGACGGAAAATATTGGGAATTATAGCGAATTTTCCCCAAAGCCTGCGAAATCCGCTTTGAGAATCACGCTTCCTCCGGTTCACGATATTTCTTGAGATACTCCCATTCGTGTTCCTCGCGGCGTGGCGAGTTCACAATCACCTTGACGACGTTCTCGAACGTGTCGGGTATCGGTTCGGGCCATACCTGTTCGCCCTTGCGCTTGCGTTTCGACTTGGGTTGGTCAGTCACGACGAGACTCCTCCTACGGCGTAATTCCCATCATCACCAAAGGAACAGCAGGCACACTTCGCCCCTGCCTGATTATGTTCAACAAATCGCGCTCGTAATATGGAACTCCAGACGACATCTGGCGCTCCATTGACTTCATCGGCAGTATCTCGACACCTACATCAATTGCGTCGGATACGAAGAAACTCATGTGTTTGACGAATATGTCGTGAGGGACGAAGGCGTACTTGCCGAATTGAACCTCGACTCCCACTCGTTGCTTGACGAAATCGGTGTGGTTTGAAGTCGATATAGGCTCCAATCCACGATCCGCGATAGCCTGTCTTTGATCCGACGCTGGCAAGTGCCATATCTTGCTCATCAAATCGCGGTCTGCCGTCACATAGAATTCACGCGATTCGGCGTGCCAACCTCTTGCGTTGAACCCAGCTTCGAATGATTTGTTCAGATCCCCAGGAGAATAGAGCATCTGCCCACGTCGCCTCCGCTCGCGTGAGACTTTGGTACGACACGCTTCAGCGTCTATTTCGCCGATAACGTCTTCGATCTCGGCAAGCAGTTCGGGATGATGCACGAGAAGGTATTCCCGTCCGTTCAGGTGAGAGTAGACCGCTCCGATTTGCATCAATGGCCCCCGTTGCGGATATTCGGGTCATAAACAGGTTTTCCCATTGGACGCATATTCAAAGTGCCATTCCACAACGCCTCGACCCGTTCCCACGCGATATCAACGTATTCCTGCACGATATCGCAACCAAAGCCACGCCTGCCGTGTTTCAACGCCGCAACGATCGATGAACCGACGCCCATGTAAGGATCCAAAACACAGTCATCGGGATTCGTCATCGATAGGACGAGACGCTCAACTAGTTCGATAGGGAACTGGCAAGGATGCACAGTCTTTTCTGGGTGATTGTGTTTGACGTTTGGAAACTCCCAAACGTCACTAGGATTTTTACCTTTCGGGTTGCCAGACAGCAACCCGACTTTCGGTCCTTTGAAGTAGCGTTTACCGGGATATTTGGAGGGCACACGGATAGGATCTAAATTCCAAACGTAAGAATCACTTTTCGTCCACCAATTGATGGTCTCATAACGACCAGACAATCGTTTGCGAGCATGAAGCCCGTGTCCGAAGTGCCAAATGATACGGTTGCGGAGACGAAGCCCGTGTCTTCGAAACACGGGGAACAAAATCGTATCCAAAGGGATAATCTCACCGTTGTCTACGAAATTCCCGACTTGCCAACATAACGATCCGTCATCCGCCAAGAGCCTTACACACTCACTAATGACTCGGCTTTGATGCCCGATATAATCGTCGACCGATAGTCTGGTTTCATATTCCTTGTTCAGATTGTAGGGTGGCGAGGTGACGATCAACCGCATCATCCCATCATCCAAACTGTTCATGAAGCCAAGATTGTCTTCTTTAACCATCTTGACCAGATGGTCTTGGACGATCAACGCTACACCTGGACGAGTCGGGGTTGGTGTGTGTGTTTCGGACCCGTCAAGTCCTTGTAGCGCAGACGCTTGCCGTCCATGCCTGCAATGATGTTGACGATCTGATCTTCGGTGTCCAGCGGTCGGTCGTTGTGCCTGCCTGCGAACTCGTTGATGTAACGTCCGAGATGCTTTTCGGACATGTGATGATAGGTACCCTGATAGCCGCGTTTCAGGCTTGCCCAGAACGACTCCACGCCGTTCGTGTGCGCCATACCGCGAACGTACTCGCCTACCGAGTGCTTGACCGACTCGTGTTTGCGGTTGATGCCGACGTACGCGCTTGCTTCGTCGGTGTAGAGAATCGCATCCGAGTCGGTGTTGGAACGAACGAACGATTGGATCGTCGGCTTGTCGGTTGATTCCACAACCTCGGCTTTGACGTTGCCGCTTTCGCGTTCCTTCATGCCGACTACCGCAGTCTTGCCGACGGCACCGCGTCCCGCGTTGAGTTTCTTGGACTCATGCTTGTTGCGCTCTTTGCCGCCGATATAGGTTTCGTCTGCTTCGACAGTTCCGCCGAACAACCCCTTGCCGCTGTCCCACGCTTCACGTATGCGGTGAGACAGATGCCACGCCGTAGTATACGCCACATCAAGATCGCGATGCAGTTTCATGGACGATTCGCCCTTGAGGTTCGTGGTCAGGATGTAGATAGCCAACGCCCAATCTCCGAGTTTGAGATTGGAACTGTGCATCAGCGTGTCTGTCTTGACGCTGAA
This sequence comes from Dehalococcoidia bacterium, assembly GCA_965207515.1. Taxonomy (GTDB): domain Bacteria; phylum Chloroflexota; class Dehalococcoidia; order Lucifugimonadales; family Lucifugimonadaceae; genus Bin127. Next base: position 710,594 of record OZ242286.1, on the reverse strand, counting down.
ATCGTGGCGTGTAGGCTTGCCCTTGCATCGCCACTGACGCGGCGCGTCTGGCTTGGTCTTGCGCTCCGACACTTTGTCGGTGCCGCAACGCGGGCAACTGATTCCGTCTGGCCAACGCGCATTGATGAAGAGTCGCTCGGTGCGTTGCTCGTCGCCGAAACGCCGTACCGCCTGCTTGATGGACATGCCCTTGCGATAGGATTTGCCGGGGGCTTTCTGTGTTGTCGTCATAGTTAAGTATTTTACCCAAAATGACAGGGTTTGTCAAGCGGATTTCGCAGGTTTTGGGGAAAATTCGCTATAATTCCCAAAATATTAGGATGGGGCCAGCGCCGGTTTGTATTCAGCTTCATCATCCGGTCCACGTGGCGACGCGGTTGGCGATGTTGGACCATCTCTGCAAAGGTCGATTAAATCTGTGCTTCGGCTTAGGCGGTGTTGCAACGGACCTAGAGATCCTTGGCATTTCTCGAGATGATGCGCCAATTATGGTCGGAGAGGCGGTTCGGATGGTGATGGAGCTTTGGGCGTCGGATGGGCCTGTGAACATCGAAGGCAAATACTGGAACATCTCGATGGAAGAGCACGTCGACGATGTGGTGGGGCTTGGCTACGTGCACAAGCCGTATCAGAAGCCGCATCCCCCGATTGCAATGCCCGTCACTTCGATGAACTCGGGTACTGCCAAGGCGGCAGGGCGGATGGGGTTTCAACCGTTCGCGCACAGTCTGATCGCCAACAACGTAGTGGCGAACATCTGGGAGACTTACGAGTCTGCTGCAGAGGAAGCTGGGAACGAGGCCGATCGATCGGAATTCAAGGTCGCACGCGCCGTATTCCTCGCCGATTCCAAAAAAGAGGCTCAGCAGTTGGCACGCAATAACTCAGTTGCGGGTGGATTCCAATACATCTGCGATTTGATGGACCGCGCAAACCGCGGCAGAGGCACGTTCAAACGGGATCAGGATACGCCAGACAGCGAAGTGGATGTCGATTACTGGATGCGCGAACAGATCATCGCCGGCGATCCAGATTACGCGCTCGAAAGAATCATTGAGATGACTGAGGAGACCGGTAAGTTCGGGACCTTAGTGATGATGGGCTACGACTGGGATGAGAAGGACGCTTGGGTTAATAGTACGGAGTTGTTTGTCAAGGAGTTGATGCCGCGGGTGAATGTGGCGTTAGGGGATTAGGCTGGTTCGATGTCTGTCTGAGCGAAGTCGTTGCCTTTGAAGAGGAGGGGCTCGCCGGTGGTTTTGGCGAGGGCATAGGAGAAGCAATCGCCGAAGTTGAGACGGGCCGGATGGTTTCCTCTGCCAAAGCGTCGCCAAGCGACGCGGGCGGCCTCGGCTTGTTCTAGATCCACGGGCACCAGTTCGATTTCATAGTTTTCCAACAATGCGTCGAGATCGAAACTGGTTGATGACCCTCCCCGGCCTTCAACAACCAACGTGGTTTCTAACAAGCTGGCCACAGACATGCGGCGCGGCCAAGCATCAGCGATTTTGCCAGCGAAGTACCCGATATCGGGTTCTCGGAAAAGTATTGCCGCGATCGCCGAGGAATCAATGATCATATAGGTTCGCCGTATTCCCCGTACATACTTTCGATAATCTCTTCGGAGGACGGTCCGGGGCCCATTTTCGCGGCACAACGTTTAGAGATCGCGTCAACAGTTCGGAGCAATCGGTCACGGTCGCGTTCGCGTTTCAGTTGATCGCGTCGCTGTTTGAGTGCGATCGTGATGGCACCGGTCATAGTATCGTCGGTCATTTCAGCGACTTCGCGAGCGAGGTCACATGTTTCTTGGTTCTTGATGTTGAGCGCCATGTTTTTTTGCTAGGGTAGACAGCAGATATATGTTTCTACCCTACCACTTTTAGGGGAGAAATCTTACCCGGGTTGTTGCCGGTTGGAAGCTAAATCGCATCATCCGCTGAAGCGATCGCCGCTAGATCCGCGCGGCTGTAGGAACCGAGTGACCGGAAATTGAACTCGGTATAGTTCTTAAGCCATTGCATGGAGATTTTCACGGCGTCGCGGTAGCGTTGGACTGATGCGGCGGGCGCGTTCGGGCCCATCAGGTTGATAATGTCCTCGCCTTCGTCAGCGATGATCGACTTGAGGAGTGCAAGGTCATGAGTCAGGCCGGTGTCTTCAGCTTGAGCCTCGTGGATCACACGTTGCGCCATCTGAGCTACGGATATGCGCGCCGTGGCAAGGTCTTCCATCAATGCAGGTCGACGTCCTGGTCGACCGGCAAGTCGGTCGATTCCTTTGGCGCCGCGACCTCCCAGCCATCCCTCGACGTACTCAATCAGGGTGCGGGCGTTCTGACGGGTGCCTTCCTGAGTAACTGGACCCTCCGGGGTCTGAATGTTGACCGGATAGTTGTCGGGATTAGCCATCGCTGCTGAGGGTTCCCAACCGCTATTTCGGAGCTCTTTAAAGGGATCGCCTGCGGGTTTCATGTGGTAGATGTGGGCCACCCAACCGCGCAGGAACCCTTGCTCCGCTTCCCATGTCTTGTCGCCGCGCACGGTTGCGGCGGCTTCTTCGTTGACTTCTTGATCGCGATGGGGCAGAGCAGTGGCCATGCCGCCGATTGGGACAGCATTGTGCTTCATGCATACGGCGACAAGCCGCCTGAAGATGTTGGCGATGAACGGCGTGGTCGGAACTGCGACGCCGAAACGGTCGGGCCAGAGGCTGGCGCGGTCGGCCATCACGTATTCGAGCAACGAGGCTTTTAAGTCCCATCGGGCCGCATTCAAACCGGCGGCGTAGGGTCCGAGCGCGTGCAGGCACTCTTCCATCGTCCACACGAGGGGCAAAGATTCGACTAGCAGAATGCCTCGGATCGTCGCGTCCTTTAATCCGGGCACGCGGTCCTGGATAGATGCGAATAGGTCTCGATACAGAGCAGCCTCTTCAGGGGACTCAGTCTTAGGGATGTAGAAATAAACGCCTTGGCCGCGGGCAGTCTGTTCTTGTCCTGCGTGATACAGCGTTAAGGCAGTGCCGAGCACGCTTGCTGAAACGGGCGAGCCGTCGACCGTCAAATCGGGATCATCCAAATGCAAGCCGCGTTCTCGGTGCATGAAGAACGGAATGTGGCCATCTTGTATCGAGTAGTGTCGATCGCGCGCTTCGTTGTAGAAGGTTAGGGAACGATCCACGGCGCCTCTGCGATTGCGCGCAGCGAGTAACGTATCCGACAAAATGTGGCTCGCCGAGTCTTCGTCGTCGTCGAGGTCTCCCTCGGCGCGTTCGCCTTCGGGACCTGGATTCAGCGCGTTTATGAACATCGACGTCATGTGCGCTGGGCCCGAAATCTCGATACCGGGATTCCAGAGCTCATCGGGCATGTCCGGAACGGACCAATCGCTCGTCGTAGCAGCACTCGGAGCCAGATGTCCAGGTTGCACTCCGCGTTTCACTGCAGCGTCGATCATGTCGATCCGAGCCTCGCGCAATCCCGCGATCCGTTCCCGGAACTCATCTTGGAGCGAAGCGACTAGTCCCTTCACGTCTTCGGTAAGGATGTCGTCCCAATCACCTGCCGCGTTGAATTGAACCCTGTCAGCGTCTGCCATGTTTCCCTCGTAAGGTCAGTCGATCGATTTTGGTGTCGTATTTCAAGCGAATCAACATATTACAACGTGGGAAATGTGGCCCTCGTTCTAGTGGTTGATGCAACTGATTTGGGCCATGTCGGCGAACAAAAAATATGGCCCCACGTCGCAACGGCGTGGGGCCACACAGTTTCGCATCGCGCGAGCGCCTCAGTTGAGATGCTCTTTCATCTCCCAGACCGCTCGGCTGCGTTGCAGCGTCTTGAGCGCGGTGCGTTCGATTTGGCGAATGCGCTCCCGGGTAAGGTCCATGCGGCACCCGATCTCTTCGAGCGTGTACTCTTTGCCGTCCTTAAGTCCGAATCGCAGAATCAGTACCTCTCGATCTCGTTCCTCAAGTTCATTGAGGATGTTCGAGATGTCGTTACTCAAGAGCCGTTGCGCCGTCTCTTCCGGTGGCGCTAGGGCATCGCGGTCTGGCAATAGGTCACCGAGTTCGTTGTCGCCGTCTTCGCCGACCGGTGTTTCGAGCGACATTGGTTCCTGACCGTTCTTGAGAACGTCGGTCACCTTTTCGACAGTCATCTCGACTCGCACGGCGATCTCCTCGATCGTCGGCTTGCGGTCGTATTCCTGCGCTAGCTCACGAGAAGCGCGACGAACCTTGTTCAGCGCTTCGTACATGTGAACAGGAATGCGAACGGTTCGAGACTGATCTGCGATCGCACGCGTAACGCCTTGGCGGATCCACCAAGTGGCGTAGGTGCTGAACTTGAAGCCTTTGCGGTAATCGAACTTGTCGATCGCTCGCATCAAACCGATGTTGCCTTCCTGGATCAGATCCTCGAAGGTCAAACCACGGTTGGTGTACTTCTTCGCGACGCTAACGACTAGCCGCAGGTTAGCCTTGCCGAGGTGGTCGCGCGAGCGGTCACCGTCGTTGCGGATCGAACTGAGTTGCGATTCGAGGATTGAACTGGCTTCGGCCAAATATGACTCGTGCCACGGCTCTATACCGTCTTCGACGGCGAGATCTTCGAGTTTGAGTTCGGGCGGCATCACCAGACCCAAGTCGTGTGGCAACAGGCTCGAAAGGATCGCAAGTTCGCGCACGAGCAAGCTGGCTTTATCCAGACGCCGCTTCGCACGAGCGTCTTTGGTATTGAGCTTCTGAGCCTTTTTTCCACGACCTTTTTGAGCGGTCTCGTCGAACACACCGAACCTGTCCATCAGGTTGGTGTTCTCGTAGATCTCGAGCGTGTCAGTGAGGTATCGCAGAAGCAGTTCGTAGGGCGGTAGCTTGCTTAGGTCCTTTACCTGCGTGTCCCGCGCCGAGTTGATCATGGCGCGGTACTCGAAATCGGTAAGCAACTGCTCAAGCGTGACGGGCTTTGGCTTCGCCATGTAGGTGGCGATTTGGTCAGCGATGACGGCAAGTCTGCTCAATCGTCGCAACACGACAGCCACGACATCGACGGCGTCGACGGTGGAAGGGTTATCTGGCAACTGGTCGCGGTTGCGTGGGTACTCTTTGAACCCGTACACCGTTGACAATGTGCCGCGGATGTTCCATTCGATTCGCTCGAGCCAGTTCGCAGACTCGACGCGCTGAGAAAGCATGGCTTCGTCAGCCTTGCTCAACAACTGCACGTCACCGATTTCTCGCAGGTACATGCGAACGTTGTCATCGGTGGCAGAATCGTCAGCGCCAGCAGCCGGGTTGATCTCCGGCCCCTCTTCTCGGGCGGCTTCCCAAACTTCCAACTCGGTCGAACCAGTTGCGGCCTTCATGGAAGTGGAACCGTCATCGGCGTCATCCGACGATAGATCAGCGAAGTTGAACGTCCGACCGTCGCCACTTTCGGACATAACGGCGGAACCGGTTTCGTTTGTGGTCAACTCCGCATCCTCGTCGGATGTGTCGTCAACTTGGGTGTTGCGAATCGTCACCAATTGTCAGGGGCCCTTTCATTAACTCGTCGTGCGAGTTTTCTGCTTTGTTAGTGAAATACGTTTTTGATGCGGTTTTGCGGTTGCCAATCCGTGGGAGATCAACTATTATTCGGTGAAACGCGGCGAATGCTCGAAAATAACAGCGTCTTCGTGGCTCAGTACTTCACGTCATGACGTGTACATGACTGAGTTTTTTTGAAAGACGCACTTCGCCCATTTTCTAGGTTTGCAGATGCCCTCTTCTAGGTGTTACGACGCGTGTTCTTCCGAAGTTTCGTATTAAGGTTGAAATTTACCCGCGCGCGAGTCCGCAATGTGATCATGAAACTTACGAGCGCGGAAGTTCCTAGTTTAGCACGATGTGACGTTTTGTGTGATTTTGGCGCGCGCTAAAGAATCTTCGCGTCCGTGCAAGTCCGAATCCCGTACGAATTTCGCCAAACATAACTGCAAAATCAATTTGGCATCATCAGGTTGTTTGGTGCGTATCCGAATTTCGCTGGCTCAGTCCCAGTTGATCACAAACTTGCCGGGCGCACCAGCTTCGAACTCTTCATACGCTGCCGGCGCATCTTCGATCCCGGTCCTGCCGGTGATCAGAGACGTCAGTGGCACATTGCGGCGAGCGGTGAAACGCGCCGCCTCCTCGAGTCCGTGAGTGCTAAATGTCCATGATCCAACTAAAGTGAGATGCCTGTGGATGATGTCAGGACTAGGTTCAACGTGAAAATCGCCGCCTTCGCCGACGAAACAGCATCTCCCAAAGATTCGCGTTGATTGCACTGCAGCGAGTCGAGTCTCATGGATGCCGATCGCTTCCAACGTCGCGTCGGCTCCTTCGCCGTGCGTCAAATCTAGGATCTGTTCAACTGCCGAGCCGTCACTGTTGTCTACAACAGCCCAAGCGCCGGCCGATTTCGCCATCTCCAATCGCTCGCCAGAAATGTCGACACCGATAACTCGGGCGCCCATCTCGGCGGCGAACATCATGCCTGCCAGTCCGACCGGACCTGCACCGAATATCGCAATCGTATCGAGACCTGAGAGATTGAGTTTTTTCAACCCGTGGAACGCGGTACTAGCACCGCAGGCGAGATAGGCGCCTTCTTCGTAGCTCAATTCGTCAGGAAGAGGCAGACATGTTGAAGCATGGGCGATCATGTAGTCGCCGTGGCCGCCGTGGATCTGATAGCCGTGGGTCTGCCGTCCCGTGCCCGCACATAGCTGCGACCAACCCTCTTTGCAATAACGACACGCCTTGCACCCTTCGTAGTGGTGTTGCAGTATCCGATCGCCTACCTGCAAGCCATCGACACCCTCGCCGATCTCAGCCACTTCACCGCACGGCTCATGCCCTGGTCGGACCGGATCGCGCTCGGACTCTTCCGGCGGCAAGGGAACACGGTACCTGTGCAAATCGGAGCCACACATCCCGGACGATCGAATTTTGAGCAACACGTAACCTGGGCTTGGCTCCTCCTCCGGGTAATCGATTACTTCGCTGCGCTTGTCGCCTAGAAACCTGATTCCACGCATATGTGCCTCCCCGTAACACACTCCGTTGAAGTCGTCGGCATCACTGCCGATGCGTGAAGTCTATCGTGCAAATTACACTTTGCACGCGTTAGGAAATACAATGCGTTGAGTTGATGTAACAGATCGGAGTTCCGCCGCACATGACAACAACAACCACCCGTTTCAGCTACGACGGTCTTTTTTCGGAGAGGTCGGAAGACACGCCGATCAACACGGTTCCGCACGCCGAATACGATTTCGCGGTGGCTTACCCAGCTCCTGAAACCTCTCCGATGGATGGACTGGTGAACGCGTTGCAGACGGCGATGGACGCTCGTGGCGACGAAATCGCCCGTCACATGGCGTATTACCCGCAACCCGCCGGTTCGCCTGAACTCCGTGAGTATGCTGCTTGGAAACTCGACTACGACCGCGGCTTCAAGGTGGGGATCGACGACATCCTACTCACGGCCGGTTCCGGAGAAGCCATCGGTCTCGCGATCCAAGCTCTGACAAACCCCGGCGACACCGCCATCACCGAGCACTTTGTCTACAGCGGAACTCTTGGCCAATTGCAACGTTTCGGCAACACCGTTTACGGTGCTGAGACTGACGACGACGGTCTGGTGCCCGATGCGCTTGACGAGTTGATCACAGATTTATCCGCCAAGGGCAAAAAGCCCAAGATGATCTACACGATCGCAGAGCACCAGAACCCAATGGGCCCGACTCTCCCGCTGGAGCGTCGCGAAGCGATCCTCGAGATCGCACACCGACACGGCGTTCCCATTCTTGAAGACGAGTGCTACGTCGATCTCCGTTTCGAAGGCGAGATGCAACCGGCGTTCAGAACGCTGGACGACTCCGGCATCGTGATACACGTGGCGTCTTTCTCGAAACTGCTGGCACCCGGATTGCGGATGGGTTACATAACTGCGGCTCCGGAGGTTTTACGCCGCGCGATGAGCTGCAAAGTCGGTTCTGGTCCCAACCAATTTGCAAGTTACGCCATCGAGGGCTTCTTGCGGAACAGCCTCGACGAGCACCGCGCTCGCTTCAATCCGTTGCTTAAGCAGAAGCGCGACGCGATGGACGAATCGTTGAGCGATAACTTCTCCGAAATCGGCGCAACTTGGTCGAAACCCGAAGGCGGTTGCTACACATGGCTTACCATGCCCGAAGGCACTGACATCACCGCGCCGCGCGACGAGATATTCGCGGCTGGCGTGGGTTACAACGGTGGTGTTGGATTCGCACCCAACGGCGATGGACAGAACTGTGCCCGACTGTGTTTCGCGTTCGAGACGCCCGAGAAGTGCTACGACGGGATCGCCAAACTGGCGAGCCTGTTCAAGAAACGCGGGTTGATGTAGTCATCATGATCCCCTCTCCCCGCTGTGGGAGAGGGCTAGAGTGAGGGGGCGTGGAAACTCTCCAACAGCGTGACCTCATTGGCATTGCCGATGTACATCGGCGTTCGATGATGCAACTGATCCGGCTCGATATCGCGGATTGAGGTGGTGCCGTCACTCGCCGCGCCGCCCGCTTGTTCGGCGATAAACGCCAGCGGAGCGCACTCGAATAGGAGCCGGAGCTTGCCGCTTGGGCTCGATTTGTCGCCCGGGTAGGCGTAGATGCCGCCTTTCATCAGATTGCGGTGGAAGTCTGCTACCAACGCGCCGATGTAACGCCCTGAATAGCCTTCGGACTTGACATGACTGACCCAGTTGAGGTCAGGGTCGTTCCACTTTCCTGAGTTGCCTTCATTCGCAGAGTAGACATGCGACGATCCATGAGATTGGACGTTCTCTGCTGTCAGTAGGTAATCGCCTAGCGATGGGTCCAAGGTGAAGAAGTGCACGCCTTTACCGGATGTGTAGGCGAAGATCGTGGAGGACCCGTAAAGCACGTACCCAGCCGCCAACATTTCGGAGCCGGGTCTCAATATGTCAACTTCGTCTGCAGGTATTCCTTCGCTCAATCGTCGGTAAATGCCGAAGATGGTGCCGATCGGCGCCGCGACATCGATGTTGCTCGAACCGTCGACCGGGTCGTAAACGACGACATACTCGCCAGAAACCGCCGCATCGCCGCAGTCGATGATGTCTGCGTTTTCTTCCGAACTCATCGCGCAAACTAAACCGGTTGCTAACAGTGCCTCGGCAACCACGTCGTCCCCAATAACGTCTAGTTTCTGCTGTTCGTCGCCCGTGACGTTTGCCGCGCCGACGGAGCCGAAGATGTCTCGCAGGGCAGCGCGGTTGATCTCGGAAGAAATGAACTTCCCAGCGGAGCCGATGGCGTTGAGCAGCACCGCCAGATCTGATGCATTGGCGAACTCGTTGTTCGAGTTGTCCATCGCGTATTGGAAGAGATTCGGAGGTGAGACTGCCATGGTTCGCCGACCTTGGTTACGTGCGTATCAATGGAGCTTTCGTGCCTGCATTATATGCCTACGAAAAGGGGATCATAACTGACGTTTCGCAGTCCAGTTTCGCTTCATGCCGTATCATTGCCAACAAGCCAAAAAGTTGGTGATTCCAATCTAAACTGGCGAAGATTTGACGAGCCAGGAAAGCACGGATCGGAGGGTGCTCCACGATGGGTAACGAGCTTCACACCACAGCAAAAGCCATGGTTGCACGGGGCAAGGGAATCCTCGCCGCGGATGAATCTACAGGCACCATCGGACGCCGATTAGCGTCCATCAACGTCGCAAACGAGGAACCGAACCGAAAGGCGTGGCGTCAGCTTCTTTTCACGACTGAAGGCTACGGCAAGTACATCAGCGGGGTGATTCTCTACGACGAGACTCTGCGGCAATCCTCGGATGCCGAAATCCCGTTCGTGGAGTTGCTACAAAACGAGGGTGTCATTCCCGGAATCAAAGTGGACCAATCGACCAATCCGCTTGCCGGTGCGCCGGGAGAGCTCACCACTGATGGACTCGATGGCCTCCGCGACCGATTGAATGAGTACTACGAACTAGGCGCGAGGTTCACGAAATGGCGTGCAGTCATCACCATTGGCGACCATATCCCATCTGACTACTGCATCAACGTCAACGCACACGCACTCGGTCGATTTGCAGCGTTGTCGCAGGAGGCAGGTTTGGTACCGATCGTCGAGCCTGAAGTATTGATGGATGGCGATCACTCGATCGAGACGTGCGAGTGGGTAACGGAAAAGACGCTGGATCGGACGTTTGAGGAGTTGAAAACCCAACGCATCGATCTCGAAGGCATGGTGCTCAAACCGAACATGGTGTTGAGCGGGGCGGATGCTGACAATCGTGCCGATGCGGAGGAAGTTGCACAGAGGACGGTGGGGTGCTTCAAACGGTCGATACCCGCAGCTATGCCTGGTATCGCGTTCCTGTCAGGTGGTCAGGGTGATGAGGAGGCGACCGTCAACCTCGACGCTATCAACAAGTTAGCCCAATCGGAAGGCGCTCCTTGGGAGCTGACGTTTTCGTACGGCCGCGGATTGCAGGCTACGCCGTTGAAGACGTGGAGCGGCGATCCTGACAACGTACCTGCTGCTCAAGAAGCGTTTATCGAACGCTCGATTGCGACTGCCGCCGCGCGCGAAGGCAACTACGTTTAGCGATGGCGGATGCTGTTTCGAATTTAGTCGCTGAACGAAAAAGCGACATCATCGCGACGCGCCGGTTCCTCCACGCCTGTCCCGAACAGGGTTTCGAAGAGCACAAAACATCCGCATATATTGCGGATCGGTTGCGTAAAGCTGGTCTCGAAGTCCATGAAGGGCTGGGAACGACCGGTATCGTCGCTAGATTGGAAGGTGGCAAACCGGGACGGACACTGGCGATTCGAGCGGATATCGACGCGTTGCCGATCGATGAGTTGACGGGTTTGGACTTCGCTTCTACCAACGGCCGGATGCACGCCTGCGGTCATGACGGTCACATCACGATGGCGCTCACCGCCGCCGAGATTCTCGCGGCGAACCGCAAACGCATCACGGGAAACGTGTCGTTTATCTTCCAACCATCTGAGGAGATTGCCAAAGGTGCGCTGGCGATGATTGCCGACGGGGCTATGGAGATCGCTAACGCCGATGTGGTCATCGGGACGCATCTTTGGAATCAGATGCCGATGGGTTACGTGGGTGTCAACCAAGCCACTGTCTTCGCTGCCGCCGACATGTTCAAACTCAGTGTTCGAGGACACGGAGGTCACGGAGCGATGCCGCACCTGACTGTGGATCCTGTAGTTGCCGCCGCCAACGTGATAAATGCTTGCCAAACCGTGGTTGCACGAGAGATTTCGCCGCAGGCAATGGGCGTTGTGACGTTCGGAAGTGTCCACGGAGGTTCCGCAGGCAACGTTATCGCTGACGAGATCGAGATATTGGGCACTATACGCGCCTACACTCCGGAGAACCATCGCACCATCTCCGAAGCCGTACCTCGAATCGCGTCGAGCGTTGCTGAAGCTCTCCGGTGTGAAGCGAAATATGAGCGGCTGGGCGGCACGCCAGCGGTCATCAACAACCCCCAAGTCGCCGACTGGGTATCGAGCTTGGCGATGCAGACCATCGGCGAAGATTCTGTAGGGGAGTATGAACCGATTTCAGTCGGAGACGACATGGCAGAATTTATGAACCGAATCCCGGGCACCTACTTCATCCTCGGCGCGTCCAAAGAAGGCACAGAAGGCCATCACAACGCCAAGTTCGATTTCGACGAAGCCTGCCTACCCACAGGCACCGAGATCTTCGTCAGAGCAGGGTTCGACATCGAATCGATGCCGTAGGTTCCGTTCGTCGGACCCATTGGGCCCGTGAGGATCAATAGACCGGTGCGGCTCCGCCATCGACGTTGACTGCTGCGCCGGAGACATAACTTGCGGCTGGTGAGCACAGGAAGGCGATGACATCGCCGGCTTCTTGCGCCTCTCCGATGCGGCCTAGCGGCACGCCGGGGCCAAAGGTTGCCCAGTGGTCGTCGAGTGAGTACGAAGGGTCTTCGGCGTTCGCGGCTTCCCAGCGGATTCGGTGCTGTCGGCTCTTCAATACTCCGACGCATACCGTGTTGACGCGGATGCCGTGTTCACCGAACTCCTTCGACCATGCTTTAGTCAGCGAGATGCCAGCGGCCCGGGAGAGCGATGTTGGTTGGCTACCACCGGCTGAGGCTTTGCCACCCGGGGTAGTGGTGTTGCAGATCGCGCCGGCGTCCGAGTCTTTCAGATATGGCAGGGCGTACCTCGTCATATAGATTGCGCCTTTGACCTTGAGAGAGAAGTCGATATCAAGTTGCTCGTTCGTCATGTCTTCGAAATTCGAGGCCGAAGACGTCCCGGCATTGTTGACGAGGATGTCGATACCGCCCATTTTGTCGGCGGCCATCTCGACAGCGCTCTTGACTGCGTCCTCGTCAGACACGTCTGCAGGGGCAGCGAACACAGTGCTACCGGTTTCACCGCTAATCTCTGCGGCTACCGATTCGAGATCGGATCGCGTTCGCGACGTCAACGCCACGCTAGCGCCTTCCGCTGCCATACGGTACGCAGTCGCTCTACCAATACCGTCGCTCGCACCCGTGACTATCGCAGTCTTCCCTGCTAATCCAAGATCCATATCGTAAGTTTCCTTTCTTGATGCCGGACCGCATCGGCCCGTGCCGTAGGCAAGTTCTCTAGCCTAAATTGAAAGTGCCAACCTCGCGGTTCAATACACTGGCGCCGCTCCGCCGTCTATATTCACTGCCGTCCCTGACACGTAACTCGCGGCCGGCGAGCACAGGAAAGCGATCACATCGCCGGCTTCTTCTGATTCTCCGACGCGACCGAGCGGTATGCCGGGGCCATAAGACGCCCAGTGATCTTCCAAGGTGAATGACGGGTCTTTGGCGCGAGCGATTTCCCAGTGTCGTCTATTCTGCCGGCTCTTGATGGATCCTATGCAAACTGAATTGACGCGCACTCCGAATTCTCCGAACTCTTTCGACCATGCCTTCGTCAGCGAGAGGCCGGCGGCGCGGGAAAGCGAAGTCGGTTGTGCACCTCCGGGCGCGGCCTTGCCTGCCGCTGTCGTTATGTTGCAGATCGCACCACAGTCGGACTGTTTGAGATGTCGCAGCGCGTAGCGGGTCATAAATATGGCACCTTTTACCTTGACGCCAAAATCAGAGTCGACGAGTTCGTTGGTCATATCTTCAAAGCGATTGGCGTTCCCTTGACCCGCGTTGTTGACCAATATGTCGATACCTCCGAGTTGATCGACTGTGGACTCGACCGCGCTTTTCACCTGTTCCTCAACGGAGACATCAGCCGAAACAGGGATGACCGTGCTTCCTGTCTGACCGCTGATCTCGGCCGCGACGACTTCCAAGTCGGACATGGTACGTGCGAGGATCGCTACATTCGCACCCTCCATTGCGAAACGTGCCGCTGCCGCTTTTCCAATTCCGTCGCTAGCACCCGTAACGAGTGCAATTTTTCCTGCTAATCCAAGATCCATGCCGACGTTTCCTTTCTCGAGTTGAATTCTCGCCGGATTGCGTTTCGCGGCTTTCCATTTGCCCACGTCGCCGTTATACATTATCGTGAAATCTCAGCAATATTTATGACGGCAATGGGGTCAACGCCATTGACTAACAATCAAACAAACAACGGACAATTCCCCGACGCAAACCCTTCAGGATTTGGGTCCCGACCAGTCCCGCGCCGAGTGATCTTGGGACCTGGACCCAGCTCCGCAAGCCCACGGGTGCTCAGGGCGATGTCGCAACCCATCATCGGCTACCTCGATCCTGCTTACTTCGACATCTTGGATGAGGTCTCGACGATGTTGGCGCAAGTCTTCATCACCAAGCAGACCACGATGGCGGTTGCTGGTGCAGGTTCGGCTGGTATGGAGGCGGGGCTTTCCAGCCTGTTAGAACGCGGCGACAAGGCGATCATCTGCGTTAACGGCTTCTTCTGCGAACGTCAGATCCTGATGTGCGAACGTCTCGGCATCGAAGTGGTTAGGGTAGAAGAACCATACGGATCGACAGTGGACCCACAATCACTCGAAGAGGCCCTCCGCGCAAACCCTGACACTAAATTAGTCTCGGCCATCCACGCTGAAACCTCCGCAGGCACGCTGCAAGACATAAACACGCTGTCGGCCCTGGCACATGACCATGGCGCGTTGTTTATGACGGACGTTGTTACTTCGCTTGCTGGAACGCCGGTTGAATTCGACGCTTGGGAAATCGACTACGCATACGGCGGGTCTCAAAAGTGCTTCGCAGCGCCGCCAGGAATTAGTCCCGTTGCCATTTCAGATAGGGCGTTGGACCATATTCGAAACCGGGAGACATTGCCGAGTTCCTGGTACCTAGACCTTGCGTTGATCGCGGATTATTGGGGGCCGAGCCACACGCATCACCACACGAGTCCGGTAAGCATGATGTACGGCCTGCGCGAAGCGCTTGCTTTGGTGCATGAAGAAGGCTTGGAAACGCGTTGGCTCAGACATGAAAAGGTCGCGCAAGCCCTACGCGCCGGTCTTGAAGCGTTGGGTCTCGGATCTCCTGTCGACCCAGATCACTTGCTGAACCAGTTGACCGTCGTCTCGTTACCCGAAGGTGTCGATGACGGCGAGTTGCGTTCGGCTTTGTTGAACGAGTACTCGATAGAAGTAGGGCGAGGGTTGGGCCAATTCGCCGGAAAGGTCATCAGGGTCGGTTTGATGGGCGAATCCTGCGTACCGTCCAACGTCTTCGGCTTACTAAGCGCCTTAGAGCACATTTTGCCGCGCCTAGGCTACGAAGTGCCCAGGGGCGAGGCTGTCGCAGCCGCTTCTCGGATGCTGTCATCCGACCCGTCGCCGGTTGCGACGATTTGAAGACTGTAAGTCCGACGAGTCCTACCCGCGGGCAGTTTTAATCCGATCGTGTTGAAAGCGGTTCGATGCCGATTTCACCCAATTCAATCGCATCGAAGCATACGTGGTTACCTCGCAGTAGGTCCATCCCGATCAACGGACGGTCGCCAGTTCCCAAAAACGTGATCTGCTGCCATTGATTGTCCCAGAAGGTGTTAGCCCGATACGTGTAAACCCTATACGTTTCATTGTTTCCTAGTACGACGGTGATTCTCTCGATGAACTCGAGGTTGAGATCCTCAACGAGAGGCGCAGGCAGTGTGAGCTGCCCCGTAAAACCCGTATCGATGTTTGCGATATGAACATTGCCATTCCCGTTCGGCCCTTCGACGAATATCGGCTGCAGCACGAATAACTGACCATCAAGATCCCTGACGCGCCCGACACTCATCGCCCAAACTCTTCGCGCTCGTCAGCCAAACCGGGTACATACGACGCCGCGAGGCGTTCATTCTTCAAATCTTCCGGTACTGCGCCGATGTACTCGACTGCCAAAGTTATGTGTCGCAATTTGTGGATCAACGCATCAGGAACCCGGGCACGGAGCCGTTCAGTTACCTCTTCACTGACATCGCCAATCTCCCACTCTCCCGTGTTGCCGTCGATGGCGACATAGCGATTCTTATCGGCTTCCGTCAGTTGATCTTTGATGTGATCGAAATACAACCGTTCCGCTCGGTCAGTTGCAACCCTGATCTCTTCCTTTGTCGGATTCTTCCTGGTGCTCATAAAGCTTGATCCTCAATAGCGTTTCTAGCATGTTTAACTTTACGAATTATTATACGAGCACGGCACTGATTCCGTCATGAGTAGTCTCCACCGTTTCGATACGCCTCATCCAACAGATCCACGACATAACTGACTCGCACTTCCGATTCCGCGCGTTCCAACGCATTCGTCAACTGCAATGCACATCCAGGATTTCCAGTTGCCATCACGTTCGCGCCGCTCCCCACGACGTTTCGAGCCTTTCGATCGCCGAGACGCATAGACATTTCACGCTGCGAGATCGCGTATGAACCTGCCGAGCCGCAACAAACCGATGGTTCTTTCATAACCACCAAATCCACGCCCGGTATGGCTTCGAGAATCCGCCGGGGTGCATCGCTAATGCGTTGCGTGGATAGCAGGTGGCACGGATCTTGGAATACTACCTTGGCGTTGACACGTCCGGTAGGCGCCTCGAAACCGTATTCATCTAACAATTCGTGAATGTCTCGTGTTTTCTCCGCCAATTTTTCGGCTGCGCTATCATCGGGCAGCAATTCACCGTATTCCTTCATCGTCGAGCCACACCCTGCCGACGACGAGACCACAACGTCAGGATTCACTGAGAGCAGCACATTGACGTTGTTGGATGCCATTTCCAATCCCGTGGCGAGTTCGCCAGCGTATACGTTCATCGAACCGCAACAACCCTGACCTTCCGGAAGGTGTACCTCAAATCCGTTGTGCACAAGGACTCGGAGCGTCGCTTCCATGGTCGACGCGTGCATCATCGACATCGCGCAACCGCCAAGCAATGCGACCCGCGCTTTGATGCGTCCCATTGGTTTCAATACTCGACCGTCGGGTACGAAAAAACCCGGTTCTAGCGGCGGCAGGGCTTCATCGAGATACTTGTAACGGTCGGGAAGGACTTTCATCACGCCGAACCGTTTGGTTAACGATCGCATGCCCGAACTTTGGTAAAAACGTGTCATCTTGCCGAAGGTCCGCATGAGTTTCGGCCGTGCCAGTAGGCGGTTGAAACCGACTTCACGGGCGAATCGCTCTCGTAGTGGGCGTTTGACGCGTTCCTTCAACTCTGCGCGCGTGGCTGTCATGATCCGACCGTAGGGGACCCCAGACGGGCAGGCGACCTCGCAAGCCCGACATTCCAAACAGAGGTCCCAATGCCGCGTGACTTCCGGCGTGATCTCGATACGGCGTTCGTTTACCGCCTTCATCAGCGTCAAGCGGCCTCGCGGCGATTCAGCTTCTAGGCCGGTTTCCAGATACGTGGGGCACGCGCTCAAGCAAAATCCGCACTGCACACACTTGTATAGATCATCTTCCGCAGGCGCGACCGCGGTGATGAAGCCCCGTTCTGGAGTATTTGGCGTAGATTTCAATTGGATTTCGCCAGTTTCAAATTCGGAACGCGAACCGGCCCGGATTCAGTACCTGTTCCGGATCGAACTCATTTTTCATGTTTTTCATGATTTGCGCAGCCGATGGTTCGATGCCGAATACGTCGACGTTCTTTTTTACCGAAATCGGACAACGTTCGATCAATATTGAAGCCGCAAAATCTCGAACCTGCGACGTAGCCTCATTGACGAGCGCCAAACTGTCGCCGTCATCGATTTCATCAACATTAAACGTCAAAGAGCCATATCCGACGTCGATTACGGACGATGTGTCAACGGTTTCTCGTCGTTGGTTCAACCATCTCAGCAACCTGCCAACCAGTTGAAAACAGTCGTTTGCTTTCGTAGAGATCCTCAAGCCTAACTTCGCGCGATCACCCGAACCTTCAACGTACTCCCACAAGTCAGTTTCGGGCACTCCATTCAGCGACTCGTACCCGGTCGCCGGCACCGTGCCCGCAAGTCCGATCAAATCTTCGATCTGGCGGTTCAGAGCCGCGACAGATCCGGAGACCTTGATCAGCATCAGATGGTCTGCGTCTTCGACATCGGCATCCATGTAACGACTCGTTGCCAACTCACGTATCGCACCCGCGGAACGTGACCCGGAATAGAGTCTCGCCGCCTCTATCGTCAGTTCCATCTGCCCGATTTCGTTTGCTGCGTCGGCGGCTGCGCCAAATCGATCAAACCACATCGCGACGGTCCTCGTGCGTTCAGGCAACGGCACGAGTTTCAGCGCGACGCTGGTGACAACCCCCAAGGTGCCAAACGCACCAGTGTGAAGTCGATGCAGATCGTAGCCCTGCACGTTTTTGACGACGCGCCCGCCCGATTTTGTCAATGTTCCGTCTGCGAGGACCACGTGCAAACCGATAATCCAATCACGGATACCGCCGAATCTGGGCCGGAGTAAACTCGGAGCGTTAGAAGCTACAGATCCGCCGATCGTAGCGTCTTGAGATCTCGGTACGGTGAAGGGCAGACGTTGGTTGCTTTCCTCGAGCAGGTCCACCAAATCTGAAATCCTCACTCCCGCGTCGCACACGACTGTCATGTCACCGGCAACATGCTCGATGTTTTTTGAGACCCCAGTCAGATCTAAGGCGACGTCGTAGCTGCGCGGTGAATTTCCCACGCCCATCCTCGTGCCACCGCCCCAAGGGATCACCGCATCGGACTGTGAGTGCAGGTCGGAGAGTATCGCCGCGACTTCTGCCGCGTCGCTCGGTCGCGCCACTTCGCGGGGCAGAAGCCCGTCGACCTCGTAACTCATCGTTGTTGGTCTAATCCTGCAGCGAGTAGTTGAATTGCCAGTTGATGCCGTACTTGTCCGTGCAGGACCCGTGGTAGGCGCCCCAGAACATCTTCTCTAGCGGCATGGTCACGCTCCCG
Organism: Dehalococcoidia bacterium; assembly: GCA_965207515.1. GTDB lineage: Bacteria > Chloroflexota > Dehalococcoidia > Lucifugimonadales > Lucifugimonadaceae > Bin127. The sequence continues at coordinate 692,122 of OZ242286.1, read as the reverse complement.
CCGTTAGCTAGCTTGGCGAACTGCTCATCGGCCTCTTCCATGCTCGACGGCTCGACGGAGATCGCAAAATTATCGCCGATCTTGGGTGGTGGCCTGAATGCGGCTGGAACGTCGCTACCCATCAGAAAAGCGGAACCGACGGGCAATGCAACATGCATAACATCGTCCATCTCATCCTCAGTCACTCCCATACCGTCCGGCCCTTCCCTAAATGTGCTGATCGATTCGAAATCCCCCCCAAACACTCCTCGATAGAATTCGAAAACCTCGCGGCAATTGCCGTTGAAAAACAGATAAATGTTCATGTCTTATCCCTTCAAGACCGAGATGGTGGCGCGGCAATCTAGATCGCGACCGTTAGTGCTCCGTATTGAGTTGCCAACTGATTCCGAATTTGTCGATACACGATCCGAAATACGCGCCCCAGAACTGGTCCTCCATCGGCATGGTTACGGTTCCGCCATCCGATAGCTTAGCGAAAAGTTCATCCGCTTCCTCTTTGCTGCCGGGCTGATAGGAGATCGAAAAGTTGCTTCCCTGCACTGGCGGCGCCGCAAACTGCTCCGGAACGTCTGAACCCATCAGCGCCGATGACCCGATCGGGTACGACACATGCATCACCTGGTCCAAGACGTCTTCGGGCAACGGCATGCCCTCCGGCCCTTCCCGGAAAGTGTTGAACAGATCGAACTCGCCGCCGAAGATCGAGCGGTAGAACTCAAAAGCATCGCGGCAGTTTCCGTTGAAATGAAGATAGATCGTTAAACTCAATTGGGCCTCCGTGGCGTCCTAGCGTCTCGCACTAATGGGGTCTTGATTATAGGTACCTGTAACTTCAGAATAAGGCGTCCTGATAGTTTCGCTCGCCGCGGTTGCTTCGGCGATCGCTTCATGCGGAACATCCTCATGCCACGCTTCTAGATTGGACCGCACATGCTCGACGGTGTGAGCGCCCATGATACAAGCCGTGACCGCCGGGTTGCTGACAACCCAACGCGATGTCAGGGCGTTCATCGAGACTCCGTATTTTCTCGCGACCGTAATGATCTTCTCGACGACGTCGAAATTCGCCTCAGACCAATACGTTCGCCGGAACGACTCGAAATGCCTGAAGTCGGGCGAGAAGCGACTGCCAGGGACGGCCTCAAAATGCAGGTCTTGCCCAAGTAGCAAACCTCCTGCCCGCGGCGAAAAAGCCATCGTGCCCAAGCCATACTCTTCGCAGACCGGAAAAATCTCGCGCTCAGGGTCTCTGGACAGCAAGTTGTACCGACCTTGATAGCAATTGAATAGACGCGCCCCCAGCTTGTCCGCTTGCCATAGCGCCTCTACGATTTGATACGCGGCGAAGTTACACATGCCTATATAGCGCGCCTTGCCGGATTGGACGATGTCGCTGTAAGCAAGGACGAACTCATCGATCGGCACGTCGAGTGGGAAATCATGGATTTGGTACAGGTCGATGTATTCGGTGTTTAGGCGCCGCAGCGAGTCATCGATCGCATCCATCGCATACTTGCGACTAACTTGGCGACCATTGGGGCCCCAGTGGAGACGTCCGTTGCCTTTCGTCGCCAATATGACGTCGTACCGCCGTCCTTGCAAGAATTTACCGACGTAGGTCTCGGAACGACCTTCTTCGTAAACGTTAGCGGTGTCGATGAATGTGACGCCACCATCGAAAGCGGCACTCATCACACGCAGCGACTCCGCCTCATCCATCTGCCCGCCGAAGTTGTCACCGCCCATGCAGTATTCGGAGACCTTTAAGCCGGTTCTTCCTAGTCTGACGTAATTCATGGTCGTCCAATCAAGTCGCCGAAAGTTTCAAGAAACTCTGGACAGTACTCGTGTTCATCGGTGTGGTTGACGTTCCACAGCCCTGACGCGCTGATGCGCTGATTCTCTGTGTAGTGTCCGATCCAGTCTGCAGACGGTTTATCAACGCACTGATTACTTAACAGCGCAATCGCGTTTCGTTCAATGTATCCGCGGAGACTGTTTGGCCCCGGCTTGTCGTCGACTTTGATCCACAAAAATGGCATCACACGGATGTGTTTGCTAACTAGACGTTCTAAGTCGCAGTCGCTTTTGAAACTACGCCAAGTTTCAGGTAGCGGCAAATTGTCTCTTTTTGCCAACGCCAATCCGATGTGATGTCGGAAGATAGAGTTGCCGTGATATCCGCCACCGTGTTTTAGGATCCCGCGGTGTTGACGCAGACGATTCCAAAACGTGGTTCGGGCACCAGATTTGAGCGCATGTGTTCCGACTCTGACAACGCGCATATCCAAAGTTGAACCTGTGCGCGTTTCGCTATTTTCGAAGAAGAAATACACACCTCGCTTTGGCCAAGCCATCCGTCCGTTGCAGTCCTTCAACCTCAACATTCCGCCTACGCGTTCCTCAAGTTGCTTCAATAACTCGTAGAAGCGACGCGTGTCTTTTTCGCTCCGGTTCATCGCCATCTCAACCCGTCCTTGCCAACCTCACTCCAGCCTGCCCGGAAAGCGGCGGGTAGTTCATCGGCTCAATCGCTTGGAACTCGTTTGCCACACGCCTTACCTCTGCCATCGCCTCTTCGCTCGCCGGCTGTCCCCGCGCATCCAATATGCCATCCAGCTGCTCCATGCTGCGCGCACCAAATATCGGCGCCGTCACGCCTTCGTGCTCGGCAACCCATTGCATAGCTAGCCGAATGACAGGTTCGCCATAGCGCTCAGCAACTGCAACCAACCTCGCAACGGTCTCGTGGCGCAGGTCATCGCCGTATCGTCGCTTCAACACTCCACCGCGCGAGTCGTCGCGCGCTCCGAACTTCGAATCGGATGCGTACGAACCGAGATGTTTGCCGGTCAAAAATCCGCTCGCCAACGGACTGTATGGCACAACTGCGATGCCATGTTTCCGAGCCAATGGGATCATCTCGATCGCCAATCCAGGCTGCAGTATGTTGAACACGCTCTGGATCGCCTCAAAGCGATGAAGATTGCGAACGTCAGATGCCCAGAGCGCCGAAGTCAAAACCCATGTCGGAAAATTCGAAGCTGCGGCGTAAACGACCTTTCCTTGATGGATCAGATCATCGACGGCCCTCAGAGTCTCCTCAATCGGCGTCTCCGAATCCCAGGCATGACAGTAGAGCAGATCGATGCGATCCGTCTTCAACCGCTTCAGAGAAGCCTCGACCGTCCTCACGATGTGATACCGTGACGCACCGATGTCATTCACTCCATCGCCTACTTGCGATCGGTACTTGGTGGCCAGCACGATCTGGTCGCGCCAACTCGTCGAACGAAAAAAGTTGCCGATGACTCTCTCTGAACCGCCCTGCGAGTAAGAGTCAGAGCTATCTAAGAAATTGATGCCTGCGTCAAACGCCGTCGCCATGATGCGATGAGATGTCGCGTCGTCGCAACCGTAAGGATTGCCGAAGTTGTCCGAACCCAAACAGAGGTTCGAAACCTTCACGCCGGTTCGGCCCAGTTTTACGTATTCAACGGGGATGACTCCACCTCCGAATTTACTTCGATATGTTCAGATGCGAACTGGCTTCCGTTGTTTTCAGCGCAACGGGTCTACCTAAACCTGCGCGTAGGTCGTTCGTACAGTTTCGCTCGCAACTGTCGCCTCGTCCAGAGCTTCTTGCGGAACTTCTTCGTTCCAAGCGGCAAGATTCGACTGCAACTGTTCAGCAGTTCGAGCACCAACGATACAAGACGTCACGACAGGGTTGCTGACCACCCACCGCAACGCCAAAGCGTTCGCCGAGACACCAAAACGTTCGCCGACGGCAATTATCCGTTCCATCGTGTCAAACATCGCAGGAGACCAATACGTCGCCCGGTACCAATCCGACGCGCGGAATTCGTCCGCAAAGCGTCCGCCAGCTTCAGCTTGGTAGTTTCGATGTTTGCCAAGTAGAAAACCACCAGCCTGCGGAGAGTAGGGGATTACCCCGACTCCGAATTCTGCGCAAACCGGGAACAACTCTCGCTCAGGATCCCTGGCCAGCAAGTTGTACTTCGGCTGCACGCAGTCAAACCTCCGCGATCCGAGCGCCTCAGCTTGCCACAACGCCTCAACTAGTTGGTAGCCAGCAAAGTTGGAAAGGCCAATGTAGCGTGCTTTCCCTGCGTCAACCACGTCACTGTATGCCTGTACAAATTCATCCACAGGCACATCGACCGGGAAGGAATGGATCTGGTAGAGATCGATATGGTCAGTCTTCAAGCGACGCAACGAATCATCGACTGCCTGCATCACGTACTTACGGCTTACACCATGATCGTTCGGACCATCGCCGATACGACTGTTGCCCTTGGAGGCAAGAACTACGTCATAACGGCGACCTTGAATGAACTTGCCGACGATCGTCTCGGATCGGCCATCAACGTAAGAGTTCGCAGTGTCGATAAAGTTCACACCATGTTCGAACGCCGTCCGCATGATGCGAAGCGATTCTTCGACATCTGTCTGATCACCGAAGTTGTCGGCTCCGATGCAGTACTCGGATACCTTGAGGCCGGTTCTTCCTAGTCGTACGTAGTCCATTCAACTTCCTTCATTCGTTGTATGACCTTTGGATGTATGTGGTCACGCCGCTCTCGGCACAGCGCCAAATGCCTGCCCAGCATCGGGAGGGTAATTCATCGGAGCCTTAGTGGCGAATTCATCAGCAATTGCGCGTACTTCCGACATCGCCTCTTCAGATGCGGATTCGCTCCATGCATCCAGCGTGCCATCCAACTGATCGATCCGCCGAGCACCGAATATCGGCGCGGTCACTCCGTCATGCTCCGAAACCCACTGCAACGCCAACCTGATCATCGACTCGCCGAACCTCTCCGACACCGACTTTAGTTTGACCAACGTCTCGTGCCGAGCGTTATCGCCATATCGGCTTTCCAAGCTGCGGACTCGCGCTTCATCGCGTGGACCGTCGTATGCATCGAGGTACTTGCCGGTCAGTACACCGCCCGCCATGGGGCTGTACGGCACCACCGCGACACCATGTTTGCGAGCTAGCGGGATAACCTCTAGCGCCAATCCCGGTAGCAATATGTTGAACACTGACTGAATTGCCTCTACCCGGTACAGATTGCGGACATCCGATGTCCAGAGCGCGGACGCGAGCATCCAGGCCGGGAAATTCGACACTCCGGCGTAGACCACCTTGCCTTGGTGAATCAGATCGTCAACCGCACGCAACGTCTCTTCGATCGGTGTTTCCGGGTCCCATTTATGGCAGTAGAGCAGATCTATGCGGTCCGTCTTCAGCCTTTTCAACGAAGCCTCGACGGTTCTGACAATGTGGTACCTCGACGCACCGGTGTCGTTCACGCCATCGCCCACCTGCGATGTGTACTTAGTCGCCAACACAACTTGATCTCGCCAACTCGTCTCCCGAAAAAAGTTGCCAATCACGCGTTCAGAGTTTCCGTTTGCGTACGAATCTGACGTGTCGAGGAAATTGATCCCTGCATCAAACGCCTTCGCCATGACCCGATGCGCAGTCGATTCCTCGCAACGGGCCGGATTGCCAAAGCTCGACGAACCCAAGCAAAGGTTCGACACCTTCGCCCCAGTTCGACCAAGTTTTACGTATTCAATAGGCATGGCACCACCTCCGCAACTTTGGTTGACAAACACATGTTAGCCGTCCCGACGCATCGACGGTATCACCTCTCGACATCCACCCACCGCTTCTCCTCCCAAGACCGGTGCACGGCATCAACAATCCTCGCCGCTTCCAATCCCGCTTCGAACCCAGTTTCAATTGACGATTGATCTCCAGCTAGCGCGCCAGCCACGAATTGCTCGTAAGGCTGAGGGTAGGGCGGACCCGGATCGATCTCGGCCAGAGCCGCGTTCTCTCCTGATGTGCCTAGGAGTCCGAAAAGCCCGTTCGACACGATTCTTCCGGTTGAACCTCCAACGTCGGCAGTAAATCCCCGGCGCAGCGGCTCGCCTCGTTGGACGAAGCTCGTATGAACCACGGCGTACGCGCCGTTGACGTACTCAAGCAAGAACGCCGAAGAATCGGGCACGTTTACGTCGAAACCGTTTGGGGCATCTATGAACTGTCGATGCTTTTCAGCAGTATTCAAAACTGCCGAAACCCGTGCGACTTCGCCGTTGAGAAATCTACACATATCGAATACATGTATCAATTCGTAGACGGTGCCGCCACCATGCTCCGGCAAGAAGCGCCATGACGGAACATCGGGTCTGGCATCTTGTTGCGAAGAGAAGCCCCATCTGATGTTGACGTGGTAAACATCGCCTACGTAACCCGCGTCGATGTATCGCTTCATCCTGCCCACTGGCGTGCGACCGCGCTGGTTGAAGTTGACCGCGTGGATCACGCCTGCGCTCTCCGCTGCGTCCAACATGTCTTGGCAGTCGGCAGCGTTCAACGCCAATGGTTTCTCGCAAAGGACGGGACGGCCTGATGCTATCGCTTCCAAAGCGAAAAACTTGTGTGAATCGGTTGGGGTGACTATGTCGATCGCATCAACGTCGGGATCGTCGAACATTGCACGGTGATCGGTGTATCCCTTTGGCACGTCCCATTCCTCTTGCATTGCCCGCAAAGAACCTTCCGAGCGCCGCATGAACGCAACCACCTCAACCTCAGGAATCTGTGCAAACGCCTCCATGTGTTGCGCAGCGAATCCACCCGCGCCGATGATGCCGATCCTTAACTTTCTCTTGGTCATGTTTCACCTGACATAGTCTTGACACCCCTTCGAATCTAATCTTCACTTGATTTGACGATTCGAACGGTTGTGGCTCGCGAACCAGTATGATAATCTTGCGCTACAGACGCATCATGTAATTTGAGTAATTGACGAATTAAGAAAACACATAATGACTACATTGGAAGAACGTGTCAGCCGTCTCGAAGGCGGCTACGAACATCTAGCCACGAAAGCCGATCTGGCGGACCTGCGGGCTGACCTTAAAACTGACATAGCCCGCGTTGAGAGCAAGCTAGAAGCAAAACTGGCGAGTTTAGAAAGCCGCCTTCTGCGTTGGATGATTGCGATGGTGCTGACGTCGATAATCGTGGCTTCATCAGTGGCAACCTTGGTGCAAGGTTTCGTCGACTAAGCGTCCTCAAACCGCCTGCAAACCGCCGGGGCCCGTTGCCCTGAAGGCATCCTCCGAAATCCCGTAGGCGCTCCCGTGAACCGCGCCACCCGGGAACACCTTTCCGGGATTGAACCGCTCTCCAGCGCCAAAAGCGGGGCGGAGTTTCGCCATCGCCGCCAAGTCGTCGTCTGTGAACACTAACGACATGTATGCCTGCTTTTCGATCCCGATGCCGTGTTCGCCGCTCAACGCTCCTCCTGCTTCGATACACGCTTCCAAGATTCGTTCGCCACACTCGATAACGCGGCGCACCTGAGAGCGGTCTCGACCATCGAAAAGGATGCAAGGGTGCAGATTTCCATCGCCAGCGTGGAATACGTTTCCGATCGTCAAATCGAGCTCTTCACCGATTGCACGCACTTGACGCATGATGTCTCGGAGCTTGGTTCGCGGTACGACGCCGTCAACTAGGTAGTAGTTAGGCGCAATGGTTCCGAACGCGCCAATAGCGCCTTTGCGGGTTGCCCAAAGTTCGGCGCGTTTCGCATCGTCTTCAGCTTCCCGAATCTCGGAAGTGTTGTTGGCGTAGCAGATTTCTCGAACTCTCTGGCCATGTTCGTCCACCGTTTCACGAAGTCCGTCGAGTTCGACGATTAACACGGCCTCAGCGTCGTCGGGATATCCGGGGTGATAGACCGGTTCGCAAGCTTGAATCGTCACGCGGTCCATCATCTCGATCGCCGACGGAACCATTCCGGCACCTATGATGTCTGAGACTGCCTGAGATGCGTCATCCAACGAACGGAAGGCCGCAAGCAAAGTCAGAACGGCCTCTGGTTTGCGCATTAATCTAACTGCCACTTTTGTGACGATTCCCAAAGTGCCTTCAGATCCGATGAACGCGCCGCGGAGGTCGTAACCATACGTTTCACGTGATGTGCCTCCGAGCCACACCTTGTCGCCGTTGGCTAGAACAACCTCGATCCCAAGTACGTGGTTCGTAGTGACGCCCAACGCCAAGCAATGCGGCCCTCCGGCGTTTTCCGCCACATTGCCGCCGATCGTGCAAGCTCCTTGGGATGAAGGATCGGGTGCGTAGTAAAGACCGTACTGTGCGACTGCGTTCGAAAGCTCGATGTTGACCAAACCTGGCTCAACGATAGCGACTCGGTTTTCTACGTCGACTTCCAACACCTTGTTCAACCGCGTGACGGGTAGAACCACCGAGTCATGGAGAGGAACCGCGCCGCCACTCAATCCTGTGCCAGCGCCGCGCGGTACGATCTTCGCATCGTGCTCATACGCAGCGCGAACGCATTCGGCGAGTTCGTTAGCGTTACCAGGCAGTACCACCGCACCGGGCGAAGACCGATCGATCGAACCGTCGTATTCGTACAGGATCAGGTCATCCGATCCCCAGATGACGTAATCTTCACCAACGATGCCTCGCAGGCGTCGGATCAGTGTTTCGTTAATCGTCGACATCCGGAAGGCAGGGCGTTACGACGCGTTGTCGTCCATAAACTTCTGGCCGCTGTCTAGGAGAAGATCGTGGATCCAAGCCGAAGCCATGATGTCGCCGCTCATATAGCGACCCTTGCTCTGGATGTACGTCGAAAGCTCGTCTGCGGCTTTCACGACATCGGGATGTTCCGGCTCTCCGGGGTAACCAATGCCTTGGGCGAAGTCGTTCATACCAATCCCGAAGTAATGGATGCCGTCGACCGACAAGATGTCGTCGATGTTGTCTATCGATCCTTGGTCCTCTAACAGCGCTCCTACGAGCATGTTGTCGTTGGCCTGTTGGTAGAAGTCGCGTTTGTCACCCCAAGCGTCAGGAGTGAACGAGTAGTTGGTGCCTCGGTTGCCGCCGAAGGATCGATGTCCGATCGGTCCGAAATAGCACGCGTCGACAAGTTTCTCGGCATCTTCGCCACTCGCAATGTGCGGACCCATGATGCCTTGGATGCCGCGGTCGACGTACTGGAGGATGTGCGAAGCTTCGACGTTTTCCACTCGCGCTACGGCCGTCGCACCGGCCGCCTCAACAGCGCGGACCATCTCCTCAAGTTCCGTATACCCGAACGGACCGTGTTCACCATCCAGCCACACAAAGTCGAAATCCAAACGACCAAGAATCTCGACATCCCACACCGATGGGAAGGTCATCTGATACCCGATCGCTTTTCGCCCCTCTTTAATCGCCTTGAGGACTCGGTTTTCTCGAACCATCATTTCCGCCATGCGTTATCTCCGTGTTTTTCTTCTTCTGAATCGTTGAATGCGATTGTCATTCAGGTTTCAACTTGACTGCAGTTCCGTAGCAGAACAAGCTGTAGTTGTCATCGGAACCGTGCTGGCCGGAAGGCTGGATCGGATTGATCCTGAGATCGATGACCGCGTCGGCTTGAATGTTTTGAGCCGCCTTCGTCAAGCGGTTGATAGCATCGGCGGTCTTTTCCTCAACGTTGTTCGTGCCGCCGCGACCAAGTTTTTCCGCACCGGACACCAAACCGAGAATCGTTTCGATCTCACGCCCCGGTACGAAGTTCGTCGTTGTCAGCAACACAGACGCCTCTCTGCCCCAAGTCATTACTTAGACCTTCCAGCTACAGCCAGCTTTAACGATTACTTGAGTTTGACCGCGGTCCCGTATGCAAATATCTCCGAGAACCCTTGGCCCACCGACGAGGTGTTGTAACGAGTGGAGACAATTGCGTCGGCGCCTATTCCCTGGGCTTCGGCGATCATCGCTCCGGTCGCCTCTTCTCGGGTATCGCTGAGCAAGCTCGAGTATTCGGAAACGGCACCGCCAGTGATGTTTTTGATCCCGGCCATGAAATCGTACCCAATGCCTCGGGCTCGAACGGCATTACCGCGAACCATCCCCAAAACCTCGGCGATCTTCCGACCTTCGACTTGTTCAGTAGTTACCACGATCATTTCATGAACCTCATTTGAGTTGGCCTTCGTCCGATTCGGTGCTCGGTACAAAGTTATCACCTTGGCAACCGTGGAGAACCGAAACCGGTCATTGTGTATATATCCTGATAACCCGGTTGAGACGACCCAACTGTGGCCGACCGGATTGAACCAAAAAGAACTGGAGAACCATGTATCCGAGCACAATCAGATCGAAACTCGCGACTGGGGGCGCAGTCCTCAGCACCAGCATGTTTTCGCGGGAGCCGCATGTGGCTCACACGATCTATAGCAGCATCAAGCCTGACTGGGTTTGGATTGATCAGGAACACAGCCCTTGGGGCACCGAAAGTATCGGCACAATCTGCGTGCAAGGTCGTAACCTCGGCGTTTCCCCCGTAATCCGAGTTCCGTGGAACGACCCTGGCGACATCAAGAAGGCCTACGACGTAGGCGCTGTGGGTGTGATGGTCCCGCAAGTCGACAATCCCGAAGAGGCAGCCGAAGCCATCAACTACGCGAAGTATCCACCCTTGGGAGATCGTGGCATCGCGCCATGGTTCGCATCTTTGCTCGACATCACGCAAGATGACGTAATCAAACACGCCAACGAAGAAACTCTGCTCATCATCCAGATGGAAAGCGCCGAGGCGTACGAAAAAGTCGACGATACCCTCGCGCTCGAAGGCTTCGAAGTCCTGCTGGTTGGCCCGACAGACCTATCTGCAACCCTCGGCATCCCCGGACAAATCCACCACGACAAGGTTGAGCAGATCATGTCCGACGTCGCACAGCGAATCAAAGACACCGGAAAATTCCTGGCCACCACCTTTGGAGACCCCGAAGTCGCTCGGCGATGGATCGGCGAAGGCTACACCATGATGAACATCGGCAGCCCACTAGCCCTCGGCTGTGGCCCCATGGCCAACCTCTTCGCAGAACTCCGCGAACAGTTCCCCTGCGAATAGCGGATTCAATTCTCGCCACCTCGCCAACTTGAGGAAATCAGTCGCGAGCCAGCGAATTCGTCCGTTTGGTTCGCGACTGCATGCTAATCCCGGCTTGTGACGCCGACTTACTATTGATTCATGTCGTCCGCGTCAAAACTTGGGAAGCCGAAGATTTGACCACCATTTACCTCGTCCGCCACGGCGAAACTGAAGGCAACGCATCCAACTTGGCCCAAGGGTTTTCCGACGTGCCGCTCAACGAAAAAGGTAGAGCGCAGGCCAAGTTAGTTGGCGAACGACTGAAAAACTGGCATATCAACGCCATTTACTCCAGCGACTCACAGCGCGCACTCCAGACCGCTGAACCGCTCCTCAAACTGCGGCCAGATTTCGAAATCGAAACGACGCCCGATCTCCGGGAGAAAAATTACGGCGTTTGCGAAAACTTTTCGTGGCAGCAGCTCCGAGATGAGTATCCCGAACTCTTCGCCCAACTGCTGGACTTCGAAACCGGCTCAGATACGAAATTCCCCGGAGGCGAATCCGACCGCGAGCAGAGCCATCGGGTTGCCAGATTTACGGACGCCGTAGTCGCGCAACACGACGATGACGACACTATTCTGTTCTTCGGTCACGGCGGATCGATCAGATCCGCTGCCGCCTATCTGTGCAAGTTCCGATTGGAAGACAAGTGGCGACTTCAGACCGATAACGCCAGCATCAGCGCCATAAGCTCTGCACCGACCTGGCGGGATGACGGTTGGCGAATTGCAAGCTGGAACGACACCAACCACCTTTCCCTCGCCCAGCTGAACATCAAGTGACCACGCTGTCTAGGTCAAACGTTCTCGGGACTAACCCAAACTCCAACAGGCGCACCATGATCTTGGTTCGTCACGGCGAAACTCAGGGAAACATAGGGGATAGGTTGCAAGGCCAATTCGATGCTCCCCTGACGGACAAGGGTGTTCGCCAAGCCCAAGCGCTTTCGAGGCGACTCGCCAATATTGATTTCAACGCCGTATACGCTAGCGACCTCCAAAGGGCGGTGCATACCGCTCGATCGATACTTAACAACCGATCCAACATCGAAATCCAACTTCGCTCGGAACTGCGCGAACTCCACTACGGTGCCTACGAAAATACCTCCTGGTCAGTGCTTCAAAATGAAGATCCAACATTTTTCAAACGATTTATCGAATGGGAAACCAGGCCTAGCGCCAAATATCCGGGAGGGGAATCAACAACGGATTTGTGGCAGCGAGTCGGCAATTTCGCGAACGAACTCCTCGCCAATCACCCCGAGGAAGCAACAATTTTGATCGTCGCCCACGGTGGTTCGCTCCAAGCTCTCTTGGCGCAACTCTTGGCTCTACGCATCACAGACCAGTGGCGTTTTCAATTCGACAACACCAGCGTTTCGATCATCAAAGAACACCCTGTAGCCCCGCTCGTATGGCAACTCGGACTGTTCAACGACACCAGCCATCTAGAAAGTTTCAACTCGCATGAGTGACTACAACTCGACCAACACACCGCGCATTTTCAACCCGTACCCGCGAACCATCGTCATGGTTCGTCATGGCGAAACCGAAGGCAACTTGGACGACAAATCGCAGGGGCATTTCGACGCGCAGCTCACGGACCGAGGCCGAATTCAAGCCGAAGCGGTAGCGGCACGGCTGTCCGATACCCAGTTCGACGCCGTCTACTCCAGCGATCTACAACGCGCATTGGACACAGCCAAAGCGATCGTCGCACACCATCCCGAACTCCAAATACACACCCGAACTCAACTTCGCGAGTACCACTTCGGCGATTATGAGGACAAAGAATGGGATTCCGTTGGTGACGCCGATGCAGACCTATACAAACGCTGGAAGAACCTAACCACTAGGGCGAGCACTAAATTTCCCGGCGGAGAATCGATGCTGGATGCTTGGGAGAGGGTAGGGCGTGTCGTGGATGAGATACTGACCAGACACAACACAGCCAACGAATCTCTATTGGTCGTCGGGCACGGCGGTTCGCTGCAAGCCGTCTTAGCCCGGTTATTAAATCTGCGAATCACCGATCAGTGGGGCTTTGTGTTCAACAACACCAGCGTTACAGTGCTGCACGAACACCTATACACCCCAAACGGATGGCGCATGGTCCAGTTCAATGACACCAGCCATCTCAACGGCATCGGCTTTACCGATAACCGACATGTCACCGCTCGCAAACCACTCCATCACCGTCTCCATCACGAGGGCCGTCCATCAGATTGACGGGGAATCCGCGTCCATCGCCCTTCAACCCTTTGACGCGTTCCAACCCAGCCTCCTCGGCCTCTTCGCAAGTCTTATAGGTCACGCTCAGTTCAATTGTGGCCTCGACCTCAGAGGTTGCAATCGGAGCGCCGTCGTTATCTGGAACGACGCTCCCAGTTGCAGTTGGTTCATCGGCCACCGCAAGACGTTCGTCAACGTCAGGCCTTGCGATAAAGCCAGCCTCAACCAACGCTTCGCAATTCTTACGATGATCCTCGAAATCCTTGGGAGTAGACGCATCGTACTCCACCGCCAACCCCTCCACCAGCAGAAACTCGGTCAAATATCGACCCGATGGTGACCGAATATCGCCTAATTTCCGACCAAACCCGCCATCCTCGAACTCCGTCAGCAATACGTACTGCCCAGGATCCGACAAAAACTCAATCACCCGCTCCTTCGACAAGTTGCCACAAGCCTTCTCGAACTCGTTGGAGGTGCGCGTCTCTGGCGTGTCAACACCCTCGATGCGAATGGTCTGCGTCCTCAATCCCATGACCTGCACAGCCTCGATCTCAACCTCAACCGTGTCGCCATCCAAAACCCGGAGAATTTGAACGAAATACTCATCCTCCACCATCGGTTTGGCAGTGGCGGTCGCCGTTGAGGTCGGCACCGGCGTAGCGGTAGGAAACAGCAGAACAGCGCGTGCAGTGGGCGACGCGGTCGGCGCTGGTTGTGGAGTGGCCGTCGCACCTGATGCGGCGGGCGGCGGCGGTTTACTTGCCCGTCCTGATGTCGGTGACGTCTCGGTTGTAGAACAACCAATCACGATCAGCGCCACGATAACGCCGACCGCAACCGATGTTGCCGATAGTTTTCCCACCAACACCTATCGAACCCGCCGGTCCTAACGATCTACATCGTCAAAGCAACACGATTGGCGGTCGTTCCGCCTTCGCGCCCCTGCCATTCGGCGAAATCGAACGCCTCGTTGATCTTGTCCAGCGGATACTTGTGCGAGATCACATCATTGACCGGTATCCGGTCCTGCACACGGACCAGGAACTGCAATGCAGCCTCGATGATCCACGGATCGTAGTGAACTGTGCCTAACCATTGCGTCTGGTTGCCGATGATCTTGGATGCTGGAAATTCGATGTTCCCCTCACCGATGTTGCCGATATCGATGTACTTGCCGTTGAACCTCACCATGTCAAGCCCTTCGAGCGTTGCCGCAGCGATACCGACTACCTCCACCACAACATCCGCACCGACTCCATCCGTCAACTCTCTGACGCGTTCAACTCGTGACTCCGGCGTCGGGTATTCGACCAACGAAACCGTGTCGGTCGCGCCGCAATCCATCGCCAGATCAAGTCGAGGCCGCTGACCGTCGATGACGATCACCTTCGACGCACCTTTTTCCGCGGCGATCGCCGTCGCGTAAATCCCCAGACCGCCGGCACCTTGAATCACGACCTTGTCACCGAAATCCATCTTCGCGCGTTCCAATCCGAATAAAACCTGCGACAACGCGCAGTTGACGGGCGGGATCGTGTCACTTGGCAACTCGTCAGGCACTTTGAACGCGTAGTGTCCTTGCGGCAGATAGTAGTAGTCCGCGTAACCGCCGTCGCAATACGGATATGAATCGAGATCCTTCTGCCTCGACCGATGAGGGCAGGAGTGATGCTCACCCCGAATACACCAATAGCAACGATTGCACGGGTTGAAAAACGGAAACGCGACTCGGTCTCCCTCTCTCAGCGGTCGTCGCAAAGAGTCGGTGTCGACACCTTCACCGAGCGAGTGAACCACGCCCGTGAACTCATGCCCGACAATCCGGTTCGAATGCGTTGCCATGTCGCCGCGCCAGATGTGTAGATCAGATCCACAGATCACCCCGTGAGTGTTCTTGATCAACATCCCGCCGGGCTCAACCTCAGGCGTCGGCAACTCACCGATCTCGAATGGAACTCCTGGCTTGTCGAATATCGTGACTTTTCCGATTGGCATGAATCACCTCTTTCTTTACATCGTCAGCGCCACCCGGCTTGCGGCAGTACCGCCTTCGCGGCCGTGCCACTCCGCAAAGTCGAACGCCTCATTGATCTGCTCCAACGGAAACTTGTGCGATACAACATTGCCGACGGGCATGCGATCCTGAACTCGCACCAAAAACTGCAACGCCGCTTCAATGATCCAAGGGTTGTAGTGCACCGTGCCGAGCCACTGCGTCTGGTTGCTGATCACCTTCACCGCTGGTATCTCGATCATGCCGCCAGCGATGTTTCCTATGTCGATGTACTTTCCGTTGAACCGCACCATGTCCAATCCTTCTAACGCTGCAGCCGCAATCCCCACAACCTCCACCACGACGTCGGCACCAACTCCGTTGGTCAATTCCAATACGCGCTCCACCCGCGATTCAGGAGTCGGATAATCAAGCAACGAAATCGTGTCAGTCGCTCCACACTCAATTGCCAGATCCAACCTCGTCTGTTGACCATCGATGACGATCACCTGCGACGCCCCCTTTTCCGCAGCGACCGCGGTAGCAAAAACCCCCAATCCACCTGCTCCTTGAATTACTACCGTGTCCCCGAAATCCATCTTCGCCCGTTCTAACCCGAATAACACCTGCGACAACGCGCAGTTGACCGGCGGAACTGCGTCCGTCGGAAGCTCGTGAGGCACCCTGAACGCGTAGTGCCCGGGAGGCAGATAGTAATAGTCACCCATCCCGGCGTTGCAATAGGGATGCTCCTCCAACGTGTACCATCGCCCTCGATGCGGGCAAGCGTGGTGTTCGCCCCGAATGCACCAGTAGCAACGATTGCATGGATGGAAGAAAGGGAATGCCACCCGATCTCCTTCACTCAAAGGACGACGCAACGAATCCGTTTCAACACCCTCTCCCAAGGTGTGAACAACGCCCGTGAACTCGTGGCCCGTCAGCCTCTTGACCGGTGGCGGTGGATTATCGTCGTCGCCCCTCCAACCGTGCAGGTCCGATCCGCAAATCACCGCATGCGTGTTCCTAATCAGCACGCCACCCGGTTCGATCTCAGGCGTAGGCAACTCCATGATCTCGAACGGCACCCCAGCCGCAGTGTATAGGGCGACTCTTCCTATGGGCATCGGTCATTCCTTTGTCGAACCCATACGATACAGGGGGATAGGCTCACATCGTCAGCGCAACTCGGTTAGCCGTCGAACCGCCTTCACGCCCGTGCCACTCGGCGAATTCGAACGCATCGTTGATCTCTTCCAACGGGAATTTATGTGACACCACGTTCGCAATCGGCATCCGGTCCTTGGCGCGAACCAAGAACTGCAACGCCGCTTCGACGATCCACGGGTTGTAGTGCATCAAACCCTGCCATTGCGTCTGGTTGTTGATGATCTTTCGCGCCGCAAACTCGATGCTCCCGCCGCTGATGTTGCCGATGTCTACATACTTGCCGTTGAAGCGAACCATGTCCAAACCCTCAAGCGTCGCCGCGGCAACGCCCACCACCTCGACCACGATATCGGCACCAACGCCATGCGTCAGTTCTCGGACCCGCTCGACTCTCGAATCCGCGGTGGGGTAGTCCACCATCGAAACGGTATCCGTAGCGCCGCACTCCATCGCCAGATCCAGTCGCGGATGCTGACCATCGATAACGATAACCTTCGACGCGCCCTTCTCGGCCGCGATCGCAGTTGCGAAAATGCCCAGTCCACCGGCTCCTTGGATCACGACCGTGTCACCGAAATCCATCTTGGCTCGTTCCAGTCCGAACAGTACCTGCGACAAAGCGCAGTTCACGGGCGGCACAGCATCGGTCGGCAACTCGTCCGGCACCTTGAACGCGTAGTGGCCCGGTGGTAGATAGTAGTAGTCCGCGTAACCGCCATCGCAGTACGGATAGGCATCTAAGCCTTGGTGGTTCGCCCGTCCTCGATGCGGGCAGGCGTGGTGCTCGCCTCGAATGCACCAATAGCAACGGTTGCAAGGGTTGAAGAAAGGAAACGCGATCCTGTCGCCTTCCTTCAACGGTCTCCTCAATGAGTCCGTATCTACGCCTCTGCTCAACGAGTCGACGACACCGGTGAACTCGTGGCCAGTCAACCGACGTTTCGGAGGCGGTTGTACGTCGCCGTCGCCTCTCCATCCGTGCAAGTCGGAACCGCAAATGACAGCGTGCGTGTTTTTTACGAGTATGCCGCCGGGTTCAATCTCAGGCGTCGGCAACTCCTCGATTTCGAACGGCACACCAGACTGTGTGAATACGGCGACTTTCCCGGTAGGCATTTCTGACCTCTTTCGGATGTTCTCGACGCTGTCACAACGCGCCGTGCATGATGCACGCGAATATACCCCATCAATCACGATTTTGGACTGCTCGCTTGTATACTTTCGACTCGATTAATTTGAGTTGAGGCGCAGACAAGCAAAAACTGGTCCGGTATTCGGCTTCTCAAACTCAGCCACAAACGAAAGGCAGATCCGATTGCTCGAACGATTCCACGTTCCACACGACATTGCCGTGCACGTCCAGATCGAGGACATGCGCTCCACCGTGGAAGACATATTCCGAAAGATGGGTATGCCTGAGGACGATGCCGTTCAGTCGGCTGACGTCCTCGTCTACGCCGACGCTCGCGGCATCGAGTCCCACGGCGTATCCAACATGCTCCGCTCCTACGTCGCCTCATTTGGCGAAGGCGGTATCAATCCGACTCCTGAACCGAAAATCATCCGCGAGATGCCCGCCGCGGCCACCATCGATTGCGACGGCGGACACGGTCTCGCAGTAGGCCCAATGGCAATGAACATGGCCATGGACAGGGCAGAGGTGTACGGGATCGGCACGATCACCGCAATCAACGGTCGACACTTTGGCGCATGTGCCTACCACGCCGCGATGGCCCTCGAACGCGACATGATCGGCGTAGCCATGACCACTGGTGGCGTCAACGTCGCTCCCGTCCACGGTGCAGAGCGATTGGTAGGGCTCAACCCTCTCGGCATTGCCGCACCGACTCGCGACGAACCACCGTTTATCTTCGACGCATCCATGAGCAGCGTCGCCGGGAACAAGATCATCCTTGCGAAACGCATCGGAGTCCCGGTGCTAGCGGGCTGGGTAGCGACGGCCGACGGCACTCCTGTCATGGAGGAAAGCGAGGTCCCCGAAGACTTCATGATGCTTCCGGCCGGAGGCACGCGCGAACTCGGAGCCCACAAAGGCTATTCGATGGCCGTCATGATCGAGATCCTCGCCGGCATCCTCGGCGGCAATGGCGGTGGCCCGAACCGACGCCGCGGCGCATCTCACCACTTCATCGCATACAACCTCGAAGCCTTCACTGATATCGAAGACTTCAAGACCGACATGGACGAGTACATGCGGGCCCTCAGCAACAGCAAACCTGCCCCCGGTCAAGACCGCGTCGTCTACGCCGGACTTCCAGAGCACGAAGAAGAGATCGAACGCCGCGAACATGGCATCCCGTACCACCCCGAAGTGATCGACTGGTTCCGAAGCATCACCGCCGAACTCGAAATCCCCTGGAGGCTTACCGACAACTAGCCTTAAAAATCAACCAACAACCACCGAAACATCTCAAAAGGAAACACAAAATGGGCATCAACAAATGCATCGACCTACTCAAAGAGGGCCAACCCTTCTACGCGACCCATACGCCGGAACTGACTTACGACGCCGGCGTCGAATTGGCTCAGACCTGGGCAGATATGGTTCTCATCGACTTCGAGCATCGACACTTCGACGTCGGCGGGCTGACCCAATTTATGAAAGGCTTGCATGCGGGCGGCCCGACCGCCAGCGGTCACCTCACCCCAACCGTCGTGACAACGCTCCCGCACAACGCGATTTCCGTCGAGGAAGTCCGATACAACGCTTGGCAGATGCGACACGCACTCACAACCGGCGTTCACGGCCTACTTCATACCCACGCACGCGATCCAGAAGCGGTGAAGTGGTTCGTCGCCGCTTGTCGATATCCATTCCAGACGCTCGCCCGCGACGTAATCCCAGAAGGACTGCGCGGCGGTGGCGGGCAGGGTTTACCTGCAGAGATATGGGGCCTTTCCCCACGCGAATACGTCGAAGTCGCAGACCCGTGGCCTCTCAACCCTAACGGCGAACTGCTCCTCGGCCTCAAGATCGAAGATCGACACAGTCTCCCCAATGCCGACGAGATCGCCGCAGTACCCGGAATCGGCTTCGCTGAATGGGGCCCCGGCGACATGGGAATGTCCCACGGTAACCCCGACGCTCACGACCCGCCGTACCCTGACTACATGGACCACGCCCGAGACACTATCAAAGCCGGTCTGGACAAAGCTGGCGTTGGGTTCTATTCCAGCTGGGCTGACGACAACATGACGCAGGAAGAGCGCATCGACCATCTCATCGACAACGTCGGCGTCAAGATGATGGGTGCCCCCAACAAAGAGTGGGCCGACTACGGCCGCGCCAAAACCGGGCGGACGATGCCGGTTTAGGTTTCTGCGTCATTCCCGCGAACGCGGGAACCCAGAATCGTCGCGTACAACGCATTGGAGTCCTCTCTCCCCGCAATTGGGACGTTTGCATAACTGGGCGATAGCTTGTCATTCCGAGCAAAGCGAGGAATCTAGGGCATTCCGCTATCGTCATCGGAACCGTTCAAACCACGAAACTCCGTTTGGAGATCATGGACTTGAGATTCGTCACTCCGCTACGCTGCGTTCGGAATGACAGAAGTTGGGGTTACGCAATGGCCCGATAGAAGGGAGAGGGACAGGGCGTCGCCACATCCGGCTTAATATCCCCCGCCGGGGAAATCGACTAACGCCGTCCGATCACCCAGAATTATTACGTGCGTTTGATACGCATTTCGTCAAGATCACCTTCCCACCCGATACCTCGAAGCGACCGAGCTTGAATGATCGGCCGGGACTCTGCGGCGAGCGCGCGAAGGGCATAGTTTATCGCTTCGCGTTTCGTTGCGAAGCCGTAATGCCGCATAACTTCTGCGCAAGCCCGATCATCGATATCCACATTGATGTCTGACATATGTCAAAGATACACAACCGCGATCGCTCGCACTTCTTTCATTCTTGCGGTCCGATAGATTTTGAGGCGCAACCACACAACAACCCACACCACCGATAAACCGTTAAAGTATGAAAACGCGCCACGAAGCGCGTCGCACTATCCACACTGAAGGAACGACAACCATGGGCATAAACAAATGCATCGACCTCCTCAAGGAAGGGCAGCCTTTCTACCACACACCTCCACCCGAACTCTCCTATGACGCCGGGCGCGAGATGGCGCAGACCTGGGCCGACATGGTCCTCATCGATTTCGAACACCATCATTTCGACATCGGAGGTCTTTACCAGTTCATGAGGGGCCTCAAAGACGGCGGACCCACGCCGAGCGGTCATCCTACGCCCGCGGTTGTGACTTCTTTGCCTCACAGTGCCTACTCGGTCGAAGAGGTGCGGTACAACGCCTGGCAGATGCGACACGCCCTCACCACCGGCATTCATGGTCTGCTCCACACCCACGTACAAAGCCCCGAAGCGACTAAATGGTTCGTCGCCGCCTGCCGATACCCCTTCCAGACCATCGGCACCGACATTATCCCCGAGGGGATCCGTGGAGGAGGAGGGCAGCGCCAACCCGCAGAAATCTGGGGCATCAACCCCCGGGAATACGTCCAAATCGCCGACCCCTGGCCAATGAACCCCAAAGGCGAACTCATGCTCGGCCTCAAGATCGAAGACCGCCATTGCCTACCGTTCGCCGAGCAGACCGCGGCGGTCCCGGGCATCGCATTCGCAGAGTGGGGACCGGGAGACATGGGAATGTCGTTCGGTGACCCGGACGCGCATGACCCTCCGTACCCTGACTTCATGGACAACGCGCTCAACATCGTCAAGACAGCGCTGGAAAACAACAACATCGCGTTCTACGCCGCGTGGCAAGACGAAGAGATGAACAACGAACAGCAGGTCGACCAACTCATCGACGGCCTCGGCTGCAAGATGATCGGCGCTCTGACCAGAGACGTCGCCGACTACGGCCGCGCCAAGACCGGTCGCACGATGCCGGTCTGATCAGGCCAAACTCTCTGATCATCGTAGGGGCAGGTTTCGAACTTGCCCCTACCACTCCAATGTTGTGTGCGCATTGCTTCGCCACAACAATCTCAAACCGCGCCGATTCCGACAATTCAATATCATCGAACTAATCGTTTGAACGCCACAACATTGGAGATTCCTCATATGCATCCAGAAACGAAGCGTTCGCTGCTCCGGATACTCAAGATCTCCACCTCTATCATCGCGCTCCCGATCTTCGCATTGGCTCCCGCATACCTCGCTTCGGTGATGTTAACGATTCAGCCTATCGAACTTGACGAATCTACCGAACAAGCCACGAGCATCGATGTCAACGACATCGACGAAAACGGCACCGTGATGTACACGGTCTCACCTCTGGATCGCAACAACGACACCGACGTCGACTTCGCAATGCCGGCGGACATCGCAGACATATTGCAAGATTCAGACTTGATCAAAATCACGATCACCGACGCGGGCACCGAATCAACTTCTCATGGCTTCGTCGATTCCAAAGTCGAACACGAGTGTAGTTTCACCCTGCACCTTCTGTCCGACGACCCGCATAACGCGCGAAAAACGGACTCCTATTCGGGATACATAAGGATCAAGGATGATGGCAACTTCACAGCGACGTACTCCAGTTCCGAGCAACCGGAGAATTGCGGATTTTACATGACTGACGCCGAATAGCACTCCCACAGTAAAGAACATTCCACAAACGACATGCTCAAGCGACTATCCAAAGTACTAGCATCGATATCGGCTACAGCCGTAGTCGTAATCGCAGTCTTGACCATCGCCACGATTGTAGAGCAGCGATACTCTTCACGAATTGATCTGTCGAGCGCTAACGCCGACATCTACGTAATCCATGACGACAGCGGCGCCCCGATAACTTGCTATCGAGAAGGGAACCGAATTGCGCTCACGACCGACGATAACGGCGAGATTATCGGAAATCGGCCCATTACCGCTCAAGCGGACATGCAACGCTGTATCGAGGTGTTCAAGTCTGGAAACCTACCTTTCGATCCGCGCAACTATATCGGGAGATACGAAGCCGGTTACATCAGTTGGGAAGGAACCGATTTCACTAACATCCACGACTGGGACCTACCCAATGAATGCGAGTCGCATTACCAATTCAAAGAGAAAAGCCATCCTCGGATAGTAGACGCATTGGGTCTAGTCGACACCATAGAAGTGACTTTTGCTTGGACCGGCACAGACTCCGAATGGAATACGTGTTTCGCCGCGCGTCAGCAACAGATCGCAGAGATTGACCCGTCAGAGTTCGAGATCGAGATACCCGAAAACTCCCATCAAACCGCGGTCAACGACGATTCGAATGAGCACTTGAAGACGGTCGCTGAACCACGACCGGAACGGGATGTCGAGACTGTGATGCTAAACCCATCAATCACGAATCGCGTGACCTCGCATTTATCTTGGTACTCTGCCGACATCATTCGTAACGGCGTTTTAATCAAAGAGGATTTCGTGCGACCGGGAGACGCTTTGATCCTAGACACGTTGGACACGGCCTCGTTCAGAAGCCTGCCTACGGACGGCGATCAATGTGCGACGAAATTGCAACTCTACGAAGATGAGTTGGATGAGATCGCTGAACAACGTTCCGGTTGGCAACTCACTTACTTGCTGATCGTCGATGAAGATACGGCCACGTTGCACAGGTGCTCAATCCCTCGGATCGAATCGGCCAATTAGCTGCGCACTAACACGCGCAATAGCTCGCTATCCCATTTGCGCCGCTTGGGCAATGCTCCGTTCGAGGTACCACTAGGTTCGGTCAACGACATGAATGTTGTTGTCATGTCCCACCAAATCACAAGCGTCGACTGGCGCAACCGATGCGCTAGATTTGCTGGCAAAATGGAATCCTCGTTAGTCGACGCAGTCATCGAAAAGGTAGCTGCGTTTTAGGAGATCTAGACAGACCGCAGCGAACCGAATACCAATGAAATCATTGCTAGCAACAACAATCCTCATCGTCGCCGCCTCAACAATCGCCCTCGCTTGCACCTCCGACAGCGGTGCCAATCAGGTCGCTGTCGAACGCGCCCAAGCCACTGCGGAGGCTGCAATCATCGATCGCAATAGTGCCATCTCGGAACGAGACACAGCCGTCCAGAGGGCCGAGCAAGTCGAAATGTCCGCTAACCGCCTCGCGGCTATCAAAGACCGCGGCAACGTAGTCTGCGCAACCGGAAACGACACCCCCGGCTTCCATTCCTTAAACGAAGCAGGGCGGAGCGTTGGTTTCGATGTCGATCTCTGTCGCGCGGTTGCCGCAGCAGTGCTCGGCGATGCCGACGCGATCGACTATCGTTTCACCGACCTCGCCGAACGTGGCCCTGCTTTGCAATCGGGCGAGATCGATTTGATGAATCTCACCACGACATGGACCTCGAACCGAGACATCAACTGGGGCAATTTCGCGCCCGTCATGTTCTACGACGGGCAAGGATTCATGACCTACAAAGACACAGGTGTCGAATCCGCGCTTGAACTGGAGGGTGCCGCGATCTGCGTGACTTCAGGTACTACCACGGAACTCAACCTCGCCGACTATTTTCGACAGAACGCGCTCGATTTCACCCCAACGGTCTTTGAACAGTCCGACGTCGCTTTCGACGCGTACTTGGCAAGGCAATGCGACGCTTTTACAACCGACCGCTCCGGCCTCGCCTCACTCCTCACCCAAGCGCCAAACCCAGAAGAACACGTAATTCTCCCTGAGATCGTCTCGGAAGAGCCTTTGACACCTGTCGTGCCCCATGGCGACGAGGTCTGGTTTGACATCGTGAAGATTGTCATGGCCGGACTGATCTACGCAGAGGCATACGGCATCGACAGCAATAACGTCGATTCCATGGCCGGCGGCGACAACGTCAAGGCCAAACGACTGCTCGGGTCTGAAGGCGACTTTGGTCAAGAAGCACTCGGCGTGAAAAAGACTTTCATGCAAGACGTCATCGAACAAGTGGGAAACTACGGGGAAATATACGAGCGTAATCTTGGCGCCCTAGGCATCGGCCTACCTCGCAAGGGCCGTAACGACCTCTGGACCAATGGCGGACAAATATACGCCGCGCCATTGAGGTAAATCAAACCTGCCAATCCAATTCCCGGTTAATTGTCGCGTCGGATTCTGATGTTGCGAATTGTTAATTCAATTTGCGCTACCTCATTTCCTTCGAATCGCTTCGGTTCATGAAACAGAAATGACGTAAACTGGAATCGATGCTACGAGCCTGGATTCTCCCGAACCTCGTCGGATCGAAAACCCAACCAGCACCGGAAGGAACCGAGAACATGAAAATCAAACTTCTGATGTCGGCGCTCGCTATGGTTTCTGTCATGGCGATCGCTTTCAGCGCCTGCACCAGCGATGACGGCGCGACTGACGCAGACTTGGCTAACGCCCAAGCAACTGCGTCTGCCGCACAGTCCGCGCTTGGCGACGCCAACGCAAGGGCCGACGCTGCCGAAGCACGCGCAGACGCTGCCGAAAAAGCCGCTGATGACGCCAAAATGATGGCCGACGAAGCCATGATGTCGATGGACACCGGCGGACGCCTCGCACAAGTCCAAGACCGTGGCCACGTCATCTGTGCCAGCCGGAACGACGTCCCCGGATACGGTGCTCTTGACGACTCCGGTCGAAACGTCGGTTTTGACATCGATCTCTGCCGAGCAGTCGCAACCGCAGTCCTAAATGACCCTGAAGCGATCGAGATCCAGTACATCACCGCTGCTGAGCGTGGCCCAACCATCCAGTCCGGTGAAGTCGACCTCCTCGTCCGAACCGTCACTTGGACCACCAGCCGTGACGCACAGTGGGGCAACTACGCACAGACCATGTTCTACGACGGACAGGGATTCATGGTTCCGGCATCGCTCGGTGTCGAATCTGCCTACGACCTGTCTGGCGCAGCAGTATGTGTCACCAGCGGTACGACCACCGAGCTCAACATGGCTGACTTCTTCCGCCAGAACGCGATGGAGTACAACCCGCAAGTCTTCGAAGACACCGACGTCGTCCTCTCTTCATACGAGTCCGGCGCATGTGACGTCTTCACCAATGACCGTTCGCAGCTAGCCGCACTTCGCACCTCGCTGCAGAACCCTGCCGACCACGTGATCCTTCCGGAGACCATCTCCGAAGAGCCGCTCGGCCCAGTTGTGCCACACGGCGACGACCAGTGGTTTGACATCATCAAGACCGTCATGTCCGGCCTGATCTACGCCGAAGCCTACGGCATCAACAGCGGAAACGTCAGCGCCAAAGCTGCCGGCGACGATGTCAAGGCCAAGAGGCTCCTAGGAACCGAAGGCACCATCGGTCAAGAGACCCTAGGGCTCTCCGAGACCTTCATGCAAGACGTGATCAACGCCGTCGGAAACTACGGCGAGATCTACGACCGCAACCTCGGTCCTGACGGCATCGACCTTCCACGAGAAGGCGGCCGAAACGCCCTGTGGTCAGACGCTCCTTGCGGCGACTGCCCGAAGGGTGGCCAAATCTACGCAGCACCTCTGCGCTAGAACCCGGTCAAACTGACCAACCCAAAAAGGGGGATGCAAACGCATCCCCCTTTCTTTTTCCGCGTCTTCCCACGTGCCTCCGCTCTCGTCGACGCGTTAAACTACACCAAAGCCGCAAAGCGCGCGGCGCGATTCCGAGACACCAGCAGTGCAGAGCATCCTATACCCCGGCGGCATCCCACTTTGGCGAAACGTCGTCTTCATCCAGTGGGTCGTCCAGATCGTCTCAGCCATTATCGTCATCGCGATCGTCTCCGGATTCATTTTCAACGTCGCCAACGAGATACGCGACCGCGAAATCCCCTTCGGCTTCAGCTTCCTCGACGAAGCAGCACAGATCCCCATCGGTGAATCCGTAATCCATTACGATCCGTCCCAGTCGTACCTTTATGGCTTCACCGTCGCCGCGCTGAACACCATCAAAGCATCCGTCCTCGGGGTCATCATCGCCACCTTGCTCGGCATCGTGATCGGCGTATCCCGACTCTCCTCAAACTGGCTCCTCAGCAAACTCGCCCTGGTCTATATCGAGACCTTCCGCAACATCCCACTGCTGATCCAACTCCTCTTTTGGTTCCTCATCATCCTCGAACTTCCCAATGTGCGTGAAGGCTACGTCTTCTTCGACACGTTCTATCTCAACAACAGCGGCTTTTACCTACCGTGGGCGTCGCCGCTCTCCGGCTTCTGGCCATGGGCCATCCTAACCCTGATTGGCATCGTCGGCGCTATAGCCGCTTTCAACTTCCTCAACCGCAGAGAGATCGAGACCGGCAAACCCAGCTATCCCATCATCATCGGCTTCCTCATATTCATCGCTGCAACGATTATCGGCCTCATCATTTTCACACCGCTTGACATCATCACACCTGAAAGACAAGAAGGCCCCTTCGGAAGATTGCAGGGCGGCGCCCGACTCAGCGGATCCTTCTTCGCGCTCCTCATCGGACTCGTCATCTACACCTCCGCGTTCATCGCCGAAATCGTCCGCGCCGGTATACAAGCTGTCAACCGAGGCCAGACCGAAGCCTCCCGGGCTCTCGGACTTCACACCAACGCTGGACTCCGATACGTCATCTTCCCGCAAGCCCTGCGCGTCATCATCCCTCCGCTAATCAGTCAGTATTTGAACCTTACCAAGAACTCGTCGCTCGCCGCCGCCATCGGATACCCCGACCTCGTCAGCGTTTCCACCACGATGACGCAGATCGCACCCGCCATCTCCCTCATCGGCATGGTGATGGTCACATACCTCGCCATGAGCCTCTTCTACTCGCTAGTCGGTAACATCTACAACCGCATCACCAGATACGCAGGAGTGGGTTGACGGCACTCACATGAATCAGCCCACGACAAGACCAAACCCCGCGCCACCGGCGATGACCGTCGGCGTGCCCGGTTGGATCCGAGCTAATCTATTCAGCTCGCCCACCGACGGCGTCATCACCATCGTCCTAGGCGCCATCGTCGCGCTCGCCATCTTCCAGTCCGTCAACTGGGTATTTTTCACCGCTTCGTGGGAAGCCGTGACTTCACGCGTCCCTCTCTACGTCATCGGACGCTACCCCCAAGAGTTCTACTGGCGGCCTGAGACCGCGCTCCTGCTCATATCGGTCCTCCTCGGTGCGGCCTGGCGTCTCTGGGGCGGACTGGCCCGCGGCTTCGCAATCGCACTCATCGTCGTCACACTCCTAGCCGGTGCGCTCCCATACGCCGGCGTCGACCTCGGAGCACCAAGATACGACGCCACCGTCGCTCCGGACCCGCCAGCGGTCTCTCTCAGAGAAAAGAACCGCGACATCTCCGACGCCGAGCGCGCCAACGCCATCGACCAGAAAAACATCTCAACTCTTACCGGCACGACCTACCTCGCAGGAACCCTCGACGGAGACGAAGACCGCTCGGATTACTACAGCTTCACCATCGACGATGCGATGAAGTTCAAAACTATCCTCGCCCAACAAGACGCCAACGCCGACGTCTTCCTCGAAGACTCCGACGGCGCCCTCATCCAATCCAGCAACAACTCCGGCACCTCCGACGACTCCATCGCCACCACCATCGACGCCGGTACCTACTACATCCGCGTCGATTCCCAACAAACCGCCAACAACGCCTACGTCCTCTCCTACAGCATCGCCGACCCGCCAGACAACCTCGTCAACGCACTCTTCATCATCAACTTCCTAGCCGTCGCACTTGGCTACTTCGCGGCAACCATACCCGCAATCGGACAACCCAGAACCCTCTTCTTCGCCGCGCCCGCATTCTTCGTCATCGGCGCCATCCTAGTCATCGGTTCGTCCTTCATACCGGGGCTCGACCCAGTACCCACTCAAGACCTGGGCGGGCTAACCCTAAACCTCCTCCTAGCCACTATCGGCATCGTCTGCTCCATACCCATCGGCATCATGCTCGCACTGGGACGCCGATCCCGACTCCCGGTCCTCAGATACGCCTGCATCGGCTTCATCGAGATAATTCGCGGCGTCCCCCTCATCACGCTCCTCTTCATGTCGAGGCACATGTTGCCGCTCACATTCCCCGAGACCGTGTCCATCGACGAGCTATACCTCGCCATGATCACCATCACACTCTTCAGCTCCGCCTACATGGCCGAAAACGTCCGCGGCGGAATGGCGGCCGTCGCGACTGGGCAGACGGAAGCCGCGTCCGCGCTCGGACTCCGAGCATGGCAGACCACCATGCTCATCACCCTGCCGCAGGGACTCCGCAACATCATCCCTGCGATAGTAGGGCAGGCCATCTCACTCTTCAAAGACACCTCACTCGTCTTCATCATCGGCATGCTCGACCTCGTCGAAATGGGCCGAGTAACCATCCAAGGCAACCTCGAATTCGTCGACGACGGGCACGAAGTCTACATCTTCATCGCCGCCGTCTTCTGGATCTTCTGCTTCGCAATGTCCCACATCTCCAGAAAAATAGAAACCGCCTTAGGAGTAGGAAGAAGATAGCCAACAATCCCCTCTCCCTTGATGGGAGAGGGCTAGGGTGAGGGTGACGGGGCGGCATGGGGCCCTACCAACCAAGCAGCAACCAACCCCATCCCCACCAAAACACCAAGCAACCAACACGAAATCCCAATCCAAAATCCCGTCCATCCTGTCCATCCATGCAAAAAGGAAACCCATGACCACCTCCACAGATCCCAACATCCGCAACGTCCCCATCGAGGAACGAGACGACATCATCGTCTGCGAAAACGTCTTCAAATGGTTCGGCAACTTTTGCGCAATCAACGACGTCTCGATGACCATCAAGAGGGGAGAGGTTGTAGTCATCTTCGGGCCCTCCGGCTCTGGCAAGTCCACTTTCATCCGCATGATCAACCGGCTCGAAGAGCACCAGCAGGGCAAGATCGTCGTCGATGGCATCGAGATGACCAACGACCTCCGCAACCTTGACGCTATCCGCTCCGAAGTCGGCATGGTGTTCCAGCAGTTCAACCTCTTCCCGCACCTATCCGTGATGAGCAACATCACGCTCGCACCTCAGCGCGTCCGACACCTGCCCAAAGCCGAGGCCGACGACCTGGCGATGTCGCTCCTCGAACGCGTCGGCATACCCGAACAGGCCGAGAAATACCCGGCCGAACTCTCGGGCGGACAGCAGCAGCGAGTCGCCATCGCCCGCGCACTCGCCATGCAGCCCGAAATCATGCTCTTCGACGAGCCGACATCTGCGCTAGACCCCGAGATGATCAAAGAGGTCCTCGACGTAATGCGAGAACTCGCCGACACCGGCATGACGATGCTCTGCGTAACCCACGAAATGGGCTTCGCAAGAGAAGTTGCCGACCGCATGGCCATGTTCGACGAAGGCCAACTAGTAGAAATCGACACCCCCGACCACATCTTCACCAACCCAACCGAAGCACGCACGCAACTGTTCCTGGATCAGATTCTGTAGGGCGTATCCACTAATCACCACTCAACTCTCGCCTCGTGAGAGCACTGCAAGACTCGGTCTTCGGTGGTTTGGCGGCGGTTTCGACGGGGCGGGATGGGTTGTCTGAACCGCAGATTACGCTGGTTTGAGTGACGGGATGGGATGTGGGGCGCGTTCGTATGTCCACCGCGACGTGGTAGTTTGCCGCCGGGCCTTCCCTGGGGAAGGCCCGGCGGCGCAGGGTCCTCGGGCCCGTAGGAACTGGCCCTCGCCTAGAGCTTCGGTCCGGGTACCTGGACCTCGGCTCCTTCCCTCTCCATCGCCTCTGCCTTTCGGCGGGAGGACGACCCCGGAGAGGGGTCAGATGCTGCGCAGAGCGGTGTGCAAGACCGCTAGCAACGTTTAACAGCCGCGGCCCGCGTCGCCAGACCGCGGGCATGGAGTTCGGCGCGGCGCTCGGGTACGCCGTTCGGAGTTCGCCTCCTCCTTCGATTCACCTGTAACTAGCTCCTCTCGGGCTGTAGCCTCCCTCCTGCGGCGGACAGGAGTAGACGTCTGTCGGCTCCACGTGCGGTCTCCCGGCCCTTGGCATAGCATCCCTCGCGCACTAAGCTTCGCTTGTGCTCGGGGGATGCCAGCTGGCTCGCTGTGCGACGCGGGACTGACGCGTCGCGCTCCGGGAACTGGGCCTCCCACGCTTCGGCACGGCCCTCCCGGCCTTGCACCGGACATCCGATCCGATGAGGGACGCCGCCGGAGCAGGCAGAGACGCTGGCGACTCGTCGGCGCGGCTTTGGACCGCGTCCTTCTCGTCGGCTGTTGCCTCCGCTTCCTCACGTTTGATCCCTGTGGCCGCTTGGGACGGGGGTCTGCACACGTCTGCGCAGCACTGTGTCGATCCGTCGATCTGTTGTTTATATTACTACATATGTTGTAGTTGTCAAGTCTTCTGTCTGAATTGGGATTTTTGGGATTGCGGGTTGGATTCTTGGGATTTCGTGTTGGTCGATGGGCGTTTGAGTCCGTGTTTGGTTGGTAGGTCCCGCCCGGCCCCGGGCATCCCCCGCTCACGTCGCTCCGCTCGTTCGCGCCCGCTTACGCTTTGCGAAGGGGGCGGAGCGGGCTATCTGAGGCACATTTTCCTGCGGGCGGGTGAAAATCTGGCCGTGCCGCTCGAATCACCCTCGCCCTGGCTCTTTCGCATCGAGAGTTCGTTGGAGGACTCGATCGGTCGAGAGAGTCGCTCTGGCCCCGCATGCCCCTGCGATCTCGCTTCGCTTCCTCGCGTCCCCTTTCGGGACGAAAGGGGACGGTTTTCACCCGCGCTCACTTATTTTTGCAATGGTCACTTCGAGGGAGAAGGGATGCGATTGCGGGAATCGTTACGAGCTGCGGCATGAGTCCAGTGGGTGAGGGCGAGCGGGGTGGAATGAGGGCGGTGAGAACGATGCACGATGAGCAGTCGTTTCCGATGTCGCCAATTCAAGTATGAATACTTTGCATCGTATGATACATATATACTAAATCAGTCCTTCAGCGAGTCCACACTCCGAACATCCAATCCCAACTATCCCCGTTCAAAATGCTCCTCCAAAAACGCCCCGATCGCTGGACCAAGATGTCCCAACTCGGCAAGATGGCCACAGACGACATCATCCTGCCATCAGCATCCCCTGGCCTCGCGCCAACTCCAGTAAAAGAACGCGCACCCTACAACAACCCGCGCAACAATCCGATCCCCGGCGTCTACCGATCCCGACTCCCCAACGGCAAGTTCACCAACCTCATGCAGGTCATGTTCACCGACTTCTGCAAGATGGACTGCCATTTCTGTCCAAACTCCCACTGGGTCCCACGCAAACGCTTCGCCTTCAAAGTCGACGAACTCGCCAAGACCTTCATCGAACTCGCTGAGCGGCACACCGTAGACGGACTCTTCCTAAGCTCCGGCGTAGCCGGCACGGGCACAAAGACCACCGAGCGGATGGTCAAGGTCGTCGACATCATCCGCAAAAAATACCGCTACAACGGCTACATCCACCTCAAAGTGATGCCCGGCGCAGAGCGTCACATCGTCGAAGCCGCACACGAACTCGGTACCCGACTCTCCGTAAACCTCGAGACCACCACCGTCGAACACATGGACAAACTCTCGAAGATGAAACACTTCGAGCGCGACATCCTAGCCCCCATGCAGTGGATCGACGAACTGAAACGCGGTCCGACACGTGGGGCAGTAGGGCAGGCAACTCAACTGGTAGTCGGCGCTGCAGACGAAACCGACCTCGATATTCTGAACCGCATCTCACAGCTCTACGCCGACTGGGACCTCAAACGCGTCTACTACGCTCCCTTCCGACCGGTCCGGCACACACCGCTAGAAGAACATCCTGCAACACCGATGCAACGCTCCAACCGGCTATACCAACTCGACTGGTTGAAACGCGTCTACGGCTACTCCGACGATGAGGTCAAACTATCGCTAGACCAGGGCGGATTCCTACCCCTGGAACTCGACCCCAAGCAGACGATCGCCCTCGAAAACCTCGACGCGTTTCCCGTAGACATAAATGCCGCTTCACGCGATCAACTGATGCGCACGCCTGGCTTAGGACCGATCAGCGTCCAACGCATCCTCCAAAACCGACGCAAAGCCAAGATCAACACGTGGCAGCAACTCGCCCACATGGGAGCAGTCAGAAAACGTGCATGGCCATTCATCACATTCCCCGGACACCGACCGGAACCCGCCAAGCAGCTCCGCCTCGACGAGATTCTTAACCGCGAACGTAAGACCCGAACCGACGGCGGAACCGAACACCTGACCAAAAAGAGGGCAGAGGCCAACCGCCAATCCCAAGCCTCCATCCTCGCCGACCCGGGCCAACCCTTCGACCCCCAACCGACAGCGTCACCCTGCGGGATTCAATCAACCTGCAACAACTGCGCTCTATACGGCGCCCCAGGCCACCCCGGATCCACTAAAGGCGCGGTCCGATACGCCCCATCAGTCAACTTCTCTAAAGCAAAACAACCCGTCTAGAGAGCGCCGGGTAGACTATTCCGTTTCCAACCAAAGATCCTCAAGCCCTCGCAGCGTTATTTGGTCGCGATACTGCGGCTCTTCAACCAGTCGCAACGCCTCGAACCGCGACAGCATCCCTGCGAACACTACCCGCGCCTCCAATTTCGCCAACGGCGCTCCTAGACAGTAGTGGATGCCTCGCCCGAACGAAAGATGATTGCGAGGCGCACGGCCGACATCGAACCGCTCCGGATCTGGGAAGACTTCGGGATCATGGTTTGCCGCTCCCAGCGCGCAAAGAACTCGCTGGTCGGGCTCAATTCGCTTGCCGCCGATCTCCACCGGCTCGCGGGCAATCCGGCTATCGAGCTGCACCGGACTGTCATAGCGCAGCATCTCGTCGATCGCCGAGTCCAAAAGACCGGGATCATCCCGCAATCGCTGCAGTTGGTCCGGGTTCTTCATGAGCGCCAGAGTTCCGTTGCCGATCAGGTTACGCGTGGTCTCGTTGCCCGCAACTAGGACTAATACAAGGTTGATCAACAGGTCTTCCCGGCTGAGGCTCTCGCCGTCTTCCTCGGCGTTAACCAAAGCAGTGACTAGATCATCTTGCGGATGCCGTCGCCGATCCTCAGCAATCGTCTCAAGGTAATCGAACAATTCCTCGATCGTCCGTCGAACGTCTTGGATCTGTTGGCTGTCGAGCAACGGATCTACGACCAGCGCAGCGACTTCAGACCACTCTTTGAACTGATCGCGATCCTCCGGCGGCACACCCAATAACTCGGCAATGACGATTATGGGCAATGGGAACGCAACATCGTGGATCAAGTCGAAGCGCGGTTTCTCGGCGACGTCGTCCAATAGATCGTCGACCATATTCGAAATTCTCGGCTCCAACGAGTTCACGGCGCGAGGAGTAAAGCCATGAACAACGAGCCCCCGGACCCTGGTGTGTTCCGGCGGATCTAAGTCAAGCATGCTGATGTACGGCAGATACCCGTAATCGCGGCCCAAGTTTCCGAAACGCCGATGGTCGCGGAGCACCATGTCGATATCTTCGTATCTGGTCAACACCCACCCGTCAACCAGCCGCATGCGATGAACCGGGTCTTTGCTCCGCAACTTTTCGTACTGCGGCAGAGGATCTGCTCTAAGCTCCGACGACAGGGGATTGAAGTCCACCCCAGACTCGAATCGCTCACGCGCCAACAGAACACGCATCGCGAGCGGTTTAACCGCGCCGTCGACTACTCGAGAAAAGACGCTCAACTCAAATCTCGCAGGTATCTCATGTGATCATCTCCGCATAGCTCGCGCCATATCACGCTCCTGATCTCGACGGCGTATCGCCTCTCGACGATCACCATGCGTCTTACCTCGAGCCAATGAAATCGCCACCTTGGCGACACCACGAACGATATAAACCCGCTGAACAACGATCGTGAGACCTTGCCGCTCGACTTGGGCGCGCAAAAACTCGATCTCCTTGCGGTGCAACAGCAACTTCCGATCGCGTAGCGGCTCATGCTGCGTCCACACACCCGCCGCCTCATACGGAGCGATGTACGCATTCACCAACCAAGCCTCATCATCCGTAATCCGCACATACGCATTCGAAATATCCACCTTCGCATCCCGAATCGACTTGATCTCGGAACCCTTCAGGACTATGCCAGCCTCGAAATCGTCCAAAAGGTGGTAATCGAACCGGACCCGCCGATTCGTAGCCATCGTCCCCGAAGACGCGCCGCCACCTCCATCAACCTTCTTCTTACGCTTCCTACGAGCCATAACAGGGCAAACCCCACAATCCCAAGCCTAACAACCGACCGGTAGGGGCGACGCTTGTGGTCGCCTTAATCGCCGGTGGATGGTCCCTAAGGCCCGACCGCAGTCGTAACCTGCGTCTGATAGGTCAACTGCTTCACCGCAGCATCCATCTGCGGCTCAACCCACTCGACATCACGCTGACCCGGCACCGGCTCCGTCTCCACAACCACATCGGGCGTCAAACCGACGCCTTCGATCACATTTCCATTAGGCGTATACCACCGCCGGATCGTGATATTCAAACCCGCACCGTTCGACAGCGTCCGAGTGATATTCACACTCCCTTTCCCAAACGTCTTCACGCCGATCAACACCGCACGCCCATGGTCTTGCATCGCACCCGCAAAGAGCTCAGCGCCACTTCCAGACCACTCATTCACCAGCACCACAACCGGCACATTGAAGAAATTCCCTGCCTCACTCGCATAGAAATCGCGCCGCGCACCATTCCGATCCTGCTCGTAAGCCAGCAGACCCCGAGGGATAAATTCACTCGCCGAGTCCAATGTCGCATGCAACAACCCGCCGGGATTGTTTCTTAGATCGATCACAACACCCTCAGCACCGTCCGCCAAAACCTGATTCATGTGCTCACGGATCTCACCGGGCGTCTCGTCAGTGAACTGACGGATATCCATCTCGGCAAACGATGTATCTGGGATCATCCGTGTCTGCACCGACTCCAACTTCACTCGCCCACGAATAATCTCGATATCCACGGGATCGACATCGCCAACATGCAAGATCGTCAGAACCACAGGCACACCTTCCTCGCCACGAATTACCAACACCGCCTCGCTGACCGACCAGCTCGTCGCATCGACACCATCGACTGCCAAAATCCGATCGCCAGGCTTGATACCAGCCTGCATCGCCGGTGACCCCTCCATCGGGGCCTGAATGATGACACCTTTGCCATCAGGTGCCGGCGCGACCGTAGCGCCAATCCCAAAGAACGCGCCAGCTAGATCATCCCGGCTCATCCGCATCTGGTCGGGCGTGATGTACGTCATATGCGGATCGCCTAGAGCCTCGATGAAGCCCAATATCGCCTCTTCGGACATCTCGCCGTGGTCGATAAGGCTGTAATCCACGTACTCGTCGTTGATGAACTGGAACGCTTCCCATATCACCGCCACGTCGTCGGGAACAGCATCGGGCAGCTGCGTAGTCTCGGCGTGCTCCACGATGTTCGGTACCGGATCCTGCTCAAACACACTAGTCGAGTCCGAAGCTTCTTCGACTGGCTCAGGCTCCCGGACCTCAACTTCGGCCGGCGGTTCCTCTTCGGCGACCGGCTCGGCCTCGGTCTCGATCTCCGCAGGCGGTTCATCGGCTTCAGCAGGCTCGACCACGGCAGTAGCGACGACGTTCTCATCGACGACTTCGACCGCCGGTTCGTCTTCGGGAGTGCAAGCCAGCGATAAGACCATCACCAAGGACAGCGCCGGCAACAGAACCAAGTAGAAGCGGTCGAGAATGGATTTTGTGATCATCAGGGCTCCAGCGATTGTGACATCGCCTTCCAACACGGATCGATATGAAAGTATACGAATGAGGTACCTAAAGCGATTGGTTAGCGGCATTCGCCAACTGAAAACCCGCTTCCGACTTTACATAACATGTCTAGTGCGAAATAACGTTTCGCTCGCTTTGGGTCTGCACTGACTGCAGTACGACAAGGAATGTCAGCGGTCAGGCCGTTGAGCTTGCTACTACCTTTAGTTCTGCGTCATCGTCGCGCAGGTTCGCGAGCGCTGCGTCGATCGCGTGCCGCAACGCGTCGATGCCCCAACGTTTGATTGCTGATGTCATAACCGCACCCTCGTGGGCTGAGTCGCCATCAAGGTCCGGTTCGTCCGCGACGAGGTCGAGTTTGTTGAGCACCAACACTCGTGGGGTTTCGCCCAGTCCCAAGTCTGCGAGCACGGCGTCGACGACCTCGGCCTCTTCAGCGGCGAGCGGATTGGAGACGTCGGTAACGTGAACCAACAGGTCTGCGAACATTGCCTCTTCGAGTGTGGCGTTGAATGCGTCGATCAAGATGGGAGGAAGCTTATTGATGAAACCAACCGTGTCGCTAAGCGTCGCCTGTGTGCCCGACGGTAGGTACAACCTCCGTGTCGTGGTGTCCAATGTCTCGAATGGTCGATCAACTGAGCGGATGTCTGATCCGGTCAACGCATTAAAGAGCGCTGATTTGCCGGCATTTGTGTAGCCCACTAACGACACGGTGCGGACATCGCCCCTGACTCGCCTGCGTCTCTGAGCACCTCGCTGGTCTCGAACGTCGGATATCGCCCGACGCAGATCCCTAGCCCGGACGCGCATCAACCTGCGATCAGTTTCAATCTGCGATTCACCTGGCCCTCTGGTGCCGATTCCGCCTCCAAGCCGTTCCAAGTGTGACCATTGCCCCGCGAGTCGCGGCATGAGGTACTCCACCTGCGCCAGTTCGACCTGCAGTTTGCCTTCTCTTGTGCGCGCTCGACCGGCGAATATGTCGAGTATCAAGGCCGTACGGTCAATGACCTTCACTTTCAGGCGATCTTCCAGCACTCGCTGTTGCGCAGGGGTCAGCTCGTCGTCACAAATGACGGTTTCGACATATAAATCCCCCACGGTGGCTTCGAGCTCTTCAAGCTTGCCTGTTCCGACGTAAGTCGGCGACGGCGCGTTCAGCGTCTGTGTTACCGTCGCGACGGGGTTTGCGCCGGCAGCCGTCGCCAACGCCTTTAACTCGGCAATGGAATCTCTTAACGCCCAACCGTTGTTCCGACGGCGGACACGGACGCCAACTAAACACGCCCTCTCGCGGCGGGCCGCGGTCCAATGTAGTCGTTTACGTTTTGACAACTTTTCTCCGTTTCCGGCTGGCCTAAACGCTCCAACCGGATATGCGACGGATGCCCTCGTCAATTTGATCGTCTGGAATTGTGAGTGACAACCGGATATATCCTTCGCCTGACGGTCCATAGGACGCACCGGGTGTAACGACCACATCGCGCTCTTCGAGCATCTTCTGGGCGAATTCAGCGGATGTGTAGCCATCCGGAACGCGTGTCCAGATGTACAGCGTCGCTCTCGGTTCGATCGCTTTAAGGCCAATTTCATTCAAGGCGGCGACGACTCGATCTCTGCGCTTGCGGTAGATCTCGTTGTTGGCGTCGATCCACTCTTGGGACAGGTTCAACGCTTCGATGCCCATCTCCTGGATGGCTTGAGATAATCCTGAGTCGATGTTCGATTTGACCCGCATCAACGCATCGACCATTTCCGAGTTGCCGACTGCGGCGCCTATTCTCCATCCGGTCATATTCGCAGTCTTGGAAAGCGAGTGGAACTCCATTGCGACGTCTTTCGCGCCTGGAACTTGGAGGATGCTAGGCGCTATGTAACCGTCAAACGTGACTTCCGTGTAGCAAGCGTCGTGAAGCAGATAGAGATCGAACTCTTTTGCGTATTTGACTGCTTCTTGGAAATACGCAAGATCAGCGACCGCGCCTGTCGGGTTGTTCGGATAGTTGAGCCACAGGGTTTTGGCTTTGCGTGCGATATCCGTAGGGATTTCATCGAAGTCAAGAAGGTATCCGTTATCTTCCCGCAATGGAACGAAATGGGTTTCACCGCCAGCGAACATCGTACCTATCTCGTACACGGGATACGCGGGATCTGGGGAAATCGAAATGTCGCCAGGATCGATGAAACACAGTGCGGCGTGGGCGATCCCTTCCTTGGCACCGATCAAGTTGATGGCTTCGCTGGCCGGATCCAAATCGACACCGAAACGTCGGGAGTAAAAATCGCAGACCGCCTGTCTGAATTCGGGCAATCCTTCGCTCTCCGGATATCGGTGATTCGGCGCCTTACGCGCGCCGCGGTCCAAAGCATCGAGGACTGCGTCGGGAGTCGGGATGTCGGGATCGCCAATCCCAAACGAGACAACGTCGACGCCTTGCGCTTTCTTAGCGGCTATCGCCCTAGAGATGTTTACGAATAGATACGGCGGTAGTTGCTGTACGCGTCGCGCTAGCTGTGCCATTTCACTCCGATCCAGTTCTTCTGATTGATCTTCGTTTTGTCGTTTACTCGTTCCATACGCCAGTGAACACCTCGACGGCGGGACCTTCTAGGAACGCTTCGTCATTGCCGTTCCACGAGATACGCAACACTCCACCATCCACCACCACATCGACGGCATCATCTACCAACCCAAGTTTTCGGCATGCGAAAGCTGATGCGGTGCTTCCGGTACCGGAAGAGAGTGTTTCTCCGGCGCCGCGCTCAAAGATTCGTGCCCTTATGCGATCGCGAGCGTGCACGTTCACGATCTCGAAGTTGATCCGTTCAGGGAACATGACGTGGTTTTCGACTAACGGACCGACTTCATTCAGGGGAAAGTCCTCAACCGGTTGATCCATTATGGCTACGGCATGGGGATTACCAATACCCAAGCAGGTTATTGCTAGTTCCGCTCCACCGATGGACACCGAATGCGCGATGACTTCCTCAATACCACCTAGATCTGCCGTGTCGACCGGGACTTCGGCCGCCTTAAACGTCGCAGGACCCATCGCTACACGCGCCGACTTCATTCGACCTTTTTCCATAGTCGGCCATACCGTTCGCACGCCCCCCAAAGTCTCAACCGTTAGGCCTTCTTCCGACGGTCTGACAAGACTGCGATCCAAAACAAACTTCGCGAACAGTCTTATCCCGTTGCCGCTCATCTCGGCTTCCGAACCGTCCGGATTAAAAACTCTCATGCGGACTTGCGCAACGTCCGAACCCTGAAGCAAAACTATACCGTCCGAACCGACTCCAAAGGCGGGTCGGCTCATCTCGGCGGTCAGCGAACTCCAGTCTCTATCGAGCGAGCGCCCGTCGATAGCTATGTAGTCGTTGCCACACCCGTGCAGCTTAGAAAATTCAATTGCCAATCAGGACACCTCGCGTCAGGAATGATCTTCGGCTAATCAGCGATTCTATCCTTCGACCTACGTTTTACTGCGATCACTCAACCATCGATCGGCGACTTGGATCACGGTTTGATCGAAATCACGGACAGTTATGTCAAACCATGAGATCCTATCGTCACGCGCTTTGAACCAGTTGTTCTGAGCGCTGATTAGTCGACGGTTGCCCAACGCGATCGCCTCGCGCACGTCGGCCCAAGTTTCGCGGTTTTCGATGTAATCGAATAGTTGACGGTAACCGATTGCCGACATCGAAGGGAGATCACGCCCGACGCCGTCGCTTCGCAATTTTTCGACTTCTTTCAACCAACCCGCATCCAACATCTGGTCGATGCGCGCCTCAATCTTTGAGTGCAACACGTCTCTATCAGCGGTCAATCCAATCACAAGCGCGTCGAACGGCGGAACGGGAGCCTTTTTCGCGCCACCCATCGCATCGCCCGTCGCTGTCGCCCGTTCAATTGCCCGAATCAAACGTCGGGGGTTAAGTGTTTCAACCTGTTCGATGCCTTTGGCGCCCGTTTCACGTAATCGCCTTTGAAGAGATTCGAGGCCTTGTGTTTCGAGTTGCTTCTCCAACTCTTTCCTAAGCGCTGGATTTGGAGGGATTTTCGGTACTTCCCATCCTTCGAGCAGACCCCAAATGTACTGACCGGATCCTCCAACTACCAAAGGGACCATGCCGCGCCGATGGATGTCGTCAATCGCTTCGTTGGCGGCGTGGAGAAAATCGCTCAAACTGTAGGAATCCATTGGATCGAGCATGTCGATCAGATGGTGACGGACGCGGTTGCGCTCGATCAGGTTGGGCTTAGCGGTCCCAATATCCATGCCGCGGTAAAAAAGCCGCGAATCGGCATTAACAATTTCGCCATTGAACCGTTTGGCTAATTCGATGCCGAGGGAAGTTTTGCCCGTAGCTGTCGCGCCGATAACTGCAACTACGGGGACGCGGTCACGTGAAGAGTTGACGTTCGTCACGCCCTTGATTGATCACGCCGTCACGGCGGAATCTGACATTATCGAGATCATCGACGAAAACTCCGAGTCGTTCAAACTGGAACCGCCAACGAGGGCTCCGTCGACGATCGGGCTTCCAACAATCTGCCCGATATTGCCTGCGTTTGTGCTGCCGCCATAAAGCACCCGCACAGTGCCGGCTACGTCCTCACCAAACACCTCACTCAATTCTTCACGGATCGACGCCGCCATATATTCAATCTGACCAATAGTTGCAGCCACGCCGCTCCCGATCGCCCAGATCGGTTCGTACGCGATCACGACATTGGTCGGATCGCCTGCGTTGGCGAGCCCGAGACGTACCTGTCGCCGCACGAAACGCTCCGCCCTTCTCCGCTGGCGTTCCACGTCATCTTCGCCTACACACATGATGGCGGTCATACCCGCACCAGTGACGGCGGCAACTTTGGCCGCGACGATCTGATCAGTTTCTCCGAAGTGCTGGCGACGTTCCGAATGGCCAACGATTACGTGGCTGACCAGACCCAGCAGCATATCGGCTGATACTTCGCCCGTGTACGCGCCGCTCGGATGTTGGTTTACGTTTTGAGCGCCGAGCATCACTGGAGTGTGGTGCACGACACCGTAAACGGCGATCAAAGAAGTGAACGGCGGACAGAGAACAACGTCAACCGCATCCGAATCGCCGACGGTGCGGCAAATCGATTGTGACAGCGCCACGCCTTCCTGAGGCGTGGTATTCATTTTCCAATTACCCGCAATTAGCGGTTTGCGAATCGTCAAATGTCGCTCGACACCCTGTCATTTTCTGGAATATATGGATCGTTTTCGCAACTTCCACCGCGCAAATTAACCATACTCCCACAACTCAAAAGTGTCAACCGCCACGGATCGTCGTCGAATCACGGAATCTGTCACTAAACTGTGCACAATTCGACCCACAGGCCTAAGGCCTAGCGAGTGCCGCGACGCCGGGCAGAATCTTGCCTTCCAGGAACTCGAGCGATGCTCCACCTCCTGTCGAAATGTGTGACAATCCGCTAGCGATGCCGAACGCGTTGATCGCTTCCACAGTGGACCCGCCACCCGCCAATTTAAACGCGTTTTGGTTCCTTGCGATTGTCGTGGCTATCGACCGGGTTCCATTCGCAAACGAAGGCCATTCGAACAAACCCATGGGTCCGTTCCAAACGATCTTCTTGGCAGATTCAATTAGGTTCGCGTAGCGTGCGACAGTGTTTGAACCGATGTCGAGAATGTAACCGGAATCAGCGATATCGTCGATGCCGGCTTCGTGATAGTCGGAATCGTTCGAGAACTCGTCGGCAATCACCACATCTTCGGGCAACCTCAGTTTGGCCACGACCGCTGGATCATCCATAAGAGCTTGAGCAGCCTCAGTCTCATCTTCTCCCGGTGCGCTGCAACCAACAGAATTCCCGCGAGCGGCGATAAACGCTGAAATCATTCCTCCGCCGATCAACATCGCATCCACATTTGGGGCCAAGCTGCTGACAATCCCCAATTTGTCCGCAACTTTTGCGCCGCCCAATATGGCAATCGCGGGCCTTTCTTCGGCAGACAGAGCGCGATTTAAAGCCTTGATCTCCGCCCTCATCAACAACCCGGCATAGGTCGGCAAGATCGAGGCGACGCCGACAATCGAAGCATGACTGCGATGAGAAGCGCCGAAAGCGTC
The DNA here is from genome assembly GCA_965207515.1 of Dehalococcoidia bacterium. GTDB lineage: Bacteria > Chloroflexota > Dehalococcoidia > Lucifugimonadales > Lucifugimonadaceae > Bin127. The sequence continues at coordinate 649,768 of OZ242286.1, read as the reverse complement.
GTTTACGTAAACATCCGCGAGCGACGCCAAGGCTCGCGAGAAATCTGACCCATTCGCTTCTTCGCCGGCATCGAACCGCAGGTTCTGAAGTATCGCTACATCGCCTTCGGCTAGGCGATCAATTGCTGCGCTAACTCCGCTTCCCGTCGGACCACCCACGTCCGTTACGTCAAATCCAAGTACTTCCGAAGTGCGACGTCTAACCGGATCGATACTCAGTTCGGGCACCACGCGGCCTCTCGGTCGACCCAGATGGGAACACAGGATTATCGATGCGCGTTTACGTCGGAGAAGCTCGATTGTAGGCGCCGTCGCATGGATTCGACTGTCGTCTGCAATGTTCGTCGTACCGGGCTCAAACGTCACGTTGAGATCGGCACGAAGCAGCACGCGTTGTCCGCGTAGATCAACTTCTTCGATCCTAGGGAGCTGATCGATCAAGCTCTTTACCTCGGTTGATTGATGGTGCGGGGTCGAGGTCTCGCAGCTTGTCCACATCACCAGTATCACGCGCAAATTCCATCAATGCTTCGATGCGATCGACTTCAAAATCGGCTTCCGAAAGCGCCGATTTGGCGATGTCCAAATGTCTCTCGATCTGAGCGAGGTTGAATGCCTCTCCGCCTGCATCGATCGACAATTGGGTAAGTTCTGAGATTTTCGACGGGTCGATCACCCTTTGCATGTACATTTCGCCCGCACGCCGCAAGATCGATGGATCTTTGACGGCCTCGAACAAATGCGCCATCGCGAGGTTCTTTTTCTTGGAAATTATCCGGCCTTGCTGAACCGGGTCGCGGTCGCCAGCGCCGAAGATCGACTGATAATCGGCAACGAGTTGTTTGACCACCCCTATATTGATGCCGAATTTCCTTAGCGCGATTCGCTTCTCGTTTTGCCCATCGTCGCGGAGAATCGCCGGTAATTCGGCTGCGGCTCCATAAAGCGATCCCACACGCTTCTCGATCATGTCTATGTAGTCTTCTACGCCCACGTTCGTTCGTTCTTGGTAAGAAACGTCGAGAAATTCACCTTCGCAACGCTGCAAGGTAGCGTCGTCGACGATCTCAAGTGCGGTGCTAACTCTCTCAAGCGGTTCGCCGATGTCACAGAGTCGGAACAGTGAAAGACGCGCCATCGCGTGCATTCCATCGCCGGTGTTGATGGCCTGCGACGGCCCCCATTTCCACCAAACGGATGCCCTGCCCAACCGCTCTGTGTTGCCGTCTTGCACGTCACCATGGATCAATCCGAAGTTGTGCATTAGCTCGACCGACAACGCGTACTTCAACCCCAACATGTAATCGTCGTGCAGCGCTTGGGCGACTGCCAGCAAAAGCGTGCCGTGCACCCGACGATCTTGTGGCGAGGGAACCTCGGAACCTGGGTCGTCAGTGTGACCGAGTTGCCAAGCCATCATCCGGTAGATCTCCAAGTCCCGCCCATGGAAGAAGCTCCGAATCTCCTCCTCCAAACGGTCCTCTGCATCCGCAGGGAGCAATGATTTGATGCCGGTATTGGACGCCATTATTGTGGCCCGTTCAAGGCTAGATCGATCGCATTCGACGAAATCGGTCCTTCTCGCAATATCTTTATCCCACCATCGATGATTCGCACCACCGTGGATGCAGACGATGCACCGCCACATTCACCGACTACCATCGCGTCTAGGTCTTGACCCATTGAATCTCGTATCGACCGCCAATCTTTGGATGGAGGTTGACCCGAGATGTTCGCGCTGGTGCCGGTGATACCGCAACCCGCTTGCGCGATTAATCGTTGCGCCAGATCATGATCTGGCATGCGCAGTCCGACGGTGCCTAGTCCACCCATCAGCACATCCGGTACTGATTCTCTGGCTTCGACAACGATCGTCAAAGCCCCAGGCCAAAATCGGTTTGCGAGCGCATTTGAAACGTTTCCGAAAGCATCGGTGAATTGGCCTGCCTGCGAAGGATTAGAGATCAGTACAGGCATCGGTGTATCCGCGGGCCGCCTCTTGACCTCGAACGCTCGTCGGATAGCGGATTCGTTCGTGGCGTCGACACCCAAGGCGTAGAAAGTATCGGTGGGAAACGCGATAACACCGCCGGATCTGACCGCGTCAACGGCTTCAGTAAGGTCGATCTTCTCCATGGGCGATTTTGCGGATGATTTGCGATTCCAGCGGTTATCAACCACTATCGTATACCTACTCTCACGGACCACTTCGTGACATCTGTGGGAGCGGCGTCCAAAGATTAGAATCCATAGGTGTAGCAGCTCCAATATGTCCGAAGTCAACACCGAGACCAGTTCGCACCGCGTCGCAACCTCCGACGACATCGAACTGAACACGTACCTCGAAATCGCAGAGGGTGATCGACTCGGCGGAGAATCGCCTTCCGTCCCGGTTCGTACTGAATCGATAGTGATCCTCGATTTCGGGTCCCAATACAGCCGTCTCATCGCTCGGCGAGTCAGAGAGGCGAATGTTTACTGCGAAATCGTCCCGTTCGACGGCGGATCAGACGTGTTGAATTTGCAAGACGTGAAGGGAATCATCCTTAGCGGTGGACCTAACAGCGTCTATGAAAATGGCGCTCCCCTAATCCCTTCTTGGGTTTTCGACGCCGGAGTGCCGGTTTTGGGGATCTGTTACGGAATGCAAGCCTTGGCGCACCAACTTGGCGGTTCCGTGGTCGCGGGTATCGAGCGAGAGTACGGTCACGCTCTGCTCCACCTCAACGGCGCGAACCACCCGCTATTCGGCGGCCTAGATACTTCGGTGCCAGTTTGGATGAGCCACGGCGACCGGATCAATGAAATGCCTCCGGGATTCGCGTCGTTAGCCTTCTCCGAAAACTCACCTTGCGCGGTGATGGGCAACGAAGGGATGAAGGCTTACGGCATTCAGTTCCATCCCGAAGTTACCCACACTCAACAGGGAGACCAGATAATCCGTAACTTCGTGCACGGGATATGTGGTGCGACCGGATCTTGGACGCCCCGCAATTTCGTGCGAGACTCGATTTTCCGAATCCGTCAGCAGGTCGGAGACGGCAAAGTCGTGTGTGCGCTTTCGGGCGGCGTAGATTCGTCCGTTGCGGCGGCATTGATTCACCGCGCGATCGGCGACCGTCTGACCTGCATTTTCGTCGACAACGGATTGATGCGACACGGGGAGGCGGAAAGAGTCCGAACGGTTTTTGCTAGCCAATTGGGCGTCAACCTCCGATTTGTCGACGGTTCGGAGCGATTCGTCTCCGCACTCAAGGGAGTTGAAGACCCAGAGGAAAAACGACGAAGGATCGGCGAAGAGTTCATCAGAATCTTCGAGGAAGAGGCGCGAGACATTGGCGAAGTAGATTTTCTCGCCCAAGGCACGCTCTATCCAGATGTGATCGAGTCCGTCTCTCCTGAAAGTACCGCCGCACACAAAATCAAGACCCATCATAACGTCGGCGGTCTGCCGGAAAAGATGGACTTGAAGCTGGTTGAACCGCTGCGCCATATGTTCAAGGACGAGGTGCGCGACGCCGGCCGCGAGCTAGGGTTGTCCCCTCAATCGGTTAATCGACAGCCGTTTCCCGGTCCGGGTCTAGCGATCCGGATAATGGGCGAAGTCACCTACGAAAAGCTCGAGATCCTACGCTCCGCAGATTGGATCGTAGTCGATGAGATCAAAGCGGCTGGGTTATACGAGCAGTTGTGGCAGAGTTTCGCCGTGCTGACCAATACGCAGAGCGTCGGCGTAATGGGCGATGCCCGAACCTATCAATATGTCGTGGCCATTCGAGCCGTCGTTAGCACCGATGCGATGACCGCCGATTGGGCGCGCTTGCCGTATGACACGATCGCCCGCATGTCCAACCGTATCGTCAACGAAGTTCCCGAAATCAATCGAGTGGTCCTCGATGTCACCAGCAAGCCGCCAGGCACGATCGAATGGGAATAATCGCGCGCGACCGACCTCTCGCATGATCGCCATTTAGAGGGTGAGCAATGAAAGTCCTCCTAATCGGCTCCGGTGGCAGAGAACACGCGCTCGCGTGGAAACTCGCGAAATCTGGGAAAGTTAGCGAGCTTTCGTGCACCCCGGGAAATCCGGGTATCGCGACGTACGCCGAGCTGTCGCAGGTAATCGCTGAAGACGTCGGCGGCATCGTGTCGCTGGTCGACGAGGCCGAACACGACCTCGTCGTGGTTGGACCGGAAGCGCCGTTGGTACTCGGATTGGCGGACGAACTCAGGGCCAAAGGTGTTCCCACGTTCGGTCCATCGTCATCGGCTGCGCGGATCGAAGGCTCAAAATCGTGGGCCAACGATCTCATGGGTAGATACGGTGTGCCGTGCCCGCAGAGTCGGACGTTCGATAACGCATCCCAAGCGATCCATTACGTGGAGTCCCAACCCCAGGGCGCGGTCGTCGTCAAGGCAGACGGATTGGCGGCCGGCAAAGGGGTTACTGTCCCAAACAGCCAGGCGGAAGCGGTAACCGCGATCACAGATTCGTTAGATCGACGCGCGTTCGGCGATGCCGGTTCTACCATCGTGATCGAAGAACGATTGACCGGACCCGAACTGAGCGTCTTCGCGTTCGTCGACGGCGAAACGGTTTCGACTCCCGTCGCAGCCCGCGATTACAAACGCGCATATAAAGGCGATGAGGGTGCCAACTCAGGCGGAATGGGCGCATACACATCGCCAGACCTCTGCCCTGCAGATGATTTGGATCAGATCCGGGCAACAGTGCTCGATCCTATCGCTCGAGCATTGGTCGCCGAAGGGTGTCCTTATCAAGGCGTCCTATACGCCGGACTTATGCTCACCGACGATGGACCTCAGGTGATTGAATTCAATTGCCGTTTCGGTGACCCTGAATGCGAACCGCTGATGCTTCGCTTGGATTCTGATTTGGCTGAAATCTGCGCTGCGGTCGCCGAAGGACGTTTGGCGGATGTACCAGTGGTTTGGAACGACGACTGCGCGGTGGGCGTCGTGATAGTTTCCAGCGACTACCCTGCCGATTACGAAACTGGCTTCCTGATCGAAGGGGATCTTCCGGACGAGGACGGACGCGTGGTTTTTCACGCCGGCACTTCGGAAGACGATTGCGGCAGATTGATCACCAGCGGAGGCAGGGTGATGGTCGCAACGGCGTCTTCGCCGGTCTCCGTCGAACACGCTCGAGTTGAGGCATATTCGATTGCCTCTGGCATCAAGTTCACGGATTCTCGTTATCGACCGGACATCGCATTAGGCGCATTTTGAAGTAAGTGCTGATTTAAGATTCAGTTTTTCTCCAATGAATCGGACCCGTAAAGCAAAAGATGCAGCATCGTGATCCCACGATACTCAAGACCAGAGATGAGTCGGGTTTGGTCGGAAGACCACCAATTCGACCTTTGGTTGAAGGTCGAGATTGCGGCGTGTGAGGCATGGTCGAAACTCGGCGTGATCGACGATGAAGACATGTCGAAAATCCGAGACGCGAGGTTCTCGCGAGAGGAATATGACCGACACTTCGAAGATACGCGTCACGATCTGGTTTCGTTCACTAGGGCTGTCGCCAGCAGCCTCGGCGATGAAGGAAGATGGATTCACCACGGCCTAACGTCCAACGATGTGAAAGACACTGCGCTCGCGATGCAGATGTCAGACGCGACCGGTCTGCTAATCGCGGGAATCGACGATTTGATGGGCACGCTCGCAACCCGTGCTGTTGAGTTCAAACACACTCTCTCAATGGGCAGGTCACACGGTATTCACGCCGAACCGATGTCGTTCGGGTTGAAACTGGCACTTTGGTGGTCTGAGATGCGACGCAACCGGGAACGTGCCATGGCGATGCGGGATCGCGTCTCAGTCGGCATGTTGTCAGGGCCAGTCGGGACATTCGCGGGCATACCGATTGAGATCGAGAATCACGTCTGCGCTGAATTGGGCCTTAAACCTGCGGAAGTTTCAAACCAGGTCATCCAACGCGATCGCCACGCTGAATACCTTCAGGTTCTTGCGCTAGTCGCCGCAACGCTAGACAAGATGGCGACCGAGATCCGAGCGCTCCAACGCACCGAGATCGGCGAGGTCGAGGAGCCGTTCGGCAGGCCCGGATATGTGAGCAAAGGCTCATCGTCGATGCCGCACAAGCGAAACCCAGAGCTTTCCGAACGCATCTGCGGCTTGGCTCGGGTAATCCGCTCAAACTCCATCGTCGGGCTGGAAAACGTTGCTCTCTGGCACGAACGAGATATTTCACACTCATCGGCCGAACGCGTCGTTCTGGCTGATTCGTCGCTCGCCCTTGACTACATCTTGGACCTCATGACCGGCATCATCGCTCATATGACGGTGAAACCCGATCGGATGCGCCGAAACATGGAAATGACGCATGGCCTTGTATTCTCGCCTCGCATCATGCTCGCATTGGTCGAAGCCGGTGTAGAACGTGGCGAAGCTTACGACGCGGTCCAACGCGCCGCCATGCGTGCCCTCGACCAAGAAACTGACTTCCGATCGATCATCAGCGAAGACAAGATGGTCAATCAGCATCTCTGCGATGAGGCACTCGCCGAACTCTTCGACTACAGCTACTTCATCGAACAAGTCGACCAGATATTCGACCGTCTCGGCATCGAATTGAACGTGTCGGCAACGGTGTTGTCCACCTATCTGCCCAGTCTCGTCCATCGCGGCAAGGTTCGCGACACTTACCGCGTGTCCGACGGCGTGCTCATGATGATCGCCACCGACCGCATCTCTGCCTTCGATGTCATCATGGACGATCCGGTTCCGCAAAAAGGCGTCCTACTCGCTCAGATGTCAGCGTTCTGGTTCCGTAACGTCATCGGCGACATCGTCGACAACCACATGATCGCAATGGCAGATGAATCTGATCTCGAAAGGACTGGCGCGCTAACTTACCTCCCCCCTGAGTGGAACGATCGCGCGATGTTGATAAGAGAAGCAGACCGCATCGATATGGAGTGTGTTGTACGCGGCTATCTTGCAGGGGCCGGTTGGGCCGAATACCAAGCCCACGGTACTCTCAACGGAGCCGAATTACCTAAAGGACTCCGCCCTGCCGAGAGATTGTCCGAACCGATGTTCACGCCTTCGACTAAAGCCGAAGAGGGTCACGATCTGCCGTTAACCGAAGCGGAAGCGATCAAATTAGTCGGGGCCGAGCTGCACCAGAAACTCAAACGTGTAAGCATCGAGATCTACAAACGAGCCCATGAACACGCGTCCGATCGCGGCATGATTCTGGTGGACACGAAATTTGAATTCGGGTTGGTCGATGGCAAACTGACCCTGATCGATGAGGTTCTGACCCCCGATTCGAGCCGCTTCTGGGATAAGGAAGATTGGAAACCCGGCGCGTTTCCACCAGCGTATGACAAGCAGCATCTCCGCGAATGGCTGATCGAGAGCGGTTGGGATCGAGAACCGCCACCACCTAAGGTTCCAAGTGAAGTGCTGGACATGACGCGTCAGCGTTACATCTCAGCTTACGAGCGATTGACCAGCTCAACATTCCCATCCTGAGTAAACCGATCTCAAGCGTGAAATAGAATCTTCTGTTCATGGCACAGTCAAGAAATAGAGTCGCTACTAGCCGCCCGGAACACCGCCGCGGCATGACACGTTCGCAGGTTCGCGAAGAGAGAAGGGCGCGTAGCAACCGACGGAAACAGCGCAAACGAACTGTATTGATTGCGCTCGGCTCCGTTTTTGCGGTGTTCATTATCTTTGCGCTAGTTTTCCAGCAGGGTTTCGTATCTCAGGACCAGCAGCTAGGAGGAGATCGCGGACCTTACAACAGTGGGGGTCCCGTTCCTGAAGATCCTGATGACGGACGTGCGCATGTGCCGGACTCGATTGTGCCCGAAACCCGCTACAGCATCTACCCTCCGACCTCTGGGCCACACTGGAACTCTCTAGGTTCCCCAGCGAACAATTTTGAGCGTGCTCCCGCTGGATGGGGCCCATACGAACGCGTAATCCCCGACCAGTCGTTGATACACAACCTGGAACACGGCGGTATCGGCATGCACTATGACACAACGAAGTGCGACTCAGCCGCATGTACTCAACTCGCCGAAACTTTCAAACGTATTGCGAAGGATTGGAACGACGATGAGACTTACACCGGATTCGTCATCTCGCCCTACCCCTTCATGGATACGTTGATCACTCTCACGGCTTGGCGGCACCATCTTCGCTTGGATGAAATGGATGAACCTCGCATACTCGAGTTCATCGATGCCTATTTCGACCGAGGATTCGAGCCACAAGTGGCCGGGATGACACCCGCAAATTGATCGACTCGGGCAACCAATGAGCGGCACCTTTCTCGCGCACATCCGCGTCCACTTCAAACCGGGCGTGCACGATCCGGAATCCGAAACAATCAATAGAGCGCTTAACCGGCTGGGATTCGACCAGATCGCGTCCCTCAGCGCCGGCAAGTTTTTCGACGTTCGAGTCGAGGCTGACGATCAGGAAGGGGCGACACGGATCGCGACGGAAATGTGCGACAAGCTGCTTGCCAACCCGGTGATCGAAACCTACTCGGTTGAGATCGTCGAGTAGCCGGGCCAACAGGTATCGGCGGCCAAACGCGCGTCGAGCCAGATTACGAATCAGGTTCCTCGATCGCCTGTCTCTCGCGTTTCTCCCGCAACGCGGTCGCCATCGCCTGCGCCACAATTCCGGCTGGCGCTGCAACTATGCCTAATCCGCATATCACAACCACCGCGGTCATGATTTTTCCGCCGATTGTCACAGGGTAGATGTCGCCATATCCCACGGTGGTCAATGTTGCGACCGCCCACCAGAGCGCGTCGCCCATGTGGCTGAATTCCTCAGGTTGAGTTTCGTGCTCGAAGTGGTAAGCGCCGAATGCGGCCAAAAAAACGATCATACCGGTCAGACTGAAGAAAAGGATGATCTCGTCCTTCATCATCGAGAAAGCCTTTCCAAGATCCGCCAAAGTCTCGCTGAATCGGACTAATTTCAACAACCGCACAAGCTGCAACAGTCTGAACAACCGCAATGATGTGAACTGTGGCAAGGCCGCGATCCCGACGACTACCGCCACAAGATCGATTATGCCGAAAAAGGAAAAGATGTATTTGCGCTTATCAGGCGCGGTCCAAACCCGAACGACGTACTCGAAGGCGAAGAATATGACCGCGACGTAAGCCACGTCGTCGACCCACCCATTGTCTGGTCCCCACGTCGCCTGCCAAATGTGCGGAATGTCAGTATCAAACGTGGTCACACTGACCGCGGCCACGATCGCAAGCAACGCGAGCCATTCGAAAATGACCGCGCGACGGTTCATCGAATCCTTCATCGTCGCACTCCAATAAATTCGCGTGAGCTAAACGCGCATTTTCGTATTCGGAAGCCAGTACCGCGGCATTTCAGCGCGACGTTACTGCAACTTCCGGCGTCAGTCCGACAAAGTGCCCTTGGTGCTCGGCACCGCGCCGCCCGTTCTCGGATCGACCGTCGCAGCTTCTCGCAGAGCCCGGGCGAAAGCTTTGAACGCAGATTCGATCATGTGGTGCTCGTTGGTACCGCGCAAAACCGTCAGGTGCAGGTTGAAGCGCCCTTCTGCAGCCATCGACTCGAAGAAATGGCGCGCCATATCAGGTGAGAAATCGCCTGCGTTCGATGTCGAACCCATGTCGATTACCGGGTAACCTCGGCCGCTGAGATCCAATACTGCGTGCGACAGCGCCTCGTCCAGTGGCACGTGTTTGCTCGACATCCTCACAATGCCCGCGCCATCACCTAGCGCCTGCGCCAAGCATCGGCCGATGACGATAGCGGTATCTTCGACGGTGTGATGCGAACCTGTTTCGACGTCGCCGGTCGCCTTGACCGTCAGATCGATCATCGAGTGCTTGGCGAGAGCGTGCAACATGTGGTTCATGAAGCCGACCGGGGTGTCGATCTCCGCCCTGCCCTGGCCATCGATGTCGAGGCGAACGCTGATGTCCGTCTCGCCGGTAACGCGCGATATCTCTGCGGTTCGATCGCTCATTCGTGCACCTCACCCCTCAATTATCGAATTCCGAATCGCCGCAAAGCCTGCGTTTGCTTGCACCTAGAACGTCAATTGAGGTCGTGCAGAGCGTCGATAACCAAATCGTTCTGCGGCGGGGTACCAACGCTTACGCGTATGGAGTTTTCCAGTCGGCGACCGCTGAACTTGCGTGCGAAGATTCCGCGACGGGCGAAGAGTTCGTAAGCTTCGTCACCAGTGAACCGATCGAATCTCATCAATAGGAAGTTCGCAGTCGACGGCGAGTAGGTAATGCCATCCAACTCGTCGATGACAGCCTCAACGCGCCGGCGTTCGGCCGTGAGAGTGTCGATGCGGGCCAGCAGCTTCTCCTGATGCTTAAGAGCCGCCAAAGCTGCAGATTCTGCCGCGATGTTGAGGTTGTACGGCTGTTTGATGGTCATCAGGTGGTCGACGATCAACTCGGAACCGATCGCGTAGCCGACTCTCAAACCCGCAATTCCAGCCCATTTGCTGAACGAGCGCAGTACGACGAGGTTTTCGTACTCGTCCAGCAGACCCGCGGACGTTTCGCCGCAAAACTCGTAGTAGGTTTCGTCTACGACCAGAACGATACCGGTATCGAGTATGGCTCGCGCGTCTTCGTCTGGCAACAGATTGCCCGTTGGATTGTTAGGCGATGCGATGAAGAGGATCTTGGCGCCGGTACGCTCGATTTCCGCGGTCGTGGCATCGATATCGATCCCCCAATCGTCGTGGCGTTCAACAGGTATGAGTTGTGCTTCCGAGATCCTCGCACAGAACTCGTACATCCCAAATGTCGGCGGACAATCGATCATCGAATCGCCAGGAGCGACAAATAGTTTCGTGAGCAATTCGATAATCTCGTCACCACCCGACCCTGCGATCACCTCTTCGGGCGGTCGACCCGTGTAGTCACTGAGAGCCGACCTCATGCGAACCAAATCTTGATCAGGGTATTCGTGGATGGGCAGTCCGACTAACGCGTCGGTGATTTCAGACAATGGTTCATAAGGGTTCTCGTTGGCATTCAAGCGGATGACATCTGCGGGGTTTATCCCGGCCGCTGTTGCGAGATGATCTGAGTGTTGCGCACCGATGTAACCCTGAGGGTTGTAAAGGTGAGGTCGCATCATTTCTCGCAAATTGCGCATTGTTTCGTGCCTCGGTCAGTGAATAAGTACTGCAATCCTAAACGCGACGACGGATATCGGAGGCTCTAGCGTGACCTTCGAGTTCTTCTAAGCGAGCCAGATCGGCGGCCGCGCTGGATATCGATTCGAAGGTATCCTCGTCCATGTCAAGGAACGGCGTAACCCGCACGAAATCCCGCGCCGACAGTGCCGACGAGAAGCGCGCGGATCCACCTGTAGGCATGACATGGCTTGGACCCGCCACATAGTCTGCCATCACTTCACCCGAACGCTCACCGACGAATATCCCGCCTGCATGTACCGCTTTGTCAACGTATCTCTCTGCACCGGCGAATCCCAAACACAAGTGTTCGGGCGCGAATTCTTCGGCGACCTTGAGCGCTTCATCGATTGATTCGACCACAACTGCCGCTCCCCTGCCCTCCAATGCGGAGTTCGCTATGTTGGCACGCGGCAAGATCTCCAGTTGATTGATCAACTCGGACTCCACGGCGTTCACAGCAGCATCTGAGAGCGCAACGAGAATTGGCGCCGCTAAGACGTCGTGTTCGGCTTGCGCGAGCAAATCGGCGGCGGTTACGGCAGGGTCCGAATCGTCGTCAATTACGATCATCGTTTCCGTGGGTCCATAAACGCCGTCTATGCCAACCATCCCGTAAACACGCTGCTTCGCCGCCGTTACCCACACGCTTCCAGGGCCACAAATCACATCCACTTTGGGGATCGTTTCCGTTCCGACGGCCAACGCCGCGACTGCCTGGGCTCCTCCGACAGCAAAAACTGCGTCAACACCAGCGACGTCACACGCAGCTAAAACAGCTGGATGCGAAGAACCGTCTTTGCCGGCTGGCGTCACCACGCAGACATATGGCACCCCCGCGACTTTCGCGGGGACGGCAGTCATGATCACTGTCGATGCCAATGGAGCGGTTCCGCCGGGGATACAACATCCGACGGATCTAACCGGATGCACTACTTCTCCGTAACCAGCGGCGGCATCGCGCCAAGTCTTTGGAAGTGTTCGACGTTGGAATTTTCTGACTCGGTCGGCGGCTAACTCTAGAGCTTCGACCTCGTTGGGGTGCAATTGCTGCCTCGAAGACCGAATCTCGTCTGATGGCACCTCGAACCGATCGATTTCGACGCCGTCCAGAGCTTTTGTGATGCGCCTGAGGAAAGCGTCGCCATGTTCGCTCACGTCGGCGATGACTCGGTCCGCAAACGTTTCGGGAGCGAGATCTAACGAGTAAATGCCACCGCCATCCGTCAACAACTCGTGCTCATCGCCGATGGCACTTCGGTCTTTGAAGGCGGCGATAGCGGCTTCTAACCCGTGAATGCGCCTTAGCACGGATCGATAGCCTTCGTAAACTGGTCCAAGTTGTCGACCAATCGTTTGTACAAGCTGCACTCGCTCTGATAAAGGAATTGCAGGTCTGAAACTGCGGTTCCCGTCCCTCCGAGATGCCTTAAGTGATCTACCACTCGCAAGACATCCTGTTTTCGAGTCACGATCTGGACCGCGAACCATTGGTTCCCGTCGCTCGTGTATACGCGTGAGACGGTGGGTCCGGCCATTCCAGAGAGATCGGGTGACGCGAGGATCATTTCAGCGATGTCACCTTCAGATTCACCCTTCACGTTCGCGGTAACCCGACGATATGAACGAGATCGCAATCGAGCTTCGATACGCTCTAACAACCGGCGTGTAAGCGACAGCTTGTCCACAGATTCGGCCAAAAGACCAGCATTACCGATCATGATGGCTTGGGAATTCATCGCTGCGCCGTCTACAAGCGTCCGCAGGTTGTTTTCGCGGAGGGTGTTACCCGTGTCCGAAATGTCAGCGATGATGTCTGCGTAGCCAATACGCGGCGCGGCTTCCAGCGCGCCGTTGATCGCAACCATCGAGAAATAGTTGATGCCCCTGCGGTTAAAAAAGCGCTTGACCAGACGAGGGTATTTCGTGGCGACTCGGAGATCGCTCCCGCGATCGTGAAACTCGAGGCTCAAATCGGACAGGTCGTACATCGACGTGATGTCGAGCCACGAATCTGGGACGGCGATCACCAACCGCGAATGGCCGTATTCCAAATCAGGCGCAACGACCAAGGTCTCGCCGTCCTCCAGCCTAGATTCGAGATAGCGATCGAGACCGACTATCCCAAGGTCGGCGTTTCCGGAATCGACAATCGTCGTGATGTCAGATTGCCTCTGGTAAATCACCTCGACACCCGGGATTGCAGGTATCTCGGCTGTGTAACGTCGAGAGTTAACGCGGCTGACGGCGGCGTCAGATTCTGCCAAGAGCTGTGCAGCGCCCTTTTCCAAGGCACCGGTCGAGGGTATTGCGAGGCGCAAAGTAGCCATCATTCAAACGTCAAGTCGTAAGAACCTTCGCCGCCCTCGCAGCTAACTCTAGCCACATCGGCGTTCCCGAGAGACTGTGCGACGCGGTTCGCGTCGACGTTCGGATCAAACACTGAGACAACTGATCGACCTTTCGCCCGCAGTTCTGATGCCGCTTGCAGCGCGGCGCCCGCCGCGCTCTCGTCCGAGGGTTGGAGCACGATGTACTCACGGCCGGTGTCAGCCGATACAGATCCATCAATCAGGTCGAGAATAGTATCCAGATCGAGCGCGAATCCCAAGGCAGGCAATTCGTCATCGGAACCAAGAGAAGCCGCAAGTCCGTCGTATCGTCCGCCTCCTCCGATTGAAACCAACTCATCATCGACGTACGCGCCAACCTCGAATATCGTGCCGGAATAGTACGCGATCGAGGTGGCCAAACCAAGATCCACGGAAATGTCGTGACCGTTTACACCCGCGTCTTCTGCCGCGTTCACAACCTTCGTCAGATTGCGCAAGCTCTGAAGCCCATCGAGTCCGTACTCGATTGCCATTTCATCTGCCCGATTGATTACGTCGTGGTGTCCTGAACCTCCAGATCCGGACGACCGTTCGTCGCGAATTTCATTTAGGCCGGCGTAACCGCTTCGGAGTTGTGCGAGTTCGCGCATCAACTCCATCGCTTTCGGGAAGTCGCCGTTGCTTTCGCCGCTTTCGAGCTTACGTCGCAATCCTCCAACCACATCCTCTGCGGTTCTAGAGGTCTGTTCGGTTGCGCTCGGCAATTGAACAGAGCCTGAAGCGAGGCGAGTCAGCAACTCGGCCGCCGAAGATTGCGTTTCAACGTTGTGTTGGCCTCGCGACGGTATCAATCCTAGACCTACGGCCTCAGCTTCCACGGAAGCGTCATGACCATCTCCGACCGCGAACTTCGCAACGTTGTTAGCGAGGAATAGTTTCGCGCGTTCGGAAAGGTTGAAGCTCTCTAGCGCCTCCCAGATTAGCCCAACGTGGCCGATCCTCACCACGGTCCGTTCGAGGCCAAATCGATGCGCCAACTCGTAGGCCGTCGCAATGATTTCTCCGTCTGCGGAAGGCTGTGGCGCGCCTATCAGTTCCGCTCCCGCTTGAACATACTGACGCTTGCTGGGAACCGAGTTCGGCGGCGCGTCATATGGTCGTTCCGTGTAGCGGAATATAGGCGAGACGTACTGGAAACGAAGCGGCAACGGTCCTGCTTGCTGTTCCAACGCATAGCGGATCACCGGAGCGGTCAATTCAGGTCGCAGACTGATGTCGCTCCCGTCTGGCGCGGTAAAGTCGAACATCTGGCTGGACAGCAATCCGCCAGATCGGCGAAGGAACAACTCCGTCTGCTCGATCAAAGGCGGTTCGATAGGTTGATACCCACGGGCGTAAAAAACCTCCCGCGCGGTCCGCACCGCCGATTCAAGGTTCTCGAAATCGCCACCGGCCCGATCTGCGAATCCTGGTGCGCGCCTTATCTTGCCGTTGCGGCCCATCTTGAGTTCAGTTTCGAATCAGCCGATTTGCATCTAGCTGCACATGGGAGTTAGTTGCCGAGTCGCACGATATCTGCGACAAGACGCATTCACTTATCTAACGAGATTCTAATCTGCAGACTAATCACCAGTTGAAATTCGTAAGTTATGACGACTCCGGCCTACCGCGGGCCATCGATCTTGTCATTTTCTCAACCATTGTGAGGCGAAAATAGAAATGAGCCGTTAACGGGTTACACGAAAAGTCGGGCTATCCGCTTTCAACATGAAAACGCTTGCGCATCAATGGGAAAAAACGATCCTCGTCATCGAGGACGACGAATCGGTTTCACAGCTGATCCGCCTGTATCTGGCACACGAAGGTTTCCGCGCTGTTACGGCGCAAGACGGAGTGGCGGGATTGAACTTGGCTCAGACCGAAGACCCTTCGCTCATACTCCTCGATTTGAACTTGCCGGGGATCGACGGCAGCGAAATCTGTCGATCGTTGCGCGTCGACTCCGATGTGCCGATCATCATGGTTACGGCTCGAGTCGACGAAGACGACCGACTCGCTGGCCTAGATCTTGGCGCCGATGACTACGTCACCAAGCCATTCAGCCCTCGCGAGTTGATGGCGCGGGTCCGAGCCGTGCTTCGCAGATCGGTTCGTGAAAACGACGTCAAAGAGCAGCATCAAGGGGCGATTTCCATTGGACAGTACCTTGTGGACCTCGAATCTAGAACCGTCCATGTCGATGGAAACGAACTTACTCTGACGCCGACGGAGTATCGGCTGCTCGTATATTTCATGAACGCGAATCGTCGCACAGTTAGCCGCGACCAAATCATCGAGCATGCCATAGGTTACGAGTTCGACGGCTTTGATCGAACGGTCGATACGCACATATCGAACCTGCGCAGAAAGCTCGAAAAGGCCACGAATGGCGATCGGCACTTGAAGACGGTTTACGGAGTTGGATACCGCTTTGAAGCTGCGTGAGTGGACACATTCCCTGCAATTCCGATTGATTCTCGGTTTTGCCGCGTCGCTCGCCGCTTGTCTCTTCGCGGTTAGCCTCTGGGCAACGATCAACACGCGCATTGCGGTCGAGAACTACGGTGAAAAGGTTGACAGATTCCGGGAAAACCGGGCCAGAGCATTACTTGAGGAGGTCTACGACTACAACCAAGATCTATCCCATTTGCAAGGCTCCGTTCAACAGGTCGCGCATCTCTTTTCGCAGAGGGTGGCAGTCGTTGATGACAAGGGCTTCGTCGTTGCGGATTCGCATGAATATCCAACGGATTCCGAAGGCCGATTTCAGAGAGAATCAGATCGATTCAAAACCCAGTCAGGTCTCAGAGCCATTCCATTGAAGTTGGGACGGCAAGTTAGCGGCAAGGTGGTATTCACCAAACCGGGGCTCGAGAAGCGATCTGCTCTCGAAATTTGGTTGGACTTCGATGATCCGATAAGGGTTGTCGACGACTTAAGCGAAATCGATGACGAACGACCTGCGAAGTTGACGTTTGAGCCTAAAGCCGTAGTTGTCGACGAACCAACGCCCAGCGTTGAAATCGTCGTCCGAAACATAGAAGACAGTCCAGATGAATCGATCGCGCTGCTGGGTGAAGCGGTAAACGAGCTCTCCGTAGAACCGCAACTCAGCGCACTGCAAGACGAGTTCCAAAAATCGCTGATGGTCAGCGGAATTACTGGTGGCATTGCAGGCATACTCATCATCGCGTTTTTCACGCGGCGCGCATTCGCACCGATGCGTGAATTGACGGAAACGGCTGAACGGCTCGGTAAAGGCGAACTTGACCACCGGGTTAGCCAGAACCACGGCGGTGAGATCGGTCAACTCGCATCCGCGTTCAACACTATGGCGTCGGAGCTCGAAACGGCCGAGACGCGTCGCAGACGCCTCACTGCCGACATCGCCCACGAACTTCGAACGCCGCTTACGAATATTCGCGGCTATCTAGAGGCTGTCAAAGATGGCGTGGTAGAGCCGGACGAGGATACAATCGATACCCTCCACAATGAGACGCTGCACCTATCGACGCTGGTCGAAGACCTTCGGCTTTTGGCGATAGCAGATGCGGGGGCGTTGAAGCTCGAAATGTTCCCCGATCGAATCGAAACTATCGTCGAAAGCGTGGTGCAAGCGTCTAAACCTCGATCGATGGACGCCGATGTCGAGTTGGTCTTCGAAATCGCAGACGAGTTGCCGCTCGTCGAAATCGATCGCACACGGATGATCCAAGTTGTCCAGAACTTGATCGAAAACGCCATCCAACATTCTCCGCCCGACTCCCAAGTCACTTTGCGCGTCGATCAGATCGAAGAAACCCGCAGCGTGCAGATCAGCGTCAGCGACCAAGGCGACGGTATATCCGAAGCGGATATCGGGCACCTTTTCGATCAGTTCTATCGCGTCGACACTTCTCGCACTCGTTCAACCGGCGGCGCCGGTTTAGGACTAACCATTGTTAAACGGCTCGTTGAAGCGCACGGCGGTTCTATCTCGGTGACGAGCGAGATCGGCGACGGATCCACATTCGTCGTTGAGCTGCCCGGATACAGACCAGCCAATGGCGAGGACTAAATCTCACGACGATATGATTCAATGCACGAGGATCTAACCCTGAAATCTCCATCGGGATCGTGAATTGAACTCTCATCAAACAGCCGACGCCGTTGTAATCGGTGCTGGCGCAGTCGGTTGCGCAGCCGCTCTCCTGTTGGCGCGTCGTGGCTTGAAACCACTTGTGATCGAGCGTGATGGCATCGCCTTCAACGCTTCTGCGTACGCTTGGGGCGGCCTGTCTGCCCACTTTGGCAGCGGTGTGCCGGGCCCGATGACCGACCATTACCGGGAAGCCATATCCAAACACATCGATCTCTACGAAGAGTTGAAACCACAAGGAGATCACGATTGGCAGTTGCAACGCGTCACATCGCTTTCGTTGGCAGATAACCAGGAATCCGCGAACGGGTTGGCCGCCGATGTCGACTGGATGCGATCCGAAGGATTCGAAGCGGAGATGATTGGCCCAGATGAACTGTATGGCTTGGAACCCGCGATTCGCGGAGGTTTCTTAGCAGCTTCTATCGTGAATGCCGGTTGGGAACTCGACAGTCTCACGTTTACCGTTTCATTGGCGAACGAAGCTGAGCGTCAGGGAGTCCAGTTCTTAGTCGGTCAAGTCGCCGAAGTCGACACCGTTGGAGGTGCGATCCATAGCGTAGTGCTCAAGGGCGGGGACCGGGTCGATACTCCGATTGTGGTTGCTGCCACGGGGCCTTGGGCGTCGAATATCCGAGGGATACCCGGACTTCCGATCAAACCGATCAAAGGTGAAATTCTCCGATTAGAGCATGTTGGCGACGACCTACGAAACCGAGTCGGGTTCAACGGATTCAATGTTGGACGTAAGCCTGATGGCACAGTTTGGGCAGGCACTTACGAATGGGACCGCGGATTTGATCGCAACGTCACAGAGGAAGGCCGTCAGCACATTTGGAACGGTGTCACTGATTACCTACCGACCCTCTCCGACGCGCGCATGGTCAAGACAACGGCGTGCCTTCGCCCTGTTGCGCGCGACGGAATCCCGATCGTCGGCGGGTCGAGCGCCATCGATGGTCTGTATTACGCCAACGGCGCTGGCAAAAAAGGAATACTTCTCGCTCCATTGATGGCAGAATGGCTGAGTTCGAACATTGTCGACGGTGACGATATTCCTCCTATCTTCTCGCCAGATCGCTTCGAAGCCGTCTAACATCCCCGAATCGGAATTATTCGTCGTTCGTTGGCGGCATTTAGGTAAAACGCTTTCAATATGGACGCTGTTATATTGGTAACCACTTGAGGCAAAATCGGCGACAATTCGGGAGCGTTTCAAATGGCACACGAACGCCCTACCAACTACACGAGTTCAAAGAGCGAACGCGCCCACGGTTTTTACACCACTAAGTACGGCGACGCGTTTGAAGACGATATGACCCGTGGAAAGCTTCGTAACTTCCGCGCGCCATCAGATCCTGACGATCTGTCATCCGAAGAGCGATGCGAATTCTTCCGCGAAGGCGCTTATCCTTACCAACGAAAAATCAGTCTGGACGCCTACTACGAACACAAGTTCCCGCTACAGATCGAATTGGTCAAGATGCAGAACTGGGTGCGCGACACGGGCGAGAAGGTGGTGATCATCTTCGAGGGACGTGACGCGGCGGGCAAAGGCGGCACCATCCGGCGATTCATGGAACACCTCAATCCGCGAGGTGCCAAGGTTGTAGCGTTGGAAAAACCGACTAACGAGGAAGCAGGACAGTGGTATTTCCAGAGGTATGTTCGGCATCTTCCGACTGCAGGTGAAATCGCACTTTTCGACAGGTCATGGTACAACCGCGCCGGTGTTGAAAAAGTGATGGGTTTCTGCGCTGACGAAGAATACGATGAATTCCTGCGCGTAACGCCTTTAGTGGAGGAGATGTGGGCCAATGCCGGAATCCGCATCATCAAACTCTATTTCTCGGTGAGTCGTGTCGAACAGGAACGCAGATTCAAACGCCGACAGCGAGATCCCCTGAAACAATGGAAATTAAGTCCGGTCGACCTCGCTTCGTACCATCGCTGGGATGATTACACCGACGCGAAGATGGCGATGTTCTACCACACACACACCGATTTCGCTCCATGGTATGTGATCAAATCTGACGACAAGATGCGGGCGCGGATCAACTCGATCAGACACGTCCTCAACTTGTTGCCTTATCACGGCAAGGACCAGGACGTGGTCTACGAAGCGGATCCGTGGATCATTGCAAGCGCGGACGAAGTTTTCGACGTGATGGGCAAACCCACGCGGAGTTCCTCGGACAACGGTTCCACGGTGGCGGAGGAATTGGCTACGGCTATGGCCTAAGCCGAGACCCGCTAGTTCGATCCATCTATCTACTGCGCCGTAAAACCGCCGTCCGCCACCAAACATGCTCCGGTGACGAACGATGCTTCGTCGGAAGCAAGGAAAAGCACCGCGCGAGCGATCTCGATGGGTTGCGCGAAGCGGCCGATCGGGTGCAATGCGACTATGCGGTCGTAAATCTCTGCATTTTCTCTAGTTCCGCGGGTCATGTCGGTGTTAGTGAAACCCGGACAGACAGCGTTTACCCGGATGTTGGACTTCGCCAATCCGATAGCCATGTCTCGCGTGGCATTAACCACACCGCCCTTTGAATGGGGATACGGATTGAAACCGTCGGTGATGAATGCCGGGTAACCGATAAGTCCACGGATCGACGCGATGTTGACCACGGCGCCGCTGCCCTGTTCTTTCATCTGCTCGGCGGCTTGGCGTGTCATCAATACGGTGCCTTTGAGGTTGACGTCGATGACAAACTGCCAGCGTTCCTCATAGGTCTTGTCCATAGCGCTTCGCGAACCCACGCCGGCGCTGTTGACCAAAACATCTACCCGGCCAAATTCGTCGATCGCGGCATCGACAGCCGACCCGCAGCTTTCGTCGTCGGTTACGTCCACGCCGATCGCGATGGCCTTCCCGCCCGCTTCGTTGATATCAGCCGCGACCCTCTCGGCGGCGTCAACGTTCAAATCAGCTATCGCTACCTGCGCGCCTTCATCGACGAACAGCCTCGCACTAGCTTCACCGATGCCATTTCCGCCGCCGGTTAAGAGCGCTACCTTGCCTTCTAATCGACCCAATCCAGTTGCCTCCGTCGTTGTTCCAATAGACGTCGCTTGGTTAGTCATCTTCCTACCCTGCCGTGTAGCCGCCGTCGACAGGCAGCATTGACGCCGTCACGAACGATGACTCGTCGGA
Source organism: Dehalococcoidia bacterium (assembly GCA_965207515.1). Classification (GTDB taxonomy): domain Bacteria; phylum Chloroflexota; class Dehalococcoidia; order Lucifugimonadales; family Lucifugimonadaceae; genus Bin127. Next base: position 628,865 of record OZ242286.1, on the reverse strand, counting down.
GGCTAGATACAGGGCGGCGTATGCGATCTCGATCGGTTCGCCGAGCCGCCCCATCGGATGGAGCGATTCGAGACGCAACCTGGTGTCGTCATCATCGGTAAGTGACCTAGTAAGGGCCGTGTACGTGAAACCCGGGCACAGCGCGTTCACGCGTACGCCCTGTTTGGCGAAAGCGACGCCCATGTCGCGGGTCATCTGGACCACGCCTCCTTTGGAGTGCGGATACGCGTTGAAACCATCGCTCATGCCCTCGCTGTAGCCGACTAACCCGATGATCGAAGCCAAATTCACGATCGAACCGTAGCGCGCCGCCAGCATCACTTCAGATGCCGCGTGCGACATCAGCAACGTGCCTTTGAGATTGACGTCGATGACCCAGTCCCACTTTTCCTCGAAGTCCCATTCCGGCGGTGCCTTCCTCGGAGTCACTCCTGCACTGTTTATCAAAACATCCAGCCCACCGAATCGGTCGACCACGTCCTTCACCAAAGCGTCACACTGATCACGTTTCGTGACGTCGACTGATCCCGACGCCGAAGCCCTGCCAAGTTCCGCCACTTGATCTGCCACGGTCCTCGCGGCCTCCTCATCGAGGTCAGCACAGTACACGTTGGCGCCTTCGGCACTGAACAGATGGGCGCAAGCCGCGCCGATACCGGACCCGGCGCCGGTGATCAATGCTGTCCTGTCGTCAAGTCTGCCCATAGTCTCTCCCATCGTCGATATTCGATCGGCGGTTGTTAGTGTAAGTCCAAACGCCATCAAGCGATACAATCTCAAACGCTCGCGATGACCACTTCTCGACGCAGACACCGATCGCGCTCGGTTGAGTCCGACGACCATCAAGTCGTCGATGAACCCGCTCGATCAGAACCACAGGTACCTCCTGAAACTTCGGACGAGTCGCCGTCGATCGAATCGTTGGGTCTACAGTTCGCTGGCCCTCTCCGTCGCGTCTATGCGTTCGCTATCGACATCGGCATATTGCTGATGTTGGTCTTCATTCTCGGGCCGATATTAGGTAACAGTGAAGGCATCTTCAACATTCCGAACGTGCAGACAGGCGTCATCGACGTGTTCATTTTTCTCGCTTACTTCATAATCCCTACAGGTTTTTTCGGCCGGACGATCGGCAAGTGGGTAGCTGGAATCTCAGTCGTCGATGAGGAAGGGAATAAACCCGGAGTAGCGGTCGCGATACCTCGCGAAATGGTTGGTAGATTCGTTGCCACGATCACATTTTGCGTCGGCATCATTTGGATCGTGTTCGATAAGAACCATCAAGGATGGCACGACAAGATAGCAGGAACATACGTTGTCGTGGTCCCAAACAGCGGAGGTCCCGGGTTCTTGGCGCGGATGTTTGCGCCTCGTGAAGACGAAGAAAAACCAGAATCGAATCGTCGGCAACGAGTGGGTCGACCGACGAGTCGCCGCAAACGACGCCGCAATCGTCGGCGCGGATGAACCTCGCACTTCGACCAAAAGAGAAAGAGATCGGTATGGCAATCTCAAAACTGGCACGACAGCAGATGCAAGCGAGTTCGTGGATTCGGCGCATGTTCGAGGAAGGGATGGATCTCAAGAAAGTTCATGGCGCCGATAACGTATTCGACCTCTCGTTGGGCAACCCGCTGTTGGAGCCACCCCCTGAGTTCAAACGGGCTCTTGCAGAAATCGCGAATGAGCCCGACATGGGTTTGCATCGTTACATGCCGAACCCCGGCTTCATGGAGACCCGCGCCGCCGTCGCTGAGTCCCTTACGGAAGAATCCGGAACCGAATTCCAGCCAACCGACATTCTGATGACGGTCGGTGCCGCAGGAGCGATCAACGTTGCACTACGCGCGCTGTTAGATCCGGGCGACGAAGTAATCATCATTGCGCCCTATTTCGCCGAGTACATCTTCTACGTTCAGCACGCGAACGGCGTTTATCGGGAGGCGCAGTCGGAGCCCGACTTTATGCCGGACTTCGAGTCGCTGTCTTCGCAGATCAACGAACGTACGCGGGCGATCATCATCAACTCGCCGAACAATCCCTCGGGTGTGATCTATCCGGAATCCGTGATCGCAGAAATCGGACGAGTAATAAAAGCCGCCGAGGCGCAGTTGGGTACCGAGATCTACATCATCACTGACGAACCGTATCGCAAACTCATCTACACGGACACCGAGTATCCGTTCGTCTTCAAACATCATCCACGCACGATTGTGGCGACATCACACTCTAAAGATCTCGGTTTAGCAGGTGAACGGATCGGGTACCTCGCGTTGAATCCCGCTGACCCCGGACGCGTCGATTTGATGGATGCGTGCGTTTTCATGCTCCGGACGTTGGGGTTCGTCAACGCGCCGGCAATCATGCAACGTGTTGTCGCCAACCTCCAAGATGCGACTGTGGACATTTCCCAATACCTTCGCAAACGCGACATCATCTACAGCGGTCTGACGAAAATCGGTTATCAGACCAATCTCCCCGACGGCGGCTTCTACCTCTTCCCTAAATCCCCGATGTCTGACGACGTCGCGTTCGTCGAATTGTTGAAATCCAAGTTGGTGCTTGTTGTTCCCGGCATCGGGTTCGGCATGGGAGGGTATTTTCGAGCGTCTTACTGCGTTGATGACGCAGTTTTACACGGTTCGCTGGACGGATTCTCTGAAGCCTTCGATGAAGCCAAGACCTAGAAATAGAATCAATTTCCATGCTTAAGATGAACCTCGCCTCATTCGCCCGAATCGCGCTTCTACCAGTTCTAGGGGTGACAGTCGGGATGCTCGCGTTTGCGTGCAGCGACGACGCCGAACCTACGGCCATCGTGTTACCGACTGCCACACCCGGAGCGATGTCGATCACCCCAACACCGACGATCTATCAGGACGAAGACGACGGTCAGGTTCAAATCGGCTTCCACATTGGATTGCAAGGCTTCGGCCAACAAGGGGCCGGGGTACTCGCCCAGACGGAAAGAGGCATGAGCGTCGAAGTAACCGTTTTGCCAGCACCCGGCACGATCCAACAGGTCAGCATTCGCGAAGGCAAATGCGAAAACTGGCGCAATCTTGACCAATTCAAGTGGGTTGAAACCCTCGATCCCGCTGTCGGGGGCGTCTCAAATACCGTTTTGCCTGATCGGCACATCGCCACAGTTCTGGACGGTAACCACTCGATAGCGGTCTCGATCCCTGGCGGCACCTTCTCGCAAGTCGCGACTTGTGGCGATCTGCCCGACGCGACGCATCTGGAAATTCCGGACACCTTGGAAGGATAGTGTTCGAGATTCGGCTTTGGATCTACTGATTCAGGGGTTCCTTCAATCCTGAACCCGTGACCGGCACGACGACTCTAGCTTCGTTGCCGATGCGTCCTGAGCTAACCAGCATTTCAAGCCCTGCGAACGCGGCTGCGGAAGTGACTTCGCAGAAAATTCCGGCGTCTTCCGCTAGACGTTTCTGCCATTTCAACATCGAAGCGTCCGTGACCGCGACCGCTGAGCCGCCAGAATTTACGACAGCACGCGCCGCCTGCGACGTACGCGGCGGCATGCTCACGGAGATTCCAGATGCAATAGTTGAGCGTGCCTCGTCAGCATCCCAACTCTCGCCATTAATCGCCCTTATCAAGGGTTGAACCGCGTCGGATTGCACGCAGTGGATCCGAGGGCGATCAACGTCGTGATAGCCAGCGTAGCTCCCAATCAACAGTGCGCCATTACCCGCGGGCGCTACGATGTCGGTGGCATCGAATCCTGCGATTTCGATCTCGCGCACCATCGCTTTGACGCCTTCGGCGAACCATGGGCTCAATGCGTGCGATAGGTATGGAATCCGGTGCTTTTCGGCGAATTCTGCCGCCGCGTCGGTGGCTGCCTGTCTTGGACCGTCGATCAGATGCAGTTCTGCGCCGAAAATCCGAATCTGGTCCAATTTCCCGCGGGCAGCGGTCGACGGAGCGAAAATGTGGGATCGGATCCCGGCGCGTGCGGCATATGCAGACATCGAAGCCCCAGCATTGCCTGAGGAGTCTTCTACGAATTCACCTATGCCCTCCTCGGCCGCGGCCGAAATCAACACCGCGCTTCCACGGTCTTTGAATGATCCGGTAGGCGAACAAAATTCCAACTTGGCGGCTAACCGATCGATCCCGAGATCGTGGGCCAAGCGGTCTAACGTGACCAACGGCGTGTCGCCTTGTCCTAAGTCCGCAGAAAGTGCGGTGGATGACAACGGCAACCCGCTGACGGCGTCCGAAGCGTCGAAATAACGGATGTCGTAGATTCCGCCGCATTCGCTGTACACGTTCCTAACCGACGGACTTGCCGCGATGGCTCCACTCGCAGCACAGACCAGTTCAAATCGGTCCGAGCGCGCCTTCAATACTTCGGCTAAGGGCTTCCTCACGAAGATCTAATCAGTCAAAGCTGAACCGTTGCTGGGTTCGAACACTGTCAATCCGACGCCATCGCGCGCGGCACCTCGGCTGACCGCCACCGCGCCGCCGTCTGAGCGCCAACACGAGGATCCGGCAAGCGAGGAATCATCGCCAAACTCAATGATGTTCATTCCGCCAGCGACATTGTTCACCATCGTCACGTCGTGACCGATGTCCCGCAGCGAATCGGCGGTTTCCGAACCGAACTCCTGCTCGAGCTCTAATTCTTGTCCTTGCGTAAACATCCGGGGGGCCTCGACGGCTTCCTGGGCCGTCATCCCGTGGTCCACGATGTTCATGATCGCCTGCGCCACCGAAGTCCAAATGCGAATCCCACCTGGCAGACCTAACGCAAATGCCGGTCGCGAACCTTTGTAAGCGATAACCGGTGCCATGCTGCTCGCGACCCGTTTCAACGGCTCTACAGAATTAGCCTGGTATGGGTGCGGATCGAAATTGGCCATCGTGTTATCTAGCAGAACGCCCGTTCCGGGGACGACGACTTTTGAGCCGAAGATGTGGTTGATCGTCTGCGTTGCAGCGACGATATTGCCTTCGCGGTCGGCAGTAGTCACATGCGAAGTACTGTCCGATTCAGCCAGCTTGGGTGTCGGCAACTCGGGCATCACGGTGTTGGGCAAAATCTCGCTCATCAACTCCCGAGCGTGGAAATCGGAGAGCAAGCGGTCGAAGGGGATTTCAGCAAACTCAGGGTCGGTCAAGTAGCGATTTCGATCGGCGAAGACCAGTTGCATCGCCTCTGCCATCAGATGTATCGTCGCACTGCGGCCAAACCCCATACCTCCGATGTCGCGCAGCTGCATCACATTCAAGAACTCGATCAGATGCAATCCACCGGCGGAGGAAGGCGTCGGCCCCGTCAACGTGTAGCCGCGATACGCGCCGGTGATCGGATCGGTCCGTCGGACTTGATAGCTGTTCAAGTCCGCCATGGTGATGATGCCGCCATTGGATTGGGAGTAACGAACTATCTCGTGGCCGAGTTCGCCACCGTAAAGGTAACCTGGGCCATCCAACGCGATCCTTTTCAAGGTGCTCGCGAGGTCTCGTTGCATGACCAAATCACCGGGCGTTGGGACAGCGCCGCGTGGCAGGAAGATACTTGCGCTCGCGCTGAAACCACGCAGTGCATCCGAATTGTCCTCAACGAATTTGCAGTAGTGTTCAGTGGCTCGAAATCCGGTCTCTGCGTGACTGATCGCGGGAGCCATGACTTCTGCGAGCGAGAGATTGCCGAATTCGGAGTGCAGCTCGCACCATGCCTTTAACGCGCCAGGCACGCCAGATGCCAGTACTCCGGTCTGATTGAGGTCTCCACGGGCCCGCATGTAGTTCGGCCACGCGTCGGAAACCGGCGTGAACATGTCCATTGTCGCCGCTACCGGCGCTTGTGAGTAGTTGTCGATCGCCAACCGCCTGCCGTCGGCGAGACGGATATTCATGAACCCAGCACCGTAGATTCCCATCTTCATCGGTTCGACGACCGACAACGCGAACAGCGTAGCGACTGCGGCATCGATCGCGTTACCGCCCGCGGCCAAAATCTCGGCGCCTGCAGCAGATCCGAGCGCGTGCGTTGATGCGACGACGCCGTCGTATCCCACGACTGGTCGGTTCTCCGGTGTGAACGTGACTGGCGCGATTTCGCGCCAGCGTTGCGAAGTTATCGCCCCAACTGGCATCCGACGGTTTTTGCCCCTTGAAATCTCGGTTCTTGGCTTAAGCGTTGACGGATAAAGGAGGTCAACCTTGTTGATGGTAATACGCTCGAAATCGGGTTTCTGCCCTGAATTGCGTATCAAGCGATAATGGAGAACAACCGCCGATTAAACCTCGGCGGGCCAACAGAACATCCCGCGAAGACGAACAACCAACGAAGAAGGAGCGGCTATGCCAATAATCACCGTCGAAGGCCGAGTAGGAGCCGGCGCACCCGATCTCGGGCGGCTAGTGGCACGTGAGCTGGAGATCGACTTTGTCGACCGGTTGATTCTTGCCCAGATCGCTCGCCGGGTAAACGCCACGATGCGGGCCCTTGTGGACCAAGAGCGTCGTGTCCCTTCGTTGGTGAACCGATTGGCTCTACGCGTCCAGCGCGTCCTCGAGCGTTCCGCCGTCGCCGGAATGGGCGGCGACCCGTACTTCGGACCCGGCGTCGAAGACCTCATCTCACGCCAATACAGCGAATACGAAGACGAACCGCACACAACCGCCGAAGAAGTTGACGACGAGCGCTTCATCGCCACGACGCGTGAGGTCATTGAGGATGTCGCGGACCAAGGAAACATCGTGATCCTAAGCCGTGGCGGCGCCGCAATCCTTAAAGAACGCAACGATGTCGTCCGCGTTGGCGTTGTTGGGCGCATCGAAGACCGCGCCGGGAGAGTAGCCGAACGCGAAAGCATCTCCATGGACGAAGCACGAGACTTCATCGCCCATTCGGATGCGGCACAGCACCGCTACTTCGAAAAGGCATTTGGCACAAGCCCAATCGACCCGTTCCTCTACCACTTCATGTTCAACACATCCGACGTCACCATCTCATATGCCGCTAGAATGACCGTTCTGGCCGCCCAATCACTCGACGACGACGGCAAACTCTAACCGTCATCTAGAATCGAAACAACCAGCAAAAACCACATCCAACCCACATGCCACCAAGAAACCGAAATCGACGCCGCTCAGGGCGCCGCCCCAACGTCTTCGTCCAAACCGAACGTCCTGCAGGTCGTAGTGAATCCGAAGAAAACGATGAACCGGAAGCCATAGTAGAACCATCTCCGGTTTTAGCGGCAACTTCGGCAGCGGTCACCCGTCAACGCCCCGGCGGCGCGCGGCGCGCGCAACGAACACGCTCGGAAGTCTACGCTCGAACTTTCCCCCGCGAAATCCGCAAGATGGGCATCCTCGCCGCCGGCATCGTGGTCGCTCTAGCGGTCTTCACGATCGTTCTTTAAGTCGATCCCGGACGTTGCGGCGATCCGGAATCCGATCAAAACGTAGTCGACCATCCACTCGGCGCGCTACGGTCCATTGAACGCGGCGATGCTCGGCCATTGTGACGCGTCTACTAAACTGATCCCTATCGGAACCCTGATGCGGTTCTCGCCAAAAAGCCAGTGACCACCACCGAATCTCTATCCCGCGCCGATCTATTCGCCGATCGCCTCGCTGCGGTGCCCCGCGAGCCGGGGGTTTACACGATGCGCGGTAAGAGCGGGCAGATTCTGTATGTGGGCAAGTCTGTGAGTTTGAGGAACCGGTTGAGGTCGTATTTTTCGAACGAGGGGAAGTTGACGGGGAAGACGAAGCGGTTGGTGAAGCTGATCCACGATTTTGACTACATCTTGGCGGAATCGGAGCGTGAGGCGCTGCTGCTGGAGAACTCGCTGATCAAGCAGCATAAACCTCGATTCAACGCACGGTTGAAGGACGACAAGACGTATCCGTACATCAAGGTGGATCTGGAGGATGAGTTTCCGCGTGTTTACTTCACGCGTCGGCGGTCGAAGCGGGATGGTGCCCGGTATTTCGGGCCTTACGCCTCGGCTTACTCGGTGAGGACGACGCTCGATCTGCTGAAGAAGCTGTTCCCCTATCGCTCCTGCACCATGAAGATCACGGGTGAGGAGGAGCGACCTTGTTTGGAGTATCACATCAAGCGATGTGTGGCACCGTGCACCGGATACGCGGACAAAGAAGAGTACGACAAGGTCATCGATCAAGTGATCTCGTTCTTACAGGGCGACACCAACAAGGTGGTGATGGATCTCCAAGAGTCGATGTCGGAGGCAGCCGAAAACCTCGAGTTTGAGCGCGCTGCCGCCCTCCGCGACCGCTTGAACGCGATGAAGATCGTGTACGAGGACCAGAAGGTCGTTGGCATTGGTCAGGAAGACATGGATGTGATCGCGTGCGAAAAAGGGAGCGACGAGTCGTGGATTGACGTGTTTTTCATTCGGCGCGGGAGCATGGTCGGTCGTGACAACTTCATCATGGCCGGGACGTTCGACGATTCGGATTCGCACGTCATCTCTAAGTTCATAGAGCAGTTTTACATCGTAGGCAATCCCCACATGCCGCGTCGGATATTGACACAGACGGAGGTGGAAGACACTGGAGTGTTGCAGGAACTGCTGACCGAACGTCGTGGAGCCAAGATGGCGATCAACGTTCCGAAACGTGGTCCTAAGCGGAAATTGGTCGACATGGCCCGTGAGAACGCCGTACAAGGGCTCGCACAGCTGAAGTTGAAGTGGCAGTCCAACTCCGACCTGATGGGGCGTGCTTTGGATGATCTGCAGGAAGCGTTGAGCCTTCCGGCGCGGCCGTACCGCATCGAGTGTTACGACATCTCGCATATCCAAGGGACTTCGTCGGTGGCTGCGATGTCGGTTTTCGAGAACGGTGCACCGGCGACTTCGCAGTACCGGCGGTTCAAAATCAATACGGTTGACGGAAATGACGACTTCGCCTCGATGCGCGAGGTTTTGACGCGGCGATTCAAGCGTCTGAATGTGGCGCGTGAGAAAGCGGCGAACGGATCCGATCCGACGAAACCGAGCGATTCGTTTGGAATCACGCCAGATTTAGTGCTTATCGACGGTGGTAAGGGGCAGCTTTCTTCGGCTTTGGCGACGATGCTCCACCTGGGTGTTGCTGACATTCCGCTAGCCTCAATCGCGAAGAAGGAAGAGGAGCTTTATACGCCGGACAGTTCGGATCCGATCCGATTGCCCCGGAACGCGCCGTCTTTGTTCGTGTTACAGCAGGTGCGGGATGAGGCGCACCGGTTTGCGATTACTTATCACCGGAAGACGCGGGGGCGGACGTCGTTGAAGTCGGCTTTGGACCTAGTACCGGGTATCGGCCCATCTCGGAAACGTGCTTTGATGCGTCGTTTTGGTAGCGTAAAGGCGATTCGTGAGGCGTCGGAGATCGAGCTGGCGTCGACGCCGGGGATGACGCAGCGGTTGGCAGAGAAGGTTAAGGATTATCTGTGAGTTGCTCGTCGATGAGGCGGTTGCGGCGGCTCTCCAAGGTCCCTATTAGGACCTCTAAATTTTCGACCGTTTCGCGTAGTCGGAGTGCTCCGTCGTCATAACGGAATTCGATCCATCCCAAGGGCAGCGGTGTAGCTTGACCAGTTTCGGTTGACGATCGTTGTTGGATCGAATGTTGGTATGAACGGGCGGATTCTGAGTCGAGAAATGTGCGAATGCCCGTGAATATTCGATCAATCATCACCACTCGCCGTGCTACTTCGTTCATTTCAGCGCCGGTGATCTCTTGGAGCATTACGGCTAAGATACTTTGATCGACGCTAGCATCACCGATCTTGTCATGTAGCTCGTTGAAGAGGGGAACGGATGCGGCGAGGTCGCGCATAAATTCGATCTCTTGGTATGGGTTGGTGCAAGTGGCGATCCGTGTGCCCAGTTCGGTGAGTGAGATCGTGCTGCGGCCTGAGGCAAGTCCCCACATCCTCAATGCGCTTACACGGGCTCCGAAGGCACCTCCGTTAGGTGACATACCCAAAACGATGGCGAGGCCATCTCTGCGGACAACACCGGCGAGTTCATGGTGGATACGTCGAGCGAGATCGACCGATTCTTCGAGAGGGATTTCGGGGAATTCGCGTTGTCCGAGTTTTGGCATAACTTGCTTGTTGAGCGGCAACTTTCCGGCATTTTACGGCAAGTTCCGGCAGTTTTTGGCCTTACTGCCGCGAATTTGCCGTAATTCCGGCAACTTCGCGGCAGGTTCAGTTTTTGACGAAGTGCAAAGAGTTTTTCGCGACGTTTGGGGGCATGTCAGTGAGTCCAGCAAGGTCCGAATCGGGGACTGCCCTGCCCTCACAGACCAGCGCCGCGTCGGCGCGGTCTTTCAGGGCGATCGAAGATCTGATCGAGGTCTGGGAATCTTTTTGCTGGAGAAATGACCTGGGAAATCGCCGGGTGAAATTGCTTGTCGGGATTTGGAATCGATCAGAAATAAGTAGGGTTTTGCTCGGCGACGGAAACGTCATGTAGCGAGACGAAATAGGAGTTTATGGATGGAGACTATTGGCCCGGATCGTGGAGAGCCATATCGGCAGAATCGTGTTCGGAATTTGTTGATTTAGGGCTCGAAATGGATTGAAATTGCGCTGATTTGTTGATTTTTTACGTGAAACTAAGATTGGCGTTCCAGTGATGAATTGCCAAGATTGGGTTAACGGGGATTAGGTCGAATTTGAACGTAAAAAATAGCAGGGTTTTCATCTGAATTGGGCCCAAAGAAAAGTTGCGGTTGATTTGAGAGATAGGTGGCGGAGAATGGGATGATTTCGATGGAGGAATCGGTGGTGGTGTGGTGTACCTTGCCCTTGCCCGGGCACACCCACCTCGCCCCGCTCGTGCCCAGCTCGTCGACCAAAAACGGGCGAAGGTGGTTAGGTAGATCCTGGCCATGCCGCTCCGGGCGACCACGAGGGTTCACCCCTACGAGAGTGCTGCACGCTACGTTTTCCCGAGGTTGGGTCAGGGCGTATGGTGCGCCTCTACCCTCCCTTTCGGTTTCCAAATTCCGCAGGAATAACGGGTGGGGTGCGGATGGGATTGGTTTTAGTCTTCGGTGGTGCTGGCGCCGCCCATGACGTTGCCGATGCCGGACATTAGTCTGGTCATCTCCATTGGGAGGACGAATTTCGTGGACTCGCCGGCGGCCATCTCTTTGAGGGCGTCCATGTATTGGAGTGTCATGGTGTTTCCGCCTAGGCCGGTCGCGGTGTCTTGGATGCGCTGGAGAGCGTCGGCGAATCCGTTGGCTCTCAATACAGCGGCTTGCTGGTCGCCCTCGGCCTTGAGGATCTCGGCTTGTCTGGCACCTTCGGCTTTGAGGATCTCGGACTGCTTCTCCCCTTCTGCGACGGTGATGGCGGCTTCGCGCTGGCCGTCGGCTTCGAGGACCATTGAGCGTCTCATGCGTTCGGCAGACATCTGACGGGTCATTGCGGCTTGGATGTCGTTGGGCGGTTCGATCTCTCGGATCTCGACGTTTGTGACTTTGATGCCCCAGCGTCCGGTTTCCTGGTCGAGGCGAGTTCGAATGAGCTCGTTGATGCGCTCACGTTGGGATAGGACTTCGTCAAGGCTGATGTCGCCGACAACGGCTCGGAGGGTGGTAGTGGCGAGTCCGACGACGGCGGATGTGTAGTGTTCGACTTCGAGCACCGCCCTTTCGGCCTGGTTGAGATCGACGCGCATATAGACAAGAAAGTCGATGTCGATCGGGGCGTTGTCTTTGGTGATGTTGGTCTGTCGGGGAATCTCGAGGACGGCGGTGCGGGTGTCGACCTTTTGGATCTGGTGGATGATGGGGATCGAAAATACGATGCCTGGCCCCTTCATGCCTTCGAACTTGCCCAAGCGAAAACGCGCTACTCTTTCATAGTCGCGAATGAAGTTGATTATTGCCATGTGGTTCTCCTTGTTAGTGCTTTAGGTTATCGCGGATGTTTGACCGGGGATTTAGGGGGAGTTGCGGGGATCGGGTGATCAATCTTCGTTTTGGGGTTCTACGACTAGGGTTACGCCATCGATTCGGGTTATTTTTACGGTTTCGCCTTCGTTGATGTGGGTTCGGTCGGAGGTGTGGGCCGTCCAGTGTTCACCCGCGGCGTAGATTTCGCCTTCGGGGTTTAGGGATTTGGTTACGAGGGCTGTTTGGCCAATGAGGAGTTCGGATGAGCCAGTGGGCACGTAGGACTCTGAGCTTGAGACTCGGCGGAGTTCGTAGACCAACCAGATGACGAATGCGAGCACGACGGCGCCAACGCCGCCCAGCAGCCATCTGCTGACTTGGATCTGTCCTCCGGGTAGTTCGGGCGCGTCGATTGAGGGGAATGGGAATAGAAATAGTCCGCCAAGTACGAGCGCGATGGCACCGGCAATGCCGAAGAAGCCAAATCCTGGAGTGACGAAAATCTCGGCTGCCAGAAGGGCTAGTGCGAGCGCGATCAGGACAATTCCGGCCCATTCGAACGGTAGCTGTCCGACTCCTGCGAATCCGATGACGAGGAGGACAACGCCGATAGTGCCAGGTATGAATGTGCCGAAGTTCCAGAGTTCGACGATTAATCCGAGTCCTCCGAGGGATATTAGCAAGAAGGCCAAGTTGGGGTTGGCAATGGCGCTGAGAAAGCGGTCCCAGATGCTGTACTCGCTCTCATCGATGCGGGCGTTGAGGAGGTCTTGCAAGACGACATCGCCCGCGGCCGTTTCCACTGTACGGCCTTCGGCCCATTGCAACAGCTCATCGAGGTCTTGAGCTACGACGTCCGCGATACCGATTTCTACCGCTTCTTCGGCAGAGTAGGCTTTCGCTTCGAAAACGGTCGCTTCCAATGCCTCGACGTTTCGTCCGCGTTGGGTTGCGATTCCTCGAATGAGCGCGGCGGCGTCTTCGTTGGCTTTAACTTGGATGGTTTCGCCAAGTTCCTCGCCCTGCCCCCCGACGACCGCGGCGGCACCGATCTCAGTGACGGGCGCCATGGCGAGGATGTTTGCAGCCGCGGCTATGAATGTACCTGCACTGGCGGCGTGAGAACCAGACGGTGAAACGTATACGGCGATGGGAGTGCGAGATTCAAGGATGGCGTTGACCATGCCTCGTGTGCTGTCTAGGAGCCCGCCGGGGGTGTCGAGGACGATGACGATCAGGGCGTATTCGCCTTGGGCATCATCTAACTCGCGTGCGAGATAGCGTTCGGCTACGGGATCGATGGCGCGGTCTAGTTGGATGAGGTATACGCCGCGGGCGACGGCGAGTTGGGCTTCCGTTGATTGGGCCGGGTTAAGGAGGAAGTAAGCGCCGACTAGGAATAGCAGGAGCCAAACGAGGGTTCGCGATGCTTTTGCCTTGTTGATGGCCATCGTCATTTTCTGAACCGGGAATTTTGAGGATTGGTTGGTAGCTGTTGGATTTGGTGGTTTGCGTGGTGCGGGTTACGTCTGGCCTCGGGCAGATCCTCGCTCGCTTCGTTCGCGCCCCCTGTCGTCGATGAACGGTCGCCAATCGCGGTCTTTCATACGATTCTCAAACTTTGGTTAGGTCACGATCGACGTAGGGTCGGAACTCTTTTCGGATGTCTTTTCGGCGGGCAAGGTCGACAGAACGATCGAAGAGGCCTTCAATGTAACGCTGTGCGCCATAGAACAGATGCCAACTGGGTGTTTTATCGAATTCGGCGATGACATCGATGTCGCTTTGGTCGGTGGCTTCGTCGCGTGCGAAGGATCCGTAGAGCGAGATATCGGTGACGCCGAACCGTTCTCGGAGGACGGGTTTGTAGAAGCGAAGGGTTTTTATGACGTCTTCGCGGGTGAGTTTGGATTTCGTCGTCATGACGTTGGGATGTAGGGGTTGTGGGATGTGTACATCACGATACCATTCGGCATTGTCTGAACCGGGAATTCGGGGATTGTTGGTTGGTATTGGTTTTTTGAGTTTGGTTGGTAGTTGGGGCGGTTCGCGAACCGCCCCTACGGGTTAGGAACGCTAGGCCGTTGACGTCAGCCGCCTACCTGTCCCTAACCGAGAACCCCTACAGGCGAAGCGGGTTTGAAACCCGCCCCTACAGCCCGCGCGCTCTTCGCCGCGCGAAAGGGCTAAGAGTTAATCGCTGCCCGCGGCGCCAACCGTGCCAGCCCATGCTCCTACGGCCATCATTCCGCCGTCTACGTTTACATACGACCCGGTCATGAATGAGGCTTTGTCGGAGGCTAGAAAGAGCATGACGTTGGCGATGTCTTCGGGTTCTCCAATGCGGCCTATGGGGTGTGTTTTCGCGGAGTCGATGAGGCCTTGTTCCAGGTCGTCGCCGGTGCCTTGGAGGGCGTTCCAGACCATGGGTGTGTTGATGGTTCCGGGGTTTACGGATAGGACTCGAATATTGTCTTTGGCGAAGTCGATGGACATCTGCCGAGTAAGCGAGAGGTCCCCACCTTTGCTGGCGGCGTATGCGGAGACGAATGGCATAGATAGCAGCCCTTGGACGCTGGCGACGGATATGATGACGCCTCCCCCGCGCTCTCGCATTGAGGGAACGGAGTACTTGGCCATGAGGAATCGGCTGCGGAGGTTGATGTTGATGATGCGTTCCCAAGCGTCTTCAGGAAGGTCGACGGCGTCGACGTATGAGGAAGGCGGTTGGATGCCGACGTTGTTGATGACGACGTCGACACCGCCATAAGCGTCGATCGCGGCGTCGACTGTTGCTCGGCAGCCATCGATGGTGCCGGCGTCGGCTGATACGTATTGGGCGGTTGCGCCCTGCCCGTTTAGCTCGGCGGCGAGGTTCTCACCTGCTTCGTCGTCGATGTCCATGATAGTGACGGAAGCTCCGGCGGCTGCGAATCCTCTTGAGACGCCACCTCCGATGCCGAGTGCTCCGCCGGTGACTATTACAGATTTGCCGTCGTATTCGCCCACTGTTGTTGCTCCATCGTTAGGTAATGAACCGTGATGGATGTGATTTTAATGATGGGCTGGGATATTTGGGGATAGGGTCGTCGATGGCAGTTAAGTTGGTGGTGAATTGGTTGGCGAGGCGATCAAACAACCTCAACCCCACTCACCGCAACGACCTCAAACGCCCCCTTCGCAAAGCGTAAGGGGGCGCGAACGAGCGAAGCCCAATAGACCGACATCAGAAGCGGGGGATGCCCGGGGCGACGGGCCCTACCAACTAAACAACCACCAACACCCTCGTAGGGGCGGTTCGCGAACCGCCCCTACCGGCCAAACACGGACTCAAACGCCCATCAACCAACCCGTAATCTCAAAAATCCAAACCCAATCCCAAGAATCCCAATTCACACTTGACTTTTGTGCTACATATGTATTATATTAACAACTAGATCGACGGATCACAACAGTGCTGCGCAGACGTGTGCAGACCCCCGTCCCAAGCGGCCACAGGGATCAAACGTGAGGAAGCGAAGGCAACGGTCGACGAGAAGGACGCGGTCCAAAGCCGCGCCGACGAGTCGCCAGCGTCATTGCCTCCTCCGGCGGCGTCCCTCATCGGATCGGATGTCCGGTGCAAGGCCGGGAGGGCCGTGCCGAAGCGTGGGAGGCCCAGTTCCCGGAGCGCGACGCGTCAGTCCCGCGTCGCAAAGCGAGCCAGCTGGCATCCCCCCAACGCCCCTTTCGAGAATCGAAGGGGGCGCGAGACCCTTTTTCCTCTCCCCTTTCCAAGGGGAGATGCAGAGGGGTTTCGCGGGGATGCCCAGCCAAGGGCCGGGAGACCGCACGTGGAGCCGACAGACGTCTACTCCTGTCCGCCGCAGGAGGGAGGCTACAGCCCGAGAGGAGCTAGTTACAGGTGAATCGAAGGAGGAGGCGAACTCCGAACGGCGACCCCAGTCGTCGCGCCGAACTCCATGCCCGCGGTCTGGCGACGCGGGCCGCGGCTGGTAAACGTTGCTAGCGGTCTCGCACACCGCTCTGCGCAGCATCTGACCCCTCTCCGGGGTCGTCCTCTTCGAACCGAAGAGGCGATGGAGAGGGAAGGAGCATCGTCCTCAGCGCTGAGGACGACGCTCGAGGCGAGGGCCAGTTCCTACGGGCCCGAGGACCCTGCGCCGCCGGACCTTCCCCCGGGAAGGCCCGGCGGCAAACAACCACGTCGCGGTGGACATACAGACGCGCCCGATCGAACCTCAAACCCGACATCCATGCCCATACTGTCCATCCTGAGGAGCGAAGCGGACGCCGACCATCGGTTATCGCCCGCAGTTTCGGACAAAACAGCGAGTTTTGCAATGATCTCTCAATGGCAGAGGGCACGGTGGGAGTAGATGAGTTGGGGTGTATCATGCAATGAACTTGAAACTTCCCTAGTTGGCGGGAGCTGGGCGGAACATCGACCGCCGCTACGTCACGTTCGCATCGTTTCTTTGCGAAACATCCTTTGACTACCCGCACAGCGCATTCTCGGACCGAGCGCATCAAGCCGTGGTCGTCGTTTAAGCACTACAACTTCTCAATCATGTGGGCCGCGCAGGTCACCATGACGATTGCGATGACGATGCGGTTGTTGTCGACGAGTCAGTGGATCTATGACGAGACCGGTTCGGCGGCGCAGTTGGGCATTCTGGGTGCCGTGCAGCTATTGCAGATGCCGGTAGTGATTTACGGCGGCGCGCTTGCCGACGTGATGAATCGCAAGGTGCTGATGGCGATGACGCAGTCGGTGTCGTTCATCTCGTTGTTGACATTGACGATGTTGGCCTACGGGGATGTCTTGGCGCCATGGCATATCTGGGTCGTGACAGGTGTAACAGGGATGGTGAACATGCTTGGGAGTTCGGCGCGACCGGCGATGCTGCCGAGGTGTGTGCCGCGGACGCATCTAACGAATGCGGTGACGATCTCGACGTCGACGATGCAGGTGGCGGCGATCACGGTGCCGTTCATCTTCGCACCGATTTACCTTTCGTGGGGTATCGCCCCTACCCTGCTGGTGACGACGGCGATCGCCGGGGCAAGTGTGATATCGCCGTTGTTGATTCGTGCTTCGGGCGCGCCGGAAAAAGGAAGCGGCGGCGGTGTGAAGTGGCGGACGATCGTGGAGGGATTCCACTTCGTGCGAACGCACCCGATCTTGCCGGGGCTCTACTTGTTGGACATCGGCGTGACGATTGTGAGTTTCTACCGGATGTTGTTCCCGTTCTTCTCGCACGAGCTGTACGGGATGGGCGCCCAAGGTACGGCGATGCTGACCTCCGCCAACGCCCTGGGTGGCGTGTGCGGAAGCATGGTGGTGTTCATTACGGAAAGGTGGCGGCGTAAAGGGATGATCGTTCTCGTCGCGACTTTCATCTACGCGTTGCTGCTATTTGCGTGGGGATTCAACCGCGTCGACCTCGTCGACAATCCGAACTTGACTCTAGGTCTGTTCGACTTCTCGTGGACGTTCAACTACATCTTCGCGATTGGGCTCGGATTGGTGGCGTTGCTCGGGGGCACTGATGCGGTTGGGATGACAATGCGGCAAGCGCTGGTGCAGCTGACGGCACCCGATCACATGTTGGGCCGGGCTAGCAGTGCGCACTCGTTCTCGGCGATGGGGGCGAACCATCTGGGCCAGATGGAGGTTTCGTTCGTCGGCGGCATCATCGGTGCAGGCAACGTAATAATCGTTGGCGGGTTCATTTCGGTGATTGTGATAGTTGCGATCTGGCGATTGGTACCCGGAATTCGGAATTATCGTTACAGGCCGCAGCGCCAACCGCAGGTTTCAGGATCCGGTTGACCGTGCTATGCCCCGGTGGATTCTGTCGTTCGCGGGAATGACGGCATCTTGCCGAGATATCGGCTCTTTGTATGGACAAATGCAGGGGTTGTCGCTGTTTGGTCAGTTCGGTACCGCCATTCGGCTCGTTCCGCCTCACCTGACCCGCTGCTAGCTGAGGTGACGAAGGACTCTCCGCGGGCGTCAGCGCCTAGGTACTAGCTTCAGGATCGGGCCGTTGAAGCGAAGGGCGTAAATTTCGCCGTCGTTGTCAGTTCCGAATGACGCGATTTGTGGGTTGTCGTACTCGTGGTTTTCTGGCGCAATGGGTTTGATCGATGTGGAACCTTCGGTCCAGTTTTCAGCGTCTAAGACGCGGAAGTCGCCTTTGCAGAAATCGGTGTACGTGTAGTGACCGAAGAGTGTTGGGATACCGGCGCCGCGATAAACGAAGCCGCCGACAACTGAGCAGTTGCCGGATCTAGGTGGGTAGTCTTCGATGGGCATCGTCAGGCCAGCCCGTTCGCAATCCTTGCGAGGCTTGAAACAGGCGTTGCCTTCCATGCGGTTCCACCCGAAGTTGGTACCGGCGTCGGTCTGGACGTTAACGGAGTTGATCTCTTCCCGGTGGCTCTGCCCTACATCGCCGATCCACAAGTTTTTAGTTTCGGGATCGAATGACATGCGCCACGGATTACGGAGTCCATAGGCCCAAATCTCGTCCGGGATGTCTGTGTCGTCGAGGAATGGGTTGTCAGGAGGGATGCGATACGGTTCTTCGCTGCTCGACGCTGAAATGTCGAGGCGGATGATGGCGCCGTAGACGTTAGAGAGGTCTTGTCCGTTGTCCTGTGGGTCGGCCGCCGATCCTCCGTCGCCGAAACCGAGATATAAGTGGCCTTGGTTGTCGAAGACAATCTTTCCGCCGTTGTGGTTCGGAAATGGCTGAGTGAGTTCGTATACGATGTGTTCGCTGCTCCAATCGACGATGTATTCGTCGACAGTGAACCACGAGAGGCGTGTGCTGCGGAAACCTTGTTGGACCGAGTAGTACATCCAGACGCGGCTATTGGATTTGTAATTGGGGTCGAGGGCTAGGGACAAAAGTCCCTCTTCGTTGGATGCGCGGCTGACGCGTTCTTTTATTGAGAAGACGAGGATGGGGTCTCTGCGTGCGTCGAAGAATGCGCGGTGGACTTGGCCGATTTGTTCCGCGACGAGCGCGGATTCGCCGTCGGGTAGGAACGCGATGTCGGTTGGCCGTTCCCATTCGTATCCGCCGAACGCTTCGACGAATTCGAAGTCGTAGCGGTCCACAGCATCGATTGGTGGGGGCGTAGCAGTTGCCGTTGGTTTGGCTTCAGTCGCCGCAAAGGCGGTCGCCAGAGGAACGGTCGGAACCAAGCTTTCCTGAGGAGCGCTGGAACAGCCGGTGAGTGACGTGACGAGCGACGCGGCCAGCGTTAATGCCGAACCGGCAATTGCGAAGAATTGTGGGATTTTTCGAATTGGTTGGTGGTGCGGTCTGTTGGCGAGCTTAGGGCTTGACAGGTGTTTGGCCAGTACCGCACACTGCCGCCCCGTTAATCCTTACCCTAACCCTGATCCATCGAACGATCGTGGAGCGACACAGATGAGGAGGACCTGTGATTTGCCTCCCCTTAGTGCTTCCGACGCACCCCTTCCAACGTGGGAAACGGAGTCTGTTACCACTGAACGTACATGGGCATCACGACGTGCGTGAATCCGGGGTGGCTCGACAGTCGGAAAACTGCCGGACTGGAAGGTGTGGAGATCGAGAGGATCATCTTTTCCGGGCCGGATGAGGAACCGTCTTCTGATCCGTCAGTCTCGGTCGGGTTCGATGTTCCGCCTTGCGAATGGCTCACGAGATCGTTGAGGAACCTGACGTTGAACGCAATTTTGCCTTCCTCGCCTTCTAGGTCAATGTCGAGTGTTCCTTCACTGTTGCCGAGGTCTTCTGCGCTCGCGGAGAGAGTTAAGCGACCTTGACCCTCGATGTCAGTTGCTACCATCCGAACGATAGCACTGCCCTCACGGGCGATGACCTGCGTGGATCTTGCCAGATGAGCGATACCGTCGAGCGAGATCGTCATCGTCGTGTCGGTGTTCTCGGGGACGAGGCTCTTGTAGTCCGGGTAAGTGCCCGCGATGAGTTGCGTGATCATTTCGATCTCGTCGCCGATGCGGAACATGGCTTCCCCACCAGTTTCGGAGACCATGATTTCGACGGTTGAAGCTGTTCCGGCCATCAGGGCCGTCAACTCGGAGAGCGCTCGCGCCGGGATGAGGGCTTCAAACCCTTCCTCGGCAGCTTCCATGAGTTGCGCGGTTTCGATGGAGAGCCGAAATCCGTCCGCGGCTGCGAATGTGGCTTTGTCACCTTCCACCTCCATCTTGACCCCTGTGAGAACGGGCCGCGCGTCGTCGCTAGCTGCGGAGAATACGGTGCGATCGAGCGCGTTTCGCAAGATACCAGAATCGACTCTGACTCGGTGTTTAGGAGAGACCTCTGGGAATGGAGGAAAGTCGTCTTTGGGTGCGCCTCGCAGGCTGGTGTCAATGGTTGTTGGTCCATCGCCGCGTTGCGAGGTGGTCTGAATATTTGCTCCGTAAGGATCGTCGGTGATTTCGAACTCGACGCGCCCGGTGTCAAAGCTGCTGATGGTATCGAGCAACGGTCGTGCTGGAAGAGTTATGGCGCCCGTTTTCTCGATCTGGCCGCTGACCCATGTGGTTATTGACAGTTCAAGGTCAGTTGCGGAGAGCTTGACTCGAGCATCTTCGGTTTCGATGAGGATGTTTTGGGTGATAGGCAAAGTAGCGCGCGTGGGCACAGCCCTTCGCACAACTCGTAATCCGCGGGCCAAGTTATCTTGTATGCAGGTGATCTTCATTCCGATGAGTCCCGAAATCTGGTCGTTTTCCAACCGAGTCTGGTTGAGACTCGCACATTCTAGAATCACGTCGAGTCACTCAACTGAAACCGACGAATGTGATCCGACAAATCTTCGGTGTAATGATACAGCCTAGCTAGGTTTATCTTGAGTTCAACCGCAGTTCAATCGTGATTAACCGGCAATGCGACACGATACAAGCGATATTTCCCAATCTTCGTCGTCCGAATCCTTACCTAGTGCGGACTTGGGTTTCGCCACGGTCGACCTGGATCGCGAGCGTAGGACCGGTTTTCCGGAAGTGGTGATGGGAGAAGGCAAATCAACGGAACAGGTGGCCAGGATCGCACAGCGTATCTATGACGCTTCGCGTGTTGTATTGGTCACGCGTTCAAATCTAGAAGCATACAAAGCGGTTGAGTCACTCGTACCCTCAGCTCGTTACTTGGATTCTTGTGGTGCGATCTGGGCCGATGATCGAGACGTCGCCCCTGAGTTCGGTGGCGTTTTAGTGGTGTCGGCAGGGACCGCGGACATGGCGGTGGCGGATGAGGCGGAGATCGTCGCTCAACTGATGCTTTGCGAGGTGAATCGCATCAACGATGTGGGAGTTGCTGGCATTCACCGATTGCTGGCGCACGAAGAGGCGTTGCGATGTGCCCGGGTCATCGTGGTTGTTGCGGGTATGGATGGCGCCCTTCCGAGCGTAGTGGCGGGTCTGGTGGAAGCGCCGGTGATCGCGGTGCCGACGAGTAATGGGTTCGGGACTGGTATGGAGGGTTACGCGGGGATGCTAACGATGCTGAATTCATGCGCCGCGGGGCTTTCGGTGGTCAACATCGACGGCGGGTTTTCGGCGGGTTACCAAGCTGCGCTGATTGCGCGGGTTTGAAATCTGGGCCTACGGTTCGCCGTCTCCTTCGTGGTCGAAGGAGATGTGAAGGTGCTCTATTGGTTGGCTTCGACGAAGGCGATTAGGTCGGCGAGCTCTTGGTCGGAGAGGTAGTCGAAGGCCGGCATGACGTTTGTGAATCCTTCGACGATGAATTTCGATGGTTTGGTGATGGATTGAACGAGGTAGTCGTCGGTTCCTAGATCGGTGCGGGTTCCTGCTCTTCCGTAAAGGCCTTTCCAGCCGGGACCTACGATAACGTCGTCGCCGACAGAGTGGCATGCAGCGCAACCCAATGATGTGTGGAGAGCTTCGCCGTTGCTGGCGTCGCCCGGCGGGAGTTCGATCGGTTGAGCCGCCAACGCGGAAAGGTCGGCACCTGATCCGCCTGCTAGTACTAGCGCCCTGGTGCCGGGCGGTGCGGGAGTCGGATCGAAGACAACGGCGGTTGCGGTCGGGTTTGCGACCTCGGCGCATCCGATGAGGAAGACGGAGGCGAGGATCAGGAGGGTGAAATTTAGTGCCGCTGGGCGGTAACGACTCTTTTTGACGCGCACAAACGAATGATCAGCGATACGCAATGCCGAGTTCTCCTGAGGTCTGCTCTGCCGACTCAAACAATTCTACGATAGGTTGGCGGCTGTTCCGGCCGCGTTTCGAGGGCAGTCTAGACGACCGTTGATTGAACTTGGTTCGGTGTCGTGATTGGGTGGTGGTTAGAGGACGTTAAGCATCCCAAGGAGTTGGTCGACCCCGGCACTGTTCTGTCGCCGTTTTTCGCGGATTCGCGTCAGAAGGCTTATCTCGTCCGCAGTCAGGGCGTCGAATTCGTCGAGGTCGATGCCACGTTCTTTAGCACGGTTGACTACTTCGACCGCGTTGGAGTCGACGGCTGCTATTGCCTCTGGGTTGAGGTTCTGCCGTTTGGCGTCTCGGATGAATTCGAACCATTCAGCGCCAATTTCAGTCAGTTCGTCGAGGTCTATGCCCGAGTTGTGTACCTTTGCGATGAAGTCGATTTCTCGCTTCGTGAGTGTGTACAGATCGGCATTTGAGACGCCCTCGCGGGTCAGTTTTGCGATGGTATCGAGGGATTCGGAGTCGATTAGGTCGATTTGTTCATCGGTGAGGCCCAGGCGTGCGAGTCGTCGCAGTGCGACAATCTGAATGGCGCTAAGTTGCGCGAGGTCCGATGCTGGGATACCCAACTCATCGAGGCGCCTCAGGATCTTGCTGTCTTCAGGGTTTAGCAGTTCGACATCATCCACTGAAAGCTCCATCTCCATAAATGAGTCGAGCAGCCTAGCTTGGTCCTGCGACAGGATTCGGACCTCTTCGTCGAAGTAGTGGGCTACTCTGCCATAGTTGATGCTGAGTTTCGCCATCCAATAGTTGACGGTGGCTTTCTGGACGCCGATTTCGGTTGCGATGCTGCTAACGGTGATGCCGGGTTCGTTGAGTTTTTGGCGCAGGACGTCACGCAACGGACCGCCGAGTATCTCTTCGGCACGTTCGACAGCGGGGGTCGATCTGAGGAAGTTGACGGTAGTCATGTTGGTCACCTCGATGCGATTGCAGATGTCTGCGACGCTTAGGACGTGCTTGCCAATCGCATTTCGTTTGAACTAGTTTAGAGCATGTTCGATGCTGATTTCAACGGATTTCGCGACATTGAAGATATGTTTCCGTTTTATTTTGAACTAGTATAGTGCTCGTCGCAATTTCGTTCGGCAATATTTTGACGAAGTGTTGACGACAGATTAGAGTTCGCTTTGAATGTGGCTGTATGGTGCGTCCTACGGGTTTGCGACTTTGTTTGAACAAGTTTGAATGATGTCGGCTCCGGGTTTGCGGCAACTTGGGGCAAGATATTTTGGACTAGGACGGGGCGGATTCGGAAGTATGGCCGGGATGGTGTCGGTGGGAGGCCGTTGGTGGTGCGGTGTGAATTTTGGGATACGCAGATTGGGGTTCGAAGGTGCTTGGATGGTTTTTTTTGCCTATGGGGTTAGAATCGACGGGCTATGGCGATTTGCCGTTCAGAAGGTACGCCCTGCCCTGTTGAAATCTCTCTCGACCAAGGAATAGGCATTTGGGATTCATCATCGATCTGATCGAGGCTGTGGAACATTGGTTGCTGGATTTCAGCACTGAGGTGTATGAGCTGATGGGCTGGGGAGGTGTCGTGGCGTTGATGGCGTTGGAGAGCACCGCCTTTCCCCTACCGAGCGAGATAGTGATGCCGTTTGCAGGTTGGCGGCTGATACTCGACAAGGGCCTCGGCGTCGAGTGGGTGTTCCTCGCTGGTTTTTGGGGCGCGGTTGGCAGCGTAATTGGATCGCTGGCGGAGTACTACGTCTCGCGAGCCGGAGGACGTCCGTTGATCGAGCGGTATGGCAAGTATCTGCTGATAACTCGAAAGGACCTTGAGCGGGCCGACCACTGGTTCACCAACCGTGGCGAGATAACGATATTGGTTGGGAGGTTGGTACCTGTGGTGAGGCATTTCATATCGATTCCTGCGGGTATAGCCAAGATGAACGTGATTAAGTTCAGCGTCTATACGTTCATCGGCGCTCTGCCCTGGTGCGTGTTTTTGGCGTGGACGGGGTATCTGCTAGGAGACAACTACGATGCGGTGCGGGACTATACGCGTTCGTTTACGTTGCCGATCGTGATCATCGGGTGCGCGTTGGTGGTTTGGTTTTTGGTGCACCGGATACGGGAGATACGGGCGGAGTCTGAACCGGGGAATTAGGAGGATTTTGGGATTGCGGGGATTGGTTAGTGGTGGACGGGTGGGTTGGTTTGGTGGGTGAGGGGGTGTGGTTTGGTTTGTTTGGCTAGAATTGGGTTACCATCGAACAGCGATGGTGTGAGTTGACGACCGCAGGTAGCAAAACCAGAACGAATGGCCGCACGAAGTGGCTCGACGTGCGGGTTAACGGTGTTGCGGTCAGGTGTGAGGACGGGTCGAGGGTGCTTGACGCGGTTGGCGAGGCTGGTTTCGACGTTCCCACGCTCTGTTTCGATGAGCGGGTCGGTGCGCAAGGGACTTGCCGGATGTGTCTGGTGGAGGTTGAAGTTAACGGCCGTAAGGAACAGGTGGCATCTTGTACGGCGTTTGCCGAAGATGGGATGGGGGTAGCTACTCACACGGACGATATCCGAGAGTATCGTAAGACGCTGCTAGAAATGCTGCTTTCGGAGATGGCGTCGCCGAATCTGAATCCTTATTCGAACAAGGTTGGGCCTACGGAGTTTGATCAGGCCGTCGAGGAATACGAAGCTCGGTGGGACGCGTTTCCTCGGTTACAGCCACGTGATAAGGCTGATCACGACGAGAATCCATTCATTCAACGCGATTACGACTATTGCATAGCCTGCTACCGCTGCACGAACGTGTGCAACGACTGGGAGCAAGCGGCGGCGATAACGGTTGATGGCAGGGGTCAAGGTTCGAGCATCTTCACGTTTTTCGGCAATGAGTTGATCGATTCGCCATGTACGTTTTGCGGCCAGTGCATCAATACGTGCCCTACTGGCGCGTTGACGGACCGCAAGGTGGTTTCGCAGGATATCGTTGCGGACGATGTCGATCGCACACAGACAGTGTGCCCATATTGCGGCGTCGGTTGCGGCATCGAACTACTTACGCATGGCGGCGAGATTATCGGTGCTGAACCTGACTTTACGGCGCCTAGCAGAGGGTCGTTATGTGTGAAAGGTCAGTTTGCGTCTTGGGAATTTGTGCGCAGCGAAGATCGACTACGCTATCCGCTGATCAAGCAGTCCAACGGGACATTCCGGCGTGCGTCGTGGGACGAGGCATTGGATCTGGTGGCATCGAAGTTCAAGGGTGCGATTGCGGAGGAAGGTCCTGACTCGATCGTGTGTTGGGCATCGGCACGGGTTGTAACAGAGGCGAACTATCTGATGCAGAAGTTCGCGAGGGTCGGTATTGGGACCAACAATATCGATAACTGTTCTCGTACTTGACACGCTCCGTCGGTCGCCGGTCTGGCGGTCATGGTGGGAAGAGGAGCGATGTCGAACTCGATCGAGGAGTTGGCTGGGTCCGACTTCTTGCTGGTTACGGGTTCGAACACGACCGAGGCTCACCCGGTGATCTCGTTGCGGATGAAGCGGGCGGTGAAGAATGGTGCGAAGTTAGTGGTTGTGGATCCCCGCAAGATAGAGCTTACGAATTGGGCTACGCGGCATGTTCAGATCAAAGTAGGCACTGACATCCCGTTCTTCAATGCGGTCGCCAACGTGATCATCAATGAAGGCTTGATGGATGAGGAGTTCATCGAGCATCGGACGGAAGGCTTCGAGGCGTTCGCGCGTCACGTTCAGCTTTACACGCCTGAGTATTCGGCGAAGATCTGTGGGGTTACCGAACAAGAGATTATTGACACCGCGCGTGATTTCGCCGCAGCAGCTCCGAAGGCAGCGATTTGTTACACGCTCGGGATCACAGAACACTCATGCGGCTCGCACAACGTGCAGTCGTTAGGCAATTTGGGTCTTCTTTGCGGGACGTTGGGCGTGCCGAATGGCGGTGTGAATCCGTTGCGTGGGCAGAACAATGTTCAGGGTGCGGGCGATGCGGGTTGCATACCTACGGATTT
This sequence comes from Dehalococcoidia bacterium, assembly GCA_965207515.1. Classification (GTDB taxonomy): domain Bacteria; phylum Chloroflexota; class Dehalococcoidia; order Lucifugimonadales; family Lucifugimonadaceae; genus Bin127. Next base: position 602,690 of record OZ242286.1, on the reverse strand, counting down.
GCCGGGGTATCAGAAGGTTGAGAGGCCAGGTATTCGCGCGATGTTCGAGGAGGCTTGGGGGACGCCACTGCCCAGACGTCGTGGGATTACGAAGATCACCGCGATGGAGCAGATGATCAAGGGGCGAGTGAAGGCGGTTTATGTGATGGGTGAGAACACGGTTGTCTCCGACCCACATGCCAATCATGCTGAACATGCGCTGAAGTCGGTCGACTTTCTGGTGGTGCAAGACATTTTCTTGACCGAGACGGCGCAGATCGCCGATGTGGTGTTGCCCGCGGCGGCGTTTGCGGAATCGGATGGGACGTTTGCGAATAGCGAGCGTCGAGTGCAACGCGTACGCCCTGCTGTGGCACCTCCGGGCGAGGCTAGGACGGATGTAGAGATATTGCTTTCGCTGTTTGATCGCATGGGCAAGCCGCAAAATCTGGAATCGGCGAAGGACGTTTTCAACGAGATGCGCAGCGTTACGCCGATTTATGGCGGGTTGTCGCACGAGAGGTTGGACCGCGAGGGAGGAATTCAATGGCCGTGTGGAGATGAAGATGATCCGGGAACGGAGTATCTGCATGGCGACGAGTTCTCGTCAGGATTCCCAGGGTTTTTCGCTCCGGTCGACCACATTCCACCCGCTGAAGAGCCTGATGATGAATACCCGTGGCTGTTGACAACAGGACGCCGGCGTTCGACGTATCACACTGGAACTCAGACCGGCCAAGCGAGCGGTTTTCAGTTGTTAGTGCCGCACGAGATGTTGGAGATGAATCCGATCGATGCGGCGGAGATGGGGTTGGTGGACGGCGATCTTTTGGACGTGGCATCACGCCGCGGCAAGGTTACGGTTTCGGCGCGGGTGACGGAGCGGTCGCCGCGTGGATTGGTGTTTATGTCATTCGCTTTTCCTGAGATAACTCGGACTAACGACGTGACCTCGGATGCTTACGATTTCATCACGGAGACTCCAGAGTTCAAGGTGTGTGCGGTGAAGGTGTCGAAGTCGGCGCATCAGGATGAGGAGTTTCGCGTGGCGCAGCGTCGGATCCGATTGGCTGGAGAGGTTAAACAGCCAACGGAATTGATGCCTCTGAATGGGCGGCCGCGGGCGTAAGAACCTATCAGGCAGGCGTCAGGAGTTTGAAGCTCGATCGATCAGAACATCAAACCGGCGTCTGAGGGGGGCTCATCCTGGAAGACCAAAATGCGGGGTCGCCGACGGCGGAGTGGGTTACGGCTTCGACGATGCAGCGTGGTTTTCGGCCTTCTGCCCATTCGCCGAGGTTGTCGAGCACGTAGTGCGTGGTTGCTCGTGGCCGTCGGGACGCGGATGCGCTGGCGAGGTCTGATGGCATCGCTCGGTAGTCGATCTGGCGATTTTCGTTGTTGTTGAGCCATTCGACCGCCCCTCGGTCGACGACCTGTTCGCCCGACATGTTGATCACGGTGGCACCGACGTTTAAAAGCCGGAGTTCACGGCTGGACAGCAATGGGTCTGAGGTGGGTCCATGATGAACTGCGACGAAAACGACGTCGCTTCGCGACAGGAGCATGTCGAGTGATGATCGGCGCGCGCCGACGCTCTGGAAAGACTGTTGCCTAGGCGTGCGAATGTCGTTGACCCAAATGGTCGCGCCTGAATCGCTTAAACGTCCGCCGAGTTTGTAACCTAAGGTGCCGAAACCGATGATCCCGGCGACTTGCTCGCCTTTGCGGCGTCCTATGATCCTCCACTGGTCGATCGCCCAGTTCGCCGGGTCATTGACCAACAAAGACGAAGCATTGGCGACAGTCAGATTTTCGTCTGAGATGTTCGGCGTACCGGATCCGCAATCGATGAGCTGCAGGTAATCGACGGAAGCAGGAAGTAGTGGGAATTCGTTTGACTGGGTCTCGGTGTCGGTGATGACGACCTCTGCTTCGCCGACATCTCCGGTCAACTCGTAACTGCTGAGTTCGAGGTTATTCGCGATTTGCAGGGCATTTTGCAACGCGTTGCGAATTGCCGGACGGTGCGGCAATGCGACATTAATTTTACGGAGGCCGCTCATTCTTGCGTTCTAAACTTACGACTCGGGAGTTATCAGTTGCTGGCCGTTCAATTGTCGCACATCGATCTGAGTTGCCCGTTGTTCATACCGGGCAATCGGGCGGACATGCTCGGGAAGGCGGATCGGTATTCGCCGTCGGCATATGTTCCTGATTTGGAGGATTCGGTGCCGGCGGGCAACAAAGCAGAGGCGCGAGAGGTGACGGCCGATGCCCTGCCGGTGTTGTGCGGTCTGGGAAGACCAGTGGTGCCTCGGGTCAACTCGCTTAGGACGGGCCTCACGGAGGATGATCTTCGGGCCGTCGTTGGTCCGCACGTTGTCGCTATCAGCATCGGCAAGATTTCGTCGTCGGAAGATATCGAAAAGGTCGACGAGATGGTCTCCGAATTGGAGAGTGATCGCGGTCTGGGTCTAGGCTCGATCGGAATTCTGCCTTGGTTGGAGACGGCGAGTGCGATTGTTCACGCGTTTGAGATTTGTGACGCTTCCGAACGTGTGCGGTGGGTAGCCTTTGGTGCGGAGGATTTCAGTGCGGATATGGGTATAGGGAGGGAGATTGATGCTGAGGGTGCTGGTGTAGGGAGTGTTGAAGAGTATGGAGAAGCATCGTTGCTGTACGCGCGGTCTGCGGTGGCGGTTGCTGCGAGGGCGGCCGACATCGAGGCGCTCGATACGCCGTATGTGAAGTTTCGAGACCCCGATGGGTTACGTCGGGAGGCCGGATTGGCGAAGAGGTTGGGATACGGTGGCAAGTTCGCTATACACCCCGCGCAGATCGAGCCGATCGGCGCGGTGTTCTCCCCTTCTGATCATGAGATTGGAAGGGCGAAGAGGGTGCTCGAAGCGGCGCGTCTCGCCGAGCTACAAGGTCGTGGCAGCGTGTCTTTGGATGGTGAAATGATTGACGCTCCTGTCGTGGCCCGTGCGCAGAACCTTTTGACTAAAGCTGGGATCGTCCGGGAGGATCAAAACCTTGCGATTCTGAATGAATGCACAAAGGAGAAACGGCATGAGTGACAACGGAGTTGAAACGTTTGGGCGCTATTTCGAAGATTTCGGGGTTGGTGACGTCTACAGGAACTGGCCGGGACGGACTATCTCGGAAGCTGACGACACTTGGTTCTCGCTATTGACGCAGAACCAGAACCCGGTTCATATCGATGCGTACTATTCGGAGAATCATACTGTTCATGAGCAATGCCTGGTGAACGGGATCTTGGTGTTTGCGATTGTGATCGGTCAATGCGTGCCTAGTGTTTCAGGGCGCGGGGGTGTCGCGTTGGAGTACGAGAAGATCGTTCACGAGGCGCCGACTTTCCATGGCGACACAATCTACTCAGAGGCGCGGATTGTCGACAAGTGGGAGTCGTCAAAGGGGGACCGGGGGGTGGTGCAGTTGGACTGCTTCGGCTATAACCAGCGGAATGAGCGGGTTCTTTCAGTTCGGAGGAAATTGTTAGTGCCGAAGAGGAATCATCCGACGTTGGGTGAGGATGCGGAGTTTTTCCCAGTGGTTGAACAGAGTGATGGTTCAGCTTGACCGCTGGATCTGCCCCCGAAATTGACAACAACCGTTCAAACCGTTTAACATCAGGTTGATACCTTGTTTTGGTGTGCCGGTCCCAAGTGGCACTCAAAACAGTCGGTGAATCAGCGAGCTTAGGATCAAAAAGCTGCTGCTGTCACTCCCGGCACGGGTTTACCCTCCAAGGTTCCCATGCGCAGGTGAGTCGGCAACCAGCGCAATATCAAGGAACTGCAACCCGTGCCCCACGTCAACGGTCTGTCCTGCAAGGAATGCGATGCCGAATTCCCGATCGAACCGCTCTACGTGTGCGATTTCTGTTTCGGTCCACTGGAAGTCGATTATGACTACAAAGCGGTCAGTCGGTCGATCAGTCGTGAAGCGATAGAGCGCGGTCCATCCACTTTGTGGCGTTATGCTGATCTGCTGCCCGCGGACGCGGCGAATGCGGTGGACATCGGTGCGGGTTTGACACCTCTGATCAAGGCTGACAACCTCGGCGAGGTTTTAGGGTTGGACAACCTCTGGATCAAAAACGACACGGCCAACCCAACGCACTCATTCAAGGACCGTGTGGTTTCGGTTGCGGCAACCAAAACAGTGGAGTTTGGATTCGATACATTGGCGTGTCCGTCGACTGGGAATCTCGCTGGTGCGACGGCCGCGCATGGTCGTAAGGCAAAGCTAAATACGATGGTTTTCGTGCCGCACGATCTTGAGCGAGCGAAGATCAACATGGCGGCGATATTCGGGTCTGTGATCTTGGTTCGCGGCAACTACGACGACGTCAACCGGTTGTGTAGCGAGCTTGCCGACGAGCGACGATGGGCGTTTGTGAATGTGAACATGCGGCCTTACTATTCCGAAGGCAGTAAATCGCTTGGTTTTGAGGTTGCGGAGCAGCTTGGGTGGCGCGCTCCTAGGCACATCGTCGTTCCTGTGGCTTCAGGTTCGTTGTTGACGAAGGTTTGGAAAGGTCTTCGGGAGTTCACGGATCTGGGCTTGATCGAAGAATCTGAGACTTCGATGCATGTGGCGCAAGCGGAAGGTTGTGCCCCTGTGGCGATCGCGGTGCGAGAAGGTCAGTCGCATCCGCGGCCAGTGGTTCCGAATACGGTTGCAAAGTCACTCGCCATTGGAAATCCGGCCGATGGGTACTATTCGGCAAAGATTACGACTGAGTCTGGTGGCAAGGGATGCATTGTACCGGAAGCGGATGTGGCGGCTGGTATCCGATTGTTGGCGGAGACTGAAGGTATCTTCGCTGAGACGGCTGGAGGCGTCGTGATTTCAGCGCTGAAACAGCTTGCGGAGAGTGGTGCGATCCGGCGTGATGAGGAAACCGTGGCGTTGATTACGGGCAGCGGATTGAAGACGATGGACGCGGTGGAGGATGAGATCAGGGTGACTACGATCGATGCTACGGTCCCGTCGTTTGATGAAATGATGATGGGTGCGGTGGCTTGAAGGGCTCTTGGGGTGTGGTAGATTTATACGGGTCTTGAACGTGCGTTTTGGGCTTCGGATTGGGAAGCAAACGCTGATTCTGGGCATGGCGGTTTAGCAAATTCGAGGAGTTAAGGCAGTAACATGATCCCAGTGCTGATAGCGATTGTGGTCGCTTTCTTTATTGCGGGCCTGATCTGGCTCTTTGTGGAGTGGACGACGTCCGAGGACGCTTCTTAAGGTTCTGCCCTTCAATACGGAACGCGGATGTGGTTGTGGCGCTTCGGGTTGAGGCGTGATTTGCGGGGCGGTTTAGCTGATTAGCGAGTTGAGTCAGTCAGTCGACTGGGATGATAGTGACGGGCCCTTTCGGAATAGCTCGGACGTGCAAATCATGGTCGCGTAGCATAGCCATCCCCACCAGGGGGTCACCATCTGATGCGAGGATTTCGACTTGGCGCGCGTTTCCGTCCCAATCTACTTCTCCGCAAAGGTCTCAAAGCTGTGAATTGCGCCGTTAGCTAAGGTGAATTCGCGGATCGATACCAATGTGAGCATCAATTCACCGATCAATTCGACTGGCATAGTCAAGTACTCGGTGAACCCAGTATCGACGACAGCATCGAGTTGAGCTGATCTCTTTCCCTTGCCGAAAACCTGCAAGGTGATTTGTGCTTGCAGGTTTTGGTCGTAGGCGTTTACTCTACCAGTGACCATGAGTCGGGCCTTGGAGGCGCATAACCTATCGAACCAGTAGTAAAAGAGCCGTGCTTCATGGTGAATATGTTGGCTTCAGGATGTCGTTGTTTTAGCTTCAGTGCGGTGTGCAGTGACGATGTGCCAAGTTCGTAGTCCCCTGATTCCACGTCTATGGACAGATACTGACCGCGTTGCTCGAGGCTCAATTTGATCTTGATATCCTTCTCATAGATCTTCTTTGCTCGTTCCGAGATTTCTTCTTTGGTTCGCTTGATCTGTGCCATGCCAATCCACTCCGTTGAGCTCCGATTTTACTACATAATTTCGATTTACGGCCTTTAACGGAAGTTATGGCTGATGTCTGGGATGTTGGCTCTGGGGGTGTAGGTTGGGATTAGGGGCCATGCTTGGTGGACCATGATGTTCATGGTGTCGTTTTTTTTGGACATCTCTCCTTCGGCGATTATTACGGGCATACGGAGTTCATCGCGGTAGTTTTTCCATGTGTCTGGTGGGATTGCGAGGGGTATCATGCCGAATTCGTCTTCAAGTGTCATGAAGACCATCTTGCCTAGGGGACGTTGACGCCTGAGGACTTTGCCGGCTACGATGACGCGTTCTTCGTCTGACTTGTCGTCTAGCTGTGTGCTGTTGAGTATCTGGTGCTCGGTCAGCAGTTCTCGCATGGTGGACATGACGTGTCCATCGGTCCACAGGCTCAATGTCTCGTATTCGTATGTCATACGGTCGCGGTCGAGGGCGGGTCTGAGTGTGGCCATGTCTTGCATGACTTCGAGTTGGAGTCGTCCTTGTGCACCGCTGGCTTGGTAGCGGAGTCCAACTTCCCAGAGTGCTTGTCGGCGATCAGTGACTCCAGGCAGTTCATCGCATGCTCCGGCTTTGACTAGGTTCTCGAGCGCGGCGCGCTGCACTCCTGAGCGTGAGACAAGGTCTGACAGGGAACGATAGGGTCCGTTCCATTCGCGGTTTTCGATGATGGTGTTTGCGGAATCGGCGTTGATGCCGCGGATGAAAGTGAGGCCGAGACGGAAGGCGTTCTCTCCTTCTGGCACGCATTTCGCGTCGCTGATGTTCACGTGTGGGCTATGCAACCTGACGCCCATTCGCTTGGCGTCTTGCTTGAGTGTTTCGAGTGGCCAGAAGCCCATTGGCTGGGCGTTGAAGATAGAGGTGTAGAACTCCGTAGGATAGTGACGCCTGAGCCATGCCATGTGGTACGCGGTGACGCCGAATGCTAGCGCGTGGCCTTCAGGGAACATGTAGTGAGGGTTGAACTTGAGGAATATCTTCTCGGCTGTCTTCTCCGACACCCCACGCTCTGCGGCGCCGTCGCGGAATCTCTTCCGGTAGCGTTTGATGAGCGCTTCGTTGTTGCGCCGTTGGAAGGCGCGCCGCATCTGATCGGATTCCGACGCGGTCATGCCTCCGACATCGATGCCTAGTGTCACAACTTGGTCTTGGAAGAGGATGATGCCGAGAGATTTCTCCAGCGCGCGCTCCTCGAGAGGATGGTCGTAGTCCCACTCGCTGCCGTTTCGTCTGCGGATGAACTCCGAGACGCCGTCGTTGGCTCCGACGCCGGGACGGACTGCTGCCACCTCCAGAGCCAAGTCGTAGAGACTACGTGGCTTCATGCGGGTGATGGTCTGCATCTGCGCGGCGGATTCGACTTGGAACACTCCTACGGTGTCGCCGCGTCCGAGATCATCGTAGACGGTATCGTCGTTGAAGTCGACACGGCTCAGGTCGATGTGTGAGCCGGTGCGCTTCTCGATGAGTTGCAGACACTCCTGCATCTGCGAGAGCGCGCCTAACGAGAGGAAATCGATCTTCAGGAACCCAGCACTGTCGGCGCCGTGCTTATCCCACTGGCATATGTATCTCCCATCAATTGCGCTTGGCTGTACCGGAGTGATGTCGATGAGCGGCGTGGAACTGATGATCATTCCACCCGGATGTTGTGCCAGCCCTTTAGGGAAGCCTTGTAGCTGGGCTCCGATCTCTATGAGGTCGCGCCAACCGGGAAGATCGATCTTGTCTCGCAGTTCATCTATGCGTTCCATCTCGGATGCGAGATTGCGGGCGTTGTATGATTCGGCACGCTTGGCGAGTATGTCAAGCTCTAGCGGCGGGAGTCCCAAGGCCTTGCCTGCATCACGCACAACGCCCTTGAGCCTGTAGGTGGGAAGCATCGCGGTTAGTGCTGCGTGGTCCCATCCGAACTCCTCGAAGACGCGCAGTATCAAGGCTTCTCGAATATCGCGTGGGAAGTCCAAGTCGATATCCGGTGCGTTCACCAACTCGTCGTCGGAGATGAAACGCTCCAGCGGGAGGTCGTACTCCAGCGGATCGATGTGAGAGAGTCCGATGAGCGTTCCTACGAGCATTGCGACTGACGATCCTCGGCCACGTCCCGGCGGCTTCTCTTCGATTGGCACCTCTGCCGACGAGTGGCCTAGCTCTATGGCCACATCCTGTGCAAGCAAGATCACGCGCCGGTACAGCAATAAGAAACCGGCAAGTCCGTGTTGTTTGATGAGACTGAATTCGCGATCGAGACGATTGCGCACATTCTCTGCGATACGGCCATAGCGCCGTTTCGCCGCCTCGTTGCAGACGTGTTCCAGATACTCCTGTTCATTAGAAAACTCATCAGGTACCACCTCTCGCGGGAAGCGATAGTTGATCTGCTTGGCGTTGAATGATTCGCAGCGATCAGCGATGCGGCGTGTGTTCTCAATCGCCTGCGGCCATTTTTGAAACAGTTGTTCCATTCGCTCCGGCGACTTCAGTTCATAGTGGGAGTTGGCCTTACGCTGGCGGTGCGACGCTTCTAAGGTCAGGTTGTGTCTTATGGCCGTCAGAACGTCGTGCAGACGGCTACGACCGCGTTCGTGGTAGCAGACGCCTCCTGTGGCCACTATGCCTACATCGTTGCGCTCTGCCAGGGTTGCTAACGCGTGGTTGCGCTCCAAGTCGCCATATATGAAGTGACGTTGCAACTCAATGAAGACGTTTTTCTTACCGAACCACCTGACGAACCTCCCTATCATGGCATCGGCTCGGGTCATCGCACCGTCCGAAGCGGCGACGGCTACCTGACTGCCGGGCTCGCCGATGAGTGCTGTAAGGCCATCGGTGCGGTCTGGCAAGTAGCGGGTGTACAAGACGGGATCGGTACGGCCGGCTGCGATATGCGCGAAGGTGATGAGATTGCACATGTTGGCGTAGCCTTGGCGGTTCTGTGCCAGCAATGTGATGGGCGATGGGGGATCTTCGTCGTCATCGCTGAGCATCAGCGTCACGCCAGTGATGGGCTTGATGCCCAGCTCTCCCGCCGCCTCGGAGAACTCGAGCGAACCGGTGATGTTGTTGCGGTCCACGAGAGCAAGCGTGTTGTATCCCAGTTCATGAGCGCGTCCGAGCATCTCGTCGGTGGATGATGCTCCCTCCATGAACGAGTACCAGCTCATGGCTCGCAGTTCGACGTATTTCGACATGGTTCAGTATTCCTGTCGGAACCACTCGTCGCTGGTGAGGTCTCTGAACACTGTCAGAACGCGGCCGGTTTCCATGAGCAACCGAAAGTAGCGACGCCGTATCGATGTCGGACGCCACCACTCGTCGTCCAATTCCCAGATGTCGATGACGTGCTTGACCTTCGACAGCGCGGCGCGATCGTTGCGCGTCTCCGATACGCTCACTGGGTATCCATCCGGATCGCTGAACACTTGAACTGCTACCGGCATGTTCAACGGCTGGTAACTTCTGCCAGCGCTTGTCGTCTTTCGGGGATTCGTGACCATGGCTCCACATCCACTACGGTCTTGATGGGCGACGAGTTCATCTTCGTGCTGAACTGGGCGCTCAACTGTCGCAAGGCGGTATCGAGATCTCCTTTTTCGTGTTCTTCCCAAAGGCCGGATTGTTCGGATCGTGCGGCTCCGAGTCGTGATAGTTCGACGCTGATGATCTCTACCGGGCTACGTATCGGCGAAGCATCGCCCTGCACCACCGTTTCGATATGCGTCATCACTACACTGTGTGCGAGTGCGGCCGAGTCGGTCGGCTCCTTGAAGACGTGTGAATAGCTCCAGTGCTCCGAATCGGACATTTCACAGCGTAGATCCATTCGTCCGGCAGCCTTGTCGATGTGTTTTACAGAAGCAAAGGCTCGTTCCAGCAGCGTTCGGATGCCGAACGAGAGTGCGTCCATGCTGGCGACTGGCCAAGGGAACTGGAGAGTGTCGACGATGGGTTTGGATCGTTCTATGGTGTTGAGTCTGGTGCGATCAATGCCGTTCACTAGTTCCCATGCGCGCCAGCCATCGGGCCCCAGCTGAGACTGCAACGCCGACACGGACTGCACAGCCAACTCACCCATTGTGTCAAGCGCGAAGTCATGCATTAGATCGATGGATCGAGGTTCGAGCGGCAATACATCGACCGGCATGGGTGCGACGAACTCTTTCACCGCGGTACGATTGTTTGGCAATCGAAGAGGTTGAGACGGTTTCGCTCTGATGGCGGCGCAGTACGAATGGAATCGTCCGGGGGCGACACCGGTGAGCGATCTGAAGCCGTTCTTAGATGTAGCTTCCGATATCAAAGCGATGATCTGGTCTTCTCCTCCGTAAAGCTCACACAGGCCATCGATGGCGACAAACGCGTTACCACGCGCTGCGTTCTCGACCCGGTCGCTCACGCTCAGGAGGCTTTCTATGACTTCCTGCCAGCGCGCGTCGTAGAATGCTTCATCGGCTCGTACGGTAGATGCTTCAGGGTGTTGCGACATTGCCCGCACAATGGACATCCCGCGGCGCAGGCGAGCGTCTGGGGTGGCGTCGAGAACGACAGGACGTGACTCCTCGCCGTGATAGATGATGACGAGCTTTGATCTGGGCTCAGGCGATCTAGCCACTTCGCATTGAAGCGGCAGGTGCGGCACTTTGACGCAGGCGATAGACATGTTTCCACCTACGTATATTATAGTATATTTGTTCTATGTCAAGGCTTCTTCAGCCAGAATCTGAGATAAAAAGCGATGTGCGTTCTAGCTGGGTCGTTAGCATATGGGGGTGATCGAGACGTCGCCGCCGTGGATGGCTTGGATTTGGAGGTTGTGATTCTGCAGCATCGCCATTCCTACTAGTGAATCACCCTCGGCGCGATGCACGTCAATCTGCACGTCAATCTGCCGAAGGGTACCAAACCACTCGACAACTGCTCGATAGACAAGAAACAACGCCCTGCTACCATCAGCCAAAGTCATAACCTGATCTGATACGGGCTCCAATGCCAAGAGCTCAGTCATTTCACGAGATAAGGTCAAGTAGCCCGTGAAACCAGTGTCGACGATTGCTTCGATTGGAACTGCAGGACCGTTTTCGACGCAAACAGGCAGCTCAACAATCGGACGCCGGTTTAATCCGTCCGAAGAAACCCGTCCAGTGATCACGACTGGATGGTTTTAGGAGCGAAACTGAACGAACCGGCAGAGATAGAACCATGCCGCATCGTGAAGACGTACGCATCGGGGCGTCTCTTCTTAAGGGCATCACACGTTTCAATCGATGACTCTCCGATCTCATAATCACCGGAATCCAGATCAATCGACAAAAACAGTCCCAATTGATCCTCGGTCAATTGGTCCTTGATGCTTTCTAAGTAAAGGGTTTCGGCCCGCTCAATAACACCCTTTTCGTTTCTTTGCAGATGGACCATAACGAAGCGTCCTAAACTCCAACATGTGTTTAGTCGGTCATTCTATCTTGAGACGTGCAAGGAACCGTATCGCAGCGGCCATCGTCTAGAATCATCTCTCAGCACGATCATCGATCTCAAGAGCCGCGCATTTGACGGCCGTTGACGGAGTAACAGACAGAATGGCAGTTTCAGTTAAGATTCCGACGCCGTTGCGGCGATTGACCGAGCAGCAGTCGACGGTGAGCGCCGACGGTGGTGATGTGGCTGCAATGATCGAATCGTTGGATGGGTCGTTCCCCGGCATCAAGGCGAGGTTGTGCGATGAAGACGGCGAACTGCGTCACTTCGTCAATATCTATGTCAACGGCGAAGACATCAGATATATGGATGGAACCGCCACAGCACTGTCAAACGGTGACGAGGTTAGTATCGTACCGGCGGTTGCTGGAGGATAGTCGTCCTCACTATCCTTCTTACTTCAAGGGGAAGGAGTCAATACGTCGTTCAAAGCGGCTCGCACCGTTTTTGAAGGTACGTCGCGGCTCGTAGTGGAACGGCCTGCTCCCCTGAGCAAGACCCATCGGATCTTGCCGCCGCGCGATTTCTTGTCAGACGCGGTTGCTTCAATCAAAGTTTCGGAATCTACACCTCTCAAAGTTACGGGCAGTTCGAATCGCTGCAACAGTGCGCGTTGGCGATCTACCAACTCCTCAGAGATCAGTCCCATTCGCTTCGATATGCCGGCGGCGATCATCATACCGATGCTGACGGCCTCGCCGTGCAGATACGTGCCGTATTCGGTTACGGCTTCGATGGCATGGCCGAATGTGTGTCCGTAGTTCAGGAGGACGCGATCGTTGCCAGTTTCGAATTCGTCGGCAGAAACGATATCGGCTTTGATTTCGGCGGAACGGCGGATAACCGGCTCAACGAGATCGCCGGTCAATGCGGCCAAATCTTCTGCGTTGGCTTCGAAGGTGTCTAACAGGTCGACGTCGAGGATCAACGCTTGTTTAATGGCCTCGGCCCAGCCAGCGGCCAACTCTCGGCGCGGCAAGGTGTCTAGGAAGTCGACATCGTGAACCACCAGACGTGGTTGTTTAAAAGCTCCCACAAGGTTCTTACCGATGGGTAGATTAACTGCAGCTTTGCCGCCGATGGAGGCGTCGACCATAGCTGCCATGGATGTCGGAACATGGACGACTGGTACACCGCGCAGCCATGTGCCGGCGACGAATCCAACGAGATCGGTTGTCACTCCGCCACCCATGGCAACCAGGCAGTCGATGCGTTCGGCGCGTTGTTCGCCGAGCCATTCCCAGACCTTGATAGCGGTTTCGATGTTCTTCGCAGACTCACCGAGTTCGAGAATCAGGGCGTGAGTTTCGTAGCCGCCTCGCTCCAACGCTTCGTGCAAGCGTCTGACGAGAAGCGGAAACATTGAGTAGTCGGCGATCAAGAAAGCTCGACCTCCGAGCCCCGCGTTGCGCATCTCCGGGCCGATTTCCTCGACGGCACCGCGTGACACCATGATGCGGTAGTCACCCTGCGACGTTCTGACTGTGGCGGCCGGTTCAGCGGCTGTGCGATTGAAGTTAAGCATGAGAGTTGTGAGGGGTTTGTGAAACGCTGGGCTCTAGCTCGTGCCACGCGTCTCGGATCGCCTCCGCTACCTGCCTGTGCGACAAACCTTCGGTGTCGATCATCCTGTCGGCACACGAGTAGGCGTCACTTCGTTCGTCTAACAGTTTCGCCACGCGCTGTTCGGGAGCGTCGTCACCGAGCAGAGGGCGCAACGTGCGGTTTCTGCTTTGGCGCGTCGTCAGCCTTTTGTGAATGGTTTCGGGTGTGGCGGTCAAGAGGATGATGATGCCGCTCGCGTGCATGATCTCACGGTTTTTTTCTCGGACCGGCACGCCACCGCCAGTCGACACTACTCGGCTGGTTTTCAAGGACAACTCGCGCAGAATACCGGTTTCGATCTTGCGGAACTCGTCTTCGCCGTCCTGCTCGAAAATCTCAGGGATCGATTTCTGCGTGCGGTACTCGATGAGGTCGTCCATATCTACGAAAGGGAGTCTCAACAACTCAGCAGCGCGTATTCCGCTAAGCGACTTGCCGGTGCCAGAAAAACCGATCAAGTAGATATTGCCCTTCGGGTTCACCCTGAGGCGTTGGCCCCTACGCCGAACTCTTGATGGGAAGCGATGTATGCGTCGTAGTTTCGGCGAGTCTCTGCGATGGAGTCTCCGCCGAATTTCTCCAAAAAGGCATCGGCCAAGACGAGTGCCATCATGGCTTCGCCGATCGGGCATGCGCGGGCGATCTGGCAGATATCGGAGCGGTTGTACGCGGCTTCGATAACTTCGCCGGTGTTGATGTCGATACTGGGCAGCGGTCGGGTCATCGTCGCGATGGGTTTGACGGCAACGTGTACTACCACTGGGTTGCCGTTCGACATTCCGCCTTCGATTCCGCCCGCGTGGTTGGTTAACTGCTTGAAGCGGCGCGGATCGGACGGGTCCGGGACTATTACGTCGTGAACGTCTCTGCCCCAACGCGCCGTGTTGTCGAAGCCGAAGCCGACCTCGACGCCTTTGACGGCGTTGATGCTGACCATCGCTTGGGCGAGACGACCGTCTAGCTTTCGGTCCCACATTACGTGGCTGCCAAGGCCTACGGGCACACCGAAGGCGATTATCTCCATGACGCCTCCGATAGTGGTGCGCTCTTTCTTGGCGGTGTCGATTGCGGCGCGGAACTTTTCATCGGCGTCGGTATCCCAAGTTCGGACTTCGGATGCTTCGACTGCGTCCCAATCGATTTTCGCGGTGTCGATGGCAGGCGCTTTTTCGGGGCCGCAGCTGATGACGTGGGATTTGATTTCGATGTCGAACTGTTCCAGTATGCGGCGGGCAACCGTGGAAGCGGCCACGCGTGCAGCGGTCTCGCGAGCGGAAGCGCGTTCGAGTACGTTGCGGACATCGTGGTGTAGGTATTTGAGGGCACCCGGGAAATCGGCGTGGCCGGGGACGATGCGGGTGTGGGTCTTTTTGTCGACGTCGTCTCCAACTGCGGCGACGGACATGGCGTCGGTCCAGTTGGCGAAGTCTTTGTTTTCGATCCACATCGCGATGGGCGATCCCAACGCTTCGCCGTGTCGCACTCCCCCGCGTATTACGGCACGATCCTTCTCGATCTTCATGCGACCGCCAGAGCCGTAGCCTTTCTGCCGCCGAGCCATCTGCTCCTCGACATAGTCTTCGTCGATCGGGAGACCAGCAGGAACGCCTTCGACGATGACGGTCAATCCGGGGCCATGAGACTCGCCAGCGGTGAGATATCTGAAGTGGGTCATCAGGAAGTGGTTCGTCTCACAGCTTCGAACATTTCATCAACTGGTGCGGGTTTACCTGTTGCCAGTTCGAAACCGACAGCGCCTTGGAGCAAGAGCATGGTGAAGCCTCGGAGAGATTCTGCTCCGGCTTTGTCGGCTTCTTTCAAGAATGGTGTCATCGGTGGAGCGTATACGGCGTCATAGGCGACGGCGTTGGGAGATATCGATTCTGCGGTAACCGGCGTGGCGTCTGGCGCAGGTCCGCCGTCCATACCCATTGATGATGTGTTTACAAGCAGATCTGCAGACTTGGCGGTTTCTGGCAAGGTTGGATCGTCCAACGCGCACGTCGCGATGTCCAAACGGTCGTCTGAAAAATCAGCGGCGAGTTCGTCGGCTCGGGACAATGTGCGGTTGGCGATGGTCATTGATGCTACGCCGGCGGATTTGAGTGCATGGACGATGGCGCGGGCCGCACCACCGGCACCGAAGACTACGGATGATTTGCCGGCGGGATCGCATCCGCCGAGTTCGGTGAGAGCTCGTAAAAACCCTGGGGAGTCGGTGTTGTGACCTGTTAGATGTCCGTTGTTGTTGATGATCCAGTTGACGGCTCCGACCGCTACTGCGGTGTCTGCCAACTCGTCGATCATCGGGATCACGGCTTGCTTGTGCGGGAGGGTTACGCAACTTGCCATGAAACCGTCGGCTCGAAACGATTGGACCTTTGCCTCGAGATCGTCAGGATGTGTCGGCCACGCTTCGAATACCTCGTCGATTCCGTGATGTTGCAGCGCGGCGTTTTGGAAAACGGGCGATAGCGTATGCCCTAACGGGTAGCCGATGATGCCGAAATTGCTGGAGGTCATTTAGTTGCGTTCAGTTTCGTTGATGAGGGTATTTCGTCTTAGTAAATGCTATACGGAAGCCTCGTTTTGAACATGGACGCATCTGAACGATAGCGGTTATTACTGTCGGATTGAGCCAATCCAGACCAACAATCACACACCGTCGAGATAGGACTGGAGGATGATTGCGGCTGCCGCGGAATCTACTCTGCCTTTTGGTCTTTTCCGCCGACGCTCCACTGAATCCACAGCGTTCAACGCTCTCTCGGCTTCGACGGTGCTAAGGCGCTCGTCGCGGGTAACTACAGGGACGTCTACGATCGCTCCCAACTGCGAGACGAAAGACAATGCTTCTTCGCCCATCTCGGACATGCTGCCATCCATGTGAAGCGGTACACCAACGACGATCTCGGTGATGCCGCGTTCGGCGACGAGGGATTTCACATGCACCAATGCGTCTTCAGTGGCGACCGCTTTCGAAGGCGATGCGATGGTACGAGACGGGTCCGAGATGGCTAGGCCGACCCGCGCCAATCCAAAGTCGATTCCCATGCATCTGCCGTTGCGTCGTTTGCGGTCAATAGTAGCCATGTTCACCCTGCTGTTTGTTTAGCCGAAGCTGAAACCGACTCGATCACTGATCGAGCGTTTTGGAGAGCCTCATCGATTCGGGACGGGTCTCGTGCACCGGCTTGCGCGGAATCAGGTCTTCCACCGCCACCGCCGCCGATGGTTGCGCTGATGCTTTTGGCGATATTCCCGGCGTGGACATGCTTGCCGGCGATGTCGGACGTTGCCATGACGATGATCACCGGGCGCTCTCCGACGACGCTGCCAAGGACGACGATACCGCTGCCGAGTCGATCGCGCATGTGGTCGCCGGTACGGCGCATGGCGTCGACGTTGGATGCCGGGATGTTGCGGACTTGGACCGGGACTTGAGAACTCCCAATTGCGAGATTGAAATCGAGGTCTTCGGCGGCAGACGAATCGCCGTCCACGGATCGTCGCAGTAGCTGTTCTTCCAACTGTGAGGCGAGGCGTCGTGCTTCGTCCAACTCCGCCAGCAGATCATCTGTGCGGCCAACGACTCGATCGTCTTCGACACGCAGTTTCGCGGCGATCGTGTCGACGATACCGAAGCGTCGTTGAATTTCCTGTTCGGCGCCTACACCGGTGAGTGCCTCGATCCGTCGGATACCCGAACCGATGCCGGTCTGCGAGACAATGACGAAGGTGCCGATGCCACCGGTGGCGTCCATGTGGGTGCCGCCGCAGAGTTCGTAGCTCCACGGGGCGTCGATCTTGATGGTGCGGACGTCGTGCTCGTAGGTATCGCCGAAGAACGCGAGCGCGCCTTCTTCGACAGCTCTGCCATAGGTGGTCCAATGAACATCGACCGGGATGTTTTTTCGGATGGCGAGGTTGACGCGGTCTTGGACCTCTCGGATCTCGTCTGCGGTCAGAACATCCATGTGTGTGAAGTCGAACCTCAGATAATCGGGTGCAACCAATGAACCGGACTGGCGGACGTGTGTTCCGAGCACTTCTCGCAGTGCGGAGTGGACGAGATGAGTGGCGGTGTGGTTGCGGCGTATCTTTTCGCGCCGGTCTCCATCGACTTCCACCGTCAACACATCACCGATAGCAACGTTGCCGGATTCGATCTCGCATGAGTGGACATTGAGGTGTCCGTACGGGGCTTGGCAATCGTCGACACGGACCTTGGCTTCGCCGTTTCGCATCCAACCGGAGTCGCCGATCTGGCCGCCCCGTGCGGCATAGAAAGGGGTCTCCGCCAAGACGATCTCTAGTACTTCTCCTTCATTCGCGTTGTCGACCAGTTTGCCGTCCTTGACGATACCGATAACTTCGACATCGGCAATCAATGTGCGGTGGCCAAGGAATGGCACTTCTTCGATACCGAAGGAGCGGTATAGGGATTCGACGTCGGTGTCGGAATCGAACATGGTCGCAGATCGGCGCGAACGCTCGCGCAGCTGCTCCATCTCGGTTTCGACGGCTTCGAAATCGACGTCCATATCCTGTTCAGCGGATACCTCTGCGGTCATCTCAAATGGAAAGCCATAAGTGTCATAGAGTCGGACCACCGCGGCACCGGAGATGGATTTTCCGCCGCTCGTCTTGGCCTCGGCGATGACTTCATCCAGCATCCGGGAACCTTGGTCAAGCGTGGTCTCGAACGACTCTTCCTCACGTTGCAGGACGTGCTGCACGAAGGAGAGGTTGCCCGCCAGTTCTGGGTAGACGTGCGACATCTGAGAGGAGGTCGCTTCGGCGATCTGCGGGAGAATCGGGCCGGAGAGTCCGAGTTCCCTCCCGAACAACATGCCACGCCGAATGACGCGGCGCAGGACGTATCCCCTGCCGGTATTGCCTGGGACCACGCCGTCTGAAATGAGGAAAGATGCTGAGCGTCCGTGTTCGGCGACTACGCGGATGGCGCGGTCGGCGTCTTCGGTTTCGCCGTATAGCAGTCCGGCGCGGTTCGCCACCAACTCGATCAAAGGTGTGAAGACGTCGGTTTCGTAGACGTTGCCCTTGCCTTGCAGAATCTGGCAGGTGCGTTCGAAACCCATGCCCGTGTCGATGTTCTTTTTGGGTAGGAGCTCGTCGTTGCCGTTACGGTCGCGGTAGTACTGGGTGAAGACGAGGTTGTAAAACTCCAAGAAGTCGTCCGATATGCCCGGGCCCCATGTGGTGCCGCGAACGGGCGAATTGACGGGTGGTAGATCGTCGAAATCGCCGAGGTAGTAGTTAAGTTCGCTGCAAGGACCGCAGGCACCTTCGTCGCCGGCGGGGCCCCACCAGTTGTCTTCATCGCCGAGGCGGGAGATGCGCTCGGCTGGGACGCCGAGGTCTCGCCATATTTCGTAGGCTTCGTCGTCGTTCAGATAGACGGTCGGATATATGCGGTCGAAATCCATGCCGTAGACGTCGAGACAGAGGTCGAGAGCCCATTTGCAGGATTCAGTCTTGAAGTAGTCACCGAATGAGAAGTTTCCGAGCATCTCGAAGAGAGTGAGGTGGGAAACGTCTCCGACCTCTTCGATGTCGGTGGTGCGGAAACTCTTCTGAGCTGTTGTGATGCGTGGTGAAGGCGGGGTCAGCTCACCTGAGAAATAGGCTTTGAACGGCACCATGCCGGCCGTGGTCAAGAGCAATGTCGGGTCGCCCGCCGGGATAAGGGAAGCTGATGGCAACCTTAGGTGTTCCCTGTCCTCGAAGAATTTGAGGAACTGTTCTCTTACTTCGTCGGCGGTGAAGGTTTGTTCGGGCATCGCGATGGCGGGATCGGGCAGAATCGATTGGTTAGACGACTCAATTTTACGCCCACCCGATTCCAGCAGTTCGGAGTAATTCAAGAGAGTGTATCCTGAAGGATACGTTTTGTGTTATGATTGAGGTAAGAGAGACACAGACGTTCACGAGATGGTTCGGTAGGTTGCGTGATCGTAACGCTCGATCTCGTATCGACGTCCGGATCTACCGGCTATCGATGGGCAACCGTGGCGACGCGAAATCGGTCGACCAAGGAGTCTCGGAGTTGCGGATACGTTACGGGCCTGGATACCGTGTCTACTTCTGCGAACGAGGTCGCGATGTCGTGATCCTGCTTGCAGGAGGTGACAAGAGCTCGCAATCCAGGGACATTAGAACCGCCCAAGAGTTGGCGAAGCAGGTTTAGACGAAAATGAGGTTCCGCTGATATGGCGAAGATAGCGACAAAACGATGGGACCCGGCTGAGCACATCCGGGATGATGCGGACGTCGCGGCATATGTTGAAGCGGCGCTGGAAGATGGCGATCACCGCGTCGTCGCCGCCGTTCTCGGCGATATCGCTCGAGCTAAGGGGATGACCCAAGTTGCGCGAGATGCGGGACTTGGCCGCGAGAGCCTCTACAAGTCGTTGTCATCGGACGGGAATCCAGAGTTTTCGACAGTGCTGCGAGTGTTGAAAGCACTTGGGATCAGGTTGCGGGCGACGGTTGCGGGCGACTCTCAACATGACGAATGGACGAGGGCAACCGCACCGGCATTGGCAGATGAAGGCGAGAGGTTCGACGAGTAACGGCGATTCGCGAGATTAGAATCGTCTTTATGTGCGGGCCTGTAGCTCAGTTCGGCAGAGCAGCGGACTTTTAATCCGAAGGTCGTGGGTTCGAATCCCACCGGGCCCACCATTAGCCGGGCAAGTTCCATGCGGCAAGGTGAGCCATCCCGTATCGACGATAGTCGAGTACGCACGCGCCCCGTCAAAACGCAACGCAGGTTTTGCTGACGGTCTTTAGCACCGCTTCTTGGTCGAACCGGCGTTTATGTTCTTCGGCTACTTCAGCGATCAGGTCGTCGGCATCTTTGTCGTCGTTCGGCGCCAAGATGATCAACACTTTTGAGTACTCCTTTTGGATCACGTCGTCCGATCCGCGCCATTGACCTTTTCCGTCGAGCACGGTCAAGCCGTCTGGAAATCTAGGGGTAACGGCTTCCGCGAGAAATGCGTCCCAATGTGAGTCGTCGACGACTTCGCCTTCTGGCCCTCCCCTGCCCATGAAGAGCTGGTACTCGATCCAACGTTCAGTGTCGTCTGGGCACCCGTTGTCGAAGATCGCATCGCATCCGAGGCCAGTGAAGGCAGTCGCGGCGATGAGTGCAATGATTACGGTGCGCATTCGCGTTACTCGACAATTGGATTTTACGATTCGCCGATGGATCCGAGATGACCAGGTTTCACGAACTTGACGCTTTGAGGGCGTTCGCGATGCTTCTAGGGGTTGTATTGCATGCGTCGATGTTCCTGGTTTGGCGAGAATGGCCCGTCGTGGCCAAGGAGATTTCGCCCGATCTGCCGTACGACGACATCGTCCATGCCATCCACGGTTTCAGGATGCCGGTATTCTTTCTGTTGAGCGGATTTTTCACCGCGATGCTTTGGCAACGGCGCGGCAGAAAAGAGCTGGTCAATCACCGTTTAAGGCGCGTAGGTCTCCCACTGGTGATCGGCGCATTCACGATTGTTCCGATCCATGTCTTGTGGATCGTGTACTTGAAAGGCGAAGAGATCACTCTCTTGACACCGTTCTGGATTTTGGCATTCGGCTGGATCTACGGACTTCAACACCTTTGGTTTTTGTGGATGTTGCTGCTTCTTGTGGGTTTGTTCATCGGGGTATCCTCCCTCGGGATCAAGTTCACTCATCGGTGGTTGTGGTGGACATTGATCCCTTTGGTGCTGGTTCCGCAACTGATGATGAAGGAGTACACCTGGGGACCCGACACCGCTTCTCACATCATCGTGAATCCGATTGTGCTCGGGTACTACCTGTTTTTCTTTCTATTCGGTGCGTTCATGTTTCATTCCGGCATGTCGATCGACCGCCGTTGGATATTCGCGCTTTTGCCGGTCATCCCGATCTTCTACGTCGGCCGGATCTTCGAGTTCACCGCAGATTCGCTCGGCGCACATATCGCATCATCGGTGTTCCAAGTGATGTACGCGTGGGCGATGTGCTTCGGCACGATGGGTTGTTTCAAGATAGTGGCGTCGGCAAATCGCCCATGGGTCCGATACCTGTCGGACGCATCGTATTGGATCTACTTGTGGCATTTGGCGTTAATATTTCCTGCCCAGGCAATCGCCGTGAGACTGCACTGGAACGTGCATTTGGAGGTCGTGCTGATGATCGCCGCGGTGACCGCTGTCCTCCTTGCCGTCTACCAACTCGCCGTTCGGCACACCTGGATCGGTACTTCGCTGAATGGGCGGCGCGTGAGGCGTGAGAAGGACGGCGAGGATCAATCAAGGGCCGGGCCGTCAACTCCTGTAGCCTTGGAAAAGTGAGTGTTTCCATTCGAAGGCAATCAAGGAAAACGATGATCGCAATGGTGCCAAAATGATCCTCCGGCAACTCGTCGTTGGCGACGCGGTTTAGCACACATTTTGAATTTAAAGCGAGATACGCAATGCAGAAAAGAACCCTAGGCAGAACTGGGCGCGACAGCACCGTGGTTTCATTCGGCACATACGCCATCGGGTGGCTTGACCAGGACGAGGCCGATGACGCCATCCAACTCGTTCTCGATCATGGCGTCAACCATTTCGATATCGCCCCTACCTATGGACAGGCCATGGAGCGAGTTGCACCGTGGATGCCCGAAATCCGTAATCGGGAAATATTCGTCGGCGCGAAGACCGCGATCAGGGATCGGGGTGGTGCCTGGCGGGACGTCGAAAGCATAATGCGGCGGATGAGAACCGAGCGTTTCGACCTTTTCCAACTGCACTCGGTGGGCACAATGGACCAACTTGAACTTGCTACCGCACCGGGAGGATCGCTCGAAACGTTGGTCGAGATGCGCGAACAGGGGTTGACGAAGTGGCTCGGGATCACAGGGCACGGTCCCGAGGTGCCTGCGACGATCCTGGAATCTCTGAAGCGGTTCGACTTCGATACGGTCATGTTTCCTTTGAATCCTGCAGCCTCTCGAGATCCGGAGTATCGACGCGATTCAGAGGCGCTCTTAGTTGAATGTAAAGCTCGCAACATCGGAGTTCAGACGATCAAGATGATCGCGAGAGGCGGCTGGGGAGAAGGCGGAAAAGAGACGAACACATGGTACGACCCACATCGAGAGCAAGATGATATCGATCGGTCGTTGTGGTGGGTTTTGTCGCAACCAGTTCACACTGCGCCTAGTTGCGGCGACGTCGATCTTTTGCCCAAGGTATTGGATGCGGCGCGGCGGTTTGTTCCACTCGACACTCCACAACTCGACGCGGTGGCGGATAGCCAACGACCACCCAATCCCTTACCTGCACTAGCGATTCCACCGGCAGCGTAGGTTGTTAACCTGGCGTGTGGATTGCGGTTTGATCGCGTTGGAAACTCGATGACGGATCGGGAACTCAGACGTAAACGGTTCTTGATGCTGTCGGCGGCGTCGCTGTATGGCGCAGCGGTTGTCTTGTTGTATCTGTTGGGCTCGGTATTGATCACAGTGTTTTTCAGCGCTTTGATCGCGTACGCGCTATTGCCTCTAGCTAATGTGATCACTCGTCCGATGCCTTGGCGAGAAAGTCGGCCCGAGTTGAGCAGGAGCATCGCGGTGGGGTTCATTTTCGTATTGGCGATCGGCATTTTCGTCGGGTCCATGGCGCTGGTTATCCCGCCGACGATCGAACAGAGTGAAAAGTTCATTGAAGACTTGCCTACGTTTTTCAATGCGGCGCGGAACACCATCGAAGGATGGCTAGGCGATTACTCGGATTTGGTGCCTGACGACGTCCGAGGACAAGTCGAAGAGAACCTGGCAAACATGGGCGGTTTGGTCGTCACCGCTGCATGGGACGTTTTGCCAAACGCATTCGGGCTCGTGTCAGGAACCTTCGCCCTGATCATCGGCCTGGCAACCATGCCGATGCTGATTTTCTACATGGTGAAGGATTCGAGTGATATTGGTTCGGCGATGCTAGCTCCGTTCCCGAAGCCGTTGCAGCCGTACTTGATAAAGCTAGCCAGGATCGCGGATCGAACGTTGGGTGGCTACCTGCGGGGTCAACTGATTTTGGCGTCGACGATCGGCGTCGTCGTGACGATTGGCCTTGTCGCCTTGGGTGTGCCGTTTGCGTTCTTGCTGGGCGTTGTCGCCGGGTTCACGGCTTTGATCCCAATCGTGGGACCATTCATCGGAGGCGCGGTGGCAATGTTGGTGACTCTGGCGACTGCACCTGAGAAGTTGCTATGGGTATTGGCACTTTATGTCGTTGTTCAGTTGGCTGAAAACACGCTTCTAGCGCCGCGAGTCCAGGCAGGCGCGCTGAACATTCACCCGATCGTTGTGATTTTGGTGATAATCGTCGGCGGCCACTTCTTCGGAATTTGGGGCATCATTTTCGGCGCGCCGGTCGTTTCTATGGCCAGGGACGTCGTTCGATATGTGGCACATGAATGGGATCAGCCGCCGGATGCGCCGCATCTTGCCGAGCAAGGTGAAAATGACTTAGCTGACGATGCGGCGCTGACCTAACACGCACCGTGGATGCGTTACTCGATTACGACGGTGTCCAACCGGTATTGTTCCAACCCTGACCAGTCGTATTCGACACCTAGTCCCGGGCCTTCTGGAATCCCAACGTTTCCGTGTTTGTCGATGGAATCGATCTGGTCGGCGTAGTCGCATTTGTAAAGGCGTGGGCCAGGTTCCACAATCTTGGGATGGACCAAGCCCATCTCGTTGAAGTTCGAATTGCGCATCGCGGCCATGCAGTGTCGGTGCGGCGGATTCGAGATGTGCAGTTCTAGGTCCTGTCCGAATCCCTCCGCGGCGTGTGCGATTTTCATGACACCGGTGATGCCCCCGTCGTATTCCACATCGGCTCGCCAGAAGTCGGTGGCCTCCGCGATCGCCATGTCGGTGTGCGCCTCGACCATATGGAGATGCTCGCCCTGGAGCAACGGCGTATTGATCATTTTTTTGAGCTGCTTATGGGCCCAAAGGGACACGCCGCCGTCGCGCATCGGATCCTCGTACCAGAAATAGTTGTACTCGTCGCAAGCTCGACCAACGGCCAAGGTGTCGGCGAAGGTGTCGTAGACGCAGCACGGGTCGGTCATAAGCGCCATCTTTCCGCTTACGCGCTCCCCTACGGCCCGGACCGTCGCTATCTCGCGTTCGATGTCCACTTCTCCCCAAGAGTGAATCTTGAATGCCGGGTACCCCATTTCCAAGCACATTTGGGCGAAATCGGCGTAAGCTTCAGGGCTACTGAGGCCGTCGGGTTCACGGTCGGCGTGATAAGTGCTGGCGTAGCACGGCAGCTGCTTGCGATGCCCGCCCAACAGTTGGTAGATCGGCGCGTTGTGGTATTTTCCGGCTAGATCCCAGAGTGTGATGTCGATCGGCCCGACGCCCATCCGGTCGTTTTTTCTGAGTATCGACTTAGCCTGGTTGTAGAAGAGCTCGCGCGCTAAGGCGCTCTTGCCGATTACGAAGTTCACCCACATGAGCATCTGTTCGTACGCGGCAGGCGCCCCGCTCATGTACTCACCGGTGACCCCTTGATCGGTGTGGATTTTGATGCCGACCCGAGACCTAGACCCGTGTGCTCCGGGTTGGTAGAACTGCCCCATTGCAAAGCCGACATCGGTGGCGAGGTCATAAGTCGGAATCCGGTACCTCGAAAGCTCGACGCGCGTGATTATCGGGGCGGTGCCCATACCTCATCTCCAGTGTCTGCGAACAGTCCGTTTCGGTCTGCACACAGGTTAACTTAGACGGTCAGACCCGATCTCACAGGGAAAAGGTTTTCTGATTCACCGATCTGGGAGCCGGTTGATCAATGCTCAGGCGTGACGACGCCTACCTGCAGGGCGAAGCGTTGCTGATAGACGCCAACGCCGATCACTATCCACCACAAGAAATAGAGTATCGACAACGCGGTGAAAACTGGTCCCGACGGATTCATGAAATCGGAGAACGGTACCGTCAGCATCAATCCGATCATGGAAACGGTCGCGACAATTCCCACGACGCGGGCGAGTTCCCTGTAGCCGCCAGGTTTGAATTTTCTGGCGAATCCGAACCCCAACGCTATGTATCCCGTCAGGCCTGCAACGGCGCCAACTAAACGGGCAACTGCCCCACCCGACAACAAATGCCTCGCGGTGGTTTCTAAGGCCTCGGTTTGATCTGCGCCTGTTCCGGCGCCGATACCGCGCTCAATTACGTGCGAAGCAGTGTAGCTGAAGGCATTTCCCAACAACAAGAAAACGACAGCGATCATCACACCGACCAACCCATACTTTATGAATATGTCTAAAGCGCAAGGGGTTTGCGCGGTCTGCCACACCACGAGATAACCCCACAACAGGAACATCACGCCTACCGCGCCTATCGCCGCGGCAAAGTATGTCAACAGCGGGCGGGAGGCTATAGCATCGAGCGTTGCTTGCAAATCGTTCGGACCCGCCGCTCCGATCACAAATCCCGGCATCAATAACGTCGAAACGATGTACGTGACCGCACCGATGATCAGAGCCAGCCCACCAACTCTAGGGACGGTGATCATTGACATTGCACTTCCTCCGCTGGATTGTTGCCGATGCGGCTATGCCTTGGTTTGGGACTTTACCATGTTGCTCGCGACCTTCTTCGCGTCTGAGTACGAATGCCGCGAATTGGTGTAGGGACGTTCAACTGATCAACTCGCCGTTCCATAAGCGCTCGACGAATCGTTCGGCTGGCAGTATGAGGATGCCGTCGTCGGTCAATCTGTGGCACTGTTCCCGGCAAACTACAACGCGTTGGGTGATTTCAGGGTGTTCGTCGTTTATCAGATCAAACCATCTTCGACCCGATTAGCTCTGCCTTAGCAGCGTAGTGTTGTCGGTTGGTCGGGGGTTCCACCGGAAAAACGACCTTTTCCTGAGGGCAGTAACTGTGAGTTTCGCTTAAACGTCGACCTTTCGTGCGATTAATTGCAGGGGAGCCATTGCGCAATTTCTTGTAATTCTGAAGTTCTACTTCAGATTTTCATGATTTTCTGAAGTGACATTTTCGTTTTTCATGAAATTCACGGGTTGAGATTCGCGAAGCGTGTTGCGGTCGATCAAAGAACTCACGCCGTTCGCGACGACCTCGGAACAGCTCTAATCGAAAAGCGCGGGTTGAGAACCTAGCAGGTAAGGCCCATCGTTCTTAGTAGAACCAACGGCGGGGTTGGCTTCCTGAGCCCGCAAAGTTTCCCATTCACGAGGCTTCAACGCTTCTAGCAAGACGGTTTTATCCGCGGCATCGTCGAGCCATATCGCCGCCCAGTCGTCGTCGAGTACCACGGGCATTCGGTGGTAGATGGGCTCCATCAGCGCGTTTGGAGAAGTAGTCAATATTGCGCACGATTCCACTATTCCATTGGGACCACGCCAAACGCTCCAAATACCAGCGAACGTAACCACCGGCGCCTTCGTGTCGTGTATCCACATCGGAGTCTTGTTCCGCGCTCCTTTACCACTCCATTCGAAAAAACCGTTCGCAGGCACGAGGCACCGCATGTTGGAGAATGAATCTCGAAACGTCGGAAGTTCGGCAACGGTTTCGGATCTAGCGTTGAACATCGGGCGTTTGTAGGCCGTGTCCGGTTTGGCCCATCGCGGGATCAATCCCCAACGCATCATCGAGCCGACACGTCGGCCACCCGTCTCTGTGATCGTCAGCACGGGTGCCGTCGGCGCGATGTTCCAACGGGGCACATAAACGTCTGAAGGCATCCTCAATTCGAAACCGAGCAACTCGACCAATTCGACGATGTCGGTGAAGAGGCCGAAGCGTCCACACATCTCTAACCAGCTCTGATTTCACCAATTCCGATCATGTTGTACCAGCGTAGCATCCGTCGGGGCCACGCGATATCATCATCCGAGAACGTCAAATCCCGAACCAAACTGATCGCCTATGAACGTACTCATCAACGGATCGCCAACCGCCATCGGACGGGCCGTTGTGTCCGAACTCGCAGATTCGAGCCACAAACTCCGTTTGACTTCGATGGTGCCATACGAATCTCAAGACGTTGTGGTCTGCGCGTTGGAGCATGACGAAGCGACCGATGAGCTGGTTCGAGGGATCGACGCCATCATCAACGTGGGCTACCAAGACGAGATGGATATGGGTGCGACCTTCCATTTGGACTACTACACCCGGCGCACATACAACCTGTTCTGGGCGGCATCGAACGCCGATGTGAAACGAGTGATCAATCTAAGCACGCTACGTTTGATGGAAGAGTACGAGGAGAATCTGGTGGTCACGGAACTGTGGCGTAGCCAGCCACTTGCAAGCGACATCAACTTGCTGTGCGCGCATCTCGTCGAATTAATCTGCAAAGAGTTTGCACGCGACCGCATGTTCGAAGTGGTCAACCTCAGGTTGGGTTGGCCGTTGGTCGAAGGTGGAGTCGATGCCCTTCAGGACAGTCCGGAGATGTCAGCGCTATGCTCTCAAGATCTCGGCAGCGCGGTCTTGTCGGCCTTGAGCGCAGATGTTGAACAGTGGCAAGATATCCATCTTCAATCGGCGGTAGTCAACCAACGATTCACCACCGCCAAGGCCGCCGAAGTTCTCGACGTCTAGCCCTCAGCTTTCCGATACGGAGGTAAATGCGAAATGAAAGTTCTCATTCTCGGAGGCTGCGGCATGTTGGGGCCTTGGGTGGTCAAGGCGTTGAAACATCGGCACGACATCATCCTGACCGACATCAATCCGCCGAGCGACGATTTCGAAGGCGACTTTCGCCAAGTGAGCGCGGACGATCTCGACGCTGTAATCTCGAGCGCTGCAGGATGCGACGCGATCATTAATCTGTCCGTGCTGCGGGAAGACCGCAAGTTGGCCTTCGATGTCAGCACGCGCGGCAATTACAACATGATGGCGGCGGCGGTCGAACACGGCATCCAACGCGTAATCAACACGGGTCCGCACTTCCAGCTCGTGGGCGAGACGTATGAAAACTGGGATTTTGACCTGAACCCCGACATGCCGCCTCAGTTCGGGACGCGGCTCTATGCCCACAGCAAAGGTCTTGGACAGGAGATCTGTCGAGTATTCAGCGAGCAGTACGGCATCTACGTGCTCACGATGCTCTACTACAACATGAGGCACACGTGGAACTGGGGTATGGGAAGAGGCGTGCCTGAGGCGACCTATCACGAGGACATGACGCCGTTCACAACCGCTTGGACGGATTGCGGGACAGCGATTCTCGCAGCGTTGGAAGTACCGTTGGAACGTCTCCCCTCTCGCTGCGAAAATTTCTTCACGTTCCCCGAAATCCCGCATCACAAGTTCAACAGCGAGAAGACGCAACGCATATTGGGTTGGAAGCCGCGTTACCTGCTAGAAACGCTTTGGAACAAGGAACCGATGACGCCGCGGGATCATCAACATGGCGGATGGTGAGCATCGATTCGTCCATGAAGTCACTTCAGCCTAGCTTGCACCAAAGGTCAATTGGACAACAAATCAGATCGCCCTAATCCCGAGATCGAACAGCGCCCCCTGATCGGTCAAGACGTCTACCACGAATCTATTACTCTCATTACGAATTCGGTATGAATAAAGACAACCAAACACTGAGAATCGGCTGCGGGCTGATATTCGTCGTAATCGGCGTTTGGTTGCTGTTGTGGATCTTCGACATCATCGTGCTTGATCCGAGATATATTTGGATACCGTTCGCCGTAGTCCTCGTTGCGTTAGGTCTGCGGTTGTTGCTTTCGAACCGGAGATAGGATGCGACCTCAGATCGATGCTCGAAGGCATCAACCCATCAAGTCGCCTTCTTCGCTCATCACGGCCATCAGGTTGCCGTCTGGATCCTTGAAGAATGCCATCCACAGCGTGTAGTTTTCGGTCTGGTGGATGATGTGCGGCTCGGATTCGAGTTGCACGCCTTTTGACTTCAGTTCTTCGGCGGCTTCGTGTGCCGAATCTACTGTGAAGTAGATCACCGACGATCCTGTGGCGTGGTCTGGGTTTTCGGGTTGGTTCAGATAGAGGCGAGTGCCGCCGCAGTCGAAGAACGCCATCGCGGGTGTGCTGGGGACTTGGAACAGGAACGGGATGTCCAGCACGTCACGGTAGAAACTAACCGCTGCATCTATGTCCGCTACAGGAATCGATACCTGCCCTACTCCGTGTACCTTCATCTTGACATCTCCTTTCAAATTGGTGATTTATAGCTCTTTCATCTCGGCGATCAAATCCTCTACGGATGCACGAGCATCGCCGAATAGCATCATCGTGTTTTCCATGTGGAACAGCTCGTTTTCGACGCCTGCGAATCCTGACGCCATGGAACGCTTCAATACGATCGCCGACCGGGCTTGGTCAACGTTCAGGATCGGCATTCCGTAGATGGGACTGCTGCGGTCAGTTCGGGCTGCGGGATTCGTGACATCGTTGGCACCTACGACGACGGCGACATCGGCGCGCCTGAAGTCGTCGTTGATTTCGTCCAAATCTTTGAGTTCGTCATATGGGACGTCCGCTTCCGCCAGTAGCACGTTCATGTGGCCCGGCATCCTGCCGGCGACGGGGTGGATAGCGTATCTGACCTCTGCCCCGCGCTCTTTCAACATGTCGGCCAAGTCACGGACCTGGTGTTGCGCCTGTGCCACAGCGAGACCGTAACCCGGTACGAAGATCACGGATTCGGCGTATCCAAGGACGATCGCAGCTTCAGGTGCGTTGACCGAGCGCACTGGTCTATCTGCGGCTGCCAAACCCGGCCCGCCAACTCCCGTAGAGTCGGCGACACCAAATCCACCGAACATTACGTTTCCGAGGGATCGGTTCATTGCTCGTGTCATGATGCGCGTCAAGATCAGCCCCGATGCGCCAACCAGCGAACCAGCGATGATGAGCATCGGATTGTCGATTACGAAACCGGTCGCCGCGGCGGCTAGGCCGGAGTATGAATTCAGCAATGCTATGACGACTGGCATGTCTGCCCCGCCGATCGGAATCACGATCAATACACCGATTACGAGGGCGATGACTGCCATCGCGACAAGAGCCCATTCGAGACCCGGATCGATGATCATGATCACCGCCATCGCGATGGCACCTAAACCTAGAACCCCGGTTACTACGTGACGTAGCGGTATCAACACCGGTTGGGTTGCGACGATGCCTTGTAACTTTCCGAACGCGATCAGGCTACCTGTGAATGTCAATGAGCCGATCAGGACTGACAACGCGACTGTGACCCCGACAACGTAATCGACATCGCTTGTGTCGTTGTGGCTCAAGATCTGGGCGCCCGCGACAAGTGCGGACGCCGCGCCCCCGAACCCGTTGAAAATCGCCACCATTTGAGGCATCGCGGTCAACTGAACTTGCCGCGCCGCGATTACGCCAATCAACGCGCCAACAACCATACCAGCGATGATCCACTCGTAATTGACGATGTCGCGGTCGATCAGTGTGAACACGACAGCCATCAGCATACCCAAGGCCGAAAGCCGGTTGCCGGAGCGCGCTGTTTCCGGCGACCGCAGCCAGAGAAGCCCGATGATGAACATGACGGCCGCCGTGATGTACGCGGCGAGCGTGAGGTTATCGAGGGCTTGAGACGAGATTTCCATGTGAACGGGTTATCGCCTGTTTTCGTCACTTCGGTGGAACATGCGGAGCATCCTGTCTGTCACCAGATACCCACCGACGACGTTGATAGTCGCGAGCGTTACGGCGACTACGCCGAGAATTGCGCCCAACAACCCTCCGATCGATCCGGCGACGATGATGGCGCCGACAATGACGATGCCTGAGATAGCGTTGGAGCCTGACATCAACGGTGTGTGGAGCGTTGGTGGAACCCGGGTGATGGTCAAATATCCGACGAAAATCGCCAGAACGAAAACGGCGAGCGATATGAGGAGGTCTTCGATCGACATGTGGTTAACTCCTCGTCATCGGCCGATTGCGTGCCCTCGAATCTCACCGTCGTGAGTGACACACATTGCGTCCACGACTTCGTCTTCGAAATCAAGCACAATTTCAAGGTCGTCGCCGATGATTAGGTTCAATAGCGACTCCAAGTTGCGCGAGTAGGTCACGGATGCGTGGTAAGGCATGGACGACGGCACGTTGACGGGACCCTTGACGATGGCACCGTTCACGTTTACATCTTCGCCCGCGATGGTCGCCTCCACGTTGCCGCCGGTCTCGGCCGCGAGGTCGATTATCACGCTGCCAGGCTTCATCCTAGTCACCGTTTCAGTTTCGATCAACAGAGGCGCCTGACGACCAGGGATGGCGGCGGTGGTAATAACTGCATCTGCTCTAACGATGTGTTCAGCCAAGAATTGGCGCTGCCGGGCATTTTCGTCTTCGGATTGCTCGCGTGCATATCCACCAACAGTTTCGGCGTCGGTGGCTTCAGGCGGCGCAATGAACTTGGCGCCCAGACTCTCGACCTGTTCGCCGGCTGCTGCTCGAACATCGAACGCGTAGACATCCGCACCGAGCCGCTTCGCCGTCGCGATGGCTTGCAGCCCGGCAACCCCTGCTCCGAGCACCAAAACGCGTGCGGGCGGTATCGTGCCAGCCGCGGTCATCATCATCGGAAAGAATCGGCTAAGCGTGTCTGCGGCCACGAGCACCGACTTGTAACCGGCGATCGAAGCCTGCGACGAAAGGACGTCCATGCTTTGGGCGCGGGCGATACGTGGAACCAGCTCCATTGCGAACGCGGTCAATCCTGCCGACGCCAGCGAATCGATGAGTCCACCGTCCCTGCGGGCATCCAATGTTGCCGCGATCACTGCCCCTGTGCGCATGGCCACAATTTCGCGTTGGGACGGTTTGCCGACATGGAGGATCAATTCGGCGGCTTGGGCGACTTCTAGCTCTGTTTTGGCGATCGATGCCCCAACCTCCCCATACGTGTCGTCAGGGAAACCAGCGGCGGCTCCAGCGCCGGTTTGCACTGCCACCTTATGACCAGCGGATGTGAGTTTTGAAACGAGATCAGGGGAGGCGGCTACACGGTTTTCACCAGCCGCGTTTTCTCGATTGATACCGATGAACAAGGGAGTGGATGGATGAGTAATCGAATTCCAAATATTATGGTAATCGCAACGTGTAAGACGCGTTTTTGATTGACAGACCAGATGTTTTGAACCACTGAAAGGTTAGCGAACTCGATGTACATGCTCCGAAGGGTCTACCAAGCCAAGCACCGCCAAGGGAAACTTGTGGCGTCCTTAGTTCGTAAACAACAAGACATCTACGAGTCGGCAGGTCGCTCGAAAGGCACGGTTTACTTCAACGCAGGTACGGTACCTGGAGATTCAGATCAAGTCGTTCTCGAGTGGACTCAAGACACCTTGGGTTCGCCGTACATGTCTGGCGGCAGTATCCCGCGGGAAGCTTTGCAGGTCGGCGGCCAAGTAAGAGACCACATTGAGAGTCAGCGTATCGAGTTCTGGGAGTTGATGACGCCCGAAAAGATGGAAGACGTCTAACCTACTGGCACTTCCAAACGAACTCCCACTTGGAGGCCGGCATTGCGCCATAAGTGGGTCAATCTCATACTGCTCACGCTCGTCTTGGGCGAGCTGGTAACTGGCGCGATCGGCCTGATGAGCGGCAACATGCGGAACGAAATCGTTCTGCAAGCTCACAGTGTTTTGGGTTACAGCATCATCGCCGTGCTGGGTTGGAAGGTCGCGCTCGCCGTCAGATCGTTAAACCGTCCGCCGCGGGGCCGGCCTAGAAACGTCGCCGTGTTGCTGTCGGCGCTGGTACTTATAGCGCTAAGCATCGGCGTGGTGTGGAGCATCGGAGGTTTTTGGGCCGTTGAAGGCGTGACGGGCATGAGTCTGCACATCTACGCCGGCGCCGCGATATTGCCCTTCATCGCTTGGCATGCGTGGGCCTATACGGCGCGCTTCAGGGTGGGATACAGCGCAGAACGAAGGGAAGCGTTGCGGTTCGGGTCAGTGCTTGCAGTTGGTACCGCTGCCTGGTTAGTTAGCGAAAACATCATTCGCGCGATACCTACCGCAGGTTCGACAAGGCGTTTCACGGGCTCTCACGAACGGCGGTCCTACGAAGGAAACAGGTTCCCAACCACATCTTGGTTGAACGACAAACCCTCAGAGATCGATGTCGCCGATTGGCGATTAAGGGTTGTCGATGTCAACGGTGACGCGACCGAACTGTCTATGCTGGACGTCGAGAATGGCGTGCTCGGGGCTAGTTACACAGAGTTAGATACCACGCTCGATTGCACCAGCGGTTGGTATTCCGATCAGATTTGGGGTGGCGTGATGCTGTCGGATGTGATCGACAACGTCGGTGCAAACGCCGACTCCAGAGCATGCATCGTCCACTCTGTCACCGGTTACACGCGTCGATACTCCTCGGACGAATTCGGAGATTTGATGCTCGCAACCCGAGTGGGGGGTGAACCGCTTTGGCACGGACATGGTGCTCCGATGCGGCTGGTTGCGCCGGGGAGACGGGGTTACGACTGGGTCAAATGGGTAGACGAGATTCGGCTGACCGATTCGCCGGCATGGTTTCAGCCCTGGTTGCCGTTGCAGTAATCTCGGGTGTCTCCGTGCCGTCTGCACAGGAATACTCTTGACGACGCCGTTCCCAAAGATCATCGAATTTCCGGTCGTTTTCTTCCAGCGCCTCCCGGATTGATACCACCGAATCAATCTCGACTTCAATCCTCGGCAACTTATCCCACCGTTCCCACCATTCGGTTTTCTTGACTTCGCGCTCGATAACAGCGACTACGACTTCGTCAATCGACAATTGGCGCCGATCGGCGATCGTCTTCAACCGCTCCAATAGATCGTCAGGTACGTTATCGACGCGCAGTTCAACCATGGTGACCTAATTTTGTCGGCGAACGATTATCGGAAGGTCAGTCCATGGCCGAATGGGAAGAGGGTGTCTTCTTCGGAGTAGCCGGGGGCGTCGGAGTCTTGGCGCAGGATCGATTCGGCTGTTTCTGCGAGGGCGAAGGGTAGCTTGGCCGCTGGTGCGTGCTTGCCAGTGAGGACGTCCATGAGAGCGTCATCGCTCGCGCCAAAGGTCGCAAGTATCGCGCCTGCTTTGAGCAAACCGCTTGATTCGTCGAGGACGAATGGCTGGCGGAAACGTATCGCTAGGATCGTTCTTTCAGGTCCAATCTCGTCCATCACGCCGTTGATGTCATCCAGCGTCGGTCGGACTACCCAAGAACTGGATGCCGCCATGTCGGAAAATGCGATCAGATCGAGTTCGTCGGGATCTGGCACTGGGAGGAAACCACCGCCGATTTTGCTGTTGTTGCCGACAACGACGCGGATGATCGCGTAGTCAGCATCGTCTGGGACCGCAGGTCGGCTTTCATCCTGGTCAGGATCGTAATCGCCAGATACGACTTCAAAGTCGTTCCAGTCGGGTCTACCGGCCACATCGGCGTCGATACCCATGACGTAGATCTTCTTTTCGATCTGCTCGGGTGCCGGTTTGTCATCGTCTTCGCTGTGAAAACCGAGAGCGGCAAAGGGGTTGGGTCGTTCCTTAGGCGTTGGCATCGCCATAGGAAGCAGATGGTTGCGGTTTTGGAGCAGCACTACCGCTTTGCGTTGGGCTGTGTTGGCATTTGATTGTGTATTTCGGTCACCCAGCACGTAACCTGCGCGGTTCGGGTCAACGAACGGGTTTTCGAACAGGCCAAGCTGGAATTGTTCCGTCAATAGGCGTGAAACCGCTTCGTCGACGCGCGTTTCGGAAATCGATCCGGCGTCGATGAGTTCAATCATCTGGGCGCTGTCGCTGAAGCCGGAAAGCACATCAACGCCCGCGTTGATGGCCATCGCGACCCGCTCGCCGACGGTCTTGTCCTCCACGCCCCAAGGCATCATCGTTGCGATACCGGTATCAGAGTTGACGTTGCCTTCGAAACCGAGTTCGTTTCGGAGCAGGTCGGTGACGATGCCCCTGGAGAACGACATCCCAACATCGTTCGGCATATAACGCTGACCGACCGGTACGCCGTAGTACGGCATGATCGACGAAACACCTGCATCGATCGCGGCGATGAACGGTTTGAGGTGGTAATCGAAGTTGCCGGACGGGTATGTCTGGAACTTGCCGAAGGGGAAGTGTGGGTCTGCCCCGCCCTCTTGCGGACCGCCGCCAGGAAAGTGCTTCATCGTAACCGCAACACTTCGGTGGTTGAGAGCTGGTCCTTGGAGGTTCTCGACTAATGTTCGGGCGATCTCGCTGTTGAGATCGGCGTCTTGGGAGAACGTCTCGGTGATGCGGAACCACCGAGGTTCCGTTGAGAGATCGAGACAGTATCCGTACATCCCGCGGATTCCGACGGCGACCCACTCTTTAGCCACGGATCTGGCGAATTCAGCGATCAGATCGAGATCGCGGGTTGCCGCCAAGCCAGCCTCTTTCGGCCATGCTGAGAACGCGCCGACGGTGGCGTCCAATCCGCCCATCCATCCTTCTTCGAAGTGATTGCGGGGGTTCGATTTGAAGAGCGCAGGAATGCCGAGACGTGACGATTCACACATCTCTTGCACGGCATTCGTGAATTGAGCCATTTCGTATGGGCTGACCTGTGCGCCGAAGAATGGGTGGGCAACAGCTTCTTCGGGCGTGTTTGAGACGGTGTTGCGGAGGATGAAACGCCGCATCTTCACGTCGTTGAGGAGATGTCCACCTAGTTCCGGGACTTGTCCGCCAAGATCGGCGTTCAGTTGATCGATCATCAACATTCCGGCCTTCTCGGCTAGCGTCATCTGCGAAAGCAGGTCACTGACCCGCGCTTCGACAGGTAGGCGCCAGTCTTCGTAGATGTCTAGTCGACCGTTTTGGTTAAGGTCTTTGAACGGGAGGCCGTCGTCGTAGACCAACTCGACGGTACGCGCTTCTACCGCCGGCCGATGTCCGGAATCATTCAGATTCAACTTCGAAACCTTTCGCTGGTGAGCGTCGCGAGATTAAGCATCCATCATCTGGATGCAGACTGGTCCGGGGATCGAGATCATGTGCCCAGTGTGATGTAGCTTGCCAGTGTCGGCGTCTCGGCGGAAGGTGTGTATCGTGCCGGAATCTTGGTTTTCAGCCAGGACCCAAGTGCCGGTCGGATCTATATTGAAGTTGCGCGGCGTATTGCCTCGGGTCGACTCGTTGCCGATGTAGTAAAGCATCCTGGCATTTTCATCCCATCCATAGATCGCCAGCGTATCGTGACCCCGGTTCGAACCGTACACATGTTTACCGTCGGGCGACACATGGATGTCCGCCGTGCTGTTCCCATCCTCGTACGACACGTCAGGCGGAACTGTCGCCACCCAGTGCGTCTCGGTCAAACCGCCGGACTCCTGATCGATGTCGTAGCAGCTGATTGTAAGTCCTATCTCATTGATTGCGAACGCGTTCTCCCCGTTCGGGTGGAAAGCGAAGTGGCGTGGCCCGCCGCCGGGAGGTGAATCGACCGAGGCGGCTTCGTTGAGAACTAGCCTGCCGCCATCGTGATCGATGTCGTAGACCAACACCTTGTCGAGACCTAGGTCGCAGACGATTAGCTGGTTGTTACAGGGCGAGACTGTAACTGAGTGGGCGTGTGGCTCGTTCTGGCGACTGGGCTCCACCATGCTGCCGCCTGCATGTTGGTGGAAATCGCAGGTTTCGTTTAGGCTGCCGTCGTCGTTGACCTCGAACATCGCCACTGATCCACCGGCGTAGTTTGCGACAAAGAGGTACTTGCCGTTCTGCTCCACAACCAAGTGGCAAGGACCGGTGCCTTTGGTGGACTGTTTATTGATCAGCGAAAGCTTGCCGTTTTTGCCGATGCTGTACGCATTGACGCCGCCAGCATCATCGCCTTCAAAATCGTTGATCTCAGATACGGAATAGAGCCACTTACCGTTCGGATGGATGGTCACGAATGATGGGTTAGGGCCGCTGTCGGTCGCAACTGACAACTCAGTCAGTTGCCCCGTAGCACCGTTGAGGTGACACGTATAAATGCCTTTCGCACCAAGATTGGTGTAAGTTCCGACGAAGATTAACTGGTCTTTGGGGTGTCCCATGCTGGCGATCCGCCTTTCTATTTGTCCATTGCGGCGTTTGGATGTTGTGCGCTGAAAATGATATTCCACATCGTCGCCAAAGTCGTGCTGATACATTAGGATTCAGGCGAATCGACGCTGATTGAACGTTTAAAACTGCACACAACAGGCCTATGCGAACCGCTCCATTCAACTCTTTCACAAGTCTCGAAGTACTTGGTCGTGAGTTTTCGTATTACGACTTAGGGGTTCTTGAGCAAGCGGGTTTGTGCGATATTTCTAGATTGCCGTTTTCTATCCGTGTCTTACTCGAAAATGCGTTGCGCAATGCGCACATCGGGCCGGCAACCGAAGACGATGTGCGGCTCGTGGCCTCATGGACGCCGGACCAGACACCGGCGACAGAGTTTCCGTATATGCCGGGTCGGGTCACGTTGCAGGATTTCACAGGTGTTCCGGTAGTTGTGGACCTAGCCGCGATGCGAGATGCCGTGGCCGACAAAGGTGGTGATCCGGGCGTGATCAACCCGGTTGTCCACTCCGATCTCGTGATCGACCACTCTGTGCAGGTCGACTACTTCGCTTCGGAAGGAGCGCTCGCCCGGAACATTGACTTGGAGTTCGAGCGCAACGTCGAGCGTTACAAGCTCCTGAAGTGGTCTCAGTCTGCTTTCAACAACATGCTCGTCATTCCGCCAGGCACGGGCATAGTGCATCAGGTCAACTTAGAATTCCTGGCCTCCGCGGTACTCACGACGGAAGTTGACGGCGAAACGGTCGCCTACCCTGACACATGCGTAGGGACAGACTCGCACACAACGATGATCAACGGGCTTGGCGTTCTTGGATGGGGTGTTGGAGGGATCGAAGCAGAGGCTGTGATGCTGGGCCAGCCTTACTACATGCTTGTTCCAGAAGTGGTCGGCGTCAAACTTTCCGGCAAGCTGGCGGAAGGGGCAACGGCGACCGATCTTGTGCTGGCGATCACCGAGATGCTCCGTGGCGTAGGTGTAGTCGAACGATTCGTCGAGTTCTATGGCCCCGGACTGGCGTCTTTGCCTGTGGCGGACCGCGCCACGATCGGGAACATGGCGCCCGAATATGGAGCGACATGCGGTTTTTTCCCGATTGATGATCAGACGTTGGACTATTTGCGCAGGACGGGTCGATCCGAAGAAACGGTAGCTTTAGCTGAGGCATACGCCAAAGCGAACTATATGACACCTACGGACGACGACGATCCGCAATACACGGTCTCACTCGAGTTCGACCTCGACGATGTAGAACCGAGCATGGCGGGCCCGAAGCGTCCTCAAGATCGTGTCGTGCTCAGTGACGTGTCAACCAACTTCCGAGATGCGTTTCCTGACGCGTCATCGAATGGCGCGGACGTAACGGACGGATCCGTGGTGATCGCGGCGATCACGAGTTGCACTAACACGTCCAATCCTTCTGTCATGGTCGGCGCCGGCCTGCTTGCGCGAAACGCCGTTGAACGAGGATTGGAACGTAAATGGTGGGTCAAGAGCAGTCTCGCACCTGGCTCGAAAGTGGTTTCTGACTACCTCGACCGCGCCGGATTGACGGACCCGCTCGAATCGTTGGGTTTCCAGACTGTCGGTTACGGCTGCACCACTTGTATCGGCAACTCCGGGCCTTTGCCTCAAGAGGTCTCTGATACCGTCACCGACCACGACCTCGCGGCGGTTGCGGTATTGAGCGGCAACCGCAACTTCGAAGGCCGTGTGCATCCGCAAGTGAAGGCGAATTATCTAGCTTCACCGATGCTGGTCGTCGCCTATGCACTTGCAGGTCGCATTGACGTTGATCTAACGTCTGATGCTCTAGGGGTTGATGACGATGGCAACGACGTCTTTTTGTCTGACATCTGGCCGAGCCAAAACGAGATCGCTGAGACCGTTGCAAGCGCGGTTGGCGTTGACCAGTTCAATGATCGTTATGGTGCGGTCTATGAAGGTCCGGAGCAATGGCAAGAGCTAGAAGCGGCGACTGGTCAGCTTTTCCAGTGGGATCCTGGTAGCACCTACATTCAGTCCCCGCCATATTTTGAGGGTTTCGAACTAGAACCGCAGGCTCGATCCGGTATATCCGACGCGCGCGTACTGGTGAGCGTGGCGGACTCGGTGACGACGGATCACATCTCGCCGGCGGGTAGCATTCCGCCTAGCGCACCTTCGGGTCAGCATCTGATTTCGAACGATGTTCCGCGACGGGCCTTCAACTCCTACGGATCGCGACGCGGGAATCACAACGTGATGATGCGCGGGACTTTCGGCAACATCCGGCTAAGGAATCAGTTGACGCCCGATCACGAGGGGGACTGGACCGTCCATTACCCCTCTGGCGAGACGATGCGCATTTACAACGCCGCCGAGCGTTACCGTTCGGAAGGCGTGCCGTTGATTGTCATCGCGGGCAAGGAGTACGGGACTGGCAGCTCCCGCGACTGGGCTGCTAAAGGTCCGATGCTACTTGGCGTTCGCGCAGTCATCGCCGAGAGTTTCGAACGGATCCACCGCGCAAACCTCATCGGAATGGGTGTGGTGCCGCTTCAGTTCGTAGATGGACAAAACGCTCAGTCACTGGGTCTAACCGGAAAAGAGCAGTACTCGATTGGCGGGATCGGTGGTTCCGTCGAACCGGGTGCGACTTTGACTGTAACGGTGACCTCGGATGATGGTTCATCGAAGACATTCGACGCACTGTGCCGCGTGGACACGGGAATCGAGGCCGAATACTACGAGCACGGTGGACTTCTGCCCTACGTGTTGCGGCAGATGATCGCGCAGAACGGGGATTAAAGCGGCAGATCGCCTCTGCTGCGTCACCTGCCTTCTATGCAGGTCCGCGTCGTCCTAGCTCTTCTTCTAGACACTCGCGCAGGTTTCGGTGTTCGAACTTGAAACCTGCATCGAGAAGCTTCTCAGGGATGACGAAGGCGCTTTTGATGGCTAGCTCTTCGATGTAGTTGCCGATTACGATCTTCGCGACGATTGCTGGCATCCAACCGAAGTTCGGTTTGCCGAGCGCGTCGGCGATGGCTTGGCTGAGGTCTTTGTTTCTCACGACGTCGGGCGAGACGACGTTGACGGGGCCTTCTAGCGATTCGTTATCCGCGATGAACAGCAATGCTGAGACGGCGTCATCGAGGTGGATCCACGGCGTCCACTGTCGACCGTTTCCGAGCCTTCCACCCAATCCAGACTTGAACGGTCGCGCCAATGTAGGCAGTGCTCCGCCGTCGGCGCTCAATACCATGCCGAAGCGTGCCGTTGCGGTCCGGACACCGAACTCCGACGCGCTTGCAGTCGCAGCTTCCCAAGGGATAGCGACCTCGGCCAATACGCCTTCGCCAGGTTCGCTATCTTCGGTGAGTTGCTCGTCTCCGCGGTGACCGTAGACTCCTACGCCGGACGCGGTGATCATAACTTTTGGCGGCGTCTCCGACCGGTCGCAAATCTCAACCAAAGTATTGGTTGAAACAATGCGGCTAGCCGCGATGATGTCGATGTATTGCTTGGACCAACGTTTCGCGACGGTTGCGCCTGAGAAGTTGAAAACGGAATCGAGATCACCGAGTGATTCAATGTCGACTGAATCGGGATCGTTTGGATCCCATCGAACCTCTTCAACTTCCGCGTCGGGATTGGGTTCGCGTCGGACGAGGTGCACCACCTCATCGCCGCGTTCGAGCAACCTTTTCGTTAACGCCTGCCCGATATAACCACTAGCACCAGAAATGAGAGTCCTCATACTCTCATCATAAAGCCGCGCCCCCGTCGACCGTGATCATCGAGCCGGTAACGCCGCTGGCTTCGTCCGACGCGGCGAACAGGAAGGCGTTTGCCAAGTCTTCAGGCATCATTAAACGGCCCATCGGCGTGTTTGAACGTCTGCCTTCGTAGTTTTCGGGATTGTCGATGCTAGTTGAGGCATCGTTTGGGCTGTACGGGTTATTGCCTCGAATGAACGGCGTATCGACGTGGCCGGGAGAGATAATGACCGACCGGATGTTCTCTTTCGCGTAACTCGCAGCGGCAGCGCGGTTCAGTCCTACCATACCCATTTTTTGCGCCGCGTATCCTGGCGATCCGCCGCCGGGACGGATCGATGCTAAAGACCCGATGTTAAGGATCGCTCCGCTGCCGGCTCTCCGCATCGACGGCACGACCGCTTTGATACCCAAAAATGCGCCGGTCAGACCGGAATCCATGATGATGTTCCACATATCCAAGGTCTGTTCATCGAAGCTGACCCTGAAATTCGCGCCCGCGTTGTTGCACAAAATGCTCACTGGCCCGAACGCCTCTTCCGTCGCGTCAACGCAATCCGCCCAACGGGCTTCGTCCCGCACATCCAACTCATAAGCGATGGCGTTGCCACCGTTCTCGGCGATCTCGGCACGCACGGCTTCGGCAGCGTCGATCCGAAAGTCAGCAACGCATACGGCTGCGCCGTGTTCCGCAAACAACCGGCACTGAGCGCCACCCATCGCACCTCCGCCACCCGTAACGATGGCTACTTTGCCCTCAAGTCGTTTTCCGAAGTTAGCCGTTGTCATTTGCCGTGTCCCTTGCGTCGTGAATTCCGCATGAAATGGTACACGGCGTGATCGCAGTTGACGTATCAATCGATCTCAGGGTTCATCAGAGCGACCAAGGCGCCTTGTGGATCGTAGATCCACGCCATTCGGCCGATGCCGGGCACGTCCCAAGGCGGATCGGGTAATTCTCCGCCGCGATTTACCGCACGATCGGACGCTGCGTCCACATCGTCGACGTTGAAATATACGACCCACGTCGGACCACCCAACCGTTCGATCAACTCGTTTGACAGACCGCCGAGTGCGCTAATGCTCATTACCGGTCCGTCTTGTGTGTGGACGATGTAGTTCGACGAACCGTCCGGCATTTCCATTGTGTCTGTATGCAGATGGAACACTCGCCTGAAAAACGCCGCGGCCGCATCGGGATCGGGCGTCATCAGCTCGCACCACTGCATCGAACCGTGCTCATGCTTGATCGTGGGTCCGGATTGGAATGCCTTCCAGACATTTACTCGGCCACCAGTCGGATCCGCGATCTCAGCGCCGATGCCGTACTCCCCTACCTCTGCCTGGTTCTGAACGACTGAACCGCCATAATCAGCGACTCGCTTCGTGACATCGTCCATGTCATCGACCAACAGCTGGACGCTCCATCGAGGCTTCGCGCCGGATGCGATCTCGTCGTCGGTGTAAGCGGAGATTCCGGCAGAAAACCCGGAAGAAATTGTCGCCCACGCGTAGCGTCTTCCGCCGACAGCCTCAGGAGGGGCCTCCTCGTAGTCCCAACCGAACAGGTTCGCGTAGAACGACATCGAAGATGCGAAGTCGGGCGAATTCAAATCGACCCAGAAGGGCGATCCATGGCTGAGGTTGGTGTAATGAGGCATTGGGGGGGGTGTCCCTGCGTTCGATCTTTACCGAACGATCTTAGCTTTGGTGCGGTTCGATTACGCAGAAATCGGCACCTTGCGGGTCGCGCAGCACGATGAAACGTCCGACATCGTTAGTCGCAGGTTCGCCGGCCATCGCCTGCCCGCCATTGGAAATCACAATTTCCAAAGTCGCTTCTAGATCGGTGACCTGAAAGTAGACAAACCACATGGAAGGCACGCCATCCGCGATCATCTCCTCCGGCCATTGAAACATGCCTGCGACTGGAATGTCGTCGACTTTCCACGTTGTGTATTCGTTTAGACTGCCCTGCGGAGCAGTTGCAGTCGCGATGCCGAGCACGTCTTCGTAGAAGCGCACGGATTGTTCGAGATCACTTGTCACGTGTTCGAGCCAGGTCAACGCCCCCGGCTCTGCTCGGAAGAGACTGCCTTGAAATTCTCCCGGTTGCCAAATGGTGGTTTGGCAACCGGTGGGGTCTTCAATTACGGCGACGCGCCCTGCTCGATCGATGTCGGTGGGATCGGCGAGGACGGTGTAGCCTTTCCTCAAGGTTCGGTCAATAACCGTTTTGATGTCATTGACAGAGGCGTAGACTTTCCAAGTCGGCTTGGGGTGAGACCGAAACTGATCAGGGCCCAGTTCGTATATCGCCGCGGTCGCTTGGCCGTTCACCATCGCCATCGAGTATGTGCCGATACCGATCTCCGGCATTTGTTCTTCGGAGTAACTCCAACCGAATAGTCCAGAGTAGAACTCTTTCGCCGCCGTCAGATCTGTGGTTGCGAGATCGACCCAACACGGCGTTCCGTGTTGATATTGGTCAATAAGCGGCAATGGTCGAGGCGGCTGACGTCAGACGGTAGGCAACTGCTGGATGCCGAAAACCGCGCCTTGCGGATCTTGCATCACCGCGAACGTACCCACCATCGGCAACACTTCCGGTCCGAAGTGGACCG
Organism: Dehalococcoidia bacterium; assembly: GCA_965207515.1. Taxonomy (GTDB): domain Bacteria; phylum Chloroflexota; class Dehalococcoidia; order Lucifugimonadales; family Lucifugimonadaceae; genus Bin127. The sequence continues at coordinate 559,031 of OZ242286.1, read as the reverse complement.
TTGCACCCAACGATTTGGCGGTCTCGACGGTCGCCGTCGCATCGTCGACTCGGAAGTAGACCTCCCAGTGTGGAGGCACACCCATTTCGACGAGGTGGTCGGGAGAAGGCATGACGCCGGCCACGGGTACTCCGTCGACGGTCAACATGTGGTAGTCACCGCCTTCGGGAGTGGGCATGGTTTCTTTGTCAAGTTCGATGCCGAGGAGTTCGGTGTAAAAAGATCCGGCACCGTCCTGGTCCGAAGTCAGCAACTCTACCCATGTCAATGCGCCATGCTCATCTCTGACTTCGCAGCCAATGTTCGCCTTCGCCTGCCAGAACTGGATCATCGCGCCGGTTGGGTCCTGCGCCATTACCATCTGCCCGGACTCGTCCTCGTCGAACTCATCTGCGAACACCGTTCCACCAAGGGCAGTCACTTTCGGAATGGTCGCATTAATGTCATCAACCGCGATGTAAACCTTCCAGTGCGGCGGGACTCCAGCGTCAGCCTCCTGAGCCACCTGCGTGAATATCGCTCCGGCGTCTGAACCGTTGAGCTTGGCTATTGAGTAGACCTGACCTTCGCCCATCGGAATGTCTTGGTATTCCCATCCGAAGAGTTCCGAATAGAACGCCTTGGCACCGTCCTGATCAGTCGTCGATAGATCAGTCCAGCACGGTGTTCCTTGTTTGTAGCTTTCGATTTTCAAATCCGGTGTTCCTTTCGTTGTTCGGTCATCCGGCCGGCGGCGATTGAACGCCGAATTGCGCGCCTTGCGGATCCTGCATGAACCCAATCGTTCCCATCGGGCCCAAATCCGCCGGTCCCATGTAAACCATTCCGCCGTTCGCAGTTGCCGCATCGCATACTGCCTTGGCATCGTCGACTCTGAAGTAGACCTCCCAATGCGGCGGTACCCCCATATCGAGCAGGTTTTGTGGCATGTTCATGATGGTGGCAACGGGTGCGCCGTTCACCATCATTTGGTGCACTGTGCTGCCGTCTGGCGAAGGCATCGCGTCTCTTGCAACCTCGATGTTGAGCAACTCCGAGTAGAAATCAGCGGTCGCGTCCTTGTCGCTGGTCATCACGAGCGTCCATGTCAACGCACCATGCTCGTCTCGGACTTCAGCTCCGATGTGTTGGTTGGGCTGCCAGAACATGACCACGGCACCAACGGAGTCTTGGGCGACGATCATACGACCGGCATCGAACACGTCCATGGGACCCATCAGCACGTTACCGCCCAACTCCGGCACTCGTTCGGCAACGGCATCGACATCGTCAACGGTGATGTAAACGTTCCAATGCGGCGGTATGCCCTGCTGAGCTTCTTCTGGCTGCTGAGGAGCGATGGCACCGGCGGGGGAACCGCCGATTTGGGCCATGGAGTAGATCATTCCATTACCCGCGTCGTTGTCCTCGTACTTCCATCCGAAAAGCGTAGCGTAAAAATCTTTCGCCGCCGATTGGTCAGAGGTTGACAGATCGACCCACGACGGGGTTCCCTGAGCGTATTTTTCGACTTTCGGCATGTATTGTTGGCCTTTCTCGCCGTATTGTGTTTTTGCTTGGACGCGTCGAAATGATGTTTGGCGCGTCGCATTGCCAGATAGTGATTACTCCATAGGCCGCAACGACATGATGCTGAACGTCGCGCCGTGAGGGTCGTTGATGACCGAGAACTTGCCGGGTGGTATCTCGGTAGGTGGTACGCAAACGATTCCGCCAAGTTCCGCCGCTTTTGCAGCCGAGGCGTCGCAATCCTCAACTCGGAAATACGTCATGAAGTGTGATGGCATGTCGCCCCAAATCTCATCCATCTCCATCATTCCGCCGCGATCCGGCTCGACACCATCAATCTTCAGCCAGAAATACTGGTATTCGACTTCGCCCTCGGCGTCTTCACCATCCGTGGGCGGGCGAGTTAGATCAACGCGCTGGTATCGGGAACCAAAGACGTGCCCGACGAAGTCATTGATCCCGGGAACGTCTCGAGTGTAGTACTCAACCCAACAAACGCCACCGACTTCCCAGTAGGCTTCGTTCTCAACACCCTTGTCCCCGCTCCAGACTACGAACGGCGCACCTTCGGGTGTTTTCAAGAGCGATTTCTTGCCACCACTAGCGGGATCGTCGCAAGCAGGCATGATGACTGATCCGCCTTTTTCAACGGCGCGATCCATCGCGGCTTCGGCGTCGTCCACCCAGAACGCGTTCACCCAGGTGAACGGTTCTGGCGGCAATGGCATCCCCTCGCTGTATGTGTAGACGCCGCCGACTACCTTGTCGCCCAACTGTGCTTGCGAAAACACTCCTTGTGGACCTGACATCAGGTCGTTCCATTCCCAACCCAACAGTCCTGAGTAAAAAGCTTTCGTGGCGTCGACGTCTCTTGACGCGAGATCCCACCATACCGGGGTTCCTTGGGCGTGCGAAGGTGAACTGCTCATGTCAATCTCCTGACTTCGCGCGTCGGCCTACCGGGCTGGGCGCATTGTAAACGGAAAACTAAACCTCGATAATTATCTAACTTGAAGCTGTAATCTCAAAATCAAAGTGGCGAAAAGGTCTCATTCCTCAGGCTGCCGGTTGCCACAAACTGAAACGTACGCCCTGCGGATCGGTTAAAGCGGCCAACGAACCCGGCGGTACGTCGATCACGCCCAACACCAACTCAGCGCCTAACGAACGCGCCTTTGCAACCGAATCGTGGATGTCGTCAGTCATGAAATAGGTCGCCCAAGTGGCGGGCATGGATGAATCTGGCAACTCGGCGAACGCACAGGGCATTTGTTCACCGTTGATCGACAACATTGTCAGTGTGAAGACCTCACCTGAACCGTCGTCAGCCGGTACCTTCATCTCTTCAAATTCAGCATCGAAGACCGTCGAATAGAACGCCTTCGCGGCGGCCAAGTCATGAGTGTGATACTCGACCCAACACACCGAACCCGGCTCTCCAAATACGTCGGCACCGTGGCCTTTCAGGCTTTGCCACAGGCCGAACACCGCGCCCTCTGGCGTGGCCACCGTCGCGGTTACGCCCCAACCGTCGGCGTTGTGGGGCTCGGTAAGCATGCTACCGCCGTTCGCCTTTATTAGTTCGGCAGTTTGTTCGGCGTCTTTGACGTAGACGCTATTGACCCAAACCCCAACAACTCCGTGAACATCGTCGTTGGTAGACATTCCGGCGATGTTGACGTCGTTCCTGATCGCCATGTGGTAGGTGTTGCCGCCCGACATCGGAACATCCGCCCACTCCCAGCCGAAGAGGCCGGTGTAGAAATCTTTGGCTCCTTGCGGATCGGGGGTTGACAGACTGAACCAGATTGGGTTGCCTTGGAGTTGGGGGATTTGGGGGTTGGGCATGGCTTCAATTCCTTTTTCCAGTCCCGCTGCCCCGTCGCAGCGGTTCAATTTCCATGGATGCAACGATTGCCTTAGCGCGCATTTCAATCCCAGTGAGGCGGTTTGGAAATCCATCTGCCTGAGACATCTTGGACTCTAGGGGGAAGTTGGCTAACCTTCAGGTGTTCTTCCTTGATGCGGATCACCTCGGTAGCCGCATCTCGCAATTCATGATGGGTTTTCTGACGTCGTCTCGGATTGACGACAGTAATCCTCATCCCCAATTCATCTCTTAACCGTTGAATGGGGTTGACTAAATCCGAATCGTTTGTGATGACGACAGCTTGCTCAAATTCACCCAAAAACGCGTCGAAAATCAGTGTCGTAGCCAAATTCACGTCCGTTTTCTTCTCTTCCCAAGATTCGCCTCTTCGACGGAAAGTGCCATACACCAAGCTCAAGGCGGGAACGGTCCCTAAAGCGCGCAGGTAAACGTCTTGCCGTTGGCGACCTCCACTGCTACCGTCGGTTGTCCTGAGTCGCGCGGTGAAGTAGTAGACGTGGTTAATTTGATCATCCGGAAAAAGCGTTTCGGCCAACCGCCTCACATCTAGCCATTTGAGAGTAGACCCTTTCAATGCCCCATAAAACAGGTTGAAGCCATCGATGTAAACGTTGGTCAACACGGTCGTTCGTTTCACAAAAAGCGACCGCCGCTTTCGCGGCGGTCTTAACCCCATCACCGAAGATCAGGGGGAGGTTGCTCAATAATAGCACAGTTACTTCATACTGGTTTTACTTGTTAATCCCCCTCATCATCCCCCGCAAGTACTCTATCTGCCCGAGATGTTCGGCTTCCTCACACAGCAGGTGGCCTAGTACCCATGCGTAGTTGATGGGATCGTAGCGCGCATGCGGAACCTCTTTGTTGAGGTCCTCTTCTTGCATTTCGTTTTCGAAGTAGTCGGTGGTGCCTTGACGGACCGCCGCGTAGTAATCCATGACCAAGGGGACGTTGAACGGCGGGATGGCACGGATCTCCTCCGCCGACTGGCCGTAGCCGTTGTCGGGTACCTCAACGCCGCAGCGCTCGGCCCATCCGTCGCGATCCCAGATCGATTCAGACTCCCGGAGCCTGACGTTAACCCAGTTGTCCTCAACTCGTGCCATGTGCCACACCATCCAATCGATGGTGTTTGATTCCAATGCTGGCCGCCAGTGGAGTTCGTCCTCAGAAAGGCCATCTAGTGCCCTCTTCAACTTGTCGAACGCCTCGTTCAGACCAGAATCTATCGCTACCAAGAATGGTTTCATCACTTGTTCAATCCTCTCATCATGCCTCGGAGGTATTCGATCTGTCCGAGGTGCTCGGCTTCTTCGCACAAAAGACGGCCCAAGATTTGAGCGCCAGTCCAACCGCGAAAGTTCGTATGTTCGATGACTCTGGACAGGTCATCTTCGCGCATCACATTCTCGAAGTAGCCCGATGTCTCCTTGCGGATCGTTCGGTAGTAGTCCATTACGAGTGGAACATCGATTTGACCCATTGCGCGGATCTCATCCATCGTCATTCCGGCACCAGCGCCGGAGTACGGGATGGTTAGACGCTCGCTCCAGCCGTCGCGTTCCCAGATGGGTTGGCGTTTTTGAAGTACAACATTGACCAAGTTGTCTTCGACGCGGGCCATGTGCCAGACCATCCAATCGATGGAGTTGGCGTGCAAAGTTGGTTGCCATCTTAACTCGTCGTCTGACAAGCCGTCCAAAGCACGATTGAGCTTGTCGAACGCCTCATTGAGGCCCGAATCGATGGCTACCAGAAACGGTTGCATGCCACAACTTCGGCTCAACCGTCCAACCCACGCATCATTCCGCGCAGGTAGGCGATCTGTCCGAGGTGCTGTGCTTCTTCAACCAAAATGTGCCCCCATACCCACGCGCCGCTGACTGCGACCTTACGTCGGGGGTGGTAAAAGGTTTTGTCGAGGTCTTCCGCGGGCATGGCGTCCAGGTGCGCCAGTGAGACCACTCTGGCTTCGCGATAGTAGTCCATCATCTCGTTAATGTCGGTCTTTGGCATCGCGCGCATCTTTTCGGCGTCGTCTTCGCGACCGTAGTCGTCTGGATCCATTCCGAATCGCTTATACCACCCGTCTTTGACCCAGATATCGTCGTCTTGGCGGAGAACTAGATTTACCCACCTGTCTTCAACACGAGCCATATGCCAGACGATCCACTCGATAAAGTTCGCGTGGAGGGCCGGTTGATATCGCAACTCATCCTCGGTGAGGCCGTCAAGGACCTTTTCGAGACCTTCCATGTATTCGATTAGACCGCTGCGGACTGCGTCCTTGAAGTCTGGCATCGTTTGTCTCCTAATCCACCCAACTCATCTGGATTCCGGTTTTCGCCGGAATGACGGGATTGTGGTGGTCTTGGCCTCAAGCGGCAGACTGCTTGGTGACTGCTTCGATCATCGCTTGGATGTAGCCGTTGGCGAACGCTCTGCCGCGGTGACCCCATGGCGTGTCCTCGAATGTGTCCGGTACGTGATCATCGATGAAGAACGAATCGAAGCCGACTTCGTGATAGATCTGCATCGCCTTGTGCATGTCGACGTGCCCCGTGTTGATGAACTCTTCGTGGAATTTGGGCACGGTGCCTGAGACGTTGCGGAAGTGGACGTAGAGGATCTTTTTGCGCTCTCCGAAGTATCGGATCATGTCGTAGATGCCGCCATCCGCAGCGTCTTCCATTTCCGAGAACGTGCCTTGGCAAAACTCGATTCCGTTGCTCGGGGAATCGACGATCTCGATCAATCGCTTGTAGGCGTCGAAAGACCGGAACAGCATTGGTATCCCGCCTAGTTTCTCTACTGGCGGGTCGCAGGGATGGATTCCGCAACGGACACCTGCTTCTTCGGCGACGGGGGTAATGATGCGGATCCACTCCTCCAACCGTTCCCACATCTCTTCTTCGGTGTGTTCCCGACCATGCGTGTTCGGCATCTTCTGCGCATCATCGTTGTCGAAGGCCGTGGCGAGTGCGCCGCCGCGGATTATCGCGGGTTGCGATCTCCACACGTGTGAAGGCATCCAGTGATAGCCGAAGATCGGTATACCGGCGGCCCCGATGTTGCGGATCGTCTCGACCATGTTTTCGATCTGCCGTTCTCGGTTCGGGCCGCCCACGATGATCTCTTGGTAAAAGGTAAGCGGTACGTTTTCGATCGCCATCAAACGTAGACCCTCGTTCTCGACCTGAATCCGCATCTTCACAAGGTCGCTCACTGCCCACTTGCCGCCTGCATCAGGGATTTGTGGTTGGGCGAGCAAAACGTCCTTGACCCCGTATTGCGCCGCAAACCTCAGGAACTCAGGTGTCGGCGTATTGAACTGTCCAAATCCTGGTCGCATCGGTCACGCTGCCTTTCGAATCTATCCCGTTAACAATGCCCTAAAGGTTATCTGTGCATTGCTTGATCTACATCATTGCCAAGCAGGATCGTTGGGATCACGCTCGACCAACCCTTAATCTGGTGAGCCTCACGTTCCACCACACAATGAGCGGCGTGATCAATACAGTAGGAACTATCCAAGTTATCCAAGCGGGTTCGAGATCTACGTTGACGACTGCAACCGCGGTAACCGTGGCTATGGTTCCTGCCAGCATGTTGGTCAAATGACGTTGTATCCGTTGGTTGGACGATTCGGACCAATTGCGGTGATATTGCGTGTCCGCCAGGCTTAGAGCAACAGCGATAGTTCCGAACACGGCGAGCGCGATCCACATCGAATCCCCTGATAGTCCAATGACCGCGCCGTACATCCACATCGACAAACCTGTAATCGCCAAGATTGTCACCCCGGCCCAGTCGACCCAATGAGGTTTTCTCCCGCTGTTACGAGCGAAGCGCCAACCCGCAAACACTAGGTAAAAGCTGAAGAACGCGATAATCAGCAAGAAGACGTCCGAACCAAGTACGGCTAGCGGCAACGCAGTCACGAAAACGACGGTCATCGCCAAGGCATACACTCTCCCCGCCCTCACGTGGTTTTTGCCACCTTTTTTGGTGACAACCGGGATTACGGCTGCGAGCAATGCGGTCGAACCTGCGAAGATGTGAATGTAGAGTAAAACCGTTTCCATCTTTGGAAGTCTCCGCGTGGATACTAACAACTCGAATGAGTTTTCCCAGCACCCAGATCGTGCGTTCGAGCGGTGCGTTAAGCATATCCCCATTTGAGGGGTTGTTTTTTCCTTCGGTTCGTTGATTCGTGGCGCGTATCCTCGTGACATACGGCACGAAGTACGGCTCAACCGCCGAGATTGCTACGCGCATCGGTGAAAGATTCACCGAAGCCGGATTCGACGTTGATGTGCTGCACTCGAACTTCGGGATCGACATCACGAAATACGATGGTCTCGTTGTCGGATCCCCGATCTACGGTGGCAAATGGCTGGCCGATCCGACTCTGATCCTCGTCGTGAACCACGAACGGTTGCGGTCCATCCCGATCGTCCTGTTCAGCGTGGGCATGATCGATGTGAAGCATCCGGGCAAGTTGCGCGAATTGCATGACGCTTGGGTCGAAGAAGCGTTCGTTCAAGAAGACGTACACCTCAACGTTGTTGCGTCCGGCACCTTCGGCGGCGCGTATTGGCGACGCAATCTCCCATTTTGGATGCGATTCGTCGACTCGATAATCCGCTTCAGTCCTCAAGGCGACTACCGGCACTGGGACCAAATCGAGACGTGGGCAGACGAGACAGCTCAATCATTGAGACGCATAATCGACAATACTGACGACGCAGTCGACAGATCGCCTGAATGCTGATCGACATTCACACCCACATTCAGCAACACGATCCGTCCGAAGTCGACGGCATGTTGCAGCGCGCCGCTGATGCGGGCGTGTCGACGGTCATAGCCGCTGGCACCACGATCGAGGATTCCGCACGCGCTATCACCCTCGCAGAGCGTTATTCCAACGTCTTCGCCGGCGTTGGTATACATCCATCCGATCTCCAAGCACCGATCTCGGCTGAAGATGTTGCCGCGCTCGAAAGTATGGCGTCTCACGAACGTGTGATCGTTATGAGCGAGATCGGCATCGATCATATGCCCAACAGCCCGAACCACGAATGGCAAGAGGAGGCATTTGCTGCGCAGATCGAGATCGCCAAACGACAGAAGTTGCCCGTGGTTTTCCACGTCCGAGAGCATCTCGATGATCTCGGTCGTTTCGAAGCTCGCGGTACCGCACTATCCATCCTCGCCGAGCACGATGCTGGGAATTTGGGTGGCGCGGCACACTACTTCCAAGGTGATTATGACTACGCTCGTCAGGTCCTAGATCTGGGGCTCAAGATTTCGTTCGCCAAACCTTTGCTGCGCTCGCTAGAGCTGCAGGACGTAGCGCAAAGAGTTCCGTTGGAAAGCATCGTTTTGGAGACGGACTCCTACCCTCAGCCCTTCAAAAAGAACCGTGCCAAGTGGACTGAGCCGAAGGATGTAAGGCTAGTGGCGGAGTGCCTCGCCTCAGTCAGAGGCATCGAGTTGAAAGACCTGAGTAACCGCCGAGTGTGGGATTGAATATCTCCATCAGGTACACCAAGGCTAGAATCGAAACAAAGCTGTCAACGAACCTTTGGAACTTAGCGACCCTACGTCTCGTTCGCCAAACCGCGGGTAACAATGGAAAGCACGCTCAACATCGCCCTCAAAGAGTGGTCGGCCACGATCGAAGCCCTTGCGTCCGGCGACCAGTTGTTTCTCTTGCGAAAAGGCGGTATCCGTGAGACGAACCGCCATTTCGAGATTGCAGATCGCAGATTCCTGCTCTACCCTACACATTTCCACGAGGCGCACGCTCTGTTGAAGCCTGAGTTCCAGCACTTGATTGAATCGCGGCTTGGCGATGAACATGACGCCGTGACGTTCAAGGCATGGGCCGAAGTCGTCGATGTATTGAGCATAGATCGCGATGAACATCTTGATCTGCTATTCGACTTACACGTATGGACCGAGGAATTCGTCGCCAAACGGATAGCGTGGAAACCGCGCCATGCAGCGAGCTTGATTTTGCTGAGAACCTATGAGTTGCTTGAACCGGTGTCGGTACCGATCGAACCGCATCACAAAGGTTGCAAGTCTTGGGTTGACATCAAACCGGCTGTTGACATCAGTGGTTCAGTGCCCGTTCTCAATGAATCAGACTGGACTGAACGCGCTGGAGAGATTCAAGCCTGATTCAGGTAATGGCCCCCACGCGATGAATTTCCGACGGCTCAAATCGACTGATTTGTTGCTCTCCGAGGTTGGTTTCGGCGTTTGGAGCGTCGCGACTACATGGTGGGGAGTCACCGATCGGCAATTCGGTGTGAGCCTATTGCGAGAGGCGCGCGATCGAGGTATCACTTTCTTCGATACCGCAACGGCTTACGGCGACGGCTACGGTGAGACTGTGTTGGCGGACGCCTTCAATCCGACGGAGTTGCGGGAATTGGTGATCGGGACGAAATTCGGTTACGACCTTGAAGCCCCTCGGCAAGGCCACCGCGAGCGTCCTCACGATTGGACACCGTCCGGGATCGCCAAGGCGTGCGAAGACTCGCTGGCGCGGCTAAACGTAGATTGCATCGACCTGTATCAGATGCACAATCCGCGGCTCGACGCGATCAGGTCCGACGACGCGTTCGAGGCACTGGAGGGATTGAAATCCGAAGGGAAAATTCGCCACTACGCGGTTGCGGTAGGCCCGGATCTGGGGTGGCAGGACGAAGGGATCGCGGCGGTTTCAGAACGATGCGTACCGGCGCAGATCATCTACTCAATCCTTGAGCAGGATCCTGCGAGGGCAATCATGGACGCTGCCGAAGCCAACGATGTCGGCATCTTCACTCGTGTCCCCCACGCTTCAGGCATGTTGGACGGGACCTACACAAAGGACACGGTTCTTGACGACTCGCCGTTCAGTAGTTCCGACCACCGATCTTATCGAAGGTTGATGTGGATGCGGTCCACGATCCGCAAACTGGCAAACATCGATTTCCTGCTCGAAAACTACGACGCGACGATCGGCCAACTCGCGATCCGGTTCTGTTTAGGGCCTGATGTGGTCGCTTCGTGCACGCCGACGATTACCAGCTCGGAGATGTTGGATGAATACGTCGCCGCCTCGGGGATCGGGCCGATTTCGGAAAACGACGTTGTGGAGCTGAACCGACTTTACGCCTCCAACTTCGATGTAGATGAAACGCCGGCACGGATGAAATCCAGTGTTTCAAAAACCGGCTTCGTGTTGATGGATGGCGTTACCGAAGCGGAACCGCTGGCAGCGTGAACAGGACGCTAGTCGTCCTCGTCGTCATCAGCTCCGACGGTAACTGGCTCTTCTGAACTGGTTTCCGAATCAAAGGGTGATTCGGGTTCGGATTCGTCCAGAAATCGCGACAACTCGCCTTCGATGAAGTCAAAGTCGCGCTTCGAAATGATGTGCACCATGCCGAACAGCGCCAAATCCCACATCTCGGGCGGCCATCGTCTGACATATTCCAAGGTCGGACCCACTTGGAGTCCGTCTACCCAATCGCCCTCATCTCCGATGATGTCAGGTTCGATATTCACTCTGTTCCGGAAGCGTTCACGTTTCGCGCTCGATTTCCAGATCGGCGTCTGCTCCTGAAAACAACGACCTGTGACGGTTGCAGTGGCGACGAAACTTCGGTCGTCCCGAACATAAAATGCCAAGCGATCACCTGGCGACATCTGCGTCGCTTTACGGGAGTTGGGCTGGTCTACGCCCAAAAGATCGAAACCGCGTTCGGTGGTGATCGCGTAGTTTTCGCGGGTCGTATTGATCATCCAGCAGGTCATCTTCGACTCAGGATAATACGCTAGATATGAGCGCTCTCAATTTCGAGTTGATACAACGAGGTGGATATTGACAGATCAGAGTCGAGAAATCGAAACCCGGGTTACGTCGTTCTTGGATGAAATCGGGGCCGATTACAGCGTTGTAAACATTGATCCCGAATTCGCGGACACCTTGAATTTTTGCGAAAAGTACGGTTTTCCGATCGAAACGTCGGGTAACACGATCATCGTAGCCAGCAAACGTGGGGCGAAACAACACTGTGCTGCCGTTGTACGCGCGGACAAGCGGATCGACGTCAATCACAGGGTCTGCGAATTGATGGGGATTAAACGCGCATCGTTTGCGAAGGCTGAAGAGACCGTGGAACTTACCGGGATGATGATTGGCGGTGTGACGTGTCTCGCCCTTCCCACCGACATTCCGATATACATCGACGCGTCGCTGCTCGAGCAGCCTTACGTGATTCTCGGCGGAGGAAGTCGATCAACCAAGATCAAAGCAGATCCCAGCGTTTTGCAACAGATCCCTAACGCCGAGATCATTGACGATTTGACGCTTTAGGCCTAGTTCTCGGCGCGCCGCTGGAACTTGGCCCGGATGTAAATCGCTACCGCGTTCATTGAGAGCAACATTACCAGCAGAATCACGATCGCAGCGGCCGCGATGTGCCTGAAGTCATCCTGTGGCTGCGATACCCAAGTCACGATCTGTAGTGGCAACACCGTGAAGCGATCGAACGGCGAGGTCGGGACGTAGGTGATAAATACCAACGAACTAACGACCAAGATCGGCGCAGTTTCGCCGATGGCCCGAGACATCGCGAGAATAATTCCCGACATCATGCTAGGGACGGCTTGCGGCAGTACAACCATCTTTACTACCTGCCAGCGCGTCGCACCCATCGCATAGGCGGCGTCGCGGTAACTAGGCGGCACAGCGCGGATCGCCTCTTGCGATGCGATGATCACGATCGGCATCACCAACAGCGACAACGTGAGCGCTCCGGCAAGTAGGCTGCGTTGACCGTCAAACAGGTACTGTACGAATATCGCCAATCCGAGCAGGCCGTAAACAACCGACGGAACACCGGCCAAGTTAGAAATGTTTAGCTGGATCAACCTTGTGACGCGGTTGTCCGGTGCGAATTCTTCGAGGTATATCGCGGTCGCGATACCTACAGGCACCGTCATTACGGCGGTCAAGATGATGACCCAAAACGTTCCAGCGATCGGTGCCAATACACCAGCTTCGACCGGGTGCCTGGAAGAGTAGCTTGAGAGGAACTGCCAGTCCAACCAGCCGACGCTGTCGACAAAAACCTCGATCAGCAACCATGCCAAGACCAACACGCCTACCACAACCGAACCGAAGAACAACGCGGCGAAGACGTTGTCGCGGGCAATCCGGTACGTTTTCCGCTTGGTGCCTTGAGTTCGCGGGGTCATTCGTTACGGCCTATTCGTATTGCTGGCGGAAGCGCTGAACGACCCAACGTCCCATGATGTTCATCACCAATGTGACGATGAAGAGCAAGAGTCCTACGACGAATATCGTGTAGTACTCGATCTCTCCGTGCGGAGTGTCGCCCAATGCCACGTTGACTATGAACGCTGTCATCGCCTGCACCGCTTCAAGCGGATTGAACGTCAAATTAGGACGTCCGCCCGCGGCCAAATAAACGATCATCGTCTCGCCCACTGCCCTAGAGACGGCGAGGATAAACGATGACACAATACCGGATAGTGCCGCCGGAACCACGACTTTCGTCGCGACCTCGAACCGAGTAGCGCCAAGGGCGTAGGCGGCATCGCGGAGCGATCGCGGCACCGAGATCATCGCGTCCTCGCTCAACGTCGTGACCATGGGCATGATCATGATGCCCATGACCAACCCCGCGCTCAACGCGCTGAAGGTGCCTAGATGTTCTTCACCAATCACGATGCGCAACACCGGCCCGATCGTAAGAAGTGCGAAATAGCCGTAAACCACCGTCGGTATTCCGGCCAACACCTCCAAGATCGGTTTGATCACCCTCCTGACGTTTTCGGGAGCATACTCGGATAGGAATATCGCGGCACCCATACCCAACCCAAGTGAGACCAGCCCGGCTACAGCCGCGACTAGGAAAGTGCCCGCAACCAGAGGTAAAACTCCGAACGATTGTCCTAGGTCACGGTATGGCTTGAAAAGCGGAGACCAGTTGGTACCGGTCAAGAAATCGACGATGCCGACGTGCGTCAAGGTGCCATTAACGCCCGGTTCGCACGGCTTGATCGGTTCCCCTTCGTTAAGTACGCAGACCTCTTCTTGGAAGAATCCAATGCTCTGTGAAACGAGTACCGCGACGATGCCGATAGTCGTCAGGATCGAGATGAGCGCCGCTGCTCTGAGGACCCATAAAACCGCCGCTTGTTCGAAGTGCCTTCGCGAACGATGCTTGGCGAGTCGGTCTTCGTCTTTCCGCAACGACAGAGTTGTCGGACGGGTGTGGGTGCTTGTGCTTTCGTCGATCACTGGTTGATCAGAGCCTACACCGATCGCTCGGCGCTCTACCGCAGTCGATTTCCATCCGATTGCGATTTTCTGGTCGATCCAAGATCAAAATGCACCCATACGCCAAGAAATCCCGATGACTTGAATTCACCTAGGACACGCGTGGAGTTCAATTCAGATTCTAGTGCCGATTGGAAGGGGCAACAACCTCAACACTACTCCTGATCGCGTGTTAGATCAGCGGCTTACTTGGCTTTGTGCAACGGAATTGGCTACCAACGCCAAAGCCTCGTCATACATCTCCTGCGGTAAGCCGACGTATCCGACACTGGCGGCTAGGATTGCGGCGTTTTCGAGGTAGAACTCGATGAATGCGCGAACTTCGGGCCGTTCAAGAGCATCGATGCTGACGTAGACGTAGAGCGGACGGCTCAAAGGGTTATAGGTGCCGCCGTTGATGGTCTCCTCGCTAGGCTCGACGCAGCCGTCACCGGCGTCGACACCCACTAGCTTGAGTTTGTCCGAGTTGGCGATGTAATACGCGTAACCGAAGTATCCCAGCGCGCCTCGGTCACCAGCGATGCCTTGCACTAGTACGTTGTCATCAACTGCTGGGAAGAAATCGTGACGGATCACGCCGGTGTCGCCGTTGATCTCTTCCGTGAAATAGTCGAAAGTTCCGGAGTCCGCATCCGGACCGTAAAGGACAATTTCCCGGTCCGGGTAACTTGAGTCGACTTGATTCCAGTTTGAGATTTCGCTGTCGGGTCTCCAGATTTCGTTCAACTGTTCGGTCGTCAAGCACGTCGCCCAATCGTTGTCAGGATTAACCAAAACCGACAGTCCATCGTAGGCGACGGTCAATTCGATGAATGTAACGCCATGCTCTGCCGCCAATTCGCGTTCAGAGTCCTTGATCGGTCGCGACGCATCGGAAATTACCGTCTCGCCTTTGGTGAACTTCTTGAAGCCGCCGCCGGTCCCCGAAATGCCCACCGGGATCTGGACTTGGGGGTGCTCTTTGCGGAAGTCCTCAGCGGCTGCGACCGTTACGGGATAAACAGTGGACGAGCCATCAATCAAAATCTCGCCCGACAACGATTCATCTTGAGTTACTTCGTTTCCAACCGCCGATTTTGCGGAGTCCGTGGTTGCAGTAGGTTTAGGTTCGTCGCCGCTACACGCGGCCACGAATACCGTGGCGAGTAGGCCGATGATCAATAGGCTTCTGGCATTTGCCACGTGCCTTATAAACGAATATTGCATCGGGTCTCCTGATGTCGATGGTTTTTCAACACAACGGGGCGATTCGAATCACCCTTGAGACTCAAGATGCAACATCATCGTTAAGTACGATTTACATACCGATCAAGATTCGCATCGATCATGAAATCGGTAGTCGTAACGAAAATCGTGAACCTTCGCCAGTGGTGCTCACCACTTCCAAGCTACCGTCGTGCAGCTCGACGATGTTTTTCGTAATCGCGAGGCCCAGTCCAAACCCTGTCCGATCGCCTGAAGACCTCGGGGATTTATAGAAACGCTCGAAAATATGAGGAAGTTCCTCGGGATCGATACCTTCGCCGGAATCCTCGACGTCGAATCTGATTGCTCGTTCATCAAATCGGGCGGAAATTTTGACGCTTCCGCCCGCCGGTGTGAATTTCTGCGCGTTGGCCAAAACGTTTCCCAATGCGCGTTCAACCTTAGGGACGTCGATCGATATGTCAGGAACATCGCGATCAACCTCGATCACGATTTCATGTCCTTGCGGATCTCTCACGGGCCCATGGCTAGCGACTACGGCGTCGATAAGGTTTCGTGGAGATATCTCGGTTTTGTGTAATGTGACGCGTCCCGTTTCCAACAGAGTCAGATCCATCAACTCGGTGACCAGCGCTGCCATTCGCTGGGCACCGTCATCGATGCGGTCCAAGAACTGCTCGGCGGTGTCAGGCGACAGTTGTTTCCCTAGTTTCAGAGTGTCGACCGACGCTTGAATCGACGCGATCGGAGTCCTCAACTCGTGAGAAGCGTTCGCCACGAACTCTCTCATCGAAACCCCGAGTCTGATCTCCTCGGTGCGTTCGTTAACTATGACCACTGAACGGCCTAGACCGGAATCTTCGGGTGGAAGCCCCCGTACGACCACTTCGAAATGGCGGTGCTCATCGAAAACCTCGACGATCCTGCGCACCGTTTCTCCGGTAGTCGCGCTGATCATCACGGCCTCGTTGATCTCGAAGATGCCCACCTTGGCCGCCAGTGGAGTCAGTCTCAATTCGGTGTCGTCGAGATCGAAACCCAACATTTCGCATGCCACTGGGTTTGCATATTGCAACATCCCCTCCGCATCGACCACCAGTATCCCGGCGGTCAATCCGCTCAAAATCGTCTCGTAGTAACGCCGGTTACGATCAGACTCCACTAGCGTCTGCTCGACGTTGTCCGCTAACCGATTCACGGCATGCGCGATACGTTGCTGTTCCTGCGGCCCTTCAATGGGAAGTCGGTGCCTTCGATCGATCGCGCGCGTTCTCAGGATGCCAACAGCCGTTCGCAAGAAATACCGCGTCTGACGCCTGCCCAACATCCAGATTCCCGTCACCGCGATCAGCGAACTGGCTGCTATCGACCAGAATCCAACCAACGGAAAGAGAATCAATCCGACGATCAACGGCACGGCCGTAGCGGTCGTGAAGCGCCACTTAAGCGGAACGGGATCTAAGATGCTGCATAGATCCGGCATAGCTCAGATAACGAAGCGGTACCCGACGCCTCGCACTGTGACCAGTCTCTCTGGATTCGAAGGATCGGCCTCCAACTTTCGACGCAACAGCGATACGTGAACGTCTATGGTGCGCGATCCGCCGGGATGTTCGTCGCCCCATACGCCTTCGAGCAACTGCGCGCGCGAAAACACTCGACCCGGTCGCGACGCGAGGTGTACGAGTAGGTCGAACTCTTTGGTTCTAAGGTCAAGGTCGTATCCATCCAATACTGCCGTCCTGCGCAACAAATCGATCTCAAGGTTTCCAACCCGGATTACATGTCTGTTTTTGCCGTTGCTCGTCAACGACGCGCCTGCCAGCATATTCGCCCGGCGCAACTGGGATTCGATCCTCGCCATCAATTCGCGCAGACTGAAGGGTTTCGTTACATAGTCGTCTGCCCCGCTGCGCAACCCATCTACCCTTTGCCTTTCCTCATGCCAAGCCGTCAACATGATGATCGGTACGGTGTCACCCGCGTCTCGTAAAGCCTTACACACCTGTATACCGCCCATCACGGGTAAGGACAGATCCAAGACGATCAGATCGACATCGTTGGACCTGCGAATATCGAGTGCCGTTGCTCCGTCGGTGGCTGTCAACGCGTTATAACCCGTCGTCTCGAGATTGAACTCCAGTGTGGCCAGCAAGGACGGGTCGTCCTCAACCACCAGGATCGTTTTTCGAGCAGTTTGCGTTGACTTCACGTACTCTTCCCGTTCGCTATACCTTTTCGACCACGCCCGAGAGTGCCGACCTGTAACCAGCGTCGATCATCTCAATCGCGCGCATCCCGGCCCAGCCTGGAGCGTAGTTGACAACGTCTTTACCCGCCACGATGTCTGTGAAATTGTCGGCCGGTCCACCGCCGTAGTATTCCCCTGCATCTGCATCTACGTCAACGACAATGTGATCGCCGTCATGCCGTTGCACTTCGAGTCTTGCCCGATCGATATCGAGCACGAAAGCGCCTTCATCGCCGAAGACCCTGATATCGAGCTGGAAAGTTTGATCCTGCGGTAACGCTCCAGCGCCTGAGAAGGTGCCGATCGCGCCCCCTTCGAAACCGACAGTAAAAGCGTTGTACAGCTCGACTTTCGCGGTGGGTGCCGAGTTCATTGCATAGACGGTTGCGGGTTTCAACCCTGTCAGCCAGTAAGCCATGCCTGCAGAGTGCGTCATTTGTGCCAGAGCGTATCCACCGCCTGCTACAACTGGATCTGCCCACGTATCGGCACCGGGTTCGAACATATTGTCGCCAGCCCCTCCGCCGGTCGCGAGGAACCTTTTGCCCTCCAGCAAGCTTCGCACTGGAGATGCCATGTGGCACATCACATATTCGATGTTGCCGACGGGTTGCGAATCCATGATCTCCTTGGCCCGTTGGATATATGGCGCGTAGTGCCAACCATGCGGGATTACGATCTGAACGCCTTGTTTGTCGGCTTCAGCGACAAGCGCTCTAGCGTCTGCAGCGTTTGTAGTTAGTGGTTTCTCACACATCACATGCAAACCGCGGTTCAGAGCAGCCATCGCGTGTTCGAAGTGTAGCGAGTGTGGCGTGGCGACCACGATTCCATCGAGGCCTTCGATCTCGAGGAGATCTTCATAGCTCTCAGTGGCGTGGACAAACCCAAAAGTTTCCTTCACTAACTGGAGCTCATCCGCTCCAAGTCTGCAAACCGCCGTCATCTCCACGTCATCGCGTTCGGCGAAAACTGGCATGTGGTTGGCGGTAGCCCACCACCCTGCTCCGATAAATCCGATCTGTACGGTTCCGTCAGGTTTCATCTCATCCACCCTTTACGAGGTTATCGACCACGAGTTAAACCGCGTCAACATTCGCATATTGCAAAATAGAGCTTTGGCGGTAATTGTAAGTGGATTCACCCGAATCACCCGTCCCAAAACGCACAGAACAGCTTCGACCATGCAAATCTGGCTCGTCCGACACGGCGAAACAATCGTAGGCAAAGACGGCTTGTACCAGCCGCATCACGGATTGACGGTGCTAGGGCTCGCCCAGGCTAAATCCGTAGCTAAAGCCATAGCTGAAGTAGATTTCGATTGTTGCTACTCGAGCGCTCTACCCCGCGCGGTCCAGACCGCGCAGGTTTTCGCAGACCTTACATCGCGCAAATTCACTCGCATATCCGGCCTCAATGAAATCGAAGTCGGTGACATCGAAGGTGCGCCGGTCGAATTCAAAAAGGATGTCGTCAACCACCGCGTCGACTTGGACTTTTCCCGATTCGGCGGGGAAAACCCGGTCGAGTTTTCCGCGCGAATAATCAGAGGGTTCCAAGAACTGCTCGCGCACGCCCAAGCCAGAGAGTGCGATCGTGTCGTGGGATTCCTCCACGGCGGAACAATCGGTGCGATTCTGGACTACTTGGCCGACCGCGATTTCGACTACCGGCGACGACCCAGAATGCCCAACTGCTCGTACACAATTGTCAATGAATTGCCGAGTGGCGGTTGGTCCGAATGGCAGGGATGGCACAGTGACCATCTCGCAGCCATCACCTAGAGGCTAACGCGGCTAGAGCGCGATGGCCACAGTTGCGTGGCTACATTCCGGATTCGCCAACTCGCCGTTTTCACATTCGCATGAACGGCATCGGATGATCGGAACTGGCTGACTCATGTCAACTGCGATGCTTGGTGTCTCACAGTGCGGGCATCTCGTGACCATCGTCGCCCCACAGGTGATGCAAGCGAAGTAGACACTGTAGGCGTCCGACTGCAACCTCATGTTGCCCCGGTTGCACTTCATGCATCGATTTTTCGACATCAACATCGGCCCACTCCTCCATCGGAATCAGTGACCGTAATACGTGATGCGTCGAATGCTATGGAATCGGGCATCCGCGTTTCAACTGGGTAAAACGCGTTTCCCTGCCGGATTATTTCGCAGAATATCGGACAGTTATCTAGTCGATGAGACCAGTCTGCGGTTTCGTCCACGGAGCCCGTGCGGTCCACGCCTTGGGTCGCGGCAAACGGCCGAGTTGAACTTCGACTATGCTCGGAGCGTCAGCTTCGATCGCCGATCGGAGCGCGGTGGTCAATTCCGCAGGGCTCGTGGCCAAGAAACCCTCCCCGCCGTACGCTTTCGCCATAGCGACAAAGTCAGGGTTCACGAAGTCGGCTTCGTACGATCCGCCGAAATCCTGATCAAGATCGCGAGCAACGTTGCCGTACGCCCCATCGTTGAATACGACGGTCACTAAGTTGATCCCGTACTTAACCGCAGTCGAGAGCTCTCCTGATGCGTACATAAAGCCGCCGTCGCCGACGATGCAGATGACTGGTCGGTCGGGCACGCCAACCTTGGCGCCAATCGCTGTCGGGAACGCGTAACCGAGAGTCCCCATGTAGCCGGAGTCGATATACGCCCAAGGTCGATCGACCTCAAAGTGCTGCCTCGAGTAGTAACCGAGTTGCGTCATTCCCCAGATGCCAGTGGCTTCATCTGGGTACGCGTCCTGTATCGCCACCAACCACGGATACGCGGCATCCTCGCTGCGGTCACGTTCTCGATGTTCCTGGAGCGCAGCCTTGTCAAACGCGTGTCTCTCAGCCATCATCTCAGAGTCGCAGCCCAGTTCGGAAAGTGCGGCGTTCAACTTGGACAGGGTGGCTTTTGCGTCGCCTTTCAACTTCATCTTGTTCGGGTGTGGCCGGCCCAAAATCGATTCATCGGGGTCGATGTGAATCACCTTTGAACCACTACCCGCTGGGTTGCGAGGTGTGAAACGTGTTCCGATCGCTAGGATCACCTCTGCACCGTCGATCATTTCCTTGATGGGTCCTTCGGCACCGACCCAAGTTCCGATGCTGTTGGCGTGCGAATACGGAATTACACCCTTACCCCCGGCAGAGTTGACAACCGGCAGTCCAGTCATCTCCGCGAGATCGGCCAATTCGTCGAACGCGTCCGACCGGGCAACGCCGCCGCCAGCGAAGATGATCGCCGATTTCGCATCGAGGAGATTTTGGGCTGCCTCTTCAATTTGCGAGTCGTCGCCAGTTGCTCGTGCGCCGGGCGCACTCTCCAACAGATCGACCTCTTCCCTTTCGACCATCCCTTCCGGCGGCATGTCGATGAAGGTCGGCCGAGGTCGACCAGACCTCATTTGTCGAAACGCCTCATTGACGGCTGCCGGCGCTTCGTGGGGACGCATGATCGACTTGCGGTACTTGGTGATTGGTTTCATCAGATCTGCTTGGTCGACGATTTCATGCAGACCGTCAAGTCCTTTGCCGATCTGGGCTCTCGGCACCTCTCCAGCCAACAGCAAAACGGGAGAGGAACGGGCATATGCAGTGGCGATTCCAGATCCTGCGTTGTAGAGGCCCACGCCCGGTACCACAACGGCTACCGAGGGCTTGCCAGTCGCGCGTGCGTAACCATCGGCCATGTGCGTGGTGGAAAACTCGTGGCGCGCCGTGATCATCCGCAATCCCGGTTCATCACGGATGCCGGTGATGAGCCCGTACATCTGCACACCCGGCAAACCGAATACGGTGTCGATGCCCTCTCTGACTAATGACTTCGCCAGCGCTTCTCCGCCCGATAACTTTGCCACGATCTCGACTCCCTAGTTCTCTTTTCAGTATGACCTTTGCGACCCACACCGGGCGCGCGTAACGCGCCGATTCGACCAGCACTCAGGTTTAGTGGATTATAAGGTGCGCGGTAATCTCAAGCCGCAGACACCATCGAAGGCAACAACAGCTTGGGCATCATCGAACCGGGAACGTCGTCGAGATCACTTGCTTCCTGCCATCGTGTGATGCCCGTTCCGATGAGCACCGAATCTAGGCCCGCTTGGTTTGCGCCCGCGATGTCGGTATGCAGCTGGTCGCCCACGAAGCCGATTCGTTCGTATCCCTCGAGGCGTTCTTTAATTGCGTCAAACATCGGTGAATAAGGCTTGCCCAGTTTGGTGAACTTCACCGCGTCATCGTCGCCGAAACGTCGCGAAACCCCCGCTTCGATCAACTCCGCGAGACCGCCGGGACCTATCGCGAATCGATCCCCTCCATCTGGGTACAAAACATCCGGGTTCGGAACGACTAGATGAAGCGGATTTCCGTCATCCATCCTGCGGATAATCAGAGTCAGCATGTCGCTCGTCGCCGCAGACCAGTCATAACCTGTGATACCGGCCAACGCGAGCGACGTAGAGATTTCGTCGTTCGGCGTCAATGCGACTGGTTCACAACCGGCCAAGCGCACGAACTCCACCGCGTCTCCGGATCCGGTCGCTATGCATTGGCTCCCTACGATGCCGCGCTCATCGAAGTACCTTCCTAGCAACGAACCGGCAGATATGACTTGTTTGGCGCTGATGCCAAACCCTTGACCGCTCATCACTTCTACGCGACATTCCGTCAATCTGGACGCATCGTTCGTAGCCAACAGCCATGGCGTACCTAGCTTGTTTAGTCGGTCGGTGAACTCGATTGCACCGGGCAGTGGATTGATCCCGTCGACCAACACCCCGTACGAATCGAACGCGATGGCGTCGTAGTTTTCGGCCAGATAGTCGATCGATACGATCGAAGGTTCGAATTTCATCGGTGCGTCATTTGCGAATACCGCGAGTCAGGGCGAAGCGCGCGAATCGAGGTGCACGATCGTTCTTGCGCCTTCCTTTTCGTCCACCTATTCATTGTGAAACATCCAGTCATAGTCGCTGTCAAGTGTCGCGGCATTCATGATCTGCTAGTTCAAACACGGTGTCGGTATAGCGCGTTAGCGGCATGAAAAGTGGGCGACAAATAACCTATCGAAATTTCCGAGATTTCGAGCAAATCGGTGTCGAAATCTTCAATCCGTTGGAATGATGCTGACCGACGAGTATGGCGTCGCCCATCGCCAAAACCCGTCAACAAGCATCTTCACCAACTGCTCGACTGCTCGTTGTAGACGTGATCCGGCACGGCGTACGAGATCCCTGCTTCATCGAAGGCAGAGACTACCAGCAGACCGCTAAACTGGTCGTACATGCTCCGGTCGATAAGCGACAGCAAAGGCAACTTGCGCAAAGTGGTGTTGCGCATCAGTCGCTCATACCGCTGTTGGATCCTGAACCAAGCCAAAACGCCCAGTGTGGGGGTCCGTGGGTAGTTCAGTTGGTCCGCCAACTTGTTGCCGATCACCGCGCGCGAAACACCGTATATGTACTTCGAAAACTTTCGCCGAACTTCCGGATCGGTCATTTCTGCCAACAACGGTGCGGAATTCACGAGGGAGTTGGCCATCGCTATCGATTCGATTCCCGGTTCCGGCTCACACAGGTTCCCGATCTCAAACAGCTTTAAAGCCTCCTCCTCATCGCGGAAGAGAATCGTTTCGGGGATGCCCATCAGGTAGCCGACATACCGCCACACCGCCATAAAGCTCGATGCTTCTTCCTTCGTGTAACTCGCACCCAATCGTTTCATGTGCGCCAGTAATCGCGCTGAGAACGCGGTTAGTGCGAACCCCAGATTCGCGGCGTTAATCGGCAGTCCCCAAGCTTCCAAATCCCAATCGTCAGAATGCATGAGCAATCGTCTTACTTGCGCGTGGATCAGTCGAATCCTTACGGACAGTTTCCAACCGTCGCCGTGCCGGTCCAAGCCGCCCGGAATGAACGACTCGACCAAGTGGCGGTTGTTCTGCTGCAATCGCCTGACACCTTGATCTCTGACGCGGCCTGTGATGAAAAACGATTTCGAAATGTTGGTCATGAATCCTTCGATTAGCACTCCCGCAACAAACGAGGCCAGTATGACCTTCGAGTTGCGGTGAAACATCCGGATTCCGGGAGCGAATTCCGCCGTGTCGACCCAATCTGGCGGAGTTATACCGTCAAAGAACTCCTTGACCGCGGCGGGAGCATTTTTCATCGCCGCTTCATCTTCGTCCATTCCGGCCTGTAGGTGTTGTCGAATCTCGAGATGACCAAATCCTGAGAGAGTCGCCATTAGTTCGTCTGCGGCGGGGTCGCCGACATAGGTGTGCCGTACATAGTTGGTGGCGATCTCTGGCTCGATCTCGTACGCGTGCTTATAGCCAGCTGCGTTGTCCGAAGGGATCTTCATCGCGATCTGGTAGTACGAGAAACGCCTTTGCGTCTGCACCGAGATTGGTCGGAGCCGCCTAATCCTCGGCCTCAACCCTTAAGTCGGGCAGCCAACTTAACCATGACGGCAGGTACCAGTTCCCGCGACCGAGCATCTCCATGCTCGCAGGTACGAGCACTGAGCGCACCAGTGTCGCGTCCAGCAAAATCGCCACGGCAAGACCAAACCCTACCTGTTGGTTAATTATCGTTTTCCCCGATGCGAATGCGCCAAACACGGCGACCATTATCAGTGCCGCCCCAGTGATCAAGTTTGCAGTCGAACGCAAACCGTAGCTGACCGCTTCCGTGTTATCGCCCGTCTGGTCAAATCGCTCCCGAACCCGACTCAATAGGAATACGTGGTAATCCATGGACAGGCCGAACAGGATCGTGAACAGGAATAACGGTATCCACGCGTCGATTACATCCGCGTGTTGGAACCCGAATAAATCAGCAGCAAATCCCTTCTGGAAAACCAGGACCAGTAATCCGTACGCCGTACCCACAGACAGCAAGTTCATTATCACAGCCTTGATCGGTATGACGATCGAGCGGAACACCAGCAACAGGACAATGAAGCTGAAACCGAGAACGAATGTGAACACGATTGGCGTGTACTGATCCACCACGTCGAAAATCTCGGCTGACGCGGCGCTCTGCCCGCCGACATTGACCTCAGCCGGAACGCCTGCAAATGCCGCGGGGATGTGTTCATCTCGCAACACCGATATCGTTGCAACAGCCTCTTCGCCAGTTGGGTGTCCATGCAAGGCGAGTTTCAAGACGGTGATCTCGTCTGACGAAACCGGGCCGGGAATCGGCGGGATCGGAAATCTCGGATCTTCTATAAGTAGCTGCGTCAGTTTCTGTATCGCGCCTTGCACCTCAGGGCTTTTGATATCGCCTTCGATCACGATTTCCGACGGGCTGGCAAGTCCGAACGCGAACTCTTCCTCCAACACCAAGTACGCTTCCTTCGTCACGGAACCGTCCGGCAGGGTTTCAACTCCGTTCAACCCTGTTTCGATCTCGAAGTAAAAAACGATTGCGACAACCATCGGAGCGGCGACAACCAAGAAGCTCAGCCACGGTATCTTGGTGACGACACGCGTGGTGCGTTCCCAGAAACCGTGTTCGACGAAGTCCTCAGTTTCTTGGCCGGACTTGCGTCGGAAAAACGGGATCGAGAGCAAATCGACCCTTCGTCCCAATAGCGCAAGAACCGCAGGTAACAACGTCAGAGTCGCGGCCATCTCAACGATCACCACCAGAATCGCCCCCAGGCCGAGCGACTGGAAGAATCCCATCGGGATGATGAACATCCCGCAAAGCGCTATGACCACAGTCAAACCGCTGAACAGCACCGTGCGTCCCGCAGTCTCGCCAGCTCTCGCAACCGCTTCTTTCACTTCCAGACCGCGGTCCATCTCCTCACGAAAACGCGAGATTATGATCAACGAATAATCAATTCCTACAGCCAAACCGATCATCGTGATCATCAACGTCACGAAAAACACGAGATCGAAGAACTGACCGATAACGGCGACTATTCCCAATGCGATCACTATCGCAACGATTGCCAAGCCGATCGGAATCAAAGCCGCCACGACCGCTCCAAAGAGCGCCAGCAATATCAAAAGCGCAACCGGGATCCCGACCCGTTCTCCCTGTTCCAAGTCATGCGTCGAAAACTCATTGGTCTCATACGAGACACTCGCCGCCCCGCTGATCAACACGCGGAAATCGTCAACTTCATCCGCTTCTTCGACCAATTCGATCAGCTTCTTGACGTTTCGAGAAGCCTCGTCGAATTCGCCGGCCATCGGTATGGTCATGACGGTTGTACGGCGATCCGCGGACACCATATTCTTCGCCAAATCGGGAGCGATGGCACTAACGATGTAGTAGTTGACCGCCCCTTCGGCAACGATCTCCTCCCCGAGCGCCGTGACAGCCCCAAAAACCTCGCCAACCTTCGCCACGAACGCCGGATCGTCGACGGTCAGCGTCTCAGATTGAACGATGATTATCTCGGTGACTGGTTCCGGACCGCCGCTCAACCGCTCAACCGCAGCGGCCGCCTTTTCGGATTCGAACGAACCACTGAGCCGTAGTTCAGTAGTCGTGGCCGAACGGAGCAACAGCCCTGATATGCCTAAAGCGACAACAACCAAAAGAACCCATGCGCCGATCGTTACTAACGGTCGCCGGGCGCTCAGACGTGCTAACAATTGAGTCAAACGTAACTCCCTCGCGCATAATTTGCGCGTTTTAAAGCATCTTACACCTTTGGGCTATTCCAACTCCGGCATGTAAGGCGCAACATAAACACTCTGTTGTCCGTCTCGGCACGATCAAATCGTTAGTCGCCAGATCAACTCCGTTTCGCCCGGCCAATCCGGATAGGCTTCTGGAATGACGTCTGTCAACTTACAGCCCTGTTTCGCATAGAACCTACAAGCGCCGACATTCACATCCTGCGTCTCGATTTTTAACTCGACACAGCCTATGCTCTTGGCATAGCGCACCACCTTATCGAACAGTCCGGTTCCGACACCCTTACCACGCCATTCGGGCGCTACGCGGATGTCCCATATCGCCGCGATGTCTTCTCGACCTTCCAGGAAATCCGATCCCGCAGTACGGCATGCAACCATCGCGCCGCCGACACGCTCATCCGCAACGAACGCGGATACGATCCGCCACTGCGATGTGTCCCAATGCGGCCGGAGGGTCGGGGGGCCCCCTTCGTCGTAGTCTTTGACGTACGGCGAAGCAACCGAAACCTCGCGCAAACTCCAACCGCCCACAGGCGAGTTCAAAGGTTCAGCGACCATTTTCGATGCCACGTGGAACGCTATCGAGAGTCTGCCGTGTTCCTCGAGCGCAGACGTCGTCTCGATTTCATACTTGACCAATTGAGACACTCCGAGGAGGGCGGACTGAGCCACCCAAGACTGCAAGACGTCGTGTTCCCACCTACAACACCGCGCAACGCTTTCAACCTTGCGTAGCCGTTTCTAATTCGACTTTGTCGCCGTCGGACCTGGGAGCCAGGCCAGGTTTGGGTGGATTCACCTTTTTTGCACGTTTTGGCTTGTCGGTCTTAACGGGCCGCTTCGTGAACAACCACACGCTGAAACCAAAGCCGAACCGCAACACGAACTCCAAACCGATCAGAAAAATCAAGTAGTAGACGATGGTCTCTCGATGATCATTGATGTTGGTCAGCGTCTCCACCGAATCCGTGAAGTTAAAAAAGGACGCATCGATCAGGAATAGCGCCAATAGCGCGAACGGCAAGATCTTGGCTAAATCGCGCGCCAAGTCCTCGTTGTAGTAAGCGGAAAAACGGATTGCGCTCACCGTCGCCAACGCGATCAACAATGTGTCCCCCATATCGCGGCTCTTCGATAGAAACGACAGCATCAACGTCAGCACCGCGAACCAGAAGAAAGCAAATAAAGGGAAGACGATCAGGTACTTCAGGATGTAGCCGCAGACGTGTACGAAGCTACGCAACGCAGGGTGGCGCGATTCCTCGAAACGGTAGACATCGAACGCGAACATATCCCGCGATGACGCGAAACGATAGAAGTTGAACACGAAAATCGCGTAAACCGCAACACCGACGACGTAAAGTGTCACCGGCTCCAACAGGTCTATCGCACCTTCTACGCTGAGACCCTTAGGGAAAACACCGAAGATATCGATCAAGCAAGCCTCCTAGACCATTATTGTCTCGGCTTGCCCCACGCGATTACTAGCTTTAGCGTGTCATCTCCGACGCATCTGAAACCGTGGTCAACCCCCGGCGGTGCCATCACAGCATCTCCCGAGGACACCGGGAACTCATCATCATCCATCCACATCATCCCCTCCCCTGCAATGAAGTAGTAGAACTCTTCAAGCGTGTCTTCGCCGTCGTGGATGTGGCTGCCCTCGCTCGACCCGGGTTCCAATTCCCAAACCTCGATCTTCACCGGCAGCTTCGTATCACCGTCAAAGAACCGTCGACGTTTGATCGCCCCCTCGCCTTCATGCAGAGCGGGATGAACAATCACATCCTCAGATTCGTGTTGCTTCAAGTTCATTGCGATCAGATCCCTCCGGCCCATTCAAAGCCTTCGATGTTTCAGATTAGGCGTGACATTTGCATAGCGTAAGTCATACTCGAATCCGCCTTGAAAAAGTATCCTCGTGCTATGAAATCTGTAATCCGGTGCGAGTGGGCTGGCGATGACCCGCTCATGCAGCGATACCACGACGAAGATTGGGGCGTCCCACTTCACGACGACCGCGCCCTATTCGAGTTGCTCGTCCTAGAAGGCGCACAGGCCGGACTCTCTTGGCGCACCATCCTCCACCGCCGAGAAGGCTACCGCGCCGCGTTTGGCGGCTTCGACATCACGACCGTCGCCGCGTACACCGACGCCGACCGCGACCGCCTCCGAAACGACACTCGCATCATCCGCAACCGCGCCAAGATCGACTCCGCAATCAAAAACGCCCAAGCCACGCTAACCGTCCAAGCCGACCACGGATCCCTTGATACCTTCTTGTGGAGCTTCGTAGGTGGCAAACCCCGCATCAACGCCTTCGGCGACCTTTCCGAAATCCCGGCCCAAACCGACGAGTCAAACGCCATGAGCAAAGCCCTCCGCGCCTACGGCTTCAACTTCGTAGGCCCCACCATCTGCTACGCCTTCATGCAATCGGCGGGGATGGTGAATGATCATGTGGTTGGATGTTTTCGGTATCCGTTGGAGGTAGTTTGATGGCATCGCGATCCGAAAACGGCCGTGCGGCAACCACCTGACCTTCGTCGACTTCTCGACCACATGGCAATGACGACTCGAAAGCTACCGTCAACTTGGCAACACCAACCAAGGTCAGATCGACGAGAGCTTCATCCGTAGATACCTTTCAACCGCCAAAATCCCCGTCTCCAACGGCTCCCAGACCTCGCCAATCGATCTTGTCATCGCCGGACAACGCTTCGAAGTCAAGACCGCCTCCCTAGGCGCAAACGGAACCTTCCAGTTCAACCACGTCCGCCTATACCGCACCTACAACTACCTCCTCTGCCTAGGCGTCTGCCCCGACAGAGTCGTCTTCGACGCTTGGCGCAATGGCGTGATAACCGTAGGAGGTGCAGGTCCGTTGGTTCGGATGGCGGAGGGGCAAAGCACCGCGCATAAGTTGACTAAGAGGCTTGTTGAGATGAGGCCGATTTAGGAATTGGTTGAGTGGTTTTGCAAAGAGGTCTAACCAAGCTAATCCGTGACCATCCTCTTGCTACGCATCAATGCAAGTCTCAGGTTGGGCGTCCAGTCCATCACGCCGTCGGAGTTAGCCAGCTACTTTCGCCGACTTTCTTCATCGGCTACTTCGCCTTGGATTAGCCCGTAACCTATCAGAAATTCCTGTCCGGGAAGTCTGTCGTTAGTCAGACTTGGCGAAGGAGTAAGATGCCATCCTTCTAAGCTACCAGTAGCATGGAAAGAAGTCGGACTCGTCCCTTGAGGTTCAGGTAATGTCAGTTCGTCGTTGACCTGAGTCATGTTGCCTCCTGTTTACTAGGTGATTGCCCATTGTTTTCGTTGTGCCCAACGAAATGTCGTCGGCGTGATGACGGCAATATCAACGTCTCCTCCGCACAGTGGTGGGCCAAGACCAAATCGAAATGCGCCGATTACCACCTGTGCTACAAAGTTAGCAAAGTCGATCGCATCCTGAAGCGGCATTCCGTCGAATACCAACGGCAATTCCGACACATTATCGTCAACCCATTTTTGGACAGTCGCGGTGTCGGCACCCCGATTGATCAGCTCCCCCAATCCCTGCGGATCGTAACCTTTTACCAATCGCAACAAGGGTCCCGTTTGACCGAACCAATTCGCGCCAAAACTGGGCCTGCCATCCAATTTTTTTGGACGAACTTGGGCCCAAGCCACATTGTGCGGGAACTCACATGTGTATGCGTCAGCGAAAAATTCACCGCTTGAAAACCCTCCGACGAACAATCCCAACCCCGGCTGCTGTTGCGGGTCGGTGTACGCCTGATCGTAACGGTCTTTCATGAATGCCAGTAGATCGTTAGAGATGCCTTGGACAGTAAATGTGTCAGGCCTTTCCTCAACCCCTGGATATGTGTGTTCAAACTCCATAATGAGGCTTTGGATTGACCGGTCACTGATGCTAGCTGAACCCCAAGACATAATACCGATCGGATAATCCTTGAACCTCGTAACCTTGTTAGCAAAGTTGAATTGCTGAATCACGCCGTTTGATCTGCCCGTCGGCGTGTCAACCACACCATGCAGAGTAACAGCGCTGTCGGCGGCCATCACCAAGCCTTCTGCGACGCTAACGCTTACACAGATTGTCATTGTTGTTCAGTCTTCCCTGACCTAGGTATTTCCAACCTCGAAAGTATACGTGGGTCGTCGCGTGGCCGCCGTTGGCAGATTGGAACCGCGACGTTAGTTCCCAAGCGCTGATCACGTGTCGGCAACAGTGCCACCAAAAACCTTGCAAACGGCTCTGTGACATGGGTTCCCAGTCATACCGGACCTCTGCAGGTTGCCCCAGGGACGATGGTAAAATCATGAACATAAGTTCCAGTTATTGCCAACCAAATGATCGATTTGAGGAGGCACTAAGATGTGCAGCCTATGCGGATCCAACTCGCCTTTGAAGCAAAGCCACATCATCCCGAAATTCGTCGGCAAGTGGATCAAAGAAACTTCGCCGACTCCGTACCTTAGATTCGGCGGCGACATGGAAAAAAGGCAGCAAGACCTAGTCAAAATGGAACTCTTGTGCGGTGACTGCGAGAACCGCCTGTCCCTCTGGGAAACGAAATTCGCCGGCGAGATTTTCCACCCCGCAGCTGCTGACAAAACGATGTTCAGATACGGTCCCTGGTTCGTGAAATTCGCGGCATCCTTGGCTTGGCGGGCGTTGCAGCTAAAGAAAACATATCCAATCCCAGAAGATCCAACGGTGACCGCGGTTTATGCGGATATGGAAGTTCGGCTATCTCAACTCCTCTTAGGTAATGCCAAGAACGTGAGTTCGTTTACTCAACACGTCTACCAGGTGGGCGAATTGGCATCACCCATCAACCCCGGATCACCGAACCTTAACCGTTACCTCGCACGCACGCCGGAAATCGACTTTATCCGCAGCGACGATTTGACCGAGATCATGGTGTACGTGAAACTCCCGATGTTTATGTTTTTCTCGGTTGGAGAATCCAAGCATAGGAAGTGGTTGGAGACTAGCCGGATCAAGAGATCAGGGCTACTTCGACCAAAGAAGCATGTCCTTGACGAGGGCATTTTGCACTACCTCCTTGGCAGATCAGATCGCATTGGCGAACTTTTCGATTCGATGTCTACCAAGTCGAAAGAATTAGCGAATAAAGCGCTCATGAAGGCGATCGAGGAAGATCCCGAAAAGGTGGCTAATTCCAAGCAGATGCGAGCGTTGCTTGCCGATTACGAATACTACGGTGAAGATGCAGTTGTTTACAAGGACTAAGTAGTCAAAACACATCTCTGTACTCCCTCAAAACCACTCGCACTCCGCCATCCTCTCCACATCCGGATCATCCTCCGAGATAATCATCCAGCCGCGGAGGCGTCGACTCGAATCAATCCTCCGTTGACGAAAGTCACCTTCACATGCCGGATAAACGCATGCACGGTGGGAAACTACCCCTGGGTCGTTACACGCGGTATCCACACCCTACCCTCAACTCCCGCTGCACACCCCCATCCCCAATCCACTAACCTACCCTCCATAACCACCCAGAAACAAAGAAAGCACCCCCGACCATGAGACTCCAAGGCAAAGTCGCCATCATAACCGGCAGTGCGAGCGGGATCGGCGCCGCTTCGGCCAGGCTCTTCGCCGGCGAAGGTGCCAAGGTTTGCATCGTCGACATCGACGAAGAAAAGGGTCGGCAGGTCGCGGCCGAAATCAACGAGTCGGGCGGGGATGCGTTCTTCCAAAGGCTCGACATCGTGAGCGAGAGCGACTGGGCCGAAGGGGTGAAAGAGGTCGTTGCCCGATACGGCAAAATCAACGTCTTGGTCAATTGTGCGGCCGCGGCACACTACGCCAAGGTGGAAGAGACGACCGTCGAAGACTGGGACCATGTGATGGCAGTGAACGGCAAGGGCACATTCCTGGGCACGAGGGAGGTCATTCCGCACATGAGACGCGCCGGTGGCGGGTCGATCATCAACATTTCGTCTGGTGCCGGACTGGTAGGACAGGCGTGGTCCGCCGCCTACAACGCCTCCAAGGCGGCCGTCCACCTGCTAGCCAAATGCACGGCGATACAGTACGCCCGGGACGGGATCAGGTGCAACTCGGTCCATCCCGGTGCCATCGACACTCAGATGCTCCACGCCGGGACCACACAGATAGGCGACTCCGAAGCAGCCGACCGGCCCATGGGACGAATGGGCACACCCGATGAGATCGGCTACGGCGTCCTCTTCCTAGCTTCCGACGAATCGAGCTACATGACCGGCACCGAGTTGATCATCGACGGCGGTAAACTCTCCGGGCAATGGCGACTGGCCGACACCCCGTTTGGGCAGGCGGTGTTGGCGCGGACTCGACCTTAGAGCGCTCGCATAGAACGCGTGAAACCAGCACAGGTTCCATTACGCGGCTGTTGATCTGAACCGGGGACTCCAACTCCATCCTCGGCGCCGGACGCTAGAGGTTGTCGATGAATGCGAGCTCGCCTTCAAGGATGTCGACGCCGTGGAAATGCTCCATGAGCAGTGTCGCGTCGAGGTACTTGATGCGGCGGTGCATCTCCGTAGGTAGAGTGCCGTGATCTAGGGCGGCGTGAGAGTCCTTGCGACCGCGGTAATCGTACAGGTAGTTGTCGTTCCAGTGGACGTGGCGGATGAGGTCGGGCCGCGAGAGGAATGCGAGCACACGCTCCTCCCTTTGGTCTTCCGGAAAGCGATGAGCGTAGGTCACGACGTGGCTGGAGTCGAGACAGAGACCCACGTTGTGCCGATCAACATCGATGGCAGCCTGATGCCAGTCCTCCGGTGCCATGCCGAAATTTTCGTTGCGCTCTGACCAGTCGACCTCTTCGTGAGGAGCGTCCTTGATGTCGTCAGTCCAGTAGCTGTTGTTGTTTTCGAGGACGAGCTCGAGGTCGTTCCGCTCACAGTAGGCGGCGATTTCGCGGACGCCGTGGATAAACAGGTCATACTCCCCGTCTCGCCCCACGGTTTGCGCGTCGTCGTGCCATCGCTTGGGGGCGAAGTGCAGATTGATCTGCCTTACGTTGGGATACTGGGCGGCTCGGCGAATGTAGTCGTTAATAAATTGGATCGATGTCGCCCGGAAGTCGGCGTCGGTCGAGGCGATGTTGAGGCGTAAGTCGCCAATCACAGCCGGGGCGTGGGCGCTAACGAGAATCTCGGAAAAATCGGCCATGCTGTTGATATCGTCGGCCATCGATGCCTCAGTATTGAGGCCGAAGCGGCGAAGCGTCTCCAACCCAGCAGAGGGCGAGACGCCCAGTTGGTGGGTCAGCTCAGTGTATCTAGTCAACGCTTGGATCGCCGTCTAAACCAGTCGTACCAACCAAGGGCGGGTCAGACCAGCGCAGGTTCCCTGACGCGACTGTAGATCTGAACCCGATGACGGCAGCTGTCGGCTACGCAGACCAGTCCATCGGCATTCGTGTCGATCCCCGCGGGCCGCCAGAACAGCTTTTCCCGCTCGGCCATGCCTGAATTGGCACGCCATCCCGCTTGTTCCGGATTTACATCCAGAAATTCCTGGCACCACTGGGACAGCGTCGCGTGGCCTACAAGGGTTTCGCGATGTCCCCCGTCCATATCGAACACCTGAACGCGATCGTTGCGCCAGTCGGATATGTAAACCGTGCCGTCGTCGCTGACGTGAACACTTGAGGGACGGTCAAACTCACCGTCGCCGTCACCGCTCGATCCGAAGGCGAAAATGAATTCGCCGTCTGGAGTGAATCGCTGGACTCGATCGTTGCGCCAATCGACGATCCAGATGCGATCTTCCGAGTCGATCGAAATTCCCCACGGGTAGTTGAACTCCCCCTGTCCGGTACCAAAGGTCCCGAACGAAGAGATGTATTCCCCTTCCACCGTGTACTTCTGGATTCGGGCATTCAGGTGGTCTACGACGTGCAGGTGACCTCCGGAATCGAAGGCCAAACCCGAAGGACGGTTCCATTGGCCATCCTCGGAACCAGTCGCTCCCCACCGGTGCAAAAAGGTCCCATCCTTTTCGAACACCGACAGCAGCTGCGTGAATTCGTCCGTCAAATAGACACGCTCGTCCGGGCCTACGGCGATAGCAGTCGGTTGAGTCGACAGCCCCGGTTCAGTTCCCCAGTTGGCGAATTCGAACATGAACTCGGAGTCGAGGGTTACCGCGCTCACCCTTACGTTCCTGTTGCCGGCGTTAGACCGGCTCAAAACGTAAAGGTAGCCGTCCTTCGAAAATCGGACGTCCACAGGGTTCATGAAGCCCCGGCCTTCGAACGAGGCGATCCCTAGGGTGTGGCTATACGAGTAGTCGCTCATCTTGCTGTTTCCGTACTGCGAAGTGCCGTCAGTTCGCTACCAACTCCGACTTTCCAATGAACTTGTCGTTCAACACCCACTCGGAATCGATATGCATGAAGTCATCGAGGATGGTTGCGTATACGTCTCGGTAGTCCGTGTTGTAGTGGACATCGCCTTCCAATTGATCGGATGGCTTCAGGCTCGGGTAGTCGCCATAGAGACCGCCGTTGACCGGATTTCCGATCATGAACGCGGCCCCACCAGAACCATGGTCAGTGCCCGCGCCGTTGTCTTCGATGCGCCTGCCAAACTCGGAGAACATCCAGATCACCGTGTCATCCGCTTGGCCCATCTCGTTCAGATCCGTCCAGAAGCACTCCACCGCCTCCGACACTTCGTCCCACAACTTCGCGTGGTTCACCAATTCATTGGTGTGCGTGTCGAAGCTGCCGTGTTGCGTGTAGAAGATCCGTGTGCCGAGGTCGGCCGACATCACCTGAGCAACACCCTTGAGGGCCTGCGCGATCGGATTTTCGGCGTTGTACTCGACGGTCGAAGAATACTTTTCAGGTGCCGACCGCAGTGTGTCAGCGCCGTCGAGCATCCCGCGCCCGGTCTGGAGCAAGCGCAACGATGGAAGGCCGTCGTCCGACATCGGCTGGTAGATGCGACTGACCGTGTCGAGCAGAGCGTCACGGTTCGACGCTCCAGCGAGACCGGTGTACAGGCCGTAAGACTCGAGTGCTCCGACCGATGCGACGGAAACGTCCGGGTATGCGAGGGCTCTCGGCAGACCGCGCCCGAAGTTCACCGCCGTCACCGCGTTCTTACCCTCGGGATCGATCGCTTTAGTAGCCTTCCCAAGCCAACCCTCAGATGACGCGACCGCAGGTTCCGCGGTATGCCAAATGTCCATCGAGCGGAAGTGAGACCGGTTCGGTTCGGGGTATCCGATGCCCATCAGGACCGCCAACTTGCCCGAATCGTAGAGATCCTTGAACGGGCCCATGTGGGAGTTGAACGCGATCCGGTCGTCCACCGGTATCACCTTTTCACCGCTCAAGCCCATGGTCGGACGGTAGTCGTAATAGAGACCGTCCTCGTAAGGCACTACAGTGTTGAGATAGTCGTTGCCGCCAGAGAGCTGGATTACAACTAGATTCTTGGCTCTGCCATTCCCGTTGTGGCCATTCGATGCCATTTCTAATCTCCTCCGTATTTTTGCCGTTTCTTAATCAGCAGTACTGGTAGTCGGGTGTCGAAGCGATCAATTGGAATATCTCGATCGCCCGGTCGGTTTCTTCGTCTTCGTTCGATGGTTCCGTCTGACTTGATGCATGTTCCGCAATAAACCCAAACGTTCGGTCAGAGATGTTTATGCAGCCCATAGCGTCAAGGCACGCACCCACATACTCCGAGGAACTCATGCCGCCAGCCTCGCTCACGAGGTCCACCATTCGCTGAATGCCCGGCGCGTCTCTGCGTTCCAGTTCAGTCGAGGCGAAGTTGATTCGCTCGACCAGCGCACCGCTGTCGATCCACTCCTCGCCCTCGTGCCAACCTTCGACACTCGGCGGGTTGAGCAGAAATTGTCCCATGAACATCGTCTGAGAAGCCAACTGGGACGCGTCCATGTCTGGGAGATCGAAACGATCGGTTAGACGCGCGACGCCAAACACCAACTCGGTCGGGCTCTTCACCTTGCGGTAGCGGATCGCTTCGGACTTGAAGTGGTCCGACTTGAATATCGCCCGAAGCACGGCGCGTATCTCGCCATCGTTCTCTTCGAAGACGTCGGCTAACCGCTGGACCTCGTCCTCGTCCGCTTCGTCGGCTACGAAGAACTGGTAAAGCCTCCTGGATACGAACTCCGCGGTCGCCCGTTGTCGGACCGTAATCTCTACGATGTCCTCGCCGTTCCAGTTGCCGACTTCGCCCAGGAATTCCTTTTCACCGTCGTCGTGATCGCTCGGGTCGAACTGGAACTCCATCGGGAACGGACCTAGGAAGAATGGTGGCATCGTCGGCTTGGATGCCCACCCGGTGAAGGCTCGGGCCGCAGCCTTGACATCGTCTTCCGTGTACGCGCCCTCACCCATTTCGTCGATGCCCATCGAAAACAGTTCGAGCAGTTCCCGACCGTAGTTTTCGTTCGGCGCGTCCTTGTGGCTGTTCTGGTTGTCCAGCCAGTACATCATTCCCGGATTGCGGGATATCTCGAGCAATAGATCGCCGAATTTTCCGAGACCGTAACGTCGGAAGAGATCGATCTCCGTCAGCATCTCCATCCCATGGTCGAGCTTAATGCCGCCCACCGCCAGCAAACCATGCCAGAACAAGGCGATCTTCTCTTCGAGATGTTTGGTGGTGGTCGCCATACGCCACGCCCATTGCGGATCGGCGTGACCTACCGATCTTGCCTCCACAGAAGCGATGAAGTAGCGGTCCAGCAAGTCCTGATCTTCAGGCTCCGAGTATTCCGGATGGAGCAGCTCTTCGACCGTTTCGTCGTAGCCCTTGGCGACGTATTCGTCGATCTGGTCTCGCGTCGCTCCAAAGCCGGCCCGGCGCAAAAGGTGGGCCATAAGTGCAGTGTCGGTATCTCTGCTAACTGCGGTAGTCATTGAAAGCCTCGCAGGTACATGTTGTCGAGCAGTAGCTGAAAGCAACTGCGTCGCCTTTAAATTTAGCATGACTGCCAACTGATATGTTGCGCGCGCGTGTGAAAGTGACGACGTAACGAGACGTAAGCGACGACTTCCGTAGTTCGGCGGGTCACCCAAGCGCAAAAATGCAAAGATGTAGCCACTAGACGGACGGAGGCTGGCATGGAAAAGGTAGGCTTCATAGGACTTGGCAATCTGGGCACACCGATGGCGCTGAACATCCAGAAAGCCAGGTTTCCCATGTCTGTCTACGATGCGCGGGAGGGTGCGTCGCTCCCCCTACTGGAAGGCGGGGCCCGACTGGCGGCATCGCCAGCAGAGGTTGCCGAAGTCAGCGACGTCATCATGACCTCAGTTCCCGGCCCTCCTGAGGTGGAGGAGATCGCCCTCGGACGCGACGGAATTCTGGACGGAGTGAGTCCGGGCGACGTCTACGTGGACCTCTCCACTAGTCGACCGTCTCTGATCCGCCGGGTAGGCGAGGCTTTTGAGAAAAAGGGAGCCCACGTACTAGACGCACCGGTGCTGGCAAGCCCCACCACCGCGTCGAATCGCGAGGTCGTTGTGATGCCCAGCGGCGACAAGGACATCTACGAACAGCTCATCCCTCTGTTCGAATCCTTCGCCGACAAGATCGTCTACCAAGGCGAACTAGGCATGGGAAGCACCTGCAAACTCGTCAACAACATGATCACGCTGGCCGTCAGACAGGTCGTGGCGGAGGGGCTGACACTCGGTATGAAGGCCGGACTAGGCCTCGATGCCCTTATGGAGGCCGGCAGCCAGCACATACTCGGCACTCAAAAGGAAGGTTTAGAACGCACCGTCTTCCAAGGCAAATACGATCCCCCATCCTTTCGTCAAGCGCTAGCGCGAAAAGATATCTCCCTCGCGAACGAGCTTGCGAGAGACCTTAGCGTTCCGATGCCCGTAGCCAACATCGTGGAACAGATCGGAATCCAGTGCGGCAACCGCGGCTGGGAAGACTTGGACACGCACGTGATTTATCGCTTGCAAGAGGAAGCGGCGGGCGTGGAAATCAGGGCGGACTAACCCGTAAAAAGCGCGACGCTCCTGCGACATGACCAAATTCTCGAAGCCAGGACGAAACAGCCCGTCTTAGTCAAACGTCGGGTTCGGAGCTACACACCGTCGACGATTATGGTGCTGGAGGTGCTGCTTTTCGAGCGGATCTCGGCGAGTTCTTTGTATTCCGCCGAACGGACAACTTCCTGTACTCGTGCGTAGCTGTCGAACTCAATGACAACCACGCGTTGTGGATCCCAGTCGCCCTCAATGACTTCAGTCTCGCCGCCGCGCACCAGATACCGGCCGTCGTAGTCTTTGACGAGTTCAACAATCTTAGTCGCAAACTCCGCGAACAATTCTTGGTCCGTAACATTTAGTTCCGCTATCAAATATCCAGCCATTTCGACACCTTTCTTCTGGTTAATTTCTCGTACCTCAATGTGCCCCAATGGATGTTAAATCCTGAGGATCATCACAGATACGGTTATACATCGACTTGTACCGTAACGATGTCGATTCCATGGTATTTTCGATGCCGCACCGAAGAGGCGTAGTGGCGGAGGAGTCGGAACGAAAGCTCGCTCACATCCGGTGCCTCGGCCTGTTCACTCATGTAAGAGATCCGATCCTCGATGTTTTCCTCAGAAAACACGGCCAGAAACTCCATCTCCATGGCACGGGCGCCGGGTCGCGCGATGACGACCAGACGAGGTGTCTTCTCCACGTCGTAATCGTCGCGCAGCTCCAACATCGTGGACAGCGTCTCTTCGCCGGCGGAGGACAGTTTCGCGATGGATTCCTCGCTCCATCGCATCTTGGAAGCTAGTCCACGCAGGAACTCTTGGATATCGGGTAGTGCCGAGATGTCGAGCTCCGTTTCGAACCTCCGGCGCCTGGAAGCGGTGATTTCCAACAGCAGCGACATCAGGACCGCAGCCAGGATGCCGACGACGACGCTATTGCCGAACGCCACTCCCCAGAGATCCCCGAGTGGTTCGGCGAGAATGTTGTGCGTCTGCAAACCGATACCGATAGAGAGCGCCAGTCCGACAATGATCGCTTTTTGCTGATTGAGACCGT
Organism: Dehalococcoidia bacterium; assembly: GCA_965207515.1. GTDB lineage: Bacteria > Chloroflexota > Dehalococcoidia > Lucifugimonadales > Lucifugimonadaceae > Bin127. Next base: position 520,063 of record OZ242286.1, on the reverse strand, counting down.
CTTGCAGCACCGTGCGGATTCCTTCGACGAATAGCAGACCCATCACGATCATGAGAATCACACCGGTAACGGGTCGGGGGATGGTGAGCAGAACGGCGACGATCTTGGGCAGGAGTGCAATGGCGATGAGCGTGGCTCCGATCACAAACCCTGCGCGGCGTGCGGCGACGGCAGTGAAATTTATGAGCGCGATCGAGGAAGGCAGATAGTTGAGTGGAGGGAGCGTACCAGCGATGCCGGCGAGCAGAATGCCGACGCCGCTTACGTTGAGTGTCCCTTGTACGCCGCGAAAGTCTACGGCGCGCGGGATCCGCCAAGACACCTGCTGAATAGCGGCCCCCTCGTTGCTGGCCTTGATTCCCACGACGATGCTGACGATGAGGAAGACGGGAAGTAGTGCGATAAAGTCTTCGAGGCGGATAGAACTGAACCCGGGCCAAGCGGAGATTTGTGGCAGACCAAACCACGGGGCATCGAGCGCGGACCGAAAGTCGAACACTCCAAGCGGAATGGCGACAACCCAGCCCGTGGCGATGGTGATAGGGATGGCGAACAGCCGCAGGATGCCGGTAGCCCGGAGCATCAAGATCGCAGCAGCGATCAAAGCGGCGGCACCGACTGCGGGTCCGGCCAAAGGAGAGACGTCCGCGGGGACGTTTTCGAGTCTGGCGATGGCAATCGGCATGGCGGATGCTGAAATGAGCATGAAGGCAACGCCGGAGACGACGGGTGTGATGACGCGTCGGAGTTGTGCGAGCCAGAACGCGAGGGCGAACTGGACGAGCGACGCGGCGACAATGAGGCTCGACATTAACGCGAATCCGCCTTGTGTGATGGCTAACACGCACACGGCCATGAATGGAGCGGCAGGTCCCATCAGGAGGATGTAGCCCGGTGCAATGCGGCCCAATTTGGCGGCATGGAGAGCGGTGATGGCACCGGCGATTACCAGCGACGCGAAAAGCGCCCACGACAAATAGCCTTCACTCCCGCCCGACGCCAACACAAATATCGTCACCAGAGCCGCCGTATTCGACACCGCAATAACAACGCCCTGCGACGCGACACTCAGCGTCACGAGATAAGGAGGCTTATCGTCCGGCTCGTATCGTATGTGTTCGTTGGCGCGCATGATGGCAGTTGTTTGAGGTCAATGCAACCGAGCGAAGGAACTGGAACGGACCCGTCGCCATCATACGCGGATTGACATGATAAGTGCCGTGAGGCTGCGTTTCAGAGGTGAGTGCGGTCACCGCCCGGGTCGTATTCCTAGGTCCGCTTGAGGCGATGGCAGCTTCCGTGTCCAGCCACAGCGCGGTCGCTCGGCTTGCATCTTGGATTTCAACCCAAGCCCATGTGCAACGTATAGGTGCCGTTGCTGGCGGCTACAAATGGGAGGTTGTTTTGGGTTTGGCCAGTAGGGCGTTTTCGAAATCTGAACGCCTGTCCAAAAGGACAAAACCGTTTGCGACATCTCAACTCAACGATGACACTAGTGCCTTCAACTCATCGCTTTTCAAATGAAACGCTCCTCTTTGGTACCGCGTAGAATCGCTTTCGCCACTATTTTCGTAGGAATTCCCCGAAAGTTGCTCGCCTTCGGTCATTCGCTCGCGAAAAATCGACATCAACCTCAACGAGTACGTATCCGTAGCGACGAGATAACCGAAACTTCGCGGCGGTCTCCATGCGGGCCAGATGACTCTTAGTTGGTCAAGTTTGATGGGTTTTTTGAACCGTCGTCCACACGACACAATTATGCCGTGACCGATGCCAACACCTGCGAGATAATCGTCGAAATCCTGCTTTGAAATCCCAGCGCAGAGTTCTGCCTCAATCCACAGCTTCTCTGGAGTCGTCGATAAGACCCGATCTACCCTGAATGACCCGACCACCGCCTGCGTCGGGGAAGATGAGTACACCAACCCAAAAGTGCCCGGTTTCACATTGGGCTTTTGGCGCCTGATGTCGATCGTCTTCCGTCCATCAACAATCGCCTCAGCGAATTCGGGTTTAACTGACAGGATCAAAAATTCACGGGCCATTTCGCTCATCGCCAAGGCTGTCCTTCTCTGTAAATTTCAGCAAACGCCGTCTCTGAAATTCGTTGAGGTGACCTCAGAATTGGCCTCTTCCCGTCTGACATTTCCAAGAGTTCGCCGAATCTGTCTCTTTCAATGGGATTGTCGAGTGTCTCCGTATCGTGGAATCGGATAACCATTACGCGGCCTTCTGGGTCGCCACCCGAAATCTCCAGAACCTGGTGCCATTCGTATACCCCCAGACGTTTGTACTGACTGTGAGCTTCGCGAGCAGTTAACACTTCAACGCTCGAGGCAACCGAATATGCTCGAATGCGTCCAGTCCCGACGTAACGTCCGTCTTGAGAGACATACCACAGAATTCGAAACGGAACTGATACGTTCCCGAATGAGCGAGGTGAGCGGTAGTATGCGTTTTCCCAACTGAACAGAAGATCGGGTCGCGCGCCAAACAATGTTTGTTCAGCCAAGCGCGAATCGAAAAGGTGTTCGGCCCAGAGCGGCATAACTGGGATGACGTACGTCGCTAAAGCACCATTTGTCAACTTCAACGGTCGAAGGTTTTTTTCGACGAGTACGGTTTCCTCCGGCGTCAATCGGCATACGGGTTGTAACTGAGGTCGGATTTTGCTAGGGAGTTCGAAGCCCGATTCTGACGCCTGTTTCCAAATCCGTTCGATCCCTGCTGCGACGTCGTGTTCTGTACCCATGGCAGGCATGTTGAACTTCAACCATCGGCCGCCTTCCTTGGCAAAACCTCCATCCGCCAGCGCCTCGTCCATTAAAGGATCAAGCCATTCGTCCGTCACGTCCACGACGGCACATCCACTCTTTATTGATTCATCAATGACCGCATTTACGATTTCCCGCGCTAGCGTCCTTGCTAGTCGACCATGGCTTACTCGCAAACACGGAATCGTCAAAACGCTCGGTTTCGACCTGTCCTTGCCGATTAGTGCGATAGGCGTTCCATCATTGAGAATCAACTGCGAATCGACCCCGGAGCGCGAACGCAAGATCGATGACAAGGTTTCTTTGAATCTATCTTTGGTTTCGCCGATCGTTTGGTTGATGAAGGCGTCCACGAGGTTGTTGCGTTCTCGTTTCTCAGTCTTTTTGACCCGAAGGGGTGTGCCGCGCAAGCGGATCGGTTGATACGAAGCGATATTCCTGATCTGCTCTATCTCGATTGCCAAGTCCGACGGTCGCATCGTCGTGACACCCGTCCGTCTTTCAATCTCCTGACTCAACCGAAGTATTCGGTCGTTCCGCGTCACAAAAAACTCGACATCGGCTGCGGCCGCATGCGCCAGGTGCCTCAGGTCGGACGAAAGTTGATCGTCCGCCTCGCCGCCGATCGTCGCCAACAGCTGCGAATTCGTTTGGTCGAACGACAACGCAGAACCAGATATCCGTTTAAACTCGTGTGCCAGATTCCAAAGCTCGTTCCGCGACTTCGTATCCGGCAATACGTTGATCTCATTAAATAACTCGCCGGTAACACACAACTCGATCTCATCCATCAGCCAATCACTTTGGATGGATCGAGATTCTTCGGTTTCTTTTTTTAATGAAGGGGTCGCAAGGTCAAAAAAGACCTCTAGGTCAATTGCGACGTCTATCGGGGACCGCGTGCCCAAGTACGTAGCGGCGTTTGAAAAAAGCGTGGGATGTTGATGCTCGTACCACCAGCGCGTTAGCACCGACGGTTTCTTTGCCCTTCCTCGTATCTCACCAACGGCCGAAAACCCCAACCTGGGCCACAACGAGTGCGCCGGAAAATCTCGTCGAGTGTTTGCCAAAATGCCGCGAAGCTCTTTAGTTCGGTCGACGACACTTCTGAACAGCCGCTTGGCTATCCCTTGGCCCCGGTACTGTTCATCTACGCATAAGTGAACCAGCACCGCTCTCATCTGGGATTTGCGGAATACAACGTATCCGACCAATCCCTCAGCGGATATCGCGGCCAGAATCCATCCCCGTTCAGCGTATGCGTCGATGGCGCCTTCTGGCAAAAACCCCAATGTTGCGCTGTGTTTCCTTGCTAGAGATTTCACATCTTGTAGCAAAGGAGAATCCGACCTGATTTGTTCGACGCGTATCGTGGGTGTTGGATCATCGGATACATCCCGATATGAAGGCGAAATGCGCGCATTAATCGTCGAAAGAAATTCGCACAACTTGTTGATCGCTTCTAAACGTTCGAATTCCCGCAGGTTGCCATGCCTCACCTGCTCAACGTCTAAGTTCGTGACGTCAGAAATCAATCTAGAATCTAGACTCGCTGAGAGCGCCATTTCCCGTTGATGAGGGCGAGTTGATGTTAACGACTTCATGGGGCCAGCGATAAAAGAAATTTCGTAGTTTCGCTTTGAAACAATTTCCCAAAGTTGCCGAGCAAATTTTCTGGATGCCCCATCGTACAACGTAATATGAGGATTGAAACCGTAATCCGGTTTGTACCAAGCACGCCTTAATTTGGAAGACGCACATTTCAAGTAAACCGTGTTTTGTCCCGAGTCGAAGAAATTACCCGATCCGTGGATATTGAATTCGAACCCTTCTACATACCGGTTAAAGCTATGGCTCGGATTCAAACCTCGTCGATAAGGTCCTCTAATTGTTATATGCGCACGATGCTTTTCTTCAGGGTTTGCTAACAACCTGATTGCGTCAATGCAACCCGATACCAATCCATCTGGCACGTAAAGAACGTGGAAAGTTTTTGAAACTGTACTCATACGACGATGAATCGAAGAGTTTCTGGTTTGGCGACGCTGGTCAACAACTCGTACATTCCGTCACCGAAGCGTTTCGCTCGCTCCAGCGCTTCGTCACGAGCGTGTCGATTCGCGATCCAATCGAGAACTTCATCGCCGGGTCTGCCAGTTCGTTTCAAAAACCAGCTATAGTCGGATCTTAACGAATCCCATAAATCTACCCGGTCAAAGTCAGTGGCCACTTTCCGCAATCGATCCAACGGTCGCTTTTGCATCAACGTCACACACTGGTCAGGACCGACGAAGTCAGGTTCTGCCGTCAGCGCGATAACCATCGAAAAACACGTCAACATCCTGCTGAACTTAAGTTTTAAATTTTTCAGCTGGCTCTTATGTAGATTTGATTGTTGGACGTTGTCGTCGTTACGACCGTGTTCATAATTCAAACAGAGCGTTTTCCAGAATCGAAGTATATCGTTAACTAAGAAAGTAGGGCGAAAATCATCTTCATGACCCTCGAAGTCTCTAAAGTAGGATCCAGCAATTTGTCGTAGAACCTTCATGTACAGCGATTCGTTATAGATCGGTATGCTTTCAAGTAACAGCAGTTGTCTGGCCGTAAAAAGATTCTCGTAATCATCGCTACGACCACCTAGTCGGGTCCGCATATCTTGCAAATTGTGAACCTGTAGATACTCGCCATCGTCCGAAAATTCTGGAAAACCCATACTTCTGCATTTTTTGACTACGGAAGCAAACATCAATGTCTTGTCGAGTCGCGACATGCGGCCATGTCGTCCATCAACTTCTTCGATGAAGAAAAGATCCAAATCTGAATGTTTCGACGCTTCCAGACGCCCGAATGATCCCGTCACGTAGATGCAAAGGTTCTGATTGTCGGTCACTTCGGCCAGAGCCGACACTGCCGCGCAAATTTCGGTGATCCGGTGCCTGGACCAAGCCTGTCGCTCATCAATCATTTCGGACCTGTTTTTTCGATGTTCCTAACAACTTACATGCTTGGAAAGACAATTGGCGCGATTCAAACCCGCACGGCCGCAGCCACATGCTCCGAAGGCACACGCGTCCACCCTTCCGCCATTCCTCCGTTACATTAATGCTACTTCCGCCCCGCTGAATGGATGTTCCGTCCGCTGAAGCGCCACCTTTCGCCGGAATGACGGCAGTAGCACGTCTACCCGTAGATATTCGCCACCCGCCACGAAAGACACTCGCTCAAATTCAACCAATCTCGATCCCAACCGGGCAATGGTCGGAGCCCATCACGTCAGCCATAATGAATGCGTTGGTGAGATTGGAGGCGAAGTCGGTGTCGGTGAAGAAGTAGTCGATGCGCCAGCCTACGTTTCGGTCCCGGGCGCGGGTCATTACGTTCCACCATGTGTAGTTTTCCGGCTCTTGGTTGAACTGCCGGAAGGTGTCCACATAGCCGTGCTCGAAGAATGTGTCCATCCAGGCACGTTCCTCCGGCAGGAAGCCGGAAATTTTCCGGTTCTCCTTCGGTCGCGCCAAGTCGATCTCCTTGTGGGCGGTGTTGACATCGCCGCAGACCACCACGTTGCGGCCTTGTTCACGCAGGTTGTCGACGTAGTCGAGAAAGGCGTCGTAGAACTCCATCTTGTACTGGAGGCGTTCGGCGGAGCGCTTGCCGTTGGGGAAATAGATGCCGAGGAACACAAAATCGTCGAAGTCGGCAACGATGGTGCGCCCCTCGCTGTCGAACCGCTCGACGCCGAGGCCAAAGTTGACGCTGCGGGGAGCGTTCCCTTCGCGGGTGTATAGGCCGACGCCGCTGTAGCCCTTGCGTTCCGGCGTGGTGAACCATGACGAGTAGCCCTCAACCTGTTTCAGGGCTTTGGGAAGCTGGACTTCGTGGGCCTTGGTCTCCTGAACGCAGAGCACGTCGGGTTGTTCAGACTCGAACCAATCGAGGAAACCCTTCTTGTGAACCGCCCTGATTCCGTTGACGTTCCATGAAATGAGACGCATCTCTTACCTACTTCGCAAGTACAAATTAATCCGACAAAATTATAACGGCAGCCAATCGTTGCTGGATCGCCGATCATGCCCGCCATCTGAGGCCTACTTCAACGACCTTGACATGCAACCCTGTGGTTGCGTATAATCGCGGTATGGTATGCGTGTATGGACAACGACTTGGTCTTCAAGGCACTCGCGGACGCAACCCGTAGGTTGATGCTCGACGAGCTCTTTGAGCGCAACGAGCAGACTCTTTACGAGCTGACAGCGCGCTTGATCATGCGACACGAAGTCTCCATCTCCAGACAGGCCTTAGCCAAGCACATTGATGTCTTAGAGAAAGCGGGGCTCGTACGCTCAGAGAAGCGCGGCAAGTATCGGATGCTTGTCTTGAACGATGAACCCATCAGGAGTGCCATGAACCGATGGCACAAGTGACTCTGTGAAAAGAAAAGGATGCCAGATATGCGCATAATACTCACCGGCGTTTTTGTTGATGACCAGGACAAAGCCCTGAAGTTCTATACAGAGACGCTCGGCTTTGTGCCAAAGCATGACGTGCCTGCCGGAGAGTACAGGTGGATTACCGTGGTCTCGCCGGATGACCCGGATGGGACGGAACTATTGCTTGAACCGAATAACAACCCGGTAGCCCAGGCATATCAGGGAGGGCTATTTGAGCAAGGCATCCCAGCGAATTCTTTCGGCGTTACCGACATCCATGCTGAGCATGAGAGATTGACGGCAATGGGTGTGTCTTTCACGATGGAGCCGACCGAAATGGGCCCTGTCACTATTGCCGTCTTCGACGATACGTGCGGCAATCTGATCCAGATGATGCAGACGTAACGGCGACCGCCAAAAATCCCCTCTCCCCTCCGTGGGAGAGGGCTAGGGTGAGGGGGAACGGGCTGCAATGGGGCCGACAGCCAGACGCTGCGGTCCCTTCATTTGCGCAAGCGCTTCAGCGCGCGCAGTGCGCGAAGCGTGATCCATCGGTTCGGTTCTCCGGGAGCACCGGCGATCTCCTCGTAGAGGGTGTCCTTATGCCGGACGTCTAGGCACCAGCGTCCATCTGGAAGCTGACGGCGTTCAACGGTCTCGACAGCTTCTGCCAAGCGCGGATCGTCCTTAAAACCTGCATTCACCGCGTATTCAAGGCCTCGCAGGACATCGTAGTGCCACAACGGAGGGTAGGCAAGGCACCTCCAACCTTCGTCGATGATTTCACCCGTGGAGAGCCGTCGGAGGAGGTGCCGCTTCAGCAGATACTCTCCACCACGCTCGCGGGCTTCCGTGATGGCCGGGTCTGCCCCGAAAGACTGCTCGTGTGCGAGCAAGCCCTCCAAGACGCAAATCGTCGTATGGAATGAGGAGCGCAGGGAGCCGTTGAGCGCCTCACAGTTCCACCCACCATCTCCGAGCTGCTCGCTCAACAGAAGGTCCACCAATCGGAGGCTCGGCTTGCCAAAGTATGCGCCAAGCGCCACGACGCGCCCGTTGATGCAGGGCTCTTCCTCCCCCTCGAAGAACGGAGAGTATCCGTGCCACGGGCCCCAGTTCACGCTCGAGTCCACTAGCTCGATCGCGTGTCGAGTGCGATCGCTTTTAGGATCCACGCCGAGATCGCGCAGGTAGAGGAGGGTGTACATGTTCGTCCACCAGAACGGGTGCGCTTCTCCATCGCCCCACTGCCCGTCAGGGCGCTGCTCATTTAGCAGTCGTCGGCCCCAACCCTCTTCCGCCACGCGTGCACGCTCGGCGACGACGTCATCGACGTCGACTAGATCTCGGAGGACTTGCCAGCGGATGGAGGGGTCTGAATCAAGAAGCCAATCCAGCACTGAGTCGGCGGGGGGCCAAGCCCCAATCCCAACATCCCTGTCTGTGTCGCGCACCATAGTATCGGGCTCCTAGTACCGGTCTACGATACATCTGTCCGCCCTTACAGCGCTAACGCCTAGAGGACTGCCGAAATCGCTCTCAAAGGCGGGGTTCGCGAATCGGTACGTCATGGTGGGCCAGAGTTGACGTTAGGAAGAACCGTTTTCGAATTTGCGATTCCGCTTTGATGAGTATCTGCTCGAACGATCAGTCTAAAATCCTCCCCGCGAAGTTACTTCGGACTAGCAGCGAACCAGGGCCGAAGCGGACATCCCTAAACGTAGTTCACGATATCCGGAAACTCATCAAGCGTCGGATATCCCGGCCGGATTCGACCAACAGCGCGTAGTAGTCAGTGTTCTCCGTCGACCGCACCGCCCATATCGCCATGGCAGAACCAGCGCCAGCAACAATCCTGTCATACGCTTCTGCCATGTTCCAATCGTCATCAATTCCGCGCCTGACAAGCCCGTTGTCGTAGACGCTGAGATGGGAGCTATCGATCTGCCGCGATAAAATCAGGATTACGTTCGACGAGTTTCAGAAGAATGGTCTGAACCATTCGCGGCGGCGATTTCGGGCACGCGAACCACTGCCAAAAACGTGGAGAGCATCTGATGGGGCAACACCAGATACAACGACAGATATTGCGCAACTTCACATTCCCAGGCCGCCAACCCAACTCATTGGAAACGTGGCACCTGAGTTCGGATTCGTACCGTCCGTCCAAGCGATCTACGAAAGGGATCGGGGTTTTTGAAGTTGACTGTTCCGTCGACGTCGACGACTTCATCACTCGACGCGAGAATGAATTCAAAGATCTGCTTCACAGGTTCAGTGACGGACGATTCACCAAAACCGATGTAGGCAGGGACTTGTATGACTTCATCGCGTTGCATTACGTCCGTTCGCACGCATTCAGCCTACAAATCAGACACTTGGCGAGTGTCTACAGACGGAACTCAGTTTTGACCGAAACTCAAGCTGAATCAGAATTCCGACGATTGACCAATCACCAAGATGTCGCCCTCTTCCGTGAACTCGTCGAGTGCGTCTCGCGGGTATTGACCCACTACATCGTTTGCCCGGTGATTACGGATTCCCGTTGGTCCTTCGTCACATCCGACAAGATCGTGACAGCCGCTACATTTGAAACGAGTCATCGGCCTACCATGGCTTGGTTTCCGATTTCGCCCTCGATTGGGTTTTACCTTGATTCCGACGGCAAGACCGGCCAGATACTCGGACCTACAGAAGTAGCTCCCGGATCTGGGACGATAAAGTTCGTCAAGGTGCCGGAAGCGGCTTGGTTAAGGACTCAAAAACCTGAACCCGTGGAGGCCGACGGAGCTTTTTTCGACACGTTAAATGCCATGATGGTTGAGAATTCGACCGAGATATTAGCGTGCGACCGGAGAGCGTTGGATGCGGCTTTGATCAATACGAGGCAACCGACGGGCTACAAATACCAGGTCGCTGCGGATTGCGATGCCGATTAGCGAGACCCTCGGAATGAGTTACAGATGGGGCAACGGGGTACATTCTTCGCCGACGTCGAATCCCGAAGCGGCGCGCCTATCACTTTCACGGGCGATGAATTGATTGGCAACCACGGACGATCCCGACCACTCAGGCTTTCTTGGTAGATTTGGACGAGAATTTGACTTGGCCTGACCGTAGGTGGGCGAACATGTCTTTCACCTAGATTTCGTTAATTCCCGGGTTGGTGCGGTCGGGCAACCGGAACGAATCTCCCGACATGAGGACCGAGAGCGCAAGCAGTTCGAAGACGAACTGCGACGCGTTCCACAACTGGTAGTCTCGTATCGGCGTTGCGGTCGCCTGCTCGTCGAGTTCCATGTGCACGGTTTGATTTCGGCGCTTGCTCAACACGGCGAAGACATCTAGTTGCTTGTTCTTCTCTGGGATCGTGAGTTGATCACTCTCGCCATTCGTGATGGCTTCCATCACGGTGTCTACGACGTGACGCATCCCTTTCTCGGTTTGCTGGCTCTTGAACCTGCCGATTGCGTCGCCTTGATCCAAGGTGATGAACCTGGACTGGACGCTTTTGAAGTCAGGCGTAGACAGCACGAATTTACATATTCCCTCGAGTGCCGCGAAACTGGTGTTGAACGCCATCTCCACGAGTCCGAGCGACTGGAAATACTCGCTGATCGCGTAATGATGGAACAACTTTCTGAAAATCGCCTCATTGTTCGAGTCGAGTTGAACATGATTGAGATATCCAACCAACAATCGATCCATATCGAATCCTAGTTGAGACAACCCGAGTTGCGAAAACCAGTTGCTCCCAGTGCCTGCAAGCGGTTTCGAGTTGTACACCTGCCCCCAAAGACGCCCCGCCGCCGGTCGCGTATCCAACACCTATGGACAGCGCCAGACTCGACCCGAAGATGAATTTCAAGAGCGGGAAAAGTCGTTCGAAACACCGCTCGTATTCCGAGCGGTCTGCAACGTCGTCCTTTTTCTGGATCACTATGCTATGCGTGTCGTCACCTTCGGCGCCTAACTGTGTTGGATCCAATTTAGCTACGCGTACCCACCATTCGTCGGTCTCAAGGGTCATGCGTGGCATCACCATCGAACCCAATCTCGCTTCGTCAATAGCGGTTCCGTCGCTCAATTTCTCACCGTCGATGGTGCCGTGAATGAAAACCGCGTCGTCGTATGAGAAATCGGCGATGCACGACGCGCCAGCTATCTGATCCGCCCAAAACCTTCGATCAGTGGCTGATCTCTTTCCTGGTCATCGGGATCTTCGGGACCATTGTTCTGGCGAAATGGGATTGGGATGTGTGGAAGCGATTCGCCGTAGTGTTCTGGTTGATCGTGGGCGCGTGGCTCGTGTTCGCTCTGTGCCTGAGTGGGTGAACCGCTGTGGTTGTCGAACGCTGGAATTGGGCGCCCGAACGTCACCCTGCGACCTGCACCTGCGTCGAATGCGTGCAGCGACAGGTTGATGAACGTCGATCAAGACCGACCAAGCCGAAGAAACCGAAGTCCAAGAAAAAGCCGGCCAAACAACCGGCGAAGCACCGGCGCGGCGGCAAGAATCGCAAACGGAAACGCCGCCGCTCGTGATGTTTCGAATGGGAATTATAGGGCAATTTACCCTAAAACGCTTTGACGGCTACTTGCTGTCCGGGACACGATATCGCTTGAGATTATGCCACTCATCCTCTTGCCGTCGTGGAGCAGTCACGACCGTCTTCACCACGTTCTCGAAGAGGTCCACATATCAAGTAACCCTAGCCTTGCCGGTAGAGCCTGTGATACAACCAAAAACATGAAAGACAACGTGACTTTTGAGACATCTGGTTCGCTCCATTCGATGAGCGCCGATACTTTGAACCCCGGCACCCGCCGAACGCCGTCGTGCATGTTCCTCGACAGGCGCGATCGCCGAAGGAGTAGCGTTGACGACGACTATCCCGTTTTTTGTAAGAGTGTTTGACCGGGAAGAGTACGCCGAAACATTCATGCGGGGCGAGATTCGGGCGAACACGTTGAAGCGCCTGAGAGAGATCGAAGACGACGCGAGGCAAGACGATAGGGAGGGCGCTCTGCTGTTGGGCGGTCCCGACCTGACATTATCGCTGTGGCCGCAGGATCCGAATCTCCGCGCCCGGTTGGGCGAATTCCACGCGCGTCGGGAGGATCTTGCCGAACCGCTCGCCGTGTACCCGAACAATTACAAGCGGTTCAATCTGTTCTGCATGTACGCCAAGCAGGTGGATTTATCCGATTTGCCGGGTGTAAGCTCCGACCATCTGCCCGAACTGAAGAAGATATTCGAGGTGCCTGTGGATTCTCTGGCGAAGTTCGGCAGACACGCCGTTGTCATCAGCAAGCCGAAACCGTTCGTAGAACGCGTGAAAAGGACAGCTCTCGAAAAGGGTTACGAATTCGGACATGGATTGGTCCGTTACGAGGACCCGGAAGAGGGTTGGCCCGTCACGAATCCTATGGACCCGCAAGGGATATTCGTCAAACGTTTGAGCTACGCTCCGGAAAGCGAGTATCGGATGGTGTTCGGAAGAAAGCTTTACAGCACGAAGCCGATCAAATTGCAGATCGGAGACATATCCGATGTCGCGTACCGGGCCGACTTGTCGACCGTCAATGATGGGATCGATGTCCGGGTGCGCATTAGATGACGAGCGGCCGCCGCCGCTGGACACACGAACAACTGAGAGGAAGCCGAGATGATGGGAGATTATGAGGAGTTGGACAGTGGTCTTTGCGTCCCACCTCTACCCACTGATTTGCATGCCCGAATGGAGAGAATGGTCCGTAGCCCGATGATGGAGTACCTGATGCGAGCCACATTCAACGAATGGGCCCTGGGTGAGGGCAACTGGGAAACCACGTGGGATCTGCCGGTTTACGCTAAGTTAGCGATGATCCAAGAGGTAACAATGACCGGCGTTGACTTGATTAAGCGATGCGACGACTTGCGGCCGAGCAAAGGCTGGGCATTGACCAGCATGATGGCACGGGGCATTTCCCTTGCACGGATGTCTTGCCTGGCCTTGGCCACAGGTAGTTTTTCAGACACTTTTTCTAATTTTCGGATGCTATTGGACAGGTTGATCACACTTAAACATCTAGAAAATAATGATCAGTACGAAGAGTTTGCGAGGTTCTCGTATGCGGATCTCTACCACCGGATCAATTCCAGACTCAATGACGGAGAACTTAGTGAAAGCTACACATCCGGCGAAATCAAACGCTATAAGGAGATGATGGCTCTCATCAGGGAGAAATACTTTCAGAAAAGGCCTCCGCGGAAGGCCCAACACTACTGGAAACCTCCGTATACCGCGGACCTTGTTGCATCCGCGTTGGCGGATGATGGTGTCCTTCGGCAGAAGCAAACGTCACAGGTCTATGCATTGGGTAACAGGAGCGTTCACCCTTGGATCCGCGATCTGATACAACCGGAAGACAGCGACATAACCCCGCAGGATTTTATGAGCCTTATATTTATAACAACTGCCGATCTGTCAGTATTCGGCTTGTCCCTTCACCCTGCCACGGCACCTCTGACAGATGAGGTGAAACGAATACTGTTGGACACTCCTCAGCAGGGCGTTTCGATATGGGAGCTCGTTGCAGACACTCGCTTCAGGATCGATCAGATTTTAGCTACCAGCATATCCGCAACGGATGACCCGCGAACCTAGTTTGTTTTCGCGTTTCGAAAGAGCGCTCCCGCAACTGCTGACGTAGGATGCCGTCATGACCAAATCGAGGCGAAGCGACGACATCGGATGAGTGCTTGGGTTCGAATCGCCCTCGTCATGGCGGCGAGCGTCGCATTGTTTGCGGTTGGTCCCTATCTTTTGGAGTGGGCCAGCTCTGGCTACAGAGCATCGCAGGACGTGATTTCACAGTTCGGCGGCGGCTATAGAAGCGGGAGCGACCCGTTCGACCGATATGATCTGGAGGATGGTGCGAAAAACATAGAACGATGGGTTGAATCTGGAAAATGCGGTTGCGGCGACGAACCTGAAATCGCGCCGAGACCTGCGAAACCCAAACACCCCCTCACCTTTGGCAACACTGCATGGAGCGATTACCTTGCCGCATCGGATGAGTTTGATGAAAGTCAACAACGGCATGAACGTTGGATTGAATGCTGCTCCGGTCAGTTTTGCAGAGAATTTGGACGTAACAATCGCGCCGTATGCACATGGGTTCGGCATTGATCGATGCGATTGGCGTTGTTGAGAATCGTGACCATCTGAAAGTTTGCTAACATTTATGACAATTTGACGCTAGAGTGGGTGAATGTCAACGCGCCCTCGTAGGTCCGGGAGAATTGGTCCGCGTTGGTCAGGGTGTCGGTACCGGGGAGGGGGATGGTATCGGTGTGGGCGTGATGTCCACTTCGGGCTTGTTTAGGTGCGGGATGAAGATGGAATATTCGGAGACGGGAGTACGCTCGCCTTCTACATCGGCCCACACGACGATGGTGTAGACGCCGTTGCCGTGCTGATCCAAGAGGGCGGAGAGGTCGGCTTTTACCAAGAGTTGGTTGTCGGCTTCGAGCCAGTCCGAAGCGGTGATCCAAGGCAGTGTTCTCATAGCCCAAGCGCATCCGATCCGCTGCGCCTGTTGCCCTAGGCGATGGCTCTCGACATAGGAATTCGGCGGAGGGAGACTGGGGTCGATGTCGTAGGGATCAGGGCATGTACCTGGTACGCTGGGTTGGGTGAAGGAGTCTTCGGTGTAAAACCATCCAGCGTCGAGCGGTGGTCGAAGCGCGGCGACCAGAGTATGGCGACCGTAAGAGTAGGTGCGAATCAACTGGCCTCGCGTCAATTCCTTGACCGGCGGGTCGAAATAGATTTGGATGCCCAGGTCATCGTCCATCCGAGCGGCAGCGCCGTTCGTCAAGGTGCCTGTAAGGGTCAATGTCCCGTTCTCGATGACAGGTTTTGCGGTGTATCGGACGTAATCTCCCACGAACAGCTGGGCCAACCAGAGGTTTGGTCGCTGATATGAGATGCCGATGCCGACTTTGCGGTGGTGCGGATCGAGGATGTTCTGACGATGTCCGGAACTGTTCATGAGCCCGTCCATCGCTTCATCGAGATCTGCTTTGATGGACGTGGCGATGTAGCGGTGCGGGTCGGTTGGGCAATAACCGTTGCCGCTCAAGTTTTCTGCGGAGTATTGCTCGCCGCCGGCGAGGGTGTAGCGCATGTAGGGCTTTAGACCATCGGTTCCCCAGTGGCTCAGGAAGCAGTTGGCGCGCATGTCTTCGGCGTGGGATTGTGCCGCCGAGTTGTCGTCGAGAGTTACTTGGTCGAGTCCGGCGGCGGTTCGGGCATCGTTTATGAGCTTCAGCGCGTATTCGCGGGCGGATCCCAACTCCGATTGACTCAGACCGGAGGGCGGTACTGGCGTGGGCGTTGGAGTTTCTGTAGGCGTCGCGGTCGAAGTTGGCGTGCTTGAGGGCGTAGAGGTCGCAGTTGGCGTCAAAGTCTGCGTCGGTGTGGAAGTGATAGTGGACGTTGGAGTTTCTGTAGGTGTCGCGGTCGAAGTTGGCGTGCTTGATGGCGTGGAAGTCGCGGTCGGCGTCAGGGTCTGCGTCGGTGTCGGTGTGATCGTAGGCGTGTGAGTTCTGGTTGGTGTAGGCGTGTTGGAGGGAGTAGCGGTGGGAATTTCAGTTGGTTCATGGGTCGGATTCGGATTGATCCTGCCTCGCATGAATACCTGCACGAGCCAGAACGTGGGAAATCTGCCTGCCCAACTTTCGCCGGAGTATCTCCATGCGAATCCCATGGCGATTTCGTCGAAGCTTGGATCGAGAATGTTGCCGCGATGCCGGGGACTGTTCATCATGGTGCGATGGGCCTGCGATATGTCCTGCTGCGTCGATGGTCCGACGTAGTTGACTTTCTCGGTATATGGGCATGGGACTATCCGCGCTGTGCCAGATCTTTGCTCTTCGAAATACCGAACCGGACCGACTGCTTGGAAGTAGGTGGTTTCCAAATGAGCCACATCGACGACGCAGTTTCGCATCAAAGATTGTGCGAGGGATTGTGCGGGGACTGTGCGTCGCTGAGTCTCAATGGACTCGCTCCGGCTTTTTCTCGTTCGCGGTTGATGAGTTCCAGCATTATGGACCTGGCATCAACCAGCGTTTCGTCCCATGTAGGTGTGGGCGCGGGAACAAACATCTCTCGCGCAATGGGGATGGTCGTTGGAGTGTGGGTAGGAGTCGGTGTGCTCGTGGGCGTGGGAGAGTTAGTCGGAAAATGATTTGAAGTTGGAGTCGCCAACAGAGCACGAGTGGGCGCCGGCGTCTCTGTTGGGACGGGAATAGGAGCCGCAGTCGGCGAGGGTTGTTCAGTTGGGGGGACCGATGCGTCCGTTGGTATCGCGGTTGACCTGACGACCAAACTGCTAGTCGTTTCGATATGCGGGGATGTGGGTTCTGCGCTCGGGGTGCATGCGGCTTGAGATATGACGGCCAGTATTATTGCAGTCGCGGCGAAGACTCGTGCGTATTGCCGCGGATCAGTCATGCCGTGGCTATCATTCTGTTCCTGCCGCGTCACGCCTCTGATTTCCCGCCCGCGCGGGAACCACAGTTGGAGCTGTTTGGGTGAGGCGGAATTGATTGGATGACGAATATCAGTTTTTGTCCCGGGCCAGCTCTCCCCATTCGAGGAACAGGTTCTTTAACGGTTCCGAGACTACGGCGCCCAATACAACGCCGACGATTGTCACACACGCGGCTGACCATGGATCGCTGAGTTCGAGGACGTCGGGGATCGTGAAGGATACGAGGAATGCAGGCATAAAGAGTATGCCCATCGCTGAGGCTTGGGTTGCGGGACCGCGAATCCTGACGTTCTTGTTTCTTCTGGCGATCTTCAGGGCATATGACGCGGTTGGCGCCCACAAAACTGCCGCAACAAAGACCAACGGTAGCGGCAACAGCAAGAGATCGAATGTCAGGTTGTCTTTGACCAGCGCACCGGCCCAATAGATCGATATGGCGATCAGCGCGAGCGCGAAACCGGGGATCAGGATCAATTCGTGACGAACTATTTGCCAGAATATCCAGATCCAAGGCAAAGCAACGACCAAGAAAATAGCGCCAAAGGTTAGAAATCGAATACCGGCTTCCTCACCGAAGAAGAATGCAAAAGCGACCAATACGAAACCCGACAGCCAAACTATGGATCCGCGGGTTGTCAGACTCTCTGACGGCGAAGCCAATTCCGCCACAGGCATCATTGACACGAGAATAGTCACTGCAATGTTGGCAGCTAGGTTGTCGTGAATATTGAGCCACCATGCCATCGCGTAGACAGGTACACAGATGCCCAATATGGTGACCGTCAGAACACGCCATCGTTCACCGATGGCGCGGTAGGTTGCTTTGAGGATGCGAGAAGTCCCTGATGATATGTTGGCTATTCGTGGCATGGCAGTTCTGTGGGATGTTTGCGTTGAACGTAGCTCCAGCGTTCTGCCATACGTACTTATTATGGTGATTATCCTGACCCGCCGCGCCACACCCCGGGATTCCGGCGTTCGCCGGAATGACGCGAGAGGGTGCGGGAATTACGGTTGGAGGTGTTTTGGTGGTATGGCCCCTGCGTATCGCTTCGCGAAACCCTCTCTTAATCTCCCCCCTAAGAGGGGAGGGAAGTTGGTGCTCTGCGAAAGGGGGATGTTCTATTCCAGGCTGTTGAGGTATTCCTCCAAGGTGGCTTCCGTCGGCGGGTAGTATTTGCCGGGACGGACGTTTTCGTTGAGAACTATCTGTTTGACGTAGCCTTCGTGTTCTTCGACCTAAACGACGATGACGTCGCCGTAGCGAGTGTCCATCAGCGAGCCGGTCAAACAACGAACGCCCCGGCAAAATTGCCGGGGCGTTCCCGCGACCATGCAAAAGCGTCGCGCCTCGATTACTGAGCCCTACCGCCATAATCTGCGATGGCGGTGGTCAGCTGTTCCGGCGTGAAAGTCGCTCTGCTGCGTCCATCCTCCCATTTACCGTCTCGCGCCGTAAGTTTGGCGTAATTTCCGCCGATGACGACCTGGAAGTAGGAACTATCCCTGAATCCCTCCGGCACCGGGCGCCCGACGCCATCCGCGTAGACGGGGTCCTCGAGACTGTCGAGAAACAGCAGCACGCGTTCACCGGCCTGGAAGTCTGGTATGTCGTTCTGTCCCATGACGGCGATGTCGCCCCTTCCAGGTGAGATCCCGGCTTCGGTCAAGACCGCGATTCGGGCGGGCAGCTGCCCGTTCGCCGGGTGCAGGACCTCTTCGACCGTCAAGGCGAAGTCTATGTACTCGTAGTAGAACCGCGGCGGCTCCGCGCGACCTCCCGCCTCTCGCTTGCCGCCCAGAGTTTCGGATACGACTCCGACGACTATGGCGTCTGACTGGCCTACCATCCCTTCTACATCCCAGCCGGGCCTGATGCCGCCGACCCACATGGTCGAGTTTTCCTGCAAGTCCGCTGCGTGGTGGCGGTGATCTGTCGAGCACCCAAGCCCCAGAGAAGCGATCAAAAGGATGGCAGCTCCCGCAATGGGAAGGGATTCTCGGATTCTGTTCGATGGGCTTCTCACTTGAAACCTCCTTCTTCATCAGTATCTGTTTGCGTTCAGCCGGTCGTGTTCGAAGAAGCTAGCCGGCCCCGTAAATCTCTTTGATCCCCGCGATGTCGTGACTGCAGAGGGTGTGGTCGGTGCCGTGCCAGCCGTACATGGCGCAGCTACGGTCCCAGACCTTCCAAGTCGGTATGTCGTCCAGAACCAGCCAGTGACCGAACTCGTGCATCGCGACAGTGCGAACGTCATACGTATCGCTGTTGCAGTCGTCGCAGATGGCGAACGAGTACCTGGTGTTGAACCAGGTGTCCACGTCGTCGAGATGGCAATCGTTGCCCCAGTAGACTTCTGCTTCGGCAATGCGGGTGGTCCGGCGATTCGTTTTCTTGTACCAGTCGTTGCCCGAATCGTCGTCCTCGACGAAATCGAAGTCCGCTCCTACGCTGCTGTGGTCCCAGATGCCGTTCGCGTTGATGATTTCCGTCTTCCACCAGCTGGGAAATCCGCCATGATCGACATCGAACGTGGCGCTGTTTCCCGACCAGCGGACGAACTCATCGTCGTCATGGGGGCAGTTGTAGCTGTTGTACGCTTCGGCGACGGGCGAAGCCGCCATCGAGACGCCGACGAAGACGGCGATCAGGACGGCTGCGAGCAGGCCCGCGGTCCTTAGAGCGATTCTCATGGGATTCCTCCTGTAGTCGATTGGCGCGCCATTTTTCCAGCTGGTGGGCTCTGGCGCATAGATCAGTCAGATCAGCTTCGGCACCTCCTTTGACTCTTGATGCCGCCCACTCTAAACCGCACATATCAAATAGCCATCAAAAACAAACCTTCGTCCATCAAAGAACCATCAAAGTTCTTCGCCGCCCCATCGCCGGAAGCGTCGGCTGTGGTACGATTCGCCCCGTTCCCAGCCCGTATCCGATGGGCTAGGGCCCACGGAGGGCGACATGGCGCGAGAAAAGAACTCAAGGCAGGACGATGCCACCGGCAAGGAGACCGGTCGCCTGCGCGCTCGTTTCGCCGGCGCGATCGAGGCCATCGGCCGCGTCGCGGACATCAGGGACCTCGACTCCGCGCTTCGAGAAGCCGCGGATGGCGCGCGCACGCTGACCGACGCCTATCCCGTCATCACAACCTTGATCTGACCCTTGTCGTCATCCTGATCGTGCCACTCAGGCCTCAACGCAATCAACTGTTCGTAAAGATCAACGCATATCCGACGGCTCATACAGACAATCATCGCCTTCCCCTCCATCACAGCCAACCGCGCCTCGAAGTGATCGACTATGTCTTTTGCGATCAGCTTCAACCGTTTCTCGGTACCAACGACGGCCTCGATCTGCGCCCACTTCGTCTTCTACTTCTCCTTCCGCTCAATCTCCTCGCCCTCTGTCGTCTCATCATACTCCTCGTCTATGTGCGGACGCTCGTCTTTGTTCAACTCCAGCTTCGCCAGCCGACTCTCGTAGTGGATCGGCACCGTCGTCTACAGACCGTTGAATGTCGTAGACGCTGATATAGTCGCCGAAGACCTGCTTTGTGTTCCTATCCTCGAACTCGATCGGCGTCCCCGTGAAACCGATGAACGACGCGTTCGGCAGCGCGTCCCGCATGTGCGCCGCAAACCCGTCCACAAAGTCATAATGGCTTCGATGCGCCTCATCCGCGATCACGACGATGTTCCGACGGTCCGACAGCATCGGATGACGGTCACCCCTTTCGTCCGGGAAGAACTTCTGGATCGTCGTGAACACCACGCCGCCAGACGAAACCGACAACTTCCGCCGCAAATCGGCCCGACTCTCCGCCTGCGTCGGCGTCTGACGCAACAAATCGCTGCACCGTGAAAACGTCCCGAACAGCTGATCGTCCAAATCGTTCCGGTCTGTAAGCACCACGATCGTCGGATTGCTCATCGCCCGCTCGCGCACAATTCGACCGGCATAGAATGCCATCGTCAGACTCTTGCCCGCTCCCTGCGTGTGCCAAACAACCCCGATCCGTTTGTCACCTGGATCGCCGCCAGGCTTGCGACCCGTCTCGTACCCGCTCCCGGTGTCAACCAGCATCCCGTGTTCATCCACCAACTGAGACGCCCGAACTGTCTGCTCCACCGCAAACTCCACCGCGTGGTACTGGTGATAACCCGCCATCTTCTTCACTGGCACACCGCCACCGTCACCCTCGAACACGATGAAGTCTCGAACCATCTTCAAAAACCGCCTCGGTTCGCACAACCCCCTTATCGTCACCTCCAACTGCGGGATCGTCGCATCCGCCACTTCGTCGCCTGCAATCGTCCGCCAAGGCTTGAACCACTCCTTGCCTGCCGTCAACGTCCCGACGCGAGCTTCCAACCCGTCTGAAACCATCATCACCTCATTCATCGAAAACAGCGTCGGCAGTTCCGACTTATAGGTCTGCAACTGCTGCCAAGCCGTCCAGATCGTCGCATCCTCATCCGTCGGATTCTTCAACTCGACGATCCCCAACGGCACCCCATTCACAAACAGCACAACATCTGGCCGACGATGATGCTTGTTCTCAACGACATCGAACTGATTAACCGCCAAGAAATCGTTAGCCTCCACATCCTCGAAATCAATCACCTTCACCTGAGCACCGCGGATATGCCCATCAACATCCCGATACTCCACATTCACACCCTCGACCAGCATCCGATGAAACGATTCGTTCTTTGCCTCCAACGAAGTCCCTTGCGGAGTCATCAACTTCCGATACGCATCATCTAACGCCTCAAATCCCAACTCCGGATTCAGCCTCTCAAGCGCATCACGCAACCGACCCTCAAGCACCACATCACCAAAATCATCCCGTTCGGAACCCGCCGCTTCCGGCGCTATCTCAGCACCGTTGACAGTTTGCCAATCTACGTCGGCTAATCAACCAAGAGCCAACTGTTCGACATCGTCTTCGTTGATGGTGGTCATGGTTCAATCGCGTATGCGCACCCGAGCATCTTCCACAATCCAAAGATGACCTTCTGGAGATGATCTGTCCAGAGTACGGATCAAGCGGGCGCCCACTTCCATCACCGTGTCTCGGGACTGATTGGCGAGACGAAAAACGATGATGCCGGAATACTTCCTCGGTGGATACGCTCTGATATCGGCGAAGTCCGCGTCCTGCGTCACCAAGACGCGTTCTTCAGCGAGACAGGCTGCCAAGACCTCCGGATCCGAGGCACCACCCATTCCCTCATCGAGAACAGTATCCGCATCATGGCCGGAATCCATGAATAGTCGCTTGAGTTCAAGCGGAAGATTTTCGTCAAGCTTGACCCGCAAAGTGTGTGCCTATGCACTCAACGGCACTATGCGTTCCTTGGCAAGCTCGGCACCGTACCGCAACGCCGCCTCGACTGCATCAGCAGAAACCGACGGGTAGCTCTCAACAATCTCCTCAACGGTCAATCCGGCGGCGAGGTTGTCGAGGATGACAGATACCATCACCCGAGTGCCGGTGATACAGGCTTGACCGTGACAGACGTTCGGATCTACTGATATGTTTTCATGCCAACTCAATATTGCTCACCCGCAGTTGCTTTCCTGCGCTCAATCTTAATCCAACGATGCTTCAACGTCGCAACTCCCAACCGTAGGGGCGTTTCGCTAAACGCCCCTACCACCCATCGTCGATGCCGCTCATCCCACCCAATCCACGACATCCGCAAGCCCCAAAACCATCACGACACCCAAAACCACATGCAACACACCGAACACCGCCGGTATCCACCGTTCGATCCTCGTCACTGTCCGATACGCCTTTCCGCGCCCACTTTCCGCCAAATGCCATTCATGCTCGTAAATCGTAGCTGGCAAATGCTGTTCCAATTCGTGAATAATCTTGAACTTAACGCGGTTTAAATCCGCGTGCGACTTGATGATCAAAAACCACAGCACCGAGACAATGACACCGACTATAGGCACGCCAAGCATCCACCAACTCTCTCGAAAATCCGCAGACTGAAATCCGTACAACGCCACGAGAGCAGCGTTGACGGTAAGAAGGTAACGGCTAGACGCCACCCTTCTCGCGCTCACATTCTCTGCAGACTGCACGTAGAGCTTGTACTGCTCCAGTAAGTGCGCGTTGAATGAGTCACCGTAGGTCTCTTTCGAATGGTTGAACAGAGGCACGTTTGATTGGTTGCTCACGACTTAGCATTCTCAGCAATTAGCTTTTTGAGGTTCTTCTGATTCCAAGCGTGAATCTCGTCTCTCCTCCGAGCAGTTCTAGGTTTCTTACAAGTCTTATTTCTCCGCCCCTTAAGCAAGAAATAAGGGGTGCCTTCCTCACGAGCGATCGTCACTTCAGCCGCCACACCGGCCGCATCATGGTTGTGCTCGCCACAGATCACGATCATCAGATCGACTCTGCTGAGGCGATCGCGAACTTCATCCTTCCATTTCTCGTCTATCGGCTCCTTGAGCGACCACTCGCTGACATGGAAAGCCAACTGAGGGTTTTCCGATTGCGCCAGCAATGAGCCGTAAATGTCCTTGTCGTTGTCGTAATCAAAACTGATGAACGCGCTCTTGGTATTCCTCATCGCTACCTCCTATCTCGTAGGGGCGTTTCGCGAAACGCCCCTACTTTCAACATCGCCTTCTGTAACCGTAGTCATGTCAACACACGATTCAGATTTCCGTGGGTCTCACACCAGGATTTGAGGTTTCGTTAGCTGCCAATACTCGATAATGACGTCGTCTCGGAAATTCACTCCATTTTTCGATTATGCGCGGTAGGGCATTCGAAAGGATCCTAAGCTGCTCCTTGGTGCTCATCTTTCCTTGCTGCCTATAAACCCATATTGTTTTGATGCCGCTCGCTTGTAGGGTTGCCTTATGCTGTTTCCGAGCGCGATCGTCCGCGTGTATCCAAACTGCACCGTTCTCCCGACACCATTCGATAATCTCAGGATCCAGCGCATCGTAATTGCCAAATACCGCCGACACGTCGGAAATGTCCCACCCTACTAACGCCAAAGCTTTGGCGACGGTCGGAGACAAAGACGCATCAAGCAGCAATCGCGGATCGAGATCCACGGACCCGCGATTCCCATTCACAGGCCGCCTCTACCTCCTCATCTGACAAACCGTATGAATTTGCGACAAATTCAAGCGAGTCCCCAGCTTCGATCATTCCAGCTATCGTTCTCGCAGGTATTCGAGTTCCTTTCACACAAGGCGAGCCGAATTGGATCAACGGTTCAAGGATGATTCCTTGAATTGGTTCCCAAGAAGTGGCAACGTGTGTCTTTT
Source organism: Dehalococcoidia bacterium (assembly GCA_965207515.1). Lineage (GTDB taxonomy): Bacteria > Chloroflexota > Dehalococcoidia > Lucifugimonadales > Lucifugimonadaceae > Bin127. The sequence goes on along the minus strand of OZ242286.1, from coordinate 496,010 downwards.
CGCTGAAAATCAGCCCGTGCACAGGAATCAAGTAATCCTTCAGTATGTCTAGGGCCATCTGGCCATGCTCACTGGCCTTAATCAGTCGCTCGGTCCAATCGACGAAGATGTGTCCCTGACCTGTCCAGAGATACTCAGTGGCGAAAGGTCGTTCTTGCCCCGTTTCATTTCGCAGCCATTTCTCCGCCCGATCGATCTCTGGCCATCTGACCCCAACCGCCCGAAGCGCGGTGACTATCCGCATCGAAACTAGGTCTTCAAAACCGATCAACAATTCTCGACCCGGTATCCCTACCAAGTCGCGCGAGGCCACGCCGCGTCGAATCCAACGAATCAGTTTGGAAGAATCGACCGAGATCAACACGTCAGGATCGATGGTGGCCTTTATATACCTGGCGACCTCAGGCACATCATAGATCCCCTGGAATTCAGAGGCGCTTTCTAATTGAGTGTTGGACGACTTCACCTTTTCCTACCCCAGTATTCGACTTGTACGGGACTTCCCATTTGACATAACCGCCCAGGGCACATGCTTAACCGGATACCCTTCACCTGCCCTAGATTCTAGCCGGTTGAAATACCGACCCGAGTAGCCGAATAGGTGCAATAGCATTAGTTCAATGTACCATTGTCCTAAGTGCTGTACTTCGGCGTACGCGTCTACCGGAACCTTGCCAAACTTGGGTTTCGGATGAACCAAATCATTACGCATAGCCACTAAGGCGTGCGGGCCATGCATCCAAGTGTGCCGCTCAGCGATGATCTTTAACTCCTGACACTGCGATGGGATCTGCAGATCGATTCGCGCCTTTTTGACAGCGGCTGCGATCCAGTCACCCGTGGAACCCGTTACTTGATCGTTTGTGGCATTGCTCAATCTCTCAAGAGCGGCCTGAGTAAGGATGACGCCGACTTCGGGTTCGCTGATCTCATTGCTCCGCAGGTACCACTGTAGAACCTGTGATACCGTGTCACGCCACGCAGGATCAGTAAATCGTTGCCAAAAGCCATCAAACACCTTCGATAACATCTCGCTTTCTGTTGGATGCACCCAAGTTGATAATGGACCGTGCCAAGGTTCGACTTTTCGAGTTCCCCACTGCTTCCACACCGTTTTTCGTTGCGAATTTTGGCCTGACAAGAACGCGAGTCCGCAGTATGAACCACGCACGAAAGAAAGGAACAGATGTAACGCTTCCAGAACATCCTTGAGTTCGTACCGTGTGAAATCATTCCCATCTACTCTCGTGATGGACCCGGCATGAGTTATCGATGAGCCCCCGACCCTTCTCATCCGAGAATCCAAGCTCATCAAAGAATCGACGCCCGTAAACTCAATCGACCAAGGATCAGCGCGTAATCGAATTCGCTGAACGACAATGCTGCTATTCTCACTCGTGGGGCGGTGTATATCTTGCGCACCCCAAAGGCTCGGAAAGTTGATGAGAGCAAACTTGCAACGGTTGAGGTTGTCGGTATCTAGGACTGCGGTGACTGGCTGCGTCGTCGGAATAATGGTCCCGCCGCACCAACTTTCGCCGCCGAGGTGCCACTCGCCTGCGACCAAAGTTTGTATTTTGATGCTTGGCGAAATCAGAATGTCAAGGTAGCGCATCTCTTGGATTCGATTGGATGCGTTGTATGCGGTCACCTGATCGTGCGTATTTTTGGGGAAATCATACTCAATAACCACACGGGGATGTGGCGTGAGTCGTAGTACTACCTTGGCGCGAGCTGTTACTGAATCGTCATCAAGTAGCAATTCGACATCGGTCCTAGCTAGAACGATGTTTTTGTTTATTCTGTCAGCTATCTTCACCCTGCCTACCTAGTGGACACTGGATTGCGCACCGAAAGTAACTCCCCCGACACCAACCCCGGCAACATCGCGTCTCGGTGATCTGCGAGCGTGCGAGACTGCCGAGCATTCCCGGAAGCTTGAGCGAACAATGGCTCGACTAGTTGACCGAATGCTTCGGGTATACCCAAGTCGACCGGTATTCCAAGCTGGTAGCTCGAAATCGCGTCCCCTGAAACGCGTTGCCTTCCACTGGTGCCAGACATATTGTGCACCGCGAAATCGCGGAAGTCAGCACTGCGTACAAGACAGTACGCAAACTGTGTAGGGATTGGAGGTTCAGGGCGCAAGACGATGTATTCGGTCGACCCCCAACCTATCTGTCCTTCGTTGAGAAAGTCAACGTATGCGGTTTTGCCGTTTTCGAGGCATGGGGTGATTCGTGCGACCAAAGTGTCGCCGTTCCTGTATCGCATCCCGGAACCAAAAGGTCGATCGACAACCTCAATCGGTGAATGGCCTTTGGTCGGCATGTTCGCCATCGCTAAATATGGTGCCACCGCACCTCTGGTCAGCGAACGTTTCGGGTTGACTTGAATCACATCCCCCAAGCGCCTCACCCCCCACCCCTCCGGCATCAACCCCAGCTCCGACTCCACTAGCCGATTCGGAAACAGCCGCCAAATCTCCTGCGGCAGATACGCTTCCCGACCCTCCATCTTCGCCCGCACCGGACCAAAGTCCACGAACCAGTCCTTGAAGATCGCCCGAGCCATCTCCTCCAGCGTCTCATTCATCCGACGGTTCAACTCGATCTTGTCATCCAACGTCCCAAGAATGTGAGCAACGCGGCGTTGTTCGCGGAGGGGCGGGAGCGGAACTGTGACGGTACCTATATCCGCTTTGCGTAATCCAAATCTCGTCACGCCATTCGCTCTGGCATGAAATTGGTGTTGTGCTTCGCGTGCATTAAGGCTGTAAAACAGGTATGCGCCGTCGATTTTGTCTGGTTCGGGACGGAGAATCACCAAGTGATAACCGCACAGCAGGTCATCGATATCCTCGTAAACATAGGCAGGTACACCTATATCGTCGTTTTTCTCCGAATCTTTGGTGATTACTACGTCACCTTCAAACAGCGAGCATCTCGAGATTTCACGATCTGTGGCCGTAGCATTCATGAAATTCATATCTGACCGGATGTGCTGGTTGTAGTAAACATCCGTGTAGTTGCACAGGCGGACTGGGGTTTCACCCGGCTTCGTTTTCTTGTCGACGTTGCTGATCGTGATGTCGGCCACGTCGGCTAACGAAGCCGTCAGACAATCCACACGGCGCTTGAACCACTCGACGCTGTGCATATCAATCTCGTCACGCACAGCGTCGTTCCGAATCGATTTGTAGATAAGCAAGTCCACCTTGTGCGGATAAGGCAACTCCTCAACGGTTTCAGCGAGGCGCGCTAGATCGGCACGAGTTAGATTTTTTCCGAAAAGTGCAATGTCGATGTCTGAGGTCGCCGAATGTGTCTGCGTCGCACGCGATCCGAACAGCACGGCCCGTTCGACCCTCTCATTCGCAGAAAGAATTTCGATTAAAGCGGCACGCTGTTCGTCCTTGAGACCGTCGATCATTGGTCTCTTCTCGCGATTAATTCGGTGCGTAACCGCTCGAACACGGGCAAATATGTGTTTTTTATAAGCGATATCGCCTTCAGGGCCTCTTCCTCGTCATAGATGTGTTCAAGAACATTGCGATCCAACAACGCTTGCAACAGCGTCTCGCTGTCATCCTCTGAAATCAACTCGGCCGCAAACGCGCCTTCAATCGCTTGTCTAGGTGATTTGGTATCGATGCCTTCGTAGTAGAGGAGATCTTTCAGCACATTCGCAGACAAGTTGAACGTGAACCCGAAAGTATGAACCAATCCGGCAACCTCCAATTCCGAATACTCTTCCTGTCCGCAAGCGTCTTGCAACCGCGACAGCGCCCGGCTGTAATTCTCCAAACGCTGGACCCACCTTTCTTCCCTGAAGTTGCTCAAAGTGCTGCCCCGTTAGAACCCCAAACCAGCCAGATTCTTTTCGATCTCCTCGTCCAACCGTCGCGTCTCCGCCGACTGCTCCCGCCATTGCGACGTCAGCCGCGCCATCTTCTCACCGAACGGCTCCCCGTCATCCTCCGTCGACTCTACACCCACATACCGACTAGGCGTCAACACATGGTCATGCTTCCGCACCTCCTCAATCGACACCGACTTGCATAAACCGGCAACATCCTCGTACTCAGCAGCCGCATTCCTACCACGCCATGCATGATACGTATCCGCGATCCGCGTAATATCCTCGCCACTCAACTCACGATGGGTACGATCCACCATCGTCCCCATCTTCCTAGCATCGATGAACAAGATCTCTCCTCGACGATCCCGCAAACCGCCGCCACCGCGACGGATCCGCGCCAAGAACCAAAGGCAAGCCGGTATCTGCGTCGAGTAGAAAATCTGCCCCGGCAACGCGATCATGCAATCCACAACATCGTTCTCAATCAGGTTCTTACGTATCTCGCCCTCGTTCGACTGGTTCGAAGACATCGACCCGTTCGCAAGCACGATCCCCGCGACACCCCTCGGCGACAGGTGATGAACGATGTGCTGCACCCAGGCGAAGTTCGCGTTGCTCTTGGGCGGCGTTCCGTATCGCCAACGCTGATCGTCGGCCAGGAGCTCGCCGCCCCAATCCGACACATTGAAAGGCGGGTTGGCAAGTACGTAGTCGGCCCTCAAATCTAGATGCCGGTCATTGTGGAAAGTGTCACCTTGTTCGATGCGGCCCTCGATTCCCCGGACGGCAAGGTTCATTTTCGCCAGCCGCCACGTCGTGTAGTTCGACTCCTGACCGAAGATCGAGATGTCGGATCGGGGCTTCCCGCCGTTCCCGTTGCCGGTCGCATGCTCCTCGATGAACCGAACCGACTGCACGAACATCCCTGAAGAACCGCAGCACGGATCGTAGACTCGGCCTCGATATGGCTCGAGCATCTCGACCAGCAGATTCACGATCGATCGCGGCGTGTAAAACTCTCCGCCACGCTTACCCTCGGCACTGGCGAACCGCGAAAGGAAATAGTCGTAAACCCGACCAAGCACATCCTTCGAACGCGACTCCTCGTCCCCGACTTGAATATCACTCACCAGATCGATCAGCTGCCCCAGGCGCTGTTTGTCTAGTGTAGGACGGGCGTATTCCTTCGGTAACACGTCCTTCAGAGAAGGGTTGGCATCCTCAATCTCCCTCATCGCGTCATCTACAAGCAGCCCGATAGTCGTCGTCCGAGCCTCCGACCTCAGATATTCCCACCGCGCCCCGCCCGGCACCCAGAACACGCTTTTCGCCGTATATTCGTCCGGTTCTTCAGGATCCGCGCCCTCGTCAACTTCCGCCTCCAACTCGGCACGAACCTCCTCGAACGCATCCGACACATACTTCAAAAACAACATCCCCAAAACTACATGCTTATATTCCGCCGCATCCATGCTCCCCCGAAGCGCATCCGCCATCGCCCAGAGCTGCGACTCGTACCCGGTGGTCGCGTCGTAGTCGTTCGATGTGCGCTGTGCTGTCGTCATTGTGCGAACCTTTCAACAGTCCATGCTAACCCCATGCGACTCTCGCGGGCAACGACGCCTGCATCTGTGAATCGCGTGGACCCGATTCGAGCATCGCCGAAAGCATCCGTCGGGCGCGTTTCGCCGATCCACCTGGCAATTCCGCGGCGCCCGTCGCCGCTTTCCCATCGGGTGCGGATACCTCTAATGGGGATCGCCCGAAGCAGAAATTGCAACGCTTCGAACCGAGGTATGCGGAGGCCGTGTCCCCACCAGACCAATCAACCAACTCTACGGCTTGTCGACAATTGACTGGTAGTCAGTTGCCCGATGTTAAACTTCCTATCACCTTACGGATAAAAGAGCGCACTTTGTTGCCTGTTGAGCACAGGGCAGCGGATTTTGACCATGGTCGGCGCAGTCACCGTTATGTCTGCACAGGGCGTTTTCTCAATTGGACGCCCACCGAAGCCCGGACACTTGCGAAATAGTTCGGGCTTCACCTTTTTCCCGTGCGGAACCCTCCCGAATCCTACAGATGCGTGGTAACCTTAGCGGGAGGCCGTGTTTTTGCGGTCGCTTGCCAAACACTCTTCGCAAGGAGTGTTCACCAATTGAGGTCTACGTTGACTCAGTTCATCGTTATCCGAATTCCGTGCGGGGACGCGTGCCTTTGTGCCCGTCTCCCTGCATACCTTGTACCCGCGGCTTTTGGACTCGTCGAGTCCGACGAGCGGCGGGAGTAGCGGCCGCCAAATAAGGCCGGGATTCTCTCCCAAGTGAAACCTCCCTGCGATAAGGGCGGTTTCGCTTGTCTGTTTCAGCACATAATCGCAACGTCTCCGCCGGTCCCGGTGACGACCGATTGATGCTGACCGACGAGCAGTGGGCGATTGCGGAACCGCTGCTCACGGGCAAGAAAACCGACATAGGGCGAACCGGCGACAACAACCGAATGAGTCTAGAGGGGATCCTGTATCAAGCCAGAACGAACTGTCCGCGGCGCGACCTCCCCATGAAATATGGGAGCTGGAAGACTGTTCACAAACGCTTGATGCGATTTATCTCGTACGGCGTGATGGACAGGTTGTTCGACGCTATCCCCGATCTCGACTTCACGGCCGTTTACGTTGATGGTAGCTTCGCTCAAGTTCACGCCCATGGTACAGGCTTTAGGCGCAACGGACTCACCGGAGCAGCCTCAAGGGTCAAGCAGTGCATTGGAAAAACCGCCGGGGGATTTACCTCAAAAATCATGGCCGCGGTAGACGCCGAGGGACGTCCGGCCGCTCTAACGCTCGCTCCCGGCAACAGAAATGAAGGCAAACTGATCGAAGCGTTGCTCAAAGATATTCAACCAGAGGAGGTTGTGGCAGATCGCGCATATGACTCGATTCAGGTTAGAAAAATGCTCGAGAGCAAAGGGGTCGAAAAAATCACGATCCCATCGAAGAGAAACAGGAAAGTTCCCATCGAGCACGATACGAAGAGCTATGCGAAACGCCATCTCGTGGAGACCTTCTTCGGAGACATCAAGTACAAGTTCCTCGCCGTCGCCTTCCGGCGGTCCAAACTCGCGACCACCTTCTTGGCGACAGTCAGGCTGGGCGCTTGGTACAACGACAGCCGGAGATATGCCGAGAAGTATCAACCGACGCGCGGCGATCCGCATGTCGAATGACGCACTGAAATCGTGAGGAACCCGGCATCTGCGTGTCGATTATCTTCCAAATCTTTTTCGTCGGTCACCGTCCACGGAGTCAAACGACGCTAACCTTGCATTCGTCCATCTGGCGTGGGAGCTTTTTCGTAGGCGATCCCCACTGCAAGGCAGCCCGATCTGATGTAACCTCCTATCCTGTCCACACAACCATCGGGGAGCGCACAATGTCTCGGTATAATCGCGGCGAAGCGGCAAGCCAATTTTGCAAACCGCAGCGTCTACATCCACGACAACCTGCCAGTGCTTCGCGGTATGGACTCGAAAACGGTCGATCTCATCGCTACCGACCCGCCGCTCAACAAGAATCGAGACTTCCACGCTACACCGGACAGCCTAGCCGCAGGTGCAAAATTCGAGGACAGGTGGCGTTGGGAAGAAGATGTTCACGAGGAGTGGGTCGACCAGATTCAAGACGACTGGCCTGGGGTATGGCAGGTGATAGAAGCGGCGCGGGCCGCATCAGGGGACGATATGGCGGCATTCCTCTGCTGGCTCGGCGTGAGGCTGATGGAGATGCGGCGCGTGTTGAAGGACGATGGAAGCATATATCTTCACATCGATCACACGGCACACGCTTGGGTGAAAGCGCTAATGGACGCGATATTCGGCAGAGGAGGCGAAAATCCCGACAAACCAGGGTTCAGAAACGAAATCGTCTGGGCGTATACAGGGCCTTCCAACACGAAGCGATGGTTTCCACGCAAGCACGACACGATCATCTGGTACAGCAAAGGCAAAAGTGGAACTTCAACGCCAGTGAAATCCGTGTGGATTACGTGAAACTTGATACCGGCAAGACATCTGGCATCTTCAAATCAAGAGCGATTTTAAGTGAAGATGGGAAAATACCCGAAGCTTATTGGTTGGAACAAAGAGACGGCATGACTCCCGTCGGTAGGTTGAAAAATGAGCGCACAGGTTACCCGACGCAAAAGCCTTGGACTCTGTATGAACGCATCATCAAGGCGAGCTGCCCCGAAAATGGAATCGTACTTGATCCGTTCGCGGCTGCGCCACCACACCGATAGCCGCCGAACGATTGGGCCGCAATTGGGTCGCAATCGACATTTGGGAAGGAGCGGTTGATGTGGTCAAGAAACGGATGGAGGACAATCGCCAACTCATCGGCGACATTCCTGAAATCACCTACGCAGACACTCCACCCGAACGCATGGACGACAATGGCGTAGCCGTGCCGAGTCTCACTCTAAAGACGCAGTACGCGCTAGAGCGTTGGCAGAAGCTGCCGCACCGAATCATCGTCGAGCATTTGGTCAGAGCGCAAGGCAATCTAGGGCTTGTGATGTGTGGGGGATGCGGTCGATTGATGGAACGCGAGTTCATGCAACTCGATCATCTGATGCCGCGCGCCGACGGCGGAGACAACGACATCACCAATCGAATACTTATCTGTGGTCCCTGCAATCGTCGCAAGGGGGCGCATCTGACCATGACGGGGCTGTTGAGAGAGAATCGCAGAGCGGGTTGGATGAAGGACGAGACTCAAGCGGAACTTGCTAGGGGAAGCGCGCAGGCGAAAGCGCAGGAAGTCAGATACTCCGAGAATCCCGAACAGGTAGAATACGGCCTCGGAATCTGATCACGTAGGACTGAACTGCCGAAATGACCGAGATTCGGGGTACCTAGCGGTATAATCCCGTATGCATTGAGTTTCCTCTTGGTAATAGATCGAGTTCCGGGCTAGCCGCCTTTGCGCTCGATCTGGAACCACACCCGCAGGGGAACAGGAATCGTGCCTTTGCCAGGCACGAATTGACGGTTCCCGGACGTTATCCGATGCCGATACTTCCGTAGGTTCTGATCCGATTCGTCAGTCTCGATCCAATACTCGGGGCTCGTTTGGAACACGACCCGATAATTCGCGGGAACTTCTATCACCCTTTCCACCACCTCGCCCGAAAACTCGACGTAAACGGGCCGGCCGATTCTCAGACTCGCAGTCTGCCAACCGAATTCCACTTCTCTCTCATCGTCGTACGTATCGACGCGCACGTTTCGGTACCTGACTCTCACGATTCCGAAGACCGCAGGCAACAGGAACGGCATCTTTTCCCATCTAGCGCCCATGAACAGCGAGAACACGACGAACGACAGCAATATCCATACACCGCCGGCAAGTTCGAAAAATCTCTCGACGAGTAGAGCGGTGCCCACCCCGGCGAAGAAGTCCCAGACCGTGCGGGTGGAGCGATTGACGCGGATGTAAGCGCGGGCGATCCACATGAGGTCGGCAACAACTATACATGCGGACGCCGGTTCCGCCACCGGCGGCGAACATGCGTAACTCATTCAGTTATCATGAGAAACGCGTTGTATGCGATAAGCCCTGCAGCCGCACGCAACGCCATCCCGAGGTCAGAAATTGGAGGTGGCTGTTGAATTATAGATGCGACGAATCTGCGTTTTTTGCCCCTCTTTGGGGAGGGGGCTCTTGCAATTCAGTCTTGGTGAAAGTCTATATCAGGAACAAAGATGATGCAAACGATCACAAATAGACGGAGGGGATGCGCCGGTCAAATACCAATCCGACCGACGCACCCGAAGAAAACCCCAAGCATAACGGGAGTTTTTCAATGTCCAGGATAGTACAAAGGGCCGCCGCGTGCGCGTTTTCCGTCCTGTTCATGTTCGCATTTGCGGGATGCGCAGAGGTTGGACGAGCCGCCGGACCCACGATTGACGAAGCAGCGTCCGCCAGTTTTCACCCGAGCGTGGTGATCGCAATCGCTGTCGGAGGTTTGATATTCGCAATTTGGATTTTCAGGCGGGTTTGGCTGGCCACTCAAAACGCCCTGAGTTCGATGGGAGAGTCGCCCCACAAACCCGACAAGAGGCATCGCAGACGACCCAAACGCTGAAGAGGCTCTGCAGGAAAGAAATGAACTACGACCACTATTACGCGGAGAGACCGCAGATGAACATGCACGGCCAAGCCGAGCTTCACCGCGACGGATGCGACCGGTTGCCGGGCGTCGACAAGCGCGTGTATCTCGGGATGTTCAGAGACCTTAGCGGGGCCCGGGACAAAGCCGAACAACTTCAAATGTTCGTGATCGGATGCCGCATCTGCGCGCCGCAATCGCGATGAAAGCGAAGGGGGCGAACCGATGCCCAGCGTCGATCACCCATTGGTGAGCACGTGCGAACTCGTGGTCTCCGGTCAAGCGCCGGGGAGCAAGATCATCTGCAGGCCGTACGCCGGCAGCGGCGTGAAGCCCGATTACGTGGTAGACAGACGGAACGGCAAGCACGTCTACTTCCGCGAGATCGAAAAAACGGCGGGTTCGTCGGGACACGTCGTCTTCAGTCTGTTCCCCGGCAATCGATATCTGGTCGCCGTCTACGGGCCTGACGAACGCTTCAAGTGGCAGAAGGATTTCTCGATGCCGGATGAATTCTTGGAGTTTGGGAATCCCGATTCATGACCTATTCCTCGGAACGCATCGAATGGCATAGAGACGCGGCGGAAAAGGCATGGCGGGGCGATTTGGAGTCACAGGGCTTAATCCCCATTTGGAGAAACGATCCCAACTTGGCAACGAAGATTGGGGAGAGGTACTGGACAGTACGAGCTGATAGGACTGTTCACGCGAGATCTGTCTGAGAAATTCTGCATCGAAATCCAACTGCCAAGAAGGTTCAGAAGCATCTATGGAAGCTCGCAATCGCAGATTGCCGGAATGGTTCACCCGCTTGAAGACGGGGCAGTTGAAATTGCCGCGTTTCCAACGATTAGAGAGTTGGGGGCGCGTCGAAGTCGAGGCGCTGTTGAACACGGTTTTGCGTGGACGGCCAATAGGGGCGACTCTTGTTTTGGAAATCGGGGACAAAGAACCGTTTGAGAGCCGAGTTATCGAGGGAGTGACAGAAGGAGTTGAAGAAAGGACGACGGAACACTTACTCGATGGTCAACAACGGCTCACCGCTTTGTGGAAGTCGCTCACAGACGGTTATTGCGATCGGACCTATCTTGTCGTATTGAACCCCTCGTCTGACAGATCGCGACGCGTCACAAGCTGGGCGCGCTGGAGACGGCAAGGCGCGCGCCGACCACTGTGGGTCGACCGACCCGTCGAACTATTGCGCCGCGGCTTGGCCCCTATCCGTTTGCTGGATCCTGAAGGGAGTTTCTCTGAAATCGATGATTGGTGCGACGAAGCCACATCAGGGTGCCAATCCCGAAGTCGTCGATTGCGCGACCAGATCCTCAACTTGCGCGAACGCGTCAAAGAAGCTAATCTCCCTTTTCTAGCGTTGCCAGTGGGAACATCCCCCTCCGATGCCATAGACGCGTTCATAGTGATGAACACATCGTCGGTTCGGCTAACCACTTATGACATCGTTGTTGCCAAAGTTGAAGGTGAAACAGGCGGTTCGCTACGATCTCTCGAACGAGAATTGCGCGACGAGGTGCCTATGGCCGAACGATATGTGTGGGTGCCTGACCTCGTTTTGCGCGTAGCGGCTTTGCGACAAGGGAGGACGCCGACCGACACTTCGTTCAGACGGTTGGACTGCAGGCGCTTGGTTGAAGAATGGCCGGCGATCAAGACGGGAATCGCAGGAGCGGTCGCGTTTTTGCAAGAAGAACGCGTCCTTGATGGCGACCGATTGCCCACGGTGCCAGTCGTGCAAGTCTTGGCGGCGATTTGGAGCCTGATCCCGCATTCGTCGGATGAATATGGACGTGCTCGTACGGTTTTGCGGCGATACCTGTGGAGGTCGTTTTTCACGAACCGATACGACAGAGCGACCAACACGGCGGCATTTCAGGACCATCAGGCACTGAAAGCAATGCTTGTGGACGGGATTGAAGACATTGATGTTCCTGCGTTTGACGACGAAGAGCACCCGCTGCCCGACACCGCCCGATTGTTGAATGCCGGTTGGCCGCGGCAGCGTAGCACCATTGCGCGCGCGGTGCTTGCCGCGGCCTTGAGAGCAGGCGGGTTGGATTTCGCCGACGGCACGCCAGTGAGCGCTGAAAATCTGAGCAAAAGAGAGCACCATCATCTCTTCCCCGCATCGTTGTTGAAAAAAATTGGCGGTTTGGAAGATCGCGACATCAACAAGGCGTTGAACTGCGCACTGGTTACTTGGAAGACCAACAGAGAGATAGCGGCTCAGGACCCTGTGGCTTATCTTCGAAAACGTGTCGACGGATCGGCGTTAGGCGAAGACCAGATACGGAAACGACTAGACACCCATATCATCCCGTTCAAAGAACTGAACGTTGGTGGTTACTCGGGCATTCCGAACAAGGATGAGCGCGCCGAAAGAATCAGGGCGGACTACCAAGCGTTCATGCTTGAGAGAGCCAAGATGGTTCTCAAGGTCGTGCGAAGCCTTTGCGACGGCGAGGAGACGGTTTAGAGGCAAACCTGCCCATTGCTTCGTTGCGAGCGCGTAACGAATAGCCTGGATGGTCGACTAATTGTCGACACGCTATAATATTGTCTCGTGGCGATTTGCGATCGCAGCTGAGCGGTCAACTAGTTGAACATGGCGAAAAGGAGATCGAAAGTATGACCGGAAGAAACGACGACAACCACGCCAACCAGATGAATCCCAACAACGGCGCATACTGGTCGTCACGTGGCTACGACGAGCGCCCCGACGATTGGGAGGAGGCGTCTGATCCGGCAAGCGCCGACGCAGGCGCCGGTTCCGACGGCGGTCCTTTGTCGGCCGACGACTACTGAAACAAACACGGACCAACGTTTCACAGGAGGCACCGACCATCGGCGCCTCCGTTTTTTTACGATCCCCATTCGCGAAGCGACCCGGGTCTGCGCGGAACGGTGCAGCGTCACGCCGTCGAAAGCCGGGACCCGCAGGTTAGCTTGAAACAGGCGTCTCTATCAATCATTGGAGAGGGTACGAGATCTGTTCGCTGTACCGCTCACAAATAAAATCGGCACACACGACTCTGCCGACCATCGTTTCTCCGCAACGAGATTGATGCCGTCCAACGCCATCATCCCATAGATCGCGAGTGCCATAGCGACCGCTGGAATCAGCATTGCATCAATATGGCCCCCGCCAGGATCGTAGGGAGAGGTGGAAGTCCGCAGCGAGGGCCGCGGGATGTTCATGCGGATGAAGGAGCCGCGCTACGCTGCCGACGAAGAGCTGCGAGGACGTACCATTATCAATGAGAACGAGCTTGAGCGGACCGTGCGGGTATTGGAGCGAAGCGCCTCGGAGTTTCGGCAAACATCGTCCGAGATAGGGAGACAGCGGGACGAAACCGAGGAGGAAGTCTCCGCCGGCGTACAGGCGCGCGACGAACCGAAGCAGTAGTACCGTAAAGAGCGGTTGACGCCGATTGGCCATCAGGATCGACCTCGTGGCGGCAACGCTGGCAATCGTCTGCGGTCTGCTCGCATGGCTGTTGTTCACGCAGGATTGGCATTCACACCTATGGCGCGATCTAAACGGCATCACCAAGTTCCTCAATGGCTCTTGAGGCGCTTCTGCAAGGAGTCGAGCGAGATGCTTTGGACGGGGTTCAAGAACACCCGCGAAGTCAGAACGGTCAGCGTCAATGATGCGTTCGTCAGAAAGGATGCGAACACGAGGACAGACTATCGGAGTCGGGGAGATGGCACGTTCCAGCAGGAGAAGTCCGACATGGACGAGAGGATTCTCGAGAAGATCGATGGTCAGGCGTCTAATGCCGCCCGTGAGTTGATCGACTTCGCAAGGGGATGGCGAGACGACGGCCCGATCGCACCGCGATTGTCGTCAGAGACGGTGGACGTCTGCAAGCGGCTCATCGTAGCACAAGCTCGCAGAACGCGGGAATCTCAGGACAGGGTTGGCCTCGTCGAAGACGTCGACGACCTTTACCTTGATCTGTGCCTCGCGCGGGCCGAAGAGGTCGGTCAACGGCTCCCCCGCAGGGAAATTCTTCTTGAAGACCCTGGCGCAGCAGCGGTGTTCGAGGTCATCTCTCAGAACATGAGGGCGAACATGGCGTCGGGCAACCATCCGATACTCGCCCATAAGGAGCGGGAGTTCCTGGGCCCTTTGGGTCTGTACGTGGCGGTGCTCGATCCGATGACCACCGAATTCGTTATCGGCAGTCACGGCGTCACTATCACGCAAGGACGGAACACGTGGCTCCCGTTATCTCCCGACGTCGCGATTTCATTCTCGAAGAGGCCCGGAAGCATAGGCATAGGCAAGTGCGTCAGGGAAATCGTCGATCGCCACAATCGCGCAGCGCTCTCGAATAGCGCACAAGTCGCAGGTCGATCCAAAGGGGCTATTCAGGCGTTGCTCGCGACTCAGGCCTGACCTCGGGGTCAAGTCAGATTCGCTGGTGCGGACGCTGTTTCAGATTGGTAGCTGCATGCCCCATGGCCATGTTCTTGCCGGAGCTTCGCCACACCATCCTTCAGGTGATTCAGCAGAGCCTTCCATTAGGAAATCCGAGGTACTATGCAAAGGCTTCGCACACGCCGAAGAGACGATCCATTCTGGTTCGGTGAACTGTCATCCACTGTTCGTCGGCATCCGTCGCCCATCATTGCTGAACATTTTAGTTATTTTCGCCAAGCAAGACACCCAATGAAAGTGCGCGGATCGTATTTCACTGCTGATTGAGCCGCCGAGTCAATATTCTGACCAGGAGCGATGCAGGCACGCCCGATTGCATTGCAGGCAAACGCGATCGCCTCCGAGTCATGGGCTGTTTGATCCGCTTGACCACCGCAGTCCGTCTTCAGAGCGGCACAACCGGAACATGCCCAGATAGTTGTGATCGCAATCCTTTGCAGATTCGGACAGCCCTCTCCATGGACCTCATGTTCGCCGATGGGCTGGGCGATGGCGTAGCAATGTTTCATGGCTATCCCGGCCCACTGCGCTTCGCCTGGCTTTCGGCGAACGCCAGTTGTACCACCCCTCGAACGCCGTGATGCAGCGATGCAGATGCTCAGGGCTCATCTTGTGGTAAACACCCTGATACCAGCGTTTGAGCATCGCCCAGAACGACCCTGCCGCACCAACGACGCGATTGCAACTATCATGCTGGTCGCGATGATCCAGACGACTGAAACGGCGAGACGGTTTTGCATGAGCGCTTCGATCATGCCTTCAATCGTCGCAAACCGACCGGGGCGCGTTCAAGGAACCATCGCGAGAGATTCGGATGAATCGCCTTGTCCGGACAGTTCTTCGGCGAATTCAAAGCATGACGACCTCCAATGGAGCGTCTCATCCTTTAGACAGCGGTAGTGCTGAACCAACATAGTGAGCACACGACCAGTGTTCGGGCGAAGACGCCGAGCCGGTTCAAACCGATCAACGAACAGTCCCAAGTCTCATACAGGGTCGGCCTCCTCTAAGCACTGTCCGCCGAACGCCGATGCGCATCCTCGAGAAATTCATCCTTCGGACGAGAGAAGAAGGTTGCGAGGCGATGTTCATCATCCGCGACAAGTGGAGCGTCTTCGGGACGGTCCTCAGCCTGCTGCTGGCAATCGTCACCAAGGGACTTGGTTCGAAACTCCGGACCAGATAATCGTCAGCGAGCGGGTCGGGCGCTCTGACAAAGAGGATTGAGGCATGGCGACTGGAGGAAGCGGATTTTCTATATCTGCGTGGGCGGCTTCAACAGGATCTGACCCGCCAATCTGCAGGCGGCGAACTGCGAATACGTAGTCAACCGCAAGTCTGAGCCGTTGCCCGACAACCATAGGCCCTCGGCCCGTTCACGCCGCGAGGATGCCGAGAACGCCCAAGACAATCGGGAACAGGTGTATCGTTCGCATCAGGAACTGTTTCATGTTGTCCGCCTATGCTTAAAGAATCGAGAATGAGGAAGCTTCGGTCAGCTTCGCGTCGTCCAGCTGCCCTGTCGTCCATCGCCGAGGGTCGCCATCGCTCCCAAACCCCGACGTCGGGTTTCCGGTGATCGGAATATGCGCATTGCTGTTCGGTCGACGCAGCTAGCTGATGCCGGGGACTGGTTACAAGGTTAAAATCGAGGACCGTCCAAAAAAACGGGCGTTCGTGGCAAGGCGCCCGCAGCGCCGTGCCGAACGAAAGGAAATCCAACGCGAACACGGAAGCGTCCCGCGAGAGGACGAGGGAATTCTAACGCGATCTGGTCGAGCAGATCCGACCTGTCACGGCCTGCCGCAGATCCGCCCAGCAAGACGTTTGCCGCGGCGGTCGGCACTTCGAAATCTCCGACGCCGTCGGCATGGCAGGATGCAACATCGCGCCGATGAGCCCCGGGCGACAGTAAGTGCCATCTCGAACGACGTGATAAAGATACTCGGTCTCATGTCTGAAAAGACGGGCTCCGCGGGATCTTCGTCGAGGCACGAACCACGTATCCGTCTACACCATCGACATCGCCCTGCCAATTAACAAACGCCGAATACGAAGTCACACGCACGTCGGGTGTTTGTGCGTCTTTCAGGTATCGGGCAGCGACGCCCGGTCGTTGGTGTGGGAGCTGGGCAGAGACCGCGTAACCGAGGAGGACATCGTGTCGCAGCCCGTCCATTGCTGCTATGTGCGGGCCAACGTCGGCGCTGAAAGGATGCCGACCTTCTCGATGAAGGTCCACGCGCCTAGCGCCGGAAATCGCGCGACGGCCGCGGGCATACGCCAATCGGCTTCCGCATACATCACGCCCGCCGCAGAGATCGACGCCGGTCATGCCGGAGCACGCGGCAATGTGGCGAT
Organism: Dehalococcoidia bacterium; assembly: GCA_965207515.1. Classification (GTDB taxonomy): domain Bacteria; phylum Chloroflexota; class Dehalococcoidia; order Lucifugimonadales; family Lucifugimonadaceae; genus Bin127. Next base: position 479,156 of record OZ242286.1, on the reverse strand, counting down.
GTACCGCGCCGGTCTGTCGGAGATCGCGAAGGAGGAAAAACCGCAGCCGCAGGCGGGCGGCAAGCCCGGGCGCTCCCGGCGGCGAGGCCGACGCTCCCGCGGCAAGGGGGAGCCGACCCGATGAGCGCGGAAGAATCCCTCCTCCGGCTCCTGGTCGAAGCTCCGCTAACGGACCGGCTCGAAATGGCGGACATATCGGGCTGGTCGCGGGGCGCGGTGTACCGCTGCATCGAAACTCTTCGGGACGCCGGGCTTGTCGAATCCGTCCCCCACGCGTCCCCCTTGATCGCTCCGACGCGCCGGTTCGTCGTCACGATGGACGGACTCGTCCGAGTCGCCGATATGGAAGGCGTCTCCGTCGAACATCTGCTGCGGACGCGTCCGGTCTCGGAGGAGCACCTGCGACTGTTGATGGCACGGCTCGACGCCGTCGCTGTCCTATACCGGGTCACGTCCGCCGTCGCAGTCGCGGCACGTCCGATCAGGATCGCATGGAGACGGGGAGCGCCGCAAGACGCGGATCTGATGCTGCCCGGCGGGCGAACCGCGAGCCTGGTGCGGATAGGCGCAACCGCGGACAGAACCTCGTCGGCCAAAAGGCTGTTTAGATTCGTCGAGGGTTCCCAGGGCCGGACCGCGCTCGTGATCGTTCCCGACGAAGTTCGCTTGAGACACACGCGCCGACTGCTCGCGAACGTTTCGGCGACGGCCTTCATCGCCCTCGAAAAGGATACCTTCGACGCTTCCTGCGACGATCCCGTCTGGAAAACGCCGTCCACTAGCTCCGATCTCGATCTCCGCACCGTCCTCGACTGCATCGGACCAGGACCGGCTTCGGCCGAAACCGATCTGCGCGCCCGAGCATCCGCTCCCGCAGTCCTCGGCTTCGACCGAACGCAAGAAGCGGTACCTGCGTGGCTCCTGCCGGCACGCTTGAGCCCGACCGACAAAGCCGCCTTGGACATCATCTTCGACTGGCCGTGGACTTCGGCCGACCATCTCGCCGCCCTGCTCGACGTGCGCCGGTCACGGGTTTTCGAAGTGCTGCGGCGCCTCGCAGTTTCAGGCTTGGCGGTACGCCGCAAAATACATGGGCGTTCGAGGCTAGCGGTCTCGGACCTCGGGATCACCGCCATTGGCAGAAGGGATCGAGTCTCCGTCGGGGCTCTGAAGAAGCGCTGGAGCCCGTCGGTCGAAGAATACGAAGACCCTGAGGATTGGCGGTCCGTCGAAGGCCGGCGTTCTCGGCAACTTTTGAGAAACATAGATCACACCGAAGCCGTCCACTCGTTCGTCGCCAGGCTCGCCAGGCAGGCTCTGGCGAAATCGCTGGAGATCGTCCAGATCGATCCTCCGTCGAAATCGTCGCGGTATTTCCGGTTCGGCCCTTCGGTCCGTTCCATACACCCGGACGCGTACGGGGCCGTGCGAAGCGCCGACGCGACCTCGCATTTCTTCCTCGAATGGGAGAGACGCGCGGTCCGTGCCTCCACCATGGCGGCGCGGGTGGCGCCATACATCCGCTATTTCGGCTCCGGCAGGCCACTGGACGACCATGGAGCCGTGCCGACGGTCCTGGTCGTATTCGAGGAACGCGTCGCTCAATCGACCTTCGTGCGGATAGCGCGGCGAGAGATGGACGGGGCCGGAGTCGAGGTACCCATGCTGGTCTCGCGCCGTGACGTCGTCGAGAAACTCGGTCCGCTGGGTCCCGTATGGACCCGCGTCGGTCGTGATCGATCTACATCCGTGTTTCCTCTGCGTTGAACTTCGCTCACCGCCCTATCGGTTCCACCAGTCTCGACCAGTCTTTAGTTTCGAGATTGGCGACTGAACGGTTGGGGGAACACCGCGAACGGCAGATTCGGTTCGACACACGCCTAGGTTGTCGCCACAGCCTTCGCAACATACGTGTCTGATTCTGGTTCGCCACATTGGCTCGGATATTCCGAAGTGCCGGTACAAACCCGTACGGTCGTCGAAGACCGTAGAATCGCGTCATTCACCCCACAAAATGCCGGAAATGTGCAAATCGGACATTATCATCGATCTGCGGTTGCCCTCGATGGAATCTACAACTCAATATTTGGCGACGAACATCACGTTAGTGACTGTTTAGCTGCTGGTACCGACTCTGATGGCTTTAAGGCCGGCCTGGACCAGATTCAAATGTTTTGTGCTCACAGAGCCGCTCGACGCTCGTCGGTACGTCTTGCGGGTGAGTGGCGTGGCGTTCGCACCACTAGCGCTGTTTTTCGTCGCCGGGTTGATATCTGTCATCTTTTCGCCTGTCAGTTGGGATCTGGCGTGGCCTTACGTCATGGTGGGTCTAATTTTGGCTGTGCTGGTGCCGGTGTTAATCTCCGCAATCATTCAGAGGTTGCTCGGCAATCGCCAACCACCGGCACCCCCTGATGAACGAACCCATCCCGGATCGATCGGAGCCATCGGTGCCGCAACGGCGCTGGCGAACCTGCTGTTAACGGTCTTCGTCAACCTGTCGATCATAGTCGCGGTGATCCCTTTCGCCGTTGACGTTCATATCGGCGGCGCGCCGATACTTGAAAACCTCGAGTTCTCCAAGGCGATGCTGTTGGTAGCTCCGTTCGCACTCGTCAGCAGCTTGACTTGGTTGTGTTACTACGCCGAATTGTTCGATCCGCCGTTTGATGCGTAACCTCCCGGTCACCTGACAGGAGAACAGGACCCCTGACCTTGCCTGGTTAACGGAGTTCCGTTTTTCAAAGAGACGTACCGCCGTCGTCCCTCAACGAAGATTCATCGGTGGCCGGCAACAGCAGGTGCAGCAGGTCCAGGCGCGCCGCAGACTCGAGAAGAGAAAGAAGGTGGCCGGAGCTCGGGATCGTGCCGGCGCGCCATCGACGGACGGTTCGGGCGTTGACACGCTGCATCCGCGCCAGACCGCGCCACGACAGTCCTGCCGCATCCTTGTATCGCTGCAGACGCGCAGGAAAGTCCGCCGGCCACTCCGCAGGTTGGACAGCGTAGACCCACTGCTGGCGGCGACCCACGCTCTACGCCCGTCTGTCTCGCTTGAACACCTGATCTTCCTCGACCAGCATGTCCAGTCCGCCGGGAATGCGCCTCGCGAGACGCACCAGCGACAGCATCGCGCCGCCGTTGGGCGCTCCGCCCTTCCGCCACCTCAAGAGCTGTCGGCTGTCCACGCCCAGGCAAACGGCCATCCCCTCCCATGAAAGTCCAGCCGCTTCTTTCAGCGCTTCGAGCCTTTCGACGAAATCCTCGGGAATCAAGGCGACCCCGGGAGGGATTTCGAACGGATTGAGTCCCCGTCGCCTATTCATCCACGATCTCCAGCAGGAACAGATCTTCGAATCGCTTAACGCGCAGCGCCTTCATCAATTTCCTGCGCGTGTCCGCGGAAGGGCGCCGCGTCCCGGTCATCAGCTGCGACAGATAGCCCGACGAGATGCCCGTCATCCTCGCCAGTTCGTTCTGCGCGATGTTCAGGCGATTCAGAAGCTCCCACACCTTGTAGGGATCGAGCCTCGATCTGCTCGTAGGTCTTCTGCGGTTCACTTCCACGATTCCTCGTCGTCCGTGTCGGCCCGCGTGTCGGAAGCAGGGACGGTTACAGTCCCCGACCCAGCTTCGCAAGCCGCGGCTTCGTCGAGGCATTGGCGCGCGATGATCCGCGCCAGTATTCTGAGACCGCGCAGCCGCATCTCATCCTGTTCCGGAGTGAGCGCTGGCGATTCGGGCGAAGGGTCGGTCATGGCCGTTCGGTTTTCGATCCGGGGTTTCTGCATGGCAAGGGCAATGATTCGTCAAAGTTGCCGATGTGCCAATTATCGTAACATTTTCAAGGACGCCAACGATGTTGCTGTAGCATTAGTTGACAAAGTGTTTGCAATAATGTAACAATCGAATAGTGTCTTTTTGCGGGACGGCCGATGGATCATCTCCCGCACGCGGCGAAACAATGCAAATCCTCGACGACAATCCCCAGCTCGAGATCGGAGCTCTGCTCAGACTGCTCAGGGGTCGGCTCAGCCTCCGAGACGTCAACCGTCGCGTCGGCGTCTCAAGCTCTTATCTGTCCCGGATCGAGCAAGGCGAAATAACACCAGGTCGAAACGTCATCAGAAAACTTGCCGCCGCATACGGCGTCGACCCGGCCGCGCTCCACGAGCGAGCCGGTCACGTCCCAGATTCGCCCATTTCGGAGAAAGCGGACCCCGACGTGGAACGAGCCTTCAGGTACGTCTTGGACGACCCGAAGTTCCGTTTCGGCACTCGCCCCGAAGGCGAACTCGACCAGAGCGCCAAAAGGTTCATCGTCGAGATGTACGAGAGTCTCACGGGAAAGAAGCTGCTGTGAAGGTCGCGACTCTCCACGAGTTCTGTCGGCGCCTGCTCCATTGGCGACCGTCGGTCGACATGGGCGATCCGGAAGCGTTGGCGACCGAGTTCGTGCTTCGATTCGGGGTGTCGAAGCGTCCGAAGCTCGATGAGCTGAAGCGCCTCATGCTCCTCGGGGGTTTCGGCAACGTGCAGGGGCACCGTCTCGGCGAGACGCTCAGAGGGGCTCACTTCGGCTACCCTGGACGCTGTTACGAGATCTACTATCGCAAAGACATGTGGCGCGGCGCGATCGAACATACGGTCCTCCATGAAGCGTTCGAAATCATCTGCGAAACCTTGGGCGATATGCGCGACCGCCCTCCGAAGCCGTGCACGCGGGAGATGTGCAGACGTGCCGACCGCTTCGCGGCGGCGGTTCTGATGCAGCGGGACACCTTCGCCGCCAGCGCGCGGGCACGCGGTTTCGACGTGATCGCGCTCCACGAAGAATTCGGACGCTCGTTCGCCTCGGTCACGATGCGTCTGGCGGAGGTGCTCGACGATCCGCCGTTGGCGGCGGTTCTTTACGAGAACCGGCTGAAGCGCTCCTGCGCGGTCGGCCCCTCGTCGAATCGCCTTCGACCGTTGCGTGAGACGGTGGCCTGTTGCGCGCCCGGCTTCGAACCGCCGATTATCCCGCAGCGACCGTTCGAGGATCGAGAACCGCTGACCGTCGAGCCGTCGCCGGACGGGTCCCTCGCCGAATTGGCGGCGCGGACCCGAACGCCTCTCTACGCCGAACTGAAGCCGTGCGAGTCTAATTCACAGGGATTCGCAGCGGCGGTTCGTCCATACATCTGGCGCGGCAGACTCACAAAGGTGGTCGTCTTGGCCGTACCGCACAGGCGTCGCGACACCCTCAAGCCGCAGCTGGCGGCGACTCGTTTCAACAGATTTCGCGCTCGCATGGTCGGCTCCGGCGAAACGGCGACGATTCGGCGCAGCGCTGACGGGTCGAGATTTGAACATCGAGCAACCGCCGAAGGACGGCTCGCGTTCGAACCGCTGGAACCGGCTTCGGTTCTTCCGCGATCCAATCGCGCCCGATGTCTGCCGCGGCATGACATCGGAAACGCCAGGGCGCATCGGCGCCGCGTTCCTGTCGCAGGCCGCACACTAAGATCAAGACACACGAGGCAGAGAGGCAAGAAATGAAGAAAACAGGACAACCGACGCCGGCTGCGCTCTACGCCAGAGTTTCCAGCGACCGGCAGGACGTCGACCTCTCGGTCGCAGCGCAGCTGCGCGCCCTCAGGGACTACGCGGAGAAGAACGGCTACATCGTGGCCCGCGAGTACGTCGACGAGGCGGAGAGCGGACGAGTCGCCGACCGGCCGCAGTTCCGCAGGATGCTCGACGACGCAGGAAAGCCCGAGGCCCCGTTCTCGGAGATACTCGTCTGGAAGTTCTCCCGCTTCACTCGCAAGCGGGAGCACGCCGTGGCCTTCAAGGCCATGCTTCGCAGACGCGGCGTGCGCGTCGTCTCCATCACCGAGCACGCCGACGACTCACCCACCGGCAGGCTGATGGAGGCCATCATCGAGAGCATCGACGAGTTCTACAGCGAAAACCTCGCGCAGGACGTCACCAGGGGGATGAGGGAGGCGGCATCCCGCGGCTTCTGGATCGCCCCGATCGCGCCCTACGGTTACCGGAAGGTGCACGTCGCCGACGGTGCCAAGAAACGCCCCAAGCTCGAGGTCGATACCGAAAAGGCTCCGACTGTGAAAAGGGTGTTCAAAATGGCGGAGTCCGGCAACAGCGTCCTGGACATCGTGAAGACGCTCAACGCCGAAGGCATCGCCAGCCCTGCCGGCAAAGAATGGTCCAAGACCGGGATCCACAAGATGCTAACAAACGTCGCCTACACCGGCACGCTGGTCTGGGGCTCGTCCGCCAAATCCAAGGCGGAACCTGTGAGAGTTGAAGACGCCTTCCCAGCTCTCGTGTCGAAGTCGCAGTTCAGGCGCGTCGGTGACCTTATGCGTTCCCGTGCCCCTTCGAAGATCCATCCGCGGCGCGCCGCCAGCACATACCTGTTGAGCGGACTGGTCAAATGCGCAAGCTGCCGTCGCTCCCTCACCGGTCAGAGCGCCAAGAGCGGGAGGTTCGCGTACTACGTCTGCCAGTCGAAGCTCAATCGCGGCCGAGCGGCTTGCCGCGCGCCCAGGCTCAACGCCAGACAATTCGAGAGTCTCGTCGTCGACAAGATGCGGAGCAACGTGCTGACCGAGAGAAACATCAGGGACCTCGCGAAGCTGGTCGAAGAGGAGATGGACGGCGCTGCCCGGGAGCATCGCGAAAAGCTGGAGTCGATCCGACTCGGGATCGAGGAGGCGCGCAGGCGGCTGGGAAGGCTGTACGCCGCCATCGAGGATTCCGACCTCGAAGTGTCGGACCTCGCGCCACGCATACGAGAGCTTCGAGGCCGCGAGCAGAGGCTGCTGGACGCCAAGCGCGAAGCCGAGACGGCGCTGTCGGATCGCAGGACTGTTCTGGGCGACGTCGACAGAATCGCCGCGTTCGCCGAGGATCTGGGCGGGTTCCTGAAGAACAGCGAACTGACCGAGAAGCGCGCCTTCATCTCGTCGTTCGTCGAGGAGATCGTCGTCGACCGCGGACAAGCCACCATACGCTACACGCTGCCCTTGCCGCAGGACGCCCCTAATGCCGGGATGGACGCCGAGGACGTGTCCATCCCGAGGCCGGTTCTGTCAACAGTGAAATCTGGTGGGGGAGGCGGGATTCGAACCCGCACGGCCGCAGCCACATGCTCCTAAGGCATGCGCGTCTACCATTCCGCCACTCCCCCGATACGTCAATGGTACTTCCGAGCGATTGCCCGCCTACTCGTAGATGTTCGCCATCTGCCACGCGTCCAGCGACTTCAACACCGCATCGGAGCCCTGCGCCCTTAGCGACACTCCAACGCTGTCGTCCCTGCCCGGATAGACACGCGCCGCGATGCACAACCGGTCGTTGGCGAACACCTCGACGATGCTACGGTCGATGAAGACGCGCAGTTGCAAGTTCTCGCCGTCTTCAAGGACGACCGGGCCCGTTTCGGGTGCACGGGAAAGTGCGCCTGGCAGCGTGGACGAGTAGGAAGTCTCCAAGGTCAACATACTCTGCATCGCTGGGGTAGGTCTCGGCGAGCCGAAAGGAGGGACTGCGGGTAGTCCACTCGCCAACAATGCTCCTTCTTTGGGCAGGTCGCGATGTATGCGGAAGCCTCGGTCCTTGAAGAACGCGATCCGCGTGAACTCCTCGCGGTTGGGCGACCTCAAGACATCAATTTCAACCATCGGAGAATGCTGCGCATCGATCTCCACGTTCAATTCCATCGCGTTGCTTTCGATGCCATCCAGAAGAACCTCCTCGTTCGCCGGCAAAACCATCTCATCGACGTGAGTGTGCGCCTTGCGCACCGATTCGATGTCGCCTGCGGGTTCGATGTTGATCTCGTCCTCTCGATCTCCCAACGTCAAGCGACGAGGCAGCGACATGATCTGGTTCCAACCCTCGGTCTCATAGCCTGGGTTCATGTTGTGGATGATGATTACGCCGCCATCGCCATCCGGCGTCGCCGACGGAGCGTGCACGCCCGACGGTGTCGACGCACCGAAGTTGAACAGCCCGGCCGAGGTCACCACGAACTTGTCGCGCTCCATGTCGTAGTCGCCGAGCAGGTATTGGCCGCCGCTCATGTGACTGAAGAACGGCAGTATCCACCTGTCCCCTATCGGCCAGAAATACGGACACGCCCCGTCGTCGCCGACCAGCGTATACCGATCGTCCTCCGCGAACGGATGCAGGTACTCCCAAGTCGCGAGATCCTTCGACCGGAATAGGAAATCGACCGCAACCCGTTTGCCCGTTGGTCCGTCGGGCAACATGCCGCAGGAGAGCGAGTAGTAGTAGTCGCCCTTCTTCCAAATGCAAGGATCGAACACCGTGTATTCCTGCGGCGTGCCATCCTGCGGGAGCGTCGGTATGACAGCCTCGCCCGTCACCTTCTCCCAGTTGAGCAGCAACGGATCGCTCGATACCGCAGCCATGTTACCGACCTGAGTCCCGTGATACATCGCGATAACCCGGTCACCGTCGACGAGCGTCGAACCTGAGAAGCACGACTCCTCAGGGTCCGGATAGATCGCGTACGGTAAATCCCGCCAGTGAATCAGGTCGTCGCTGATCGCGTGTCCCCAGTGCACCCGCGGGTCTTCGGGCGGATAGCCCTGGTAGAACAAATGCCACCTGCCCTGCCAGAAGCACAGCCCGTTCGGGTCGTTCAGATTGTTCTCAGGATTGACGTAGTGGTAAAAGGGCCGATGCGGGTCGCCCGCCTTCGCCTCCCGCGAGGCGATCATACGCTGCAACAGCGGGTTCTCCCTCAGTTGCGCCTCCTGCTCCTCCAACGTCTCCGCCCACACATAGTGCGGCGTCAAGGACTTATATCTGCTCTCGGTCATGATGGTTCCTAGATTCCCTTCGCCTGGTACACCCATCCTCGGGCAGTACAGGGGTTTCCCAATGCTACTGTTTTCGTCCAGTCATGCCATTCTGAACGGAGCGCAGCGGAGTGAAGAATCTGATTTGGCGCTTCAGCGCTGAGTGACGAGATTCCTCGCTGCGCTCGGAATGACACGGCGGCTGGCCGTGATGACGAAGTTGTCTGTAACGACGAAGATTTCTGTTTACGTGCAACAACGATAATATCCACATTGAGCAAAGCTGAACCGCCGGATTCAGGTGTAGGAGATCGCGATGTCAGACATACAGATCGAGATGTTGGCCGAGGAACATGCCTTGGTCGGCGAAGGGCCCGTTTGGGACCCCAGAACGAGCGTGCTTTATTGGACCGACATCCGGGGCGGTCGGTATTTCAAGTACGATCCGTCAACTGGCGTCAACGAGACTATCCATGACGGTATCTTCGTCGGCGGCGGCGCGGTCAACAAGAACGGTGGTCTGACATTCGGCACTTGGGAAGGCGTCATGCTTTGGCGCTCCGATTCCGACTGGCAATGGCTTCACCACGAACCCGAGATGCGCGCCCAGATGCAGTTCAACGACGTGACCGCTGGTCCGGACGGCAGTTTCTACGCTGGCAGCTATTTCGAGGACGCGCCACGCGGCGAACTCATGCGCTTCAAGCCGGACGGTTCTCACGAAATCATCGCCGACGGCCTAGGCATCAGCAATGGAATGGGGTTCTCACCCGACCTCACCGTCTTCTACCACACCGATTCCCTCGCCGGAGAGATCTACGCCTACGACTACCACGCATCGGATCATTCGCTCTCAAACCACCGCATATTGGTGAAACTCGATCCCAACGAAGGCATTCCCGACGGCATGACTGTCGACGCTGAGGGAAACGTCTGGTCGGCCTGCTGGGGAGGCGCGCAGCTTATCCAATTCGATCCTGACGGAACCGAGATGAGCCGCATCAAGTTCCCGGCGGTCCAGACGTCAGCAGTCAACTTCGGAGGCGACGACTTCACAGATATCTACGTCACAACCGCCACGTTTGGTAGCGACGATCCGGTAACCGACGCCGATCCACCTGCGTATCACTCCATCGCCAACCGAGGCGGCCAGTTATACCGAGTGCGCCAAGACAAAATCCAAGGCAAAGCGGAGTTCGAAACCGACTTCCATTGGTCCTGATTTCGTCGTCAGCTGAGGATGAAAAGGGACTACTCGACAGTTGCCAGTCGTCGCACTAGAAGATCGATGTCGTCCAATCCCACGCTCACAGCATCGGCACCCAACCAATTCTCGTAGAAGTTGACGTGCAAGCTGCTGGCACTGTGGAACCAGCGATGGATGTCTTCGTCATCGGTTTCGTTTGCCATCTGCGAAACTGCGCGGAACAAAGCAGCGTGGTTTTGGTGTTGCCATCCTCGGGCATCGGCGATCGCCTTCACGGCCTGAGCCGCCGCGCCCCAACCTTTTTCCGATGCTTGACGGAGATCGCCAGCGGCCAACTCGGTTTGCGCCTGAGCCAAGAGAGCTTCGGCAGAAACGCGGTATTTGGATTGGGTCGTCAATCGAGTGCTAAACGCGGTATTAGTTTCTCAACCTTATTTTAACTGTAGACCATTTTAGTCGCTGAGAACGGAGCGAATGATGCGAAGCGTCTATCCTATCCCCGCAACCTCTCGTCGAAGCCCACATGCATTCTTGACGCGGTGGGTTCCGTCTGCCCTTGATAACGGCTCCGCAGTTCCTTCGAGCCGTACGGGTTCTCAGCCGGCGTCGATAGGTACTGGAACGAGATCTGCCCGATCGGCATCCCTTTGTACAGCGTTAGTGGCAACCTCGAAACATTCGACAGCTCGAGCGTGAGATGTCCGTCCCATCCGGGATCGACGAAACCCGCTGTAGAGTGGATAAGCAGTCCGATGCGACCCAACGAACTCTTGCCTTCGAGACGGGCGACGATCGAGTCGCTCAGTCTGATGCGCTCCAATGTGCTGCCCAACACGAACTCGCCCGGGTGCAGTATGAACGGTCCGTCATCCTCGATGACCACCATTTCGTTCAACTCGGGGATGTCGCGCCTGAGATCTATAAACGGCGCGGTCGAGTTTCTGAATACCAGCACCTTGTCATCCAAATGCAGATCGACCGATGCCGGTTGCACGTCGTCGGGACTGAACGGATCGATACCGATGCCGCCAGATGCGATCTCTTCCCGGATGCTCTTGTCGCTCAACACCATGTCTCTAACCGAAGCACGCCCCACAGCCCTCGCTGTGGAGCGTGCGATATCGGATTCTATCAACGCCCACGTGACGCTTGGTTTTACTCGGTCACCTTGCTCTTCGCGGCCGCGACTTTGTCCACGCAACCCGGTTGCACAATCGCGAACTTGGCGTTTATGCTAGCCCTGATTTCGACGTCGCCAGCGCTGATAGGTGTGCTAGGGCCGTCGAACGATGCTGATTCGAGCCTCACGACTGCAGCGTCTCCGTAGACCGGTGCGGAAGTGAATCCCTCGGTCGCGCTCAGCAAGATACCAACTTCCACGCCGAACGACTCGGCGTATAGGTTCGCCCGGTGAAGCGTGTCTTGAACCGCCAGCTTCCGCGCCTCATCGAGGTTTTCGGCCGTCTGATCAGCGGTGAAGTAGATCGAATCGATCCTGACGTGATCGCCTCCTGCCGTAGCCGCGGCATCTATCACCGCGCTGAGGATGTCCGAGTCCTCGTCTGCGGATGTGTCGGCAACATCGATCTGGATCTTTACGCGATTGGATACGCGGTATCCGATGATGACATCGCGGCTACGGCGTCCGGTGCTCCCATCTTCCAGCGTGAACTCTTCCTCGATCCACGTTCTCTCCGGTCTGATGCTTAGTCGGGTCGTCGTGATCTGGTCGTCGGTAACGCCTTGCTCTTTGACCGCGTCGATGATGTTTTGCATAGCATGCGCCGCCGTGCTTCGTGCGTCGATGAGTGGATCGGCTGTGACATCGACACCCAATTCGACAACGCCGATGCTGGCTGGAATCGTTACAACGCCGACACCTTGGACACTTATGCCATCTGTTCGCGGGTCGCAGTAGGTTACTTTGGATTCCTGTTCAGCATTGGCCGTGGCGATTGCTGAGCTTAGGGGCTGTGGCGTGGCCGTCGGAGGGTCCTGCGCGCTCAATGTGAGCACCGAGACCGTTGATCCGACGACCGCCAACGCGGCTACCACTGCGATACCAGCGTGCTTGATCTTGATCATTTGTCAATCCTTCGGTTGTTGATTGTTTCGTATTCATGACCATTTTGAATGGCCTCCATAGAAATAGACGAATGTCACCTCGCCGTTGTTCCACCAATATCGGTAGATTGTGAAAAATCATGGATTCGGCGATGGTGAAGGAGTAGGCGTCGCAGTTGCCGTCGGCGTAGGTGTAGGTGTGCAGGTCGGTATTGGCAACATGGTGGCCGTTGGTTCGGGCGTGGTCGCGACTCCAGGGGATGCTGCAGCCTTCGTCGCAGGTGTCGGAATGATCGCGCACGGGGATTCCTTCGGAGGGTCCGCTGAATCTTCGGCTGCCTCGGATGCAGCTTCCGCTTTAGCCATCGCGGCCGGCGTCGCGGTCGGTGCCGGTTCTGCTTCCACCATCACCTCTTTCTCAACCTCAACCACCCGTTCAATTTCCACTTCCTTGACAACCTCTTTTTCGACTACCCTCTCCACTTCAACCACCTTCTCGACGACCACTGTGACCGCTACCTCCTTCTCAACGACTACTTCACGCTCGACCACGACCTCGACGGTTTGCACGACGGTCTCGCCAGCTACCTGTACTTCCTTCTCCACAACCACGGTCACAACGACCTCTTGTTCGATCAATACGGTTTGGATTCGAACAGGTTGATCTGCCTGGTCGGGAATCTCTTGCAGAACAGGCGCAGCCGCAGCTTCAGGGACTTCCATGGCCATGCTTTCCGCCTCGACAACAACCTCTTTTTCGACTACGACGGTCTGCACGACCATTTCATCCTCCACGTTCAACGCGTCGAACGTCCCGGTTGCCGCTTCGGTCCCTCCGTCAAACCGATCCGTGACGTAGCCTGTTAAGTCGCCGATCGTAATGAGCGCAACACCCGCCAAAGCCACCGCGGCAATCGCCAAGGGGACGAAAACAGTCGCGTTCCGCAATCTCAATCCACCACGATGCGAACGCGGATCTAGGATTTCAGCAATCTCGCGGTCAGAATACCCGCGCTCGGCGAGCGTGTCTGGTGTCAGCGCGTACGACCTCGGAGCTTCAACGGTATCGAGAGATCGCAGCAACCGCGACGTCTCTCGGACAGATCGCGCATCGTCCACGTCGACACCTGATGCCCGCAACATGCCTTCGATACGATCAGGCTCTGCCTCATCAGTCGAGTCGACATAAGCGGAAATTAGATCCTCGTTGGGATCCGACCGACCAAACAGTCTTTTCAACCGTTCGATCAACGCGTCTGTCTCCTCTGACGAGCCGACCGCGATCCGTCGGCGTCGCAACATTTGCTCGAAACCACCATAGCTAAACGACGTTTCGAAAAGTCAATTTGTTCCATGCGTACCGGCGTCATGAGGCCTGACCCGCCATTCCTACCGGTAGCAAACCGGGAAAGCCACGTAAACAGTCACGCACCCGGCGCCTAGCTCGGTTCAGCCGCGACTTGATCGTCCCAACATTCACGCCGCACACTTCAGACGCATCGTCATAACTCGACCCTTGAACGTCGATCAGCACTATCACCTCGCGGTGTTCATGGCTGAGTGCACCGACGCAATGCTCGATCGCTTCCCGCAACTCAGAATTCATCGCAACTTCTGCCGGCGAAGGACTATCACTCGTCAGTCGTGCTGCAAACACGGCGTCTTCTGTATCGACCGAAGACTCCCGCCGTCGGTTTTGACGTCTAAAGTAGTCGTAAGCCTTGTTCCTTGCAATTCGTAGCAACCAACCTCGAACGTTGTCGCCCCTCATCTTAGAGATGCTCCGAAATGCCGATATGAACGTCTCCTGCGTTACATCGTCGGCCACAGAGTGCTGACGCGTGAGACTCACGCTGAAGCCGTAAACCGCGTCCTGATGGATCGCCACCAAACGGTTGAATGCATCGACATCCCCGCCGCGTGCCATCGCCAGAATCAGATGTTCGTCGGGTTGCATCTAAACGTGCTGAGGACGGCCGATTAGGTCTCCGCAATACAATTGCTTACGATATGTCGAGCCAGCTTTGGAAACAGGCCCGAGACGTCGCGGAAATGATCGTTATCACCGCTCTCGTCGTTGTGTTCGTGCGCAACGTGGCCATTACCTACACTGTAAACGGCCCAAGCATGGAACCTACCTTCGAAGAAGATCATCGTGTCCTGGTCAACCGGTTCGGCGCCATCCGGTTCTGGGGAATTTCACTCTACGGCCAATCGGATTTCCTTTTCGAAGGACCCGAACGCGGCGACATCATCGTCTTCGAACCGCAGCAATCCGGCACCGAAAAGATAGTAAAACGCGTCGTCGGCCTACCCGGCGACAAAGTCAACATCGTCAACGGCGGCGTCGAAATTAACGAAATCGCCACCCACTACTCAGATGATTTCACCGACCCGAAATCTCATCTCAAATTCCCGGTCGTCGTCCCGCCAGACAACTACTTCGTTCTAGGCGACAACCGGAGCCAATCGAACGATTCCCGCAACTGGGGATACGTCCCTACCGAAGACATCGTCGGCAAGGTTTGGATGCTCTATTGGCCCTGGCAACAAATTTCGGCGTACTGACAATTCCCAGCGAGGTCATCCGTCCTTTTCGAACAGATCCCGTTCCGCCTCTGGGGACAGTTCAACGCCGTGTTTACGGAGCAGCGACTTCGTTCGTTTCTTCTCTTTTTCAACGGCTTTAGCGACTGCTTGCTGCCTAGCCGCTCTACGAATCTCGGTGCTTGTTTTGAACACTTCTCTAATGCTTTCGATGACCAGGGCCAACGCGATGACGAATGCCCAGTTTAGTTGGGTCGCAGCGAGCCGATAGACCCCTATGCTCCAATGGTCTGCGTCCGAGTATACCCACAGCAAAGGGAGCGATACGGCACCGACGAGCGCGAAACCGATCCCCTGCCATATGATGCCCCGTTCTTCGAGCGCCGAATTCACTCCCTCGATTGTCATCCGTGAGTCGCTGTCCGATCCAGGAAGTCGTCCTCCGTTCATACCGTTGATTTGTGACGGTACTGCAACGCCTCGGCAAGGTGATGGTTCTCGATCAGAGCCGTCTGCTCCAAGTCCGCGATCGTGCGAGCCACCTTCAACACACGATGGCACGATCGCGCCGACAACCGCAGATGTTTCATCGCGCTTTGAAGCAGCGACTTCGAATCGTCTGACATCTTGCAGGAGTCCCAGACCTCGACCGGCCCCATCAGCGCGTTCGACTTCACATTAGATCCTTGAAATCGCTCGTGCTGCAACGCGACCGCTACGAGGATCCGTTCTCGTGCTGCTGAAGAACCTTCCTCGGCGGGTGGTTTAATCAGCTTGTCATAGTCGACTCGCGGTACATCCACGAACATGTCTATGCGGTCGATCAACGGCCCAGAGATCCTTCGTTGGTAGCGAGCCACCGCCGGTTCGCCACATGTGCATGGCTGTTGCTTATCGCCGTGATAGCCACATGGACACGGATTCATCGCCCCTACCAGCATGAAACTCGCCGGGTACGTCGTGCTCGCACGCGCACGGCTTATCGTGACAGCACGATCCTCCAATGGTTGCCGCAGAGTTTCTAACGTCGCATTGCCGAACTCGGGCAGTTCATCCAGAAACAGCACGCCGCGGTGACTCAGCGTGACCTCGCCCGGTCTAGGTATGGTGCCACCGCCGATAAGACCCGCGTTCGAAATCGTGTAGTGCGGAGCGCGAAATGGCCGATGTGTGATCAGAGGACTTCCGGAAGGCAGCAAGCCAGTGACTGAATAGATGGTCGTCACTTCTAACGCCTCTTCCGGCGTCATCGGCGGCATAATCGACGGCAAACATCGCGCCAGCAGTGTCTTGCCGCAACCGGGCGCGCCCATCAACACGATGTTGTGATGGCCTGCCGCAGAAATCTCCAAGGCGCGCTTCGCCTGCTCCTGCCCTCTCACATCACGGAAGTCGTAACCGGTGCGGATTGGTGATACGTCGGTGAAATCTGGTATTCCGTCGCCTTGGACAGTCGGCATATCTATACCGTCTCTCAGATGGTCCACCAACTGCTTCAGCGTCTCGGCCGGGCGAATCTCAATCCCCGGTACCAACGAAGCCTCTTTGGCGTTCACTCGCGGCACGAACGCAGTGTCATAACCGCGGTCCTTGCCCGCACGCAACATCGGCAACATGCCATGGGTTGACCTCAGTTTCCCGTCCAACGAGAGTTCGCCAAGGAACAGCGATCTATTCACCGCGTCCGGTACTTGACCGCTGCAGACCAGAATCCCGATCGCGATCGGCAAATCGTACGAAGGCCCCGTTTTCTTGATATCCGCGGGTGCCAGAGAAACCGTGATTCTTCGCATCGGGAATTCAGAGCCCGAGTTGCGAATCGCCGCTCTCACCCGCTCTCGAGACTCTTGGACCGATGAATCCGGCAGACCTACGATGTTGAACCGAGGCATGCCAGGTGATATATCGACTTCGACCTCTACTAGTTGACCGTCGACACCACTCACCGCACACGTGTTAGTTTTGGCTAGCAATGAAACTTCGCCTTTCTTTATATAGTTACCGTTAGACCGCCCACTGCAGCACATTATTATACGTCTGTTCTATGATATTTCAACTGTTTTGGCGAAATAATAGAACATCGTTACTTCAAGATGAAACACGTGAGAAACGGACGGTTGGAACGCCATGGCGATCCGATTCGAAATTGACGGACACGTAGCGATCATCACGCTGGCCAACGCGCCGCGCGCCAACGCCATCGACAAGCGGCACGCTCTCGAACTTGGCGAAGCATGGCGAAACGCATGGGAAGACCGAAACGTCAGATCCATCGTCGTTACCGGCGAAGGTGACCGCCATTTCTGTGGCGGCCACGACTTGTCCGTCCGCGATGACGTCTCCGAAGCCGAGCACGATTTCCTAGCGCTCGAACGTATCTTCCGCCCTCCTGACGGATACACAAACGGCTTCCAGACCGGGATCGATGGCGGCATGGCAGACCACTTCCCCCGCATATACAAACCCGTGGTAGCGGCCGTAAACGGATGGGCGGTAGGGGCAGGACTTTACCTGCTTCTCGCTTCGAGCGATATCCGCATCGCCGCCGAGGGTAACGCGAACTTTCGGTTTGGTCTGATCTCGCGTGGTTGGGTAGGTGCCGGGCCGGGCGCCACGATGCTCCTTAAGCAACTCCGATACGTCGACGCCATGAAAATGCTTTTGGCCGACGACACTGTCGATGCCCGAGAAGCGGTGAGGATCGGCCTAGTAAATGAAGCTGTCCCAGCTGATCGCTTGATGCCAAGAGCGTTCGAAATCGCCCATCAGATTGCCGAAAAACCTCCTCTCGCAACCATGAAGATGAAAGAGTTCGTTCACCGATTCTCCGATTTGCCAGTCGAACAGGCATGGAACGTCCAAGCAATGATTAACTTCATGCTGTTACACGCGTCTCACGACGCTCAAGAGGGCCGCACCTCGTTCCTCGAACGCCGCGACCCTGTCTACACCGGTGAATATGCCGGGCTCGAAGGCTTCTTCGAGAATGCGACCGACGAAGAAAAAGCCCGACTAGAAGAGCTTAAGCGTCAAATAGACTGGTAAGCAGACGACCCCTTCAGACCATGGACCGCTGGAACTACGCACGTGACGAACATCCCGCTTACTGCACGTGCGTAGAGTGTGTGGAGGATCCCAAGAAGCGTGGACGCAAAAAATCCCGTAGGTCCCTCGCAACCGGACGCGGTTCCATATTGGATCTCATCACGTCTTGGTTTAAACGGTTGTTGCGCGGTCGCTAAACCAACCGGCGAAGTTTGCTAACGACCCAGAACTCGCCACCAAGCCCACCCTATTCCGGCGCCTATCGCCGCGCAGATCGGTAGCGACGCGATCACGACCACTTCCGTACCCGCTGCCTCGAACTGGAACCACAGAACCGCCGCAAAGCCGATAGCTACACAAGCCCCGACGACCGCTCCCAAAAATATGTACAGCTTGGCACTCACTCGCTCGATATTAATCGAACACCTTCCCTGTACAATTTCGCTGCGCAAAGGTAGGCGACGTCAATGACCAACTACAACGGCAAAGTGTTACGCAGCGAAGCATGGTTCGGGCCCCGCGATCTGGAAGGATTTCTCCACCGCTCTGGCCTGAAGAACCAAGGTTGGGACGAAGACTCATTCGCCGGTAAACCCGTCATCGGTATCGCCAACTCGTGGAGCGAAGCCACCCACTGCAACGCCCACCTCAGACAAGTTGCGGAGCACGTCAAACGGGGCGTCATCACCGCGGGCGGTTTTCCTCTCGAATTCCCAACAATCTCACTCGGCGAGTTTTTCCTTGCGCCTACCTCAATGCTCTACCGCAACCTCATGGCGATGGACGTCGAGGAGATGATCCGAGGCTTGCCCATCGACGGCGTAGTGCTCTTGTCCAACTGCGACAAAACAACCCCGGCGATGCTCATGGGCGCCACATCCGCAGACCTACCAGCCGTCATCGTCACCGGTGGTCCGCAGCTCAAGGGCAACTGGCGAGGCGAAGAACTCGGTTCTTGCTCCGACTGCCGCAGGTATTGGTCCGAACTGCGCGCAGGAACAATCACCCAAGCCGAATACGACTCCATGGAAGAGGCGATCTACCGCTCTCCGGGTCACTGCATGGTCATGGGCACTGCCAGCTCAATGTCTGTCATCTGCGAAGCGCTCGGCATGACACTACCCGGCGGCGCAGCCATCCCAGGTGCCGACTCCCGCCGACGTGTTTTCGCCGAACGCGCCGGCGCAATCGCCGTCGATCTCGTTGAAAGAAACGTCAGACCTTCTCAAATCCTCACCGAAGAAGCATTCGAGAACGCCGCCCTGTCCCTTTTGGCGCTCGGCGGTTCAACCAACGCCATCATCCACCTGACCGCAATCGCCGGCCGCGCCGGGATCGAGTTCCCGCTCTCCAAATGGGATGAGCTCTCTGCCAAAGTGCCCGTAATCGCCAACCTCAAACCATCGGGAAAATACTTGATGGAAGACTTCTTCTATGCAGGAGGCGCACCAGCGTTCTTCAAGAAGATCCTCTCTCAACTCAACCCCGACTGCGTAAACGTCAACGGCAAAACGCTCGCTGAAAACGTCGCAGATGTCGATTGCCATAACGACGAGGTGATTCTGGATCCCGGTCGTGCCCTCTATCCCGACGGCGGCATCTCGATTCTCCGAGGTTCACTCGCACCCGATGGCGCCGTCATCAAACGCTCCGCCGCATCTCCCAAACTTATGCAACACACCGGTCGCGCCGTGGTCTTCACTAGCCCTGCCGACCTAAGCAGACGAATCGACGACCCGGACCTCGACGTCACAGAAGACGACATCCTAGTGATGCAAAACGCCGGTCCGATCGGTGGCCCCGGCATGCCAGAAGCCGGATTTATGCCGCTTCCGCGCAAGATCCTCGCCCAGGGAATACGCGATATGGTTCGCATTTCAGACGCCCGCATGAGCGGCACCGCCTTCGGGACCGTGGTCCTCCACGTTTCCCCTGAATCCGCCATCGGTGGCCCACTGGCACTTGTGCACAACGGTGACATGATCTCTTTGGACGCCAACAACGGCCGATTGGATCTTCTAGTTGACGACGGGGAACTAGAGCGCCGCAAATCCGAAACACAATCCGCCGGATCGACCTCCAACGGCCACGCCGAACGCGGCTATATCCACATGTACAACCGCCACGTCATGCAAGCCCAGCATGGCTGCGACTTCGACTTTGCCGTTGGCAGAACACCCGTGGCGACTCACGTCGCGCAAGAGCATCATTGAAAACGCCCCGGCTGATGGCCTCCGACTAGCGGGCCCTTGCTTGAGACGGTGAAGAGCGTTACGGCGTCGGCGCGTCCGCCGGTATCAGCCCCTCATCCTTCATCTCCGACCACACATCCTCAGGTATCGCCGCACTGACCAGTTCGAAGTTCTGCTCTACCTCCGCCACCGATTGCGCTCCAGGAATCGCCGACGCAACCGCAGGGTGTGCCAGCACGAACTGCAACGCCGCAGCCTTCAAATCCACACCGTGCCGCCTGCATACCGCGTCCAACTTCCGGGCTTTCTCGACCAATTCTCGCGGCGCAATCTCGTAGTCGAAAGTCACGGGGCCGTCCAGATCACGGGCCAAAATCCCGCTGTTGTAGGGACCACCTACGATGATCTTCACATCCCGCTCTAAGCACAAAGGCAGGAAATCCGGATAAGCCACATGGTCCAACAATGTGTACCGCCCGGCCAGCAATACCGCGTCGATGTCGAAGCGCTGGATAAACCCGGTCGGCATCTCCCACTCGTTCATTCCGCACCCGATGGCTTTCACGACGCCCTGCTCACGTAGCTCGATCAGCGTCGGAAACCCTTCATCGATCGCCTCGCGTTCTCCGTGAGGCGCCCTGTCCGGGTCGTGGACCAGCAAAATCTCGACATGGTCGGTTTGTAACCGCTCAAGACTCTCTTCCAACGACCGCAAAACGTTGTCGCGAGTCCAAGTGTCAACGCTGAAGTGTTCCGCGAAGTTGTCCGGCGATTCCTCCGCCGTCATCCCACCCTCAACCGGCTCCAACACACGCCCTACTTTTGTCGATATCACGTAGCTGTCGCGATCGACGCCCTTGAGAGCCGCACCATACCGGACTTCGCTAATGCCAGAACCGTACAGTGGCGCTGTATCGAGATAATTGATCCCCAACTCTAGGGCCCGGCGCACAATGCTAACCGCCACTTCGCTCGCCGTGTTGCCGAAATGACCGTCTTCCGCCAGAACCACGCCGCTCAGCGTCGCACCACCCATACCGAGCTGTGTTACCTCTACTCCTTGGTCGCCGATTGCAACTCTTTTAAGCGGATCCAATTCAAACCTCCGCGTTGTTTACTTTTTAAGACACCGAAGCAGCGATCGCGTCGCCGACAGCAGTAGTTGTCGATGAACCGCCCAAATCCGGCGTCAACGTTTCGCCTTGTTCTAACAAGCTTTCGACCGCAGATCTGACATCGGCCGCCGCTCCATCTTCGCCAAGGTGATCGAGCATCAGGGCCGAAGTCAGTATCTGCGCCATCGGGTTTGCAATACCCATTCCGGCTATATCTGGTGCGCTTCCGTGGGTAGGTTCGAACATCGACGGGCTAGTTCGCGTCGGATCAAGATTAGCACTCGAAGCCAGGCCCATCGATCCAGTGATGATGGCCCCGATGTCCGTCAAAATATCGCCGAACAGATTCGATGCCACAACGACATCGAAATTCTGTGGTCGACGGATGAAGTCCATGCAAGCCGCATCTATCAACAGCGAGTCCGTCGATACGTCCGGGTAATCTTCCTTGACCGCGTCGAACGTACGGTCCCACAGAACCATGCCGTAGCCCTGCGCGTTCGATTTCGTGATCGACGTTACATGCATCTTCTTGTTGCGCTCGCGCGCCAGTTCGAATGCGTAACGAATGACCCTTTCACAACCCTTCCGAGTGAACACCGACGACTGTACGGCGACCTCTCCGGGGAAATCGCGGTATTGGAATCCACCTACGTTGGCGTACTCCCCTTCGGTGTTCTCTCTCACGACGATGAGGTCGATGTCATACGGTTTCACGTTCTTCAACGGAGAATCGACTCCCGGCAAAAGCACGGAAGGACGAACGCACGCATACTGATCGAAGGCTCGCCTGATCGGCAGCAATAGACCGTTCAGAGTGATGTGGTCTTGAACCTCTGGATGCCCAACCGCGCCGAGGAATATCGCGTCGAAGCTCCGCAGCTGCTCCACACCGTCCGACGGCATCATGTCACCGTGTTCGAAGTAGTAATCCGAACTCCAAGGAAACTCTTTGAACTCCCACTCGATGCCGTGTTTAACAGCGAGCGCACGTAGAACCTTCAACGCCTCATCAACCACGTCGACCCCGATACCGTCGCCTTTGATTACCGCAATACTGTGCTTACTCAAGGTCCGACCTCGCCTCCAATTCCCGTTAATCGATCCTGTCTAAGCACTTCAAGAAGAGCGCGACTCGATCACTTCCAAGACGCCCGCGATATCGTTCTCAACCCAGCCGCTATCCATCATCGTGTGGAACAGTTCCTCGGATTTAATCGCCAACTCCAGCGAAAGCCCTTCAGCTCCGGCCAAGTCTTTAATGATGCCTAGGTCCTTGTCGAGATTGCGGACCGGTGCTGCGGAGTCCTCGAAATCACGAGCCGCGGTTATCGGTGCGCTGCGATCAACCATCGCACTAGCGCCCCACGCCACGCTCAGGAGGTCCGCTGCGACCTCGATATCGACACCTGCCGAATTTGCCAACGCGAATGCCTCAGCGGCCGCGACTGTATGCACGCCCACGAGCAGTTGGTTGATCAGCTTCATCGCCGTGCCCGCACCGTTCGGCCCCATGTGGCGAACGTTGGCGCCCATGAGATCAAAATACGGCAACGCCTTGTTGAACGCCTCTTCGGATCCGCCGCACATGATCGCCAAGGTGCCTGCAGCGGCGCCGGTCGGCCCGCCGCTGATGGGCGCATCGATAAACATCGCTCCCTTCGCCTCAGCCGCCTCCGCACACTTGCGAGACGTACCAATGTCTACCGTGCTGTGGTCCACGATTACCTGTCCCGGTTCACACGCCGGCACAACTTCGCCGATTATGACGTCCAACGATGTCTGTACACTCGGCAGGCACGCAAGAACAACATCGACCTTCGACACCAGATCCGCCGACGAACTCGCCCCTGAAGCGCCGCGATCGATCATTGCTTCGATCTTCGACTGTGTCCGCGTATAAACGACGGGATCAGCACCCTTCGCCAGAAGATTGTCAGCCATCCCCTGTCCCATGTAACCCAGTCCGATGAACCCTACTGACATGTTTAGTTGCTCCTTAAATCAAAGCGGCGACGCTGTCGCGCCGTTGGTCAATTGTCCGCCGTGAACTAGCGCACATTTCTGCTTAAGATAGACGCCGCAAGTATATAAGCGCCAGTGCACGTCCTTCCCGCGAACGCGGCACCAACGATCGGGTTGCGTGCCCTGATGACTAATCGAGTTGCCGCAACTTGGGATCGAGCCGGTCACGCAGCCAGTCGCCGAAGAAGTTCATCGACATCACCAGCAGGAAGATCGCCAGACCCGGGAAGAAGGATGACCACCAGACGCCGTTGATCAGGTATTGATAGCCCTCGTCGACCATCTTGCCCCAGGTCGGTGTCGGGTCCGGAATACCAACTCCGAGGAATGAAAGCACCGATTCCGTCAGGATCAGACCGCCGACGCGCAACGTCGCGATAACGAGCACCGTGCTCACCGTTCCGGGCAAGATGTGCTTCATCATCAAACGCAAGTTGCTAGCGCCCATGATGCGCGCCGCGTTTACATAGTCGAGAGATCTAATCGTCAAAACATCCGCACGAACGTTACGCACGAACGGTGACCACGCGATCATAGCGATGATGATGATGACCGACGTTTCAGTCGCACCGATCGTCGCACCCACCATGATGGCGATCAGCAGGAACGGCAATGCGTTCCAGATATCGACGAAGCGCATCAGGACCTCGTCCAGCCAACCACCGTAGTAGCCGCCAACAACACCCATCGCAGTCCCGATGATCACGCCCGATAACAGAGCGTAGCCCGATACCTTCAACGAAACGCCGGCTCCGTGGATTATCCGCGATAAAACATCACGGCCCAAGCCGTCACTACCCAGGATGAACTCTTCCCTAGTGAAGCCCTTCTTGGACGCAATCATGTATCCGATCTGACCTTCGTCGGTCGTCAGATCGAAATCGGCTTCGTTCGCCGCAAGTTCGTTAGCTTCATTGGGTTGACCCCAGGTCGGAGCCATCAAGTTGAAGTTCAGTTTCTGGACGTTCGGGTCGGCTGGAGCCAGAAACTCAGCGAAGATCGAAATTATCGTGATTGAAACCAGAATGACGATCGGAATGATCGGCCATCGACGGAAGACGTACCAGATCTGCGACGGTATCGATCGCCTAACTCTGGTTAGACCTGTCGTCTGAGCATCGAGCGCCCGACCCGAAGCCTCCGAACTAGGTTCGACCATTGGCATTCTGGTTGGACTTGGATCGACTGCCATCGTCAGTTTCTCAGAAGTTCAAGGGCACCCGTTAGTCGTAACGAATCCGCGGGTCGACCAATGCGTAGATGATGTCCGTCAAAAACGTCGCCAACACGTACACAAGGATGAACATCAACACCGCGCCCTGAAGTATCGGGAAATCGTTGCCGTGCACCGCTTGAACAGCCATCAAACCGATACCAGGGCGTGAGAAGATCGTCTCGACGACCAACGCACCTTCGATAAACCCTGCAAACGCCAACGTCGACGCGGTCAACGGCTGAATCAAGGCGTTTCTGAAAGCGTGTTTCCACACTACGAACGTAGTTCCGACCCCCTTGGCTCGCGCCAACTTCACGTACTCGGAATCGAGCACCTCCAGCATCGACGATCTAGTCAATCGCAGATACCCGGCAAGACCGCCTAACGACATCGCCACTACGGGCAAGACGAGATATTCCAACTGCCAAATCGATGGTTCCTGGGTCGAATCCCCAGCTAAGCCGGCTGGCAACCAGTCCAACCACACTGCGAATACCTGAATGAGAATTATCGCAAACCAAAATACCGGAATCGATTGACCGATCAACGCGACGAATCTGCCGCCGTAGTCTGCCAACGTTCCACGTCGAATCGCAGATAGCACACCTAAGCTGACGCCGAGAGTTCCAGAGAAAAACCAAGCAAAAGTGCCTAACTGAAGACTGTGGGGAATCTTCTCGGTAATGATGCGGGTTACGGGCAATTTGAACGCCAAGTTCTGCCCTAGATCACCCCGCAACACGCGGCTCAACCACAGGAGATACTGCTCCGGATAGGACCTGTCGAGCGCCAGCTCCTTGCGAATCTCCGCCACAGCCTCATCCGATATTCCGTAGCCGGATGTCGCGAACAGCAGCAATGGGTCCCCGACCGCTCGGGAAAGTGCGAACACGCTCGCCGTCGCGGCGATCGTGCTCAGGATCATGAAGAGGAATCTTCTTATCAAGAACCGACGCATGATGAAAAAAGATGTTAACCCATGCCCTAGGTTTATTGGCGATCTCCGCGCAATCGCCCCAAGACTTAGTTCCCCTTCTCAGTTGAATTACCCGCGACTCCGACACTACGGCAGAGTCTGCGAGGTGATTGACGAGAACCTTATGTCGCGCCATCGGGCATCGCGGACTATGCCGCGATGCCCAATGACAAAAGACTCTTACTGATTCGCTCTATTGAGCGAGCTCGATGTCCCAGAGGTTGTTGATACCGCTGGCCGCGGCTCGGTCCTGTGGCCAAGCTGCGAACTTGTTGCGGTTCCAGAACCAGTCTTGCGGAACTGCGACGACGCCAGGCTGCAAGTTCCAGTAGTAAACGTACTGCAGGTAGCGGTTCGCAAAGTCGGTGGCCTCAGCGGTGTCGCTGGCGGCCGCCATACCCTCGTAGAGCTCGAGAATCTTCGGCGACTCAAAGCCACATCCGAAACCACCTCGCGTCAGGCTGGTCTGCACCAAGCCCTTCGGGAAGTGCCACGGGTTCGACTCGCGGCCCTTGTCGCAAGAGGTAATCCACGGGTGCACGTTGGCACGGTTCACGACCGTCGGCCGGAAGGTCACATACGTGAACTTCAACGAGAAGGTCGAGAGCCCAATGTCGGACCAGTAACCGGCAACCGCGTCGGCGACTTCACCGGTGACCGATGCGCCACCGCCGAGTTCAGGACCTGCGTAAACAGAGACCTCGAAGGTGTCGCTACCGAGAATGTCTGACTGGTTGGACGACTTGATCCACTTGGCATCCTGCGATTTGATGATCTGCACTGCCTCGATCGGGTCGTACTCGTACGTGCAAGGTCCGGTTCCCGCCGGCGCCTCGTCGGTGTAAACACCGCCAGGCTCCTGCGTGCAGGAAACCTGGTCGTAGTTCGGGTGACTCCATGCGAAGTACTCGACCTGGACGACATTACCAAGACCCGCGAGCAACGACTCGTTCACTGCTTCGCGGTCAACTGCGATCGCCATGGCATAGCGGACCTGTCGGGCCTGTTCCATGTCTCCATCGCCGTGCGAACCGGTGTAGTTCCCAATCCATGCGTGGTTGTGCACGAACGGGCCCTTGGGCGGAAGCGGCTCACCTGATTTGGCGTCCGTGTCCTCCCAGAGGTTGCCTGAGAAGAAGATTCCGAGCTGGACCGCGCCACCGGTACCGGACTGACCCCAGTTGGAGGAGTCAACGATCAAGTTGGCAGCGTCTTTCGGTTCGAGCTGGGCGGTGTCGATCTGACCGGTGCGCAACAAGGTTGCACGGTTGGTCGGGTCGCCGGCCTGCACCAAGATGATGGTGCTGGTCTTCGGGCTGAACTTCCAGTGGTTCGGGTCCGCAGCTAGCACGATGCGGTCATCCGCAATCCACGTGTCAACGAGGTACGGGCCGCTCGCGACGATCGTGTCTCGGACGAAGTCCTCGCCTTCCGACTCAAATGCGTTCTTCGAGAGAACTGGGAAAGCCTGGCCGGACTGGTTGACGTAGTCGTCTTTCCAAGTGCCGTCAAATGCTGGGCTGCCGTCCGCTTTCGTGGCGAAATTCCACTCGACGGTGCTCTCGTCGACTACGCGCCACTCACCCCAGAGACCGGCAAAGTCGCCAGCCTGGCCGTGGATGGAGGTAGTGTTCGTCGCGTTGTTAGCGTCGTTCATGCTCCAAGCGACATCGTCCGCGGTCAAGGGACCGTAGTCCTTGTCCTTCGTGCGGAACGTGATGCCGTCTTGAATCGTCACGCTGCCGGTGGTCAGGTCATCGCTGATAGACCACTCGGTCGCGACCCACGGGAGGGTCTCGTCGCTCGGACCTCGGCGGAACAGCGTCTCGGCAACGCCCCAGTTCTTGAGTGCGTCAGACGCTTGGTTGGCGTTTCGTCCAACTTGCTGTCCAATGCCTGCAAAACCGATGACGGCCGCGCCGCCCTCAGTCTTGGGGTCGGGAGCACCGATCGTGCCGACCAAGCTCGGAGTCGCCGTCGGCTCTACAGCCTCAATCTCGACGATCTTCTCGACCTCTTTGACAACTTCTCGAAGAACTTCCTTCTCGACGACGACGGTCTGAACAACCGTCTCGCCCGCTACTTCGACTTCCTTCTCGACAACGACCGTCTGCACGACAGTCTCGCCTTGGACCTGCTTTTCAACGACGACCGTCTGAATCACGGTCTCGCCCTGTACTTGGACTTCTTTCTCGACAACGACCGTCTGAATCACGGTCTCGCCGCAGGCCCAAGCCGCAAGCGCGGCAATCGCTACCGCACCCACGAGCAGGATCTTTCTGCTTGTATTCATCTTCAATACATGACCTCCATGTATATGCTTCTGCTTCTTCATATGTCATCGCCGCGAAAACGCGACGCGAAGCGACAGTGTCGGCGAACCAACACAACTAAGCGGATAAGTCTATAAAGAAAAATCGCAATGTCAAAATCCGAATCTCGCTTTGATTCGTAGGCGCTTGGACAGAATCCACGACGTTAGAATCCAGTGATATCCACCACATAACCCACCGAAGAAATGCCAAGTCAAATCAGCATCCTCTACTGGAAAGAGATACCCGTCCAAGTCAAAGCGGGAAACGACGAAACCGCCATTTCCATGCCTTTGGATCACCGCTTCCAAGAAGCGGCCGACGCCATCGCGATGATGGACGGATCGTACGGCAGCGACGCTTATCTCGACGCTTGGCAATGGGGCCACACTACTCACTCCGAACTCGACCCGCAAGCCGCTGCCGACGAGCTCGCCCAAAGCTTCAACAACGGTATGCCTGAAGACTTCGTCGCGCGGATTCGTGACCTGCACCATTCAGGTAACAGAGTTGAACAACCCGGCGCAATCGACCACTGGGTAGAATAGACGCATGACGACCCAGACCGCTTCGGCTCACGAAATCCTTCAACGCTTAGAGAACGAAATCCTTGTCTTCGACGGCGCGACGGGGACCTATCTGCAGGAGCACGGCCTCGAATCCGGCGGTTGCCCGGAGCTGATGAACGCCGATGCCCCTGAGACGATCAAAGGCATGGCTCGCGCCTACTTTGACGCTGGTTCCGACATCGTCCTGACCAACACCTTCGGCGGCACGAAGTTCCGGCTAAAGCACTACGACGCCCAAGACCGCGTCACCGAACTCAACGCCCTCGCCGCCGAATACGCCAAATCCCAAGCCGGACCAAGTCAATACGTAGCCGGATCCGTCGGCCCTACTGGCGAGTTCATCGAACCCCTCGGTATGGTGAGCGAAGACGAGATGTACGACGCTTTCGCCGAGCAGATCACAGCCCTCGAACAAGGCGGTGCCGACGCCGTCATGATCGAGACCCAGATGGTTCTTGACGAAGCCCAAATCGCCATCAATGCGACCCGCGAAAACACCGATCTCGTCGTGATGGCCACCATGGTCTTCGACAAAGGCCCACGCGGCTTCTTCACCATGTGGGGCACATCGCCGGAAGATGCCGCAAAAGGACTCCGCGAAGCCGGCGCAGATGTCATCGGTTCAAACTGCGGAAACGGCATCGACAAGATGATCGAAATCGCGCAGCAGATGCGACCCGTCGTCGACTGCCCCATCGTTATTCAATCTAACGCCGGCATACCTGCATACAAAGGTGGAGAAATCATCTACCCCGAGACGCCCGAATACATGGCGGAGCGCTATGAGCTGCTGGCAGAAATCCCTGTCCAGATCCTCGGCGGTTGCTGCGGCACCACGCCCGACCACATCAGCGCACTCGTGCAAGCAGTCAAGTAACACTCGCTCAGGAGAACCAGCCGTAACTTACTCAAATGGCATAACTCGCGAAAACGTGATCGCAGGACCTCTCCGAAACCTCGGGAACTGCATCGAGCTCGCCGCGGTCGATCCCCACTTCCATGACATCACTGTGGGGCTTTACCTTCGCGATCGTACGCTGACCATCCACACCTTCGCCCAAGTCGAAGGCTCCGAAAAACGCATCGCAACCATCCGCGAACGACTTTGCGCATTGGCCGATGTCGAGCCCATCTCGGGTACCAGCAACCAAGCGTCTCTCGTCTCTAAAGAGATGTACAACCGCCCGCTTCGCTTCGCCTTCACCGAGGCCGTTGAAAAGAACAATCCCATCCCAACCGGCCCTATCACCTCCAACGACACCAAATCGAAACTCGTGTTCACCGTCACTCCGGAACACTCGGACGAAGAAGGCTGGACCTATCACGTGACCGCAGAAGGCGACTTTGCGCGTCCGCAGATGCGCATCATGGCCGTCGTAGGTGGATACATGCGCTACGGCGACTGCGAACGCGTCGGCAAAAACCGCGACCGATTCCGCTTCCAACACGGCGAACGCCTCGACCGATTTGCCCGACTACTACTCCCCTACGCCCGAAACGTCAGCGCCGTCGACAACATGCTCGAACAAGCCGACCTCGCCGGCCAAATGACCACTCAGACTCTAGGATTCGCCAGCAACTGATACCTGGTACTCCGTCAGAACCGGTTAAGCGAACAAGATTAGGAGGGCCGACATGCCATCCATCAAATACGCTGGAACACTCACCTCCAAAGAGCGGACCCTCCGAGCGTTGCGTGGCGAACCCGTCGATCGACCGCCCGTCACCAACCCCACAAACGTCGCTACCGTCGAGCTCATGGACCTCGTCGATGCGCCCTTCCCCAACGCCAATCGCGACCCTGAGATGAACGCCCGCCTCGCGGCGACCGGATACACCCAACTCGGTTACGACGCCATCGCACCGTACTTCTCCATCATCCAAGAGTCTTCAGCACTCGGATGCGAGATGCAATGGGAGGGCAAAGACAACTGGCCCACCGTCCGCATGACAAGGCCAATCTGGAAAACCGTCGACGACATCAAAATGCCCGACGGCTTCCTCGAACACCCCGACAACTGGACCATCATCGAGTCGATCCGCCTCCTCAAGCAGGAGTTCGGTGACGAGGTCGCAATTGTCGGCAAGACCATGGGCCCCTGGACCCTTGCCTATCACGTCTTCGGTGTCGAGCCGTTCCTCCTTGCGACCGTCGACGATCCGCCGATGGTCATGAACATGCTCCACCGCCTAAAACAGTTCACCATTGAGTTCGGCATCGCCCAGATCGAAGCTGGCGCCGACGTGCTCACCGTCCCCGACCACGCTACAGGAGACCTCGTGAGCGGTGAGTACTACAGACGATTCCTGATGGACCTTCACCACGAATTCGTCGAAGACCTTCCCGTCCCGATCATGCTCCACATCTGCGGTGCAACTACCGATCGAATGCCCTACATCGCCACCACTGGCATGGCCGCGTTCCACTTCGACTCCAAGAACGACCCTCACGACTCGATGCACGCAGTCAATGGCGGCATTAACCTGGTCGGAAACGTCAACAACCCCGTAACTCTCTACTCAAAAGGCCCCGAAGACGTCCGAGCCGAAGTCTTCAAATGCCTAGACGCCGGCGTCCAACTAATCGCCCCCGAGTGCGCCATCCCACTCAAAACCAAACTCGAAAACCTCCTCGAAATCCCACGAGCCGTAGAAGACTGGGCCGCCGAACACTGGGACTACTCCGAAAACTAACCCCTCAATTCAACACCCGCGCGGGCAAAGCCTCACGCAACCCCGTCGTGTAGTCCACACCAAACCCGCAGCAGGTCCCGATAATCTGCGCGCCCTTCCCCGTCCAATTAACCGCCTCACCGGTCACGTTCTCCACCGAGTCCTCGTTGGCAACAGCACTGTCCTGCCAAGTGTCGAGGTAATCCGTCCTACCAGCATCCGGGTATAGGATCACTGGCCCCGTCCACTCTGCCAGCAACACATCGAGCGCAGCATTCGTCTCATTCAACCTGCTGTGAAACACGCCCATCACATCAGGCCCCAACGACGCGATCTCCGCAATCCCTTCCGAGAACGGCCTGCCATGATCGATCGTCCGCCAGCCCGAAGTCGACATCATGTTGGCGATCCCAGAGATGCTCGATCGATCCTCATCCTGGCTCATCAGCACAGTCTCTCCATCCGCCGAAAACGTCGCCGTAAACCCAACCCACACCGGCAATCCGGTCGCTTTCGCCGACTCGACCACAATGAACCGCGATTCAGTGTCCGCCCACATATGCTCGATCAGAAAGAAATCGATACCCGATTCTGCCAGGATGTCGACCTGTTCCTCGACGTACACCCTGAACTCGTCCGCCGGAAGCGTCGCACCGTATCCATAACCACCTCCTCCCATAAACGCGCCTGAGAAACGGTCCCGCACAGGAACGCGGCAAGACATCGAACCCGCAATGTAGATGTCGCGGTCCACATCAACCCGCTCCCTCGCCTCAATCGCCGCATCCACGCCACGCACGTTGATCTCCCTCACCATGTCCCTATAACCAGCAGCTTCGAGCGACGGACGCATGGTGTTAAACGTGTTCGTCGTGATGATGTCGGCGCCAGCTCTGATATACCGCTCGTGCATCTGCCGCACCGTCGCCGGATGAGTGTAATTGGCGACTCCGCACCAAGCCGCAGGATCCATCGGCGCACCCATGGCCTGCAGCTCCGTCCCCACAGCACCGTCAAGCACCAACACCTCACCATCGTCTATCCGATCCTTGAGATTCTGGTAATCAGACATTAGTTGCCTCCCAGACGATCGCGATTGTTATCTCGTTCTTGACCGCAGTTTACGACGCTATTCGGCACACCCGCAAACATATAGAATCTGATAAATCCGCCGAAAACCAACGCGCGCGCCAACAAACCCGCCCGACAACGCTTCCCAACCCCATGCCAATCGTCAACGACGGCCTACAACGCGAGTTCGAATGGGTCACTCGGCCCGGAGAGCAGAAGCACATCGGCGAAGCACTCGACCTCGCCGACGAGGTAATGCAAGAGATCGCATACCAGCTCATCATCGGCAAAAACCTCGAAGTCGACCGCCTCACAAAGCAGTGCCTCGACAACGGCTACACCGCCAACCACATCCTCGACAACGGCCTCCTCAACGGCATGGCCATCGTCGGCGTAAAGTTCCGCGACAACGTCATCTTCGTACCCGAAGTCCTCGTCGCCGCACGCGCAATGAAAGCCGGAATGGCACACATCGAACCCATACTCTCCGCCTCCGGCATCGAACCCATTGGCACCGTCATCATGGGCACCGTCAAAGGCGACCTCCACGACATCGGCAAGAACCTCTGCATCATGATGCTCCGAGGAGCCGGCTGGACCGTCCACGACCTCGGCGTCGACACATCCCCCGAAGAATTCGCCGACGCCGTCATGGAATTCGAAGCCCAAATCGTCGGCATGTCCGCCCTGCTCACCACTACAATGCCCAACATGGGCCGCACGATCTCCTACTTCGAAGACATCGGGCTCCGTGACGAAGTTCGCATGATGGTAGGCGGCGCGCCCGTCACCCGCGAGTTCGCCGACGAAATGGGCGCCGACGGCTACGGCGAAAACGCCGTCGAATGCGTAGAAACCGCCAGCGACCTCCTAGAACTCCAAAAACAACTCGCCTGACACCCCGTCAGCACCAAAGCCATGAAAAATGGCCACAACCTTTATCCCTCCCCTTCGCGAAGCGCAAGGAGACGCGCTGAGCGAAGCGGCGGCGCAGGGGATGCCCGGGGCGGCAACCAACCCGTCATTCCCGCGAAAGCCGGCGCTTCAGCGGACGGAACGTCCATCCAGAGGGGTGAGCAGACGGAACCAAACGATCCCCCAAAAGTCGACGTCGAAGCCGCACGCAAAAGCCTGGCCCGCATGGCCAACATCTTCGCCGACATCGCAAAACACGCCGAAGACACCAGCCTAGGACGCTGCCCCTACAAAAACGCCCAATCCCACTGCACAGCCAAATTCGGCTGCGACAACCAACACTTCACCAAAAACCCCCTAGACCCACCAATCTGCACAGCCCGCGACGGCGACCTAGACTACCGCTCCGCATGGCAGATCTAAACTCGCCCCTTTCGCCCAGCGAAAGGGGACGGTCTCTCCGCCCAAATCAAGTTCAACATCGCAGTTTTGCAATGGTCTCTCGACAGGAGAGGGCTAGGGTGAGGGTGATCGGGCCGGCCAAGGGGCGGCGCAAATGCACATCAAAACACCAACCACACCATCGCACAAACACACCAAACTCCCACCAACATCCCCTCTCCCTTGATGGTAGAGGGTTAGGGTGAGGGTGAAGACATGCCCCTAATCCACAACCAAACCCAACTCCCCCTCGAAGCCGGCAAGACCCTCTTCGACTACGCCGACGACCTCGCAGTCCGCGTACCCACATCATGCAACCGCAACGGCGAATGCCACGAATGCATCGTCGAAGTCCGCCAAGGCATGGACGCCCTAGACCCCGCATCCGACGCCGAAGAATTCCTCCGCGACAACTACCGGCTAGCCTGTCAAGCACGCGTCATCGACATCCAAGCCGACATCGAGTTCAACGTCCTAAGACGCCAACCACGCATCCTAACCGAATCCATCGAACTCACCGACATCGAACTAGACCCCCTAACCGTCCGCGAAGGCAACAACATCGTCTTCAAAGGCGACACCAGCCCAACGATGCAAGCGGGCGATCCGCCAAGCCCCTTTCGTGAAACGAAGGGGGCGCGAAAGAGCGAAGCGAATTTCGCGGGGGATGCCCGGGGAGGTGCCGGGGATGCCCCCCGCATCATCGACCGCTACCGCGGCCGCATCCTAGGCATCGCCGCCGACATCGGCACCACAACTGTCGCCATGAACCTCGTCGACCTCGAAACCGGCGAAATCCTCTACACAGCATCCTTCGAAAACCCTCAGCGCTTCGGCGGTTCCGACGTCATGAACCGCATCTCATACGACACCGGCACCTACCGAGGCGAACTCAAAGCCGTCCTCGTCTCCAGCATCAACTACGAGATCGGCGAAATGGTCCGCGCCCTCAAAATCCGACGCCGACACATCGTCGAATTCGTCGCCGTCGGCAACACAACCATGCGCGACATCCTCTTCGGCATCGACGTCGAACCCATCGGCCAGAAACCCTACAAATCCCACATCGAAGACGATTTCCGCAACGGCAACCGCGACACCACAGCCCTCAACCGACAAGCCCACGAACTCGGCATCCGCATAAACCCCAACGCCAACATCTACAGCGGACCCCTAATCGCCTCCCACATCGGCTCCGACGTCGCCGCCGACCTCCTAACGATAGCCATCGACCAGCAAGACGAACCCGTCATGCTAATCGACATCGGCACCAACACCGAAATAATCGCCGGCAACAAAGACTCCTTACACGCCGCATCCTGCCCCGCCGGCCCAGCCTTCGAAGGCGGAAACGTAACCTACGCCATGCCCGGCTACGACGGCGCAGTAGAACGAGTAACCATCCCCTCCCCTTCGCAAAGCGAGGGGGACGCGAGCGAGCGAAGCCCAAAGGACCGACACCAGAGCGGGGGACGCCCGGGGCGAGAGGACACGGCAAGCGATTCTCTTCCTGTCATTCCGAGCGAAGAGCCCCCTGTCATTCCGAGCGAAGAGCCCCCTGTCATTCCGAGCGAAGCCGAGGAATCCCCACCCAACAAATGCTTCGACGCCGCTCAGCATGACATCAAGCACCCCAGCACCGCTAAACCCCTATCACCCCATCAAAGCCCATCAAAAACATCAGCGCAATCTGCGGTTCAGAATCCCCTCCTCTCCACCATCAACAACACACCCCCCATCGGCATCTGCGGCTCCGGCCTCATCGACCTCCTAGCCGAACTCCGACGCCACGACATCATGAACGAGCTCGGAAACTTCAACGACGGATCCGACGAATTCACCTTCCACCAAGCAAACCGACTCACCCTCTCCCGCGCCGACATCTCTGCCTTAGCCCAAGCCAAAGCCGCCAACTACTGCGGACAAAACATCGTCCTCGAAACCACCGAGACCACCCCCACCGACTACACCCGCCTCTACCTAGCCGGCGGCTTCGCCAACTACATCAACATCCAAAACGCCATAAACATAGGCTTCATCCCCGACATACCCACAGACCGCATAACCAAAATCGGCAACGCCTCCCTCCAAGGCGCCACAATAATGCTCACCAACGCCACCAAACGGCAAACCATCGAACAAATAGCCGCCACCATCACCCACATAGAACTAGAAACCAACCCCAACTTCTTCGACCACTTCGTAGAAGGGTGTCAGTTCAAACGCTAACCTCCCCTTCGCGAAGCGCAAGGGGACGCGAGCAAGCGCAGCGACGCTCGCAGGGGATGCCCGGGGCTGAGTGACGGCAGCCCGCAAGGGTGGGATCCTCGAAACCTGGGGCCTTAACGTAAGAGATCCTCCAAGTCACCGATTTGGGGGATTTTTCTTTTCAACGCCTCGTAGTGACCCCGAAAGCTTGCTCCCAGTCAAACCGAAAACCTACTCGCAGTCGAACCGAAAGTCTGTCCAGAAGGGACAGACGCCCCCTCCCCTTCGCGAAGCGCAAGGGGACGCGAGCGAGCGAAGCGAGATCGCAGGGGATGCCGGGGCGGTGCGCGGCTGAACCACCAACGTCACCTCCGCCATCCACCCTCAATCAACCCCTCAACGTCACCTAACATCCCACATATGAGCCAAAACTATCGCCTCCTCAAACACCGCGCACGCCAAATGCGCAACAATCCCACCGATGCCGAACGCAAACTCTGGTACGAACTCCGAAAAAGACGCCTGAGCGGCTACCCCTTCCTCCGGCAAAGAGTCATCAACGGCATGATCGTCGACTTCGTCTGCAGAAAAACCAAGCTAGTCATCGAAGTCGACGGCGGCCAACACGACCAGACAAAACAAACGGACGCTTACCGGACCCAATGCCTAAACCGCGCCGGCTACCACGTCCTACGATTTTGGAACAACGAAGTCACCCACAACACCCAAGCCGTCCTCCAAACCATCGACCAAACTCTCATCGAACAAGACCGACAACAAGCAAAAGTTCCTCCTAAAAGACAACGCAGAACACCCAAGTAAGAAACCCTCCCCTTCGCGAAGCGCAAGGGGACGCGATCGAGCGAAGCGATGTGAGCAGGGGATGCCCGTCCATCGCCCCAGCCAAACCCGCCAACTACTGCGGACAGAACATCGTCCTCGAAACCACCGAAACCACCCCCACCGACTACACCCGACTCTACCTAGCCGACTACTTCGCCAACTACATCATCATCCGCAACGCCATAAACACCCGCTTCATCCCTGACATTCCCGTACAACGCATAACCAAAATCGGCAACGCCTCCCTCCAAGGCGCCACAATAATGCTCACCAACGCCACTAAACGAGCCACCATCGAAACCCTAGCCGCCACCATCACCCACATAGAACTAGAAACCAACCCCAACTCCAACTTCTTCGACCCCTTCGTAGAATGCTGCCAGTTCAAAATGTGAAAACGTCATGCAGGCGAAAGCCGGAATCCCCAGCGCCCGACCGGAGGCCTATCCTCGCGTACCTAACCCACCCGTTGTCCGCCGTCACCCACTTTCTCGGACAACTTTAAACTCTAGTTAATCTCTCCACAAGAATCGAACGGCATTCCGCCACCGACCTACCGAACGCTTCGCCGAACGAACGCAGTTTTGCACAAGGAACGGGATTGCCGGAGTTTTTTGTTGTGGGATCCAAGCGAGAGTTGCCAGTTCAAACATTTTCAATTACGATCGTATTCACGCGTGATTTTCAGGCAATGAAAGGCTGAAATGTCATTGACGACCGCAATTTACGACGAGGATTTCGTCGAAGTCGACATCGAAGGAACTCCTTTCGTCTACAATGCAAAGATCCAACCTCGCATTGACGAAATAAATGAACGTGTAAAGGACATGCGTGTCGTAGGTAAATTAAGCGGAGATTCTTTGCGTCATATTAGGAAATATTTCAGAATCAAAAACATCTATCATTCAAATGCCATTGAAGGCAATCTTCTTGACGCGGGCGAAACGCGCCAAGTAGTCGAATTGGGTCTTACGATCACAGGAAAATCTCTCAAAGATCAAGCAGAAGCGAAAAACCTCGGGCAAGCTTTGGATTTTTTAGAGATGATCGCAGGCAACAAAAATGAACCGATAACCCAAAATGATATCAGGCAAATACACCGGTTGATCTTAGAGGGAATTGACAACGACAACGCCGGTGCATATAGAACGACGGAAGTTGTGATTTCAGGATCGGAATACAAACCACCAAACCATTTTGAAGTACCCATCGAGATGAGCGAACTTATGGGCTGGCTAGAACCCTTGTCAACCCGTCTCGACGATTATGCCATTCAAGCTGCCGCGGCTGCCCACGCCCGTTTCGCGCAAATTCATCCTTTTATCGATGGGAACGGAAGGACCGCTCGTATTTTAATGAATCTGGTATTGATGCGCGCAGGTTTTCCCATTGCGATCGTAACTAGGGAAGACCGAACCAGATATATCGATGCGTTGGAACACTCTCAGATATCGGATTTGACGCCCTTCATTGCACTCTTGATCGAATGTATTTCCGAGACTCTCGAAGAATATGAAACCGCGGCACAAGAGCAACTTGAAAGACAAGAATGGACACAGTCGTTAGCGGGCCGAATGTCTGCTAACGATATCTCACGCGTCAAAAATGAATATGAGTTGTGGAAAAGCGCTATGGACTTGTTGCTTAACCATTACCAAAGTATTGTTGACGATTTAAACGACAGCACTCCGCTAATGAGGATATACATCAAATCATTTGGAACTTTAGCATATGAAAAATACTTGGCGCTGAGACAACGTCAATCAGCCAAACGGACTTGGTTTTTCCGCGTAGACTTTGTGCAGGAACGCAAATCTGCTCGATACTTGCATTTCTTCGGATACGCAAATCGTCCGATGTCGGCATACGCGCAGGTATCGCTTCATCTCGCCCGCGAGGAGGCACCATACTATTTCGAACTCTTAGACAACGTTCACCGGACCAACGTACCAGCTCTACGTGAAATAGCGTACTCTCCTCAAAAGGAGATCTTTGTCGCAAGGAAAGGCTACGCGTGCGACGAACGGAAAATCGAGGACATCGCTCGCAGTTTTTTCGAAGACGTGGGATCAAAACATTTTCAGAATTGAGCCCAAATGATTTCACCTTGCACCCAACCCATTTTCAATCAAGTTTTTTTTTGATGCTGCTATGCTGCTCCATCCTCCGAGTTCCGACCCTCCATGCTTCTCTAAACATCGTCTGACACTACCACATTGACAGGGAATATCGCGGCGTGGATGCCACATTCGATACCGAAATAAATGGAGCATTCGCTGTCCATCAGGACGATCTAGATAAACTCCATAAATTATTAAGTTCGCGAGTCGGCGAGGTAAAAGTGTTTTTGAACTGTTCCGATGGCGTGCGTCGCACGCCAAACTCTTGGGCGGATTTCAAATCATACGAAAATTCTGAGCGAAAAGACATCGTGGAAATGTCAATCAGGTCTCGTTCTGGCGATTTAGATAAATCTGTCGATGTCGAATTTTCACGAGATGGGCTTGCTCCTGTACGGCTCAGGATCGCATGTCCCGACGATGAATTCTCAAATCTCAAAGACGATATAGTCGATATTTTAGAGGGCATGAAGCACAAATTTTTGTCTCGCTTATTCGTGTTTGATTACTTCAAATATTTTATGTTAACCACAATTACGATCGGGACGATTGCACTGATGTTACTTTTGTTTTTCGGCAGCGATGTTACTAATGGTTCCGCGATTTCGATCTCTCCTTTTTACGGAGTTTTGACCATTGTTTATGGTTTGATTTGGTCAACAATATGTATTATCGGAGTCACTAAAATACGTGCGAAATATTTACCAACTGTGTATTTTGCCATTGGACAAGGTGCAAAAAGATACGAAAATTGGAAAAGTAGATGGTTGATCGCTCTGACAGTCGTTGGAGTTGCAATCGGCGTAATCGTAACGTTAGCCATAGTGATCGTATAGGCACATTTCTCCCAATACGTCGAATTCACGATCAATTTCCGAAAACGGTAAAGATCGCCATTTGGTACGACAATACTGGGAACGTCATTGATTTTCCCTCACCAACCGCGGCCGCAGATACTCCATCGGACGATTCCCCTTCAACGAGTTGCAGTGCCCGCAAAGCAGCTGCAAGTGCTCAATATGATCCGTCCCGCCCTTCATCTGCGCCACGATATGGTCTACCGTCAAATGCTGCGGCAAGAAGTACGTCCCGCACCCGTTGCAGTTCCCGCCCTGCGTTCCGTAAAGCAACACCTTAGACTCACTCACCGGGGGCGCGGGCTCACGATCCATCCGCTTCGGAATATCCGACCGCGCAATAGCCTGAATACCACCCATCAACCCAATCTCGTCCCGCGCCCGCTGCTCCACCAGCTTCACCGCCGCCTCGCTCCCGATCGCCGCCGCATAGTCCCGGTTCGAGTTGAACGGCGGATCAAGATAGATCAAATCCACACACCCATCATTCATCCCCCGCATCACATCCAGATTGTCCCCCTCGAAAATCGTCCGATTAGGAACATTGCAAACACCCTGTAGCTTCGCCTGAGCCATCATCCCCCAAGTGTACCGACCCAACACACCCCCACCAAAACCAATGACAAACCGAAACGAAACGCCCCAGATCACAGTCCATCACAAACATCAGCGGAATCAGCGGTTCAGACGCCACCCCCCATCACAGCCCATCACAAACATCAGCGGAATCAGCGGTTCAAACTATTGACAACCCGCCTAAATTCCAACCTCTCCCCTCCAAAGTTCAACAACAACCCGACCTCCAACCCGAACGCCTCCAATTAGTTGATCGCCTGAGCCAAGTGAACCTTGTCGAGCCCGCCGACCGCCTTCAACTCCACGACCACCTTACCCTCGACCAAGAAATCCACCCGACGCGTACCCACCTGCCGATCCTTGTAGAAAATCGGCATGTCCGCTTCCCGCTCGAAAGACAACTCCCGAATCTCCATCTCGTACCTCAACGCCCGTTGATAAACCACCTCCTGAAACCCAACCCCCAACGCAGAATGCACCTCCATCGCACACCCGATCACCGCTCCCGTAACATCCGAGTACGCATAACTCCGATCGATCAAACCATTCACTCCAAACCAAGAAACATCAAGACCACCACATCATAGCCCATCAAAAAAATCAGCGTAATCTGCGGTTCAGACTTGACAACTACTACATATGTAGTAATATAGACAACTAGATCGACGGATCGACACAGTGCTGCGCAGACGTGTGCAGACCCCCGTCCCAAGCGGCCACAGGGATCAAACGTGAGCAGGCGAAGGCAACGGTCGACGAGAAGGACGCGGTCCAAAGCCGCGCCGACGAGTCCCCAGCGTCTTTGCCTCCTCCGGCGGCGTCCCTCATCGGATCGGATGTCCGGTGCAAGGCCGGGAGGGCCGTGCCGAAGCGTGGGAGGCCCAGTTCCCGGAGCGCGACGCGTCAGTCCCGCGTCGCACAGCGAGCCAGCAGGCATCCCTCACGCCCCTTTCGGTCCCAGGGTTTCCCCCGCTCGCGGGGGAAATGTCCGAAGGACAAAGGGGGCGCGAAGGATACCGAGCCAAGGGCCGGGAGACCGCACGTGGAGCCGACAGACGTCTACTCCTGTCCGCCGCAGGAGGGAGGCTACAGCCCGAGAGGAGCTAGTTACAGGTGAATCGAAGGAGGAGGCGAACTCCGAACGGCGTACCCAAGCGCCGCGCCGAACTCCATGCCCGCGGTCTGGCGACGCGGGCCGCGGCTGGTAAACGTTGCTAGCGGTCTCGCACACCGCTCTGCGCAGCATCTGACCCCTCTCCGGGGTCGTCCTCTTCGAACCGAAGCGGCGATGGAGAGGGAAGGAGCCGAGGTCGAAGTACTGAGACCGACGCTCTAGGCGAGGGCCAGTTCCTACGGGCCCGAGGACCCTGCGCCGCCGGGCCTTCCCCCGGGAAGGCCGGCGGCAAACAACCACGTCGCGGTGGACATACAGACACGCCCGACATCCCACCAATCCCAATTCGGACAGATGCTACCCTAATCAACGACGTTTACCCAACAACACCCCCATCCCCATGAAAAAAGCCCTCATAACCGACTACGTCTGGCCAAACATCGACGTCGAATCCGAAGTCCTCAGAGCCGGCGGCGTCGAACCCGTCGTCGCCCCCGACACCTCCGAAGCAACCCTCGCCGACCTCGCCACCGACGCCGACATCATCATGTTCTGCTTCGCCCAGGTCACCGGCAACGTCCTCAGGGCCGCCGAAAAATGTATGGTCGCCTCCCGATACGGCATCGGCGTCGACAACATCGACATCCCAACCGCCACCGAGCTCGGCATCGTCGTCACCAACGTCCCCGACTACTGCATGGACGAAGTCACCGACCACGCAATCGGCATGATCCTCGCACTCAACCGCCGACTCGGACAGCACGACGCCCAAGTCAAAGCCGGAGGCTGGGCAAACGTCACCCTCGACCAACCCATGCACCGCACCCGCGGAGCCACACTCGGCATCCTAGGCTTCGGACGCATCGGGCGCTCCATCGCCGAAAAAACCGCCGGATTCGGCATGAACATGGTCGCCTACGACCCCCTGATCGAACCCGGCCAAACCATAGAAGGCGTAGAAATCATCAGCTTCGAAGACGTCCTGAAACGTTCCCACTTCATCACCGTCCACACTCCCCTAACCCCCGAAACCGAAGGCATGATCGGCGCCGACGAACTCGCAATGATGATGCCCGGTGGAATCATCGTCAACTGCGCCCGCGGCGGAATCATCCAAGAACAAGCACTAGCCGACGCCCTCCACTCCGGCCACCTAGCCGGCGCAGGCCTCGACGTCGTAGAACCCGCACCCCCGCCCGACGACCACCCCGCACTCACCGCTCCCAACATCATCATCACCCCCCACACCGCCTTCTTCTCCCAAGCCTCCACCATAGAACTAGAACGCCGAACCGCCCAAGAAGCCCTCCGCGTCCTAAACGGAAACCACCCGGAGAATTTGATAAACCCGGAGGTTTTAGGCAAGAGCCGAGTAGGGATCTAAAAGCGAAACGCCCCTTTCGCGAAGCGAAGGGGGCGCGAAAAAGCGAAGCGATTTTCGCGGGGATGCCCGCCCGAACCACGCCATTCTGAACGAAACAAACCCAGAAAATGTCATTCCGAACGGTGCGAAGCCGGAATATGTCATTCTGAACGAAGCGAAGCGAAGTGAAGAATCTCAACCAGCCCCAGATTCCTCTCTCCGCTCGGAATGACATTTCCCCACAAACCAACACCGTAGGGGCGGTTCGCGAACCGCCCCTACGCACCAAATCGCAACCAACACGCAATCCCAAAAATCACCAACAAAATCCCACCAATCCCAATTCAGATATGAAAATCACCAACATAACCGCCATCCCCGCCTCCTCATCTCCTCGAGGTCAAGCCCGAAACTACATCTTCGTCAAGGTCGAAACCGACGAAGGCATCACCGGCTGGGGCGAAGCCACTGCCGGACCACTAGCCGTCGCAACAATGGTCGAAGAATTCGGCGAAGTCCTTATCGGCCAAGACCCGCACCGTATCGAGCAGCACTGGCAGACCCTCTACCACCACTTCCACGTCCGAGGCGGCGTAGTCCAGCTCTCCGCCATCTCCGGCATCGAAATCGCCCTCTGGGACATCAAAGGCCAAGCCCTCGGCGTGCCCGTCTACGAACTCCTCGGCGGCAAGATGCGCGAAAAGATCTGGTGCTACGGACGCTGGGACGGCCTAACCCCCGAGCTCGCCGTCGAAAACGCCCTCCGACACACCGAACAAGGCCTAACGGCACTCAAAGGCGACCCATTCGACCACCGCGGACTCTTCATCCCGATCGAAGCCGAACGCGTTGCCATCCAGAAGCTCGAAGCCGTCCGTGAAGCCGTCGGCGACGACGTCGAACTCCTCGTCGAAGTCCACGGACGCCTCGCGCCCGCCGACGCCATCCGCATCGGCAACGCCATGGAGCCCTACCGACCATTCGTATACGAAGAGCCGGTCCCGCCCCAAAACCTCGACGCCCTGACCCGCGTAGCCGAGCAGGTCAACATCCCCCTCGCCACCGGCGAACGACACCTCACCAAGTGGGACTACACCGACCTCCTCGCGCGTCAAATCGTGAAGATGATCCAGCCCGACATCGTCCAGGCCGGAGGCATCCTCGAACTCAAGAAGATCGCCGCAATGGCCGAGGCCCACTACGTCGGATTCCAGCCTCACAACCCATACGGCCCCTTCTGCACCATCGCATCCCTCCACGTGGACGCCTGCACACCCAACTTCATGATCCAAGAAGGCGGCATCCACCCCTGGTTCCAAGACGCCACAATCGGCGGCTTCCCCCAACAAAAAGACGGCTACCTCCCACTCCCAACCAAACCCGGCTTAGGCGTAGCCATGAACGAAGACTGGCTCAAAGCCAACCCCTGGCGCAAAGACGCCGCCCCCTGGCGAGCCCCCGACGGCACCATCCCCTCCCTCCAAGAAACCAACTGGTCCTAATTCCACCCCCAAACCCGCGCCGCACACTTCCCCATCACCCACTTCAACTCACCATCACCCGCAAACGCCGGATGCTCCATCACACCCCGCAACGCGTTCCCATACCCCTCACGACCCGCAGCCGGAGGAAAATCGCTACCCCACATCATCCGTTCAACACCAAACGCATCCTTCGCCATCTCAAAAACCGGCGGCACATCC
Source organism: Dehalococcoidia bacterium (assembly GCA_965207515.1). Lineage (GTDB taxonomy): Bacteria > Chloroflexota > Dehalococcoidia > Lucifugimonadales > Lucifugimonadaceae > Bin127. The sequence goes on along the minus strand of OZ242286.1, from coordinate 435,167 downwards.
TCAAACCTGAACTCCGGCAACAACCGAGACGGACGCTTAGCGATCTCTCCCAACCCCGGCACCTTGATCGTCGTATTCCCCCTTTCCGCAAGCCCCAACGCCTTCTCATAGTCTGCCTCCCAATCCGATTTCGCAGCAGCAATTCCCGCAAGATGCTCAATCACCACCTGCGTATCCGGACAAGCATCCATAACCCGAGCAAACGCATCCGACGCAAACCGAGCCGGATCACCCTGACAAGAAACTACCAACCCTAACTCTCCCGCCTTACGCCACATATCGAACGGACCTGCATTCAAAAACTCCCCATCCGGCGCAAATCTCACACCCGCAGCACCGCGTTCGGCCTCCCTACTCAAATCGCCCAAAGGATCAGCCGACTCCGGATCAACCAGAACCACCACCTTGAACCGATCCCCCCGCTTAGCCGCGGCATCAAACAGATACCCACTGTCAAACACACCGCCATGCTGAACCAACAATGCCTTGTCAACCCCATTCCGGTCCATCTGAAACTCAAGCACCTCAATCGGCTCGAACCAGTTTTCACCGGCATGAGTGTGCGTATCGATGATCAGCATAGTGTTGTCCCTCGGCGGTATGAAACGCGATTGAATAAGACGATACCTGATTTCGGCGTGCCCTCTGAATCGGCGCTTGCATTGGCCAAATTTAGAATCGTTGTTTGACCTGACCGGCGTTTTTCCGACCCGCTACCCCTCTCGAAAAGTGCAAATCATCTAGCCGGATACCGCCCGCCGAAATGCTGAACATTTGGGTACTAGCGGTCTTCGCCGCCTACTTCGCCGTCGTCATCGGCATCGCCGTCTATCGCTCAAGGCAGATGCGCAACATGGCGGACTACGTCCTCGGCGGACGCAACGTATCCAGCATCACCACCGCCCTCAGCGCCGGATCATCTACCACTAGCGGCTGGACCATGCTCGTTCTACCAGCTCTGGCATTCCAGCACGGACTCGAAACCATCTGGATCATCGTGTCAATCGTTGCCATGATGGGTCTCGCGTGGATATTCATGGCGAAGCGTCTCCGTCGCTTCACCATCGCAGCCAAAGATTCGCTCACCACGCCCGAGTTCTTCGAACGTAGATTCGGCGATCGCACCGGCACCCTGCGAACCGTCGCCGCCTTGATCACGATACTGTTCGTCGTCTTTTACGTCAGTTCGGGACTGGTAGCCGGTGCAAAACTGCTGGATACCATCTTCGGATTGAACTACGAATCTGGAGTGATCGTAACGCTAATCGCGGTAGCGTCCTACACCTTCATCGGCGGCTTCCTCGCCGTATCTCGCACCGACGTGTTCCAGGCCGTGTTCGTCCTCGCGGGTTTCCTCATCCTGACCTTCACGCTGCTGTTCATCACCGACGAATCGTTTGCCAGAAGCAGTGTCGAATACCCCGGCTTCTGGAATCCCTTCGCCAAGCGTGAGGGCGAACCGCCGTGGCCGGTGTATCTGCTTTCGATACCCGGTTGGGGCCTCGGCGTATTCGGAGCGCAACGCATCCTGCAACGCTTCATGGCCATCGAAAGTGAGGACAAGATCAGCAGCAGCCGCAACATCGGAATGACGTGGATCACCGCCACCTACTTCTTCAGCATGGCGGTCGGACTGTTGGCACTCCCTGTACTGATCGAGACCGGCGTACTGGATCAGATAATCGAAGACCCCGAACGGCTCTATTTCGTTCTGACCAACACCCTCTTCCACCCGATCGTGGTCGGCGTTCTGCTTGTCGCGGTGATCGCGGCGGTCATGAGCACCGCAGACTCACAGTTATTGCTGGCTTCAGCTGTGGCGACCGACGATCTTCCAGTCATTCGTCAATACAGCTACAGCATTGGAACCGACGCTAGAGTGTGGCTCGGAAGATTGTTGCTAGTCGTGATCGGGGTCGGCGCCGCACTCTACTCGATCTTTCATCCCGAATCAGTGCTTGACCTAGTGGTTTACGCCTGGGGCGGCATGGGCGCAGCGTTCGGCCCAGCCACCATCTTGGCGCTTTACTGGCGACGCTTCAACTTCTGGGGTGCCATGACCGCCATGATCTCCGGCGCCGCGATCTCGACCATCTGGGGATCGTTGTCAGGCGGACCGTACCAGATCTTCGACATGCATCTCGCGACGCCGGGGTTCTTCTTAGCATTCCCGATCGCGATTGCGGCAACGCTTTTGACTTCGAAACCGACGGCCGAGGTTACCGATCTATTCGATCGCGTCACCTCACCGTCGGCGATTTCGGCGGAGCAATCTGCCCGCCAGGCAACCAGAACCAAGGTTGCCTAGAACGTACTTACGTCGCGATCTCCATCTCCGGAGTTCCCACACCAGCGCCTTCCGACATCACAAGGTCGTCGATATGTCGCTTCACCTCCGCCGGCATCTCCCAGTCGCCACCGACATTGTCCGCAACCTCTGAATCTTTGACCATGCCACAAAGCGCGACGGTAACCGTGAGATTTGCCAACACCCAGGCGATCGCCAGCTGTGCGACCGTCTTGCCATGGTCGGCAGCTATGCCCCTCAACTTTTCGACCACTGCAACGTTCTTGGCCAAGTTGGCAGGGCCAAACGATGCCAATCCGAAGTTCGCACCGTTCGCTCGCCAATCGTTGTCACCGAATGAATGACCCGCCGACCATGCGCCCGTCAATAGACCGTGTGCCAGCGTGCCATAGGCCATCACACCCATACTGTTCTGCTCGACGAACGGCATCACGCCCGACTCAGGCCTGCGATCAAAAATGTGGTACCCAATTTGGTTCGTCACAATCGGGCTGTGCTCGCGGCACTGCGCCATCATCTCTGGGCTGAAATTCGAAACGCCTGTGTGTCGGATCTTCCCCGCCGTCTTGGCGTCTTCCAACGCTCTCATCGGTTCTTCGAACGAGCGCGTATGGTCCGGCCAGTGGATCAGGAACAGATCAATGTAGTCGGTGTTCAGACGCTCGAGACTTTCGTCGATGCTCCGCAGCAGCGTGTCACGATCGCTGATCGACACCGTCGCCGCGGTGCGATCCGGATTGTCACGCACCCACTCGCGGCCGCCTTTCGTCACCAGCACGATATCGTTCCGGAACGGCGCAACCGCTTTGCCCATTAACTTTTCGCCGTAGCCCCAGCCGTATACGGCAGCCGTATCGAACAGGTTGATGCCCGAGTCGTACGACTTGTGTGCAGCGGCGATCGCCTCATCGTCGTCAAAATCGCCGTACTGTCCCCTGCCCATCGGCCAGCCGCCGTAGCCGATGACTGATGATGCTAGTCCTGAGTCTCCAAACGTTCTTCTTCGCATGCTTGCCTCGTGTCCTTTTTGGTCTGATTGCGTTCGTGCGCTAAATGATATTGCGTTTGATCATGCAGACTGCTCAGCGGTCAACCTTGAGTCACTTCGCCCGCCTGCGAAACTCGTTGGACCTCGCCTGAGCCCGCGAATGCCGACGCCGTGATTTCAACCGTAAGCCGCTCGCCTGCCGCCAACGGTCGCGCCGATCCGTTTTCCATCGAATGTTTCAGCCCGCGGTTGTCCCAGCTCGTGCACGGCTCCAGACCGACGTTGTAGCATCGCCCGTACCACGGATAGCCCCATCCTCCACCGAGGTTCCGCCAGTACCAAAGGTACTGGAACACATCAGACGGGAACGTCACAGCGAAACCGACTTCGGTCTCCTTGTTGTGCACGGCGTACCAACCTTCGGACATTCCTGTCATGTACGCCATATCCAGAGAACGATCTTCCTTCGGTGGCATCACGCGGAAATCAGTCTCACCGCCGTCTACCGAAGGCACCATCGGCCAGTCTCCCTCCCAACCGAGCGCGAGTTTCTGCGTATCAACGAACTCCTCTGGATGCGTCAAAACCGTGCAGTCGGGAACGTATAGTCGGCACTTGTCCGATAGGAACGGAGGACCGATCGCGATGTGTTCCAGCCACACTATCTCCACATCTTCCTCGCCCTCGTTTATCGCCGTCTTCGACAGATTGAGTGTCGATGATCCTTCTTCCAACGACAGCGTCATATCGGCCGCCACCGGCATCCGAACGCCTCTGGTCTTGAAGTTGACAGCGACGCGATCGGCCGAATCTTCCACAATCGTCGCGTCCCACGGCAGGTTGTTCAACTCGGCGTGCAATCCAAATTCCGCGCCGTAGACCTCATCCGGATAACCACCATGCGGCAGTGCCGTTTGCCAACCGCCCTCGTAGTAGTCGAGCCACATGCCTTGAGTCGAGCCAGTAGAGGGCACGAATGGGCGCGGATCCCGAACTCCCCAGGGCGACCGCCACATGAATTCGGTGTCCGTGGGCTTGTGAACCAACGAGTAGATGTCGGCACCCTTATCGGCAAGAATCAACACCCTTATCAGCGAATTCTCCATCACCACCGTCTTCAAACCCCGGTACGTCCAAGCATCCGAAACCCGGCATCCGTGCGTCCGTTCATCGCCGTAGTGCATGTTGGTCACCCCAAACGTGGATTGTTTTGTTCGTTGCAAGCGGTAAATGGTTCGATCCAATCTGCAATATATATTCTTCGCGAACCCAGCACCGATCGATTCAATCACTCGGGATCATGTTGACACGCACGATAACCGCGATCCTGACATGCATGTTTATGGCTACTGTCGCGTTCGCTTGTGGCAGCGACCCGGTGGCGGAACCATCGGATCCAATCGAGCGGGGTCAACGCATCTATGCCGAAAACTGTGCCGGATGTCACGGTCTAAACGGCGAGGGTCAACCGCACTGGCAATCCACGAATCCAGATGGCACGCTTCCTGCACCTCCTTTGAACGGCGCTGGGCACACCTGGCATCACGGCGATGGGACGCTCTACAAACAGGTCAAGCTTGGTGGCGCCTACCTAGAAGAACAAGGATTGCCCGGATTCAAATCTGGTATGCCAGCGTTTGAGGACACGCTTTCTCACCAAGAGATCATCGACGTACTCATTTACGTCAAGAGTCTATGGGGCGATCAAGCGATCCACGGCACCACCAAACGTGACGCCCAAGCGATGGTCAGCGAGAACGATCCCTTTCCAGCCGCATCCGATCGCGAATAGTCCGAACGTTAATTCGGCGACACCATTATCCTGAACACGTCTTTCTCAGGACGTCGCATCCTCTCGAAACCGTCCTCCATAACCCGATCCAACGGGATCACTGCCGATACGAGATCGTCAAGCACGATCTTGCCGTCAGCGATGAGTTGGATTCCCTTCTCCATGTCACCCGGCGACGCGGCAACAGAGCCCAATACCGTCTTCTCAGTTCCCACTATTTCGTTGAAATCAAACTCGTTGCCTGCCGCATGAATCCCAACCAAAACGGTCCTACCACCGGGCCGTGTCCAACTGATCGCGATCCGCGGCGTCACTACCGCCCCAGCTGTCTCGACTACGATGTCCGCGCCGATACCGTCGGTCAACTCCAACACTTGCTCAAGCGCGTCGTCATCTCCTGTATTGACCGCAGCGTCCATGCCTAGCTTCAAAGCTAAATCGAGCGACTGCGCTCGAAGGTCACCGGCGATAACGCGAGCGCCCGCCGCGCGGAGGACCTGCATCGTCAACATACCTACCGTTCCGCACCCGATCACCGCCACCGTATCCCCCGCCTTGACGCCAGATCTGCGAGTAGCGTGAACTGCAACCGATGTCGGTTCGATCAACGGGGTCCGCACATCCGGGATATTGTCGGGAAGTTTGATGAGATGGCTTTCAGGCCAGACCATATACTCCGCCAAGCCGCCATCCAACGCGAATCCAGCGCTGCTCACGTCAGCGCAACTTGATTGCAATCCCCGGATACACCAGTAGCACTCCCTGCAAGGACGGATGTTGTTCACCATCACCCGGTCGCCGACCGACAAACCGCGAACTTTCGCGCCAACGGCGTCGATCCGTCCTGCGGTTTCATGACCGACGGTCCTCGGCGGCGTACGCCACCTACGCATCGTCGGTCCGTGCCACCACCTTTCCACATCCGTCTGACAGATCGACGCGTACATGATGCTCAATCGCGCTTCGTCGTCTGCCGGGTCCGGGATCGGAACATCCTCCAAACGCATGTCTTGGCGACCGTAATATCGCAATGCTCTCATTTCAGAACCGCTCCTTACCGACGATCTCCTGCTACCTGGCTGACTTGCCAACATGACCGCGCGCTGCTTTCAAAGCTCATACTCGAACGGCATTTCATGCTCCTCGGCATGACCGGCCGAGAAACTTCCTTTACCGGTTAGTCCCTTCAACTCGTCCGTTCCAGAACCAGCAACCACTTCCAATTGCGCTATGGCCTTCCCGCCGTCGTAAGTTCCGGTGTGCAGCAACACGAAACTGCCCTTCCTGCCACCTAAACTACCTACAACCTTCTCGTAACCCAAAAATGATGCGTCCCCGCTATCTAGATGCGTCATCAGGTACATGAGGTTTCCTGTACCAATCAGGTCGCCATCGAACGTCCGTCGCACATGCGCACGAGTCAGCTTTGGCCCACTCTCCGGCTCGTCAAAAGGATTCTCATCCCAACTTGCGATCCTGAACCTAACTTCTGCTCGCATCATTTGTTCCTTATGCTGGCGGCATCCGAGCACCGGGCGACGCTGGAGCCCGTACTGCAATGAAATTAACTAACATGCATAGTACTTTGACGACTAATTTGAGGTGAATCGCATCGTGGACTACGAATTTATCGACATTTCCGATTCGTGTAACGCTGGCACGGAGTGCCTACCCGGTGAGGACCCCGCGCTCGGCGAGCAAGCGATGCGAGGTCTGCCCTTTACCGTCGGCGCACCCGACGGCGATCCGTCTGGCAATTGCTACGTCGCATTGACAAGTGGCGAGGGGTCGGTAACCTTGCCGGTCGGCAAAAAGGCGCACAACGTTATCTTCGCCCACCGCCAGATGGAGACCGAACAGGATGCGATGGGTCCCATCGGGGTACATGTCGCCGACTATGTGATCAGGTTTGAAAACTCCGAGACTATCGCCGTACCAATCCGAGAGCGTTACGAGATAAGTTGCGTAGGCGAACGTCAGGGCATATCGCGCTACGGCGTGGGTCATCCATATTTGGCTGTGACCGATCAAGGCGACGTTCTCACGCCGCGCCACGAAGGACGGTGGGAGGAAACCGGCAGACGGCAAACTGAGGTTGTTCAGGCTCAACCTGCGTGGTATTGGCTATTCGCCTGGCGGAACCCGAACCCTGGTCGCCTAATCGAATCGGTAGAAATCGTGCCCCGTGGACCGCGCTTCATCGTCGCCGGAATTTCCATCGGACACGTTGATGAGCACCCGTTTTCCCGCAAAGCGCGCCGTCCCGTCCGCGTCGACCTAAAAGAAGCTGAACGCGTCGAAAAACCGTTCGACCTCGATGTGACTATCGACCGCGGTGAACGCACGTACGTACACCCTCTGCCTGAGCAATCGTCCGATGATTTCCTCATCGACCCTCAACGTGGATTCGGCGAGGCCCAAAACCCTAAGTCCAGCCCGGCATACGTTGAACTAGCCGGCACGCCTTCAGCGACCGTCGAAGTGTCTCAAGCCGGCGAAAAGATCGACAGCGTCAACTGGGGAGACGTCGAAGTTTCTGGCTCCGTAGATACGGACAGGGTGCACATTTCCCTGATTGAACCCGGAAAGAACTGGGTACGAGTCAAAGTTGTCGACGATGAGACTGGCCAGATCGTGCCCTGCCGGGTCCACTTCAGGTCGTCCGAGGGTGTTCCGTACCAACCTCACGGTCACCACAATCAAGTCAACTCGAACTTGGACACGTGGCACATCGACGTAGGCGGAGATCTGCGCCTTGGCCAGATCAGCTATGCCTACATCGACGGCACTTCCGAAGGTTGGCTGCCTAGGGGCGAAGTGATAGTTGATGTCGCACGCGGATACGAGTACGAACCGCTTCGCACGAAAGTCAACATCGAACCCGGCCAGCAAGATCTTGAATTGCGCCTGAAACGTTGGATCAACATGAACGACCGAGGATGGTACTCGGGCGATTCGCACGTCCATTTCCTCTCGACGCAAGGCAGCCACTTCGAATCACAAGCCGAAGATCTCAACGTCGTCAACTTGCTGCAATCCCAATGGGGCAGCCTGTTCACAAATGTCGAAGACTTCACAGGTCACCCTAGCGTCACTCGGGAAGGCAACAACATCGTCTACACCTCGCAAGAGAACAGGCAACATTTCATGGGCCACATGATCCTGTGGGGCCTCAAACAGCCAGTGATGCCTTTCTGCTCCGATGGGCCAGGAGAGGCGGAAATCGGTGGCGCCATGCAAACGACGTTGGCCCACTGGGCCGACGAAGCACACGACCAAGGCGCCTACGTCGTTAACCCACACTTCCCCTTCCCAAACGGCCAACCCGCAGCCTTGATCGCTACCGGACGTTTGGACGCCATCGAGATGATCCAGCAGCGAGAAATCATGCACAACGAGTGGTACCGTTACTTGAACTGCGGTTACCGTCTGCCTCTCGTCGGTGGCACCGACAAGATGTCGAGTGATGTCCCAGTCGGAATGTACCGCACTTACGTCCGCATTCCCGACGACGAGGAGTTCACCTACGAAAGCTGGTGCCGAAACGTTGCGAAAGGCCGAACCGTATTGAGCGGTGGCCCGATCATCCATCTAACCGTCGACGGTTACGAAGTGGGCGACGACGTCCAATTGTCCGGTCCGGGCACCGTCGAAGTCTCAGCGTGGGCCGAGAGCGTGGTTCCCATGTCACGCTTGGAGATCGTCCAAGAAGGCAAAGTAGTCGCTTCAACCGAGTCCGACACTCCGACTCGCAGATTGAGTCTGAATGAAACGATAAAGATTGAAGCCAACTCGTGGATCGCTGCTCGAGCCGGCGGCCCCGGGTACTACGAGGGGTATCAATACTATGACGTCTGGGAACGTGGCATCTTCTCACATACGTCCCCGGTCTACGTGTCTGTAGGCGGTCCATGGAGCATGTTCGACCTTGCCACCGCAAACTACATGCTCACGTTGATCCACGGATCTCTCGAGTACATCGACAACAGCTCACGGCAGCACTCACACGGCTACGTGACCCACCACCACGGTGAGGACGACCACATCGGATACCTGAAACGCCCCTTCCTAGAGGCGCAGAATGCCGTCCACCAACGGCTACACGACCATGGGCACTCGCACGAGCACAGTTAGCCATTCGGCGATATCAGAATCCTGAACACGTCTTTTTCAGGCTGGATCATGCGTTCGAACCCGTCCTCGATCGCACGTTCCAGCGGGACAACGACGGATATGAGTTCCTTGACCGAGATCTTGCCCTCCGAAATCAACCGTACCGTCGCCGCCATATCGCCGGGTGAAGCGGCTACAGATCCGACAACCGTCTTTTCTGTCCCAACGATGTCGTTGAAGTTGAAGACTGGCGTTGCGGAGTAGATGCCGACGAGAACGGTCGTACCCGCTTTCCGCGTGTAATCGATCGCCAATTGTGGCGTCATTTCGGCACCAGCCGTCTCCGCCGCGATATCGGCCCCGATCCCGTCGGTAAGGTCAAGCAGGTACTCCATGGCGTGACTATCGGCGGAATTTATCGTGTCGTCCGCACCGAGTGTCTTTGCCAACGCTATGCTGTCTTCTCTGACGTCGACGGCGATCACACGGGCGCCGGCGGCCCGGAACGCTTGCACAGTCAAAAGGCCGACGGTACCGCAACCTATCACCGCAACATTGTCGCCGACCTTGACGCCAGACCTACGAACGGCGTGAACCGCAACCGTCGCCGGCTCGATCAACGGTGCCTCACGATCAGAGATGTTGTCAGGCAATTTGATTAGATGGTTCGCCGGCCAAGTGAAGTACTCGGCCAATCCGCCATCAGCTGACAACCCAGCGACGCACATGCTGTTGCAAGTGGCCTGAGATCCGCGTTCGCACCAGAAACACGTTCCACATGTTCGGACGTTGTTCACCACCACGCGGTCACCGGCCTTTAATCCGATCGCACCTTCACCTAAGGATTCGACATGCCCAGAAATCTCGTGACCCAACACCAACGGCATCTCTTGTCCGCTGATCGGATTTGGCCCGTCGTGCTGCGTCCAAAGCGGACCGTACTGCCATTCCTCGATGTCGGTCGCGCAAATTGAAGTGTTGGTGATCCGCAAACGCGCATCACCCTCGCCTGGAACCGGTTCCGGGATATCTTCCAATCGGATGTCTTTGTTGCCGTGAATTCTCAGCGCTCTCATGATGCGGAAATTGTCGCACACGACGCGAAAGACGACAACGTGTCGTTCAACGAAAGATGAATAAAATTAGCCGAGTATTCGCCACTTGTACCCAAGGACGCCTTGACCGTGAGACCCGCCGCAAAGATCACTCGAATCGAAGTCACCACTTTCTCGCACGAGATGGAGAACCTGAGCAAGGACTACAACTCATTCAACATGGTGTACGAATCCGGTGCGAAGCTCAAGATGGGCGGAGGCATACTCTCGATCTACACCGATCAGGGAGTAGTCGGCGAATATCCGGGTGCCGGCGGTAATGCACTTGCAGACATCGAGACGGTTGCACCATATCTGATCGGAAAAGACGCCATGCAACGCGAGGTGCACTACAACGCGATGAAACGCGGGTTGCGTCACACCGCCGCTCTTGGCCTCGGAGTAGTGGACATTTGCCTATGGGACATTGCGGGCAAGGTGTACGAAGTGCCACTGTTCCAGCTCCTCGGCGGAGAACGCAAACCGCTGCCCGCTTACGCTTCAACGCTTCATGGCGACGAGAATGGCGGCTTGACTACACCACAAGATTTCGCCGATTTCGCAGTGACATGCAAAGACATCGGGTACCCGGCCTTCAAGATCCACGGCTGGGGCCTCGCAGGCGAAAATATCAAACGCGAAGTGGACAACGTCTTGGCTGTGCGAGATGCGGTAGGGCCCGATATGGACTTGATGATCGATCCCGCGAATGAAGTCAAGAATTTCGGCGATGCCCTAAAGCTGGGCAAAGCGTGTGACGAAGCGAACTTTTTCTGGTGGGAAGATGTCTACATGGATGGCGGCGTGTCGACCTTTGCACATCGGAAGCTGCGCGAACTCGTCAAAACACCGCTGCTGCAGACCGAACACATCCGGCTACCCGAACAGCACATGAACTTCATCTTGGCCGACGGTACAGACTACGTCCGGGTCGGCGCTCACGAAGACGGTGGCATCACAGGTGCGATGAAGATATTCCACGCCTGCGAAAGCGTCGGCCTTGACGTAGAAACGCACGGACCCGACCCGGCTCACCGCCACCTAATGTCAGCGGTACGGAACACCAACTACTACGAGATGGGACTGGTTCATCCCAACATCAAAACAAACAAGCCGCCGATCTGGGTCAACTACTCCGACAACCTAGACTCGGTCGACGAAAATGGCTGCGTCTATGCCCCGACCGGCCACGGCATCGGCGTCCCGTTGGATTGGGACTGGATCAACGCGCACAAGACGGGAACGCGGGTAATCGCGGAGGTTTGAGCACGCGAATCGTTCATGTCTTGCGCCCCAAAAGCGTATCAGTCCGAACCGCCACCATGTCATTCCGAACCGCCACCATGTCATTCCGAACGCAGTGAGGAATCTCTAACGCATGCCCGCCGAACGCGACCACCAATACTACGTCTACATCTTGACCAACAAGTCAGGAACGCTCTACGTCGGCGTAACCAACGATCTCGAACGAAGGATGTACGAACACAAGAACAAGCTATTGCCCGGTTTTACGAGCAGGTACAACGTCACTCGGCTCGCACACTTCGAAGAGACCTCGGATGTTGAGGCAGCAATCGCTCGCGAAAAACAGATCAAGGGCTGGCGCCGCTCGAAGAAAGTGGCGCTGATAGAGGCATCGAACCCGCAATGGAACGATCTATCGCTGGATTGGTTCTCAAGCACTGGACAGGCATGAGTTTCCTCACTGCGTTCGGAATGACATGACTGGGTCGGACCACGTCGGTGGCACTGATGTCCAACAACGGGATGGAAGCCTAGTCCAATGACCGATGATCTTGATAGCAGCCATATGGATTATTCTGCTTGTCGCCATCGTCTGGACCGTTGCCGACTACCGCAAATACGTGAGCCGGTACAACGTGGAGATGACCTACTGGCACTTCCTGAGGTCTTACTGGAACCGGATCTCGCGGTCGTGAACGGCTTGAAACGGATGTTCGGAATGGTGTGACACCATCCCGCCCACTTCTGTCATTCCAAACGCCTTGACGAACTCAACGTCGCAAACTTACCGTTCCATCCTCCTCGATCCCATTCACACCTTCGTTGCCCTCGTAAACCACGGCGCGCACGGTCGAACTCCGCGCCTCTCCCGGTTCAAAGACAAGGGAAGTCGATTCGTCGCTTCCCGGCTCTGCCATGCCGCTGGGAAGGCTGGTGAAGGGTTCCAACCCAACGTTGTAGGTGCGCTTGTACCACGGGTAACCGCTATGGCCGCCGAAGACTTGCCAATACCAGAGGTATCGGAACACATCGCTGTCCCAACGCAATCCGAACCCAACTCCGCGCCCCGGATTTGTGACCGCGTACCAACCGTCGACGAGATTGTTGAATGACAAGTAGTCGACTAATCTGTCAGATTTGGGCGGAAAAGCTGTCAGGTCGACGTTGGAACCGTCGGGAGCAACGGCAGCGGGCCACGAGCCGATCTGATCTGGCATCAAGCGGGACCCTTGCGGAACCTCGCCAGAAGGCGATTCTGGCACGATGAAATCGCCCCCTGCGAAGTCCAAGATGCACTTAGGAGTCAGGAACGGGTCGCCCAATGCGACGTGTTGACCCCATTGCGCGGGTGCCGGTTCCTCGGCCTCGTTGATCAACGTATCCGTAACCGTGACTACGGGTGAATGAGATTCCAGCCTGACGGTCTTTTCTATCCAGAAAGGCGTACGAACTGCCCGCACCGAGAATCTGGCGGACACGCACTCGGGCGAATCTTCAACGATCTGCGCGTCCCAAGGCATCATGTTCGTTTCGTTGTGTTGGCCGATCTCGGCACCCATGTAGTCTTGCTCGAAACCGCCAGTTGGAGCTATCGTGTTCCAACCGCCGATGTACAAATCGTGGAATATGCCCTCGCCCCAACCCGTCGAGGGAACCCACAGGGATTGATTCCGCACGCTCCAAGGTGTGCGCCACATGAAATCGGTGTCGCTCGGCTTGTGGACCAACTCGAACATGTCAGCGCCTTTATCAGCGATCAGGCTGACGCGGAGCAGTTCGTTCTCCATCACCACCGTTTTAAGACCTCGATAAGTCCACGCGTCAGATATCCTGCAACCGTGAGTTCGTTCGTCTTGATAGTGCATGTCGCTTCGTTTCCGGGATTGGATTTCGGGTTTCGGCGTAGACGCGCATTTTAGCCTATCGCCAATCACATCCTCTCACCGTTGTGAATCCCGCAGGTTTCAAGTGACCCCGCTAGCTATCCTCCTCGTCGTCTCATCCGCGTTCGCGCATTCGTCGTGGAACTTGATGGTACGCCGGGCCACGCGACCAGCGGTAACGACCACACTAATGGCGGTCACATCGGCGGTTTTGATGCTGCCGCTGGCGATCTATCTTTTGATCGTCGATATGCCCGGGCCGATCGGTTGGGGTTTCATCGTCGCAACGATCGTGTTGCACATTTGGTACTTTGCTACATTGGGATACGCGTACAACACGGGCGAACTGTCGATTGTCTATCCAGTGGCCCGCGGTCTTGGTTTAGCCATAATCCCGATCCTCGGCGTGTTCGTCATAGGGGAAACGATGTCTTGGGTTGCCGCCGTCGGTGCGGTCTTGATCGTCTCAGGCATCGCGTGTATCTCGGTCTCCGACATCGAAACCGCGACGATTAAACGAACCGGACGTTCGTGGTTGCTGCTCCTAAAGAACTGGAGAGTCATCAAGCGTTACAGGCAATTGATGCGCCCAGCATGGCTGTTGGCGATATTGACCGGGGTGTGTATCGGTGTCTATTCGGTGGTCGACGCGCAAGGTGTCAAACACGTTCAGCCTGCGCTATACATGTTCTTTCTCCAGCTCGGTGGCGGGTCGGGGATGATCGCTATTCAATCGCGACTGGAAACGAAAGAAGCATTCATCACTGAAGCGAAACGCCACTGGAAGATCCTCATATTTGGTGGTCTACTGCAGTTCGCAGCGTACACCCTCGTCCTGACTGCACTGACGTTCTCCCCTGTCAGCTATGTCGGGCCGCTGAGGGAAGTATCGATCCTGATCGCAGTCGGGTATGGCGCGATCGTGTTGAAGGAGCGGGTGACCCCGTTACGGGCGATGGGGGCATTGTCCATCGCGGCCGGCGGCGCGGCGATCGCGCTCGCACCGTGAGCACCACGATTTAGATGTTCGTTTAACCAAACGCCGAAGGAGATTGCTCCCTCAGTCTGCGTCTGAGGTCCCGATGATCTGGGATCACCCCTTCCACGACGCGCCAGAAATCAGCCGAGTGGTTCAGTTCGACCAGATGCGCCAACTCGTGAACTACTACGTAATCGATTAAGCTGTCGTCAATCATGATCAGACGCCAATTGAGGTTGATCGACTGTTTACCGCTACAGCTTCCCCATCGCTTCTTGGCGTTGCTCAACTTGAGCTGCTTCGGTTTGACTCCCATCAAATTGCCGTATTCGTCGACCCGCTTCTTCAAATGGTCCCATGCTTCTTGTCTGTACCAGTTCTGCAACAATTCCCGAACGTACCGAGATTTTTGATCGCCGGCAACGCCCGGCGGGATGGTAACCAAAATCTGGTCGCCTTCCAACGACTTGGTGACGGTTGCCGGCATCTCTTTGCCCGGATCTTCGATGTCGCGCTCGTGAACCAGATATTCGACTTCGGTGCCTCGCAACATCGTCCTCCCACCAGCGCCCCAATCCCGATGCTTCTGATGTAGAACCGGGTCCGACCTGTGTTTCAGTATCCAGTCGGCCCGTTTCAAAAGGAAATCTTCGATTTCGGGGTCCGACAACGTGTAAGGGACCAACAGTTTGAAACCGGTTTCGGGATTGACCTGCAACTGAACGGTGCGCCGACGCCGCGCACTGCGTTGGAGCGTAAACGGGATCACATGATCGCAGATTTTGAATGACCTTTGATCAGTCGAAATCTGGCGCGACCTTATCCTCGGAGGTGACATCGCCGGTTGAACTTACTCGTTCAGAGATAGATCGCCCGCGACCTGCCGGTCGCGGGCGGCAGTTGCTGGTGGAGACGGGGGAGGGTCGAACTCCCCGTCCAGAAAGTTTCCCTTCAAAGCTTCTACGTGTGTAGCCGTTGGTTGCATATACCGCTTCCGGACGATGCCAACGACGTCCGTCTCTGGTCGCGGTTGCCGGTTGCCTTTGGACATGCTACCGGCGTTGCACGTCCGCACCTCAGGAGTTCGGCGCCCGATAAGTGCCGCTGAGGACGACTCCTACCGGACGTCGCGGCTGTTTAAGCAGCTGCGAGGGCGACTTCTCGTTCGCCGTTTGTGTTTTTGCCCGTTTTTGCGTGGTCAGGCGCCACGACACGCAACCTTGAGGTACGCTCCCTGTCGAATCCACTCGTCCCCTTGCAAGTGTTAAGTATATCTGGCCTGAATCTCTTGTTTTAGACTCGCGAATCCGCCGCCTTTCGCGCGGGTTCTGTGTCTACCCGTTTATTGATCGTTAGCGACTTTACTTTGGACGAAAGAATCGAGACAAATCGCCGCAACTGGAACGAACGCACTCCCATTCACGCGGCGGCAGACGGATATGACATCGCGAGTTTCAAAGCTGGTCGCATCACCTTGACCGACATTGAGATCGAGGAACTGGGAGACGTCAAGGGCAGGTCTCTCCTTCATCTTCAATGCCACTTCGGTTTGGACACAATGTCGTGGGCGCGCCTCGGCGCAGCGGCGACTGGTGTGGACTTGTCAGACGCGGCTATCGAGTTAGCCGAAGAATTGAACACGGAACTCGGGTTGGGCGTGCGTTTCATCCGAGCCAACGTCTACGACCTGCCCGAGGTGCTGGACGCAGAGTTCGACATCGTCTACACGGCGCTCGGAGCATTATGCTGGCTGCCTGATTTGGAGCGCTGGGGCCAGGTGATCGCGCGGTTCTTGAAACCGGGCGGCGTCTTTTACATGCTAGATGAACATCCGGCTGGCCGGATCTTCGCGCCAGTGCAATCTGCCGAAGGTGTTTGGGATCTCAGACCCGAACGTACGTACTTCCATGATCCAGTAGGCACCTTAGAGGAGGGGGAACGAAACTCGTACGCGGGGTCAGGAACATTGAAAACGCCGGTCTACGAATGGCAACACAGTATGTCGGACATCGTAAATGCTCTGATAGGCGCTGGACTCAAACTCGAATTCGTTCGAGAATATCCTTCCTCGTTTTTCCAAGCACTGCCCCAGATGCGACGGCGCGACGGCGGTTGGTGGGATCTGGACCGTTACGACGGCAACATACCGTTCATGCTGTCGATCAAGGCGACTTCGTGACGTGAAACCAACGTTGCAAGCCAAGTTCGACATCATCCGTCGTAACTGGAATGAACGGACGCCGATCCATGCGGCATCCAAGTTCTACGACGTTGAAGGCTTCAAATCTGGCCGAATCACCTTGACCGACATCGAGATTGATGAAATGGGATCGGTCGTCGGTAAATCGCTTCTTCATCTTCAATGCCATTTCGGATTAGATACGATGTCGTGGGCAAGATTGGGCGCTGAGGTAACGGGCATCGATATCTCAGACACCGCAATTGAACTGGCGAGCGATTTGAATCAGGAACTAGAGCTCAATGCTCGTTTCATGCGTGCGAACATTTACGACCTACCCACAATATTCCACGAAACATTTGACATCGTGTACACCGCGCTAGGCGTTTTGTGTTGGTTGCCAGACCTTGAAGCTTGGGCATGTGTCGTCGCTAAACATCTGAAACCCGGCGGTTTGTTGTATATATTCGACGGTCATCCGATATCGCACATTTTCGAATCCGTGCAGACGCCCGGAATCGGCCAAGAACTCAAACCAATGCATCCTTACTTCTCGAACCCGGAAGGGATCTATTACGACGGCGGCGGCGCTTCTTACACCGGCTCCGAGATTATTGAATCTCCGACCTATGAGTGGCAACACAGCATGTCCGACATCTTGAACGCAATCGTGAACGCCGGACTAAAGATTGAAAGCTTCAACGAATTCGCGGTTTCAGGTTACCGCGCATTCCCTCAAATGAGCCGCCACAAGGATGGTTGGTGGCGATTGGACGACGCTCACGGTACGATCCCGTTTCTCTTTTCGATTAAGGCCATCAAATGATTCGTTGGTAATCGAATGCGGGCCACGAAATTGTGAATTCCTAAATCGGCTGCGAATCATCCGTCGAAACGTTGCCTCAACTCGTGATCAATTCGAAATAACCGTATGCCTGCATAGTACCTGCGTCGTATTCGACGTTCGCAGAAACCCACCATGCAATTGCGAGGGCGACGATCAATCCGACGCTGGCCGCCGCAAGCGTCCGATTGACGGATGATTTTTCGATCCGCGTCCGCACAATCGGAGCGCCAAATATGTAGAAATCATCTTCGATGTCGACCGATCGACGCGGGCTCACAACTAACCCCATCGCGGCTCCCGCGATTAACCCTCCCACATGAGCGCCTTGATCAATCCCGCTCCAGAACACCCCGAACGCGATGTTGATTCCCAGCACGATGAGCAAGTTCATGATCACGGGGTTTACCGCGCTTCCGAACTCCCGACGGTTTCGGACAAGGTAGATGCCGTACGCACCAACGATGCCGAATACCGCACCGCTGGCGCCGACGCTCAAGGTTGGCGACACCAGATAACTCGCGGCAACGCCGCACACGCCCGAGACTAGGTACACACCCAAGAACGCAACCCGGCCAAACTCGCTCTCCAACCTCGGCCCGAAAATTACCAAAGCGAAGGTGTTGGCGGCCAGGTGCAAAAACCCCGCGTGCAAGATGACCGGTAATACCAACCGGTACCAATCGCCGTTCTGGATCGCGGGACCGTATTTTGCGCCCCATCGATAGAGATTTGTCGCATCATCCGCCCTCCCGCTGATCAACAGCAACACGAACATAACCACGTTCACAGCTACTATCAGCGCGGTCACCGGGCTAGTACGAAGAACATTAGAAATGAAGTTAGATACTCCCGTATTTCTCTGTTCTTCGCCTATCATCGGAATTCACGTGTAGGGTTTTTGACGGCGTTTCTCGCGACGTTAGGCGCGTGAGGCCGTTAAGATTCTATCCTTTGAGTTTCAGGATTTCGTGATCATCGCGCCATTGAATCGACCATTGAAGACCCGAAGATGTGAGTTTTCAGTCATGATTGACAGACATTCGAAGCCGCGGAGTTGCCAGATAGTTTGACTACACGGAGGTTGTAAGATTAAAGTAAGCACTCTAATAAAGCCGACAGTAGGAGTGAACTTATTTGCGTCTATTTTCGGAGGTTCTCGACCCGCGTCAACGGCTCACGACACCCGTTAGGTTGATGGAGACAAGCCAATGCCCATAGAGATAGTTGAAGTAGATCTCGATGAAATGCGACGCACGGCACTTTTGAGCCGCGCCAAGAGTCCGCAGGTGCGAGCTATCTACCAGGCGATGTTTTCTCTTAAACCTGGCGAAGCCAGGGCCGTAATCGCGGAGCCAGGCGAAGAGATTTCTCAAATCCGTAACATGATCACTCAGTGCGCAACCCGCGCGGACATGGATCTGCAGATCGTGGTCGACCGTCTCGCCGGACGCGTTTTGTTTACGCTCAAACCTAACCAATCTTCAACCGATTCTTCCTCTTCTCCGGTCTCTACCACCACGCGGACGCCCGAGGAGCAAGCCGCCCAGCAGGATCGGCGCGATCGAATCCGCGAAGCAGCGTTGGCGCTCGGCATGGAACACCCCCAAATAAGCGCGCAAGAAGTCGTCGACTACATGCGCGACTCCGGTCACGAGCTTGACCTGCCTAGACCTACTACCGCGGTGAGTGCCGTCATGCGCAACATGCCGGAATTCGAGCATGTCGACCGAAGTCGATTCTCCTACCGGGGTTAGGTGTTCAGCCTTACCGACTGGCGCGGTGCGAACGCCGCTGCATCAGTTGGCTTGAACGACGTCCAAATTGGGCGATCCGTCGATTATCCCGCGGCTCGCTGCCATCCCGTACAACGTTTCCAACGCCGATACGCCTTCGACACCCATGTCGACCGTGTCGGCGTTGACGTACATTTTGACGAACCTCCTGCCATCCTCCCGTCCGATGCCGCGCCCGAATCCTAGCGCGTAATCCAATGCATCGTCTTCATTTGCATGTGCACATTTGATGGACGATTTCAGCGCGGTGGCGATCTTTAGGCACAGATCTTCACCCAAAGATCGGTTGACAACGTCCAACCCTAGCGGGATCGGAAGTCCTGTTTCTGCGAACCAAGTTTTGCCCAAGTCGAGCAGCAATCTAAAACCACGCGACTCGTATAGGATCTGACCTTCGTGGAGCAATATTCCTGCGTCCGCGCGACCAGACTTAACGGCATCCTCAACTTCGTCGAAGTCCAAAAACAACGGTGTTATCGCATCGGGCACGAAGATTTGGAACAACATCCATGAAGTGGTGAACTCGCCTGGTACTGCGATCGTGCATCCACCCAAGCTATCTAGTCCCAAGTCGTCCTGCACCGTCACCACAACCGGTCCATAGTTACGTCCAATGGAAGCGCCACATGACATGATGCGGTATTTGTCAGCTATTTTCGGATAGTGAGCGGCTGAAATCGCCGTGACCGGCAGATCGCCTTCTTCCGCGAGGACATTCAACGACTGTATATCTGCCATGTGGTGACCGACGTCATAACCCTCAATCTCAACGAGCCCTTTCGCCAATCCGTAGAACATGAACGCGTCATCGGCATCCGGGCTGTGACCGAAAACGATCTTCCTACTCTCAGGCAACTTCAATACTCCGATCTCGTCGGTAGTCCAACGACTTCAACATGTATTGGCACCTCTCGCTCCAAAAGTGGGTTTCGCCGTCCGCGGCGGTAACCATCCCGGAAAGAGTGAATTTCGGAGTTTGCGTAGGTGTAAAGCCCATCCGCTTGTACAGGTTGATTGCACGGCCATTGTCGACGCCAACGGACAACGACACTGCTCTGTATCCATGGGCAATCGCCAACATGGTCATCTCGGCCAATATACGTGCCCCAATGCCGCGCGAACGCAGATCGTTGCGAACCCACAAATCTTCCACATATGGGTAGAGCTGGTCGATATGTTGCTTAGGACTTCCAGTCGGACCGTTCCACAGCAACATTCCGTGTCCCACTGGAGTGGATTCGACCCATGCGATCAAGTAGATCAAGGTGCCGTCGTCCTGCAAATTCAACCTCGCACGGTGCGTTGCCGCGTTTCGTGCCGGGTTCAGATTTTCGGCTATGGTTTCGATTTCGTGTCGGCGAAGCGGCCGTACATCCACCAAGTGGGAAACATCACCAGAATCGGCTTGGCCAAAAGCAATTCTGTCGACCAGTTTGGAAATCGCTCTTGTACCGGCGCGAATCAAGCCGTTACCGCCGCGGGCACCGACACTTCCCGTCGGAACTCTTGGACGATTTCGTAGTTCGTCAGTCTTTGCGCTGGACGAAAACCGGCGTCTGATATCAACTCACGGACCTCATCTTCAGTTGTGCGGTTGTAGAAACCCGCTGCGAGCATAACGTTTTCGTCGAACAGCGTTCCGCCGAAATCGTCGGCGCCGAAGTGCAGCGCGACCTGACCCGTCTTACGACCTTCCGAGAACCACGACGCTTGGATGTGGGGCACGTTGTCCAAGAATATTCGGCTCAACGCGATTATCCGCAGATATCTATTCGCACCAGCTTCGGTTTCGACTTGCTTGCCGAGCGCAGTGTTTTCGCGTTTGTACGACCACGGAATGAATGCTGTAAATCCGCCATCATTCGAAACATTGGCGTCCGCAACGTCTTGGACATCCCGAATGTGCTGCAACGTCTCGACGACCTCTTCATCGGTTTCAACGTGCCCGTACATCATCGTCGCCGTCGTTTTGAAACCGACTTCGTGAGCCGCTTCATGGATCTCGGTCCACTGGTCCCAAGTGTCTTTCGGCGCAAATCTGGACACTATGTCTTTGACGCGATTGCTTAGGATTTCGGAACCGCCGCCGGGCATCGTGCGCTGGCCTGCGTCCCATAGGTCCTTCATGACCTCCCGGGGCGACTTGTCCGACACATCGCACATTTGCCAGATTTCGGGTGCCGACCAATAGTGTGGCATCACCTGCGGATAGCGGCGAACGGTTTCGCGCACCATGTCCAAGTAGTATTCGTACGGCAAAGCGTCGTTCAGTCCGCCTTGCATCAGTACTGTAGTGACGCCTTTTTCCGCCGCTCTGCCCACTTTTTCCATGATCTGTTCGACGGAGTACGTATACGCCGACGGATCGGACGGATCGGTTCTGTAAAACGCGCAAAACGAGCAATAAGCGTCGCATAGATTCGTGTAGTTGAGATTGGTGTCAATAACGTAAGAGACCCGGTCGGGCACGTTATGGAGATTTTTCACGTGGGTCGCAAGGGGGGCGAGATCCAAAAGACTCGCGTCGCGCAACAGGTGCAAGCCCTCCGTCGAGTCGATGCGGTCGTTGCGTAAAACCTTTGCGCGTATCTCGTTGATCATCCGCGTGCTCGCGTGTCTATGCGATTGGTCGATAAGGGATCACGTCCGGCCGCCATTCTGGCAGCGTGCCCAATCTGGACTCGAATTCGCCGATCGCAGCGATCTCTCTCGCTCCTAACTCGTAAGTGAAGTTGCCAACGTAGGACACGGCGTCTTGGCGTGACATACCGGGTACCGAACTCTCGGTGACAAATTCACTCAGGTCAGACATACCGTATGAGAAAGACTGGTGCAACGTCTCGGCGAACCGACCCAGTTCTGGTTCCGTTGCATCGCCTCTCGCCACCCAACGGGCGAAAACGAACGGCAGATCCGTCAGTTTTTTCCATTCCCATGATAAATCGTAGGAGAAGGGGCTTTCGTTAGCGCCGTATACCTTCTCCAAAGCTGCGTCACCGATCAATAACTCCGCTTCGCATCCTTCATCGGGACCGCGCAGCTCTACGTTCGAGACGCCCCAATGATCCGAGAACAGAATCCTTAACAATTGGACCGATGTCGACGTGTGCCCGGTAACCGAGACCGACTTACCTGACAACTCTTCAGCCGGCAGTGCGCTAAACAACAATACGCTTCTCGCATGTCCATCGGACGCCACGCCAAGCGTACCCTGCACGATCTGGCCTTTCATCCTCAACACTTCCGCAATCGGCAACGGCCCCGCGTCCAGTCTTCCATGCTGCATCTCAGACGCCATATTCCTCGGCGGTAACTCGACGAGGTCGAACCAGTCACCTTCCAGCCGGGCATAAAAAACGGCGGAATTGAGATACGGCATGTAGCCGATGCGCCACCTAGTGTCCAGATTATCGGGCATCGACGTCGGCGCCGACCTCAGTTGTAGACCGTAACTTCGTTGTACAGAGCGTCACGTTCAACCGGCACGCGGCCTGCATCTTTGATCGATGCGACCATGCTGCGCCGCGCGACGCCCGCGGGTGAATCGGCGAGAGCGGCGTGGGCTATCCGCTCCTTGCCGATGGTCCCGTCCAAATCGTTCGCGCCGAAATTCAGGCCGATGCCGGCGGTAGCTTCGCCCAGCATGACCCAATAGGCTTTAATCGCCATCACGTTGTCGAGAATCAACCTCGATGCCGCGATCATTTTCAGGTCATCCATCGGCGGCGTATGTCTGGGCCTCAACTTGGTATAGCCGACTTGGTACTCGAGCGGTATCAGGGCCAAGAAGCCGTCCGTCTCGTCTTGCAGTTCTCGTAGGAGGATCAAATGATCAATCCGTTCGCGGAACGTCTCAACATGCCCGTATAGGATCGTGCAATTGCTTTTGATTCCCATACCGTGCGCGATCCGATGTATCTCCAACCACCGGTCCGCCTTCGCCTTCCCGGGCAACAACAGCTTATGGATACGGTCCGAAAACACCTCCGCACCGCCTCCGGGCATCGATGAAAGCCCCGCTTCCTTGAAAATAGCCAGCGATTCTTCCGGCGGAACTTTCCACCGGCGCCAAAAGTAGTCGATCTCCGAAGCCGTGAATGCCTTTATCTGCACATCCGGCCGCGCGTTGTGAAGTTCGCGGATCATATCCACGTAAAACTCGAACGGCCAAGTCGGATGATGCCCGCCCACAACGTGCAGCTCGCGAATTTCGTCGTCGAGATGGTCGAGCATCTGCTCCATCGACATCTCGTACGCGCCTTCTGCACCAGGTTTCTTGGCGTAGTCGCAGAATTTGCACGAAAGGACACAAATATTGGTCGGATTGAGGTGCCGGTTCAAGACGAAGTAGACTTTTTCGCCTGAAACCTTACGTTTGGCGAAATCCGCCATCAGCCCGACCGTGGCGAAGTCGTCGGTTTCGAGGATCTTGACGCCTTCGTCTGCAGACAGGCGTTCGCCGTATTTGACCTTCTCCCAGATCGGTTCAAGATCACGGTCGGATATCAAGATGTCGGGGCATTCAACGTGACCGTTGCTATCGAGCTCTTGCAGTGTCGATGCCACCTTGCCGTTTGCGACTGTCGTTGCCAACGCCATTTGCGGAACGCTTTCTTGATTGCCTGTTAATACGAAGCCTCGCGACTTCTATTCTCTATCATCGCGCTAATCTGGACTGTGCGTCGGCTTGGCTCCGTGCTTCAAATCATTTGAATTGGTTTTAGTCACCCGTCTCGATTGAAACGGGTTGCGTTCGTTACCATCAGAATCAGATGCCCCATTAGCCGCGGAGCATCTTCGAGGAATTCAACGAATGCCTGAAACTCAACCGCACACACAGAAACGAATCGACGATTTATTCGATCTTTTGAACGATCTGTCTTGGCATCAAATCGGATACCCGACCAATCAATGTTTCGATTACTCGCCGCTGTACCCCCTCTTACGGCACAGCGCAAACAACGTCGGCGATCCTTTCCACGACAGCTTGTACCGCGTCAACACCCACGAATTCGAGCGGGAAGTCGTCACGACCTTCGCGAATCTCATGCGACACTCGCCCGACGAGACATGGGGCTACGTGACTTCGGGCGGCACCGAAGGAAACATGTACGGGCTCTACATCGCACGCGAGATGTTCCCCGAAGGCGTCGTCTACTTCTCGCAGGACACTCACTACAGCGTCCGCAAAAATCTCCGAGTGCTTAACTACCGCAACATCATGATTCGCAGCCTCGACAACGGGGAGATCGACTACGACGACCTGCGAGAGACGATCCGAATCAATCGCCATCTGCCGGTTGTAGTAATGGCAAACATCGGAACGACCATGAAGGGGGCTGTAGACAATCTCGATAAAATCCGCGACATCTTCGGCGAACTCGCGATCTCCAGCAGCTACATCCACGCCGACGCGGCTCTTAGCGGCATGATTCTGCCATTCGTCGATGATCCACAACCCTACGGATTCGATGCCGGCATCGATTCCATCGCCATCAGCGGGCACAAGATGATTGGTTCGCCCCTGCCAAGCGGTGTCGTTCTGACCAAAAGCGACTACGTTGGCCGAGTCGCTAGATCTATCGAGTACGTCGGCGCGATGGACACGACGCTCTCAGGGTCCCGCAACGCCCTTACACCATTGATGCTGTGGTACGCGTTCGAGCAACACGGGCTCGAGGGGTTTCGTGGGATCGTGCACGAATCTTTGAATGTCGCGCAGTACGCCGTAGATAAGTTCAATGAAAACGGCATCCCGGCCTGGCGCAACAAAAACTCCATCACCGTCGTCTTCCCACGTCCCGCCGACACGGTCGTCAACAAGTGGCAGATGGCCCCCTACGAGAACGTCGCCCACATCATCACTGTGCCCAATGTGACCCGCGACAAGATCGATGCCGCCGTCGCGGATTGCATCGCAAATCCACGTACCGAAAACTGACACAAGGAGACCAATTACCTCGTGAAGCAAATCACCGTCAACGTAGAAAACGAAGTCGGCGTCATCGCCGGCGTGACTAGCGTCCTATCCAAAAACGGCATCAACATCTTGAGCCTCAGCACCGAAGTGATGGAAGATTCGGGCGTCATATTCATCACGACTGAGGACGAAGATCACGATAAGGCGCTATGGTGGCTTGCGGATGCGGGTTACAAAGCGATGACGGACGAAACTTTGGTGATCACGATGTCCGACGAACCCGGAGCACTCGCCAAAGTTGCAGAGCGATTCCGCGACTACGACATCAACATCCAGAGCCTGCACATCATAAACCGAGCCCAAGGCCGCACAACAGTATCCCTCAGCACTGATAACCAGGACAAAGCGCGGGAGCTAGTCAAAGATCAACTGGTCAAAACGTCAGATTTATCGTAGCGACCACGCGCTTGACACACCGGGTTAAAGGGCACCGACCACTATTGCCAGAAACGTACCGCCGCTACGATGATACCGGTGGCGATACCCACAACGGTGATGTTGATCAGCAGTATCTGGATTTTCAAGCGCTCAAGATCTGCCTTGGTCGCCAAGTGCTTGAGTTCCGTGCGAAATTCAGTCTCAAGGATCGTCATCCGCGAATCTACATCGCTGTTTGTCGCCGTGGCCATTCCGGTCTAATCACTAGTCTTTAATCATCATCATACACTGTAACATTCGAATACTACGGTGTGTGCCGCGGCCAGATAGCGCTGCAATTTGGTGCCTTGAATCTCCGGGAGACTCATGCAGATGCCGGTAGAAGCCAACCCGCTTCAATCCCAGTACTCGCTCCATCGCCGATCCACCAACCGCACGACATCCGGGTCCATCTCCAACGGCTTCTGATACCCCGGCTTCCAAGTCGCATCAATCCCCAACACCCCGCTGTATACGGGTGTTATTCCGACGAAACGCTGCTCGGTGAACACAACGTCTAACGCGCAGTCGAAGCGGGTGAAGATGCCCCAGATCAACTCGACATCATCTTCGGTATCCACATCGTCCGAAACCAGCACAACCGCCTTAAGAGACTTCGCACGCGGATCGGTGACGGCCTGTTCCAAAAGTGCCCGTTGCTCCGGGTAACCACTCTTTACCTGCAAGACCAAAATGTTGTCGCAGATTAGCCGGTGCTTCGATATCGCCGAAGATATGGATGTCGGATCAAAGCGCAGCTGCGGGCCGTCGATTCGGTCTGGCTCGTGGCCATAACCCGTCGCGTCCAACACCATCTTCGAACCCTTCTCGAACGCATCGCCCGTGAAGTCCAAGGTGTCTTGCGCCGTTCGGGCCAACAATCGGAAATCGGTCTCTGCACGGAAATTGCGCGAAATCGCACGCGCTACAGATTTGATGTCGGATGGATCAGTTCTGGAATCGACCAAGATCAAAACCTTGGTCAGCGACAGCTGACCTTCACCCAATATCCCGAACGCCGTCTTCATCTGCTCGCGCGAGTAACGGCCGTCGACCGACACCACGAGCAGGTTGTGGAATCCCGATTCGTAGTAGGACCACATGTCGCGGACCTCTTTACGCATCAATCGGATCAATGGCTTCGTGGCCAACTGGGCCGCATCCCCAAGGGCTCGATCCTCCTGTGGAGGTTTGCCCACAACCGTCGCGGGATAAACCGGGTTGCGCTTGCGAGTGATGGCGTTGATGTGAAACACCGGAAATTCGGCTGCGCCTGAGTAGTGTCCGAAATGATCGCCGAAAGGCCCTTCAACTCTGCGTTCGCCGGGTTCCAATCGGCCCTCAATTACGAACTCGGCATCGGCAGGGACTCGGACATCAACCGTCTTCGCACGGGTCATGGGTGTAGGCTTCCCGCGCAGCACACCGGCAAAACCGGCCTCATCTATACCCTCCGGAAGCGGGATGATTGCGGACAAAATCAAAGCCGGGTCACCGCCTAACGCAACTGCGATATCCAACGGACGGGATGCGCGTTCCGAATCTGCGTGGTGGAACGCACCACCCTTCTGGATCTGCATATGCATTCCTGTGGTCCGCTGATCGTAAACCTGCATCCGGTACATGCCCATGTTGTGAGCACCGGTCTGCGGATCGCGGGTCCTCACCAAGGGCAAGGTAATAAATCTTCCACCGTCGTCGGGCCAACACTTTAGGATCGGCATCTGGGATAGATCAGGCGAATTATCGATAACCTGATTCGCCGACGTTCTCAACGAACGGCCCGGACGAACGTTCAGCAGGTTGAATACGCCGCTCCGGTTGCGCCAAACCGAACCCAACGATGGCGGGTTCACATCCTCGAGAAACTTGAGCAACCCTTCACCGATCTCTTCCGGGTGGCGTCCCAAGCCGATCTCGATCCGTTCCATCGTCCCAAGTAGGTTGACGAGCAGAGGAAACGAAGCGCCTTCCACGTTTTCAAACAGCACCGCGGGGCCGCCGTCGCGAACCAAGCGAGTCGCGATCTCCGTGACCTCTAACTCAGGATTCGCAGGCGCTTTGACACGTTTCAACAACCCGCGCCGCTCTAGGACTCGCATGAAGGACTGCATGTCGGTATATGCCATGTGTGCGCCTTCTAGCGACCGTGCCAGACTTGGAGGAGATCGTTATCTATACCGAGGTGATAGAGAATCCTCCCTGCAACCATGTCTACCAAATCCTCGATAGTTTTCGGCTTGTGGTAAAAACCCGGGGACGCAGGAAGCACAATCGCACCCGCTTCGGTCACGGCCGCCATGTTGCGGAGGTGTACCAAACTCAACGGCGTCTCTCGCGTCATCAAAATCAACCGACGACGTTCCTTCAAAGTCACGTCCGCGGCGCGTTCCAACAGATTCCCCGACATGCCGTTCGCGATCCTGGCCAGCGTTCCGCCGCTACACGGTGCCACAACCATTCCATCCACGTGACACGAACCGCTCGCGATATCGGCCGCGACGTTGGCTTCGTGATGCCAGTTGAATCCTGATCGGCTTGCCATGTCACGCCTGATCCACCGCGAAAGTTCTTCGAAGTCTGATCGCTTGTCGCCCGTAATGGACACACCCTCTTCGACCTCTAGAACCTTCGCGCCAGAACCCGTTACGACTAGGTCCAATTGATGTCCGCTGGAAGCGAGCACTTGGAGCACCCGACGCACATAGGGCGCGCCGCTCGCCCCCGATATGCCGACAATATACCTCGCCATAAATTCACCACGCGATCAATTCATCGAGCACGATGAAGATGGCGAACACGACGGCGATGATCCCGTTCATGGTGAAGAACGCCATGTTCAGTTTCGACAGGTCGTTCTCCTTCACAAGCGAATGTTCGTATGCGAAGAGTATGCCCACACCAAGGATTCCCAACGCTGCCAAAATCCCTCCACCTCCGGCGAATACCGATGCAACCAGAAATACAAGCGTCACCATATGCATGGCTTTGGCGATTGATAGCGAACTCTTGACTCCGAAACGCGCCGGAATCGAATGCAACCCGTTGGCACGGTCGAATTCGATGTCCGCAATCGCATACAAGACGTCGAAACCAGAGACCCACATCAACGCGGCAATCCCCAACAGCACGAATTCAATCGGCATCGTACCGGTCATCGCGATGGAAACGGCTGGCGGAATGATCACATAGACGGCACCAATGCCGAAGTGGGCCAACCAAGTGAATCTCTTCAAATATGGATAGGTAAACGCCACCGCGATCGGTATCGGCGAAAGCACCAACGCCAACGGGTCCAGCTGCCACGCAGCGACTACGAACACGACTGCGGAAACAATCATGTAGCCGATCACTTCAGGCTTCCCGATGATCCCGCGGGCTAACGCCCTGTCCGCGGTACGTGGATTGCGTCGGTCAATCTCCGCGTCGAGCAGCCGGTTCGCGGCCATCGCAAACGTCCGCAACGTCACCATCGCTACAATCACCCATCCAAATGCGATCCAATCAGGCCAACCTTCAGCGACCATGAACGCCGCAGCGACCGCGAACGGCAACGCAAAGATAGAGTGTTCGAACTTGATCGTTTCGAGAAATATCTGTAGACGACGGATCGCGGTCATGCCGGGCTCAGATCCGCCACCGCGATTGGCTTCGATGCTCAACTAATGTCCAACCAAATCGAACGCGAGAGTGCTTGATCCCGATTCTATCGGCTCGATGAATGATTGGTTGAATTGGGTCTTCCCGGCCATTACCGCGTCGCCGATCCTATCGACGACCGAACTCCCGCTCCAAAGCCTCTCCCGTCAGCAGCAACATGGTCGGCCTTCCATGCGGGCACGACTGCGGGTGCTCACACTCCTGGAGCAGCCGCACGATCTCTTCGCAGCTCTCAAGCGACAACGAATCACCCGCCCTCACTGCCGCATGGCAGGCCATGGTTGCCAACAACCGCTCTGACCAAGGCATCGAATCGACGTTGTTTGTTCCGACGCCCGGTTGAGTCACTTCATCCAACACCCTCATAAACGCTCTTTCGGCGCCGTTCGCATCTCCGGCTGCCCTTTCAACCAAGATCTGAGGGATGGCACGTATCAGAATCGAATCGCCCCCAAACGGTTCGATGTCCCAACCGGCGTCGGCGAACCAATCCGCACCTTCGCTGTAAACCACTTGCCTTTGAGGCGACAATTCAACGCTTTGGGGTGCCAAAAGCAGTTGCGAATCGACTGACTGAGCGGCATGCCTCGCCTTGATTTCCTCAAACTTCACCCGCTCGTGGGCTGCATGCTGATCGATCAGGAAGACGCCACTCGCATCCTCGGCCACGATGTAGGTCGATTGAGCCTGCCCTAAAACCCGCAGGCCGGGCAATACGTCGCGGTGCCGCGGTGAAGATGCGCTTGTCGACCGTCCATCCGCTTTACGTTTCCGGACCGCCCCTTGATCGGATTTTTCAACGGCCACCGGACCGGAACCATCCGTACTTTCTTGAGAAACTGCGGTTTCGTCTGCTCTTGTCGTTGGAGCCTCACTCGGAATTTCAACCGGCGAGGGCGCGGTACCGCTCCTCCGCATCGCAAACGCACCTTCGAGCGAAGTCGTGAGAAAGGACGCGATCCGCGAATCTGAGAATTGTCGCACTGGGGCCCGCGTCCCGAGCGTTTCTTTAACCGAACTCTCGATGACTGAAAACATCAACCCCTCACGCCGGAATCTCACCTCTGTTTTTTGAGGGTGGACGTTGACATCGACGTCCTCAATTGGCGCCGTAGCTTTGATCAACGCCATGGGGAACCTCTTGTCTGGCAAAAAACCGTGGAACCCGCGCTCGATCGCGTACGTCAACCGATAAGACTTAACCAGCCTGCCATTGACAGCTACCGTGACGTGCGTGCGACGACCGAAATGTAATGTCGGCAATCCGATCGCGCCACCTGCGCTGAATGCCGCGCCAGGGTCAACGTGTAGATTGACTAGATCCGAAACGTCCTTGACGCGGTAAACGGATGCTAGAGCCGTTGCATCGTCGAAATCGCCCGGTGTGTTGACGCGAACCGCCCCGTCCACGGATAACCGGAACTTGACATCGCTTCGGATCAATGCCATCTGACCGACAAGCGTTGCGACCCTCGCCGCTTCGGCCGACGGACTGCTCAAGAATTTCAACCTCGCCGGCACGTTCCTAAACAACTGCCGCACGGTCACCGATGTGCCGACGGGTGCTCCAGCGGCGAGAACTTGCGGCTCGGATCCAAACGTCACGTTGCATTCGGCGCCGCTATCTGATTCGACGTGCCGCGAAACTGTCGTGACATCGGCCACGGCGGCGATCGAGGGCAGCGCTTCTCCGCGAAAACCCAGCGTCGGTATCGCCACGAGGTCACTAGACTCATCGACTTTGCTGGTGGCGAACCGCTCGAATGCAAGGCCCAACTCATCTGCAGGGATACCATGTCCATCATCCACCACGCGCACCAAACTCCTACCGCCGCCCTCCAACTCGACATCGATGCGACTCGCTCCGGCATCCAGCGAATTCTCGATCAACTCCTTCACCACCGAAGCCGGCCGCTCCACCACCTCGCCAGCCGCGACCCGGGACGCCAACGCGTCAGGCATCACTTTGATTGGCATTAGATTTCGGTACCTATTATCGAGACGTAATTTGGTGCAACATCCTTAGGTTAATTCTGAAGGCAGGCGACCCTCGCGTCACAACCGTCTAATGAACGGCGCGAAAATCCATGTCGCAACCACGCTGACCGCCAGAATGATCCCAGCAACCGCGAACGCTACCTGAATGCTGGTTCGCTCTGCCAAGATTCCTAGCGGAATGGCCCCTATGGGACGCAATCCGAAGTTCAACATGTAGATTCCCATGACTCTGCCTCTATGCTCCGCATCCGCTTGCTCCAACAGCAAGCCGGAATTTAACGCACGTCGTCCCGAATCTCCGATTCCCAGCACGAGCATGGCGAAAGTCGCTATCAGAAAAACCGTCACGTACGTCGAGACGAGTATCGCAACCGCCGACAATCCACTGGCGACCAGCAAAACTACGCCGCGTTTCATGTTCTCGGTCATTCCAGCCATGAACAACGAACCGAGCAGCGCGCCGACGCCGATCATGCTCATTAATACGCCCAACTGAGTCGGACCGCCACCAAATATCAGGTCCACTTGAGCCGGCATCAACTGTCGGAAAGATTGGGACGTCATGGTTGTCGCCAACGTCAGCAGCAACAATACGAAGATAGTTGGATTGCCATACGAGTATTTGAGCCCGTCCCATATCGAACTGAACATGTTTTCGCGCTTCCGCCTCTCCGCCGGCACGCCCTCCACTTTGACTGTGGTCATCAGCACGAACGCCACGAACATCATGGCCGACATCACGAAATATGTGGTCGCAGGTCCGAATGCCGAATATGCCAAACCACCGAGCCCAGGTCCAGAAAGGGTCATGAGCGCCATGCCAGAAGCGTTCAGCGCGATTGCGTTTGTGATGTCCCGCTCTCCGACCAGTTGAGGGATTATCGCCTGGCGCGCCGGCATCAAGAATGACCAGCAGAAACCCTGTGTCAACGCGGCGCCAAACAGTATCCAGATGTTCACCACTTCAGTGACGATCGAGACACCCACGATCCCTGCGACCAAGCTGACGACGAGTTGAGAATATTGAATCATTCGTCGCCGGTTCCAGCGATCGGCGAGTGTCCCGCCAAACAACGAAAACAACAAGATTGGAGGCGCGAATCCCGAACTGACTAGCGCCACCAAGAACACGTCGCTTGTCAGTTCCCACGCCAACTGTCCTCGTGCGAGCATCTGCATGTTGATGCCCGCCATGAGGAAAATGAGGCTGAACCAGAAGCGTCGAAACTCAGGGTTTGCCAGCGAATGAAAAGTGCGGCGAGTGTATCTACGTCCACTCAACCTCGCACTGGTGACCGGCGACCTCAATTTAGAGGTTTCTGATCCGCGGCGTTAACACCCAGGTCAACAACACTGCTACGGCGAGGATGATTCCGGCTACCGCGAACGCCACTCGAATATCCGTCGCTTGCGCCAAGATGCCGAGCGGTATCGCTCCGATAGGCGTCAGCCCGAAGTTCAGCATATAGATGCCCATCACCCTACCCCGGTGCTCCTCATCCGCCTGTTCCATAAGCATCGACGCGTTCAAAGACCGCCTGCCAGCATCGCCCAATCCCAATACCGTCATCGCAAACATCGCGATGGCGAAGAACGCCACGAACGTAGATACCAATATCGCCATCGCCGACAAACCTGTGCATGCCAGCAACACAACACCCCGTCTGACGTTCTCGGTGAGACCCGCGATGAAAAGCGAACCTAACAGAGCTCCGACTCCGATCATGCTCATCAATATGCCCAACTGTCTCGGACCACCTCCGAATATCAGATCGACCTGCGCCGGCATCAACGATCGGAACGACATGGATGTCATTGTCGTAGCAAGAAGGAGCAAAAACAGGATCAAAATCGTCCTGTTGCGGGCTGAATACTTCAATCCATCCCACACGTCACTCAAAACGTTCTCACGCCGCTTGCTCGGCCCGCCGTTTCCGGTCAGATTGACGCTGGTCATCATCAGGAACGCAACCAGCATCAACCCGGTGATTATGAAATAGGTGTTAGCAGCTCCGAGCCAACCGTACGCCAGCCCTCCCAAACCTGGTCCCGACAACGTCATCAAAGCCATTCCTGAAGCGCTCAAAGCGATCGCGTTCGTGATCTCGTTCTTGCTGACAAGCTGAGGGATGACGGCCTGTCGGGCCGGCATCAAGAACGACCAACCCATTCCTTGGGCGAAACCCGCCAGCATGAGAATCCAGATCGAAATCACTCCGGTATAGATGGCGATGCCCACCAAACCCGCGATGACCATGATCGCCAGCTGGCTGTACTGGATCATCTTCTTCCGGTTCCAACGGTCAGCAAACGTGCCGCCGAAAACCGAAAAGATCAATATCGGCGGTGCGAAAGCCGAACCTACCAGCGCCAACATGAACGTGTCGCTCGTCAGATCCCAGGCGACCTGAGCACGAGCCATCATCTGCATGTTGACCCCGGCCATCAAGACGATGAGGCTGACCCAGAAACGGCGATACTCAGGGTTGCTGAGGGATTGGAATGTTCTACGCGCGACGTTTCGCCCGCGGACTCTCATGCGGGTGGAAACAGCGTGGGGTCTGAGGTGACGAACTGTAGGCTTATGCGCTTTTAATGCCATGTAGAACTTCGCCGAACATCAAGCGAAGTTTACACCAACGAAGTTCGAGAATTCTCCCGAATGACGTGCATTACCCGTCAACCGGAAGGTGGATGCCTACTTCAATTCCCTCACCGATTTACTGGCGACGATGAAGAATACACCGGCCACAAACAGGGCGATCGCCATGCCGATGACGGTCTCTTGGACGCCCACATTGTCTACTAGCCACCCCACCGGGAACGCTGCAATCGGTATGAGTCCGTAGGTCATCATCGTTAGGCTGGTCATACGGGCCCGATATCGCGGGTTGGCACGCTCAACGACCAGTGCTTGACCCAACGCCCAACGAATCGATTCCCCGAACCCGACGCCGATGAAGAAGATCATGCCCACCCAGTACCAAGGGAAGGCGCCAATGACTAAGATCGAAATCGCGGAGATGATCGGCGATAACAAAATCACCCAGCCTCTGCGCTGCCCCGCCCTTAAACTCGCAACCCCCATCGACGCCGCGATACCGCCGAATCCCGCCATCGTGGCGATCCATCCGACCTCGCTTGGTACCGATCCATAGAGGTCCTTGGCGAACACAGGCACCAACATCCGGAACGGCATCGAAAGCATCGCGATGATCACCGACTGAATCAGCAACACTCTGATCAGGTTGTTTCGGGCCGCATAGACAATCCCACGCTTGATGTTGACCAGCGGCGATTCCTTCGTCTTGCTTTGACGCTGGTCGGGATACATCTTCGGCAGGAGCGTCGTGAACCCCATCGCCAAGAACATCATCACCGTCACCACGAAGTAGACGCCCTCTGGCTGGATCATCTCGTAGAGCACTCCACCAACCGCAGGGGCCGCGATACTCATCATCGTCATGGCCGTCGCGTTGAGCGCCATTGCGTTTCCGATTAACGGCTTGGGTACGAGTTGCGACATCGCTGCCGTCCGGGCCGGTATCTGCAACGCGAACACACATCCTTGGCAGGTCGATACGATCATCAAATGCCACCACTCGATGACATTTGTCAGTATCAGAAAGCCGACGGTAACGGCGAACATAGCGTTGGCGAACTGCGATACCTGAATCAACATCCGGCGCTCTACCCGGTCGCCCAAAACACCGCCGAAGAGCGACATGATCAGTAGTCCGGGAGCCCAGCCGATCGAAACTAGCGCCGTCTTCTGCGCGTCGCCGGTCAGGTCGTATATCAGGATGCCCCGCGCCAGCATCAACATGTTGAACCCGCCCATCGACAGGAACATGCTGATCCACATCATCCGGTAATCGCGGTGATTGAGCGACTCGAACGTGCGCGATACCCAACCCTGATTAGCCAAAGTAGGCTTTGCCGAGGTTGGTGCGGGTTGATCGGCGGGTGCCGGCTGGGTGATCGTCTCGGCGTTGGAAGGCGATAGCCTAGTCGTACCGTCGGGAGTATCCGTGGTAGCCAAGTGAGTTTTGCTTTGGTTTAAATGCCGAGATAAGTGATGACGCGAATGAGAATCAGTATATTTCAACGGACTTTAGAATTTAGACATACTTCGTTACAAATCGAATGGGAGTAGCGATGGCCCTCAGCGCATTGCCCGAACCAACGATCACAGACATCTACGACGCAAAGCGCAAAATCGCCGGCCACGTTCACCGCACTCCTCTACGTCGCGTCCCTGGTCTGTCCGACATGCTCGACGCCGATGTATGGGTCAAGTTCGAGAACATGCAGTTGCTCGGCGCATTCAAAGTGCGCGGCGGCATCAACCTCGTATCCCGCACCACTCCAGAGGAACGCGCCTTAGGTTTCGTCACCGCCAGCTCCGGCAACCACGGTCAATCGATCGCCTACGCGGCCCAACAATTCGGAGCGAAGTGCACGGTCTTTGTGCCAGTAGGCGCAAATCCCGTCAAAGTAGCTTCGATGCGTAGCATGGGCGCCGACGTCGTCGAGCACGGCCCGATTTTCGACGATTCCCGCGTTCAATCCGAGATCTTCGCCCGCGAAGAAGGCATGCGGTACATCCACGCCGCCAACGAACCGTACCTCGTCGCAGGTGTAGCCACCTACAGCCTCGAAATCCACGAAGACTTGGACGATATCGACTACATCATCGTTCCCGTCGGTGCCGGCAGTGGCGCCTGCGGGGCCAGCATCGTTTCGCGATACCTCTCACCGGAAACCAAAGTCATCGGCGTGCAATCCGAAGCCGCACCGTCGGTTTACCTGTCCTGGGAGAAGAAAGAAGGCCCAACCGTCGACGCTCCGATGAAAACCGTCGCTGAAGGCATCGCCACCGGTTCTTCGTACGATTACCCGGTCGGCATGCTCCGCAAATACCTCAACGACTTCATCCTCGTCTCTGAAGAAGACATCCGACAGGCGATCGTCGACATGATCGCAGCGACGCGATCCTTGGTCGAACACGCCGGTGCCACCCCCCTAGCAGCCGCCGAAAAGATCCGCGAACGCATCAAAGGCAAACGCGTAGTCCTAGTTGCGAGCGGAGCGAACCTGACGGTAGATCAGCTCAAGACCATAATCGCAGCTTGATCGGGCGCACCTTCTAATTGGCGCCATCGATCCCCGCGATATCCTCGTCGATTTTCTTGAG
Source organism: Dehalococcoidia bacterium (assembly GCA_965207515.1). Taxonomy (GTDB): domain Bacteria; phylum Chloroflexota; class Dehalococcoidia; order Lucifugimonadales; family Lucifugimonadaceae; genus Bin127. The sequence continues at coordinate 398,694 of OZ242286.1, read as the reverse complement.
CCGCAGGTAGTCTTCGCGGTAGAGGCAATAGGCGCGTTCGACGTAGAGTTGTGCGAGTTCTGATGCTCTAGGGGATGTCGATGTCGCCGCGGCCACGATCTTGGAGACTTCGCGGTTGGCTGGGAGATAACGTCCGATCGCCCGAATCTTCGCCTCGGTTTCCTGTGCCGTGGAACGATCGCCTCCCTCAACCGAATAACGCATTCTTCCCAACTGCTGCGATAGTTCCGTCAATAGGTCCGCCTCGTCCATCCCGCCATACATGAGGTCATAAACCTCATCCTCGAACTCCTCCACCCCTTCAAACACGAGTTCGTCTGCATGTTGAACATCTTCGGGATACGCCTCGGAGTAAAGCCTGCCGTATTCCGAACTTGCTTCGTTGACGCGCTCCATCATCTCGAACGCGTCGCTAAACGCGATCGTTCCCGCATAGACCAGATCGTCGCCACGCGTTCTCGCAACACGTTCCGCCTCTTCCACGCTTTCAAACGGTTCCGGTGCCGGCGGGAAGGCGAACGACGAAATCACGTTCGCCGACATTTCAGCAACCTGGCCGGCTAGGAACGGAGGCATGTATTTGCCGATGTCCAGAGGCACCGGCAATATGACGATGTAGGTAACAGCTATCGCATCATGGTCATTCGCGTCGCGGAAATAAACGAGCGCATGGCCACTGGGGTTCTCAGCGTCGCCTCTTTCGAAATCGAGTTGCATCGGTCGGACGCTCTTTAACTTGCTTCGGGCGGATCCGCGGTCGTGAGCCACGGGTTGGATTGCCTAACGGCACATATATGAGAAAATGATAACCGCTGTACGACGATACCTTCTGTGTCGTCGACCCTATTCCGACCGAGTAAGGCAGTTACGTGTACAAACGATTGCTCCGCCCATTGCTCTTTTCCATGGACGAAGAGCAGAGTCACGCGTTGTCGGAGTACGCTCTACACGTTCCTTTCGTTTGGAATGCACTCGGCGCTCAGTCACGCCTGGGCGATCCAGCGCTCGCGACGACCATCGCAGGCGTCGGCGTTCCTTCTCCGGTTGGCTTGGCAGCTGGATATGACAAAAATTGCCGCGTACTTCGTTCATTGATCCACACTGGTTTCGGCTTCGTCACTGGGGGAACCGTCACACTTGCCGAACGCACCGGCAACCCGCCTAGGCGCATGGTCAGGTTGCCGGAGTCCGAAGCGTTGCTGAACTCATTGGGATTTCCGGGGCAGGGTCTCGCGCGCATAGGTCCACGTCTGGAACGACTGGGTGCTCATCGATCGAGGATCTTCGTTAGCATCTCGGGTTCGATCGAAGACGAGATTGCGCAGTGCTTCCGTCGGATCGCGCCATTGGTCGCAGGTATCGAACTGAACATTTCGAGCCCCAACACCGTCGGCCTGCGCGTCTTCCATGACCCCGCAAGATTACGGATGCTTATCGAGCTTCTCAGGAGTTCCCGTCCGACTTCGACTCCGTTGCTCGTGAAACTGCCGCCATGGACCAGCGAACAGGATGAACGGCGAAGAGCACTGGCGCTCGCCGAAACTGCTGTTAGCGCGGGTGCCGACGGACTTGTCATCGCCAACACCGTGCCGGTCGAGGATGGTCGCCTCAGCGTCGGAAAAGGCGGGTTGAGCGGTGCGCCGTTGCTCGAAAACACCGAACGCATGACTGCGGAGGTCGCGGCACTCGTAGGAAAAATCGCCAGCGTCGTGTCGTGCGGCGGGATCTCGCGACCTGAGCATGTCTGGCGAATGTTCGCCGCGGGTGCTTCGGGAGTCCAGCTGTACACCGGGATGGTTTACGAAGGCCCTGCCTTGCCAAGACGATTGAATCGCGGGTTGCTGGAACTCATGGACACGTCCGGCGTCAAAAACGTCACCGAAATCTCCGGTCCGCCGCCGTATTGAACCGGGATCGTCCGATCTCAGCTATCCGCGAGCGCTAAAACCTCTTCACGGAACGGCATCGCAGACTGTGTACCCGGCCGCGACACGCACAGAGCGCCAGCCGCCATCGCCAACTTGATCGCGCGCTCAAGTTCATTTCCCTCGCACAACGCTCGGCCCAATACACCGGCGAAAGCGTCGCCCGCAGCCACGGTAGCGACCGCGTCGACTTCGAACGGCGGCAAATGCCCGCTCAGGTCATTGGAGTCCACGTAAACTCCCTGTTCCGCCATCGTTACGATGACGCAGGAACAGCCATGCTTGCCTCTTATCTGCGCCGCCGCACGTTCGGCCGAACGCAGGTCATTGACCTCCACTCCTGACAACGCCTCGGCCTCCCACGTGTTCGGCGTCAATATGTCGGCGGAACCGTAAAACTCGTTTGGAACGCCTTCGGCGGGGATCGCGGGCGCCGGATCGAGCACCACCGGCACTCCGCGGTCGCGTGCAACCTGCATCACCGCAAAACTGCAATCCAACGGTATCTCTTGTTGGACCAGCAATACTCCCGCGTTATCCAACTCGCCTATCGCGGTCCCCGATTCTTGGTCCCCACACTTTCCGTTTCCGCCGTAGATTGCGTGCACGAAGTTTTCGCCGGTCGGGTCGATGAAGATGATCGCAACGCCTGTCTCAATATCCGCGTCGGTCGTTACTGATCCCATGTCGACGCCCTGCTCGGTCATGAATTGACGCAACTCGTTCCCAAATCCATCATCGCCAATCCTGCCGATCATCTTTATGGCACCACTGCTTGCACCTGCAAAACGCGCCGCCGCGACCGATTGATTGCCGGCTTTCCCACCGCCCGATGTATACAGCCGGTCGCAGACGAAAGTCTCTCCGGCACGCGCCAACCGTTCGGTCTCCACAATCAGGTCCATGTTGATGGCACCTAGCAACAGGGTCGTCTTGCCGTTGGAGGCTTGTATGCTGTTATCGGTCATGTTTTCGGATATAGGAACCGGCGATTGGGTAATGGTACTCGTGCGTTACGCGCACGGCGTCGCAGCCATCGCTTGGGTCGGCGGAAGCATCTTTCACGCCCTTATCTTGCGGCCGCTAACCGCTGTTGAACCCGAAAAGATGGCTTCGGCTATGTCCGTAATCGCACCGGCGTACCGCGAGATTATCGACATCGCCGTCGTCACGCTGATCGTCTCCGGCCTCATCCTAATGTTCTCCCGAATCCAAGGAAACGAGGTCACCGTCTCCTGGGCGATCGTGCTGGGCATCAAGATCGCGCTCGCGCTATGGATGTTCTACATCGTTTGGCGACGGCGACGAATGACAACGCAGGAATCGGTGGATGAAGGCATCGCTTCGAAACTGCTCGGTTACAACGTTGTACTGGCCCTTGGCCTGATCGTGTTCCTGTTAGCCAACGTCCTGCGCGAGCTGGTGGAGGCATCGCTTAGATGAACGAGCGTTTGGCAACATCAATCAATCGAAAACCGTCTGAACAACGGCTACTACTGAAGCGATACCCACCATCAAACCGACTACCATCCCGAACATCCGCCAAGTCAGATCTGAGACCGATTTCTCCAACTTGGCATCCAACCGAGCAATGTCCGCTTTGGTCGCCAAATGCTCCAAAGTCGCCTTGATCGAACTCACCTCTTGTTCGACAGTCGACATGCGTTCTTCCATAGTAGCCATTTAGCGCTCGCCCTAATGTAGTTCTTATGTTCTACATTAAGACTAGCACTCTCGCCTCACTCGTCAACCTTTATTTGTCACAAATCCTCACAACTTTTGGAACTTCCTCACGCGCTGACCGCGCTCCGGTGTTCCGATCTCGGCGACGTAGATGCTGCCTTCGGAGTCGGTCCAGATGCCGTGCGCTGCTCCAAGGATCTTCGCCTCGTCATCACCGCGCCAGCTCGTAACCAACTCGCCGTCTAACGTCCAGATGGAGACTGCGCAGCCATCTCCTTGCTCCGCTACGTAAGCGATATTGTCGCGGAAGTGGATGTCACCGGGTGCGGACATGTCGGTCCACTCGGTGATGAAGTTGCCGTCGCCGTCGAAGACCTGGATACGGCTGTTTTCGCGGTCACAGCCATAGACCCTGCCCTGATCGTCCACTCCGACGTTGTGCACCAGCGCGAATTCGCCCGGGCCACCGCCTGGGATGCCCCACGCCATTTCATATGTCCCATCCGCGGCGAATCGATGAATCCTGCGGTTGCCATAACCGTCCGAGACATAGATCTTGCCATTGGGTGCAATAGCGATACCCGTCGGCGAGTTAAATGGCTCGCCGTGCCGACCATCCCAAGTCACGGTCACTGCCGCCCAGTCTCTTTCGCCCAACTCCATCAGGATCTCGCCAGACTGATTGTGCTTCGTAACGATGTGTCGTTGCTTTTCGGTCAGCCAGATGTTGTCGTCCGCATCGATGAAGATGCCGTGCGGTTCACGGAAGAAAAAGTCCGGCGCAATGCCGAGCGTCAGGCCATAGCCCCAGCTGCCAACGAGTTCGCCGTCGGTGGTCCACCACGTAACCGGATGTTGTTCTCGAGCGAACACCCATACCCGGTCCTGGGAGTCAACTGCCACATCCGAAGCCATCCCGAACTTCCAGCTCTCCGGCATCTTCTTCGGCCACTCGGGCAACAACTCGTACCTGTAATCTCCATCGCCGACGATCGTCATGTCATCTCTCCTCGCCCGAAGGCGTCAACTGCCAAATGCATGCCATGCATGTTACGGCATGTGGGTATCGATGATGTAAAGGCAATTGAAGAATTTGAAGACGGGTTGAGATTGAGCGCGTCTGTATGTCCACCGCGACGTGGTTGTTTGCTGCCGGGCCTTCCGGGGAAGGCCCGGCAGCGCAGGGTCTTCGGGCCCGTAGGAACTGGCCCTCGCCTAGAGCGTCGGTCCCTGTACAAGGACCTTGGCTCCTTCCCTCTCCATCGCCTCTTCGTTTCGAAGCGGACGACCCCGGAGAGGGGTCAGATGCTGCGCAGAGCGGTGTGCGAGACCGCTAGCAATCGTTTTCCAGCCGCGGCCCGCGTCGCCAGACCGCGGGCATGGAGTTCGGCGCGGCGCTCGGGTACGCCGTTCGGAGTTCGCCGTCCTCTTTGGATCAGCTTTTGGGGCTTCACTCGGGCTGTAGCCTCCCTCCTGCGGCGGACAGGAGTAGACGTCTGTCGGCTCCACGTGCGGTCTCCCGGCCCTTGGCTCGGCAAATCCCTCGCGCACTAAGCTTCGCTTGTGCTCGGGGGATGCCAGCTGGCTCGCTTTGCGACGCGGGACTGACGCGTCGCGCTCCGGGAACTTGGCCTCCCACGCTTCGGCACGGCCCTCCCGGCCTTGCACCGGACATCCGATCCGATGAGGGACGCCGCCGGAGCATGCAGAGACGCTGGCGACTCGTCGGCGCGGCTTTGGACCGCGTCCTTCTCGTCGACCGTTGCCTCCGCTTCCTCACGTTTGATCCCTGTGGCCGCTTGGGACAAGGGTCTGCACACGTCTGCGCAGCACTGTGTCGATCCGTCGATCTGTTGTTTATATTACTACATATGTTGTAGTTGTCAAGTGGGGTGGTTGGTTGTTTGTCTGGTAGGCCCCGCCCGACCCCGGGCATCCCCTGCGGGCTCGCTTCGCTCGTCCGCGTCCCCTTGCGCTGAAGCGAAGGGGAGGGGGTGGTTGATGGGTGTTTTAGTCCGTGTTTAGTTGGTAGGCCCCGGCCAGTCCCGGCATCCCCCGCTCACGTCGCTTCGCTCGTTCGCGCCCCCTTACGCTTTGCGAAGGGGGCGTTTTGTTTGCGGTCCTTGGCTGTTTGAACCGTGATTTGTATGATCCCGGCGTCAGTCAACGCATGTCACAACGGCGTCTAACCGCCATTCGCGTAGTACTCGGTCTCCAACTCCACCCAACATGATTGGATGCGATCGGGATGGAACATGTCTGGACCATCGAATCCATCGAAATCCTCGCTCACATAGGCGCTCGCGTACAAATCATCGAAAAATCCGCAATCCTCGAGAGTGCCGTACTCGCCTTTCACGTATACCGGAGTTCTGCGGATGTTGCCTTCGTACGAAAATTGACCTTCGGGCGGGTACCGATCCGCGTCTTTGATTAGATCGTTGCCTTGGATCCTCCCTGAGATCACATCGTCTGTTCGGTCGTCGTATGTCACTTGGAGAACGTACGTCGAATCGCCAACGCGAACAGCAGAGCGTGCACGGTCTGGCGGAACGTATGCGACGGTTTCTCGAGGAACATCGCACAACATCAAGCCGTCGTGATCATCTGAATAGGCGATCAGGGCTGGGCTATCGCTCTTTGTCGTCGTTCCCAACGGCCTGCAATCGTCCGCGCGTTGCGTGGCTAGGTTGCCAAATATCACCGCGCCCACAACCATCGCGCCGAGCAGCAGAAACGATACGACCGGCGTCGCGATGGCCCTTACTTCTCGTTTGTTCGGGTCGCTGCCTAACATTGCGTTTCTCCCAGACAATTTCACGATGAGAACCAATTTGGCGACTAGGTTACCATCTCGCATACGTCACTGATACGTTCAACGATGCCTGAACACGATCTAGAAGCGACCAAACACCTCGTCATCTTGGCAATCGATGACGCTTGGCGCCGATTTCGCGAGTCGTTCAACGAACTCCGTAGCGAAGATGTCGTAGAACCGGGCGTTTGCGGCGAGTGGTCGGTCAACCAGGTTCTCTGGCACATCAGCGCATGGGAATCGCTGCTGATGGAGGCGCTCGAAACGCCAGACGACGGCTACGACTACCCAGAGCCGGATCCCGACGACTTCAACTCAGACGCCATCAAGGGAATGATCGACGCGCAGCCTCGCCAAGTCATCGAGCAGTTGGAATCGACCCACCGCAAACTGCGTGACGCTCTCGCCGAGACCCCATCGAGCCACTTCGATTTGGATCACCCTCGCCGGCGATTGATCGACGAATGGGCCTTCCTACACTACGAGGAGCATGCGGCGCAAATCGGGGCGTGGCGTGCTCAACGTGCCAACTGACGCTTGATACCTAGACAGGCACCCACTTCCGCAGGCTTGTAACTTCCCGCGGCGGACTCAGCTTGGAACCCGTGTTCGTGTAAGAAACCTCCGCGATGTAGACCGCGCCAGTCGAATCGGTCGCAATCCCATGCGATGCGATGAACTGGTCGTGCCCCTCGCCGGGCAGATCCCCGCCGAAACGGTCGACTTCATTCAGGTCCTCGTCGAGCACAACTACGCAGTTGCCAAGGTTTTTGACGCCCTTCTGCACATCCGGCGCGCCGGCTTCCGCCACGAAAATGAGGCCGTCTCCCGTGCTGCTGTTGCCGCAAGCGATCGGGCGGTGCATGTGCTTCTGCCCCACGAATTCGCCGTCCAAATCGAAGATCTGTATGCGGAAATTCTCCCGGTCGCAGACGATGACTCGATCGTCGCCCATCATGCAGATATTGTGAGGCAGGCTGAACTGTCCGTCCATCCAACCCGGCTCGCCCCATGAGGTGATGTAGGTGCCTTCGGCGTCGTACTTGTGAACGCGAGAGTTGCCGTAACCGTCCGAGATGAAGATGTCCCGAGACTCGGGATGTACCACGATGTCGGTCGGACGATTGAACGGATCGCCCTCCTGCCAAGCCGCGGGTTGCCCGCGTTCGCCTAACCGAAAAATAATCTCCCCCGCCGTAGTCCGCTTTTCAACGACATGGTCATCATCATCGGCTAGATACAGGTTGTCGTCTGCGTCGATGAAGATGCCGTGTGGCCGATTGAATTCGCCTTCGCCCCATGTCTCGAGGAAATTGCCGTCGGCATCAAAAATCATCATCGGCCAGTTGCCGCGGTTGAAGACATAGACACGGTCTTGCGAATCTACCGCGACGGAAGTCGCCTCTTTGAACGTCATCGGGTGAGGCAACTTGGCCCAATATGGAACAGGTTCGTATGGCATGGATATACCCCTCCAATCGAGTGAGAATTTGACTAATGTTCGCGTCGATTACGCGCCATTGACCGGCGCCCACTTCCGCAGGCTCACGATCTCGCCGAGCGGCGGTTCGTCCATCCCGCAGTTCTCAGGGCTCGAGTAGTAATTCGTGTACGCGACTTCCGCTACGTACACATTCCCCTGCGAGTCGGTGCTAACGCCGTGCGGCGCCGTGAACTGGTCGACGCCCATCCCCGGTTGTTCATTTCCGAGCCGCTCAATGAGCTGGCCGTCCTCGGACAACACTGCCACGCGCGCGCCAAGGTTCGGCACTCCGCGCTGGACCGCGGGTTGGATCATCTCGCCGATGTAGATCTTGTCGTCGGAACCTTTCCCTTGCGTGACCGACATCGGGTGGTGGATGTGCCACTGGTCGACGTACTCACCGTCGAGGGTGAAAATCTGCACACGGAAATTCTCGCGATCGGCTACTATCACTCGGTCGTCGCCGAGCATGGAGATGTTGTGCGGCAAGCTGAAATCTCCGTCGCCAGTTCCGGGTTCGCCCCAAGACTGCATGAGGTTGCCGTCAGGGTCGAACCGGTGAACACGCGAGTTGCCATACCCATCCGAGACGAACAATTCACCTGTATCCGGGTGGATCGCTATGTCCGTAGGCCGATTGAAATACCCGCCGCCTTGCCACTCGCACGGTTCGCCCTGCACACCAATCGTCATCTGCTCGACGCCTTCTTGATCGAACTTCCTCACGTAATGCCCGTCATCATCCACGACGAAAATGTTGTCGTCGCCATCGATCTCGATTCCGTGCGGGCGGGTCACGGTACCGTGAAGCATTGTCCTCACTAGATCACCTTCGGGACTGAAAACACATATCGGATCGGTGCCTCGATTGAAGACGTAGACATTGTCCTGCGAGTCGACTGCCACAGAGGTGGCGTCACCGTAGAAGGAGACGCCCATCGGCAGTCTGGGCCAACCTTCCACAGGTTCCCATTTAAGGCCGTCTGGATTAGAAATTGATGTTGACGATGCCATCATGATTGCGAACTCCTTCACTGTTCTACGCGCGCCGCCCCTCACGAATGTCCAATAGGATACGCCATCACGAAGCGAATACCACCCTTCATTCTTGGGCTCGCGTGTAACTTGGCAATCCGTTCGACACAACGTTAGGCTTTTGTGTTGGGATTTTCCAACGCCCGGTTCGTTTCTTCAACGTCCCGGGAAGCATCGAGCGTTCGACAATCAGTCCTTCACAGTGGTCTGGACGCAGAAAGCGAATTGGGCGCGAACCAACGCTAACCCTAGGCCGAATTAAGCCAAGCCGCCCACTGATCCGGCAGCCACTGGACCATGTTGATGCCGCGCTCTACGTCCTCGGTTAGCAATCGACCCCTAGCATGCACGGCATCTCGAACGCTCTGCTCCGCGGCCCTCACATCAGGGTGATTCGGATCGCCGACGATCCCCATCGACTGTGCCAAGTCGTTCGAGCCGAACGCGATCAGGTCGATGCCCTCGACCTCTAGGATCTCGTCGATAGACGCCACACCGTTAGCCGTTTCGATCTGAGCCGCTACCGTCACCTGCTCATTGAAACCAGCCATGTAGTCCGGCGAAGAATCCCCGGCCATGCCGTACTGCCTGCCTCGAGAAGTCCCGAAACTGCGCTCTCCGATTGGACCGAACCGCGACGCTTTCGCGATCTGTCGAGCCTGGTCCGCATTATCGACGTGCGGACACAGAATTCCCATCAATCCTCGGTCGAACGCCCGCAAGATCGTGTCTGTCTCGGTGTTAGGAATCCGCGCGGTGCATGTCATCCCGAATATCTCGCCGGCACGACACATGTCTTCCACGTCGTTCCAATCGAAAACTCCGTGTTCCATGTCAAGGTGCAAAACATCGAAGCCCGCATGACCGGCCATCTCTGCCAGTGCCGGCGATGGGAATGTAAACGTAATTGCGTTAACCTTTGTCCCTGAGTTAATCGCTGCTCGTATCTTGCTCGTGCGCATACTGTTTTGACCTCGTATTTCTCCATCGATGTCCTTCGTGAGTGACCAAAGTTTACATTTGACTTCGTCACGCTCGAATCCTGGTCTCAATGGTTTGATGCGCGTAGTTATCGCCATCGCATTCGGTTTTGCACTGCTAAACGCATGCACTCCGACCGAACAGCCGTCACCCACGACTGCAGTCGAGCCACAGCCGACACCCTCTCACACCCCTGTTCCTGCACCCACCGTAACTCCGCCACCAACGCCGACCCCGATGCCAACCGCTACTCGAAGGCCAACAGAGACGCCAACCGCGACGCCCACCAAATCGCCTACTCCAACCTCTACTCCGACGCAAACGGCTGCATCCACGCAAACGCCGACCAACACACCTACTTCGACCTCCACTCCAACTTCCACTCCGACTCGCACGCCCACGCCCACTTTTACGGCAACGGCGACTCTCGCCCCAACTCACACCAGCACTCCTAAACCGACACCGACGAAGACCCCGACGCTGACGCCTGCACCAACCGAAACTCCGACGCCAACGCCAACAGAAACTGCGACGTCGACCCCTACCCCGACTGAGACGCTAACGCCGACGCCGACGTCTACGCCGACCAATACGGCCACCCCTACCGCAACTCCGACTCCCGATCCGCGAGACAGACTGGAGTACTTCGCCCTGATCTATCTCGAAAAAGATCCGTACCCGGACATCGAGATCGAGCTTTTCATCGACAAGGCACCCAAAACCGTCAACAACTTCGTGAAACTCGTCCGCAGCGGCTTTTATGACGGATTGACCTTCCACCGTGTGGTCCCGGGAGAATTCGTCCAGACCGGTGATCCGACCGGCACAGGCGATGGCGGGCCCGGATACGTCATCGAAGACGAATTCCATCCCGACCTGCGCCACGATGCCGCCGGAGTCGTAGCAATGGCCAATTTTGGGAACCCACCGGACGGAACCAATGGAAGCCAGTTTTACATCACCCTCGCCCCACTTCCTCATCGCGACGGGCTCAACCTTGACGGCTCTGCCAAAGATTGCGAAAACGACAACGTCGCTTGCCACTCCGTCTTCGGCAAAGTCATCAAGGGTATGCACCTTGTTGATTCCTTCGCTGACGAACCACATCACAACGCCGTCCGAGAGGGAGACGTCATTCGGAAAATCGAAATCGTCACCCAATATAGTGCCGACAGCCCTTCTGCTTCCAAACCTCCGGATTGCTCCAACAACATCGCCGTGGCCCGGCCGGAACAATATGCCGGACTGGTTCGCCATTGCCAGATGCTTCTATCGATCAAGCAGTCTTTGGCCGGCGAGGCGAAACTGAATTGGAACGACCAAACCCCGATTTGGGAATGGCATGGGATCACGATCGTCGACCCAAGTGTTCCTTTGATCAATCTCGATCTACGAAGGAGGGGATTAACCGGCTCAATTCCTGAACGGTTGAGCGAATTAATAGGTCTTTCACGTCTGGACTTAGGTCAAAACGCGCTTACAGGAACGATCCCTCACGAAATTTCGAAGCTTCTACGTTTGGTCGAATTAAATCTTGACTCCAACCAGCTTTCCGGACCCATCCCAACCGAAGTGACGCAATTGCCCTCCTTGGCGCGTCTCGTCTTAAGCTTCAACCAACTCACAGGCACGATTCCGCCAGAAATAGGTAACCTCCGCGATCTGGAAGTCTTGGGACTCTACCGAAACAATCTCACCGGTGGGATCCCTCCCGAGATCGGGCAATTGACCGGGTTGCGAGTGCTAGACATCGGTGAAAATCGCCTCAAAGGTCGCATCCCCAACGAAATAAGCAACTTAACCCGACTCGAGGAAGCATGGCTCAACGAAAGTCTTCTCACAGGGGATTTCCCTGGATATTTGGCCGAATTGACACACCTCCGTGTTCTCAACATCGGCCGTAATTTCCTGACGGGCTCCATACCCGCATCATTGGGCGAAAATCAAAGGTTTGACGACATCCAGCTTTTCCCTAACGATCTCGAAGGATGCCTTCCGGATCACCTGAAACAATACGACCTGCACGAAGTCCAACTTCGATTCTGCGGCGATCAGCCCCCTTGGTATAGCCCAGCCGGTATATTCGAAGGCGGAGTCGACTTAACCGTGACGCACATCGAGCGGTGGCCTCGCTACCCGTCGTATCAAGTCGTTTACTACGAATCCGAGGCACATTGCCCCTACCCGTTCGACGAGCCATTGGGGCCGGTTCTTTGCAACGACGACGCCGACATCAAACGGAATCCCGAACCTGGCGACATCGTGCAGCTCGCCGCGCACGTACGCAACTTCGGTGATACCGATTCAACCCAATTCGACTACGTTTGGCGCGTCGATGGAGATGCGGTTGAGACTGGTACACACGATCCTTTGAATGCGGGAGAAGCGACCGAGCTGTTCCTCGACTTCACGTGGCCCGACAAAGATGGCAACCCAATCGTCAGCTTCGAGTTAGATCCGGCAAACGGCGTTGTAGAACTCCTCGAAGATAACAACTCCATCGACGACTGGATCAAGGGACACACGATAGGTGTCTACTTCAGTGCTGAAGCATATGAGTCGCTGAAAATCTCAAACGAACCTGGCTCAGCTATCCAATCTCCGGTGCACTGGTTCCACAACAACGTCGATCGACTCAACGAGATGTTGATCAACGTCGGCGTCGACGATCGCGTGCGCACCGAGCTTTATCTCGTGGCTGAACAAAGGAATCTCGATGCCACTCACGATCTCAGACGATATTTGGACGGATGGTGGGGAATATGGCACGACACGTCAGCTTATTCGCTCGAGGGATATCGTGGCCGAATGGAAATCGACGGCGGGTTGCTCCACGAGTTGCTTCACCAGCTTGGACTGATCGACATCTACCAGATGATCCTCTGGGACGATCAATTGTCGTTACCCGACGCTAATCGACCCGGGAAACTCGCCGGTTGCGGGTTCGATTACTGGAACGCCGAATCTGACTGTTTCGCGTTCCCACCCGACGTCCACGACATCATGATCGATGAAATGGTGCTTTCGATAGGTGAACACACAGCCGGTGGCCTCAGAGCCAATGCCGGTCATCGCCGCGGATTCTACGGTGAATACCTCTACGACACGCCTGCAACCACGACGATCAAGATAGTCGACAAAAACGGTAACCCCGTCTCCAACGTCGAGCTGCGTTTCTACCAGTCAAATGAATGGTTTATCGGAGACCATACGCTGCCCTTCGTCGACGATATCGTCGAGTTCACTGTGTCGACCAACTACGAAGGCATCGCAACTCCGCCCAACCGCGGGATCTCCGGCATCCAAACCATAACCGGCCACCAACTTCGTCCCAATCCGTTCGGCATGATAGACGTAACCGGAACCAACGGCCTTTTCATCATCGAAATGATTGGCGAGGAGTGCACCAATTACGAGTGGCTCACACTCGTCGAACTGAACCTCGCCTATTGGGACGGCCGAACAGAACACGCCGAATTCACCAAAACGCTTCGGTGCCCACCCCCATAGCCTCGGTCAACCCGGGAAACCGAGGGGACCATGCACTACCTGTGCATCTGCCGCCTCAATCGCTCCTTTGATCCCCGAACTCTTCCCAACTCGCCACTCCGTCTCCGTCGAAATCTACTTTCAGGACCGGATACTGGCGGGAGTTGCCGAAATCCCATAGATCGTCCCATCCGGTCGAGGGGTCGAAATCACCGTCGGCGTTGTCGACGTCCACTCTCCACACACTGTAGATGCCCGTATAGCCGGTCGGCCTTTGCATCTGCGGCGTGTTGACGCCGCTGGCACCAAATGGATCACCCCGACCTGCGGCTCGTCGCTGCGTCGTGGTCAGAGTGTTCCAGTAACTATCAATGATTCTGCCTCCCGGATAAAAACGACTAACCAGGCCTCCGAGCAGTTCGCCGTCTCGTCGATTGTCTTTCACTCTCCCTACGGCGTAGCTAGTTATTATCACGCCTTCCTCCGCGTTAGCCCCGGACAATCCTCCCGCTCTGTAACCGGACACTTCGCCGGTCGAGTATGAGGCTGTGATCGTCCCGTCATTCCAAGCGGTCAGCCCTCCCACCAAATCTGTTCCAATCACGTCTCCTGTGGAGTAACAGAATGCGATGGTCCCGTCGTTGGTCGCCACCAGACCAGCCACATCCTCCGTCCCTGTAACCCTCGCAACGCTGTAACTGCTGGTGATTGAAGCGCTGCTTCGATTCGATCCGACCAACCCGCCTGCGCTCTGGTTACGTTCAGCGGAACTGCCAGTCACTTTGCCAGCCGAATAGCTCCTTGTGATATTGCCGTAGTTGCTCCCGACTAAACCGCCGAGCAAATGCGTTCCTTTCACTTCGCCGTTGAAATAGCTCCCAATAACAACTCCGGAGCGCCTGACGTAACCGACCAATCCGCCGACGTCGCTATCGCCCGAAACCTTGCCCGTCGCGAAACTATCCGCGACTCTTCCCTCGCTCGTGCCGACCAAACCACCTATACCTTCCACCCCTTGCACCGACGCGTTGGCGGAACTTTCAACCACCTCGCCGGAATTGCTGCCGATTAAACCGCCGACCTCTGAGTTCCCAGACACGTTGCCGTCGACATACGCGGAGCGGATTTCACCGTTTCCAGAACCCACTAACCCTCCGACCGACACATTGCCCGAAACGGTCACGTCAAGTAAGCGCACGTTGCTGATCTCGCTCGATCCGCCTGCATTCCCGAACAACCCTGTCGAACCTGTGTCGCCAAGACCTTCACGTTGTATGAACAAGTTGCTGATCGCGTAGCCGTTACCGTCGAAATCGGCGTTGAATATCCGTTCACCAATTCCGATGGGCAGCCAACCGACGCCCGTCGTCCACTTGTCGTTCACTTCGCCTGACGCATAACTTTTGCGATTCCTGAAGTCGAGATCGTTCATCAGCTCGTAGCCGTCACACACGCCGTTTGGACAACCCATGCCAAACACAGACCTGGGGAACGCGTTTCGATAGAGTGCGAGATTCGACAGATCTCTAGGAATTCCCGCCCCTGCCAGGTCGTGCTGTATCACGCCCAATTGCTCTAGGAATCTGATCTCGATCAGACCATCGTCATCAACGTCGTAATCGATCAACGGTATAGGCGTTGGGGTCGGTGTCGGTGTAACCGTGGGAGTGTGCGTCGGTGTCGGTGTTGGTGTGATAGTAGGCGTGTGCGTCGGCGTTGGGGTTGGAGTAATCGTCGGCGTGTCCGTCGGTGTTGGTGTCGGGGTGACCGTGGGTGTGTGCGTCGGCGTTGGCGTGTGTGTCGGAGTTGGTGTGGGAACGAGCGTGGAAGTCGCCGTTGGTGTGGCCGTCGCGGTGGGCGTGGCAGTCGGCGTCGGTGTGAACGTCGGAGTGACGGTCGGCGTCGGCGAATGCGTCGGTGTCGACGTAGGTGTCGTTGTAAATGTGGGACTCGGCGTCGGCGTGTCGGTTACTGTCGGTGTGAAAGTAGGGGTGACGGTCGGCGTCGGTGAATGCGTTGGCGTTGGTGAGGGAGTTGATGTGGGGGTCGGCGTGTCGGTTGGCGTCGGTGTGACCGTAGGAGGGGGCGCCGGAGTCGGCGTGGGAGTCGGGGGCGGTGTAACGCAACCAGAAGCGACAACCGTCAACAATGTGAAACACACCGCGACGATTATGAAAACTTCCGTCAACGGCCTCTTGATGGGCAATAGGCGAGACATCATCAGCACATTATCCGATGTTTGATCGCCGTAATCCATCAATCGCCGATGACACTTGGGTTGATTGCACGCGCGGTTGTAGCGATCGCAACGGTAGGCGATCGATATGGCGCAGACTAGCGTTGATCGCCAAACTCCTGCCAAGTCGCCAAGCCATCTCCGTCGAAATCTGCCCGCAGAGCCGGATACTGACTTGACGTGCCGAAGTCCCAGAAGTCATCCCGTCCGGTGGACGGATCAAAATCTCCATCGGCATTGTCAATATCCACATTCCACGCATCGTAAATGTCTGTATAACCGGTGGGCGTTTGCATCTGCGTCGAGGTGACTCCGTTGGATCCATCAGTGTCGTTCCGAACTGTGCCTGGTTGATGACGCGTGGTGTCAATGTTCCAGTAACTGTCGATGACTCTTGAACCCTCGTGATTACTGCCAACCAAACCACCAACGAGAATGCCTTCTTCGCCATGTTCTGTCGCTGTGCCGACCGCATAGCTGGTCACGATCCTGCCACCATCGAAGTTAACTCCTAATAATCCACCCACAACGTATTCCCCAGTCACATCGCCAGTTGCATACGACGCGACGATGGTCCCGCTGTTACCTGCGACTAGACCGCCAGCTCGGTAGGCAGCGGCCACCTGCGCGGTGCTGTAGCTATTGGTGATTGAGGCCCCGCCACGATTTAATCCCACCAATCCGCCTGCTTCCGCCTCTGCTAACCCAAGCCTGCCAACTTGCTGGGTGTCGGCAACGGGCCTGCCAGAAACCGTTCCCGCGGAATAACTCCTCGTAATCTCGCCTTCGTTGCGCCCTGCCAAACCGCCCAACACCTGCGTTCCCATCACGTTGCCTGCGTAGTTACTGCCGACGATCATCCCGGAGGTTGCGCTCCAACCCAGCAACCCACCGACGTTTAAGTCCCCCGAAACGAGGCCCGTCGCGGAACTTTGCGCCACTCGTCCGTCGCTAAGCCCCACCAGGCCACCGATTTTGTTTCTTCCCGACACCGCGACATCGGCAGAGCTATCCACGATCTCGCCGAGATTGCTGCCGGTCAAGCCGCCAACCTCTGTGTTACCCAAAACGTTGCCGCTAACTTGAACAGAGTGGATTCTTCCTCTATTCGAACCGACCATCCCACCAACCCGAATGACACCCGAAACTTGCACATCGAACAGTCGCAGATTGTTGATCACACTCGCATCGCTCGTGCGACCGAACAAACCATCAGAAGCCGTTTCGTCTTCGCCAACGCGATTGATGTACAGGTTGCTGATCACATGTCCGTTGCCATCAAATCTTGTGCTGAATTTCCGTTCATCAAGCCCGATTGGCAGCCAACCGTTGCCTTCTGTCCACTCGCTGTTCACGGTGCCGGACGCATAGCTGGCGGGGTCCCGGAAGTCCAGATCACTCACCAACTCGTAGCCGCCACATGAGTCGACGGGACAACCCATGCCGGGCGCAGCCCAGAGAAAAGCCGATCGATGATGTGCACGTCTGGACAGGTTTTTCGGCTGTCCCGTGCCGATTAGATCGTGTCGTATCGCATCCAACTGCTCTAGATATCTGATCTCGATCAGACCGTCATCATCGGTGTCGTAGTCGATCATCGGTGATGGCGTGGATGTCGATGTCGGCGTTGCTGTCGCCGTAGGTGTCGGAGTGATCGTGGGCGTAGCGGTCGGGGTGGGAGTAGGAGTCGACGTAGGAGCGGCCGTAGGCGTGGGAGTGTTTGTAGAGGTCGGTGTCGGCGCAACAGTCGGAGTCGCCGTCGGCGTGGGTGTTGGTATCGGAGTGGATGTCGCAGTTGCGGTCGGTGTAGGTGTGTGACTCGGCGTAGACGTAGGTGTGATGGAAGGTGTAGGTGTGTCTGTCGGGGTGTACGTAGGAGTGTTGGTAGGCAAGGTCGTCGGCGTCAAAGTGAATGTAGGGATTGCCGGTCGCGTTAGGGTGTCCGTCGCCGTCGGCGTTGGATCTACCGTCGGTGATGGCGCCGGCGTGGAACCTGTGACCGGCGCAGGCGTTGGAACGGCGGACGTCACAGCGACTTCGGTGATGCAAGCCGAAGCGAAACCCGCCAAGATCGCGACATACGTCACCGAACTGGCCGAAACCATCATCAACCGCCGTTTGATGGGTTTCAATCCAGACACGATCAAACAATTCTAAGTTTTTGCCCCATTGGTAGACCAACGATTAACGGCGCTACGTTCCCATCTCGCGTCGGCATGGACCGAAACGTGCAGGGATGCGCCCTCATCGGTCGCATATCCTTATTGGACGACTCGTACCCACTTCTCCGGCGTCAACTCGTTGAATCTCCCGCCATTGGCCGCGAGGCCCATCCGCGCTACCCTGCGCATCTACCGCGGCTACGTCGCCGCACTTCTCGTCTTCCTCTCCACCGGCCTTTCGATCGGCATGACTCAGTACTCGTTCGGTGAGTTCGCAGGGCCCCTGCAAGAACGTTACGGCTGGAACCAGACTCAGCTGAATCTATCTCTCGCCTTCTCCTTCGTCTCCGGAATACTCGCTCCCATCATCGGTTACTGGATGGATCGTTTCGGCGTCCGACCGGTGATGTTCGTGTCCTTGTTCCTTATCGCCATCGGATTCGCGCTTCGTCCCTTCATGACGGAACTTTGGCACTGGTTGGCGCTCGCGACCCTCGTCTACGCTGGATTCCCCGGCGCGACAGTGCTGCCCGCAGGCAAGATGGTCGGACTGTGGTTCCCGAACTCGATGGGACGAATGACCGGCATCGTGGTTTCAGGCAACAACTTCGGCGGCATGACGATGCCTCCGCTGGCCGCTACGATCATCGCCCTCGTCAACTGGGAATGGGCGTACATCATCTTCGCAATAATCATGTTCGGCCTCGCCACAGCCGTCATGCTCTTTCTAAAGGAAAAACCGCGCGACGTCGAAGTGGAGATGCGTCGGACCCGCCGACCGAGACCCGCAGCAAGTGCCGCGGCTGCCCGAGCCGGTATGTCGGTCAAAAAGGCGATCCGCACATGGGCCTTCTGGTTAACTCTCATCGGACTAGTCGCCGCCACGTTTACCTACCAAGGCGTCCTCACTCAGCTCCGACAGCACTTCGGCGAAAACGGTTTCGCACCGGCCGCCGCTACTTCGGCCGTCACGTTCATCGCCACGATGGGCATCGCCTCCAAGATCGCATTCGGGCGCGCCTCCGAACGCTTCAGCGCGCGCAAGATGACCGTCCTCAGCACCGCGTTCCAAGCCGTGGGCGTGACGCTCATGATCCTCCCCTTCGGCGGTATCCCATTAATCGTCGCCGGCATCTTCGTCTACAGCCTAGGCTTCGGAGGACTCGGAGCGCTCATCGTCCTCGTGGTCCAGCAGACATTCGGGCTCCGCGAATACGCGTCGTTGATGGGTCTCTATCAGTTCGCGCAGATCATCTCCATCGCCGGCGGACCCGTCCTCGCCGGCCGCGTCCACGACGAAACCAGCTCCTTTGACCTCGCCTTCGCCACCATCGTCGGCATCTTCATCCTCGGCATGATCACTCTCTTCCTAGCCCGACAGCCGAAGTGGGAGTGAAGTGTTATCATGATGTCACTACATCATTACATCATTTGAATAGGTCTCGCCGTGAAACGAACGCAAATCCAGTTGGACGAAACTACGTACCTGTCCCTGAAAAATCGTGCCCAAGCAGAAAACAGGTCGATGGCATCCGTCGTGAGAGATGCCGTTGACCGGTACTTGGACGGTCATCCGCGAAAAAGGTTATTGCTGAAGGACTTTGCGTCGATTGCATCTGGAAGTTCGGATGCCAGTGATCCGCGTTCGGGTTCGGTACATCACGACGACATCTTCGCCGAAGCAGCCCTCGAGTGATCTTCCTCGATACCTCCGCGATCGTTGCGATGGTCGACCGTCGCGACGAATTCCACGAAAGAGCCCTCAAGACCGCCGAGGATCTGTCGGGCGACGAGCACCAGCTCTGGACCCACAGCTACCTCATCGTAGAGGCATCCGCTGTTTTGCAACGCAAATTGGGCATCGGCAATTCCCTCACGCTACTCACGAGGTCCGAAGACATAGCCAAGATTCACTGGGTTACACCAGAAGAACACGAACGCGCTGTGTATCGTCTCGGCCAGCGAAATCGTCGGAACCTGAGCTTCGTCGACTGCGTAAGCTTCGTTCTGATGGAAAAATTGGGTTGCGTAGACGCCTTTACCTACGATTCCGACTTCGAAACCGAAGGCTTCAAACTAGTCGGATGAGCCGATCGTCCGCATAAACCAGGGTTTTCCCGCTCGCGGGGAATGTCTGAAGGACAAAGGGGGACATCCCCATGTCATTCTGAACGAAGCGCACCGACCCTGTCATTCTGAGCGAAGCGCAGCGGAGTGAAGAATCTCAACGCTGCACCCCAGCCCAACCACCCAGATTCCTCCCTACGCTCGGAATGACAAACCCCACAATCACGGCCCATCACAAAATCAGTCAAATCCGCAGTTCAGACAATCTAATTCGAAACCGAAGGTTTCAAACTAGTCGGATAAGCCGATCGTCCGCATGAACTAGGGTTTCCCGCTCGCAGGGAATGTCTGAAGGACAAAGGGGGACATCCCCATGTCATTCTGAACGAAGCGCACCGACCCTGTCATTCTGAGCGAAGCGCAGCGGAGTGAAGAATCTCAACGCTGCACCCCAGCCCAACCACCCAGATTCCTCCCTACGCTCGGAATGACAAACCCCACAATCACCGCCCATCACAAAATCAGCCAAATCCGCAGTTCAGACAACCTAATTCGTAAACCGAATGATCAACGGCACCACGATCGCCGCCAACGCCAGCATCCCGATCACCGCCGCGAAGAGCTGATACCGGATACCGTAGTTCGACATCAGCGACGGATCGTAATACTTCGCCACCTCGTTGTCCTGATACATCGCCACCAGCCCGTCGAGAAGCATCCGCCGCGTCCTTCGACCCAAGATCAAAGCCACCAACGCCACGACATTCAGTAGCACCGTCATCACGATAAACACCACCAACACGGTGTCGTAAGTCGCAGAACCGCCTCTGGTCACCGCTTCGGAGGCTAAGGTGGAATTCACCGCCAGCACGATCAGATTGAACACGATCGCCGTCAACACAAATATCGTGTCTGTACGACTGCTTTCCCCCAACTCCCTGACGATATGTTCATGCACCTGACCTAGCATCGCTTTATTCCTCCGCTTCTATCCTACGGCAACGGCAACTCCCGTTTCGGCGCCGTTTCATCAAGCCAAACCTTGTGAAAGATACTGCCGGCGAACTTCGGCGGATCGAAACCGTGCACCCATGAGTGGACGCGATACGTCGGCGCGGGTCTGATTACTCTGATCGGTATCACCAGTACGTTGTCTGCCACGTAATCTTCGATCGCCAAATACTTCTCATGCCGTGTTACCGCGTCCCTTTCGGTCGCGGCGTCCCTTAGCATCGCTTCCAATTCATCGAACTCCGGCGCCCTGTTCAACTCGCCGAATGGAGATGCCAACACGCTCAACACGGTCGCCGGGTCAGGATACCTGGGCGACAAATCGAATATGCGCAGGTGATACCGGTTGTTGCGCTCGCCATCGAATGCATCCAGAGCCTCGACACCGGAATGATCATCCTCGAGCGTGATGTTCAAATCTTGTGACCATGAAATGAACGAAGGCTCTTCGATGTTTGTGAAAAAGGAAGCGCCCGAGTAGATGACGACAGTTTCCCAAGCCTCTCCTTCGTTCGCATATTTCGAGGCCGCTAACTGCGATTCGGCCATCCCTTTGTCGTATCGAATAAACTTCGCGGTCGGTTGGTACGAAGTCAATTCTTCGGTGATCAAGCGGGCTTCGTCATCGACTACACCACCAAACGTCGCCAATTGCGCGAACGCCGCCGCCGCACGTCTGAAGTTGAGATCGTCGAACGGCGGAGCGGCTGCGTTCAGAACCATAAACACATATTTGGGCGCGAAAATCGCATCTCCCTCGCGCGCACCGTCGACCTCAATCGGATCAGTAAACGTAGCAGCGCCACCATCCTCACCTTCCACTTCGACCAAACGCAGTGACACTGGTTCAAAATCGGTCGCTTCTTCGACGAACGCCATGGGGTCGGTTTCCACCGTTTGCCAACCGCCTTCCGTCGACTGCCTATCCATGACATCAGGCCGGTACCGCACACCATCCAGATATGCTGGCTCACCCCAGTAATGCGGATTTCTCGCGATCGCACAACGTCCCCCGTCCCATCCGTCCCAAAATTGAACCAACTTGAAGGGTCCAGCCCCAACCGGCAAATTGTCCGCTGTGAATCCGCCGTTCCCCGTTATCGAACCAAAATTATCCCATTCCATACCCCATTCGATCACGTTTTCCTTCTTCAATACCGATGCCACAGGGTCAGCGAGCAAGGCCGGAAAATCAGCCCGCGGTTTGGTCAAGCCGATCCTGAGTGTCCGATCATCGACCAACAGCACACCGGTGAGTTCGTCGCTTTCACCTGATACAACGGCACCGGCACCGTCGATCAACCCGAACACATCCCTCGCCCGTCCCCCTGAGACGGATTTCTTCAACGCCCGTTCCCAACTCCATTTGAAATCGCTGCTCGTCAACGCACTTCCATCGCTGAACTTCAAGTCGTTGCGCAACACGAACTCATAATTCAACCCTTCCAAATCAACGTCGTAAGTGTCTGCCAACTCCAACTCGAACGGTGCTGCAGGGTCGTCCACGATACGCGTCAAACCTGCGTGTATCTCCGTCACGAGCGAGGTCGAACTCAATGAAACGACCTCGTAAGCGTCATCGATCGCGGGGTCAGGTATTGGGCACCATGCCATCGGCGCCGCCAACACGCCACCGCGCCTAGGACCGCTCTGATCCAACCCCTGCACATCCCCCTCACCTTCCGCCGTCGGCGGCACCGTCTTAACGATCTCCACACCTTCCAACAACGAAGAGCGCGACGGAGTTTCAACTGCCTCCACTTCACCATCTTCATTGGTGGCGACGAACTCGGTTTCGCCGTCTCCGTTGCTACAAGCCAACCCGACCGAGACGACGATCATCGCCAGGATTAAGGGCACGCCCGTCAGACGAATGTGGTTGAAACGAGGCACAATGCTCTTTGGAGCCGGGAATTAACGTGGGTTGGCGATGCTCAGTTTACTTCGGAATGTTCAGATACTGTGAATTTCCAAGTCGCTTAAACCCCCAACTCCCGCCGTGCCTCGCGGACCGTCATGATCCCTGCGCTCACAAGCGTCGCCAACCTCTCCGCCCGGTCCGACTGCGACTCCTGGACCGCCTCAACGTCCGACAGGTTGAACCTCACGATCAACTCGTTGGGGAACTGTTCGAAGTGCGGCACCAACCTATGATTGATCCCGTCCTCGAGCATCTTGAGTTCCGGGATGATCGTGTTGCGCCACAGGAACTGCTCCATTGTCCGCACGTTTGCCAAAGTCGCGTCTTCGAACTCGCTCAGGAACACTTTGGGTACGCCGAACGCCCGCGACACCTCTTCGACGGACCACTGCAACGCCGCAATGAACTCCATCTCCGAATGATTCGAGCCCAGTCGCTTCATGTCGATGCCGCCGCTCAAAACTGTCGGCCTATGGGCCAGATCCGGGTCCAACAGCCTTACTTCCCATTTCTCTAACAATTCATCGATCTGATCCTGCGTCGCGTTGGTGTCGGTCATTATCACTACATCGGACGGCATCGCTGAATGAACGTAGAAACGCCGATTGAAACGAAGCGCCTCCGAACTCATGTCGACCGCTTCACGGGCCGGCGCCATCGATGAAAAGCCGGCGAATGGCCGCGACGGGTTGAACCGTCGGTACCACAACATCTCCTCCGGAAGGTATGCCACACGCCCATCGGCGGTCTCGTGGATGAAGCCTCGTACCGATCGGTCGGTGTCGTCCGCAACCACGTGCACCTCGTCGGATCGCAGAGGCCACATCTCGTAAGGAACTCCATCCCGATCCCGTGCCATCGCCACGAATGCCGAACCCCAAAGCGCCAACCTGCTCTCAACCGTCCTGAGCAGCTGCCCGCCGTCCCAGACATCGTTCGGACGGTCCAAGAGTCGCTGTAACGGATGATTCGGACCTGGATGATCCAACTCTCGCCCCGGCGCCGAACGCTGCCACACCTCCAGCGGAGGCCTGCTTACCGCCTCTGCGAGAACTCGAACCGCGGCATGAACCGCTGTGGATTGCGCGTAGTATTCGTCGTGCCGCTTTGCCGACCATTCAACGACGTCGCCGCTGACGAGCGGGATGCTGATACGGTCCACGATCCGTCGCGAAGACATCGCACGGTGTTCGGATCCGTCGGAGCGGTCCTCGCCACGAGCGGCCCCGAACGGTCTCACAAGAGCGCGACCTAACTTCCTCATAATTCCATCACCTGTCTGATTAACTGTTGTATTCATCTTTAAACTCTCTTCGTTTTCATCCGCCGGCTATCGAGCCGATCGCATAACCCACGATCGCCAGCACTTCGCCGCCGACCAACACCATCAACCAACGGATATTGATCTCAATGCCCTTCAATCGATGATCGTGATCGTGCTCGACCGTCCTTCGCAACCGCTTTACCTCGACCAGCAGATCCGTTTCGTCTTTGGTTCCGCCGGCGTCGGTAGTTCGTTTTTTCTTCCTTGTTCTTCCACCGCCGATCAATTCGTCGATGTCGACATTCAACAAGACTTCTCGAGGGTCCATTTAACCCGTTCCTCCTATTCCTTCCGCTAACTTTTGACACAATCTGGGTTCCTCCGTTCCATCCGGGATTCCCCCGCCCTCGGGGGAAATGTGCCACGGCAAGTAACTACGGCTACGGCATGGCAGATGGACGAAGGGGGCGCGAGCAAGCGAAGCGATGCTCGCAGGCGGAGCCAGCAGCCCGTCCTCAGATCGAAAACCGCCGGTACGGACCCAACAGGCGTTTTACGTCCTCAGATGGGTCGTACAACTTTGATGGCGATCCGTCGAGCGCATGCGACCTCGAAGCGATTCCGTCTCGCCGTCGCCATCGGTCCACGGCCGTGAGCAGAGTCGCTTCCACAACCTCCGCCGGAAACTGCAAGACCTTCACTTCCGATCCGTCCAGATGATTAGTCGCCGGAGTTCCATTCACACCTCTGACGACGTTCATCAATGAGCTACCGACCTGTTTGACAAACATCTGTTCGTGGTCGATGAGAATCGTTTGTCCGGCCATCAGTCCGGCATCGTCGTCGACGCGCACCGATCGCGAGGCGGCGGTGAGTTGCGTTCCCGAGTTACTGACGTACGCTCCGAGAGGCACGCAGTGCGAACGGTATCCCCAGCGGCCACTGACCTGTACCGCCGCTCGTCCCGATGGAAAGCATCTCCCCGATGATCTTCGGCTCGTCCGAATCACGTGAAAAGGCAGCCCGTGGGGCGAGGTCGGATTGGCGTCCAGGGGATACAAAACATACTCGCTGCGATGCCTGACCCTCTCGAATACGCCGTCGCCGTCCCAGTCCTCGACTACCTGCGCCACTTCGATCAGGTCATCGACGTGTACGCCGTTGCGGTCCCGGACATCGAAACGCTTCGATTCCGTGCTCACGTAGAAGCGCCTGCCGCAGAATCCATCCACGATCCGGCTCGCCACGTGCAACAAGTGCCACAACGTCGCATCGTGCGTCATGTCCGCAATCCCCACGCGACGTTTCAAACTCGCCGGAGTCGCATAAATGTTCATTATTCCCAATGGAGCGTTAGAAACTGTCATCAAACTTCACTCTCTTCCAAATGCCGATCGGCTTATCGATCCTCACCGACCCGAATCGGTTCGACCCGCGCGAAACTCATCTGGTGTCCTATAGGTCTCTGTGAAGGCCGCGGAACGCCCTTGAGTCGCTCGATTGCGCGACGTTTATTCGGCTGCTCCCTCTCCCGACGGACGGGAGAGGGAGCAGGTAAAGGTCAGGACCTAACCCGTCGGAGCTTAGACCTCGATGTTGTAGGCCAACGCTGTGTGCGTAGCGTTTGCGCGATCGCCCGTCCGTTCCGCGAACGCGAGTCGCATGCTCACGACCATCACGTTCTGGCGCTTCTGGATATCGCGCTGAGTCTCGATCATCAGGTTCCGACGGAACCCGATCCGCCACTGGCCCGTGTTAACCGCCAACAGTCGACCGCGCTCGACCGTGTTGCCACCGTCGGTCACTTTCCCGTCGGCGTCGGCCAGCCGCATCTGCCCACTTACGACCAGCGGATGGCCGTAAACCGTTCCCAACTGGCCGGTGAGTATCGTCGCGTTCGGACCGAGTTTGTCGACGGTCTCGACTGAATCGAGGCCGAGGTTGCTTACGAATGTCGCCACGTCAGTGACGTACACCGTGTCCGATGCGCTGACCCCGTACTTGCCCAGCTTCTTCAGCAGGTCCAGGTACGCGGCCGTCGTGATCGAGTCGCCGTGCGCCGCCGATTGAGAAGGGTTCTCCACCAGCGGAAGATGCAACAGACCGTCGAAACCGATCAGATACTGCGCCTTTCCGGCGGTGGATGTCGTTATCGTGGCACCGTCGCCGTTGATGCTGTTCGCGCCAGTTTTGTCGGCGTTGAGCAACACATCATCGATCACCTCGGCGGCGTTGCGAACCAAAGTCCGCCTCACTTCTGGCAACACTGCGAACACCGCGTCCTCGTCCAGCGTCAGGGACCACGGGACCTCCGCGACCAGTTCGTACGCCGTAAGCGTTTGTTTAGCCGTTTTCGCCGCGCTTTCCTTGACCGCCGTGTTTTCCGTGCCGGGATACCAGTTCACATCTCCTAGTTGGAGCGGTACGTCGAACGGGTTCGTCGGCATGTCGATCCGGTTGAAAAGACCCGCAACGCGCGTCTCTTGGTGAAGGTCGTCCCAAAGTCGGGCTGTCATGCCGGTCGGCACCAGCTCATCTCCTTTGCCGGAGGTCACGCTGTCCATCGCCGCCTTCAACCTGACGTCCCAATCGCGGACCGATTCCGGACCCGACTGGGACTCCGCGGCGCGCTGCACGCTCCGCGCTATCGCCAGGTCCAACTCGTCGCATCCGGCATACGGGCCGGACTTCACTATTCGGTCGTCTCCAGACCCCGTCGCATACTCCATCACCAACGCACGCTTTGACTCGCGCTGTTCCTTAGTCAACGCTTCGATCGCTTTACGCAATCGAATCCGTTCGTCGTGCACCGGTTCCAGATGATCCTTGACGAAAGTCGAAACCTCAGCGAGTTCCTGCTTCACCGTCTCCATCTCCATAGTCGTCTCAGGCATCTATGCCATCTCCTTTTACGTTCTCTGAATGTTTTTCCAATGCTGGGCTGCTAAGCCCATCAAAATAACTCGTCAACCCGTTAGTGCAACCGCCGCTCGCCAGAGATCTCGCACACCGTTCCGCACCTCACTCGTCTCTACGCGGCGGATTTGTCGTTCCTGCGATCTGATCGCCAGCGCATCCGTATGCATGGGAACCGGGACCGCGCTGATCTCCAAAAGCTCTTGCCGCCGATAGAAATAGCCGCGGCGGCCGTCAGACGCTTCGCGCGTCTCGACATCGAGCGGGAGAAAACCTACAGATACGCCGCGCATGAAGCCGTCGACGTACAGATCTGCCACTTCTCGAGCGAAATCAGTCGGCGCGAACTCCACCTCCGCGTGCAACGCCCCGTCATCGAACCAAATTCGCTTAGCCTGACCGATCGGCGGAATCGAACGATCATGCGCCCAAAGAAACACTGGATTACGCCGATATCCTTCCAACTCCCAACCTGTCGGGTCGATCACATCGCCCTTTCGATCCTCAGTCCCCACAGCTGCCTTGATGGTCAGGAGGCGAGGCGCATCTTTGTCGAACTCTGAATCCGCTGATGCATCATCAGTTTCGACTTCGACGCAGCCGCCAAGGGGAGTCACCCCGACGACGGTGGTATCAACACCGGCGCCGAACCACTTGACGACGACCCCGCCCCCTTCACCCGGCCACGACGCATCACCAGCGCCATGACCAGCAAATAAACTGCCCTTCCGCACAGCATCCTCCTATGCCTACTGTCGTTGTTAACCAACGACTTTATTGATACATTCGTTCTATTAACAATGATGTACCAAGAACTCGCCCAACGCAAGACCGAAATGGCGAAATTTTCGAATCTCGCGAATCTGCAGGGCGATCTGCCCTCCACGACGCGTCGATGTTCGCGGCATAAGGAACCCGCTGGTCTCAGATTGCCGATGGGTCAACCCGAACGGAAAATCGGGAAGTTTTGGAACGAGGCGGTGACGTAACCGACTCAGTACATGTGCGGTTGCAGCGATGCAACCAGCGTCATCTCGATATCCTGAATCGCCTGCGTCATCGCCTGGCCGATCAGGTCCAACTGTCGCACCTGCTCGATACGAGGCGCTACGGTTTCGAGCTCGTTACTCGTGAAGATGCTCCTGAAAATCCCACAAGCATCCGCTAAACAGATGATCACGATGTCGCGCGGATCCGGGATCTCGTCGCTGAACAGAACGCCCATGATCCGAAGTTTCACTTCGCGTTGCGCTTCGCCATCGATCGCCGGATATCGCCGTGATTTGAACACCCAGAGAAAACGATCATCCTGGCGCTCCAAAATCCCTTTGTCGATCAATCTCTCCAGCGCCGCTTCTCGTACCGCTTCCGATCTAACCGCCGTCCGTTCCACCCAAAAACGGGCGTCGTGCCCGCCTTCTTGCTCGATCTCTGCCAACGTCGCGTCTAGCAATTCGTCACCCGTAGGGGTCGGGTCGATAAGGATCAAGTTGTCGAGGTCAGTGTCTATGCGATTCTCCAGCGCCAAATCCATCAAAATCCCACCTGCGAGCGCATAGTCCAGGGAAATGTTCTGTACTCGAGCGAAACGACCATCATCGTCGTTTAACAACAGCAGGATGATTTCCTCGGCAAATCTGAGCATTACCTATTCCTTTGCCATCGATTTAGCGTTTTTCGAGCGTGACGACCATCCGATTCTGGTCATGCGAGACAATCAACGCCATTATAGACTGCGTAAAACCTCAACTCCTTCATTTACTTTGACAAAAACCTCGATACACCCTAACGTTCCGATTTCAAATAGCCGTCTTCGCGTGCATACGCAAATCTGGTGTGGCCTCTAACCCCGACAACCCCGTAATTCGTTACGAACCGGACGAATCATGTCCGCCGTGGTCCGTAGTCGCCACCGCCGTCCAGGGTGTAACGCTTGTATTGGCTCCGACCATCCTCGTGGTCGCCATCACTGTTCGTTCTGGGGGTCAAGACGCGAGTTTCCTAACTTGGGCCGCCTTCGCCACGCTCGTAATCGTGGGTCTTATGATGGCGTTTCAAGCCGCGAAAGTTGGTCGTTTCGGGGGCGGACATCTGATCATCTGCGGCGTCACCACCAATTACATCGCCGTCTCGATTATTGCTCTCGACCAAGGCGGTCCAACGATGGTCGCCAGTCTAATCGTGGTGTCCGCGATTTTTTACGCCGCGATTGCAGCGTGGCTTCCTATGCTTCGAAAAATAATCACCCCCACTGTGGCGGGGACGGTATTGATGCTGATCGCCGCGATCACGCTTCCATTCGCGATCGACTTGATACGTTCAGTACCCGAAAGTGCTCCCTCTTTCGCAGGAACGACGATAGCCGCAATCACCGCATTGCTATCAGCAGCGTTGGTTCTGCGTGCCCCTAGTTTGTGGCGACCTTGGTCCATTACCCTCGGGATAATCGCAGGTTGTGTCGCGGCTGCTTTGCTTGGGACGTATGATCCTCAAGCATTCATTTCCGCACCGCTAGTCGGCTTTCCCGAAATCCAATTCCCCGGTCTTGAATTGACGCCGGGGATTGAGTTTTTTGCACTTTTGCCCCTGTTTCTTATGGGAATTATATACGAAACTAACAGATTCGGCTTGATTTTCGGGGCGTGATGTGTTAGACTTATCCTTATATTCAAACTGGATAAGTCGAAATGACCACTAGAAACGCACCCGGACAGCACTACCGCAGAGGCATCTCTCTTCCGCGCCTCTTCAAGATGTTCCCGACCGATGCCGCCGCCGAGAAATGGTTCGTCAAGCAGAGGTGGCCGAAAGGCATTCGTTGCGCGTGGTGCGAGGGCGATCACGTCTCCATCAAGGCGAGTCACCCTCAGATGCCATACCGTTGCTTGGACTGCAAGAAGCATTTCAGCGTGAAGTCGAATTCCGTCATGCACGCGTCCAAGATCGGCTATCAGGCGTGGGCTATCGCCATGTACTTGCTGACCACGAACCTCAAAGGCGTGTCCAGCATGAAACTGCACCGCGACTTGGACATCACCCAGAAGTCGGCGTGGCACATGATTCACCGCATACGGGAGTCCTGGGCTGACCAGACCGACGTGTTCGGCGGACCCGTCGAAGTCGACGAGACCTACATAGGCGGCAAGGATCGCAACCGGCACGAGTGGAAGGTTCAAGAGGGGCGCGGTCCCAAAGGCAAGCAAGCCGTCGTGGGCATGAAAGACCGCGACAGCGGCAAGGTCGCGGCGGAAGTCGTCGAAGCAACCGACAAGCACACGTTGCAGGGCTTTGTGGCGGTCAACACCGAAACCGACGCTACTGTCTACACCGACGAAGCGCAGGCGTACTCGGGTATGCGCCGCCATCACGAGACTGTCAAGCACAGCGCGAAAGAGTTCGTGCGCGGCATGGCTCACACGAACGGCATAGAGTCGTTCTGGGCCAACCTCAAACGCGGCTACAACGGGACGTATCACCACTTCTCTACCAAGCATCTGCATCGTTATGTGAACGAGTTTGCGGGCAGGCACAACGTTCGCCCGTTGGACACCGAGCAACAGATGATGGCGCTGGTTCAGGGCATGGACGGCAAGCGTTTGCGCTACTGCGACCTCATCGGGCCTGTTCACACGCGCCAGCCGCAACTCCTGTAATCTCGCAACGCGACATTCATGCATTACTATCTGGAGGTTCAGTCTTGAGTACACTACGCAGCGGAGCAGCGGAGTGGTGGAAACACAGACGATCTCAACCGCACGGTATTTATCAGCGACAACCTCCCGTTCCTGCGTTCGCTTGACAACGAAAGCGTTGATCTCGTTGTAATCGATCCGCCTTTTGGGAAGAAACAGACGTTCGAGGGCAAGCTCACGCCTGCCTTGACGAGTAATGAACGAAACGCTGAGCATGAGTTGATGGATTCTTGGGGCGTGTTCGATCCTGCTTCCGCCTACGAGATTGGATTGGAATATCCAGACCAGAGCGGCACGACAGCGAAATTCGAGGATATCTGGAATTTCAAGCGACTCGTATACCAAGACGATTTGGAGAGGTTGCAGGAGACGCACAGGGCGGCGTGGTGGCTGATCCAATCGACACGCCACACGCACTCGAACAGCATCGCGGCATACATCTACTTCATGGTCGAGCGGATGATCGAGGTCAAGCGCGTTCTTAAACGCACGGGCAGCGTCTATCTTCATTGCGATCACGAAGCAAACGCGTATCTGCGCCAAATGATGGATGCAGTGTTCGGTGAAAAGAGTTTCCGAAATGAAATCGTATGGTCGTACCGCACCGGCGGCGTAAGCAAGCGTTACTGGCCGCGTAAACATGACACTCTGTTGTTCTATGTCAAATCCAACTCGTATAGCCACAATCCCTCACAAGAGCGGATTTTCTATGCAAAAGCATTCTTCACCGACCGACAAGACGAGGACGGCAATTACTATGCCGATGTGTATGTGCGAGATGTTTGGGACGATATCAAGCCGTTGATCAATGTCTCTAAAGAGCGGACGGGCTATCCAACTCAAAAACCGCAGGCGTTGGCGCAACGCATCATCGAGGCTTCCTCCAACCCGAATGACATCGTTTTGGACTGTTTCGCGGGTTGTGCCTATGTGCCTGTAGCGGCAGAGTTGACGGGGCGGCGATGGATCGCCTGCGACATGTCGCCGAGGTCTTGGACGGTTGTGCGTAGGCAATTCCACAAACACCCGGGACTAGGGATCATCACCGAAGGGGAGTTGCATGAAGGGGTCGCAGTTCGGATGGAGCACGCTGGCAAAGTGATTCGAGTGCGAGGACCTGGGGATCTGCCTGATCGCACAACTGAAGACGAACCTGCTACTCGCCGAATGGACGACGTTCCGGCAATCGAGTTCAAACAGGATGCATACGAATCAAGTCCAACAATTTGGCAAGTTTTCGTGAATGAGTGGGGGACTGGCTGTTGGTACTGTGGCATTCAAAAATCAGCAGACCGCCGCGAATTGCAACTTGACCACATCGAACCCAACAAGCGAGATGGCACTAACGACGACTGTTGGAATCGCGCTTTGGCGTGTGCGCCGTGCAACAGCGACAAAAGCGACAACTTGACAGTTGAAGAGACGATGCAGAAGGCACTGGATGCGGGTCGCATCGCCACGCCCGCTCTCAAAGATGATGTCAAGGCCGCCTTTCAGCGCAGGCATGAATGGGCGAAAGATCGATGGGATCGCATCAGACCACGTAGACTAGACGGGTTGGAGGACTGACATGCCACGCCGCAAGAAACCGAGAGGTCGCCCGCCTCTACCGATGCCCGAACCTATACCCGATACGCCCGAAAACGTGGCTAAGGCGGTGTTGAACACACGCCCGAAGAAGGCGGACGAATGGCAGTATCTCAAGGACTACAAGGCAGGCAAACTACGCTGATCCAATCGGAGTTTTGTTAGTTTCGTATATAATTCCCCAAGTTAAACACCCCAGCGGCATGAGCCGCCGCAATCTCACCCACGCTATGCCCGAGCACCACGCTAGGTCGAACGCCCACGCTATCCCACAACGCCGTCAACGCACAGCCGAGCGCGTACAGAGCCGGTTGCTCCCATGCCGTGTCGCCGAGGTCCTCTCTAGATCCGTTGCGACCCCACATCACGTCAAGCAGCGACTGCCCTCTAACCTCTTGGAACACCTCCTCGCAACGATCCATTACCGCCTTGACCACCGGCTCGGTTTCATATAACGAACGCCCCATCCCGACCCACTGGCTACCCTGTCCGGTGTAGACGAATGCCACCTTCCATACCGTGCGCGGCGATCTATCTGAACCGGTCTCCACGATTTCGCGCAGACCTTCCCGCAGCGATTCGGTACCGTCGAAAACTACACCGCTACGGTGTTCAAAATGACTCCGCCCAACCCCCGCCGTCCACGACATATCGGACAAGACGCCATTTGCGGCGTCATCTTCGGAGATCCCCGTCAAAGGTTGTCGATCAAGCCACGAAATGTATCGTTTCGCGAGATCCTTGACCGCGTCACTTGATTTACCAGACAACGGCAACAGCCGACGGTCGCGTTTTCCGGCTTCGTTGTCAGAAACCGACATGCCCGAAACGGACTTGGGCAGCGAAACCGCCACAGTTCGGTTAGGTCCCGCCTGTCCGTTGACACCGTGCTCAACGTCATCGCCGAGCCGGTGCTCCTCCAAAACGACGTGAGCGTTGGTACCAGATATTCCGAAGGAGTTGACACCAGCCAACCGCGGCTTGGAACCTCGGTCAGGCCAGTCGACCATATCCGTCGTCACCCGAATCGGTAAATTGTCCCAATCGACATTGGGATCGAGATCATGGCAATTCAGATGTTTCGGGATCACGCCCCGGTTGACGGCGAGTGCCGCCTTGATTAACCCGGCGATCCCGGCTGCCGACTCCAAATGCCCGATATTCGTCTTGACCGAACCGATCAGCAACGGATCGTCGCCGTCTCGCCCCGGACCATAGACATTCGCTACGGCGTCGATCTCGATTGGATCGCCCACCGCCGTTCCGGTCCCGTGCGCCTCTAGATAGTCGACTTCCGAAGGAGGGATACCTGCATCCGCATGAGCCGCTTCGATCAGTTTCTCCATTGCCGGAGCATGCGGCACCGTCAGACCGGCACTCGCGCCGCCGTGGTTCACCGACGCGCCTCGTATCACGGCCCAAATCCGATCGCCGTCGGCCTCCGCCTCGCTCAACCGTTTCATCACTACGACCCCACAACCCTCACCTCGCACATAACCGTCCGCCGAAGCATCGAACGTCTTGCACTGCCCCTCAGGCGAAAGCATCATCGATTCCGCGCGGAGTTCGTAGATCCGCCCGTTCAGAATCGCCTGAACACCACCTGCGATCGCCAAGTCAGCTTTGCCCTGCTGCAAGTCCGCCACTCCGTCATGCACCGCCACCAACGCCGAAGCACAAGCCGCATCGACTGCTTTCGCCGGGCCGTTCAGACCTAGCACGAACGAAACCCGGCCAGCCGTACCGTTCAAGTTGGTTCCGCTGAGAGCGTACAAACTGCTCGCAGCTTCAGTAGGCCGCGTGGAGTCGAGAACCAGCATCCGGTACTCGTCGTTGCTAATGCCGCTGTAAACCCCGGTGCGACTCCCTTTCAAGCCGCTCGGATCAATCCCAGCGTCCTCCAACGCCACCCAACTCATCTCCAACATCATGCGTTGCTGGGGATCCAGATAGTCCGCTTCTACCGGCGAGATCCGGAAAAATCCCGCGTCGAACTGGTCAATGTCATCTACGAACGCGCCGAAACGACATGCATCGTCAGGGACATCGGTGTCGCGGAATATCTCACCAAATCTGCCTTCACCGGGACCCGGCACACTTTCGATAACCGCGTTCTTGCCTTCTGCCAAAAGATCCCAAAAGGCGTCCAAATCGTTGGCGCCGGGAAAACGGCACGCCATTCCCACAATCGCAATTGGTTCGACTGATTCTCTACCCAACCTCGACCGACCATTCGATGCCGTTTCCATTACGCCCCTCTGTCTCCGAACAACTTGTACGTCCATGAGCGAACGTTGCAGAATTTACTTTCAATAATCCATCGTACCACGCCGTCCAGAACGACCGTCCCACGCACCTCTATATTCACCGTCAAATCCAAACAACTCGCTATTCAAATACCTTGTCCACTTTGCCAGGAATCCTTAAGTTTTGCACCCTCTGATCATGCAAAGGCGTCGTCTCCGCCTCATCAAACGGAGTATCACCGAAAAAGCGCGCCAAATACTCCGCCAAAGCCTCCTGCTCCGTCCCAACATCGGCGAAATCCACCAAGCCGGGATCGACTCCAGCGGGTTCATCAATCACGCCGTTGCTGTTCGTGTCCGGGAACTCAGGGTCCGGCGCATTGAACTGCACCGCCTCCCCCGCAAGGTCCACACGTCCCACGAGCGGCGATGGAAACGGATAGCCATCGCCTCCGTTGGCGATAAAGTTGATCGTCACCATCTTGATCACCCTCTGCGTATCGCCGATCAACTCGCCGTTTTCCACTACTCGGTCGACAGCATCCCCCTGATCATCCACGATCGCCAACGATCGCACCCGATCCCCGCCAGGTCTCGACGGATCGAAACTGAACCTCATTCCTGACACCTGTGGGAATCGCCCGGCGAACACCTCGCCTACACCCTCGTAACCTATCGAATGCTCCATCGCCTCCACAAGTTGCTCCGCCGTCAGCGGGAGTATCACTAACGCGTTATTGAAGCGCAACACGCCTTCAACGTCTAACTGCGAAACGTCGCCCTCTTCCGTCCCTGACAGTTCATTCGAAGCCGGAGGGAGATACTGCACGAACCGCGGATCGTTTGTGCCCGGGGGCTGCCACGCCAGCCCGATATGGTCCCGGATACCGCCGCTGTTCTTCAAAGCCACCGCGACGTCTGGGTCGACTAATCGAGCCATCCACAGATACGAATCCGTAACCAGATTGCCCATGTTCGTTTCCTGCGTTCGCACATCGGGGCGCAAACCGGCCAGATAAACGTTCGTCTTGCCGACTACATTTCCCCCGCGTTGACGCAACACCATCGTCAGAGAATCGACGATGTCAGAAACCTCAGGTATCGGACGGCCTGGGAACGCTTGTCCGCCCTGCGTCTCCGTCGAATACGCCCCACTCACGAACTCGTCAACGCTCTCGGGGATCACAAGCCCTTTTCCGTCGAAATCAACTACCAAACGCCCCAAATACCTGTAATCAGCATTGGCGTTGACAATAAGCACCGGTTCGCCGATTGCCGATTCCGTTGCGAGAGGATATTCAGCCCATGCTTCGTCGCCGGCACGCAGGCGATCGGTCTCATCCGCGAGTATCGTGTTCGATCCACCGGCAACGACGATATCTACACCACGCAACATGCCCGCCAACTCATTCTCAATCTCAATCTCTTGCATGTGCGATAGCAATATCACCTTGTCGATGCCCTGCGACAGCAATTCGTCGATCGCACTCTGGATCTCCGCGGCCAACCCCTCAAAATCACCGGCCACTTCCGGCGTCACGGTGATCCCACCAGTGTTCGTCAATCGCCGCAAGTACGGCGTAGTAGCCCCCACCACACCGATGCGCTCGCCGCCAACCGTGATCGTCGCGCTCCGCGCCAAACTCCCGCCAATCAACCCCGCATCTTGACCATCTGCAACGACGAGCGGGCGCAGGTTGTCGTCGTCGCTAAGCTCCAAATTGCTCGATAGGTAAGGGAATAAAGCCCCGACATAAATCTCATCTCCCGTTTCCGCCGCAACCAATGACGCGAACGAACCCGTCCCGCGATCCAACTCATGGTTACCAATTGCCGACGCTTGAAAACCCATCGCATTCAGCAGCGCTATATCCCCACGTCCCGCACCCGGTGTCCCCAAGACACCGGCGAGCGAGTCGTCCCGAGCTGCATCGAACCTCGGACCGGGAATGTAATTGTCCCCGGAACTGACAACCAACGTATTGTTCGGATATTGCCCACGAAACCCATTGAGAATCGCGGAGAAATTCTCCACGTTCTGCAACGCCCCGGTCGAACCATCCATATCCGACGCGTGCAGCAGTTGCAAAGTAAACACCGACTCACTCGCATGCGCCTCAGGTGCCCCGCTTGGATCTTCGACGCGTTTTTCGAGCAGGTCGACATTGACCCACAATTCCTTCAACTCCACCGACAGATGCTCGAGCCCATCATGCAATTTCTCGAACTCGGCTTGCCCAGGTCCGGATTCAGTGCGTAATTCACTCAACTCCAACGAAAGACTCTCTAGCGCATCTTGCAAAATCTTGAAATCAGCTCGTCCACTTTCTGATTCAGCGTGCAATTCGTTCAACTCATCACTAAATACCTGAATGCCGGCCAGCAATTCCCCAATTTCACTTTCGCGCCCCTTAAGGCGAGTCAATTCCTCCCAAAGCAACTCCAAATCCCGGTGTAACGATGCCAAACCTTCGTCCGTAACTCGCGCCACCTTCGCAACCTCATTCGCGTTCGACTCCAGTTCTGACGCGATCAAATCATGGGTTATGACGTGCTCCAAATACCACGCATCCCAATTGCTATTCAACCCGCTTAACCGCGCCTTCTGTATTTCGATTGCCGCTTCGAGATCCACGAGCTCTGAAGCCAGGGCGTCGCGAATGCTCAACAATTCGCTTAACTTGACCTCCTGCACTTCCACGACTCGCCTCAAGTCCGCGAGCCCGGAAACCACACGATCTCGCTCCGCCACTAAAGCCGCGATCTCGTCAGATACTCCCGTCATATCGACCGGACTCTCGGGCACCGGCTCGGGAAGCTCAAACTGGTTGGTCCGTAAATCCGCCATCTCATCACGAAGAGCAACCACCGTCCGATCGAGCTCGTCCAACTGACCTTGCACACCGCTCTCGTCGACCGGATCGTCCGTACAAGACACGACCGCGATCATCAATCCGACCACAGCCAGCGCCAGCGTTCTACTCAACCGTTTCGTCATCGTTGTCAGCCTCCAACTGTCCATCGCCTCCGTGCTATCCACAGGAGGCGCGTGATTCCGATTACAACACATTCAGACCAGCACCCGACGTTCGGTCCGGTGCGCGGCAGCATGACTCCTGGGCGACACGCCAAGCGTTTTCGTAATCTCGACAACCTGCGAAGGAAGAATGCGTAGCGAATTCAAGACACGACGAGCAGATACGCGTTATAATCCGCCTCATTGTGCGCCCAAGAGCGGAGGGCAAACCTTGAACAAGCCAGTACATCATGTCGTAACGAGGCCTGGACG
Organism: Dehalococcoidia bacterium; assembly: GCA_965207515.1. GTDB lineage: Bacteria > Chloroflexota > Dehalococcoidia > Lucifugimonadales > Lucifugimonadaceae > Bin127. The sequence goes on along the minus strand of OZ242286.1, from coordinate 360,892 downwards.
CAGACACGGCGATCCAGAAAACGACATCCCCATAGCCGACGATCTAGTCACGGTTCCCGGCTCGCCTACCATTGATGTCGATGTCAGCTACTACAGTCGCGAATACCCCGTCGAGTCGCAGACCATCGAAAAAGCTGCCGACCGAGAATGGGGATGGACCCAGTACATAAAAGAGGTCTACGACTACCGTAAGAAGCACGACGAAGTAAGCGAACCCCTAATCGAAGCCGCCGCCGTTTCTGGCGAGATCGAACCCACCGCAGAACCCGTTCCCGGCAAGGATGTCACCGAGGACATCCGAGTCAAAGCCCGCGAACTCGGTTTCGGCGAAGTCGGATTCACACGGTACGACCGCAGGTACACCTACCCCAGCAAGAAGAGCTGGGCAAAATACAGCCACGCAATCTGCCTCGCGCTCGAACAGGACTACTACCAGACACAGACCATCCCCAGCCTTGAAGCAGAGTTCGCCCACTTCGGCACCTACGAGATCGCCGGCGACCTCGCGCTCACACTCGCAGAACACATCCGCTCGCTCGGATACCGCGCTCAGGTCCACAGCCCCAACGACAACAGCGGCGTATTCATCCCGCTATTCGTCAACGCCGGCCTCGGCCAACTCGGGGCAAACGGCCAGTTGCTCTCGCCGTACTTCGGATCACGCGCGCGCCTCATGCTCATCACCACCGACGCGCTGGTGTCATACGACGATCCAGTCGACTACGGCATAAACAAATTCTGCCAAGAGTGCCAAGTCTGCGTGGTTCGCTGTCCGGCCCGCGCCCTGCTACGCGATCAGGTCTGGTACCGAGGCGTCAAGAAAAACAAACTCGTATACGATCGATGCCGACCCGTCATGGTCAAGTACGAGGGCTGCGCCGTTTGCATGAAGGTATGCCCCATCCAGCGCTACGGTATGAAACCTGTCATGGAGCATTACGTCGAGACTGGCGAGATCCTCGGTAAAGGCACGCCCAACCTCGAAGGCTACGAACTCCGAGGCAAAGGCTACTTCGACCCCGGCAAACTCCCGCACTTCACCCGTGAAGAATTCGAAATACCCCACGGCACCAAAGAGGAACACCTCTTCCACAAGTTCAAAGAAAAGGTGGAAAAGAACGGATCCCCCGACGCCGAAGAAGCGGTCGAATTCGCCAACGAACTCAAACGCATCGTAGAAGCAGGAGTCTCCCGCACCGACGAATGAACCCGGCCGCCCTACCAGTGTCCCTTCTCCACTAACGAAATCCTTGCATGGACATTAGCCCCCTCTCGTCGGAGAGGGCTAGGATGCGGAAAGACGGGAGACCAAAGGGCGGGATTTCCCCCGAGAGCGGGGGAAATCTCCGAAGGACACAGGGGTCGCGCCAATCCACCATTCTCCGCGCCAACTCAACTGCCACACCTTTCCCAACTACGATGTTCCAAAAAGACGCGCTTGACGCCCTGTTCGGCGAGCTAGACAATCGCTACGCCGGCACCTCCGACTACGACCAACTCCTTCGCGACGCGCACTTAGGCATCGCCTTGTCTGACGCGGGACGCGAGTACGAATCCCAAGTTGACGACCGCGTGGCAACGCTTATCACTACTCACAAAGCCGGCGACTAGACCGGCTTCGCGCGCCACGCGGCCGAATAATCTCTACTCGCTCAACGTCGTCTCAGCCGGAACCTCGATCTCGCTGCTCCGGATCCAGATACCTGATGCCAGGTCTGCCGACAAGAATCTGATTTCAGGCGATATCGCCTCGCCACCTGTGTTCACGAATCCCAACTCCACGCGGCCGTCGCCCAACCGTCGAGTCCGAATCTTGCCAATCGGGTGGGCATCCAATTCAACGTCGCTGCTGGTGTGCCAAACTCCCGGTGTCGCATCGCTGGCCAAGTAGCGGACATCGGGCAACACCTGCTCGCCATCGCTAAACTCGACGCCATGCTCGATGCGGCCATCCTCCGCCAGCCGCGCGATAATCCGCAACCTAGGCGCGGTAGCCGCCGGCTCCGACGCCGGTTCCAGCAATGCACTCAACTCTTCGCTGTCCTCAGGTGAAAGCAGATCCAAGAAGCGACGATTGTCGGCATCGGCGTCGGCAGTCGCGCATACAACCGCGTTGATAGCCAAGCCGTAAATTCGCGATGCTGCTCGCAGCTCGGTGTCCAGTTTCATCAACTCGTCGACGTCCGGCACCCCGGCAGACTCCAAGGATTCACGCAATGCCGCATTCGTACCTCTACAAGACGCGTCGCCAGAAAACTCGTCGACCATTGACTGAACGTCCTCGTCATCCCAACCGTCCTCGGCAGCCCGAGCGGCGTCTACGATTCGGCCCGCTTCAACCATCGGCGCGATCACACGCTCGGCGTACGCCAGTTGCGAATGCACCGACTTGGCTTCCGAGTACCAAAGCGCATTACCGGTTGCAACGCCATCGGCGATACGCCGCCATGACGAAGCCACCGCCGAGTACTGCGCCGATGCTTGGTCGGCGCTCGAAAGGATCAAGTCTTCAACAGACTGCGGTTCCGCAGCGACTCCGTCCGCGAACCGATCGTCAAGATCAGAATCTGCGATCACTTCGCTAAACTGTTTGGCGAACTCTATTGACAACGTCTGCGACGAAGGATCAAAGACGCTCACGGTCGCCATCTCCTCGGATTCTCGCAAATCTGCAATCGCTTCACGATCGAAGATCCCGTCCAGATATTCCAAAGCGAATCCCGCCGTGTAGATCGCCTTCGCTCGGATCGTCGAATCGACCTCCGCTTCCGGATCATCGACCGCGCTCACCAACACGCTCACATCACCCTCGTCATCCGTCTCAGACGACACTCGGTATTCGACCTCATCTACCGAAACGGTGGTCTCGTCGAATTCCAATCCGCTCAAAACCGTCAGTTCCCGCCATTGGATGTGGAAACCGATCTCCTCGCCGTCTGGGTCATCCGTTACCGCATACAACCACACCCACGTATTGCCAGAATCCTCCAACGTTAGTTCGAACGGATAGACGTCGTCGGATTCAGTGCTCGTCGAGCTCGCAGTTGCGTCGCTCGTGTGGTACGAAACCCCACCCGGCCAACCAGTTTCAGGATCGATCGTCAGATCTGCCCGACCCCAATCGTCCAGCGCTACCGCATAAGCCCTCACCGATCCGTCATCCTCCGTCATCGTTCCATTTCCGACATTGCCGACCCGGTAGTGAACCTCGAAAGGAACACCAACGGTGACGCGCTCCGGAACTTCAACGGCCTCGATCTTCATTTGGAAACCACTTGCCTGCCTCTCCGCTTCATCCACTAAATGGATCACCAACTCAAAGTCCGCCAATATCAGCAAAGCGTCGCGCTCCAAATACGTCGTCGCCTCAACAAGGTAAGTCCCTGCCTCCAAGTAACGCTCGATTCGAGAATTCCGGCGTTCTCCACCATCGTCATTTGCCGCAATCAATCCCCTCGTCGGCGAGATCAGTGATAGGACTGGATCCCCTTCCGGTGATCTCAGGTCGATCAGCACACGCCCTCCAGACTTCATCTCAAACGTATAGCCGAACGCCGGGTGCTGCACAACGAAACGCGAACCGCAAGTGTCGAACGTCCATGTCCCCGTCGCCGTTAGATCCGTACCCGATTCGAGCGATCCGAGGTGCTCCGATTCACATCCTTCGACCCAGTTGATCGACAAGCTGAAATCCGCAGCTCCCTGTTGTCGACCGCCCACAGTCGTAGCTTCCAACAGATAACTCCCAGGCGCCAGGTCGCGTTCAATCCGAGCATCGAGGTTTCCGCCCCCATCGTCGTTGTCAGTGATCCTGTTGCCGTCGCCGTCTAACAGATAAAGGAAAGCATCGGCATCCGATGACTTCAATTCGATCCTGATACGACCAGCCCCCGCTACGGCAAATCGGTAATTGTGAGCGTCGCTATCTACGTGAAAACTTGAGTCGCAATCCTCCGTACTCCATCGACCCTCAGCACTGAGACCACCATCTGAGTCGCTTCCCAACGTTCCCAAATCGATAACCTCGCACTTCGGCGTTTCCTGCGCCGAAGTGCGAACATCGCCTTGCAAGAATACGACCGCTCCGATCGTCGTCACAACAACCATCGAAAAAACCAACAACCGTAGACCAATCTTCCCTGCTCGCATTGAATTCGTTTCTCCCTATTTACCCAGACTCAAAGTCGTCGGAGATTTAACCAACAATTTCATTCCGCGCTACGCGGTATCACAAACATTCATTTATACACCCAGGATTCCCAATCGCCCAAATCGGTCGAATTGAATGAACTCTTTCCCAACCGCGTTCAATAAATCTCAACGGTTGCTTTTACGCACACTTTAGACCTCTAAACAAGAAGATTTAGTACATGACTCGGAATTGGACAGCGTCAGCTGCTGGCCGCAATCTCAACTCGGCGTCAGACGCGCGATCTTGCCGTCGATTTCTTCCGCCTCCACCGACAACCTTTCCCACTCGCTCCAAAGCCGTCCTGCCTCCGCCTTCAACTCCTGATACTCCATACTCAGACCCGCAACCCTGTCCGGCTCATCGTACAAATCGGGACTACCAAACATTGCCTCCAACGCCGCAACTCTCGCCTCACGCTCGCTCAACGTCGCGGCAACATCCTCGATCCGCTCAGCCAGTCTCGCAGCTTCTCGGTTGAGCGATCGACGTTGCATCTCCGCCACGTCGATCCGTCGCCGACCACGACCGTTTGACCGAGGTTTGGTTGGAGCTCGCTGGGTGCCGTCGACAGACACCGCGTTTGCGACGTTGTTCTTTTCCTTGATCTGCTTCTGGTAAAGGTAGCCGTCGTAGTCCCCCGGATAAACCGTCGGACGACCACCGTCGATCTCCACGATCTTGTTCGCAACCTGACCGATCAGCGTCCGATCATGCGTGATGAAACAGATCGTCCCCCGATAATCACCAAGCGCGTCCGCCAAGATCTCTCTCGACGCGATGTCCAAGTGGTTGGTCGGTTCGTCCATAAAGAGCAAATTGCTGGGCTGCAGGAGTAACTTGGCCAACGCCACGCGCGCCTTCTCGCCACCCGAAAGAACCGATATGCGCTTGTCGACGTCGTCTCCGCTGAATAGAAAACCGCCCAGCGTGTTTCTCAGATTCTGGTCCGATTCCATCGGCGCCGCCGCGCGTAGCTCGCTCAGCAGAGTGTTGTTAGGGTTCAGGAGTTCAAGCACGTGCTGCGCGTAATACTTCGTGATCACGTTGTGGCCAGTCTTCCTCTGCCCATCGTCAAACGGAATGACATCCGCCAGAATCTTCAACAACGTAGTTTTACCCGCACCGTTAGGTCCAACCAGCGCGACGCGGTCCCCCCGATCCAACGTTAGGTCCAAACCCCGATAAACCACATTTTCACCGTATGACTTGCTAATGTTCCTGAGCGTTATCACCTGCGTACCGCTGCGCGGCGGCTCCGGAAATGAATAGCTGACCTTTTTCGTCGCTCTCGGCAACTCGATGATCTCCATCTTCTCGAGCTGCTTCAATCGACTCTGTACCTGGCTGGCCTTCTTGGCCTTATAACGGAAACGCTCGACAAAGCGCATCTGCTTCGCGATCTGACGCTCCTGACGAGCCGCCGCCGATCTCTTTATCTGAAGCGCAGACTCACGGGCGACGAGGTAGTCGTCGTAATTACCCCGGTGCAACACCACCTCATCCGGCTCTATCGCAACCACCCTGGTCGCAGTTTGGTTCAAAAAAGTTCGGTCGTGTGACGTCACCACCACCGCGCCTTGAAACCCTGCCAGGTACTTTTCAAACCAGATGTTGGCTTCGAGGTCAAGGTGGTTGGTCGGCTCGTCCAGCAGCAACAGATTGGGGTCGCTGAACAGAATTCTTGCAAGCCCAGCGCGCATCACCCAACCGCCGCTGAATTCACTCATCGGCCGTTCGAAATCGTCTTGCTTGAAACCGAGGCCCGCTAAGATCGATTTAGCCTCGTGCTCGCGTCCATCCCCTCCCGCGGAATCCAACGACTCATAAAGCTCGCTGAGCTGGTCCAGCAGATCCCCCTGTCGGTCAGGATCAGACTCTGACGCCAATGCCTCTTCCACAACGTTGATCTGCGCCTTCAAAGCATTGGCCTCAACGTCTGCGTCCAGGACCTCCCGCAATAGAGACCGATCACTAAACAGATCCGGCTCCTGCCTGAGATAACCGACGGTAACGCCGCGTTGCCTGGATATATCCCCTGATTCCGGATCGATATTGCCCGCAAGAATCTCCAACAGCGTCGTTTTTCCAGACCCGTTCGCACCGATCAACGCAATCCGGTCACCCGACTCAATAGTCAAGGTGAGTCCGCTGAACAACGTCCTCTCCGAGTAGGACTTGCTGATGTCGGATGCGAATATCATTGGTCTGCCCGAATGTTCACCCTACACCCACGACGCAGTCCCAAATCACGAACGCGGGGTCGCTCGCCACAAAAGAAATGGTGGAGCTGACGGGATTCGAACCCGTGACTTCCTGCTTGCAAAGCAGGCGCTCTCCCACTGAGCTACAGCCCCACTCATTCCAAGTCTACAAACCATCTCACACGCCATATTCGATATCATTCACACAGATTCGAAGAACATCCGCAACCTTGCGCATACACCGCAAAATCCCCGTTCTCTTAACCGCGATCACTGCCGCTTCGCTCGCAATCCCAATCGTAGCCGCCTGCGGCTCCGACACTGGAGACTCCGCCGAATCCGTACCCGAAGGCTTCCAACAGGTCACCGACATCGACACCATATTCACGCCCGACGACCTCAAAACCATCGGCTTCAAACAAGCTCGAAGCTACGAGCTAGAAGGCCTGCCCGGCGCATCCGCGGCCATTTTCGGTTTTTGGCGCATTGCTTCTGGCGATCCCATCGACTACGAGGTCCGGTTCTACTCGAACCATCAAGATGCGGTTGAACTCGGATCGGCCCCGGCCGATGAAGGATCGGGCGCCGATGCCCACCTGATCGACACCTATGCAACATATAAACATGGCGTCAAGGACCGCCGGATGGTCCTAGGCACCGGTCCGAGTGGCGGTGCTCAAAGCGGGACCGGCCCTCGATACGGAAACTATGCCATCTACGGAAACATCGCCATGCTCTGCGGAGGCGCTGTCGGTAATCAAGCGCTCGACCGCTGCGAAGAGTTGGCAAACGCCTTGAAAGAATCCACTGGATAGTCATCACGATGAAATACCTTCTCTTCCTGACCATCTGCGCTTTCTCGGTAATACTCCTCGGTTGCGGCACCGACGACGGCGACGGCGCAGCAGATTCCGCCCCCCAAGGCTTTCAGCAAGTCACGCACGTCGAAACCATCTTCAGCCCCGACGACCTCAAAGGGATCGGATTCAAACAGTCACGCAGCTACGATGTCGAAACTCTCCCGGGCGCTACTGCGGCGGTCTTCGGTTTCTGGCGAATCGCCGCCGGCGACCCTATCGACTACGAGATCCGGTTCTACGCTAGCCATGCCGACGCAGTCGAGCATGGAACCGCGCTAGCCGACGAGGGCTCGGGTGCCGACGCCATCCTGACCGAAGACGACGCGACGTACAAGGAAGGCGTCAAAGACCGACGCATGATCGTCGGATCCGGCGTCGGGGGCGGGGCACGCAGCGGGACCGGGCCGCGTTACGGCGACTACGCAATATACGGCAACATCGCGATGCTCTGCGGCGGTGCCGCGGGCGAACAAGCCCTCGAACGTTGCGAAGAACTAGCGAACGCGTTGACGGAGGCGACGGAACAATGACCAAAATGCGAAGCATCTGGCTATTGCCGCTCGTCTTGACGATCTTGTTGGTCGGATGTGGATCTGACGAAGGCGGGGCCGCCGAACCCGTCGACGAAGCCGAAGTCGATATGGTCGCGACCGATAGCCGAGTGCTCGCTCGCGATGGTCTGCTATCGACGGACGATCTTGTCTCACTCGGGTTCAAATCTGGCAAAGAGTACGATGTCTCGACCTTGCCGGGTGGAGTCGAAGCTGGATTGCTCTACTGGCGAGTAAACGACATCGCCGTGGAATACGAAGCACGTTTCTACGGTTCGCACGATGATGCCGTCGCACTGGGTACCGCCCCCGCAGAAGAAGGAAGTGGCGAAGACGCCATCATCGACGTGGACGACGCAGTCTACAAAGAAGGAATCCGTGACCGCAGGAAGATTTTCCGTTACCCGAATGCCGTACTCAAACCGAAGTACGGCGGGTACGGCGTCTACGGCAACATGGTCGTTTTGTGCGAGGGTAAAGACGATGCCGAGGCATGGAGCCGCTGCTCCGCTCTCTTTGAAGCCCTCGACAACCGGTGAAAACGCCGACAGCAATCGCAGCTTTGGCGCTCCTTCTCTCCGTTGCCATCTCCTGCGGTAGCGACACCACCGGGATAGGCGAAGACGTGCCAGTTGTGGAAACCGAATCCGAAACCGGAATCTTCGACCGATCCGACATCCTCTCCGGCGATGACCTCGTCGCGCTCGGCCTCAAATCCGGCAAGACATACGACGTCGAAACCCTGCCCGGTGGCGTAGAAGCCCGTCTCCTCTTCTGGCGAATCCTTGGCACAGCCGTCGAATACGAGGCGCGCTTCTACGAATCCCACGCCGACGCCGTCGAACTCGGAACTGCGCCCGCCGAAGAGGGAAGCGGCGAAGATGCCGTTCTCGATGTCGACAAAGCCGAATACAAGGAAGGCGTCAAAGACCGCCGCGCTATCTTTGACTTTCGCGGAACCATCAAACCCAAATACGGGGCCTACGCCATCTATGCCAACATGGTCCTGCTCTGCGAAGGCCGCGATGAAGAAGAAGCTTGGAACCGCTGCACCGCCTTAATCGAAGCCCTCGAAAACCGATAGAACACCCGATTTCACGGCGCGCCCGATTCGTATTGATAAGATATGTAGACATAATCGGTAATCTGTCAAAATGCCTCGACTTACGTATCGCGGCAACTCCCAACACTCAGGAGTACGAAGAGATGATCCTGCGAAGAGTAACTATGCTCGGATTGCGCTCCTCCGGCCTGTGCCTATTGATAGCCGCGCTAGCATTCGCCTTAGCTTGCGGTAGCGCCGAATCCAATGAAACTACGTCCACCGACACCGATGGCGGCAGCGAAGGCGTCGCAGCTGTCGTCGAAGAGGCTGCTAGCGGCCCGGCAGGCGTCGAAATCGTCAGCACCGATGCCGTCTATACCGTCGACGACCTTGTAAACACCAAGCACTTCAAGAAGAGCAAGGAATACAAGACCGAAGGCCTCGACGATGCCACCGCTGCAATTTACGGCTTCTTCGGTCCTGACCCGTACAACCGGCAAGAGTTCGAAGCCCGCTTCTACCCCGACCACGATACGGCGATCACAACTGGCGTCGACTTCGCTGACGAAGCCACTGGACCGGATGCGGTAATCGCCAAAGATATCCAACGATGGGACGAAGGTCTTGTCCAGCGCCGAGCCTGTTCCGGAAACGTTCGAGGCTCTCACCACTCCGGCAAGTGTGACAACGCAAAATACGGTGACTACGTAGTCGCAGGAAATCTCGTCCTCCTCTGCCAAGGCAAGGACTCCGAGACCTCGCTCGCAAACTGCAACGCCCTCATGGACGCGTTGCAGTCGCAATGATCAAAACTCCGACGTTTCGATCGCAAAAATCACGAATCGCCGGCCTAGTCGCCATCTGGGCTCTACCGATCGCACTTGCGTTCAGTTTGGCATGTGGCAGCGCCAGTGACGACGCGTTCGACACCAACCAATACGAAGTCGTCGGAAGAACCCGAGTTCCGTCAACAACGACCCCAACCCCGGTCGCCGCTCCGAGCAACGAGGAACCCGAACCCGAGCGCCAGCTTCACGTTCTGAACGCCGACAGCATCCACTCGGTCGAAGATTTCGACACCCTACAGAACTTCAAACTGAGCAAAACCTACGACGTCGACGGGTTGCTCGGGGCCGACGCGGCGATCTACGGGTTCTTCGGACCCGACCCTTACGATCGCCAAGAATTCGAAGCTCGCTTTTATCCCGATCACGACACCGCGTTGACGCATGGCGTAGATTTCGCAAATGAGGCTACCGGGCCTGATGCCGTCATCGCCAGTTCCGTCCAAAGGTGGGACGAAGGACTTAGCCAACGCCAGATGTGTGCCGCGAATGTACGCGGTTCGCACCATTCCGGTAGATGCGACTTGGCCAAATACGGGGATTACGTGATCGCAGGCAATTTGGTGCTACTATGCCAAGGCAGGGATTCCGCTTCCGCTATAGACAACTGCGAAGCGTTGTACGCAACCCTCCGTTGAAAAGCCCAACGCCAAGATCGAGGTCAAGATGAACAGGAAAACATTCTCACTTCCGACCATTCGTGCCCTCTATATACTCGTCGTTCTGAGTGCGTTGTCGATCGCAGTCGTGTCGGTGGCTTGTGGATCTGACACGGACGGAGGCGGTGACAGCAGCGAAATCGAGGTGATCGAACCCGGGACACCGAGCGACCCTCGGATCCGTAGCGCCGATGGTTCCTACACGATCGATGACCTAAAAACGGCCGGCGTCAAGGCCAACAAAGAGTACGACGTAGAAGACCTTCCTGGTGCCGACGCCGCATGGCGCATCATTTACAACCGGCTCGACTACGAAGTCCGCTTCTACCCCGACCACCAGACACTCCTGGACCAAGGCATCGAGTACGCCGAACACGTGACCGGCGACGATGCCATCGTCATCGGCGATGACATCATCTGGGAAGAGGGTGCCAAAGACCGAAGACGCTGCAGCCGAGACGCCGACACCCCGCACTCAGGATGTTCATATTCGCCTCGATACTGGGACTACATCGTGATCGGCAACATGATCATGATGTGCGAAGGCCTCGAAAGCGAACAGTCCATCGACAACTGCGACAACCTGCTTGAAAAGCTTCCGTGACCCCTCGCTATACCCGCGGTATCTGGCTAGACATCAAGCATTCGCCGCGTTGAAGCTCCCTTGATCGCCGTCGCCGAACACGCCAAATGGATTGAGTGATCTCGGCGCATCGTAGATGTCCATCTTCTCTGTTCGCTTCAACCAGTTGACCACCATGTAGGTAAATGGCGTCGCGAGGATTTCGTAAAGCGTCTTGGCGATCCAAGCCAGAATCGCCCCGTTGATCGCGCCTTGCCACCCCCAGATTCCTGAAACTCCAAACGCGATCGAGTAAAACAGAATCGAATCAATACCTTGTCCGACTACGGTCGACGAGATCGTTCGCAACCACAACATTCGACCCTCGGTCCTGTTTTTCAACACCACCATCACCATCGCGTTTGAAAACTCTCCCACCAAGTAGGCGACGAAACTTCCCAGCAATATCCACGGCGTGGCTCCCAAGATCGTCTCGTATGAAGCCTGATCTGCCCAGAACACAGCTCCCGGAATCCCGCCGACAATCCAAATGATGATTACAACTAAAAAATTGCACGCGAACCCCAGCCATATCACGCCTCTGGCCACCCGGAATCCGTAAACCTCCGTCAGGACATCCGAGATGATGTAACCCAGCGGGAAACAGATCACCGAAGCTGAAACAACGTACAAGTTGCTGCCCAAGAATTCGAACGGCATCTCAAACAGCGAAACCGGTTTTACGGCGATGATGTTCGAGATGATCAAAACCGATACCGCTAGCGCGGCAATGATGACTAATCTGCCAGAGAACTGCATACACCCACCTCGATTCGCAGCCGATTGGTAGGCGTATTTTACGGGCATTTTCTATTTGGAGGGACGCATTGGATAATCGCCGGGACTCCCTCCGCGGATCCGTGGTGTCCATCTGAACCAGACGTCGAGCTAGTACTAGAGATCCATCTATTCGGCGTCTAATGCCTCAACCGCCTCAATCAAATTCAAACAGTCGTCAGTCGAGACCTCGCACATCATCACCAAATTGCCTGCGACCAGATACCCGCCGTAAACACGTCGGCTCGCGAATCCAGAACCGTCATGTACGGTCCGGTCTATCGCTTCCTCAGCCGATTCAGCACCGACGCCTTTGGCATCTTCATGGGTAGCATAACGTCGGATCTCGACATCTCGGCGGTTGAAAAACCCGTAACGCGCCTCCAACGCGGAAGGAAGCGTTGAAACCTCATAGACCTGCCGTTGCTTCCAACCAACAGCGATGAAATCTTCGTACGAAAACTCGGTGTTCGGCCTTGTCCACGCGCTGATTTCAAGCCGATCACCGATCACATTTACCGCAGTTTCGGCTACTGCATCGCGTCCATGACCGTCTTCGGTACCCGACCCGCCCGGTCCGCAACCGCAAATGACCAAGAACGCGATCAACGCGACACAAAAACGCAATAACCGAAATCGCACGAAGACGCGCCGCAACCTCACTGTGAGATTTCGTCCAATAGATCTGTGCAATCCTGCACTGAGAACTCGCACAACATCACTACATTACCTGCGATCAGATACGCGCCATACAAAGTGACGCTCGAAAAGCCAGCTCCGCGACCGGAAACCTTTTCGGTAGCTATCGCCTGTTCTGCGGATTCCTTGCCGACCGACGTCGCGATCTCGTGCGATGGGTAAATCCTTAGCTCGATGTCTTTCCGGTTGAAGAAACCGAACAGTGCCGCTTCCGCTTCGGGCAGCGTTTCCAAGTCATATTCTTTGTTTTTCTTCCACCCCGCATCCGCAAAGTCGTCGGCACTAAAGATCGCACTGGGCCTCGTGATCCCACGAAGCTCTGCCCTGTCGCCAATCGTGACGACTGTACCTTCGTCGACCGCAACCGCGGCACCACTTTCCGACGACTGTTCACCATTGCTCCCGCACGCTACCGACAACCATAACGCCGCCGCAAACGCACCGAGTGCAAGCGTCAAATTCTTTTTCTTGTGCAACACGTCGATGGATTGAGTCTTAAGGGATCAACGTCGTCAAGATCGAGAAACTGCGTACTCCAACGACGCTCCAACATAAGGCGAAGCGGTCGCGCTTGGGTTACCAAGCGCGACCGCTTCGATTGGCTCTTTGAACCAGATGCGCTACGCAGAGATCAACCCCGCGCCGACTGGATCAGCGAACGTCTGTTGGTTAGCCGGTCTTCTCCAGCTGGTGGATGACCAGTGACCAAGTCAAGTGCCACCATGCCTCGTTCACGTAACCGGTCACGTCGAGAGCGCCCTGTGAGGCATCACCCTGCGGCCAGTTCGTCCATCGCGCCTCATTCATGATGATGCGGTGGTAGAACTCGAGGATCGGTACGTCGGGCAACTCGGTCAACCAAATCTTGGCAGCCTGGCGCCAGAGGTCATACATCTCCGCAGTGTTGTCCGGCGAAGTCTTCGCAACCTCGTCCGTCAACTCGTCCCACTCTTCGTTTTCCCAGTGGTAGAAGTTCACCTGGTGACCACCCGGAATGTTCACGGACGATGACTGGTAGAGCTTCATGGTGAAGTATGGATCACGCACTGAACCACCGTGTCCGAACATCAGGCATTCGAAGTTACCTTCCGCCATTCTGCTCGAAGCGTCGGTCGGCTGACCGTAGCTCGCGTTGATACCGTGGTTCGTCAACTGCTGTGCAACGGCTGGCCCAAGGTCAGCCCAAGCACCGAATCCGACGATTTCGCAGTTGATGGTGTTTTCATTTTCGTCTTCCCACATGCCGTCGTGCAAATGGAAGCCGGCTGCTTCTAGCAACGCGTCGGCCCGGTCCGGGTCGTAGTCAAGCGTAGAGCGACCGATTTCGTCCATAACCTCAGTCGCAATGTCGAAGTACGGCTGGAGTGGCGGATACTGCGGCATAGTCAACGGGTTGAAGGCAGCAGCACCGTCATAGGCTAGGTCTCTAAGTTCCTCGCGGTCAAGGTAGAACGAGATCGCCCATCGGACATCCGGGTTGTCATACGGACCGAACTTACCGCTTGTGTTGAAAGCGATAGATACGGGCCACCAGTCGACGTAACCATACGGCTCGCCGCGACCAGAGTGAGTAATCAAGTCTTCGTTCTGGTCAAGGGTTTCCTTGATGAGCGACGGAGTCGTCATGGCGGCACCGTCAACTTGGTCGGCGATCAATGCCTGTGCGCGCTGCTCCTGGGGTACACCCGGGATGTAGATGATGCGCTTGACTTCCGGTAACTTGGCGTAATCGCCCAAGTCGGCAACGCCTTCGCCCCACCACGAATCGCGGCGGTCAAAGATCTTCTGCTCGGTTGAGGTGGTAACCTGCCAAGGTCCAGTCGAGAGCGGCCAGCCGTTCTCACGGTTGTAGTCTCCGAAGGTGGTCCAGTCGCGACCCTCGTAGTGGTGCTGAGGAACGATGTAGACACCGATGTCGAACTTGTAAGTCAACAGGAAGAAGAAGCGCGGGTCTGGTCGGAGCATGTTCACCTTCGCGGTGTATGTGTCGACCAACTCGGCGTTGTCCATCGCCGCGTCAATGTCTTTGCCCCATCGAACCTGTTCTTTGAGTTCCTTGAGCGTGTTCAACGTGTAGACAACATCTTCGCAGTCGAAGGCTTCACCATCGCTCCAAGTGATGCCTTCGCGACAGTTAATCGTCAACTCCGTGAAGTCGTCGTTGTAGCTGTAGCTCTCAGCAAGCCACATGATCTCTTCATCGGCGAATGCCGAGAAGAACGCGAGCGGCTCGAAGATCAAGTTTGGACCCTGCTGGTGGTTCGCACCGATGGCGTATGGGTTCCAAAGTTCGTGGTCGATGAAGCGTCCCTCTGAACCGCCGTGGAACAGGGTCAGAGTGTCTTCTGCTGCAACTTCGCCCGGGTCAAAGACCATGCCCATCGCCTCAGATGGCGGCGGGGGTTCCGGTGTCGCGGTCGGCGGGACTGCAGTCGCGGTAGCCGGGACTGAAGTCGCGGTCGGCGGGACGGGAGTCGCTGTAGGCTCTTCCTCACCACAAGCGATAACGACGCCAAGCACCATCACGCTCACGAGGGTTGCCAACAAACCATACCGCCCGAATTTAACGGGGAGATTCATTGTTCTATCTTCCTCATCTCTTTAACCTGCACGTCAAGCGAAAATCTGTCGGTTTTCCAGACGCACAGCAAACCGCGGCGAAGAAGCCCGAAGCGCTTGACAACGATCAACATCCAATTCTGTACTCTACGCGAAAAATTGTCAACCGTCTTGGCAATTATATACTTGACACACCCTCTACCACTGGGTGATCGCCTCGTCTGGTGGTGCTTTTGCCCTCGTGTTGGCTGTAACATCTAAGCACGTTGGCAACTGACAAGAAGGGCGAGGCGATCTTGACCAATCAACTTTACTTCGGGGACTGTCTGGAGGTGATGCGGGAACACATACCCGACGAATCTGTCGATCTGATATATCTCGATCCGCCGTTCAACTCAAAGCGGCTCTACAACGCGTACATCGGCGGCGCGCAGTGGGTGGCGTTCGATGACACTTGGAGGTGGCATGAGGCAATAGACGATTTCGTGGAAGTGGCGGCTCAGCCGAGCCTCGCAGGGACGATGGAGGGTCTGCGCTTGATGCTGGGCGAAGGCGCACAACTTGCGTATCTTTCTTACATGGCGAATCGTCTGACGGAATGTCGGCGTGTGCTGAAATCGACCGGTTCGATTTACCTGCATTGCGATCCGACCATGAGCCATTACTTGAAAGCGGTGATGGATGGCATCTGGGGGGGGGGGAGCAATTCCGCAACGAGATCGTCTGGGCATACCGCGGGCGTGAAATGCACATCACGTCCAAATTCAATTCCAAACACGATGTATTGCTGTTTTACCAATCGTCCCAAAACGCTAAGGTACGCATGAGTGCGATTGCGATTCCGTACGATCGGGTAGAAAAGATCAAGGACTTGAGACGGAAGGTTCATAAAGACTCTGACGGGAAGGAGTGGGTGTGGGAAACTCGCGGGCAAGCCAAAGGACAAAAGCCTTACAAACGCTACATCGACGAGATCGTCGCAAAAGGTCGGCCTATATCTGATGTTTGGGCAGATATTCAGTTCCTGCGCGGCAATGACAGTGAAAGGATGGGCTATCCGACACAGAAGCCGGTGTCTTTGCTCGAAAGGGTGATCAAAGCCTCGAGCGACGAAGGCGGTACGGTTCTCGATCCGTTCTGCGGTTGCGGGACAGCCATTCACGCCGCGCAGAATCTCAATCGGCGATGGATCGGAATAGACATCTGCGTCAACGCCTGCAAGATCATCGAGCGGCGCTTGACTACTCACTTCGACTCCCTGTGGGACCAAATCGAATTCGTGGGAATGCCAAAGACGCGTGATGACGCGAAGACGCTGGCGGATTACGACAAGTTCAAGTTCGAGCGATGGGCGGCATCCCTGGTCGACGGAATGGAGGCGAACACCCGTCAGCGCGGGGATCAGGGCATAGACGGTTGGGGACGTATGCCGATACGCAGAGGGCAGTTCATAGACATGGTGTCGCAGGTGAAGGGCGGTTCTACGGGACCCGGCGACGTTCAGGCTTTCAACGGGGCGCGTCAGCAGGCAGGCGCGGATCTGGGGATATTCACCTGTTTCGAGGATCGCGTCACGCACGGGATGCGCGACGCGGCGGTGAACGCGGGGCGTTTCATGGAAGTTCCCGCGTTGCAGATATACACTGTCGAAGACTACTTCGAGGAAAGGCGGCCACAGCTGCCGATGGCGGCATGAGCGAAGACAAGGGAATCAAGATCGATATGCCGTTCGCGGAAGCGATACGGTTCTTCGCGACCGCGCCCTACTCTAAGCGCAGGGATTCTCAGGCTGAGGAGTCCTGCAGTACCAGAGAAGACGCCCCTGCGTCTGAGCCATCAGAGAAGCGAACCGTTCGCCGTCGCTGATCTTGCGCCGATTGGCGCGGAAGTCGAACTCGTTGAGGTACATGGGCAGGTATCCCTCGCCGATGTGGTGGAACGTGCCGACGATCCCGCGCTTGAAGATCGACCAGTAGTTCTCGATGTTCTGAGTGTGGATGATTGGGTTGTCGCGTCGCACGTACTCGAGCTCGTGGTTCACCGTCTCGTGCGGCAGTTCCCGCTTCATGTTGCGATAGGCAGGGTGTCTGTCGCTTATCAACGTGGTGTTTGCCGCATCGACTTTGTCCATGATGATGGGGCGCAACGTGTCGGCTCTAGGCGCATCGACGACCTGCGACTTCACACGCCCGTCGCGTTCGAGCATCCCGAACACCGGAGTCTTTCCGTCCAGCGGCGCGCGCTTCGTCTTGGGCCGCAATCCCATTTCTTCCTCGTCCTTAATGCGCTCATGCCAGACCTTGTGCCCGCGCTTCGACTTCGAGCCTACGTAGGTCTCATCCACTTCGACGATGCCGGAGAACGGGATGTTGTCGGTTTCAGACATGGCGTTGCGGATGCGGTGGCACATGAACCACGCCGACTTGTAGGTGACGTTCAACGAGCGGTGCAACTGGTGCGCGCTGATGCTTTTCTTGGAAGCGCACATCAGGTAGATCGCGGCGAACCACTTGTGAAGCGGTATCTTCGAGTCTTCGAAGATCGTCCCGACTGTGGTGCTGAACTGACGTTTGCACTCGCGGCACTTGAAAAGGTGCGATACGTGGTTCTTGGTGCGGGATTTGCGGGTTATGCGGTAAGGCTCTTCGGCTCCGCACTTGGGGCAGGTGGGATTATCGCCCCATCGCATCATTTCGAGATAGCGTCGGCATTGCTCATCCGACCATCGCATCACGTCGTGAAACGTCAAATCCTGTGGCATTGGCATACTTGCATCGTTCATACCTAAGATTCTACCGCGAATTCATGGGTGTGTCAAGTATATAATTGCCACCGTCTTTAACCGTCATTTTCCCATCGCAACGATTTAACCCTCCCCTTCGCGAAGGGAGGGAGACGCAGGGGGGCACAAGCGCTCAAGGGATCGAACTCCGCAGAACACCCCGAAACTTGCACATATCGCTTCGACTCGATACAATCGCTTGTGACATTGTTTTGGCGGGTTCACATTACGAGTCGCTGTAGGCATTTCAACCACCCTTACTAACTTTGGACGGCGATTCTTTGGCAACTCGGACGAGTTCACGGCGAAATCCCGCACTAGATGGACGTCAAAGCCCGGTTTTGATGTTCCTGTCCGGGTTTTTCGGCAACTTCATCGTTCAGAGGTTTATGCTTTTCCTCCTTACCGTTTGGGTCGCCGCTACGGTGATTTTCGTCCTTCCACGTCTAACAGGACAAGACCCGGTCAAAGAGAAACTGCTACTCGAGGCGCAACGTGGCGGCTCCGTCCAAGCCGGTATGAACGAAATGGCGCAGGAATACTCGGCGCGGCTGGGTTTGGATTTGCCTATTTACGAGCAGTACATCAACTACATGAGTGATCTAGCTCGCTTGGATTTTGGCTACTCCATCGCTTATTTCCCACGAAAGGTTAACGAAATCATCGCCGACTCCATTATTTGGTCGATGGGTTTAATGACGGTGACACTCACTTTGGCGTTCGTGCTTGGTACCGGCGCTGGAGCATTGCTCGGTTGGTCGCGGTCTCCAGGTTGGCTGAGCTACGCGTTCATGCCGTTGCTCACGCTATCTGCCATTCCTCAGTACATGCTGGGATTGGTGTTGATGTTCATATTCGCCATCATGCTGAACTTGCTCCCGTTCTTCGGAGCGTATAGCCCGGGCAACCTCCCAGAATGGAGCGTGTCCTTCATTCTCGACATGTTGAAGCATGCGATACTGCCCGCCTTGGCGATCCTTTTCTCCGCGGTCGGCTTTTGGGCCATCGGCATGAGAGGGATGATGATCAACACTCAGGGCGAAGATTTCATGGTCCAAGCGGATGCAAAGGGCTTGAACGGCGCACGCATTTTTGTCCGATACGCAATCCGCAACGCCCTTTTGCCACAGGTCACCGGTTTGGCGATTTCCTTTGGAACGTTGCTCACAGGCGCCGTCCTGGTAGAGGTTCTCTTCCAATACCCGGGCCTCGGAAACACTCTCTTCTACGCAATAAGGGTTTCGGACTTCTTCCAGATAACCGGAATTGTCATGACAATCATCATCTCCCTCGCCTTGGCCACTATGGTCGTGGACTTGGTATATCCGTTGATCGATCCTCGAGTCAAATACACGCAAAACTGATGCTGATATGGCGAGAGCGACCGGTACAAGAAACCCAACCATGGGGACCCGCGCGCGCCTAGCCCGGCGACGTTGGGGAGTCTTCTACCAAGAGCGAATTGAGCCGATATTCTTGTACGGGCGGCGTAACCCGTCGCTGATCGTCGGGCTTGGGATGTTGAGTGCGCTGTTGTTTTTTACTGTCATCGGGATTCTGATCTACGGACAACTGGATCCTCACCTAGCTGGCCGCGCACAGAAATCGCGGCTGGACGCCTTCGTAAGCAGTGGCGCTCCAGTTCAAGACAAGCGTCTGCCACCTTCATGGTGCACGTGGTGCGAGGACATCGCGGGCCTTGAGCCAGATAAGAGACCTTCTCTTTTCCAGTACCCCATGGGCACCGACACCCAGTCGCGCGATCTATTTGCAACCAACCTCAGAGGCATCCCCCTCACACTCGGCACCGGACTTATCGCAGGACTCTTGTCTGTCGGCATCGGTACCGTCACTGCTTTCGTTGCCGCCTATTACCGCGGCGTGCCGGATGTACTCATCAGATTGCTAACCGACGTCGGCATATCGATCCCAGGACTATTGATTCTTATCATCATCAGAATTCAACTCGGAACTGAACTGGCCTGGTGGCAACTGGGTGCGGGCCTCGCGGCGGTCGGGTGGGTCTTCTCATCCAGAACCGTGCGCTCTCAAGTTCTCGTTTTGCGAGAGCAGCCTTATGTCGAGATCGCGCGACAGTCAGGCATGTCCGGTCTAGCGATCATCTTCCGCGAGATGATGCCAAACCTCATCCCGTATATCACCGCCAGCTTCGTAGCCTCCGTAGCCGGCTCCATACTCGCATCCATCGGCCTTGAAGCACTAGGTCTCGGCGATTTTTCATCGCCGTCGCTTGGGATGACCGTCTACTGGGTCATCCAGTTCGGTGCCATAACACTTGGCATGTGGTGGTGGTGGCTCTTCCCATTGACCTTCATCGTTATCATCTTCGTCAGCCTGTTCCTCATCTCCGCCGGTTTGGACGAATGGTCCAACCCCAGACTACGCAGACAGGTATAACCCTAAACCCCAACGACAAATCTCAAGAATGGTTACGACTGAACAAGCGACGCGTTCCTCAAATGCGCCCGGAGACGAAGAGTTCGCCCTCCGCGTCGAGGACCTCAAGGTTTACTACGGCACGCCCCGCGGAACCGTAAAGGCGGTCGATGGCGTCTCGTTCGACTTGAAACAAGGCGAACGATTCGCCCTCGTAGGCGAATCTGGTAGTGGCAAGAGCACGCTTGCGATGGCGATCATGCGCTTGACCCGCGAACCGGGACACATCGCCGGTGGGCATATCTACCTCAACGGCCGCGACGTTGTTGATATGCCAGAGAAAGAGATCCGTTCTATCCGCCTCCGCGAAATGGCGCTCGTGCCCCAAGGAGCAATGAACTCCTTGAATCCCGTCATGAGAGTCGGCGATCAGATCATTGATGGGATATTGGACCATGTGCCATCAGGCGAGAGTCCCCCCAACAAATCCGAACTGGACGAGCGTATCCACGAACTCCTGGTACGTGTCGGACTCGATCCAAACGTCGCGCGCCTCCACCCCCACGAACTCAGCGGCGGCATGAAACAACGCGTCGCAATGGCCATCGCAATCTCCCTCGACCCGAACATCATCGTCGCCGACGAACCTACCAGCGCCCTCGACGTCGTCGTCCAGCGTCAGATAATGCAGACCCTCGGACGCCTCCAAGAGGGTCTCGAAGCCGCCGTCTTACTCGTCGGACACGACATGGGCCTCGTCGCACAATTCGCCGACACCATCGGCGTCATGTACGCCGGAAAACTCGTCGAAGTCGGTTCCGTCCCAGACGTCTTCAAGGACCCCAAACATCCGTACACTCAACTCCTGATAGAGAGTCTCCCCTCGTTCGACATCAGTCGCCAGTTCGTCGGCATACCGGGCATGCAACCCGCCCTCCTGAACCTACCCCCGGGCTGTTCCTTTAACCCGCGTTGCCCATCCGTCCATGAGCGGTGTTTCCGAGAAGTACCGGCATTCTTACCTATCGACGGCCGCGGTGTCGCATGCCACCTATATGACGAGGAGGCAACCAATTGAGCGAATTCATGCGACTCGACCACGTCACTCGAACTTTCGGCGGCGGTGCCTTTTCAACCAAACCGCCTATCGTCGCGGTCGACGATGTGTCGCTCTCGATAAACGAGGACGAACCCAAAATCACCACTATCGCTGGTGAAAGCGGTTCCGGCAAGACGACATTGGCGCGATTGCTAATGGGAACCATCAAACCCACTTTCGGCACGATGTACTACCGCGGCAACGATTTCTCCAAGCTGTCACGACGAGATTCGTGGAACTTCAAGCAAGAAGTCCAATCGATTTACCAAGACCCATTCGGTTCCTACAACCCCTTCTACAAGGTCGACCACGTCCTCGAAACACCGATCAACCGCTTCAAACTCGCAACATCAAAGCAAGCCAAAGCGGCGATGATCGAGGAAGCGTTGGCGATGGTGGGACTGCAACCAGGCGATACATTAGGCCGTTTCCCACACCAGCTCAGCGGCGGACAACGTCAGCGGATCATGGTCGCACGCGCCTTACTCATAAAACCGCGCCTGATCCTGGCCGACGAACCTGTGTCAATGGTCGACGCCTCACTCCGCGCCACCATCCTCGACTCCATCCGACGCCTCAACCGGGAAATCGGCATCTCCGTCATCTACATCACGCACGACCTCACCACCGCGCTCCAGATCAGCGACAACATCCTCGTCATGTACCGCGGCTCCGTCGTCGAATCCGGCGCCGTCGAGCGCGTGATTCTCGAACCCAAGCACCCATACACCCAGCTGCTCATCGAGTCCATCCCCCAGCCAGATCCCGACAACAAATGGGGAGACGAACCGCCGACCGCACGTTTCGAAGACTTCGCCAACATGTTCGGCTGCAAATTCGCTGACCGATGCCCCCATGTCATGGACATCTGCAACGAATATCAGCCACCTGCATTCCGACTCGAACAGCATCGCCAAGCCCAGTGTTATCTCTACCAAGACGAAGCCAGCGAAATGGAAGACCCCGACCTAGCATCAATCTTCCAAGACCGCCGCGCCGAACTTAACGTCTAGTCCTCCGTCCCCGTCGCGCAGCGTATGGGAACGCGGGCGAACGAAGCGAGACCGCAAGGGATGCAGAGATGGCACGCGCGGTAACTGCGCTACACTGAAATCTGCATCAGAATCTCACTCTTTAACCCAGAATCCCCATGAAAATAACCGCGTTCGACATCACCCACAAGAAACGTGGCAGGTCGATACTTCAGATCCGCACCGACGCAGGCATCACGGGGCTCGCCGAAGCCGACGGGCAACTCTTCGAAGCCTTCCTGAGGTTCACCATCGAACCTCTCCTTATCGGCGAAGACCCGCGGCAGATCGACCGACACTGGGAAACGCTCTATTTGGGATCGCAGAAACAGATCCCACGCGAAGCCAAACTCCGACCGCAAATCGTCGGAGCCGTTGACATCGCCCTCTGGGACATTCTCGGCAAAGACGCCGGCGTGCCTTGCTACGCACTCATGGGCGGAGCCGCACGACTCGACATCCCCCTCTACTGGAGCGTCGGTTCCGGCTGGAAAAAGACCCCCGACCAGATGCTCGACGACGTAATGGACGGCTGGGACGAAGGTTACAAATC
Source organism: Dehalococcoidia bacterium (assembly GCA_965207515.1). Lineage (GTDB taxonomy): Bacteria > Chloroflexota > Dehalococcoidia > Lucifugimonadales > Lucifugimonadaceae > Bin127. Next base: position 338,020 of record OZ242286.1, on the reverse strand, counting down.
CTTCAAGATCCGGATGGACTGGAAGAACTACCGACAAGACGCCAATCCCGCCAACGACCTCCAGATTTTCAAACTCGTCCGCGACTTCCTACCCGACGACATCTACCTCGGTTTCGACGCCAACAACGGTTACTCCGTACCCACCGCCATCCAGATTGGACGCGCGATGGAGAACTACGGACGCATCGACCACTTCGAAGAGCCACTGCCCCAATACGACCTCCCAGGTCTCCGCCAAGTCGTCGACGCCCTCGACGTCGCCATATCCACCGGCGAACAGGACCAAGACCGCTGGCGCTTCCGAGACATCATCCAGATCGGCAACCCAGACATCCTCCAGCCCGACATCCTCAACGCCGGTGGACCGTCAGAAATCCTCAAGATCTACGACCTTGCGACAACCCACAACAAGCCGATAATGCCGCACTCACCCAACGCCGGCATCAACAGCATCGCCTCGATCCACTGCTACTCCACCATCAAAAACGCCATCCGCCCTCACGAATTCTCCACCGAATTCGCACCGCCACTCGACGAACTCGCCGAACTCTACGGCGAACACATAATCCCTACCAACGGCACCATCACCCTAACCGACAAACCCGGCCTAGGCATCGAACTAAACGAAGCCGTATTAGCCAAACTCGCCGCGTAAAACCCTCCCTCGCCCTCTTGCTGGGGAAAAAGGGGATCCGGAGCCAAGCGACGCAGGGGGTTCACACTGTCATTCTCGCGGTGCCCACCCCGTAACCCAATGCGGGGGATTAACGGCGCTCGCGAACCGTCGCCTAAATTAGCCGCGAATAAATTGCGCTAAAATCCCAATACCTTATTCACACAACCAACGGAAATACCCTCGAAATGAAAATCACCGGCATCGAATATACCCCCCTCAAAAACGGCAGAGTCATCGTCCAGGTCCGCACCGACAAAGACATCACCGGCTACGCCGAACTCCCTCGACGCTCCCCAGCCTTCGAGGGATACCTAGAATCGATAGTCAGACCCGTTCTAATCGGAGAAGACCCCCTCCAGATCGACCGCCACTGGGAAACCCTATACCTCGGATACGAAGATCGCGTTACCAAGGTACCACCACACGTCGTTGGCGCAATCGACACCGCTCTCTGGGACATCCTCGGAAAAGAGACCGGGCTGCCCTGCTACACCCTTATGGGCGGCGCGGCACGACTCGAAATCCCCCTCTACTGGAGCGTCGGGTGGGGATGGATGAAGACTCCCGACCAGATGCTCGACGACATCAAGGGCGGATGGGACCAGGGATACAAGGCATACAAGCTCCGCATGGACTGGAAGAATTTCCGACAAGACTCCAACCCCGCAAACGACCTCGCCATATTCAAACTCGTTAGGGACTTCCTACCCGACGACGTCTACCTCGGATTCGACGCCAACAACGGCTACTCCGTACCCACCGCCATCCAGATCGGACGCGCCATGGAGAACTACGGACGCATCGACCACTTCGAAGAACCGCTCCCTCACTACGACCTCCCCGGACTCCGACAAGTCGTCGACGCCTTAGACGTCGCCGTAGCCACTGGCGAACAGGACCATGACCGTTGGCGCTTCCGAGATATCATCCAACTCGGCAACCCCGACATCCTCCAACCCGACGTCCTCAACGCCAGCGGACCATCCGAGGTCCTCAAGATCTACGCCCTCGCCACCACCCACAACAAACCCTTGATGCCCCACTGCCCCAGCGCCGGCATCAAGTCCATGTCTTCCCTCCATTGCTATGCCACCATCAAGAACGCCATCCGCCCCCACGAATACTCGACCGAATTCGCACCACCACTCGACGAAGTAGCCGAACTCTATGGCGAACACGTCCTACCCAAAAACGGCGTCATGACCCTCACCGACAAACCCGGCCTAGGCATTGACATGAGCGAAGCCGCCCTAGCCAAACAATCCGCTTAATAATCGGATCCCGCCCGAAACAGCGCAAGCATGTCGCGGTCTATCCACAACACCAAATAGTCCGCGAAAACCTCGTACCGAGTAAATCTCGGCAGAAGATCAAGGAATTGTTCTTCCTGCTTCATCACACCCTCCGGTTCCTCACACCATCTTTCCGTCCAAAACAACGTTTCGGCACTCACCGCGATCGACCCGTCGCCCACGATCACATCGGCGCCGAATGAGTTGCAACCCGTCGATCCAGAGACACCATCACCGCCGAATGTCAGAGTCAAGTCGGCTTCCTTGACCGCCAATCCCGTCCGAGTCCGCCACATTCCAAACTCAACCGGACTTACCTCCACGAACGCCACCAATAACCACTCCGCGTCGGCGACATCCCCATACTTTGCAAGCAACGGATCAAAGAAGAGCGTCTCGCCCTCAGAACTCCTCATCGTGAGTCGGCTCGACCCACCCTGCTCCCCTACCGCATACTCCCTCGCCCACGTGAAGAAGTCCCCAAACTCGCCCTCAAGCATTCGCTTCTCGTCCGAACACGAACTCGACCGTCCGCGTTCAAGCATCGACTTCGACGGAAAGCGCACACCATCCTCGGTTGCGCTGTAGGTCGCGAGATACGGCCTGCAAGCGGTGTCGCCGACAACCAATCGATCATCCAGGAACGCCATGGTAGCTGGAAGCGAGTCGCCAGCCTCTGTCACCTGCCGCCACGAAGTACCGCTCAACTCCGCGGCGGTGCCGTCAAGGGGCACCTGCTTCACAAAGACCAATCGGACTATGCCACCACCATCAAGAATCTTTAATCGTTCTTCCGCCACTCGGTATCGTTCACCTGCCATTAGCGCTCCCATGAATGCATCCGCTTGCTCCATAACACCCTCAGGCTCGAGACACAGCCTCGCCGTCACTGCCATAGGCGGTGCCGCAAATGCCCCTTCTGCGCCAAAGATTGCCTTGCCATCAGGGATTCGTCCTCCGTAGCCATTACAACCGTCATATCCGCTGGCCCACTCCTCGCCAATTTCGATCTCGACGAACGATCCTTCGACGACTGGCTTACCATCGACGGATTCGAGTACCAAGGTCGCGCCGATGGGCAGTTCAACCTCTTCCGAAACCGGCACATTGGTTGGTGTCGGAGCTTCCCTCGTCGGCGAAGGAGCGACAACAACCGCTTCAGCCGTATCGTCTGGCTCAGAGCCGGTGCAGTTTACCGTCGCCAACGCCATGACGACGGTTAATGCTACGAATAGACCGAACGCTAATGCGCCAGTCTCAGAACTCAATCTTGATAGACCTTGAGCTACCTGCATCAAAGTCCTCCCGTTATGCAATCCAAAGTGTCCATCTTCAGAAATGACGCATTGCCGCCAGAAAAAGTTCCTTCATCTCCACCAATCATGCGTCACCACCACATTGCGCTAGAATCCAATACGCGGTTCCAACAACGACAAAGGCAATTCTCCTCATGAAGATCACCGGTTTCGACATCACGCCTCTCAAGCTCGGCCGAGCAATCCTTCAGGTCCGCACCGACAAAGGCATCACCGGCGTCGCCGAACTCTCCCGACGCTCAGGCGCCTTCGAGGCCTATCTCGAATCCACCGTCAAACCCCTACTCATCGGCGAAGACCCGCGCAAGATCGACCGCCACTGGGAGACCCTATACCTCGGCGACGAAGAGCGCATCACCAAGCTCCCGCCGCACGTAGTCGGCGTTATCGACATCGCACTCTGGGACATCCTAGGAAAAGACGCCGGTATGCCTTGCCACGCACTCATGGGTGGCGCCGCACGTCTCGACATCCCGCTTTACTGGAGCGTTGGTCTCGGCTGGATCAAGACCCCCGACCAGATGCTCGACGATGTCATGGACGGCTGGGATCAGGGCTACAAAGCCTTCAAGATCCGCATGGACTGGCGCTCGTACCGGCAAGATTCCAATCCTGCGAAAGACCTCCAGATGTTCAAGTTGGTGCGGGATTTCCTGCCCAACGACATCTACCTCGGCTTCGACGCCAACAACGGATACTCCGTACCCACTGCCATTCAGATTGGGCGCGCAATGGAGAACTACGGCCGAATCGACCACTTCGAAGAGCCTCTTCCCCAATACGACCTGCCCGGACTCCGACAGGTCGCCGACGCCCTCGACGTCGCCGTATCCACCGGCGAACAGGACTGGGACCGATGGCGTTTCCGAGATGTCATCCAACTCGGAAACCCGGATATCCTGCAGCCCGACATCCTCGGTGCATCGGGCCCGTCCGAGATCCTTAAGATCTACACCCTAGCCACGACCCACAACAAACCCATAATGCCGCACTCCCCGAGCGCTGGCATCAACAGCATCGCTTCCATCCACTGCTACGCATCCATTAAAAACGCCATCCGACCCCACGAGTTCTCCATCGAGTTCGCGCCACCACTCGAACAGATAGCCGAACTCTACGGCGAACACGTCATACCCCACGACGGCATCATCACCCTGACCGATAAACCGGGCCTAGGCATCGACCTAAACGAAGCCGCCCTGGCCAAATACGCAGAGTAACCACGCGCCCCTTTCGCCTCACGAAAGGGGCGAGCACAAGCGAATCGATGTGAGCGGGGTATGCCCGGGATGGGCCGGGCGGTACAGGGTTTCCCCGTACGCGGGCGAAACGTCCGAAGGAAAAAGGGGTCGCGCACGCCCGTCATCCACTGACTATTCGATCACCATGCCAGAATCATCCCTCCCCCGCCACTTCACCGCCACCGGCTTCGTAGTCAACGGCGACGCCACCCTCCTACACTGGCACCACCGCGTCCAAGCCTGGCTACCACCCGGCGGACACGTTGAACCCAACGAAGACCCCGTCCAAACCGCTCTACGAGAAGTGAAAGAAGAGACCGGTTTCGACGTCGAACTCATCCCGACCCAGATCACCCCCGAAATCTCTGACTTAGATCAAGTCGCCGCCCCACGAACCATCCTCATCGAAGACGTCTACGACCAAAAAGTCGGCAAACACCAACACATTGACATGATCTACTTCTGCCACCTACCCGGCCCACGGCCAACAGCGCCCGAAGGTTGGCAATGGTTCTCAGCAGACGACTTGATTTCGAACCGTGCCTCGAAAACCCCAAAAGGGAATCAAGAAGCGCCGCCGGAAGATGTGCTCGCATTGGGTTCGGAAGCCATAAATGCGGCCAATTCAAGTCATCGACAGTAAATCGCAGCGGATTCGCGGCTCACTTCACAACAAACCCACCACCCTCACCAACCTCCAAACAATCCTCAATCGTCTCGCGGTAACTACCCATCAGATCCGGCAACACTCGCAACACATCTACCGAAAACCACCGAGCATCATCCGTCTCGTTGGTGGTCCTCTGCAACTCCCCACTCCACTCGTCAACTCGATACGCCACCGTCAGCAATTGGGCTTCGGGCCGCGTCGGGGCTGTGAACCTCGGTTCGGAATAGACTGCGAACGGCTTCGATGACTCGACCGTCAGACCCGTCTCCTCCCACACCTCGCGCTCCATACACTCGGTAACCGATTCTCCGGGTTCCATGCCACCGGCTGGTAAAGCCCACATGTGATTATCGCCGCGCCTGATCAGCAATATCCGGTCTTCGTCGTCGAAGAGCACGGCGCGCGCCGCGGGAACTATGTAGGTTGGAGGCATCTTGCTTTCCTTTCTTAGGTTTCCCCGTTAACAGGGGAAATGTCCGAAGGACAAAGGGGGCATCACAGTCCCTCACAAAAATCAGCGAATCCAGCGATTCAGACAAAATCCATCAATCCCTAGCCATGTCATTCTGAACGTAGCGCAGCGGAGTGAAGAATCTCCCCCAGCAATCATCGCGCAACTCCCCAGATTCCTCGCTGCCCTCGGAATGACATAGAAGTTTAGATTCCTCCTTGCCCTCGGAATGACATAACCCCCGCCCCTGTCATTCTGAACGTAGCGCAGCGGAGTGAAGAATCTCTCCCAGCAATCATCGCGCAACTCCCCAGATTCCTCACTGCCCTCGGAATGACATAGAGGTTTAGATTCCTCCTTGCCCTCGGAATGACATACCCCCGCCCCTGTCATTCTGAACGTAGCGCAGTGGAGTGAAGAATCTCCTCTGGCGACCATCGAGCAGGTATAAGCCTTCTAGATTCCTCTCTGCGCCCGGAGTGACACAAATGTCGATCTTCTTAAAATGGAACCATCGATTCGAATGTAAATCATCAAGCGAGCGGGATAGATGGCAACGCAATCAACCAAACGGGCCGGAACCAAGCGCAACGGCCGTGCGCCCGGAAAGTGGCGATCCTGGGAAACGACCGAGGGCGCGATCCGAGCGCCCCACCGCTCCATGATGCGAGCCATGGGAATGTCCGATGCCGACATCGATGCCCCATTCGTCGGCGTTGCCTCAACCCACAATGAGGTGACGCCTTGCAACTCCGGCATCAAACCGCTTGTCGATGAGATCAAGGTCGGCGTTCGCGCCTCCGGTGGATCACCCTTCGAGTTCGGCACCATCACCGTCTCCGACGCAATCTCGATGGGCACGGAAGGCATGCGCGGCTCCCTCATCAGCCGCGAGATCATCGCCGACTCCATCGAGACCGTCTGCTTCGCCGAACGTTACGACGGACTAGTCGCCGCCGCCGGTTGCGACAAGTCCCTCCCCGGTGCCATGATGGCCATGGCCCGACTCGACATCCCATCCGTCTTCGTCTACGGCGGATCCATCCTTCCCGGCCATTGGAAAGGCGAAGACATCCAGATCCAGACCGTCTTTGAAGCGGTCGGACAGTTGCAAGCCGGCCAGATGGACGAAGACGAACTCTACGGCATCGAGACAAATGCCTGCCCCGGACCAGGCTCGTGCGGCGGCATGTTCACCGCGAACACCATGTCCTCCATCGGCGAGGCGCTGGGTCTATCAATACCCGGCGCGGCGTCGGAACCGAACGTCGATCAGCGCAAGCGAGCGTCATCGCGCGAAGCCGGTGCCGCCGTCATGAACCTGCTCCGCAAAGGCATCTACCCGCGCGACATTCTCACCCGCGAAGCCTTCGAAAACGCCGTAACCCTCGTCGTCGCAATGGGAGGATCTACCAACACCGCGCTCCACCTACCCGCCATCGCCCACGAAGCCGGCATCGAACTCACCCTCGACGACATCCACGCCATCTCGATGCGCACTCCCCTCATCGCAGACATGAAGCCGGGCGGCAAATACGTCATGTTCGACCTCGACCGCGTCGGCGGCGTCCCCCTCGTCACCAAGCGACTCCTCGACGCCGGTTTCATCCACGGCGACTGCATGACCGTAACCGGCCAGACCATGGCCGAAAACCTCGCCGACGTCGACACGAACCCAGACGAAAATGACGTCGTCCGCCGAGTCGATGATCCGCTATCCGAGAACGGCGGATTGGTCATCCTTCACGGCAACCTAGCCCCCGACGGATGCGTCCTCAAGGTCGCAGGACACCAGTTCGGAGCACGCTTCTCCGGACCTGTAAAGGTCTACGACCAAGAGGAGGAGGTCATGGCCGCCCTCCAGCGCCGCGAAATCGAAGCCGGAGACGTCATCGTCATCCGCTACGAAGGACCCAAAGGCGGTCCCGGCATGAGAGAAATGCTCGCCGTCACCGGCGCCCTCGTCGGACAAGGCCTCGGCGAAAAGGTATACCTCATCACCGACGGACGCTTCTCCGGAGGCTCCCACGGTTCCATCATCGGACACGTCGGCCCCGAAGCCGCAGTAGGCGGCCCCATCGCCGCCGTCCGAGACGGAGACACCATCGAAATCAACCTAGACGACTTCGAACTAAACCTAAAAATCTCCGAAGAAGAGATGCAAGACCGCCTCTCCACCTGGCAACCCAAACCACCCCCCTACACCCGCGGCTCCCTAGCCAAATACATAAAGCTAGTCCAACCCGCCAGCACCGGCGCGGTTACGGGGTAAAACGACACCGTGACAATCGGCGCGGCACATCACCGGCAGATCGCCGCCGAAGTCTTCGGCGATCTACCTGATGCGCTAATCAACGAGCTCCTCAACCGCGCCGAAGAAGTCGGCGAAAAGGCGCACACGCACGTTGAGACCCAAGCGCAGGCGCGCGAAGGTTTACGTGAACGCGCCTGTCGACTAGATTTGGTCAAAAAACTGCCAGACCTATCACATATGCCGACGGAGCCCGTCTCCGCAGTCGATGGCTCGTTGGTATCAGAGCGGCTCGCATCGTTCGATCTCAACGCTGCCTCTGCCCTCGCCGTCGACGGCATCGGTTTCAAAAATGACGGAAATAATGTCCGGCATGACATCGCAGTTCATCCAACTAAGCCGTTGCCTTACGGACGGGTAGTCACATACGCACTCATGTTCTGTATGGAGTACAACATCGCGTCGAATGAAGCCAACGCCCGAAATCTCGTTATGCTTGACGGCGCTTTTTCCACCGGGTTAATCGCAATTTCTAAAGCGCTCGAAGTTGACGAAAGTCACAACGATACGCTGTACAAAGAATTCTTCGATCGCTGGACGACCAATGCGATCCACAGCGTCGGCGAAATAATGACATCGAATCGTGTCGTCGCATTACCAAAACGCTCATCCGCAAATGAGTTCGCTAGAACACGTCTTTTCAAAAACCGCGAAATAGACACCAACGGTCGATCCACCGCAAGTCTGATCCTCAATGCCAACGAGTACTCCGGACCGTTCAGATTCGACACGCGCAGGCCTCAAACGTGGCAGACAGAGGCATTCCCAGGATTTCGGAAGGAGCTAGGTGGTCTTTTTGAAGAGTTACAGGTCGTCTACCTCAAACCCCATTCTTGGTCCCATGCTTATCGCGTCGAAATGCCCCGTGTTATCGGCGATGACGAACAACGCCTGCACTCGGTGTTGGATACCATCAAACGTCAGTGCATCAACCCGGCAATGATGGAGCCATATCCCTTGTACGTTGCGGATCGCTTCGCGAAAAGCCTCGCCCAAGGTGCTAATGCACTTCTCGATGCCATTCGAACCGACCTTATCGCTAGATCCGAAGACCCCGAAATAGCACACGCCATGCTAAACGCGTACCGCACAGAGCCAATGGTTGAGGAAGTCGAAGAATGACCACCGACGATGCAAGCGAACCTCTCGTTGTGGCGGTCGTCAGCAGCCCTTCAACCAATACGGAGTTGACGCTTGATGTCGTCGATGAAAGCGAAACTTCAATGCTTGTTGGCGCTCTTGTTGGATTTCGTTTGGATTCCCACGCATTGTCAGAAGAAGGTCAAAAATTGGAGAGGCGCGTTCTTGGCCAGATCACGTCAATACAGTTGCGCAACCGATGGCACGAGGACCAGGCATTCAAGAACATCATCAAATCGCGCAAAAAACTGCCAGCCATAACGCCCCAACAAGACACGCGAACAGCGATTATGCGCATCGGCGGCAGTTTCGAACGGATTGACAATGGGCCCATGATGCATGGGGATCTGCGCGGCGTGCCGTCAACCGGCACCAATGTCCTGCTCGTAAATCAGCAGTTTCTAAACGCCGCGTTGCAATCGTGCCGGGAAGACCTGTTCTATCTGGGCAAAGCATACGGGAGTGACATCCCGTTTCCGATGTGGTTCAAGCACTTCGGATCGGGTAAACACGGAGTTGACGAAGCCTATCACATTGGTGTATTCGGCAAAACTGGCTCTGGTAAGACTGGTCTCGTGAAAATGCTGCTCGCCGCGTACGCGCGGCATCCAGAGATGGGTATCCTCGTAGTCGATCCCCAAGGCGAATTTTCATTGGAGTTCAACAACAAACAGGTCGGTAGCCAAGGACTGGCTATAAAGGAGATTATCGAGAGCAAACTCGGCCGCGAACTCGTACTTGCTCCGATATCCAGAGTGCAACTTGACGACTGGAATCTGCTGGAAGACCTGCTCGATAGCAGTCGCTTTTTCGACATTGGACTGAGTATCCGTGGCAGCACCGAACGTGAAGCAGCCAAATCGTACGCCATGCAACGACTCCGAGATTTCAAGATCCATGAATTAAATCAAAAAGAACCCGGGATTGAGATGCTTAGGCATTTGTGGAGAAAGGCACAAAATGACATCTACAAAACCAAAGCGAATTGGGAAACTCTGAGAAATCGCCTCAATCATTTCCAGAAAGATGGTTGGGATGAATTCAACGATAGATTTTGGACTCCCGTCACCACGCTGTTTGCTGGCGGATATGGCAAGCAACGAATCGAGGAACTAGTCGCACGCTTGACGCGAAGTGAGTCGCATACGAAACCAATTATTGTCCTTGATCTATCCAATCAGTCAGGCATCCAATCGTGGTCGGACACGTTGCAGAAACGCATCATCACTCACATCGCCGAGAAACTTGTCGGGAACTCGGCCTCGACACTCGCATCCAATATCGACTCCGCAAATACTCTCGTCATCCTTGATGAGGCGCATCGATTCGTCCCTTACGGCAACGATTCCCAACTCGACGATGAATCTCGCATGCTCCGCTCCGAGCTCAAGCGCGCCGTCCGAGAGACGCGCAAATATGGCGTAGGGTGGATGTTCATCAGCCAGACGATGCAGGGGTTAGACACCGAGATACTGATGCAGCTACGGTCGATGTTTTTCGGTTACGGCTTATCGTTCGGTTTGGAATTCCGACGTTTGCAGGAACTCGCTGGCGGCGACCATGAAGCTATGAACCTTTATCGCAGCTTCCGTGATCCGCAGTCTGCGATGAACCCCGAATCCAAACAGTTCCCGTTCATGGCCATCGGACCCGTCTCACCGATGCCATTCGCCGGCCAACCAATGTTCTTCTCCGCCTTCAACGGATCAGACTTCACCAACGAAAACAAGTTGACGCCGTTAATCGAACCCTGATCGGCGACGCTGACCTATGCTACACCTCAACCATCGCGCCGATCGATCACAACGTCACCACCCTCGTAAACATCAACGCATAGTGAGTATCCGCGCAACAACCGCATTCCTATAAACGGCACAATTCCTTGGGCGCCCTCACTTCTTCCCAAATCCATCGCCGCGACTCGTTGTCGATGACCATCGAAATCGACCATCGCAAGACACCTGTCGAACTTCACTTTGATCCCACCAGCAAGAATCGTATCGCGAGGTGGAAGCGGGCTGGATCTCAACTGCGCATAGTCGCCGTTCGGGAGGGCAATGTCTCCGTCAAATCCAGTGTCGAGTATTGCCATTACCCGACGAGTGGTTCCAACCTTGATCACGATATCGACCGGGACCAACGGCCGACCGCCAACCACTCTCCCGTTAACCACTTAGTGTCGCCTCAACGAGAAGTCATCGCTGGCAGACTGTACGCGAAATCATCTGAATCGATGTGATCCATGAAAATTTCCGCGTCTGGACACTTCTTCAACAATCTCGCTTCTGCTTCAAAGCGCGTTTCATTCTTGCCCTGAATCACATATTGGCCGCTGACACAATCAATGAATATCGAATCACCTTCGTGTTCAGTTAGCAACTTAGGCCGAAGTTGCTCGTAGATCTTCAATCCTTTGCGGAACAAGATTTCGTTTGATTCATCTGCCATACCAGAATCCTCTTGAAGCATTGTGTCACTGGCCGCCTCCGTCTCTTCGTTTGTCCGAACCACTCAGTTGACCCGTTGCATTCGTTACCCGCTTGATCGACATTCTACGTGTTATGAGTGATGCGGTGAACTGTTGCTAGTCCCCCACCTGCTAAACTCACCCCCTAGCAACACGTTACATACCGCCTCACCACCGGAGAACCCCCATGCCCCTGAAAACCGTCGCTCCTGAAATCCTCGAAGGCCTTGCCGAGTTCGATTCGGCTACGGTGCAGAATGCGGCGGCGATTGTGTATGGCGGCTATATCTCTGAGCACATCGACTACTCGGGGCCCGATCTGAATCCGTATCTTTACGATCTCGATGGTTCCGGCAGAGCGACCGTCGGCTATGCGATGACTTCCACTTGGACGCCGTTGCATGAGCCGGTGCCGGAGGTTAGCGGTCGGCACGACTTCATGGACTCGATCGCGTACGCGAACGTGCCTACGATCGTGGTGCAGCAGGATATCGACCTGCCGCCTCGACGCGGTGCCATCATCGGCGATGGCATGGCTTACCAAATGGTGGCATTAGGCGCAGTCGGTGCGGTTACTGACGGCAACGCACGCGATGTTCCGGGCGTAAAAAAGGCTGGGTTGGCTCTCTGGGCGACCGGACGCGTACCCGGTCACGGACCATTCAACATGATCGACCACGGTATTCCGGTCGAAGTCGCAGGCCTCCGCATCCTCCCGGGCGACATCCTCGTATGCGACGGCGACGGAGTAACCCGCGTACCCGTCGACCAAGCCGAGGACATCCTTAAACAATCCCACGAGGTGCGCGAACGCGAGGGTAAGACCTTCGCCTACTTCTCGAAGCCAGGTTTCACGCTGGACGATTGGGAGAGCTACAAGGCCAACGGCATCCCTTGAAGACGCCCTTGAAGACCGTAAATCCCGAAATCCTCGACGGACTCGCCGAGTTCGATTCAGCGACGGTCCAGAACGCCGCCGCGATCGTGTACGGTGGCTACGTCCCCGAGCATATCGACTACTCGGGACCGGACTTGAAGCCGTATGTCTGGAACCGGGATGGGTCTGGAAAAGCGGTTGTCGGCTACGCGATGACATCTACCTGGGCGCCCATTAATGGCGTAGGCGGCCGGTCGCAGGAACCGAGCGGCCGCTGGGAATACTACGATGCCATCGCGCATTTGGAAGCCCCGACCATCGTCGTGCAGCAGGACATCGACACACCGAACCGACGCGCCGCGATCCTAGGCGATGAAATGGCGCACCAGATGTCGGCTCTCGGAGCAGTCGGCGTCGTAGTCGACGGCAACGCCCGCGATATCCCCGGCATCGATCGAGCCGGGCTATCGCTTTGGGCTACGGGACGTGTGCCGGGTCACGCGTACTTCGCAATGATTGATCACAGTGTTCCGGTAGATGTAGCCGGGTTGCGGATTTTGCCGGGGGATATTTTGGTTTGTGATGGAGATGGGATTACTCGGGTTCCGGCGGATGCCGCGGAGGACGTATTGATGCAGTGCGCTGAGGTGCGGGAACGTGAATCTGAGACCTTCGCGCTCTTTTCGAAACCTGATTTCACGCTTCGGGATTGGGAGAACTATAGACCTTCTTGGCATCGGTGATTCGTCGTTGGTTGTTGGTAGGGGCAGGTTTGAAACTTGCCCTCGCGTGCTTTGACGGCCGGGCATCCCCCGCTCACATCGCTACGCTCGTTCGCGCCACCTTCGCTTTGCGAAAGGGGCGTGAGCGTCAACGGGTCACGACTGGCCCTCGCATTACTTTTGCTGCGTCGCTGGCCATGAAGGTGGCGATTTTGGCTACGTCGTCGGGGTCGGTTAGCGCGGCTACTTCGGCGTCGTAATTGGCTTGATCGCCGGTTTTTTCGAGTTGCTGTTGGAGGTTTTCGAGTACGAGCGGAGTGCGAACGCGGCCGGGGAGGATGTCTTGGACGCGGATCTTGGACATGTCGATGTGTCGTTGCATGACCATTGTGAAGCCATGGACTGCGCCTTTGCTCGCTCCGTAGGCGTAGGAGGAAGAGCCTCCGGTGACTCCGGCGCCCGATGCGGTGTTGATGATGACTCCGCCGTTGGGTTGATCGTTCATGTAGGCGACGCACTCTTTGGCGACGAGGTAGGTGCCGCGGAGGTTGATGCCGATGACGCGGTCCCAGGTGGCTTCTTCGAAGGAATCTATGGGGGTGTACGCGCCGTCCATGATGCCGGCGAAGTGGAGGAGGACATCTACCCTGCCCATCCACTGCACGGCTGCCGAAACGCTGCCCTCTACGCTGGCGCGATCAGAGACGTCGACGTGCCAATATCTGGCTGCGGTTGGCGGAGAGAGCCGGTTTATGGTGCTGGCGGTTTCTCCAGCGGCGGCATCATCGATGTCAAAGATCGCGATCGCTTGCGCGCCGGATTGTGCGGCGAGGATCGCGGTTGAGCGTCCGATACCGGTGGCGGCGCCGGTGACGATGAGGCGTTTTCCAGTCAGGTCTGAGGGCATGGTCGGGTCGTTGCGGTCAGTGGTTGGGTCCGTTTGAAAGGATACGCGTCACACCCAGTTGTTGCGGCGTTTCTGCCGGTGGAGTTCGAGTAGCTTTTCGGTGCGTTCCCTTGGGCCGATCCACATGCGGAGTTCCGGTTCGCGGGTGGTGTGGAAGGCTAGCGCCAAGGCGTCGGCGTTGTCGGGGGACTGGCGTCCGGAATCACGTATCTGCTGTTTGGTTTCGATCTGTAGCTGGCCTCTCGAGTTGTAGATGTAGGTGATGGATGCGAGTTGCGAGATGAGTTCGGGATCGTTGGGGATGCTGATCTCGCCGTCTGCAAAGCGCTGCCGCAGGCCGTCGAACATCTGGGTTCTTAGGTTGAGGAACTTCTCGGTGTCCTGAGATTTGCTTCCGCCGTTCACTCCTACGGCTCGGATACCGCTGACCTCCTTTGACCGTTTGAGTTCGTTGATGCGGTCTACGACTGCGGAGCCGAGGCCAACCTCGTCGACGTTGATGGTTTTGACGGTGTGATTCCGAGCGAGTTCGAGGGTCTTGCCGGTGGTGTGCATGAGGTCGGATTTGCGATGGAAGGAGAGATCGACGACGGAGTTGCCGCGTCGGACGATTGCGACGGTCTGGTCGTCGCCGAATCGAGCTACGTCGAGTCCCATTACGGGATCCTGTTGGTCGATGTCTTCGAACCATCTTTCGACGGCGTTTTCGATGTGCTTGAGCGGTATCAGGGTGTCGTCGGCTTCGTCTGGGAATTCGCCTAGGACGCGGATTTGATATGAGGCGGAGGTTTCGCCTTTAATCTCGAGGATGCTCTGCATCCACTCCCCTGTGGCGCCCCCGCGGATGTAGCGGGGGTCGCCGGGTTCGAGGTCGTCCTTGATGTTCGGCGTGTCGGTTGCGGCGATGTGGATGGTTTTCCAGTGTTTGCGATTCTTGTGGAAGGCGTCGTAGAAGGTTCCTGCCAAAGACGACGGGTTTCCGATCAGGAGAACTTTGGAGTTGCGGGAGGTCATGAGGCCGAGTATGGCCTCGTAGACGAATTCGCGGACGCCGGATGCTTCATCGACGATGATGAGGACGTTCTCGTTGTGGAAACCTTGGAAACGTTCGGCGGTGTTGGTGGCGAAGCCGTATGCAAAACGCTTGTTCGAAAGTTCGAGACGGTTCCGGGTGAGCTTTCCGCCGATTAGCTCTTTATTGCGCTCGTAGACTTCTCGGATCTCGCGCCATAGAGTGTTCTGGACCTGTCGTTCCGACGGTGCGGTCGTGATGACCAGCGCCTCCTCATGTGCCATCAACCACCAGATGGTTGCGAGCGCGGCGGTGTACGTCTTGCCAGATGCGTTGCAGGATCGAACCGCAACTTGCCGGTTTTCTTTGAGGGCCTTGAGTATCTTTCGCTGTTTGGCCCACGGTTTTTCGCCGAGCCAGTGCTCGACGAATGTGACGGGGTCTTTGACGGATTTTCGGGAAGTGTGTGGTCTCGGCGACTCGTGCTGGGATCGAGTCCGGGCCGA
This sequence comes from Dehalococcoidia bacterium, assembly GCA_965207515.1. Lineage (GTDB taxonomy): Bacteria > Chloroflexota > Dehalococcoidia > Lucifugimonadales > Lucifugimonadaceae > Bin127. Next base: position 322,432 of record OZ242286.1, on the reverse strand, counting down.
GTCGTGCGTAGTCGGATTGGGGGGATTCACTGGTTTTCACCTCACAGCTGCTTCGTCTTCGTAATAGCACCGTTGTGCTATCTATTGTTTATAATAGCACAGATGTTGGGCTGGGGATTTCGGGATTGACGGAATGTTGGTGTCGGGGGTGTAAGATTTGGTTCAGTGGCAACTCATCTGATCGTGGTGCGAAATGGCGGTTGAACATTTCTCGAAATCCGACAAGGAATGGCGTCGACGGGCGTCGGATTTGGATTCGGACGATCAGGCCGTTACGTGGCGTGAATTCGTGGTTGATATCTCAGGGTTGTGGGATGGTGACGAGGAGGAATCCGAAGTAACGCTCAAGCCTCGAAAACCCGTGCGACTGATCAGCGCCGAAGAGAACGAAGCATTTTGGCGGAAGTGTGATGATATCGCCGGGCCGGGGCGTGAGGCTGATTGGGAAGAACATTTGAAAACGATTAACGAGTCGCGTATGCGTGGGTTGCCAGACGTTTGATCTTTGTCGACACCAACGTCTTCGTATACGCCGTTGGACGGCCGCATCCGAACCAGAACTATTCGAGGCTGTTTTTCTGGCAAGCCCTGCAAAGACGCGTTCGGCTCTACACTTCAATCGAGGTGATGCAAGAACTGTTGCACGTGTTCATTGGAGGTGGAAGAGTTGACGAGTTCGATGCCGCGCTGGAGGTCCTTACCACCTACGCTGTTGAGGTTCTGACATTGGAAATGGGGGATTTGAAACTGGCGCGGGAATTACACGACCAATATCCGAGATTGAGTGCGCGAGACTTATGTCATTTGGCCGTCAGCAAACGCCGAGGAATCGCGGACATGATGACCTTCGACCGATCATTGCGCGTTGCGTTTTACGGAGACGATTGATCGGTGCGACTTGCGATCGTGATCCACAACGACGAGGGAAGTTCATACGGGGTTACGGTGCCTGATCTTCCGGGTTGTTTTTCCGGTGGCGAGAGTTTGGAAGAGGCGCTGACGGCTTCGGAAGAGGCGATTTTGAGCCACGTTGAGGTGCTGTTGATGGATGGCGAGTCGGTTCCGAAGCAGAGACCGTTGGAGGAGCATCAGGCTAACGAGGATTGTGCTGATGGCGTGTGGGCGCTTGTGGATGCCGATGTTTCGAGGTTATTGGGGAAGAGGGTTGTCTGAACCGCAGATTACGCCGATGATTGTGATGGGCTGTGATTGATGGGAGGGGAGACTCGGTCGGGGTTCTTGGCACTGGCGGCGTTGGGTATGTGGGGGATGTTTGAACCGGGGATTAGAGGGATTTGAAGATTGGTGGGATTTTGTAGGTGGTTGTAATCATTAAGGGTCTTTGCTCAGTTGATGTACCCTAAAGGTGAGGTTAGTGGGCAAGCCGCTATCTCAATTGGCCGGAGGAACGATGATGCGAATGTCGCACGTGAAGTGCCGCACCATCGGTTTACCGCTTTTCCAAGGCGAACCTCCGGCCATTCTCAACCCTATCCGCTTCCGAAGTCCTTATCGGCACGTCGTTAGTGTTATTACCGGCCCGCTGGAAGCTTCGTTTTTGACGTTCGAGGCCGCAGACATCGCGCACAGAGTTGGTGGCTCTGTGGACCGTTGCTCTATCTCGTAGGTGCGCCGCCGAACGGGATCGCCACGGTGTCGGGCGAGTTCGAGCCACACTCAGGTTCTGTTGACGGGTGGCGAGTCTGTTTCAAAGCAGATGCCGTCGGAGGAATCTTAGGCGATCCAGGATTATGTTGACGGCATGTGGACTTTAGTGGATGCTGGCGTCTTGAAGTTGTTTGGCAAGCGGGTGTTGGTGAACATCACGTTGCCCGAGCGGGTGTTGGCGATTGACGATGAGGCGGTCAATTCGCAAATAACATTAGTAATTAGCGATACTCGCCCAACGTGTGGTCGGATCACTGCAAGGACAAAAGCGTGTTAACCAGATGCATTCTGAGCGATCGCGCCCTAAACCAAACTACCCAATGTCGATGAACGGTAACGAACCATCTCAACTTGAGGCAAACATAGAAGCGACTATCGCCGCTGCGCACGTTGTATTCAGCTCGCAGAATAGCAATGCCATTTGTGAGTTGCTGGTCAATTCGCACGCAACCATTGATTTCGCCGACGGCTACGTTGATTTTGGCCACTGGGTCAACAATTACGAAGTCACACTGGCAACCTCGATTGTTCTTTATTCCAGAATAGCTCCTGTTTTAAACGATACTAGGGAGATGATACGTCGTGTGCTTAACGACGTTCATCAGGCAAATGGGGAACATGTTTCAAACGTCAAGATTAAGATCGACCAGCAGAACATCACTGATTGGCGAAAACAGACTGGGTTACTTCACGACGGCCAGATGAATTATGCCCAAGCGGAGGCGGACTCTTTGTGGGGTCAAGGTTTGAGGATATTCATCAGTCACGCGTCCGAACAAAAAGAAAAAGCATCCGCATTAGGCGGTCTCCTTGAGAACGAGGGCATGTCGGTGTTTATCGCTCACGAAGATATCCATCCAACTCGGGAGTGGCAACGCGAAATCGAAAAAGCTCTCAGCTCGATGGACGCGTTTGTCGCGCTTCTGACAGAAGAATTCAAGTTGAGCGACTGGTGTAGCCAAGAATTGGGGTTCGCCGTAGCGCGGTCAGTGCCCACATTTCCAGTCAAGATGGGCGCGGATCCTTATGGTTTCATCGGTAAATTCCAAGCGTTGGGTGCCTGTTTTCTTGAAGTTAAGCGTGAGGTCAAACTCCATTTCATTGATCACCCAAAAATGCTTGCCACAAAGTTGGCGAAATTTTCGAAATTCACCAGAGACGTTGAGAGATCGCGGAATTTTGAAGAATCAAATGATCTGGCTTGCAGATTGCCCGAATTTGATGCCGTCTCTGACGAACAAGCTGACAAACTCGCAGAGGCGGTAAACCGTAATGCGCAGGTGAGGGATTCTTGGGGATTCAATCTAAAACGGGAAAGCAACGGTAACCTGAACATTTGACGCGGATGACTGGAACAGAGTACGAATTGAACGAAGATCCCGATACGCGGCGCGAATGGTTGGTTCGTCGTACAGTGCAAAGCGAAACGACGACGGCGAGTGAACAAAGCCCGGAAGACGATGAGAAAGATTTAGAAGATCTTCCATGGTAAATTGTGAGTGCGATATCGATGCGGGATTAGCATCGTGAATCTCGAACTTGAGATGCTTTGGCTGACGGAATCGGGATAGCTCTTAATCATTGGGAGCGACGACCGTAGAAACGTAGCCAACGTCTGAATCTTTGGTATTGCAGGTGATTTGCGGTGCGCCGCCGGCGTCGGCTCCGTCGGGGGCCACTGGTTTTAACGCGTCTAGTTGGTCGGTGGTTGCGGTGATGGTTAGGGTTGCTAGGGGTATTCCTACACCGATGCTTGCTTCGCGTTTGGCTTTTCGGACGGCAGCTATGGCTCGGCAGGCGGTTTTTCAGATGGTTAGGGTAGGCTCTTGTCTTTGGATTTGGGTGGTTTGGTCGAAGTCTGTAGCGTAGTTGATGATTTAGGTGATCCCTTTTCGTCTTTGACGTCGCGGATGATGTCGTTCAGGTCCCGGTCGTCGGGTGCTGGTATGACGGAGCCGTAGGCGGTTTCTAGGGAGAACTCGGTTGCGGAAACGGAGGCTTGGTTGCTGTGAGTGGTCCTGATTATGAATTTTGGCATGATAATAAGATTTTATCGTTGCTTTCGACAAGCTCGATTGTGTTGTGGAATAGCAATGTGGGGAGAGGGATGCGACAGTATGCTCTGTCTTTGTGCCTCGAATCAGATTCTTCACTCCGCTGCGCTTCGTTCAGAATGACATCGATGGACGGTGGCGGGCATCACCTACGTTCGCTGCGCTCCGCGTCTCCCTAATCCCCGTCTGAAGGAGGGGAACTAGAGTGAGGCTTCTACGGTGGCTACGTAGCCATCGTCCGAGTCTGTGGGGTTGTAGGTGATTAGGGGGGCGCCGCCGGCGTCGGCTACGTCGGGGGACACTGGTTTTAGGAGGTTGAGTTGGTCGGTTGTGGCGGTGATTGTTAGGGTTGCTAGGGGTTTTCCTAGTCCGATGCTTGCTTCGTGTTTGGCTTTTCGGACGGCGGCTATGGCTCGGCAGGCGGTTTGGAAGGAGGTTTCGTTAATGGGCGAAGGGACGTGGGTTGTTTCGACGGTAGATACTCCGAAATGGAAGTTGACAGGCCCGGCATCAACGGCATGGGTTTTGGCGCGCGTGGGTGCCGCGGCATCCGCAGGACCTTGCTTCGGGATGGGGCGGTCGGACGCAATTGGCCAAGCGGCCAGGTGGATGGAAGCGTGACCCGTTTCCTGCGCGAAGGCCCAAGACCAGATTTCGTCGGTGATTGTGGGGACGAAGGGGGCGAATAGGCGGAGGAGGGTGTTTAGGGCTAGGCGTAGGGTGGCTACTGCTGAGGTTCTGCCCTGCTCGTCGGTTTCGGATCGGGCTCGGCGTTTTACCAGTTCGATGTAGTTGTCGGCGAAGGAGTCCCAGAAGAAAGTTTCGGTGATCTGGAGGGCGTGGGCGAACTCGAAGTTTTCGAGGGCGTTGGTGGCGCGCTGGACGGTGTCGCGTAGGTCGTTGATGAAGGCACGGTCGAGTTCGGTGGTGATTTCGCCGTGTTCGGCTTCTTGCATCAGGACGAATTTGCCGGCGTTGTAGAGCTTGGTGACGAGTTTGCCGCCGATGGTGAAGACGGTCTCGTCGAATGCCATGTCCATGCCGGGGCGTCCGTTGGATGCCCAGTATCGGACGGCATCGGCGCCATATTGGTTGACGAGAGGCATCGGGGTGACGGGGGCGCCTCGGGACTTCGACATCTTTTTGCGGTCGGGATCGACGATGAAGCCGGAGATCATGGCTTTGTGCCATGGGATGCCGTCGTTGTGGAGTGCGGACTTGACGATGGTGTAGAAGGCCCAGGTGCGGATGATGTCGTGAGCCTGAGGGCGGAGGTCCGCCGGGTAGAGGTTAGACATGCGGTCGCCGTCTTCACCCCAACGGGCTAGGATTTGCGGAGTCATCGATGAGGTAAACCAGGTGTCGAAGACGTCTTGCTCGCCGATGAAGCCGTTGGGTTGGTTGCGCTGGGACTCGTCGTAGCCCGGAGCAGGAGTGAGCGTGGGATCGACGGGTAGCATGTCGTCGTTGGCGACGATGTAGTCGTCGTACTGGACGTTCCCTTCGTCGTCGATGGGGTACCAGACGGGGATGGCTACGCCGAAGTAGCGCTGTCTGGAGATGGCCCAGTCGTGACCGAGACCGTCGGTCCAGTCGGCGTATCGCTTCTGCATGAAACCGGGGAGCCATTCGACGCGTGCGCCGACCTCTTGGAGGAACGGCTTCTTGTCCATGAGGCGGACGAACCACTGCCGGGACGGGATGTATTCGATGGGCGTGCTGCCCTTCTCGTAGTAGCGAACGACGTGCTCGATTGGGCGTGGCGGCGATCGTAACGGGTTGCGCGATTCGACTTCGTCCTCGGCGCCTTGCATGGTTTTTGCGGCGGTGCCGGGGCAGCTGAGCTGTTCGACGATCTTGGATCGAACGTCGTCGAGGGGCATGCCTAGGAGTTGGTCGTAGAAGAACTGAGCGCGGTGAGGATCTAGGGAACCCCAACCGGGTTCGTCGGAGCCGTACGGTACGAATGTGCGCGGTGCGGCTTCGCCGTTGCGGGCGACCATTGGCCGGAGTTCGAGGTCGTGGGTACGCCACCACTCGACGTCGGCGTCGTCTCCAAATGTGCAGAGCATGAGGATGCCCGTGCCCTTTTCGGGATCGGCCTTTTCGCTGGGGAATATGGGGACTTTGGCGAAGAAGCCTGGGGTGATGGCGTGCTTGCCGAAGAGAGGCTTGAAGCGCTCGTCGTCGGGGTGGGCGGTAACGGCGACGCAGGCGGGGATCATCTCGGGTCGGGTGGTCGAGATGACGAACGATTCGGGCACGCCCTCCTCGCCTTCCATCATGGATTCGTAGACGCCGAATTCGATGTCATGGAACGCGCCGGGTGTCGGTCGATCTTCGACTTCGGCTTGAGCGACGGCGGTCTGGAAGTCGACGTCCCACATTGTTGGGAGTTCGGCAGTGTAGACGTGGCCGCGTTCGTCGAGGTCGAGGAAGGAACGTTGTGCGATGGCGCGGCAGCGGTCATCGATGGTGGCGTATTCCTCGGTCCAGTCGATGGAGAAACCGAGACGGTTGAAAAGCTCTTTGTAGGTCTTTTCGTCTTCGGCGGTGACGATGTGGCAGAGTTCGATGAAGTTTTCTCGGGAGACGACAAGCTGCTCGTCTTTGTCGAGGTTGAGTTCCTTGCGGCGTTTTCCGACGTTGAGGTCAGAAATGTAGGGGACGTTGGGTTCTGCACGGACGCCGAAGTAGTTTTGGACGCGGCGCTCGGTTGGGAGTCCGTTGTCGTCCCAGCCCATGGGGTAAACGACGTTCCATCCGGTCATGCGGCGGTATCGGGCGATGACGTCTTGGTGGGTGTAGGAAAAGACGTGGCCGGGATGGAGGGATCCGCTGGCGGTCGGAGGTGGCGAGTCGATGACAAAGCTCTGCTCGCGGGCGGCGGACTTGTCGTGTTTGGCGATTTCGAGGGCATCCCACCGGGTTCTCCAGAATGCTTCGCGCTCTTTGACGTCGAAGCGTCGGGGGAGGTCGCGGGGGTTTATGGAGATGACTTTGTTGTTGGTGGTCACTGGGTTGCCTGCTTTTGTCTGAACCGCTGATTACGCTGATGTTTTTGATGGGCTTTGATTTGGTGTTGGTTGTTTTGTCTTTGTCATTCCGAGCATAGCGAGGAATCTAGGAAGGGGCGTTGAGATTCTTCACTTCGCTACGCTGCGTTCAGAATGACAGAGGAGCGGTGGAACAAAAAAGCCCGTCCTATCAAAGGACGGGGCTTGGGTGCCTCGCGGTACCACCTTTGTTGCCGCCGCTTCGTGTGCGGTGGCCTCTCGATGACGCTTGGTAACGGGCGTTTGCCGGCTGCGCTTAGTTGCCTGATTGGTTGTTCAGGGTTCGGCGCAGCAGCTCTGGGGCGACTTCTCGGGTTGGCGCTTCCGACGTTTCAGCGGTGGTCGGATCTCTGTTGAGCGTCAGGGGTCCGGTAATACTCCCCTTCCGGGCTGTTGGGTTTTGTTGTTCTGGGGGTTGATTCTAATCGAGGTTGATCTTGGAGTAGGCTAATAGGGCGTCGAGTTTCTGGTCGATGCGGAAGAAACCCTCGTCGACTTTGGTCTCGAGGGAGTCGAATTTCTTTTCGAGCGCGTTGATCCGTTCTTCGAGCCTGTTGAGCCTTTTCTCGAAAACGTTGAATCTTTTCTCTAGTCGGTCGATTCTCTTCTCAAGTCCGTCGAACTTATTGTTAAGTTGTCGAAATTCCAGTTCGAGTCGTTGTTGGTTTTCGTCTAGTCGTTGGAATTTATCGTCGAGGTTTTTGAGGTGAATTACGTAACCTCTGCGCGTTGGCAGGTCCACTTCCAATGCTTCTACGCGGTTTTCGAGGTCTTCGAATGTGGTCATGGTTGGGTTCCGAAATGCGTTTGTAAGGTGCCAATAATCGTGACAGGTTGTGGTGCCGTTGCGGTTTAATGATACATTACCACAGATGTTTCGTTAATGCATTTATCGATGAGATTGGCCGTTTAACCGGAGAGCGATGAAGGGTCGGCGATGGCGTGTTCGGTAGAGGCGTTGACGTATTTGGTTAGAGCGTCGCGCAGTTGGTCGTTGATTTCGTGGACTTTGATGTGGCGGAGTTTTTTGCCGGTGCCTTCTAGTAGGTTGTTAGGGTCCGGCATGGTAGCGCCGTTGAAGAAGCCTAGTCGGACGTAGTTGTTGTGGGGCGCGATGTAGACGATGTTTCGGCGCGAGACTTCTGGGAGCCAGTAGCCGGGTGTGCCCCACTTGATGCCTTCCATGAAATTGTGGCCGGAGGCGATGATGGCGTCGCGGATGTCGATGATCAGCTGACGGTTTTCCTCGGGTTGTTCAACCAACCAGTCGTTGAAGACTTCAGGGTTTAGCCGCGATTTTGTCACGGGGTAATGGGGTTTCCATTGCGACGTTTGACGAGACCGAATTCGAGCTGTGCGCCGCCGTTCTGGTCTTTGAGCAATCGTGCCCTGCGTTCATCCGCGTCATTGATACGGGCCATCATGTCAAGCCCCCGCTGGGTTTCGGCCGCGACTTGGGGTGCGTTGGTGTTGTCGATACGGCGCTTAAAGAGCCAATATGTGAATTCTTCGTCGAGTGCGATGCTGCGGATTCCGTCATCAGATTCGTCGATTAGGTGGGACAATCGTTCGGAGTTTTCATCCTTGAATATCTGCCAGAGTTCGTGTTCCGTCCCTTCGTATAACCCCACATAAGCTTGATCGGAGGCATCGTCGCTCGGGGGCATTCCCTTGGAGTAGCGGCGTTTCTGGACCCGTGATTGGACCGCTGCGAGTAGGCATTGTTCGATGTGAACGCCATAAAAGTGGTTGAGGTGTGCACGCCATCCGTCGACACCTAGGATTCGTCTGAACTCTTGCTCCGACAATCCGCCGAAAGTGCCGGAGGTAGCAATCCAGTCGAAAACCTCTTGCGGATTAGGGTGTTCGCACCTTTCCGCAGCGAGTTGAGTTGCGATGCGTTCGGCTAGCCGTTTCCAGTTGAAGGCTTCGCCGCCGATGAAGTAGTGGAAAGTTTCGCCATAGACGATTTCATTCTCGACGGGCCAAGCGGCGATGGTAGCGATGAATGCGTTTTGCCACTCTGCCGGTTGATCTTCGATACGTTTTGAGAGATCGTCCAACAGTCCCCGATGATTCGTCGGACCATCATCGACATCGCGCATCTGTGTTTCGACAGTTGCGGCCATGATGCTCAGCGCGCCGCCTTCGAGCGTTGCTTCTTCTTGTTTTTCCGTTCGATGGCACGGCGTTCGCGGCGCGAGAGTCGGCGACCGTCGGCGGCGTGGGTCGGAGCGTTTACGGTCGCGACGGTCTGACCGCTTGTGCCCTGCCGGGGCGCGTTGGCTGAGGACATGATGCTTTGCTGGCCGGCTTGTGCGAGGGCGATGCGTTGTGCGGCGGCCAACGCGTCGGCTTTAAGCGGAGTGGAACTCACGTTCGAGAGTTGGGAAGTTGGTTGCGGCAGATTCGGCGCGAGGTGGAAGATCGTGCGCGCGACTTCGTTTCGGATCTCTTCGTTCATCTCGTTGAACATTTGGAATGACATCGTCCGGTATTGGACCAGAGGGTCGCGCTGCCCGACGGCTTGGAGCCCGATGGACTGGCGCATGTTTTCCATGCGTGTCAGGTGGCCGACCCAGTGTCTGTCGAGGACGCGCAACAGGACGCTGTGTTCGATTAACTGCAGGTGCTCGTCGCCGAAGAGGAGCTCGCGCTGCTGATAAACGGTATCGACGTAGTCGTGCAGCTCTTTTTCGATTTCTGGTTGTGACTTACCTATGAAGTCATCGTCCGACGTGAAGACTTCGAGGATCGGGAAGTATCGGCGGATCTCTTGTTGGAAAGCTCGCACCTCCCAAATTGTGGCGTCGCCGTCTAAATATGTCGTGACGGCGCGGCTCAATGCAGTTTTGATGTACTCGCCGATCTCTTCGCGGAAGTCGCCGCCGTCGACTATGCGGTCTCGCATCTGGTAGACGACATCGCGCTGGGTGTTGGCGACATCGTCGTAGTCGACCAGCTGTTTGCGGATTTCGAAGTTGATGCCTTCGACTTTTTGCTGGGCGTTCTCAACGGACTTGACGAGGACGGAGTTTTCCACCGGCACGTCCTCTTCCCAGTTGAACATTTCGAGGGTGCCTTTGATGCGGTCGCCGCCGAAGCGCCTTACTAGGTCGTCTTCGACCGAGAGGAAGAATTGGGTTTCTCCAGGATCCCCTTGTCGGGCACAACGTCCGCGCAGCTGGTTATCGATGCGGCGCGATTCGTGGCGTTCAGTGCCAAGTACGAAGAGGCCGCCTTTGTCGACAACACCGTCGTGCTGCGATTGCCAGGTTTCGGCGGGGTCTTCCGGCTCGTGGCCGTTGCGTTTGCCGTTTCGCCGATTGGTTGACTCCATTGTGACGCTCTCCGGGTTGCCGCCGAGGATGATGTCGGTACCTCTACCTGCCATGTTGGTAGCGACTGTTACGCCGCCGGGAATGCCGGCTTGTGCAATTACATGGGATTCCGATTCGTGCTCTTTGGCGTTCAAAACGCGGTGTGCAATGCCCCGACGTTTAAGAAGGTCAGCGATCCTCTGCGACTTCTCGATGGTCGTGGTGCCGACGAGTACTGGTCGACCCGATTTGCTCAGGTCGGCGATCTTGTCGGCGGCGGCTTTCCACTTCGCGTCTTCCGTCATGTAGATGAGATCTTGATGATCGACGCGCTTGTCATCGCGGTTCGTGGGGATTTCCAAGACGTCGAGCTCGTAGATCTTCGAAAACTCCTCGGCTTCGGTTGCGGCGGTACCGGTCATTCCGCTGAGTTTGGAGTACATCCGGAAGTAGTTTTGGAGGGTGATGGTTGCGTAGGTGGCGGACTCGGCGCGGACTTGGACTCGTTCTTTTGCTTCTAGGGCTTGGTGGAGGCCGTCGGAGAATCGTCGACCTTCCATCAATCTGCCGGTGAATTCGTCGACGAGGATGATCTCGCCGTCTCTGACAACGTATTCGCGGTCCTTCAGATAGATGTGTTCGGCTCGGATGGCATTTTCGACTAGGTGGGGAAGTTCGTTGTCCTCGCCGGTTTCGCTGTAGAGCGTCTCGACGCCGAGGAATTTCTCAGCTTTTTCACTGCCGATTTCGGTGAGCGAGACGTTGCGACGCTTTAGGTCGACTTCAAAGTCGAGTTCGGGTTTCAGGCGCTTTGCGACGGAGGAGAAGCGAGAGTAGTTGCGGTCGGTGTCGATGCCGGGACCGCTTATGAGGAGCGGCGTTCTGGCTTCGTCGATCAAGATGTTGTCTACCTCGTCGACAATCGCGTAGTGCAGCCCGTTCTGTACTCGGTCCTCTGGTCCCGCAACCATGTGATCGCGCAGGTAGTCGAACCCTAGTTCGTTGTTGGTGGCGTAAAGGATGTCGCATGCGTAGGCTTCGACTTTGGTGGATGGTCGCAGATGGGTTCCTGCGACGCTGGCGAATTTAGCGGATGCATCTTCGCGTTCGGCGACTTCGCCGTCCTCACGATAGTTCTCGTCGAAGACGAACGACTGGGCGTTTTGTTGGAGGCATCCGACGGACAGACCCATGAATTGGTAAACCGGCCCCATCCATTCGGCGTCACGTTTCGCCAGATAGTCGTTCACCGTGACGACGTGCACTGGTTCGCTGTTTAGCGCGTTTAGGTAGGCGGCGAGAGTTGCGACGAGGGTCTTGCCTTCGCCGGTGCGCATCTCCGAGATTTTGCCTTCATGCAGGACGATGCCGCCGATCATCTGTACGTCGAAATGTCTCATTCCCAAGACGCGGGTCGATGCTTCCCTTACGGCGGCGAATGCTTCGGGGAGTATGTCGTCCAAGGATTCGCCGCGGTTGAGGCGAGACTTGAACTCGTAGGTCAATGCGGCGAGGTCGTCATCCATCAGCCCGCGCATGTCATCTGCGTGGGAATTTATCTGGTCGACGATCGGTTGAAGCTGTTCGAGCTGCTTCTGGTTTGGATCGCCTACTAACTTGGCTAGTAGTTTTCCGATCATGACTCTTTTTTATCATTGCCCGCTTTTTGTCCGAACCGCTGATCGCGCTGATTTCGGTGATGGGCTGTGAATTTTGGTGGTGGTCGATGGAGTACTACGGCGAAGGGCGTTGCGACGATTTACGAATACGTGTTGACTGGGGTTTGAACGATTTGACGGGTGAAGATCGAGCTTCGCGAGGATGGATACTTTGTGGCATCGTGCCCGTCTCCACGGGTACGTTTTTCACAGGGCGAGCCGTGAGGCGAGGCGATTGAGAACATTACTGAGGCGTTCGAGGCGTATAACGAATGTTTAGCGCAGTAACAGAGTGACGATGATGTTTCCGTGCGGTTGGTGAGCGTTCCTTCGGCGCTGTCCTTAACCTAAGGGCTTTTGGAGATCCGCAAGGCCGCGGAAGGGAGATTTAGAAGTGTTGTATCCTCAGAAATGAGGTTGCGCCTGCGCTATCTCATAAGGCTGGAGGGGGCGACACACAATCCGTGGTTTAAGGCCTAACCTGTGTGATGCCAATTACGCTTGTCAGGCGACCTCCAGCCAGTCCCAATCGTATTTCTCATCGCGCTGATCAATTTTCGTTTGGTGCATTCATTTGGTTGTCGTTGGCCCTGCCCGTCGACCACGTTCACCTTCAATCTGGCCCCTCTCAACTAGGTAGAGGGTATCTGCTCCCGTTTCTTCCCGACGCATACCCCGCTCGCGTCGTTTAGTCTGCTCGCGCCCCTGTTGCCTTGCAAAAAGGGCGTACACCATCCCTCTGGTTTCCCGCCTTTGCTGGAACAACAGGGTTAGTCAGGAAAGAGGGCGCCTACCGAGCGGCCTTGGTGGATGCGGGTGATGGCTTCGCCGATTAGGGGCGCGATGGATAGAACGCGGATTTTGTCGTGGTGTTTGTGTTTAGGGAGCGGGACGGTGTCAGTGATGACGATTTCGGAGATTTCGGGCATTTCTGCGAGATTGATGGCTGCTTCGCCGGGGAATACTCCGTGTGCGGCGGCTACGAAGACGTCACGGGCGCCGTTTTCTCTGAGGCCTTGGGCGGCGGCGGCCATGGTACTGCCAGTGGCAATTTCGTCGTCGATGAGGATGGCGTTGCGGCCATCTACTTCACCGATGACGTTATGAGTTTCGACGCTGTCGTTGTTTCCGGTGCGTCGTTTCTCGACGATTGCGAGAGGGGCTTCCATGAAGTGAGCGAAGTCTCGGGCGCGTTTGACGCTGCCAATGTCGGGCGAGACGACAACGGGTGCTTCGAGTTCTTTCTCTTTGAAGAACTTTGAGAGCATGGGCATGGCGGTGAGCTCGTCGACGGGGACCTTGAAGAAGCCTTGCACCTGCCCAGCGTGGAGGTCAACGGTTAGGAAGCGATCGGCCCCTGCGGTTTCGAGGAGGTCGGCGATGAGGCGTCCGGTGATGGGGACGCGGGGCTGGTCTTTTTTGTCGGTTCGGGCGTAGGAATAGTAAGGGACTACGGCGGTGATTCGCCCGGCTGAGGCGCGGTGTGCGGCGTCGATCATGATCAGCATCTCCATGATGTGATCGTTGACGGGCTCGACGGTGGGCTGGAGGATGAAGACGTCGCGGGCGCGGATGTTCTCGAGGATGCGGACGAAGGTATTGTCGTTTGAGAACTTGAAGACGTCGGCTTTTCCGATGTCGATACCGAGGTAGTTACAGATCTTATTGGAGAGGCCTTCGTGGGCCGTTCCAGATAGAACCACCGGTCCGCCATTAATCGGTTGCATGGACAATGAGAAGCCGTTTCCTAAGGGAGAATCGAGACGCCGGGATTCGATTCTAGCACTGGGTAAAGGACGCGATGGGCGTTATTGTGCGAGTTGGGCGTAGGCGTTTTTGTTGAATCCGACGATGGGTTCGCCATCGGGTGAGATGATGATGGGTCGCCTGATGAGGCGCGGTTCCCCGAGCATGGCTTCGATCAGTTCGTCTTCAGTTACTGTGGCGCGCCGTTCTCGGTACTGTTTGGCGCTGGGACTTCGCCAAGAAAAGAGGTTATCGGTACCTATAGCGTCGACTAAGCTACCCAACTCCTCCCGACTCATCGCGTTTTCGAAGAAGTCTCGCTCTTCGACCTCAACGCCGAGACCGTCTAAGGCCTTCTTAGCGTCGCGGCAAGTGGAACATTTTCGCCATGTATAAAATCTTCGATCTTGAGTCATCTCATATGTCGATAGGGTTGTTTGCGTTTCGGTTCGCCGGCAGGTAACGACATAGACTTTCGATGTTGGGAAACGTCTTGTCGAACAGGTGCCAGCGTCGAATATTCTATGCGCATCTTTCGTGTTCCCAGTTGGTAGACCAGTGACTGCAGCCAGATTCACATTCAAGACCGCAGCGGCGTTGGGTCGCAGAGCCAATCCCGTGGCGCGGTTCCGGCGTGGGTCCGGGAGTCTGTTCAATATCAGTGTTTACACGTTTGGTATGTCGGGTGTTTGGACTGCGTATGGGAGCATCTTGTTGCAGTTCAAGGCGACGGAGATCGCGGCAGGGGATGGGGTGAGTATGATTGGGTGGACGCTGGACAAGACGGCTCTGGCGGCGTTCATCTCGTTAATCGGGTTGGTAATAGCGGCGGTTGTTCAACCGCTAGTTGGGGTGTTTAGCGACCGGAACGTTGGGATGGTGTCGTTGCGTCGTTATCCGTTCATCATCTTGGGGATGTTGGGGCTGGCGGTTTCGACGTTGATGTTCGGATTTGTGAACAGTTTTTTCGCGTTGTTGCTGGTGACGGTGGCGATGCAGGTTACGGGGAATACAGCGCAGGGACCGGCGAACGCGCTGATCATCGATCATGTGGACGATCGGGAGCGAGGTCGTGCTTCTGGGTATCTAAATCTGATGCGTTTGATCGGATCGGGTTTCGTGGCGATGATCGTAGTGTTTCTGATGTCGCACTACGATGTTGACGAAGCTCCGCAGTGGTTGTGGTACTCAGTGATTGTGATGACTGCGGTGTTGCTGGCGACGACGATTTACACGCTGTTGGCGTTGCGGGTGCCACGAGACGGGAGTGGGGCAAGGGTGCCGAATGGCTCGAACGATGGGGAGGAACTTGAAACTGGAGGCGGTTTAGGCGAGGAGTGGAATCGTGTGCGGTACTACATGTTTCTGGTGGGCATGGCGATCTTGATTGCTGCGATGTCTGCGACGCAGACGAACGCGTTGTTTTTCGTGCAGGACGTTATCGGCTTGGAAAATCCGGCGCGTGGTGGGAATTACATTCTTTTGGCGCTGGTGGGCTCAGCGGCAGTGGTGGTCTACCCTGCCGGCAAGCTTTCGGACCACATCGGACGTGGAGTGTTGCTGTTGGTGTCGGGGATCATGGGCGCTGTCGGGGTGATTTCACTCCTAGTGCTCGACGCCCAATCGCTGATGGAGGTTATACCTGGCGTTATCGGTATTGGAATATCGGTGGGGATCTATCTTTCGGTGGGTTGGGCCGTTGCGAACGATCTTGTAAGGCGTTCGAGGGCGGCCGGGGATTTGGGACTGACGAGCGTCTCCGGGTTGGTCGGCGCGATAGCGGGTAGGTCGAGCGGGTTCTTCATCGGAGGATTGAACGAACAGGGTCTTGAATGGGGTCTGGATCACTTGGGATATGGGGTTCTGCTGGGATCAGCGGGTTTGGCTTTTCTGGTTTCGGGAGTGGTATTTTGGTTGGTTGTCAGAAACGAATAGCGAAACGGCGTTCGGTCAATCCTGTACCATTTGAAATCATGGCGGCTGAGACTCGAAATAAACCACTGGTTTCGAACGGGCGTTCAGTGGTTCTTGCTAGCCCGCGTGGTTTCTGTGCGGGTGTGGATTTGGCGATTGGGATCGTGGAGTTGGCGGTTAAGCGTTACGGCTCGCCGGTTTATGTGAAGCACCAGATCGTGCATAATCCGCAGGTCGTGGCGGATGTGGAGGCGATTGGCGCGATCACGGTCGAGCAGGTTGACGAGGTGCCAGAGGGTTCGGTGGTGGTTTTCTCGGCGCACGGCTCGCCGCCTTCGGACTATGCGACTGCGAAGGATCGAAATTTGACGGTGCTGGATGCGACGTGTCCGTTAGTTACTAAGGTGCACCACGAGGCGAAGAAGTATTCGAGTGAGGGGAAGCGCGTGATCTTGGTTGGGCACCGTGGGCATCAGGAGGTTATCGGCACGACTGGTCAGGCGGATATGGCGCTTTATGACGAGCGCGAGGACAACGACCTGCCGGAGTGGGAGGATGACGAGGAAGTGGTCGTGCTGACTCAGACGACGTTGTCGGTGGCGGACACCGCGGAGGCGGTGGAGAAGATTCAGTCCAAGTTCGACAACACACTTATCCGGAACGACATCTGCTACGCGACGACAAATCGGCAGGCGTCGGCCACAGAGTTAGCGGAGCAGTGTGATTTGGTGCTGGTGATCGGGGCAGAGAACAGTTCGAACTGCAACCGTTTGCGAGAAGTCGTAACCAAGAAAGGTGTTGAGGCGCACTTAATCAACGGTCCGGATGAATTGGATCCGCGTTGGTTGATCGGGAAGAAGCGGGTTGGCGTGACGTCTGGAGCATCGACGCCGGAGAAGATGGTGCGTGCGGTGATCGACGCCATCGAACACGACGAACTGGTCAACATCGGTGCCGGCGAAGAAGGCATCAACTTCAAGTTGCCGTCGAAGCTGCGACAAACTGCGCAAGAAGCGGGTTACACGTACGACGGTTCGATGCTGGAGTGACGACGATCGCGCTGCGTGCCGGTTTCATCGCGTTTTCGAGTTCGACGGTGGCATTCTTGGTAGCAGCTTGTTCCACCCAAGCCACAACCCCGGTCCCGACGGCGGCTCCCACGTTAACACCGTCGCCAACTTTCACAGCGGCGGCGACCGTCGCGGCGACGACAAAGGCCGATCCCAGACCTTCGCCCACGCATTCGTCTTCACCGACGCCGACGGGAACGGTGACGCGCCTCGAACCGACAGCCACAGCGTCTCGAACACCATCGCCGGCGATCAGAACTGAGACGCCGACCGTTCTACCGACCGTCGAAGTTTCACCGACACCAGAGCCGACGCCGACGCTGATGCCGTCGCCCCTCCCTACGTCGACAGACACGCCTGAACCGATGGCAACACATACGCCGTCGACGACGCCAACTCTTGTAGCGACATCGACACCGACCTCGTCTCCAACGGCGTCGCCCACGCTGAACCCAACCGCAACGCCATCGCCGGCTCCGACAGCTACGCCAGATCCAATCTCTCTCATCAAATTCGTCGACAACGAAGACTGCGCGGGCAATATCTCTCGCGAACTGTTGCCCACTTTGGAGTTGACACTGATTCACAACTCATCGTCGATCGGCGTTGTAGCCGAAGTTGCCGACCATGTCAGTGAGCGCCAACAGGGTCTCATGTGTCGGGAAACCGTACCGTTCGGATCTGGAATGCTGTTCGTCTTCGAACAGCCGCGGCCGCTGAATTTCTGGATGTTCAATACGTACGTTCCGTTGGACATTCTGTTTCTTGATAACAATCGCGAGTTAGTCAATGGGTTGAGAATGGAACCGTGTCCACGGCCGGAAGATTCTGAGGATGATGCATGGCGGCGCGCTTGCTTGAACGCCGCGAGTGGCTACAGATCAAAAGACGATGCCCGGTACGCGTTGGAACTGCCGACTGGATGGCTCGATAGTATCGGCTGGGATTTGGTCGATCTGAACGGACTGGAAGTCAGTTGGTGAACGGTCACTCAGTGAACGGGTTGCCCTTAGCGGCGGTACCGAGACGCGCGTTGTTGGTGGTGACCGATGGGCTTGGTTACGATCCGGCGATAGTGAGAGACCTCGCGAGGCGAGTCATCGCAGAATTAGGACCGCAGACGCGACGGACCATTATGGACCTCGCGCTCGAAGTAGCTCCCAACAGTTACGACATGCTCGATATCGTCAAGCTTGCGGCGATGCCGAGGTCAGCAGAGGGGTTGAGTCCAGCGCTCGATTGGGGTAAGGCGCGAGAAATATTGGGCAAAGTGCTCATGGTGAAGCGTGGGCTGAAGCGTGAAGGGGTGATGACGGAGATCGAAGACTTGCGACTTCGACTGGCGATCGATCGTCGCTACGTCCCATGGATCGCTGAGCATCCTGAATGGTCCGAGATCGTCGACGAAAACTTGACCGTTCCGACTGAGGCTTCCGGCGTATGGGTCGGGTATGAGGATGTCGATCCACCTGTGCAAGGCAATTCAGAAACTGGGCACCAGCAGATCGGCAACCTAGCCCTAGCACCACAGATTCCGTTGCAAATCACTCGATCGATCGAAGACGGCAGCTTTTTCGAAAACACGAAACTACTATCAGCGATCGATGGCGCACTGGAAGCCGGAAAGAACATCAACTTCTGCTTCCTGCTGTCTGGTATTCGCGGCTCTGATGGTAGGGTCCACTCGGCTTGGAACCACCTCGAAGCGTTTTGCGACCTAGTGTTCGAACGGATCGGCGTGTCGCCCGAACGTGTGCGAATGCAGGCTATTCTCGATGGTCGCGACGCACCTGCCAAAGGCTCGATGGAGATCGAAGGCGTCGAAGGCGGATACCTTGGCGAACTGGAACGACTTCTCGAGCGATACAACGCCATCGAATCTTTGGCGTGGGTCGTCGGACGCGGGTTGGCGATGGATCGCGACTACCGGGAAGAGAACGCGCAATGTGATTACGAGTTGCTGACGGGAGGTAAAGGCAGACAGCTCCGGGGATTCGACGCGGTGCGCAAGATTGTCGCGGAGTATCACGACGCGGGAATGACGGACGCTGACGTTGAGGCGATCGCGCTTGAAAGAGAGGACGGTAGTGTCCCGACGATCCAACCGGGCGACGCATTCATCAACCTCAATTTCAGATCAGACCGGCAGCGATCGAAGACGGCGTCGTTGTGCGGTGCGCGGGAATATCTGGATCGTGAAGCGAAGTCTCGCGGGCGGAATTGGGTGTTTGCGTGGTTACGAGACGATTTGAATCTGGGGATGTGCACGATGGCGGAGTATGACGCGGAGTTCGAGACGCGGTATGGCGTGAAGGTTGCGTTTCCGATCACTCCGCATCGGTTGAACTTGTTCAGCCATTGGGATCGGTTCACTGACGCCGAAGACAAGTATCTGCTGGTTGCGGAGAGTGTCAAGGCATTGCACATGGGCTATTTCGTGCGCGGCAGGCGCGAGGCTGAGCAGGGTTCGAAATCTGAGGATCGCTGGGTTGTTCCGTCGGATGGTGTGAACGAGGGTGTCCACTCCGACTCGGATTTCTACGTCAGGCCGGTGATGAAAACGAGGGAGATTGCACAGTTGGTGATCGAGGCGATGGGAACTGGGGAGCATCGTCTGATCGCGTGCAATTTGGCGGCGCCCGACATGGTTGGTCACCTGTTGCCGAGGCGCTTCGATGCGTCGGTTGAGGCATATCGGACGACGGTTGCGACGCTGGCGGAACTGAGCGGCGTAGCGAGGGCGAACGGGTATTCGATGGTGGTCACTTCAGATCACGGGAATATCGAGAACTATGCGCCGACGCATACTGTCAACCCGGTGTTGACGACGGTATTGCCAGCTGTGGGTAGCGCAGAGCCGCGGGATGTGGAGGGCCAGTATTTGGCGAGGCTATTCGATATCTCGCACACTCTGGCGCGGTTGATCGGGATTGATCCTCGCGAGATTGCGGAACTGATCGAGGTTCACCGAGGCGATTTAACCGATGAATTCATCGGCAAACCGATAATTGCCTGAACGCGATCGGCCTACCAGGCGGTTTCGCCGCCGTCGATCACGAGCTCGGTTCCGGTTACCCACGACGACTCGTCAGAGGCTAGGTAAAGGCAGCCGTAGGCGATGTCGTCGGGGAGGCCGAGGCGGCCCATGGGGGTCATGCCTTCGCGATAGTCGCGGATCTCCTTGATGCCGTGGATGTCGGTGGTCATCGGTGTGTCGGTGAAGCCGGGGCATACGGCGTTGACGCGGATGTTGTCGGGGCCGTATTGGACGGCGGCGGCTTTGGAGAAGACAAGGGCTGCGCCTTTGGATGCGTGGTAGGGAGCTCCGGCTCGGGATCCGACGATACCGAATATGGAGGAAACGTTGATGACGGAACCTCCGCCGACTTTTTTCATGGCTTTGATGCCGGCGCGGGTGCCGAGCATGATGGCCGTGGAGTTGACGGCGAACACGTCGTTCCAGTCGTCGAGGACGACATCTTCGACGACGGTTCTGCCCTTTGGTCCTGACATTCCGGCGTTGTTCACGACGATGTCGAGGCGTCCCCATTTGGATTCGGCGATTTCGACGGCCTCATCCCAAGCGGCTTCTAGGGTTACGTCGTGGTTGAAGAAGACGGCGTCGGGTGTGAGTTCGGCTTCAAGGGCGTCGCCTTTGGTGGCGTCAATGTCGGAGATGATGACTTTTGCGCCTTCTCGGACGAAGATGCGGGAGCATGCTTCGCCGATGCCGGAGGCTCCTCCGGTTACGATTGCTACTTTGCCGGATAGTCTTCCGTTGGACATGGTGGGTTTGGCCTGTTTGGGTTATTGCGGTTGGCTAGGGGCGATTGTAATCGTAGGAGGTTCGATCTCGATTGACCATGTGCCGGCTATGCCATCGTATGTGAATTTACCTCGGCGAAGGATATCTCTGCCGATGAGGGCCTGGTACCGCTGTTCGTATTCAACCAATGGCAAAGTTAAGAATTGCCCGTAAACCGAGGCTTCAAATTCTGGCAGACGTATGAGACCGAGAACCGGGTCGGCTTTGAATTGGCCGCTGGCCGCGATGCCGTGGATCGGCGGGCCAATTATCGGTAGATTCAGGCTTTCGGCCAGAGCAGAGTCGATGCAACTCATTCGGGCTCCGGTATCGATCAACGCGGTGTAATCGCCGTGATGGAATTGGAACGATTGTCCTTGTGCTAGCGGACCGCGCGCAATGTCTAATCGCGCCAATGGCCCCTGTTCTTCCAGCGAGTTTGGCAGGTCCCCACCAGGAAGTTCAATCACTCGCACGAGTTTGAAAGAATCTCCACGATGATGCGATTTGCAGAGGCGGTTCGCCGACTTTTTTGATGTGATATGGGCCCGGGCCGAACCGAGTAACGGCGGTGTGTGCCGCTTCTTGGAAATCGGGAAATGTGCCAACTAGCTCTTTGTCGTAGATCACGACCCAGTTGGACATGCAGCTCTTTTCGAGTTCTACCCGCATCTCTTCGTATGCGGCGACGTTTTCTTCGAGGGTTGACATGATTTTGATAGACCGCGGTAACTCCCATCATAGCGCGCTTTTCGAGGATCAAAACCCTCTCTGCGCGGGTGCGGGGCCGTCGGAGTCGACGGACATGTTTTTGATGGTGTCGGGGTTGGGTTCTAGGCCTAGGCCGGGGCGGTCTTCGAAGGCTTTCCACTGTCCGTTTTCGGGCCACGGGACTTCGGTGAAGAGGATGGGCCAAGATTTCATTTCGCCGCCGAGGACTTCTACTACTCGAAGGTTGGGTGTGGCCATTGTGCAGTGGAGATGCAATAGAGAGTAGGCGTGTGGGGCGATTGGTAGGTTGTAGGAGTCTGCTAGGTGGGTTACCTTCATCCATTCGGTGACGCCCCCTACCCTGCCGATGTCGGGCTGAACGATGTCGGCGCCGCCGCGGCTGATGAGTTCTTTGAAGCCGTATTTGGTGTATTCGTGCTCACCGGTGGCGACGGGGATGTTGGTGGCTTTGGATATTTCGGCTAGGCCTTGGATATCGTCGGCGAGGACCGGTTCCTCGAACCATCCGACGTCGTAGTCCTCGAACTTGCGGGACATGCGGATGGCCTGCTTGGCGTAGTAGCCGTTGTTGGCGTCGACCAAGATCTCGACGTCATCGCCGACGGCTTTGCGGACGGCTTCGAGGCGTTCGATGTCGGCGCGCTCGTTTTGGCCAAAGTCCTTGCCGACCTTCATCTTGATGCTTGGGAAGCCCATGTCGACGTATCCGGTCTGTTCGGCGACCAACTCGTCGACGGTGTAGTTGGTCCAACCACCGCTGCCGTAGCAAGGGACGGATTCGTGGGCTTGTCCGAGGAGTTTGTATAGGGGTACGCCAAGGGCTTTGCCTTTGAGGTCCCAGAGTGCGACATCGAGGCCGGAGATGGCTTGGAACGCAAATCCTTTGCGTCCGTATCCACGGACACGCCAGAACATTTCGGTCCATATGCGTTCGGTTTCGAAGGGTGTCTTGCCGATGAGGATGTCTTTGAGGTTGTCGTTGATGAGGGAGCGGATGGCGGCGGGCGAGTTTAGGTAGCTGAAGCCCTGCGTGCCTTCGTCGGTGTGGATGTGGATGAAGACGGTGGTTCGGCCGCGGGTACCGGGTTTGAGAGGCGGGATGGTGGCGTCTTGGATGGCGTCGGCGTCGGGGTTGTAGATGAGGGTGGTTGTTACGTCGGTGATTTTCATGGTTTATGGGTGTAGTTGGGCAACTTGAAGTTGCGAACTTCGGCAACTCGTAAGTGGCAACGAGTATAGCCCGACTCGAATGATTCACGTTGTGGTGGTTGATTTTGCGCCCCGAATGCGTTCGATCATTCTCGTGAACTTTGGGTCTTGGCTAGGTGCGACCACGAATTTCTGAGCGCGAGCTATCAACATCCGCCCGTATAGGAGAACGCCTTTTCGCTCCATCGGTTCAACATGCCACCGTTTGCTGGGATCGTAATAGATGCGCAGCATCACTTCCGACGAAATCGGGAAGGTGAATTTTGCCTCGGTCAAATCGGCAGGAGCGTGGACCATGAATGGACGATCAGTTAACCACAAGAAATTTGGCTTTCTTGCAACGTATAGGATGTCCCAACGGAGCCCGAAAATGTTCTCGGCGATCAAACGGAACTGTGGTGCGTGATTCAACCAAGCCCCGTGCGCTTTTCTTTGAAGCGGCTCATCACTCGTCAACCGATCCATCGAGACGTCCGCGCCTTCTGAAATTTCGGGCAGGAGCTCGTCGAACAGCGTTGGATTGCGGAACAGCGACGCAGCGATGTACCACGCGACATGCTGGCGGTCGTCTTCGCTGAGAACGCAACGCATGGCCAATTTCCTCACTGCGGAAATCGCGTTGCTGTCGATCTTTTGTAGTTCGTCTTCGACTTCGTGCTCGTGGTACTCTTTGATCCTGCCCAGAGAATTCGGACCCCAAGACTCCCATTTCCGATTTTTGAGGTCGTAGGTATGAAAAGGTCGGCCACCGAAGTACAAACGAAGGTGCGCTTTCGGCAAGACTGTGTGCTGTCGTTGTATTTTTTCGGACATACCTACATCACCGTTGGTGCGCACATTGCAAGTTAAGATCTAACCTGCGTCCTGTAGAGGATTTGGATCGAATACGGGTCTGTGCGGAGTAAAGCAACGTATGAATTTTGGTTTTGGTATATTTGTTGTCAATTATACAAACGCATTGCGTAGAATTACGGGTAGTTAATGGCACGGATATTGGATATGCAAACGCGATGCATTAGATGCTGGGTGACGTCGGTTGATCGTCGCAAACCTTGCGAGTCTGCCAATTTAGCGTCGGATCGCATTTTGGCACGGCCACGTCGCGCACCGCAATCCTCGGAAAAGAAATAGGTCAGCGCCCGACTAAGCAGTAACTGACCTACTGACGTTGATGTTATCAAGACAACGCTTGCCCATCTATGATCTCTTCCAATCGGATTCAATGATTCCGCAGGAGGGGGTGAACCAACTCATGCCCGAGCAGGTCGTGTCGACGCGAATAACGCGTTCTCAAGAGGTGTTCAGCGTCTACACCCTCCGATAGCGCCAAACTGCCACTGGTCCGACGATAAGGGTGAAGACTAGGGTCCAGAGGAGGGTGGGCCAAGCGTTCTCCAAAATCGCCCCGCCCTGTGATAGCGCTCGTCCGAGATCTACGGCGTAGGTTACGGGGTTGACGCTGGTGAAGGGTTGGAGCCAGCCGGGCATGGTTTCGACGGGGACGAAGGCGGAGCTGAGGAAGGTGAAGGGGAAGACGACGAAGAACATGAGTGATCCGGCGCCTTCGGCGTTGCGGACGGATGCTCCGATGAGTGCGGCTACCCATGAAAACCCGAAGGCGAATCCGGCGACCATGAACGGGACTGCGAATCCGGGCCAGAAGCCGCCGTGGAAGCGCATGCCGATGATGTATCCGACGGCGAGCATGAGGCAGGCGACGAATAGGCTGACGAGGGTTTCGGCGGCGACGCGGCCTCCGAGGACGGCGGAACGGGCCATGGGGAGCGATCGGTAGCGGTCGACCATGCCTTTTTGTAGGTCTTCGGCGAGGCCGACGCCAGTCTGGGTGGCGCTGAAGAGGGTTGTTTGGACTAGGATGCCGGGCATCAGGAAGTCGATGTAGTTGAGGTCTCCGGTGGGGATTGCGCCTCCGAAGACGTAGTTGAACAGGAAGATGAACATGACCGGTGAGGCGGTGGAGAAGATGAAGAGTTCGGGCGAGCGTCGGTAGCGGATGAGGTTGCGCCACGTCATGACGGCAGTGTCAGCGATCATCCAGCGCGATTCGACCGCGATGGCTGATAGCAGTTCGCCGAAAGCTGAGCGGTCTTGGATTTGGGCTTGATGGTTCATTTATCTGAACCGCAGACTACGCGGATTTTTGTGACGGGCTGTGATTTTGGGTAATTGTCATTCCGAGCTTTGCGAGGAATCTAGGAGTGGGGTGCGGTGTTGAGATTCTTCACTCCACTGCGCTCCACTCAGAATGACATGGGAGCGGGGTGCGGTGTCGAGATTCTTCACTCCGCTGCGCTCCGTTCGGAATGACATGGGAGTGGGGCGATTCGTTCGGGATGACTTGGGAGCGGGTCGATCCGTTCGGGATGACATGGGAGCGGGGTGCGGTGTTGAGATTCTTCGCTCCGCTCAGAATGACATGGGAGCGGGTCGATCCGTTCGGGATGACTTGGGGATGGTGGTGCGTATATGTGGTTCTCGGTGCTTCGCGCCTCCTTTGTCCTTCGGACATTTCGCCCGTTGACCGGGGGAAACCCAACGGCTTCGCCGCCCCTTTGGATTCCCACTTTCGGGCGGATGACGGGGTTGTGTTCCCGGCAAATGGTCATGAGAGCCGCCTGTAGCGCCATGTGGCTAGTGTTCCGACGCCGATGATCAATATGGCGATCCAGAAGGCGGTGATCCATGCGTAGGATTCGAGTGGTCCGCCTTGGGCCATGTTTCGGCAAAGGTTGACGACGTGGGTGATGGGGTTTATCTCAGCGAAGGCTTGGAGCCAGCCGGGCATGGTTTCGACGGGTACGAATGTGGAGCTGAGGAAGGTGAGCGGGATGGTGATGAAGAATGTGGAGGCGCTGGCGGTTTCGGCGTTTCTAACGGTGACGCCGACGAGAGCGGATAACCATGCGACGCCGAAGCAGAACACGCCGACGACCAATGGCATCAGCAACACGGGCAAGAGGTCTCCGTGGAATCTCATGCCGAAGAGCATGGCGATGGCGAGAGTCCAGTAGACGCTGACGAAGCTGACAAGGCTGGTGGCGCAGACTCGGCCGCCGAGTACTGCGGAGCGCGCCATCGGAAGGGATCGGTATCTGTCGACGAAGCCTTTTTGGAGATCAGAGGCGATTCCGATGCCGGTGTTCATGACGGTGAAGAGGTTGTTTTGGATCAGGACGCCGGGGACTAGGTAGTCGATGTAGTTGAAATCTCTCCCAGCTCCGATCGCTCCGCCGAATACGTAGTTGAAAAGGAAGAGGAACATCACCGGTCCCGCGATCGTCGACAACAGTGTTTCGGGGTTTCGGCGGTAGTGCATGAGGTTGCGCCACGCCATCATCGCGGTGTCGGCCGCGAGCCATCGGAATTCGTATATGACCGAGCCGATCGCCTCCCTGACGGGTGTGGAAGGCGGTACGGTTTGGGGTCGCCACTCGTTTGCCGTGTGCAGGTTCAATCTTGATCCTGCTCCGATTCCGTCGCGGCTTCTTCTGCTGTGCGGCCTGTCAGGGCTAGGAACACGTCGTCGAGGGTGGGTTGGCGGACGGCCATGTTGGCGACGGCGATGTCCTCGGCGTCGAGGGATCGGACGACCTGGACCATTAGGGGCGCGCCATCTTCGACCATGATGGATGCGACGTTGTCTTCTTCATTGATGTCGCACTCGTTGTTTTGGGCGAATTTTGACAAAACGCCGGCCGCGCGTTGGGTATCCTCGGCGTCGCGTACGGTGACTTCGATGAACTCCGATCCCGCTTGGTGCTTTAGCTCGTAAGCCGTCCCTTGGGCGATGACTTTTCCGAGGTCGATGACTGTGATTTCGTCGGCAAGCTGGTCTGCTTCTTCCAGGTATTGGGTTGTGAGAAGGACGGTAGTGCCTTCGCTGACGAGGTTTCGGATGACGTCCCAGAGTTCGAGGCGGCTGCGCGGGTCGAGTCCGGTCGTAGGTTCGTCGAGGAATATAATCGGCGGGTTTGCGACGAGGCTCGCTGCTAAGTCGAGGCGTCGGCGCATACCACCGGAATAGCCTTTGACGGACCGGTCGGCGGCTTCGACGAGGTCGAATTGTTCCAGAAGCTCGTGTGCGCGCTTTTCCACTTGACGTTTAGGCATGTGGTACAAGCGACCAGCCATGCGGATGTTTTCGCGGCCAGTCAGTAGGTCGTCAACCGCCGCGCTCTGCCCTGCCAATCCGATATACGAGCGGAGATGGCGGGCGTGCCGGACGACGTCGTAACCGAGGACCGTTGCGGCGCCGGAAGATGGTCGGAGAAGAGTCGTGAGGATGCGGACCAAGGTGGTTTTGCCGGCACCGTTGGGACCGAGGAGGCCCATGACTGAACCGCGGCGGACGTTTAGGTCGACTTTTTCGAGGGCTACTACGTTGCCATAGGATTTGGAGATCTGACGGACTTCGATTGCGTTTTCCATAATTCAACCTTGTTAAGTTACGAAATTTTGTCTTTAACCAAAGATTCGAAACCAAAGTGTGATTGTAACGCCCATTCGAGCGTCTGCAAAACCGCATTGGCGAACGCCGTTTTTGCACGTCGTATTTCGGATAATTGGCGTAGGCACAGATTTCCAGCGCGCATCCCGTTAAGCGGTGATGACGGGTGGGCAGGTTTTGACGACAATTCAACAGCGCCTGACGGCGGTTCGCGCGCGAACGATAGGGCGTGTGTATCGGGGGTGGTGGGTCTCGTTGGGCGGCGCTTTCAACATGATTTTGAGTTCGGGGCCGACGTATCAGGCTTCGAGCGTTCTGTTCAAGGCGATTGAGGATGAGTTCGGGTGGTCGCGGGCGCTGATATCAGGTGTGGCGTCTTTCGGGCGATTCGGCGGTGCGATGCTCGGGCCAATAGAGGGTTGGCTAACGGACCGATTCGGCTCGGGCAAGATGGTCTTGGTGGGTTTCACGATGGGTGGTACTGGGCTGATCTTTTTCTCCTTCATCCAGGGGGCGCTTCAGTACTATTTCGCGTTTTTCCTTCTTTCGTTGGGGTTCAGCGTCGGCGGATTCGTGCCATCGATCACGGCGGTTAACGCTTGGATGGTGAGAAATCGAGCGACTGCGATGTCGTTCGTGATTGGCGGAAGCAGCATCGCGGGGTTGTTGGTGCCTCCGATGGTTTGGAGCATCAATGCGTACGGTTGGCGTCCGACCGTTTTTGTCATTGGCGTGATTGCGATCGTTCTGGGACCGTTGGTGGCAAGGCTCCTGGGTAAGCGACCGACGCCGGAACAGATCGAGGAGCAGACTCGACCATCGACGGAGCCGGGACGTCGGGGGCGTAGGACGAGGCTCTACGACTTCACGCCGAAAGAGGCGCTGAAAACGCCGGCGTTCTGGTCGATTTCGATGACCCACATGCTGGTGAACCTCTCGACGGGGGCGATATCCGGGCATTTGTTTTTGCACCTAACAGATGCGAATGGCGTCAATCTGGACGACGCGACGGCGTCGGGCGTGGTTCCGATCCTGGTTATGACGACGTTCGTGTTCCAACTCGCCGGGGGCATCATGGGAGATCGGATAAGCAAACGTGTTTTGGTGCCGTTCCTGCTGTTGATCCAAGGTGCGGCGTTGGTGATACTGGCGGTTGCCGATACGTTCGTCTTGGCCGCTGTGTTCGCTGTGGTTTGGGGAGTCGGATTCGGAGCGCGCACTCCCCTGCTACATGCGATGAGGGGCGAGTATTTCGGTCGGCGACACTTCGGTACGATCCTCGGTTTGTCGAGCTTTCCGATGTCGATCGGGATAACGTTGGCGCCGTTTCTGATGGGTTTGGTGCACGACATTCAACACACGTATGAGTGGAGTTTGTATGGTCTTGCGGGTACGTGCGTGCTGGCGAGTGGGACGATACTGTTTGCGGCGCGTCCGATCCCTCCGGGGGTGCGTAGGAGGTTGCAGGCGCGGGCGGCGCGACGATCTGAGCGCGGTTGAGTGTGGATCCGTTTGTCGCAAGCCCATTTACCCTTGCCCTGAACCTCTACCATCGAGGGGCCGTCGCACAGCTGGGCGATAGCTTTTCATTCCGAGCATTGAAGGGAATCTAGGGTGGTCCGCCATCGTCATCGGAGCCGTGCAAGCCGCGAAACGCGGTTTGGAGAACATGGACTTTAGATTCCTCACTCCGCTGCGCTGCGTTCGGAATGACAATGACGGATGTTGAGGTTGCGCAAGGGGACCACGAAAGATGTGGGAGTTGGGCAATGGTCTTGTCGAGCGGGAGGTTTTTGGTTGGGGTTTTGGTAGTCTCGGTTAGTCGATGAAGGTCTTTCGATTCAAAGGTGTTAAGTCTCTCTCGCCGCGGCGTGTCTACTTCGGTTGGTGGGTTTCGGTTGCGGGTGCGTTCAACATGGTGTTCAGTGCGGGGCCGACGTTTCAGGCGACGAGTGTTTTGTTCAAGGCGATTGAGGACGAGTTTGGATGGTCGAGGACTCTGATTTCGGGGGTAGCGACGTTTGGTAGGTTGGGGACGACGTTGCTGGGGCCGTTGGAAGGCTGGTTGGTGGACACTTTCGGGTCTGGGAAGATGGTGTTGATCGGTTTCACGCTGGGCGGTGCGGGTCTGATCTTCTTTTCGCAGATCAACGGGCCGGTCATGTGTTACCTGGCGTTTCTGCTGCTTTCGTTGGGGTTCAGTTCGGGCGGGTTCGTTCCCTCGTTGACGGCTGCGAACGCTTGGATGATTAGGCGTCGAGCGTTGGGGATGTCGATCGTGGAGGGTGGTGTGAGCGTCGGAGGTCTGATGGTTCCGCTGATCGTTTGGAGCATCGGCGTTTACGGTTGGCGCCCCACGGTATTGGTGATGGGAATCGTAGCGATCTTGGTGGGTCCATTGATCGCTTGGGTTGTCGGGAAGCGTCCTACGGCGGAAGAGCTGGCTACGCAGGTTGTGCCGGCAGGAGAAGGAAGGCGTCGGCGGGTTCGGGAATCGTCGCACGATTTCACGGTGAGGGAGGCGTTGCGGACGCGTGCGTTTTGGTCGATTTCGTTCACGCACATGTTGGTGAATTTATCGACGGGCGGGATATCGGCGCATTTGTTTCTGCATCTGAGCGACGAAAACGGCGTGGGTCTGGACAGCGCGACGGCGTCGGCGGTGGTGCCGATACTGGTGGCGACGGCGTTTGTGTCGCAATTGGCAGGCGGTGTCGTGGGCGATTTGTGGGACAAACGGCTGCTAGTGCCGTTTCTGGCGTTGATGCAGGGCGCGTCGCTGGTGGTGCTGGCACTTGCGGATTCGTTTATATTGGCGGCGGTGTTCGCGGTGATCTGGGGCGTGGGCTTCGGTGCTCGGACGCCGATATTGCTGGCTATGCGCGGAGAGTATTTCGGACGGCGTCATTTTGCGACGATCTTCGCGTTGTCTAGCTTTCCGATGTCGATCGGGATGATGCTTTCGCCGGTCATAGTCGGAATGTCTCACGACCTGTGGAAGACGTATGACTGGTCGCTGTACGTGATGGCGGGTTTCTGCGTGGCGGCGAGCGTCGTGGTGTTGTTTGCGACGCGGCCGATGTCGCCGGCGGTTGCGCGTAGGTTCGAGGCGCGGAGAAGCGGTGGTTCGAACCGGTGATTACGCTGACTGGGATGATGGGCTGTGATGGGGTGGACCCAACCTGCTGCCCTGGCACACTCTGCTCACTCGCATCGCTCGCGCGTGGCGCTTTCGTCGCCCGAAATGGCCGGGTGAGTTTTAACCGATTAATCGGTCAATCGTTGCCACCAATGAAGCTCCTATGAGAGTGGAAGTTACGATAGCGCCGACCATCCATTTAATGAGGCGGGTTTCAAGTTCGGCCAAATCAGCTTTTGTGGCGTGGTGTCTACTGAATTCGCCGCGCATATTGGCGATTTCTTCTCGGAGGATGGAACGAGTGATAGGTGATTCTGATGTTGTCATGGAGGCTGTGTAACATTTCTATGGTGTGCGTTTAACTCACCATTATGTTTATAGTACGACTATAAAACGTCGCGTCGAGTACTACCCTCTCGCATTGCTACGCTCGTTCGCGCCTCGTTCGCATCGCGAAAAGGCGAGTTTCCTACCTCATTCCAGCGATGTAGCCGACGCCGGGGAAGATGTCCGGTAACGCTATGCGATCGTCGTTGCGGTCTTGCCATGCCCGGATCCGGCGGGCTAGATCGACGGCTATTTCGCCGTTTTGCTCGTCGTAGAAGAGGTTGGTGGTCTCGTATGGGTCGTCGTTGAGGTTGTAGAGTTCACAGAAGTCGCCGACTGCGAGGTTGAGTTTCCAGCCGTCGGAGGTGATTATGACGCGGTGTGGGATGTCGCGTTGGAGTTCGAGCGAGGACATCGGGAGTGTGAGACCGTCGAGGCCGCGTCCGTGCCAGGCGATGATGACGTCGTTGCCCTCCAGAGTTGTGTCGCCCGATATGACGTCGGCTTTGGATTCACCTTGGAGCATGTCGGGGATTTCGAAGCCCATGAGGTCTAGGAGGGTCGGGACGGTGTCGATGTGTGAGTATCGTCCGGGGATGCGTTGGCCTTCAAGCCACGGAACGCGTATCAGCATAGGTACGCGGACTGTGTCTTCGTACATGACCATCTTGTGGAGGATGTAGTGGTCTCCGAGTTGGTCTCCGTGCTCGCTTGTGAATACGACGATGGTGTTATCGGCTAGGCCGAGTTCGTCGAGTTTATTGAGGATTTTCTCGATAGCGCGGTCGAGGAGGGTTACGAGTCCGGCGTATCGGGCTTGGATCTGTCGGAGGTCGGATTCTTCCTCACCGGGTTTGGAGATCAGTTCGCCGCGGAGTTCTCTGGCGGCGGTCGGGGCGGCCCAGTCTTCGCCGGTCTTGTAGAGCTGCGCCATGAGTTGATGCATTAAGGAGGCGGTATCCGGTGGGTCCTCCATGAAGATCGGGGATTCCGGGATCGAGTCGGGGTCGTAGTAGTCGTTGAGGGGGCCGGTGTACGGGAAGTGCGGCTCGAGGAAGTTGACGTAGAGGGCGAAGGGGTTGTCTTGGTTGCGTTCGAGGAATTTGCTGACTTCTCTGCCGAGGTATGAGGCTTTGGTGTGTTCTTCGGGCAGGTCATGTGCGAAAGGTCGGCTGAAGACGCGGAGGCCGCCGACTTCGGTGTTGGGTTCGTAGCCTTGCGAGATTAGGTAGTGGTGATACGGGCTGAACTCGTTTTCGATGTCGGGGTTGTCGCTCCAGACGCGATATAGATCCTCGATCGGATGCCACTCGTCGAAACCGCGGCGCTTGCCGATCTCGTCGCCGAGGTGCCATTTGCCGAAGTAGGCCTTGTGATAGGCGTCGGGAAGATGGTCCACTAAAGTGTCGATCTCGTCGGGAAGCGGTACGTTGTTTTTGTAAGCGCCGTTCCAGTGGGGCCAGGTGCCGGTCATGATGGTGGATCGTGACGGTGTGCAGATGGGTGATGAGACGTAGCAGTTCTCGATGACGGAACCGGTGTCGGCGAGGCGGTTCATGCCGGGAGTTTCGATCCAGTCGTTTCCGTAGGCGGCCATGGTGTCGGCGCGCTGCTGGTCGGAGAATATGAAGAGGAGGTTGGGTTGGGAGGGACGGCTTGACATGCGGGGCTCGCGGTTGGGTAGGGGTCGGTCACTTGGAATTATGCACCCGGTTCCCACGTCCGAGCATAGCGGTGAAAGCTTGTCATTCCGAGCGTAGCGAGGAATCTAGGGAGTTCCGCCATCGTGATCGGAGCCGCTCATGCCACGAAACGCCGTTTGGGGAACGTGGGCTTGAGATTCCTCACTCCGCTGCGCTGCGTTCGGAATGACAGATTTTGGAGCTGCGCAACGGACTCATCATGGGTGAGGATGACTGATGTTGGAGTTGCGCAACAGACTCATCATGGGATAGGCGATGGTGGTGGATTAGGAGAAGACTGAGCGGAGGTCTGGGGCTAAGTGGACGGGGGAGTCGGCGTAGCGGTAGCAGCGGGTGATGCGGTTTTGGGCGGTGCGGTATAGGGGCGGGTCGGCGTTGGTGCATTCGTCCATGCGGACGGCGCAGCGGTCGTAGAAGTTGCAGCCCACCATCTCGATTTCGTCTTCGTCGCGGGTTTCCTGTTCCCTGCCCCACTGGGTATCGGGATCGGGTTGTGGGATGGAAGATACGAGCAGCTGAGTGTACGGGTGTGTGGGATCGTTGATGACGGAGTCGACGCTGCCGGCTTCGGCGACTCGGCCTTTGTATAGGACGATGATGTTGTCGGCGATCTGATACGCGGTTGTGAGGTCGTGTGTGATGTACAGGATCGAGATTCCGAGGTCTTGATTCATCGACCTCAATGTTTCGAGGATGGTTGCGCGCAGGGAAGCGTCGACCATGGATACGGGTTCGTCGGCGACGATGATTTTGGGTTTGAGCATGACGGCCCGGGCGACCATTACGCGTTGGCGTTGTCCGCCGCTGAGTTGGTGGGGATGGCGTCCGAGGGTTTCTTCGGGCCTAAGGCCGACTGTTCGGAGCGCGTCGACTACTATGTCATCCGCTTCCGATTTGGATGATGCGAGCTTGTAGCGACGGATGGGTGTTCGGAGGACGTGATCGACTTTATAGAAGGGGTTGTAGGACTCAAACGGGTCTTGGAAAATGACTTGAACCTCGCGTCGAAACTCCGCGAATTGGGCTCGAGACATTGAAGCGAGGTCAGTGCCCCGGTAAACGACCTCGCCAGACGTGGGTTCAACGAGGCCAAGAACGGTTCGGGCGAGGGTTGTCTTTCCGCTGCCGCTCTCCCCTGCAATTGCTGTAATGGTCGGTGGCGACTCCGGGACGGTGAATGTCACCGTATCGAGGGCGCGAGTGTAGTGCTTGCGAAACGTGCCGGAGACAAAGGTCTTGCTGATGCTCTCGGCTCGCAGTATGGGTTCAGAACCATTGTTGGAGGCGGTTTGCGTCGTCATGCGCCTACCTCCGCTCCGTCTTCGTCACCGTAGAGGTGACATGCGGCCAATCGTTCCGGGTCGAGCTCGCGAGTTACCGGTGTTTCTTGCCGACAGATCTCCATGGCCTCTGGGCACCTGGTATGGAAGACGCAACCCGGTGGCGGCCTTAGGAGTGACGGCGGAAGGCCGGGTATGCCGACGAGTTGACGTTTGCTGCGGGTGTCAGGGAGGCTGGAGATGAGGAGTTTCGTGTAAGGGTGTTTCGGATCCTTGAAGATGTTTGAAACCGGGCCGATTTCAACGATCTTGCCTCCGTACATGATGCCGATGCGGGATGCGAACTGCGCCATGAGTCCCATGTCGTGCCCGATCATGATCGCGGCGGCGCCAATGCGCTCTTGGACCTCGCGGAGCGTCTGTACGACCTGTTTTTGGACAACCACGTCGAGGGCGCTGGTGGGTTCGTCTGCGACGATGACGGATGGGTTCATCGATATGGCGATCGCGATGGATACGCGTTGCTTCATGCCGCCACTAAGTTCATGCGGGAAGCGCCCGGCGACGTCGGGATGGAGTCCGACGCTTGAGAGCAGTTCGGCGACACGGCCGTTGAATTCGCCAGCACCCATGCTCACGTTATGGTCTTTAAGCCCGTCGACAACTTGGTCACGGATGCGCATAACGGGGTTTAGGGAGTTGAGTGCGCCTTGAGGGACCATTGCGATCTCGGAGAGTCGACGGAGGCGGACCTGCTCGTCGTTGTCATCGAGTAGGTTTGAGCCGTTGAGGATGATGCTGCCGCCCTCGATGCGGGCGGGTTCCTTGTGAGCCATCATGAGGGCTAACGCGATGGTGGATTTGCCGGAGCCGGATTCACCTACGAGTCCGAGCCGTTCGCCTCGTCGCAACTCGAAGGAGACTCCATCGACGGCTTTTACAGGTCCGCGGCGCGTGTGGTAGTAGACCTTTAGGTTTTTAACTACCAGTGGAGTGTCCGTTGCTGTGGCGGTTGTCATACGGATGTGCGTAGCCTTGGGTTGGCTATTTGATCGAGCCCGGCGGTGATCATGAAGAGGCCGACCACGAAGATTGCGATGACCATGATCGGCGGTCCGAACCACCACCACATCCCCTGCGGAACTGCACCGAAGCGGATAAACCAGAAGGCCATGAGGCCGAGGTTGGGTTCGTTTTGAGGACCGAGACCGAGCGCGGATAGTCCGATGGATAGGAGAATTGCGCCCGCGACGGCTCCGACGAATGCGGCGGCGATGAATGGGGCGAGGTTGGGTATGAGTTCGGTCAGGACGATCTCCATGTCGCCTTGGCCATTGAATTTGGAGACCTCCACGTAAGCTCGGTTCTTTAATGTGAGCACTTGCGCGCGAACGACGCGCGCAGTTCCCATCCAAGAGATGCCGCCGATAAGGATCCCAAGCTGTTCGACGGTCAGTTGATCCAAGTACGCGCTAATAGTGATCAACAAGATCAATCCCGGAATGGTTATGAGAGCGTCGCTGAGAACCACGACGACGCCGTCGATCCAACCTCCGAAATATCCCGCTAAGAACCCCAGTAAAGTACCAATGCCAATACCTATAATGCCAGCGATGAGACCCATCCAAAGCGTGCCCAGAGTGCCGTATGCGACATACGCAAATATGTCGATGGCGAACTGGTCTGACCCGAACCAGTACTGTCTCGAAGGCTTGAGCCGCGGTGCCGCTCTCAGTTTGATTTCACCGCTCGCGGTCTCTTTTTCTGCCATCGTGTAGCCAACTTCGGTGCGTTCCTCATCGATGACGATCGAGCCGATGACGGCGAATAAAACGATGAAAAGGATTAGGAACAACCCGCCGAAAAGCAGTTTGTTTCGGCCCATCGTGTAAGAGATGCGCGATCCAATGCTCTCAGATTCAAAGACGGTTTCGTCGTAACCGCTCTGAATCTGAGGATCTAGAGGTGTAGTCGCGTTATTCGCCATTATGCGGCCCGATACCGTATGCGAGGATCGATCAACGGGTAGATCATGTCGACGATGAAGAGCATCAAACCAATGGCAAATATGACATACATCAGAACGCCCTGTATGACGAAGAAGTCGTTGCTAGTGATCGCTGTGTACAGGAGGTTGCCGATGCCCGGGTACGCAAATAGGACCTCGACGAGGACGGAACCAGAGACGACGAATCCGAGGTTGATGGCGAGTCCGGTAACCTGCGGCAACAATGCGTTTCGGACGGCGTAGCGGAGGAAAATACGGCGTTCCTTTAGACCCTTGAATTCGGCAAGTTTTATGAAGTCATCGCCCATCGTGGTGACCATCATGCCGCGCATTCCAAGACCCCAGAATCCGATGCTGGAAAGGATGATGGCCACGGAAGGCAGGATGGCGTGTTCGATTATGTCGATGATTGACGTCAAAGTAAGTGACGGAGGTATCGCAAAATCGTGAGCGCCCCCGCCGGGTAGCAAAGGCCAGAAAACGGTAAACACCCACATCATTAGCAGTCCCAACAAGTAGAACGGCACTGCGGTGACGATTAGCAAAAGAGGAACAATGAAGGAGATTGCCAGTGGCGTTCGCGTCCATCCTAGCCACGCGCCGAAGAACGATCCGATTAATGCGGCCAATATGGTCGTGACGCCGACCAAACCGATGGTCCAAGGTAGTGATTGATAGATTTCGTCGGTGACCTTTGCTGGGAAATATCTGATCGACTGGCCGAAATCGAGCCGGGATAGCGCGATCCAGTAGTTGACGTACTGTTTCCACAGCGGGTTGTTCAGCCCGAACCGCTCTTCGTAACTGGCGATCATTTCCTCCACGTTGGAGATATTCACCCCTCCAGCGTTTTGGAGGAGCTGATTCATCGCTTCTTCGATGGGGTTGGTGGGGCGAAGCCGCGGGACCGCGAAGTTGAGCGTGCCTGCGACGAAGATGATCAGCACGAACATGCCCAGCCGCTTCAGGACGTAATCGACTGTCATTCGGACATGGTCCGATCTGTTGAATGTCTTTGGCTGGACAATCCGGTTACAAGGCGATTTAACGGTTGAAGGTTCGGTTTAATCGTCAAAAATGTTACACGAACCCCTTCCCACTTTCCACCGCACGCTTCGGTGCCCGTTCCGCGCCTGGTCCAGGACACGCTCGCCAACCTGATTGACTCTCATAAAATTTTGATATAAATTAGCGCGGTTGTGCGGGAAATCCCGCACGTCGTACGCGCTTGCTCCCACCGGGTTTGTCCACGTTTATCGCAACCCTTTCGGGCGCCAGCGTAGATTGAAATTGAGCTCTAGGAGCAATTTGCGATGCAGAAAATACGCAATGTGCGTTCCGCGTTGTGGCTGGTGGTAATGGGTTCGCTTGCCGCGGCAGTCATGACCGCGGTCGCTTGCGGCGGCACGGAAACTGTGGTTCAGACCGTGGTGGTCGAAAAGCAGGTCCCGGTCGAGGTGCAAGTCACCGTCGAAACCGTTAAGGAAGTCGTCGTAAAAGGCGAAACCGTCGTCCAGACGGTCGAAGTTGAAAA
This sequence comes from Dehalococcoidia bacterium, assembly GCA_965207515.1. Lineage (GTDB taxonomy): Bacteria > Chloroflexota > Dehalococcoidia > Lucifugimonadales > Lucifugimonadaceae > Bin127. Next base: position 285,741 of record OZ242286.1, on the reverse strand, counting down.
GGTCGTCGAGAAAGAAGTCCAAGTCGAGGTTACCGCTACTGCTGCACCCCGCGGACCGATCGAACGCGACGACACCTTCGTGATTACCGGGTTCGGTCCCGGCGCAACCGAATGGCGCGACCCAGACAACATGAACCCCTACTCACTAGGCGGTCTAGGCCGGGTTCGTGGAATCCTGAACAAGACGATCTACGAATTCCTCTACCTCTACAACCACAACGAAGGTGAAGTCATCCCGTGGTTGGCCGAGAGCAGCGAAGTCGATGACGACTACATGGGCGTCAGCGTAACGCTGCGCGACGGCATCGAGTGGTCAGACGGCATGCCGTTTACCAGCGAAGACGTGAAATTCACGATCGAACTACTGCAGGCCAACCCAGACATGGTCTTCGCGGGCGACATCCAGGAATGGGTGAAGGACGTTGAGATCATTGACGATCGCAACTTCCGCATCAACTACAACAAGCCAAACGCACGGTTCTTCTACTTCTACTTCCAGGAAAATTCGGAGATTCACCTGCCGATCCTGCCGAAGCACATCTGGGAAGGCCAAGACCCGCTTGAGTTCCCGAACTTCGATCTTGACAAGGGTTGGCCTGTCGGAACTGGTCCATTCGTTGCCGTGCGCGCCGATGGTCAAGGCCAGATCTTCGACCGAAACGACAACTGGTGGGCCGCCAAGGTTGGATTTAAAGAGCTCCCTGAGCCTCTCCGTGTCGCGTACATCCCGCCGGGATCTGCCGACACAATGGTCGCGCGCATGATCAACAACGAGTTCGACACTGGCTCGATCATGCAACCTGGTGTGTTCGTAACGGCTCACAACAGGAACAAGAACATTATCTCGTGGGACACCGACGGGCCTTCATACGGCGCCGCGGACGCCTGCATGTACACCCTTGGTGTGAACACACAGTACGGTCCGATGTCGGACGTCAACGCTCGACGCGCGGTTCAGGCCGCGATCGACCGCGAAGAACTGGTGACTTTGGCGTATGAAGACTCGACCGTCACCCGTGCGGTGCCCTACTCCACCTACGGTGGTTTGAAGGCGTACGAAGATGCGCAGGCGGACATCATCGCCAAGTACGACTGGGAAAGCCAAGGCCAAGCCGAGGTCGAATCGTACATGGCTGAGGCCGGTTACTCGATGGGCGGCAGCGGCTACTGGGAGAAGGACGGCCAAGCTCTGGCCATGGACCTCCATGTTCCGGGCTGGCTCCGACCGATGGGTCCGGTCGTTGAGAAGCAGCTGCAAGACGCTGGCTTCGACGTGACTTTCGTTCTGCACGATCCAGACACGACTCCGCTGTGGGCCGAGGTCCGCACAGGTCTCGCCGACATGTGGATCCTGGTGCACTGCGGTAGCTCCCGCGAGCCGCATGGCACGATGCAGCATTACCACAGCAAGTTCAGCTCGCCGACCCAAGGTGAACAGAACTCTTACATCTGGGCGAACAGCCAGTACAACAACCCAGAGTTTGACGCCATCATCGACGAGATGGACAGCGTGCTGCCGTCAACCGACGACCCGCAGTACATGGATCTGGCCAACCGCGCGCTGGACCTCTTCTTGGACGACGTGATCGAGATCACGCTGGCCGAGGAGCGGCACGTAGTGACGTTCAACAACACTTACTGGCGCGGTTTCGCGACGAACAGCAACCCGTACGTCGCGCCGTACAGCTTGTGGGCGGGCTTCCTGCTCGAGATCTTGAACGTCTCGAAGGCACAGTAGAGCAGTTGACAGCGTAGGCGCTCCATGGATTCCGGCTTTCGCCGGAATGACGAGTGGTGATCGAGGGCGTTATCTTGTTCAGATAGCGCCCTCGATTCGCGTCTGATGCCAATCCGAACCAATAAACCATGAACGATCACATCCTTGTAGAACATTCACGTTCGATCGCGACGATCACCTTTAATCGCCCTGCCCAGCGGAACGCGATCTCTTATGAGATGTGGCAGGCGCTAAGCGAAATCCTGCAGGATCTCGAAGAAGACCTATCGACGCGTTGCGTCGTGTTCCGCGGCGCGGGCGGCGAAGCGTTTTCGGCCGGCGCGGATATCAAAGATTTCGATGAACATCGGTACGATGCCCGTTCGGCAGCGAGTTACGCTAATGCGTTCGAATCTGCGCTGGAACGCACAGAGAAAATGCGCTGCCCTACCATTGCGGCCATCCAAGGCTTCTGTGTTGGCGGAGGGTTAGAGCTCGCCGCGGCGACGGATATTCGAGTTGCGACTAGAGGTTCCAAGTTTGGTGTACCTGTCAATCGGTTGGGTTTGACGGCTGGTTGGGATGAATTGCGGAGGATGATCGCAGTGGCAGGTGTCCCGGCGGTCAAGTATCTCGTCTTGTCTGGGCGGATCATCGATATCGACGATGCGATGCGCTTCGGTCTGGTCACTGAGGTGGTCGAGGACGTGGAGTTCGACGAGGTGATCGGCAAGTTGGCGACACAGATATCGTACGGAGCACCTCTGTCGGCGCGCGATCACAAAATCATGATCCGGCAGTTGTCGATCGAACCTGATACCGAGAAGCTGAGCGAAGAGGAGTTCAACCTTCAGTTCAGGGTGTTTGACTCGGCCGATTTTCGGGAGGGAGTGGAGGCTTTCAAGGCAAAACGGCGCCCAACGTTCCGCGGAGAGTAGATTTACTCCGCATCAAGATTGCAGGCGCCGCCTTCGCATCTCGCGCTCGCCCTGGCGAAGAGATTTCGGACTGGGGGTATGTAAAGTGCTAGACCGTAGAGAAAGTAAGCAGGGACATTGAGACAGATCGCTCTCGTGGCGTAGATTCCCGTGAACACTAGATTGTTGGCGTTATCTTCGACGACGATGTCGCCTAAAGGAACTTTCCCGATGGGTGATATTCGAGTCGAGATCCGTACGCGGTTGAGCCAGTCTAATCTGGCTGTGCGGTTCGCCTTGCGCTCACATTCTGGACATGCGGCGTTGTAATAAAGAGTGATGCTCATGGTCGACGGGGGTTATCGCAATGGGATCGTATGCGGTAGTGGCGATAGTAAAATCTCGTTTTTCGTAGTCACCTTTGTCAGAGGCGACTCAATTGGAAGGATCGGAACGATGCCGAACAACGTCACCGCCGTACCGCCCGCTGCATCGGAAGACGCGCTCGCGCATTTCGAGCGTCGGCTGAAGTACGAGACCGACTGCTGGGACGTTCACGACGCTTTGGAGCGAAGCGTCGCCGACTTCGTACTCCTCGACGTGCGAAGCCCTGACCTGTATGAGGCTGGTCACGTCCCCGGTGCGATCAATTTGCCACACGCGAGGATCGTTGAGCGGAATTTGTCGGCATGGTCAAAGGACACGCTGTTCGTCGTCTACTGCGCTGGGCCGCATTGCAACGGGGCGAACAAGGCTGCGGTTCGGTTGGCGAGGCTGGGGAGACCTGTGAAGGAGATGATCGGAGGTGTGACGGGATGGATCGACGAGGGGTTTTCGCTTGCCAGTGGGGTGAATCAAGGCGACGGTGACGGCGTCGAACAAACCGCCTAGACGAAGGTCGGTTTACTCACCTTCACATTCCGTACTCATCCAACTTACGGCGCAAGAATGTTGCCGCCAATGGGACCGCGCTAGGCTCGTCGAGTTCGTCTTGGCCTTCGAAGACGACTGACATCCAGCCGTTGAAACCTACGGATTTGATGATCTTCATGATGCGGTCGTAGTCGAGCCACGCTTCGGATCCGGATGCGATGCGGTAGATCTTGGCGCGGACGTGGACCGCTCTGGGAGCCGAGGTCTCGATGGAGCCGTAGAAGTTGTGTTGGACGTCCTCGACGCCGCGTTCACCAAGGGATGCTCCGGGTGAACCGCGGTACTGGCCTGTATCAAGGATGTGGGTGTAGTAAGGATTGTTGACTTCGTCGAGGATGCGGATGACCTGATCGCCGGTGGCTGGCGCACAGCCGTGGTTGTGGTTGTGCAGTCCGACCATGACGCCCTTGGTTGCGCCGTAATCAGCGACCTCTTTGGTGGCGGAGACGATGCGCGGCCAGACGGTTTCTTCGGTCTCGCCTTCGGGCACCCAACCGCCGAAAGAGCGAACCATTTGGATACCCATCACCGAGGCGACGTCGATCCACTTCTTCATGTCGTCGATCTGGGCACGTTGCTCGTCGCCTTCCATGCCGAAGTTGTTGGACACTCCGATGTAGCAGATGTGAAGCCCGGCCCGCAGGGTTGCCATGCGTACTTCTTCCAAGTAGTCACGGTCTGTGGTCGCGAAGTGGGCGAAATGGATGTCTATTCCGTCGAGACGGTACTCCTTCGCCCTATCGATCATGCCGAACAGATCGATCTCGCCTGCGTTGAAAGTATCTCGATAACAGAGGGATTGCAGGCTGAGCTTGATCATTTGGTTAGGACCTCCATTTGTTCGGACCGGTTCCGGCGTTTCACTTGCGAAAGATTACCACTTGGGCTTGTTTTCTGAACCGCTGATTACGTCGTTTTGTGTGATGGGCTTTGATTTGGTTGCCGGTTCACGATAGCTCGGATGAGTTGGATGGATGCGGTATCATCACCATCAATCGGAGATTGAACTCAGCCCACCACCGAACGGAGCGTTCAACTATGTCACATCACTCAAACGGCCACGCGGCGGTTGTGCCGTCGAAGGCTCCCGACACGATAAAACGAATGGCAGACGCGGCATCGGCGTTTGTGGCGTCGCTAGGCAAAGAGGAATTGGCGAAAGCGACCTTCAGTTTCGCTGGTGACGAACGGTACGAATGGCATTACACGCCCGTCGGCCGCAACGGTCTGTTGATCTCGGACATGACTGGCCACCAGACGGATCTGGCCTACAAGATGATGGAGACGGGATACAGCGCGAGCGGCTACGCCATGGCGCGCCAGATCATCCGGCTTGAAACGATTCTGGGCGAGTACGAGGCGATAACCAACAATGTGTCGAGTTGGGACCGTTTGGAGGAGCGATACTGGTTCAGCGTGTTCGGCGAACCAGGCAGCAACGAGCCTTGGGGTTGGCGCGTAGGTGGACATCACATCGGGATCGTAGCGACGGTAGTTAACAACAACGAAGTGTCGATCCATCCGCTGTTCTTCGGTTCAAACCCAGCCGAGGTTAAGCACGGCGATAAAAAAGGCATGCGTACTCTCGCTGAGGAAGAAGACTGGGCGCGGTCGCTGGTAACCGGCATGACAGACGACCAGCAATCGGTCGCAATCGTCGATCCGGTGGCGCCGGCGGATATCTTGACGACAGTCGTGCGAGTGGTCGATCCCCACATGACGCCGGTTGGAATCTCAATCGGCGATTTAAACGACGGACAGCGCGAATCGCTCGTGAAGTTGATCCGCCACTACGTGTTCCGCGCCGCCGACGAGATGGCAAATAACTATTGGAACCAGTTGGAGAGTGAAGGCTGGGACAGTCTGCATTTCGCGTGGGCAGGACCGCTGGAACGATGGCAGGGCCACTACTACAACATCCGGCACGACCGATTCGTGATTGAGTACGACAACACGCAGAACGGGGCAAATCACATCCACTCGGTGCTACGTGACTACTCGCACGACTTCGGCGAAGACCTATTGGCGGCGCATTATCAGGCGGCGCATTAGAGGGACTCCTACAAACGCGGGCGAGTGGCCCCTTGCGTCCTGCTGCCAAGTCGTAGCCGTGCTTGCTCTGCGCGGTGCACTTCCCCGGCGAGCGTGGGGACTCTGCCGCGGCACCTAGCGGCCGCTTTTTAAAATTGGCGGGTGTAATCTCGCATGAACGAAGCGTTTGTACAGGTATCGGTTCGGTTGCTGGCGGGCGTCGCGTTTGCCGCCGCCGGCGCATTTTTTGGAACGCTCGTCATCGCTATGGCTATTTCTTCGGCCGAAACGTCGGATTTGGTGCGCAGCATCGCCCGTCTTTCTTTCGTGGCCCTAACTGCGGCCGCGGCGTCGCGGGTCGGTTGGTACGGGACTTCAGAGACGCTCGGACAGTCGATCAAACTTCTCGTGACGTCCGTTTTAGCGGGTGTTGCGGGTTCATGGATCGCGCTCACGATCGGCGGCGCGTTCTTTGATCACTCGGACGTATACATATTGAACCGCGACATCTCGGGCGCAGGATTTTTCGGCGCGGTGTTCGCGTGTAATTTGCCCTCGTTTATCTTCGTCGCCAAACTTGCGCGGCGGCGCGAGATTTGAAATTTCCGGTCGAATATTCCTTCGGCCGGATGTTGAATACGCAAAAATCGCTGTTGATTCCCCGCGAGAGTGGTTCATAAATTATGATTGCCAACGTCGTTTGCGTTTGACTCTGCATGACGACGGTGTAATGCGCCGTGTCTGAAGGTCACACGCCACAACAGATGTGGGAGGTAACTATGTTACGAACCAAGCAATTGCGGTGGGTGCTGTTACCGCTTATCGCCGCGTTGTCGACGGTAGCGCTCTATGCATGCGCCTCGACGGAGACGGTTATTCAGACCGTCGAAGTGCCTGTCGACCGTGAAGTCGTCGTCGTCGAGACCGTCGTCGTCGAAAAGCAGGTCGAAGTGGCCGGCGAAACGGTCATCCAAGAGGTTGAAGTTCCAGTCGAACGGGTGGTCGAGGTCAAAGTCATCGAGACAGTGGTCGTCGAACGCGAGCGCGTGGTCGAAGGCAGGACCGTCGTTGAGACCGTCGTCGTCGAACGTGAAGTCGTCAAGGAAGTGGAAAAAGAGGTCGCGGTCGAAGTTGAGGTCGAAGTGGTCAAAGAGGTTGAGGTCGTCAAAGAGGTTGAGGTCGAAAAAGAGGTTGAGGTTGTCAAAGAGGTCGAGGTTGTCAAAGAGGTCGAAAAGGTCGTAGTTGCGACCGCGACTCCGGCGCCAGAGACCTTCTACGGCTTGCCGATCCCGATGGCCGCGCCGACTATTAGCGAACCTCCGGCACCGATTACCGATGCCGACACCGTCGTCATTCGCACCGGTCTCGAAATCCGCGGCAGCGGTATTCCTGGAGACCCTTCTGGCGGTATGTTCAACGGTTCCAGTGTCAGCGAGAAGTTCTTCCTCACCGATGAGGGCGGAAACGCCGTCAACCAGATCATCACCGATTGGCAACTCGTCGAAGACGCAGACGCAATCGGCGGGCAGGCTTTCATCTTCACACTGAAAGAGAACGTCCCGTTCCACAACCAATGGGGCGAATTCGGCAACCTAGGCGCAGACGATGTCGTCTGGGCATACAACAAGGGCAACCCCGGGTACAACCCCGAATCGGCCACCGACGGTGGATCCAACTGGGTTGTGCTGATTGGAAACCAGCCCCTCACCAAGATCGATGACCAGACCGTCCGGGTTCCGATCAACGAATTCGACGTTCGTTGGGACACGTTCATGTTCGGACAGTCCGGACTTGGTTTAAGCATCACGAGCAAGACGGCGTTCGACGAGATGGGTGAAGACTGGGTGCGCGACCACGTTGTCGGCACTGGCCCGTACATGGTCGACGAGTACGCCTACGACGCCACACTCCAGCTGAAGGCTGTTCAAGACCACCACCGGATCACACCGAGCGTCGGCAGGATCATTTATGAGCCGATCGGTGAAGATGCGGTCGCGGAAGCTGGGCTGCGAAACGGAAGCATCGATGTGGCCGTTGTCGACCTACGCAACTACCCGACGTTGACTGAAGAAGGATTCAAGATTGTCGGTGCAGGTGCAGGTTCGTTCCACACGATCTCGTTCTCAGGAAACTACTGGCAGGACACCTACTACACCGCCATTCCTGATGACGAAGAGAAGAAGATTACGACCCGCCACACGTACGTTCACGCGCTGCCGTGGATCGGCGACCCGTTGCGACCGGAGTTCAGCATAACGACCCGCCGCATCGGTAACCCGCCGGAAGGCGTCACGAGCATGGAGCGGGCGGCTATGGTTCGAAAAGCGTTGTCGCACGCCATCGACCGCGAATTGATCGCCGAAGTCCTCTTCTCCAACGCTGCATGGGTCAACTACGTCTACGGTCACGACATAAACAACCCCAACTGGCAAGACAAGTGGACGGTCGAATACGACCCGGAACTTGCTGAGTCGTTGCTCGACCAGGCCGGCTACCCGAGGGGATCGGACGGTATCCGTTTCGACATGCCGTTCTTCATTCGCATCGGACGTGGTGACGAAGAGATCGGCACCGCAGTCGTAGGCATGTGGCGCGAAATCGGCATCGACATGCAGGACTGGAAGGCGCAGTACCAGACCTACCGACCCAGCTTGATCGGTCGATCGGCGACGGCGCCTTGGATCCACTCTGCTGGTGCTGAGGCACCGCAACAGCCTTGGGACTGGCCGGTGGTCGGTAACTCCGAGTGCTCGAGCGGTCGCTACGGCTTCAACGTCGGAATCGAGATCCGCGAGCTCTGCGAATGGGGAACCGCGATGAACGCGGAGCAGGATAAAGCCAAGCGTATCGAGATCCGAAACAACATGGCTGAATTCCTCCACGAGTGGAGCCCGGCGATCGGCACGGTTGCCCGCCCGAACGTGGCGTTGGTCAACCCCAAGAAGATCGAATCTTGGGTCATGCCGTTGTCGGTACGTGAAGCCGCTCTGCACCACCCCGAGTTCATCGTCACGGTACGGTGATTACTCAGCACTCAACGTGCTGAAGAATCTCGAACGAGCAGATCGCAGTGGCGCGACCCGTTTGGGTCGCGCCACTATCGCGTGAGTGCGTGAATTTTTTCGATACTCAGGGACTTGAACAGCGACGTTCGCTCGTCCTTTGCGCTAAACCTGACCAATAATGATTCGTTTTCTGTTAAGACGCGTAGGGACGATGGTGATTTCACTCATCGGTGCGACCATCATCGTTTTCGGTTTGGCGCATGCCAAAGACGATCCGATCAACGTCTTCATCCGCGCCGAAGGATACGCGATCGGCCCCGAACAGATCGCAGCACTACGCGCCAAATGGGGCCTCGACAGACCAATAGTTCTTCAATATTTGACGTGGCTCGGCAATATCGCCCGAGCCGATCTTGGCCGGAGTGTCGGCAGCAACCGTAAAGTCACGGACATATTAAGGGAACGTTGGCCGGCAACAATGCAATTGGCGGTCGGGGCGTGGATCGTGGGCACATTCGTCGGGATCCCTCTGGGGATTCTCTCGGCGATGCGGCGCGCCTCGATCCTCGATTATTTCCTTCGAGCATTTGCTTTGTCAGGGCAATCCGTACCCGCGTTCTGGGTCGGCATCGTCGGGATTTGGGTATTCGCGGTCTACTTGGGATGGCTACCCGTGCCGACGTTTTATGGAAGAACGGATGCGAGTTTTTGGGGCCAGTTCCAATACTTCGTGATGCCCGTCGCGGTTTTGGCTTGGGGCCCGATCGCGGGGTATTTGCGCATCACGCGTTCAGCGATGTTGGAGGTGCTCGATTCGGAGTACATTAAGCTCGCCCGCGCCAAAGGCATGGGATACAGTCACGTAGTCGCCAAACACGCCTTCCGAAACGCACTCATCCAGCCGCTCACCGTCTCCGCCCTGCTTCTCGCTGGATTCATGGACGGCGCCGTCCTTGTCGAAAACGTCTTCGTGTGGCCGGGGGTCGGTCAGATAGCTGTCGCCGCCGTGAACGATAACGACTTCACGTTGTTGACCGGCATCGTATTTCTCTTCACGATTCTGTTTTTGGCGATGAGCTTTGTTGCCGACCTCCTTTACGTCGTAGTCGACCCGCGAATAAGGCTTGAATGATGGCCACCGCCGAGCAAGCTCAAGAGCAACCAATGTCGAAGGCGGAGGTGGTCATACGTTCTCCGTTGTTCGTATGGGATTTCATCAGGCGGTGGCCGGTCATCCCCGGCGCTGTGATCATCCTTTTTGCCCTCGCCACGGTTTTCACGACGCAGTTCGCCACCGACGATCCGAACGACCAGAACTTGCGCGCCAGTTTTGCCCCGCCGATGTGGAACGACGAGTACTACGAAAATAACGAATATATCGACAGACGTTACATATTCGGAGCCGACCAGCACGGTCGCGACATCTACTCCCGAATGGTCCACGGCACACGCGTCTCGATAACGGTCGCCGCCGCCGCCGCCGTGATCGGCATGACGCTCGGCCTATGGGCCGGCATCGCGTCAGGTTGGTTCGGCGGTTGGTTCGACGAGGTCATGACTCGTTTCGTTGACGTCTGGAACGGATTGCCCTTTCTGCTAATCGCGCTCGTCGTGTCGATAACAATTGGCACGGGATTGTTAGTGCTGATCGGCTTATTGGTGATGGCGACCTGGGTCGGGTTGGTCAGGAACATCCGCGCCGAAGTTCTGACGCTGAAAACCCGCGATTACGTCGCCTCGGCGCGCGTCGCCGGCGGCAGCGATTTCAGACTCATGTATCGCCACATCCTGCCCGGCGTCATCAACCTTTTGATGGTCCTCGCTAGCCTCCGAATCGGCGGACTTATTCTTGCCGAAGCATCGCTCAGCTACCTCGGTATCGGCGTACCCTCCCGTTACCCATCTTGGGGCAACATGATTAGCGATGGACGGGAGTTTCTCGACACCGCGTGGTGGGTATCGGTTGTACCGGGCTTCTGCATCTTCTTGGTCGTCATGTCCTTCAATTTCATCGGCGACTGGGTTCGCGATAAAACCGATCCCAGGCTGCGACAAATCAGATAAATTCATCGGACGATCCTCGCGCACGAAATCTCGCAAAGGCGGTCAAACATGTACGACATTCTCATCAAAGGCGGCCAAGTAATCGACCCCAAGAACGGAATCGATGAGAAGCGGGACGTCGGTATCTCGGGGTCTTCAATCGCCGCGGTCCTAGCTGACATCCCGGAATCTCAAGGCCGAAAGGTCGTAGATGCCTCCGACTGCTACGTTACGCCCGGCCTAATTGATCTCCACGCTCACTGCTACCTGTACGACGGGGCAATGTTCCCAGACGAGTTGTGCTTTCCCTACGGTGTGACCACGATGGTCGACTGCGGAGGATCGGGCTGGAGGACATTTGACCACTTCAATGAGACGGTAATTCGAAAAGCCGGTCCTAGAGTGTTCGCGTTGCTCAATATCGTTGGTCACGGAATGTGCGGAAATGGCGAGCAAGACGTCGAAGATATGGACGTAGAGTTGACGGCGGCGAAGATCCGGCAACGATCCGACGTCATCGTGGGCGTCAAGGTCGCGCACTTCGGCGGAGTCGGCTGGGAATCGGTGGATCGTGGGGTCGCGGCGGCGGCGGAAGCAGGTGTTTTCTGCCTCGTTGACCAGAACGCACGCGCCTCGCGTCCTTTCGGCGAGATGATGCTTGAGCACATGAACCCGGGCGACGGTGTCACGCACTGTTACGGCTATGGCAAACCAATGATCGGCAACGACGGCAAGGTGAAGTCGCACTACTGGGAGGCGCGTGAAAAAGGCATCATCATGGATGTCGGCCACGGCAACAACAGCTTCTCATTCTCGATGGCTGTGCCGGCGATCGAGCAGGGTTTCCCGCCCGACACGATATCAACAGACCTGCACCGCATGAGTCTGCACACATCCCGAGCGACCCAGACCGAAGTGATGAGCAAATTCCTAGCGATCGGCATGTCGATGTACGACGTGGTAGAGAAGTCGACTTGGACTCCCGCTCAGCAGATCAACCATCCCGAACTTGGGACACTCACACCAGGCGCGACCGCTGATGTGACGGTGTTGGAGTATGTTGAACGCCCCTGCGGCTTGAGCGACAGCGGGCCGACGGGTTATCGGATCATGCCGGCGCCGGGAAGGTTGCTCAATCAGGTAACGATTAAGGGCGGCGCAATCAGGTTCGACTACGACGGGCGATCTAAGGAAGACTGGACGGAGACGCCAAACACGGATTTGGATTTGCCGGGTTGATCATCCGATCTAGTCGGCGTTGTGCGGGACGATGTTGTTGAGACGCTCGGCCATCTCGTCTTCCGCGCATTCACGATCGTATTGCGATTGCAATCCCATCCAGAACTCGGCGCTGTTGCCGAAAAACCGAGAAAAGAGTAACGCTGTCTCGCCGGTGATCGACCTTTCAGCGTGAACAATGGAGCGGATCCGAGTCGCATCCACTCCAATCGATTTCGCGAGGCGGTACCGCGTGATTCCCATAGGTTTGAGGAGTTCCTCGTCGAGGATTTCGCCGGGATGGATCGGAGGGAGTTTGGCCGTGGTTTCTATTTTTAAAGCGTTGGTCATAGTATGAGTACTCCAAGATTGCGATAAACGGGTGAAACTGTGGTTCGGGGTTGGTTAGAACCGCTGTTTTTCAGGATAAACCAGAGAAGATACTTCCATGCGTTACAGACACTTAGGAAATTCGGGATTTGAAGTCTCGGAGACGGGGCTTGGAGCGAATAGTTTTGGGGAGCCGGGGCGTCGGGATTACGCGGAGTCGAAGGCGATTGTTCATGCGGCGATCGATCATGGCATCAACTTCATCGATACGTCGAATGTGTACGCGCAGGGGGTGTCGGAGGAGTACATCGGGCGTGCGTTGGGGGGTCGGCGACATGAGATGTTGATCGGCACCAAGTTCGGTTCGATGCGGAATTATGGCCCCAACATGTTCGGCGGCGGTCGGAAGTTTGTGATGGATTCGGTGGAGGATAGTCTGCGGCGGTTGCGGACGGACTATATCGATCTGTATATGATCCATCGGCCAGATCCACGCCTGCCAATCGAAGAGACGCTTCGCGCGATGGACGACATCGTGCGAGATGGAAAGGCACTGTATATCGGAGTGTGCAACTTCGAGTCTTGGAGGATGGTGGACGCGGTGTGGACGAGCAAGGCGAACGGGATGACGGGGATCATCTCGTCTCAGTTCGAATATTCGATGCTGCATCGTGGCAGCGAGGCGGAGATGCTGCCTGCGTGTCGAAAGCATGGTGTCGGGGTTATGCCCTATCTGCCGTTGGCAGCAGGTTTCCTGACCGGAAAGGTAGATGTATCTGGCGTGGCGCCGGAGGGTACGCGGTTAGCTTTGGACGCAAATCAATCGGGGCGTTGGATAACTGAGAGCAACTTGAGGCTGATCTCGGAGTTACAGAATTGGGCACAGGAGCACGGAAAGACGCTGGTCGATCTGGCGTTCGCTTGGTTATTGGCGGATCAGATCGTAGCCACCGTGATCGCCGGAGCGAGTTCACCGGAGCAAATCGCCCAGAATGCGGCCGCTTCGAGTTGGCAGCTGACAGAAGTCGAACGAGACGAGGTTACGGCCATTTTGGATGCCCATCCGGTTGATGGGTCGAAGACCTATTATTCGGTCGCGGGCTACTTCGGCGAACAAGTCGAGGTAGTTAAGTGAGGAAGTCGTCGTTTAGCCGAGTAGCGACTGCATCAACATCCAAGTGGTCAATACGGCAAGGATGCTGGTCGCGACGGCGATGGCGAGTAGCCACGTGACCACCCGACTTTCGAAACGACGCAAGTCTTCGCGGGTCAAAAGAAGCTCGGATCGTCTGGATTTTTCGGTCATTCCTTAGCGTTTTTTTGGATGGCGGCACTAACCGAAAAGTGACTGCACGAACAAACCCGCAACCGACACGGCCAAGATAGCCATTCCAACAACCATCCCGACTAGCCACCGAATCATCCGGTTTTCAATTTGATACATTCGGTTTTCCAGCTGGTAAAGGTCAGCCTTGGTCGCCAGATGTTCGTAACCGCCTTCCAATCGGCTAAGGCGTTCTTCAACAGTTGCCATTAAAGTGCTCCAACAAATTTGCTTTTAATTGGTATTATAGCCAAGTCGTCCGGCCCTCATGGATGGACGTTCCGTCCGTTGACCCTTCGGTTTTCGCTCGAATGACGGACGCGTGGCTCAGGCGGAAGGGAACACGGGTTGAGTCCAAGCTCGTGTGCCGCCAGATGATCGGACTGTGGCGCGGACGTAACCTTCATCGCCGTTGAATTCGTAGCGGGCGGAATTACCTTCGACTTCGGCGAGGGTCTTGCCTTCCAGACCCGAGAACGTTGTGACGCAAATCATCGAGCGGTTGGGTTCGATCTCGAGCTCGATGGATTCTTCGGTGATTTGGAGGTCGGAGAGTTCGATGCCGTTGGAGGAGTAGAAGTTGCCGTTGGCGAGTCCGTCGACGATGGCATCGACGGTGAGATCAGGGGCGTTGACGACGACCCATCCCCTACCGGGATTGGAGGCGTCGGGCGTGTAGTCGTGGTAATTGTGTGAGTCGTCGGTAGCGGTCCCGAAGATTACGCGGCCGGAGGATAGGACGAGGTCCCACATCTCTTCGACGCCCGGTTTGCCGGGCGCGCCGTATCCGTTCACCGCGGGATGGGCGTTGTGTATCTCCATGAGGCTCGCACCCTCGACTTGCTTGATGTGCTCATGGTTGAAAGCCCATTCGAAGTTAGGATGGTTCAGCTGCGCGATGCCCCCGGCGTTGATGATGGCGTTGACGTTAGCTTGCAAGGTGGCAACGACATCATCTAGGTTGGTCGGTTCGACCACGTAACGGATGCCGATACCGTTAAGGTGGATTGGCACGGTGCCGCTTAGGATGCGCGCCGACACCTCTTCACCCGGTATCATCAACGGGCCGCTTTCGATTTCGTGTTCGAGGATCGTGCGGTGGTTGTGGTCGCTGAGGACTAGGAAGTCGTAGCCGTGATCGCGATACCACCGCGTGACGAAATCAGGATCGGCATCGCCGTCCGACTCGGTGGTGTGGGTGTGGATGTTGCCTTTGTACCAATTTGATTCGGCCATCGTTTAGATCCTCAGTCGTAGACCGTCTTTCCGACGGTGTGCTTGTTGATGAAGTCCCAGTCGTGGTTAACGCCCATGCCCGGTAGGTCGGTGACGTGGACGTGTCCATTTTCGTCGATGGCATCGAGCATGTCGGAGTAGCCGTCAAGGTAGACGGGCGGATACGACGGTTGGAGTTTGGGATGGACGAGTCCTAGTTCGTAGTAGTTGGAGTTTCGCATTGCGGCCATGGTCTGCCGTCGTCTGGGACCGGGACCGTGCGGTTCGACGTCGAGACCAAAACCTTCGGAGGCGTGGGCGATCTTCATGACGCCGGTGATACCACCGTCATAATCGTGGTCGATTCGGACAAAATCGGTACCGTCGGCAACGATGAAGTCGACATGTTTTTCGAGGCCACGGACGTGTTCCAGCTGGAGGAGGGGAACTCGGATGAGTTCGCGGAGCTTGCGATGAGCGAAGGCAGATTCACCGCCGTCTTTGAAGACGTCTTCCCACCAGTAGTAGTTGTAGGCTTCGCACGCCCTGCCGATCTTTAACGCGTCGCCGAACGTCAAAATTGCGCAAAACGGGTCCAACATCAGGTCCATCTTGTCGCCGACGCGTTCGCCTACAACCTCGATCAGCCGGACGTGTTGCTCGATCGGCGCCTCTTGCCACGGGTGAATCTTGAATGCTTTGTAGCCCATCTCGTAGCATTGCTCGGCGAAATCTGCGTACGCCTCAGGGCTGTTCAGGCCACCGGGATAGTCGTCTCCGATGTAGGTCGAGGCGTAGGCGGGGAACGATCTGCGTTGTTCGCCCAGCAGTCGATATATCGGTTGATCCAAGAGTTTGCCGGCAAGGTCCCAAAGCGCCATGTCGACCTGCGACATCCCCATACGGGCGTGTTGGCGAGTCGCCTGTTTAGCATCGTTGTAGATTCGCTCGCGGGCGAACGCGCTTTCGCCGATGACGGCGTTGGCGAAGAGTCCGATGGCGGAGTGTTCCGTGGCTGAACCGCCGACATATTCGCCTGTAACGCCGGCGTCGGTGTGGATGACGACCATGCGGGCGGTATTTCGGATGTTGGTGCCAGGGGCGTATCCGGGGAGTTGTATTCTGCCGGAACCCTCCATGTTTTCGACGTAGTACTCGAACTCGATTACTTCCATCTTGGTGATTTTGGGGTCGGACATGGCGTTTCCTTTGCTGGATTCCCGTCTGCACGAGAATGACGATGGGATTTAAGTGCTGAGAATGCCGGTGATTTCGCCGGTTTCGTCGTTTAGGTCGATGTCCCAAGCGTTCGGTGTTGACGGCAAACCAGGCAGCGTGATGATGTTGCCCGCCAACGTGACGATCTGCTTTGCGCCGGCGAGCACCCGCAGTTCCCGGATCGGAATCGTGTGGCCTCGTGGCACATTCAACAACCGTGGGTTCGCTGAGACCGAAAGGTGTGTCTTAGCCATGCAGATCGGGAAGTCCCAACCGTTCGATTCAAATCGGCGAGCCGTTGTCTTGGTCAACGGGCCCCACTCCACGCTGCCTGCGTTGAACAGTTGCTCGGAGATGCGTTCGACCTTGTCGATTGTTGAGAGGTCGTCCTCATAGAGCAGATCGACGTCGGCAACGCCTGAGTGAGCTGCGTCCCAAACCGCCTCCGCCAACTCGGTCATACCGTCACCACCCTCGGCGAATCCACGGGCCTCGGCGACTCCGACGGCTCCTGCTTCGAGCGCGGCAGCCTTGGCAGCCGATATCTCTTCAGCGGTGTCGGATGGGAATTTGTTAATCGCGACGACTGGGGGTAAACCGTACATCTTGACTATGCGGATGGCGTTGGCGAGGTTTTGCGCGCCGGTCTTTACGGCATCAACGTTGGCGGACTCGAGGTCGTCGCGTTTTACTCCGCCGTGCCATTTCAGGCCGCGAATGGTCGCAACTACGACCGCGGCGGAGGGTTCGGGACCGCCCTGCCGAACCTTGATGTCCATGAACTTTTGGAAACCGAGGTCCGCACCGAATCCTGCTTCGGTCACTGTGATATCGGCGGTGTTGATTGCTAGTATGTCGGCAAGGATCGAGCTGCAGCCGTGTGCGATGTTACCGAACGGGCCCATGTGGACTATCGCGGGTTGCCCTTCAAGCGTCTGCGCCAGATTCGGTTTGACCGCGTCTCGGAGCAACGCCATCATCGATCCGATGCCTCCGATCTCGCGGGCTGTCACCGGTTTCCGATCTGTAGTCCAACCAACGACAATGTTGCCGATCCGCTCGCGCAAATCTGCGTATCCGTTGGTCAACGCTAAGATCGCCATGATCTCTGAGGCAGCATTGATGTCAAATCCGGCCTCGCGCATCGGAGCGTTCAGGCGGTCGCCGATACCTGTGACGACCTGTCGCAGGGCACGATCTTCGGCATCGGTGACCCGTCGCCATGTGATGCCGTCGGGTTGTAGGCCAGGAACCGCGCCACGGTAGACGACGTTGTCGGTCATTGCCGCCAGGAGGTTATGGGCCGACTCCATGGCGTGAAAATCGCCGGTGAAGTGGAGGTTGATCTCATTGGCCGGTTGGACCGTCGATTTACCACCGCCGGTGCCGCCGCCTTTGTGTCCGAAGACGGGTCCGAGCGAGGGCTGCCGGATGGTAAGAGCGACGTTTTTGCCGATCTTGGCGAGACCTTGGGTTAGACCGACGGCGGTGGTAGATTTGCCTTCACCTGCTGGCGTGGGTGTGATTGCCGTGACAACCACAAGCTTGCCGGGAGTTTCTCGCTTCGGAAATGCCTGAAGCGGGACCTTCGCCTTATCGTTGCCATAGGTTTCGATATCTGCCGGAGAGAATCCGAGGTCTTGAGCGACATCGGTGATCGGACGCAGAGGCATTTGGTTGGTTTCCTGATTTGATGCGGGACACGACCAAATTGCTAGGTCGCGTACGTTGATTCGACACCAATCAAGTTTAACGAAGGAGCAAAATCACCATTGATCGCAACCTTCGGCGACGCCCATCCGGCCGGTGTCAGCCTCGGGCATGTTGTCGCCTTCGACTTCGCGAGTATCTATGTCAACGTTAAAGACGAGGATTTCGGGGCCGATGATGCGATCTTCGTTGCGTTGATATGTGACCTTGATCCGCCCGTCTTCGAGCTGTTCGCTCATCGATGCTTCCCATTGGTAGTCTTCTCGGATCCACATTTCACAGGTGGCGCCGAAAAAGCCCCACGGTTTGTCGGACATGTATGCGAAGACCAATCGGTGGGCTAAGATGCCGATTTCACTTGAGACTTCGGTGGTAGAAGTCGATCCTGGAACGGCTTCACCGCCGTTTTCGCTCGGAGATCCGGATTGACAGGCAAACGCCACGAAGAGTAGGAAGATCGGTGCCGCTGCGGTGGACAGCGATTTAAGCGTCGCCATGTCCAAGCCTCGGTTACTCGGTCGGTATCGTCATGGTTTTGAGGAAAGCGATCAATGCGTCCTGTTCTTCTTGGGTCAGGTTGATGAAGCGGTTGCGCGCACCGTTAGCCGATCCGCCATGAGCTTTTATGGCGCCGGAGATCAATGTCGCACGACCGTGGTGCAGGAACGGCGGTTCCGATGCGAAACCCCACAAGCGACGTGTCATCCACTGCTCGGTCGGGACTCCTCCTTGCACGATATGCTCGTTGTCGAGAACACCGTCTTCGCCCATGTCGTGCCTTCGCAGGTCGGAGAACACTGGGATCATATAGTGGCCGTTTTCGTCTTGCCGCAGCTCACCTGCGAACTCGCTCAGGTCGATCTCTAATACTGCGTCGACGGCATCAGGTCGCAGGTCGCGCCCCACGTTGAATTCGTTAGGTTCGGTGAAGGTCAGTGATTCGAGCGGCATTTCAGGTACGTGGCATAGAGCGCACCCAATGGATTCGAACTTCTGCCTGCCCAGCTCGACCGTCGCCCGCAACTCCGGATCTTCGGGCAACTTCGGGATCGGCGCGGGCAGGGTGACTAGGAACGCCACCAGCGCGGTCGCGTCTCCGGGCGTCATCTCGTTAACCACCCCGTCGCCGTCGCCGTCTTTGTAAGATCCCACGCGTTCGTAATTCTCGATGCCGTGGTGGTGAACCATCGCATCGTTGTTGAATTGGCGCAAGCTCCTAAACACGCCTTTTTGGCTGAACGGTTTGACGATGAGGTCGCCGTCTACGCCTTCGACCTCGCTCGTGTAGACGAAGCCATTGGGGTGGGCGGTTATGGCGCCGAAATCGACACCTTTGGAGCTGATATCACGACGTACCGGCCAACCAGATTGTTTGGCCTCTTCGATGACTGCCTGTTCTTGTGCCAAAAGATCGCGCGTCATCTCGCGCGCGAGCAGTTCCACGAACCCAGCGCCGAACATACCAACTGTGTTGCGTTCGTTGCCGACGTTCTGGAGGGTCAGCGGATCCTCGTCTTCCTGCTCGTACTGCAAGCGGTCTTCCAATTCGGTTCGGAAATCGAACTCCATCTGATCCTCGAAATCGACGAACTCGAACCTCTGCCCAAGGACAAAAACGTTTGCTACGTTGTCGCCGCCACCGCCGATGAACGGGGTGTTATGGCATCCGCTGCAGGCGTTGGCGTCTGGGCCCGAGATGCGATTGAAACTCTCGAATCCTTCGCGACGGTCTCGGAATCTGGAATCGCCGGTCCGGGTGGGTCGGCCAGCGCCGTCGAGGGTGTTGAAAGATGCGGTGAAAAGCGTCTCACCGTGATCGATCAGTTCTTCGAGGCTGTATTTTCCGTCTTCGATTCCCGCCTGGCTGAAATGGATCTGCACCGCCGGGGCGTCGCCCACCCACTGCTTGCCAAGGTTGGAGCATTCGAAACGGACGTTTTCGAGCGATTCGAAACCCTCAACATGTTGTTCCATATGCTCGTAGGTGTCGAGGTAGTTCAGGACTTGGAGAGTCGGGTAATCGTAATAACCACCGGCTAGGAGATCCTGTAGGGCCAGGATGAAGCGTTCGGTCGAGTCAACAAGTTCGCCGCGCACCGATTCGAGTTCGGCTTCTAGGATTGCGATCTGCTCCTCGATCTCTTCGACTGAGAGTTCCTCGCGGAGCATCCCGTCGCTGATGGAATCTACGCGGTCGCAGACCTTCACGCCATAGTCGGCGTCGTCTTCCACGGCGAACGCGGCACAGGCGAGGGTCCACGTCAATACGATGCCGAGCGCGGCGGTGATTGAGATAGCCGCGAAGATACGGCGCGGGGACGGGTTAGATCCCGGCGTCGCGGTCGATCTCTGCTTGATAATCGGCAACGGAACCGTCCATGATGTCAGAGAGCGATACCGGTTGTCCGGAATATCCGGATTCTAAGATTCCGTAAGAGACCGCAAGGGCTTTCATCCCGACTTCGGCATCAACCTCGACATTTCTATTCCCCGATTCTATTGCGGTTGCCAACTCCTGCATCTCAATGGCGACCAAGATACGGTCGATCGCTTCGAATCCGACGTTATAAGAGCCCATTCTCGTCGCTCCGCCGAAGAATGACGCAGTCGTTTCGTCGAGGTGCCAATGCGGCACGAGATCGAGCATTTCCTGTTGGTTGAGCGGTTCGGCTCGTCCCTCGAGATGGATAGTCGCAGGTATGCCGGTTCGCGTCGGCGGCATCTGCATTGTTCCCTTGGTGCCGTGGATCGTGTTGATTCCAGTGCCGTATCCGATAGATGCGTTTGTGATCGTGAGTTGACCGATCGCTCCCGATGCGAATTTTAGGACGCTGATGGCAGTATCTTCTTGATCGATCTCGACGGTTTCTTGGTTGGCGAATGCGTCTTCGACGCGATGGGAATAGAACTGTGCGATTTGGCCACTCATGCCCTCTCGAACGCGGACCGGAGCGAAGAGTCCGGTTCGCGCATCTAGCGATTCGACGTCACCTAAGAAATAGATGAGGAGGTCCGCTTCGTGGACGCCTTGCTCGATGATGACGCTGCCCGCCCTCGACTTGAGAGCGCGCCAGCCAGTGTCGTGCATCAACGCGGAACCGCCGCCGAGCGAAACTTTCATTGCAAAACTAGGCTCGCCGATCGCTCCTATATCCAGCAGCGCTCTGGCGAGACGATTCATCGGATCTCGTCGGTACTGCTCGCCGATAGAAAGTACCAGGCTTTTCGCCTCGGCGGCATCACGCATGCGGCGGCACGCCTTCATCGTGAGCGCCATCGGTTTTTCGGTGAGGATGTGCACTCCAGCGTCGAATGCTTGAAGAGCGAAGATGTGGTGCATCCGGGTGTCCGTGACAATGTCGACGGCGTCCACACCGGACGAGAGCATCGCCTCGTAATCCGTGAACACCTGCGGTCGATGACCGGTCGCGTCTTCCACCGTATCGGCCACGCCGTTCGCCGCCGCATCGTGGCGATCGCAGACTGCTGAAAGCGTGAATGAATCGAAATGCTTGCGGAGTTCGATGTATCCGTGGGCGTGGCGCATACCCATGCCACCACATCCGACCAATCCCAAATTGAGACTCAATGTTCGATTCCTTTCAGTGGAGAAACGAGTTGTGCGTCGCGTCCATTTTGTCCTTCGGACATTTCCTCCGCGTGCAGGGAAACCCGAAAGGATTATCTCAGAGCGACCGAACCATCGTCGCGCAATGCACCACCTATCGGTCCGTACTCATGTGGATGTTTGGCGATTCCTTCTTCGTCGAGTTCCACTCCGATGCCGGGGACTTCGGGTATTTGTAGCCACCCGTGGTCGAGTTTGATGATCTCCTTGACCACGTCGGAGTAGGGCGGGTTCTCCTCGTAGAGATGTTCTTGCACTTCGTAGTTCGGCACGCACGCTCCGAGTTGGACGTGCGCCGCCGTCGCTACCGGACCGGACGGCACTGCGTGCGGGATAATCCCCTGGTGGTGCGACTCCGCGATGGCGCAGATTTTCTTGCAGTGAGTGAACCCGCCGGCGACGCCGATGTCGGGACGAACGTGGTGGACACCTGCCGATTCGATGTATTCACGGAACTCCCAGATGGTCAGATTGCGTTCGCCTGCGGCCATGGGTATCCTAGTCTTCTCCGAGACTTCACCGAAAGAGAGTATGGAGTCGGGAGCGACCGGGTCTTCGAAGAAATACGGGCGGAACTTTTCGATTTCCTGTGCCAGAACGATTGCCTCGCCGGGGATCATGTTGCGATGGATTTCGACGCCGACATCCATGTCCCACCCGACAGCGTCGCGCACTGCGGCCATGCGGTCTACGAGGTCTTGGATGCGTTCGCTGTGTCGCATCGGTGCGTGGTCATGTTGGTAGAGGAGGCACTTTACTGCGGTGAATCCATCGGCTTTGGCGGCCGCGGCGGCATTTGCCACTTCTTCCAGGGTTCCGGTTGGCAGCACCAACATCGCCCTTACCGCATCACGCGCTTTGCCGCCGAGCAATTGCCAGACCGGGGCCTCAAAGTATTTTCCTTTGATGTCCCACAACGCTTGGTCGATCGCGCTGATCCCGCCACCGATGGCGCCACCACGCATCGATTTAGCACGGTACATGAAGTTCCAGTGGTGCTCGGTGCGGAGCGGATCTTGTCCGATCAAATATGGCTCGAATGAAAGAACCACGTCTCGGGAGGCGCCGGGCCATCCGAAAAACGTCGATTCTCCCACTCCTTGAATGCCGTTGTCGGTTGTGATTCGCACCATCATCCAATTGACGGCGATGAAGGTTTCAATTTGTTCGATCTTCATGTTTTGCGATGTGGATTCCCTGCGCGCTACCCCTATGGGTTCCGGTATTCACCGTCATGACGATTTGCGCACGTCATGACGGTTGGTGCACGTCACGTTGGTTGGTTTGTTTCAGCGGCAATTATATGTATCTGATGTACGCTAATCGTTTGTGAACGTTCAGGGTATCTCTGTTCGGAAGAGCCGCCGGGAATCGCTCTTCCTTATCATCGCTTTTTTGAGCGCGCTGCTATCGGTCACCGTCATCTCCGCCGCGCCTCTGTACTTCGATTCCATCGAGCAACTTGGACTGCGTCGTACTTTAGAGCGGTTCGAACCGGCGCAGATGGGTTCATGGTTGCACGTTGACGGTATGACGTTCAATCCCGCGACGGTCAAGTCGACTGTCAAGACCGCTGAAGCTGCCGGCGACCAGCTCGGCGACGCGGTTCGGGATCGCGGCACATTTATTCGGTCAGGCGGTCTGACTCTGAACCGTATCGGTGATCGCTACGCGCCCCCGGGTTCGGTTCTCGTCTATCAGTCTGCGCAGGGCATCGAACCCGCGATCTCCCTCGCGCAAGGTGCGTTCGCCTCGGGTTCGCCAACCGATTCGCTCGAAATCGCGGTGCTCGACACAGTCGCAGCTGAGTACGGAATCAACGTCGGCGATTCACTGCTGTTGAGCGTGCCGCCTACTTCCATAGTGCACACGGCACCTAAGGTTTCAGGAATATTCCGCATCGACGACCCCGATCACGAGTCATGGCTGGGACTTTCGTCGACACTGGTCGATCCGGAGCAGGGCCCGACTGGCGGCAGGCCAGCGATCATTGCTTTAACTTCGAACAGCATGATCGAGAGGGTGGCCAATCGTGGCATCGCCGACGTCGGTCAGATCTGGACGATGTTCTACTTGGACGTCGATGAACTCAACCGGGTCGGAGCTGGTGCGTACCTGGAATCGATCGACGGATTCAAAACCGAAGCAGCAAAATCACTGCCATCGTCGACGACATTCTCGGGCCTCGAATCGGCGCTGATCACGCTTCGAAAACAACTTACCTTCACGAATACGACGGCCACCATCAGCGGCGCGTTGTTCGCGGCGTTCGCGATCTTCATCTTGGCACTCAACGCCGGAATTATTGCCCGGCGATGGTTGGCCGAAGAAGTGATGCTAAAGACCCGTGGCGCAGATAGAAAACAGTTGCTGCGCGCCGCCGGCTTTTACGTCATCGTGCTGTTCCTTATGCCTGCAGTTGCAGGACCGCTACTTGCTTCGGCAATTGTTCCGCTGTTGGGCCTGCTGGGTTCTTTTCACGATCTCACTGGCGGTTACGTATTTCCGTACCGGGTCCTTGGCGAGCAATTCCTCTGGTCCGGTGCGATCGCGGCTTTGCTTCTGGCACTCTTCGCCGCTCCAGTCATCCTCGCCAGACCGGGGCCGATCGTGCGTCATTTGACCCGTATTCGAGATACCCAATCCCCATGGTTTTGGCGAGCGAATCTGGACATCGGCATCGTTATCGCAGCAAGTGCGGTGATTTTCGAGCTTAACGGTAGGGGTTCGCTGTTCGTTCAACGCGACGGAGGTGTCTCCAATTTGAGCGTTCTCGCGGCATCGTTGCCGATAATCGCCGCCCTTGCCGCATCGCTTGTGGCGTTGAGGTTTTTCCGGTTAACGGGCGTTCTGTTCGAACGATTAGCGCGGATCAACCTACATTCCATGGTGGTGCTTGCGCTCAAAATCTTTTCTCGGTCTACCATGCGTCATGCAGTTCTGATGATCCTAGCGGCGGGCACCATAATCGTCGTCATCAATGCCAGCGGATTGTCAGGCACGTTGGGCAAAAATACCAGTGATCGCATCGACTTCACCACGGCCGCGGACACGCGGATTTCAGGCATCGATTCATTCAAAACCTCAGGTAACAAAATCGTCCAACAGATTTCCGATTTGAAGTGGGTCACGGACTCGACGTGGGCAGCCCGAACTGAAGCCGGGACAGGAATAGCCGAGACTTCGTCTAGTTTCACGCTGCTGTCGCTACGTCCGGATGAGTTCGCTCAATTGACCAGTTTCCGACCAGATTTTGCCGATTTGCCTTTGCACGAACTCATGGCCAAAATCGACGACTATTCACCGACCGGATCGATACCATTGCCGGACGATGTCGCAGGGGTTCAAGCAGCCGTGAAGTTGGAACGCACCGGATCAGGCCGCATCGACATCTGGGCGCGCGTTCGAGATGCCGGAGGGACGACGCACACGATCCGCTTGACCAGCGACGATGGGACTCAGTCCGGAGAGAACTGGTTCATCGTCAGGGGCGATCTCCGAGCCGATCTCCCTCGCCCGTTGGATCTGTTGGCTCTGCAGATATACGAACCACCGACATCACCGATCGGCAGCGCGGCGAAATTGACGGTCGATTCACTCCACGTCATCGACCGGCAAGGTGCCGTCCTGATGGTTTCCGACTTCGCCGATGCGAGCGTTTGGCACCCCTTCGCGGCGTCCGTTGCCGACAATGTCCGACTGTCTGTCGTCGCAGACGGACCGGAAAGTAGCTCCGACGGCCGATCGTTGGAGATCGATATGGGCAGAGGCACGGATGACGGCGTCAGAGGGGTCTATTTCTCCGAGAACGGGCCCATCGCTGTACCGTTGCTGGTGAATCAGGCGTTGTTGGATTCTTCAGGGTTGCGCGTGGGTGACGTGTTCGCGGGACAGTCTTACGGTCGATTCGTTCCATACGAAATCCGCGGTGTGTTCGGATTATTCCCGACGATGACAGATGCCGACCAACCGTTCGCCGTTTCAAACGTTGACGCGCTGCTGTCTTATCTAGCGCCAGTCAGCGAACCGTTCCTAGCCAACTCTGCGGAGTTATACGTTTCGGTCGATGCTACAGTCGGCCATGAGGAACGTATAGCAGCGATCAAAGGCATCGAGCCATCGCTAAGAGTTTCGGACCGCGAGGAGCTTCAAGCGCAGTCATCTTCGAGACTCGGCGACGCGGCTGGTTGGCGCGTGGTCGGTGCGATTATCTCGGTCTCGGCGATCGTCGTTACGGTGATCACAGCATTGGCGATCGCGATCCACAACCAAGATCAGACGCGATTAGACGCGGCGCTGATCGAATCTTTGGGCGGAAGTCGCGCTGGGTTGGCGGTTGAATCTACGATTCGGATTTTCATTTCGATCGGTATAGGTTTGGCGCTCGGTTATGTTGGCGGAATATTTGGTGTTAGATTCGTCGCCGATCGAATGACTCGCACGTCGACAGGGGACGTGGCTCTGCCACCGATGTTGCTGCAAATCGACTGGTTGCCGGTCGCGGCGGCAGCGTTGTTGTTGCTATTGGCTGTATTGGTTCCAGTCATCCGTTCCGGAATCAAGCCTAAGGATCCGGTTGCGGTCCGGATTCGATCGTCTTCGCAATCGTGAAACGCTCTCTCGGCTCATCCCGTCGCGCGGCGGTCGCCGCGTTGCCCCGATTGGTGCTCAAACGAGCCTTTTCGGAAAAGACCTTCGTCGGGCTGCGCGTGATCGGTTTAACCATCGCAGTTGCGGTGTCTGCCGGCGTCTTCATCTATCTCGACGCGCTTGGCCAATCCGCCCTTTCCCAAGCCTTGTCGGGCCATCGGCAGCAGGATCTAGACATCGCTATACGGGCTCGTGTCGATTCGATCTCCACCACGGCGCACCGGAGAACGATAGATGCGGTTCGCGCCTCCCGATCGGGCGACATCGCCAACGTGTTGGGCGAGCCTACTTTCGGCGCGAAGTCGGTGACATTGGTTTTCGATCGCGACGTCGTCCCGTGGAAGACTGCCAGAACATTCCTGGCGCACGTCGACGGTCTGCAAAGAGATGTGACCCTCGTCGAAGGGAGTTGGCCGAGATTTTCTCCCGACGCGAATGAATTCGAGGTCGCGATTTCAGCCGACGATTCGACCTACCTCGGCCTTGTTGCGGGCGATTCTGTCGATCTGTCGTCGCCGACATCGGAAGAGATTCAAATCACCGCAAATATCAGCGGGGTTTACGAGACCCACGCCGATGTTGAGTTGCACCGGAGGGTGATGGACGTCGGCCTAGGCGCTGGTAGCACCGCGTTCCGATTCGCTCCGCTGTTGGTTGAAGAAAACGCGCTCATCGAAACGATAAGAGTCGCGATCCCGGACACCGAAATCCGATATTACTGGGTTTTTCAAACCGATGCGAACGCGATCGATGCTAGAGACGCGGAACGACTGCTTGCGGGTTTAGAAACGCAACAAAACCGTCTAAAGCAAGATCTACAGGGTTTTCAACGGATTTCATCGCTAGATGACGCGTTGGAGTCGTTCCTTTCCAGTTCCGAGATCTCAAGAGGACTAATGCTCTCTATCGGAGCGGTGATCGCGCTATCGGCATTGGCGTTTTCGGCGCTCGTCGCTGGTCAGGCCCGCGACATTCGTTTCAGTGAAAGTGGGATGGTGCGGGCCCGGGGCGCGACCACTTCGCAGGAGATCGCATTGATGACGGGCGAGAGCCTATTGATCGCCGTGATCTCGCTGGTAGCGGGCATCGCGATCGCGCTTGCAGGCGTCACCTTGGCGGGTCGTCTTCCGGTTTTGGAAGGTGTTACCGGCGGAGAGTTCTTGCCGGCGAGCTTATCGATTCAGTCGATATCGGCCGGGGGCGCAGCGGCGGCAATCGGCCTTCTGGCCTTGCTACTACCCTCATTCCGACGCAACACCTCCACCGCTGAAGAACTCACCAGCCGCCTCGCACGACCGCCGCAACGCAACATCGCCCAACGCTACTACCTCGACGTGGTGTTGCTCTGTATCGGCGTCGCCGCGCTCTGGCAACTTTCGCAAGAAGATTTGTACATATCGAGCAGCGCACTCGGCGAAGGATTTAGCAACCGTTTGGCTTTGGCCATGCCTGCGGCGACCGCGGCGGGCGGAGCCATCGTATTGCTTCGGTTTCTGCCGTTCGTCCTCGGCGGCATCGCTGAGGTTTTGGCGCGCTTGCCCGCCGCGTTCAAACTCTCACCCTCGATACCTCTGGCTCTGTGGTCGTTGGCACGAAACCCGCGTTCAAGTATGGGTCTGATGTTGTTGATCATGCTCGCTGCGACGATCGGAGTGTTGCTCTCTATCCTCTCCCCGTCCATCGACCGGTACGCGACCGACGACGCGAGATACCGTGTAGGTTCCGACATCCGCCTCTCGAACATGATCGTCCGCAACCGGAGCAGTCTCCATCGAGCGATCGACCAAATGACAGGCAAGTTCGGATACACCGGGATCGCGCCGGTTGCGCGGGTAGCGGGAACCGTATCCGCGCCTACGGGCAACGAACCCGTCACCGCGGTGGGCATCGACACGGCTCGGTTCCCTGGCGCGGTTTGGTGGCGTGACGATTTCGCATCTGAAACGCCCGAGCAGATCGCGGCTTTGATCAAATCACGAGATACGGACGGCTTCGAAATCCCATCCGACGCAGATTGGCTGACCGCGCTCGTCAAACCCGACGCTGTACGCAATGACACTGGTCTTGTGGCACGCATCCGCGACGAATCGGGCCTTTACCATTCGTTGTCGATCGGAAACCTCCAACCGCGGTCCGTCACCGTTGGCACGCCGTACTCATGCGCTGAACCAATCCCACTCGAAAAAGGCGAAGGCTTCGAACCGCCAGATTGGTGTCGGATCGGCATACCTCTCGCGCCGCTGCGCGAAGAGGCGGTTGACGGCGATGCCCTTTTCCTCGAATTCATCGGCATCTCCAGACGTCCGGTGGAGGAAGCGCCGTTGCCCACGAACGGTTCAATCCGCATCAAGGACATCTCAACCGCGACGTCTGACGGCGAGTTGACGTTGTTGACGGATTTCCGCGACATAATCGATCAGCGGACGTCCGGCGCGGGCTTCGGCGACCTCGGCGCGCGGATCGACCCTTATTCCGAGACTCCGGGCGAGGGGGCAGTGCTTACGTGGTCTCAGCCGCGGTTCGGTCAGTTGAAGGGTGTCCGGATCGGCACGTCGGACGCCGCGCTAAACGTGATCGGCAGCAGATGGTTCCAAGACGAACTCGACCTTGAAGTCGGTGCCACAACGCGTCTGTACCTGGTAAATCGGAGCACGTCCGTCAAGTTCGTGTCATTCACCGATTTCTTTCCGACGTTCCCCTCGGCCTCTTCACCGTACATAATTGCCGATCTGCGTGATATCCAGCGAATCGTGTCGATCGACCAAACTCGTGGTGCGGACTCGACGAACGAACTCTGGATCTCCGCCCCTGACGCCGAGGTCAACGACCTTCAAGAGATCGAAGATTTGATGAAGTTGAACAACGTTCCGCCCCGCCTCATGCAACACGCAGGCGCCGAAGTGACGCGGTCGCGCAGCGATGCGTTGACCGCGGCCGGATGGAACGGCTATTTGGCGTTCGGATTCATCGCGGTGACTACAGTATCCGTCCTCGCCTTCATCGTCACCGGATGGACCACATATCGACTCCGCCGTCTAGAACTAGCCGTGCTCAAATCGATGGGATTGACCACACGCCAGATGCTGATAATGATCGGCTTGGAACAGATAGTCATCGCTTCGATCTCGATGCTGATCGGAGCAGGAATCGGCCTCATGTTGAGTGCCGTCCTCCTGCCCTATCTCGCAGGCAAAGATGCCTCCACGTTGGCGCCTCCGATGGCGGTTGAGGTCGGAACTCAAATGCTAGCGATACTGCTAGGCATCGTCGCCGCCGCGTTGATCGCTTCGGTGACTTGGATCTTTTTCTGGGTAAGGTCTCAACACGCTACCACGGTGATTAGGGCTGGGAGCGCGGGAGTTTGACGCGCACTAGGTAGGCCCAAGGTTGTCGCCTTGCACACGGCCAGTACTGAACCGAGGTCAGCTCCCGGGTTCGGTGTCGAAGCGCGTCTACTTAGTCGATCTGGCGGAGTCGCGGGTCGAATCGATCGCGCATCCAATCACCCAGGAAGTTTCCCGCCATGACGATCGCGGCAAGGGCGAGGCCCGGGAACGACGCGATATGGGGGGCATCTCGTAGGTAATCGCGGCCGGAGGAGATCATCCCTCCTAGGGATGGGCTCGGAGGTGGAATTCCAGCGCCGAGGAAGCTCAACGTAGCCTCTGTCAGGATCAGACTGCCCGTCGAAAGCGTCGTGGCGACGAGGACGGTGTTTATGACGCCTGGGAAAATATGTTTGGCCAGTATGCGCCGGTTGGTTGCCCCGGAAATCCTAGCCGAATCGACATAGTCCATGCTGCGCAACCTCAACGCTTCGACACGCACGAGGCGAACCGCACCCGGCCACGAAATGAGTGCGAGGGAGGCGACGAGCACGAATATACCCGAGCCGAATACGAGCGCTATCGCCAGCAACACGAGCAGCTGGGGTAGCGCCGCCCATACGTCGACAATCCGCATGATTACTTCATCAATCAACGTGCCGCCAAAATAACCTGCGATCAGGCCTAGGAAAGTGCCGGAAATCATACCAACGGTCACCGACAGGAGAACGACGACGACGGTAATCCGGCTCGCTTCAATCATGCGGCTCAAAATGTCGCGCCCGATGTGGTCTGTGCCGAGCAGAAACTCTTTGCCGCCTTCCGCGGTCCAAGCGGGTCCCTGCGAGAAAATGCCGTGGCTTTCCAACTGGTCGTACGGTTTTATCCAAGGGGCAAATATGGCAGAGAAAAGCAGTATGACGATGACTATCGCAGGAATCACCGGCCAACGCCTGAGGAATTGCCACGAAAGTCCCAACGACCACGCTACTATCCCCAATGGGGATGACTTTCCAGCGACCGTGGTCACTCGTTCCCACCAAAACGAATGCGAGGATCAATCAAGGCGTATACGAGATCTAGGATCAGCACGACGACCACGTACGCGACAGAGAATAGGAGTACGAGGCCGGTGAGTACAGGGAAGTCGGTGTTCCAGATTGCGTCAACTGCCATCCTGCCAACGCCGGGCCAAGAAAACACCGTCTCCGTGACCACAGTACCGGTAATGAAACCAACTAATACGAGCGCTGATACCGTCAGAGGCACTAGCGACGCGTTCCTGAGGGCGTGTTTCCAGATGATTTTCTGGTTTCCGATGCCCTTTGCCCGAGCCAGCTTGATGTACTCCGAATCGAGCACCTCGAGCATTGACGAACGGGTGAAGCGTAGGTAGGCGGCGGCTGGGTTGATTCCGAGCATGATGCAGGGAAGGATCAAATTGCGAACCGCAAATCCGTCGCCCCGCGTGCCGGAGGGCAGCCAGCCCAAATAGACGGAGAACACCAATATGGCCATGATTGACAACCAGAAGGTTGGCGTGGCCTGCCCGATCAGCGCGAAACCTCGAGCCAGGTAATCAAGCAACCCGCCTCTCCGAACCGCCGAAAACACTCCTAGCGGGAATCCTACCAAGGCACCGAAAATCCAGCCACCCAGTGCCAATTGGCCAGTAGCGGGAGCCCGTTCAGCGATTAAAGATGCAACTGTACGACCAGACTGCGTGCTGTTGCCCAAGTCTCCCTTGATCACCCCGCCAACCCAAAGGAAATATTGGACCAACACAGGTTTGTCCAGACCGAGCTTAACGCCCCACGCATCCCATTGCTCCTGAGTGACGGCATATCCAGGTGAATTCCCTAGATAGAAAAAACGCGGATCTTGGCCTCCGACCCGGCTGAGCACAAAAACGATGACCGTTGCGCCCAGGATCGCGATGACGCCCATGACCAAGCGCCTGGCAAGAAACAAACGCATCTATATTCCCTTGCCTTTCAGCCGGATCGCGACGGATCGTTGTGTGGCATTGTCGGCAAGGGGTTGCGCAATCATTCGGGCTTGTGTACCAGTCGCACCGCGCGAAAGTAATACGAATGCCCTAGCGAAGATCGACGATGTATCGGGTGCAATCGTTTCATGCATTCCAATCAACTCCGCTACCGATGTTCGCATACAACCACAACAGAGATTAGCCCGGGCTCCGACGTGCGGAACCCGGGTCATCATGCATGCGGTTTCTACTTCAACGAAACCTGCGTCACCGGGTTCATCAACGAGTAGGCATACCCGAACGTCGGGAACACGTTACGGTTGAACTCGATCGTCGAAGAGTTGTAGAGGGTTTGGTTGAAGACTTCTGCGATCGGCAACGCCCATGCCCAGAACTGGTAGTGTTCGATCCAGTCCTTGTACAGCTCGATGCGTTGTTGCGGGTCATTCTCCCCGCGCATCAACTCAAAGGTGAGCGCCGAGAACGGGATGTTGCCCATCTTCTGAGTACCACCCTCTTTCCAACTGTGGTCCTCGGTGTCGATCGGCCAGTCTTCCGGGTCAAACCGTGGTATGAATGCGTAGTTGAAGTCATCATTCGATCGGTCCACATACGAAGGGCGCTTCACCGCGTAAACCCTCTGGTCGATCTCGCAGGAGAGACCCAAAGGTTGCCAGGTCGCGCACAGAAGCTCTGTCAAGCTGACGCTTAGACCTTGTGCATGGACGGTGACTGTCTCGCCAAGCCCGTCCGGGTATCCTGCCTCCGTCAGCAATTCCTTAGCTCGATCGATGCTAAATTCGTCAATCCATTCCTCCTTGAACAGAGGGCTGATCGACGCTTGTCCGGGAGGACCATGTGCGGGTACCGCCAAGCCGGCGAAGATCTGCTGGTTGATCTGATCGCGGTTGATGCTGACTTCCAATGCACGACGCACCAAACGGGCAGATTCCCACGAATCGCAGATCGCACCGCTTGGCACTGGCTCCAACAGCTGCGCTTCGTCGCAGGCCGGGTCGTCGATGTCGGCAACCCACGGCAGTTCCGGGTGGTAGCCGGGGCTATCCAACGGATTGCCGGTGGCTGCGCCAATGCGTTCCAAGTAGTTGCAGCATGGGACGATCCCAGTCAACGATCCGCCGTTGTTGACAAGCACCCCGTTGTGGTCTGCGACCAATCTGGGCCTGTCCTTCGGCTCCACGTCGGCAATATGCGCCTCGCCCGATTCGAACATCGCGGCCCGTATGGCGGGTTCCGGCACCGCGAGGGCGATTACCTGGTCGACTAGCGCTTGCTCGCCCCAATAACCGTCGTACCTGTTGAGAACGAGGCGGTCGTCCTGACGCCAAGATTCAATTTCGAAAGGTCCGCTGCCGATGAACTGGGTCAGCATTCCGGTCTCGCCATACTCGTCGAATACAGCCTTGCTGTGAATACCGACACCTCTTGGCACCACGTTAGTGAATAGGTGCGTGGGTTGTCTAGCGTCCGCCGATGTGATCGGCATGTTTACTGTGTACTTATCGACCGATGCCGCGAGCCCGATATGAGCGCGTAGGTCTCCAGCGTTGTCGTGGGCCGTGGCGGTATTCGTGGCTGCGTTCGCGTTATTGTGCGTCCACGCCACGTCCTCCGCCGTCAACTCGCCCCATCCGCCGTGGAATTGAATCCCCGGACGGATTCGCCATATATACGCGGAACCGTCGTCGGCGACGCTCCAGCTTTCCGCGACAAGGCCGGAGAGCGTGTAATCGAGTCCGGTCGCTTGGAGCAACATCTCGTAAGCGCCCATCGTGAACTTTTCAACGCCACAACCGGGCGGACACTGGGCCGGGAGTCCTACCGGGACCCCCACGTTTTGCCGGACAACCGTCACCGTGCCCCCGCCTTCAGCGGCGCTAGGCGCGGCGACCTCGACCACCGCGGCAGGTCTTGCGGTCGCCGCTGGCGCAGCCGTTGCACCAGGTGCGGCTGTCGCGCCCGGTACGGCTGGCATCGCAGTCGCGGGCCTTTCCGGTTGTGCCGGCGCGGCCTGCGGCGCAGTCTCCTCCGCGCCGCAGGCGATCAAAGCGACGAATGCTGAGGCGCACAGTGCTGACAACACTAACCGTACGCCGTATCTTGCGATGCGTGAATGAGTCATTTATGCATGATCCTCTCTTTTAGGGTTCACGGCTCCAGAATCAGGAGCGGCGAGTACGCAACGTTTCCTCTTGGTGTGCGCACCATGATCGTGATTACGTCACCTGGCTCAATCGTGTCGGGCAACATGATGCCGTCCTTCCGCCACGCCCCTGTGGCCGTCGAGAAGAACCTGCCCCCAAGAGACAGCAGCTGGTTGCCCGTTATGTCGTTGTTGCCCGTGCAGCAGATGAATTGAATCGCGGACCCCCTTATGAATCCGGCACCAACCGCGTTGAACGTGGTTCCTTCGGGATTGAACGTGGCGCGTCCGACTTGGCCCGTGACCGGATCGGTCAAAATGATTGTGGCGGTTGTGGGGATGTGTGTCGGGTCACCAGGGTCGCCTTTCGGCCCTTGTGGTCCTGGGGGGCCAGGTGGGCCTTGCGCTCCTGGCTCTCCAGGCGAACCAGGCTCTCCGGGCTGTCCTGGGTCGCCAGCCAATCCCGGGTTTCCTGGTTCACCCGGCAATCCCGGAAGACCCGGAGCGCCTGGTGGACCTTGAGCCCCAGCACAAGCCACAGAGCTGACGATCAACGTTGCGATCAACGTCGTGATTGAAATTTTGAAGAGCTTTTGAGCCCTTCCGCGACACCGAATAACCATTAGACACATCCTTCTTGGCCCGCGTCCCGGTCGTATCCCTGTGGCGATCGCCGTGCAATAGGGACAGCGCCCGTTTTCAATAGAGGCAGAGTAACCACTATTGTCAGCAATAGCGCGCAGTATACCGTGAATCCGACTACACGTCAAGCAATGATTACGATTTCAGACGCGCCCAAATAATCCGACTACGAATTCAGCCGTTTGCCAAGCTTGATCGTGATTCGTCACGCGTGTCGAGCGTAAGTGCTCATAGGTCGGCGTACTTGGATGGCGCCATTCGGATCGCCAGCGCGCCACTTCACGACATGCTGAATCGCCCGTGTGTTTTCGATGCGCCGGAGGCGCGTTTGATCCGTTGGTTGGCGCGAAGAATACGTTCCATTCCGAGTGGTGTGCTCGGGGGATGCATTGATTGCCCGCGTTTGCGCGGTTGATCGCCGTGGAGCGCTAGTACCGGATTACTGCCACAGATCGGGATCGGGGCGTTTCATCAGGCCTAAGCCCAGATATCCGTACCAGATGACCAGTAGCACGTAGCAGCCTCGGGCCAAGCTGATAAAGGTGTCGCGGCCGGCGTTGTCAAGTACCGCCATTATGAAGAAGACCATTACGGCCAGACTCACGATGGCAGCCAACAGGGAGACGATCCGGTTGAAGTCATCTCTAGTGGAGAGGCCCAACGCGAAGATGCATCCGCCAAAGCCAAGCGTGATTCCACCGGCGTAGAAGAGAGCGGAGCCGGCGTAGTAGACGGGAACGCTTCCTTGGATCTGCTCGCTAGTCTGGGCGTCGGCCAGTATGAAGTCCACGCCGCCGGTAAAAATCCAACCGGTCAGTCCGACGAAGATCATGAAGAAGCCCATCTGAACAAGCGCCTTGCCGTTGCCCTCCAAGGTCACGTTCCGCATCAACGCGTAGAGACCGGAGAGGATCAGCGCCAGGCCAAGGATGATCGCGATGTTGGTTATGTTGGTCAGTGCGGCGTTGGCGCCTTTGGCCGTTATGGATCCGACAGCGTCTGACGGGTCAGCGCTGTCTATAAGTAGTCCCCCCGGCTCTATGAGAAAGAAGACGAAGGCGATTATCGGGCCGAAGATGAGGGAGAGCCCCGCAAGCCGATTTACGGATATAGTGCCCATGTTTGAACCTCCTTGATGTGATGTCGTGGAAAGGATCCGTTGGGTTCAACCACTCACAGCGTACACCCTGACGCTGGAGTTGTGGGATTGCGTTAGGTATTGACCTGTCCACTCGCCTAGCCGGGTGGATCTACGCAATAGATGTAGCATGGCGGGAATGGAGCCGCGGATATGAACGCGAAGCGGGTAGTCATAGTTGGCGGAGGTTTTGCCGGCCTCAGTGCCGCATACACGCTAAAGAAGCGGGGCATCACCCCGCTCCTGCTCGAAGCCAAGGATCGTGCGGGAGGTCGCGGAATGGGCGAGACGGTGGACGGGTTCTCCTTGGACATGGGTGCTTTCGTTTTCACCTCGACCTATGACACTGCATTCCGACTCTGCGAGGAGTTGGGGCTTCCACTGGTGCCATCGATGATGAAATTCGGCCACCACCGCGATGGTCGGTGGGTCACCACCACACCAGATCAATCGCTCTGGAATTTCCTTAGGCACTTGCCTGCGGCTGTCACTATGGGTTTCCTAACGCCCTCAGGGATCAGGTCCGGTTTCATAGTGATGCGGCAGATACATCAGCAATCGGAATATATGAGTTTCGCCGGGGACAGCCCACTCGCCGAGATCGATGACGCCGAGTCGTTCGGCGAATACTTGGAGCGGGTCGGCGTGCCCGAAGACCTTCGAGTGACGCTCAGAGGTCCCCTCGAGATGATTTTGGGCGACCCGATGCCCGCAGGTCAGGCACTTATGCGGGCGTACATCGGCGAGACAATGTTGCATTCCGGCAGGGTGTCCATGCCTGAGCGAGGCATCGGTTCTCTGAGCGAAGCACTTGCCACCGCCTGTGCCGATGCGATTCGCGTTTCGACCCCTGTCAGGAGAGTCGCGGTCGCGGACGGCAAGGTGACTGGAGTGATTGTCGACGGCGAGACTATCGCGGCCGACGCGGTCATCTGCGCTGTACCGGGCACGAAGGTCCCTGACCTCATCCCCGACCTGCCGGCAGAGACGCTTCGCGCGCTCGGCACCGTAAGCTATTCAACCGGGTGCAGGGTGGTGATAGGCCTCGACAAGCCCCCCCTCCCTGCCGGGTGGCACGGCGCGCTCTACCCGGAGGACGACGATACGCCGCTCATGCTGGACCGGTCTGTGTTCCTGCCTTCCTGCGCACCCCCAGGCAAGAGCATTCTCGACCTGCTCGTCGGGCGCGAGCGCGCGAAGGAGCTCATCCCACTTGACGACGACGATATAAAGCGCCAGATGCTAGGCGCCGTCCGCCGGAACCCGCCGCCAGGATCCAATCTCCCCGGCGACGACGAGGGTCTGTTCTTCCGGGTGTACCGCTGGGAAGAGGCACTATGCATGGGTGAACCTGGAATGCTCGCTGCGGCAGCGAAGATCCCGAGACAGCTCTTAGGGCGCATCGACAACCTGTTCTTGGCAGGCGATTACACGCGCGTGCCGTCGGTCAACGGTGCCCTCTCCAGCGGTCGTGACGCCGCAACGGAGGTCGCAGACATGTTGGCGGCTCGCGCCAGCTAGGCAAGGCGTGTCGGCGAGCCCGCGTTGTCAATTCAACCCTGGGTCGACGTGAAGGGCGGCGTCTTCCACCTCGTGCGGTTGGAGCACCCGACACAGCTTTTCGTAGATCTGAACCCGATATCGACCGGTGTCGGTGATGAAGAGGCGACCTTGATGGTCTACGCGGACTGAGGTTGGATATTTCAGCCTTTTTTCGCGGTCGAGATTGATGATGTTGTCCCGCTGGCGGAGGATGTCGGGATTTCCCATCAACCGACTTATTCCGCGAGGGTTGATGGTCGCGTCGCCCCTGAATGATTCGATGAAGTTGCCTCGCCAGTTGAACATGAGAACGCGATGGTTGTTGCGGTCGGCGACGTAGATGTCTCCGTACCTGTCCACCACAACACCGCTAGGATGGTCCAATTCGCCGACTCCGGTACCCGGGCTGCCAATGATCTGCATCGCCGTGCCGTCAGTCGAGAACCGTTGGACACGGCTGTTGTGCCAATCGGCGACTACCAAAGTGCCGTCAACTGGGTCGACTGAAATGCCCCAGGGATGATTCAGTTGTCCCGGTTGGTTTCCAAGCTCGCCGAAGCCACCCAGGTACTTCCCGTCGCGGGTGAAGTGTTGGACGCGGTGATCGCGAGAATTGACGACCCACAGGTTTTCGTCCGCATCCAATGCGATGCCGGAGGGACCGTTCAAATGACCGGGTCCGTCACCGGACTCTCCCCACACGCCGATAGTTTCGCCGGAAGTATTGATTGCCACCACCGCGTTTGCACGCTCGTCGGTGTTGAACAACGTGCCCGCACAGTCCAAGACGCACATCACGGGTGAAGGTAGACGGTCGTCACCTTCAGAGAGAACCAGGCCGTCAATTTCCGGCACGATGTCGTTCTCGTATCCTTCGTCCTCGATGTTCACGCGCACGTACCGAGTGCGTGGCACTTGCTGAAGATTGGCACTCCCGCGGTTGAGCACGTAGTAGGAGCCGTCAGGACTGACTGCGATGTCCTGCGGTCCCCTGAAACCGCCCACGGCCAACCGCTGGCCCAAAGTCGTAACGTACTTGTGCCCGATCCGCAGCAGCGTTGGGTAGTTATGCTCCTCGGTAGCGGAGCGGTTGGTCAACGGTTCTTGTGTCGTCGTCATGTCTTGGGTGCAACTACGAAGCCAACGGACTCACGATGTGCTCGAACTGGTCGAACGTGCCGTTCACGATCGGACTTGGATTGAGTTGCAGCCATTGGTCGAGCACCGAAGCATAGAGCGATCTGAAATCGTTGTTGAAATGCAGGTCTCCGTTCAATTGCTGACTCGGAGCCAACGACGGATAGTCGGAGTAAAAACCTCCATTGACATTGGAGCCAATAAGGAAGGCTCCGCCGCCCGATCCGTGGTCGGTGCCGTTTCCGTTGTCCCGCACCCTACGACCGAACTCGGAAAACACGAGCATGACCACTTCTTCGTCGGCACCATTTTCGCGCAAGTCGGCAAAGAAGTCACTGACCGAGCGAGATACGTTGGCCCATAGCTCCGTTTGCATGTTTACTTCATTGCCGTGGACGTCGAAGCCGCCTATCTGGGCGTAGAAAACGCGCGTTCCGATACCCGATAAGTGCACTTGTGCGATGCCTCGGAGACTTTGCGACAGCGGATCTGAAGCGTATTCAACAGTCGATGCGTATTGGTCAGGAGCGGCGCGCAGCATATCGGCCCCAGCCATCGCGTCCAGACCTGTCTGGCCGATGTGATCCATCAGCATGCTTTGCTCGTCGATCTCTTCCGGTGTGTACATCCGAGTGAAAGCGTTTAGCGCTCGCCTTTGCTTCTCCCCTGCCATCGAGGTCAGGAGGCCATATCCTTCGAGCTGCGCCACCGACATCGCGGGTGTTCCCGAAAGGTACATCGCCCTCGGCAACCCGGTACCGAAACTCACACCTGTGCAAACATTCTGTTTGTCCGGATCGAGATCTCTGATGACTTTACCCAGCCATCCGTCCGATACGATCTTCTCGGGTTCCGCCGTGTGCCAGATATCCATTGATCGGAAGTGGGATCTGTCCGGCTCGGGATATCCAATGCCGTTTACGATCGCGACGTCTCCGCGGTCCCACAGGTCTTTTATCGGACCCATCTCGGGGTGAAGTCCAAAGTGATCGTCAAGGTGGATCACCTGATCCTCTGCGATTCCGGTGGTTGATCTGAAGTCGTAATAGAGGCCGTCACCGTATGGCACCACGGTGTTCAAGACGTCGTTGCCGCCGGAAAGTTGCAGCACCACCAACACCGGATCTGCCCGGTTATTGCCTCCGTTGAGTATCGAGTTAGTACTCGTCATGTTTCGTGTCCCTTATTGGTTGATTTATCCGTCGGCTGCGTGGCCAATTGGAGGAGCTCAAATATTGAAGCGCTATCCCAACTGATACTCCCGTGATGCGGTGATCAATTGGAATGTTTCTAGGATTGCCGTTTCATACTGTTTTCTATTTGCACCATTGCATTGGAGCGGCTCGTTTGTGCCAACTTCTTCGAGCAAGGCCGTTCGGCTCTTTGATCCCAGCTCCAGCGCACCTAATTCGTAAAGAGCAGCGTCCAAAATCTCTGCCCGTTCGATCCATTCGCGTCCAGCTGCAACTCGATCCACCATCTTTTCGACGCCCGGGGCGTCTTGGTTGCCAATGCGCTCAACGGCAAAGTTCACTCTTTCCATTAGAAGCGCCGAATCTATCCACTCTTTGCCGGTGTGCCAGCCCTCGACCGTAGGAGGATTCAAAAGCTGTTGGCCCATGAGCGTCGATTTCTGCGGCAGTTCGTGAAGGCCATACTCGTACGGATCACGGAGTTCGCCCGTCAGATGAACCGTGCCGACGATGAACTCGACTGGGTTACGTACCCGCGTAAATCTAGCTTCCTTGAAGAAATCGGAGTTGAACAGCGTTCGCATCACCTCGCGGATGTCACCGCCGTTTACCGCGTAGGCCTCAGCAATTGCGTCGATTTCGCTCTGTACCGGCTGATCTGAGACGAAGAAATTGTGTATCTCCCTGCCGACGAACTGAGCGGTGGCGGGATGACCGACGATGATGTCCACGATATCGTCGCCGTTGAAATCTCCGTTGTGTCCAAGGAACGATTTCTCACCGTCATCGTGGTCGTCGTTCCGATACACAAAAGAACCGCCTTGCTGGCCAAACGGGTACCTAGGGATCACCTGGTCGATGGTCCAACCGGTGTACGCGCGAGCGCAATCCCTGACGTCCTCTTCGGTGTAGTTGCCCACGCCCATCGAAAACAATTCCAGCAGTTCCCGGCCCCAGTTTTCGTTGACTGCGGTTGCGTGATTGGTCTGCTGATCGAGCCAAAAGAGCATGGCCGGGTCTCGAGAGAGCCGTTTCAGAATCTCGGCAAAGTTGTCGACGGCGAACTCGCGCAACATCTCGTAGTGTTGCGACATCATCGGACCGTTGGTCACCTTTGCGCTTCCTGTGGCGAAGACACCATGCCACATGAGCGCCATTTTCTCCTGCAACGGCCGTTCGGAGTTGATCATGCGATACATGATTCGGAGCGGCGTCCATCCTTCGCCGTCGGCAAACTCAGCGTGATACCGCTCCAAGAAATGCATTTCGACCGGGTCGAATTTATCGAAGTCGACCAAGTCATCTACCAGATCTTCGTAGCTCTTCTCGGCAAGTCGCTCCAACTCGTGGGCTGGCAGGGCGAAACCCGCTCTGCGCATCAGATGGCCCACGAGCGCGACGTCTGTTACTGTGACCGTCGTCATATGCCTCTATCAATCCTCAGTTCATAGTTGTCTTCGTTCGGTTGCAAAGACTCCGTTCCTAGATCTGTCTCAATCGCGGGTCCAGACGATCCCGCGTCCAGTCCCCGATGAAATTCAGCGCATATGACAGCAAGAATATGGCAAGGCCAGGGAACAACGCGATCCAGTACGCGATGCTGACGAAATTTCGACCGTCAGCGACCATCACTCCCCATGCCGGTCTCGGAGCAGGTATTCCTACTCCTAGGAAACTAAGGGAAGACTCTGCGATGATCAGACTGCCAACCTGCAGTGTCGCGATTACGAGCACCGTATTGAATACTCCGGGCAAAATGTGTCGCCCGAAGATTCTCATCGTCGACGCGCCGGACAAGTTTGCGTAGGCGATGTAGTCCATCTGCTTCAACTGGATCGTCTCCGCCCTCACCTGGCGAGCGAAACCGCTCCAGCTGAATATGACCAGCAGTACGATGATCAACTCCAGGCTGGCGCCGAATACGATCACCGCGACTAGCGCCACGAGGATAAATGGGACTCCCAATGTCAGATCCACGAAGCGCATGATCGCTTCATCGATCCAACCAGAGAAATACCCTGCGATCATCCCTAGCAGCGTGCCGGTAGCACCGCCGGTGACGAGCACGATGCCGGCGATTGCGAGGGAGAGGCGAGCCCCGTAGAGCAACCGCGCCACTATGTCGCGTCCCAGTGCATCTGTGCCTAGTAAGTGCGCCGTCGATCCCCCTTCATTCCAGAAAGGTGGCGTCACCTGGGCAGACAAGTCCCCGAACTGGGGATCGTACGTCGTTAGAAAGGGACCGAATATGGCGGCGAATGCTACTGCAACCAATACGATCGCGGGCAGCACCGGATATCGGCGGATTACGTGCCATGTCTGGCCGGGCAAACCTCGTCCGTTTCCGTTGATCTGAGAAAGATCAGCTTCTATCCTGGCGGTGGCCATCTTTTCTTCTTACGCCCGCCTTATCCGGGGATCGATAATCGCGTATGACACGTCCACGACGAAGTTCACGACGATGTACATAAGGGTGAACAGCAATACCGTCGCGCTCATCACCGGGAAGTCGTTGTCGTTCGTGGCCGTGACGGCAAGACGCCCGAGACCTGGCCAGCCAAACACCGTTTCTACGACGACGGTTCCGGTAATAAACCCGGCGAGGATGAGCCCAGCATAGGTAATCGGCACGATCAGTGAATTTCGAAAGGCGTGTTTCCACACCACCGTTTCGCCGGAAACTCCCTTTGCTCGGGCGAACTTCACGAACTCCGAATCGAGCATTTCCAGCATCGCAGAGCGCGTCAATCTAACCAACCCGGCTGCGGATCCGGAACCAAGCGTTATGGCAGGCAGTACATAGTGATCGAAACCTCCGCGACCTGACGTTGGCAACAGTTCAAATTGAACTGAGAACAACAGGACGAGCATGATGCCCATCCAGAAGTTCGGCGTTGCTTGGCCGATAAGAGCGATTACCCTCCCGATCAGGTCCCACCATGATCCTCTGCGGACTGCCGAAAGCGCGCCGATGGGAATACCCACGGCAATTGCGAAGGCAAAAGAAACGGCGGCTAACTGTAGCGTTGCCGGAACCTTCTGTACGACGACGTCGAACGCGGGACGTGCTTCATTTAGTGAGGCGCCGAAGTCGCCTCGAATGGCTGGCCACAGCCACGTTATGTACTGGACCGGATACGGACGGTCGAGTCCGAACTCCTTACGCCATTCGGCGATCACTTCGTCCGTGGTGTACTCACTGATAAAGAGGTAAGTCGGATCCCCAGCGGCTCGGGATAGGCTGAACACGAGCACCGTGGCGAACCACATGATGACGATCGACGCGATCAGCCGTTTTGCTAGGAACCGCTTCAACTATGTTCTCCGTCCTCCAACGCCGTAGCGCGGAGCGACCAAGCCGTCCCGGTATCGAGGAGGCTTGGTCGCTCGCAGTATGAATCGGGCGTGTTCGCCTGCATCTACCGCATGATTACGCTGGCTAGGTTATTGACCAATGGACCGGACGTGCCGTATGGAGTCCAATCCGCAACTTCAGGCCTAATGACCACAATGGTCGGGAGCACCGTGTACGGCGACACCAACATCCAGTGGGTGAACCAGTCCTGTATTTCGATATTGGTCTGGACACGTTGATCGTACGTCGTGCCTTCAATGTCTAGGTTTTCAAGTGCCTTCTTGTAGATCTCGTCGGGCCACTCCAAGCCTTCGTTGTAACCCGCGGACGGCCATCCACAACATATCCTGGCGTCGGGCAAGAACCCACGGCCAATCGTCTGCATCCAAGGGATCTGTTTCTGACGGTTCACGAGTCTCGGACGCGCGGTCCGGTAACCGGTCTGATCGAACTCGACCTCGCAACCAAGGGCGCGCCAGAACTGACCAATCGCCTGGCCAACGTCGAAGTTCATCGCACGATCATTTGCGATGTGCATCGTGAAGTTTCCGCATTCTCCAGTCCTCGACTCGGCAATGTACTGCTGAGCGAGTTCCAGGTCGTAAGGAATAAACCAGTCGTCCTTCCACAGCGGGTTTCCGGGGTGAACGTCGATGCGGGTATAAGCTGCCCATCCAAATCCGCCCTGCGCATCCCGCAAGAGTTGTTCGCGATCTACTGCCATCGCCAGTGCCCAGCGATATTTTCTTGCTTCCTCCATTGAGGCTTCGTCGCTCGGGTCGCCGATCCAGGGATGATCGTCGTCCGGCAGGAAGCCTTCTCGTTGGTTGATCGCACCGTGAGTGTCCTCGGTTTCTCCGGTTGCCGGGTGCGTAGTCGCCCAGAAGTTGCCTGCGAACAGCACCGTTTGCGGGTTTCCTGCCCCAACCTCTCTGGCCCACGAGTTGTCCACAGCCTCCAGCGCCGGTACCGCGAATCTTGGTGCCATTGGAGCCATGTGGATCTCGCCTACTCTGAACGCAGCGATCTGCGTCGCCGGTTCAGGCATTAGCACCCAACGCACCGAATTGACTTTCGGAACTATGCGATAGTGCTCCTCAAAAGGCTCCGCGAGAATGTGATCGTCTGACACCCACTCCACGGCATTCAAGGGGCCGGTACCGACCGACGTGGTAAGCGCGGAGTTCTCGCCTCGCTCGTCATAAAGCTTCTTGGACACAATCACCGGTGTGCCGCCGCCCACGTTGCTGAACGCAGAGGCCCATGTCGGCAGGAGATCTTGCAAGTCGAGACGAACAGTCTCGTCGTCAATCACGTTCCAGCCGGAATCTTCCGTCGAATTCCAGGCTACCCATTCTCGAATCTGGGGGCCCCGGGTTGAGCGGGTTCCTTCGCTCATCACGCTTTCGAAGCTCCAAACGACATCTTCGGCCGTTACCCGTCCCCAACCCTTATGGAACATCACGTCGTCGCGAAGGTGGAACGTCAGCGAACTCAGGTCCTCTGCTAGGTCCCAAGACTCCGCAATCCCCTCGTTGTACAGGCTGTAGTCACGGTTGACCAAAGGCGGATCGACGTGCGCTGCATGAAGCAATCCCTCAAACATGCCCATCGCCTGGAACGTTTCGACCTGGAAGTTCATGAATGAAGGCACGAATATCGGCGGAGGTATCAGATTTACCCCTAGAACAAGGTCTTTGCCCTCGGCAGGTGCTATCACTTCGCCGGCCGGGCGTGGCGTCGCCGTGGCGATGACCTGCTTCTCGACAACGACGGTCGCTACGACTTGCTTCTCGACCTCGACGACTTTTTCGACCTCGACTTCAACCGTCTCGACGACCTTTTCGACACGGGTCACCTCTTTCTCAACCACGACGGTCTCTACGACCTTCACAGTCTCACCAGCGACCTGTTTTTCGACGACGACAGTCTCAACGACCCGCTCGATTTGGGTGACCGGTTTTTCGACGACGACGGTCTCTACGACCTTCTCGACACGGGTCACCTCTTTCTCAACCACAACGGTCTGCACCACGGTCTCTCCGCCGCAAGCGACGGCTGCAGCAACGGCAGCTACGAGAACGATTGCCAACGGAGTTAATTTGCCGATTCGTAATACGTCAATCATGACTGTGCTCTACTTTCTTCGCGCAACATCGAACGGATTCAACCACTACATGCGATTTAGGATGTAGATTCCAGCCACATGGTACACCGTAACGACGAAACTCGCCTACCTATGTCGGGACGTTGCCATGTCGCTCGAGACTCGTTTCACCACACTTATTGCGACCGTAAATTGGAGATTCTTTCCTCGGACACTCAGGTGCTAAGGGAGGTTTCAAATCGGAAATACCCGACGAGCACGATGGAATCGGTACACGCTCCGATTGGACTTGCTAGGGATGTCGAGGCGAAC
The DNA here is from genome assembly GCA_965207515.1 of Dehalococcoidia bacterium. GTDB lineage: Bacteria > Chloroflexota > Dehalococcoidia > Lucifugimonadales > Lucifugimonadaceae > Bin127. Next base: position 240,896 of record OZ242286.1, on the reverse strand, counting down.
GCGGGAATAGGTCCTGACGGACCGAAAGTTGCGGAACTCGGATGTCGCCCCTTGGAAACCGGGGTTGGTGAACCACAACTCACTGTAGACAGAACTGTCTTCGAGTCAATTTTCGAGCTTTGAGTAGCTGCCGGGGTTAGTTGTCTGATAAACCTTGAATGCCGTGCTTTGGTCACTCAATGTGAGAAGGTTTAGCGGCGTTCCGTTTGACTGAGTTTCTTTTTACACACAGCCTGATCGAGTGGAATCGGCGGATCCGGGGCCACACACGTGTCCGTGTAGCTGCTAACCGAGCTTGCCGTGCTGGCTTCGACCACCTCGAACCCGCGACGCGCGTGTACCGCGAGATTGCGCCTGAGAACTTGGCAGCCCGCGATGGTGGGATCCGCTGAGTCGGTCCAGGCGATAGCGACCGAGTCGTGGGATAAGGGGGTCACGATGGGCCTGGTAGGCGTCGCCGGTACGCCGCCAAACTTGGTCAGATCAGGCTGCTTGGCCAACACCGGCGACGACACAGCGTACATCAGGGCGACGATAACCGCCGCAGTCAGGGCGCGTTTCGTTCGGCGTGCACAGGTACCTTCGTCCCCCGGTGTCTGTTGTTCAACAAAACCTCCACCCGTGATCGGCTACGTCGACAGACGCGCGCTGCGACGGGCGGCTACTGCACGGTCCTAATCGTCCTCTTCGACGAGTAGTCGTCGACGGCGGCGCAGACCTGCAACCCCCGGGTCGAACTGTCCTCGAGCTCCGTGCACATCGCCACCCGGATGTCGTACTGGGTGTTGGCGTCCAGCCTTTGCAACGTGAACCTGGTCGGCGCGTACCGGATTCTGTCATGTCCATCGGCGCCCCAGTACACGGGCCACCGGAGTCCCACCTGGTCGGTCGGATAGTTGGCCCGGTGGCAGATTGATGAGTAGGGACTGCCAAGCCTGGTTCCCGCCCCTCTCTCTGCGGCTAACGCGCCGGACGAGTCGTCGCTGTACGCCGGGTTGCCGGTACAGTTGTCCCACAGACCGTTATCGTCTTCTCTTTCGTACGCGCGGAAACCATACGTTTCCTTCCACTCGGTGTCCGCCTCGGAGGTCTTCTTGTACTGGATGCGGTAGCCCGGGGCGTACGGTATCGCGTTCCACACGACCTTGACGTAGGCGCCTCGAAGATTGCCTGCGGACCTGCCGCCGGCAGTCACGCTCGTGATCGTCGGAACCTGCGGGTCGTTGTGCTGCACGGTTCCCGTGTTCGTGGCCGCATAGACGTCCTCGTGGTGATCGACCTGGACGACGAACTTGACGTACTCGGCGGTGGTGCTGGTCGGCCACGCCGCGCGGTCGCAGTCAGAGCCGACGGTGAAATCGCCGTTGTTGGTGTACAGCCGGTACTCGTAGGTGGCCTCGTCGCCTCCGGGGTGATAGGACGCTACTGTCGTATCCGTGTATGACGTGGTGTGCGATGAGGACAGGTCCCTATGGAGGCACAGCACGCCTCCGGAGTTCGCGCCATTCCACCTGCGGTACAGAACGAGGTTCCCGGTGCTGGCCGTCGGATTGACCCACGTGAAGTGCACGTCCTTGTGGTCCCGACGGACCACTGTGAGATTCGACGCTCGCTCAGTCGGCTCGTCCCCGTGATACGTTATCGTCGGGTTGCTGCTCGTGCCGTGGTCCCTCGGGGTTATCCGATCATCCGTCGCAGGCTCGTCGGTTGCAGGCTTCTTCGTCGAAGGCTCCTGCGCCTCGGGTTCCTGCCACGCCGGTTGGGAGGCCTGCGTCGTGAAACGGTGCTCCGCGCTCCACGGCGACGACGGCGAGCCGTTGAAGCGGGACCTCACCTTGAACTTGCACTCGGTGCCCGCCGTCAAGCCGGTCAGTTCAACGGAAGGATCGGTAGGGTACTTGTTCCAGTCGAGGTTCTTCCAGCCCTTGTAGCTTTCGTTCGCACGGGCGAACCGGAAGCGGTAATCCTTGGCGTTGGCCACCGCATCCCAGGAAACGGTGGCGGTGGTCTCGCCCGTCACCAGGACGGTGATGCCTGAAGGCGTTGTGCCAGCGTCGGCATGACCCGGTCCCGGCCACCATACCTGTGTTGCCAACAACGCGGCGATGGCGGTTAAGGCCGCTGCGAGAGTCAATCGCCTGGAGTTCGTTATCATCCGTTTCTCCCATGTTTGTTCATTAGTCTCCAACTCTCGGTTTAATGATTGGCATCGTGTGTACGCTCGGCCACCCACCGAAACACGACATGCCGAGCCGTAGCCAAACCGCTCAACATCGAGACCGATCCGAGGAGCAGCAGCAGAAGGATCACAACCGTTGCGGCCGGAGTCCCTCCGGTGTCAGGCAATACGTCGTCCGCAACCGCTTCTTCGGTTTCGATCGGGACACCGCCCGCCTCAGGTGATCTAGCGGCAGCAACCGATACGGTCGCGGGTAACGATGAGATAGCCGCGCACGCGGCAATGCCTTCAGGATTGATTTTGATCGTGGTGCCCAGCACGGTGAACCCGTCAGATTCGACGAACGCCGTCACGGCGATCTTAGTGATGTTGGTTCGCAGTTCGGGCGGCAACGGCAAACAGACCTGGGCGGGCTCGTTCAGGATGTAATCGGTCGCTGCATCTCCCGAACTATTGACCACGTCTATCGCATAAGATGCGCCCGCAAACTCGAAGCGATGCCACGCTTCTCCGGCTCCTGTTGCCGCCGCGACCTTGCGCACGACGACGCCTACGAACTCGTTGTTCGCGATCGCGCCTGGACCCGCCGAGAACGAGAAACCATCTCCCCTGAATTCCCCTCCGTCCTCCGGAGTGAACACCGCGTATGCCGTGCCCTCGGAGTCGGTCAGAGTCTCTGGAATCGTTCCCGGCGGATTCTTGGGAACCGGACGCTCCGGCTGGTCAACCGTCGCGCGCCGGATAACTGTAAAGCTAAAGATCGCGCTGCATCGGTCATTCTGGTCTGCCGCCGTCTCGCCGTACTGAGCCGCGAGGCACTCGCCAGCGTCCAATAGGGCGGCTTCGACGGTGATGCGTCCGGGCTCATCCGGCGCCGTGAAGATCACGCGGCGATCGTCGGCGAGTGAGTTGCGCCACGCGGAGGGCATCTCAGCCTCCGCAAACGTCCCACCGCCGGTCGTAGTCCAAGTGAACGTCGGACGTCCAGAGGATGGATGACGATCGGCGAGGCCGTTGTCCAACAGGCCTTGCCGGCCGAACACTTCCACGCCGATCAAGACTTCGTCGCCGGGCCCCAATGTAACCGACGAGATTCTCGGCTCGATGCGGAGAATGCGAGCGAAGGAACCGCCGCCGCGGAACGTCGCAACGTCGTCCGGCGCTTCTCCAGTGACGAAAAACGCCTTGACAGTCGAACCGGCAGGAAAGGCGCGATCGAGAGAGACCTGCGCTTCGTAGGCCGTAACTGGTTGCAATTCTCGAGCGTCGAACGTGACGTAAACGTCGCCAACGTTCGCGATGTTATTTTGGACTTCGCTCCACTGGCCTGGGTTCGCCGACCTTACCCGCATGTAGACGTCGGTGTTGTCTTCCGCGTCTTTGATGTCTGCGATCACTGGCGCGCTGTCGGCGAGGATGTTGCCGAACCTAACCCCAGAGATGCAGGTCCCCTCGCGCGGCGTGCCAGTGATTTCATCAGACCACAGCGCGTCCCCCGATTCATCTTCCCCGTCCCCGTTCTCATTGGTAGCGATGATGCGGATGGTGTACTCGGTGCCATTTACCAGAGATCCGAGAGTGTGCATCAAGTCGCCGTCAGCAAAGGCTTCCCGGTCGATGTCGAACGATTCGTCGCCTGATTTCCACTGGATCGTGTGCGAGATGATCGGGCTGCCGCCGTCGTCTGCCGGCGCGTTCCAGCTAAGGTGCAACGATCCGTTGCACTCGGCCGCGAAAACGTTGGTCGGAGCCGTCCTAGGAACCGTGCTCGGAGTGGCCATCGCCTCCGCCGGCATGCCGTCACCGAGCTCGCTCGTCGCGAAAACCCGAATCGCATATTCGGTACCGTTCTCAAGGTCTGCGATGGTGTGGGCCCGGTCGTTCTCGTCCGTGCTGTGTCGTCTCGTCGTCGAATAACTCTCAGTTCCCGATTTCCATTGGATCGTGTAACCCGTGATCGGCGACCCGCCGTCGTTCGCAGGTGGTGTCCACCTGACGACGATGTGTCCGTCACCGTGGGCCGCCGACATTATCGGCGCATGAGGCGGCGCTGTCGCCGTTTTGAACGTTTCGAGGAAGCTCTGCGACCAGTCCGCAGAGACATCGCCCTGCGTGGTCACGGCTTGGAATTCGTAGTCGGTATTCCCCAGCAAATCCGTCAAGTTGAAAATCTCCGACGCCGTCGAGCGGTTCCGAGATAAGGATCGAGTCGTCGTCGCGCTCCAATCCGCGTCTGTTCCGCCCGCAACGCGATGCCGGACGTGCAGGCCAACGTTGCCGGTGCCAAGGTCGAGGTTCTGCACCGACACCGTCGCTGTCGCTGTCATGCGGTCGATGTTGGTCATCTCCACGTTCGATACCGACGGCCCGCGGGCCGGTGCGCGCATCACTTCTTCGGAAACCGCGGCGGGGAAGTAGTTGGTCGTGACGGTGATGCGCACCGTGTAGACCGTGCCGTTCACAAGACCGTCGATGGTGTGAGTCCGCACCGCCGCGTCCGTCGTCTCGAACTGGCGCGACGCCGAATAGGATTCCGTGCCCGACTTCCATTCGACCAGTTGATTGGATATCGTGCCGCCATTGAGATTCATCGACCAGCGCAGGCGCAGCTCCTCGTCCGCCGGCGCGACGTTCAACACAAGATTGCTGGGCGGACCGTGCGTCGTAAATCTGGCGGTTCTGACATGGCGCAGGAAATCGGCGTCGAGCGAGGCTTGTACCTCGTAGTCCGAGACGGAATCGAGGCTGGTCAGGTTGAAGGTGACGGTGGTGCCCGACCTAGTCTCGCTCGGCTGGATCTGCCAAGGACCGGTAAGCGGCGGCGTGCGGTATCGGAGATTGACCTCTTGGTTCTCGGAATCGGGATTGGTGAACGTCACATCGATGTCCGCCGAGGTGTCGTCGACCCCCGCCGCGTCGACGGTGACCGCCGTCACCTGAGGCGAGGCGATCGGGACCCCGCCGACAGACGAGGACCATGTGCCTCCCGCAGCGTTCTCGGCGCGCACCCGCACCGTGTAGCTTTGGCCCGGCGTCAGGTCGCTGATCGTGTATTCGTTGGCCGAGCCGACATCCGCCTCCAAACCCGGAATCGAGTCGACCTTGTAGTTAGTGGGAGCATTGTTGCCGTCAACCACCGACGCGTCCCAAGTCACAACCAGAGACTCGAATCCCGCCGTCACTTGGACATTGGTTGGCGCGGACGGCGCTCGCAACGGGCCGAGCACGTCGTTGTCCGCAACCCGGACCGTCGCGGACGAAGGTGTGCCGACCGTGTAGCCGGTCCCAGTTCCGAGCGAAGCCGTGATCGAACCGTCGGCCTCAACGGTTCGGTCATCCGTCGTGGGCACGCTGATCGTCACCGGACCGCTGCCCGAATAGGTGTGCGTCGTGCTCGCCTGCTCGTCGGTCGCGAAATCACCCAGATACTCGTAGTTGACGGTGAAATTCAAGCCTGAGACAGAGTTCGACAACCTCACGCGGAACCGTGCCGCAGTTCCTTCCGTGATGTCCTCTCCGCCCGGCGCAGGGATAATCGTGAGCGTCACCGGCGTCGGTGTCGCCGTCACTGCACTCGCCGCGGTACCGTCGTCGATGTCGTTCACTCCACGCACGCTGAAGCTGTACTGCTGTTCGTTGTTCAGAGTGGTCACCGTGAACGTCGTCCCGATCCCGCCGGTCGGATTCCACGCCCCGCCGTCGACCTGATACTCGTAACCGGTTATCGGCGAACCGCCGTCGTCGATCGGCACCACCCAGCTCAGCCTGACGCTCTCGTCGCCCGGGGTCGCCGTGAGCTGACGCGGCGCCGACGGGCCCGTCTTGTCGTCGTCGGTGATCGAGTAGTCCACCGAGTCGACCGAAACCGTGGCATATTCCGCCGCGCCCGAGATGCTGTGCGTGATCGTCCCCGTTTCGTCGAGTTTGTCGGCATCTGGCGTACCAGTCACCGTAAAGGTCTGGAAATCTCCCCAGTTCGTCGTCGTAAACGTCCGGCTGTTTGTCACCGACACCGGCTCGCCCGTCGGCGCCTCCGCCGTGATCGTTACCGAAGCCGACGGTTGCGTCGTCAACCTCATTTCGTAGGTCTCGGTGCCGCCCTCCGTCAGACTCACTTCCGTCTCTGACACCTCTACATCCGGCCTGTCGTTGTCGGTGACGGTTACGGATACGCTGGCGACAGTGACGCTCCCGTAGCCGCCTCCCGAGGTCGAGTGCGTGATCGTGACCGGGTCGTCGACCGAGTCTTCGTCTTCCGCCGCGGTCAGCGTGAAGGTCTGCTCGTCTTGCCAGTTCGTGGTCGTGAATTCCAGCGTCGGCGGGTCTATGGTGACGTCGGTCCCTGACAGTCCGTCAGGGGTCAGCGTGACGGCGGCGGACGGCTCCGCTCGAAGCTTCGCCGTATACGTCGCCGTCCCGCCCTCTTGGATCGTCACGTTTAGGGTGTCGAACGACACTCCCGGCAACGCCGTGTCGGAAATCGTGCCCGTCGCCGTCGACGGAGAACCCAGCGTCGCATTCGCAGGGCTGCTGAGGGTCAGCGTGAACGTCTCGGTTCCGGTCCCTTCCGCCGTGTCGTCGATGATCGTCGGAATCCGGATCGTACCCGTGGTCAGTCCAGCCGGTATCGTGATCCGCGCACCAGACGAAGGCGCGGTATAGTCAGTTCCCGGAGTCGCCATCCCGCCACTCGCGCTGTAACCCACCGAGACGTCGTATCCGCTCGCGGCCGAGAGCGTCACCTCGAACTCCAAGTCCGCACCCTCGCCTGCCGTAGCGTCCGCCACGGTCACAGACGGTTGGGAGTCGTCGTCGAAGATCGTCAACACGTACTCGGCGAACTGCGAGGGGATCGTGACGTTGACCGGATTCGACAACTCGACCTTCAACGTTTCGTTGGGTTCGTCCAAGGTGTCGTCAACGTAGTCGATGTCGAACGACTCGGACCGGTCCCCCGGGGCGATCTCGAGTGTTCCCGATGTGTGGACGTAGTCGTCGCCCGGCGCCGCCGCGTTGGCCCCCGTGTCCTGTTGAGTGATGTAGTCGATCGAGACGGTCTTCCCGCTAATGGACGACACCCTGACGTGTACTGCCACATCCGTTGCCTCTGTATGACCCGGCGGGGCAGGTTGTATCAGCGTCACCTGCGGCGGATCGTCATCGTCGGTTATCGTCACCGTCGCCGTTTCATCGTCATCTCCGAATGAAGCGTTGACGGTGAACGTCTCGTCGAATTCGTCGACACTGTCCTCTTGCGTGGCGAACGACACCGTAACCTGCGTGTCGCCAGCGGGTATCGTAACCGTCGCGCCGGTCACCGCGACGTAGTCGGCGCCACCCGGTTCGTTCACATCGAGCGTCGCCGTGTCGCCGGCGCCTTCCTCCGTGCCGTAAGTGACGACGATGTCCTCGAACCACTGCCGATCCAGCGTGATCGTCATCTGCGCAGACGATCCCTCTTCCACGGTGACGTCCTCAATCGAGATTCCTGGAGGATCGGGAATGTCCAGACTCACCGTCACGAGGTCGCCCACGTTCCAGTTGAAGTCGATGCTCTCGGCCACGAGATCCCAAGTCTCTCCCGCACCGGCGTCGGCAAAGGTCAGCGCGGTGCCGCCTACGTTCAGAACCGTGCCGGCCGGCAGAGCGTTGTCGAGGCTGATGCTGAATTCGCGGCTCGAATCGCCGGAATCCTCCAGCTCCACCAGATTGTCGACCGTGTAATTGGTTCCCGCATAGGTGAAGGAAGCATCCTCCAACTCGCCCATGTTCAATATCGACGATCTGTATCCGGACGCCGTTTCGGTTCCGTCCCCGAAAATCCCCACGCGCATCTGGGTGCACCACTACGTATCCGCCGGGCAGTCCGTAGGAGCCGACGGCGCGGCGTACCGGTTGACGTTGATGGTGTAGGTCAGACCCGAACCGTCCGGCGCCTCGGTAACCACCGTTATCGGGTTGCTGCCGACGTCGAGGTCAAAGGTCGACGTCAACGGAGTCGACGGATCGTCGTCGTCCGAGATCGAAACCGTCGTCACGGCGTCCCCCACGGTCGAGTTCAAAGTCAACGTTTCGACGCGGTTCATCACGTTCAACGTGTACGAGGTCGTGTCCTTGTCGAATGCCGGCGACAGCCCTTGGACCGTCTTGCCGTCGGAATCGGCGAATGTTAGGCTGTTCAGCGTGTTGTCGAAGCCGTCGAGCGTTTCGCCCCGCAACCTCATTCGGAGGGAAATCAAAGCCAAATTGCCGTTCGACTGCCTGTACCCGTCCGCGATGTTCCAGTCCGGCTTTCCGGTCTGGCTATTACCTTGTGTCGTGCCCACTTCGAAATCGTTGGCCGAGTTGCCGGTTGCGATAAACGCTACCGTGTAGAACTGGTCGCTATCCAGTCGCACGCCCAGCGGCGCTTTGAAAATGTTTGCCGAGTTCTTCGTGAAACTATCGGGCGAGATCAATTTCGCAACTCGTCTGCCCGAGTTCGCAGCTTGCGTGTTCGAATTCACCTCGTAGATGTATGCCGTGATTTTTTCGTTACCCGTGAACCTCACGTTTCCGACCCGTATCCGCACCTCGTCCAAAACGTAGCCCGACGTTTCAGGACCGGTGTCGAACGGTTGGCCGAAACCGTTTATTCCAACGTTCCCGATGGTTGTATTGGAGGTCGTACCAGAAACGCTGAGGTTCGACACAAGGTCCGTTGTGGCACCTGCACGTTCGATGTATACGGAGTAGACGCGCTCCGTGGAGCCGTCCACCGCGGTGATCGTGATGTCGACCTTGTTGCGTCCAGTCACTAGTGCCGGCGTCTCGTCGCCTGATGCGAACTCAGTCCCGCGCAGTTCCATCGAAACCGTGGCGCCAGGGTGGGTCGGCACCGCGGTCAAAACGATATTGGTCGTCGTAGAGCCAACCGGCACGTAGTACGCCAAAGTATCCGAGTCGACGTCGGGTGTGACATAGCCAAGGTCGCCGTCGGTGTCTTCCACCGTCAGGTCCAACAGCCTCGCGTCGGTCGATGTCGATTCGCCCCGCAACCTGACGACTGGTACGCTGGACACGCTCGCCCACGGATCGGTCAACGCGCCGCGCCTCACGCTCGTGTCGCCGATCGTCCAGTCTTCAAGACCACCCGAATCTTCGTCGTCCGACGTCGTCAACGCTGGTTTGGCGGGATTCGTCGCCGAACCGTTGAATACCAGCCAGTACGATGTGTCGGGCAAAAGAGAAGCACCCGAAGAAAACGTAAACGTGTTGTAGTCGTTGTCGACGTAACTCGACGGAGGGGCGAAAGACGCGACAGTCCCTCCCCCCGGCGTCCCTCCAGAGTCGAGAACCAGTTGAGCGTTGTGGTTGTCGGACCCGATATTGATCGTCGAGTTCGAATCCGCAAGCAGCACGTCGAACTCCTTCAGAACGGACGTGTCATGCGACCCGGTTCTGAACGACACTGCGAACTGGCCCGCCTGGCCCGCCGTCGTTCCCGTGGAATCCGCGGCTTCGGCGTTCGACACGAAGGTCTTGGTCGTAGGGTCGCGCGTCGCCACAAGAGTGTAGGTCCGCGTCACACCGTTCGGAGCGGTGATGGTGAACTGGAACTCGTTCTCGCCCTCTACGAGATTGCTGAACCCCGCGTACGTGGATGACGAAGGTAGGCGGTCGTCATGGATCGCGATCGAAGCGTCGTCGTGCGAAGGGAACGCGTGGAGCGCGATCCGCCCGCGTTCGTTCGGCAACCACGCCACGTAGTCGCGGCCGTCCGATGTCCGCAAATCGGGATAGACGGGATATTCGACGTTGGCGTCGTCCTCTTTCTCCAAATGGATCTCGCCAACCGACGCGTCATCCGAGGCGTCGGTTGGGTAGCCTTCGATTTTTATCGAGAAATTCCTGTTGGATACAGAAGCGCCGCCGTTCAAAGACGATCGGACAATTGGACCTTGTATCGACCATCCGAATTCTGTTCCGTCGTCCAGGCCGCTTCGCGCCCCAAAAACGCCCAAAGTGCCGTCAGCCGATCCAATTAGGAGCCAATAGGATCGGCCTGGTTGCAGCGTCGTCCCGCTGGGAGCCGTAAACACATTCACGGATCCGTTGGAAATACTCGACGGATTTTCGAAATCAGCTACTACTGACGATGTCGCAGAGTGACTACTCGACGTGGATATTCGGACATATGTTACATTTTCGGCGGGCTTATTCGCATTACCGTTGCTAAGATGCACCGAAGCCTTGGTGACGGTGTACCCGGCAGGGTTTGGACCTGTTTTGAATTTCTGAGCGACGTAGACGTTTGATCCGAAGGATGTAATTTCTTGCCTACTTAGGTTTGAAAAAAGCTGTTTCTCATTTTCTGGTTCGCCTATACGTCCCACATTGAACGAGTACTCTTCCGTGGTCTGGTTGTCCACGCCAGATGTGGAAAAGACCGTCACTTCGTTGGACCCTACGCTCAAAGGCAGAGAACGTCCGTCCGCTGTCACGGTGGATGAACCTTTGGTGGCCTGAACCGTGTCACCGGCCATTTTCGGCGTCGCGTTAACCTCAATCCGATTCACCGAATGGGGAACCCATGTGTTGTACTTCCGCGTGTCGGTATCGAATCCCGGGCTGTACCGGACTCTGTTGCCGTCGTTGTGCGACAACATGACGCTGTCGACCCCGGTCTCGTTCCGTATGAACCCGACGATCGAGATTTTCATCGCGCGCGTGTTCCACATCCAGGTGTCGTCCGAGTTTTCCCGTTTCCAGCGCCGATGGTCCGCGATCGACCATCCCGCGGCATGCCCGCTGTCGGCCCCGTCCTCCTAGGTGAGCCTCACCGCGATTTCCTCCGAATCGTCGTTGGCGCCGAACTGATCGTTCGTCACCAACCAGTAATTCGTGTCCGGCTCAAGCACCAGCTTGCTGGCCGGGGTGAAGACGGCTTGAGCGAAATCTGAAAAGCTCGACGGGCTGACCATATCCATCAACTTGTCGCCCGGAAGGTTGTCGCTGGTGTTCTCGCGGATAACCGCGTACGTGTTACTCGTCGATACGTCGCTGCCGTTGTTACCGAGCGCGATGCGAATCTCAGTCACCCGATAACCCGCCGAGTTCGAACCCGTTCTGAACCGCTGCGCGTCTTTCGCAGCGCTCCCGTTGCCCGAAACCGTCGTCTTGGCCAAGTTCTTCACCAACACCCGCGTCGTGAACGACTGCGCATCGACCGATCCGAAAGCCCAAGGCAGCGCGGGTCCGGCCACCAGCAACAAAACCACAATAGCGGCGATCCATCCGAGAGTCGCCGACCGTCTCAGGACGGTCTGCGCGGCAGCGACGCGTTCGAACTCAAGGTGCAGAACGGGCCCTGTTCGAGACAGTACGTTCAAATGCAAACCTTTCGCGGCGAGACCGGCGGGTTGCCCATCGGTTATGCCTTTTTCACGCCATCGGCGGGCGGCGGACGTTGCAACACTGCCAGTCCGACACGTATGGTCCAGACGCCAAGCATCAGCATGAGGATGACAGCCACAATCGGGAACGAAGAACCGCCGGTGTCGGGGAACTCCTCTAACGATCCCTCCGCTTCGTCGCCTGCCTCCACGGCGACCGCTGGCGGTCCGACCTTCCCGACCGCGACGGCGGATGGCAGCATCGAGTGATTGCCGCAGACCCTGATACCGTCGGGGGTTATCTTCACGCGGGTCGATAAGACTGTGAAGTCTTCGTTATCGAGCGCAACAAGAACGATGTCGGAGACGTTGCTTCGCAACTCGGGCGGCATTGGAATGCACACCACTGCCGCTTCTCCGAGAGAGTATGCCGAGATTGCTTGACCGCTGGAGCCGACGACGAGGATCGAGTATTTCAGTCCGCTGAGGGTGTATCGATGCCACGACCGCGCGACATCGGTCGCCAGACCGTTTGGCGACATTGCGACCCCGATGAACTCACCGTTGTCAACGGCACCGGGTCCGGCCGAGATTCCGTAACCGTCCCCTGTGAAGCTACCGCCTTCAACCGGTGTAAAGACCGCGTATGCGACCCCGTCCGAATCGGTTAGCGTCTCTGGTATCGGTCCAGCCGGGTTCACCGGTGCCGTTGGTGAGATTGGCAGCTCGGCGCGGCGGAGGACTGTGATCTCAAACTCCGCAGTGCACCTCGCTGTCTGTTGATCTTCGTCTTCGCCTTCAATTACTGCACAGTCGACTGTGTCGTCGATGCTCGCTTCAACCGTGAACGTTCCCGGCACGCTCGGTGCCGTGAACACGACGATCCGATCGTCCGGGACTCCGTTGCTCCACTCCGATGTGATACCCGCCTCGGTGAACGATCCCCCGCGGTGTGTAAACCACGTGAACTCGGGTCTGCCGTCTGAAGGAGCTTTGTCCGCGAGGTCGTTATCCAAAATGTCTTGGCGGCCCCACACGTCGACCGAAAGCAACACCTCGTCGTCTGGTCTTACTGTGATGCCTGATATCTGCGGCTCAATGCGGAGTATCCGTCCGCCGCGAGAACCGCCCCCGCCGCCAGTGAACGTAGCTCCCTCGGGCAGTTCGCCGGTCGTAAACACACGCTGCGTAACTGAAGCCTCGGGCGCGTCGTCAACATCGACGGTAGGTGGCGTTGAGGATCCGAGCCATGTTTGCACCTCGTAGTTGCTGGACGGTCTGAGTCCGCGGATGTCGAACGTGACGCTGGTCTCGCCCTCTGGCACCGGCTTCGATTCGACCTCGCTCCAAACTCCTGGGTTCAGGCTCCGGTAGCGCATGTTGACCACCGTGTCGGGGGCTGCGTCGCCGACCTCCACTATGACAGGCGTGCTGTCGGCCAAGATGTTCCCGAAATTCACTTCTGTGATACACGATTCATCGGAAGGAATGGTCATAAGCTCGCGGGTCCACAACGGCTCGCGCGGCACATTGTTGGCATCGTCGCCGGCACTGTAACCGGTGATACGGATCGTGTGATCGACGCCGTTGGTTAATCCGCTAAGCTCGTGACTCGTCGTGGTCGGATCGCTGATCTCGACCTCGCCGTTGGTGTCCGCCGTGCTCCACTCGATGGTGAACGTGGCGATTGGGTCGCCCTCGACCGGCGCGTTCCAACTGAGGAAGACCTTGCTGTCGCAGGTAGAAGCCCGGAGGAACGAGGAGGTGTTCCTCACCGACGTTCCGTCCTCGATCACAGTTGCAACGACATCCGAGCCCGTCACGCCGGCATACTCGAAACCGCTGGCGGTGTGGCTGATCGATGCGACGTCGTTCTGCGCGTCGGTGTCCGCCGCCGCCGAAACGGTAACGGTCTGCGCGGTGTTCCAGGTCGTTCCGGTGAAGGTCAGCGAACTTGGGTTGACGGTGACATCCGGGTTGTCTTTTACAACTACCGCGATAGTGACAGTGCCGCTCGGCAAAGTTGCGAGTTTCACCGTGTATGTCTCCGACTCGTCCTCTCCAACGTCGAACTCGATTGGTTCGATTTCGATCCCAACGACGCTCGTCTCAGTGACCGTCACCGCGACATCGGGTAGCGTTGCACCGGCGAAGTTTGCGCCGGTGATCGTGTGCCTGATGGTTCCACGATCCACCTGTGTATCGGGGTCTTCCGCGGCTGAGACTGTCACAGTCTGCGCGGTATTCCAGTTGCCGCTCGTAAACGTCAGTGTGGTTTGATCAAGCGTGATGTCCGGGTTTGTCGGCGGTGTCAGAGTCACCGTAACGTCGCCACCGACCGGGCGTGAATCGAGCACGATCGTGTATCCCGCTCCCTGCCCCTCGACCACTGTCAGCGTCTCCGTCGAGACCGACGCTTCCGCGTTGTCACCGTCGAACACGACCACGTCGACGTCGTCCGCGGTTACGTTGTTGTCGCCGTAATCCGCACCAGAGACGGTGTGCGAGATAACCGCCGTATCGCCCGCGGCGTCGGCGTCATCGATCGCGGATACCTCGAAGGTCTTGAAACTGTTCCAATCGGTCGCGTCGAATGTCAACGAGCCAGGGTTGGTGGAAACGTCGGAGTTGTCGGAACTGGTCGTGATCGTCACAGTTCCGTTCGGTTCGGTCTCGAGGCGTACCTGATAGGTGTCGGTCGAGATACCTTCCTCAACCTCGATCCCATCACCGACATCTATCTCGACGCCGCGCGTGTTTATATCCGTATGTGTGACTTCGACGCTGGCGATCGTCAACGTCGTCGGATACTCTCCCGGCCCCGAAGTGATCTCATGCGTGATGGTGCCTTCGTCGTTGTTCGCGTCAGGGTCGGCCAATGCGTTGACAGTAACGTCCTGTTCGATGTTCCAGTTCGATGCCGTAAAGGTCAGCTGCGAGGGATCGGCGGTGATGACTGTGTTCGACGGGTCGTTGATCGCCACGACCACATCACCCGTGGGCTCTGTGTCCAAGACGATAGTGTAGGTGCCGGTAGAACCCTCGGCGACGGTGATCATGTGCGGTGTCGTTTCCGTGACCAGCACGGTCACACCGGCCGTGTCGGTGTCGGTGACATCAACAGTCACTGGATCGGCGGTGATGCCTTCGGATTGGTAGTCCGAACCGGTAACCGCGTGCGTCAACGTCGCTGTTTCGTCAACCGCGTCCAAGTCGTCTGAGACGTTGATGGTGACCGTCTTCGTGACGCTGGGCGTTGTTGGCGTGGCCCACTCGCTGGCGCTGAACGTGACCGACGTCGGGTTGGTAGTTACGTTGGTGTCGCCGGAGCTGGTGATCTGGATCGTCGCGTTTCCGCCAGACGGCGCGGCGGACAGCGTAATCATGTACTGGCCCGTGCCGGTGCCGCCATCGACCTCGTCGATGGGAACGGTAGTTGGCGCGACGGTTATGTCGAGCGTGTCGTTTTCAGCCACAGTCACGGCCACCGGCGCAGGTGTCGGTGCGCTGTTGTACTCTGCGCCACTCACTCCGTGGGTGATCGTAGCCGTGTCCTCCGCGGCGTCCGCGTCTTCAGCCGCCGTCACCGTGACCGTTTGCAGTGTGTTCCAAGTCGTCGAAGTGAACGTCAGACTCGAATGCGACAACGTCACATCGCTGTTGTTTGAAGATGCGGTCACGGTGACCGTCCCGGTGGGCTAGGTATTCAGCTTGATCTGATACGTGTCAGTCGAACCCTCAGTGGGATTTACCGACGATTCGGATATGAACACGCCCTCGGTGTCGTTGTCGGTCGTGTCGACGCGAACATCGGGCGCGGTGATGTTGTTGGTCCCGTAGTCAGCGCCTGAAACGGTATGCGTGATCGTGTCGGTGTCCAATGTGGTGTCAGCGTCCTCCGCCATGCTTACCGTTACCTCAGCGCCGGTTTCCCAGTTGCTAGAGGTCAGCTGCACACTAGCCGGGTCAGCTGTTATGTCCGTGTTTGTCGGATCGTTGATCGTTACAGTCACCGTTCCATTTTCCGGATAAGGAGCCGAGGTCAATCGGATCTTGTAGGTGCTGCTGCCTCCCTCGTTGACCGAGATCGTGTGCGTGGATCCGTCCAACACCGTGTCGATAAACGTGACCTCGCGGTCATCGTCGTCGAAGACGGACACCGTGACGGTGTCACCCGTCACCCCGTCGTACTCCTGCGCTCCTTCGGACATTGCCGCCACGTGCGAGATATTCGCGGTGTCGTGTTGCGCGTCATCATCCGAGTCGGCAACAATATCCACTTGCTTTGCGACCATCCAGTCCGTCGCATTGAATGTGAACTCCGCGACAGCAGTAGAGACCTCGTCGTTGTCTGAACTGAACGTGACCGTGATGCTGCCTGAAGGTTGCGTCGACGGCCTGATCGTGTACATGTTCGTGTTCGTCTTCCCTTCATCGACCTCCACAGCAGTTTGGGATATCACGAATCCCGGCTCGTCGTCGATGACCTTGATCATGATCGGGTCTGTGGATGTGCCGTTGTAGTCCGATCCGGAGGTACCGAAACTGCCCGTCAATGTGAACTCTTGGTCCACGCCGTCATCATCGTCAGTCGCCTTTACCGTAAACGTCTGCGGATCGTTCCAGTTAGAACCTCCGAAAGTCAACGTAGTCGGCGTAACCGTCAAACCAGAAGGAGCCGTAAAGGTCAGAACGGTGTTGAAATCGTTACCGTTGTTAGTTCTCACAGGACGGCTAGTCAATACGACGGTGAATGTGCTGCCTGCCGTGTCGCCTTCACCCACTTCGAGAAATCCGTCGACGAGGGTCGCGGCGACAGTCGAACCGACCATGTCGTCGTCGATATCCACATTGATCGCTGCAGGCAACTCGCCCATGTTAAGCGTGCCGTATCCAGTAATATCGGCTGCCGGGTAAGTGATCGTCGTCGTCTCGTCGTAAGCGTTGACGTCCTGGCGTGCTCTGAATGTGACCTCCTGATACACGTTCCAGTTGCCATCCGTGAAAGTCAAAGTCGGATTAGATGGGGTGAAATTGATCAAATGCGTGTGCGTTGCGCGAGCCCTCACCGTTACGTTACCGGTCGGCTTGGTTTTCAATCTCACGCCGTAGGTCTTGGAGGCACCCTCCATGATGTCGATTTCTTGATTCGCGAAGTTGTCGAAATCGGTTTCTCGGAACTCCAGACCCTTGGGGTCCCTGTCCGTGATGTTCACCGTCACAGTCGGAGTTGGAAGACTTGAATTAGCAAACTCGCTCGCGCCCGTCATCGAGAAACTGAGCGACGCCGTATCGTCCTCGCCATCTTCGTCTGAATTAGACGTTATGTCTATTGATTCGCCAGTTTCCCAATTGGTGGTGGTCAAAATGACCTGTCCAATGGATCCCAGTTTTTGCAAACCCACCGCGTCCCTCATCACAGAGACTGTTACATTCGAAGTTGGTTGCGCGCTCAGAGTTAACGTGACTGAGGTAGTTTGGGTTTCTGCCACCGTGACCGATGATGACGATACGAGCAGCTTCGCCTCCTCATCGTCGTCGATATTGACCATCACATCGCCCGTTAAGCTGCCGTAGTCTCCGCCGTTCGCCGTGTGGCTGATTGTCGCCGATTCATCCGCCGCGTCATCGTCTGCTTTGATCGTCAAAGTAACCGTCTGTGCGGTGTTCCAGGTGGTAGTCGTGAAATCGAGCGAGGTGTCGTCGATCGTCACGTCTGAGTTATTCGACGACAACGTGACAGTTACGTTAGCCGTCGGTTGAGTCGCTAGCTTCACCGTGTAGGTTTCGGTGATGTCCGCGTTGGTCTCGGTGACGGGTATCGAAGTTTTTGAAAGCACGAGGTTCGCCGTGTCGTTGTCTTCTATCCTCACGTCGAGCGTGGGGGTGCTGACGCCGGTATAGTCCGCGCCGCTCACCGTGTGCGTGATCGTGAAATCATCGTTTACGGCGTCGGCGTCTTCAGCTGCGGTCAGCGTGACTGATTTTTCTGTGTCCCAATCGTCTTTAGTGAAGGTCAGTTCGTCAGTACTCGCGGTGACATCTGTCCCCATCGGCACGTTGATTCCCACCGTCACTGTGCCCGTCGACGGATACGGTTCGCTGGCGAGGCTCAGCTTGTAGATTCTCGTGCTGCCTTCAGTGACCGTCGTTGTGAAAGTCCCACTACCGGCATCCGTCGCGTCCGTGACCACGATGCCTTTGGTGTCATCGTCGGTCACGGTCACGACCACGTCGGCCGGCGTACCCGCAGGGTAACCAGCTACCGAATGCGAGATGGTTACGGTTTCGCCGAACGCGTCATCATCTTGGTCAGCCGTAACCGTGACCGTCTGCTCCGTGCTCCAGTTGTCAGTCGTGAAAGTGAGGCGATTGTTGGCGTCCACTCCGCCGAGAGTCACTTCGCCGCTCGGATCTACCGACAAGGTAACCGTCACGTTGCCCGAGGGCACGGTGTCCAGCACCACCGTGTAGGTGCCGCTGCTACCCTCGTTAACCGGCAGCGATGTCGGAGTAATCGTCAAACCGTCCGTGTCGTCATCGTCCACCGTCACCACCATATCTGGAACCGTTACCCCGGCATACTCTGCGCCGGCCGCGGTGTGCGAAATCGTCGCCGTGTCGTCCGCCGAGTCTGGGTCTTCGGCGGCCTTCACATTCACGCTCTGGGCCGTGTTCCAGTTCGTGGTGGTGAACGTCAATGAAGTCTTGTCGATCGTCAGATCCGTTCCTTGCGGGTGGTTTACGGCGATTGTCACTTGGGCGTTAGGTTTATTGCTGAGAACAACCGTATAGTTGACGCCCGACGCGTTGCCCTCTGGGACCGTCAGCATGTTATTCGTCGGGGTGATGATCACCGATGCAGTGTCGTTGTCGTCAACGTTCGCCGTGACCGAGGCGACAGATGCCGAGTTGTAGTTGCTGTCCGACGACGAGATGCTGTGAGTGATCGTGACCACCTCGTCCACTAGGTTGTCGTCTTCGGGAGCGGTCACCGTGACGGTCTGTTCTGTATTCCAGTTCCCCGTCGTAAACGTCAACGGCGATGGCGTGATTGTGAGTCCCGTGCCGCTGGGAGTCATCGTCACGTCCGCTGTTGGCAACGAGTTCAACACCACCGTGTACGTTTTGCCCGAACCACCTTCGACCGGTTCGACTGTCTGCGGCGAAACGGTCACTCCGACGTTGTCGTTATCAGCAACGTTTACCGTGATGTCGTTGATCGTCGCTGAACCGTAGTTCGCGCCGCTCACTGCGTGGACTATCGTCGCTGTATCAGGATCCGTATCGGCGTCTTCAGCCGCCGACACGGTCACTGTCTGGGCGGTGTCCCAGTTCATATCGGTAAACGTCAAAGTAAGTTGGTTGCCGGTCATGTTCAGATCGGTGTCAACCGTGACGTCGGTGTTCGTCGGTTGGGTAATCGTCACCGTTACGTTGCCAGATGGCTTGTGATCCAACACGAGCGTGTAAGTTGACGAACCGCCCTCTGCGACAGGCAACGAAGTTGTCGACTGCGTTATGCTCGGAGTATCGTCATCCGTGATGGTGAACGAGACTGACATAACCGAACCTGTGAATCCCACGTAACCTGTGATACTGTTCGTGATCGTGCCAGTGTCGTTAACTAGATCGGGGTCATGTGAGGCCGTAACCCCGATCGACACTGCCGTATCCCAGTTGTCGTCGTTGAAAGTAACGCTGGCCGGGTTGAAAGTAAGGTCGCCGTTGGTCGAACTGGGTGTGATCGTCACCGATTCCGTGTCGCCGGGTTGAGTGTCCAACACGACCATGTAACTATCGGAACCGCCTTCCGGTATCGTCATCGGCGAACCGGTTACCGTCGCGCCAGCGGTGTCGTTGTCGGTGACCGCTACCGTTACGTCGGTCACCGCAAAATTGTTGTAACCGGTATCCGAAGAAGTGACGGTGTGCGATATCGTCGCACCTACGACATTGTGGGCGTTATCGTCTTCGACCGCGGTGACAGTAACGGTCTGCGCCGTTTCCCAGTTACTCGACGTGAAAGTCAACGGTCCGGAAACCGTTACGCCATCATCGTCTGAACTCGGCGTGATCGTTACGTTGCTCGACGGTTGGGAATCCAAGACGATCGTATAGGTGCCGGTACTGCCTTCGTTGATCGTGATGGGCGTTGACGGTACCGTTACCGTCACCCCAGCTGCCACATTGATCTGGCCCTCGAGCTTCATGTAAGGAGTTCGGCTGCTCCTTAAGGTGCCCCAAGCGTCTGTGCCAGTCTGGTTCCTACCCGCGGCGGGGAACTCCCAATCGGTTGCCGAGGTTATACCGGACGTCACGTTGTACGTGCTATGGCCGATGATCCAACTGCCAGTGGAACCCTCTGTGTAGACGACGTGGTATTGCGTGTCCTTCTGTAGCGTGGCGTTCGCAGGAGCGTTGAAAGTAATTTCGGTCAACGTTGAAGAAATTGTCGGAAGCGTGGTAGGCGCAGAAAAAGTGTGCGTCGGGGTGGCGGCTGGGTTGCCGTTGCCGTCGTCGGCGTGAATCGCGACGCCTGGGCTGAGACCTGTGTCGGTCAACGCAATCCTGAATGTCAGTTCCGTTAGCGTGTAACCCGCTTCATTCGAACCCGTTTCTATAGTCCCGGACTTCTTGTACAACGTTCCCATGACTGTGCCGACCCGCACTATGTTGGCGGCTGTGGCGTTTGATGCTGCCGCGGCCGAAAAGTTGCCAAGCAGCGTGACGGTGCTCTGACCCTCGGCGACATACCCATCATCTGTCACGCCAGACAACCCGACCAATATCAGTGCGGCAACTAGCGCGAACATCGCGGCAATGCCGCGTGGCCTCTTGTGATGGCGCATCGTCGTCGCTCCGTTCTCGTTGCGTCGGCTCATGGCGTTCGATGGACTAATGCGATCAAAACGTCGTGGAGTCAGTTGCGGGGCATTTGGATAGATCAAGAGCTTCCGTTTCAACGCGGTTCCAACAAATCGCGTACAAACTGACATGGCAATCGCAACTATTTGCTTCGCTATATGCGAACCAAATACAAAGGTTTGCAATGTCGTCCAGACTTGCGCATAATTGCCGTTATCCGTTACTTGACTGACGTATTAGGAAAGAGACGGAGGAAGATGAAAATTGATGATTTGGGTGGGAAAGATGAACCTTTGGAATCTGGCCGGAGTCAACAATTCGAAAAAGACCAAATTTCGACATTTGCGGGAGGATCTGGTATCGCAAAAGAAGACGCGGTAGATCGGATTGGTTGCAACAACGACCGCGGGCGAGTGTTAAACGATTCCGACCTCGCCAACCTGAACTCGGTTCTCGGCCACCAAATTGCCGAGAACACGAAACGGACCTACGAAACCCAGTGGCGACGATTCGTACGCTGGGCCGCCTCAAAAAACGTCGCAGCGCTGCCGGCCGAACCCATGCACGTTGCGGTTTATCTCGCGTAACGATTGGAGGCTGAAGGCCACAAACCGGCAACGCTCCGAGCGGCTGCGGCTGCGGTCTCGTTCGCCCACCGCAATGCGAATCACGACGACCCTTGCGCTTCGACAGAAGTGAAAGACGCGCTGAAAAGCGCCTCACGCAAGGCTGGTCGCAACCAGCGCCAAGCTGAGGCGCTAACGGCAGACGCGCTTCAGCTCATACGTGCGACGGCACTGATACCCCGCGTGGCGCGCGGTGGCAGGTTGGAAACCCAGGAGACCGCAATCAAACGCGGGATCACCGACATCGCCGTGATCTCGCTGATGCGCGATGCGATGCTCCGGGTCTCGGAGGCTGCATCATTGACTTGGGAGGATCTGACGACCGCGCCTGACGGCTCGGGCCGCTTGCTGCTACGGAGATCCAAGACTGACGCGCTAGGCGAAAGCGTCGTGCTTTATGTATCGCGGCCCACTATGGACGACCTCGAGTCTGTGAGGCGAGTTGCCGGTGAACGGGGCAGCGTGTTTGGTCTGAGCCGCGATCAGATTTCGCGGCGGATAAAACGAGCGGCTCGAGAAGCGGGTCTCGGCGACGGTTTCAGCGGACATTCGCCGAGGGTAGGGATGGCTCAGGACCTGGCGAGGGCCGGAACCGAACTGCCAAGATTGATGACCGCGGGCAGGTGGCGCTCTCCGAGAATGCCGGCCCTATACATAAGGAATGAAACCGCGGCGAGGGGTGCGGTGGCGCAATATTACGACGCTACCGCGGAATCTGGTTCACATCAAAGCGCAGGGGCTAGCCGAGTTGCTGAAATTGGCGAGAAAACGTCTACGCAGCGCTTGCGAGAGAATCCCGATTCGGGTAGCATAATCACTTGCGCCAAAATCGAAACTAAAGGCGAAAAAACTGCAGATAACGGGGTCAAACGTCGCGTAACGGCAATTATCAGCGGAACCGAATCTGCATCACTAACTGCATCAAAAACCGGCCCCGAAAAAGCTAAATCAAATGGCAAATCGGTGGCAGCGAGCGGTCCCCGGGATTTCGCAAACCGGAATCCAATCTTCGGACCAACCGAACTCCTCCGTTTCGCGCTTGGGATCTTCGGAAGTCAGCCTGATCGCAATCCAGATACCGACGTTCGCTTCGGGCCCGTCAGCAACCTGTGTCACCTCGCTTGGGTAGTTGTCTGCGTAATCAAGAACCATCCGATACTCGCCTACTTGTTGCTACGGTGTCTACCTTTGGCGGGATGCATCGTGGTCATCGGCTTCTCCCTTTCGTTCCTCGATTGGAATTCATCCTCAGCACCGGTGATCTACGTGTGCATCGTCACCGGCATCGTGTTGGCGCATGCGTTGCTGTTTTCTGATCGGGACGCCGATATGAGGGAGTTCTTCTGGGTCTCATTATTCTTCATCACGAGCGCTCCGTTGTTGCAGTTCGCGCCCATCCAAATGGACCACTACAACCTGTACCGAATCGGGGATTTCTACGGCACACATTTTCCGTACATGTTCGCCCTGCTGATCAATCTCGTGCTGACCGCGTTCGGCGGGTTGATTTTTCACGTGTTGAGTAAGCGCCTGCCTCCAACCAACGCCGACGGGTACACGCCGCTGAGGAGAGCGATGTCGACGGTGATGCCTCCGTTGGGGATGGTTTATGCGGTCGTTGTCGTGATCTCGAACGTATCCATCTGGATCCAGCTGGCGGCGATGGTGCCCGCCTTGGCCGGTGCATTCACGATCATGCTGGTGCTACGCGACCCGTCCACCAATCTCAGCCGAAGCGACAGGCGGTTCCTGCTCACGATGTTGTCGGTGACGGCTATGCTCGCGTCAGTTATGGGCATAATCACCATGATGTTCATCTACGTTTCGCCGGATCGGCCTCAGGTTCTCCCGGACCACAACCTGTTGCATTCTTGGGAGATTGATTTCGGCCAGCTGGGCTTTACCAGGCAAGAGGCATTAAACAGGTTGGATCTCGGTTACGTGCTGCACGCAACTTTCTCGTTCGGCTACTTAGGATTCGTCGTTGGCGGTAACCTGCTCGTTGCGATCTATCGCATCGGAGGCGGGACAGCAATGCGGTCGCACAATAACGCCTTCGCTGCTGGGGCGGTTGGCGCGGCCGAATCTTCGAACCAACGGGAGCGAAAGCCGAAGCGCAAGAACGGTTTCAGTCAAAGCCCGAAACCGCTCGGCGTTGCCGCCATCGCCGAAACCTGAATTTAATCTCTCGAAGTTGATGCGAATTTCTCGCCTTCGAATACCACGAACATCTTACTGTCGGCGTGTCGAAAGTCAGGATGCCCTGAGGCGGGTGGCTTGAACGCCATGCTGTCACATCGAGTTGATCTTCTAGTTATATGACCAAAACGCTGAAGGCGTTTTCAATGGCAGGAATACTCGAAACTCGCCTAAGGCCTATCCTCTGGTGAAATGCATCGTGACCAGATGTAAATTGGATCAATCTGCGACTCCTTTGGGACCTTTACCATCCTCGAAGCCCCGAGGCGGATCAGATCAAAAGCATCCGGTTCTTTGAATTCGTCAATGCCCGATAGCGTGCCGCACGTATTCGGAGATCTGCTCGATCGAGGTGCAAATGCCCCCGGGGAAGTAAACAACCCGTAGAACCATCCACGGCATTTCATTGTTAGGTACGCCAGAACGCAACAGCACCGCAAATTCATATTGCTACATATGTGGTGAACCACGGTTTACTGTAGGCAGAACCGTTTTCGAATCGGTTATCGAGCTTTGAGTAGCTGCGGAGTTAAGTCGCCAAACGACCTTCGAGTGCCGGATAATAGTCATCCGATTTCGTGATAATGTGCACAATTTGAGATGATTTGACGGCTTTCTACGTTTAACAGTTTTTTTCTAAGATCAACCAATCGAGCAGAATCTGAAGATCCGATATGGGATATCGACTTGCTGGTCAGATTGTCTGGGAGTTAATAG
Source organism: Dehalococcoidia bacterium (assembly GCA_965207515.1). Taxonomy (GTDB): domain Bacteria; phylum Chloroflexota; class Dehalococcoidia; order Lucifugimonadales; family Lucifugimonadaceae; genus Bin127. The sequence goes on along the minus strand of OZ242286.1, from coordinate 216,933 downwards.
CCCTCAGTGATCCAAGTTTTTGGGGCGATCATCCTCAAAACGTAGCGTGGTCGACCCGATCTGCGCTCCGCCATGCGGGTTTGATCCACGCTTCGAATCCGTATTGGCGCGGCTGTAGGTCCGCGCCGCGGATCTTCAGCGGCAGAGACTCGATGCTGGCTGTTCGCGGCTGCGAAGCGTCGTCAACCATGTGCCGCTCGAACTGAAACACAGCAAGGGGTTGTGGGCAGAGGAGCGTCGGGAGCAACTCAGTACCTGATTCCCAGCCTCGAGCGCCTCCGCAATCGGCAGCCGGCGAGGAGGGTGGCAGCTCGACGCGTCACGGCAATGGAACCTTACAGTCCGGCCCTCAACCGAATGGTTTGCTGCAAGATTCGCGGGATGTTCAACAGATCGAGGCCGATGTCGACGCCTCACAGCCCCGTGCCCCAGAAGGGACCAATCTACTCCACGATAACCAGTCCCAGGACGCAATGCGGTACGCCATAGGTGCGGTTAAAGACGCGTACCAACGGTTGCGCAATCCTACGTTTACCAGTCGTGTCATCCACGCCGAACACACCGAATGGCCAAGGGCATATTGCTGGAGGCGTTCGAGACCGACGAAACCACCGTGTATCAGGTATGCTCATCACCGCAAAGTAAAGGTGAGGGAGGTGCTGCTGTCGGAGTCTGGAGGGCCGACACTGCCGTGTGCTCTGTTGCCACCAACCCGTATGGGCATTATATTTAGGTTAAAGCCCGTGGCGGCGCGGGATCAGTCGTTCGCCGCTTTAATCCTGACTGACCGGAATGGTCAGACGCTGTGGAGGCTGACACGTGGACGATACCATAGGGAAGTTGCTGCGGGCGGGACTCCTAGCCAATCTTGGAGAAGATCAGGAACGTGCGGATCGGCTGCGCGCCGCATCGAAGAAACTGCGCGACGGATTTCTGAGCGGCACCCGCGCGGATATCCCGTCCGCACTTCTTGCAGCAGTCGACGAGGACGTATCCAGCGACGTCCCCATTCTAGAGGCATCTCGCGCCGCAATCGTCGACCAGTGGGAGACGTTCGAGAACGCCTACGTTCAACAAGATCCGTCGTCGATTCTCCGTGCTGTGACTCTTGATGCGGTCGTGGCAGCAACCGAGGACGATCCGCAGGTTGAGGCGGCGGTCTGGTACGCACTTCGCGACGTTGCCCAAGTGGTATCCGCCGGGAGGTGGGCAGAACCAATCACAGAATTCTTCAACGATATCGACGCTAGGATGTCGAAACGCATCAGGGCGACTTGGGAGCCAACTGCCCACGGCTCACCATTGAGAATGCCCTCGGTCTCAGCGGCGGGCGAGACTGGTCCCCTGGAGCTTGCGGGTCTTGAGGAATTCATCACGGCGATCAATGATTATGGTTACGATCATGCCTTGAGAGAGAACCTCTCCGAACTTTTTGAGAATCTGTCAAAGGCTATTGCACAACATACCGACGCTGCGGAAACCGAACGCCTCAAGAGCGTAGTGCAAAATCTCGGTGTGCGGCTGCGCGAAATCCTAGCCGACCAGGAGCGTCTGCTCATGGCAGTGGCGCGCCGTGATACGCTGCTGTGGTGGCGACTTAGTGGTCGCAGTGATAGGTTGGGATCTCGGTATCAAGAGGCGCCGGATTCTGCCACGGCGGCAGTTGCGGCGGCGTTCGACTTGCACGATCGTGCACCCGACATCGCTCCTGAGTCGGTCGAGCATCTGCTGACCGATGTCCTCCGCGAGGCGGAGTTATCCGAAGAACAGGTCGCCATCGATGCCTTGGCCGCGGCGTGCTTCCAGCTTCAACTGACTGCTCCGATCGAAGTCTCACCTCCACTTCTGGTCGTAGACGTGGTTGTCGGCGGTCTCAACCCTGACGGATTGGTGTGTGCGCTGCGCGGACCGATGCCAGCGACGACTGCCGCCACGACCCTCTTCCGGGATTTGCAGATCCGTCGGCTACTTGATAGCAAGTCCGGCGAGGATGAGCCCAGCGACTAGCGACGGAACGGTGACCAACCGAAGGTCAATGATCTGCGACACCCAATATTGCTTCGCCACAGATGGCCAAATCGGCTGCCGTGACGGATATACGCCGGTCACAACGTGTCCAAACTTCCAGCATGTTGAAGCGAGTGAGCCTCACGTTCGCGAGGTGACGATCCCACCGTGGTCGGGTCTGCCGCTGGGCGAAGTGGATGCCGAGGCTATCCTCGGGACGGGGCATCCTCGCTTGATAGCGCTGGTTGGATTGTCTGGTTCTGGAAAGACAACAGCACTTGCAGCATTTTGGACTCTATTGCGGCGAGGCCATCGGCCATCTGGATATGACTTCGCAGGCTCCTACGCTATGCTTGGTTGGCACGCAATATCTCGTCCCATGGCGTGGCATCCTGAGGGTCAACGCCAGTTTCCGCCTCACACCACCGCCACGGGTGAGCGCGAACCATCATTGTTGCACGTCGCTTTAAGGCGCGGCGAGTCGGTTTATGACTTGCTGTTCACCGATCTGCCGGGCGAGTGGTTTCGCGAGTGGGCATTCGACCGGGACGCTGTCCCAGGTGCGAACTGGATCGCGAATGAATCCGACCTCTTGATGCTCTTGTCTGACAGCCAGGCACTCCGCGGAGCGGCGCGTGGCGCCGCTCGATCCCAATACGACGCGCTCGCGGCGCGGGTTGCGGATGCGGCAGATGGCAGACCAGTGTTGCCGGTGCGCGCCAAAGCGGACCTTTCACTCCCTTGTGCGATGGAAAAGGGCCTATCTGAGATGGAAACTCAAAGGTTCGGGCGTCCCGCTACGCCGATGTCCATTTATGGTCTCGATGGTCAAAATGACCCGTGCCTAGACCCAATTGATGTTGCTATCGATATGGCGACTGCACCTGCTATGGTGCGTCCCCCAAAAAGATCGGAAACTGGTGACCCATTCTTGGACTTCTCAGCACAGGTACGGCAGGTAAATATCTGATGGATATTTTGATGCTTGGTGGGGCAAACACAGGGAAATCGACCTTCCTTGTGCAATTGTACGGTCGCATGTCAGCCCGAATGGGTCGACTGGTCTCTCGTAGCGCACCTGCGGATCTTAAACCGATCCGTGACGGACTGCAGCGGCTCGCCTCCGGCATCCCGCTAGAACACACTCGCACCTCCACGGATCATATGATGCAGCATCTGCCGGCGGCAACCCACGATGGTCGATCAGTCGACTTCAACATTCCCGAATACGCTGGCGAAACGCTCGACGATCTCGTCAGGCGTCATCATATCCCTGAAAACTGGCTAGATTTGATCGCAGAGTCTGACCAGTGGCTGCTGTTCGTTCGGCTGGAGCAGTTTGGCCAACTACCAGAATTGCTCAGCCGTCCGATCAAAGAGCCAGAAGCGAAGCTCTCTGGCGCAGTTCCCTATCCTCACGAAGAGGCAGCTGATACCGGCGTATCCGTACCCTCTGCGGCAACGAGCGACGGCAACGCAGAACTGCCCCTCGACATGCGTCTGGTCGAGCTTCTGCAGATGCTACTTCACGTACGCGGGGCTCGCCCACGGGGCGCAGTGTCCAAGCCGTTTCTGAGCGTACTTCTTTCATGTTGGGATGAGCTGGACCTCAAAGAGCAGAGCAGCCCCGCACGTGTTGCGGAGGAACGCATCCCGCTGTTGTCCAGCTACGTGCGTTCCGCGTGGTGTGAAGACGCTGTTGAGTTTTTCGGCTTGTCGTCGCAAGGGCGGAACTTGACTACCGCTACGCCGGACGAAGAATTCGTAGACGTCGGTCCCGAACATCATGGGTATGTGGTGACCGAGGCGGGGGATTGCGACTCCGACCTGACCCGGATAGTGCGGCCGCTGTGATCGGCGAGTTCGGCGTCGCGAGGTTCGGGAATGTCGACGGCTCGCACGAGCTGCAGAAACACTCGGGCATAACGGACGAGGTCCTCAGAGCGATCCAATGGTACACCGACCTACCGTCTGGACCCCGAGAGACTTGGCAGCCCTTCCATGCGGGATTCCCGCTCTCTGATCACTACGTGGTACGTTACACGCGACCGGATCTTGCCGCGGAACGGGCTGGCATGGTTTCGACCACAGCCATCGTCGCAGGCTCGGATATCTATCGTCACAACTTGCGCCCTTTGCTTGACCACTCAACCCGAGAACCAGACGTTGACCAGACTTGCGTAGGCACACCAGATTCTGGCGCGCCTGAGTCCGCGCCTGCTGGACTCGCGGGCGTGATCGACGCATTGGCAATGAGTGGTAAAGCTGTATGGCTGGGACAAGACTGTTTCTCGGAGATGGTCGCCGCACTCTGGGATGCTCTGGCACCCGAGGATCGTCGACGGCTGGTCTTTGGAATGGTCTGGCACCCGAGCACCATTCCGTACCCGGTCGATGATGCGAGTAATCCGTTAAAGGTGTTCACTGCGCCTGTTGAGTCGCGCCACCGCTTTGATACATGGCCTGTGGTCAACCCTTCAGAACCGCCGCCGCCGGGTCGAATCGCAGCAGCGGCTCTAGGACTTGATTCGGATAGCGCCCTCGAAATGGCGTCCCGTCTGGCTATCGAGCAACCAACGCTGGCCGAGTGGACGCGTCTGGTCGAGGCTGCGGACCTTTATGCCGAGCTTGATGGTTTAGTCGATGAACAGCTACGCGGATTTGCGCACCTGATTGCTGCCTTGGCACCCGATCAGGAGCAGGGAACCGATATCAAAAATGCTATCGTCGACCGGATCTCCCAAGTCACAGCTGCGTCCGGGTTCGCGCACGTCCGGGGACTCAGGACGTTCCCTGAGGAGGTTTATCCAAATGGCCCTGATGTCTCCGAGTTACTGTCGCGTTGGACCGTCCGGGCTCTCGCTGACCCAAGTGCGATCGACGATCTTACGAAAGCGGTTGATGCTGCCCGCGAGGCAACCGTTGACGAGTGGTCGCTTGCGTTAGCCGCTGCGTTGGGCGATGTAGCGCGCAGCGACCATGTGTCAACTAAGGCGCGCCTCACCGATCTGGCCAAACGAGACCAGCAGGAGATATTCAATTGGCTTGCGGACGCCTGTACTGATCAAGGCGACTTAGACCGTCACCTCTCTGCTTGGGCGTCCTCCTGCAAATCCCCCGCATGGCTATCCGATTCAAGTCTGGGACACGGGTGGCCGTTGACTCATGCAGTCTGTTGCGACATCGCCGATCCAATTCTAGCGTGGCGGAACCAGACACTGATCGCGGGACGCAGCTCAATCAGCGACGACGTACTTGCCGCCCGTGTCGAGCCATCAGGAACAGTAAATGCCGCTCTGGTCCTCCAAGACGCGGCGTTGATCCAAGTGGCTGGTCAATTGATCGCGCAAGATCCTGTGCTCTTGCGGCCTGCTCGGGTCGCCGACCCAACTTGGCGGGAAGCATGGCTATCTGCCGTTGAGGCTGGCGCGGATCCCTGGTCCATGGTGCCGGCCACTGAGGCAGTGTCACAATTGCTGGACGCACTCATGGGAGGGGAGTCGGTTCCTGACCGTCTTCTTGATGCTGCAGCCGATAGCGATGGCGCGGACCTTTCTGGTTACTCGCAACGAGCGATCGTTTGGGAGTGTCTGCCGCTCGGGATACGTGACAGATTCCTCGCCTCCACTGCCCGTGCCCTTACACTCTCACCGACGGTTCAGTTGGCATCGCTAGAACCGATTCTAATCGACGCTATACTGAGGCCTGAGAACCTCGAGGAGATTGCCCTGATCGAGGTAGATCGGGCCGTTGATGTACTCGAGCAACTAGGTGGGCATGTTACTTCGGAAACTGTCTTGGCGGTCACAAAGGGTCCGAAACTACCTCCAGACTGTTCGAGTCGGTTGGGGCACCTCGTGGTCTCTCGAGAGCTCAAGGAGGTCGCGAAGAAGCTAGCCAAACGCGCTAAGAAGCGTCCCGATCTTCGTCTAGCAGCTACTAAGGCTTCAGTGCTCCTCGGTATCAGTGATCGAATAGCTTTCATGCTCCGCGTCCGAGGAGTGCCTCCTTCAGCCGATGAAATTCAGCAGCTCGCGGAGGAATTCATGGTCAGGCTGTACAACAAGGGGCCGATGGACCGAAATCTGTGGGAGCGTTCTGGTGGCGACCCGGCCGATCTACCTGAGGCACCGACGCCGCGTGAACGATGGAGATTAGCAGCAGACGCGATTGCTACGCGGGCACGCGGAGCACCAGCACTGTCAGCCATGCTAGACGTCATGATTAAAGACTACAACCGGAAGGACCTCAAGAGACTTCGGAGACTCCTTTGAATGTAGACATCAATCTTTGTGCGGACATCCTCATCGTGACAGCGCTCGCGGTGGAGCGTGAATCGGTCCGGCGACATCTGAGTGATGTGCGTGTTGTGAGGTCGGGAACCACGATTGCGGATCTCGGAGTTTTCGAAAGTGACGGCACCACTGTGTCTGTCGCGATCATCGAGACGGGACCAGGTAACGTTCACGCGTCCACTGCTACGTCTGCTGCGCTTCGAGACATGTGTCCGGAAACCGTGGTAATGATCGGCATCGCGGGAGGCGTGAAGGACGTCGACATCGGCGATGTAGTTGCATCGAGGAAAGTCTACTGGGTCGAGTCCGGGAAAGTCGCGGCCGAGAAAAATGAGGGTGCCGCTGGTCAAGTCTTCGACCGGACCCGGCCCGATTTCGGTCCCGTTTCCAACAAGCTCGTCCAGACTGCGAGAGGGGTCGTCGCGAACGGGACGTGGCGGCGGCGCGGGCCCTCGGGAGACGCCAAACGACTCAGCGGCGAACAGGCCCGTGCGCTGGTATCACCGCTCGCGATCGTAGAAAAGGTCGTAGCCGATGGTCAATCTACTCTCGCAATCACGATCCGCCATTCGTTCAGCGATGCGGTTGCACTGGCGATGGAGGATTTTGGAGTGTTGCAATCCGTCGCTCAACTCGAGAGTGCTTCTTCAATCTCCATCCGGGGGATCTCCGACATGCTCAATGACAAGTCTAGTACCGAAGAACAAGGTGGGCAAAACCTGGCGGCAGCTAATGCCGCCGCCTTCGCATTCGAGCTGCTAGCGCTCGATATCCGACTATCGTCAGAATCTACACTGACTGAGGCCGAACCTACTGAGCTGACAGAAATTGCTGCGACTCTTTATCCAACCGGACCGACGGACCGTTCGATTTGGCAACGCGGTGGCGGCGACCTTTCCCGGATTTCGCTCGAAGGGGTCGGCCATGCACGCTGGTGGAGCGCCCTTCGGCACTTAAGTCTGGGTGGCGGTGGCGAGACTATAACCTTGACGTCACTCGTAGATGTGATGGTAGAAGACTTTCCCACCCATGAGGTGCTATTGCGATTCGCAAGGCGGCTTTAGCGTCTCAGCTTTGATATCTGAACGCACATCCGACTGTGGGGGCGACGCGGCCGCTGAGTTCGGTGACCACCTTTACCAGTGTCGTCCGCGTCGGGTCGCGCCCCAAGTCTTTGAATAAACCGTCTGTCGCCGCTTGCACTAAGACTTTACGCTTAGTGCGGCCTGCGAACCTGAAAAATGGTGAGGTTTGTGCACTGAACACCTTTTGTCGGCGAGTTTGTCCATAGCACAAGCTGCGTTGTATCCATCTGGACGGGTTTCGGACAAACGGATCAGCGGAACGCCATCATTCGGATTTGCACAGTTGTCGCAACGACACCTGCTCGACGCTGGCAAACTTGGCCGTACCATCCGGAAGTCTCACTTCGAGGCCGCGTCTCCCCTTAGCCGGCGACCATACTTATGCCGTGTGAATGTACCTGTTGAGCGCAGATCCGAGTAACAAGCTGCGAGTGGATTTCGATCACCTCAATCTTTCGGTATCTGGTTTACGCCACCGTAGGCACAGCGACGATTTATTCACACTTTTCCAAGCTCGATAGTCCCCTTCTGATATCTGGCTCGACGGGGCAACTGTCACCGACGGTTTCGGATTCCTCGAGATCGAGTGTTGCCGTCTGACTGCTGTGGAATTCGGCGGAGCGCGGTACCGGCGGTCCGACAAGCGGCCTCGACCACCGAAACATAACTCTGATATGGTAAGATAAATGCTATATTTTTCTGACATACAATAGCGACTGCATGGAAGGTTCGACCATATGGCTTCCGTAGCGCAGATGATCATGAAGACCGTTTCCGCTCACGAAAGAGGAAAGTGGGTATGCTCGCCCAAGGATTTCCTGAGCCTCGGCAGCCGTGAAGCCGTAGATCAGGCCCTGTCACGCCTCGTCAAAGAGGGCCAGCTGCGCCGGGTCGGCCGGGGGCTGTACGACATGCCCAGGATGAGCGACGTGTTGAAACGGCCTGCGCCGGTCGACTGGGATGCCGCCATCGCGGCCCTGGAACGCCGGGACGGCGTCCGAATCGTTCCTGACGGACTGACGGCCGCAAATCGGCTCGGCCTCACCAACGCGGTGCCCGCGCAAGCCTCGTATCTGACCGACGGCGCCACGAGGGCGCTCAAGATAGACGGACGAACGGCCAGATTCCGCCATGCGAGTCCCGGAGTCATGCAGTGGGCAGGGAAACCCGCTGCTTCCGTGGCACACGCTCTCCGATGGCTCGGCCCTCGCCAAGCCGCGGACCCCCGCGTCGTTTCAACTTTGAGAAGGATTCTGCCCGACGATGTGAAGCGCGACCTCGCGCAGAACAGCGGTGGGCTGCCTGGCTGGGCGTTGCCGCTGGCGCGCAGCATAGAGGATGACCAGGCTGTCGCCGCATGAACGACCTGCCTCAATCGTTTGAAGCGTTTCTCGCCCTGCCAAGCCGGGACAGGCAAGACGTGTTCGAAGCGGCGGCGGGCCGGCTCGACACGCTGCCTAGTTACGTAGAAAAGGACTTCTGGGTCTGTCTCGTGCTCGAGACGCTATACAACCGCATGCCAGAAGGACATCCGAGGCTGCTATTCAAAGGCGGGACCTCCCTCTCCAAAGCCTTCGGCCTCATTCGACGGTTCTCGGAAGACATCGATCTCGTCGTCCGTCGTGACGACCTGGGCTTCGAAGGCGACCGCGACCCCGCAGTCGCGGATGGTCTTTCCAACAACGCCCGGACCGGCCTCTTCAACCAGATCAGAACCGAGTGCAGCAGTTACGTCCTCGGATCAATGGCGTCCGACCTCGCGGCGGCGTTGGTCCGGATCTCGCCGGATTGCATCGTCCGGTCAGACGAGGATGACGTCGACGCGTCGACTTTGCTGGTTGAATACCCCGCGCTGTATCCGGGCGGCGCCGAAGCGTACGTCGCCCCGCGCGTGAAGCTCGAGGCAGGAGCCAGATCGGCGCTGGATCCCACCGTCAGCCGCGACATCGCGCCAATTCTGGCCGACGAACTGACCGGCTGGTCGTTTAATGTGAGCGATCTTCGAATCATCGCGCCGGAGCGGACCTACTGGGAGAAACTGCTGATTCTCCACAGCCTGCACTGCGGATATCGGGACGAGCTGCGTGTGCCTGCCGACAGGGATCGGATATCGCGCCACTATTACGACGCGGCGATGATAACCGCAACCGAGATCGGCAGGTCCGCCCTTTCGAACATCGACATGCTGGACGCGGTCCGGAGCCACAACCTCATCGCATTCCGGCAGGCCTGGAGACGGTTCGATGAAGCTATCCCTGGCTCGATAAGGTTCGTCCCGCAGGCAGAGCTTCGCACGGCGAATCGAAAGCGACTATCGGGCCATGGAGGGCATGATCCTGGGAGATGCGCCGACGTTCGAATGGGTCTTGGAGCAGATCGATATCGCCGAAGCAACTATCAACGGATGGTCCTGAATGCGCGGTGCGCGAATTCAATCGGTATCCCACATGATCCCAGGCGATGAATCATCGGTTTTACGACGCACGTTGAAAACAGCTGCCTAGAAACAGGCACGCTTGAGTTTCGGAGCCCCGGCTCTACTATGCCGACGGTCGCGGTTTAATTTTCGAGGCGCTCCCGTTATTCAAAAACACGTATGGAACCCTTTTTGGTTGCGAGCGGCGAACGCCATGCCTGTCCGCTCCCGCGACGCGTCGGAGATTCTTGCAAGACTCCGAGGTTGTTGAGACTCAAGTGCCGAAGGTTCGAATCCCACCCAAGTTGTATATGTCATTCCGCAGCTATGGCGATGCAGGCAAACCACTCTAGCGTCCAAGGCGTGCCAGACGCCCGACGAATCGCCAAAAGCCCCCGCCATCCATAAATTCTCTGCCAGTAAGATCACCTTTAGATCGGTTGCAGTTGAGACATGCAGCCACCAAATTCTTGAACTCGTTTGAACCCCCGCGACTGATCGGTATATCGTGATCCACCTCCCAGTTGGCGCGGGCGCCTTGGATTCCGTAGTTCACGAACGCCAGCTTCTTCCCGCAGTAAGCGCAGTATCCGTCCGACTTGTCGTAAATGCTGTTCAGCATGTCGTCGCTGTATCTGGGCATATCGACGCACGATTTTACATGCTGATTTTCTCCGGCGCGACGATTGGAAGCGCGGCGGAGCGTGAACAATGCCTTGGACTTCGCGCCCGATTTGGTCGTTGCGCCCCTTAGTATCGTTGAGTCAGTCACGTGCCCATCATTATCGTTTGAACATCCAACATGCGGCACGATAGGCGCAAACTTTCATCGAGCAACTCGTCGGATTTAGAGTAGCAATATCAAAACTCACGCGGAATACGCGTTCTCCGACGAGAGGTACAAGTGAACGAAGAAGAGTCGAAACAATCGAACACGACGTCGGAAGATGCTCGAGGAAATAAAGGCACGTCCGAGACGTTGGCATCGAGACTCGACGCGTTAAATCCGTTCGTCGAAAGAACAGCTAAAGTCACTTTTGACGGCCAAAACATCTTCACGGCTTGTCTAGTTTCTTCGTTCGTGAAGTCCTTCGAGTTCGTCAGACTGACTTGTCGAACTGACGATGAGAGAGCGTTTTTCCTTACGGCATCGCTCAGAAGCATCGCTGAAGAGACCATCCTACTCAATCACATCTCTCATTTCTGCCACGAAGATCGTGAATTCGTCCTCTTGCGCCTCATGGAACTTGAAGTCAAACAAAACATCAGGTATCAACGCAGGTTCTTTCGAACATTTCGCCCCTTCCAACCTGTCATGCCAGAGCGGACAATTGACGAGGAGCGAATAAAGGACGAATTGAAGGGCTTTTGGCGGAAAAACGGTTGGCCAAGGTTCCAGCCAAGAGCCTCAACAGTCACTCCTCCGACCAGAGAGATTGCCGAGAAATCGAGCCCACGTCTACTTGAAGTGGTCTACGATTTCATCTACCGTCTGTCATCCAACTCAGTGCATTTTCGACCAGGTGCATTGCTCCGGATGGGTTGGGGACCAGACTTGTCTCATATGACGTTCAGTCCCAAACACATTAGCGAGTACTACCGTTCCTTATGCCAAGTGTATGGATGTTATCTCCTATGCCTCTACTTCGAACTGTTCGACGAGTTTTTGACAACTAGTCGGACTGAGAGCGAAGCGGTAGCAGAACTGAGGAAGCATCTTTTGTGGATCGTCCGCTGGCCGGAAATGGTCACGTTTGAAGAAATGAATTTTCCTGTCCCCTCGGGACTGACTCTCGTCGACACACTATTGCACGGGAGCTATGTCCGGATCATGGAGGACGGCTTCATCGCGGGTACAAAGGAATTACGAAAACTCAGCCGGGAAGGTCGCCCAATTTGGCCGACCTATAGGCTGGCCGAATAGTGAATCAGATTCCCCGCGAGCGTTTCTCGGCTCCGACATCCTGATCGAAGAGTTTTCGCAGTTGGCTATGTCGGTTTTACAGATTAATCGCTATAGTCACGGACTTGCTAATTGTCGTGCGCGACCAATTTACGTCACGCATCCACACCTCTCGCATCTTTGAAAACGCCAGTCGACCATTGCGTGATGGCGCCTTTGGGGATTGATGATCCCGAGGATTGTTTGGACATGCCTTCAGTATGTCTGTTAGATTCGCGAATCGCAATCGGCGGTGACTCGCAGTCTTCGAGCTTCTAACGTCCTCACCAGAAAAGGTCAGACGACGGTTCGATCGTCGATTAAAACCGAAACCAAAAAAAACCAGCGATGGAAACATCAACGTCGAAACAGTCAGTAACCGAGCCAATGACGGTGCCTTAAGTTACGGCAAGTTAAGGCGAACACCACCCGCGAATCCATGCGTTCGCAGGTGTGTCTAGGACATCGCTCCAATTCGAAGCATTCGAAAGCAACTAATGATGTACACAGAGCCAATATCCAATGCGTATTTCAAGCATTGTCCAGTTTACGTGACACGCCTTGACGATCTCAACAATGTCGGCGTAGAGCATTCTTTCTTGGTTCTCAGCGCAAATTACGACAAGCGCGAAAACACAACCTCGCTGTTCATCAGCACAAGAGACGATGCAAAGTTGTTGTCGGATTACCTGCGTATGAAATACGAAATGAAGCACAAACAGAACGACATGATAGAAGGTAGTAAGAGCGAATACCGCATCCGCCTTGATGGTGATGTCCTTGCCGAACTAAGAAAGGAATATCCAAACCTAAGCAGGCGCGGTCATACGAAACGTTCTCCATAGTCTCAGTGGACCAAAACGGCGGTCAGCCGACGCAACGACTGCTCTACGAACATGACCGAATGTGGGGTGCCTTTGACGTGGGAGTAGATGTCTCATATCCAGTTCGTGTGATCGTTGAAATCGCCGTCGTCTTTATGATCGCCGCCAGTGACTTCGACTTCCAGCGGATGGAACACGAGCAGACACACTTCGCACATCGCATCCAACAACCGGGCAGGTAGGAAATCCGTCACCGACGTGCAATTCCATCCCCGCGCAGTGGTCACATCGTGTACGCGGCCCGTCTAGATGATCCCGCCAGTTTCGCCTGTGTAGCCGAGGATCGTGGTGATGAGTGCAATACCGCCGAGCCTATACCACCAAGTACCCCTTCCCTTCCACCGACTCAGAAGCTTCCTGATAGCTTTGTTGGGGCGCGCGACCGGGTAGGTGACTGTGTTTCGCCCCTGCTGTCGTGAATCACTGTTTACTTTGGGCAGAGCCGTTTCAGAATCAACAATCAAGCTGTGAGTAAACGTCTCACGTAGTTGAGCGAAGCACCGCGAGCGACGAGTTGCGTCGCGTCCTGTTGCTTGATTCATCACGACAGATATGGGCGATGCCAGACCTTTGGACATTCGGAGGCGCGCTGCATTTGGTTTCGTCGTCGGCACGTCTAGTGGCTAGCGAAACACACGATGGGACATCGGGTCGAATGCGACTATTGCACGGCCGGATTCATTTTCCGCTAGCGGAAAGAACCGAGGGGCGTCGGACCTTAAAATCAGAAAGTCCCGATTATTGGAGCAACCGCATGCCCATACCTGAATCCACCCTCGCCAGATGGAGCCATCATAGATCCGGCACAGCTTCTATACGGGCGCACGAGTCCATCCGAGCAGCACTGAGCGCATACGACTGGCCGTCAGAGCTGGATTACGAGACTTTTCTCCAAGGCTCTTACAAGAACCACACTAATCTGCGCCGGGACAGCGATGTGGACGTAGTGGTCAGGTTGAAATCCAAGCTCAGGCCTCGCGTGGCCGCCCTCGCCGGCGAACAGTTGGAGCGAAGCGTTCCTCTTAATACCGCCTACGAACGGTGGCGATCGTTTCGACGCCACGCTCTCAATGCGATGAGAGGCAGATTCGGAGATGATGTTTCGGCGGGCCGCAAGGCCTTTAGGATTGCGAACAACGAGATCCAAACGGATGCCGACCTAGTGGTTACGCTGAGCTACAAAGAGGGGATCGGGTTTTACGTACCTAGCGAGAAGCGCTGGATAGTGAGTTATCCGCAGCAACATCACCGACGCGGCTTGAACAAAGAACAAACCACCAACAACCGGTTCAAACGTGCAATTCGCATGTTCAAAGCGGCCAGAAATCGCGCTGTCGAGGACGGTCTTATCGGTAGACGAGTCGCTCCATCCTACTTCATCGAGTGTCTGCTCTTCAACGTTCCCGATGAACTGTTTTCAAGGAGACTGGTACCCACCTACATCGGTATCGTTGATTGGTTGGATACTGCGATTCTCGAGAACTTCCAGTGCCAAAACGGACAGCTGTCGCTGTTCGGAAACCAGAAGGAACAATGGACCCTCGCCAAATCGCGAGCATTCGTCGCGTCGATGCAAAGATTCTGGGAAATGCAAGGTTGAGCAACGCCCGTCCATGGCTCACACCTCCGTTTCCGCGATCGTGGAAGGTCGCATCCATCTCATGATCGAGTTATATGTAACGACTTTTCAGCTCGATTCCTCCGACTTCGTCGATGCACAAGGCAGCGGGTAGGTTCGAAATGGCAGAGAAGCGAAACACGCAAAAGCGCCGCCAACCGCAGACGCGTCCGCTGGAAGATCTGCTGCACGCGGGCCAGCAAATGCTTTACGGGCAAGTCTGCTGGTCGATAGCCAACCGAGGCACTGAACGGCCAAAGAAAAATCAGCTCGTAGATTTAGGTGGCGTCGACAGAGAAGTGTTCGGAGAGGCCGTGACGTGGCGCCTCACCGATACGAGCGTCGAGAACGTCGAGCGGTGCATCGGCTTGAGAACCTGCGGCGAAGCCGCGGCGTTGTTTCAAGCAACTGATCAGAAGGAACCCGCATCTTCGGGAGAATGCCCGTTCGGTCACGACGAACAGGCCATCGCGTACATGTTGCACGGACAGGAACCCACAGAGCCTTGTCCGCGGTGCGGTGAAATCCCTGAATTCTCGGACGCGGGGATGAGCCTGAATTTCGAACAGGACGGACCCGTCAAGGGGGTGGATGGCGAAGAGTACTCGCTATGTCCCAAATGCGAGGAAGATTTACTGGAGCTTCAGGGACCAGGGATCGCCGAATGGGGCTGGAACATCGTCTGCCTGAACTGCGGGTGGGAGATCAAACAGGCAGAACGTCTCGACATCTCCCAGTATTGCGGTCTTATGGAAGAGGTCAGATCCCGGTTGGAATCGATCAATCGGTTGATGGAGATACCCGGCATTACGGCCAGGGACCGCCTAGAGTCGATCTGCTTGCAGCTGAGGATGGTGCTCGAGCTGATTGTTTTCGGCTCGCTCGTGGCCAACAAGGATGTTTGGCGAAAATCCAAGAAGGAACTGCGGAGCTCCCAAGACATCGGCAGGAAGCTAAGGGAACTGGACCGCCTTCATCCCAATTTCTTCCCTGTACCGTTGGAGCCGCGGCCCAGCGAAGAGGGCCAGGAGCCTATGGCCAGGACCGACGGGTTTCTGACCAAGGGCAGGCTGATTAAGGTCTACGGCATTCTGGGTAACGTCCTTCATGCGGAGAATCCAATGGGCAGGGAGACGGATCATCGGTACTTTCTGGATGAGGTCCCGGGATGGGTTTCGGAGGTCGTCAACCTTCTGGAATGCCATAAGGTGCACCTTTACCACCGCACCGAGGAGTTCTATTGGATTAAGATGTTCGGCGATGTCGACGGTGAGTTGGCGTGGATTCGCTTCAAGACGGATGCGGCGGGCGAGACGAAATGTTCCTGGCCGGATTGCGTCTCCTCGAGCGCAAGACTTTACTGCGAATACCTTCAGCGGCCATGGCGGGAGTGCGGATTGGTGGAACTGGAGCCTGAACAGACGCGTGCGAAGAAAATGGCTTCCATGTTCGAAAGTCCCGAGGACGGTTGAGTATTCGTTGCCGCCAATCGCGTGAGTTGGCAATCTACCGAGCAACCTTGAAGCGCGGATCGCGGACGTAAAAACAGCATGGTCGCCGGGTCCAGATTTGCGGTGAAGTTGTCCGAAGTGGGTGACATCCTCGAGCTTTGGATGCGACCAGTGTCACACCAACTCGGCAAACCGTATGCGGTCGAGCGACGACCTAGGAAATCCCCGTCGCTCATTGTCGCCGTTCTTCGGCCGTGCACGTTCGGCCCGGCCGCGACGGTCACGTAAAAACGACTACGTCCTCGTCCAGAAGTTTGATCTGATCGGCGACCGCGGCGATGAAGCTGTCGACATCCCCGAACAGTTTGTTCATTTCCTTTTTCGTGATCTCCAAGTGCTGCTCCTTGAATTTCCCGTTCCTGTGCACCATAGCGTGTCTGACTCTGATCGCACGGTGGATCGGTCCCAGGTGATCCGGGAACGTGACGTCCAAGGTTGCGCCGTACATCTTTTGCACCGCGGCCAGGCGATGCCACACGAAACCATCGAGATACTTCAGTGCGGTTTCGGACATTTCGTCCACTGAGACGTAGACCTCCGACAAGGGAATCTTCCGTTTCTTGAATTCGGGTGTCGTCGCGATGAACCGACGCATGAATTTCTCGTCGTTGGCCACTGAAGAAATGAACGTGTCGGACAGATAGGTTTCCATAATTGTGATCACATTGACGAACAGCATCCCGTAGAAAACATGCCGGACGGATTCAGGGACCTCGAGGGTCGACATCTCCCGGTTGTTCGCCATCGCCCGACGATACTCGTCGAAATGCTGCGTGAGTCCTTCGTAATCGGAAAAACGCTCGCGGAGTTCGTCCGCCCAATCGACTCGCGCAGCCCAATCATGGCTTTCGGCGAATAGTTCGTCGCCCAGCTTCTCGATGACGCCCTCGGGGACGCTGTCGCCGAATTCGGCATGCAGCTCCTCGTGAGCGTCGTATGGACCACCGTCGAGCCAGATGTAACCGCCCTCACTGGAGATGTAAGGCATCGAGTTGGCCGGGTCTTCATAATTGGCCAAAAACCACCTGCGCATGAATTTGACCTGCTGCACCGCATCCATCTCAACCAGATCATCCTTGTGGATCCGGATTGCTCCAATGGGTTCTTCACGTGTCGGATTCAAATCGCAACCAATATCCTAGGTTTCCCCTCTCGCCTGGAACAACGTTTCTAGATTGACTTGAGTCCCAGATTAACAACGACCCATGTCGGGTTCCGTATTCCGACAGGCGAGGAGTCATCGTTTCCGATCGGCAGAATCTCTAAACATACCGACTTGCAGCGTCTCGTGCATGTCGTTGAAGACACGGCCGTACGGACATCTCCCCATCTGATCAATCGTCGCTGTCGCGCGTCCACCAGCGTCTGATGCGCTGTGACGCCGCGCCGATTTTGAAGTGCCGCCCTACTGCGCGAATGTCATCGACGAACTGCGCCAGCGTGGTGTCAGGGGGGCGGGACCTCGGGATGGATCCGATTTGCCTGGCGGCCGTTAGCACCGCCGACATCATCAGGATCACGATCGGCAAAACGGCTAGGAAGGTCACTTGGATCAGGTCGTCTTGGTTGGCGTCGACCACAGGCGTCAACTCCCTAATCGAATCGCCGAATGCTGCGATCACTACCGATGCGGTCCCGTACGCCAAACCACCTGCCAGCAACCCGGCAGTCAACGCGTGGCCGGGGTATTCGGTAAGTCTGAGCGCGTGACGGTTGCGGTTTCGCACGAGCACGAACATCTTGGCCACGGCGCCGAGAATGAGCGCTCCGAACGTCCAACCGAACATTACGACCCATTTTGCCGTAGCATCGTCGCTCAGCGCCGCCCATCCGAGACTCCAACTCAAGAATTGAACTGAAATCCCCAGAAACGACACGACGATCACCGTGGCGATCACCGCCAACATAATCGCGAGTACCCATTTCAGTGTCGTGACCATGACGCACCTTCTCTTTAATGCTGGTTTCGATCCTTTGATGTGCTGCAATGATTGCAGGAATCCGCAGTTGTCGACGGTGCACGATTTCGACGATACGCTGTATCTGCGATCTAACGGCGAAACGAAAGTCAGCAAAACGCAGTTAACGTCAACCATGCGTCGTTTCGTCACCGGGATTCCACGAAAATGGCTCGGCTGAACGCACATCGAGTCAATTACCATCGTTCTTAAGGGATCAGGATGATTTGAGCCTCGCGGATTAGGGCCGGATCGCTGCGGAAAACTATCCGCGAAACGCGGATATAGGCTCAGCACCAAACGGAAAATATGGACTGGAGAAACACGGAACTTGCAACCGCATGTGCTGCATCGTGATTTAGTCAAGTTCGGGGACCAGGTCGTTAACCTGCCAGCCGAACAGGTGCGAAAGCACCGGAAACAGGTCAACGGCTTGAGGGATCGCCTGGCGAAGAAAATCGCCGATGATCCGGATTTCGCGCTGGTGAAGATGCTTCATTCCGGCAGCGTCGCCAAAGGCACCGCGTTGCGGACCATCAACGACATGGACGTCGCGGTGTACGTCAGGGAAACCGACGCCCCTGAAGATGATGAAGAGCTGTTGGACTGGCTCGCCGACCGTCTGCGGGACGCCAATCCGTCCATGTCGTCGGACCAGTTCACGATCGCGACTCATTGCGTGTCCGTCAACTTCCGAGGCAGCGGCTTGGACGTTGACGTGGTGCCCGTGTTGTACGACGGCGACGAAGACGACCGGGGGGAATCTTCTGAATCGGGATACAGGAGCTTGGCTGGAAACGAGCGTTCGCCTTCATCTGGAGTTCATCCGGAAACGCAAAGCAAGGAGTCCAAAAGACTTCGCTCAGGTGATAAGGCTCCTCAAATGGTGGGTGCGGCTCAAGAAAACGAGGAACGCGAACTTCCGGTTCAAATCGTTCATGGTCGAACTCCTTTGCGCCGACATGCTGGACGATGGGCAGAGCTTCCACGACTATCCGGAAGCGTTGCAGAGATTCTTCGCTCGCATAGTCCAGACCCGGCTCAGAGACCGCATCGCGTTCGGCGACTACTACGATCCGGTCGAAGCGTCGAACTCGAGCTGGAGTCCAATGCAGGTTTACGACCCGGTCAACCCGATCAACAACGTGGCTTCGAACTACACCGACGCCGACAGGGATGCGATAGTCGAAGCCTGCGCCGACGCCCTCGACGCGGTGGTCGAAGCTCAATATTCCGACACGAAAGGACGTGCAGTGGAGCTCTGGAAAGAGGTATTCGGCCCTTCGTTCAAGGTGGAAAGATGACTTACAGCTCCACTGGAACACGGACGTTCACACGAACCGACGCCGTCTACCTGGCGTCGAAAGTCGCCGCGGACCTCAAACAGATGCAGCTGTTCTACGGTTGCCCCTCTGACCAGGACATAACCGACTACGCGGTGGAGCTCGCGGTCCTGCTGGTCAACAGATGCGTGAAGATGGTCGAATATGGTTTCAGAAAGGGAATTACCCCTCTATGTACCCCGATGCTGATTTCACGCCCCGATTTCGTCGCGGATAATCTCGGCGTCTTCAGCGTCCAAGTTCAGCACGCGTTCAGCCAGCGCGTCGGGATCGATCCAATGCTCGAACTCTACGCCGCCTTCCACGCCTAGACGCTGCGCGATCTCAGCGTCGACGACAACACCGTCCTTTGCGACCATGCGCTTCTTGGGTTCAGCCATGAGTCAATCTCTCAATCCCGCGCCTTTCAACGCGACTATGAATTCCGATTGCGACTTCGCGCCCTTCATGCTGTTGCACGCGCCGCATAGAAGTTGAAGGTTGTCGACGTGATCCGTGCCGCCTTTGGAACGCGGCACGACGTGATCGATGGTGAAGTTGCGGAAGGGGAAGACGACCGCGCAACCCGCACATACGCCTTCCTGCAACCCGAAAAGAGTGTGCTTTTGCGTCCTGTAATTGGGCGTGGAAGCGGTGTCCGTGCGTCTGGGTATGTCCGTGCGTTCGACGACGTTGCCGAACATCGGCTTCTGCGCTTCCGCAAGCCGCATCTTCACGAGATCGACGGCTTTGGGGCTGATGTCGATGCCGATCCACTTGCGTTCGAGGTTGTGCGCTGCTACCAGAGTCGTCGCGCAACCGCAAAACGGATCCAGAACTACGTCGTCGGGATTCGAACTCGCTTTGATGATGCGCTCAAGCAACGCGAGCGGCTTCTGCGTCGGATAGCCGAGTCGCTCCCTAGCCAATCTCCCCACAGGGCTGAATTCCGGCCACCACGTTTCAGGGACTTTGCCGCGCTTCAAATATTCGTCGCGCGCCTGAGTCGTCAGCGGCGCGGATATCGCCGCGCCTTTTCGGTTGGTGTTCAATGACTTGTGAGGTATCCGTACTTCATCTCGGTTGAACGTCCACCCCCCCCGCGTTGAACCATAGGATCGTGTCGTGCTTGCGGTTGAATTGGCGCATTTTGGGCGAACCCGGACCGGTGTACACCCATACGATCTCGTTGCGAAAATTGCCCCTTCCAAACACGCCGTCCATGAGCAATCTCAGGTACGAGTTGGCGGTCGGATCGCAATGCAGATATATCGAACCAGTCGGCTTGAGTATCCGCTTTAACTCGATGAGCCGCGAGGACATCATTATCAGATACGCCTGCATCCCCCTGCCATGCACGTAGCCCGTCGCATCTATGAATTTGTGAAGTCCAGGCTGTTCGTCGGCTAGCAGCCCGTGTTCCTCAGCCGTCACGTCGTCCCAAGTCCACGTGTCTTTGAACGCGGCTCCCGCCGCCGCCGAACCCGCTGGCGCGGAGTAGTTGCGGTTGGAGTTGAAGGGCGGATCGAGATACACGAGATCGACGCATTCCGAGTCGAACCCGCGCAGGATGTCGAGATTGTCGCCCGTGAATATCGTGGACGGCTTGACGTTCGGCATAGCCGCCATAGAGCATCAGCCCACGAGTTCGGCGTAAGGGAGTCGCTTCCCTTCCGCGCCTGCGACGATTGCCGACATCTGGTCTTCCGTGTCCAACATGCGGACGTTGTGCCGTCCCGCGAATTCGGACACGTAGCGGTGAAGATGCTTTGCGGACATCTGATGGTACACGCCCATGTGTCCGCGCTTGAGCATCGCCCAGAAGGACTCGATGCCGTTGGTGTGCGCTTGACCGTCGACGAACTCTTTGACCGAGTGCTTGACCGACTGGTGAGGACGTGCGAGCGAGTCGTAGGACTTGTGTTCGTCGGTGTAGACCACCGCGTCGGTTTCGGTGTTGACTTCGACGAAGCCCTGCAACGTCTGCTTGTCCGTCGATTCCACAACCTCGGCTTCGACTCGGTTGGTCTCGCGATCCTTCATTCCGACTACGGCTGTTTTGCCGACTGATCCACGCCCTTCCAACTCCGCACGCTTCGAGTTGCTCATGTTGCGACGCTTGCCGCCTACGTAGGTTTCGTCTACTTCGACGGGTCCGCGGAAAACTTGCGGATGCGCTTCCATCGCCTTGCGGATGCGGTGCGCCAAATGCCACGCGTGATCCTGTTTGATGCCGAGTTCACGCCTGAGTTGGCGGCTTGACACGCCCTTGAGATTGACTGAGTAGAGATAGAGAGCCAACGCCCACTGCGAAAGCGAAAGTTTGGACGCGTGCATCACCGTCTTGGTCTTGACGGTGAAGGCTTTGCCGCAGGCTTTGCGGTCGTTGCATCGCCACTGTCTAAGCGCGTTGCCGCGACGCTTGCGTTCGCCTATCCGATTCGAACCGCAGAAGGGGCAGATCACGCCGTCTTTCCAACGGCGTTCGATGAACCAGTCCTGAGCGGTTTCGTCATCGCCGAACCTTCGCGCGGCTTCCATGAAGGAAATGCCCTTGCGGTTGTCTGTTCCGTTTGTCGTCATACTTAGAGTGTAACACAGATGATACCCCTTTGCAAGTGTTTTGGGGTATTTTGCCCTAGTGTTTGACGTGTTAGTATGTGGTCATGTCAGATGAAGAACGAATAGGCAAACTGACCATTCAACTAAACGACGCGCGTTCCGACCGCGACGAGTTGCATAGGCGGATCGGTGCAAACACCAAAGTCCTTTCAGGTCTCGTCTCGTCGCTCTCGGTTCTATTTGATTTGAACACCTTTGGAGTTAAGGATCGCATCAGCGACATCGAAATAGACGACGCTATTACGCACAAGGAAAACAGCGCACCCGTCAACTCATTCGAGAAACTTCTCAGCGACATCGCGGCGTTGCAATCGACGTACCGCAAGATCGAATGTCTTGAAGAGAACTTGAAGGCTTTAGGCATCAGCCTCATTTAGCCAATCGGGGTACATAGAGGGGTAATTCCCTTCAGAAAGGGTCCCAATTGGGTTGTCGTGGTTCGTTACGACGTTTGTTCCGACGGCTTTGGATTGTCCGACGACAGGTCCGGCAGGATCCCCGCCGGGGCCGATACAACCGGCGCTTCTTGGCATTCGTTCCTACAACACAGCGAAACATGGTCTTCCTTGAACCAAACTCAAAGGGACAGCATCGAAGAATCGAATCCTGTAAAGCGAACACCGGGAGTCGAGCCGGATTTCGGGTCGGGCGGATGGTCGAACGGCAAGTCGTACTCAAGGAACGGCACGGCGCTTGATCGCGGAGTGTATCTGTCGCGATGATGCCCTCGGCGGACGACCTTTTCGACGCTATCATCGAGTATCCCGATCCGAGGCTCCAATCGGTCTACGCGGATCTGGTGGGGCTCGACAGCGAGAAAGAGCGGATTTCAAAGCTAACCCGCGTTCTGTTGCGCCGGAACGAAGTCGAAGACTGGAGCGAGCGGCATTACGGCGGACTCGTCAATCTGGCCAGAGATTTTGCGGCGACCAATCCGTTGATGCTTTTCGCAGGGGACATCGGCACCGGGAAGACTTCGCTGGCGGAATCTTTTCCCGACAGAACGGCGAGGGAACTCAGGATCGGCATCACGCTCTACAGGTTGAGCCTGGGGGTTCGCGGCACTGGTGCGGTCGGCCAGATGACAGGGTTGATCACCGATGCGTTCACTCGGATCGCAAGCGCCGCAAACGAGATCGCGAAAAATGAAACGGGACCCAAGGCGGCCGTTGTGCTCTTGATCGACGAGGCCGACGCTCTCGCTCAGTCACGCGATTTGAGCCAGATGCACCACGAGGACAGAGCCGGCGTAAATGCACTGATACGCGGGATCGACAGGATCAGCGACGACCTTCCGGCGTTGGTGGTCATGTGCAGCAATCGGGCTGACTCGATGGATCCTGCGATATTGCGAAGAGTCGCCCATGTGTTCCGGTTTCACAGACCGACTTTCGAACAGAGATCCACAATACTGGCCTACGGCCTCAAGGACTTGAAAATCGGTCATGCAGACATAGAGCACCTAGCGAAGGTTCTCGGCGATTCGGACGGAAGAGATTACGGCTCGACGTATTCCGACCTGACTCGTCGCTTCTTGCCAGATGTGTTCTTCGACGCCTTTCCTCATGGTCCGGTCGATATCGTTCGAGTAAAAACGCTTGCCGAAAGTTTTTCGCCGACACCGCCATTCGGAAGGGATGAATCGAATTGACGACGGATCCGGCAGGCGTTTCGTTTTTGAGCTATCGCAGGACGCGCTTGGCCGAAGCGGAAACGTTGGTCGCGCACCAGAGAGATCTGGGAATACCAACTTGGCAAGACATATCGGACCTTGCCGAGGAACCAACCGAAGACGCCTTGCGGGACGTGCTGCGAGATCCTGGAACGGCAAACGCGGTGATATGGCTCACGCCGGAGGTCGCGGAATCCGAAATCATACGACATGTGGAAGCACCGTTGATTCTGGAACGCGCGCGGGAGCGAGACGGTTTCTTCTCCGTTCCCGTGGCCGCGGGAGGTTTGACCTACGAGGGCGCGGCAAAGGTACTGGAAGGAGGAATCGGGATTGACGACCTCAGGCTTTGGAACATTCGGAAGATCGAAACTGATCCAGCGAACGAATTGGAGATCCGCGATTTGGCGTCAAGGATCCTCGCTAGGAGATTGCAGCAGATCGACCGAAGTCTGGCCTCGGGAGAACCGCTGAGAATCGTGCTCAACACCCGATCCGACTACCAACCTGCCGGCGGCGCAGGTTTGAAGATCGACTGGCTTAACCGGTTCGATGGGCGTGTCGCGACTGCGGAGACCTGGAACAATCATCTGATCCCGTCCTTGCTCGAGATCAGCGACCGCATCGGTTCTGAAATGTCCGACCGCCCGATCTCGGCTACCGGATTGCCGTCGCTACCCGCCGCCGCCGCGCTGGGATGGGCGTTTCTGGCTCCCAAAAGGATCGGGATTTCCTGGGTGCAGCACACGCCCGGGCATCACGAGCAGACTTGGTCGCTGGCCGATCAACGCACGGATTCAGGTTTCGAAACCGTCGTTGAAGCTGGGTTCACCTCGGCCGATGACATGGCGGTCATGGTTTCGGTAAATGCGGATGTTTCTCGAGCCGTGGGCGAGTCTCGAACCGGGCTGCCAAGATTCAGAGCATCGGCGCACATCAGACCTGCCGAAAGACGCCGAGGCGATTGGAACGCGTTTATTCATTCACCCGGTCAAGCTGTCGATGTCGCATGGCGCGTGGTCGAAGGGGCGAGAAAGGCCAGGGCGGAATATCTTGTGCGGGGCAAAATCCATCTATTCATGGCCGTGCCGTCCGGTCTGGCGATGCTGGTCGGCCAGCTCCTCAACACTCTGGGCCAAGTTCAGACCTACGAACACATCCAGGACGGCGCCACCGGCCGCTACGTGCCGGCGGCATTGCTCGGAGAACAGTCGGAGTTCGAATCTTAACGAAACCACGTGATGTTCAACACGATTGGTGCTAGCCTTTAGCGGCATCCCGTCAGTTGATCGCAACTGCATGCAACTGGGGAGCTAGCGGCAATGTGCGGACGTTTCGGACTTTACATAGACTTGGCGGGGCTGGTTGCGACCCTCGGCTTCGAGTTGCCGATGCCGATGGAAGTCTACCGTCCGCGTTGGGACATCGCGGCGTCGACCGATGTGTTGACGATCATCGATGCTGGCGGCGTGGGGGAAGGGGTGATGATGCGTTGGGGCTTGATACCCAGTTGGGTGAAGCCCGAATCCGTATTCGGACGCCCGATGTTCAACGCGCGGTCGGAAACCGTCGCGGAACGTCCCATGTTCCGCAATTCGTTCCGTCGACGTCATTGCCTGATCTCCGCCAACGGTTTCTTCGAGTGGCGACGGGAAGAAACGGGCGGCAAGACGCCGATGTGGATCTTCGATGCCGAGAAGCCCGTGCTCGTCTTCGCGGCGATATGGAGCGTCTGGGATGGGCCCAAAAGCGTCGTGGAATCCTGCGCGATCCTGACCACATCTGCGAACTCGCTGATGTCCCCTATCCATGATCGAATGCCGGTGATTCCGGACCGAGAATGGGCAGAGGTTTGGCTGGACGATGCCTCTGACAGGTCAGTTCTGATGGAGGCTGTCAAGCCGCGCGAGTGGAAATCGATGCAGGCCCGTGAGGTTGATCCAGCAGTCGGATCGACTCGTAGCGACGGGCCCCATCTCATCAATCCAAGACCATCGTTCTTGCTCTAGCACAAAGCACGTTATAATTTAGCACTTTTTTACTATTATTAACGCGCTCAGAGCAATGTTCGTAGTTTGCA
Source organism: Dehalococcoidia bacterium (assembly GCA_965207515.1). Taxonomy (GTDB): domain Bacteria; phylum Chloroflexota; class Dehalococcoidia; order Lucifugimonadales; family Lucifugimonadaceae; genus Bin127. The sequence goes on along the minus strand of OZ242286.1, from coordinate 191,521 downwards.
TCAAGATAAAGCATCCACCACTTCAATGCGAAACCCCCTTACAGCGCCCGAAGGGTGAACGAGAACCTCACTCCTAGACCACGCCCTTCGCTTTCGGCCCAGATACGTCCTCCGTGCCCTTCCACTATGCCATTGCAGATGGCGAGCCTCGGGTGCCGTTCCTGAAACGATTAGCCTTAAGCGTGTGAGAACTTTGGCGATCAGAAGCAGGTGCTGCTCGGTTACGGAATGATACCATTCATAAAAGTGTTTCTGACGCAAACACCCTGGTTGTCACGTCAACCAATCCTAGACAGGAGCAACTCATGAAAACAACCATGAGACTTATGCAGAACGGTGCGACAAGCTCGTCATGCGGTTTACGCAGATACGAGGATTTGGCGCTATCCATGATCGTGGTTTAAGGCTGGTTCAACGATCAGCACAAATGCTTCCAGATTTTCTTCGAGGCTCTCACGGAAAGACAGCGCTGGCGTCTGTTTGACGACAAGGAAATCTTCGAAACCGTAAAGGAAATTTACAGTCGCATGTGGTCGAATGGGCAATTCGAGAAGGTGGCGATACGGAATAAGGGAGTACACAGACGCTTCGAGCATCTCGCGCCTTCGATCACGAAACTCCGAGGCTTCCCCTATTGGGCGACTTGCGTGTTCAACGAGGTCGGCTCGGACGGTCTAGACGCGCTCATGGGTAGGCTGGGGACGGTGGAGAAGGCTCATCTCATATTCAAACCTTGGTTCTACCTCGGAGGCGGACCGATCAGGGGCTTGAACGCGGCGGACGCCGCCAGAATACTTGCGAGATACGGGCACCTTGAACCCGAAACTAGACCTCTGCTTGCGAGAGGAGCCCTCCGAGGAGCTGCGATCCTGCTTGACGGCCAGCCTTCCTCGAAGAGCATCGGCCAACTCGATCTTGAATACGGCGAGGAAACCGCGCGTGCGGCCCTGGAGGAGAAAGCTGCTGCGTACATATCCGCCTCCGAGAAATTCTCCGGCAAATTCCAGATGGAGGAGGGCGAGAACTGGTTCTGCGAGGCTGTTCACAAAACAAGATAACCGGAATTCGATGAAGGCCGCTTTTCGGCGAACCTTGTTACGCCGGATTCTACTGGCAGTCGTCTGGGAAAACGACGCTCGGATCCCGGACTGGCTTGCCTAAAGCGCTGTATCTGCCTTTGAACCGTAACCAAGCGATCATGTCAGAATATATAATGTATTTCTGACACTAAGGAGATTAGTCGTGTCCAGCATCCCGGAACAGATAATGCGGCGAGCCGAAAAGATGCCGGAAGGCGCGCTGCTGTGCCCGAGAGCGTTTCTCGACTTGGGGAAACGCGCCGCCATCGACCAGGCTTTCTCGCGGCTCGCCCGCGGCGGAAGGTTGATGCGGGTCTGCCAAGGGGTATACGTGCTACCCATCAAAACGCGTTTCGGCTCCCGGCCTCCATCGCTTCCGAAGGTCATCGAATCCTGGTCCGAACTGTTCAACGAAACGATAGTGCCCTCTGGCGGCGCGGCGGCGAACAACCTAGGATTGACGACACAGGTCCCCGTGAGACCGGTGTATCTGACTTCCGGTGCCGATCGCGAACTGGTATTCGGCCAAATCAAGGTTACGTTGCGCAACGCGCCGCGTCTGCAACTGGCGTCGCCGGGTCGACCGGCGGGCGACGCCGTGCGTGCGTTGTCTTGGCTGGGGCCGGAGGAAATACAGGATGGTTTGGAGGAGATCGATCGCCGGCTTTCGGAGCAAGACATGAACGAGCTGGCACGCATTCGGTCCATCATGCCGAGTTGGATGGCCGAACCTTTGAGCGCATTGATCGCCGATGCATGAGACGCGGTTCCGGTCTCTTTCGACTGGAGACCAGCGCGACGCATTGCAGGTGGCCGCCCAAAAAATCGGACGCATCGAGCATCTCGTCGAGAAAGACGTCTGGGTCGTCAGCACCCTGCAGGCCCTTTTCGAAAGCCGATTCGGCGGACAGCTCACGTTCAAGGGTGGCACCTCGTTGTCCAAGGCGTACAACGCCATAAATCGATTTTCCGAAGATCTTGACGTAACTTACGACATTCGTCGGATCGCCCATGACTTCCCCGGGATCGAAACGCCAGAAGCGTTGCCCGCCAGTCGAAGCCAAGAAAACAGGTGGACGCGTGATATAAGGAGACGCCTCGTCGCGTGGGTCTCAGAGTCCGTTAGAAGCGAAGTCGAAGCGAATCTGACCGAGATGGGCTTGACGGCGCACGTGCGGTCCGAGGAAGAGAAGATGTACGTCGAATACGAGCCGTTGTTCGACGGCTACGGATATGTGAGTCCGCGCGTGCTGGTGGAATTCGGAGCGCGTTCAACCGGCGAGCCTCGTCACGAGTTTCAGATCGAGTGCGATGCGGCGCCGCACTTGCCGACGGTCGAGTTTCCGACGGCTAGCGCATGGGTCATGTCGGCCGAGCGCACGTTCTGGGAAAAGGCCACCGCGATGCACGTTCATTGCCGTCAGCAGCGAGACCGAGGAGATCGTTTTTCCCGTCACTGGTACGACCTGTTTCGTCTCGACGCCGCCGGGTATGCGGATGCCGCGATCTCGGATCGGGCGCTGGCAGAATCGGTCGCGAGGCACAAATCGATGTTCTTCCGTGAGAGAGACGCATCCGGAGATTGGGTCGATTATTTGGATGCCGTGCGCGCAGACTTGCAGCTCGTGCCCGTCGGCTCGACGTACGATGCATTGGCCGAGGACTACGACAGGATGCTAGCAGTTGGAATGCTCTTCGATGGCGAGGCGTTCGAGGATGTCATGGCCGGATGCGCAGCCATCCAAGATAAGGTCAATGGGACGAGCGTAGGATGATGCGCGCTTTTGGAGGGACACCGAGGATGTAAGGAACGGCATCTGATCGGAACGCCGTGGGCGCGGTGATTATCGTCGATGCCGAAACGAACACTGCTGCAGGGAAATTGACATCGGCTTGATCTTAGAAGCGACTTGCTCCGAGATGTTTGCCGGATTGACGAACCGCAGATCGGACCAGGACAGATGAGCATCAATCGATCCACCACGAATTTGGCATCCGTCAACGCGTTGAGCGTGTTCGAAACCTTGGCGTGTTCTGTCTGGAGCTGGCTGGGCAACGCGAGGCGATTGCGCCTCGGATTCTCCGAGGACACCGTGTCGGACTTGACGGCGCTGGAAATCGCGCGGTTGCTGTCGCGCTCCGTGGACGTGCGGCGAGTCACCAGACGCGAGGAGCGAATCACGGGTTTCGATTGGATGTGGATATTCCACCAGGTGGGTTCGATTCAAGCGGCGTATGTGGTCCAGGCCAAGAAGATGAAGCTGGAACAATCGGCGAGTTACTCGTACTCATCGTTGAGGTATAGAGCAGGTTCCAGATTTCAAATCGAAGCCCTCGAAGATTTCGCCGGGCGTGTCGGAGCCAAACCGTTGTATTGCTTCTACAACAATGTCGATTCGCAAACCGCAAGGTCCCATTGGCATTGCCGAACCGAACAGTCGCCAAATGAACCCCAGCTGGGTTGCACTTTGGCACCCTTGCATAAGGTCAAGCTGATCCACTGCGATCGGCGATCGAGAAAGAACTTCCAGTCGTTGCATCGAAAAGGGTACGCCCTGCCTTGGCGATGTTTGTTCCATCCGCGTTGCGCCAGCGGCCTCGCCTTCGATGGAGCAATCGACAGTTCATCGTTTGCGAACGCGGGAGTTTCGCGCATGTTCGATCGCATCCTGAAGCCCCATTCCGACGACGAAGCCGTGGTCGATGTCGATACGATCATTGAAGAGTTGAAAATTCCGGGGTTGGTAGACCGCTACGCGCACGGAAGATTTGTGCCCGTTCCTGAGAGGATCGCCGTGTTCGATACGCGGAACGATTGGAAAATCGACCAGACCGAGAGCAAGCGAAGCGCCTGAATCACTGAGCATTTCGCGACGAACATCCTCTGCCACTCAACAGGGATACGCGTCGGCTGTCAGTTCGTTTTGCAGCGCATCTGCCAACGGTTGGGACCAGGCATGTTCCTGCAGCAACTGCATGGTCTCCGTGAAGCCATCTTGACGAAAACGGTATTTCGGCGTGCCTTCTCGAATCGCGGATGCAATCTGAGATACGAGTTCGGTACGCACACGAGGTTGGAGTCGGGCGAGGGCGGAGACCACCGACTCCATGTTGCGACTCTTGAGCCTGATTTCGCTCTCATCGTTGATGAATGACTCGAGTACGATCCCGCGAATCATGCCGACCGGCCAGCGCTCTCCTTCCGACAATCTTTCGAGGAATGCAACTGCGCTCGCAGCCGTGCCTTCAGCCGCTTGCAGCACGTTCCTGCCGAGATCCTCCTGCTCATCGTCGTTCAAACCGGCGACCTGGGATGGGCCATTCGACGTTAATAGGTTGACGGCAGGGTTCTGTCGATACCAATTGTGCGATTTCAGCGCCTTGACGATTCTCTTGTGCGCATAGATCGTGCTGAGGCCCGAGGCGGCCACGGTCGTGATGTTCAAATCCGCCAGCCCGTCGATGAATCGGTCTCGTTGGCGCTCGTTCAACGAGTATCCGGCGTCCAACCTTTCCAGATGCAGGAGAGATCGGGCACGGGTCTCCGCTTTTTGCAAGATCGAACCCACCAGCGAGTCCTGAGCATTTTGACCGATGACGTCGAATATGTCGCCGATCGAGCAGACCTCCATCGCGGTCTCGGGAAATCGAACGACCTTTTCATGCCACTCCTCCCCGGTGTAAAAACCTCCGGGGTCGGATCTCAGCAGCTCCCGGCTGAACCAAGTTCCACGCCGGCAAAAAACGGCCATAGAAGGATCGTCTGCGAGATCTTCCAGCTTTGGCCAGTAGCTGTCAATCACCCATTTGTAAATGCCCTCATCGAGTCGGGGGAGGATGCTGACTGCAAACGCCTTGACCGCGGGTTCATGATCGTCGAGATAGTTCCTGTTCTCGAGCAACTCTCGAAGCAGATGCTTGCCGAAACCGTGCTTCAGTTTGACGGGGCGCGACAATACGATTGCGACGACGTCAGAGGCTGCGTCGATCACCTTCTCCCTGGAAGGTGCCTGTTCGTAAGGGTGAGCGTAGATGCAACGCATTTCGTAGATCTGCGTGAGCGCGACGTGTTCGGAAGCTGATACGAATCCGTATTCCAACGCCTCGTTCAACATGAAACGATCAACAGCCTTTTCTTGTCGCTCCATGTCCTCGATCGTGCCGACAATCTTCCCCGCGTTGTGGTCTCGTGTTTGAGCCTCCCGGAAACGCCGTTTCAAAGACTCTGCGCAAGCCAGCCAAATCATCAAGTAAGCCGCGCGAAGCGCACCGGCCTTGGCAGCAACGACCGCCTCGTTGAACAGGGGGCAATCTTCGTCGGCAAGAATACTCTCCGCATATGACGAGATTTCAGCAGGTTCCGACAAGCGTTACTGACCTTGGTTGCTCATATCTGTTCGCCCACATGCGCACGGATTCGATATCCGAAACCCCTTCTGCGGCGTGCCGAAATATCCTGTCGTCGCGCTTTTCCAAACGTCGCCAGATTGAACGCAGAATTTGCCGATCAGTCTGGGCTCGAAACTGGCTCGGATCGACTGGGCCTTGATGGTTACGCATACCCATATGCGTAAATCGTAATCGGTACAACACGGGCATAGCGTCGTGGGAGGTGACCCGGGACATCACCTCAACGCGGCAGAACCGCGCTGAGAAGCACGTAGGTGCGGGCTGACACAGCATTCGCATCAACGACCAGTATCGCATCTACTTCGTCTGGACATATGCAGGTCGGACGAAGCAGAGATCGCCGATTACGACTGAACATACAGGAGATCAGGCATGGTTCGCTTCCCTTCCGACCGTGAGCCCACGCACCCGGGCGAGATGCTTCTGCAAGAGTTTCTGCCCCCTCCCGACATGACGTAGAGCGAACTGGCCACGGCGATCTAGGTTCCATTTCAACGCTTCAACGAGGTCGTCCGCGGCAGGCGAGGCGTCACTCCGAGCACCGCGTTCCGGTTGTCCCGATTCTTCGGCACGTCGCCTGAGTTTTGGATCCATCTGCAAATGCGTTGGGACCTTCACCACGCCCGACACGCCGAGGCGGAGCAGATCGAGAGCATTCAGCCTCTTGAGGTCGTGAACGCTCCGTAGCGCTCCACTGGTTCCGGAGTTCTGCTCGATCAGTCTGCAGAATGCGCGGAAAATCGATGCCCGCCAAGGTCGATCCAAGGCCATTCACAGGGGTCGGCGCATCGATGCAAATCACTCGATTTACCTTTGAACTATGTCGACGTACAGCATCATCGCGGTGCGGCGATTTCAATCCGGCGAATTGCGATCGCGTTGGACAACGTAGTCACATAGTCCGTCAAGGAAAACCTTACACAGTGTTCCGGTTTAATCAGTTTGCCGATTGCTCGCGCGTGTATATCATTTTTATCGCGCATATGTAGCATTGGTGAACCACGGTTTACTATAGGCAGAACCGTCTTCGAATCGGTTATCAAGCTTTGAGCGACTACAGAATTTTGTTGCCCGTCAGATCTGGAGCGTCGGTTGTCGAGTGTAACGAGGAAATGGCCATCTCTGGATGATTTGACGGCGCGTTGATTATTCGGAGTATTACTAACCTATGCTCGCATATTGGACAGAGAGCGGCTAGCTATCGGTTTTCTGATGTCGCCCACCGCTCGCTGAATGTGATCGTAACTCGCATTTCGGATAGAGTAGGGTGTCGCATCATGCTCGATGTGTCAAGTCGTCGATGCGATGGTTTAGAAACATTGAGAACCATTCAGCGTCGGGATGTAACCTCTTGTATCGAGAATAGAGTCCCAAAATAGCAATCGACCCTGAATTCACAACGTCGCCACGTTCATCATACGGATACTCGACCATCCATACAAAATGGGCATTTCCGTTGTAAAACGGAGATGCTTCATATTCTGGGTCTAGCCCCTCGTTGAAAGAAACATCTCCTGTATTGAAATTGACTTCCATGCCGACTCGCAACTTAGCCGACAATGCGCGAGCGATGGCTGACACATCAACAGACGAATCTTTGTATACACACGCCACGTTGTATACGAGCGGGTCTTTGATGATGCCTTTGTATTTCGTAAGTTTACGGGATAGATTTTCAACCACGTAAGAAGTGTCGTGTCCGTAAAACACTTCTGTAATCAACTCGAATGAATCATCTACAGTTGCGTCTAGCACCCAGCTCAAGTCTGGGGTTTTCCCCATGAATCTGGCTTCGCCCCGCTCAATCTCTTCAACCCTGCCATTGGGGGTAAGGCAGGTCGCCAAATGCTGAACATACGACTCTGCAATCTTAGAGCTGGTGTCTGTTCGCCTGCGGTCTCGCGGATAAGCCTTGAGAATATCTATTGGCACCGTTATTTTCAATTCGCTCATCATGGGTAGGGACAGTTGCTAGTTTGATTTCTCGTTGAGTTCTTCGGAGTCTGATTCTACGTCGGCTTCGGTTGCGATCTTGTCCCAGTCTTTTGGGGGTTTTGTGTTGAACAGTTTTCGGGCGAGTTCGTCGGGAGTGATGTCGGTGTCGACGGGTTCGGCAACGAGTCAATGGACAAAGCGGGCAAGCGTCCAACCGTAAGGCATATCAGAACGGTGAGGGTCGAATCTGGCAGATACACTCTGCGCGCCTTAGGCGATGACTGCGAAGCGATTCTGGAGGCGAAATAACGATGGCTGAGGTTGACCCTGTAAAGCATGTATGCGGTTGCATCATCATTGCGATTGTTCTCTACATGCTGTTCTTCACCGACTGAGTTGCTGACTGCAACGAGATAATCGACACGCTCCCGCAATCGACCTCAGCCGATTGAGCGACACAGCAAACGCCTGTTACGATGACAAACATGTGGGATGTTCTTGGGCGAATATGCGACCGATTTCCTAAAAACAAGAAGGTGCGCGGCGAAACAGTCGCACGAGCTGAAGGTCGCTACGAAGCCTTCCGATCAGTGACGAAATCTGCTGCTAACGACGGGTTACCACCCGGAGCGTCTATCGCTTTTGGACTTCAGGCAGCTGATATTGGGAACGCTGAAGCAGTCATGGAACGGATGGATACTGATGACCAAGACCGCTTCGTAAATCCCGTCCGCCCAGACGAACGAACAGCACCTCGTGAATGTGTTGCGGATACCCAACTCGCTCGTGATGTTAGAAACTGTGTGCAAAGTTATCTTGAAGCGTTGAAGGCGAACCATGCCGCGATTGACAAATTGCTTGACGCTCTGCCGTCTAGTTTCAGCGACAGGATGGCGATAGCTCATACGAGCCAATTCATGCGTCAGTTTATCGAACATGGCGACGAGCAGTTGGCAGGTTACTCCGACGAAATCATCTTGGGTGAGCCATTCCTCAATCGGATGGACGAAGTGATAGGCGAAATCAACATCGGACTGGAACACATGGGTCCGACTTTTGACCATATTCACACTCGTTTCGGAACTTCTGAAATGCGCCGTCTCGTCGGTGAAGCGACAAGCACGAGTGCGGCTTTGACTCAGTCTGGGGTTGACTGGCAATTCCAACGCGCCAAAGTCGCTACACCATAGGCGCAGACTAATCCCGCGACACTTGTTAGCAACATCTATGTCCTCAACCCTGCGTCTTTGTGCCTTTCATGCTGTTGCAAGCACCGCAATGCAGTTGCAGGTTTTCGATGTGGTAAGTGCCGCCTTTGGAACGAAGCACGATGTGGTCGACAGCGAAGTTGCGAACCGGGAAGTGGATCTCGCAACTGGCGCATACGCCTTCTTGGAGATCGTACAGCGTGTGCTTCTAAGTCCGATGATTCGGGGTGTCATCTGCGTCGGTGCGCTTGGGAATGTCGGTGCGGCTTGTCATGTCCGAGAACATCGGAAGTTGCGTGTCCTTGAAGCGCATCTTGACCAACTCGACCGCTTTACGGCTGATGTCGATGCCGACCGACTTGCGCTTAAGGTTGTGCGAAGCCATATGCGTCGTGGCGCATCCACAGAATGATGGGTCAAGCACCACATTGCCTTCATCCGAACTGGCATTGACGATGCGTTCCATCAGAGCGAGCGGTTTCTGCGTCGGGGAGCCTGTCCGTTCTTTGGAGCCAGGTTGCACTGGCGATATGTCTGTCCAAATCGAACCGGGAATCGTGCCATTGTGTTCCGACAGGTAGCGTTTGCGTCTAGGCACGCCGTAACGTGTTAAACCGCCACGATTCTGTACATTTGGCAGGTATATCCTGTCTGCGCGCCGAAGTTCTTGCATCCGATGTTCGAGGTATCACCACGGGCCGGGATGCCTGTAGAAATCGTAGAAATATCCGCCGCCCGATAATCCGTTCGCAGTCAAGTCGGCGGCGGCAAGTTCCCGTTCTTGTCTTTATAGCGAAATCTGCTTCGTGCTTCCGCGTCTGACAACTTGACCCTGATGCTGTCACGGTTGATTTGCGACCCGTAAAACAGGATGTCGCCCGCGACGCGCCCGAAAGTGCGCGAGTTGCTGTGGGATTTTCGCCGCTTCCACCCGATTTCGTTGCGGAAGTTCGTCGCTCCGAAAATGGCATCCATCACCGCTTTCAGATAATGCGATGCTACAGGGTCGCAATGCAGGTATTTCGTGCCCGAAGGTTTAAGCATGCGCCTGAATTCGACCAAGCGACTTGACATCATGATGAGGTAAGCCTGCATCCCTTCCCCGTGCGCGGCGAATGCAGCGTCAATGACCATGTAATGAGCTGGGTATTGGCCGGCTAGAAGACCGCGTTACTCCGCTTTCACGTCGCTCATGTGTCACGTGTCCTTGAATTCAGCCCCTTCGGCTGGCTTGCCTATCGGCGCGGCGTAGTTCTGGTTCGGATTGAACGGCGGGTCCAGGTACACAAAGTCGGTGATTTCCGAGTTGAATCCTCGTAGAATATCCAAGTTATCGCCTGCGAAGACGGTCGACGGCTTGATGTTCGTCAAGCGTTTGCCTCGGCAAGTGTGATTGCTTCTACATCAGGCACGTCGGAACGGTTGAAGCGATTTTACTTCATGATGGATGCGCGATGAGAACTGAAATTTATGGATTTAGGGTTGATTCGCGAGCACAGATATGTAATTCTCATCATTTGAGTTTCCGGTCGCAGGCCGACTGCTCGCGCAAGATCGGCGGATCCGATCTGGGACGTCGACTTGCCGAGCGGGTGTTTGTTAAGTCGATATCCCGTAGGTGTCTTAATCGGGGACGCGCGCAACTCGAAAACGTTGAGTGGTCGTCCCGACCCTCGCCCCTCCGATCCGGATCGTTCGTGCGGTGCTCGATTACGATTCGAATCCCTTTTGGCGGGCCAAGGTTGACTTTAGGAAGAACTGTATTCGAATTAGCGATTCCGCTTTGTATTTCCCGATCAAGAAGCTGTCAGGCGCGATCCTAAGCAGATAAATCTGACCGCTGGCGGAGATGCGCGTAAACTCCCTTGACGGCGTGCGGACCAGTCACACAGCCACCCCGTTTTGCGGATATCCTCCGATTACGTCACGACGATCCGCCGAGAACTGTTCCGCGATCTCGTCATTCCTGGCACGAGTGGAAGGGTTTGGATCGATGAAAAAGGGAGAACTGTATACGTGAACAGCGAACCTAGAGAGTGAACTCGGCCTCAAACTCGAAGGTTCGGGGCACGGTTCCTCGGTTCTCTTTCAGATACGGCCCGAAGCTCTTCGCAAACTCACGGATGCATCGGCTCACCGCCAAGTAATCAGCGAAAGACAGGTCTTTCCACATCTCACCTCTATGAAACACCCCTGTCGGTGCCAGATCCCGATGTTCGTCGCAGGGTGCGATGAACTCGTTTTCACCGTCAGTCGGGTCGTCATAGGGCATGACGTCGATAATGCAATGGTCAGCCATGTCTACCTTGCTTTCCTGACTTCATTGACGTATCTACCGGATCAAGTGCTTTCCATAGTTGGTGAGCGAGTGTCGGCGCGTCTTGAGTACGGACTGCTGAAAGTGTGGGATTACCCGGATGCAGCACCGGAGGATCCGCCTTTAGCTGTCTTTCAGTTGAATCCCTATGCGGCTGTATCGCTATTAGAAGAGAGTGTTCCAGATACCGAACCGAATCGTCAATCGGTTCGATCCAATGGACACTCGCATTCCGAACGAAGCTGATTACGGCTTTCATCCGCTAGTCGTTGCACGGCGGCGACTGGCTCACGTACAGATCCGCTTCTTCGTTCAGACGGGCTTCCTCGCCACTGCTGTTCGTATGTGTGTGAATGTGGGTTGCACCGTTGCTTTTGGCACACGGCCATTTCTCGTGGCTCGATGTCAATCGATCTCTCAGGCTCCCGGTCTGACCGATGTAAAGAGCCGTCCATCTTCCTTGGGAGGTTTCCTTCGCGAAGATGTAGTTTCCGGGTTCGTCTTTGAACCCTCTGCCGGCATCCGCGACCCAGTATGTGTACGTGCTCCCGCTCGCCCCCTGCCAGTTGACTTGTTGGTCTGCCATTCGGCCCTCATTTCGATCTTGGCGTCCATTTTATACGGATGAAGCGCATCCAGTGGCAGTGTGGGTGTTGTCACTGAAGTTGCCTTAGATGCTTCTCGATCCAAGGGAACGGCGCATACGCGCCCACGAGCGGAGACCGGGAGCAGCCGGAACTGTTGGCACGTGCCAACAGTTCCGCCGCGAGGGGGCGTCGACAGGGTCAGGTCGATTATCATGTTGCTGGTCGTTTAATTTGTCGTGACCTGTGGCGCCGGTGCGGCATGGCTCACCGTCACCGTCGAAACCTTCACAGCCGATGACGAAACACGATCCAAAGTGGAAACGGCGACGGGGGTGCCGCGTTACCACACACTTGCAGCACTCAGGCCGAAAGCAAACCCACAGCCCCTTCGAAACCGCCCCGAACTCCGGTCCCTCCCATTACTCTCACAGCGGAGGCAGAGCATGTGGAGCTTTGGAAGTGGTGCGAACCGTTGCTCCTGAACGACGAAGACGGATATTCGGATGTCGCTGCTCAATGGGACCGCGTGGCCCGTAGAAGCGAGTTGCTGTACAAGTGGCTTGAAGAGTTTTTTGCGACCCCGGTGTGCCTTATCATTATCGGCTGGTCTCAAATGACCGAACCTTGAATCTTCCTGAATTTCGATGCTGACTCGTCGGGGTTCGAAAGTCGATGAGCCAGATCGAATTGGTCAACAGAGAATCGCACCTGGCCGAGGTCGTCAGTCGCGCGACTAGAGCGCGGAATGTGGCGATCGACCTAGAATCCAATGGTTTCTTCAGGTATCACGAGCGCGTGTGCATCGTGCAACTGGCGATCAGGGATACTGCATACCTGATTGATCCATTGGCCATCCACGATGTCCGACCTCTGGGCGAACTCCTTGGCGACGGGTCAGTCGAAAAGGTTTTCCACGCTGCCGACTATGACCTCCGGCTGTTGGACAAGGATTGGGGTTTCGGTGTGAATAATGTGTTCGACACTAGCGTTGCCGCCTCCTTCGCCGGTTCGGTTCGCCTCGGGCTGCAATCAGTCGTAGAGGAGCACGTCGGTGTGCAGCTGTCGAAACCACCGAAACTGCAGCGTTCCGATTGGACTGTGCGGCCTCTGAAACTTGAAGCGTTGATGTATGCTGCGAACGACGTGCTTCACCTCACGGAAGCCAGAGAAGCGTTGACCAAACGTTTGGAGTGCATGTCGCGCCTTTCATGGGTCGCGGAAGAGTTCGCACGTCTTGAGAACGCGAGATTTGCGCCTTCTGACCCGGAAACAGCGTTCCTTTCGGTCAAAAGCAGCGGCGGTCTGGATGGAAGAGGTTTGGCCGTTCTGCGGTCCCTGCATCAATTCAGGGAACGAGAGGCGAAACGAATCGACCGCCCGCCGTTCCGCGTTATATCGGATTCCACTCTGATCGCTTTAGCATCAGATCCCGGCGCCGACCTCTCATCTGTCAAGGGACTCGGTCGCTTCGGTCGTCCACCAGCCGTCGGAGATCTTCGCGCGGCAATCGCCAGTGGGCTCGAGGCCGAACCCGTTTCGCGGCCTGAACCGCATTGCAGGGAAAGAGAGACCGACCCACAGGAGAACGGGAAGATGAGAGTTCGGCTTGGAACACTCAAAGCGTGGCGGAAGAACCTGGGGGAGGAACTGAATTTGGAACCGGGCTTGTTGTGGCCCGCCGCAAGCCTGAACCGTTTGGTCGAGAATCCGAGCAGCTTGGAAGCTGAATACGCCAATCCCGAAGTTCGAAGTTGGCAGATGTCCGAATTCGGAGCGTCGCTGACGGCTGTTTTGAAAACATTGAATTGAACTGCCGATTTTCGAAATCCTGCCGTACGCTCGGGTTCGGTGTCGTTCTTTGAGACGGGAGACGGCATAACTCTTTGAAAACAGCTTGATCTCGTGATCGCGTAGACCGACCACATCCGGTTAGTCGCATCCCGCTGAAATCCACGCCCAAACGTTGTCATCACACTGAAGCGGAAACAAGGGATGGATCACATTTCGCCGACGCTTAGCCAATCGACAAGGGAGTTATATGCCTTGATGACGAACAGGATTTGGCTGTGACATGATGTCACGTAGCATCCTATGGAGGTGTGAGATGGCAGCCAATGCTGAAAGGCAGCGCAGGCTTAGAGAGCGGCGGAAAGCGGAGCATGAGGATTTGGTCCGGTCTCGCAGGTTGTGGCGTTCCGCATTTTGGTTTTTGTTGGGAGTCGATACTCTAACCGTTGTGATTTTCGGTCTTCGTAACTGGTTTAACTGGGAGGTGGTGCTTTAGCGTTTGAGATACTTGGTCTTCGTCGCTTAGGGATATAAGTCCCGAAGGAAGGCGGACGCGCGCTGGCAATCGTCTCGGGCGAGTTGGTGGTCGACGCAGAACTGGTCAGGACAGCGTGGCAGGAGGCACGGATAATCCGGCGAAGGGTTGCCGCGCCGGCGTAGCGGCGTGGCTCTAGGCTAGATGGGGATCGCGAAGCTGGTGGGGACGGAGAAGTAGATCTCTTCGACTTCGGGGTGCGAACTGAGCGAGCGGAGAAGCGTGATGGGGATGGCAACGCGGACGCGTCCGTGCTTTTGCGTTATCTGCCAATCGGGATCGTCGTTTTCCGGCCACGGCGCCGCGCCGGCGGTGAGGAAGTCTTTGATGAGTTGCACATTGCCTTCGTAATCTCCGTCGTTAACGAAATCGACCAGCACCCAGATGTTGTTGCAGTCGAAGACGGAGTACTCGAACAGGTATTCGGCGCCTTCCGGCTTTTCCGCTTTCGGACCGAAGACGTCTACTATCGCGGTCTGCTCGCTCTGTCCTTGCACGAGCAGATCCTCGTAGGCGGCGACGCGGTCGTCCCAGCGGTTGAAGACCTCGTAAGTCGATGCCATCGGCAAGGGCGGCGCATCGATCTTTTCAGATTTGGTTGCTAGGGATTCCGACGCGACACCGTTGTTTTCCACGACTTCAGTGGTGTCGTCACCGCGGTTGCACGCGGCGACCATCACCAAAGAAGCGACGAATGATACGGCCGCGAGGACCGACAAGACCACGGTCCACGTCCCTGTCAGGTTTCTTCCGGATCGTCTTTCGCTTTCCGTCTCCATGGTATGAATATTAGCGCAAAAACGCCGGTCTGAAATTGCGAAACGTGTCGATCGCGGCTTCACGTCGGTTTTTCGCCTGTCCGCGAGGGTTCAGTTGCTCGCCCGTGTCCAAGTGCCGCAGCCGGAGGTGTAGAACGCGGCATCGCTGGACGCTATGCTGATGCGCTTTCCCTCGCTCCACGTGCCGCTCTCGATGACTTGGTCGGACGTGCCTTTGAGGTTGCTCAGACGTTCCCATTCGCACGCTTCCGGCTGGTCGGTAGTGCCGATGATGTAGGTCCCTGACGGCACCTCGACATCGACGCGGTGGATGCCGTCGCCGAAGCTGGTCGGGAAGGTGCCGACCGCGCCGATGGAACATGCCGTGCCCGGACTGCCGCACTCCGTCTCCACCGTGATGCTGCGCGAGGAACTCAACCGACCGTCATCGGCTTGCGTCCTCACTGTGAAGCGGTACGGCGTGCCGCGCTGCAAACTCCGCGCGAAATAGGAGTTGCGAGTGATGGTGCTGGAACTGCCGTTGAACGTGACTCGGAACCTGCTGTACCCGGAGGGCGCGTCCCAGACGAAGTTGATCCACGTGGTGCCGGCGGCGTATCTCAGATTGCTTGGCGCAGGAACAACCGTCGGCGGTTTCGGCGTTGCTGTAGGCGTCGCGGTCGGTGTATGCGTGGGCGTGGGCGTTTTGGTGGGAGTTGCTGTCGGCGTGGGGGTTGCAGTTGGTGTCTTAGTTGGAGTCGCAGTCGGCGTCTTGGTGGGCGTATGCGTGCTCGTCTGGGTTGGCGTCGGAGCGGGAGGATCCGTTATTCTGATGTTCACACGCGCGATCTCTTTCCCGTCGGCAGCGCGCACCAGCCTGATGTAGGCCCGGCCAGTCTCGCAACCATAGAACGAGTCGATGAGGGAATCGCGCACCTGATCGTTGTCGGGGATGGCTTGGTCAGATATACCTTCCCGCGGACATCGTTGCCCATGGAAGTGATAGCTGGTCTTGAACTCGACACTAGTGCCGGCAGGCTTGATGTCCGTAGCCCTTGCCACCACCCATTGCCCGAGGTAGATGCTCGATACATCTCTTGTGCCCCTTCTGACCGACAGATTGGCGGTGGGTTTGGGCAGCGGAGTGGTCGTCGGCGTGTTGGTCGGCGATGGCGAAGGGGTAGGCGTTGGTGTGTAAGTGGGTGTCGGGGTATGCGTTGGCGTAGGTGTCGGAGTGAATACGCTAAAGGGTGTGGGCGACGCTAGCGGAGTTTGATCGGTGGCGACCAGCTGAACTTTGGCGGTTCCTTTCCAACATCCGTAGAAGGTGAAGGTCTGCGGAGTCTCGAAGTTGGACGTGTATTCCTCGTCTGGAGCCCGTTGACCGGCGACGCACGGTCTAGCACTCAGGTTGACGATGCGGAGCTTGAACCGCGCGTCGCTGGGCGATGCCATGTCGACCGTCACCTGAACCGTTTCGCCGACGGTGATCTCGTCGTCGGATAGCGTCAAAGATGCAGAGGGCAGTGGGTCAGGATCGAGAATCGTGACCGTCACGCTGGCGATTTTCTGATTGTCGGTGCTGCGCAGCAGCTTGATCGTCGCAGTTCCAGCCGCGCAGGCGTTGAAGGTTATCTTCTGCGAAGCCGAAGTCGGCACGATTTCAAATTCGCCAACGCTCGATGCGCTCAACGCGCTCGCAGAGCAGTCTCCCGTTGTGATCGGACCGGTGATCAAGTATTTGATCGGCGTCACGTCAGGCTTCAGATCCGCCACATGCACCGTGAAACTGTCGCCCACCTCCACGCGGGTCGGCGATACCTTCAGTTTGGCGGTCGGTTTCGGCAGATCGTTCGGCAATTTTGCAAAGCCGTGTCCCCAGCCGTTGTTGAATATGGCAGTGCCGATCTTGCTGAATCCTGGATCGTCCGAATCGGGCACTTGCCTCTCAGCTGCGCCAGTGAGATAGTTGGCTATCAGTACCGGGGTGTAGCTGGGATAGCGCTGCTTGACCAGCGCGGCGAGACCGGCGACGTGCGGCGCGGCTTGGCTGGTGCCGGTAAATTTTTCTCCATACGCGAAAGAATATTCGTTGTCAGCACCTACGATGTCGGGCTTCAGCAGTTTCTTGTCGGCGATGTTCGAATCGTCTGGCATAGGCCCGCGACTGCTGAAATCTTCCAGATGGTACGTGGGAGTTGCGTTGGTCGATGCCTGTTGCACATTCGCCGCACCCACGGCCAATATGCCGGGAATGTCGTATTCTCCGGGATTGTTCATCGTGTAGTAGCTGCCAGCGTAAGTCATATCTACATTGTTGCGCGACCATACCTGCAACCACTCTGGTTTGGAGCCGTCCTGCCAGCAGACGCGCAGATGCAGCGGCGTCTCGTTGAACGCCTCCGGTACGCCGAAAATCAACTGTTCCACCGGGTGATTAGGCAAATCTTGAACGGGTTTGCTTTTCTTAAAGGTATAAACCAGGTCGTTGCTGTCCGTGGATCTGTCGCAATCCCCATTGCCGCAGAGATACATGTCCAAATCGGTCGCATTGCTCGGATCGCTGCTCTTCCATCGCAGATACAAGCTGTAGTCTTTAGCTGGTTTCAACGAATTGATATCTGGGTTTGGGAAGCCTTGACTCTGGATCTCGAAATCAATCCAGCGGTCATTCTCGGTGCCCACGACACTTCCATAGAAGATTTCATAGTCTGCATAGTTTCCCGCGGAGTTTACCCACATAATGCCTTTGCTAACGGCGTATCTGATCAATTCATACAGATCCTTCGCGGTGTCTGTATTAGTCGGTATAGACATCCCGTCGCCCAGCCACGATGTACCGTCTCCCGGCCCTTCCCATGCCCTTCCGATTGACTGATTGATGATGCTTACACCGTTTTGTTCCATCCACTCGATGGCCTTCTTCAGCTGTGGGATGTTAGTGGCGTTCGAGATGTAGATTTCGGCTTCGGGAGCGCTGATCAGCGCGGCTTCTAATACCGCGGCGCCGTGCGCGGTCCGATCCCGATCGCATTCGGATAGATCGCCATCAACATAAGTATCCCACCCTCCGGGAAAACACCTGCTCTTGATGTCTCTCGGAAGAGGTTTTGTGTTGTCTGTGGTGGTCTTTTGATATTTCTCGATTTTGTCGAAATCCGCATCGATCACTCCGATCCTGACACCCTTGCCGGTGTAACCGGCTTGGTGCCAGAGATCAGCGCCGTGCCAACTAGCGGTATTGTTTGTCGTTGAACTGCTTGTTGGGGAATCGTCTCGACTATTCTGAGGCAAATGGGTCGAAGAAACATTCTCCAAGTACACTGGCGCGTTGTGAACCAGATGCAAGCTTTTAACTTCGGGGAGTTCCGACAGCGGGCCTGCGAGAGTGAAGGGAAGCATAATGTTATCGATTCCTGAAACATCTTCCGGGTCGTAATGGAATTCTCCGAAGACGTCTCTGACATCTGCGGAGATGCCTTGCGACGCCAGAAAGTCTCGCAACCACTGAGTTGGGGTCTTCTGGTTGAAATTCGACGAATGTACGAATCTGATCCAGCCGAGAATCCGGTGTTGCGGAAACTTGGAATCGGGTTCAGAGATGATGTATTCATCCCGTGGTGCTCCCCAGCCTTGCCATGCCCTTGCAATGGCGTTTTCAGGCGAAAGCCCCTCGCCAATCGCAGCTTCATACCTGACGAAAATCTCGTTCCAAGCTATATTCAGCTTTGGATATTTTAAGTCTTTCGACGGGTCATCAGGCATCAGGTCGACGGCCTGCGACGCGCCGAGAGCGAGAGCGGGTCCGCATTTGGTTTTCACGATGGTTGGGAAGTGGGAAACCACCGGGAGCGACCAGTAGCCGCATTTCCTTGCATTTTCGGTTTCGCAGCGTCGCACTCGGGCGCGGTACCACCATCCGGCCGTCAGATCCTTTATCGGTGTCCGGGATGCTTGCGTCATGTAGAAGCCGTGATGCAGAAACTCCTCTTTCTGAGTGGCGGCACGTGAGATCTGGATCTGGTGGAAGTGTTGCAAATTCCCATCAGTTTGGCTTGGGGAGAACGAGACATATACGACGTCTTCCACCACCTTCATGTCCAAATCGGTCGGAGGAGGGAGCTCCGGTGTTGGGGTGGGAGTGTCTGTCGGCGTAGCTGTAGGTTCAGCTGTCGGCGTATGCGTCGGCGTCGCCGTCGGAGTCAGCGGCTCGGTGGTGAGGGTGTAGACCTTCGTCGCGACGCCGTCTGGCGCCGTCACCTTAACCTGCACGGTATGTGCCGTCCCGAAGTCGGACACCGGAACCCGGTAGTTGCCGCCGCCCCGAATCTCTTGACCGCCCGACGTCACCGTGATCGTCGCGCCCTGCTCCTTCGCTGCGGCGCTGATGTAGATGTTGCCGCTGACAACATTCTTCCGCGGCACCCGCACCGTGTAGCTCGTGACCGCGGGATCGAACCGTGGGATCAGCCTTTCGTTGAGCGCCATCGAGAGACTGGCCAGATCCGCGTTGGATGACGCGTCCTGCGCCGAGGCTGTCAGGGACGGACCATGCTGCAACGCGGCGAAGGCGATCAGCATCGAAGCGAGGATGATGACGGCTAGCAGCGCGGCGGCTGTCGGAAATTTCCTCAGTGTTGAATTCGCGGTACGCATCAGGGAGATTCTAGAGCATCCGAACCGCGCGGCTTCAATAGACGATGAGGCCGTCGAAATCGCCGTCGATCACACCGATCTTGATGCCATCGCCTGTATAACCAGCCGTGTGCCAGACATCTGCTCCGTGCCAAAGATCGGAATTGTTTGTCGTTGGACTGGTTGTTTGGGAATCGCCTCGGCGATTCTGATGCAGATGGACAGAAGAAAGATTGTCCAGTTCCACTATTGGGAAGTGATTCAGTATCAATTTGTCAATTTCGGGGAGTTCCGACAGGGGACCTACAAGTGTGAAAGGGATCATAAGGTCATCGATTCCTGGATATGAAGCGTCTCCCGGGTTGAAATAGAAATCCCCGAAGACATTTCTTACGTCTTCGGAGATCCCTTGCGACGCCAGAAAGTCTCTCAACAGTTTTATCGCGGTGCTCTCGTTGAAATTCGATGGGCGCACGAACTCGATATAACCATGAATCCGGTGTTGAGGAAACTTGGAATCGGGTTCAGAAATGATGTATTCTTCCTCTCCTGCCCATCCCTGATTTGCCCTTGCGAAGGCATTTTCAGGCGAAAGTCCTTCGCCAATCGCGGCTTCATACCTGATGAAAATCTCGTTCCAAGCTATATTCAGCTTTGGATATTTGAAGTCTTTCGACGGGTCATCAGGCGTCAGGTCGACGGCCTGCGACGCGCCGAGAGCGAGAGCGGGGCCGCATTTGGTTTTCACGATGGTTGGGAAGTGGGAAACCACCGGGAGTGACCAATAGCCGCAATTGACGGCTTTTTCGGTTTCGCAGCGTCGCACTCGGGCGCGGTACCACCATCCGGCCGTCAAATCCTCTATCGGTGTCCGGGATGCTTGCGTCATGTAGAAGCCGTGATGCAGAAACTCCTCTTTCTGACTGGCGGCACGTGAGATCTGGATCTGGTGGAAGTGTTGCAAATTCCCATCAGTTTGGCTGGGGAGAACGAGACATATACGACATCTTCCACCACCTCCATGTCCAAATCGGTCGGAGGAGGGGGCTCAGGCGAGGGGGACGCTGTCGTCGTCGGAGAGTGGGTCGCCGTCGCGCTTGCCGCCGGTGCAGGCGTACGGGTTGGTGTGGATGTCGGAGTATGAGTCGCGGTTGCTGTGGGCGTGGGCGTCGGCGTGTCGGTGGGAGTCGGAGTTGCGGTATGTTCCGCGAGGCGTGCCGTGTTGGAGGTTGCCCAGCTTCCGCAGACGGCGCCCGCTTCGTCGGAGCAGCTCTTGACCTGCGCGATATAGCCGAAGCCGACGGCGAGGGCGCTGAAGCGTATCGGGGCCGAGGGTGCGACGCCGCTGTCGACGACCGCGGCGTCCCCCTTGCCGCCGTCGGGGATGCGATGCAGTTCGTAGCGGTAGTGCAGGCCGGCGACGTCCGTGAAGTCCAGCTGCAATCCATCGGGGGCGACCGACAGTAGCAGGCCCGGCGGCGGAAGCGGGTCGGGAGTGGGCGTGTATGTCGGTGTAGATGTGGGAGCAGGCGTGGGCGATGGCGTGTGGGTCGAGGTGAGCGTTGGTGTCGGCAGCGGCACGGTGGTCAGGGTGTAGGTCTTGGTCGTCGCGCCGTCCGCCGCGACGACCTTTATTTCGACCGTGACCGGCTTTCCGTAGTCGGGCACCGGCACGCGGTAAAGGAGGCCGCCGTCGATCGTACGCCCGCCCGACGTCACCGTCACCGTCGCAGCGGGGTCCGCTGCCCTGATGCCGATGTATATGCTGTCGATGCCGCTGGCGTAGCGCGACTGGCGCACCCGCACGTTATAGCTCGTGATCTTGGGATCGAAGCGCGGCTGGAGCACCTCGTTCAGCTGCATCTCGAGCTCCGCAAGGTCCGTGTTGGAAGACGCGTCCTGCGCCGCGGCCGGACGCGAAGCCGGCATCTGCATCGCGGCTAAGGCGACCAGCATCGAAGCGACGATGATTATGGCCACCAGACCCAGAAAGTTGCTGCGCTTCGTGTTCACCACAGGCATAGGGCAGATTCCAAAACCCAGAGCTGCACGATCCTGATGAGCGGAGAAGCCCGCACCAATGATACCATCGCCGCCACAACCCGCGATGTGCTGGGAATCGCGCCATCGATGAGGCCGAACTCCTTTCCCGCCTCGGCGCTGGCTGTCCGGGGCCGGCGGCGGCAGCCGACAGGTTCGCGTTCCCGCAAACGGTTCACGGCACTATCAAGCGGCTGTTGCATCGCCTCCGGCCGCGCGGTGCGCGCATATGCCGCATCGGGAGTCATGCTCGCAGCCGATAGAGGCCGCGGCGCCGGGCGCCGACGAGTTTCTCCCCTTCGCTCTCCGACCTCTGGACAACTGAACACCCGCGTGTCGGGCCGCCGCCGCATCGACGTGGACGATGCCTGCCCTCGCCCGAACAAACGAAAAAGACACGAACATGGGCGGCGAGGCGGCGCACCGCTCATTGAACGTTGCACCGCCTCGCCATCTTCGCCGCGTCCCGACGTGCCGCGCCCACCCGGCGGGGATCAGGCCGCCAGCGTCTCCGGCCGTACCAGCATCATCGGCTCAACGATAAACCCTCGCGCTCCCTCAGCAACTCGGACAGGTGCGTGTGTTTCGTACCCGGGTAGCGCAACTCGCCGGCAACCGCATCACCTCGACTATCGCCGCCTAGGATGTTGCGTTGGCAGGTCAACTGCCTTGATTCCCGTGGACCAGCGCGGCGGCTCCTTGCTCCCGGCACGCCGCTAGGATGCGACTGACGTGGCCCAGTATCTCGGCCGCCTGACCAAGGAGCAGTTCGCCGACCATCACGCTGTTCACTACCTTAAGTCTCATCCGCTCCTGCTGGCTCAATGTCACTTCTTGCATGGAGCTACAATTTCGCTGAACAATTAGCCGTGGACATTTTTCCTGAAAAACAACGCCTGCTCAATTCGAAATCGGTGCCACATTTCCATGGCAGAAACATCGTCTGTCCAGTGTTCCGGCCTGGGTATGCTATTGGGCAAGGCGGTACTCTTGGTTCCGAAAGTTTGGGCGATCATCGCTTCTTCAAGCTCACGCGCACCTGAAAGATCAGCACCGATAAGAAGTGCACCTCGGAGGGTCGCACCTCGGAGTAACGCTCCCTGAAACTGAGTATGGCTGAGGTCTGATCCAACAAAACTTGCGTTGTGAAGAAGAGCCCCTATGAACTCCGAGTGGCTAAGGTCAGCACCGTCGAACACAGCATCACTCGCGTTGGCACACCCAAACCTTGCCCTACGAACTTTCGCGTTTCTGAAAATGCCTCGAACAAGCTTCGCGCCTCTGAAACTGCCATTATCGCAATGGGAACCAAACATGTTAGCAAAAGATATATCGGCACCATCGAGAACCGGGAAGAAGTCAGCGTTCTTCAGAGTAAACCCCAGCAGATGAGTACCAACAAGTCGGTTGCCAGACAAAGTACTAGATTGAAGACCATGCTGTATTTTGGGTCCAGCAATTGTGCTATCTTCAAGGTCGAAGCCAGAAAAGTCGGCCCCATCGATGTGAGCGTTCAATATGCCAGTATCACTTTGGACTAAACCCTTAGTCATGCCGGTTAGAATCGCACCTTGTAAATTTGCTCCGTTGAGATTCGGCTGAGGTTCTTCGCTTTCCCGCGCCTGCCAAAGCCTTCCCTCTTTTCTCCTGCTCAGTACTGTTAGCGCGACTCTCACATCCCCGCGATTCGCAGGGGAAGCGCTTCTGACTTCCTTAATCCAATCCCATAGAGCTTCGCACCATGCTCTCAAGCGGACCTCCTTCTGCTGTACTGAAATACCTTCCTCGTCAGGGTCCGCCCCATGATATTCAAATGGAACTGGACTTCCGCACTGCTCACGGACATACGCGGAAAGCGTCTCCACGATAACTCCGTAATCCTTTTGGCTATGTTTCGACAGCCGTTCTAGTGAATAAAGTGCGCCGATCCTGGACTCTGTGGCAGGTAGCAGGGTACCGTCCTTGTCCACACGGGTCGCGCCCAAGGACTCAATTGCCTTGGTGAAGAGGTCTGTATAGTGGGTTTCTTGATTTATATGGGTCTGTCTGTCGGCCAGCAACGTACGCCAGATTAGGAAAGGTGCGCCAATCCAAGCCGCCAACGTCAGCAGGATGGCTCGAACGTCACCGAGTTCACCCTCACCAGATGCAGATAGCGCGCTCACAAGCTCATAAATTAGATAGGGCACCCCTCCCAACAGCCAACCAAGAGCCGCCAGCATCTTGAGGTTTCGCGTCACGATTACGGTGAAGCGCATAGCCGTAGTAACGATTCGCTTAACTATTTCAGCTGTGGATTTCACAACGGCTCGCCACATAGCTTGTTGCTTCAGGAGGGCCTTCAACCTCTCCCAAATCGGTGCAGTCGGTAATAGAGAACTCCCCATCGGGAAACTCTGCCACTATCTTCAGCTTCCCGCCCACGGCCTCGATGTAGGACCGCAGGCTGGAAACGTACACGTACGCCCGCGGCCCCATCTTGGAGACGGCGGGTTGGTTCACATTCAGCAGCTTCGCAGTGTCTCGCTGAGTCAACTCCCGCGCCCGGCGAAGCTCGTGCAGCGGCATCTCAGCGATCAACTGCCGCTTCATCTCGTCGATTCGCCGACAGTGCTTCGGACTGAAGTCGCTGGTCGACTCGCTGAACGGATGACGTACAGCATTCGATCAGTCGCTCCTTTCGCGGTTCTTCCAGGTTCTCGTCGTAGGAGGCGTCGGCCACCGGTACGCATTACTCGCAGGAACTGACGTTGCCCGTCTAGTGTCCGCCGATGAGCAAGATCTACATTCGCCTGGGTCGAAGGCGTGGAAGATCCGGATGGACCTGTAGCTGCGCTGGCACGAATCTACCGCATGACCCCGTGTCAAGAGATTCCGATGTCCGAAGAGCAGGCATAGGGCAGTTCGGGGCCATGTTCCAGGAACAAGCCTACCCTGGCGGACACTGCGTCCTGCTGGCCCCCGAGAGTTTCTGCCACCACTCCCCGATTCCGTCCGTGCATTCGACCCTTCAAGGCATAGTCGCATTGTAATCCAGGGACGGAATCAACGCAAGAGGCTCCCCGGCATCCAGGCGGCAGTAAACGCCAGACCAAGGCTCGTGCGAAGTCCGTCTTGTAGGGCGGACGATTTGCGGCATTGTCGATGAGGTCGTACCCTTGTACAGCAGGTTCGGTGGCACCAACGAGAAAACTCCACACGCATCGATGGCTCACAAGGCCTGTCGCGGCGGCGACGGATTCGAACGACAGATCGCCCCTGCTGTCGTAACCCGCGCGAAAGGCGTACTCCGCCTCAGCACCCTAGGGAACACGGCCGCCGGCCCTGATCGAATCGCCGCCCGGACCCCGCGCCGCGCACTACGACACCGCGACGCCCGCCCAGCACCTTCACTTCTGCGGGCACGACCCGCGCCTCCGACCTCGCCTTTCGGAACAGCACGCCGTGCAGCCGCTTCAGCACGCCCGGCGAAGGATCGCGCAGACCGTTCACGATCTGCGAGAGCTGCCCCGAGCTGATGCCCGCGCGGCGCGCAGCCTCGTTCCGGCTGACACGGCATCGCGGTAGACGGCGGCGGTTTTGGCCGGGGCGACTACGACTGGTGCCTCGAGAGCCGACTCCACACGCGCCCGCCCTCTTGGACCCGCGGAAGGCCTGCATCATGTAGCCGCAAGACGCTCCGACACGTTCCGCGAGATCCCGCATGCACGTTGAGCACCTGCTAGCCAGATAGTGGGCGTCACAGCCGGCTTTCGGCACTCCGCCCGCCCTGCCTCCGGCTTGGCGACCCCATCGTCGCCGGAGGCGGGCAACCCTTACACGCTAGCCTTCATCGATTCCCTGCCGACGCTCGTCAAGGACGAAGAGGAAGACGATGCGCCGTGGCGAGTCTCCGTCAGCGAGTCGGTCTAACAACGGACGCCCCGGCAAAATTGCCGGGGCGTTCTCGCGACCATGCAAAAGGGGCACGCCTCGATCACTGAGCCCTCCCGCCATGATCTGCGATGGCCGTGTTCAGCTGTCCCGGCGTGAAAGTCGCTCTGCTGCGTCCGTCCTCCCATTTGCCGTCTTGCGCCGTAAGCTTGGCGAAATTTCCGCCGATGACGACCTGGAAGTAGGAGCTCTCCCTGAATCCTTCCGGCACCGGGCGCCCGACGCCTTCCGCGTAGACGGAGTCCTCAAGACTGTCGAGGAACAGCAGCACCCGTTCGCCGGTCTGGAAGTCTGGTATGTCGTTCTGTTCCATGACGGCAATGTCGCCCCTTCCAGGGGAGATCCCAGCTTCGGTCAAGACCGCGATTCGGGCGGGCAGTTGCCCGTTTGCAGGGTGCAGGACCTCTTCGACCGCCAAGGCGAAGTCTATGTACTCGTAGTAGAACCGCGGGGGATCCTCGCGACCTCCAGCTTCTCGCTTGCCGCCCAGAGTTTCGGAGACGATTCCGACGACTATGGCGTCTGACTGGCCTACCATTTCTACTACGTCCCAACTTGGCCTGAGACCGCCGACCCACATGGTCGAACCGTCCTGCAAGGCAGCCGCGTGGTGGTCGTGTCCTGTCGAGCACCCGAGCCCCAGAGAAGCGACCAAAAGGATGGCGACTCCCACGATGGGAAGGGTTTGTCGAATTCTGTTCGATGGGTTTCTCACTTGAATCCTCCTTCTTCAGCGATATCCGTTTGCGTTCAGCCGGTCGTGGCCGAAGACGCTAACCGGCCCCGTAAATCTCTTTGATCCCCGCGATGTCGTGACTGCAGAGGGTGTGGTCGGTGCCGTGCCAGCCGTACATGGCGCAGCTACGGTCCCAGACCTTCCAAGTCGGTATGTCATCCAGAACCAGCCAGTGACCGGATTCGTGCATCGCAGAGGCGGCGATTCCTGACAAAACCGTTGAAGCGACGACCATTCTCAACTGCTTGAAGACTCGATTTGTAATAGATCCCGAGGCGTTCATTAACTAGGCCGGCTGCGACAACGGTTCAGAAGGTCGTATGGAACCCGCGTGCTCGAAAAGAGCCGCTGCTGCGTCCAATGCGCGTATGGCTTCGAAACATCGCTCCGTCATTTTTGAAATGCTGAATCGAACCAAATCGCTGACACAAAAAGATACAACAACATAGCATATGCAGAACACTTGCCTCACCGTCCCTTCCTCCTAAACATCCGTGAGAGTCTGCCGCGCCTCGCCTCGTAGGTACTTCAAACATACAAGGGGCGTGCACATTCTCGGTTCTGATCCCGAAGCTGACGCAGCGGCGTCATAGGTGAGGGTGGCACGGCCAGGATCGCTGATCCATACGGGCAAAGAGACCGCAGCTGAACCCTCGTTGAAATCGCCGACACAAACTCTGGAGCCGCGCAGTCCTGAAGACCGAGTTCGTGCGGGCGGGTCAACCGGGCGCGATGTTACCCCAAGCCGGGGCGTGAGACTTTGATGGAGACAGGTGCGGCGTTCGCTGCATCTATTTATCACTTGCAAAATATATCTACCTCTGGTAGCCTGCGCAGTCAGATGGCATTGGCGGCGTGAAGCAGAGAGGAGCAACATCATGTTGTTCAAAACGAGAAACGCCGTTCTCGTAGCGACGGTGGTGGCGGTGGTGATGGGTGTCGTCCTTTTGTCCGGCCACTCGGCCTCAGCCTCCCCACCTGACAAGCTGATAGTAGATCAGGAAACGGTGTCGGTCGGCCAGATCCTCGACGCTGGGGTGCGGTCGGAAGATGGTTGCACCATGAACTACGATGAGATCGAAGTTGTGATCGACGTGTCTCTCGATGAACCGACTGCCCGAGTCACTCTTCGGATCGACGAAAACTGCAAGCTTCTGGTCGTATCTACCTATCGCGATACCGCCCCAATCGGAGTCACGCTCGATGAACCGAGCGGAGCTATGGGCGCGTTGAGCTTTTCCCATCCGCGGTACGCGGTCTGGTCGCGTGCGTGGTACGAGGACTTCGCGGGAATACATCTGGCCGTCACGCGCCTGCGATACAACTACGAGGAACGTCCGGGAGCGTTTCGTTTCACGTTCGGGCCTTGGGAATACTGCCATACCGTCAGCTGGTGGGATGAGTTGGAGTGCAGCATCTCCAACCAACGCGAAGGCTCATCCTCGATTACCGCGACCGCTTACGGACGTTACCGTTGGCATGTCACGGGTTGGTTCAATCACAAGCAAAAGGCCACGTTCACAGCACGACCGGACGGCCGAGGCGCCGCTCGTTGCTGGACCAACACCAAGATAGACCTGTTGACGTTCCATTGCGACGGCGGAATCACAAGATCGAATTAGCAATTGAAGGAGGTGTCGATGAAGACTGCCCCCCTGTTTCGAAGCTGGCGCGGCGCAGCAGCGCATACCAAACTGCGCCGCGTCGCCGATGCCCTTCGTGCTCGCCGCGCCGGCTGTCCCATTGTGATTTTCTTGTATTGAAACTATGTACGCGAATGTCACGAGATGGATCACCATCTGCGCAGGCTTCGCAGCGGCCGCTATCCTGACTGCCGAACTATTTGTCGACGATCCCGGCTCGTTCCGAGACGTGACCGCGTTCGACTTTGTCCTCGTATGGTCCATGGCGTGGTTTTTCTCCAACGCCATCCGCTTCCTCGATACTCACGACGAACGCTGGCTCATGCGCCTGGCCCTTCTCGGGCTCGGGTTCCTGTTGCTGTATTTCGGCACCGTGCAGTTCAACAGTCTCGATCTCCCGATTTCCAGTTCCAACGCGAGGGAGGCGTCTCTCGCCGCATCCGCGTCGATCATCGGGATCGCCGCTCTGGCGAGCGCATTGCGCGCGTCGAACAGCGAAAGGCTGTCTGACTGGTCGTTCGATCCGGTCGGTTCGATAAGGCGCGACCCTTTGCGATGGGCGACTATAGCATCGGGAACTCTACTCGCGGCCTTCATATTCATTTCACCCGCCACCGTCCCTATGGCGGTGGCCGCAACCTGCGCAGTTAGATATGTCGACACCGTGCCGAGATCGGGCTTCAACCGCCTCGTCGCGACAGCGGCAGTCGTCTGTGTGCTGGCCGCAACCATCGTCGTGCTTTGGGGCAGTGAGTTCGGACATGCGACGCTCCCGATCGCCATGCTGATGATCGCCTGCATCGCCGGAGTGTTTCGAAGACGTGATTCGACAGTCGGTGGCCAAGCCGGCGAAGACGGGAACTAGCGCCTAGGTTTCAGAAGCGGCGGCACCGTTGCTGTTGGTCAAGAACACCGATTGCGAAGATATCGATTGGTACAAGGCCAGGTTCGCCGTTGTATACGGTCATGATTTGGGCAGCCAAACCTGACGTTGACCCGTGTTCCTCAGCTCCTGTCGCTCTACGACGGCTAGGCTCTTCCGGTCGACAGCCGCATCGAATCGTCCGAGGCGACCCCGTCCGAACAAAAGAAAAAACCCGCACACATCGACAAAGGGTCAGCGCATCGCTTCAGGAACGATGCGCTGACACGTCTTATCCGAATCCGACGCGGCCGACGTCCCGAACCCGCCGACCTTGATCACGCGGCCAACCTGTCCGGACTGACCAGCATGGCGGAGCAACCCGGGACGGCGACCGTGTCGAAGGACAGTTCGCCCCCGCCGTCGTAGCCCGCACGATACGCGTACTCGGCCCGCGCTCCCCAAGGCACTCGGCCTCCCCTCCTGATGGATTCGCCGCCAGGACCGCCCGCGCCGCGCACGACGACACCGCGACGCATTCCCTTGCGCCAGCCCAGCACCTTCACCTCGGCGGGGACGACCCGCGACTCCGACCTCGTCCGTCGGAACAGCACGCCGGGCGAAGGGTCGCGCGGACCGTTCACGATCTGCGACATGTGGCCGGAACTGATGCCCGCGCGGCGAGCAGCCTCGTTCTGGCTGATCCCGTGCGCGTTGAGCCGCCGCGAACACCGCATGGCGATCCACGGCGGCGATTCGAGCAGGGGCGACCTCCGCGGGCGCCTCGAGAGCCGACTCCACCCGCGCCCTGACCTTCGGGCCCATGATCCTGCGGCCGCGGATAATAGCTTCCCGTTGGGATGACGGCTTGCTCGGGGCTCTGGCTTGTGTTACTCCGCCCTTTCACGTCGTACTACAAGAATTGGGAGCATTTGATGCCTCGACAGCCTACCGAACGACATCTACGAGGTGGGGGCATCTATCGAAAGCGGTGGTGGAAGCCGCAGTTACGCGGGAGGATCGCCGCCGCTTCCCTGGGACACCACCCCTATTGCGCGTGACGAGTTCATCACCCGGAACTCAACCCGATAGCGAACAGCCAATTCTACTCGGGTCTGCCACTTGCGCAGTTTGTCCTCATACGCGGGTACATCAGGGAAATGATCCGAGTTCATGTTCAACAGTTCCTGCGCTCTTGCTGGCGAAATAGGATTGACGTCGATGCGCAAGTCCTGTTCCCCTTCGTACCGAGCTCGCACAAAGCACCCCCATGATCCAGGCTCGACCAAATACATCCGGCGCTCGCCGGCCATCGGGCCTCTCAGAAATGTGTGGCCGCGATACTCTCCCCATTCCTCTCGTGGGTCGGCTTCCGGTATTTGCCATGCAGGGACGAAATTTCGATGCTCTCCTGTGCGCAGCGCCACTTCAACATCAACCCAGTCGCCTGCCAAGACAGCCACTGATTCGCTCACCGGGTCAAGGGAATTCTTCGCTCTGTCAAAGGCGCTGAACAATTCTTCGGGCGTGTCCAACTGATCCGTCACCCCCGGGGCCTCGTCTAGGGCCTCACATAACAATCGCACGATGTCGCTTGCCACGCCAAGCCCCCACTCGTCGCCTTCCAGAGTCCCGTACGATATGCGCCCACCGGCAGGCATCTCGGCAAAGAACGCTTTGAGAACAAATTCGACAATACTCTTTTCCTACGGGATCGCGTCTGTGTCTCCACTCAGGTACAAGCATGCTCCGTATCTCTCGAATAATCTTTCAACTGAATCGGTTCCAAGAGCAGCCTCAAACACGCCGGACTTGAACGCGGCCACCTTCTGAGGGCTAAGTCGGCTGGCGATGATACGGTTGTCCTCGGCAGCTTCATCGGTTGCCACTGCTGCGGTCAGGGCCTTGACGGCCCAGTCGCGGCGCTGCTCTCGAGTCGCGCCGGGTTGATCGGAAACAAAGCGGAGCAGCCTATCTGCGTTGGATTCGAACCAGCTCAGGATTCGCTCCTCGGTTCCGTGCAGATCAATTGCAGGCATTTCCTCGGACGACAGCTCCATAAGGCGAACGGCGAAGAACGTCAACGGGTAACGCTCGGGCGAAAGGTACTGAGCAACGAAGGGTTCGGCACCTTCTCATTCCCATTCTGACCATTGCGGATGTCGGGATCCGTCTTCGCGCTTTACCGACTCAGCGATGTGGTCTGCAAGGCGCGCAACCTCTCCAAAAACCTGCCGAGGCGCCGCCAAGTAGCTGTTCGGTTCTTCGACCCTGCCGTCTTCGGCTAAAGCAATTGCGCGCCTTGCGACTCCCATGAGCACCACGCCGTATGACTGTTCCAGAGAGTCGGAGAAGCTCTTTCCGTTTCGCCGATCCCACTCCCATCGGCTCAACTTGAGGAATGTTTGAAAGCCCTCGTGCAGAGCGTCGTAGTCTTCTGGTTGGTCGCCGCTCAGCGCATCGGACAGCATCCGTTCCTGATGCCGTACCAGCTCAAGAGCGTATGGGAACATCTCTTCCAATTCGCCTCCGGTTATGACCCAAGGCGAGTTCAGCCAAACTCTTTCAAGCAGAATCTCTTGAACTTCAGGATCGGCCAAACGTTTAGCAATCTGATAGTTGCTTCGATAGCATTCCAGTCCGATCGTAAACAACTCACCGCATCCTCTACGGGCGCCGGTGCTCAGCAGCCAATAATCGAGTCCCAAGAGCTCAAAAATGTACTCCCTGTTGCCGTTCCGGGTTACGTCTTCGCGGAAAGAGTGTATGTTGCGATTGAAATCGCGCATAGGAGGCCATTCAGGCTGTTCTCCAGGGGAGGACCACCCGATGCCGCTACGCTCGATCTCGTCCATGGCGTTGGTTATCAGATCCTCGATCGAACCCAAGGATCGTGTGAATTCTCTTAGTCCGTGTTCCGCCATCGCCCGCAGAGCATCCCCAGCAATCCTCTGATTGCTTCGTCTGCCAACCCCTCGTCCGGGTCGGGGAACCTGGCGGTGGGGTCGGGTTCAGCGGCTCCCGAGGAGGTATCCATTCGGCGACGCCGACTCAGGAAAACTTCAACCGCTCGTTGCACACCGCGTATATTGACCGTCTTTCTAATCGTTGACCACTGCTCAGGGAGCAACAGGAGCAACGCCTTCTGAAAGAGCAGAATTGGGAACGTCAAGGACAGGGCGAATGAAATGATCGAAACAACGATGAGATTTCGGAACCCCGGCACCGCATCGACTGCACTCTCAACTCCTTCGACAAGTTCCAGCCCCACAAAAATGATTCCAGCAACCGCGACTGCTGTGATGCTTCCCCAGAACATCGGCTTGACGCGGGACCGTCGGATGTATTCGTTGTACATCTGGTCGTTGGCGTCCCGTCTGGCGCCCACCCCATGCAAGACGAACTGGGTGACAGCCAATGTAAGAGCGGCAACGGCCGCCTGGGCGGTTAGCAAGTTGGCAAGCAACGTCCTGGCCGCGTCTGTCTTCGGCACCCAATCCCACGCCGGGGTGACAAACGGCATGGCCACAACCGTCGCGCCCGCAATCACCAGCGCCAGCCACTTTGCGACCGGACAGAATCGAGCAAATCCGACCCAAGGAACCTTTCTGCTGACTTCCACAACTTTTGAGCTTCCCCACCCAATTAAGCGTTTCATGTCAGATGACCGTTGAGTTGTCCATTTGAATCATCCGAACCCAATCCCTTCAACACTGTTGTCTATTTCGCCATCAGCGCTCAATAAGCACACCCTTGCAGGTTAATTCCCGTTTCCAACACGCCGGTCACGGCTTTTTTGGTTGGCGGTCCTGGACCTTAGGAAATAACGCCGGGCAGGCTCCGCCTTGTCTATCAACGCCAATTGAAGAGGATACCGCAGTCGCCGATGTCGTCGAAACTCCGAAGCCAGATAGCGAAAGTCCTCGATCACGTGGCTCGGATGAGGGTTCAGCTCCAGTCACCGAGATTTGAGCCGGATACCTGGAGAGGAACAAGGGTATGTGCAGTATCAAGTTTTTTGGGGCCAGCGCAACGCATCTGTTGCTTCGCCTCGTTGTGTTGAACTACAGGGTGATTATGCCTTTTACACACCTTCCAGTTGAAAATCGAGCGGAGCGGTCGAGAACCTATGGCAGGTTGTCGCGTAGCGGCGAAAGACCTGACTCGCTCCAACGAATCGCTCGATCCAATTCGTGTTCAGACGACGAATACACGAATCTGAGAGCGTCTTGGAACGTCAGGAGGTTCTGCAACTCCAGATTCGCTGGATTTTCGTACACCCCCAGAATTGGGAATCTGCCGGAAGTGTCAACGGCATCACCACAATTGATACTCACCAACACATTCTCGCTCAGAGGCATCGAAAAATAGATATGGTTGCGATGCTCCGGTCTCGGACCCAGTCGATTACCCTTCACCGGATTGTCTCCGGTGATGAATCGTCTTTCCATGTTGGTTCTGTAAAACGTCCAAGTGCCCTTCTCCAACGTTTCTCGCATATCGTCCCAGAGCGGAGATACTGGCAAAGGGTAGATTGTCTTCGGTATCCATCGGCGAATGTCGTCGAGACCATCGTGTTTTTCCAAAAACCCGCGGAACTCCGAGAGATTGGAGCCAAAGGATTCCAAACTCGCTTCGAGGCGTTTAATGAATTCAGGTCCTTGTTGTTCCCAAAAATCGCTGTTTCGTTGGCGAGCTTCGGCAAAAAATCCCCGCATCAACGGATTGTCGGGAGATAGGTGACCGCTGCTTCTTAACATCGAAGTCAGCACTAAATCCGCGAACCATGGCAAACCACGTTCCCAAGCAACGATATCTTCCGCTCTACAATCCCCCTCTGCTTCGATTGGGGATTATCCCGCTAGGTACCCCAAATCCCATTCTAGCACCCCTCTGATATAGACTAAATGTGTGCTACAAATAGCCGATTCTAGCCCTGATTGCGCTTGAAAAGGCTTGATTTCAAGCGTCATATTTGTTAGAATAACAGTATGACAAAGACAAGGAAATCAGGGTTGCCGAAGGCTCCCCACAAGATCGGCATCATGGAGGCGGCGAGTTGGTGGAGACGACGCCATTCGGTTTCTCAGCTGGATCGGACTTTGCCCGGGCTTTGGCAGGTTCCCCGGCGGCAAAGGGGCCCTGAGTGTTATCTCAGGCCTTCTCGTCGGCTACCTGCTCCTCAAGCAACTCGCCCGTCGCGTCGCCGAAGATACTCTCGTCTGCTCGCAGGGCGTCCGTGCGCAAGCCCGCAGGGACCTCCAAACCGGCGACGCGTGGCGAACTGAGGCAGGCGTATCTGTTCGGCAGTCATTCCAGATGAAAGGAAATCCTGAACTGCGCCCCGGCCGCCCGGAAGAGTGATAACGCCGTTCTTTCCAACCAGTTTCTTTGCACGATACCATATTGACGTGCAGGCATCTGTTTGTTGTATCTTGATCGCCATGGACAGATTCGCATGTTGCAAGAACCGTCACGGCTACAGGCGCGTGAAATTCGCGGGCGGACATGCACGTCATATCGAGTACCGAGGCCAAGACGGTCGCTTTGCATCTGGATTGGTCGGCAGAAGACACAGCGCAACGTCATGTTCACCAACATCGGTGAACAGGGGCCCAATGCGGAAGCAGCGAGGCGGAAAGACGTGTTGAAGGCGGGGTAGCCGCAACTCGAGGGCCTCCACTTTGGCTTGGAGGCAGGGCGTTAGAACCGTGGAAGCCCAGTTACGACCGGGCATATCCAAACATGTCTCGACCTCAGCCGGGGCAGATTCGCGTTGGTTCTCCAGCTATGAGCGATTTGTAATCTGGATGCGGGGCCGTGCACCGCCAGAGATGTACTTTATCCCTAGACATTGAGGATCATGGCATTCTATACTTAGCATCGGCAACTTGATCGCGGGGGCGGGGCACGGGCTTTTGCCGAACTCCCTTTGTGCCCGCCCCCGAGCCTGAGGTCGCGGCAGGAGGCTGATAAGCCGCGACCTTGCCGGCTACGATTTGTCCCGGTGCCTTATGATGCGCCATCCGACGTAGAAGAAGCCGATCACTAACCCTAGAGCCACGAACCAGTGCAGATGCACCAGCAGAGCGCCGATGACGTTGTAGATGGAGTTCATGGCTGAGCGACAGACGAATCGTAGAGGAAGTCAGGTCAGCGGCGCCGACAGGCCCGACCAGAGGACATCGGCAGCGTATCGCTGCGTGTCGTCGGATCTTGCCGACGCCGCTCGAACGATCTAGGGAGCATACGCACCTCCTTGTCTCCAGTTCGAGCTGTTGAATTCCGCCGTCGCAGCGGAAGGCGAGACCGCTGACTTTGTCAATGGCCCGGAATCTGATGCTGCCACGCGGATCTGCGGTGCGCGACAACCGATTTCGACGAAGAATGCGGGGAGTGGAAGCGTCGGCAGGAACAGCGCGCACGAGGGCGGTCGCGGATCCGATGACCGCTAACGTCATCATCAAAACGGCGATTCTGGCTTTGAACAACATGATGCTGCTCCTCTCTGCTCAACACCGCCAATGCCCTCTACCACCCAACGTAACATATCGTCTGCACGTTTTGACGCTTTTGCGAGACGACTCGCAAGCTTTTTCCGACGAACTTCCCTAGACGTTTGTCGCGTCCTTCTCGTTCGCGGTTCACTTCAAGAAGGGCTAACTGATCCTCGTCGCCAACAGGGAATACGTGCACATCTGATCGCAAGTACACGGAGGAACACCGACGCGGGAATTGCGAAGATGTTGCTCTGTCACACAGGTATGCGGTCTTTTTCGCATTTGAGGGGACTTCCATGAAGCGTCTAACCATCATGGAACCTCAAGTTGGATTCGCCCGTGGGACAAAGCGAGGGCGCCTGCGGCATTGCCGCAGGCGCCCCCTTCCACCGCCTCGTCGCCCGTCCGGGACGGACTATTCGTCTATGATCGTCATGGTTCCCACGGCGTCGGGCGGGTAGAGGGTCCCGGGCAGGTACGCCTCCACCACGAAGTATTCGTCCGGCTCCTCATCGTCGTCGTACTCCAGCCACACCTCCGCCGTCAGCTCCGTCACCCCCGGCGCAAACACCAGCTCACCCTCCGTGTACTGATAGTCGGTCATGTGCGCCCGGTCGTCCAGCAGGTGGTACGCAGGCGCGGTGTTCCATCTGATCCTGATCTCCTCGGTGGATGCCTCGGACAGCCGCACCCGGAACTCCAGCACGTCGCCCTCCACCGCCGACGCGGCCTCGACGGTGACGGTTATCTCCACCTCCGGCGCAGCATCGTCGTTGTCGGCCACGCCGACCGTGGCCGCGCCCTGGGACGAGGACACCGTGTAGCCGCTGCCGGCGTTCACCGTGGCCGTCACCGAGCCGTCTGTCTCGTCGGCGTCGTCGTCGGTGGTGCCGACCGTGATGGTGACGCTGCCCGTCGTCGGGACCGTCACCGTCCGCTGGCCCGTGGTCGCTCCGTAGTCGCCGCTCTGCGACACCGTGACGCTCACCGCCAGGTTGGACGCCGGGGCCGGGCTGGCCGTCACCGTGAAGGTGGCGTCGCCGCCCTCGGTCACCCCGCTGCCAGCGGTGACGCTCACCTCAGGCGTGGGCGGTGGAGCATCGTCGTCGTCCGACACGCTCACCGTGGCCGCGCCTTGACTCGAGGACACCGTGTAGCCGCTGCCCGCGTTCACCGTTGCGGTGACCGAGCCGTCGGTCTCGTCAGTAGTATCGTCCGTGGTGCCGACGGTGAGGGTGACGCTGCCCGTGGTGGGTATCGTCACCGTCCGCCGGCCCGTGGTCGCGCCGTAGTCGCCGCTCTGCGAGACCGTCACTTTCACATCGAGGTTGGATGCGGGCGCCGGGGAGGCCGTGACCGTGAAGCTGGCTGAACCGCCCTCCGTCACTCCGCCGCCGCCGGTGATGCTCACCTCAGGCGTGGGCGGAGGCGGCGGAGCATCGTCGTTGTCCGACACGCTCACCGTGGCCGCGCCTTGCGACGAGGACACCGTGTAGCCGCTGCCCGCGTTCACCGTTGCGGTGACCGAGCCGTCGGTCTCGTCAGTAGTATCGTCGGTGGTGCCGACGGTGAGGGTGACGCTGCCCGTGGTCGGGACGGTCACCGTCCGCTGGCCCGTGGTGGCGCCGTAGTCGCCGCTCTGGGAGACCGTCACGCTCACGTCGAGATTCGCGGTCGGGGCCGGGCTGGCCGTCACCGTGAAGCTGGCGTCCCCGCCCTCGGTCACCCCGCTGCCAGCGGTGACGCTCACCACCGGCGTGGGGGCGTCGTCGTTGTCGGCCACGCCGACCGTGGCCGCGCCCTGGGTCGAGGACACCGTGTAGCCGCTGCCCGCGTTCACCGTTGCGGTGACCGAGCCGTCGGTCTCGTCAGTAGTATCGTCGGTGGTGCCGACGGTGAGGGTGACGCTGCCCGTGGTCGGGACCGTCACCGTCCGCTGGCCCGTGGTCGCTCCGTAGTCGCCGCTCTGCGACACCGTGACGCTCACCGCCAGGTTGGACGCCGGGGCCGGGCTGGCCGTCACCGTGAAGGTGGCGTCGCCGCCCTCGGTCACCCCGCTGCCAGCGGAAATGCTCACCTCAGGCGTGGGCGGTGGTGGGGTCTGTGCCTGCGCCGCTTCCAGGGCCGTCAGCTCGGCAACCACCAGGTCCCACACGGGGCTGCTGTGATTGTCGGCCATGTCCTGCGCCTCGGACGCCGTCATCGGACCGCCCGTGACGCCGGTGCCGTCGTGCTCGCCGAACGCGAGCAGCACCCGGTTCCAGCGGTTCACGTGGGCCGTGCCGTGCTGCGTCTGCGACGCCAGCTCCCTGACCTTCGCGATCACGTCCGGGTCCACCGTGTAGCCTGTCTGCTCGTCAACGACCGGGTCGTCGTTGTCTGCGACGCCGACCGTGGCCGCGCCCTGGGTCGAGGACACCGTGTAGCCGCTGCCCGCGTTCACCGTTGCGGTGACCGAGCCGTCGGTCTCGTCAGTAGTATCGTCGGTGGTGCCGACGGTGAGGGTGACGCTGCCCGTGGTCGGGACGGTCACCGTGCGCTGGCCCGTGGACGCGCCGTAGTCGCCGCTCTGCGAGACCGTCACTTTCACATCGAGGTTGGATGCGGGCGCCGGGCTGGCGCTGACGGTGAAGCTCGCGCTCCCGCCCTCGGTCACCCCGCTTCCAGCGGAAATGCTCACCTCAGGCGTGGGGGCGTCGTCGTTGTCGGATACGGCCACCGTGGCCGCGCCCTGGGTCGAGGACACCGTGTAGCCGCTGCCCGCGTTCACCGTTGCGGTGACCGAGCCGTCGGTCTCGTCAGTAGTATCGTCGGTGGTGCCGACGGTGAGGGTGACGCTGCCCGTGGTCGGGACCGTCACCGTCCGCTGGCCCGTGGTCGCTCCGTAGTCGCCGCTCTGCGACACCGTGACGCTCACCGCCAGGTTGGACGCCGGGGCCGGGCTGGCCGTCACCGTGAAGGTGGCGTCGCCGCCCTCGGTCACCCCGCTGCCAGCGGAAATGCTCACCTCAGGCGTGGGCGGTGGTGGGGTCTGTGCCTGCGCCGCTTCCAGGGCCGTCAGCTCGGCAACCACCAGGTCCCACACGGGGCTGCTGTGATTGTCGGCCATGTCCTGCGCCTCGGACGCCGTCATCGGACCGCCCGTGACGCCGGTGCCGTCGTGCTCGCCGAACGCGAGCAGCACCCGGTTCCAGCGGTTCACGTGGGCCGTGCCGTGCTGCGTCTGCGACGCCAGCTCCTTGACCCTGGCGATCGTTCCCTGGTTGACCGTGTAGCCGCCGTCGTCGTCGGACACGACCACGATGGCCGTCCCCTGGGACGAGGA
Source organism: Dehalococcoidia bacterium (assembly GCA_965207515.1). GTDB lineage: Bacteria > Chloroflexota > Dehalococcoidia > Lucifugimonadales > Lucifugimonadaceae > Bin127. Next base: position 153,230 of record OZ242286.1, on the reverse strand, counting down.
CACCCGGTAGTCGAGGTTGGCGCTGGCGTCGACGGTGACCGTGACCGATCCGTCGGGCTCGTCCACCTCGTCGTTGGTGGTGGCCACCGTCAGCGTGGCGTAGCCCGCTGTCGGGATGGTCACCGTCTGATGTTCTATGGATATCCCGGAGTCGTCGCTCTGCGACACCGTGACGCTCACGTCCAGGTCCGCAGCCGGGGCCGGGTTGGCGCTGACCGTGAAGGTCGCGTCCCCGCCCTCGGTCACGTTGCCGTCGGCGGTCACGCTGATCAGCGGCACGGACGTGTTGGGCGCGGGCGTCTCGAAGTCCACCGTGAAGGTCTTCGGCGTCGCGCCGGCGGCCAGGGTCCGCACGGTGATCTTGTCCAGCTGGTTCGTCCCGTGAAGGACGGAGACCACGTATTGCGACTTCGGGTCGAGGCCGGTGAGCTGGTACTCGGTCGCGGTGGTCGTGACTTCCGTCAGGACCGGAATGCCCGCGAAGCTCTCGTGCCAGACGACCAGGTAGGACGCGCCGTCTCCCTGGGGCTTCCAGGCGACGGTCGCCGTGGTGTCGGAGACGCGCTTGAGCTGGACCGGCGGCGGCGGCGGGAGGTCGTTGTTGGCGATATAGACGCTGGCGTAGCTCTTGAACCTGTTCAGCCGGTAGCCCTCGCCGAACTGCACCGTCGCGCCGAGCATCCCGTTGGAGCCCCAACTGGTGTCGTCGACGGTGGGGATGGTGAACGAGACGCTGCCGCCGGTGGGCACGTTGACCGTGCGCTCGCCCAGGTGCTGGGCGGCGACCACGGAGCCGGGGCCGGCCACGCCCACCTTGACGTCCAGCGGCGCGTCGGGCGCGGGGTTCACGGTGACCGTGTAGACCGCGTCCTCGCCCTCGGTGATGGTGCCGCCGGCGGCGCTGATCGACACCTCGGGCACCCGCTCCACGATGACCGACGTGGGCTCCGCCTCCACCGGCGAGCCCGCCGCAAGCGTGGTGAAGCGGATCACCGGGCTGGCGGTGCTCAGCTGGGTCGCGCCGTGGTCCTGGTAGTAGACCACCGCCCGGTACTCGGTGTCCGGCTCCAGGTGGCGGATGTTCCAGGCCGGGTCGTTGGGCTCGGCCCCGAACCAGGCCTCGTCGGCGGGGACGCCGGGGAAGGGCGAGGTGGTGGACCAGTAGCGGACCTCGTAGCCCTCGGCCCCGACCACCTGCGGCCAGCTGAGGTCGATGCCCGTGTCGGACAGGTTGGCGTAGCTCAGGTCGCCCACGCGCTCCACCACCGGGTCGGGCAGGTCGCCCAGCAGCCGCTGGCAGCCCACGCAGGAGCCCAGCGTGCGGTGGAAGCTGAAGCTGTCGGTGCGCACCGTCTTCGGCGGCGTCTCCGTCGAGATCTGGTTGTCGCTGCGCTCGTACAGCTTGTAGCCCTCGACCTGGAAGGTCACGTTGCCGACCACGTTGGAGCCGACGTGGATATCGACCTGGACCGGCGTGCGGCTGACCGTGACTGAGCCGCTGCTGACGGCAGAGTCAGTTCTGAAGGTGTGCAGGTGCGATGCGGCGGGGCTGGTGAACCAGACCCGGTGGGACTGGAAGTACTCCGACGTGCCGCTGCGCAACAGCGCCTTGGCGAAGTCGGCGTTGATGGAGAAGCGCTTGTCCTGGTCCGCCGGCGGGTCGTTCTTCGTCCGCACCCAGAAGTAGTGCGCCTTGCGCCCCGTGTTCAAAGACGCCGGAAAGGCCAGATTGAGCCCGCCGTCCTCGATGGAGGTCCAGGTGGTCCCGTCGTCGATGGAGAACTCCAGGGTCTGCTCCCACTCGTCGTCGTCTCTGATGATGAGCGGCACCCGCACCTCGGGGTAGTCGAAGCCTCCCACCTGGTACAGCACGCCATTCTCATAGAAGTTGTGGCCCACGGCGTAGGGCCGGTGGATCAAAAACGTCCCGTGGTCGAAGGCGTCGCTGTCCTGGCCGGCGGCGAGGCTCACCGGGCGCCACTTGTTGGCGTCGCCCTCGTAGACGGACTGCGACGCGAACGGGCAGCCGTCATGGCGGTCCAGCAGCGGCCCCGCGGTGGAGCCGTAGCCGAAATGAATCCCATCCCGGCCGAGCCCTTCGACGATGGGGTCGCCCAGGTTGTAGGGGCTGCGGCTGCCGGTGTGGCACATCAGCCGGTCCCGGTCCGGTTTGCCCGCCCCGATGTAGCCGCCGTGGTGGCTGAGCGGCTCCGCGACCTGGCTGGCGACGTAGAAGTGGCGGCGCTGGTGGGGGTCCACCGCCTGCCACTGGTAGGTCACCGCCGGGCCGCCCTCGGTCAGCGTGATCGTCGGCGGCGGGTCGTGCCTGTTGTAGTTGGCGATCACCCAGCCCGTGTCGCAGTCGTTGCCCGAGATCGTGCCCGCGCAGGTGCGGAACTGCACGAAGGCGTCGGCGGCCCCCAGGTTCAGGCCGATCTTGAGCGCCTCGGAGTGGGTGCTCCAGGAGACGGCGGGGTTGGGGTAGAGCGACCAGGAACTGTGGCCGTCGCCGATGCTCCAACCCTCGGGCAGGCGCAGGCCCTGCCGGCGCTCGGAGTTCGACGCGGTGGCGCGAAGGGTGTACGTGCTGTTGGGCTGCGCGGACGCGTCGTATACATACACCCAGTAGGTGGTGTTCGGCTCCAGCCGCAGCCCCGAACCGTCGTCGCCCTGGTAGGTGAAGGTGAAGGTCCGGTCGGCGCTGCCCACCGGCATGGAGGGGCGCGCCAGATCGGCGAGTACGTCGGCGGCGGTACTGCCCGGCGAGCCGCCGGAGCCGGCCCAGATCTGTACCCTCAGATCACGGGCGGCGTCGGAGTCGCCGATCTCGGCAAACTCGACGTCGACGCTGTTGAGGCGGTAGTGGCCGCCGTTCTTGCCCGTCGTGAACGACTGCGCGCGGTCACGTACGGTACTGGCAGCCGTCACATTCAACGCCGCGCCGTCCGCCTGGCCCAGGTTGCTCATCACCGCCGGCTCACCGGGCGGCGCGTTCACCGGCGTGGGCTCCACCCGGAACAGGGGCGAGATGCCGTAGAAGGCGTGGTCCTGGGTGCTGGCGACGGTGTTGTAGCTGATGGGGCCGGTGTCCGCGTCGGTGGTCGAGAACCGTCCCCGCCGGGCGTTGCTGGCGCCCAGAGGGTTCGCCTCCTTCGCACCGTCGGTGCGGGTGCCGGTCCACGGCCAGTCGTTCGAGGTGCTCCTCTCGCCGCTCTCGAAGCGGCGGTCCGCCATCGCCCAGTTCTCCCAGGTGTCGGACCAGAAGCCGGCGTTGTTCGCCGCGACGCGCTCGCCGTTCAGCCAGTAGATGGGCGCGTCCGTGTGCCCGGCGTTGTTGGGGTTGGTCCGGGTGTGGTCGCGGGCGTCCACCGCGGCGGTGGAGCCCACCACCCGGAAGTGATCGGCGTAGCGCCGGACGTCGGCGTGCCCGTCGCGGGCCGCCTCCCGCACGTGGGCGTCGTAGACGCCGATGTCGGCGGCGGTGGCGTCGCGGTGGTCTTCGGTCATGAACAGCAGCCGGAACGTCTCGCCCGCGCCCAGATCGAGCGGCTTCAGCGGCCAGTCCAGGGGCACGGTGTAGGAACCGTCCGCGTGGGGCAGCAGCCGGCCGTTGACTCCCATGGACAGAGTGGAGCCGCCGACCAGGGTGATCCAGTTGCCGCCCCCCTGCGCGCGGATGCGAGCGTCGTTGTTGATGCTCCAGCCGGGCGCGGCGCCCTCGTCCTCGGAGTTGGTCTGCGTAAACTTCACCTGGCTGTTGCCTTCCGTGAGCCCGGTTCCGTCCAGCACGACCCAGTAGCGGGTGTCCGCCTCGAGCGCGACGCCCGGGTGCGTGAAGCGGTACGTGCCGGCCTGCCGGTTCACGAAGGCGGGATTGGCCAGGGTCCCGACGACCGTGCCGGGAGCCCCATTGGCATTCTTGTGGACGGTGACCGTCAGCTTGGAACCGAAGTCCTCGGTGGACCGGTTGAAGGCCACGTCCACGCTGGTCAGGGTGTACCCCGAGGGGTTGCCGCCGGTGTCGAAACCCTGCGCCAGGTCCACGTGCAGGCCCTGCACCAGGCCGCTCGACTGGCCGGTGTTCTTCACCAGCGGCGGGTCGTCGTCCCGCACCCGGACCGTCGCCGTCCCCAGAGACGTGGCCAGGTCGTAGTCCGACCCGTCCACCAGGGTCACCGTGACCGAGCCGTGGGCTTCGTCCACGTCGTCGTTGGTGGTGGGGATCTCCAGCGTCGCGGTGCCCGAGTCCGGGATGGTGACGCTGGTGGGCAGGGTCCCGTACCCGAAGTCGCCGGTCGTGACCACCGTCACGCTCACCGGCAGGTCTGCCGTGGGCGCCGGGACCGCACTCAGCGTGAAGCTGGCGCTGGCGCCCTCGGTGACGGTGCCGCCGCCAAAGATGCTCACCCGCGGCGGCCGCGGCTTGCTGACGCCGCCGAGGCTGATTTTCAGTGATGATACGTTGGGGGTCCACGCGCCCGTCGAGGAAGCCGTTCTCGTCCCAGCGCCGTCGGCGATGCTCCAGCCGGCCAGGCCTCCGCTGTCCTCGGCGTCCGAACCCGTCAGGCGTAACCTCGAAGAACTCTGGCCAGCGTCCATGTCGATCACGAGGAAGTAGGTGGTGCTCCCCTCAAGGTCGATGCCCGCGCTGCTGGTGAAGATCAGCGTCTGGTCCGAGGTGGAGGCGGGGAAGCTGGCGGGGTTGGTCAGGGTCCCCAGCGAGCTGCCCGGAGACCCGCCGGAGGCGGCGTGGATGCTGGCGGTCAGCGCCGAGGAACTGAAGGCGCTGTCGATGGTGGAGAACTCCACGTCGACGCTGTGCAGGGTGTAGCCGAAGCTGTTGCCGCCCGTCGTGAACGCCTGGTGGAAGTCATTGCCCAGAAATGAGGTGCCTCCGTCCGCCTGGCCGGTGTTGGCGACGAAGGTCTCCGTCGCGACGGCGACCGTGCCGTGGATGGTCATCTTGCGGGACTGGGAGAAGGAGGTCCAGGCGCCCGAGGTGTTCCAGGTCCGGTAGTGGCCATCGTCGGCGATGGTGAAGCCGGGCGCGCCGCCGGCGTCCTCGGCGTCCGACGAGGTGTTCTGGATGGTGTTGGCGCCGGGAAGCAGGACCAGCGTGACGTCCAGCACCGCCCAGTACGTGGTGTTCGACGCGAGCGCCACGCCCGAGTGCATGAAGCTGTTCGTGCCGGCGGCGATCGTGCCGGGCTTGGTCAGGGTGGCGACCACCGCGCCCGGCGCTCCGCTGCTGTCGCTTCTGATATCGGCAGTCAGCTTCGACGCCAGCGCGCCGTCGTTGATTTGCGGAAACGAGAAGTCGACGCCCGTCAGGGTGTACCCGCCGGCGTTGGCGCCCGTCGTGAACGCCTGGGCGTGGTCGTGCTGTACGAAGTTGCCGGTGCCGCCGTTCGCCTGGTCGAAGTTGCTCACCAGGTTCTGCGTCGCCTGCTGCGCGTCGGCCGGCTGCGCGGGGGTCAGCGTGACGAACGCCGCCAGCAGCGCGAGGGCAAGAAGCGCCGTCCAGGGGCGCCTCAGGAATCGGGTGACGGGGGTGAAATTCCGCGGTGCGTCGGTCATGTCGTAGTTCTCCAGACTCCGGAATGCACACAATTTAGGATGGCCGCGACGCGCGTACGCGGCCGAGCCCGTGACACATTCATGTCATTGTTTATGTACGATCTGTATGAAACACTACTAAATCTAACACACCAAACCAAATAACAACCATCCGCCAATACGGAGACGGATGTCAATAGCAGCACTGGTGATGTGGCGGGAAAAACTTTGCCTGTTGTGCCTTACTCTATTGGTCTGGCAGTGGGGTTACGCTCCCTGGCGACGGAGCCGCTCCTCCAACTCCCGCACTCGGGCTTCGGCGGCCTCGCGCGCCTGACGCTCGTCTTCCAGGCTGGCGATGGGACGCCCCGTCGCAGGGTCGTGGAACACCAAAGCTCCATCCTCCCATCGCAAGTGCAGGCCCAGCACAGGACTGTATCCCTGAAGGACTCCATCGGACATCGTCTCTATGGTTATGGGTTCGTACCGATCCTCCACCAGCCGGTCACCGGCCAACCTCTCCCCGTGATACTCCCCCGTCTCGTCGAAGCGCCAGTACTCCCCTATCCCCAAACGCGCATAGTCCACGCGCTTCTCCGTCACATCCACCCGGCCTGTGCTCCCCGACGCCACCTCCAGCGCGAAGTCCGGCGCCTTCCCCTGCTCCGAGATCACGTAGGCGTTGCTCCTGCGGTACGCTTCAGGGTCCACCCCGAAGGCGACAAGAAGGTCCGGATACCGCAGCCCGGACATGTCTCTGGTGACCGTCGGACTCATGTAGCGGTCTCCGGCCACCAACGTTGTGTCCCGGTTGCCCAGATGTACCGCCAAGGAGTGAGCCGCGCCCGTGATCGTCAGATGGTCAAAGCTGGTCATCTTGTCGTCCGGGTCTTCCGGCGGGTCCGGAAACACGCAGGTTCCCCGAACCTGCGGTGTCCTGGCAAATGTCGTGTCTTGCATCACCATATCTCACCCGACGGTCGGCCCAGAGTTTGCGCCAATTCCGGTCGGCCAGAACGGCTCAATCACTCCTCGGCTCCTCCAACAAGGTGTTCTTTTAAAGGTGTTCTTTTACAAATCAAATTCTACTACCGGGCAGACAGTCCGACGATCTCCGGTTACAGTATGTGCTGATGGGCACGGGTGGGCTGCCCAGCCACATCTCGAAGATGGCGGTATCTACCGTAAGCGGTGGTGGGCGATAATATACCTGACACACGCACGTTTTCGCGGTGGGAAATCCAGCGAAACAGCCCTTATAATCCCCCAAATCTAACGTTTCACGACGTTATGAGATGTAGCGATGACGATTGCCGCCGCGCCGTCCTACGCATCGTCGTCGTAGCTCGGCGGGAAAGCGGGAGCGCTAGGCACCCCGACCGCGTTCGCTATGTTGTCTATCTTCGCATCCAGATTGTCGAACTTCGCATCCAATCGTTTCACGTCGGATTTCAAGCCCCCGACGTCGGATTTCAATAGTTTCACGTCGGATTTCAACCCCCCGACGTCGGATTTCAACCCCCCGACGTCGGATTTCAATAGTTTCACGTCGGATTTCACGTCCCCGACGTCGGATTTCAAGCCCCCGACGTCGGATTTCAATAGTTTCACGTCGGATTTCACGTCCCCGACGTCGGATTTCAAGCTCCCGACGTCGGATTTCAATAGTTTCACGTCGGATTTCACGTCCCCGACGTCGGATTTCAAGCTCCTGACGTCCGCGGAGATTTCGTCGACCTTGTGATCAAGAGAGCGTTGACCTTCGGCGAGATCGCGCAGCGTCTCAGCGACAGCGGCGTCGTTCAACTCAAGCTGCTCGACGCGTCCTTCAAGTGTGGTCATGCGCAATCTCCAATCTTGCCTGCGCTAACGCGGTATAACGGCATTGTACCAAAATTGGATCCTGTAACATCTCGGTATTTTGTGTGCCAGTGCTGCGTTTGCCACAGTGATCGAATCTCTCATCGCATCGTTTGGGATGAAGTTGCGCGGAACTTCCGCGCCCCCCCTCGACGGTGCGATGCGCGTCGGTTACTGTGGCAAGCAACCGCTGACTTTATCCGCGAGTTGGTGCCAAGTGTTAAGGGTGCGCGTATTGATTTCGATTGTTTCCCAGTTGACCGTCTCGGCTGCGACCGTTTGCAGCAAGCCGGAAGCCGAGTGGGTCGCCTGACACCGCAGCGAAAAGTCGAAAAAGAAGATGCCGCCTCGTTGTTATTCAGCCCGTATGACGACGCGCCCGCCATCCTTTATTTCCACGTAAAGGCTATGGCTGTCGAGCAAGGCCATGCCGATGAGTGGCGTGCTCCCTACCGCGTCGGCCTCAATGTGCCTTGGCTCATTGTCCCAGAGCACGGTGACGCGGTACACGTTGAAGCCAACTTCCGTGTAGTCAGCCAAGGTCGCCCTGCCGCTAAGCACGTAGGGCAGCTCTAACTCCGCGACCAGCGACGGTGGCAGGGTCAGAGAACCGCTTTAGCCAGTGTCTATCACAGCGTCCACATCCGTTGCCTGTCCATCTGGGCCACGGAGTGAGATTGGCACGACGGCCTCGCGACCGGCGTTGACGAAACCCTCTATCACCCGGTTCTCCGCAGAGAGCCCCCCCCGAAAGTGCGCAATGTCGGGTAGCCAACCCTCACTGCCCAAACGTTGAGCGCGGGATGCCGCTCTAGCAGGGCATCCGTCGCGGCAAGCGCGGTGTCAGCGATGGCATAATCCCCGCTGTCCACGTCTATGGCGACAACCTCCCACACACGGTCCGGTTCCACATGCCTGCGAATCTCTCGCTCATATATCGCATCACCTAGGCAGCGAATCTCTTCCTCCGCTCGCGTTGGCGCGGTCGGCCTGGATGATTGCGCGGGTGCTGGCATATCTGCGCCTCCTTGCAGGATGTGCTTCCTAGCTATTCTAATCATCGAGCTGGATGGCGTGCACCTCCCCTTTTTGCGTCAGCAAAAGGGGGACGCGGCGAGCGAAGCGAGACGCAGGGGGTTCACGATGCGGAAATTCCTAAAACCCCCTTCCCTCTTGAACATCCAGGCGGAGGGGATCAGGGTGCGGGTGTCGGATGTTCTACAGCAGTTTGACCGCCGCGACTATCAGCGCACCAGTCGTGATTACCGTCGTTAGCGTCCACTTCAACAGTTCAGCGCGTAAGTTCCCAATGTCTTCCTTGAACTCCGAACGCAAGTTCCCAATGTCTTCCTTGAACTCGGCGCGCAAGTTGGCGATGTCAAGCTTAGTGGCGGGGGCGTTCGGGTCTGCAATTTTAGCCTCTGCTGCCATGCCCTCGTTTTACACCACCAACACCGTCGCTGCAAGATTCCCACTCCGTCGATGGGAGAGGGTCTAGGTGAGGGGGATCAGCGTGATTGACGTATTCTTGCCCACAGCCAGAGCATCCCGCCGGCACCTATCGCCGCCAGCGTGGCCACTATCAGGCCGGTCTTTATCAAGGTGAACGCGGCGGCCAGCCAGGCCAGCGGAGAAGGCTCACCGTCGTGGCTTAAGGCTAGCACCGCGACCGTGACGTTCTCCAACACGTCCGCGGCGGCAAGGGCCAGGGGCAGCAGATACAACGGCGCCCCGCCTCGAAAGAGCCGGAACAGCAGGACGGCCAATAGCAGACCGTACGAGGCCGGAAAGACCATGTCGATGGTGAGGGCAGTGATCGCATAGACGACCCTTGCGCTGGCGTCGAGCTGGTTCATAGCATCGAACAGGGCCGCCGCCTCTCCTGGCGTGTACCAGCCCCGTTCGTCGAGCAGGCCCAACTCTCCCAGCCGCGCCTGGCGCCAAGCGAGGCCGGCCACGCAGCCGACGACGCCCACCAATGTCGCCACCGTCACTGGCCAGTTGGCGCATCGCTCAACCATTCTGCCAACCAATAATGCCATCGTCTCCTCCTAGCTGGCCGACCATGCCGTCATTTCCAGTGAGTTTCGCTTCTCCACCGCCCTCCGACGGCGCTGGACCCGGTCAGTCTATCACGTCTGTTCACGCGCCGGAAACACGCCGTCCCGGGGCTCGGGACCGACCAACACCGTCACCCTGGGCAGCGGCTTACCTCCTTCCCGTCTACGACTTGCCCGGCACAATCGCGGCAAGGCTGAACGCTGTCGCACCCGTGATGCCGAGGCATCCACTCAAAACGCCGCAAGCCCCGACCAGGTTTTCGAGAGCGACGTAGATCCGGTCGTTGTGCTTGATGTAAGGGCCAGCGTCCGGGTGGATGTGGACGTAGATCACCTTCTCGACCTCCCCGGCAGCGAATACCAGGGTGCCGCTAACTCCACCATCGTCGTCCTGGAAATCTCTCCCATACCCGCCGCCTTCCGAACAGATGACAGATAACGACGGTCGCGACGACCATCGAGGATATGCCCAAAAGCATGAGAGCGGCAGAGTGCAGTTCGGACAGACGGCTTCCGCCACTCTCAATCTCCGACACGTCGGGCATGGCGGCTGGCGTGGGAGGCAGCTCCCCTCCTGCCTCCGCACGCAAGGCCACGATTGTAGTCGTCGACAGCGAACTGATGTTGCTGCAAACCTTCAACGCGCCGGTCTTCGTCGCCAGGAAAAGCCTGCCGCCCAACGCTGTCAATGTGCCATCAGGATTGATAGCTCCTACAAGCACTTTTGTTGCCTGGGGACGGAACATGTCAGGGAGAGGCATGCAGACCTCCGCTGACACGCCCAAGCGGTAGTCGATCAGCCTCGCGCCTAGAGCATCCACGGCATCGATGCGGCACTGGATGCCATAAGTCATGAAACGATAATCTGCAACCAGCAGCTTCTCAGCGTCATCCTCCAGAACAGCGATCGATATGCCGATCACTTCGCGGGTGTTGACCGCTCCGCGAGGCACCTTGAATGTGCAATTCTCCCCAACGAACTCGCCCCCGTCCTCGGGAGTAAACACCTCGTAGTTTCTTCCGTTTTCATCCACGATGACCTCCGGGAGCTCGCCCTCCGGATCCACCGGATCAGGAGATGGCGAAGGATCGAGCGAACGGCGAAGAACCGTCACGTCGAACACCGCGGTGCAACGGTCTACGGCATCCTGTTCAGTCTCGCCTTCGCGCACTCCCAGACATTCGGGGCCGACATCCAGCGATGCCCTTATGCGATACCGCCCCGGATCGGCAGGTGCGGTGTAGAGCACGCGCCGATCATCCGGCCGATCGTTGCGTTCCCGGTTGTTGCCAAGGCGCTCACTTTCAGCGAACTCGCCGTTTTCAGGCCCTGACTGCTCCATCATGTCTTCGGCACTCCAGTCGAACGTGACCTCCGACGAGTCGCCCAGCGCATCGTCGCGGATGTCCTGCCGTCCGTACACCTTCACTTCGATGAGCATTGGATCGTCAGGTCTCAGGGAGATTCCGCGTATCGACGGCTCAATGCGAAGTATGTCGGGCCACGCAACAGGTCCTGGAGTGGGAGTGGGTGATGGATCGATCGGCAAAGGGATTAAATCTATCGGCGCGACGCGGAACTCACGCGGAACCCAGGCCTGCCGGGTGTTGACGATCCTGAAAGCTCCCGGAACCGTGGGGTGCGGACGGTAGATCTCGAGTTGCGGTGTGCTCAAATCGGCGTCGGCGCCCCAGCAGATAACTTTTCCATCTTCCCTGGTGGCACAGACGTGGTCTCGCCCCACGCTGATTGCCACGAATCGAGTCCCCGCATAGTCAGTGGGGATTCTCAACTGCTGCACATACTCGGACCACCGGTCGTGTCCCCAGCACTTCGCGAGGCCTCGGGAGTTTATGCCGCAGGTTGCTTGCCAGGAAGTGGCGACGGCCGAGAATTGATCTTCTGCGAATTCTTCAGGCACTTCGGCGAGTTCGGGCAAACCCCAGCAGACCAATCGACTGGTGTCCGCAGATATGCCGCAGGTGTGAAATCGTCGCGCCGAAATCGTGCTTAACGGAACACCATCCAGCTCTGGTGGCACGTCGGCCTGTCCGAAATCAGCTCGACTGTCGTAGTCCCAAAATGTAGACAAGACATTGCCGTCGTCATCCAAGTCGTTCTCGCCGCCCCAGCATACCGGGGTTCCAGCGAGCTGTCCGTTCTGGTCGTCAAGCAGCCCGCAAGTGTGGTACCAGCCAGCACTTATCGACGCGAAGGTCATACCCTCCGGGGGTGTCGCCTGCCCGTTACGATTGTGCCCCCAGCACAGCACCTGTCCATCGGTCTGACCCGTTCCAAGCCCGTCCAAAATCCCGCAAGTGTGGAAAAAGGACGCCGACACCGATTTGAAAGAGTAATCGATTGTCAGGTCCTTGACAGCCGACGTCTCGTTGTATAGAGCGCTCGGGGGCGAAGTGCCCGATTCAATTGAGCCAAAGTCGGGAGACCAGCCTGATCCTTGCAGGTTGTTGTTGAATCCCCAACAGTTGACGTGCCCACTTTCTCGAACCGCGCAGACATGCAGTTCACCCATGTCGATCGTCTTGAAGGGACCCTCCGCGATGCCCGGCGAGTAAATCGATCCTCCCCAGCAGACGAGATCGCGTTCCATGCTGAGTCCGCAGTTGAAGTAGATGCCAGAGCTTATCTGGGGAAACTGATTCGGCGGCGGATACGGATGATCGGGATCGAATATACGCCCATCAGGCACATTCTGTGGACTAAGTGGATCGTAAGGTATCTCCGCTCCCCAGCAGATCACATCGCCTTCGATCTGTCCGTTCTGCCCGTCGAGTATCGCGCAGGTGTGGTAATGAGACGATACTACTTCGCTGAAGGTGGAGTTCTGATGCTCCACTGGTACATCGGCCTGACCGTATGCCCGCGAAACTCCGAACCCTTCGGTCGCGCCCCAGCAAGTGATCGTGTCGTCAGTCTTGATGCCGCAGGCGTGATACTCGCCAGCTGAAACTTTGATGAAGCGATCAGTTGATGGCTCTCCGACGAATTGCTCACCGCCGCTGTTCCCGATCGCGGTTCCTATGACGCCGTACTGATCAGTGCCCCAGCATACGGCCTTCCCATCATCTGCTCCGCCGTTGATGATGCCGCAGTTGAAAACATTCGAGCTGTCGATATCTTTGAAGACGGTAGATGAATAGGGATTCGGTACAGAAGCCCAGAAGCGCTCATTCCGGTTTTCTCCCCAGCATCTCACATTCGTTCCGCCGTCCCCAGATTGAGTGATAATCAGTCCGCAGGTGCGCAAACGCGCGGTGGTGATTTTCGTGAAAACGTCGTTCGAGTAGTCGTACATGACGTACCGTCCGCCCGCTGGATTCCTAGTCCCGGTCACCTTGCCTGCGCTATCGTCTCCCCAACACACGACCCCATCGTTGTCGGCTCTGATGCCGCATGTGTGTCGATTATAGGAGTCGATGGATTTGAACTTGATCGGAACTCCGTTATCAGTAGGGGGAGTCAGCTGGCCGCCGCCTAAAGTATTCCTACCCCAGCATTGAACCGTGCCATCCAGTTTCACGCCGCAGGAGTGATACACCCCTACCGCGACATCCGTGAATCCACCGGCCCAAAGAGGTGCATCAAGGTTTGATCCCCAGCAACGGATGTTGTTCGCCGCAGTGACGCCACAGGTGGCGTCTTGACTCGTGTCGAGGCTGACGAAGACCTCGTCAGCCGCACTCACCGGATCGCCGGGATAGACCCCAAAGGGTGGAGATTGCGCCGATACCGTGAGAACCAACACCGATATCGCCACTGAAGCGGCTATCAACAAGGCTAAAGTAATCAAGAACCGCTCTATCGTCAAGAATCCAAGTCGGGGGGGGGGCATAACTCTGATTTGATAGAAATTTCACTTTTCGGGAGACGCCTGGGTCGCGTATTTCGTAGACACAGGGCGCGGCGGATTATGAAGATTTTGTAACACCAGAACACAGATTATGCAAATCAGACGCCTAGCGATCGCGGATTCGTTAGCGGCGCGCCGTCTTGATGAACAAAATCAACATCGATGCTCTGTTTGCGGGAGATTTCGTAGAGTCGGGGCCGCTCAAGTCGCTGAGGCTCAACGCGGCCGAAATCGTATAGGCTCTCTGCGGCTTCGAGACTCCCGTGCCCCGGTCATGAACGGGCGGCGAGCGGATCGGGCGTGGGCGATGGCTTACACATCGATGTGGGCGTCGGAGTCGGCAACGGTTCGGTGGTCAGGGTCTAGGTCTTGGTACCGACGCCGTCCGGCGCGACGACCTTGATTTTAGTCGTCACTGACTTGCCGTGATCGGCCCCGAGGATGCCATAGGTGTACATGTGTGAGATTTCCCTTCCTCCTGATGTCGCCATCAGCGTAGTGTTCCGGTCGCATGCTCTGACAGCGATCTATGCGCTGTCGATACCGGTGTCGCAATGCTCTTTGATCATTCGGATCGCGTATGTAGTGACCTTGGGATCGAAGCACGGTTCCAACAATCCTCCGATGAGCACGGACAACTCCGCCAGATCCGCGCCGGAAGACGCGTCCTGCGCCACGGCCGGACGCGAAGGCGGCATCTGCATCGCGGCGAAGGCGATCAGCACCGAAGCGCCGATGATTACGGCCGCCAGACCCGGAAAGTCGCCGCGCTTCGTGTTTATAGTAGGCGCAAGGCGGATTTAAGGTTTCGACCAGCTGATTCCGGATTCTTGGTAGTCGGTGTCGATCAGTTTGGCGATATTCGGATCGTGGACATTGACGACGTAGATGTCGTAATCTCCGTCAAAGTTTGACGCAAAGGCGATTTGCTCGCCGTCGGGGGACCATGCGAGTCCGTGATTTCCGTCATTATGAAGGTCAGCTTTCAGGTACATATTGGATCCATCAGTGGTCATTATGTAGATTGAGTAGTTTTCGTCTTCATGATGATCTGAAGCAAATGCGATTCTGGTGCCGTCGGGAGACCAAACGGGATTGCGCAGATTTCCTCGCAAGTTTGTAAGTTGATCTACATCGGAACCGTCGGTCTTCATGACGTAGATGTCGTAGATGTCGTGATCTCCGGCTCGGTCAGAAGCAAATGCGATTCGAGTGCCGTCTGGGGACCAGTCAGGGTCTCGTTCGGAATAGAAATTGTCTGTCAATTGAACTACGTTTGAACCGTCGGCATCCATGGCGTAAATCTCATCGTCGCCGTCGCGATTGTATCTGAATACGATTCTTTCGCCGTCGGGCGACCAGTCGGCATCGAAATCATCAGTCGTACTGTCTGTCAATGCGGTGACATCGTTCCCGTCGAAACTCATGACGTAAATGGCGAAGCAGCCCTGTGCATCGGATTCGAACGCTATCCGAGCATCGTCCGGAGACCAAGACGGATTGCGGTCTGCAGCTTCGTTATCGGTCAGCTGAACCCAATGAGACGTTTCCGAGTTCGTAACGTAGATCTCATCGTCTCCGTCGCGATTGGAGTTGAAAGCGATACGCGGCTCCCACCATCGCATGGGCGGAATGAAGCGGTGTGCCGCATCTTCGTAGGTAACTTCTACGATGACAACTTCGTGGACTATATGCTCCACGATCACCGTTTGGGGCACTCCGACCTGCACCGTTTTCTCAATCTCCACAATAACCGGGACTTCAACAACGACCTCCCTTTCAACCACGACTGTCTCCGGAACTGGAACCCTGATGAACACTTCTGGTTCGACCGGCACTTCAACGGTATGGACGACCGGAATCTCGACGATGAACGGCCTTTCGACTACCACCGTCTCTGGAACAGGCACTTCCGCAGTATGAACGACGGAAACCTCAACGGTTTGAAGCACCAAGTTTTCGTTGGCGCAGGACAAGGCACCCAGCACGGTCGCCAACGACAGGATCAGGACGAGAATCCAGCCCCAAGCCGCTGACTTTTGATGTGAAGAGAACATGGAACATCAGCCCGTTCGAGTGTATTCGCCTGCCTCAAATGCTATACCCCCTCAACTTGCGACGGAGGAAATTCGCCGCCAACGGCACTGCAGTCGGTTCATCCGATTTGTCCTGACCCTCGAATACGACTGACATCCAATCGTTGAAGCTGCGGATTTGATGATCCTCATGATGCGGTCCTAGTCGATCCAGGCTTTGGAGCCGGAAGCGATGCGCCGACTGAGTCTCGATGTTGTACGGAGTTGAGGATGCGAGTGCGGCCGGGGTACCGCTTCGCCGAGGATTCGGACGACCTCTTCAAATGCAAGGCGGCGAATCTCCAGTGAATGTTGGGCGGGAATGCGTAGGAGGCGGTTCATCAATGCCTCGAGGATGATCAAGCAATTCAAACTCGAAGAGCTGATCGACCGTTACGCGCACGGGAGGTTCGTGCTATTTCCTGAACGGATCGCTGTATTCGATATCCGGGATGAGCGATCAACTACCAAGACCGATGCCGAACGAATATCATGAAAAACGGAGCCGTCCGCGATTGTCTCGCTCTACGAAGGAACGTGCACGCGTTCGATCCGAAAGTTCAGTTTTAGCGCACCATCACTCCATCGCTGACGCCGCGGTATTCCACCGCACAGGCATGAAGGAGAAAAGAGATGACCACCGATCATGAACTCCTAAGCCGTATAACGGCTCGCCCCGATGTTTTCGGCGGCAAACCCATCGTGAGGGACATGAGGATATCGGTGGAGCTCATATTGAGCCTGCTGAGCCAAGGAGCGACGCAAGAGGAACTCTTGGACGATTACCCCGAACTGGAGCCGGACGACATCCGCGCCTGCATCGCCTACGCCCATACGGTGATAGCCGGCGACACGCTGGCGCCAGTCTCAGTGTCAGCGCCGTGAGGTTCCTGGTGGACCGATGCGCCGGGCGGCGGCTTGCGGAGTGGCTGCGCGACGAAGGGTACGACGTTGTTGAAGCGCAGAGTCTCGGACCGGACACGGGAGACGCGTCTTTGCTCGGGCTGGCAGAGTCGGAGAACCGTGTCTTCGTCACGATGGACAAGGACTTCGGGGAACTCATCTACCTGCGACGTGTTTCTCACGCGGGACTGATTCTCCTGCCCGATGTTCGAGTGCCTCAGCGAATCGAAGCGGTTAGAGCGGTGATTGAGGATCATCGCCGAGCGCTTGAAGAGCGTGCGGTCGTGACCGTGCGCGGAAGACGAATCCGGATATCCCACTCGCCGAGGTCCTGAAGGACAGCGTGAAGGCAGACCGATTCTCGTCCCAACCAAGTATCGGCGGAGCGCCGGAAACAAAACAAGAAACGCCAAATATGCAGGGACAAAGTGGCGAAACGGCCCCGTTCATTGGTCCGGAGACGCAAAAAAGCTACATATGGGGATCGCAGGGGCAAGCCGCCAAGTGATTGGCGGCCTGCCTCGTGTCCGCGGTCGAGGGACTTGCGTCGACCAGCATCGTTCGGTTAGAACAACCTCGGCTCTTGCTGTTGATCCTGGTCCGCTCCCTGCTGACGGTCGTTGCGACGCCGGGCCGGCGGAGCCGGGCGTTCGTAGGCGGGATGCTTGGGCGACTCATCCCACCTGACCATCGCTCTTTCGGTTACGGCTACTACTGCCTGCGCCAGTCCCGTTAGATCAGCGTCTTCGAACGTCTCGATGTGCGGGTCCGAAGAGGGCTGTTGCACCCCGACTGTTGCCCTTCCCCCTTTGATCGAGACGACGACCTTCAATTCCTCGGCTGCGCCGGTTTGCGCCTCGGCGTCGGCAGTGGTTCCTGCCTCCTCGGGACTCTTGGACTCCCCTGCCGTCTCTCTGTCGGAGCCCTGCTCCTTGACGGCCTCGGAGTCCGACCGAGATGTTGCCGTTCCGTTCTTCTCCGGCATGGGTCTTCTCCTTTCCTTCGTTTGTGCGCCGGCCACTCTCGATGGCTACGCCGCGATCTTCGACGTTTCTCTGGTGATCTCGCCGATGGTCTTCGGTTCCCAGTAGAGGTCGCGCTCGATGGCGGGGACGCCGCCGAACACCTTCGCCTCCGCCAGCTCCGCGAGCCCGAAGTACCCCCACTCCGTCTCGAAGCCTTCGACGAGGCCGTAGCAGAGTCCAGTCTCGGCTTCCCACTCGGTGATGTACCAGGTCCAATCGCTGTAGGGGCTGAACAGCTTGACTTGGGCGATAACGTCGTCACTGTCTTCGACGGTCTCGTTGGTGCGGAGCGCGGGGATCTTCTCTCCCAGCTCCTTCGTAACCAGCGGGTGCCCGCGCAACCCGCTGCAGTCGTCCCGCCAGACCTTGATTGGCCTCGTTTCGTCAGACATGGCTTCTCCTTTTTCGTTGCACGTCCGATGGATACACGCGCGCTTGCCGCAGGAGCGATATCGCCCTGCGGTGCGTCGGCTATGCCCGGTGTTCCGGGTCGGCGTCAACGCCCACAAGCCGTTCGACAGCCTGGGGAGTGACGTAGGTGGGGCTGACCGTCCCTTGATCCATGTCCAGGTACAGGCCCATGAATGGGCAGGTACCCGCCGCCATGCGACGGACGACCTGCAGGACCAGCGACGCCATCATCTGGTTGATGGTGGGGTCCTGGTCGACGAGGTCCAGGGCCGCCGCGCAGTCCACGTCCGGCGGTCTGGTCGACACGGCGGTCAGCAGGTCGGGCCGCTGAAGGGTCGGCGCAGGTGCAAGGTGACAGGTCTCCCCGGTGAATGGCGGTTCGTCCAAGTCCACCGGCTCCGCGACGTTCCCGATGAGCACCTGTCCCCAGTTGGTGTCGTTGCCCGCGTCTATGAGCCAGCGGCGCGGGTCGCCCGGCAGGCACTCGGCCATGGACTTTCTCGCGGCGGCGTTGTCGGCGCAGCCGATGATCAGACTGTCGCCGTACGCGTGCAGGCCGGGGTAGCCGTGTCCGTGGGGGCGAACGTCGTCGTCGTACTCCCGGAAGGGGTAGACCGAGTATCCGACCGGACGTCCGTAGGCCTTCGCCAGCCGGTCGGCAAGCGCTTTGCTTTTGAACTGTCCGACGTCCTCGGCGTAGAAGTTCTGGCGCAGCAGGTTTCGGGGCTCCACCCGGTCGTGGTCGACCAGGACGATGGTGGCCTGCCTCCCCTGGAAGAGCCTGCACAGTCCCTCTGCGACGAAGCCGCCGGTCCCGCCGCAGCCGACCACGGTGATCCAGGGCTCGTTCAGCAGGAACGCGTTGTCAAGGTAGTAGGGCATCTGCATTCACCTCCTTTTTGCTGGATGTTTCTGGTGCCGATCCCCGCCCTGCGGCAACCAGCTTGACACCCGGTTGCGGGCCGTCGAAGACCTGCGGCCATTCCACCGGAGCGAAATGGCCGTAGACGCCGATCCGGAGACTCAGTTCCGGTTCGGGCGCGTCGAGGCGTCCCACGACGCCGTAGATGCGAAACCCCTGCTCGTCCTCGTCGTCGGTCTTCGAAAAGAATGCGCGGAGGGTTCCGTGCGAGTGGAACTCGGCGACCACGCCAGTGGCGGGTCGGTATTCGAGGGACGAAGCCGTCCCATTCTGCGGGGGTATCACCGCGCGGTAGGCGTCGTCGTCCCAGCGGACGGCGAAGAACCGCTCGGTGTGCGGGTCGTCCCGGAACCAGTGCAATCCCGTATCGAACAGGCGCGCCGGAATCGGGCCGTGGGCGAGCTCCACCTTCTCGTCCACGGGGGCCAGTCCCCGCACCTCGCACGGGGCGACCAGGACCCTGGCCGTCAGGTCCGCGCTCTCGGACTGGACGTATACGCCGCCCGAGCCGAGAATGTAGTCGAACCCGATGCCGTGCGAGCCCGAAAGTCCTGAGGCGTGATTGACCAAGTGGCCCACCGGCCTCGACTGGACGCTGGCATCAGGCTGATCACCAGCGGCGACCGCGTCTCCCCTCCGAGACTGCGACTGCCTGAGCCACGGTGCATTGGGGAACAAGGTCTTCTGCCGGGTATTCGGTCTTTCCATCTAACTCCTCCCAGAGCGCTTGCAGGTTGTCGGGATGCTTCTTCGAGCGGTCCTTCGAATCTCCTGTAAGGGAGAAGTAGGACTGGAAGAAGGACTCGGGTATCTCCTCCACCGCGTCCGGGAACTTGTGGCTTCCGGGGCAGACCCGTCCGTCCCTGAAGACGTTGAAGGCGGGCATGCGATGGAGCATCTGCTCAGGGTCGGAAGGTCTATTCGCCGTCAGCGCGCGGAAACGCGGTTTCGACGTGATCGCCCTGCACGAAGAATTCGGACGCTCGTTCGCCTCGGTCACGATGCGCCTGGCGGAGGTGCTCGACGACCCGCCGTTGGCGGCGATTCTTTACGAGAACCGGCTGAAGCGGTCCTGCGCGGTCGGACACTCGTCAAATCGCCTTCGACCGTTGCGTGAGACGGTAGCTGTTTGCGTGTCTGGCTTCGAACCGCTGATTCAACCGATGCCGCGACTGATCGAGGACCGCGAACCGCAGATCGGCGAGCCGCCGCCGGACGGATCACTCGCAGATTGGGCGGCGCGGACGCGAACGCCTCTCTACGCCGAACTGAAGCCGTGCAAGTCCAGTTCACAGGGATTCGCAGCGGCGGTTCGTCCATACATCTGGCGCGGAAGACTCACAAAGGTGGTCGTCTTGGCCGTTCCGCACGCGCATCGCGACGCCCTCGGACCGCAGCTGGCTACGACTCGTTTCAACAGATTTAGAGCGCGCATGGTCGGCTCCGGCGAAACGGCGACCATTCGCCGCGGCGTCGACGGTTCGCGATTTGAACATCGAGCGCCCCCAGAGAGACGTCTCGCGTTCGAACTGCTGGAACCGGCTTCGGCTCTTCCGCGATCCAATCGCGCACGTTGCTTGCCGCGACGTGATATCAGATACGTGAGGTCGCGCCGGCGACGGGTTTCTGACTCAATCCAAACTCGAAGATCGATACATCGAAGGAACTCATGAATACACGACTCGAAATGATTCCAGCAGCACTCTACGCCAGGGTTTCCAGCGACAAACAGGACGTCGACCTTTCGGTCGCGGCCCAGCTGCGCGCCCTGCGAGAATACGCCGAAAGGAACGGCTACGTAGTAGTCCGCGAGTACATCGACGAAGCGGAAAGCGGTCGTGTGGCGAACAGACCTCAGTTCCGCCAGATGCTCAACGACGCAAGGAAATCCGAAGCCCTATTCCACGAGATTCTGGTATGGAAGTTTTCCCGTTTCACACGCAGTCGGGAGCACGCCGTCGCCTTCAAGTCCATGCTACGAAAACGGGGTATCCGCGTCGTATCCATCACGGAGCACGCGGATGATTCTCCGACAGGCAGGTTGATGGAGGCAATCATAGAGAGCGTCGACGAGTTTTACTCAGCGAACCTCGCACAAGAAGTCACTCGGGGCATGAGGGAATCAGCATCGCGGGGATTTTGGGTTTCGTCACACCCTCCTTACGGCTACAGGAAGACTTACGTTGACGATGGTCCAAAAAAGCGCCCGCGCTTGGAAATCGATCCCGAACGAGCCGCCGTCGTGCTCAGGATTTTCCAGATGGCGGATTCCGGGCAGAGCATTCTCGATATATCCAGGACATTTAACCGTGAAGGAATTGCCAGTCCTACCGGAAAGCGTTGGTCCAAGACCGTAGTCCACCAAATCCTTAAAAAGGAGACCTACACGGGCACGATGATTTGGGGAGTCAACTCCAAGGACAAGTCGCCGCCCGTCAGGGTGCCAGACGCGTTCCCCGCGATTGTGTCGCGGTCACTTTTTGAACGCGTCGCATCTTCAATGAGATCCAGAGCTCGACAGGTGATTCACCCAAGGCGCGTCACAGGTGCTT
Organism: Dehalococcoidia bacterium; assembly: GCA_965207515.1. GTDB lineage: Bacteria > Chloroflexota > Dehalococcoidia > Lucifugimonadales > Lucifugimonadaceae > Bin127. The sequence continues at coordinate 131,994 of OZ242286.1, read as the reverse complement.
TCCTGCTGAGCGGTTTGGCTAAATGCAGGCCCTGTCGCCGGGCGCTGAACGGCCAGACGGCCAAAAGCGGCAAATACGGCTACTACGTTTGCCAGTCTTTGATCAAACACGGCAAGGAAGCGTGCGGCACTCCGAGACTCAATGCTCGCCGTTTCGAAGAGTCAGTGTTGGACCACATCCGCGAAAACGTCCTTACCGACGCCAACATTAGAGAACTAGTCAAATTCGTCAACGACGAGAGAAATGATGTCGAGCGCGACCTGCGCCGACAAATGGAGTCGATCGAAGCTGAAATAACGGATGTGCGCACGCGGCTTGAACGGTTGTATCTAGCTCTTGAAACTTCGGACCTCGAAATACAGGACATCGCTCCCCGGATCCGGGAACATCGCGAGCGTGAAAGTAGGCTGCTTCAAACGTCTTCAGAATTAGCGGCGGCGCTGTCGGCACCTGACACCAGCATGTTTAACACCGACTCAGTCGCCGAATTCGCGGAAAGCGCCAGCAAATCGCTCAGCAACAGCACTCCTTCGGAACGTCGCGAGTTCATCAGATCGTTCGTTAAGCAGATCGACGTAGAACCGGGTCAAGCTCGCCTAAGGTACACCATTCCCTTGCCGATGGATGGCAATATGCCAGGTGCAGATCCCGAGGAAGTGCGGATGTCAGGAACGGTTCTGCCTACAGTCACACGTGGTGACGCGCCGGGGACTCGAACCCCGAACCTAGTGATTAAGAGTCACTTGCTCTGCCAATTGAGCTAGCGCGCCACCCGTGATTCTAACTTGCGGAGTGGAATCCGAATGACCATGGATCGCGGCGCACTATAATCACCGACAGCTTTAAAAGCGCCCCTGAACCAGCTCATTCAGAACCCGAGATTTCCGATGACCACCAATCCACCTTCCCAGGACGATCTCCTCCAATGGCTCCACACGGACCTCAACAACTGGGGTAGGTGGGGCGACGACGATGAACGCGGTACCCTCAACCACCTCAGCGGCGAAACCATGAAGGATGCTTTGTCGCTGGTAGAGGAACATTCGACCGTTTCTTGCGCTCGACCGATGGGTTTCGAAGCGGCCGTCGATGTGCCTCGTCCACCTCAGCACTACATGATTGGTTCCGGGGATGTCTACAGGCCCGGCGAGGGTCCCGACCGTCAAGTGGCGATCGACTACTTCGGCCTAGTCTTCCACGGCCACACCGTGACTCACGTAGACTCGCTTGCCCACTTCTTCTGGGACGGTAAGGCATACAACGGAAGGTCATCGTCAGTCGTCACTGTGGCCGACGGCGCAACCGAACTCGATGTGACCGCGGCGGTGGGAGGCATAATCACGCGAGGGGTTCTAGTGGATGCGCCGATGCTGCGCGATGTCCGGTACATCGAACGGGGCGATGGTGTCGGAATGGGCGACATCGCGGCTGCCGAAGCGCAGTGCGGATTCGAGGTCCGCCAAGGCGACGTGCTTCTACTCCGAACCGGACAGCTCGGCATGCGGGAGGAGCTAGGCCCGGTAGACGCCTACGTAGCCGGATCATCAGGTCCGAGACCTGAAATTCTGCCGTTTATGCACGAGCGCGGGGTCGCAGTCATGGGTTCCGACACCGGCAACGATGTTCAACCCTCGGGTTACGAGCGATTCAGCAACCCAGTCCACCAAGTCGGTATCGTCGGCATGGGGCTCTGGATCCTCGACAATGCTTGGCTGGACGACCTGGCGGTGGCATGTCAACAACGCGGACGGTGGGAGTTCCTAATCAACATCCTGCCGTTGAGACTTCCAACTGTCACTGGCTCGCCGGTAAACCCGATAGCGGTGTTCTGAACGTAAGCGTCGCTGATCAATAATGCGCGTTTCGTATCACATCGAAGTCGAGGTATCGGCCATCTGACGATCTCGTGACCCCGACGAAATCGATCCGCCAATCCACGACTTTGGAACCAACCTCAGAAGCCAGGTATCCGAGCGCAGCATTTTCAATGCGGTGAAGCTTGGCGGGTGTCATCGCCTCGGCTGGCGCCCCGAACTCGTTTGAGTTGCGTGCCTTGACCTCGACGAAAACCCACTCAGAGCCGATTTGCGCGATGATGTCGACTTCGCCGTAACGGGTTTTGTAGTTGCGGTCGATGATCCGGTAACCCAAGTCTCGGAGGTGGCCGACGGCGGCTTCCTCGGCATTCGAACCCATACCATTGGGCAGGTTCATCTCGCCGCGTTCGGCGATGTTTGAAGCCGCAGTGGTTCCTAGTGCCGCCCATGACCTATCTGCGATGACTTTCGCGACTGGTTTGAACGTCCGACGATGGACTGGGCTGGCGCCGAGCTTTGCTAAAGCTTCCATGTGGGCAGATGTACCGTAACCCTTGTGGTGGGCGAAACCGTAGCCGGGGTGTTGGTCTTCGAATTGGTCCGCCATGATACGGTCGCGAGTAACTTTCGCGACAATTGAGGCGGCGGCTATCGACAAGGATTTCGAATCACCGCGAATTATGGATTTCGAGGGTGTCGCTATGCCGATGTTGGTGACTGCATCGATGAGTAGGAAGTCGACCCGCCACCTTACGCCACGTATGGCGTCGCGCATCGCCAGCTTGGTCGCAGGAACGATTCCGAGTTCGTCGATCCGTTCGGCCGGCACTATGCCCACACCGTACGAATTTGCTGTGGTGCGTATCTCCCCAAACGCGGCATCTCTTTGGTCGGCGGTCAGTTTCTTGGAATCGTCGATTAAAGCGGCTTTTTCTTCAGACAGATCGTGGGGTAGCACGACGGCCGCGGCTACAACCGGACCTGCAAGTGCGCCCCTGCCAGCTTCATCGATGCCGGCGATTACGCGATAACCCGAACTTCGGCATTCCAGTTCGATCGCGAATGTAGGCCTAGTTTCCCGATTTTTCGACTGGGCCATGACCCGAACAGCATACGCGAAACTCGGATGCTGATTGATTAGATTGGCGAACCGGCTAGGCGGCCGCGGCTAAATCAGTGGCGACTGGGGCCTCTGACAAGGGTGATTCGAGTTCAATGAAACCACCACCGAGGACTTTTTCGCCTGAATAAAAGACGATCGCTTGTCCGGGCGTGCAAGCTCGCATCGGCTTTGAAAACGTGACTTTCCCAATTTGCGGGGTGAGCATCTCAATCATCGCCGGTTCTTCAGGACTGCGGTACCGGATCTTCGCAGTAAGTTCAACATCCGTCGGAGGGTAGCCATCGATCCAGTTAACTGCAGAAGCGAATACTTCCCGGCGTAACAGCCCTTCCACTGATCCGACGGTTACGGTCCCTGACTTTGAGTTGATCGACGTGACGTAGATCGGACGCTTTCTGCCACCGGCGATCGGCAATCCCTTCCGCTGCCCGATGGTGAACTGATGAATTCCATCGTGCTCGGCAAGTACATTACCCTCTACGTCGACGACGACGCCTGAGGTCGGCTTTTCCAGGCGCTCGGCCACGAACTCCCGATACGTGCCGGTGGGAATAAAGCAGATGTCCTGCGAATCCGGTTTATCGGCAACCGGCAATCCTTCGTCACGCGCGACCGCACGAATCTCGTCTTTGGTAAACCCGCCGACCGGGAACCTGAGTTTGCGCAACTGGTCTTGACGCAGGTTATAGAGAACATACCCTTGGTCCTTCAACGCGTCGGCTCCGCGCATCAGCGAATGGTGCCCGTTTTCGTCACGAGCGATCTGCGCGTAATGCCCAGTTGCAACGAGGTCAGCATCCATCAACTCCGCACGTTCCATCAGGAAGCTGAACTTCAACCTGTCGTTGCAGGCTAGACACGGGTGCGGTGTTCTACCCTGTCGATACTCGCCGACAAAGTAGTCGATGACGTGCTGCTGGAACTCCTTCTCGAAGTTCATGTAGTAGTGCTTAGCGCCGATGATGCGGCATGTAGCACGCGCGTCTTCAACGTCTTCGAGTGAACAGCACGACTTCGAGAGTTTGCCAGCACCTTCGAACGGCGCAGGGAACAAACGCATCGTCACACCTATGACTTCAAATCCCTCGCGCGCCAGCAATGCCGCCGCTACGGAGGAGTCGACCCCACCGCTCATCGCAACGAGCGCTCTCTTTTTGCTGTTACTCATCAGATAAATTCGGGTTCCGCAAAATCGCGGATATTCGATTTCGAATCAGGCACATCGCCCGCGCGATCCGCCTCCTTTCCAGAATAAAACCCTGCGCGATGGGGAGCTTTGCGAGACACGGCCAGTTTTTGGCGCCGGTTTAAGCCGATATAATCCGAAACAAGATGGCAACGACCTCAAGCGATATAACCGCTGTGAAATCGATCGAGGAGCTTGCTCGTGCCGCGCTTGAAGAGGCTTCCGCCAATCTCGGCGCCGACGTAGTCCTGCTGGACACCCGAAACGTCAGCGATTTCACCGACTACTTCGTGATCGCAAGCGGCGAGACCGAACGTCATCTCGAGATGCTCGCAGACCGGATAGAACGGAAAATTCGTGATTTCGGAACCCGACGCAACAATCGAGAAGGGTCTGGCGCGGGTGGATGGCTGTTGATCGACTTCCCCGGTTTCATCGTCCATCTGTTCAACCGCGAAACGCGTGAGTTCTACGATCTCGAGGGACTGTGGTCCCAGGCTACCGAGGTGGTAAGACTCCAGTAACCGTTCGGATCAGCCGTCGTCAGAGGCGATCCAAGCGTCATTCGCCCTAGCGTAGTCGATCAGTTCTTCGTCGGCGAAGAAAAGCCCGACCTCACGCGCGGCGTCCTCGGCATTCGCCGAGCCGTGCACCAAGTTGCGGCTGATCTCGACGCCAAAATCCCCGCGGATCGTCCCAGGTGCGGCCTCATTCGGGCTAGTCGCGCCCATCAGTTTCCGAGTGACCGCGATCGCGTCCGGGCCTTCCAAACATAATGCGACGACCGGCGCCGACGTGATGTAGCTCACGAGGCCTTCATAAAAAGGTTTGCCTTCGTGCTCGGCGTAGTGTCGCTGAGCCAACGCTTCGCTCACTTGCATGAACTTCATGCCTACGATCTTCATGCCCGTCGCCTCGAGTCGCCCCAATATCGTGCCGACCAAGCCGCGCTGCACTCCGTCGGGTTTAACCAAGACCAACGTTCGCTCTAGATCCATGTTTTTCGTGTCCTCGACGAGTGATTCGTTTCAAGTGGATTAACGCACCAAACTTCTATTGTGCAAAACGCTCCGGCTGGCACTCGTTCACGCCCGTTTGGGCGCGGTTATAGTCGGCGGACGCGAATAGACGGGTTCAACTGATCCCTCAAAGCCAAGGCCGCGTTCGAGGCGTGCCAACGCAATTGAGAGCAGGTCGTGAGGATCGCGTACGGGACGGGTATCCGCTTCCTCCGGTGCTGTTTCGACAGCGCCTTCTCCACACCGAATCGTTTCGTCATCGTCGAAATGATTTTCGATCTCAGCGATATCACAGATACCGATGTCGACCGGTTCGTCAAACGCCGTCACAGGGCCCGCAAACACGCCGTACGAAACTTGGCGGCGCCCGATCGGAATCAACGAAACAATCCGCTTGTCGATTTCGTCGCGATGAGGGAAACCCTGAATCAAGTGTGTCGGAATCCCTATCAACGGTGCATTTGTCGGTGCAACCAGGCCTTGACCAGTGGCTATCCCGACCCGAACCGCGCTAAATCCTCCTGGACCTAATGCGACGGCGACGGCATCTAGTTCACGTGCCTCTATTCGTGCGGCGTCCAACAGCTGTATGACCGCAGGCATTACCTCGCGTCCATGATTGTGTCGCGACCACCACGTCGCGGTCGAAGTCTCGCCATCCACGCTCAATCCGACGCCGGCAAACGCGGTCGACGTATCAATGCCCAAAACCTTCATGGCTACTGTTTAACCTGTAAGGCGCTCAAAATGCGTTCAAGCAAATCTTCAGACCGAGGTCCGCTCGTCGACATCGACAATTTCCTCTTTTCAGCCGAGGGCCCGGTTACGAATCGAATCTCGAGCGCGTCGTCAGGCAACTCCCCGTCGGCGTTTTCTGGCCATTCGACAACCAATGCACCGCGGCCCAAGGTTTCATCCAAAGCGAGTTCGTAGGCTTCCGAAGCACCAGTAATGCGATAAAGATCACAGTGGAAGATGCGGACGCGGCCGGGATATTCGGCCAGGATGATAAACGTCGGACTACGCGCTGATACTTCGCATTCGGCGCCAAGTGCAATGCCACGCGTCAGGCATGTTTTCCCAGCACCCATCTCGCCTCGTAACAACAATGCGTCGCCGCTGCGGATCACCTCACCGATGGATCGTCCGATCGCTTCGGTTTGCGCCTCTGATTCGCTGACGATCAAATTTGTACCGCTTTGGATCACCGCTTCGTTCTATCCCGCGAAATGGTCCCAACCCTTGGCATCGAACTCGATCTCGCGTCCAGCTTCATCCAAAACGGTAACCTTCGCGTCGGTTCTTTGTCTGGGTATGATCTTGCCGACAATCCCGAACTGTGCTTTTTCGCCGCTGTGCTGCGCCGCATTGACGTTCGCGATGGTTTCGGCGTCTGCTGCGTACACCAACTCGTAGTCTTCCCCACCCGTCAGCGCCAACTCGGTTGCGACTTCAGGGTATGCACGCTGCAATGCAGGTTCGATGGGAACTCGGGCGGCGTCAACTACGGCGTCAACGCCGCTCGCGACGCATATTCGCTCCAAATCCAGCAATAGGCCATCGCTGACGTCCATCGCGCATTCTGCGCCAAATTCCACTAGCGCGCCCGCAAGATCGACCCTCGGATTCGGACGGAAATGAGCATTCAACAGTTGCGCCTCATCGTCTGGGTTTATCTGGTGCTTGCCTTGAGTTGCTTCCTTCATCGCCATCAGGCCACCGGCAGAGCCGCCGAGCGGCCCCGTGACCGCGACAAGGTGTCCCGGACGAGCAGTATCGCGTTTCAGCGGCTTCTCTTCATTCAGAAGACGGCCGGTCATCGAAACGCTGATAATGATCCTGTCGGAAGAAACGGTGTCCCCCCCGACGAGCTTTCCGCCGTACCGGTCCAGCGCTCCGATTACGCCGGAAAGGATGCCCTCTAGATCGCCGACACGCGTGGTCGCTGGGATTGCCAGCGTCAATACCGCGTGCTCTGGCTGGGCGCCCATAGCAGCGATGTCACTTTGGTTCGACACGATGCATTTCCAACCAATATCGTGCCATGTCATGGAATCCGAAAGAAAATGAACCCCGTCGACCATCGCGTCCGCAGTCAAAACGATGTGGCCTGCGTCGAATCGCAACACCGCAGCGTCATCGCCCACCCCTACTTCGCCGTCCGGCACTGCGCCGCCGCCGTTCACTCGTTGCTTGATGATTTCCACCAGATCCGATTCGCTGATCGGCGCATGGGCAGAACGCTCGTCGGAGTGCATATCACCGATTATATTTGGGCTATTCCATCGCTCCGAGCCGCGGAATCCGCCTCGAAATGACCTCCGTCCTACTCCTTTCTGACATCCATGGAAACTTGCCCGCGCTCGATGCCGTCCTAGAAGATGCGAACCAACACGGGTCATATTCGGAGTCCTGGGTTATGGGCGACAGCGTGGGCTACGGAGCTCAACCGAATGAGGTCGTCGAACGCCTACGCGCCTTGCCGAATCCGACCATCGTGAAAGGCAATCACGAGGCCGCGGCCATCGGCGAGATTTCGATCGCGAGTTTCAACTCGGCAGCTGGGGTTGCGGCCGATTGGACGGCGCGGAATTTGGACCCGGAGATCAAGGAGTTCTTGATCGCTTTGCCGTTGGTGACAGAACGACTCGGCATTACGATTTGCCACGGCACTCCTCGAAACCCGATCTGGGAGTACATGTTCACGTCGCGGATCGCCGAGTTGAACCTAGGGCATTTTGAGACGCTTGGGTGTGTGCACGGACACACTCACATATCTTCGATATTTGGACGAGACACCTCCGGCACTTGGAGGGCGCAACAGGCCACCGAAGGCGACGAGGTCGTCCTCGCAAACTTGCGGTGGTTCGTCAACCCTGGCAGCGTCGGACAACCTCGAGACGGTGATCCCCGTGCGGCCTACGCCGTATTGGATGTCGACGAACAGCGAAAATCGGTTTGTGTCAAGTTCCATCGAGTCGAGTACGACGTGTCGTTGGCGCAGGATCTGATCCTCGGTGCGGGTCTTCCTGCATCGTTGGCGCACAGACTTGCGATAGGTCATTGACGCTGCGGCTTCGGAAACCAGCGCTTTTATAATTCAGCGACCTAATCCGACACCTGCAGGAGATTGATTTCCGACATGCCAGTTGTTCACATCCACATGTTTGAGGGGCGCACCGACGAACAAAAATCAGCGGTCGTCAAAGGCGTCACTGAGGTACTGGCCGACGCAGCCGGAGCCCCCGCCGACGCGACGACGGTGGTCATCCACGAAACCAAAAGATCGAACTGGGCTGAGGGCGGCGTGTTGGCGTCTGAGGCCTCATAACCGATTAGCCGTGAAACATCGACCCGCCGCCGCAAAGTTCGTCGGCGGCATATACGTAATCATCGACCCCGACCATTGCGGTGGTCGCGACATGTTCGTTATCGCCGAGGCTGCGGCATCGGCAGGCGCAGCCGTCATCCAACTCCGTCATAAAGACGCCTCGAAGTCGATCGTCGTCGCTGAGGCGAGGACGGTCTCGAAAATCTGCGAAGAAAACGACACCGTTTTCATCGTCAACGACTACCCTGACATCGCAGCCGAAGTCGGTGCCGACGGGGTTCACGTGGGACAGGGCGATCTATCAATCGCCGATTGCAGAGAGATTCTGCACCCCGATCAGATCGTCGGCAAATCCAATGCCCTGCTCGACGAAGCGATCGCTTCGTTTGAAGAAGGAGCGGACTACATCGCGGTGGGTTCGATCTATGACACCGACACGAAATCAGACACTCGCCCCGCCGGGCTGTCGACGCTCAGGGCAGTATCCGAACGGGTCACTGCTCCAATCGTCGCGATCGGCGGGATTAAGTCCGACAACATCCTGCCGGTAGCCGAAGCGGGGGCAGATTGCCTATGTGTCGCAACTGCGGTTACGTTGGCAGAAGACCCAGCAGAAGCGACCCGCGAACTCGTGCGGTGGTTTGAATTGGCTCAAGCTCGGAGTTGATAGCTTGATCCGTGCTAGATGCGCCTCTTTTAAGGAGTGATCGTGCTTGCCGCATTTCGTCGCCTTCCTCGGGAGCGTGACGTGTTCGATTCGCTTAAAATCGAGTTTTGGGCGTATCGGCAAGAAACGATGACGGATAGTCGGACGTCCCGTGTCGAATTCCGTCGTGCGGCGTTAGTAAGGACTCTCATTTAAATGACCGAGTTGATTGTGTCTATAGCTGCCGGTGTGCTAGCCCTTGTGGTGGCCGGCGTGCTCTTCAGAATGGTGACCAACCGCGCATCGGGCGGGGCTGCTGTCCAAGAGATTGGCAACCTGATCCAAGAGGGCGCGATGGCTTTCTTGCGCCGGGAGTACACCATCCTCGCCGCCTTCGTCGTCCTGATATTCATCGTCCTCACCGTCTTCATCGACTTCAATGTGACGAATAACTCGACGATTGACGATTTGGTCAGCGGGGGAAACCTCACAGCGACTGGCCCGTGGACCGCGATCGCCTATCTCGCCGGCGCGATCGGTTCCGCACTCGCCGGATACATCGGCATGAATATCGCGGTCCGAGGAAACACTCGCACCGCCACCGCCGCCGAGTCCGGCCTTAATCCGGCGCTCCGCGTCGCGTTCAACAGCGGTGCTGTGATGGGCTTGACCGTCGTCGGCATCGGAATAATCGGCGTCACTGTCCTTTGGTTGATCTTTGGCAACCCGAATGTAATAGCAGGTTTCGGATTCGGAGCCTCGTCCATCGCTCTGTTCGCCCGCGTGGGAGGTGGCATCTACACCAAAGCGGCGGACGTCGGAGCTGACCTTGTCGGTAAAGTCGAAGCGGGACTTCCAGAAGACGACCCGCGCAACCCCGCAGTAATTGCAGACAACGTCGGCGATAACGTTGGTGACGTAGCCGGCATGGGTGCCGACCTGTTCGAATCCTACGCCGGGTCGATCATCGCGACGATCGCGCTGGCGGTGACCGTAATCGGGGTTCAAGACGTAGACGGGGCCGAAATCGTCCTGCCAATGATCGTAGCGGGAATCGGTATCGTGGCTTCGATCTTGGGCATGTCGATCGTGCGGACGAAAGATGATGCCAACATGGGCAGTCTGTTGTGGAGCTTGCGATACGGTATATTTGGCGCCGGTCTAATCGCGCTTCTCGCTTCTGGTGTCTACATCTGGCTGAACGAACTTAATTTCAACTACTTCTGGGTCATCCTGACTGGATTGGTAGTCGGGCAAGTGATCGGCACCGCAACCGAGTACTTCACCTCCTACGAGTTTTCGCCAGTGAAATGGATTGCTCAACAATCGCAGACAGGCCACCCGTCGACCATCATCGCCGGTATCGCGATAGGGCTTTATAGCACTGTCATACCGACGGTCGCTGTTGTGGCTGGAATTTGGATCGCGTACGAACTTGCGGGTGGCACCGATGGCGGCCTCTACGGTATCGGTTTAGCCGCGGTAGGTATGTTGTCAACGCTGGGCATCACTCTTGCAACAGACGCGTACGGACCTGTCGCTGACAACGCAGGTGGAATTGCGGAACAGGCCGGATTGGATCCGCAGGTGCGCGAACGCACTGACGCGCTCGATGCACTCGGCAACACGACCGCCGCCACCGGCAAAGGCTTCGCCATAGGATCAGCGGTGCTTACGGCTTTAGCGCTCATGACAGCTTACGGTGCGTTGATCGAGATTGACAGCTTCGACCTCCTGCAACCGACGGTACTGATCGGTGCGCTCATCGGAGCGTTGCTTCCATTCCTGTTCGCGGGTTTGACGATGCAGGCGGTTGGCATCGCCGCCGGTCACATGATCGAAGAGGTGCGTCGACAATTCCGCGAGATACCGGGCCTGCGCGAAGGTAGGCCAGGTGTTCGCCCTGACGCGGCACGAGCCGTGGACATCAGCACTAGAGGTTCGCTGAAAGCGATGATTTTGCCTGGCGTCATCGCCATCGCGGCCCCGATCGTCGTCGGTTTCTTCATCGGACCAGAGGCATTGGGCGGAATGCTCGCCGGTTCGATCATCGCGGGCTTTTTGCTCGCGATATTCATGGCCAACGCCGGTGGCGCGTGGGACAACGCCAAGAAATATATCGAACTCGGAAACTTCGGCGGCAAAGGCTCAGACCCTCACGCCGCGGCGGTTACCGGAGACACAGTCGGCGACCCCTTCAAAGACACATCAGGACCCGCCATCAACATCCTGCTGAAGTTGATGGCGATCGTTTCCCTGATCTTCGGTCCGCTTTTCATCTAGCGAGCGAGGGTTTCAGCTTCGAAAACCGCAGGTAATCCCGCTAGGGATTGAAAATGGGTTGATCGAGCGGCCGGACGATTGTTCGCCGTTCGTGATTCTCAGTTGACCAATTCGGAAGTGGTGACCGATTTCGCTCCGCTTGCAAGCATCGAATCCAGCGCGCGCTGGTCATCGTCGGGGTTGGCGTTGACGGCCGAAATCGCATCTGTGATGATGAAGGCGCTGTAGCCTTTTTGCAAAGCGTCGTAAACCGTATGTTGCACGGCATATTCGGTCGACAACCCACCGACGAAGATGCGTTTGACTTCTAGACGCTTGAGATGGGCGTCGAGGCTAGTCCCTTCGAACCCAGAGTACGCATCGGTTTGAGCCTCTTGCCCTTTCCGAATAATGCTGCTACCGATGGGTAGTTTCAAGTCTCGGTGAAATCCAGCGCCGTCTGTTCCGCGAACGCAGTGGGTAGGCCAGATGCCGCCGTTCTCAGCGAAACTTTTGTGCGATGTGGGGTGCCAGTCTTGGGTCGCGAACACTCTCGCTTCCTTCGATCTGAAATTAAGTGCCATATCAGACATTTTTCGGGCAACAGCGTCGCCGTCCTCAACTGCCGCCGTGCCGCCGGGGCAGAAATCGTTCTGCACGTCCACCACAATGAGGGCGTCGTTTGGGCCGATGTTCAATCTCGTCTCCGTGTATTTCCAGTGTTTGTTGTCACTACGCCAGTCGTGATTTCTACGCTTCGAATCGTGCGTTTCAGATCGGGCGCGCGTATTTCACATCTACATGATCTTAATGCATCCCGGTTTGACGAAATCGTAACCGTGGATTTCCCGAGCTCCTGTGCTTGGTACGATGCAAATCGAAAGATGGTAACAAGGATCAACAAATCCAGACAGTATGCAGCGTCAAATTCGGTTATTCCGCGTTATTATTCGTTACTGACAATCTGTCTCAAGTCTGATTTGATAAAGCGTTTCCGTTTCTTATGCGTGAACAACCACCTCCACACTACAGCACCGCGGACGGCACATCCTCTGGCTCGCGTGTACGGCATGTTGCCATCTGGTTGTTGGCGGCGACCGCTGCAATAGTAGCGTTGACAGGCGCGTATTTCTGGGGCGCAAGCAACGCGAGCGTCACTCAAGTCGAAATACTCATCCCGACACCGGCGCCCGCAGTCGTCCAAATCGTGGGCGAAGTACAGACGCCAGGCGTCTACGAACTGAAAAGTGACGATCGCGTACTCGACGCGATCGAAGCCGCGGGCGGGATGACTGAGTACGCTGCGATCCAAAGCATCAATCTCGCGGTAACGGTAAAGGATGGCTCTCGGATCTTCGTTCCAGCGATAATGCCAACGCCGGAGACGATCTCCAACGAGACTCCGGCGATCCACTCGACCAACGAAGACAGCGTGCCGGGTTCGTCTCACGGCGACCAACCAGTTGCAGGGGCACCTCAGTTCCCGCTTGACCTCAATACGGCAACGATTGAACAACTGAAATCGCTGCCGGGCATCGGCGACACGCGAGCCAATCAGATCGTCGCATTCAAGATTTCCATCGGAGGATTTTCAACCCTCGAGCAGTTGCTTGAAATCAGCGGCATCGGGACAAAGACGTTGGAAGCGATACGTCCGCTAGTGGTCATCAGATGAGAATCGTCTGGGCATCTGCGGCATTCGTCGTCGGAGTCGCGTCTTCGCTGGTTTTTGGCTTCGCACCAGGTCACAACATCCCAATAGTTGCGTTCGTGTTGCTGTCGGTAGCGGTCGCGCTTTCGGCCGCCGCTTTGATTCTGAGTCGCCGCCGAGCCGCCTACGCGTTGCTGTGCCTCGTTTTCCTGCTTGGATGTTGGCGAGGTAGCGATGCCACGTTCGACGATGCACGTTTCGCTGGTCAATCCGACTCCTTCTATACGGTTCAACAACCTGCAAAAGACCACCTGGACCGACCGTTGGATCGAGCCAGATGGTTCGTGGCAGATCGCTTGCTGGAATCGCTTAACGAATCTGAAGCCGGATTGCCGTTAGCGTTGCTCACCGGGAACCGTTCATTTCTGAGCGTCCGCACCACCAACGATTTCAGAACCGCGGGGCTGGCCCATCTGCTCGCCATCAGCGGACTGCACGTTTCCCTTGTCGGCGGTTTCGCTATGGCGCTGTTGGCTCTGATGTTCGGCAGGCGACGCGCCGTGTATTTGCTCGTTCCCGTTTTGCTGGTGTTGCTCTACGCCGCCCTTGCCGGCTTCGCCCCTCCTGTGACGCGGGCGGCAATCATGTTCTGCGTTTTCGTTCTAGGACGATTCTTGGGACGCGGCTCGCATACTTTAGCCGCGCTGGCTCTGGCGGCAATGGTTATGATCGCTTGGGAACCGGGACTGATAACTTCACTGTCGTTCCAACTTAGTTTCGCCGCCATGCTCGGGATCTCATTCGTCGCACCAGTTCTCGACGAGTTCGTTGAGGTGGCACGTACAAATCGTGCGCAAAACCTGCCGTCGGCAGCATTGTCACGCTTGCGACGTTTCATCGCTGGATCGTTGATCGTCTCGATCGCAGCCAGCGTCGCAACCTTCCCATTGGTGGCGTGGCATTTTCAGGTAATTCCATTGTGGGGGCCCATAGCGACTCTCGTGGCAACACCTGCCATGCCGGTTCTCATTTTCTCGACCGCATTGCTCGTTGCCGTCGGATCTCTACCGTTGGTGCCTGGGGTCGCATCGATGCCTGTCCACGCCGCAACTCAATATCTCGATACCTGCGCCAGTCTCTTTTCCAACTTGCCACCGGGCACGATTTCCTTCGACAACTGGTCAGTTTGGACGCTCGTCGGAACCTACGCCGCGATTGCCGTGGCGATAGTCGGTTGGCCACACGTCAGGACGACCACCTTGAGACTCCTTCAAACCCGCGCATTGACGGATCTCGGGCACGCTTTCAATCGACCAAATACTCAAGCTGTGGCGGTCGCAACATCCGTGGTTCTGCTAGTCGCCGGATTCGCGATGTGGGCTGCGTGGCTGATGCGGGATGTAGACGAGCCACGGCTAACCGTGACATTTCTGCAGACCAGCTACGGAGAATCGATATTCATCCGCACTCCGAACGACAACCGGTTGCTGATCGATGGAGGTGGGGACGAGAACGAGGTCGCCCATTCGTTGGGTTCGCTATTAGGACCTTGGGACCGGAACATCGATATCGTGATGCTCACGCATCCCGACACGGACCACGTTGGCGGGTTGACGGCCGTGCTTGGCGATTTTCATGTCGACACGGTCATTCACTCCGGGATACAAGCTTCAAGTGACGTCTTTGATAAGTGGTCGAACGCGATCGAAGACCACAACCACGTCGTCGTCGCTCGGCCGGGTATGACCCTCGGGCTCGACCACGATGTTTTTCTGGAAGTGATTTCTGCGGGCTGTCTCAAAGCCTCAATTACATGCGCTGACGCGAACGACGCGTCGATAGTCGCTAGGCTTCGCCACGGCGAAATCTCTTTCCTCTTTACGGGTGACATCGAACGCGGCGCGGAATTACGGCTAGCCAATTCATTCGCCAACTTGCGTTCGACTGTATTCAAAGCGCCGCACCACGGAAGCGCTACATCTTCGTCTTCTTCCTTTATCGAAGCCGTTAATCCGGCGGCCGTTGTCGTAGCAACGGGGACTCAGAACCGATACGGACACCCCGACAACGAAGTGATAGCGCGGTTGAACAGAGCCGTCGGTGCAGATCGGGTTTTTCGTACCGACCTATTGGGCGCCGTCGTTTTCGAGACCGACGGCACGCGCCTTTGGACCGTGTACTAGGGCTAGCGGCGATTCTGTTCCGCGTACTGCGCGATCACCCGATCCGTATCTTGCGTCGGGACCGCTTCATAGTGGTCTACCACTACGCTGAACGAACCACGCGCCTGCGTTAATGATCGGAGGTCGGCCGCGTATCTCTGCATCGTCGATGTTGGGGCTTCGGCTTTGACAACGGTGAAACCGTTCCCCAACGGTTCCATCCCGCTGATCCGGGCCCTTTTGCGGTTGAGGTCGCCCATCACGTCGCCAGCGGTCTCGTCTGGCACAACAACGTCGACCTTCAAAACCGGTTCGAGCAGCTGAGGTCGAGCATCTCTCATCGCTTGCCGGAAACCCATGCTGCCGGCGATCTCGAAAGCCACACCTGATGAATCGACCGAATGCGAGCTGCCATCGTAAAGCTCAACGTCGATTCCGACCACCGGGAACCCGGCCAATACGCCTTGGGACGCCGCGTTGCGCACGCCTTTCTCGACAGACGGAATGTACTCCCTCGGCACGTTACCACCGACAACGGAACTGGAGAATGAAATACCGGCATCTGCTCCCGCAGGTGCGACTCGCATTAAGACGTGACCATATTGTCCGCTACCGCCAGATTGCTTCTTGTGTTTGTAATCCACATCAGCGTTCGCCACGATCGTCTCGCGATACGCAATCTTGGGTAACGATGTAGTCAGCGAAACCTCGAACTTCCTGGCGATGCGCTGAATTGCCATCTCGACGTGGATGTCGCCAAGGCCGTGGAGCACTAACTCGCTCGTCTCGGCGTTTCGCTCCAACTGCAATGTCGGGTCTTCTTCTGTGATACGTGTCAGCGACGAAGCCATCTTGTCGAGGTCCGACTGCGATTCTGGACTGATCGCGAGTGCGAATATCGGAGCCGGCAAATCCGCGCCGGGCAGTTCCACCATGTTGTCGCTGGTGCAGAGCGTGTCGTATGTCGAAGCTTCTTGCAACTTAGTGACCGCTGCGATGTCGCCGCGGACCGCTTCGTCGACTACAGTCAACTCTTTGCCGGCCGATGAGTAAACCTGAGCGATCCGTTCGCTGTCGCCTTTGGAGCCAGTAACCAACTGGGAGTTGGGCAACAACGGCGCACCGTAGACCCGCAAGTACGAAACCTTGCCGACGAACGGGTCGGCGGAGGTCTTGAATATCAGGTTCGCGGGGGTATCCTCGGTCACACCCTCAGGTAATTCATCATCAGGAGCCGGGAAAAGATCGACGATGGCGTCCATCAGCTGCTCGACGCCGATCTCCTTATCCGCTGCGGTGGCGAAAATCGGTACAACCGATCCCGCCCGGATCGCGGATTTTAGCCCTTCACGCAGGTCTTCTGCCGAAACATCCTCACCCTCGAGATACATCATCATCAAGTCGTCGTCCGACTCGGCGATGGATTCAACCATCTCTTCCGGCATATCGGCCACATCACCCACCATGAGATCCCGGATGCTAGTCAAATCTTCGCCGCTACCTTCGGGCGCTTGCACCGGAACACAATTTCGGCCCCACGCATCCTGAATGGTTGCGACAACCTCATCGAAATCAGTTTCGGGCCGATCAAGCTTGTTGATGACGATTACGCGTGGCAACCCTGCTTCTTCCGCCGCGGCCCAGGCCTGAATCGAGCCGACTTCGATCCCCGAAGGCGCCGAAATCAACATCATGGCCGCATCCGCAACCCGCATCGCCGACAACATGTCACCTCGGAAGTCGGGGTAACCGGGTGTGTCAAGTACGTTGATCTTGTGGTCCTTCCACGAACACGGCAGGATCGCCATCTGTACGCTCGATCCCCGCTCCTGCTCCTCGGGCTCGTAGTCGGAAAGACTCGTATGATCGTCAACTCTCCCGCGGCGATTGACGACGCCTGTCTTGTAGTACATGGCATCAGCAAGCGTCGTCTTGCCGGCCCCGCTGTGCGCCGCTAAAACGATGTTTCTGATCTGAGAGGATGCCAATGCCGCCATGTAGTCTGTTCTCCTATCCTTCCGAGACCCACTTCATTGATCTTGTCCGCCGACTACGTGCCGCGCCTGTCGCATCAATCACCGTTGCCCAACTTCCTTCGGCGCCTATACGACCGTCAGCGATTAATGCGCAATCATAACCCAGATGGCAAATCGCGCGCCGACCGCGATGTCTCGTCGTCGATGCTCCGCAAAACGCTGCGTACCTGAGTGAGCGCCGTCCGACGCTTGTAGCGAGGCGTTATCGAGATCAGAGTCTCCGACGATTCGGCGACTGGCAGTGCTCAGCCTCAATCCCCAGGTGACACCGCTACTTTCCGCGCGTCTCGATTTCCTCGATCGGCCAAATTCGGGCTTGAGACATATTTGCGCCACATTTCATTCCTAAATTGAAATCCATCAACGACGTGACAAGCGTCAAAACCACCTCACGAAAGGGGAGAAAAATGACTTACGAGAAGCTGATCAAGAAGACGAAGACATTCCTGATCGGGTTGGGCCTTACAGGCGTAGCCGGGGCGGTCATCCTCACCGGTTGCATGGGCAACGCTCGGGTCGAATACGACCAAGAATCGGGCGGCACAGCAGTCACCGTAAGCCAAGAGCGGTCAGGTGGCGAGCACGGCAACGGCGGCGAGGGCAGTGGTTCTGAAGGTGCAGAAGGCGCAGAAGGATCCGAAGGGTCTGGCGGTGGCGAAGAGGCCACTGCCAACCAATTGGCACCGGACGAGACCTTTGACATGGTTCGCGGCGGCGCTCGGTTGATCCTCAACTACGATGCTGGAAGCAATGCCTTCGCGGGCACAGTCGAGAACACGACGAACACCACCTTGACACGGGTCAGGATCGAAGTGCACCTCTCGAACGGGACCGAACTCGGGCCGACCATCCCGATCGATTTGGCTCCGGGCCAGACCGCACCGATTACCTTGCAGTCGACACCAGCCTCGTTCACGGGTTGGATCGCACACGCAGAGGTCGGCAACGCTGAGGGCGGCGGTGACGAAGGTGCCGAAACCGGCGGCGAAGGCGGCGGTGACGGTGGTGCCGAAGGCGCCGGCGGCGAGGGCCACGGACCTGGCGGTGAAGGCGGCAACGAATCCGGCAGTGGCCAAGAGTTGAACGAAGCAGCGATGTCGAGCCCGATCATCCCGCTCGGGCGGACGTGGCAAGGTACTCTCGGCCCGCTGGCAATCGACGCCCGTTACGATGCGGCGACCCAGTCGGTCATCTCGACGGTGCAGAACACCACGTCGCAGAAGGTCTGCTACGTCCAGGCGGAACCTCACCTGAAGTCAGGGACCACGACGATCGGTGAGCTCGGTCCGGACAAGCTGGGCGACCTCGCACCGGTCCAGAAGGTGACTTCCAGCATGAGCGTCGCCAGCGAACCCGCACTCGCAGGTGTGGCGTTCGACGGCTACGTCGTCCACATGGAAGTGTTCGACTGCGCCGGCCCCGGACCTCAGCCTCACCCGGCCGGTCAAGGCGGCGAAGGTGGGTCCGAAGGTGCTGGCGGCGAGGGTCACGGTCCTGGCGGCGAAGGCGGCTCTGAAGGTGCTGAAGGCGCAAGCGGCGAAGAAGGCAGTGCGGCCAACCAGTTGGCGCCGGACGAGACCTTCGACATGGTTCAGTACGGCGCAAGGCTGATCATGAACTATGACGCTAACAGCAACTCGTTCAAAGGCACGGTCGAGAACACGACCAACGGCACGTTGTCGCGGGTCAGGATCGAGATCCACCTGTCGAACGGAACCGAACTGGGACCGACGACGCCGATCGACATGGCTCCGGGCCAAAAGATAGCGGTCGAGCTTCCGTCGACGGCGGCACCGTTCACCGGCTGGGTAGCACACGCCGAGGTGGGTGGTGGTGAAGGCGGCGGCGGCGGGCGCGAAGACGGCGGCGAGCACGGTAACCGCGGCCAAGGGAGAGGGGGTGGATAGATCAGATCGGAAATGGCTGTCGAATGATGTCGATGCTTCGACCTCCGGCGCGACAATCTAATCGAAAGCACATCCGACCAAGCGACGCGGCGCCCTAGATCGGGTGCCGCGTCTCAAGTTACGTGCAGAGGTCTGCTGATGAGTGGCACTGTATTGATCATCGAAGACGACACGAGGATCGCGAACTGGGTCAAGATCTACTTCGAGCGGGCTGGATACTCGGCCGAGGTCGCTCATGACGGAGTAACTGGTCTGGACCAAGCGCGTTTCCTGCGCCCGGACCTGGTCATCCTCGATCTCATGCTCCCCCGTCTTGACGGCGTGGAGCTCTGTCGGATCCTGCGCAGAGAATCCGATGTTCCCATAATCATGCTGACGGCGAGGGAAGCACAAGCTGAAAAAATCCTTGGGTTGGACAGCGGCGCGGATGATTACATCGTGAAGCCGTTCGATCCGGGAGAGGTCATTGCACGCGCCGAAGCCGTGTTGCGTCGCGTCAAAGGCAGAGTCCAGCAGGTTGTGACACTCGGAAACATCACTTTGAATGAGACCACTCGCAGCGTGACGGTCGGTGAAGAGCCAGTGACGCTGAGCCAAGCGCAGATCGCCTTGTTGGAAACGTTCATGCGGCATCCGAACCAGGTGCTCACCCGGGACCAGCTGATCTCGCTGACGTTCGACCGCGGATTCCAAGGTTTCGACCGCGCCATTGATAGTCAAGTCGCGCGCCTGCGCAAGCAGATCGACCGAGGCGGCGGACAGCCGATTCAGACTGTATACGGCGCTGGGTACAAGTTTGTCGTGGAGGAGGAATGATGTCGTTGCGCTGGCAAATCATGGGTTCGATGGCCTTGGTCATCGTGATTACCGTCTTAATCAACATCGGTGTTGGCTACTACAGTTCGCAATCTCGCCTCAACGTTTTAGTGGACCAGGTAGGCGAGGACGAGGCGATACAGCTGGCGCGAAACCTGAGCCGCGAGTACTCGGCCACTGGTGGATGGGCAACAGTAGACAACGCGCTCTCCGAGGCTGGTTACATCTACGACGGCGGACGGGAAGGAGCAGGGGAAGGCCATGGAGAAGGCGAAGGCGAGGCCAGTGAGTCGTTCCATAAAGATCAGATCAGAGTCGTCATCGCTGGCATCGACGGGCGTGTGGTGAGGGACAATTTATCCGATGCGGCGCCCGGAACGACCGCGTCCAATCTCGAGGGACGTCGCGAAACGGTTTTCGATTTATCCACAAACCGGGCTGTGGGCTACGTATATGTGGATGTGAACCGCGAGTTCTTGTCGACCGAGTCGCGCGGCTTCCTCAACACACTTCTGTTCGTCACTTTGGTCGGCGGGATCGTGACTGCGGGTATAGCCATCCTGCTAGCCGCTCGGCTCTCCAAACGAATCACAACACCGGTGACGGCACTGACCGAAGCGACGCAGGCGATCGCGCAAGGTGATACGACTCGACTGCCTGTGAAATCCTCGGACGAGGTAGGCCGCATGAGCGAGGCTTTCAACCAGATGACTTCGACTTTGGAATCGCAGCGTGAGCTCAGGCGGCGGTTAATCAATGACGTCTCTCATGAGTTGAACACTCCCCTGAGCGTCATTCAACTCGAAGCGACTGGACTTCGCGACGGACTCCAGACGCCGGAGAAAGCGTCTGATCAGATCATCGATGAAGTCGACCGGCTGCGCGGCCTCGTAACCGACTTGGATTGGCTCGCGGAAACCGACAGCGGAGAATTGAGGCTCAATTTTCGAGCGAGTTCAGTTAAAGAGTTGCTTACCGAGGAATTGAACCGCTGGAGGCCACAGTCTGTGGCGCAGCAGGTCGAACTGTCGCTCCAAATTTCCGATGACATCTCGGATATCGACATTGACATTGAACGTATGAGCCAAGCGCTGGGCAACATCATAAGTAACGCGCTCAACGCCAGTAAGGCTGGCGGCAAAATCTCGCTCAGAGCGGAAGCAGACAGCAACCCGCAGTTAACCATCTCGATCTCCGATAACGGCGCTGGCATCCCTTCCGAAGACCTTCCCCACGTCTTCGAACGCTTCTACCGTACCGATGCGTCTCGCAACCGGCGGGTTGGTGGCTCAGGTCTGGGATTGGCAATCACCCGGGCCATAGTGGAAGCTCATGGCGGCACAATCCAAGTAGCGAGCGACGGGCTTGGACATGGTGCGGCCGTAACCATCTGCCTTCCCCTGAACGGATCGCTGTGATCCCGATCGGCAATATAGTCATCCGGAATCATCGCAGCCACAAGAGTTGAAGAACCATCAACGTAGAGCGCCCGTTCGCCCGTCTCTTTATCAGATGGACGAAGGGGTTAGCTGTTGACGCCGTTCTTGAACTTTTGCAGCGACATCACCAACGCCGCGCTCGCCGGCATCGGTATGCCCCCGGCTCGTCCCAGCCTGACTGCCGCGCCTAGGATGTCGTCCAACTCCAACTTTCCGCCACGGTTGAAATCTGATTGCAAAGACGATTGAAACTCGTCGGCCTCCGCGATAACGTCCTCGATCTTTTCGTCAACGATGCCATTCGGGAACTTGAGCCCGTTCGCCTTACCACTCGCAACA
Organism: Dehalococcoidia bacterium; assembly: GCA_965207515.1. GTDB lineage: Bacteria > Chloroflexota > Dehalococcoidia > Lucifugimonadales > Lucifugimonadaceae > Bin127. The sequence continues at coordinate 110,260 of OZ242286.1, read as the reverse complement.
ATCTCTTCCATTACGGTTCGGATAGTGTTCATCCCCTCTTCCATCGCCAGCACTTCCGGCAGTGAAGCGCGCGCCGCCGTGACGATGGTTCCTAACGCGCCGATCACCACCATCTTGGACCATAGAGAGGCGCGAATATCGGAGCTCGTCTCGACCTGTATTCCGGGCACGGACAACGTATTTCGCACCCGTTCGACGCGCTCCGAAACAGTTCCGTCTCGTTCGCCGAACTCGATACGCGCCGAACTGCCTGATTGAACGATTCGGCCCGGCGCCGCGATCGATGTCTCGATGTACGTCGCACCTTCCAGAACCCGATCCCAACCAAATTCCGCAGCGAGAGATTCGCCACCTGTGATGCCGTTCTGAATCGTCAGAATCGTAGTATCTTCGCCGACCAACGGTCCCATCGCTGGTATCGTGTCCGCGTTCGAATAAAGCTTCACGCAGTGAAGAACCAAATCGACAACTCCCGCTTCGTCGGGCGTGAGCGCGATGCGTGGGCGAACTACGTATTCGCCCCAGTGCGAAGATATGCTCAATCCGTTTTCGCGCATCGCGGCACCGTGCTCGCCTCGTGCGATCAGAACCACCTCCGCACCATTCTTGAATAGCGCACCTCCGTAATAAGCGCCGACTGCTCCGGCTCCCATAATGACAATCTTCATGTCGGCTGTTCCTTTCCGCGACACATTCGGAATCGCCTTGCGATCTCACGATTATGCCAAAATGAAAATGCATCTGAAAGAACGCGTATCGCGGTAGGTTCAGCCCCCGCACCCGCCCGCAACAACGGCATTCCCCATGGATAACAAGATCAATCGTTTAGACGGTCGTGCCGTCGATCAGTGTCGCCCAATCTCGATTGAGCCCGATTTCATGCCGAACGCTGAAGGTTCTGCTCTCATCAAACTCGGCGACACTCACGTCATTTGCACTGCCACGATCTCAACCGATGTGCCACGTTGGATGCGCGGGCGCGGGACTGGCTGGGTCACCGCTGAGTACGGAATGTTGCCTCGTTCGACGACGGATAGAGTCGACCGGCAACGCGCCTCCACCAGCGGACGTAGCCGCGAGATTGAACGTCTGATTGGCCGTTCTTTGCGCGCGGTTATCGACATGGCGGCTCTCGGAGAACGAACCGTCACGGTCGATTGCGATGTACTTCGCGCCGACGGTGGAACCAGAACGGCTTCGATCACCGGAGGTTACGTGGCGCTGGCACTTGCGATTGCACGTATGGGCATGGACCGCGATCCTCGCGCACCGATTCTCAAAGACAGTGTCTCAGCTATTTCAGTCGGCATCGTCGGCGGCGAATGCCTTCTGGACCTGCCTTACGAAGAAGACTCTCGAGCAGAAGTCGACATGAACATCGTCATGACCGGCTCTAGCGACTACGTAGAGATCCAAGGCACCGCGGAGACCGCGCCTTTCACGTCGGCCCAGTTGCGGGAAATGCTCGACCTCGCGAATATCGGGTGCGATGTCATGTCAAACGCACAGCGCCAGGCCCTGCGCAATTCGGGGTAGCTTTTGGCTGATAACGACCAAAACAAGGCCGCGGGTTCGAGTTATTGGGACGATATCCACCGCGCTCTGTCTCCAAGGAACGAAGGCGAATTCCTTCCTAAGATTGAACTGCCTTGGAGTGCCGCCAATGAACTCCTCGGACGCTGGAGTTGGGCCTTCGAACTCGCGTTCGTTGGGACCGTCACACTCCTCGCGTTCTGGCTGCGGTTCTTCGATATCGCGTCGGTCCCTTTAGGAATCCACGGCGATGAAGCCCTGTTCGGCATCGATGCACTGAATTTCATCAGCGGCGAACATCGGGGGATGTGGAATGGCTCGGCGTTGGGCAACCCGGGGGGTTACGCCTGGCTATTGGCGCTTTCCTTCACGATCGGCGAGACCAACGTTACGTGGCTCAGGATGGTTTCCGTGTTGTCGGGAACGATGCTCGTTCCTGCGGCGTACATGCTCGTGCGTCAGGTAATCAGCCGCGATGTGGCGTTGCTGTCGTCGATCATGATCGCGACTTCGTCTTGGCTGATATTCCAAAGCCGGATCGCGTATCAAATGATCGTCGTCGTCTTCGTGATCACATTGAGCATGTACCTATTGGTCGAGGCTGTGAAAAGGCGCGATGTTGTCATCGCAATTCTTGGGGGCTTAGTGTTTGGCGCGGGGTTGTATACATTCAAAGCGTATTTGATATTTTTCACGGCGATGACAGGATTGATCCTGTTGCTGACTTATTTGCCGACAGCGTTACGCCAGCGCAGAGAAACCTACGTCTTCCTGATCGGCGCATTCCTGATCGGTGCACCATTGTTGATCTTTTATGTGGAAAGTGGATTTATCGTCCAGAACTACACGAATTTTTACGTCAATTCGGATTCGCTGAGCATCTCAGATCTGTTGTCGCGCGGCGTTGAAGTTTTCTTTTTCGCCAAGAACCCGATCGGCGACGGCGGGGTCGACGGTGCGCCTTCGGCACCTCTGCTATTGAACCTGTTCGCCCAAGCTGCCTTCTTTGTTGGTGTGGCTACAGTCATATTGTTCATCAAGCATCGGCCGTACCAGTTGGTAGTGCTCGCTTTCCTAGTCGCGATGCCGGCAGCAGTTCTGACGCTCGACGCGGAGAGCCGACGGTTTTTGCTCGGGATCATGTTGTTATTGATCATCACAGCAATCGGTGTGAGGTCTTTGGTGATCATCAGCTGGGTTGTGATTTCCAAAGTTCTGGACGACACCGAGACGAATGTTTTGAAGCTCCACAGAGTCAAAGATGGTGGGGTGTTTGTGGCCGTCGCGGCAGTGATCGTGATTCCGTTCTTGGTCCTTTATTTTGGGAATTACCCCTCTATGTACCCCGATTGGCTAAATGAGGCTGATGCCTAAAGCCTTCAAGTTCTCTTCAAGACATTCGATCTTGCGGTACGTCGATTGCAACGCCGCGATGTCGCTGAGAAGTTTCTCGAATGAGTTGACGGGTGCGCTGTTTTCCTTGTGCGTAATAGCGTCGTCTATTTCGATGTCGCTGATGCGATCCTTAACTCCAAAGGTGTTCAAATCAAATAGAACCGAGAGCGACGAGACGAGACCTGAAAGGACTTTGGTGTTTGCACCGATCCGCCTATGCAACTCGTCGCGGTCGGAACGCGCGTCGTTTAGTTGAATGGTCAGTTTGCCTATTCGTTCTTCATCTGACATGACCACATACTAACACGTCAAACACTAGGGCAAAATACCCCAAAACACTTGCAAAGGGGTATCATCTGTGTTACACTCTAAGTATGACGACAAACGGAACAGACAACCGCAAGGGCATTTCCTTCATGGAAGCCGCGCGAAGGTTCGGCGATGACGAAACCGCTCAGGACTGGTTCATCGAACGCCGTTGGAAAGACGGCGTGATCTGCCCCTTCTGCGGTTCGAATCGGATAGGCGAACGCAAGCGTCGCGGCAACGCGCTTAGACAGTGGCGATGCAACGACCGCAAAGCCTGCGGCAAAGCCTTCACCGTCAAGACCAAGACGGTGATGCACGCGTCCAAACTTTCGCTTTCGCAGTGGGCGTTGGCTCTCTATCTCTACTCAGTCAATCTCAAGGGCGTGTCAAGCCGCCAACTCAGGCGTGAACTCGGCATCAAACAGGATCACGCGTGGCATTTGGCGCACCGCATCCGCAAGGCGATGGAAGCGCATCCGCAAGTTTTCCGCGGACCCGTCGAAGTAGACGAAACCTACGTAGGCGGCAAGCGTCGCAACATGAGCAACTCGAAGCGTGCGGAGTTGGAAGGGCGTGGATCAGTCGGCAAAACAGCCGTAGTCGGAATGAAGGATCGCGAGACCAACCGAGTCGAAGCCGAGGTTGTGGAATCGACGGACAAGCAGACGTTGCAGGGCTTCGTCGAAGTCAACACCGAAACCGACGCGGTGGTCTACACCGACGAACACAAGTCCTACGACTCGCTCGCACGTCCTCACCAGTCGGTCAAGCACTCGGTCAAAGAGTTCGTCGACGGTCAAGCGCACACCAACGGCATCGAGTCCTTCTGGGCGATGCTCAAGCGCGGACACATGGGCGTGTACCATCAGATGTCCGCAAAGCATCTTCACCGCTACGTGTCCGAATTCGCGGGACGGCACAACGTCCGCATGTTGGACACGGAAGACCAGATGTCGGCAATCGTCGCAGGCGCGGAAGGGAAGCGACTCCCTTACGCCGAACTCGTGGGCTGATGCTCTATGGCGGCTATGCCGAACGTCAAGCCGTCCACGATATTCACGGGCGACAATCTCGACATCCTGCGCGGGTTCGACTCGGAATGCGTCGATCTCGTGTATCTCGATCCGCCCTTCAACTCCAACCGCAACTACTCCGCGCCAGCGGGTTCGGCGGCGGCGGGAGCCGCGTTCAAAGACACGTGGACTTGGGACGACGTGACGGCTGAGGAACACGGGCTGCTAGCCGACGAACAGCCTGGACTTCACAAATTCATAGATGCGACGGGCTACGTGCATGGCAGGGGGATGCAGGCGTATCTGATAATGATGTCCTCGCGGCTCATCGAGTTAAAGCGGATACTCAAGCCGACTGGTTCGATATATCTGCATTGCGATCCGACCGCCAACTCGTACCTGAGATTGCTCATGGACGGCGTGTTTGGAAGGGGCAATTTTCGCAACGAGATCGTATGGGTGTACACCGGTCCGGGTTCGCCCAAAATGCGCCAATTCAACCGCAAGCACGACACGATCCTATGGTTCAACGCGGGGGGGGTGGACGTTCAACCGAGATGAAGTACGGATACCTCACAAGTCATTGAACACCAACCGAAAAGGCGCGGCGATATCCGCGCCGCTGACGACTCAGGCGCGCGACGAATATTTGAAGCGCGGCAAAGTCCCTGAAACGTGGTGGCCGGAATTCAGCCCTGTGGGGAGATTGGCTAGGGAGCGACTCGGCTATCCGACGCAGAAGCCGCTCGCGTTGCTTGAGCGCATCATCAAAGCGAGTTCGAATCCCGACGACGTAGTTCTGGATCCGTTTTGCGGTTGCGCGACGACTCTGGTAGCAGCGCACAACCTCGAACGCAAGTGGATCGGCATCGACATCAGCCCCAAAGCCGTCGATCTCGTGAAGATGCGGCTTGCGGAAGCGCAGAAGCCGATGTTCGGCAACGTCGTCGAACGCACGGACATACCCAGACGCACGGACACCGCTTCCACGCCCAATTACAGGACGCAAAAGCACACTCTTTTCGGGTTGCAGGAAGGCGTATGTGCGGGTTGCGCGGTCGTCTTCCCCTTCCGCAACTTCACCATCGATCACGTCGTGCCGCGTTCCAAAGGCGGCACGGATCACGTCGACAACCTTCAACTTCTATGCGGCGCGTGCAACAGCATGAAGGGCGCGAAGTCGCAATCGGAATTCATAGTCGCGTTGAAAGGCGCGGGATTGAGAGATTGACTCATGGCTGAACCCAAGAAGCGCATGGTCGCAAAGGACGGTGTTGTCGTCGACGCTGAGATCGCGCAGCGTCTAGGCGTGGAAGGCGGCGTAGAGTTCGAGCATTGGATCGATCCCGACGCGCTGGCTGAACGCGTGCTGAACTTGGACGCTGAAGACGCCGAGATTATCCGCGACGAAATCGGGGCGTGAAATCAGCATCGGGGTACATAGAGGGGTAATTCCCTTTATTTTGTCGATAGCCGACAACATTTCGGAGATTGGCGAGACTCCAAAGGCGGGTTAGATTGGTATTTCGAGCCGGATTATTTCGGTGCGCTGCAAATGATCGATGAACTCGATGAGGATTACCGCGTCGTCTCTTTTTCGGCGCGACGGCACTCGAACGATCATCGGATCGAGTTCCTATTTCCAAATCTCCAAACCATCGAAGGCGCCGCCGAGCACGGGGGACCCGGCGTGATAACGCGTGAAATGGTCGTCGGAAATACGGCGTTTATCCTCTTCGGCGACTACGCGCGCCTGACCGAGGAATTGGAGCAGGTTTTCCCCAACCAAACTAAGATCGTCCGATACAGCGACGATTTCGGACGACCGCATCGACATCATTGGTACACCGCTTATCTGGTCAGCGATGGCTAGCGGATTAGTCGAAATCTCTCGTGCAGATTCGGACGCACACGCGGCGCGCCCCGGATAGCCCAACACACATTGCAGGATGAATTGAACCCTAAACACCCCATCTACATTTCCGTCATCGGCGGCGACCGCGGCCACGCCACTGAAGATGGTCTCGCAATCGCGGAGGAAGTCGGACGCCGCGTCGCTGAGGCCGACTGCATCCTGGTTAACGGCGGCATGGGCGGCACGATGGAGCGCGCGGCCAAAGGTGCCAAATCCGCCGGCGGTACAACCATCGGAATCCTTTCGACCACCGACCGCAGCGAAGCAAACCGGTACATCGACTACGCCATACCGACACCCCTCGGGTTCGTCCGAAACGTGCTCGTCGCCAATGCCAGCGACGCTGTGATCGTCCTTCCAGGGAAATGGGGCACTTCGAACGAATTGAGCTTCGCCATGATCGCTGGCGTGCCGGTCGTCGCGATTGAAGGATGGGAATCCCAACTCCGCGATGATGGCGGAAAATCCAAATTCACCGAAGTCCCGTACGCGCATAACGCCGCTGAAGCCGTAAAGATGGCGATCGAATTTGCACAACAGAGACGCGGCTAAACCGCCGGTCAACGCACCTCGGCCTGCTTCGCGTTAACAGATTCGCGCATTCCTATTGCAAACTTGTTGGAATGAGCAATATCAAATCCGTTCACGGCAAAGAGATTCTCGACTCGCGGGGCAATCCCACCGTTTACGCCGAAGTGCTGTTGGAAGACGGGACGCGCAACGGGGCTTCGGTACCATCCGGTGCCAGTACCGGTGAGAACGAAGCGTGGGAACTGCGCGATGGCGACCGTTCGCGCTTTAACGGGATGGGCGTATTGAACGCTATCGCCAATATCAACGGACCGCTCAACGACGCCGTCGTCGGGATCGACGCCAACGACCAGCGCGCCGTCGATGGTGCGATGATCAACGCCGACGGCACTGGCAACAAATCTCGATACGGCGCAAACGCATTGTTAGCCATCTCTATGGCTGTGCTTCGCGCCTCTTGCCGGAGCCAAGGAGAGTGGCTATACGACCTCGTAGCCGAACACATCGGCAACGACGACAAGTACATTCTGCCGGTGCCGCAGCTGAACATCTTCAACGGCGGTGCTCACGCGGCCGGTTCGACCGAGTTCCAAGAGTTCATGGTCATGCCCGCCGGGGTCGAATCGCTCTCCGAAGCGTTGCGTGCTGGCTCCGAGATCTACCAAGCACTCGGCAAACTCCTCCAGTCAGAGGGTCTATCGACCTCCGTCGGATTCGAAGGCGGGTTCGCTCCCGTCGGGCTCACCAACCGGCAGGCGCTCGGCTATGTCACGCATGCCATCGAGGCCGCGGGATACATGCCCGGCGAGGAAATCTTCATCGCACTCGATCCCGCGGCGAGCGAGTTTTATGTTCCGGAAGTCCAGCGTTACAGCATGAAGCGCGAAGGCCTCCGATTAACCGCCGAGATGATGGCCGACGAGTACGACTCATTCTGCGCCGAATACCCGATATGCAGCATCGAAGACGGTCTCGCCGAAAACGATTGGCATGGATGGCAAGTACTGACCGAAACCATCGGCGACCGCGTTCAACTTGTCGGTGACGACCTCTTCGTGACCCAAACTGCGTTCTTGGAACGCGGCATCAACGAGAAGGCCGGCAACGCCATCCTGATCAAACCAAACCAAGTCGGCACAGTTACCGAAACGCTCGACACCATCCGCCGAGCCCGCGAAGCCAATTTTGGTGTTGTGGTTAGCCACCGCTCCGGTGAAACCGAAGACACTACCATCGCCGACATTGCCGTCGGATCGGGATGCGGGCAGCTCAAAGCTGGCGCACCCGCACGAAGCGAACGCGTAGCCAAATACAACCGACTGCTGCGCATCGAAGATTGGGCGGGAGACAAAGGCCGGTACGCCGGCATGAGTGTAATCAAAACTTAAGGAACGCGTAATCTGCGCACGGTGTAATCTGCAAACAACAGAAAATCCACCGTGAATTACGCGAACGAAACCAGCAACCAAATGAGGGTCTGGGACCAACAGTATGAGTAGAACCAAGATCGGCATCAACGGCTTCGGGAGGATCGGACGACAGGTCTTCCGCACCATCAGCCAAAGACACCCCGACAAATTGCAGGTCGTCGCGGTAAACGACTTGGCTAGTCCGGAACAACAAGCCCATCTTCTCAAATACGACTCCACCTACGGGAGATACGATGGGGATGTCCAAATCGCAGACGAAGGGCTCATCATCGACGGGGAATCGATAACGGTCTTCTCCGAACGCAATCCGGCCTATATTCCTTGGTCCAGCGCCGGCGCAGAGATCGTTATCGAATCGACCGGATTCTTCACCGATGCTCGTCAAGCGTCGGCGCACTTCTCCGACAGCGTTCGAAAGGTCATCATCTCAGCGCCCGCCACTAATGAAGACATCACCATCGTTTTAGGTGTTAACGAAGATCAGTACGACCCGGCCAAACACAACGTCATCTCGAACGCCTCCTGCACCACCAACTGCGTCGCGCCGATGGCGAAAGTCCTCAATGAATCCTTCGGTATTGAACACGCTTTAATGTCGACGATCCACGCGTACACGAATGACCAAGCGATACTGGATCAGGTCCACAGCGACCTGAGGCGCGCCCGCGCTGCTGCCAACAGCATCATTCCGACCACTACCGGCGCGGCCAAGGCGGTCACCCTCGCCATCCCAGAATTAACTGGAAAGATCGACGGCATGGCATACCGCGTACCCGTCATCACAGGATCTGTTACAGATTTGACGGCACGCTTGTCGCAATCCGTCACCGCAGACGAGGTCAACGATGCATTCCGGGCAAGTCAAAATGGTGACTTGAACGGAGTCCTCCACGTTTCAGACGAACCGTTAGTATCATCGGATTACATCGGTGATCCACACTCTTGCACCATCGATGCGCTATCAACCGCCGTGGTTTCGGATGGCGGATCTGAATCAGGCACTTTCGTGAAAGTGGTCGGATGGTACGACAACGAGTGGGGTTACTCGAGCAGGACCGCCGATGTCACCGCCATGATCGCGGCATCTCTTTGAATTTGACCGAACGTAGTTCAACAGACGCCACCCCCGCTAACCTGTCATCGGTGGTTTCCCAATCGACTGCATACTGGACCGCGCCCAACCGTCGGTTGACGTCCTATCAGCGCCCGCGCGCGTATCATGAATCACATCACTAACAACGAAACAAACCAGCCCATAAACGACAACGAGACTCTGAACGCCCCCTCACAACTGAACCAGCAACATGTGGTCGACGACATGGCTGCGTTCCTTAACGTTTTGCCGGATGCGTTCCAATCGGGTCTGAACGGGCATAAAGGCGATTCTCACGAAATCTCGGGGCTTCTCGAAGTCATCATGGACCTCGGTCGCGTTCCGGAAGCCCGGTTCGTTGACGGGTCGGTAGTGTTAAACGACGCCGAAGTAACGCGCGATGACATCCAATCCGTCATCGCAGGTCTTGGTCGCTTTGGCGATGACAACCGTGCCGGCATCGAGCGAACATTGCATCGTTTCTCCGTGATCCGTGATCGCGAAGGCACGCCGGTCGGATTAACCTGCCGTGTCGGTCGTGCCGTGTTCGGCAGCGTACGTCTGATCCAAGACCTCATCGAGACAGGCCGCAGCGTCCTCATACTTGGCCGGCCCGGCGTAGGAAAAACAACGATCCTCCGCGAAGTTGCCCGCGTCTTAGCCGATGACGCATCGCGCCGCGTCGTAATTGTCGATACCTCCAACGAGATCGGCGGCGACGGCGCTGTTGCACATCCTGCTATTGGACGCGCCCGGCGCATGCAAGTCCCGAACACAGAGTTGCAACACCGCATCATGATCGAAGCGGTCGAGAACCACATGCCCGAGGTCGTCGTCATCGACGAAATCGGCACCGAATTGGAAGCCATCGCGGCCCGCACGATAGCCGAACGTGGCGTCCAACTCGTCGCAACCGCTCATGGCAACACGTTGGGCAACGTAATTAGCAACCCGACTCTGTCCGACTTGGTCGGCGGAACTCAGGCCGTCACATTGGGCGACATCGAAGCTCGACGGCGACGGACGCAGAAAACGGTGCTCGAACGAAAACATACCCCCACGTTCGACGTTGTAGTTGAGATGCGTGAGCGCAACTATCTCGGCATCCACAACGATGTCGGTAGAGCCGTAGACCGCATGTTGCGCGGCCTTCAAGTACCGCTCGAGATGCGACGGTTGAAAGACGATGGCGAGATCGAATCGCAAGTCGAAGACGCCATGCAGTCGGAAGACGGATTCGAGACCGCCGCGTTCGACCTCAGCTCGGTTCGGTCGCCGAGGCGATCTGACGACCTCCGAAACGGACATTCCAACGGAAACGGATCGCGCTCGTCGAAATCCGAACGTCGCGGTGCCGAAGAAGGGATGCCGGAACGACCGCCCATACAGATCCATCCATTCGGCGTGCCTCGCGAGACTCTGCGTACCGCCATCCGCGTGATGGGCGTGCCAGTTGCCATGTCAGATTCTGCCGCCGACGCCGATGTGCTTGTCACCACCAAGCTTCACTACGGCAGACGACCACCTGCAGTGAAGCGCGCGGAAAGGGACGGCGTACCGGTATACGTCCTACGCAGAGGAACCCGAGAACAGATCGAACAATTCCTGAGTCGTTTCGAGATCGAACGTCCGGGATTTGCGAACGGGGCCGCAGATCAATCGGGTGAGGACGAATTCATCGTCGAAGAAGCGCTCGAAGAGGCCGAACGCGCTGTAGAACGGGTCCTAAGCGGCGACCGCAAAGTCAATCTCGCTTCACAGTCCGCGCATATCCGACGGTTGCAGCACGCCTTAGCCGCTCGTTACAACGTGGGCTCAGCCAGCACGGGCCACGAACCCAATCGACATGTGATCATCCGGCGTCGACGCCGATGACATCAGAAGCCACGGCATAGTTTTAGTCACTACACAATGCCGCGACAGTCGGTCTACAAAGCGCCTTTCATCACCTTCGAAGGCGGCGAAGGTGCCGGAAAAACCACTCAGGCGGAATTGTTGCGTCAACGATTGGCGCGCCTGAATCGTCCGGTGTTGCTGGTTCGCGAACCTGGAACCACGCGGCTCGGCGAGCAAGTCCGCGACATCATCAAATCGCAGAGCAACAACGTTCCCGCTGCAGACGCCCTACTCTTCATGGCGGCTCGCGCACAGCTGATGAACGACGTTATCGTGCCAGAACTCACCAAAGGCACCACCGTAATCTGCGACCGCTTCGCTGACTCGACTATGGCGTATCAGGGCTACGGCGGAAACTTGAACCTCGATCGCTTGAGACACGCGAATGAGCTCGCAACGAATGAAGTGAGCCCCGATCTAACGATCCTCCTCGATGTTCCTCCCGAAACGGGGCTGGAACGGCGAGATAGCGCCGACCACTCGTCCGGCGAAACCCGGCGCCGTTTCGAAGAACTTCCGATACGGTTCCATCGGAGCGTGCGGCGCGGCTACCGCGAACTCGCAGGCAGAGAACCCAATCGATGGGTCGAGATTGACGCGTCTGGGGAGCCTCGCGATGTCGCCGAAGACGTATGGGACCACGTTTCCGAATTCTTCTAATTGAATTAACCTAAAGCATCGCGAACTGACCTTATCGAACCTTCCCGCGGAGACTTTAGACCATGCGAACCAACACGATGAAACGAAAAATGCTCGATGGCGGCACTACCCTCGGTCCGTTCGTCGGGTGGCCCGCGCCTGCACTCGTCGAACTCATGGGATGGGCAGGATTCGACTTCGTCGTGATCGATTGCGAGCACGGCATCATGGATTACGAGACAGCGGAGAACATGATCCGGGCCGCCGAGCTCTCCGGCACCACTCCCATCGTCCGCATCGGCATGAACGACCAGCAACACATTCAACGCTACCTCGAAGGCGGCGCGCAAGGGGTAATGATCCCCCTCATCAACGACGGCGAACAGGGACGCCGCGTCGTCGACTCCGTCAAATATCCGCCAGTCGGCAAACGCGGAGGCTTTTCCGGACGCTCCGCCATGTTCGGCATTCAAGACCAAGCTGAATACGTCAAACAGGCCAACGAAGAAACATTCGTCTGCCTCCAGATCGAGACGCCCGAAAGCATCGTCAACGCCGACGAGATCGTTAATGTCGAAGGCGCAGACTGCATCTTCATGGGCCCCGGTGACCTCTCCCTGAACATGGGATACCCCGGCCAGATCTCGCATCCCGAAGTGGTGAGCGAAATCGAAACCTTGGTCAAGAAAACCCACGACGCCGGCAAAATCTCCGGCACGTTGGGCGTCACCGTCGAACAAGCGCAGTTTTGGCACGAACGGGGCGTCCAGTGGATTGTAAGCGGCGCGTCCCGTTTCCTACTCGCAGAAGCGCGCGCCTACCTGTCCGAAACCCGCGGCTCTGGAGTCGGGTAACGAACCCGCCCCGATGTCGCACGGCGACCACGCGATCGTCACCGGGGCGTTCAGCTACACCGGCGGTTACATCGCGAGACGTTTGCTTAAACGCGGCGCTCGCGTTACGACGCTCACGCGGCACCCAGACGTACGCAACGCATTTGGTGGCCTCGTAGCTTCCGCGTCTCTTCAATTCACCGACAAAAGGGCTCTAACGCAAGCGATGCGAGGAGCTAGCGTCTTCTTCAACACGTATTGGATACGGTTCGAACGCGGCGAGACGACTTTCGAGGGCGCATTCGAAAATTCCAAGATGCTTTTCGAAGCCGCTATCGACGCGGGAGTTTCAAAGATCGTTCACGTCTCCGTCTCGAATCCATCCGCCGATTCGCCGCTGCCCTATTTCAGCGGCAAATGGCGAGTTGAGGAAGCGCTGAAAAGCTATGGCATCCCATACGCCATCATTCGACCGACGCTCGTATTCGGTAAGGATGACCTCCTCCTGAACAACATCGCATGGGCGCTCCGTCGATTCCCGCTCTTCCCCGTATACGGCAACGGCAACTACCAAGTGCAGCCAATCTTCGCCGAAGACCTTGCGGTACAAATCGTCGAAGCAGCAACTTCCACCGAATCCTTCACAGCCGACGCTGCCGGTCCGGACACCATGTCCTTCAAAGAACTGCTCCTTCTGATGTCCGAAAAAATGGGTGGCCGCAGCCGACTCTTGCCCACTCCCCCAACCATAGGTCTCGCCCTAACGAGCGTGATAGGACTCCTCACGCGCGACATCGTTTTGACTCGCGACGAGGTCGATGGCCTCATGTCCAATCTGCTTGTTTCAGACACACCGCCCGCAGGCACAACTCGCTTCGCCGATTGGCTGAACGAAAACGCGGATTCTCTCGGTCGGCGATACGAGTCTGAGCTAAAACGAAATTTCCATTTGTGACACTCCCATACCTTGCGAACTCAACTGTGTATTCTGGTCACGCCGCCGTCGAGAAGTGGAAGGTCCGGAAATTCGCATCCCGAGGATTAGACCCGTTCCAAAACTAAATGACGTAGCCCCCAGACAACCGAGGCAGTGTCGGCGCGGCCCGAAGCGATGTCTTTCAGACCTTCATCTAGCGCGTCCAGTTCTGCGCCATCATAGTTGCGCTTCACGAAATCGTTGTCCCTCCACACGCCTAGATTCATATGAAACATCGCTGCCGCGTCGGAGGCCGACACGGTGACCTTGGCCACCGTGCTCGAACGCCGCTTGAGCAAATCGGAGTCGGCGATACTGTCGAGCCTTGGCCCAATGTAGAGTGAATTCCCCTGCTGAGTCAACGTCGCCTTTTGGATATCGATGTACTTGCTCAACACGGCATTCGTCATGGCGATATTCTCAACTTCTTCAATCAGCAACACCCCGCTCGCGCTCAACTGCCTGCCCCACATAGCGATTACCGACTCTGGAGATTGCATGTGCGTTAGAACAAACCGACAAAACATCACATCGTATGGAGCCGAAGGAAACGGCTCAGTGGTGATGTCGTGTAGCCGGAACGATACCGCCTCCGATGAGATCGAACGCGCAAGTTCAACGAAATTCTCAGAGTTGTCCAGACCTTCCGTCTGACCCGGGCCTAAAGCGTCCGCCAACAGTTGAGTGGTGTAGCCAGGGCCGCATCCTAGGTCCGCCGCCTTACCGGGTCGCCTGTCAACTGCCTCGCGCAAAAACTCCCTTGTCGACTCGGCGAAGACATCGCTGAGCAAGCGTAGGCGTTTAGCAGCAGTTGTTGTGTCTCCGAATGCGTATGACATTAGGCGCTAACGAAGCAATATCCGCACTATTTGTGAGCGCGACTGCGCGTATCCAACCCTTCGCGCCAATCCCGCACAATCCGATCGTCATGCTCGAATGCCAAGTCGGGCATGTCATCCAATGCAAAGACACGCGCCTCTGAGGTCTCGTCCCCAGCTACCAACTCGCCCGCGATCACATTTGCGTGATACACAACCAACACGACCGCTTGCCCTTGATCGCTGTAGACACCTACCAGCCATTCGACTCTAGCGACTAACCCGCATTCTTCTAGGATTTCGCGCTCCAAGGCGCGTTCCAGCTTTTCGCCTCGATCCACGTACCCTGACGGGAAGCTCCATTTGCCGATCTGTGGCTCGATTGCCCGTTTTAGCAACACAATCCCGCCATCTTTCGGGATTATCGCGGCGACCGCGACTTTAGGGTCCGAATAGATGATCCGTTCGCACTCGGCGCAGCGATGGTGGCCGCCGGTTATGGGCACCAATGACGGGAATTCGGGGTGATGTGGTTCTGCGCCACTGGAGTGCGTCGACATGTCAAACGCACATCTTACATATCCGAACTCAAGATCACACCCATTAAGTGCGCATTAAAATCTCCGCATGAAGGCTCTTCGCGTCGTTCTGATGCTTCTAGGCATCGTCCACATTCTCTTCGTAGGCCTTACCGCCGTCGTAGGATCTTTCGCGGACGGTGGTGATGTGTGGTCACGGTTGCTCTTAACCCTGTTGCATCCCATCGCGGCGATTGCGATCCTCTTCCTAGTTTTCGTCCGGATACCGCCCAGACGGGTCACTTCAATCGTCGCGGCGATCTTGGCGATCAACATCGTTGCCGATGTGGTGGTCGCCGCATTAATCGCCAGCGGTGCGATCAAAGGAGACTGGGGGTTGCCGCTGGCCTTTGTCGTCGTTCCTGCGATCGCGATCGTTTACGCCGTCTTGATCCTACGTTCCCACGATGAGCTTAGCGACACTGAGTAGCGATCGGTGCCATGTTGCCCTGGCTTGTCGCTTAGACCATCTCGGCGAACACCGGCTGCAATTTCGCCCGCGCTGATGCCGCTGCCTCGCCGTCGTCTGACTCGAATATCGGTATCTCCTCGTCCAAGTCCGCGTTGAGGTCGTACAACTCACCGGTCTCGTAGAGTTTCCAGTTCCGATCGCGCACGAAGCGGATCGTATCCACTGGCACATTGGGTGACATGGGCATGAAGTGGAAGAAGAGCCAATCTTTTGGATCGCCTTCGTCGCCAATCAACTGCGGATAGAAGGAAGTTCCATCGATGACATAGCCTTCGGGTGCTTCAATTCCGGCCGCCTCGAGCATCGTCGGAAGGAAATCCGTGACATCGACTAGATCCGAATTGACGGCGCCCGTGGGAATCGTTCCCGGCATTTGAGCGATCAACGGCACATGCGTGCCTTGGTCATTCGTCTTGCCTTTACCGCCGCAGATCTCGTTGTGGCGGTGAACGATCGAGCAGACCTCCTGGGGCGATCCGTTATCGCCTGTGTAGATTACGAGCGTATCCTCACTCAATCCTTGCTCGGCGAGGTAATCCAGCAGCCTACCGATTATCTTGTCGTGATACTCGACCATGTCCTTGTAATAGCGGGGATGTGCTTCGCTACCCGAATCGTCCATCGCAGCCCACGTCGGTGCGCCCAACGTCTTGTTCGAATTTGGTTCGAATCCTTCCCACTCAGGGCTGTCAGGTGTCGGTTCGAACGGACCGTGCGTCAGAGCCATCGGCCAGTAGACGAAGAACGGGTTGTCGTCGTCCTTTTTCCGATCGATGAAGTCGGTGATGTAGTCGAGGAACAGATCGTCGCCGTATTCGCCTTTCGTATCGTCTCGATACTTGCCGTTCGCATAGATGATCGGGTCCTTGTAGCGGGAGCCTTTATGCTCGGTGTGATGGGCGTGCCAGACGTGGTACTCGTCGAAACCTGCATCCTCGATTCGCTGCCCTTTGTTCCGCATTTCGGGGAACTGTTCCGGCGGGTTATAGGAGTAAAGCTGCCACTTGCCTGAGATGCATGTGTTGTAACCCGCATCTGAGAATATGTGCCCGAACGTCACCTCGTCAGGTCTCATCAACCCGAATCCGATGTAGTTTCTAAAGTTGTGCTTGCCCGTCATCAAGGCCACGCGCGTCGGAGTGCACAGAGGCAACACATGCCCTTCATCAAACCGCATCCCGTTCGCGGCCATTTCATCCAACCGCGGCGTCGCATAAGAGGTACCGCCGTCAACCCCGATGCATTCGTAACCGAGGTCGTCGGACATGATCATGATGATGTTAGGTCGCTTATCTGACATGGCAATTCTCCCGCATCAAACCATACCAGCCCCATCCAGCTGCCGAGTTGCCCTCTCTCCCGGGATGGGCGCTGTCTGAACCGCAGATTACGCTGATTTTTATGATGGGCTGTGATGATGATCGTTTGGGGGCGTGTCTGTATGTCCACCGCGACGTGGTTGTTTGCTGCCGGGCCTTCCAGGGGAAGGTCCGGCAGCGCAGGGTCCTCGGGCCCGTAGGAACTGGCCCTCGCCTAGAGCGTCGGTCCCTGTACAAGGACCTCGGCTCCTTCCCTCTCCATCGCCGCTTCGGTTCGAAGCGGGCGACCCCGGAGAGGGGTCAGATGCTGCGCAGAGCGGTGTGCGAGACCGCTAGCAACGTTGAGCAGCCGCGGCCCGCGTCGCCAGACCGCGGGCATGGAGTTCGGCGCGGCGCTTGGGTACGCCGTTCGGAGTTCGCCTCCTCCTTCGATTCGCCCTCGCGGGCTCCTCTCGGGCTGTAGCCTCCCTCCTGCGGCGGACAGGAGTAGACGTCTGTCGGCTCCACGTGCGGTCTCCCGGCCCTTGGCTCGGCATCCCTCGCGCCCCCTTTGTCCTTCGGACATTTCCCCCGCGAGCGGGGGAAACCCTAGGTTCGAAGAAGGCGTGAGGGTTGCCTGCTGGCTCGCTTTGCGACGCGGGACTGACGCGTCGCGCTCCGGGAACTGGGCCTCCCACGCTTCGGCACGGCCCTCCCGGCCTTGCACCGGACATCCGATCCGATGAGGGACGCCGCCGGAGGAGGCAGAGACGCTGGAGACTCGTCGGCGCGGCTTTGGACCGCGTCCTTCTCGTCGACCGTTGCCTCCGCCTGCTCACGTTTGATCCCTGTGGCCGCTTGGGACAAGGGTCTGCACACGTCTGCGCAGCACTGTGTGCGGGTCGCTGAACCCGCGGAACTTGTTCACCTGTTATTTTTACAACAGATGTAGGGATATGTCAAGTCTTCTGTCTGAATTGGGATTGGTGGGATTGCGGGTTGGTCGGTGGGCGTCTGAGTCCGTGTTTGGCTGGCAGGGGCGGTTCGCGAACCGCCCCCATCCGGGCCTTCTACCATCAGGGGACGTTTGCACGGCTGGGCGATAGCTTGTCATTCCGAGCATGGCGAGGAATCTAGAGTGTTCCGCCATCGTCGTCGGAGGCGTGCAAGCCGCGAAACGCCGTTTGGAGAACGTGGGCTTGAGATTCCTCACTCCGCTGCGCTGCGTTCGGAATGACAGATGTTGGGGTTGAGCTGCGTTCGGAATGACAATGACAGATGTTGGAGTTGCGCAAAGGTCTCATCAAGGGAGAGGGGATTGTTGGTCGGCGATAGCTTGTCATTCCGAGCATGGCGAGGAATCTAGGGTGTTCCGCCATCGTGATCGGAGCGGTGCAAGCCGCGAAACGCTGTTTGGAGAACATGGGCTTCAGATTCCTCACTCCGCTGCGCTGCGTTCGGAATGACAGATGTTGGGGTTGAGCAATGGTCTCACGACAGATGTTGGGGTTGCGCAATGGTCTCACTATAGATGTGGGAGTTGCGCAAAGGTCTCACGAGGGGAGGGGGATGTCGCCAGGGGGATTTGTTGGGGTGGTAAAGGTGGGTTTGCGTCCGTTTACAATGCGCTCTGGGGAACCTTGCGATGTGTGGTCGTATCGGCTCCGCTGCTCGCTACGAAGGCATCTGAACTTGACGAGTTCTACTCAACCTACCGAATCCGGCCCCGTACGCGAAGGCGCGCGCATAACCAGCCTCGATCTGATTCGCGGCGTCGCCGTGCTCGGCATATTGTTGATGAACGCGGCCCATTTCAGATTCGGATCGGCACCTTATTTCAACCTGAGCGCGGGCGGGTCCGAGACACCGATCGACTGGGCTGTCGGCATCTTAGGCGAGATCTTTGTCGACCAGAAGTTCATGGGGCTCTTTTCCCTGTTGTTCGGCGCGGGGATGATCCTTTTCATCGATCGTGCCAGCGCCCGAGGAAGACGCGCCGTATTGCTGAATCTCTGGCGAAACGGCTTGCTACTCCTAATCGGCATCCTCCACTTCATGCTGTGGGATGGCGACGTGTTAATGGCATACGCGATATCGTCGGTATTCCTAATCGCAATGCGCAAACTGCCAAATCGGGTCCTTATCTCGATTGGAGTTATCGTGTTCGCATCGTCCATCGGCACGGGTCTGATCGCCCAGTACCTCGCTAATACGACCAACGAATCGCTGTCAGAGATATGGACGCTCGGCGAAACCACGAATGAATCGATCATTGGTCTCACCGTTCTGCTGGGCTTTTTCTTACGCGCGTTGGGTCTAATTCTCGTCGGTGCAGGTCTCTATCGCACAGGATTCATGAATGGCACCATGCCCGCAAGGACATATCGGCGCACCGCGTTGATCGGTCTCGCCATCGGATTGCCGCTCGCCACCGCCGGCGTCATCATCACCGCCCTGAACGACTACTCCCGCGACATAGCCTTTATCGGCCAGATGCCCAACACACTCGGCACGATACCGGCCTCGCTCGGGTACATGAGCCTGATCATCCTTTGGAACAATCGCGCCGAGAACTGGCTCAAGCATCGACTGCGCGCCGTCGGGAGGATGGCGCTTACCAACTACTTGGCCCAGACGGTCCTCGGCGTGCTCGTGTTGACAACGTTGCTTGCCGACATTGATTTTGTGAACCGCGGACTAGTCTTGGTCTTCGTTATCGCCGTTTGGCTGCTACAACTTTGGTGGTCGCAGGCGTGGCTCAGCAGGTTCTTATTCGGACCAGCGGAATGGCTCTGGCGAGTAGCCACATATCGAAGCGGGCAACCGCTTGTTCGCAATCGTCGCCCGACGACGACGCAGGGGCAGGTTTGAAACCTGCTCCCAACTGAGAGTAACCGCCGTGCGCCGTTTGCGAAGCTTGCGAGCAAACTAATAACGCAACAACATATACTACGTATACTTATTTGTTACGATCGCATCTTTAGTTGGAGGATAACCCCGCTGTGGTTGCTGTTAGCGAGCCGATCACTCGCAACGAGTTAGACGCCAAACTAGAAACTCTGGCCAGCAAAGAAGACCTTGCCGAGATCAAACTGGAAACTCTAGCCAGCAAAGCAGATCTTGCCGAAATCAAGAATGACATCAAATGGATGAAGTGGGTCATCGGCATCGCTATTCCAGTATTGATCGCGGCCGCTTCTGTCCCTGACATCATCACGGCGATCAAATCGTGAGGACCTACGACCGCGCGGCCAACGCCATCCGCGTAAGGCAGGTTTGAAACCTGCCTCCTACCGGTGAGAAATCCGCCGTCGTTCCGGCGAAAGAAGGGATCCAAAAGAGCGGGAACGAGAGGCCTGGGCTTTAAGCCACCATCTCGGCGAAGATCGGCTTTAACTTCGCACGCGCTGCCGCCGACTTCTCGCCGTCCTGCGACTCGTAAATCGGCAAATCCTCGTCCAAGTCCGTGTTTAGATCGTAAAGCTCGCCAGTCTCGTACAGCTTCCAATCACGATCGCGGACGAATCGATGGCGAGGGCTTTCTGACCCTCTGCGCTGACTCGTCGGCTCGAAGTGGAAAAACAGCCAATCCTTCGGATTACCCTTTTCGCCAATCAACTGCGGATAGAACGAGGTCCCATCGATGTGATAGCCGTCAGGAGCCTCGACGCTCGCGGCCTCCAACATCGTGGGCATGAAATCGGTCACATCGACAAGATCATTATTCACCACTCCCGCGGGAACGTTCCCGGGTTGTTGGACGATCAAAGGCACGTGCGTCCCGCGATCGTTGGTCGTACCCTTACCGCCGCAGATCTCGTTATGGCGATGCACAATCGAGCACACCTCTTTAGGCGATCCATTGTCGCCCGTGTAGATGACCAGCGTGTCTTCGCTCAACCCTTGTTCCGCCAGATAGTCCAGCAGCTTGCCGATCAGCTTGTCGTGATACTCCACCATGTCCTTGTAGAAGCGTGGAGGATCGTTCCAATCACCCTCTGCTATCTCGGCCCACGTCGCACCACCTAACGTCTTATTCGCCGGCGGCTCGAAATCATCGAATTCGGGACTGTCTGGAGTAGGGTCAAACGGCCTGTGCGTCAACGCCATCGGCCAGTAGACGAAGAATGGGTTGTCGTCGCCCTTTTTGCGATCGATGAAGTCGGTTATGTATTCGAGAAACAGATCGTCGCCGTACTTGCCGTCCGTATCCTCACGGTAGCTTCCGTTCTGGTAAATCACCGGATCCTTGTAACGCGACCCCTTGTGCTCGGTGTGATGAGCGTGCCACACGCAGAACTCGTCGAAACCTGCGTCCTCGATCCGCTGACCCTTGTTCCGCCACTCAGGACTTTCATCCGGCGGGTTATAGGAGTACAACTGCCACTTGCCAGAGATGCAGGTGTTGTACCCGGCTTCCGTGAAGACATGCCCGAACGTGACCTCATCCGGACGTATCAACCCGAACGCGAGATAGTTCCGGAAATTGTGTTTACCCGTCATCAACGCAACCCGGGTCGGCGTGCACAGCGGCAATACGTGACCCTCGTCAAACCGCATTCCATTCGCCGCCATCTCATCCAACCGAGGCGTGGCATACGACGTTCCGCCGTTTACTCCGATGGCCTCGTAACCGAGGTCGTCGGACATGATCATGATGATGTTTGGTCGCTTGCCAGTCATGGCGATTCTCCCGTTAGTTCCTAAGCCACCATCTCCGCAAACACCGGTTGTAGCTTCGATCGCGCCGCGGCCTGCTCCGGGCTGTCGTCCGACTCGAAAATCGGCAACTCCTCGTCCAAGTCGGTGTTCATGTCGTAGAGCTGCCCAGTTTCGTAGAGCTTCCAGTTTCGGTCACGCACGAAACGGATACATCTTGCCGCGTTCCTAGCACTCATCGGCTCGAAGTGGAAGAAGATCCAGTCCTTGGGGCTGCCGTTCTCACCTTTCAGTTGAGCGTAGAACGATTCGCCGTCGATCGAATAGCTATCAGGTGCCTCGACACCGGCCGCGTCGAGCATCGTGGGTAAGAAATCGGTCACGTCGATCAAGTCATTGTTGACTGATCCCGCAGGAACCGTACCCGGTTGCTGCACGATCAGCGGCACATGCGTGCCACGGTCGTTCGTCTTGCCCTTGCCGCCGCAAATCTCGTTGTGTTCGTGATGCATGGAGCAGACATCATGCGGAGAGCCGTTGTCGCCCGTGTAGATGACCAAGGTGTCTTCGCTCAGGCCTTGCTCCTCGAGATGGTCCAAAAGCCGACCGATCAGCTTGTCGTGGTACTCGACCATGTCCTTGTAAAAACGAGGATCGTCCTCGAACGCGCCGTCCTCTAATTCAGCCCACGTTCTCCCTCCTAACGTCTTGTTCGGGGGCGGTTCGAAATCGGCGAACTCCGGGCTGTCTGGCGACGGCTCGTGCGGCTTATGCGTCAATGCCATCGGCCAGTACACGAAGAACGGTTTGTCGTCGTCTTTGTTCCGACCGACGAAATCCATGATGTAATCGCAGAACAGATCGTCGCCGTATTTCCCAGCCGTATCATCCCGATATTTCCCATTCTCGTAAATGATCGGATCTTTATATCGAGAACCCTTATCCTCCGTTTGATGCGCGTGCCAAACGCAGAACTCGTCGAAACCAGCGTCCTCGATCTGCTGCCCCTTGTTTCGCATCTCCGGCATTTCGTCCGGCGGGTTGTACGAGTACAGCTGCCATTTGCCAGAAATGCAAGTGTTGTAGCCCGCTTCCGAGAACAGGTGCCCGAACGTCACTTCATCAGGCGCGATCAATCCAAAGCCGATGTAGTTTCTGAAGTTGTGTTTCCCCGTCATCAGCGCCACGCGCGTCGGTGTGCACAACGGCAAAACATGACCCTCGTCGAACCGCATCCCGTTGGCCGCCATCTCGTCCAATCGCGGCGTCGCGTATGACGTCCCTCCGTTGACTCCGATGCACTCATAGCCGAGGTCGTCGGACATGATCATGATGATGTTTGGACGTTTATCTGACATAGCGATTCTCCCGCGAAAAACCATAACACCGCGCAACCGATACGTTCGACACTCAAGCCTTAAAATTTACTTCGGTCAGAGAGAATAATGCGTCGATATTCATCAATTCCCCAGAAAGGCTCGCGTTCCATGAACGCGCGTCGGTGGTCGCCACTACTCCACGCGGCGCTAGTCGTGCTCCTCGCCGCAACTTTACTGTTCGCGATGTTGACGACGCGTCAAGGAAGCACATCGGCACAACAAACATCCTGTCAAGACATCGACCTTACGGTCCAGACAAGCACTTCCGGCGCAAGAATCAACGCCACTTGGTCGTGGACCGTCGAAAACTGCAATTTCGGCGGCGCGCCCACCGTTAGGTTTTACGTGGGAACCCCTGACACACTTCCATATTTCGTTAGTCCTCAAATCAGTGTTCAACAATCGGCTAGAGACGGATCGTTCAACGCAGACATCGAGGCCTATCTCGAAGGCACAGGAACCTATGATTTCTACGTCGAGTTGACATATCCCACAGGCAATGGAGGTTCCGAAACTGTCCACTCGGATGTCGTAGAAGTATTCATTATTGTTCCGACGCCCACGCCAACGCCAACGCACACCCCTACGCTTACCCCAACTCCTACAAACACGTCCACACCGACCTTAACTCCCACACCGACGGCCACACCAACCATCACGCCCACGCCGTCACCCACTGAAACACCTACTCCGACATCTACTGCCACGCCCACCGGCACACCTACTCCCACGCCGACCGCGACTGCAACACCAACACAAACGCCGACGCCCACATCGACTCCCACTCCGACTCCCACGATCACGCCAAGTCCTGCACCGACATGGACGCCATCTCCGACTCCGGCACCCGGACCTACTGCCACAAGCACCGCCACACCTACAACGACGCCCACCCCGACCCGCGCACCCAATCAGCACCTGAGACCAGTTCCGATCACAACATCGACGGCCACCCCGTCGCCGACCAGCACTGTAAACGCGGTCGCACCTGTACAGACACCCAATCAAGATTCAGGGCAGATTGAAGTTCCAACATCAACTCCCACGGTGGGAGTGATCGAATCAGATCCAAAACCACCCGAGACCGAAACTTCAAGCGCCGCCGGGAAGTCAACCGAGCAAACCGCGGACGCGTCAAACCAAAAACGTGAGCAAACGAACGCCGTAGAACCGATCTCATCGGCGACGGCAACGATCTCGCCCAACAACACGCCAGTTTCTGGCGACGCCGAAACACAGCAAGTTACCGCCACGCCGACGACGCAAGCCTCGCCGACGATTCCAGACGCGACGACCTCTCCGGACGCGACGACGACTTCCGGCGCGACGACGACTTCCGACGTGACGACTTCTTCCGAGGTGACGACATCCTCCGAAGTGACAACATCTTCCGAAGTGACCAGAACTCGCGACAAGATGGCGGCACCAGACGCCACAACAGCGCCAGCCGAGACTACGACGTCCGACGAAACGGCGCGTACTCGGACGCCTACTCCCGACGAGAAGATGTCGCCCACCCCGACGGAAGCACCAGACGCACAGGTTGCGCCTACACCCGCTACCCCGGTGAACCCGGCTTTGGTCGGAGGACAGGACGACGATTCGCCAGACTCACCGACAGGCCGTTGGACTGGTGCGATCATCATCTTGGTCATCCTCGCATTAGCTTTCGGATTCGCCGCGATGCTCTACCGGCAGCGAAAGGAACGCGACAGCGATGAGGATGAGGATGAGGAGCCCGATGACGACCAATCGGCACCAGACGAACCCGCGGACGAACCGACGGAAGAGGACGACGATGATGTGTCGCCCGAAGACGACGAACGATACCAAGTGTTGCGATACGATCCGCCTCCGAACCGATAGTCTGATCCAGCGCAACACTTAGGCCACAGTTCGTCGCAAGGTTGCACAGGCGATCTCTTCCGTCATCCGGAACCGTTCACATCCTGGTTCTGAACCATCATTACAATCACATCATTCGCAACTCAGACAAAGCAGTCAAACTAATGACCTCCTCAACTCCAGTAATTGACGTCCAAGTCCACGCATACGAACGCGATCGTCCTGAACGGCCTTGGCACGGCGATCTCGCTGGTCCGCCCGAAGTGACCGGCGACGACATGGTCGCCGCGATGGACGCGGTCGGCGTCGACGGCGCGATCCTAGTCTCTCCCTTCTCGATGTACCAGTACGATCCCAGCTACGCGCTCGAAGTCTACGAACAACACCCGGGGAGTTTCGGACTCGTAAGGCCGTTCGATCCCGACTCCGACACGATTGATCAAGAGATGGAAGAGTGGACATCTCACCCAGGTGTTGTAGGCGCACGCATCATGCTGGCGCGCATCGAAATCGAAGCCGACAACCCCGGTGTGAACCGCATTCTCGCCGCTGGCGCAAAAGCTGGCATCCCCATCAACGTAATGTGCTCGGGCAAGCTGTCGATCTTCCGAGAGATGGCGCGCCAACACCCCAATACGCAACTCATCATCGACCACCTCGGCCTCGCTCAACCCTACGAGCCACCGGTGCCGGGCGACGCTTGGTACGACCTCCCAGATGTCCTCGCCCTAGCTGAGTTCGACAACGTCAACATCAAAATCTCAGGCGCGGGGACCCTCTCTCACGAACCGTTCCCGTATCCCGACATCTGGGAGCCGCTGGGCCAGATCTTCCGCGCATACGGTCTCGACCGCTGCATGTGGGGCACCGACTGGACCCGCGCAGTCAACCTCTTGACATACGAACAAGGCGTGGAAGCATTCCGAGTTACCGATCAACTCACGGACTCTGAACGCGCAACCTTGATGGGCGGCAGTCTCCAGAAAATCTACAACTGGTCACCAAGTAAATGATCTCTCGATGGCGGAGGATTAGGACGAGAGTTAAGGGGTAGACGGAGGACCGTCGAACAACCCCAGCATCACCGCAATTACCCAAGCTATCAACCCAAAGGCGGCGAGGTAAAACAGAATGCTGAAGAGGGATATACCGATCGTGAATAGTAACCCGCAGGTGTCGGCTGGGTGCCTGTCCGCCTTAGCATCCTCGACATTAGTGTCATCGGCAGATGTCTGGGTTACCGTGGGGTCCGGAACACGATAACGCCGAAACGACGTAGGTGTATCGTTCTCGTTTTTCGAATCGCGTGGCATCGTGCCACTCTGAGAGGGTTAACGGCTGTGAGCTAACGCCCTCCAATCTCCTTCCGCATCCGTTCTTCCCGTTCAATCTGTTCCGGCGAGATCGCATCACCGAAATCCTCATACTCGAACACGGGCCGTATCTCGACCTCGCTCCGACTTAGCATCGGATTCGGGCATTTCTTCACCCACTCCACAGCCTCCTCCATGTCTTTCACCTCCCAAACCCAGAATCCTGCCACCAACTCGTTGGTGACCCCGAAGGGACCATCGATGATCTCCCGACTCTCTCCGTCGAAAACCACTCGTTTGCCTTTCGACGTGGGATGCAGCCCCTCGCCGGCCTGCATGATTCCCGCGTTCACCAACTCCGCGTTGTAATCGCCCATCGCTTCAATCAACTCGGCTGACGGCATCACCCCTGCTTCGCTTTCTTCGGTCGCCTTAACCAACACCACCACGCGCATATCGAAATTCCTTCCGTCAACGGCATTCGAACCTGATCAGTTGTTCTGCTCCCTCATTATCCATCGAAGCGGGAATCGGTAACCGGTTCATACAATCCTTCACACTGACCACCATCGATTACACGCCGACCGTGCCTTATGCCGAAACGCGCCCTGATAATCCGCCACAACGAACACGAAACACTCGGCGAAAACTACACATCAATCCTGCGCGAACACGGTTTCGATCTCGCGCCGCTCAACGTGTTCGAATCCTTTCCCGATTTCAACGACTTCAACCCGCCGTCCCTTTCAGACCTCGATTTGATAATCGCCCTAGGCGGTGCCTTTTCCGCTAACGACGATTACCCGGCGATACATGCGGAACGCGAGTTCTTTGCCGCTGCATTGTCTGCAAATACTCCCATCTTCGGCGTCTGCCTGGGCGCACAAATCATGGCGCGAGCCCTCGGCGGAACTGTCGAACCAACCGGAGGCTACGAATTCGGACTCCGCAAGATCTGGATCACAAAGGAAGGCTCCGAAGATCCCGTGTTTAACACGCTCCACGTTCCGCTCGTTCCGACCCTTCACGGTGAACATTTCTCCGTCCCCGACGGCGCGACAGAACTGGCCTTCGGATACATGCTCTGCCGTGACGGAACCTTTAAGCGGCAGAGCCTCGCTTTCCGATACCGAAACTCGTACGCCTTCCAGTTCGAACCCCAACTCACGCTCGACGAATTGAAAATCTGGAACCGCGAACTTGCCTCGGACTACGAACTTATGGGGCCGCTCTTCGACCCCACTTTCGAATCCGAAGCCAACCTGCGCGAATTCACCACTTACTCCCCCATCTACGAATCACAATCACGAGAAATGCTCATCGCATTCCTTGAAGTTGCCGGTTTAGCCTGAACTTACTCGGAGGCAAGGCAATTCTCCTCTCCCTTCGTGGGAGAGGGTCAGGGTGACGGGGAGCCGGGGACCAACGGGCGGGGAGGTCGCCATTGAGACCATCATGACCCCGCCATCAATACTCGCCCCTATCCTCCGGGTGCCGTATATTCCACCACCTTCGCAGCCGCATCGTCTATCGTGGCTGGATCCAACAACACCGTCGTCTTGACAGCAGCAGCACCTCCCGCTGAAACTCGCAAAGACACCGCTGCCGCAGTGGCGTCGTCCTGCAACTCTGCAATTGCATACGAATCATCGTCGCCGAACGCGTAGTAAAACGCCTCCAACGTCCCACCTACGCTAGACACCGCGTCTTCAGCAATTTGGGCTCGCGACGAACCGCCGTTCTCCAATAATCCTTTCACGCCTTCAAGCGTGTAAGACGCTTGGAACAAATACTTAGGCATTGTCGCTCCTTTCGCAACTATTCAACCACTTGATAACTTAGTACATGTTACGTCCGCAAGTCGTCCGCGTTTTCCATCACTGTTGAGGACGCAGACCTAGAGCCACTAACGAACCCAAACCCGCCAATGCCGCGCTGAGTCCCACGATTAAAACGAGCGTCCAAGTCGGTGCGGCATAGCCGCCGGTTCTTGGAGTGGTCGGGGGCGCTACCGGGCTAAGGGTGTAAGAGATGCGATCGTAGTAGAACCTGCTAAGTCCTTCGAAGCCGGAGTCGGTACCGACGATCAGCCAGGCCTGCCCTTCAGGGTCCGCATTGACTTTCAGCGTCGAACCCGAAGTGCCGAGGGTCTTGATACGGTACTCCCGGTTTTGAACTCCGGAGTGAGCGACGTTGCCTAGGACCACCATGGACTCGCCGCCGCGGGATTGGTTACCTTTGTCGATGTTCATCCTGAGATAGCCGTTGCTGTCCTCTTCATACGACGGTTCGATGGTCGACGCCCCGGCCTTGACAAACACGCTCTCGCCGGGCGAGCCGCCGATTCCTATCAATCCGGCGGCAACGTTGGTGGCCAAGTCAATAGACACCGAAACCGTGTAAGCGGTGTTAGGTCTCAAACCGTCAACACGTTTCTTCACAAACATGAACAGGTCGTCGCTGCGGTTGTGTCCTTGGACGTAAATTCCGCTGCCTCCAAGGCCATCGGGAAGCGGGCGATGCTCGTGGTCCAGCTCGTAGATCGAGTTGTCGAAGTCGGCGGGCAGGTCCGCGAAACCCACCGTCCATCCCTCGGTGTCGATGTTGAAGTCGAAATTGAAATCGAACTCGCCTGGGACCTGCGCGAGCGACGTTGATTGGCTCAATAGGGCGGTCATAATGACGAGTGCGGCAGTTATGAGCAACATACCGAGGCGCGGAGTTCGGATTGAGATTCGCAACGCAACCTTCCTCATGTTGACAATCGGGTGGGGTTGAACACGAACAATCGTGAAGCGCTTTGACGTGCCGTGGCGGAATATGGTCCGACACTCGGTTTGAACGCCGTTAACGTAGCCCAGAAAAGAGGAGTTAGCGGTTCAGCGCGAAATGGTGGGCCCGGACGGATTCGAACCATCGACCTCTACTTTATCAGAGTAGCGCTCTAACCGACTGAGCTACGGGCCCGGTAACGACTCGCCTAGGAAAGCGGCGAGTTCAGACTCCCAATTCTAATCCATCGACCGGCCCACCCTTAGTTTCACAGCTTGGGTTTAGGCATCAATAAAACCGAATTCAGTTGATCTTGGTATAGCCCCTTGAGGTGCCGACGCACCGTCGACGCAGAAATCCAAACGAGCCGCGTGAAAATCATGTAACTGCGTACTTCGCCATTGTGGAGGGATGCAACCGGTCAATTGATTGCCGCTGATGAATACGACCACAAGATTCCTCAAAGCTCGCAACTCTGCCGGGATCTGGCCCGTAAGCTGATTGCCCAGAAGAGCTAAATGTTGCAGCAATACGAGATTTCCGAGTTCAGGCGGTATCTCGCCAGTCAGTCGGTTGCCGTTCAGCAGCAGAATTATCAACTCGGAAAGCTCACCCAACTCGGCAGGTATCTCGCCTTCAAGGTCGTTGTCTTCGAGTAACAACACCTTGAGTTTGGTCGCGTTACCGAGCCACGTGGGTATATTGCCAGTGAACTCGTTGTGTTGGAGAATCAACGCCTCCAATCCAAGCAGATTGGAGAGTTCATCCGGAATCGAACCCGTGAAATTGTTCTTGCCAAGATCGAAACCCTGCAGCAACTTTAGTTCGCCCAACACCGGAGGTATCGGACCCGTCAACCCATTTGAATTCAGGTTCAGAACCCTCAGACTGCTCAACTGACCTAGCTCGGTCGGGATCTGCCCAGTCAATCCGTTGTTTTTCAGTGTCAAAGACTGCAACTGGGCCATACGACCAAATTCAGGCGGTATCGACCCAATCAAATGGTTCGATTCCAGATCCAATATTCTCAACTTCGCTAGCTCGCTGAGATCAGCAGGAATCTCGCCCGTAAGTTGACCTGACCTGATACCGAGCACCTCAAGGCCATCGAGTTGAGCCCAGTCAGGCGAAATCTCTCCGCCCAAATCCACCTCCTCGATTTCCACCTGCGTCACCCTCGTCGGCGATCCCTCAAGCGTTAACCCGACCCAATCCGAGATCGGCCGTCCTGGCGACCAGTTCAGCACCATGTCGGGATCCAAAACGCTCCGCACCGCCAGCAACGCGTCGCAGTCAGAGATTAGATCCGCATTGTCAGCGGAATCACTTACGGCGCTGCCGTCGGCACATGAATCAATCTGTTGTGTACCCGTCGATTCGCATTTGTCCAGCCGCAACTCGAGCAAGTCGTGGTCGTCCACATCAAAAATCGTCGCGGGTATGCACCCAGCGAAGCGATTGCCGCCCAGCTTAAGTCGCCGCAACAAAGGAATGTCGCCTAGTTGGGACGGTACTTGGCCTGACAACTGGTTGCCTGTCAAATCCAGTTTCCTCAAGTTGGTCAATTTGCCGAGTTCGGGAGGAATCGGCCCCGTAAATTCGTTATTGGAGAGATTCAACTCACTGACGTTTGACAAGTCGCCGAATGTGCCTGGAATTTCACCGGTTATGGGGTTATCTCTCAACTGCAACGAATGCAGATTGACCAAGTTCCCCAGTTCCGCTGGTAGCGGCCCTGCGAGTTCGGTTCCAACCAAATGCAACCGTCCAAGATTGACTAAGTCGCCGAAGGTTACGGGGATCCGACCGGTAATTGGAGTCAAGTGAATGAGCATGACTCTGAGATTTGAAAGATCGCCCAACTCTGCTGGCAACTCGCCGGTAAACGCGTTGGGTCCCAGGTCAATGTGCCGGAGGTTGTTCAATCTACCCAGTTCAGGAGGGATCTGGCCGTTCAGCAGATTCCCTTTCAGGCTCAACAGCCTTAGATTTTCAAGATTGGAAAGTTCGACCGGTACCACGCCAGTCAAATGATTCCAATCCAAATCCAATTCCTCCAAATCGGCAAGGTTCCCGAGCTCACCAGGGATCTCGCCGGTCAGTCGGTTGTAGCCGAGGTGCAGTTCTCGCAACGAAGTAAGACCTCCCAATTCAACAGGGATCGGGCCAACCAACTCGTTGTAGCCGAGGTCCAATACCTCAAGATTCGGAAGATCACCTAGTTCCGCCGGAATTTCGCCGTTCAATCGATTCAGTTCGCCAGACTGAATTAACGGGGCACCGCGCTCCTCGATGGGTCCCCAAAGTTCATACGTGTAATTCGGGTGTCCAAGCCTGAGTGTCCTCAGCGCGTCTAGTTCATTAAGTCTGCTCGGCAAAGTGCCTGTCAGTCCCACCCCCACAAGTTCGATTCCCGTCACGCGCGCCGGTTCACCTGACACCTCTACCCCTTCCCACTTGTCGATCGAAACACCAAGCGACCAGTTAAGTGAGACCTCGCCCGCCAATTCGTCCCGAATCGCGATCAAGACTCGAGCATCATCGGCAACATCGGGCGATTCGATACACAAAGGCAAATCAATTGGCACGAAGTCCCGATTGTTGACTTCTGTCAGCCGGGTTGGCACGCAACCTGTGAGTCGATTTCCACCTAAGTAAATCCCGTCCAAGTTAGTTAAATCGCCCAAAGCCAAAGGTATCTGACCCGACAAATTGTTGTCGGCAAGATTCAACAGTTCCAATCGCCACAGTGCTGCGATGTGATCCGGGATCCCGCCTGAAAAACGGTTCCCGTTTAAGCCCAACCACCTCATTCGATCCGGGTTGCCTAACATCGACGGGATCTCGCCCACGAGCTGATTGTCCCCTAGGTCCAACACTTCCAAACTCATCATCGTTGCCACGCTCTGCGGTATCTCACCGGTCAGATGATTTCCGGGCAGATGCAATTCTTGAAGGTTCTTCATTTGGCCCAACTCTGGAGGAATCTCGCCCGTCAATCGTCCTTGCCCAAGATTAAGGACCCTCAACCACTCCAGATCCGCGATCTCCTTCGGAATCCGCCCAAACAAATTGCGATAGCGTGTTTCCAGATGCACTACACGCGGTGGATTCCCGTCGGTCGTCACTCCATCCCAGTCATCGATATCGATATCCGGCGACCAGTTCAATGCATCCTTCAGATCCAACACCCTCTTAATCGACAACAACGTCTCGCATTCTTTTACGAGTTCATGATTCGATGCCGGGTCCCACAAAATCAACCCGTCCCTACATACTCTGGGTATCGGCGTCGCGGTAGGTGAATGTGTAGGCGTCGCCGTCGGCACAGGGCTCGGAGTCGATGTCGGGGAAGGGCTGATCGTCGCGGTGGGCGAAGGCGTGTAAGTCGCGGTCGGCTCGGGCGACGGGGTCTCGGTGGGTGTGGGTGTCCGGGTAGCTGTGGCTGTGGGTGTCCGGGTGGCTGTGGGCGAGGGCGTCGGGGTGGCTACGGGCGTCGATGTTGCGGTGTTAGTTGCCGTCGGTTCCGGCGTCGGCGAAGGAGTGCGCGTCGCGGACGGTTTAGGCGTTGGCGACGGGATCGCAGTTGATGTCGGCTGAATCGTTTGAATGGAAGTAGGTTCGAATGTCGGTGTGGGCACCATCGGAACTGGCGCGCGAGTGACCGCTTCGCTCGTGCAACCCGACGCCGTCGCAGCCATGACCAACCCTAACCACGCCACAAAAAAACACCGCCCGCGGCTCAACTTACTTGGGACAACAATGGACACTGCGGACAAGGAATCGACTACGAATATATCGCGCAATTATCAAATCAAACCTGACATCTGCGAACTAGTTTCAATTAGCTTATCAACAAGATTTCAATTTCACTGGAGTATGACCAATCCGCAAGAGCCTCTTCAATTCGATCTCTTCTCTTGCTGCGCATCCTAGTTCAGACAACACGCGGCCCGTGTAACCTATCCCTCATGCCTTCCCGGAACCCTCGCGCTTTGCTCTCCACCGGATCCTGGGCACTTTACGACTTTTCCGATACCATCTTTTCCGCATCCATCCTTACCTTCTACTTCCCACTCTGGGTCACCGAGGATAAAGGCGGTACCGACACCCATATCGGTCTCGCCCTCTCTGCCTCCATGCTCATCGTCGCCCTCACCGGGCCTTTCCTCGGCACGCTCTCAGACCGACTCAACCGACGCGTCCCGCTCCTAGCCATGAGCGTCGTGACCTGCGCCGTCTTCACCGCGCTGATCGGTGCTGTCGGCGGTCTCACAACCGGTCTACTATTCTTCATCGCCGCGAACTTCCTTTACCAGACCGGTCTCATCTTCTACAACTCCCTCATCATCAACGTCAGTTCCGAAAGCGGACGCGGCATAGTGTCCGGCATCGGCGTTGGAGCCGGATACATCGGGCTCATCGCGGCGTTCCTGATCATGCGACCCATCGTCGATGCACAAGGAAACCAAGCCGCATTCCTACCCACCGCCGGACTCTTCATACTTTTCGCACTCCCGCTCCTTTTAATCGTCCGCGATCCGGGCAAACGGGGCAGCGTCGACAAAACTCTCTTCCAAAACTCCTATAAGCAGCTTTACGAAACGTTCCACCGCGCTCGACAACACAGCAACCTATTCCGATTCCTCATTGGTCGCTTCATGTACATGGAAGCCATCAACACCGTCGTATCCTTTTACGTCCTTTACCTCATCAACGTCGGCGGCTTCGATGACACCGAAGCCCAAACCATGATCATCCTCGTCGTCATCATCGCAATCTTCGCATCTTGGGCCACCGGCTACCTCGTGTCTCGCTTCGGGCCAAAACGGGTCCTCATCGTCGGACTGACCGGCTGGACCATCCTCGCCATCGCCGCCGTCGTCGCCGACACCACGTGGGCATTTTGGGCCATCGCGATCACGATGGGATTCTTCTGGGCATCTCCGCAGATCTCCGACCGCGTCCTTCTCACCTACTTATCGCCCAGCGGACAGATCGGCGAATTCTTCGGTCTCTTCCAGATGTCCGGCCGCCTCTCCGCCGTCATCGGCCCCGCACTCTGGGGCCTGACAATCTGGGCCCTGTCTGAGACCGGAGCATTGGCCTACCGCATTGCCCTAGCTACCCTAGCCATCTTCCTAATCCTCGGGCTACTGGTCCTCCGATCCGTCCAAGTGACCCAAGAAGCCTCTGACCTCGATGCCATTGAAGCGACACCCATCCATCATTCCCACTAAACCCCTTCACTTCCGCAACGCACCTGTCAATCCGCGAATCCATCCGTCATTCCGGCGAAAGCCGGAATCCAGACAGGAAGGGGCGGGTGAAGGTGCGAAAACGTTAACCACCACTCTGATGCAACACCTCCGTGATTCTTTTATGGGAGTAAAGTCTGGGACGATGAAAAACAGCGGCGACAGTCGCGCCAATTGGAATATGCTGATGTTACTTTTCGGCGTCGCACAAAGCGCGACCATCTTCAAGCAACCGACCGATATCCGCCTTCCAGATAAACGATTCGCCGTCATCTCCCAATTTTGAAGCGAGTTCAACCCGCTGCGGGTGGTCCCTCCGTATTGGACCAAGTTCTTGGATCGGGACACCATGTCGCTTCAGGAGTGGCTCGGCCCATCCGTTTAACGAATACCGTCTTCCTTCAGTTTCCAACCACACGGCATCATGTTTGCAACAAAGCTTTGCCTGGTCAACAGTCAACGGCCAATCATCGCCATATTCACTCGCTGTCACCTTTTTGCTTTTCACACCAATCAAAAACCTGCAACGCTCAAACAGAATCAACGACTTCAAGTTGGGAAACACTCCTAAGGTCAAGATCAATGGAAAAATCAACGACTGCACGACAGATTTCCATGATTCTAGATCGTTGAGCCAACCTACGATCAGCCATGTTAGTAACACCAAGCCGAACATGCCCAATAAACATTGATAAACCCTGTTTTCGTCACGATCCTCTCGCACGTAAGCGCGGAAGGTGAAGAAAACACCTAAAGGAATCAACACAAATTCAACCCAAAAAGGGAATATCGCGTTTCCCATCACCTCCGCCGTGATCGTAGCGGGTGCCAACATCGCCATTGCTTTGGATTTGAATTCGTTGTCGTTTTTAACAAATCCTTCGATATTCATGAGCAAGGTCAGTCCCGACGTGAATGCCCAC
Source organism: Dehalococcoidia bacterium (assembly GCA_965207515.1). Classification (GTDB taxonomy): domain Bacteria; phylum Chloroflexota; class Dehalococcoidia; order Lucifugimonadales; family Lucifugimonadaceae; genus Bin127. The sequence goes on along the minus strand of OZ242286.1, from coordinate 75,382 downwards.
ACCGTTACTCCTACAATCGGCAAGGTTTCCCAGAAACCAACCATTCTGCCGAGTATGACGACTCCTGTAGCGAGTGCAGCGGCGTTCAGCAGCAATCCTAAGATCGAAAGCGAAACGAAAGGGGATAGAAAGGCTTTAACCAAATGACCGACACTGCGCCGCACTTCTGCAGATTTGATGAACAAAACGATCATCACTCCGCCAACCCAAATGATCGTCGCCTCGTGCCTGGCGTTCAGATCGTACCATTCAAACAACACTGTCCTCGTTTGTTCTTAAATTCCGGCTTTCGCCGAAATGACGGGGTTCTGAACGGCTCAAAAAACCCCCGGAAACAGTCGGTACTTGACTCGCGTTTTGTACTCGCCCCACTTCTCCGCTCCGTACTTCTGTTCACAAACCTTGTCGTCGTCGAACTGACGCCAAGTGAATAGCGACACGATGAAAATCATGTACGTCCACGCCCACAGATTGCCTGGTTGCATGAAGACCAAGGCGACGGATAGAGCGAGGAAGCCTTCTCCCATGTAGTTGAAGTGTCGAGCGACACCCCAGATACCGCTGTATAGGATCTTGCGGTCACCGGCTTCGATGTACTTCTGCTCCACGAATCCGAGGAACTTCCGATCGGGCCATCGCTTGAACCAGTACTTCTGCAAGTTGCCGGCACGCGAAATGCCCCAGCCGAACAGGAACAGTGCAACCATCGCGGCGAGCCAGATGTTTGTCACCGTCGTTGAATACCCGGGATCAGGATGGACCGCCATGCCCCACAACGGCAGGATGTACAGCCACCCGTAGATCAATAACCCGCCCCAGATCAACTTGAAACCGAGGTTCTCGTGAATCAGGTCGTAGGTGTACAGCTGCACTCGCTCGAAGACGAAGTAGTCAAATATGTAGAACGTGAAGAACGCGGCGTAGACATAGACGCCGGGATTGGCCTCGTCGCCAAATAACTCGTGATGGTAGTGCGCCCCGGAAAGCGCATTCAGCACCAACATCGTCCCGCCAACCACGTACAGATACATCTTCAAGTCGACGCGATTGTTGAGGAACGAGTGCTCTAACGCTCTTCCATGCCACCACGCCAAAAACCAGTTCTTTTCGTGTCCCTGAGGCTGACTCAGAAATGCGACTGTCGCAATGACGGCGCTGAACACCGTTCCCCCAATCGCAGCCGGAATCGTCGCTCTATAGAACCAATCCCTGTCCAACCCGCCTACTTCGAACCACCACACTGCGATGGCGATCAGGAAAACCAGCATCCCGTTCAGCCGATAACTCCGCGGCTCACCAGTTGCGTCATCAACAACATAGCCCGGCACACGCCTCGCAGGCAAGATCAGCTGCGCTAAGAAGAAAACAACGAACACCGCCAACGGCGTGAAAAATCCTGCAATCGTTTCCGTACCCGAGAGCTCAAAGAGATGACTAATCCCAAGCCATTCAATCACGACTTAAATCCCCTTTCTTCGACAGCGAAACCAACGGACACATCCTTCAAATCATTCCACATCATGGCCGTCCTGGTTCAATAAATGCCCGGAATAATCCGGTACTTTACGCGTGACTGATACTCAGCCCATTTCTCCGGACCGTATTTCTCAGCGCACAGTCGATCATCGTCACGCTGACGCCAGGTGAACAGCGCGAGGACGTAGATGAAGTAGATCCAAGCCCAAGGGTTCAAGAAATACCCGAGCGCCAAGGCCCCTGCCATCGAATAAAACCCCTCGCCTAGGTAGTTGAGGTGTCGTGCGAAGCCCCACATTCCACTGTAGAGAATCTTCCGTTCGCCAGCTTGAATGAACTTCGGCTCAACAATCCCTAGGAACTTGCGATCGGGCCACCGTTTAAACGTGTACTTCTGCATGTTCGCGCCGCGCGAAATGACCCAACCAGCTAGATACATGGCAGCTGTCCCTCCCAGCAAAACGTTCGTCCAAAGCGGCGACCATCCCGGATGTGGATGAGCGGCCATACCCCACAGCGGAATGATGAACAGCCATCCAAAAACCATGATGCCTCCCCAGAACATCTTGAAGCCCAGATTCTCGTGGATGACGTCGTAGGTATAGAGCTGCACTCGCTCAAAGATGTAGTAGTCGACCACATATACGGTCATGAAGATGGCATACATCCAAACGCCCGGGTTGAAATCGTCACCAAACCGCTCGTAGTTGTACCAAGCGGCTGACAACGCGTTGAGCGACAGCATCGTGCCTCCCACGACATAGAACCACATCTTCAAATCGATCCGCTCGTTGAATAGCGAAATCTCTCGCACCCGACCGTCCCACAGCGCCATGAACCAGTTCCTACCCTCGCGCTCCGGATGCCTGAACACGGCGATCGCGGCGAAGATCAATGTGAAAACGGTCCCGCCAGCCACGGCATACAACGACGACTCGTAAAACCATTCCCTCGGCATCCCGGTCAACTCGAACCACCAGACCACCAGAGCAATCACATAAACCAGAATTCCATTCAACCGATAGTTCCGAGGTTCCCCAGTCTCAGGATTGGTCACGTACCCAGGAACCCGAATCGCCGGCAACACAATGTGCGCCACGAAGAAGACCGCAAAGACAGCCAGCGGCGTGAAAAACCCTGCAACAGCTTCCATGCCCGAAAGCTCGACGAGATGACTGATGCCTAGCCACTCAATCATGGGCGAAATCCCGCTTCGTCTAACATCGCTGTCGTCAAGGATATGAGCACAGACTATCCCAACGACGCACTTCGCGCCAACCAGGAGTACCCTCTTCCTCTGCGAGACAGTTGCAAAACTCGCTGTTATCACCGAAAGTGTGCGCGACGACTGATGGTGCGGCATAGGGGACTTGCATGGATTGACATGATGGGCATCGTAGTTGGGTTTGAGGTGTGATCGGACGCGTTTGTATGTCCACCGCGACGTGGTTGTTTGCCGCCGGACCTTCCGGGGAAGGTCCGGCAGCGCAGGGTCCTCGGGCCCGTAGGAACTGGCCCTCGCCTAGAGCGTCGGTCCCTGTACAAGGACCTCGGCTCCTTCCCTCTCCATCGCCTCTTCGGTTCGAAGAGGACGACCCCGGAGAGGGGTCAGATGCTGCGCAGAGCGGTGTGCGAGACCGCTAGCAACGTTTACCAGCCGCGGCCCGCGTCGCCAGACCGCGGGCATGGAGTTCGGCGCGGCGCTCGGGTACGCCGTTCGGAGTTCACCGTCCTCCTTGGATCAGCTTTTGGGGCTTCACTCGGGCTGTAGCCTCCCTCCTGCGGCGGACAGGAGTAGACGTCTGTCGGCTCCACGTTTAGGTCTCCCGGCCCTTGGCTGGGCGTCTCCTTCGAGAAGACGCCTGCTGGCTCGCTTTGCGACGCGGGACTGACGCGTCGCGCTCCGGGAACTTGGCCTCCCACGCTTCGGCACGGCCCTCCCGGCCTTGCACCGGACATCCGATCCGATGAGGGACGCCGCCGGAGCATGCAGAGACGCTGGCGACTCGTCGGCGCGGCTTTGGACCGCGTCCTTCTCGTCGACCGTTGCCTCCGCCTGCTCACGTTTGATCCCTGTGGCCGCTTGGGACAAGGGTCTGCACACGTCTGCGCAGCACTGTGTGCGGGTCGCTGAACCCGCGGAACTTGTTCACTTGTTGTTTTTACAACAGATGTATGAATATGTCAAGTTTTCTGTCTGAATTGGGATTGGGGGGATTGGGGGTGGGATTTTTGGGATTTTGGTGTTGGCTGATGGGTGTTTGAGTCCGTGTTTGGTTGGCAGGGGCGGTTCGCGAACCGCCCCTACGAGGGTGTTGGTGGTTGTTTGGGTGGATTGATGGTTTGGTTGGTTCTGGCCCCACCGCCCAGGACATCCCCCGCTTCTGGTGTCGGTCTATTGGGCTTCGCTCGTTCGCGCTCCCTTACGCTTTGCGAAGGGGGTGGAGTTTGTGGAAGTAGGGCCATGCCGGTCGAATCGCGTACAGCCTAATCCCACCGCTCCACAGGTTCGCGCCCGGTGGAAGGAAATGCCTCCCGGTTCGTACTCAATATCCGGTTTTGCACCACCACTGTACCCATCAGGACGTCGCTCAAGCAACGCCACTGCGCATCGAAACGTATCCATGCGTGATTGACGACAATCCAAGCGATAATCACGATCGCGACAATCCCAAATGCGCTGGACCAAAATCCGCCGAATGCACCGCCGACAACGCCCCAGATCGCGAGTGTCAGCAATGGGACCGACAGAAGGGGACTGCTTATCGATTTCCGAACCAAACAACGCCGCCATCCCAAACGCCCGGCGTTTTCACGCTTCACTGCCAACGTCATCACATGGTAGCCAGCCGACGCACCGAACCTAGCCACGAGAAACGCAGAAACGATTTGAATGATCGTGACGAACGCACACGTCATCGGCGCGATCAGGAGGACTCGGTCATCCTCGCCATCGCCGTACACGTAGTAGGCGTACGGGTCGCCAACGGTGATGTAGCCATAAACCGTCGAGACAATGGCGCTCGCTGCCAAACCGACAACAATGACGATCGCCCACTCGGCGATCCCCGCAAACAACCGCTCCCCAAATGTCGCGATGTGATAGATGCCGCGGCCGTCCGACCAGAAACGCCTACGATCAGCCTGCGCAGCCATACAGTTGACTCCGTAAATTCGAATGACTCAAATCCGACACCATGTTCAAAACACCCGATGCGCTGCAGGGTAATCCAAATCGCCCCGCGTTCGATCCGCCGCCAGCGTCGTCAACGCATCGGGGTCTCTACGCACAATCTGACCGCCAACTACCACAGTGCCGACGATCAGGTCGTGAAGACCTCGCCTCTTGGCATCGAAAATCATCCACGCGTGGTTCAACACAACCAACATTAGAACCGGGATCCACGTCGCCATCAAGGTAGTCGACCAGAACTCGAAGCCGTAACCGTCGAACGTCTCGACGAGCAAAACGATTACATTCTGGATCCCGATGGCCAACCAAGGCACCGTCAACGCAGGACTACCTAACAATCCCCGCGCCAAGGCTCGACGCCAACCAATCCGCTCGCCGTCGTCCCTCTTTACCAACAGTCGCAACGCATTGTAGCCCGGCTTGTCGCCTCGTCGCACAACCATAAATGCAGGTGCGACATGTACGACCGTTACCACGATTGCGCTTACGCCCCAGTACGAAACAATCCTTTCATCCGCGACTACCCCGTTGTAGACCGTAGTCACGACCAAACCCAAAATCGCCGCAACCCCAGCGGTGAAAATCCAGTCCAAAAAACCTGCGAACAATCTAACCCCAACCGTGGCAACTCGAAACACACTCTCTCCATCCGACCACATCCGTTCACCGCTGGAATCTTCGGTCACGAGCCTCACTCCTGATCAGTCAACCATCGTTGCAAAAACCTTCGCTACATCTTATCCCGACTATTCATCCGTCCCAAGTTAACCACAACCATTGACAGCGCCGCGATATCAGATGCTAGTTTCTAACCACGACCGTCCCAACCAACCTATCGTGCACACCTCGACCCTCTCGATCAATCCCCATCGCAACGTGGTGCAATCCTGCCGCGATGACTAACCCAGTCGAGCCCCATCTGAGCCAATGCCACCTTGCCTGTTCAAACACGTCGGCAAGTCCGTTGGAGTTAGCATCCGACCCGCCCAGCTGATCAACAACAAGCGTGATCACCGCCCACAGCACTGGCGAGAAATACCCCCAAAGCACTGGACTACCCAAAAACTGCCTTGCCAATGCGCGTCGCCAACCAATCCGTTCTCCATCGGCTCTCACTACACGCAAACGCATAAGGCGATGCCCAAACGTGTCGCCCATCTTCATCACTCGTAATCCGTTTAGGAAATGCCGCAGTATGACCACACCTCGCGCAATTGGCAATCCAAAGTAAGAGATCAGACCTGTTCCTAAATTCGCGTCGAACGAATAACTCCCGAACCATCCGGGCGCAAAAAAGATCACAACCACCAACCCGCTCCAAACCATCGCGACCGCCCAATCAACGACACCAGCCAACCACCGACTCCGAACCGATGCATACTCGTAGTTCCGCCGCTGATCCGGATTTGCCTTAACCTCCCGCGGCGGTTCCAAAATCAGTCACCATTCACCTACAATCCTGCCGCCCCGCCCCCTCCAAATCCACAACAATCTCTACCGGCGCGTTCCGCGCCACTATCAACACCAGATCCTCATTCTCCGAAGTGTTCACCGGTTGATGATTCCCGTCCGGCGGCACGTAGATAAAGTCTCCAGGTGCAATCTCCTCCTCAACCTCCAATTGTTCTCCGTGCAGGAACAACCCTTCGCCGCTGACCACGTAGATGGCCGATTCGCAGTTCACGTGATAGTGCGCGGTCGAACACCTACCCGGCGGGACTGTAGCGATCGACAGGTGTATCCCGGTCGATCCTGACAGCGCCTCCGATACGCCCGCCAGCCGCGTCATCGCACCGCTGGCGACGTCAACTTCCAGATTACCGCCCTTGGTAATTACACAGGGCGGATGGCTGTGATCACCCATCACATCACCACGACCGACCGAAGGACCTCACCGCGTTCCATCTTGTGGAACGCCTCCTCAACATCCCCGATCCCAATCGATTCGCTTACGAAACCATCCAGGTCGAGTCGCCCCTGCATATACAGGTCAATGTACATCGGGAAATCCCGCGTCGGCAGGCAGTCCCCATACCAAGACGACTTCAAAGATCCGCCGCGACCAAACACCTCGATCATCGGAAGCTCGATCTTCATTTCCGGGTTCGGGACACCGACCAACACGACTGTTCCTGCGAGATCCCGGGCGAAGAACGCCTGTTCATACGTCTGTGGCAAACCAACTGCCTCGATGCAGACGTCCGCACCATTGCCACCGGTAATCTCCTGTATCGCCTCCACAGCATCGACTTCCCGTGAGTTGACCGTATGCGTCGCGCCGAAATTCTTCGCCCACTCCAACTTCTGATCGTCGATATCCACCGCAATGATCGTGTGCGCACCTGCCAACTTCGATCCCGCTACCGCGGCATCGCCAACACCCCCACATCCGAAAACCGCCACCGAATCGCCGCGCGAAACACCACCCGTATTTATGGCGGCTCCCAGTCCAGCCATAATCCCACACCCGATCAGCCCCGCCGCCCTCGCATCCGCTTTCGGGTCAACCTTCACCGCTTGACCGGCTGCAACCAACGTCAACTCCGCGAACGCGCCGATACCCAGTGCCGGCGACAAAGGCGTCCCGTCCTCCAACGTCATGGGCTGTGCCGCGTTCCGGCTGTCGAAGCAGTACCACGGCCGACCACGCTCGCACGACCTACAAGTCGCACATGGTGCGCGCCAAGCGACGATCACAAAATCGCCCGGCGCCACATTGTCCACATCGTCGCCAACTTTTTCCACGACGCCAGCCGCCTCATGCCCTAGGAAATACGGAAACTCATCTCCGATCGCACCTTCCCGATAGTGGAGATCCGTATGACATACGCCGCATGCCTGTACCCGAATCAACGCCTCGCCTGGCCCCGGATCCGGCACCAATATCGTCTCCAACGTCACCGGCGCACCATTCGCCGCAGAAACCACCGCTTGTACCTTGTTCATCTCGACCCCTGACCCTTTCTGACATAGTCACCAACTGACATACTCACCACCCAATTCCAATCGGGATTATATGGCATCCCACACACCTCCAACCGCAGTACTGAATCAGCGCGACGTAGGGGCGGGTTTCAATCCCGTCCCGCCCGCAGGGCGTGACAAGCGCCAACGAGACCTGGCTCGCCTCCCCTACCAAAACAAAACCCCCTCCCGCGAAACCACGGGAGAGGGCACCGACGAGGGCTGTAAGGAGGAAAGCCCTCTAGGGAACGACGTAGGGAATCTTTCGCTACAGAAGTTCGCCTATCGCCGTCAAACTGATCAGGCCCGCGATGGCCACGAGTATGTATACCAACCGCGTGAACGCGTTCACCTCACCGAACTTCAACTTACCCCCGACGAATGCCACGAGGTCCCACTTGAACAAGCCCACCAGACCCCAGTTCAACGCACCTACCACTGCAAGAACGATCGCAATGACCTGAATGATCTCCATCTCAACTCCTTCTTAAGAGCAAACTTCGTATGTTGTATATTAATAACATGGCCGAATTTAGTGTTGTGTATATCCAACGCCCAGTGAGGATTACGATGCCGGATACCACACTACTTGACGAGACTAGAGAACGATACACCGCCGCAGTCGCGCGCGGAGAATCCAATGTCGCCGAGGCCATCGTGGACCACGCCCTTAACCGCGGCGCAACTCCACCAGACATATACCTCTCGGTCCTTGCTCCTGCTCAAGTCTTACTCGGCGAAATGTGGCACCGAGGCGAGATCAACATCGCACAAGAACACCTCGCAACTGCAATCACCGTGCAGATGATGGACCGCCAACGACAGAACGCGAGACCTCGGACTCCCCGCGGGCTGAGAGCGTTGGTCACCCCCGTCCAAGACGACGAACACTCCGTCGGCGCAAGGATGATAGCTGACCTACTCATCATGGACGGTTGGGACGTCGACTTCTTTTGGGATGCCACGCCTGCCAAAGACCTAGGCGAATACGTTCAACTCCGACGCGTCAACCTTCTCGCTTTGTCGGTCACAATGACCGAGTGCCTGCCAAACGTCTTTGCAACCTCCGAGATCATTCGCACGATCGAACCTCCTCGACCAAAGATCCTCCTCGGAGGTGCCGCCGTCGAACTCACAGACATCGATCCGGACGAACTCGGTGTCGACGCCGTAGCGACCGACGTTTCAATCGCGGCACAGCAGGCGCTCGACCTCGTCACTGACCGTCAAAACACGCCGTCGCTCGATCAACAACTTGCCATCATCGGTAGGCAGATCCGAGCCGCCCGAGATCGCCGGCAATTCACACAACAAAACCTCGCAGACGTAGCCGGCCTAGACCGCACTTACATCAGCCTCGTCGAACACGGCAAACAAAACCTCACCATCGGCGCAACCCTAAAAATCGCCGATGCCCTGAACATCCCCATCACCGACCTCTTCGCCACACACAATCCCAACAACTAACTCTGCGCAAAACAACCAACACAACGTGGCAACGCTCCTTGCGGTCGACCTTGCGAACGGACGACGGACCCCACATACCCACCGATTTCTCCCTTTAAAGTTAACCAATCCATGTTCCCCGCCATCCGAAACGAGTTCAAAACCTTTGCCCTAGCCGTCCACTTCCTCACTCGTATACCAACACCTTTCGACATCGGCTACTCTTCTGAACGGCTACGCGACGCCAACCGCTACTATCCATTGGTCGGCGGCGTCATCGGCACCGTCGCAGCGCTCGCCTTTTTCCTAACCGATCTCGCTCTCCCGACCCTCATCGCTGTCCTAATCGCCACTGTTGCGACCGCGCTACTCACCGGCGCGTTCCACGAGGACGGTCTCGCCGACACCTTCGACGGCATCAGCGGAGGTTACGACCGCGCCCGATCCCTCGAGATCATGCACGACTCCCGTATCGGCACCTTCGGAGCCTTGGCCCTCATCCTCGTCATATCCCTTAAAGTCGCCTCGTTAACGGCGATCGCCGACACAGCGACCGTAGTCGTTGCCCTAATCGCTGCGCACATCCTATCCCGAACCTCGACCGTCGTCGTCAAAGCGACATCTACCTATGCCCGAGAAAACGGGATCGCGGGTCCGCAAGACCTACCCCTCAGGCCCATCAACGCCACCGTAGCCATCATTACCGGCCTCATTGCCCTAGCCGCCATCGCTGTAATCCTCGACCCCGCGGCGGCGCTCCTAACCATCGCTGGTGCCACCATCGGTCACATCCTAATCCGCGTCTATTTCCAACCACGTCTTAAAGGCCACACCGGAGACACCTTGGGCGCTACACAACAGATCACCGAGCTATCGATTTACATTGCCTTGGCCGCCTCCGTACCTTTCGCATAGCGACGATGCGCGCAAGCGCGTCGAGACTCGCATGGGGAGCCCGAACGCCGTACAACCAACACATCTACCATCCTCGACTACTCACCCTCGCGAAATGCAGAATCTAAAGCAGACCAAAACACAAGGATCACCATGTCCGAACTGAAAGACAGACTCGACTTCGCCATCCGAGCCGCCACCGAAGCAGGTCTGCTCACATTGAGCTACTACCGGTCATCCGACCTCACGATAGAAACCAAACCGGATGAAACCCCGGTCACCCGCGCCGATGAGGAATCCGAGGAATCCCTGAGAAACCATCTCGCCAAAGAGTTTCCAGACGACGCGATCGTCGGCGAAGAGTTCGGCACGCAATCGGGATCAACCGACTACACGTGGTATCTAGACCCCATCGACGGCACCAAATCGTTCATCCGCGGCATACCGCTGTACGGAACCATGATGGGACTCGAACACAGAGACCAAGCCGTAGCCGGCGTCATCGTCTTCCCGGCGTTGCACGAAATCGTCTACGCCGCCAAAGACCACGGCACATGGTGGTCCGACCAACTCGAACCCATCGCACCAAAGCAGGCGCGAGTTTCGAACATATCGCGGCTCGCCGACGCCTACTTCACCACGACTTCATCGAGCAGCTTCTGGGAAATCGGCAAAGGCGCAGCGTATCGACGGCTAACAGAATCCGCAACCGCCAGTCGCGGCCTGCCAGACTGTTACGGCCATTACCTAGTAGCAACCGGGCGATGCGAAATCATGATCGACGCCGTCATGAACGTCTACGACAACGCACCTCTTCAATCGATCGTTCAAGAAGCCGGCGGCACGTTCACCGACCTCCAAGGCAATCCCACGATCCACGGCGGCAACGCCGTCTCCACCAACGGGCGACTTCACAACCAAGTCCTAGAAATCCTTAACTCCTAAACTTGCGGATCTGGCGGCACGTAGCTGGAAATCTCGAACGTTCACCTCTGCCCCAATGCCGCGCGTGGGCGCAGGTTAGAGTGAGGGTCCTTTCACGACCATCGGCAAACCCGCGACCATAAACAACACGCGGTCGCACACCGCCGCCACCCGTTGATTCATCCGTCCGTGCAGATCCCGAAACTCCCGGCCGAGCTCCGTATCTGGCACCAATCCCAACCCGATCTCATTCGACACCAGAATCAACTCGCCCGCAACGTTTTGCGCCAACAACGAAACCAACCTATCCAAATCCGCCTCGACATCCCGCTCGAACAGCATCAGGTTGTTCAACCAAAGGGTCAGGCAATCCAACACGACCACTCGACCGTCTCGACACTCACGCTCGATAACGTCACAAATCTCGATGTGTTCTTCCACCGTCTGCCATGACGTATCGCGATCCGCGCGATGCCTGGCAATTCGTTTCTGCATGCCTTCGTCGAATGGCTGGGCGGGGGCGATGAATACGCGTTGGTTGGATAGGGATTCGCCTAACTCTAGGGCGTAGCGGCTCTTGCCGGAGCGGGCGCCGCCGAGAATGAGGGTTTTAGGCATCGCCCACAGTTTCCTCAATCAACCCCAATAGGTCCCTTTCGATTTTCTCCCAGCCCTGATATAAGTTCAGCGTGTAGACGCGGAACGGGTGAGCATCGATCTCGGTGCGGAAATCTACATCGTGCTTTTTGGTCTGCGCGTAAAGCAAGATACCCGTCGCATCTTGATATCGTCCACCTTGCCAGTCCTGCGACGCCATATAGGCATACATCTGATACAGATTGTTCGGGTGGACTGTCAATCTGTCGAAGCGATCCGTGACGACCGAGCTATACCACTTCGTGTCAATTACCAAGATCTTGCCCGAATCCTTGTGGGTCACCACAATGTCGGGTTTCATGGTCGGCAGGCGAGTTACATCCTCTGTTGAACGCGCCCTCTCGTTCCAACGTAACGTCGTCTGTGGTGAAACAACCCATTCGTTCCGCAGCAACTTAATCCGATAGAAATTCGCTACGAATTCTTCATAGATTTGATGCCTTCGTTGCCGCACCCAATCCATGAACGACTCGCCTACTTCACCATCCGTCTCCTTCGGCATCGTCGGTCGATAGAGCATCTCGCATACGCGTAGCATCAACTTGTATTCACGTTCGTTCGGACCCAGCTTGTGCATCTCATTCGCGATCAACGAGCTATCCAGTCTAACGCGATCAATCTCCTCCAACGTCCGAACCAACCTTTCAACATCCCCTCTCAACTCCACGATCGTGCCGATGTCGGAACCCCGATATTCATCGCGCATCTGCCTATGCAAGGTCGTCGCTACGATCTGATTGCGCGGGACGTTCAGTGAATACTCCTGGTACTCGCAATGCAATTGCCCTTTGTAAAGAAGCAGGTCACTCAAAGTCCGAGTGAATTCGATCCTGCCCCGTACCGTCTTCAACGACTCCGATCGATCCACATAGTCTCCCCTCAATCCGCGCCTCACTTGCCTATTGGTCAGATCAACCAGAATCCGCGTTAACAACTCGCGCAGGTCTGGTGCCGACTCCCATCTCGAATTGAAAAGTCCCTCCAACTCAACCAAATCCCACGCGTAAAGCAGCATGTGCCACCAGTTGCGCACCGGGATATTCGGCAGGTCAGAATCTAGATCGGATTCATCAACCGACTCGTCGTCGGTACCAGTTTCTACCTCCACAGTCACCATCAGGAATCAATCGTCCCTAAGGAGCGTATCCGCTTGTTCATTCGCTTTGTCCGGCGCGTCGAACCAATACTCTCTCAGTAACGGCCTAATCTCGTAATCAACTACCGTTTTGTACCACTCTTCCCAACCACCCGCGGGTCCATCTTCCGGCGGACAGAAGAACGAGTGGCCAACCGCGTAGTTGAAACCCAACGAAGCATCACCGGCAATCGCGGCGTTCAAAACCGCCATACGCGAATTGATACGCGCCTGCATATCTGGAGGCATCTCGGTCTCATCGCTTAGCCAATCTGTGAACACGCGTTCATTGAACTGAGGTTTCAGGTCGACGAATCCGAATCGACGTCGCATCGCCACATTCATGCCCGTCAGGGACCGATCGGCGAGATTCATCGTGCCGATGATGTAAACGTTCTTAGGCACGAAGAACCCTTCATCATCCTCCTGCCGATGTTGCAACTTCACTCCGAACTCGGGTTTCCGTTTGTCCGCCTCTATCAACATCAGCAACTCACCGAACACCCGACTCAGATTCCCTCGATTGATCTCATCAATCAGCATCACATATTCAACGTCAGGATCCGCCTCCGCTTTCTTGCAAACCTCCAAGAACGGGCCATCTTGCCTCTCAAAAACCATCTGATCACCTTTGGCGGTAGGCCGAAATCCCCCAACAAAATCCTCGTACGAATAAGACTGATGGAACTGTACGCTAGTAATCGGCTTTTCTGACTTGCTACCCATCAACACATACGCCAGCTTCCGAGCAATAAACGTCTTCCCGACGCCCGGCGACCCTTGCAAAATCAAGTTCTTCTTTGACCTCAAAATCCTTATCATCCGGTGTATCTCGGTTTCCCGCAAGAACACGCCTTCTTTCAGCATCGCGCCAACGTCGTATTGTTCGTCGGTTGGCTCTTCGACTGGGTCCAGCCCGAGCACCTCCCGCGTCGTCGATTCTCGATTCACATCGAGCATTGACTTGCCTTTGGCCTTCACAAACTCATTAACCGCCTTCAACGCCCGTAGATATTCTTCACCGCCAGTGATGTTCGCCGGGAGTCCAAGTTCTGCGGCAAGGCCCAATTCTTGAGGATGAAGGCGACGCGTCAGAAGATACTTTCTCGGATCGATCCAATACAACCAATAAGACAACGAGATGTCCCATTGCCCAACGAAGCCATTCACCTCAATCACCCGATCATACTTTTCAACGAACTCAGCGGTTCTCTCGTCTTCGACAGGTTCAAACTCATTGACGAATCGCAAGAAATCCCAAAGAGCATCAATATCATCATCGTCCGGTGGATTTGTAAATCGGAAGTGCGTCCCCAACCCTCGAGCTCGATGGTTTACATCCGGAACGTCAACGCCAACGTCTAATAGTTCTTGGACCTTTCGATACCCTGGAAGACGTCTCGTCGCGTCGGTGCGCATGTTGAACGATAGGTAGAACGAATATGGGTCCGCCGTCCACCGAATGTGCTCATAATCGTCACTTACATCCTCTGGATCAGACCAACGCACCTGTTCGATCATGTCATCCAACGCTTCGCGTTTCTCTGGCAACCACCACTCGCCCTCCTCCAACTTCTCCGCAATCGCTAGATGAAACCGCACCCAGCTGTCTTCCGGTATCCTGCAATCGGGTAGCGACGACGGCCTAGCATAAGACCAAAACTCTTCCAACGGCTGATCCTTGACTTCCGATACAGTCCTACGTGCAGGACGCCCCGAGAGACTTTTTCGGGGTATCGGGTCTTCGTACCACACTATGGCACGGCTGTTTTCATAAATTACATCGGGATCATGGTATGGCCTGCTCGTCACTGCGCCGTAGCGGATATGTTCGCCTACGGGCATCATCACATAATCTCCCACATTCATATCAATGATGAAGTTCTTTATTTGCCCAGCGTTCTGTCCGACGCGTAGATTGTTCGCGTCGGGGTTAGCCTCGCGATATGCCTTCTCAATTTCTCGTCGAGTACTAAGAACCGAAAGATTTAAACCGCCAAGGCCGAATCCGATCCCAACCCTGTTTTGCGACAAAAATTGATCAACCGCGTGTTCATCTCGCCCACCGCGCACAATCCACACGTTAGGCGGCGACTCAGGTGCGTGATCGATCAAATAAACCTCATCATTGATCTCAGGAAACGAGCGATTGGCGACTTGCCGCGCAAGTTTCAATCCGCTTAAGTAGGCAGTTGCGTCATCCTCTTCGTCGATGACCTCTGTGCCAACAATTCCGTTGATCGTCTTACGTTCCAAGAAATTGCAAGGGTCGATCCAATAAAACGCGGATGAAAGTTTCGTGACGCGAACGCCAGTAACACCTAAACTCGCGTCCATCAATTGGATCAATTCTGCGGATTCCATTCGATCGTCACGATGTTTTGAATTCATAACAAATTCGAATAAATCCCAATGCTTTTCGACATCGCTTTGGTATCCACTTTCACCCGTCCAATACAACATATAAACGGAATAGACCTCGGGAACGTAGTAGTCAGCGTGTAACACTTTGGATTTCAACCCGAAAAATTCGCCGATTCGTTGAATTGTCAACAGCCTTTTTTCGCCTTTGGATGAGTTGCTAATACAAGCAAACAATGAAAACGGGTCCATGTATGGGTCTACACAATCTGCAACGGATTCAGGAACTCCCAAACCGTCGTCGAGCGCCATCTCTCGCACCAACTTCATTAACTCACCCTGCCTCTGCCGCCAGTTCTCGACCGGGTCTGCTAACTTCTCCGCCAGCTCCCGATAAAACGGGATCCAACTGTGCTCCGGGCGATTTACATTCACTTCACGGCGACTTTCCACGTATTACCTCCATCATTGGATAACTATTGGGAATTACCCCTCTATGTACCCCGATTGGCTAAATGAGGCTGATGCCTAAAGCCTTCAAGTTCTCTTCAAGACATTCGATCTTGCGGTACGTCGATTGCAACGCCGCGATGTCGCTGAGAAGTTTCTCGAATGAGTTGACGGGTGCGCTGTTTTCCTTGTGCGTAATAGCGTCGTCTATTTCGATGTCGCTGATGCGATCCTTAACTCCAAAGGTGTTCAAATCAAATAGAACCGAGAGCGACGAGACGAGACCTGAAAGGACTTTGGTGTTTGCACCGATCCGCCTATGCAACTCGTCGCGGTCGGAACGCGCGTCGTTTAGTTGAATGGTCAGTTTGCCTATTCGTTCTTCATCTGACATGACCACATACTAACACGTCAAACACTAGGGCATTTCCTTCATGGAAGCCGCGCGAAGGTTCGGCGATGACGAAACCGCTCAGGACTGGTTCATCGAACGCCGTTGGAAAGACGGCGTGATCTGCCCCTTCTGCGGTTCGAATCGGATAGGCGAACGCAAGCGTCGCGGCAACGCGCTTAGACAGTGGCGATGCAACGACCGCAAAGCCTGCGGCAAAGCCTTCACCGTCAAGACCAAGACGGTGATGCACGCGTCCAAACTTTCGCTTTCGCAGTGGGCGTTGGCTCTCTATCTCTACTCAGTCAATCTCAAGGGCGTGTCAAGCCGCCAACTCAGGCGTGAACTCGGCATCAAACAGGATCACGCGTGGCATTTGGCGCACCGCATCCGCAAGGCGATGGAAGCGCATCCGCAAGTTTTCCGCGGACCCGTCGAAGTAGACGAAACCTACGTAGGCGGCAAGCGTCGCAACATGAGCAACTCGAAGCGTGCGGAGTTGGAAGGGCGTGGATCAGTCGGCAAAACAGCCGTAGTCGGAATGAAGGATCGCGAGACCAACCGAGTCGAAGCCGAGGTTGTGGAATCGACGGACAAGCAGACGTTGCAGGGCTTCGTCGAAGTCAACACCGAAACCGACGCGGTGGTCTACACCGACGAACACAAGTCCTACGACTCGCTCGCACGTCCTCACCAGTCGGTCAAGCACTCGGTCAAAGAGTTCGTCGACGGTCAAGCGCACACCAACGGCATCGAGTCCTTCTGGGCGATGCTCAAGCGCGGACACATGGGCGTGTACCATCAGATGTCCGCAAAGCATCTTCACCGCTACGTGTCCGAATTCGCGGGACGGCACAACGTCCGCATGTTGGACACGGAAGACCAGATGTCGGCAATCGTCGCAGGCGCGGAAGGGAAGCGACTCCCTTACGCCGAACTCGTGGGCTGATGCTCTATGGCGGCTATGCCGAACGTCAAGCCGTCCACGATATTCACGGGCGACAATCTCGACATCCTGCGCGGGTTCGACTCGGAATGCGTCGATCTCGTGTATCTCGATCCGCCCTTCAACTCCAACCGCAACTACTCCGCGCCAGCGGGTTCGGCGGCGGCGGGAGCCGCGTTCAAAGACACGTGGACTTGGGACGACGTGACGGCTGAGGAACACGGGCTGCTAGCCGACGAACAGCCTGGACTTCACAAATTCATAGATGCGACGGGCTACGTGCATGGCAGGGGGATGCAGGCGTATCTGATAATGATGTCCTCGCGGCTCATCGAGTTAAAGCGGATACTCAAGCCGACTGGTTCGATATATCTGCATTGCGATCCGACCGCCAACTCGTACCTGAGATTGCTCATGGACGGCGTGTTTGGAAGGGGCAATTTTCGCAACGAGATCGTATGGGTGTACACCGGTCCGGGTTCGCCCAAAATGCGCCAATTCAACCGCAAGCACGACACGATCCTATGGTTCAACGCGGGGGGGGGGGTGGACGTTCAACCGAGATGAAGTACGGATACCTCACAAGTCATTGAACACCAACCGAAAAGGCGCGGCGATATCCGCGCCGCTGACGACTCAGGCGCGCGACGAATATTTGAAGCGCGGCAAAGTCCCTGAAACGTGGTGGCCGGAATTCAGCCCTGTGGGGAGATTGGCTAGGGAGCGACTCGGCTATCCGACGCAGAAGCCGCTCGCGTTGCTTGAGCGCATCATCAAAGCGAGTTCGAATCCCGACGACGTAGTTCTGGATCCGTTTTGCGGTTGCGCGACGACTCTGGTAGCAGCGCACAACCTCGAACGCAAGTGGATCGGCATCGACATCAGCCCCAAAGCCGTCGATCTCGTGAAGATGCGGCTTGCGGAAGCGCAGAAGCCGATGTTCGGCAACGTCGTCGAACGCACGGACATACCCAGACGCACGGACACCGCTTCCACGCCCAATTACAGGACGCAAAAGCACACTCTTTTCGGGTTGCAGGAAGGCGTATGTGCGGGTTGCGCGGTCGTCTTCCCCTTCCGCAACTTCACCATCGATCACGTCGTGCCGCGTTCCAAAGGCGGCACGGATCACGTCGACAACCTTCAACTTCTATGCGGCGCGTGCAACAGCATGAAGGGCGCGAAGTCGCAATCGGAATTCATAGTCGCGTTGAAAGGCGCGGGATTGAGAGATTGACTCATGGCTGAACCCAAGAAGCGCATGGTCGCAAAGGACGGTGTTGTCGTCGACGCTGAGATCGCGCAGCGTCTAGGCGTGGAAGGCGGCGTAGAGTTCGAGCATTGGATCGATCCCGACGCGCTGGCTGAACGCGTGCTGAACTTGGACGCTGAAGACGCCGAGATTATCCGCGACGAAATCGGGGCGTGAAATCAGCATCGGGGTACATAGAGGGGTAATTCCCTAACTATTCGCTTTGCAACAACCGATCTTACATCCCGTCCAAGTCCACACCGGCGACGAATCCTCAAACCCCACCTTGTCCATCCATGCAATTCTCAAGCGCGAGATATTGAAGTTCGTCAAGAAAAAATCTTGCCGCGAATTTGCCTCCTCAGCGGCAAGTTCCGACCGCCAAATCTCGTCAGAACCCATTCCACCCCGGCACCACCGCCGACTGCCGGACCCACTCGGCGAGCTGCTCTTCGTCGAGTTCGTCTTCGTGGATGTCGATCCAGCGGGAGTCGGGGTCTTTGCCGGAGCCGGGAGGTTCGGGATCTAGGGTTGCGCCGTTTAGGAATGTGACTTTGATGTAACGGCTGAACATGTGGTAGCTGACGAACCAGCCTTGGCCTTCAATTCCGTAGAACGGGGAGTTCCATCTGACGGCTTTCAGCACGCCGGGTACGTTTTCTACGATGATTTCGTCGATACGGCGTGTCGTTTGACGTTTCCAGCCCGGAATGGCGTCGATGTAGGTCTGGATCGGTGCGTCGCCTTCCGATTTTGGGATCTGGGGATTGCCGCCTGAGAGGAGCACCGGTTTGCCGTCAATCATGCCGCCTTTGGCTTTGGCGAGGAGTTGCCTGGTGTTGTATGACACCGCTTGGCGCACCATGGCCTTGAAGGCGGTCTTGTCGACGTCGTCGCCCTCGGAGAGGTCAATCGATCGCCGCTTGTTCTCGTCCAAGCCGGCATTGAAGACGTTCTTGGGGTCTTTGAGCATGGCACCGCTGTGAAACGTGAGCTTCACCTTGTCTTTGAAGCCATCGCCGACTAGCAGAATCCCGTTGTATGACCACGTCGGAGTGCCCCCCAAACCACACGCCTCTTCCACATCAGGTTCAGCGTCGTGGATCAGGCTACGCAACTCGGCCAGCTTCTCGCCTCGCCAATCTCCCAACTCCGCGATCCTCGCATCGATTCGTTCCGGCGCGCTCAGACTTTCCGATGCTTTCTTGGTTGCTGTGCCTGCCATTGACGTTCTCCACCGATACCCGAACGAAACAATCCATACTGTAACGCACCGATCGAATCCCCCGCCCTGTGAGATAATCCCATCCATCATGATCAGCAAATTCGGAGTTCTATACGCTGGCTGCGTCGACATGGACGACATCGGCTACGCCGGCACACCCGCAAACGAACGATGGCTGCCGGACGAACAGCTCGCAACCGTCTTCGACAAGTCCGCATCCTTCGCAAAAACGATGGATGAACTTGGTTTCGACACCTTTTGGGGCGCCGAACACCACTTCCAACGCGAAGGTTACGAGTGCATCCCCAACCTGCTGATGCTCTTCGTTCACCTCGCCCATCTCACCAAAGATCTTCGTTTCGGTTGCGGTTTCAACATCAATCCGATGTGGCACCCCGTGCGTCTCGCCGAGGACTACGCCACTGCCGACATCCTCACCGACGGGCGCGTCCGGTTCGGCATCGGGCGAGGGTATCACTCCCGCGAAGTCGAAGTCTTCGGCAACCCAATCATCGACCAAGACGCCAACCGCGAGCTCTTCGAAGAGCAGGTCGAGGTGATGTGGAAGGCCTTCAACGAACCTGCCTTCTCACATCACGGCAAGCACTACGACATCCCACCCGCCGTCCCCTACCGCGGCTACGAACTCGAAGAGATCACTCTGGTTCCGCGTCCGAAATATCCAGTCGAGTGGTGGCAACCTGTGGTTTCGGCATCCGAACGCGGCCTCAACTTCATGGCCAAGTACGGCATAAAAGGCATGATCGGCGGTGGAGCGGCGCCCGGTGGAGCATCAGACGTCGTAGTCCACAAATGGCAAGAAGTCCAATCCGAATACGGACGCGAACTCGAGCTTGGTGGCGATCTCATCATCTCGTTCTCCGTCTACATCGCCGACACCCCCGAACAAGCCATCGAGGAATCGCGGCTCTGGGCGGAGGAACGCGTCAAGATGTTCGGGCCACTCGGGTTCGTCCGCGGCCTCTCTGACGATCAGGTGGCTGCCATCAACTCCAACGATCGGAACCAACTCCTCAACGCCAACCTCCCGACCATCGACGGAGACGTCGAAAGCGGTGGATTCTTCGCCGGTCCAGCCGACCTCGTGACAGAAAAGCTCCTTGCAGTTCAAGAACGCTATCCCGGCCTCGAAGAAGTCAACATAGGCATCACCGGCATGGGCATGCCCGAATCCGCGACTCTCGAACAGATGCACCGCTTCGCTGAGGGCGTAATGCCGCATTTCGATGGATCATAAGCGTCGTTCCGACACAAGCCGGAATCCATGATGGCACGTTTGCGTCGGCGCCGAGATGATATCATTGCAATCAACGATAGCGACGATATCAAGTTGACTTGGAGGAGGTAATATGGCCAGCATTACGGTCCGAAATCTTGATGAAGATGTGAAACAAAAACTCCGCGTCAGGGCAGCTGAACACGGTTGCTCCATGGAGGCGGAAGTGCGTGGAATTTTGACGCGTGCGGTCAATGAATCGCCTCGACCGCGCAAGGGCTTGGGAACCCGGATCCACGAGCGTTTCAAGGCAATTGGAGGCGTTGATCTTGAATTGCCTAAACGCGAGCCGATGCCCGAACCGCCAGTGTTTGAGTAATGCGTAATGGCATTTGTCGTTGACACCAACGTCGTTTCGGAGCTGATGCGGGACATCCCAGATCCGAATGTTTACAGATGGTTCAATGATCGCGACGAATCCGAACTTTTTCTGACAGCAGTAGTTGAGGCCGAGTTGCGTTTCGGCATCTCCGTGCTGCCGCACGGGCGACGCCGAAACGAACTTGAAACGACACTCGAACAGACTATAGCTATCGACTTCAATGGGCGTGTAATGCCGTTCGACGGCGAGGCCGCCCGTGCTTACGCGACGATCGGCGCCCACCGGCGGTCAATTGGCAAGCCAATCAAAGTGATGGATTGCCAAATAGCCGCCATCGCCAAGTCGAAAGGAGTCGTGGTCGCTACGCGAGATGTCAGCGACTTCGAACACTGCGGTGTGCAAATCATCAACCCTTGGGAATACTCCACGTGAAAATCACCGACATCCGAACCCGCAACATCTGCATTCCGCTTTCGACGCTGGGCAAGCACGAGCCGGTGACGATGTGGTACGGCTCGCGATTCGCCGCCATTAAGACCATCATTTTCATCGATACGGATGAAGGGATCACGGGATTGGGCGAAACCAGCATCGGCGCTGGAGGCGATCAGCGTCTCTTCGAGCAGATTAAGTCGAAACTCGTCGGACGCGACCCGCACGACATCAACTCGATCGAGCGTGGCATGAACCTCACGGGGCAGGTCACAACGAAACTTGGTCACCTACTCGACACCAGCGCATCGTCCAACCTCAATATCACCGGTTCGATCGATCAAGCGCTGTGGGACATCGTAGGCAAGGCGGCTAACCAACCGATCTACAACCTCATTGGTGGGAAGTACCGCGACCGCGTCGAAGCGCGTTACTGGATGGGTGCGAAACCGCCCGACAAGTGCGCAGATGAGGTAAAACGTGCGGTTGCCGCAGGATTCAAGTCTTTCAAGATCAAGATCGGGTTGAACCCGGAATTTGACGTTGAGTGCGCGGCTGCAGCCCGCGAAGCAGCTGGTCCTCGTATCGAACTAGGCTACGACTGCAACGGTTCGTACTCGCAGTTGGAAGCGATACGAATGCTCCGAAAAATGGAGCCGTACGACCCTTCGCACGTGGAGGAACCCGTCGATTCCACGAGCGTCCGCGCTCTTGCCGAGGTTAGCCGGCACACCGATATCCCCATCCTCTGCGACGGTCCAGCACGAACCACCAAAGAGCAGATACTCGAACTCGTGATGCATCGAGCCTGCGACGCCATCCATCTGGACGTCGTAATCAACGGCGGCTTCCTAGAGACCCAACGCTGCGCCGCTATCGCCGAAGCTGGCGGCCTGAAAGTCTCCTGTCACTCCTCACCTGGTGAAACGGGGATAGCCACCGCTGCCCAGCTTCATCTAGTAACCGCCACACCCAACTTCATCTGGCCCGTCGACTCCGCCTACACCAAACTCCTACCGCCGTCAGAAGACATCATCACGGAACCGTTCACCTACGAAGACGGAGCAATCACGCCGCCATCCGGCCCCGGCCTTGGCGTCGAAATCGACGAGGACGCCATCTCCCGAGCTGAAGAACGCTACGCCAACGAACTTCCCAAATGGCGGCATCGTTTCGCGCCCGACCCAACGGTCCCATCCCGCCAACAGTACTACTTCTTCGACTACCCGTCCAAGCACCAGCACGATGACTCCGCTTGGCGGGGGATGTTTGATTAGGATTCAATGTGGCGTGACGAACCAACCGAGAGGATACATATGGCGTTCCAAACAGCAATCACGGTTAAAGAAGCTATTAACAACATCAGACACAAACGTTACGTCCTTCCTGCCATTCAACGCGAATTGGTGTGGAGCGCTGAACAGATCGAAACATTATTTGACAGTTTGATGCGTGGGTACCCGATTAATTCGTTTTTATTTTGGCACGTTGAAGGCAAACATGTGAACAGGTACAAATTTTATGACTTCGTCTTGCAGTACCACGAGCGCGACAGGCCACATAATGATCCTCTGCCGCCGTTGGATCGAACGCGAGATGTCACTGCAATCCTAGATGGTCAACAGCGTCTCACTGCTCTTTTTATTGGCATGCATGGTACATATGCCACCAAGTTGTCAAAGTACCGTTGGAGCAGTGATTGGGCTTTTCCGCCTAAATCTCTTTATTTGGATCTACTCAGTCCAGTTCCAAATCCCGACGACGATGAAGGCTACGCGTTCAAGTTTTTGACTGAAGAGGAGGCTACTTCAGAATCCAACGGACAGCACTGGTACAAGGTAGGTGATATCGCTGAGGTTGATGATGCAACTGATCTGATCGATATTACCCACGATCTCGGTTTGGCAACACATCGAGATGCCCACAAAATGCTCGCTAAACTACACAACGTCATCAACAGTCGAGGAACTATTTCGTTTTACTTGGAGCGTTCTCAAAACCTTCATGAAGTGTTGAACATCTTCATACGCACGAATAGCGGTGGAACTCAATTGTCATATGCGGATATGTTATTGAGCACTGCCACAGCCCAATGGGATAAGCGTGATGCTAGAAAAGAGTTCAATGATCTCACAGACAGGCTTAACTCGACAGGAGGACTTTTTAGGTTCGGTCGTAATTTCGTCCTCAAAGCTGCGTTGATGTTGGCTGATATCGATGACATCAGATTCAAAGTCACCAATGTCAATTACGACAATATGCGTAGAGTAGAACAGAATTGGAGTAAGGTCACGCGATCCCTTCATATTGCTGTTGAGTTAGCAGCTCATTTTGGACTCTCACACGAAAATTTGCGTGCAAATAACTCGTTGATTCCAATCGCGTATTACATTTACTCTCGAAGCCTGGGGACTGAGTTCCTACAGAGTTCTTCTTACGCGGGTGATCGGCGCGAGATTCGAACTTGGCTTTTCAGGTCACTATTGAAAAGGGGAGTATGGGGAAGTGGCCTAGATGGTCTGCTAATGGCATTGAGGGCTGCTATCAAAATTGCTAATGGTCACGGTTTCCCGCGCGACGCGATGGAAGGAACCATGAGACGCTTGGGAAAGAGTCTTTCGTTCGACGACGATGAGCTGGATGATGTCATTGACAGCCGGTACGGTTCACCTCAATCGTTCTTGTTGCTTTCCTTGCTGTATCCGTTCCTGAATGTGAAGACCAACAGATTTCACGTCGACCATGTGTTTCCGCGAGCCCAGATGACCGTAAGGAGGCTCAGAGCCGCAAAAATCCCTGAAGATGACGTCACCAAAATACGGGATGCTTTGAACAGGTTGCCAAATCTTCAATTGTTAGAAGGCATCCGGAACCAAGAAAAATCGTCCATGATGCCTCGCGAATGGGTGGAAACCTCTTTCGCGGACGATGCTGATAAAGCCAACTACATCGCTAACCACGATTTAGGAAGTATCCCTGACACTCAACTCGGATTTTTGTCTTGGTACGAAGCGCGTCGCGAACGGATGTTGCAGAGATTACGGAAAATCCTCGGTGTGCCCTGAACAATCGAACCACCAGCCGAACCGATGCTGATGCCGCCTCCGGATTCCGGCTTTCACCGGAATGACGTGAGGTGTGCGCGGGATGTACGGGAATGACAGTATTTAGGCAGGAGGCGTTAGGTTTGGTCGATGGCGGCTAGACGGTCTAAAAGTTCTTGCACCTGCCGTGCGAAGGTTCGGATTTCGATCTCTTCTAGCCAGTGTTCGTAGAAGTTGATGTGGAGGAGGTTTGCGCCGCCGAAGAGTTCTACGAGTTTGTGGTCGCCGGTCTCGTCGACGAGGTTTCGAACGATGGCGTAGAAGTGGGCGTGTGAGCCGTGGTCCCATCCGCGTTCTTGGGCGATCGCTTTGAGCGCTTGTGCGGTGGCGCCCCAGAACTTCTCGGAGGCTTGGATGAGGTCGCCAGCGTCGAATTCAGCGTACGCTTGATCTAACAAGGTGGCGGATACTTCTTGGTATCGTTCAACAGTGGTCATAGCTTAGATTGTAGAGGTTGATCGCCATTCAAAGCCTGATCAGTCCTTACCCAACCTCACGTAGGAATGACCACCACTCTGAGTCCTTGTTTTCAAAGGTGTGCCGTCAATGACCTTTATGAACCGCGATACCGGAATCGGTGTGGACAGTTTGGTCACCCTTCGGACGTGTAGCAAGTTCACGCCCCAACGCTCTGGGTCATCAATCATGCCTTTCTCGATGGATTGGTGCGCATCAACTATTGATCTGACATGCGCCTTTTCATGCTCGGACATATTCATCTTGTCATCCCACCCGACTATCTCCGCCGAGTAGCTTACGTGCCCCAAGTCGTCGGTCGTTGATATCCACATTTGGATCGGGGCATTCTCAGTCGGCGGATCGTCCTTCAATCGTGAAATGTAGTACTTGCGATGAGGTTGCATATAGAGGATCAGATTTGGGGTTTGTTCATGCGCTTTCGAAATCTGAACCAACACATTTTTGTAGACGCCGTTCATGTACAGGTCCCAACGATCGTCACTCATCTTTGTCTCCCATCTTCGATGCGTTTCAAAAGTTCGTTGTGATTGTAGTTTGTGATGATCGGTATTATTCGGACTTCTTCGCAAGTTGCGTGGTATTGCAACCCCCGACCATTACGTCCGTGTCGCCGGCGCGGTTCGAGAACGGCGTGCGCAGCGCGGCTAACGTTCCCAGAGTTGTCGCCGGCGGGTTTGGCGGCGTCTGATGACTCGGAGGGCTGCGATTGCCAGGAAGAGCGTCATGAAAATCGGTCCTGTGATGGTGCCGGACAGTTCGATGATGCTCGTGAGCCAGTTGAACCATACGATGACCAGCATCGCTTCGGCGACGTGCAGGTATGTCGATACGCGCTTGACTTTGGCGGCATCGATATAGTCGACACCGGCAGCGTTGCGGACGAAGAGATAGCTGAGGAAAATCCCGAATCCGAGGTTTCCGACCGCTGCAACTCCGCCGATGATGATCAAGGCG
The DNA here is from genome assembly GCA_965207515.1 of Dehalococcoidia bacterium. Classification (GTDB taxonomy): domain Bacteria; phylum Chloroflexota; class Dehalococcoidia; order Lucifugimonadales; family Lucifugimonadaceae; genus Bin127. The sequence goes on along the minus strand of OZ242286.1, from coordinate 49,479 downwards.
GTGGGGAATTCTCCGCCGATCCAGATGCGCATGACGCTCACGAATACGACGATCATGAAGAGGGCGAACGGCAGCGCGAAGCCTTGCATGTCTCCGAGGTAACCGGCGCCGCGGGTTTGGCCGACGATGACGGCATGGTGACCGGATTTGCCTCCGATGTCGGTCAGACGTCTTGATTCGTTGGCGGTTGTCGGGCGGATGTGTGGTCTGGGGTTGTTGTCGGTGTTCACTTTTCCCACATGTTGCGCGGTTGACCGAATTTCGCGACTCTCGATCTTTGGATGAAAGCGAAGACAGCAACTACGACGGCAATCGCAATTGATAGCCAATCGAACCGTCCGAACGAGAATCCAAGCCAGATGATCCAGACGGCCGCGGCGGCGACTTCAGCGATGTGGAGGTACCTCGCGCGTCGAATGAAATCATCTGGGTTCACAAATTCGTTTGCCCTGACGAAATCTAGCTTCCTCAATGTGGCGATCAAACTGGCCCAAACCGCAACGATTGCCGCAACAGCCGCTAATGCCACGAAAAATGACGGTACTGGTGTTGCAGTTGCGAATCGCACTCCAGATATAAAAAGGCACCCCAGCACGACGAATATTTTGAGGATACGGCCTAAATCACCCTGCATGAAGACCATGCCGCGCGGCCCTAGCGTGCCGGGCGTCATCACGATTCGCGGTTTCGCGAGTCCATCCAGACGGTCGCGGTCCTCAGGGTCATACGGTCTTGTTCTGCGGTTATGGGGGGTGGACATTTCGAAATTTTAATCAAGCGCGATGGATTGTCTCGGAATGTTGAAGTACTCGGATGTTACGGCTGGGATCTAACACGGTTCGCCAGCTTGGATGCCTTCGGCGCGTTGGAGGTCGCGGACGTGGCAGATGATGGCATCGATCTCTTCGGGTGCAACGTTAGGAATGGGCGGCATATCGCCGAAGTTCCAATGGTGGGCGGTGACGCCTTTGTTGACGGCGTTGTGGAATGAGAAGTTGGGATGGTGCCCGATTTCGTAGAGGCGGTTAACTAGGGGCGGCCCGGTTGCGGTGCCGTCGGCGTTTTGCCCGTGACAGACGGCGCAACGGTTTTGGAACGATTCTTCGCCGTCGTAGGCGGACTGGGCATTGTCAACTATCTCGTTCGTAGGTGATGCCGCGGATTCTTGGTCGGAGGAGCATGCGACGGCTGCAAATATTGCCGTTGCAGTGAACAACACGATAAACCAATAGGTGAAGTGCCGTGAGTTGGACTTGATTGAACGCATGGACCGGTGGTTGGAAAAGCATACAAAAAACGTGGACCGATCGGCCCACGTTTTGGGCTTGACAGCTGAAGAGCGGATCGAACAGACGCCGTAGGTTCGGTGTTTGGTTCCGGATTGTTTTTGAGGCCTGATCCGGAAAGGCCTAGATGGACACACAACCTTTTCTAGGCATCGTCATCGTTTCCGATGAGCCCCTTGCCACTCCCCCTTATCGTTTGTTCAGGATCGGACCGAGGTCGGATGCTGCGATATGGGATCGGGAATCTCGCTCGAATCGGAAGTTAGGTTCGGATGCGGTTGTGCGGTTAATTTGGGTAGTACTGTTGCCACTTTCCTGTCGTAATGAAAAGTGGGCTAGCACTCCTTAGAAAGGAGGTGATCCAGCCGCACCTTCCGGTACAGCTACCTTGTTACGACTTAGTCCCAGTCATTGGCTCCACCCTCGGCACCTGCCTCCCTTGCGGGTTGGCCCAGCGACTTCAAGTGTCTCCAACTTCCATGACTTGACGGGCAGTGTGTACAATCCCCGGGAACGTATTCACCGCAGTGTGCTGACCTGCGGTTACTAGCAACTCCACGTTCATGAAGGCGAGTTTCAGCCTTCAATCCCAACTGAGACCGGCTTTGTCGGATTGGCTCTACCTTACGGTTTCGCAACCGTCTGTACCGGCCATTGTAGCGTGTGTGTAGCCCTAGGCGTAAGGGTCATGATGACCTGACGTCGTCCCCACCTTCCTTCCGTTTAAGGACTGTCTCGTCAGAGAGAGTAACAGACGATAGGGGTTGCGCTCGTTGCGGGACTTAACCCAACACCTCACGGCACGAGCTGACGACGGCCATGCAACACCTGTGTAAGGCTCCCCGAAGGGTCCCTCCCCTTTCGGTTCGGTACCACCAAACATGTCAAGCCTAGGTAAGGTTCTTCGCTTACCATCGAATTAAACCACACGCTCCGCTGCTTGTGCGGGGACCCGTCAATTCCTTTGAGTTTTAGCCTTGCGGCCGTAGTCCCCAGGCGAAATGCTTAATGGGTTACCTTCGGCCCACAGGGAATTAACACCCCGAAGACCTAGCATTCATCGTTTAGGGCGTGGACTACCCGGGTATCTAATCCGGTTCGCTCCCCACGCTTTAGTCCCTTAGCGTCAGAACTGCCCCAGCAGGCCGCTTTCGCCACTGGTGTTCCTCCCGATATCTACGTATTTCACCACTACACCGGGAATTCCACCTGCCTCTGACAGTCTCTAGTTCAGCAGTTTCCCCCGACGACTCCAAGTTGAGCCTGGAGCTTTCACAGAAGACTTACCAAACCGCCTACGGACCCTTTACGCCCAGTAATTCCGGACAACGCTTGCCACCTACGTATTACCGCGGCTGCTGGCACGTAGTTAGCCGTGACTTATTCCTCAGGTGACGTCCTCTCTCTTCCCTGAGAAAAGAGGTTTACAACTCGAAAGCCGTCATCCCTCACGCGGCGTCGCGGCATCAGGCTTTCGCCCATTGTGCACGATCCCTTGCTGCTGCCTCCCGGAGGAGTGGGGGCCGTGTCTCAGTCCCCCTCTGTCTGGTCATGCTCTCACACCAGATACCCGTTTTCGGCTTGGTGCGCCGTTACCGCACCAACTACCTGATAGGACGCGGGCCCATCCCCGAGCGATAAATCTTTCTTCCCGCGCATTGAAGCACGGGAATGTATACGGTATTAGCTGCAGTTTCCCGCAGTTATCCCGTTCTCGGGGGCAGGTCACCCACGCGTTACTCAGCCGTCTGCCACTAGGTTTGGGCCCCGAAGGACCGACCTCGTTCGACTTGCATGCATTAGGCACGCCGCCAGCGTTCATCCTGAGCCAGGATCAAACTCTTATTTGAACTGACGTCTGTTCTTTCCGCTCTTCAGTTGTCAAGATGCTTACCGCAAATCTGAGGGTTGGACAGCGATGCCCAACCCGAATTCGATTTGTCGGTAACCGCTTAGTATACGGCATGTCGAGGGGCCGTGCAAGATTTCCGCGGCTCCTATGGTTACATTGGCTGCGGCGACAATTCGCGGACGTTACGAAATGCGTGATTCTGATTAAGTGAGAAATACGAAATCGGTGTACACTTCTGCGTGCGTGCAAACGATTCGCGGTGATCGGTGACAACCCGTTGATCTCGGCGTTCAGAACGAGATTCGTGATGGCTGTCACGTGACGCCCGCGAAGCGATTTTCGCGATAAAGAATCGACAGGAGGAATCCAGATGACAGGACTAATCCAATACTTCAAGAGGTCACGGATAGCGACGACTGTGATCGGGTTGGTCGCAGTGTTCGCTGCGATTGGGATCGCGTGTGGTGGCGAGACGGTCATCCAAACGGTCGTCGTTGAGAAAGAGGTGCAGGTACAGAGCGCACCTGTCATTCAAACGGTGGTCGTAGAGAAGGCCGTTCCGGGCGAGACGGTGATCCAGACTGTGGTAGTTGAAAAAGAAGTGCAAGTCGCGGGCGAAACCGTCATCCAGACGGTGGTCGTGGAGAAGGCGGTCCAAGTCGCTGGTGAAACCGTCATCCAGACGGTGGTCGTGGAGAAGGAAGTCCAGATCGCCGGTGAAACGGTGGTTCAGACCGTGGTCGTGGAAAAAGAAGTAGAAGTGGAAGTGGTAAAGGAAGTGGAGGTCGTCAAGGAGGTTGAGAAGGAAGTAGTTAAGGAGGTTGAGAAAGAGGTCGAGAAGATCGTGGTTGCGACGGCGACACCGATCGCGATGGCGATGATGGAGGCGCCGGCGCCTCAAAGCTCGGCGGACACGGCTGAGATGGCCGTGCAGAACCGTGTGGGTCTGACGATGACCGGATTGAACAGCACTGGCGCACCGGACGGCCCATGGAGCATCGCAGAAGGCTTCTTCCAACCCGGCGGACCAGTGGGATCAAACATTGTTGACCCCGTTTTGGCGGAGACTTGGAATGTCGCAGAAGACCTGAGCAAGATCACGGTGAAGGTCAAGGAAGGCGTTCAGTTCCACCGCGGTTGGGGCGAGTTGACGGCGGATGACTTGGTATGGAGTTTCAACGACCTGATCGCTCCGGAGAGTGTGCACAACCAGTCCGGAGACTATGCGGCGATTGTTGAACCGATGGTGAAGGTCGACGACTACACCGTTGAGATTCCAGTCAAACAGTTCACAGTGGTGTGGAACCAGGCTTACTTCAACACTTTCGCAGGCACGAACGGAACGTTCAGCAAGCGAGCGTTCGATGAGAACGGTCGCGAGTGGGCGAACGAAAACATTATCGGCACCGGTCCGTACATGTTGAAGGAGTTCATTCCTCAGAACATCGTTCGGTTGGAGTCGAACCCAGAACACCACATCCAACCTGCGTACATGCCGTTCTTGAACGTCAACGAGGTTCCGGAAGAGTCCACTCGGATCGCGATGCTGCGAAACGGTCAGGCTGACATTGCCGATGTATCGCTTAAGGCGATTCGTGGATTGTTAGAAGAAGGATTCAAGATGTCGGACAGCGGCAAGGCCGCTCAGGAAGGCATATTCTTCGCGGGCAACTATTGGGAGCAGTATGACTACAACTGCTCACAAGGCGCCAGCTCAGTTTCGTGTCCGGACATCACTGTCGGCGAACCGCAACAAGTAGAGGTCGAACGCACGGGCTATCAGCCGACGGAGCAGTTCCCTTGGATCGGCGAGTACGGCAACGACGAGAGCATGGAACGGGCCCGCATGGTGCGAACTGCGATGTCGATCGCGATCGACAAGGAAACGATCAACGATGTGATCGTTGACGGTTTGGGTTGGTTGGTGCACGTGAACGCGTTCTCGATCAAGTCGCCGCAATGGGACGACAAGTGGAACATCGAGTACGACCCTGAAGCAGCGGCCCAGATGCTTGACGACGCTGGTTACCCGGTAGCGTCTCGCGGCATCCGTTTCCAAGTTGACATGTACGTCACGCCTCACGTTGGTGGAGCCACGGGTACCGCTGGCGAGATTCAAGCGGCAGTTGGTGCGATGTGGGACAGCTTAGGTATCCGCACGAGCTTGGTGAGACACGGGTATCCGGTGTGGCGACCGACGGTTGTGGACCGGTCCCAGAACCAGCCGTTCTTGAGTGCCTGTGGAGGCACGGACGCTCGTGACTCGGTTCCTTGGGACTTCCCGAAGGGCGTTGTGTTCACGACACTGTCTCGCGGCGGTTTCAGCTGTGCGATGGAGATCCCATACGTACTTGAGAACTACCTCAGGACAGCCGGCGAATTGGACAAGGCGCAACGGATCGCTAACAACACCGAGTTACTTGAGTACTACCGTTACTGGCGGTTGAACTCGGGAATTGCGGCGATCCCCGAGCCTCTGGTTTGGAACCCGAATTCGATCGAGTCTTGGGAGATGAGGGCGAATGCCGCAGGTACCCACATCGTGTCCTTGGACCTGATCAAACCTGCCCAGTAAGGGTTACTCACAAAGTTGTCGTTAAGGTCTGCTCCCACGTGTCCGTTGATCGGAAACGTGGGAACAGGCCATATCGCGTTTAACTTGGGTGTTTAGCCTTGGTCTTGCGCTGAAGTGGTTACCCGATGAGAAGGTATCTGATACGCCGTCTTTTGGCCTCGGTCGTGACGGTTATCGGCGCGACGTTTGTGGTTTTTGCGTTATCTCGAGTTGCGGGTGATCCGCTGCTGTTGTACGCGCAGCCTGAGGGTTACGGTCGAACACCGGAGCAGATACGGGCCTTGGAAAAGCATCTGGGTCTCGACAAACCGTTCATCATCCAATACCTAGTTTGGGTGAAGAACACGTTGCAGGGGGATTTGGGTCAGTCTTTGGCTGGAGAGCGGCGGGTGACGAAGGTGATTTTGGAGAAGGTCGGTGCGACCACGCAGTTAGCGATCGCGGGTTGGGTACTAGCGACGTTTGTCGGGGTTCCGATTGGGATAATCTCGGCGGTTTACCGGGGCACGATATGGGACTATCTCGGTCGGTTCGTGGCGCTGTTCGGCCAAGCGATTCCGAACTTCTGGTTGGGAATTGTGATGGTGTTGCTGTTCTCGGTGTGGCAGGAGTGGTTGCCGAGCGGATTGCGCGGCGAGGGCTTCGACGTCAAGCACTTCATAATGCCAGCCATTGTTGTCGGCACCAGTTCGATGGCGGGTTATTTGAGGATCACGCGTTCTTCGATGCTGGAGATTTTGGATTCGGAGTTCATTCGGTTGGCACGTGGAAAGGGTGCAAGTCCTACATCGGTCATATGGAAGCATGCGTTACGGAACTCCTTAATCCAGCCGATCACGCTCTCTACGTTGTTGTTGGCAGGGTTGTTGAACGGCACGTTGGTTGCGGAGGCTGTCTTCGCTTGGCCCGGATTAGGTAGGACGATGCTAGAGGCGGTGAATAACAACGATTTTCCGGTTTTGACAGGCGGTGTGTTGGTATTTGTGATCATCTATGTCGTGTTCAGCTTGATCGCTGATCTGCTTTACATAGTTATTGATCCCAGGATTCGGTACACGTAGGGGCGAAGGATGTCTGAGATTTCGTCAACTTACGTGTCGAGTGAAGCAGAATCGGCGTTTCGTCCGCGGTCGGCGATAGGCGCCGGTTATGCTTTTCTGCGCCGTTGGCCGATATTGCCGGGCATTGTGTTGTCGGCGTTGGTGTTGTCGGCGATTTTCGCGCCTTGGATCGCGCCGCAAGCACCTAATGTTCAGGCTCTCAGGGATCGCAATGCGCCGCCGATTTGGATTGCGGACGAAGAGGGGAAATGGACGCAGAGCTATTTGCTGGGTGCGGATCAAGTCGGTCGCGATGTATTGAGTCGGATCATATACGGGGCGCGAATTTCCCTTGCGGTCGCGGGTGTTGCACTGGTGAGTGGTCTGCTTGTGGGCGTGACGTTGGGGTTGGTTGCCGCGTGGTATGGCGGTGTCATCGATGAAGTGATCGCTCGCGCCGTCGATATCTGGCATGCCCTACCCTTCCTGTTGGTTGCGATCGTGGTTGTGACGTTGTTTGGCGGGAGTTTAACCGTGTTAATGGGCGTCTTGGCGATGGTTTCGTGGGCGGGATTTGTAAGGAACGTTCGGGCAGATGTTTTGACGTTGCGCGAGAGAGAGTATGTGTTGATGGCGCGAGTATGTGGGGCGTCGACGGCACGAGTGATCGTTCGGCACATATTGCCGGGCGTTGTGCCGACGATCATGGTTATCGCTACGCTGGCGGTCGGCGGGTTGATACTGACTGAAGCGACGTTGAGTTTCTTGGGCGCTGGGATACCCGCGCCGACGCCGTCTTGGGGTCTGATGGTTTCGGAGGGACGGGAGTATTTGACGACGGCTTGGTGGTCCTCGTTCTTCCCTGGATTGGCGATCTTTCTGGTCGTAATGTCGCTCAATTTCATGGGCGATTGGATACGGGACTTCACGGACCCTCGGCTGCGACAACTGGGGGATTGACCGGTTGCGAACCCGTGCATCTCAGGATGCGTTCGGTTACACTTTGTGCCTAAGTTTGTGTGGTCTCTTGAGTTACAGGAGATGCTGAGATCATGACGCTTACCAAGTCCAAAGAAGATGTTGCTCTGATCGCCCATCTTTTGAGACGTGCAGGGTTTGGGGCGACGCCGGATGAGTTGGATGCTGCGGTCGAGATGGGTTACAACGCAACGCTGGAGAGTCTGCTGAATCCGGTTGATGACGTTGAGTTGCCCCTAGACCTGATTCGTCGTTATTTTGTCGATCAATCGGACTTGCGAAACCAGCAGGCATGTGCTGCGCACTGGATGTATCAGTTGGTTTACACGCAGACGCCGTTGCGTGAGAAGATGTGTCTTTTCTGGCACCGGGTGTTCGCGACCGGGGCGTCGAAGTTAATCCAGGGAAGAGTGGTGCTGAACCAGATCGATATGTTCAGGAAACATGGCATGGGCAACTTTGACGAGCTGCTGTTGCAGCTTTCGAAAGACCCTTCGATGTTGATGTGGCTGGACAACCAGGACAATCACGCGCACTCGATAAACGAGAACTATGGACGTGAGATCTTAGAACTGTTTGCGATGGGGGTCGGCAACTACACCGAAGACGACATCAAAGAGTGTGCGCGGGCGTTCACGGGGTGGCGGGTTGTCAACCCGGACTACATGTCGATCAAAATGCGCAACAACACGGCGCGTCCATACGGCTACATCTCGTGGCAGTTCGAGTATGACGACGATGATCACGATCATGGCGAAAAGACGCTTCTGGGCGAGACTGGCGATTGGAATGGCGACGACGCCGTGGACATCATTTGCCGCAACGAAGCGACGCCGAGGTTCATCGCTCGGCATCTGTATCACTTCTTCGTAGCCGACGAGCCCGGAGTTCCGCAGTGGCCGCACGTTGAGCCGCGCGATCCCGTGGCTATCCAAACCATGGTCGACGCGTATTTCGAGTCGGACTACAGCATCACCGCGATGTTGAGGACCCTGTTCACCTCGGACTTCTTCAAAGATGAATCGGCCAGATACGCGCGGATCAAGAGTCCGGCCGAGATGGTTGTAGGGACGTTGAGGTTGGCTGGCGGTCTCGAGGTTCCTTCGCAAGAGGCTTATGCGGCAGCGGCGACTTGCGCCAACATGGGTCAGGCGTTGTTGAACCCGCCGAGTGTCGAAGGTTGGCAAGGCGGCGAGGAGTGGATCAACACTGGGGCGTACATGCAGAGAGTCAATTTCGCGAGCGCTACGCTCGACGATCCCGACCGACCTGGGGTGAGGGCGATTGTCGACCGCGTTAAAACGTCGGTGGGCGTGGGTGAATTGGCACCCGAGGATCTGGTTGATCGTCTCTTGGAAATACTGGGGCCGCTCGAGGTTTCAGAATCGACGAGGCAGGGATTGATCAACTTCGCCGCAAAACATGGTGACATCAGTTTCACCGACGATGAGTCGATCGAAATCGCGGAAAAGGCGATAGTCTCGGTCGTCGGATTGATCGTCGCAACACAGGAGTACCAGACAGTTTAGGTGGGCTGATGGTCACTAAGACAAAGTTCGAAATAAGGTATCTCGACACCATTGGCTTCAATGCCGATCAAGGTGGGCGCGGGTTCCATTTGCCAACTGACATGGTGATCCGAGACGACGGGGTCATCTTCGTGGTCAGCCGCAGCAACACTGTTGCGCTGAACATCGTCGGCATTCAGATGTCTCGGCTGGACCACGAGTTCTTGGGGCAAATCGGCGGGTATGGTCGCGACATGGGTGACATGATCGGCCCTACCGCACTAGCGTTGGATGCCGAAGGCAACATCTACTTGGCTGACGAAGTTTTACAACGCATCACGGTTTACAACCGCGATGGAGATCCACGATCGATGTGGGGCATCGTTGGCGATGGTGACGGCGAGTTCGATGGGCCCTCAGATATGGTTTTTGACGCCGACGACAACATGTTGCTCGTGGATCACAAAAACCATCGTGTCCAGAAACTGACTAAGGATGGCAGGTTCATCGGCAAGTTTGGATCTTTCGGCGATGGCGAAGGTGAGTTGAATCTGCCTTGGGGGATCGCGTTGGATCCGGAAGGCAACGTGTGCGTCGCGGATTGGCGCAACGACAGAATCCAACGGTTCGCGCCAGACGGTGAGTTCTTGGCATCATACGGGAGTAGCGGCGAAGGCGAGGGTGAGTTCAATCGGCCGAGCCGAGTCGGCATCGACTCCGACGGCAATATGTATGTCGCAGACTGGGGCAACCAGCGTGTCCAAGTGCTCGACTCAGATGGCAACTTCCTCGTGATGTTGCAGGGTGAAGCCACGCTGGGCAAATGGGCGGTGGAGTACCTGGACGCACAGCAAGACGAGTTTCGAGCGAGATCGACCTTCGAGCCTTATTTCGAGGTCGACACTGACGACAAGAACGAGATAGCGGCACGGATCGAACCATATTTCTGGGATCCCGTAACGGTTGCGTTGGACAAAGATGATCGATCTTACGTGCTGGAGACTGGCCGGCACCGGTTCCAAATTTACGAGAGGGTTGTTTAACGCAATACCCTAACCCTCTCCCGCCGAGCAGGAGAGCGGAAAAATGTTAGGAGAGTCCGAATGAGTGCTCAGAACGGCAAGCAAGAGCGCAAGCTCGTTGTGGTTCAGTTGTCGGGTGGCAATGATTATTTGAATTGCGTTGTGCCGTACGATGACCCTCTATACGTGGACAATCGTCGGAACGTGCGGATCACGGAGGACCGCGTGTTGCCCCTTGACGGTACGTACGGATTGAACCCTGGGATGCAGCCGATCAAAGAGCTGTACGACAAGGGTAAGGTTGCGGTGATCCATGGGGTCGGTTATCCGGACCCCAACAGGTCGCATTTCCGTTCTATGGACATCTGGCACACGGCGGAACCTAGGCATTTGGTTCCCGAGGGTTGGTTGGGCAACGCGGTCAGGCAGATGCATCCGCAGGGTGACAACGTCGTGGCGGCCGTCAATTTTGGTGGAGGTCTACCCCGTGCGTTGGTTGCGAAAGGCGCGCCAGTGGCTTCGGTGACCGACCTTGAGACTTACGGATTGTTGGGTCATCTGGGCGCGGAAACCGAGAGGTCCGAGGTTCTGGAGATGTTCAAGTGGATCTACTCGATGGGACTTGGAAGCGGTCCGACAATGGACTTGATGAGCCAGACGGGATTGGATGCGCTAAGGGGTTCGGACATGCTGAGTCAGTGCACACTGACATATGACTCGGAAATTGAGTATGACCCCAACGTTTTCTCCAACTCGATGAAGAGTGCCGCACAGGTTTTGCAAGCGGATATCGGGACTCGCATCTGCTACACGCAACACGGCAGTTTCGACGCGCATACCAACGGGATCGCGCTTCAAGAGAAGTTGCTACGCGACGTCTCCGGCGGTATCCACGACTTTTACTCCGACATGAAGGCCAAGAATCAGAGCGAAGACATCTTGATCTTGGCGTTCTCTGAGTTTGGCCGCAGGGTGAAAGACAACGGTAACGGGACGGACCATGGATCAGGAGGCGTAGCTTTCCTAATTGGCGATGGAGTGCAAGGCGGTCAATATGGTGAGTATCCATCCATGGATGCCAACGACCTCGTGGAAGGCGATCTGGCGTTCAACCTAGACTTCCGCTCGCTTTACACCGAGATCATGGATGACTGGCTCGAGTTGGATGCTCGAGAAGTGATGGACCGCGACTACGAGAAGATCGGGTTCTTGGCGGCCTAGCCACTGATGAAAAGGAGGCGGTGATGAGTGGGCAGTTAAAAGGCCTAGTCTTGGGCTCCGGGTTCGCTGGACAGGGTCACGCCGAGGCGATGCGTTGGTGCGGAGTCGAGGTTGTCGGGATGGTGAGCCGTACAGAGGAAGTGGTCAAACAGGTCGCGTCTGATATGGACATTCCATATGCGTCGACGGACTGGATTGGCGCCTTGGATGCTTTGGAACCGGATATCGTAGCGATCGGCACGCCGGGAGGGGCGCACCGCGAACAGATCCTGGCCGCGATCGAGCGCGGTTGCCATGTCTACTGCGACAAGCCGTTGACGACGAGTGCCGAAACATCGAGGGAGTTATACGTTGCGGCGCGGGACAAAGGGGTCAAGACTGCGTTCGCGGCGTCTTTCAGATATCAGCCACACGCTTTATTGGCGAAGAAGCTGATCGCGGAAGGTGTGATCGGCGAACCGTTCGAGACGGAGTGCGTTTCGCACTACGAGCTCCATCCTCACATCCCTTGGGGCTGGTCACACCGAATCGACCTCGGTGGCGGACGTTTGAGCAACAATTTCACTCACAAACTGTCGATTGTGCTTCACGCTCTGGATGCAACACTCATCGACATCAACGGCGAAGCGCGGAACGACATGCATATTGCGCCAGTCGTCACAGGCGTCCATGACTTTCGAGAACGCGCTGATTTCATCCCGAGTCCTGAGCAATTAGACGACGTGGGATGGCGTGACGTAGATTCGGAGTGGTCGTATTCGGTTATGGCACACGTCTCGCCCGCGCGTTCTGTCCGCCAACCCGTCACGTCGGTCTTTAGACACGGCGGCATGCAGCCCCGGTTCGGCGACGACTACGTGGCTTTCTACGGCGATGAAGCGTCGATTTACATCGCTGGTGCTTACGCGCAGGGACCGTTGTACGTCAAGACTCGCGAATCCGATTGGGAGATGGTCGAGGTGAGCTCGGAGATCACGGACGCCCTGCCGGACATCGAGGATGACACGCAGCGGAATTGGACTGTTTTGATGGGTGAGTTGGTGGCGGATATTCGGGGCGCGGGATATTGCGGGTATCAGACGTTCAAGGATGGATGGGTGTTTCAGGAGGCGGTGGATGCTGTGCGGCGCGGGGATGGGTGGTTTGCGGTGCCGGTGGAGGCGTGAACCAGCCGGCCGCTGCTAGGAATTGATTCATCGTCTTGGTGGATTGAAGTTGCGCGTGCGGTAATTCGCGTGTTGAGCAAATACTCCAAGAATTGCTGAATACGCGTAGGATGATGGTTGTGCACTGAATTGGGAAATAGTAGCGTGGAGTGGTTATTCGTCAAGCACGAATAGTACCTCCATGCATATTTCCAAAATATCTACGGTCGCGATTGTGCTCGCACTATCAGCGGCGGTCGCAGGACTGTTTCTCCTTTCAGCGGGAGACTATGTTGAGTCCCAGTCTGCCGGACAGACTTCTGCCGGACAAGCCAACCTCGTGTGGAACACTCAAGTCACGTCTGGTTCAAGAGGGGATTACACGGGATACAGAGAGGGTTCCTACGGATCGATCACTGATGACACGTTCGTCTTTGACGGCCACACTTTCCTGATCTGGGATTTGCGGTACAAGACCGACGATCAGGAGCTCATGTTGGACATGGACGACTGCTTGAAGAAGTCGGAACTCGTGCATCTGAGGATCGGCTCGACCACATTCACCAACCCGGATGAGCAACGCCGGACGGACGAATCTTGTGCTTCCAATCGCAGCAAATATCAGCGTTTCACTTGGAACGACATCACAACCAATCCGTTGCCAAACGGTTCCACTAAATCAGTCCAACTCAGCTTGGGCACTTCTGGTTCAAGCGGTACTCCGTCGCCCACCCACACTCCCACTGCGACAGCCAACACTTGGCGCACCTATATCGACTCCGCTAAAGATAACGGGGATGACGAATATGGATTCGAGTATCAGGACTTCGGCAGCATCGGAGATCGTTCGTTCACGTTCAAAAGTCGCACGTACAACATCGACTACATCAAATGGGAGGACGCATCCGACGATGTCCAATTCCATCTCTACGACTGCATCGGACCTTCCGAGCTGGTGCACCTGAAACTAGGTAGTCGAACTTTCAGTAACCCGTCGTATCGCAGATACACAGACGCGCAATGTGCGGCGAACCGGAACAACAACCAACTCTTCAAGTTCACCGATGTTTCGAGCAATCCTCTGCCATCTGGTTCGCGCGTCAATGTCGAACTGAAATTCTCGACATCCACTCCTGCAACGGCTACACCGACTTACACCACTACTACGACACCCACTGACACGCCAACTCCGGTGCCCGGATGCTCGGTAACATCGTTGGGAAATCTTTCTGGTACGGCGACTCGCACCGGGAGTTGGACAACAAGCTCTTGCGAATCCGAGAATCGACTGACTGGCAGATACGCGCAGTATTACAGTTTCTCGATTAGTCAGACGCGTCGGGTGACGATCAATCTGTCTTCGTCTGTGGATACCTACATGTATCTGCTAAGCGGAGGGACTTCGACTGGAAGCGTCGTCGCGAGCAATGACGACATATCATCAAGCAACCGTAATTCACGCATCGTGAAGGAACTCGCCGCCGGCACGTACACCGTCGAGGCGACGACATGGCCCGAAAATACAACCGGCAGTTTCACGCTGACCGTGCAAACTTCCGCGCCAGTTGCAACGGCGACTTCGACACCCACTCATACTCCGACACATACGCCAACGCACACGCCGACGCATACCCCTACGCCGACAGGTGCTTGCAGCGTTGTCGACTTAGGCTCTGCGTCGTCCTACATTTACCGTGTTGGGAGCTGGACCTCGAACTGTCCGTCCCAGAATCGATCTGGTCGGTACGCGCGGTTCTACTCGTTCACCGTGGCTGCTGCGGGTTTGTACCGGATCGACTTGAAATCTTCGCAGCATGACACGTACATGTTCCTGCTGTCGGGCAACGGCAAGAATGGAAGCGTGATAGAAGAGGACGACGACGGGGGTTATCTGCGCGACTCTCGCATTGAACGGACGTTGCCTGCCGGGACGTACACGATTGAGGCAACGACTTACTACTCCGGCCGCACGGGTGCGTTCGAACTGACGATAATACCTCCTGCACCGACGCCAACACCGACGTCTGTGCCCACAGCCACGCATACCGCCACGGCGATCCCGACGCTGGTACCACCTCCAACGCCGACTCCGACGCCCATTGGCACGGCGACGCCAACCCCGACGCCTACATCCGGATCGTGTCCGAGCGGACAGGACGCCACGCCTGGCCAGCCGCCCGGCGACGGGTCATGTCCCGACCCTTCACCTACGCCTTATACATGGTGTCAGCCGGGCACACTACAGAATGTTTCATCGCTTAGCCAAGGCCTGCACCCGTACTTGGATAGCGATTGCTACTCCATCGATTCTGATCTCGCTACTTCCTACGCCAAGTTCTACCGATTCACAGTGACGAACGACATCCAGATGCGGGCCGAAATCGACTACTCTGGCAGAGGCACTGTGCAACCTGTTCTCTTCATCAGAGACGATTTCGGAAACGAGATTGCGTCTACCGAAGGCTATACTCCGAGCGCGAGTTCACAGCTATTACAACGATTGAGCGCAGGGACTTACGTACTCGAAGTAACGGTAAGACAACCAAATACGAACACGTTGTTGAACATCTATTTGGCCACGGACCTTGATCTAGAGCCTCAATTGGAAGTCAAGATCATCTACAAGGACAATCATCCAATTCCTCCGCTCACACCCCCGCCCACATCTACACCTCCACCCGCTGGGATTAATACGCCTACAGTGACGGCTACGCCGACAGTCACGATGTTTGAGGACTTTACATGGAAAGTATTTACATCTGCAGGGATCGTCATTGACGTGGTCGGTCCTCAAGGCATAGATCCAGACCACTACGAATTCGTTTTGGAGGTCCCGCCTGAAACTGGATTGTTGATCGCATCGGGTGCTGACGCCGAGTGCGACTTTACAGCAACACCGACGGCGACACCGACGGCCATAACGGCCTGGCACGACCGTACCCATTACTACGATCTCGTCAGATGCGGTCTGGGCGATGGCACATCGAGTATCAAGGTCAAAGCACGAAACACGCGGACGCACTTCAGGCGATATACGGATTTCGACGAAATTGTAGAAGAATCATGGCATCAAAGCGACGCAACTGTCCGTTACGATTATGTCGATTGGGTTACTGTAACGGGTACGCCATCACCTACTCCAACATCCACGCCATCTAGTACCGTAGGGCCAGATTTCCCGGGATCAGTCGCCACTGCAGCCGCCGTTTGGAACAGGCAGGCAACTAATCTAACCGTCTGTGAAACAGGGACACAAAACTGTCCCCCCGCAACCGATGGCGACTCACGTGTAGTGCCCGTTGGGATCTTCGATTCGACTGGATCGGAAGACCCTTGCGGCGGCGGTGCGCTGGCGTGTGTGGTTCGATCATCCAGCAGCACCTATCCGCTTCTCCCGAAACAAGAACTTTTCATCGCAGATCCGCCGAACCCAAAGGTTAATGCTGTGATGTGGACCCATTTGGCACCTAGGCTGGGTAGCGATTACAGATATCTTCCCGGGACCTTGATGCATGAATTCGGTCATGCCGGGGGTTTGGGGCATAGTCCAGATAAGCAGAATGACTTGATGGGACGCGGTTACGACAAGAGGAGACCCGGGCTAGCAGACATCAGAGCGATCAACTCTATCTACGGTACCCCGAGCCCCACTCCTGCACCTTGAACAGAGCGAGCATTCCTTATGAAGCGTAGAACATTTATTGCGGTCGCGGCATCAATACTCGTGCTGCTTTTAACGACTGCTTGTAACGATCCGCAACCGAAGTCCGATCCCGGTTCTGACGCTAACGACACGGAAATCGAGACTGGGCGGCCTGTCGAAAGCGAGGTCTCAGAATACGCTACTTCCCAAACCTCAACCATCGAAGAACCGATGCTATCCGATGAGGACGCTAACGACACGGAAATCGAAACTGGTCGGCCTGTCGAAATCGAGATATCCGAATACGCTCCTTTTGGTACTTCGACTATAGAAGAGCTGATTTTATCTGCTGACGTGGTCGCCATTGCTTCGTTGGTTTCAGTGACTTCTACGACTCTTGAAGGCAAACCTTTCACCGGCAATACGGAGTACAAACCTCTGCTGATCTTTGAGTTTCGCATCCATGAGTATCTCAAAGGACACGGTGAAGATATCGTAAAAGTGGATGTCATCCAATGCTGCGGCTTGGAACTCTGGTATATCGACAGAGCAGCCGCGATCTCCGCGGCTAAAGGCTGGAATCACTCTCGGGACGCTGAACGGGACAGTCGTCCTGCTGTCGTGTTTCTAACAAAACATCAAAAAGGAGACTTTGTACGTCCGATAGCAGGTAACTTCGACCATTACGAATTCACCGCTCCATTCGCCGCCGCATACGCTGACCGCATATCCATCGAGAGTACAGAGAACAAGCCTTGGCTGCCAAGCAGTTCGCCAGTCACCGGTGCCGCAGGGCTTTCATTTGACGACGACGCGCTGTTCCTCACTAAACCGCCCTCCGATGGAGCGACGGGTTCCAGCGACCCTGATTCAACTGTTTCGCTAGGCTACATCCGTTCCCAACTCAATGCTTTTGCCCAAGCAATAAAGAGCAATAAGGATGTCCCAGATTACGAGGAGTGTCTGCAGAACAAATTTTATTCGGATCGACAGAAAGCTGCTGCCGAAGCGGAATACGGTGGAACTCCATTCTCTCTCGGTCCTTTCGACTTATCAATCGAATCGGGATTGCCAATGGGCACGAATCTGATGGAAGGGTATGTGTGGGGTGGTGCACCTAAAGGCTATCCGGAACAACGACTCACCGGTAAGCACGCAGTCCTATTCGAAAACTGGATACACGACCCCGATGAAACCCCCGAAAACGGGTGGCAAGAAGGGACGCGCATTACAAGGCCCCTAGCCGCGGGAGTCTATAAGGTTTTTTTCAACTCTCGAGGTTACTATTGGGTCGGTTGTGACCATTGGGATGAGGACGCAGACGTTTCATGGGTCATTACCGTCACCACGACGCGCGACGTCGTCCACGAAGCGTTCTTCGATCCCGGGGAAGCCGAAAACGGCGAGGCGGGATACGACTACGAGGGCGTCGGGGTGATCAGCCCAGAGACGTTCGAGCTTCCGAGGAACGGCGGCAAGATGACGGTCGATCGCATCGTCTGGTACGAGGACTCCATCGAGGTGGAGTTCCAGCCTCACGCCGATCTCTCGCTCTACGAGATGCATATCATCGAGCTGGACGCGACTAGGTCGTTGATCCTGCCGTTCGGTTCTGCGCGCGTGAGGGGCGACGGGGACAATCGCTCGTATGTCTGGGATCACTGCGATCAGCCGTGGCACGACGGGGACCAGCTGATGATCCGCATCCGCGAGGCCGGCGCCACCGGGGCTGTAGGCCCCAGCGTCTATCCGCGCGAGTGCCGGGCCGAAGAGCCTGGAGCGTCGGGGGATGCGAGCCCGATGCCTGAGCCGACCACGGCCGCAGGGCCCGAAGGCACCGCCGGCTCGGCGGCAGATCCTGCCGCGCCGAGCATCGTAGACGCCGAGGAGGAGGGCAAGTCGGTCGAGTTGTTCTGGGCCGCGCCTGAAACCGACGTCGGGACGATCGTCGGATACCGCATATACCGCGTCGGGCCCGACGACGCCGATCTCGCCGTCATCGTCGAAAACACCGGTTCTACAGCGACGTCGTATCTGGACGACACCCTCGACTATGGCACCACCTACCGCTACGCCGTCGCCGCCGTCCTGTCAGACGGGAGCACATCCGCCATGTCCTCAGTCGTATCCGTCACGACGAACCTCTTCGCGGAGGAGTGACGAGGGCGTTCGCGGGCACTCTCCGGAGAACGACGCGACTGGATTCCGGCTTTCGTCGGAATGACGCAGTGTTGTCTACAGGTCGAACTTTTCGACGAAGAGTCGTTCTGTTCGGCCGGTGGCGAGCATGGTTCCGACGGCGATGAGCCAAAGGAAGAAGATCGTGCCGATGATGCCGTGGATCGCGGTGCCGAGATCGATCCAGATCAGGAACATCGCGATGCCTAATACAAATCCGCCGGGTGCGATCCTTTTGAGGGCGCCACCTACCATCCATTGGTAGCGAGCCGCGACAATGAGCGCGCCTCCGGCGGCCGTAAAGCCGAGTTTCCCAGTTAGCCATCTGAGGGTTGCGACCGCCTCTGTCGTCGTGTTTATCGAGTTCGGATCGACGGCGGTCAGGACGAGTGCGCACGCGCCCGAGAGCAACGTGAAAACGCCCGAGACGATGAAGAGGATGGGAACGAGTGGCGTGGCGAAGCGTTCCTTGATGATCCAGGTACCCAAGAGTAGCCACGCGCCTACTGCCAAGGTGATCCCGGACACCAAGCGTCCGAGTCCACCGATGCCGTAAAGCAACGCGTTGTCGGAGATCGCGGCTATTGATTCGGCCAGTGTCGACTGATCAGCGTCGGCGGCAACTCGACCGATGACGGCGACGGCCGTCAAAGCGGCGGTGAGTATGAGAAGTATCCCTGCCTTGCGGGCAGTTGAATCCATCAGATGGAGTCTTCAACGAGGGCGTGCGTACGTGAGCTACAGTAAATCTTACCAAATCGGTAATCATTACCGAGTGCAACTGTTATTCTTGCGGCCCACGTTCGATTTCAAGCTCGTCGACGTAGGCTTGGGTTTCGGGCGTCCGGGCTGGATGGGGGCCCCAGCCGTCGATAAGGCTCGTCCCGGGCTCGTCGCTGACGCGGATGGTGGCGTCGGATCGGTCGCGCACTCCAGCTTTCAAACGCGTGCCGATGCCGGGGCGTTGGGGGGCGTGTAGGTAGCCGTCTCGGATGTCGAGGTTCGGGTCGACGATGTCGTTGTACCAGCCTTTGTGGTAGGCCGGCACATGTTCCTGGATCATGGCGTTTGGCGAGCTCATGCAGATCTGCGAACAGGCGAAGATGTTGACCGGGCCCGTGGCGTCGTGCGGCGCGAAAGGTACTTGGTGCGCTGATGCGAGAATCGCCACTTTGTGAGTTTCGGAAACGCCGCCTGTCCAGATGAGGTCTGGCATTACGATGCGCGCTGAGCCGTTTTCGATGAACTGCCTCAGTTGCCATCGGGTTAGTAACCGTTCGGAGATGCAGACCGGCGTCTTTGTCGCAGCCTGAAGTCGGGCGAGCGCGTCCGGGTTCAATAGCGGCATAAGGTCTTCCTGCCACATCATTTCGTATGGTTCCATGGCTTGGGCGATGCGG
Source organism: Dehalococcoidia bacterium (assembly GCA_965207515.1). GTDB lineage: Bacteria > Chloroflexota > Dehalococcoidia > Lucifugimonadales > Lucifugimonadaceae > Bin127. The sequence goes on along the minus strand of OZ242286.1, from coordinate 29,631 downwards.
ATGGCAACGGGTAGCGACCATTTACCGTGGCCGTCGTTCGCTATCTGCATATCCATCCCGACGGTGTCCCTGATGTCGCGGATAGGTGTAAGCGCCATGTCTAGTTCCTTCGGTGAGAGAAACTGGCCGTCGGATGCTTGTGACAACCCGATGGTTGGGCCGCCTTTCATGGCTGTGATGCCTTCATCGAGGAGGCCCTTGGCTTGTTCGCCAGCGCCGTAAAACTGAAGAGACGTTGCGTAGACGCGGATCTTAGTGCGCACCGCACCGCCGAGAAGCTCGTAAACAGGAACGTCAAGTGCTTGCCCTTTGATGTCCCAGAGGGCTATGTCTAGTGCGGAGATGGCGCGCATCTCGGCACCCCCGTAACCAGCGTGGTCGGAGAGTCGGAACATCGCCTCCCAGTGGCGTTCGATTGGAAACGGGTCACGGCCGATAAGAAGCGGTCCGAACCAGTCATGAACGGCGGCCTCGACGACGGGCGCGGCGTAAAAGGTTTCGCCGAGCCCGACGATTCCCTCATCGGTGTGAATCTGCACCCACAGGTTGTGGGGTTGCTCGGCTATTCGGATGGTTTCGATTTTTGTGATTCTCATGGCGTCCGTCGGCAGTTTATTTGAGGCCTGACTGAATAGGTTAATTGGATAAAGTTTGTGTAACGTGGATCTTTCGATCATCATCCCTGCGTACAACGAAGAGAACTATCTCTCCGCTACGCTCGACGCGATCCGGTTGGCGATCGGTCGCCTCGCCGAAACGTCGCATGCCAATGTTGAAACGATCGTCGTGGACAACAACAGCGTCGATGGTACGGCGGAAATAGCTCGAAGGAACGGCGCGATCGTAGTGCCTGAGCAGGTTCAGGGGATTTCGAGGGCTCGTAACGCCGGCGCTAGTCGTGCCAAGGGCGAAATTCTCGTGTTTGTGGATGCGGATGTGATCGTCCCAGAAAACCTTTTGGTCTTGATCAACCAGGCGATGGGGGATCCTCGTTGCGTAGGAGGAGGGGTGGACGTCGACTATCGGCCAAAGCGGCGCGTGGCTCGGACCTACCTAAGCTTGTGGAAGGTGTTGAGCCACATGACCGACATGGTCCAAGGCGCTACTCAGTTTTGTCGCAGGGAAGTTTTCGAGGAAGTGGGTGGGTACGACGAAACGGTGTGGATTGGTGAGGACGTGGATTTCTACTGGGCATTGAAGCGGTATGCGAAACGCAATGGCCGCAACGTCACGGTACTTCGCGAATCGAAGGTACGCCCTTCCGTTCGCAGGTTCGACAAGTGGCCGTTGTGGCGGGTGCTGGTCTGGACCAATCCCTTGTTCATCGTAGCGTTCCGACGGTGGAAGCGGTTCTGGGGAGGTTGGTACTCCGACGCCGTGCGTTAGCGAACCTGTTCCGGTAAGGTGGGATACGCGCCTGGTATGTTTGGTCTTGGGTCGACTACGTTTAAGGCTTGGCTGTGTTGAAACGGTAGTGGCGATAGATTCGGTATATTGTTTAGGTAACCTTCGAAAACGTTGGCGGTGGAACACGAAAATGTTGTCAACTCAGAAAAACATCCTGTTACTGTCGATCATTGTTCTGACGCTTTCGGTGTTGGCTTGCGGAGGAGGCAGTGAGGAGCCTGATACGCCGACGCCGCCTACCGCGACGCCCGATACTGGTGCGTCGTCTGCGCCTCCGGCGGCGCCGATTGTGGAAGGCGAGCCCACGGTGTTGGGTGAATGCGCGGTTGGGATGACGATTCAACCCGGTGAAGGGTGTCAATTTTCAGGACTGGAAGGTCGCCCGGCTGACCTAGTGATTTCGGCTGGGGCCGACGGGCAGATCTGTCGCGAAAAAGGCTCGGTAACGATGTCGGGATTCCCGGTTCATATGGTTCGCATGTGCGCTGACAAGTACGAGGTGATAGACGTTTTGGAGGCTGAGATATCCTTCTCGCCAAATGGCGATGGGAGTTGGACGATAAAGGGTCAACAGTGATCTTTGGTGGAGTTGCACACACGCGGCGCTAGTCCACGCAGACGTTGCGAACCACTTTTGATCGCGGACTTCCGCCGTTAGGGAGATTGGTACTCGGACTCTATGAACTAATCTGAGTCGGGTTTGCTGGTGAGTGGTGCTATCGGTTCGGGTGCGATCTGATCGCCTAGTTTCTCGCCGGCGAAACCTTGTGTGCGCATCACTTCGGCGGCGCGTTCGTGTTGGTCGATCTTGCTACGGACGGCATCTTGTGCACGGGTCCATGTTTCGCGACTTTCGTTGACCCATCGGTAGGATTCCCGGTAGTCTTTCAGCAATTCGTTGACTTCGGGAACGACGTATCTGGCGACCATGTCCCAACTACGCAGCGTGTTTTCGCGGTTTGCCCAGTCGTGAACGAATCCGATTACGCATCCGAAACCGCCCGTGAGTTCCAGCAGCTCGCGGATCTTCGCCACGAGATCGTCGGGCGTTCCGATGACCGCTGTACTGCCTTCGGAGAACGCGACGTCCTCCACCGCTTCGTCGGGTGTCTCGTAAATCGTCCCTTCGCCCGCGGCCAAGGTTCCTACTGTGTAGAGGTTGTTGTGACGAAATAGTCCGAGTTTGGCCTGTTGCCTAGCTTCTTCCCTAGTCTCTGCGATGTGCCAACTGATCACGATGCGCCAGTTTTTGCGGTCGACCTTGTTTCCGTGTTTGGCGGCGGATTCCTCGGCGAATGACCATTGAGTCGGCAACGACCGCATCCCTGCTTGGGTCGTCGAACCAATGGACAGGACTCCTGTACGGTGCTTGCCAGCTAATGTCATGCCTGAGGGGCTTACCATCGACGCGACCGCGAACTCCATGTCTTCTTGCAAAGGTCGGAGTTGAAGCTTTGCATCTCGCAGCTGGAACCAGTCAGACTCGTAGGTGATGCGCTCCTCACTTTGGAAGAGCTGGCGGATTATGCCCAACGCCTCGTCTTGGCGATCTCTTTGGACCATTGGATCAATGCCGAGAACGTGGGCGTCGGACGGTAGCGCTCCGGGGCCGGAACCGAAAATGACGCGGCCGCGAGATTGCCAGTCGAGTTGCACCATCCGTTGGGCGACCATAAATGGGTGGTGGTAAGGGAGAGATACGACACCGGTACCAAGCATGATCCTGTGTGTTCGTTCCGCGACGGCGGCGAGGAAGAGTTCGGGCGACGCGATCATCTCCCATCCGGTGGAGTGATGCTCTCCGCACCAGAACTCGTCGTAGCCCAACCGGTCCAGCATCTCCACGAATTCGAGATTGCTTTGGAACTGGAGGTGCGGGTTCTCGCCGATGGGATGGTGCGGGGCTAGAAACGCGCCGAAACGTATCTTGGGCATGGCGGCTCTTTTCGGGTCCGTTATTCGTTGAATACGACACTAATGCTACTCGTTTGCAACCGATGCGGTTTTGACCGATTTCCGGTTATCAGCGATGGCGAATTGGTAGATCAGAGGCGGTTTGAGTTGGGACAGTTGATCGATTCCGCACTGTCAACCAAATGCGATAAATGCGATTCGCAGATCGATTTGAGATTTTCGGCGAAACGCGTATTGAAGTCGCGCAAATCTGCGGATTGGGTGTATGCTACTTGCACGCCCTGTAGTCGGGAGGTAGGACTTTTGGCGAAAGGCGCGCGTCTGTCGGACGATGTAGGTCCGGCAATGACAAAGAAACGAAGCACACGGGAGTGTAGCTTATGAAATTACTGAGAGACATATCCAAACGCAAGGCGGTATCGACCTTGTTGCTTGTGGCCGTCGCAGCGGTTGCAGTCTTCGCGTCCGCCTGTGCCGCGCCGGAGCCGGAAGTCGTGACCGTCGTCGTCGAGAAACAGGTGCCTGGCGAGACGGTGGTTCAGACTGTCGTCGTCGAGAAGGAAGTAATGGTCGAAGGTGAGACCGTTGTCCAGACCGTTGTCGTCGAGAGGGAAGTGATGGTCGAAGGTGAGACCGTCGTCCAGACCGTCGTTGTCGAGAAGGAAGTGGAGGTAGCCGGCGAAACTGTCGTGCAGACCGTCGTCGTCGAGAAGGAAGTTGTGGTCGAGGTTGAGAAGGAAGTCGCGGTCGAGGTTGAGAAGGAAGTCGTCAAAGAGGTCGAGGTCGAGAAGGAAGTCGTCAAAGAGGTTGAGGTTGAAGTCGTCAAAGAGGTGGAGAAACAGGTGGAAGTGGTCGTGACGGCGACACCCGATGCCGCCATGATGATGATGCCTAAGGAACAGACCGGCGAATTCCGGGCCGCGTTGCAGACTGTAGGCTTGCCGGTTGGCACCCCAGAACTGTGCGTACCGACGTGTTCGAACGAACAGTATTACTACAGCGTCTGGGACACGCCTGTTCAATGGTCCGCGGACGGCAGGGTCATCCCGGCCGTAGCCGAAACTTGGGAGCTTGCTGACGACTACACGAGCATAACTTGGAACGTCCGACCAGGCATTCAATTCCACAAGAATTGGGGCGAGGTCACGGCTGAAGATTTCGCATGGAGCACCAACACCGTCAACGCGAACGTGAACCCAGAGACGTTGCACGACGTTTCGGGCGACTTGGTCTGCTGCTACGGCGAGACGGTTGCGGTCGACAGATACACCGCAACAACGGAGATCATCAAGTACGACAGCCGATTGCCAGGTTGGTTGTTCTCAAACCTTAGAGACGCATACGGCATCAGCAGCAAGACGATCTACGACGAATTGGGCAAGGAAGGCATGCGCAACGTCTTTGTCGGCACCGGACCGTTTGAAATCGTACAGTGGCGCGACAACGACAAGATCATCCTTGACGCCCTCCCCGAGCATTACAACCAGGCCGCGCACATCGCAAGGGCCGTGATCACAGAGGTTCCAGAAGAGGCTTCCAGGATCGCAATGTTTGAGAACGGCGAAGCGATGATTACTCACGTATCGCTACCGAACACGATCAGATTGGAAGAGGCTGGCGGCGTTAGGCGATTGCTCCAGACGGTGATCCTCCACGCGGGAATGAACCCGAACTTCTTGGAGCGGACCAACCCGAAGACTGGCGAGCCACTCGATAACCCAGGCTACGATGAGGCGAAGAAGAACCCTGAGGCGTTCCCTTGGGTCAGCTTCTACGACCTTCCCGGTTCGGACTGTGACTGGAATGTTCTTCTTGAAGAAGTTCCGTCAGACCCCGCCGGCATCTGCCCTGAGATGGAAAACGGACGTAAAGTCCGTTTGGCGATGGCAAAGGCGATCGACAAACAGGCGCTGGCAGACAGCATCTACGATGGGCTTGCTTGGCAAGGTTGCAACTGGGCGATCTCGGCCAACGACCCGCTCCACGACGATTCGTGGTGTGTGCCGTACGACCCTGCAGGCGCTCAAGATCTGATGGCGCAGGCAGGAGTTGACGGTTTCACGATTGGATGGTGGGCCGGCAACGAACCTAGCGAAGCCCATCAGGCGATAGCTTCGATGTGGAAAGACACGTTGAATGTCACTGTCGAATTCCACCTCGGTCCATTCACGACTTGGCACCCGACATTCGTCGACCGTTCGTTCATCCACTTGGTGCACGACGGTGAACAGGGTGGAATGCCCGCCCACTTCGCCAAAGGTCGTGAAGCACAAGCATGGTTCGCTGGCGGCATCATGTGGAGCGGTGGAATTCCGTTCTACCAGCGGATCTACGGTGACATGCTGGGTGAAGAAGACATCGCGGAACGCAATAAGATGGCAGTCCAATTCGGCAACCACGAAGCGTTCTGGCACTGGGACCCGGCAACCGTCGAATTCCCCGTCTACACGATCTACAACGGCGGCATGATCAGTTGGGAACCCAAGAAGATCGCAATGCACACGGCGCCGGTCAACATGATCTACCCGCTTGAGGACATAGTCATCAAGTAGGGTCGATAAAAGGCCCCGATACCGGAAGAGCCTAGCCTGCACGCAGCAGGTTAGGCTCTTTCGTGGCAAACGTCGGTGGTCGTGCCGACGCTCAGGTTTAACCAACAATGGGACAATTTGTCGCCAGAAGAGTGCTTCTTGGGATCATCGCTCTATTGCTCGCGATGCTGATCGTGTTTTCGCTTTCGCGTCTCAAGGGCGACCCAAGATATTTCTTCATCGGTGAAGACTCGCTAGGGATCGACCCGGCAGTATGGGAAGAGTGGGGTCGAAAGTTAAATCTCGATAAACCGGTCCCGATTCAGTTCGCGCTCTGGATGGGCGACATTCTGACGGGCGATTTCGGCGATAGTGTGACGTTACAACGTCCGGTTCTCGAAGCGATCAGGGAGAAAGCACCGAACACAATCCAGCTCGGCATCGTCGCGTGGTTGATGGGTACTTTGGTGGGTGTTCCGCTCGGAGTGTTTTCGGCGACTAACCGCGGGAATTACCTCGACTATGTTTTTCGCGGTTTTGCACTTTTCGGACAGTCGGTACCGATATTTTGGCTCGCATTGGTAATGATATTCCTGTTCGCGGTGAACCTTGGATGGTTGCCGAGCGGGACTAAAGGCGAGGGGTTGGCGATAAGGAACTTCATCATGCCGGCGATCGCGCTGGGGTGGTTCCCGGCGGCGTCCTACTTGCGGATCACTCGCACTGCGATGCTGGAGATATTGGATTCCGAGTTCATCAAATTTGCCCGTGCCAAAGGCGTCGCCCAGGCTCCAGTCCGTTGGAAACATGGGTTCCGTAACGCGATTATTCCACCACTTACCTATTCAGTCTTCGTATTGTTCGGTCTGTTGAACGGCACCATCATCATTGAGACCGTTTTTGCGTGGCCAGGCCTAGGCCGGCTAGCCATCGATGCGTTGTGGGCGACAGATTTTCCATTGCTGGCCGGATTGACGATCATCTACGGATTTGCTTTGGTAGTCATGATCATCGCACTTGACATCGTCTACGCTCTGTTGGACCCACGTATCAAATACAGCTAGGAGACCAGTTATCACTACTGCGGTTACAGATAGCGGGACTGATAGTCAGGTCCTTGGAGCAGTGACTGTGCAAAGGCGGCGTCTGTCGCCGTTCGAGTTTCTCCGTCGCTATCCGGTCATACCGGCATTCATCATCGCGCTGCTCCTCTTCACGGCAGCAGCGGAGGCGTGGCTTTTGCCGCACAATCCCGAAAGGGCGGATCTTAAAGTTCGTCATACGCCGCCGTTTTGGATGGAAGATGAAAATGCTTCCGTCTCTTACTTCCTAGGAACCGACGCGCTGGGGCGCGACGTTTTGAGCAAGATAATTGCTGGTGCGCGCATCACGGTTCTAGTGGTCATCGCGGCAGTTGGAACGGGGATGATAGTAGGAACAACGATCGGTCTGGTTTCTGGTTATTTCGGGGGGATCATAGATGACATCGTGATGCGGATTGTCGATGCGTGGAACATCCTTCCCGGATTGTTGATCATCTTGGTCGTCGTCTTGGTATTGGAACAGAGTCTCGAGACCCTGATCATTGTTTTAGCGATTGTGTCGTGGCCGGGCGCCGTACGGTTGGTGAGAGCAGAGACTCTGTCGCTCAAAAATCGTGAATACGTGTCGCTGGCGCGTGTCGCGGGTGCTTCAAACGCGCGGATCATGTTCCGGCACATCCTACCGGGCGTCGTGAACATCGTGATCGTGACGGCGACGCTGGGAACAGGTAACATCATCCTTCTCGAAGCGTCGTTGAGCTACTTAGGTGCCGGGATACCGCCGCCCGAACCATCATGGGGCCGAATGGTCAGCGAAGAGCGTCAGTACATTGATGCGGCGTGGTGGACATCGTTATTCCCGGGGTTGGTGATCGCGATGGTTGTGATGTCGGGCAACTTCCTCGGCGACTGGTTCCGCGATCGGGTCGATCCGACTTTGCGGCAACTCTAAACTCCGAGCCTTGAGTCTCTCTCTAAGATCCTGTCGGGAGCCGATTAGAACGTCGTCTTCGGTCGAATTCTCGCGCCCAGAGCCGCGTACGCATTGGCTTCATGCGATTGCGGAATGATGCCGCATCTCGTCACTCGAACGTCGATTTTCACAACTTGCACGTATTCGAATTTCGTATCGCGCAAAGATGCGGTCAAGGTGTAACCTTGCGTCAACCGTTGACGCATGGAAGTCGCGCGCTTGCAGATATTTCACGCGCGAGGCATCGAGCGATCATCGAACATTGACAAATTGAGTTCACGGGAGCGTTGCCAATGAAAGCCCTAACATCCATACCCAAACGAAAGGCTGTGGCTTCCGCTTTACTTGCGGCCATGGCCGCAGTCGCGGTGTTCGCGATCGCTTGTGGCGGAACTGAGACAGTCGTCCACACCGTAGTCGTCAAGGAACAGGTTCCTGGCGAAAGGGTTGTCGAGACCGTGGTTGTGGAGAAGGAAGTGGTGGTTGAGAAAGAGGTCGCGAAGGTTGTGGAAGTGGAGAAGGAAGTCGAAGTCGTAGTGACGGCGACGCCGGAGGCGATGATGGAGGAGACGGTCGATCTGATCGACTTGCCGCAATCCAAGAGTCAACCCGGCCACGTCATCTTCGCGGATGTGGGGTCGGCGCTCGGTGCCATCACGGGCAACGGCGGTAGTTTGCCTGACGCGCCTCTGGGTGGTGCACGAAATTGGGGTGCCGGAGAGAGTCTTTTCACTCCGGGTGAAGCCGACTGGGACATTCCGATGCTGGCAGAGTCCTGGGATCTGGCAGATGATCTCAGTTCAGTCACTATCACGATCCGCCAAGGGGTCCAATTCCATGGCGATTGGGGTGAGTTGAAAGCCGAAGACATGGCATGGGTGATGAACCGCACGAACCCGGCGATCAACCCCGAATCAATTGCGGCGAGTGCCGCGAACCTAACGGCGTTGTTCGGCGACGTTCCGGTAGAAGCGATTGACGACTACACGATAAGCGCGCAGTTCAACAACTTTGACGTCCGTTGGGCGAGCAACTTCCTGAACCAAGAGGCTTCAGGTGGTCTGACGACGATCGCGACGTCGAAACGCGCATTCGATGAGAACGGGCGTGACTGGCTCAAGGACAATTTCGTCGGCACCGGTCCGTTTGCGGTGACCGACTTCAAGTCTGGTACTAGCGCGACGATGACAAAGGTTGGTTACGACCACTGGCGAAAGAACCCGTCGATTGAATCCATCAGAGTATTGGCGGTTCCCGAAGAGTTCACCCGTGTGGCGTTGCTGCAGAACGGGGAATCTGACGTATCGTTCATTGATCCGAAAGACCTGGCCCGCATGAAGCAGTCTGGTTTCTTGGAGGTGGGTGCTGGCGCAGGTATCCAAGAAGGTGTGATGTTCCCAGGAAACCTCTGGGAGACGACAAATGCGCTCACCGGCGAGGCGATCGATTTTCCATCGCACGGCGTGTTCGTTCGGGAGATCCCATGGGTAGGCAACCCTCACAACCCAGACGACGCGGACAATCCTTCGGGCATCGATGACATGGAGCAGGCACGATTGGTTCGACAAGCTCTGGCGCGGTCCGTAGATCGTGAGGCGATCGTGGAGCACGTGCTGGGCGGTGTCGGTCAGCCAGTGCACGTCACGTACTTCAGTACGTTCAACCCTAACTGGGAGTCGCAGTTCGAGTACCCGTACGACCCAGATGAGGCGGGTCGCATGCTTGATGAAGCTGGATATCCGGCCGACGACAACGGCACGCGATTCCAGATCCCGCTGTTCGTCGGTCCAGAACTGGGCGGCGGTGAGGGCCCTGCTGGTGAGATCGGCGATGCCATTGCCGGTTTCTGGGAGGATGTCGGCGTTCGAGTAGAAGTGCTCAAGTATGCCTACGGTGTATTCCGCCCTGGATTGGTGAGCCGTTCGACGGTGGTACCGATGCTGACCTCCTGTGACGACGGAAAAGAATCGTACCCATTCGACTGGCCCAAGGGATTGGTCCAGACTACGTTGACGCGCGGCGGCTTCAGTTGCGGTTTCGAATCTCCTGAAATCTTGGCGTGGTACGAAGCCGCGGCATCGGAACCGGACCGCGAAGAACGCATCCGCATCAACAGGGAGTACCTCGAGTACATGCACAACTGGGCGCTGTTCCCCGGCTACGTAACGGTACCTCAGGCTTATTACGCCAACCCGAATTACATTGCTGAATGGCCGATGCACGTCGGCAACAGCTACAACTCGCCCGAGAACCTCGTCCTCAAATAGCCTTACGCTCGGGGACCTGGCGAACGCTGGGATAACAGATGTCATTCCTGCGGGTCGGCGTTGCCGATCCGCAGGATGGGCTTTGCATCCAACCGCGTCGCTGGCCTAAGAAGACAACGGTTTCAACATGCGCCGTTACCTAATCAGGAAGTTGATATTCGCCGTGATCACGCTGCTCGCGGCGACGATGTTCATGTTCGGCTTGTCGCGTTTGGCGGGCGATCCGTTGTTGCTCTTTGCGAAACCGGGCGGTTACGGGATGAGTCCGGAGCGGGTTGAGCAGCTCAGCAAGAAGTTGGGGCTCGACAAACCGTTGGTGGTGCAGTATCTGGTTTGGTTGGGACGTGTCTTGACGGGTGATTTTGGCGAGACGATTGTATCGGAGACGTCGGTCGGTAAATTGATGTGGGAACGTGCTGCGCCGACGTTGCAGTTGGCGATCGTGTCGTTTATTTTGTCGGTGTTGATGGGCGTGCCGCTGGGTGTCGTTTCTGCCGTGAAACGGGGTACGTTGTCGGACTACGCGAGTCGAACGTTTGCTTTGATTGGTCAAGCCGCGCCGATATTTTGGGTGGCGATCATGGCGATACTGTTGTTCGCGGTGACGCTTGATTGGTTGCCGGTGGGGACTTCGGGTCCTGACCATGTTTCGTTCTGGACTTGGACGAAGTTCAAGTATCTGATAATGCCGGCGTTCGCCCTTGGTTGGGGACCTGCGGCTGCGTTGCTAAGGTTGACCCGGTCTGCGATGCTGGAGGTACTGGACTCGGAGTACGTGACGATGGCACGCGCCAAGGGGGCGAACACTACCGTTGTGTTGTGGAAACACGCGTTCCGCAACGCCATTCTCCAGCCGTTGACTACTTCGGCAATCGTGTTGGCCAGCTTCGTGACAGGTGCTGTGGTCATCGAGCGCATATTCGCGTGGCCGGGCGTGGGGCAATTGATGACCGACGCGGTCTGGAACAATGACTTCCCGACATTGACCAGTACGGTGTTGGTGTTCACGGCCGTTTTTGTTGCGATGAACTTTTTGGCCGACATTCTGTACGGGGTTATGAATCCCGTGATCAGGTATGACTAGATGACGGCCGAACAAACGGCAACCCTCGCGGCGCGATCCTCACCAGTGGCCCAACAGCGTTTGGCGTTGTGGTACATCGTGAGGCGATGGCCAATCCTGCCGGTGACTTTGCTCGCTCTATTGGTGATTATGGGTGTCGGTGCGGATTGGATCGCGCCGAACGATCCGATCGATCAGTCGCTGCCCGATCGCAACGCCGACCCGTTGTATCGGGACGGCAGCCCTTATCTTTTCGGGGGCGATCATGTTGGTCGCGATGTTCTTAGCCGGGTGATTCATGGAGCGAGGGTTTCACTGTCGGTGATGGGCGTGGCGCTATCTGCGGGGATGTTGATCGGCACAGGACTTGGTCTGTTGGCTGGATACGCTGGCGGTGTAGTGGACGAATTAATCACGCGGATCGTGGATATATGGATGGGCTTCCCGTTCTTGTTGCTCGCGTTGGTCGCGGCGATCATTGTCGGGGCGAGTTTCCAAACCATCATGGTTTTGATGATTTTGGTGGCTTGGGTATCGTTCGTCCGCAACGTTCGAGCTGACGTGTTGGTGATTAAAGAGAGCGGATACGTGGCTCTGGCGAAGATTTCGGGCGCTTCGACGACGCGGATCTTGGTGCGTCACATACTGCCGGGGACTATCGGAACGATAACGGTGATCGCATCCTTGAGCGTCGGAAATCTCATCTTGTACGAGGCTACGTTGAGTTTCTTGGGTGCGGGTATTCCGGCGCCGACGCCATCTTGGGGGAATATGGTTGCTGAGGGGCGGGACTATCTGCAGACGGCTTGGTGGACTTCGGTGATCCCTGGCACTGCCCTTTTCCTGACCGTGATGTCGTTGAACTTCTTTGGGGATTGGTTGCGGGATAGGTTGGATCCGCGGTTGCGGCAATTGGGGTAGGGATTGTAGGAGTGTTTGCATGGATGGGTGGGGTGGACAGGGATGTTGGGTTTGGGGTTTGAACGGGCGCGTCTGTATGTCCACCGCGACGTGGTTGTTTGCTGCCGGGCCTTCCGGGGGAAGGTCCGGCAGCGCAGGGTCCTCGGGCCCGTAGGAACTGGCCCTCGCCTAGAGCGTCGGTCCCTGTACAAGGACCTCGGCTCCTTCCCTCTCCATCGCCTCCGCCTTTCGGCAGGAGGACGACCCCGGAGAGGAGTCAGATGCTGCGCAGAGCGGTGTGCGAGACCGCTAGCAACGTTTACCAGCCGCGGCCCGCGTCGCCAGACCGCGGGCATGGAGTTCGGCGCGGCGCTCGGGTACGCCGTTCGGAGTTCGCCTCCTCCTTAGATTCGCCCTCGCGGGCTCCTCTCGGGCTGTAGCCTCCCTCCTGCGGCGGACAGGAGTAGACGTCTGTCGGCTCCACGTTTAGGTCTCCCGGCCCTTGGCTCGGCATCCCTCGCGCACTAAGCTTCGCTTGTGCTCGGGGGATGCCAGCTGGCTCGCTTTGCGACGCGGGACTGACGCGTCGCGCTCCGGGAACTGGGCCTCCCACGCTTCGGCACGGCCCTCCCGGCCTTGCACCGGACATCCGATCCGATGAGGGACGCCGCCGGAGGGAGCAAAAACGCTGCGACTGGGGACGGTACTGGACCGTGCCGGTCGTCGGTTTTGCCTCCGCTTCCTCACGTTTGATCCCTGTGGCCGCTTGGGACGGGGGTCTGCACACGTCTGCGCAGCACTGTGGTGCGGGTCGCTAGACCCACAGAACTTGTTCACTTGTTGTTTTTATAACAGATGTAGGAATATGTCAAGTGTGAATTGGGATTGGTGGGATTGCGTGGTGGTGAGTTCAGTCCCCACCGCCCCGGGCACCCCCTGCGTTCTCGCTGCGCTCGCCCGCGTCCCCCTCGTTTCACGAAGGGGACGGGTGGCTGGCAGGGGCGGTTCGCGAACCGCCCCTACGGGGTGTTGGTGGTTGTTTGGGTGGGTCGATGGTTTGGTTGGTATGCCCCTCCCGGCCCCGGGCATACCCCGCTCGCTGCGCTCGCGCCCCTTTCGTCCGACGAAAGGGGCGGATGTGGTTTGGCTGGCGGAGCGACCGCGAGGGTTCGCCCCTGCGGGTGTGATGCTCGCCGTGTGAAAGGGATGGATTGTCGGTGCCAAAGTGGATTGAAGGTTTGGGTTGGGCGCGGATAATGGAGGGGATGGTTTTGAGTTATGACAATGCGGAGTGTCGGGAGGTTGCTGCGGAGCTTTTGCGGCGGCATGGGGAGTTGCAGGCGGAGGCGAATATCACGTCTCAGATTCGGGAGTTTCTGGTGCGGACGGGGTTGGTGGAGTCGAGTGATATCAGGGAGGAGATTTCGCCGGCGGAGGGTTCGGGCAACTCGGTAGATTTGGCGGCGTTGGACACGTTGATCGAGGTGAAGCGGAGGGTCGGGAATGGGGTCGTGCCGGACACGGCCCACGTCGCGCAGCTGGACGGTTATCTGACGGCGGCGATGGATGCTAGCAAGGGTGTGCGGATCGGGATTCTGACGGATGGCAAGCATTGGTTGTTGCGGTGGCCGAACGCGGTGATGATCAACACGGCTCCGCCGTACGCGTTCATCTTGACTGACGCCGATAAGTGGTACTCGCTGTACGAGTGGTTGCGGGACAATGCGCTGGTGGCTCGGCGGGATATCGAGCCCAACAGTGAAGAGATAAAGGATCAGTTCAGCCCGACGAACCCGCTGTACGAGCGTGAGATCGACACGTTGCGGGCGATTTACGAAAAGCATTTTGGCACTGAGACGGTGGCCGTTAAGCGTCGGTTGTGGGAGGATTTGCTTCAGACTGCGTTGGGAGAGGTTGTGCAGGGTGATGAGTTTGATGATCTTTTCGTACGGCACACGTATCTGACGATGGTGGTGGGGATTGTGGTGCAGGCGACGTTCGGGTTGGATGTGAATCAGATCGCGGAGAACGATCCTGAGGACTTGCTGAGGGGTCGTCAATTCTCCGAGGCAACGGGTTTGCATGGGGTGATTGAGACGGACTTCTTCGCTTGGCCGATCGAGGTTGGAGCGGCGCCGTTGATCAAGACTATTGCGCGGCGCGTGGCGAGATTCGATTGGTCTTCGCCTCCGACCGACGTTGCGGCGACGCTTTACCAGACGGTGATACCGGCGCAGGAGCGGCGTGATCTCGGGGAGTACTACACGCCACGCTGGTTGACGAAGGCGATTGTGGAGGAGGTTGTTACTGACCCGGTAAATCAAAGGGTGCTGGACCCGGCGTGTGGTTCTGGCGCGTTTATCGCGGAGTGCGTCGAGCATTTTCTCAAGGCGGCGGCTCAGCAGAAGGTGCCGGAGACGAAGCTGTTCGAGTTGCTGCGGGAGTCGGTTACGGGCATCGATGTTCACCCGGTAGCGACGCACTTGGCGCGTGCGGCGTGGGTTATAGCGGCGCGGCCGGCGATAGAAATGAGTGTGAGTACGGCGGTAACTGTGCCGATTTATCTGGGCGACTCGTTGCAGCTGAGGTATCAGAGTCGGGACTTATTCGCGGCGAACAACGTGACGATCGCAGTAGGCGACGATGCGAATACAGAGTTGCTGTTCCCGGTTGCACTGGTGAATCACGCGGAGAGTTTCGACCAGTTGATGGTGGATGTGGCGGAGTACATAGAGAGTGGCGAAGACCCGAAACTGGCGATGGGTGATGTCCCGTTGACGGATGGCGAGTCGGAAACGCTGTCGGCGACAATCGACAAGCTCAAAGATCTGCACGACGAGGGTCGGGACCACATCTGGGCTTACTACATACGGAACTTGGTGCGTCCGATCACGCTGGCGCGAAACATGGTTGATGTGATCGTCGGTAATCCGCCGTGGATCAACTACAACCAGACGACGGATGTTCTGCGCGAAGAGCTGGTGAATCAGAGCCGGAATGAGTATGGGATTTGGGCTGGTGGGCGATATGCGACGCACCAAGATGTGGCGTCGCTGTTTTACGCGCGGTGCGTTGATCTGTATCTGCGGGATGGCGGGTTGATCGGAATGGTGATGCCGCATAGCGCGTTGCAGGCGGGACAGCATACGAAGTGGCGGACGGGGGAGTGGAAGTCACGCGGCGGTGCGAGGACTTTGAGCGTGAATTTCCAAGTTCGGAAGGCTTGGGATTTGGAGCGGTTGGAGCCTAATAATTTCTTCCCTGTGCCTTCCTCGGTTGTGTTTGCTGAGCGTCGGGGTGAAGACGGTAAGGCACTGCCGTTGGCGGGGACGGTTCGGCAGTGGGTTGGTGCTACTGGTTCGGCGAATGTGCGGCGTGTGGACATGGAGACTACGGATACGAGTGGGGGCATATTGTCGCCTTACGCCAAACGCTCTAGGCAGGGCGCAACTATCGTGCCGAGAGCGCTGTTCTTCGTTAACGAAATTCCTAACCCGGCGACAGTGCGGGTAAGCAACACGGTGACTGTAGACCCGCGCCGCGTCAAACAGGATAAAGAACCATGGAAATCCGTAGATTTAACAGGCTTACACGGAAAAACAGTAGAAGATAGTCATCTATTCGACGTTCACCTTGGTGAAACGGTCGCGCCGTACGGGACATTGAAACCGCTGAAAGCGTTATTCCCAGTGAAACGCGAGGCTGAAAACCTGACGAAGGATGCAGATTCAACCAATGGAATTGATGTGCGTTCCTTGGGTCGCAGGATGCAACAACGATGGGCACAAATCAACCAGATTTGGGAAGAGAACAAGACAGCTGCAAATCGACTTACTTTGCTGGAAAGAATCGACTATTTCGGCAATCTCGCTGCCCAATTTGTATGGCGATCGAATCGAGGAGATCGACCGGTTAGGGTCCTCTATTCAGGTGCGGGTATCCCAACTGCCGCTGTTTTGTGCGACGCGAACGCGTTAGTGGAATCAAAGCTGTACTGGATTGCGTGCAAGTCGTCCCAAGAAGCCTATTATCTGCTGGCGATTATCAATAGCAACATTCTCAAAAGCCGGGTCGAACCATATATGCCCAAAGGTCAGTTCGGCGCGAGAGATGTCCATAAACACCTTTGGCGGTTGCCGATACCGGAGTTTGATGGTGGTGATTCGTTGCATGTGGAGGTGGCTGATGCGGGTCGGGATGCGGCCCGAGGTGTGGAGCGGGAGTTGGGGAATCTGCGGCAGCGATATCCGGAGCGGTTGACGGTTACGATTGCGCGTCGGGAGGTTAGGAAGTGGTTGCGGGAGTCGGCGGAGGGTAAGCGGGTGGAGTGGGTTGTGGGGGAGTTGTTGGGGGGATGAGCGACTTCTGAATCGCTGCGATACCGAGAATCTTCGATGATGAACCGAGGCGAAAGATTGCGACAACGGATCCTGAGCGGTAGATCGGACGCGAATATCCGTTTCAGCGATCTTGTGCGATTCCTTCTGCGCTTGGGGTTTGATGAGCGGGTGCGAGGCAGCCATCATATCTTTAGGAGAGGCGGGGTCCGCGAACGGATCAATTTGCAGCGCGATGGAAGTCAAGCCAAGCCTTACCAAGTGCGGCAGGTTCGACAGGTCATCCTGAAGTACCATCTCGAAGAGGGAGAGTGATGCACAAATACGAAGTCATCATTTATTGGAGCAACGAGGATGACGCCTTTGTGGCAGAGGTTCCGGAACTTCCGGGATGTATGGCGCATGGCGAAACGCAGGAATCCGCATTGAAGCAAACTTCGGAGGCGGTGGAATTATGGATCGAGACGGCACGGGAGTTCGGCGATCCGATCCCGGAGCCTAAGGGCGAGCGGTTGATGTTGGCGTGAGGTCGGCTGTGGGGATTAGTTGTGTGTGTCGAAAGAATAGGCGGGCCGAGATGGGGCCCCTAGGCCTAGAGCGGGAGTTGGTGAATCTGAGGCAACGGTAACCGTAGCGGTTGTCGGCTACGATTACGCGTCGGGAGGTTAGGAAGTGGCTAAGGGAGTCGGCGGAGGGGAAGCGAGTGGAGGAGGTTGTGGGGGCGTTGTTGGGGGGATGAGGGGGATTCCAGAATGCAGGCAAAGCATCAAAGTCGGTTTGCCCTTGGCTGGACTTGTGGCATTTCCACTGGCGATTTGACGCGGCGTAGTGGCTAAACGGCAAGCGAACGTTGCCGATGAGGTGCTGAAATATGATCGGTATCAAACAGGAGTCGAAACGCTTGGGAATGCGGCCTTGTCTGTGCATCTGGGCGGTGCGCATGCGCTGCAATAGCTTGATACACAGTTCCTGGATCAGTACGGCGTTCAAATGACGCGGCTATTCTGTGCTTTTGCTCGCCACACTACGTCTAACAAACCGTTAGTTCAAACGCATGCCCGAAAATTGGGCCACACCGAACACACTGATCCAGATGGAGGTTGAGACGTTTTACCCCAGGTGATTTTACATTCAAAGGGCGTGTTGCTCACTTTTATCGACTGAAAGGCGGGTTGGCGTGGCGAGAAAGCATGTGACTAGAAAAAACTTTCTTGACGCGGTTCAGGAGGCGGAGGGTCAACAAATCGAAGCACCGTTCCTGTCGGAAAAGCAAACCGTCGCCGTCTGGAACTCTCAACGATTTCCAATGTGCCCACTCTCTCCATCCTAGTCAACCGAGACCTCAGTTGCCCGGAATGGAAAAGTGTTTTGTCGGAACGCATGAATTGATCGAGGTCGTCGACCGAAACTGCGATATTCATTCCGAAATTCTGGAAGAGAACATCGTCTAACGCGCCAAAGTCGACGAACGATGGCCCAAGGATCATCTGGTCCATGGAAGCACTCTTGAATTGGAAATCTCCGAACGGAGCAACTCGCCACATCGCTTGCTTCATTCTGTCGCAACCAAGGTCGTTTTTCGTAGCGAAGAACAGGGCGTACACTAACTCTTCGTTTTCAAATAGATCAAAGCGAAGGACGTACTCGGCGCCTGATGCTTTGAGTTGTGATGCGTATAAGTTGTAAAAGAACTCGATCTTTTCGGGACCATTTGCCATCTCCCACCCAACCTTCCACTCTTCACAACCGAACAATCCGTTTAGCGCGACTTCAAACTCCGGCACCGAGTTAAACCGATTGATGTCCCTCGACATGAAAGAAATGTACGCCTCGGATTTTTGGTTTCTCAGAATCCGGGCAATCAAATCCATAGGCGTGTCAGAAACACCAAACGGGTCGATCATCACGAATGCAGGATCCATCGTCCTGTTGTGTGTTTCGATTGTGTCGAGCGCGCTCGACATTTCCTCCGTAAACGTGCCGTTGATGACCTGAATGCCGCAAGTTTCGGGCAATTGATTCTGTTTCTGTGAAAGTACCTCCCGCAGATGATCCGCGCGATTCTCATCCTTTTCGATGAACACGAAGTTGAGTCGCCTCGAGGACGGAATGTTCGTGTGTGAAATAAAGGCATCGAGCGCAATCAGCGGCGAACCATCTTCACCGCCTTCGTATCGACCAGGTCCGGCAAAGGCGTCTATAAACAGCACCGTTTGGTTCGAAGACATCAGAATAGGCAACCAAGCGTCCAGGTAATGGCGCAAGACCCGGTGTTTGCCTTCGGTGTGTGGTTCCAATGGCCAAAGAACGGTTTTAGGCGGCAACGGGTTGCCTCCTAGCAGGGTTGGCATCGGGGAACTCAACCCACGTCTCGCCGTCCAAAACCGCATCACGACCAGACCGTTTCCCGCGCCTCCCTCCAAGTTGCTTCAAGAAAAACGCTACCCCGGCTGATTTCGACTGGTCGCGCAGAGATCGCGCCCATCGAAGTGCCATCGGGCGTGCGCGCAGTCCGCTTTCGCCACCTACGATGACCCACTGAAGGGTGCCGTCGTACAACCACGCTCTAAGGTCCAGCTCTGCCAATAGGGGTTCAGCAGAAACGAAGCGTGTTGCTGCCGGGATTCTTCCCAAAACAGACAACCTGGGAGCGTATTTCTGACTTTCTACGGATGTACCTATCCATACGTTGGGCGGCCAACCGTTTGGGAACTGATCTGAGTATCTCTCCCACCATCCGACTGCGCGGCCTGGCCGCTTTGTCAGGACTTGGAATACGTGGCCGTATTGTCTCGACGCCTCATCCATGACTTTGAATATCTCGAACGCGAACTCATAAGGGACGCTGGGGTGAAAGACGTCGGACATGCTGTTAACGAAGACGTGACGAGGCTTTTTCCACTTGAATGGGGCATCCAAGCGTTCCGGCAGTAGTTGTACGACGTCTGGATCTGCTTCGTAGCCGGGTACTGACATGCCTCGGAGCCGGGGATAAAGCGCAAACATGTAGCAGTTGTCGCAGCCAGGCGATACGCGAGTGCAACCCGTTACGGGGTTCCACGTTTCGTCTGTCCATTCGATTGTCGAAGCCATGTCAACTCCGCATATTATAATACAACAGTTCTAATGATGGACCTTCAGGTTCATGCTAAAGGATCACGGTTCACTAAAGGGGCGATGCGTACGCGTTCAAATGGGGAATGATTGGTGACGGAGGGGATCGTGATTTGGGAGCAGGTGTTGGCGGTGCAAACCGTCCGTGCCTAGGGTATCCCCCGCTACCAGTGTCGGTGTTTTGGGCTTCGTTGACACCCCCTTTTATTCCCCCTCAGAGAGGTGGAGGACGAGGGTTGCGGTTCGCGTAGGGGACGGAAGTTCTAGACGCCGACGAGTTCCAACTCTTCGGCGTGGTGGCAGCTTACTAAGCGTCCCGAGTCCGTTTGGCGAAGTTCGGGTTTTTCGATGGCGCATTGTTCGGTGGCGAAGGGGCATCGGGGGTGGAAGTGGCAGCCGGTTGGTGGGTCTGCGGGATTGGCTACTTCTCCGCCGAGGACCACGCGTTGTCGTTGCGCTTCGATGCGAGGATCAGGGATGGGGATGCCGGAGATGAGCGCGTAGGTGTAGGGATGCAAGGGTTTGCTGTAGAGTTCGGCGCTTGAAGCGACCTCTACGATGCGGCCAAGGTACATCACAGCGACGCGGTCGCTGATGTGTCGTACGACCGACAAATCGTGCGCGACGAAGAGGTAGGTGAGTCCCAATTCGGACTGGAGATTGGTTAGTAGTGAGAGAATCTGAGCTTGTATGGAAACGTCTAATGCGGAGACTGGCTCGTCGCATACGATGAAGTCGGGTTCAACGGCTAGTGCGCGTGCGATGCCAATGCGCTGACGCTGACCTCCGCTGAACTCGTGCGGGAAGCGTCTGGCCATATCGGGGTTGAGGCCGACCATTTCCAGCAGCTCGGCTACTCGGCTTCTATATTCGTTCCGGTTTCGCGCGAGTTTGTGTATGGAGATTCCCTCTCCAACGATTGAACCAGCAGACATCCGGGGGTCCAAAGAGCTGTAGGGGTCTTGGAAGATGATCTGCATCTTCCTGCGCAAATTGCGCAGGTCCCGTCCACGCATGCCGGCCATAGACTGGCCCTCGTAGAGCACATCTCCCCTAGTGGCTTTCTGCAATTGAAGGATTGCTCGACCAAGAGTAGTTTTGCCGCTTCCGCTTTCCCCTACCAATCCGAGGCATTCACCTTGGTAGATGCTCAGAGAAACGTCATCGACGGCGTGGATGGTTGCGCGGTTACGCGTGAACAACGTTCCGGAACCGACCGAGAATTCGACGCTCAGGTCCTGGATGTCGATGAGGACCGACGATTCTCGATCGCCGTCGGACGTTACCGTCGCGTCGTTGCCGCTCTCATCAAGCATGAGTCAGCTGTTCCGAGTGTTCGCGAAATATGCTTTCAGCGACCCAACAAGCCGACGTGTGGCCCATTTCGACCGTGACGGTGCTCGGGTACTCGGCGTCGCAACGATCAATTACGTTCCTGCATCGCTCTGCGAAATGACAGCCGACGGGCAAGCGTGACAGATCGGGCGGTTGGCCCTGGATCGGGTCTAAGCTGGTGCGGGTGTCGCGATCGATGCGGGGTATCGAGTTGAGGAGGCCGACGGTGTAGGGATGTGATGGCTTCTCGAAGATGTCGGTAGCCGAGCCATGTTCGATGATGCGACCCGCGTACATGATGTTGATTCGTTCGACGTATCGGGCGACTACGCCGAGGTTGTGGGTGATCAGAAGAAGCGCCATGCCTCGTTCTCGGGTCAACGTTTGCATGAGATCGAGGATCTGCGCTTGGATGGTGACGTCGAGGGATGTGGTGGGTTCGTCGGCGATTATCATGTCTGGATCGCAGCTCAACGCGATGGCGATCATCACTCGCTGTCTCATCCCACCGCTGAACTCGTGCGGGAATTGAGACATCCGGCGTTCTGGGTCCGAAATCCCCACCGTATCCAGCAGGTCTAACGCTTTGGACCGAGCTTGTCCTTTGGTGAGCGACAACTGCGTCATCATCCCTTCGATCAGTTGCGTCTCGATGTTGATGACAGGATTAAGCGATGACATCGGTTCTTGAAAGACCATTGCGATGCGCCGGCTGCGAAACCTTCGCATCTCTGATGCGGACAGTTGCAGCAGATCGGTTCCGCGAAATCTGACTTCGCCGTCAACGATCCTGCCGGGCGGGGATGGTATGAGGCCGAGGATGCTCAATGAACTCACTGATTTCCCGCACCCGCTCTCCCCGACCAGCGCGACGGTCTCACCTTCTTCGATGTCGTACGTGATGCCATCTACAGCTTTGACGATGTTGTCATCGCCGTAGAAGTAGGTCTTGAGGTTTTCAATTTCGAGGAGCGCCAATTTGAGTTATCCGCGTTCTGTTCCCCACCGGCCTTCGGATGGGATGTATACGCGCCGTCCGAACGTCGTTGGCAATGGCACCGGATCGTAGTCTTCGGTGTCAGTTGCCCAATTGAGAAGCAACGACTGCATTTCGGAAATGATCGCCAAATTGGCAGGGTCGCTGGCAACGTTGTTTAGCTCCCACGGGTCGGAAGCCAAGTCATACAACTCGTCGGAGCCGTTCGGGCCAGAACCGCGGTCGTCGTCGGGGTCGGTGACGTATTTCCAGTCCTGAGTACGTACCATCCGGCGACGGCCTTCCGCCTCCCTGATCCATAGCGTCTCCATCAGCAAGTTGCGACCTGCGTAACCTTGATCCATGAGATCGTGCAATGTCTCGTCTGTTAATGCAGCGCCGCCGGTCCCGTATTCGCTGAACGCGGCAGCTCGGGGAGGTGATTCGGTGGCTGATGGAAGCGGTCGACCTTGAATTCGGCGGAGCATTTCGGAGGCGAGCACTTCTGAATCGGCGTCGCGATTTACGCGCGGACCAGGTCGTGCCATCTCCTCCCCTTCGTCGCCACTCGGCGCGGCGTTGAAATCTGCAACACCTGAGAGTTGGAGGATAGTCGGTAGCAGATCGATCGAATTAGCCATCGAGTCATCGACGACACCGCATGGCACCCCGCCGGCAGGCCAAGAAACGAGCAACGGAATCCTAACCAGAGCGTCCCAGAAGACTCCGCCCTTGCCCAACATGTCGTGCTCACCGTTGAAGTCGCCGTGATCGGCGGTGAAGACTACGATGGTGTTTTCTCTTAGTCCAGTTGCTTCGAGATGGTCGAGTACCTCGCCGATCCCGTCGTCGAGATGACGAGTCATCGCTAAGTAGACGGCCATCGCGTTGCGGACATCGTCAGGATCGTCTTCGCTCACGCCGAGCATGTCGTGGAGCTGGCGATTCCGCACCGGAATCTTCCCATCCGTGTACTCGTCCGATCTTTGGGGCGGCATGACCACGCTTTCGGGCGGAACCATCTCTGCGTATTTGCGGGGAGCTTCCAGCGGATGATGGGGATCGGGATAGGAGAGCACCAGAGCGAAGGGCTTGTGGTCTGTTGTGCTTGGATCGCTACCGAAACGGTCGATGAAAGCTTTGGTCTGGATCGACAGCGCGGAGTTTGAGTAGCCCTCGATCGGATGATCCGTTACCGCGTAGCCGAAGCTCGGGCTTTGCTCCGGCATGTTGTTGCGCGTCGAATGTGCTTCGAGAATGACGTCTTCAGGGACTATCCATTCCATACCCTTGTTCCCGGGGTTGTCACCTATGTAGTTTTTGCGCGGCATGCCGCCGTGCGTCAGTTCGCATCGAACGTCGATGAGGTCGAGGTCGTCTTCCTCGATGAAACAGTGGTTTTTGCCGATGAGGCCGGTTGTGTAGCCGAGCTCCTTCCAGATGCGGAAGGCGTGGAGTTCGCCTGATGGCATGAGGGTTTCGTTGCGACGGCTGCCGGTTGAATGGGCGTATCGTGAAGTCATCATCGAGACGCGGGCCGGGACGCAGAGGGCGTGCGGAGTGAAGGCGTGGCGGTAAGTTACGCCCTCGCTCGCCACTCTCTCCAAAGAAGGCGTTTCGATGCCGATTTCGGAGTACATGCGTAGCGCCGTTGCTTTAAGCTGGTCCGCGATGATGAAAATGACGTTGGGTAGCGGCCCTTTTTCAGATGTTTGGTTGGGCATGTTTGATTTCGAACCCTTTCTAGTTGCAGATCTAGTTATCCCCTGCCACGCAGGTGTGGGTCTAGCAGGTCGCGCATGGAATCACCTACCAAGTTGATGGCGAACACGACGATGGCGATTGTCAACCCCGGAATCACGGCGATGTGGGGTCCGAAACGGAAATACTGCTGTGCGAAGGTCAGCATATTGCCCCAACTTGGGGTCGGCGGTTGAACACCTAGGCCGAGGAAACTCAGACCGGCCTCAGCGGTTATCGCGGCTCCAACTCCGACCGTAAAGAGAACCAGCGATACCGCCATCGAATTCGGCAGAAGGTGTCGCAATATTATGCGTAAGTCGGACGCGCCTAGAGCGCGCGCAGCCTGAACGTATTCGAGCTGTGATTGCGTCAACGCATGTGAACGTACGACTCTAGATGAACCGCCGACGACATTTAGTGACAGCGCGATTATCACCCCCCAGACCGAGAATCCCAACGCCAACGTGACCGCCATTGCGAGCACCAGCCCCGGCAAGGAGATCAGCACGTCGACGACTCGCTGGACCAACAGATCGACGATGCCGCCTCGGTAGGCGCTGACGATACCGATGATTGTGCCCAAGGTAACTCCCAACAGAGGAGCGGCCAGGCCGATCACGAACGAGGTTCGCCCTGCGTGCTGGAGGCGAGTAAGGATGTCGCGGCCCAACTCGTCGCCGCCGAGCACCAGCAGTTCATCCTCGAACCCACGGGACATCATGGATGCTGCTTTGGTACTCAACGTCCGATCGTATTTGTGTGGAGTGAGGATCCCTGCGCTCAATATGAAGAGGAGCAAGAGGATGAGAATCACCAAACCAATAACGCCGGTCGGGTGTTTCCGCACCCCGCGCCAAACGGCGGACAGGAAACGGTTACGCGGAGTTGCCGTTGTTGCCATCGTTCAACCGTCGAGATTCATTCGAGCTGGATTCGTTTGTCAAGAGCGACGTATACCAGATCGATCAGCAACATCCAAACCATCACGATGGCACCCAGCACGAGGACTAGCCCTTGCAACAGTTGGAAATCGCGCTCGGATGTTGCCCTGACGATCTCGACGCCCATGCCGGGCAGTGCGAAGATCCGCTCGAGAACCACCGCGCCGTTAAGTAACCCGGCAAAAAGCAAAGCTGAGAGTGTGATGACCGGCAAAACCGCGTTGGGCAATGCGTGGCGTATGATGACCCGGTTTGGAAACAAGCCCTTGGCGCGGGCAGTTCGGATGTAGTCCTGATTCAGCACCTCCAACATCGTGGAGCGCGTGAGCCGCGTCGCGACTGCGGCGAAGGATGCACCGATCGCGACCGATGGCAAAATCAACCGCTGAAACTGCTCGACGGGTGCGTCCAAAAATGTTTCTTGGAAGATCGGCGGGCTCCAACTGAACCAGGTTACGAGGGCGAGCAACAACAAGATCCCGACCCAGAAGTTTGGCAGCGCGAGGAAAATCGCCGAGAAAGAGCGCACGACTTGATCCGGCCATCGACCGCGCATCATCGCAGATAAGATGCCGAGCGGCAACGCGACGACGGTGCCGATGAAAACGGAGAGTATCGCCAAAAGGAACGTGACTTCCGCGGTTTCGGCGACCACCGTAGCCACTGAGAGATCGCTGACATCTGAGTGGCCAAGGTCGCCGCTTAACAGTTGCAACATCCAACGGGAGTATTGGACCGCCAATGGCTCGTTCAAACCGAGGCGTTCCCGGATGACTTGGACCGTCTCTTGGTCGATGATGTTCCCATCAACCGACGCCAAACCCAGAGCCACATCACCCGGGAGCACTCGGGCGAGGAAGAATGTGAGCGTCGCCAAGATGAACAGGTTCGGAATCAGCAACAGGACTCTTCGAATGATGTAGTCCCGCACGGCTTCAACCCTCTGTTAGGCGGTATAACTCCGACCTGTTCATCTCGGTTTTTTCGACGCTTTATCTCCTAGGTTGTGCTGGCAAGAGCAATCGCTACTTGCGCGGCGAGTTTTCGTCCACCCAAACATCCGTCCAGGTGTGCAGGTTGAACCACTGTCCGAGCGCGCCTGGCCTGTCCTGCACGTGGTTAGCGATCAGCTCAACCGAGCCTCGCTGCTTGCCCATCGGCACGACGGGTACCCAGTCTTCGCGCATCACTTCTTGGATTTCACGCGTTACGGAGTGTGCGGTCACGGGGTCGGTCGCTGCTTGTAGTTCAGCGAGCAGATCGTAGATTACGTCGGGTGGTTCGGCGATGTTGACCTCACGACCTTCGGGCAGGTATTGCTCGAATAAGAAGGCGCCCACGCTGGGCAGAACGACGTTGGGAGTGCTCATGGACACCATGTAGTCTGCGTTTTCCCTCCGTTCGGCTAGTGCGGGACCGTCTCCAACTTCAAGCTTGATCTCCCATCCGGCGTCGGCATAAACCTGAGCAGCCAATTGAGCGAGCTCTTGGAAGAACGATCGCGAGTTAACGATCATGGTGAATCCTTCAAGCCCTACTTCTTCGGCCAATGCCTGACCTTCAGCAAGTGCATCGTCCCTTGTGGATTTGCTGACTTCCCACAAGTCCGGGACCTCGTCGACAAAGGGGTCGATCGTGCCGAAGAATCCGGTGGGTATCGACGCGAACTCTCCGGACGGCAAGCTTTCGAGCTGTTGCATGCGTAGTCGATCAAACAGCAGATAAGCGGCTCGCCGAGCTTTGAGATCGTCGAACGGCGGCGCTTTGGCGTTCATACTCAGGTAGTTGATGCCTGCGAGAGGCGATACTTCCATCCGCACGGCATCACCCATCGATTCGAGCGCGCCGACCGCGGGTGCGAATTCTGCCGGATCGAAGCTGGCTATGTCGATCCTGCCCGTCTGGATCGCCGCGATGCGCGCCTCAACGTCGGAAAGCGCCACTGATGTCATCTCATCGAGATACGGGTACGGATCGCCATCGGGCGCAATCAAGAAGTAGCCGGGATTGCCACGCGACGTCACGAACTCTTCCATTTCAGCTTCTTCAAGAACGAAGGGGCCGGTGCCAACCACGCGCTCTGCACTGTTCATTCCGCCTTCTTGTTCCATCACGTGGGGAGCTAGCACGATGCCCCATGCGGCTGCGAAGTTCTGAATGAAATCGGCGTTGGTGTTTTCGTAGGCGATTGTGATGGTGTTGTCGTCAACGATGGTGATGTCAGTTATCGTCAGGAGCGCGGTTATGCGTGGGTAGCGCTCGCCTTCCGGCGGCGACTTGGCACGCTCAAACGTCCACTTGATGTCCTCGAGCGTGAGATCCTGCCCGTCGTGCCACTTCACGCCGTCTCGGATATTGAAAGTGACGCTCTTGGCATCGTCGCCGATGCTCCACTCCGATGCCAGGTCCGGCAATATAGTCGAGCCATCAGCAGGGTCGAACCTAACTAGGTTGCTGTAGTGTCGTTGCAGACTTTGAGGAGCAAACCATACCGGTTCGGTGTTGTAGTCCCAAGCGCGCAAAGTGACGGATACGCCTCGAATTATCGAACCCCCGCGTTTGCCGTCGGATGCCGGTGCCATGGCTTTAGTGGGCTCGGGCGCGGCGGTTGGTTCGGGGGCTTCGGTGGCCGCTGGCGCCGCCGTTGGTTCAGGTGCGGTGGTCGCAGTTGCGGGGATCGGCGTCGCGGTCGGTTCTTCCTCCCCGCAAGCAGCAGCGAATATTGCGACTACGATTAGCAATAGCAGCGTTGAAATGAGTGTTGGGATTCGTCTCGGCCTAGGTGCCATGGCTCGGTGCCCTCCGGTTGCGGTGCGACGACGCGTGATTGATGGGTTTTTCAGCCCGGTAGTTTGCGGGAATCATCGACGGAATCGTTCGTAAACGTCTTGAAAATCGTTGCATCAGATATGGTGCGTCTAGTATACGCGGTTTGACATTTCGGTTGGGTTAATTTAGTTTCATGTCGCGCCGAGGTTTTGGTTGCGGTTGTTCCGCGTCACCTATGTGACAAACTAAGAGACTGCGAACTCACGTCGGCGAATTGGTTCGAGTCGCGTGACGCGATGGCTCGGAATTTCGGCATTTGAAACACGAAAGGTGTTGATATGCGAAGCACGAAACATAAGGGGTTGCTCTCCAAGCGATCGCTCGTGGCCTTCATGTTGACCGCCGTGGCTTTCTCACTTACAACCGCCATCGCCTGTGGAGGCGGTGAGACGGTGATCCAGACCGTCGAGGTCGAGAGGGTTGTCGAGGTCGAGAAAGAGGTCGTCAAGGAAGTCGAGGTCGAGAGGGTCGTCGAGGTCGAGAAGGAAGTCGTCCAGACCGTCGAGGTCGAGAAGATCGTCGAGGTCGCGGGCGAGACAGTCGTCGAGGTCGTCGAGGTCGAGAAGATCGTCGAAGTCGCGGGCGAGACCGTGGTCGAGGTCGTCGAGGTCGAGAAGATCGTCGAGGTCGCAGGCGAAACCAAGATCGAAGTCGTCGAGGTCGAGAAAGAGGTGGTAAAGGAAGTAGAAGTTGAGGTCGTCGTTATCCCGACACCCGAACCCGTCCGAGTCGATTCTCCGCACATCACGGCCGACCCGGCAGAAAACAGTTGGCCGACGATCTACGACGAGAACGGCAACCTGTTCCCGAAACCGGCCTCGTTCCAAGAGGCGCCGTCGCTCGCAGCGCGAGTCGCCGCTGGCGAACTGCCTCCGGTCGAAGAGCGTCTTCCCGAGAACCCGCTGGTCCTGAAGCCAACAGAGGGCATCGGCAAGTACGGCGGAACCTGGTACCGCGGCTTCACCGGCCCGGCCGACGGTCAGAACATGGAGCGCCCGCTCCACGACCATTTCCTGTTCTACGACGTCTCCGGAGCAACCGTGCAGCCGAACATAGCCGAGTCCTGGACGGTGAACGAAGACTCGACCGAGTTCACATTCACCCTGCGCAAGGGGCACAAGTGGTCCGACGGCGCACCGCTCACCACCGACGACATCATGTTCTGGTACGAGCACATACTTCAGAACGAAGAGCTGGTGCCGAGCAAGCCGGCTTGGACGCAGCCCGGCGGCAAGCTGCTGCAGTTCGAGAAGGTCGACGACCAGACTTTCAAGGTGACCTCCGAAGAACCCTACGGCTTCTTCGTCACGCTCATGGCCTCGGTCATCGTCAACGGTCAAGCGACCAGCGGTGAACGCGGACATGGGCTGATCGCGCCGAAGCACTACCTGTCGCAGTTCCATCCGGAATTCTTGGACGGCGGCGTGGAAGAGGCGAATGCAATCGCCGAGGAAGCCGGTTACGACAACTGGTACACGTACCTGCTGCAGCGGAACAACACGAACCAGAACGTCGACGCGCCGATGCTGACCGCATGGCGGCTCACCGGCAGCATCACAACCAACGAGTGGTCGTTCACGCGCAACCCGTACTACTTCGCGGTCGACACCGAGGGCAACCAGCTGCCGTACATCGACGACGTGGTTCTCACGCTCGCGCAGAACAACGAGGTCCTGAACCTCAGCGCGCTGGCTGGCAACTACACGGTCATGGGCCGCCACATCAACCTCGCCAAGCTGCCGCTGTTCCTCGAGAACGCAGAGTCGGTCGGCTATCGCGTGCAGTTCTGGCGCCAGCCGCAGTCGGGTATCGCCAACCTCTACATCAACGAGACCTGGGACGGAAACGCCGAAATTCAGAGCTTCCTCCAGAACGTCGAGTTCCGGCGAGCGCTCTCTATGGGCATTGAACGCGACCAGATCAACGAAGTGTTCTTCCTCGGCGTCGGCCAGACCTCGGGTCTGTGCCAGGGTTACCCCGACCCCGACAACCCCGGCAAGTACGTCGGAGAGGACGACGTCCAGTTCAATCCAGACGCGGCGAACGCGATCTTGGACGAAATAGGACTCGACCAGAAAGACGGAGACGGTTTCCGCCTGATGCCTAGCGGCGAGCGCTTGACGGTTCAGATGCCGGCTGTCGTGGCAGCGTTCGAAGACTATCCTGGCATCAACGAGATGATCGCCCGCCAGTGGGCGGTCAACATCGGTATCCACGGCGAAGTGCAGTCCCTCGAGCGTAGCTTGGAAGCCGATCGA